>NZ_CBDCUB010000008.1:0-1203576 GCF_965222475.1 Candidatus Palauibacter sp. | reverse complement strand
CGCCGGGTCGCCCGGCTCCACGAGCCAACCCTCGAGGCGCGGCCGCACCGCCTCCCGCTCGAACGCCGCCAGGTGCGCGGCGTGCCGGCCCGGGCTCCAGGCCGTTCGCCGCGCGGGCACGCCCCGGCCCGCCGCGTCCGCCGCCGCGCCCGCCTCCCGGGCGGCGGCGAGGCGGGCGGGCGCCTCGCCCAGCCGGGCGAGGAGTTCAGGGCCATCGGGCCAGCCCGGCGCCGGCGGGTAGCCGCCATAGCGGGGGCGCCAGCCGCCGCCGAAACGCTCGATCGCCAGGCCGAGGAAGCCGTCGACGCAATCCAGATACCGTTCGGCGCGCGCCCGATCGACGCCGAGCGCGTGCATCGCGAGCGCCGTTTTCGCGGCGCCGCCCGTGCGGATCAACGCGCGCCGGGCCTCCGCGCGCGACGCGCCCGTCACCATCGTGAAGATCCGAATCCCCCGGTCGACGAGCTTCGCGGAGCGCGCGCGCAGGTCCACCATGAGGTTCTCGTACACGCGCCCGCCGCGGACCATCGCCGCCGTCGTGATCGTGTTCAGCACGAGCTTCGTCGCGGTCCCCGCCTTCATCCGCGTGGAGCCGGCGATGACTTCGGGACCGACGAGCGGGAGGATGAGGTGGTCCACCAGGTCGGCGACTTCCCGCGCCGGCTCCGTGCAGCCGAGAAAGGCCGTCCCCGCGCCGAGCGAAGCCGCCTCGCGCAGCGCCCCGAGGACGTACGGGGTCGTCCCGGAGGTGGCGATCCCGAGCACGAGATCCGCGGGCCCGACCCCCAGCTCGCGAACGGCTTCCGCCCCGCCCGCCCGCGAGTCCTCGGCCCCCTCGGCGCTCCGCGCGAGCGCGCCCGGCCCTCCGGCGATGATCGCCCGCACGAGGCTCGGGTCGACGCCGAACGTGGGCGGGCATTCCGCCGCGTCGAGGACCCCGAGTCGGCCGCTCGTCCCGGCGCCCGCGTAGATGAGACGCCCCCTGCGGCGGAAGCGCTCGACGATGTCGTCCACCACGCGCGCGATCCCCTCCGCCTGCGAGGCGATGGCCTCCGGCACCGCCCGATCCTCCGCCTGGATCAGGCGGACGATCGTGACGCTGTCGGCCCGATCGATCGCGCGGGTGCGCGGATTGCGCGCCTCCGTGAGGCGGGGATCCAACGTATCCGACCTCGGGATTCGTTGCTGGGGGATCCGGCGTCAGGGTACACTGCGCGCCAACCTAGAAGGTTCGCCGTGGCCGCGGGAGTCGCGACGGTCCGGAGAGGAGGGACGCGCCAGCGTGAGTTCCGCCGTGAGTTCCGCAGGGGATACACCTCCCGGCCCGGAGGCCGGTCTCGTCCTCCGGCGCCTCGCTCGACGGTTCCCCGTGCCCGACAAGCCGCAGCTCGCTCCGCTCGACGAACTCATCCTGACGATCCTGAGCCAGTCGACGACCGACCGGAACCGGGACCGTGCCTGGCGCAACCTCGCCGAACGGTTCCCGCGCGAGCCGCGGCCCGGGGGCGAGGACCCCTCGGGACACTCCGGCCAACCCGTCTCGATCTGCTGGGAGTCCGTGCTTGGCGCCGGCCCGGAGGCGCTGGAGGACGCCGTCCGTGTCGCGGGGCTGGCGAACCGGAAGGTGCCGGCCATCCTCCACGCCCTCGAACGGCTCGCCGCCGAGGTCGGCCGACTGTCGCTCGACCACCTCGGGGAGATGGACGACGACGAGGCGATCGCCTATCTGACGACCTTCCGCGGCGTCGGCGTGAAGACCGCCGCCTGCGTGCTCTGCTTCTCGCTGCGGCGGCCGGTGCTCCCCGTCGACACGCACGTCCTGCGCATCGCCCGCCGCCTGGCGTGGGCCCCTCCGCGGGCCTCCGCCGACCGGACGCACGCAATCCTGGCCCATCGGGTGCCCCCCGAAGAGCGATTCCGGATGCACATGCTCCTCATCACTTTCGGGCGCTCTCTCTGCCTGGCCCGCGCCCCGCGCTGCGGCGAATGCCCGCTGGAACCCGACTGCCCCAGGGTGGGCGTGCGGACGCCCGTGGCGAAGTAACGGACTCACATGGCGGGGATCCCGAACACGAACGGTTCGTCCAGCCGCACCCTCAGGATCGCCCCGGGATCGAGCCCCGGGGCCGCGTCCCCCGCCGGCAGCAGGATCGCCGTGCCCGGCGCCACGCCGGCCGCCGCTCCGACGACCGACCCCCGACGACCGCCCCCGATCACGCGACCCAGGATCGGCTCCGTCGCCGCCTCGTCGGCCCACGCGCCCAACCCCGCGGCATCGATCGAGACGACCGACGCCGATATCGGCCACTCCCGCCCGTTGAAGAAGACCTCGAGGAAGCGGAGCTTGATCATCGCTTCACCCCCGTCGCCCGATATCTCCATCGCGGTGATCGCACCCTCGACGAGCGAGTTCATCGGCACGAGAACCATGTTGTTCTCGATCAGCGGCCGGATCACCCCCGCCCTGAAACGGTCCCCGGGGCGTTGTTCACCCACGCGGATCGGATCGATGAGTTCGATCTCGAACTCGGCGCCGGCCCTGACCTGGACCATCGTGAAGGAGACCTCGGCCTCGTTCCCGCCCTCGGCGGGCGCTCCACCTTCCGTCGTTTCGGTGTCCGGCGCGGCCGGAGCCCGCCGCACGGGCGACGCCGGGGGCGGGTTCTCCCCCGCATCCCCTTCCGTCCGCGCCCGATCGGGGACGATCTCCGGCGCGCAACCCGCCGCGAGAGCGATCGTCGCAAGCGCCGCCGCGCCCGTCGCGACGAGGCGTTCAATGCCCCGTTTTGCAGTCATCAAGCTTCCTTCCTGTCATTGTACGGCCCCCGGCGCGCGCGTACGTTCGACGGCGCGCCGGGCGACCCCCGCCATCCGCCGCGTCCGCTCGGCCGGTCCACCGGAGATGCCTTGAAATCCCTTCGAACGCTGCTACCCTACTTCCGCCCGTACCGGTTGGGAATCTCGGCCGGGCTCCTCCTCGTCATCGTCAGCAATCTGTTCACCGTCGCGGCCCCCTATATACTCAAGATGGCGATCGACGCGCTGGAACAGGAACTCCGCCCCGAACTCATCCTGCGCTACGCGGCGCTGCTCGCGGGGATTTCCCTGCTCGCCGGCGTCACGCGGTTCTGGATGCGGAAGCTGCTCAACGGCCTCAGCCGGCGGATGGAGACCGATCTGCGGCGGGATCTCTTCGGTCACCTCATGCGTCTCCCGCCGCAGTTCTTCGACGCGTGGCGCACCGGCGACCTCGTGAGCCGGGCCACGAACGACGTGCAGGCGGTCCGCATGGTCGCGGGCCCCGCGATCATGTACGCGGTCAACACCGCCACCGTCGCCACGCTGGCCCTCGGGTTGATGATCTGGATCGACCCCATGCTGACGCTGTGGGCGATGATCCCGATGGCCGTCCTCCCCCCCGTCGTGTTCATCTTCGGCCGGCAGATCCATCAGCGCTTCGAGAAGATCCAGGCCCAGTTCTCGGAGCTGTCCAACTTCGCGCAGGAGAACCTCGCCGGCGCCCGCATCGTGAAGGCGTACGTGCGCGAAGACGCGCGGGCACACCGTTTCGAGGCCCTGAACCGGCACTACAAGTCGCTCAACCTCGGCCTCGCCCGCGTGTGGGGGATGTTCCATCCCTCGCTCATGTTCTTCACGGGCGTCGGCGCCGTCGTCGTGCTCTGGTTCGGCGGCGGACAGGTACTGCGCGGGGCGATCAGCCTCGGCGATTTCGTCGCCTTCTCATTCTACCTCACGCTGCTCATGTGGCCGATGATCGCGCTCGGCTGGGTGACGAACCTCTTCCAGCGCGGGGCCGCGTCGATGGGGCGGCTCAACGAACTGCTCGGGATCGCGCCCGGGATCCGCGACCCGGAGACGCCGGTCGCCTTCCCCGCTCCGCGCGGCGCGGTGGCGTTCGATGACGTCTCCTTCCGGTATCCGGGCGGAGAGCGCGACATCCTCCACCGCATCTCGTTCCGCATCGAACCCGGCCAGACGGTCGCCATCGTGGGGGCCACCGCGAGCGGGAAGTCGACGCTGGCCGCGCTCATCCCCCGCCTCTACGACGTGACCGGGGGCGCGATCCGCGTGGACGGCGCGGACATCCGGCAGATCCGGCTGGAGGCTCTCCGGGACGCGATCGCCTTCGTCCCGCAGGAACCCTTCCTCTTCAGCATGCGGCTGAGGACGAACATCGAACTGCGCCGGGGCGAGGAGGCGGCGGGGGCGCCGCTCACCGACGAACTCCGGAGCGCGCTCGCCGTCTCGCAGCTCGAGAAGACGCTCGCCGTCCTCCCCACCGGGATCGACACCCGTCTGGGCGAGCGCGGCATCAACCTCTCCGGGGGGCAGAAACAGCGCGCCACGCTGGCCCGCGCGGTCCACCGCGACGCGCCGATCCTGATCCTCGACGACGCCCTCTCGGCCGTGGATTCGGAGACGGAGACGGCGATCCTGGAGGCGCTGCGCGACTATATGTCCGGGCGGACGTCGATCATCGTGTCGCACCGGGTATCCGCGGTCCGCACCGCCGACCTGATTCTCGTCCTCGACGATGGACGGCTCGTGGAACGCGGCGTGCACGAGGATCTGATCGCGGCCGAGGGCACCTACGCGCGGTTGCTCCGGCGCCAGCTCGTGGAGGAGGAACTCGAGAGCCTCGAGCGCCGCCGCGTCGCCGGCGCCTGACTCAGCCTCCAGCGGCCCGGAACCCGATCATCTTGTAGGCGAGCTTCGCGGCCGTGAAGGCCGAGGCCTCCTCGCCGCGGCGCGGCGCGAGTTCGACGAGGTCGGCCCCCACCACGTTGCGCTCACGGAAGACCCGGGAGAGGAGATCGAGGGCGTCCCACCACCCGCCCCCGCCCGGCTCGGGCGTGCCCGTGGCCGGCATGAGCGACGGGTCGAAGAAATCCACGTCGAACGTAATGTAGACGTTCTCCCCCAGCGCCCGGAGCGCCCGCTCGACCCACCCCGGACGCCGCATCTCGTGCGCGAAGACGACCTCGAGTCCGCGGTCGCGGATGATGTCGCGCTCCTCCAGGGTGAGCGCCCGGATGCCGACCGATACGATGTTCGCGCTTCGTTCCAGCACGCGCCGCATCACGCAGGCATGGTTCCACGGCGAGCCGTGGTGACGATCCCTGAGGTCGGCGTGGGCGTCGAACTGGAGGATCGTCACGTCACCGCCGAGCCGGTCCAGCCAGGCCGTGGCCGGCGCACTCGAGATGGAGTGTTCTCCGCCCAGCCCGATGACGAAGCGGTCCCCGGCGGCCTCGAGGAGGTCGTCGTACAGCGCGCGGAGCCTCGCCACCGCCAGCTCCGGCCCCTCCGTGCCGAGGTCGATCGATGGGAGCGTGCAGACGCCGACTTCGTACGGCTCGGAATCGAGTTCCTCGTCGTACCACTCGATGTAGCGGGAGG
Organism: Candidatus Palauibacter sp.; assembly: GCF_965222475.1. Classification (GTDB taxonomy): domain Bacteria; phylum Gemmatimonadota; class Gemmatimonadetes; order Palauibacterales; family Palauibacteraceae; genus Palauibacter. The sequence continues at coordinate 1,198,155 of NZ_CBDCUB010000008.1, read as the reverse complement.
CCTCGATGATCGCCGCCGGGCCTTCCCGCGTACCGGTCCCCCAGCTCGTCGTGGCTTCGTACGGGACGGGCAGGATGACGACGGCGGACGCGTCCCATCCGGAGAGGGCGGGCGGAAGGTCGAGGAAGTTGTGCCGGTCGGTCCACCCGTGACCGGCGAGGACGGCGGGCAGATCCGTTCCGGTCAGTGGAGGCAGTCGGGGCAGTAGCCCTCCAGTTCGAGACGATAGCCGACGACGTCGAAGGGCGTCATCTCGGACAGACCCTGCATCCAGTCGCGGGGGCGCAGACCCTCGATGTCCTGCACGCGCCCGCACGAGAGGCAGCGGATGTGCTCGTGTTCGTCGGTGCGGCCGTCGTACCGCGCCGGACCGGCGCCGAGCGAGAGCTTGCGGGCGACGCCGCAGGTGACGAACGCCTCGAGCGCCTTGTACACCGTGGCGAGGCTGATGTCGGGGATATGTTCCCGGACCGAGGTGAAGACGTCATCCGCCGTCGGATGCGCCGTCGTCCCCGAGAGGACGCGGTACACCGCGGCGCGCTGGGCCGTAAACCGGTGTCCCCGGGCTTCCAGAGCGCGACGCAACTCTTCCGGCGTTATCCCGCGAGTCGGCGCGTCCAAAGGGTTCACTGCGATATCCCGCCGTCCAGAGAATCAGGAGGCGGACCGACCCCGGGGGCGATCCGCCGATCACCCTCGAAGCTAATGCCCCTGTCGACCGCGATCAATCGGCCGCGTCGGTCTCCCGGTACTGCTCGAGGAAGGTCTCCCAGCGCTCGTCATCGCCGTCGATCGACACATGTCGCGCCGGCGTCGCCTGCCTCAGCCGCCGCTGGAGACCGGCGACGAGACCCGGGACGCGGTCGGCGGGCGCGCGGCCGTGCTCCACCACCACCTGATGGGTCGGCTTCCCGTTGGCCGGGACCATGCGCGCGCTGTAGAGCGCCCGTTTTCCATTCTCGAGGATACGCGTGAAGAGGAGAAACTCGGACGAATCCTCGACCTGGGGGAGCGGCGGGAAAAGCCAGATATCGCCGATGCTCGGCGGGGGAACCCGCCGGCTCAGGTCCCCGAGACGGGCCGTCCGGGACCGGGGATCGAGCGCCCCGTTCCGGGGGCCGGGCATGTTCTTCCCCACCTTCGCGTCCATCTCTCACCTCCACCACCAGAACCCCTCTCAGGAGACCCCCAACGGATCTCCCGGACGCAAACGGCACGCCCCGAACATACGGACGACGCCCTTCCGGAGGCAATCGACCCCCGTCAGCGCGGCGAGGGCGGTTCCGGCTCGGTGGCCGCCTCCACGAGCGGACGCAACGCATCCAGCACGACGCGGACCGCCTGTTCCAGATCGAGTTCGATGATCGCGCCGGACGCCTTCGCGTGCCCTCCGCCCCCCAGGAGTTGCGCCACGCCGGACACATTCACGCTTCCGTTGGAACGCAGCGACACTTTCGTCCGGTCGGGGGCCAGGCCGCGGAAGAAGAGCCCGACCTCGATCCCCTCGAGGCGGCGCGGAAACTCGACCAGGCCTTCCGTGTCCTCGCCGCGCGCCCCGACCCTCGAGAGCGCCCGGTGATCGAGGGCGATCCAGGCGATCGGCGCGCGGGGGTCGACCTCGAGCCGCTCGAGACCGAGCCGCAGCAGCCCGAGCCGGCCGCGGGTGTAGACGCCGTACAGGGCTCGATACATCGCCCCCGAGTCCACCCCCGCCCCGAGCAGCACGCTCGCGATGGCATGGGTGCGGGGGGTCGTGTTGGAGAAACGGAAGGAACCGGTGTCCGTCGAGATGGCCGCGTACAGACCCTCCGCCTCGCGCAGGGTGAGCGGGTCTTCATCGAACGACAGGAGGTCGAAGATGAGTTCCCCCGTGGCGCAGGCCGACGGGTCGCGGATCGCGGGGTCCACGAGGGCGGCTCCGGTGGGCGGGTGATGGTCGATGAGGACGCCCCCGACTCGGGCCGCGTATCCCGGCAGACGGCCGAGGCGCTTCGGCTCGGCCGTGTCGAGGATGGCCAGGCAGTCGGCCCGGTTCAGCGGATCCGCGGCGGCGGGGTCCTGCTGGACAAGCGCCGGCACTTCCGTGAGGAGGAAGCGGAGGGAACGCGGGGGAGGGCTCGGCGTGACGATGGTGACTTCCGCACCACGCCGCAGGAGCCGCGACGCCAGCGCCACCATGCTTCCGATGCCGTCGCCGTCCGGGTTCACGTGCGTCGTCAGCACGACGGACGCCGCCGCGTGCAGGCGGCTCCGAACCGCCCGGAGAGCGGCGGCCCGCGCGGAAGACATCCGGGGCACGACTCGGCGGCCGTCAGACATCGTCTTCCGCCCCCGCGGCCGCATCCGCGTCCCGGGTCCGGGCGGCCGCCAGGATGCCCTCCCACAGTTCACGGGCCGCCTGGTCGAGCCGTTCGGGATCGCCCGCGTTGTCGAGCACGCGGTCCGCCCGCCGCCGTTTCTCGGAGGCCGGGAGCTGGGCCGCATCGACGGCCGCGAAGCGCTCGGGGCTCCAGCCCCGTGAACGCCGCGCCCGCCCCTCGCGTACTTCCGCCGGCGCGTCGATCGCCACGATCATGTCGTAATCTTCATCCAGGCCGACTTCGAACAGGAGCGGGATCTCCTCCGCGATCACGCGCTCGCCGGCGGCCGTCGCCTCCGCCACGCGACGGGCTCGCAGTTCGCGGATGCCCGCGTGGGAGATGCGCTCGAGACGCGCCCGCGCCTCGTCGTCGCCGAAGACCGCCCCCGCGAGCGCCGCGCGGTCGATGGCCCCATCGGAGCCGATCACGTCTTCGCCGAACACGTCGCGGATCTCCCGGAAGGCCGCCGAGCCCGGCCGCACGACTTCGCGGGCGAGTTCGTCGGAGTCGATGACGGTGGCGCCGAACGCGGCCAGCCGGCGGGCCACGGCGCTCTTCCCCGCCGCCACCGTGCCGGTGAGGCCCACCCGGAAGGGGACGGACGCTCTCACGCGCACCGCCGGGCCCGGCCGGACGCCGAGGTTCCGCCGCCTAGACGGCGAAGGACGTCCCGCAGCCGCAGCTCCCGGTCGCGTTCGGATTCTCGAACGTGAAGCCGGTGCCCTGAAACGAACTGTGGTATCCGATCGAGAGACCGGCGAGGTACTGCGCGCTGAACGGGTCGATGACCACGGGCACCCCTTCGGACTCGAAAGTGAAATCGTCGTCGCGAATCGTCGTGTCCATGTCCAGCCCGTACTCGAAACCCGAGCAGCCGCCCGGGATGACGCTCACCCGGAGCACGGCCTCGACCTCCGCTCCGGCCTGGAACTCTCTCACCTTCTCGGCCGCCTCCCGGGTCAGGGTGACGATCGGTTCGGTGGCCTGTGTCATCTCGCTCATGGCGCCTGTACCTCCCGGGCGGGAACCTCCCCGCCGACATATGACAAGATAACCGTCCTGCCGGTCATTGCCGAACCGAATTCCGGCGGGCGGCGCGACCGAAGTGCGTCCGCTCGCGGATCGCCTCCATCCAGCGGGCGGGCACATGCGCCCAGCCCGGGCTCCGTCTCCCCGTGCTCGGCCCGTGCCAGTCCGAGCCGCCGCACGTGAGCAGGCCGAGTTCGTCGGCCACGGCCTTCATGCGGGCCTGCACGGCGGCCTTGTTCGCCGGGTGCACGACCTCGACCCCGTCGAGCCCTTCGCCCGCCCACCGGCGGACATCATCCACGCCGTGCACCGTCCCCGGGTGCGCGACGCATACGACCCCGCCCGCCGCATGCACCTGATCGAACACCAGCTTCGGCGGCGTCTCCTTCTTGCGAACGAACGCGGGGCAGCCTCGTGAAAGATACAGCCGGAACACCGCGCTCAGGTCCGATACGTGCCCCCCGGCGACCATCGCGCGCGCGACATGCGCCCGGGTCGGGGCCGCCGCGCCCGTCTGCCGCTTCACGTCCTCGCCGGTCAACGCTACCCCCGCCGCCTGCAGGAGCTCGACGATCCGTCGGGCGCGCCGGCGCCGGTCTTCCCGATACCGGCGGAGGAAGTCCTGCAGCCCCGGGTGCTCGCGATCGAAGCCGAACGCGAGGAGATGCACCGATCGCCCCGGCTCGTTGGCCGACAACTCCGCGCCCGGCAGGAAGCGGAGGCCGTGCCTGAGGGCCGCGGCCTCCGCCTCGGCGAGCCCGGAGGTCGTGTCGTGATCGGTGAGCGCGAAGCCCGCCAGGCCGGCCTCCGCGACGGTCCGCACGACCTCGTCGACGGGGATCGTCCCGTCACTGTGCGTCGAGTGGAGATGGAGATCGACGCCCGCAGCCGCTCCCGCGCCCGGCGTCGCTCCGCCCGCGGTTCCGCCGCTCAAGGACCGTACGTCGGGTAGTCCCGCGGAATCCCCATCGAACGCGAAGCGTCGAACAGCGCCCGGAGTTCCTCCTCCGGGATCTCCTCGAAGCTCCCGCTCCCCGCGTATCGGTCCGCGTCCACCCGGACGACCCGATAGGGGCGCTGGTCGGTCGAGGTGCAGAAGAAAACGACCACGCGCTCGCCACCCTCTTCGGCGAGAGTCGCGCGCCAGGTGGCGCCGTCGGCCTTGATTCTCGTGCTCACGCGTTCATCGTCCCGTTCGTGGGTCCGTCTCGCAGGATGGCTCAGCGTCCTTCGCGGGCGGCGCGGCGGGCGGGCGGCGCGGCACGCCGAGGCAGGGGTCGGCGCCACAAAGATCGGCGGGCGATGGAAGAGGGTCAATGGCGAACCGCGCGCAGGCTCGTGCGCGAAGCCCGGCGGGTGATCGCGCTCACCGGCGCCGGCATCTCCGCCGAGTCGGGGGTGCCCACCTTCCGCGATGCCGGGGGCCTGTGGAGGTCGTACCGGCCCGAGGAACTCGCCACGCCGGAGGCGTTGGCGCGCGACCCGCGCACCGTCCTGGAGTGGTACGCCTGGCGCCGTTCCGCGCTCGCCGGCTGCCGGCCCAACGCCGGACACCGGGCGCTGGCACGTTTCTTCCTGCGCCGCGGCGAGGCCGGTCTCATAACCCAGAACGTGGACGGCCTCCACACGCGCGCCGCGATCGAGGCGGCGGGAGACGCCTCCGCCGACCCGGCCCTCCCGATCGAACTTCACGGGGCCGTGGGCCGTGACCGCTGCGACGGCTGCGGGACGCGCTTCCCGGCCGAGGCGCTCGGCGACGCCCTGCCCCGCTGCGGCGCGTGCGGCGGCCTGCGCCGCCCGGACATCGTCCTGTTCGGCGAGCCGCTGGACGCCGAAGTCCTCGGCCGCGCCCGGGAACTGGCCGAGCGCGCCGACCTCTGCCTCGTGATCGGGACGAGCGCGGTCGTCTACCCCGCCGCCGCCCTGCCGCTCGCGACGCTGGAGGCCGGAGGCCACATCGTGGAAGTCAACGTGCGCCGGACGGCCCTCAGCGACGCGGCCGCGGCGGCGCTCCGCGGCGAGGCGGGCACGGTCCTCCCCGCCCTCCTCGACTGAAGCGACCGCCGATCAGGCGTCGGGTTCGACGAAGACGGCGCCGGCGAGCGCGGGCTCGACCTCGAACGAGCGATCCCCCACCTCGAGCAGCGCTCCGCCGCCCTCGCGTTCGCGCAGGCAGCGTATGCGCGTGCCGGGGAAGAGCCCCAGGGCGGCGAGTTCCCGCAGCATCTGCGGACTCTGGTCGGACACCTCGCGCACCACGCCCCGACCCCCGTCCCCGATGTCGGCGAGCGGGACCCACGAGGTCGCCGCGAGCTCTCCATCGCGCGTGGGGATGGGGCTCCCGTGCGGGTCGATCAACGGCTCTCCCAGCGCCTCCGCCATGCGGTCGATGAGGACATCGGAGGCGGCGTGCTCCAGGCGCTCGGCCTCGGCGTGCACGTCCTCCCACGAGTACCCGAGCTTCTCGATGAGGTAGAGTTCGATCACCCGGTGCCGGCGGATGATCCCGAGCGCCGTCACCTCGCCGAGCGGGGTAAGCCGGACGCCGCGGTAGCGCGTGTAGCTCAGCAGCCCCTGCGCCGCCAACCCCTGCACCATGCGGGTGATCGACGCCGCCGAGCGATCCAGTTCCTCGGCGAGCGCCGTCGTCGACACCGCCGCGCCCCCGGCCTCGGCCTGCAGCTTGTACACCGCCTTCAGGTAGTCCTCGACCGCGCGGCTCGGGTCGGGGCCTTTCGCCTCGGGCATGGGGCAGCCGCTCCTAGAAGGCCGGCCGCTGGAAGATGGAATCCGACAGAACGGGGTTCAGTTCGACGTCATCATGGCGGAGTTCGCGGGTCGGGTTCATCTCCGTATCCCGATAGAGCCGGGAGATGACATACGTGAAGTCACCGACCTGCTCGTATCCGTCCCAGTACATGCGCGCGCGGCTTTCCTCGCCTCTCCCCTGGGAGATGTAGTGCACCTGCTCCGGCCAGGGGTCGTCGTCGAGGAAGTAGTAGAAGTAGCGGTCTCCGGACTGAAGTCCGACGCCGTCGCCGAAGGTGATCCGGACCTCGTACCCACCGCTCTCCCACGGGCCGGCCCGGCGGTTGACGCCCGGATCGAACAGCTTGTAGGGGAGCCCGAACCAGTAGACCACGTCGCGTCCCACGTACTCGGACTCGTCCCAGGCCCGGATCCCCGGTTCGAGGAGACGCTCGTTGAGCGTGGCCCACATGTCGGAGCCGGTGAAGGTGTGCACGTAGAGGCCCTCGGCCTCGGGCCGCTCGATCCGCGTCTGCTCGACGCCGTCCACCTTGCGGTACTCCACGCGCCGCGGTCGCATGCGCTCGATCGCGCCGGTCGAGTCGTACCACACGGTCGTGATCGTGTAGCGAGCGGATTCGATGTCGTGCCAGGCCGCCATGCCTCCCGCAGCCTCGACCCACGCGCCGATCAGCGAATCGGCGAGCACTTCGTCCGGCTCGAGATCGGCGGTCGAGGCCGCCGGAGACGAACCATCGCCCGCACAGCCCGCAGCTGCGGCGAGGGCAAGCGCGAGGGCGAGGGCGGGGCCGGGGCGTCGCGGGAGTGGGGCGCGGGGGTTCATGGGGCCTCCGGTATCGGCTGCGGATGGATCGCGTCGTCGCGCGGGGGGCGGAATATGCACGTCGAGGGCGGGCCCGTCACGGCGTGGACGGCCCGGGGCCAACGCCCTTCAGCTGCACGACGATAACCTCGACGGGTTCGGATCCCTGGTTCACGTCCCCGTGAAGCTCGCCCGGAGGATCGGCGTCGAGCCAATAGGCCCGGCCCGTCTCCCACGTCATGTCGCGCCGCTTCCCGCCGTCGCTGACCACGGTGAGCGTCCCGCCCCTGAGCGCGATGATGGCGCGCGGGTTGTCGTGGCGGTGCATCTCGAGCGGCTGGTCGGGCGCGATCACGCTCTTCCACACCTGCACGTGCTCGTTCTCGAACTGCGGCGTGCGCCCGGTGGCGGCGGCCGCAGCGTCCGGTTCCGCCTGCTCGCCGGCCTCGCCGCACCCGGAAACCAGGGCGGCGGCAGCGAGGACGGAAACCATCGCGGGGACGACGTGGCGGACGACGGCCGGGACGATCGGGGTGCGGATCACGGGTCGGCCTCCTTGTGTGGAATGGGTTGGGCCGGGAACGAGCCGGGGCCCCGCGCCGACGGTCCCGCTGCGCCGCGCGGCGGCGGGCGGAGGCGCGGCGACGATTTGGATTTCGACGCTGGACTCGGCTTGGCCGTGCGCGGGGGAAAGGACGTGGAGAGTCAGGCGGTATCGCCCTTCGTCGAGGAGCGGGAGGCGGAGTTCGACGGTGCGGCCCTCGGCACCGGGAGTCGCCGCCTCGACCCAACGGATGCCGGCCTGTTCGGTGTCGCGACCCGCGAGGCCGCTCCACTCGAGCGCCCTGCGCCAGAACCCCTTCCCCTCGCGCGCCAGGGAAAGCGTCACCTCGAGGGCGGCGGCGGACGGGGGGGAGCCGTACCACTCCCAGTAGACGGCCAAGGTCTCGCCCGCCCGGGCGGTGCGGTCGCCTCGCGCGCGGGCCAGCGCTCCGGCGAGCGTGGAGGGGAGGGCGCCGCCCGCGTGCAGCAGGAGGATGTCGGAGAGCAGCGGATGGCCTTCAGCGAGAGGGATCCGTGCGCGGGCGGCGCCCGGTTCCTCCGCGCAGCGCGCTTCGACGCCGACGAGGGTGGCGGGGGCGGCCGCCCGGGGCTCCGCGACCGATAGCGGCCCGCCGCCGCGGCCGGTGCGCGAGGCGGTCACGCCGTGGGCGTCGGCGAGGAAGAGACCGCGCTCCAGATCGCAGGAGGGCAACGAGTCCGGCCATGTGAACGCCGCCACCACGCGCCGGCGCCCGTCGCGCCGAAAGCCGGCCACCTGATGGGGCAACTCCAGAACTTCGCCGAAGGCCGGCGTCCAGCTCGTGCGGGCGTCCGCTTCGTCCAGCTTCCACAGCGGCCCCTCCTCCGCCGTCCCGAGGCGCGACACCGTGAAGCGTTGCGCGCCCGGAAGGCGGCGCGCCCAGACGAGTTCCTCGGTGCGCACGCCCACGAACCGGCGGCGCGCCCGCTCCCAGCCCGCGGGCCAGCCGAAGCGCAGCGTGATCTCGGTGAGATCGTCGCCCCACGGCAGCCGCCGGGGGCTCGCGGCGTCGGCCTGAAGCGCGGCGCGGACGCGGCGGGCGAGGTGTTCTGAGCGCCGCTCCAGTCCCGGCACGAGCCAGAGCGGATCGGAGAGATGCCAGAACGAGCGCTCCACGGCGCGCCGGGGCGAGCTTCCGCAGGCGAAGCGTTCGTAACGGCCGCGCGAGCGGCGGTCGAGAACCGGTCCGGGTTCGGTCCAATCGCAGCGCTCTTCTACCGTCATCCGGCCGAGCGCCCGCTCGAAGGCCGCCTCCGCCTCCGCGTAGCGGCCGCTCTCCTGGAGGACGAATCCGGCCAGCGCCTCGCACCACGCACCCTCCACGGGGCAGACCTCCAGCAGCGCGAGCGCCTCTTCCGCGCGGCCGGCCTCCAGCCGGTAGGCGACGCGCTGCCCTGTGAGCCACTCGTCGCCGGGGGCGATCCGGGCGGCGCTGTCGAGGACCGCAATCAGGGCGAGTCGCTCCGCCACGACCTCTTCCGCCTCCGGGACCGGCTCCCAATCGTCGTCATCCCAACCCTCGACGAGGCAGAAGCGCCCGATCCCCTCGCCGCACTTCGGGTTGACCAGCGGGCCGCGCGGGAAGTTGCGGCGCCGGACGTGCTCGAACGCGCGCTGCGCGTCGCGCGCCATCCGCATCGCCGCGGCAGCATGGGGCGACGCGGGCGGCTCGCGCGCCTGAACCGCGTCCGTGCGGACCGCACGGGCCGACCCCGGGGCCGAGTATGCCGGCGCGGGCGCGGCGACCGCCGACCCCGCGAGCGCGAGTAGCGCGAGCGCCGGGGCAACCGCCGCGCGCGCGGCGCGGACCTCGATCCTCCGACCGGCACGCATCTCAGTACACGTCAAGATCCCGGCCATAGGCGAGCGGTCCGTCGTAGCCCGCGGCGCGAATCTCCGCGACCATCTCTTCGGGCGTCGCCCCCCAGCCCAGCTGGTGGTGGAGCACGAGGATCCCCGGCCGCGCCCTCGTCGCGAGTTCCGCCAGTTCGACGGTCGAGGTATGCGCCTGGGCGTGATACGTCTGCCATTCCGGCGGACGGTCGCGAAACGTCGTGGCCGAGTACACCTCGTGCACCAGCACGTCGCACCCGTCGCACATCTCGACGATGGCATCGGTCGGGGCGGTGTCCCCGGAGATGACGACCGTTCGGCCCGCGCCGTCGAACCGGTAGCCGTAGGCCTCCGGCCAGCCCGTGTGCGGGACGGCGAAGGCGGTCACGCGGACGCGGTCGTCCTCGTAGATAACGCCCGGGTCGATGTCGACCGCCTCCACTCGCCAGCCGTCGGGCGTCGCGGGCTGGCTGCCGCTGAGCCGGTTCTCGAAGTCCGCCTCCCACGCCGCGGTCAGATGCATGGCCATCGCCGCCGTGCCATCGGGTCCGAACAGCTTCAGCGGCGCCTCCCGCTCCGCCACCCAGGGCGTGTGGATGAGATCGGGCAGGCCCACCGTGTGGTCGCTGTGCAGGTGCGTGAGGAACGCGATGTCGAGGCGCGCCGCCGTGAGCCCGTCCACGCCGTAGCGCTCCGCGGCCTCCGCCGCGCGCCGCACGATCCCGGGGCCAGCGTCCACGAGGTAGGCCCGGCCGCCGACCAGCACCGCGGTGGCGGGGCCGGAGGCCGCCGGTTCGGGGTTCGGCGTGCCGGTCCCCAGCAGCACCACGTGCGTTCCGGAGGACAGATCCGCGCCCGGCGCGGCGGACGAAGGCGGCGCCGGGGCGCACCCGGCGGATGCCAGGGCCTGCCCGGCGGAGAGCAGGCCGGCGACGAAGGCGAAGCGATGCGGCGTTCCGTGCGTGCGGGGCATGAGCCAAGATCGGTCACACCGCGTCCCGGCTCAACGGCGGACAGCGGACGGCGGGGAGGGTGAGGCCGGCGAGGGGGCCTCGCGATCGGCCGCGAGCCTTGACCCGGCCGGACGGAGCCAGCCTTTTCCGGCGATGGACGATCCTCAGCCGCGCCGCGCCTCGCCACAGGACCACAGACGGGTCGGCCTCGCCGTTGCGGGATTCTACGTGCTCCTGTTCGTGGCGCTCGTGTGGCCCGTCTATCCCTTCTTCGCCACCATCGAGCCGCGCGTGCTCGCGATGCCGTTCTCGCTCTTCTACGTCGTCGTCTGTCTCCTCCTCTCCTTCTTCGCCCTGTTCGCCTTCTATCTGTGGGAACGGAAGCGGGACGCGGCGGAGACCGGTGCCCCCGCCGACGGGGACGCGGGCGCGGCGGGCGGAGGACGCGGCTGATGCCCGCCTGGCTCGTCGTCTTCCTCGTCACGATCGGGTATCTGCTCGCCTCGCTCGCGATCGGGCTCGCCTCCGGGCGTCACGCGTCCAGCAGCACCGAGGGCTACGTCGCGGGCGACCGCTCGCTGAACTTCCTCGTCCTCTACTTCATCATGGGCGCCTCGGTGTTCAGCGCCTTCGCCTTCCTCGGCGGGCCGGGCTGGGCCTACTCGCGCGGGGCCGCGGCCTTCTACATCCTCGCCTACGCCTCGGTCGGGCTCGTCCCGTGGTACTTCTTCGGCCCGCGCGTCGCCGCGCTCGGCCGCCGCTTCGGCTACGTCACCCAGGCCGAACTCTTCGCGCACCGTTTCGACAGCCGCTCGATCCCGGCCATCCTCGCGATCCTCTCGATCTTCGCCTTCATCCCCTATCTGGTGATCCAGATGAAGGGGGCGGGATACGTGTTCAACGTCGTCACCGAGGATCGCGTCCCGGAGTGGGCCGGGTCGGCGATCGCCTACGGCGTCGTCCTCATCTACGTCTTCCGGAGCGGCGTCCTGGGGGTCGGCTGGACGAACACCTTCCAGGGGATGTTCATGATGGCGCTCGCGTGGGGGCTCGGCCTCTACCTGCCGTGGAAGCTGCACGGTGGCGTGGGGCCCATGTTCGACGCGATCGCGGCCGGACTCCCCGACATGCTGCGGGGGCCGGGGCTGGGGGCGGACGGACAGCCGTGGAGCTGGGGTGCGTATTCGAGTTCGGTCGCCATCTCGGCGTTCGGGTTCAGCGTGTGGCCGCACTACTTCATGAAGATCTACACGGCCCGCGACGTCGGCACGCTCAAGCGCACCGTCGTCTACTATCCGACCTTCGCGCTCTTCCTCGTCCCCATCCTCTTCATCGGCTTCTCCGGCATCCTCGCCTTCCCCGGCGTGGAGCGCTCCGACGCGATCCTCCCCACCATCGTGACCTCGGTGCAGATCGGCCTCCCGCCGCTCATCGTGGGACTCTTCTGCGCGGGCGCGCTGGCGGCCTCGATGTCGACGGGTGACGCGCTCCTGCACGCGGCGGGGTCGGTGGCGGTGCGCGACTTCTGGGGGAACGTGAAGCCCGAAGCGCTCGACGACGCGGCGCAGCGCAGGTGGATCCGCGTGATGGTGATCGTCGTCGGGGCCATCTCCTACGGTCTCGCCCTCATTCCGGGGCTCAGCCTCGTCGAACTCCTGTTGCTCAGCTACGGGTTCATCGCGCAGCTCTTCCCGCTCACCGTCGTGACCTTCCTGTGGCGGGGCGTGACGCGGTCAGGGGCGCTGTGGGGCCTCGTCACCGGCGGCGCGATCACGCTCGTGCTGGACCTCGCGGTGCGCCTGGATCTGATCTCGGCGGCGGCGACGGCCGGAGTACACCCCGGCATCTACGGCATGGCGGGCAACGTCATCGTCATGATCGCGGTCTCGCGTCACACGAGGCGCCTCGACCCCGCGCACGTGGCGCAGTTCACCGACCGCTGAACCTCCGCGGCGCCGGGGAGGCATCCGCGGAGGTTCCGGCGATTATTGGCTGATCATTTGGTCCAGATCAGGACCAGGTTGCAGCCCGAATGGAATCGCATCAGCCCGGTCGGTAGCGACACCGGCGCCCGATACACCTCGACACCGGCGACCTCGCTCGGGACCGCGATCGTGTTGATGGGAAGGTTCGAGACGTTCATGCTGTCCAGGTAGATGGTGAGGCAGTCCGCCGCTCGAACCCGTGGCCCCCTCCGCGCCGACAGGAGGCGTGGCCGCAGCCTGGTGTGGTTCGACAGCAGCTGGCTGATGTGATACGGCTGCCACCGCTCAAGGTAGTCCCGGGTGATGAACTCGCCGATGCCCAGCATCTCGCCCCAGTACCTCCTCTCGTAGAAGCCCCTGGCCTCGAGCCTGGGCGACCAGGTCGTCGTCGCGACCAGCGGCTCCATCTCCACAGGGTCCGGAACGAGCCCGATCTCCACCTCGGTGGCGAGTCCCGGCTTGACATTGATCGTGTGGCTGAGAGGCGCGTAGCCGAGGCGCCGAACCTGAAGTTCGTTCGGTCCCGCGGGCACGCCCGTGAGGATGAAACGTCCCCATCTGTCGCTCTCGACGGCGGCCGGGCGGCCGGCCACGGTCACCGCGGCTGTTGTGATCGCGTCTTTCGTCTGCGCGTCGAACACGCGCCCCATCAGCCGTCCCGGGCTCGTCGTCTGGGCGGGAACGCGGAGCGCGATCTCACGCGTCTCCCCGGGTCCGAACGCGACGACGGCCTGTTCGCTCGAGCCGCTGCCCACCTGCCCCCACACGGTGGCCTTCCTCGCATCCCTCGGCGCACAGATCACGAGGCGGCCGTCGGCGCCCGTGGACCGGCGGACCGGCCTCCGAACGACGTCGGTCCAGCGGACGCTCACAGTGCAGAGTCAACTCGCGCGGGCGTAGGCGGCCGGCCAGTGGAAGGCGAGGGCCGCGTTGCCGCGGATTCCCAGCGCCAGTTCGTCGACGACGATGTGCTCGTTGACGGTGTGGGCCAGGCGGTCGTCGCCGGGGCCGAAGCCGACCACGGTCATGCCCGCCAGCCCGAAGTGTCCGCCGTCGGTGGCGAAATCCCAGATGTCGACGGGCGGCTCGGCCCCGAGCGGGCCGGCCAGGACCTCGACCGCCGTCCGGACCGCGTCGTGATCGGCGGGGAGCGAGAGGGCGGGGTTGTCGGCCGGATACGTCATCTCGTACCCCGCGTAGCTCGAACGCTCGTGCTGCGGGATCAGGATGTCGCTGCTCGACCCCTCGATCTCGCACGCGCGCAGCACGGGGAGGAGTTGCGCCCGCAGCGACGCCGCGTCCTGACCGGTCACCGTCCGGCAGTCGAGCGTGACCTCCGCCAGGCCCGGGATGACGTTGCCGCTGGCCTGGTCCGTCCCGATGAGCGTCGCGGCGATCGAGCAGGTGCCCAGATCGGGATCGTGCGCGAGGTCGACGTCTTCAAGCGCCGCCAGGAAGCGCCCGATCACGGTCAGCGGGTTGCGCCCGATGTCGGTCATCGAGGCGTGGGCCATCTTCCCGCGTACCTGGACGCGGAGTTCGATCCGGCCCCGGTGTCCGCGGCGGACCTCGTTCCGGCTCGGCTCGCCGATCAGGACCAGATCGGGCCGCAGCGTCTCCGCCATGTAGCGGGCGCCGAGGCCCCCGACTTCCTCCTGTACCGTTCCCGTCACGTAGACATCGCCGGGCGGCCGCTGTCCGGCGGCGACGAGGCGGGCGACCCCGTGCACCTGCGCCGCGAGCGGGCCCTTGATGTCGATCGCGCCGCGCCCCCAGAGGAGACCGTCGTGTATTTCGCCGCCGTAGGGGTGATGGGGCCAGTCGGCCGGATCCCCGGCGTCCACATGATCGAGGTGGGTGTTGAACATCACCGAGGGGGCGTCGTCGAGCCCCCGGAGGAGACCGATGACGTTGCCCGCCGCGTCATGCCCGACCTCGTCGTAGCCGAGGGCGCGCATCTCGGAGGCGACGAGCATCGCGATATCGCCTTCTTCGCCTGGCATCGACTGGGTGCGGATGAGCCGCTGGAGAAAACGGACGCAGGCGTCGAGCACGGGGCTGGAGACTTCGAGGGCAGAGGTGTCGTGTGACGTCGTCATATGGCGCTTCCCGCTCACGGATCGGAGGGCCCCCAAGGGGCAGGTGTTAGGGACATGAAAGACCATCGCAGAGCCGCCCCGTCAAGCGGGAGGCCATCGATGTCCGCCGGAACTGGAGCTGGTCTTGCGCGATCATACTCTACGATACGCGACCATGCGCTACGGTCTGACAATCGCCAGAACCTCCCCGCTGCTCCTGAGTGGCCAGGCCACGGGTTGCACGCTTGCCCCCGTGCCCGCCCGGGTTTCCGCGCGCTCGAAGAGTGCCGGACTGCGAATCCGCCACTCGCGGAGCAGCCATCGGTCCCCGGGGATGCGCATGAAGTGAAGTTCGCCCCCATACCGTGACTCGTCGATGTCGATCCGGGAAAACGAGACGCGTCTGAAGTTGCGAAAATGCTCCCGAAGCTCTGCCTCCAACGGCGGCAGGAGGTACCAACGAAGGAACGGGCGCAGCGAAGTGTACCGGAACTCCAGTTCCTGCGGTCCTCCAGAGACCGTGTCGATCCACAGAACACCCTTGACATCGACAACCGTCCTGTCGGGCTTCGGGCCATGGCGAGACTCGCGACCGGGGCTACTCGGGCCATAGCCCTCGATTTCATGCCTCGTCTCCCGCTTGCATCCGACCGACTGGCCGGGTTCGCTGGACGCTCGCTCAGCCTCTCAGACGAAAAACCCCCTTGCAAGGTCACATGCGACCGCACGGGGTACCGCACTCAGCTAGCTGTAGATGCCACGATGGTTGTTCACCGGATGCCCGAGTAACCAACTCCCCCAACTCCCGGGCGCGGACGCGAGCCTCCCTCCGCATCTGTCTCGACTACTGACGTCGCGAGGTCGCCGACGTTGAGGATCGTTCGAACGTCGCGTCCGGATACCTGCCGGTGTGCGCGCGGAGCCAAGCGGTCGGATCGAGTGCATGGCTTGCCTCACTCTGCCGCGGCCCCGTGCGCGTCACGACGAGCGTTGTCGCCACGGCCCGCTTGAGCAACGGCGCGATTCTCGAGCCATCATGGGCGTATCGGTGCCCCTGTGCCGGCCTATGCCAATTGAAAGTGTGATGTTGAAGTGGCATAAGGTTTCACAGGGACTTCCAGCAACCACCCCCAGGCAGGAACCTCGGGTCGCGATCGTCATGAGGACGATCCGGCCATGGGGCGAAGATCGGCCAGCTCATGGCCGACAACGGGGCGGCGTACCCCTTCCGGCGCCTCGTGGAGGCCACCGGTCACTAACGTCCTTGTTACGCACAGCTAGCTGTCCGCGACCAGGGGCGGGAGGCCGATGGGCCGCGCCCGGGAGATGGCCGAGGCGGCGGCGAGCGCCTGCCCCTCTCCGCGGGGCGGCGCGACGACCTGCAGTCCGACCGGGAGTCCGGCCGCATCCAGACCTGCCGGGACGCAGGCGACGGGCAGACCCGGCATCGAGAGGAGGAAGGTCGGGGCGATCCAGTCGACGTACGTCTTCATCGGCCGACCCCCGACGGTCTCCGGGTAGTTCTGCTCCACCGGGAAGGGCGGGATCGCCATGCACGGCGTCAGGAGCGCGTCGTATCGCTCGAGGAGGGCGAGAAGCTCCTCCCTCACCCGGCGGCGCACGTTCTCGGCCGCCCCGATCTCGGCCGGGGTCAGGGACAGCCCTGAACGGAGGTTGGCCGACACGTTGGGGCCGAAGGCGTCAACACGGTGAAGTTCGGCCTCGAAGTGGGACACGAACCAGTGCCCGCGGAGGACGAGAAACGCGTCCCACGCGTACGAGAGGTCCAGATCCACTTCGTCCACATGCGCGCCTCCCGCCCGAAGCGACGCCAGCGCCTCATGACATGCCGCGTTGACGGTACCGTCGATCCCGATCCGCGCGATGTCGCCGCACCAGGCCCAGCGGCGCCCGGCCAGATCGGCGGCGCCCGGGTCCGGCCAGAGCGGCTCGGGGGCGGAGACCGGCGAGGCCGGATCGGGTCCCGAGATCGCACGCAGCCCGAATGCGACGTCCTCCGGATCCCGTGCCATGAGACCGGTCGACTGCAGGTCGTCCCACAGGTAGGCGGCCGGCGCCGTCGGCACGAGCCCCGGCGTGGGGCGAAGCCCGGCGATTCCGCAGAACGAGGCGGGAATCCGCAGCGAGCCGCCGAGATCCGTCCCCTGCGCGAGCGAAGCCATCCCCGTCGCCAGCGCGACCGCTCCGCCTCCGGTGGAGCCCCCGGCGCTGAGGGCGGGATTCCACGGGTTCCTCGTCACGCCGAACACCTCGTTCCAGGTATTGCCGCCCGCGGCGAACTCCGGCGTGTTCGTCTTCCCGAGGACCACCGCGCCGGCATCGCGCAGGCGGCGGACGACGACGGCATCCCGCTCGGGTACGTGGTCCTCGAATAGCGGCGAGCCGTAGGTCGTGCGGAGGCCCGCCGTCTCGGTCACGTCCTTGATGCCGACGACGATCCCGGCGAGGGGCCCCGGATCCTCGCCGGCCGCGAGGGAGGCGTCGACCGCTGCCGCCTCCGCCTTCGCCGCGGGGTTCAGCGTGACGACCGCGTTGAGCTCCCCGTTGTGGCGTTCGACGCGGGCCAGGCAGGCACCCAGCAACTCGGCCGCCGTCATTTCGCCCGCGCGGATGCGCCGGGCCTGCTCCCGGGCTGAGAGCAGCGCCGGATCGAGGCGTTCCATCACGGCGAGCGGTCGTCCGCGGCTGCCGGCACCTACGGCAGGAACATCTGGGCGATCGCCTCGCCGTACCGGGCGGAGTCGAAGGGGAGCGCGTTCGTCTGCAGCGCGACCACCACGCCGTAGTCGTTGAAGTTGGCGAGGAAAGAGCGCGTCCCCTTCACGGTGCCGGTATGGCTCGGGTAGCGCCGCCCTGCCTGGTCCGTTCGGATGAACCACGCCAGCGCCTGCTCGTGCGCGATCGGCTCGCCCAGCCCGTCCGGCGACGAGGGATCGATCTGCCGGATCCCCGGCTCGAGCTGCGGCCGGTGCATCTCGGCCACCGTCTCCGGGCCGAGCAGCCGGCCGTCGTTGATCGCGATCGCGAAGCGGACGAGATCCTCCACGTTCGAGATGATCCCGCCGCCCGCGTACTTGTAGCTCGGGTCCTCCGGCTCGGGATGAATGAACCGCCCGGACTCGCCCCGCACGTAGCCGTGGCCGCGGTTCTGGACCACCCGCGACGGGACGTCGAACTGGGTGGCGAACATCCCCGCAGGCTCCCACACGTAGCGCTTGAGATATTCCTCGTAGTCCACGCCCGACGCCGCCTCGACGATCCCGTGCTGCAGGTTGTGGGCGTGCGAGGAGTACATCCAGCCGGACCCCGTGTCGTAGGCCAGCGGATCATCGCGCCACAGCTCCGTCGCCTCCTCGAACGTGTCGTAGTGCCTGAGGCTGAGCAGGTCGTGGGGGCCGAACTCGACGCCGTTGTAGTGCCGGATCCCGGAGGTATGCGTGAGGATGTGGCGCACGGTGATCGGGAACTCCCGCTCGGGATACCAGGGCATGTAGGTTTGGAGCGTGGCGTCCAGGTCCACCTTCCCCTGCTCCACGAGCTGCATGAGCCCGACGACGGCCAGCACCTTCGACACCGACCCCACGTTGTGCACCGTGCGGCCCGTCGCGGGCGTGCGGTTGTCCAGTTCGGCGACGCCCACGCCCTCCGAGAAGACGATCTCTCCATCCACCGTTACCGCCACGGACAAACCAGGCAGGTCGTTATCGTTTCGGATCTGCTCCATGTAGTCGAGCAGCCCCTCGTACGACCAGCTCTGCGCCGCTACCGGGGCCGCGGTCTGCGACAGGAAACAGAGCGACAGTACGAGCGACAGTAGCGGCAATGCGCCCGTCCGCGCTCGGCTGGCGATAGTCATGGTCCACCTCTCCGTCTGAAGACTTCTTCGGGCGCTCATGTCCGCCCGGCCGTCTATCCTCGACTATTCCTCGAGGAACGCCACCACTCGGCAGAAAGCGGCCTCTCCTCCCTTGAATTTCCAGGGGAAGCAGCCGATGGTGAGCCGCCGGTTCTGGAGTTCCGGGGCCGCGATCTGCCCTCCGAGATTCTCTATGTGCATACAGTTGTGGGGAAAGAGCGCATTGTGCGTGAGCTGATAGTGCTCCTCCGGGAACAGTTCGTCCACCGCCTCGGCGCCACCGAACACGCGCTCGGCCATGGCCCGCACGCGGTCGCAGTGTCCGAACGTGCCTTTCCCGAGGAACCGTCCGATGGGGAGGTTCATGGGATGGTCCGTGGAGATCACGTCCACGCCCCAGACCTTGATCTTCCGGTCGATGAGCCACTGCACCATGTCGGGGTGCGCGCCGGGATGGGTGTGGACGTAGCGTTCCTCGTTCGCCTCGGCCCCGAACTGCGCGAACCGCTCCCACCCCGTGTGGAGGATGAGGAGGTCGCCGTCCCGGATCTCCACCCGCGATTCGATCATCTCCGGCGTGTACACGGCGAGGTCGCCCATCTCGTCGCGCAGGTCGACGATCACGCCGTCCCCGTAGAGCCACTCGAGCGGGATCTCGTCGATCGTCATCCCGTTGGTGACGAAGTGGCGGGGCGCGTCGAGGTGCGTACCCATGTGGTTGGAGGTCTGGATGTACTGCGCGTTCACGCCGTGTTCGACCTTGCGCTTTATGTACTTGACCTCGAACGGCGGATAGTAGGGCCAGAAGAAACATTCCTGATTGAGGGGCTGCGAGAGGTCGTAGATCTTCATGGGCGATGGACTCCGGCGGTATCCGGGTTCACGGGGCCCACGCCCGCAGGCGACGGGTATACGTGGTGCCGGTCGTCGCGACGTGGGCGAGAGCTGATACCGACACGCTTCCCCATCGGAACGGGGAACGCAATGGCCGGGGCGCGGGCCACGGCCGTCAGGCCCCGAATAGCGCGCGCAGGGCTGGCTTCTGCACCTTGCCCATGGCGTTTCGGGGCAGGTCTTCGACGCGGCGCCAGGCGCGGGGGACCTTGTACCGGGCCAACCGCTCCCGGGCCCACGGGTCGAGCACCGCCGCGATCCCGTCGGACGTCCGCAGCGACGCCCCTGGCTCCGGGACGACGGCCGCGGAGACCCGTTCTCCCCAGTCCTCGTCGGGGACCCCGACGACGGCACAGTCACGGACCGCCGGGTGCGAGCGGAGCAGTTCCTCGATCTCGACGGCGGAGATCTTGTAGCCGCCGCTCTTGAGGATGTCGACGGAGCGGCGCCCCAGGATCCGGTAGTAGCCGTCCTCCAGGACCGCCTCGTCTCCCGTGCGGAACCACCCGTCGACAAAGGCGGCCGCCGTCTCCTCCGGCCGGCGCCAGTATTCGGAGAACACCATCGGACCCCGAATCTGGATTTCGCCCGATTCTCCGGCCTCGAGAGCCTCCACGCCCTCCGCCAGCACCTGGCCGGTGGCCGGGCGCACGAGTCGCAGGCCGACCCCGGGTAGCGGTTGCCCCACCGTACCGGGGCGCCGCTCGCCGTCGTACGGGTTCGAGAGACCCATCCCGATCTCGGTCATGCCGTAGCGCTCGAGGAGGCGGTGCCCGGTGATCTCCTCCCAGCGCTCGAACACCCGGACGGGGAGGGCCGCCGAGCCCGACACCATGAGCCGCAGCGCGCCCGCGCCCCGCGACCATCGGCGACGGGTGGAGCCCTCCGCCGCGTCCCAGGCGTGCAGAAGCTTGGCGTAAATCGTCGGCACGGCCATGAACACGCTGATTTCGCCCGAGGCGAGTCGTTCCCAGGTGGCCGCGGGGTCGAAGGACCCGCCGAACTCCACCGCGGCCCCCGCGGAGAGCGGACAGCAGAGGGCGTTGACGATCCCGTGCGTGTGGTGGAGCGGGAGGACGTGGAGGATGCGGTCGCCGCGCTCCCACTTCCACGCGTCGAGGAGCGACCTGATGTGCGCCTCGATCTGGCCGTGCGTGGTCATGACGCCCTTGGGGCGCCCCGTCGTGCCGCTCGTGTAGAGGATCATCGCCGGCCGATCCTCCGTGATCCGCGGCAACGGATCCGCGTCAGGCGAGTGGGGCGCGAGGCGGCCCTGGTTCGAGTCGGTGACATCGTGGAACGGGATGCCGCGCTCCCGCGCGGGGCCCTCGATGCGACGCCCGGTCTCTCCGGCGCCGATGAGTGCCGAGCAGTCGGCGTCTTCGATCACGTATTCGAGTTCGCGCGCGGGGTGGTCGGGACACAGCGGAACGGCGATCCCGCCGGCGCGCCACACAGCCCACTGGGTGACGACGTATTCGAATCCCGGCTCCATGAGGAACCCCACCCGGCCCCCGTGAAGGTCGGCCGTGGCCGATTCGGCCAGGAGATGGTGCGCCCTTAGGCTCGACCGGGTCTCCAGATCCTCGTAGCTGTGCGCTCTTCCCCCCGCGAGCGCAGCGACTCGCGCGGACCACTTCGGAGGGGGGCGGAAGAGGGTAAGACCGCTCAACCCGGCTCGGTGCACATCGCTCGTGCGTGCGTAGCTGTTTTCATCGGTACCTGCTCCCGCCTAGCACGGGCCGGGGCGGGGATCCGCAAACCTTCGGCTCGTCTCCGCGCTACCTGCGATTCGCCCCGACCGCGACGAGAAGCTGAAGTAAACGTGCCGCGCGTCGGAGGCAAGGCGCCCCGCGTCGGCGGGCATTGGGCACGAGAGAGTCTATCCGGCCCACGGCGATGACCGGCAAGAGATTGCCGGTGCTTTGCTGGACCGAACCGCCGCTTGCCCCTCCCCCCCGATTTGTTACAGTTCCTTTAGGCGTTGGCATCCCCGTTGCTGGCTGAGCGGACCGCGGCCTTTGAAGTTAGAGTGCCGTGACCGCCACTAAGCCAGTTCTTACGGGATTCTTGCATTGTGCTGACGGTGTGCCTCAAGGACGAAACTTATGCTTGCTATGATTCTTCATGTCGGTATCGTGGCGATGCGAATCAACGTCCCGGTGCTCGTCTCCGTGATTGCGACGCCGGTGCCCGGCGTCGCTCTGGACGCGGTGCAGGAAGAGACAGTCCTGCGGGCGGATCCCTCGCCGCCGTACGAAATCGAGTTCGCGCCAGGGCCGGTGTTCACGAGCGATGGTCTTGACGACCCCTACTGGGTGAGCGATGTCGGGGACTTGGATCTGCTGTCCGATGGGCGTCTCGCAATCGCGGAGTTCTTTTCCGATCGCATTCTGGTGACGTCGATCATGGAGGGCGAGACGCAGTGGGTTGGGCGCCGGGGCGAAGGACCAGGGGAGTACCGGTACATCCGCTGGGTGCGCGCCGATGGCGACCGTCTTCATGTGTTTGACTTGATCAACATGCGACGAACGGTGTTGACCGCGGGCTTCGAGGTCGAACACACCAATCCACTCCAGTTCGTTGATTTCGGACTTGGACTCGCAACTCTCGGAGATTCGGCATACGTCATGAACGGTGTGATTCCCAGCCCCGAGCGAGTGGGGTACGCCCTCCACCTTTTTGACGGAGAGGGCAAGGTGGTCCGCTCCTTTGACGAGATGCGGGGAGGTCATGGATTGGCAGGGGCCGTCCCGGGACCACACCGCAGCCTCGCAGTCTCCCGGGACGGGGGAGTCTGGTCGGCGTCGGTATCGGAGTACCGCATCGACCTTTGGGATCCGGGAACGGGCGATCGCCGCCGCTCGCTGGTGCGCGAGGTCGATTGGTTTCCCGCCCACGATGGGAGGTGGTCTCTGACGCCAGACCAGCCCAGACCGCCGCGGATTGGGGGTGTCAAGGAGGATGAAGAGGGCTGGTTGTGGGTGCTTATCCATGTGGCGTCCGAGCACTGGGAAGAATGTCTTGAGGCGACACCACCGGGGGCGCCCGCCGAGGTCGGCGAGTACAGGTGGCGCGAGGATTGCCGGGGGCACGATTCCAGGCTCGAGGTGCTGGATCCCGAGACGGGCCGCGTCATGGCTGCGCGGACCGTCCCGCGGTCGATCGTTTTCGTTTTGGCGGGACGGAACATGGTGTCCCTGGAGTATGATGCCCCAGGGTTTCCCGTCCTGCAGTTCTGGCACGCCGAGTTGCGGGCCACAGGCACAACAGGAGGAGGTGGACAATGCTGACTCGTTCTTTCTTATTGGTGGCGGTCGTCATGATTGCCTCTGTGGCGGCGACACTGTCGGCTCCACGCCTCGCGGAGGCGCAAACGAACTCGTGTGTGCACTGTTTGACGGTGTTCCATCCCGACCCCGATCACGATTATGGGCATACTGCCTCCGACCTGGGCGACGACGATCAAAGCCACAAGAGAGGCGAGCCACCCCATCCCGCAGTCCACCCCACTGTCCTGTACCCTGGGACATGCGCCGATTATCACGCTCTCTGCCCCCCCGACCCAGGTAGGGTTCCAGGTGATCTTTTCGGTCTCCCCGGGCGGGAGCGGAGGCAGGCTCGCGGAGTTGCTTGACCGTCTGGCGAGGAGAGTGATTCTTCGGCCGCCCCCGGGTCAGCGGCGGTGGCAACCCTCGCGCGCGTGGCCGACCGCGCGCGACACAACGCGTCCGGTGAGCACGCGGATCAGATGACGACGGTATGCCTTGCTGGCGTGCATGTCGGTCGCGGGTTCCGAGGTTTTGGCGCACACGGCTGCGGCGGAGGCGATTGCGTCGGGCGTCGGCTCCGCGCCGACGAGCGCCCCCGCGGCCTCTTCCATAAGACAGGGCGTGGATCCCCCGTTCACGAGCGAGATGGCGGCCTCCCGGCAGAGCCCGTCCGAGTCCAGCCGGACTCGCGCCGCTACGCCGACAATGGCGTAGTCGCCCCGGCGCCGCGCCACCTCGTCGAAGGCCGACCCCTCGCCCGCGACCGGGGGGGGCACCTCGAGCGCGGTGAGGATCTCGCCCGGCTCGAGCGCGGTGAAGAAAGGCCCGAGGAATAGCTCCCTCAGATCCAGCGTCCGCTCCGCGCGCGGGCCCGTCTCGCCCTCCCGCGCACACCGGGCGATGTGGACCCGCGCCCCAAGCGTGAGGAGCACGGCGGGCAGTTCTGCGGCCGGATCGGCGTGGGCCACCGAGCCTCCGACGGTGCCCCGCGAGCGGATCTGGGGGTGCGCGATGAAGCGGGCCGCCTCCGCGAGAAGCGCGGCGCCTTCCGCTACGAGCGGGTCTCGCTCCAGCGTGGAGTGCCGCGTCATGGCTCCCAGCCGAAGCCCGCCGTCCGCCGTCCGCTGGACTCGCGCGAGTTCCTCGATCCGGTTCAGGTCCACGAGACGCTCCGGCGCCGCGAGCCTGAAGTTGAGCATCGGGACGAGGCTCTGGCCTCCCGCGAGCGGGCGGGTTTCGAGAGAGTCGTCCGCCAGCACCTCGAGGGCCTCATCGAGATCGACCGGGGCCACGTAGTCGAAGCGCGGGGGCTTCACGACTCCCCTCCCGAGCGTTGCGAGCGCCCCTCCGAAAGCTCCCGCAGGAGTTCGAACAGGCGGCCCGGGCTCAGGGGGATGTCGCGGACCTCCAGGCCCGGGGCGAGGTCCGCCAGCGCGTCCTCGATCGCCTGCGCGAAGGCGGCCGCCACCGGAATCGCGCCGCCCTCCCCCACCCCCTTCGTGCCCAGCGGGTTCAGCGTCGAGGGCGTCTCGAGATGCGCGGTCTCGATCGCGGGTACATCGGTCGATGTCGGGAGCAGGTAGTCCATGAACGAGGCGTTGCTCGTCCCGCCGAACTCGTCGAACACGAGTTCCTCGTAGAAGGCGTTTCCGATCCCCGCCGCGACGCCGCCGTGGATCTGGCCTTCCACGATCGTCGGGTTGATGACTGTCCC
The DNA here is from genome assembly GCF_965222475.1 of Candidatus Palauibacter sp. Classification (GTDB taxonomy): domain Bacteria; phylum Gemmatimonadota; class Gemmatimonadetes; order Palauibacterales; family Palauibacteraceae; genus Palauibacter. The sequence goes on along the minus strand of NZ_CBDCUB010000008.1, from coordinate 1,174,006 downwards.
GCAGTCGTGCACGACGAGGTAGCGCAGGATCTCGACCATGGCCGTCTCGGGGTCCACGGCGACGACGATGGCGTGCGTCCCGTTCGCGGTGGTCCCATACGGCGGGCCGAAGTAGGAGGTCGCCTCCAGCCCCGGCTCGGTCCCCGGTTCCACGGCCCCCCGCAGCGGGTTGGCGCGCAGGGCGAGCGCGCCGAGATCGACGGAGAGATCCGGGGCGCCCCTCACGCGGGCAACGCCGTCGGCGAGTTCCAGGTCCTCGGGGTCCACCTCCAGCGCCTCCCCGGCGTGGCGCAGGATCTTCTCGCGCACGGCCTGGGCCGCGGCGTGGATCGCGTTGCCGGCCACGACCGCCCCTCGGCTCGCGAAGGTGCCCGTCCCCCAGTGGAAGTCGCTGGTATCTCCGGTGACGACGCGCACGTCGGAGGGCGCAACGCCGACCGCGTCGGCCACGATCTGGGCGAAGGAGGTGAAGTGTCCCTGGCCCTGCGTGCCCACGCCGGTTGCGAGCCGGACCGTGCCGCTCGGTTCGACCGTGATGCGGGCCCCTTCGTAGGGGCCGATCCCCGTTCCCTCCACGTAGTTGACGACGCCGACGCCGACCACGCGTCCGTCCGTCCGCTCCCGTTCGCGTTCCCGCGGGAACGTCTTTTCGTAGCCGACGAGGCGGACGGCCTCTTCCAGCGACGCCTCGTAGCTCCCGCTGTCGTACCTGAGCGGGGCGAAGTCCTGGTACATGATCTCATGGTTGTAGGGGAATTCGTCCGGGCCGATCACGTTGCGGCGGCGGATCTCGACCGGGTCGAGGCCGAGGCCGCGCGCCGCGAGATCGAGCAGGCGCTCCATGATGAACACGCCGTGCTGCCGGCCGGCCCCGCGTACCGGCGTGACGCTGGGCTTGTTGGTGAACGCGACTCGGAACTCGCTCTCATAGTTCGGCACCCGGTAGGGGCCGAGGAGCGTGCACTGGGTGTTGATGGGGATCGTGAGTCCGTACGGATCGTACGCCCCCGAGTCGTGGATGAAGATGTCGCGCACGCCCAGGATCCGGCCCTCGCGCGTGACCGCGATCTCCGCCTCGTGGAGTTGACCCCGCTCCTGCGTCGTGGCGAAGAAGTTCTCGTAGCGGTCCTCGACCCATTTCACGGGGCGCCCGAGTTGCATCGAGGCCCATGGGATGAGGATCTCCTCCGCGTAGAACATGATCTTCGGGCCGAAGCCGCCGCCGACGAAGGGGGCGATGAACCGCACCTGCGACTCCGACAGGCCGAGCGCGGCAGCCACGACGTTGCGCACCGGGATGGGCGCCTGCGTCGTGTCCCACACCTCAAGCCGGTCGGCCCGGGCATCCCAGTCCGCCACCACGGCCCGGTTCTCGATCGCGCCCCCGATCCCGCGGTCGTAGCTGAAACGGCGCTCCAGGAGGAGGTCGGCCCGCGCGCGGGCGGCGGCGTAGTCCCCCTTCGTCTGCCGCACGTGCGCGGCGAGGTTCGACGGGAGGTCGTCGTGGATCCGCGGCGCGTCCGCATCGAGCGCACGACCGAGATCCACCACGGCGTCGAGGGGTTCGATGTCCGCCTCCACGAGTTCCACCGCGTCCTCCGCCACGTAGCGGCTCTCCGCGACGACCATCGCCAGCGCCTCGCCCTGATGCCGGATCCGGTCCCGGACGAGGGGCAGCGCCGTACGGGCGTGGAACACCAAGCCCTCGAGCGGCGGCGGCGGAACGAGCACCGCGCCGGGGCGAAGGAGTGGGCCGAGTTCGGCGGCCGTGAAGACGGCGGCGACGCCGGAGTGCGCCCGCGCGCGCTCCACATCGAAGCTCCGCAGCCGTCCGGCCGGCAGGTCGCTCCGCACGAAGGCGACGTGAAGCGCGCCAGGCGGCTCCACGTCCTCGACGAACTGCGCCCGGCCGGTCAGCAGGGGTGCGTCCTCGTTGCGGGGCACCCGCGCCCCGACCCACGTCCCGCCCGCCCGGCTCATGCGCGACCCGCCCGGCTCACGGCTCGCCCTCCCTGTCAGCGGCGGGGCCGTCCGCCGCGAGGCGCTCGGCCGCCAGCGCGACCCCCTCGATGATGTTGTGGTAGCCGGTGCAGCGGCACAGGTGTCCAGAAACGGCCTCGCGGATCTCTTCCCGCGAGGGTGCCGGGTTCTCGCGCAGGAAGGCCTCCACGCTCATCAGGATCCCCGGCGTGCAGAAGCCGCACTGCAGCCCGTGCGCCTCGTGGAAGGCCCGCTGGATGGGGTGCAGATCCTCGACCGGGAGCACGTCTCCGGGGCCACCCCCGCCGAGCCCCTCGACCGTCGTCACCTCATGCCCGTCGATTTGCACCGCGAACATGAGGCAGGCCCGCACCGGCTCCCCGTCCAACTGCACCGTGCACGCCCCGCACACCCCGTGCTCGCACCCCACGTGCGTCCCCGTGAGTCCGACATCGGAGCGCAGGAAGTCCGACAGGAGCAGGCGCGGTTCGACCTCGCCGGTCCACTCCGCCCCGTTGATGCGCGCGGAGATCGGAAATCCGCTCACGCCGGAGCAACCCGCGCAGGTGCGAGGACTGGCCCCGGCGTTACGGTCTGCACGGTCCTTACGGGACGAGCGCCTGGCGCGGCTCGAGCTTCACGGCCCACAGCCCGCTGAAGTACTCCGCGAAGAAGAGGTTCCCCTTGTGCACCTGCGGCCCCCACGTGAAGGGAGCGTTCGCCACCACGCCGTCCGGGTCGTACGCCATGTAGCGGGCGATCTCCCGGCCCTGCTCGCCCAGGTTCCCCTTGAGTTCCCCCGAGATGTCGATCACCCGCAGCCCGCCGTTGTAGAACGCCGCGTAGAGCTTGTCGTCCTCGATCCACATGTTGTGCGAGCCCGCCTCCGGGATCTCGTAGCGCGCGACCTCCTCCGGATTGTCAGGGTCGGTGAGATCTACGACGTGAATGTACCCCGACATGAACTGCGGCGTCCGCTCGGCGTCCTGCCCGTCGAACCCCGGACGCCCGGCCTCGTCTCCCATGAACACGTAGAAGCGGCCGGTGGGACTGCGGTACGGGAAGGCCGCGTGCGTGCGTCCCCCGATGTCGCGGAAGCGCGCGATCTCCACCGGGTTGGACGGCGAGCCGCCGCGGTCGCCGCCCCCCACGTCGATGAGCACGACTCCGTCACCCCAGTTCGACGTGTACGCGACTCCGTCCACGATCCAGATGTCGTGGATCGCGTGGCCCGGCGTATCCAGTTCGAACCGGCCCACCCGGTGGGGATTCGCGGGATCCTCGATGTTGATCACATCGAAGCGGCGCCCGTTGTTCACCGCGTACACATGATCCTGATGGATGAAGAGGTTGTGGACGCCGCCCGTGAGTTCCTCGTCGAACACCGAAATCTGCGTCACATCGCTCGGGTCCCCGCAGTCGAGGATGACGATCCCGTTGCGGCGGTTCGAGGCGCCCTCCCTGGAGATCACGCAGATCTCCCCGTCCTCGCTCACCTTCACGTCGTTCGTCGTGCGCGCGTCGACGACGATGGAATCCGTCATGACGGGGCTGGCCGGGTCCGTCACATCCCAGAAATAGACGGCGCCCGCCGCGGCGTGGGTGCCGGTGATCGCGTAGTCGCGGCCGTCGACCCCCTCCCACACCCACAGGTCGGACGTGCGCTCGTTCGTGACCTGCCCCTGACCGACGAATGTCACCTCCTGCGAGACGTGCCGCGGATGGACCTCGATCGACGACCGCGCCGCGCGCCCCGGGACGTTGGCGACCACCGTGTACACGCCCGGAAAGTAGGCCACGAACCGCCCCTGCTCATCGATCTCCGCCGGAGGGATGTCGGCGGTCGCCTCGATGGAGGGGTCCGCCATGACCGTCCAGGTGACGGGCAGGTCTCCCACCGCGCCGCCCATCGCGTCCTCGACGGTCGCGGCGAAGCGCACGACATCGCCCGTCCGGGCCAGTTCCTGGCTCGCCGACACCGTCATGCGGGCGGCGGGGTTCTCCCTGACTTCGTAGCGCACCACCTCGGCGATGCCGTCCGCTTCCGCCCTCAGCGCGGCCTCGCCCGTGCCGTGCGCCGTGAGGATGCCGAAGCGGTCGACGGTGGCGACCCCCTCGTCCGACGTCGACCACCGGATCTCGCCGTCGCGCTCGTCGTCGGCCGCGTCGAGGAGCGTCGCCCGGTGGCGCGTCGCGACGCCGACGTACGTCGAACCGCCGGAAGGCGTGACTTCGATACGGTCCAGCGGGGGGAACGCCACGCTCACCATGGCCTCCCCGCGCAGGTTCCGCGCCGTCGCCACGATGGCGGAGATGAGGAACTCGCCGCCCTTCACGGCCCTCACGCGGCCGGTCGCGCGGTCCACGTCGATACTCTGCCGCGCGCTCCCGCTCCGCCCGTCCGCGAAACTCGGGAAGAAGAGAACCTGCGCCTCGAGCACGTTCCCGTTCGCGTCCAGGACGCGGGCCTCGAGCGTGGCCTCCTCCCCCACCTGCAGCGACAGCGCGCTCGGCACGATCTCAACGGAGACGGCCTCCTGCGCCGCGGCGGGGGCGGCCGCCCACACCTCGGCGACGGACAGGAGGAGAAGCGCTGGCAAAACCAGACAAGGAAACGTCGGGGGACCGGGGACCGCTCGGGATCTGCCGTACATCATCGCTCAACCTCAATCTTGCGGGAGAATCCTCGTTGTCACACGCAAGATGTCTGTCCTGAGATGGAGGGCGCAAACGACTCGGCGGAGACTCGGCGAGTTGCTGCGCCCGCGGACGCCCTCATCGGAAAGAGCCCTCCCGGCGCAGGATCGGGACACCGCCTTTGCGGTACTATCATGATCGTATTATCATGATAGTACCGCTGTGAGACCGAAGACGAGTTGGGAGTGCAGCGCGTCCGAGTTCGAGATCTCACACCACCGGAACCGACGAGGAGCGAGAATTGAGACGCAGATCACTCAGTCGGCTGGGCGAGACGGAGATGGAGGTCCTGCAACGGGTCTGGGCCGTGGGCGAGTCCTCGGTGGCCGACGTGCACGACAGCATCCTCAGGGCTCGCCCGGTCGCCTACACCACCGTGATGACCGTCATGAGAAAGCTGGCGCGGAAGGGCTTCCTCCACTGTGACTCCAGCGGCTCGCGTTACCTGTACACGGCCGCGCGTCCGCCAGCCGAGGTCAGGCGGGAGCTCGTTCAGGACCTCCTCGACCATGTCTTCCAGGGATCGGCCGCCGCCCTGGTTCAGACCCTGGTCCGGGGTGAGACCCTGTCGGCGGAGGAAAGCGCGGAGATTCAGAGGATGCTGGCCCGCATGGCCGAGGAAGAGGAGGAAGAGGGTGCTTGAATTCATCGAAGGAATCGGAAGGGCGAGTGTTTGGCCGTTCTGGGTTCCCATCGCCGTTTGGACGGGACTGGCGGGAGCGGCGGCACTCGTGCCGGGGCTGAAGCGTGGACTGCACCCCATCTCCGGATACCGGCTGCACCAGGCGCTCCTGCTGGCCTTGCCGACGTCGGTAGTGGCGGCCCCTTGGGTCCCCGAGCTGTGGCCGCCCGCGGCTGCTCCCATTGGCCCGCTGCCCTCGGCGTCCGGTATCGAGATCGGGCCAGCGCCCCCTGGCGCGGTTCCCCTCGCCCTGGATCCCGGCCGCGGCGTGGACATAGCGTGGGCGCTGCTGGGTGCGGCAACCGTCGCGGTCCTTCTGCTGGCGGCCGCGCGTCTCGCTGTGCTGATGGGCGACCTGCGGCAGCTTCGCAGGCTTCGCCTCGCGGCCGCGCGCGTTGACGAAGCGGCGCCGCGCCGCACGTTGCGCGAACTGGCCGAGCACCTCGGCGTGCGGCGGCCGGTGGTACTGCTGGAAGGACCACCAGGCAGCACCCCCATGACCTTCGGGGTGTGGCGGCCCGTCGTCGTTCTGCCGCGCGCCCAACTGGACGCCCCCGACTCGCTCGGAACGGCGCTCGCGCACGAGCTCATCCACGTCCGCCGGGCGGACTCCCTCTCGGCCCTCCTCGATTGCCTCACTTCGGCGGCCTTCGGGTTTCACCCTCTGGTCCGGCTGCTGCGGCGGAGAATCGAGCGCTGCCGGGAGATGTCCTGCGACGCCGAGGTGCTGGCACGGGGCGTCGTCCGTCCAGCGGCGTACGCCGAACTGCTGGCGCACACCCACACGCCCACGCAGTTCCCGCTCCCAGCGATCGCGGCCGGCCTCTCGGCGCCGTCCCTCACACTCAAGGAAAGGTTGGAGACCATGAAGCGCTTCGCAGACACCCGTTTGACGTTCCGGCGGCGCATGGGCCTCGTCGTCGGCACCGGGCTTCTCTTCCTGGTGACCGCGACGCTCGGTGCGTGCGCGGGGGACACCGCGGGTGACGCGTCGGTCCGGGACGATGCTCTGGCTCCGGTGGCCGAACTCGAATTCGGTGAGGCTGCGCTGCAACGCTATGCGATACCGCTGGCGATCGACCCCGAGGGGCCGGTGCAGTATACGCACATGTCCGAGGAGAGGGCGCAAGAGGAGCTGGCGCGATTCGAAATCCAGGTCCAGTACCTCCGAGAGCAGATCGAAGAGACGGGGGAGGCGATGGGCCAATTCGATACGACGGATGGGCGCTTTGACCGGAGAGAAGAGATGTACCTCGCCGAGAGATTCGGGCTCTTGCGATCCATGCACGCCCAGGCTGTGAAGAGGTCCGAAACCGCGAAGCTCGCGTACGAAACGCAGAAGAGAATGCAGGGTCGGCCGTGAACCACTCGCGGGGCCGGTCGCTCACGGCAGCCCTCGCCCTTCTCGTCCTCTCGGCGTGCGGCGTTCCCGAAGGCGATCTTCCTCCCCCCGGCCCTTCGCTCGGCGACTGGACCGAGGCCGTGCGCATCGGCCGACTCGAAGGATCGGACGAGGAGGTGTTCGGGAACATCCGATCGGCGGTGCTGCTCGAGAGGGACGGCGTGGTGATCCTCGACGACCAGGGCGCGCGAGCGATCGGCTTCGACGACCGGGGCACCCACGCCTTCACGCTCGGGCGCAGAGGTCAGGGGCCCGGCGAGTTCGTCGACCCGTCCGCGCTCTTCCGGATCTCCGACGACACGCTCGCGTTCCTGAACCGGAGCGTCCGCACCCTGCAGCTGTTCGCCAAGCAGCATCCGACGGACACCTTCCGCGAGATTGGGCGGCGCGAACTGCCCTTCTGGCCATCGTCCGGCTGTTCGATGCGGGGACGAATCTTCATCCTCGGCGGCTACGAGGACCGGGCCGTGCACGAGGTGGACCGCGAGGGCGCGGTCCTCAACTCCTTTCCGGCGAGCGACTACGCGGACGAAGCAGCCGAGGGCGCTCCCGAGGCCATCGCGTGGGACCTGCGCGACCAGGCGCAGAGCGGACTCCTGGTGTGCTCGGAGGCGTCGGGCCATGTGATGCATGTCCCCCGCCGTCTCGGCTGGGGGCGCGCGTACACGGCTGCGGGCGACCTGGCCTGGCATTCGTCCTTTCCCGATTTCGTGAAGGGGATGGTCGTGCCGGCGGCGGGCGGCGTCGCCATCAAGTACGAGTTCGACCCCGACTTCAACTTCAGTTACGCCGTGGTCGGAGCGGCCCCTGTGGCGGACACGCATCTCGCAGTGTCGATCTCCGTTTCCGTCCCTCGCGGCCAGGAGCCGGAGGTGGAGGGCCTGCTCGCACTGCTTGATCTGGCCACGGGCGCACAAACGCGGCGCGACGAGTCTGGCGCCGTCGTAGTGTCAGGTCTTGGAGAGCGCATTGCGGTGGTGTACCGGGAGCCGTTCCCGACACTGGCGATCCTGCAGCGGGGGGAATGGTGAAGGCGCATCGGTAAGAGCCGAACCGGCGTAGGGGGGCATACCATCGAAACTGCAGCCGGACATGCCGGACGCCTCGGGCCATCGCTCCGGGGCGTCGAACGCCCTATCCGGCGGTCGCCCTCAGAAGGAAGAGGCCCTCGCGGCGACTGGAGAGGAGGATCGTCCCGCTCTTCAAGAAGGGATAGACGCTCCAGGCGCCGCCGAACGTCCCTTCGTCCCCGCTGGACGGGGTCGTATCGAAACTGCCGACCGCGACGGGGGTCTCGGGATCGGTGAGATCGAGTACGAGGAGGCCGCCGAGGTTGTTGGCCGTGTAGAGCCGGTCGCCACGCACGTACAGGTTGTGGGTGACGGCCTTCGCCGGACCGAAGTACTCATTCACCAGCACGGGGTCGTCCAAGTCCCTCACGTCGAACACGAGCACCCGGGGGCCCGCCATCCTGCCGACGAGTTCGTCGAGTTCGTCGTTGCCATAGAAGTAGTGCTGGTCCTCGCTGAGCCACCCCTGGTGGGCATATCCGGTGTGGGGATACTGAACATCCGCCAGCGCAACGGGATTCGACTTGTCCGTGACGTCGGCGAACGAGAACGCGGTCTCGTTACCGCCCACACAGATCTCTCGCCCCCGATGGTTCCCGTCCGGACCGTGGTAGGTCACGCACTGCGCGTCGTGCGTATACCCGGTGCCGCGCCGGCCCGTGCCGAGATGGGCGAAGCAGCCCGCGAAGACGGGATTCGGCGGATCGTTGATGTCGACGATGTGCAAGCCGCCGTCGCACGTCTCGCCGTCCCCCGCGGAGCCCACCAGATAGGCGAAGCCGGTCTCTTCGTTGATGGCGACGTTGTGGCTCGACTCGACGCCGTTGTACGTCGCCGTGGGCCTGTATACCCGCGCTTCCCGCGCGTCCCGGAGTTGCGTCAGATCGAAGACCTGCATGCCGTGGCGGACGGTCCCTCCCGCGACCACGAACATGTGGACGGCACGGGCGTGGGGTATCGACGCATATCGTTATACGGCCAGGGCAATCGCACTCAATTCGCGCTTGCGTTTCGGGGCACGATCGTCCAGCACATCTTCCTTCGCCGCCATGATCGCTCCGCGAACCAGATTCTTCGCTTCCCTCGCGGCCTTCAGCTTCGGTGTCGACTGCGCGGGCACGGTTAGAACTTCCCCGGTTTCGGCATCGACGCCGACCAGGACGTCCCTGACCGTTGCGTTCGACTTCTCAAGGTGTACCGTCCGGTACTCGTAGACGACCTCGACGCGCCCGCGTTCGGGCGCCAAAGCGTACCCGCGATCCCCTTCCCGCAAGATCTTCATCTCATCACCCGGCTCGATGAACGTGTGTACCACGGCCGAGAGCCCTCCGGGATCGCGGGCTGTGACGAGTTACAGGTTGTCGTTCCCTGCGATTACCTCATTAGATCCCTCTTCCCGAACCGGCTTCCAATCGACCGCATCGGAGGTCCCTGGACCCTTGGCACCCTTGGACCGTGGACCCTTTGGACCGGCATTCGCCGTGGCTCGCCGGTGCCGCCCGCTCATGCGAAACGAGCGGACTTGTTGTCTGTCAGAAGGAGACGGTCGCGGTCATGGATATCGTCCGGGGCGCGCCCAGCCAGGCTGCGTTTTCGGTGATCGCGGACAGATAGGGGTTGTCGAGTACGTTGTTCGCGACGATCGAGAACTCCGTCGACCGGAACAGATCGCTCAACGCTTCTCCGCTGAAGCTGACGTATGCGTCGACCACCCAGTAGGCGTCGGTGTACCAGTCCGCCGTCAGACTGACGCGGCGCGATGCCGTGTATTTCGCGGACAGCCCCCCGCCCAAGGGTCCGGTGCGGTCGAGGGACACGACCCACAGCCGAGGCGGCACGCCCGTAACGTCCGTGCCGGGCACAGTGCCCTGGCTGGCGTCAACGAGCGGATCGTCGGTCCCGAGGTACTTCGAGTCGTTGAGCGTGAGAGCGGTGTAGAGCGATGTCCGACCCGGCAACGCCACCGTGGCGGCCACCTCGACACCACTCGTTTCGATGCCGCCCGCGTTGAAGTAGGCCCCTCCTCCGGGGATGAGGTAGTTGGGTCCTGCGGGCGTCTGCGGGCCGAGATAGAAGATCCGGTTGTCAAAATCGATGGAATACAGGGTGGCGCTCAAGGCGAGCCGCTCGCTGGAGTATTGAACTCCGACATCGATGTTCGACGCGGTCTCGGGCTCCAGAAGGTCCAAACTGCGTCCCGGCACCTCGAGCAACGTGCTGCCGATCGCCCTGAAGTTCTCGGCGTAGCCGGCGAACAGGTCGAGGCCCTCGACCGGCGTCTCGTACGTGACGCCGCCCGAGAAGAGCAGCTCCGAATCGGAATCGACACCAAGGTCCCGATCGATGCCGAACTGGTCCTCGCGCAACACGGAGACAAGGTACTGCTTGACGCCGCCGGCCAATTCGAACGGGCCGAAGTACAGCGTCTCCTCCACGTACCACTTGAAGATGTCCTGCGGAAAGTCCCACTCGTACTGGTGCCAGTAGGGCTGCTCGTCCCACTTGAAGTTGAGCGCCGGGTCCAGCATCCGGTGCCAGTCCCGGCCGAGGTCGCGCCGCGAGTCCTCGTACCAGATGCCCGCGCGCAGCGCGCTGCCCCCTCCCCCGCCGAACGGTGCGGACCACTCCCCGTCGATGTTGACGCCGAGACGACTCTTCCCGTAGTGGCTGTGGCGGTACGACTGAACCGCGGTTGCCCCCGGGTGGCATGCCGGGTCGACCTCCGGACCGCCCGACCCGTAGTAGTTGAAGATGTAGGACGACGCGCATCCCGGCACCGGTCCAACGGCGACGCCATTGCCGTCCACGAAGCGGATCACCCCGAGCTGGCTGCCGCCGCGCGCCGGCGCGAGGCCCGCCAGCTCCGACTCCGGTCCATCCCCGTCGTCCACCAGGTCGACGATGTAAGGGGGCAACCAGTCGCCACGCCCCGAGTTGCGGTGGCGGTATGCGCCCGCGCTCAGGGAGATCAACTCGGTGACGGACCAGTCGGCCTTCACATAGGCGAGCGTGTTCTTGCGCCGGGTCTGCCAGCCGGGCCGGTAGAACTGGTTCAGGTAGGGCACGCCAGGCCAGTGGCCGACCAGCCGGTCCCAGCGCGGGTCGGCCCTGAAGTCGGCCTCGCCGTAGAGCCTTTGGTACACGTCCTCGTGGATGTCGTCGTACGAGAGGTAGCCGGTGAGATCGAGAGGTCCGTGCGAAGACACGATCTTGGCGGCGAGGTGCTCCCGCTCGTTCCTTGCGGAGCCCTCCATCCAGTCGGTCGCCTCCTGCCGGATCGCGGCGACCCAGGCCCGCGTCGTGCCGCCGAACAGCGATCCGGTCTCGACCCGCGCGGCGAACCGCTGGCCCTCGTTCTCGCCGATCGTGACGGAGGCCGTGTGGCTACGCTCCGCCGACGGGTCGGCCGTCAGGAAATTGAACGTGCCGCCCAGCGCCTCGACCGACCGCGAGGCGATGTCGGCGGTCCCCTGCGACACCTCGACGCCGCCGAGGTTCATCGGGTCGACGAACCGGTTGGCCTTCGCGCCGCTCCAGTAGTCCGACGTGCCATTGGGGAATCCGTCGATGGTGGTGCCGATCTGTACGTCGTTGATGGTCGACTGGAACCCGCGCATGACGACGTTGCTCGACCAGTCGTCAAAGGCGTACGCGTCCCCCTCCTGGACCGAGACGCCGGGAAGGTTGTCGATCACCGACGTCACGGCGGTGATGTTCGACTGCTGCCTCAGCATCGGCTCCGAGACGAAATTGCGCGCGAAGACCGTGGGCTCCTCCGCCACTACGCTGAGCGGATCGAGCCGGAAAGCGGGCTCCAGAACGATCGGGACCGTTTCGACGGCACCCGCGCGGACGGTGACCCGAAGCTCCCGGGGCGCATAGCTAAACAGGGTGGCGGTCACGACGTGGTCTCCGACCGCCAAACCGGTGAATTCGTAGGCGCCTTCGGCATCCGTGACGACCTCCGCGTCCACGCCGGAACCGGCCGCCGTCACCCGGACACCGGGCAAGGCGTTGCCGAACACGTCCACGACCGTGCCCCTGATGGTTCCCCCCGACTGGGCAGTCGCCGGCGTTGCGGCCAGCAGCAACAGCAACGCGGCGCCGCCGCAAAAGGCAGCGATGAGGCAAAGGCCCCTTGACGAAGTTGGCATGGCGACGACTCCCCCCCTCGGCTGTAGGACCCCATCCTGGACGGTCGGTTGTCCGTCTCCGATAACGTAGCGCCCACGATGAGCATCAGCGAATGGAATGAGCTCGACCGGAGCGGGCCTCCCCCAGCCCCAAGGGGTATGCTGGCTCATGACTCCTAACGGGTCCTGAGCCAGCTCCTCACCGGATCGACCCGGACCCCAGGTCTCGGCGCTCGCCGGCCAGATACGCGGCCCAATCATCCATGAGCCGACGCCGACGCTCGAACAGGTCGGTGCGCCGATACGCCGCCTCGACCTTGTTCTGCACCACATGCGCAAGGGCCGCCTCGACGACCTCGCGCGGGTGATCGGTCTCCTCGGCCGCCCAGTCGCGGAACGACGACCGGAAGCCGTGCGGCACGGCCGCGATCCGGTGCTTCTGTTGTACGTCGCCGTGGGCCTGTATACCCGCGCTTCCCGCGCGTCCCGGAGTTGCGTCAGATCGAAGACCTGCATGCCGTGGCGGACGGTCCCTCCCGCGACCACGAACATGTGGACGGCACGGGCGTGGGGTATCGACGCATATCGTCATACGGCCAGGGCAATCGCACTCAATTCGCGCTTGCGTTTCGGGGCACGATCGTCCAGCACATCTTCCTTCGCCGCCATGATCGCTCCGCGAACCAGATTCTTCGCTTCCCTCGCGGCCTTCAGCTTCGGTGTCGACTGCGCGGGCACGGTTAGAACTTCCCCGGTTTCGGCATCGACGCCGACCAGGACGTCCCTGACCGTTGCGTTCGACTTCTCAAGGGGTACCACCGTCCGGTACTCGTAGACGACCTCGACGCGCCCGCGTTCGGGCGCCAAAGCGTACCCGCGATCATCCTGCCGACACGTGGCCGCCTCTACAGCACCCGCCACCATGGGGCCGCGAGCGCGTGTGGGCCGAGCCACTCGAGCGAGGTCCCCGCGTGGAGCAGCAGCCCGGCGCGAGCGCGCTCTCCGTGTTCGTTCCGGAACGTCTTCAGGTGCCGGGCGTCGCGCAGGCGCGGCCGGGACGTGGCCTTGACCTCGACCGGCAGCAGTGCGTCTCCGATTTCGATCACGAAGTCCACCTCGTCGCCCACCGTCGTGCGCCAGTGGAGGATCTCTGCCCGGCCCAGTCGGGCGTCGCGCCAGGCCAGCAGGCTCTGAAGCACGAGGTTCTCGAGATGCGCGCCACGGGGCTCGCTCTCCCCGGCCAGGTGCAGCGCCAGGCCCGTGTCCCCCCAATAGAGTTTGGGCGACTTCATGAGCCGTTTGGTGCGGTTTACCGAATAGGCGGGAACGCGCACGAGGAGATACGACGTCTCCAGCAGGTTCAGGTACCGGCTGACCGTCGGTTGTGGAAGTCCGATGTCACGCCCGAGGGCGGTCTGGTTGACGAGGCCGCCGATACGCAGGCAGACCGCTCGCATCAGGCGCCGGAAATCCGGGAGGGCGGCGATCGAGGACAGCGCCTGCAGATCTCTCTCCAGGTACGTGCGCGCGTAACCATCGAACCAGATGTCCCGCTCTTCGGCATTCCGGAGGTGAACGGCGGGGACCGGGAAGCCACCGCGCAGCGCGAGGGCTCGCCAGTCAGCCCGCTCGTCCGGCTGCGCCGCGAGGACCTCGAGCCAGTCCGCATCGCGCGCCGCGATGAGTTCCTCCCAGGCGCCACACAGTCCCCGTCCCAGCTGCTCCGCGCGCGTCATCGGCCATAGCGTCAGATAGCTGGCCCGCCCCGCCAGCGACTCCGAGACGCGGCGCATCATGAGCAGGTTCGCCGAGCCCGTGAGGAGAAACCGCCCAGGTTGGCGTTCACGGTCGATCGCGCGCTTGACGGCGCTCAGCACGCCAGGCTCCCGCTGCACCTCGTCCAGCGTCACCGGCCCGGTTCCCGCCACCAGCGAGTCGGGATCGCGCCGAGCCAGATCGAGCACGTCGAAGTCGTCGAGCGAGAGATACCGACGCCCCTTCGGCCCGCACCCTCTCGCGAGCGTACTCTTGCCGGTCTGGCGCGCCCCGGCCACGACGACCGCCGGCATCACGCGCATCCTGGCCTCGAGATCCTTCGCCACGAAACGAGAGAGCAGAGATATATTCACGTCGTGAATGATAATCATTCATGGCATGAATTGAAAGGGAAGCGTGGCCGAGGAGAGGTTGCCGAGTCTGGCAAGAGGTCAATAGCTGTGCCCTGTGGGGCCCTGCACCGCGCGGCCCAGGGGTCCAGCGTCCAACAGTGTCCGCGTAGGCGGTATACAATCTAACGCTGTCAAACCCCCGAGCCGCCGCGCTACCGGATAACGAGGTCTTGCTTCTTCGATGCACGGGCCGTTCTGCTGGCTTCGAGGTTCGCCAGTGAGAGGGCCGCGCGCTCCAGCGCGGAACGAAAAAGGGCCGCGCGCTCCAGCGCGGAACGAAAATCCGCGGGAAGGCCTTCGGACCCGGGGCCGGCCGTCGACGCTCGTCCATCGCGGCCAGCGCTAGAAACATCGGGTACGAGAATATCGAGGTCGGGGGTTGGCATGGGCAGTTGAAGCGCCGTTCCCGCTGGCAGGATGTCGTTACGCCGTCCGTGCCAGAACTCGAGTCCGCCGAACACGTTGAACACGTTCTCGAAGTGTTCGAACCACATCGCGTCCCGCAGGTTGCCGCAACGACCTTGCACGTCGTACCGCTTCCGTGGCGTGCACTCGCCCGCTTCGTTCGACGGAACCGGATCGGAGGGGTTCGATGGCGCCGGCGGAAGACCGGCCTCTATGCGCGTCTCGTTCACGATCTCCGCGGCTCCCGCGAAGTTGCCCATGCGGTAGTGCCCCTCGGCGATGTAGTGGTCCATCTCCTGCGATGTCATGTGTTCCATCGGGCCGAAGAAGCAGAACGAGCAGCTGAACGTGTAGTCGTCGTAGCGCATGTCACCGTAGTGCGACTGACGGTACCGCCCGCGCGCCGGCCGGAAGATGATCGTTTCGTGATAGCGGGAGCGCGGGCCGTCCGACGCAATCGACGGACTCACGATCTCGGAGGTCACGCTGTCCTCGTTTACCGGCGGAAACCGTGTGTCATCACCGAAGGTCAATCTTCGCGGTGCTCGCTGCTGAAGGGGGAGCGACAGCCAGTCTTGGTACTCGCCGCTCTGGTCCGCCATCCCGATCCAGTCCATGTGCATGCGGTGCCAGGTCTCGTTCTCCTGCATGAGCGACTTGAGGCCGTCGTACCAAGGTGTACCCCGGGAGGAGTCCGTTCCCGTGACCACAACGTCGCGAATGCCATTCTTTGCATTCGCGATGATCTGGCTCCAGTTGGCCCCTCCGGCCTCGGCATCCGTGCGCGGCAGATTCGCCGCGCAGCGCGCCTTCCAGCTCACGAGATAATCCGCCCACTGGTTGCTGTCCCACGCGTTCCCGTTGATCCATCTTTCGTCGAGTGTGAACGAAGAACCGCGCGACGCCGCTTCGGCTTCATCGAGTTCCTCGAGCGCGTGGGTGGCCATGGCATCATAATCCACTGCTTCCGGCACTACGTACGGGTCAGTCGTCTCGTCCACGATGAAGGACTGCTCGTACCAGAGGGCCAGCAGACAACTCAAGATGCCCTGGACTCCCAGCGCGAAGGACCGGGCACGTGCGTTTCCCTCCCCTCCCGGGCCAATCTCCAGACCTGCGTCGATGGCCCGGATCCCGTCCGAAGTTGCAGAGATACCCACGTATGCGTCCGTCCAGTTCCCCTCGAAGATATAGGCCCACCGGTACGACCTAGCGTTTGGAAGGGGAATTATATCCTTCGCTTGACGGAGCATGGGCCGGGAGCGACCCGGCCACGGCACCAAAATCCTGCTTGGGGGTGGCGTCACTTCGTGGTGGGCGGGGCCCGCTGGAGCGGCTTGCCGTTATCCTTCGCCGGGCGCGGGGTCATGATGACCTTCGCGACCTCCTCGGGCGTCCGGCCCAGATAGCGCGGGTTGCTGGAAGGCTCATCGTTCTTAGTTGGCTTCGTCATTTCCGGATTCCGTCAATGTTTGGTTCAGGCCTTCGCGCCAAGTGTCGAAATCGTACCACCCGCAGCCGACGCAGCCTTTGGCGTCTTGCTTGTTGTCCGGTTCCCATCTATCAGAACCGGCGTAGAAAAAGCGGATGCCAAATGGAGTGCCGCGCTTGCCGGATTGATAGCATCGCTCGCACGCGCGGCTCTTGAGAAGATTATGGCTAACGCTACCATTTGACTTTTTCAGCAACTGAAAGTTAGCCTGAACATCCCCATCGGTCATGTCTGCGTAGCGTGTCAGATCAGCGACGGTATCGGGGCTCCACCGTATCATCGGGAGTTTGTGGTCAACCGTGAGTTGAGCCGGGGTTCGTTCCGTCTGCTCAATGATATCGCGATTCCCCAACAACGCCACTACCCGGCGTCTGAATGCCGTCGGCATCCCTGCCCCAGTCGTGTTGGGATGCCAAGCCCCTTCCCATTTGTCTTGCCGCGTCTTCTTATCGCATTGGATGCACAGATGGTCATCGCTTGAGATGACCATTCCGGGCCGACTAATCGTCCCGCGCTGTAAGCCTTGGATTCCAGAGCCGCCCGCTATCTGTGTCGTGCGGACGTGGCCGTACTCGCATCCTCGACAATGCCACTCCATATCCTTGAGAATGCGGAACACCTTGTAGATCTTGGTTTCCGTATCAAACGTCGCCGCGAACTCATCTAACCCCATCACGGGATGAGGCTCACGCTGTTGACGATCCGCGCGCAAGCGCTGTGATAGATCGTCGGGTCTTTCTCGTATGCCAGAGCTTGCCGTCGCAGATTTCGCGCTGCGAGGACGGTCGTTGCGCTTCCAGCGAACGGATCGAACACAAGATCGTCCTCATCGCTGAATAGCGAGATGAACTTCTCGATCAACGGCAAGGGCTTCTGCGTGGGGTGAATCCGGTGCTGCGGCGCGGGCGACTTATATCTGAAAACATTATGCACAACACGGCCATTGAACTTCGTACCGGATCGCTTACCGACAACCAGCGCCTCCCACGCATTGATCGGCTTGTACTTGTGGTTGAATGGGACCGGGTTCGTCTTCTGCCACACGAGTGTTCCAACAGCGACGAAGCGATGATCCTTGAGGATGGCCGAGTATTCGCCGATCTGCGCCTGGGCGCAAAACGTCACGGCCCAGCCCCGCACCTTTGGGAGCACTGCGTCGAGCCATGACGTATCAACCGCGCCGTCCCAGTCGCCAAACGAGCCTTTGGGCATGATGAAATCCGCGCCGTTCTTTCGTAGCCTGCGGGGTACTTGATTCTCGCAGGTGTACGGACGACTAATGCCGTAGGGGGGATCGGTGAGCAACAGGTCAACGGAAAGAGGGTCTAGCTCGCTCGTGCCAACCAGCCCGTCCCCTAGTCGAAACTCATAGCTGTCTCCAATGAGATTGGCCGCACCGACCGGCACGGGCTCGTCTGCGTTGCGAAGGGCTGATCGCAGTCGCTCGACAACCCGCTCCGGTTCTGTAGCCTCCACAAGGGTGGCATCGGCAGTGATGAGAAGGTGTCCAAGGATTACCGACACCCTACCACTGGGTCTGGTCTCGATCTGGATCGCCCAAGCATCGCGATCCGGACTGTACTCCGGTTGGCCATGAAGCAACTGCTTCCGGTGAACCGGGAAGCTCCGCGATATCCAATCGTTCACGGCCGCGCGGATCTTGATCTTCCGCTCAACGGTGAGCGGCGTCACTTGGCGACCAGTTCCCGGTATGTGAGCCGCTTGCCCATGAACCCGGCAACGACGGCGCACATCTGGTCGATGGTGTCGAGGTCGCGCTGCCCGTGACGCCCGGCGAACTCGTTGACGTAGCGCTGAAGGTGCTTGGGGCTCATCTGGTGGTAGACGCCGTGGTAGCCGCGCTTCAGCATGGCCCAAAACGACTCGACGCCGTTGGTCGAGGCCATGCCCCGGACGTACTCGCCAACTGAGTGCTTGACCGTCTCGTGCTCGTAGCGTCCCCCGAGTTGCTCGTAGCCGCCGTGTTCGTCGGTGTAGACGGTTGACCCCTCTTCGGTATGCGCTAGGACGATCCCCGTCAAGGTCTCGCCGTCCACCCGGTCCACCACATGGGCCGCTACCTTGTTGCTAGCACGGTCCTTGACGCCCACGACCGGAGTCTTGCCGACCGGCCCTCGACCGGCGTTGAGCTTCTTGTTAGCGTGCTTGTTCTTCTCCAACCCGCCGAAGTACGCCTCGTCCACTTCGACCGGGCCGACGAACGGCGCGATGTTGTGGTCCCACGTCTCGCGGATGCGGTGGAGCATGAACCACGCGGCCTTCTGGCCGATCCCGAGATCGCGGTGCAGCTTCATGCTGGAGACGCCCTTCAGGTTCGTCACTTCGAGGTAGATCCCAAACGCCCAGTTCTGGAGGCTGATATGCGAATGGGACATCACCGTTCCGGTGCGGATCGAGAAGTAGCCCCGGCAATCCCGGCAGCGGTAGGGCATCGGCTTGCCGCTCTTGACCCGGTGCGTGTTGACCGAGCCGCACTTGCCGCAGAACCGCCCAGACGCCCAGATCACGCCCTCGAACCACTCCGCGGCCGCTGCCTCGTTCGGGAACATCCGCGTGAGTTGGGCCAGCGTGATGCCCTTGCGGTGCGACTTGCCGGGGCCGGTGTGGGGAGTCTTCAGTTCGTTCGTTTCGGTCATCTTTGGGGCCTCCGCTCCGTTTCTCATCCTATTGAAGTATAAGCACTTGAGAGCGGTTTGTCAAGCGAAGGATATAATTCCCTTTGGAAGCGGCCCACGCGGTTCGCGTCCGAAATCGTTCAGCCCCATGTTTCCCCAAGACGCCGTGTGTCGGTTCGACATGGCATTGGACGCGAAATTCGCGTTGTCCCAGTGGTGCCCGATTTCCCAGACCTTCTCGAACGACATCGCAATCAGCGTCTCGACATCGTCCGGCCCTGCTCCACCGCGCGGCACCAGTGTTCTCACATCATCTGGACCTGTCAGACTTCGTGGCTCATCCGACCCGTACGGATGTTCGAGGGGCGAGTCGCAAGCCAGGACGCCCCCCAGCAGTCCCATGATCACCAGTGCCCTCCGATGTGTCATTATCTCTCCTATTGCCTATCGGATTCGCAGCGCCCATACCGAAACGTGACCCGGGATGGGATCTCCATCCGGTGACGAGACCTTGAGGCTGGTGGGCGCCCGACGACTGCTACTAGGTGTCCAATGGACATACGAGGTCGAACCCGCGCGAACGTTCCAGCTCCGACTGAAGCTGGCGGTCGAGGAAACACCGATCTGTGGACGGAACGGGAGGGTCAACAAGTTGCCGATAATGCCGTAGAGATCCCATGTCGTGAACCCAAATGAATCCAGGATCTCTCCGCTAGGCAGACGTCGCCCATCCATCCAAAGACCGATATAAAAGTCGGCGAGAAGCTGTTCGATTCTCCAGTTACTGACGTCCTCCAGAGCTGCGAAACCGCTGTGCGGAGACTGCGTAAGGCGTCTCAGCAGCCCTTGCTCGCCTCCCGGGTATTCCTCGCCCCAACGATCCATCGCATACCGCAGGACCAGCGACGCCACTCCGTCGAGGGCTCCCCCAACGCACGGACCGATGGCTCCATCTTCCACGCCGTCGAGCCAACCGCACTCCTCCGGCGCACCGTCCACCGCCGCGGACGACATCGCTGAGGGATCCCATCCGAAGAAGCGGAGGAGATCTCGCATCCAACCGGCGTACCACTCTTGCCCGGCGATAAATTCACCGTACCCCAGATTCTGCCCGGATTCGTGCCTAAACAGCCCGAAGCCGACCAACTGTTCAGCCAACTCCGCTCCGCCCTCCAGCTCCCACGTGGCCTTATCCCCCGCACCGCCATGGATGGAGGCGTTGTATTGGACCAGGTGCGTTATCTCATGGGCCAACATCCTCTCTATGGAAGCCCTTACCTCAGCTGCTGTAATCGGCTGCCCGGCGGTGCCATCAGGATCGGGAGCTTGAGCGTAGACTATTTCAGCCCTGTTGCTCGATGCACAGAAGGCCTCTGCCCGGAGGTCACCCGACCAGACGGCACCCGAAGCCCCCGTTCGGTTGACTTCCTGCGTCATCAAGATGAGTAGGCGACCGTTCCCGTCTACGTCGGAGAGAGTGCCATAATACTCGTGGTGCATGTCTCTCAACCGCGAGGTATAGAAGTTCTCCAAACCCTCGAAGTTGGAATCGGTGAGGCTGCCACCACTGTTGGAGAGATCCTCCAGCCACACTGTATGGTCTCCCACGAAGCGGACGATGGTTTGTACGCGCTCGCCGGAGGAGCAGGTCCGCGTGGGCGCTGCGAAGAGCAACAGCGTGTCGCCGGTCGAGACCACCTGACCCGGCATCGCCCGCACCGGCGACGAGGTCGGCTGTCGACCCAGTTCGTCCATGAGCGCACGGTTCGTGGCCAACGTTTCGTAGTGAGACCGTTTGTCATATCTGGGGCCGTGAGAGACCGGCAAGGGAGACTCATCTCCGTGCGAAACCTGCAGTGGCCGGCTCCTTCCGGTCTGCCGAAGCGCCATCGGCGCGACTGACATTGTGCGCTCGGCGATACCGGTCACGGGATCCGCCTCCGGCAACACTGATCCGACGCCCACATTGCTGGTCAGCATCACAGGGGTCAGGTCGGAAGGTGACTCCGAAATCGACAAGACACCGATCAGGTATTCTCCGCCAGAAGCATCGCCGGGAAGGTGAATGCAACCGTCCCCCGCACGCGTGTAGCGATAGACGTATGGAGACAATTCAAGATCTTCCCTGCTTAACGGCGTCACGCCGACGAGGCGGGCGGCACTCCGCAGCAGGACGGTTACGCGTAGCTCCTCCCTGCGTGGCGGAAGACAGTCGCTCTGCGGAACAATCACGGAAAGGCTCGTGTCGCTGGCGGCGGTCACAAGCGCGGGCCGACCACCGACGGACACCCGATTGTCTCCCGAATGGGTGGAGAAACCCGATCCTCTGATGATCGCATCTTGCCCCTCGACAAGTACGTTTGGCTCGACACCGGTGATGATGACCTCGCTCTGCGCCGACACGACGACCTGGAAGTCCTGATGGGCGGTCAGGCCGCCTGGATCCATCGCGGTTACGGTGACCGTCGCAACGCCTTCGGAGACACCAATGACGAGGACCGTACTACCGGCTGCTGTGGCTGTTACCACTGCGGCGTTTGAAGTACTGTCCGCGTAGGTCAGCGAATCTCCGTCTGGATCCTGGAAGAAGCCGACGAGATCGACGATTACGGAATCCCGCTCGGCAAGTTCTACCCTGGGAATCGCCCCGACCGCGATGGGCGCTCTGTTGGCCGGTGGAGTCACGCGCACCTGGAATTCCTGGCGGGCGGTTAGGCCACCTGGATCCGTTGCGGTTGCGGTGACTGCCGCAACTCCCTCAGAGATGGCCAAGACCAGAATCGTGCTGCCGGCTACCGAGGCTACGGCCACCGCAGCGTTTGAAGTGTTGCCCGCGTAGGTCAGCCTGTCTCCGTCCGGGTCTCGGAAGAATCCCGACAGGTCGACTGTGGCCGAATCTCCTTCCGCGAACTCTACGCCGGGAATCGAGCCCAATGCCACGGGGGGCATATTACCAGGAGGCGGAGGAGGCGGCGGTGGCGCAGTAGCTTGGCCGCCGCACGCCACGACCAAAATGCTGGCCAAGATTGCCGTCACGGAGACCGACGCCAACCCAGGCACGGAGCGGCCGACAGTAGTGCGTAGTCGGCTGCTGGATTCTCTCATCTGTTGGATTGTGGAATTGGCTCCTCGCGACGGTTTGCCTTGGGTGCGAAGTCCCCACACGCCCTCCGCTAACGTTCATCTGCTACTAGACTAGTTCCCGTCCATAAATTCGCAAGGTGTTGCAGTCATTGATGATGCGTTCTAACCGGGGGTGTGGTTTCAGCCTTGATGGGGAGGTCTCCGGGGACGTATGATTGGGGAAACGGATAGTTCCCCATAGTTGGCGGAGGCGGTTGTGCGGAGGAAACGGGCATCGCAGCGGAGCTTGTTCGACACGGGCTACCCGGATCACGAGATGGGGCGGACGCTGGAGCGCGTGTCGCTGATCCTGGACGGCCACCCGGAGTTTTTGGACTGGATCGCGGCGGAGTTGAACCGGGGGGGGCGGAAGTCGAGGCGCGGCCGAGCGGGGCTCGCGTGCGAGGTGGTTCTCAGGTGCGGGATCCTGAAGCAGCTGTGGCAGTCGGACTACCGGGACTTGGAGTTCGCGCTCCTGGACTCGGCTTCGGCGCGGCATTTCGCGCGGGTCGACCCGCTCAGGCCGCCGAAGAAGTCGGCGCTTCAGAAGACGGTCGGTACGGTGCGGGCGGAGGTGTGGGAGCGGATCAACCGTGCGCTTCTGGACACGGCGCGCGGCGGGCGGGTTGAGACGGGCCGCAAGGCGCGGATCGACGGCACGGTGACGGAGACGCACATCCCGAGGCCCGCGGACAACCAGCTTCTTCGCGACGGGGTGCGGGTTCTGACGCGGCTCATGCGCCGTGCGCGCAAGAACTTGGGGGACGGGGCGTTCCGGCTCCACGACCACAACCGGGCGGCGAAGCGCCGGTGCCTGACGGTGTCGAATGGGCGCGGGGAGGATCGCGTGGAGGCCTACCGCAAGCTGCTGGCGGTCGTCAAGAAGACGCTTCGCTACGTGCCGGGGGCGCTGGCGGCGGCGGAGGAGTGCGGGGATCCGTGGGCGGCGGCTTGGCGGGAGGAGGTCGAGCACTACCTCGATCTGGTGGAGCGGGTGATCGACCAGACGGAGCGCCGGGTGCTCGGGGGCGAGACGGTGCCCTCCGGGGAGAAGGTGGTGAGCCTGTTCGAGCCGCACACCGACATCATCGTGAAGCGGGGCCGGGCACAGTACGGGCACAAGCTGAATCTGTCGACGGGCGGGAGCGGCATGGTCCTGGACGCGGTGGTCGAGCGCGGCAACCCGGCCGACAGCTCGCGCTGCATCCCGATGATCGAACGGCACGCGGAGTTGTACGGGGAGGCGCCGGCGCAGGTGGCGTGCGACGGGGGTTACGCAAGCAAGGCGAATCTGCGCGAAGCGAAGGCGCTGGGCGTCGTCGACATGGTGTTCCACAAGAAGCGGGGGCTGGACCCGCTGGAGATGGCGTCCTCGGCGGGGGTCTACGGCCGGCTGCGGAGGTTCCGGGCCGGGATGGAGGCGGCGATCTCGTACCTGAAGCGCTGCTTCGGCCTTCGGCGGTGCAACTGGCGGGGACTGGAGCACTTCCGGGCCTACGTGTGGTCGGCCATCGTCACGCACAACCTCGTCGTTCTTGCCCGAAGCAGGCTGAAACTCAAGCCGGCGTAGCGCCGGCCCCCTCGGACGGACCGCATCCGGCCGGCTCGCGAGAGCCGGGGGCTCCCGCGTCTCCGCGGGTCAAAAAAACGTGCCGGAGGTGCGCGAAACCACCCCCGGTGACGGTCCGGAGCGCCGGGACCGGCCGGATCAAGGGGCGAAAGCCTCGAGGAACGTCCCGCGAAACGGCATTTTATGGACGGGAACTAGACTAGAACGCACTCCGCACTCGTACGCAAGATGGCCTTCGGGTCAGTAGCTGTGGGCGTGGACGCCCTGTACGGCCCGGCCGGAGGGGTCGGCCATGCCCGCGAAGGCCGGGTCCCAGGCAATCGCGGCGGGCGTGCTGCACGCGATGCTCGGGCCCTCGGGGACGCACCGGGCCGCCGGTTCGCCCGGGAAGTGCGACGCGAAGATCGAGCGGTAGAGGTACGCTTCCTTCGTGAGCGGCGTGTTCGTCGGGAAGCGGGCCGCCGCCCGCGCCAACTGGCCGTCGCTGATCTCCGCCTCGGCGACTTCCTTCAGGCTGTCGATCCAGGAATAGCCCACGCCGTCGGAGAACTGCTCCTTCTGGCGCCACAGGATCTCGTCCGGGAGGAGCCCCTCGAACGCCCGGCGCAGGATGTGCTTCTCCATGCGCCCGTCCGCCGGCCGCTTCGACTCGGGATCGAGCGCCATCGCCACGTCGAGGAACTCTCGGTCGAGGAAGGGGACGCGCGCCTCCACCCCCCACGCCGCCATCGACTTGTTCGCCCGCAGGCAGTCGTACTTGTGGAGCTGGTCCAGCTTGCGGACCGTCTCCTCGTGGAGGGCCCGCGCGTCGGGGGCCTTATGAAAGTAGAGGTAGCCCCCGAACACCTCGTCCGCGCCCTCCCCCGAGAGCACCATCTTGATCCCCATCGCCTTGATGCGGCGGGCCATGAGGTACATCGGGGTCGACGCCCGCACGGTCGTCACGTCGAACGTCTCCAGGTGGCGGATGACGTCGGAGATGGCGTCGAGTCCCTCCTGGAGCGTGTAGACGATCTCGTGATGCACGGTGCCGATCGCGGCGGCGGCAGCGCGGGCCGCTGCCAAATCCGGGGCGCCCTCGAGGCCGACCGCGAACGAGTGCAGCCGCGGCCACCACGCCTCCTCCGCGTCGTCCGACTCGACCCGGCGGCGCGAGAACTTCATGGCGAGGACCGAGATGACCGACGAGTCGAGGCCGCCCGACAGGAGCACGCCGTACGGCACGTCGGACATGAGCTGCCGGTGCACCGCCTCCTCGAGCGCGTCACGTACCAGGGCGGGATCCGTCGGACCCTCCGCCACGGACTCGTAGCCGCGCCACCCTGGCCGGTAGTACGGCGTCAGCTCGCCCGTGCGACTGTCGAGCATGTGCCCCGGCGGGAAGTCGTGGATCTCCGGACAGGTGTCGATGAGCGCCTTCATCTCCGAGGCGACGTAGAAGCGCCCCTCGATGTCCCGCCCGGTGTAGAGCGGCATGACGCCGATGGGATCGCGCGCGATCAGATACCGGTCGCGGGCCTCGTCGTAGAGGGCGAAGGCGAAGATCCCGCTCAGCTCGTTGAGCCAGGCGGCCGGGTCAGCGGGCCGCTGCTCGTACAGGGCGAGGATGACCTCGCAGTCGGAGCGGGTGCGGAACGGGTAGCCATTCGCCACCCCGTTCTCCAGCGCCGCGTGGTTGTAGATCTCCCCGTTGACGGCGAGCACCGTAGTGCGATCGGGGCCGAACAGCGGCTGCGCGCCGCTCTCCACGTCGACGATCGACAGCCGCTCGTGGGCGAGGATCGCGCGATCCCCCGCGTAGATCCCGCTCCAGTCCGGGCCCCGGTGCCGCTGGCGTCGCGAGAGGTCCAGCGCCCGGCGGCGCAGGCCCGCCGCGCCCGGCTCGATCTCGAAGATGCCGAGGACGGAACACATGGTCTGACGCCCCCGCTCTCAGCCCTCGGGGGACGCGGCGTCCGGCCCGCTACGGGACAAGGCGCTCTGTCCTCGGGCGTACGAGGAACAGTCCCTCGCGCCGGCTCGAGAGGAGGATCGTCCCGCTCGCGAAGTAGGGATAGACGCTCCACGTGCCGTCGAAGCCCGCCGAGTCCTCGCTCCACGGCGTGGTGTCGAAACTCCCCGCCTCCGCCGGATTCTCGGGGTCGCTGATGTCGAGCACGCGCAGGCCGGCGCGGTTGTTCGACATGTAGAGGCGGTCGCCCCGCACGTAGAGGTTGTGATCCGTGACCTTCGTCGGGCTGAAGTACTCCCGCACCAGCAGGGGATCGTCGAGATCCCGCAGGTCCCACACCAGCGTCCGGGTCTGTTCCACGGAACCGTTCACCTCGTCGGCTTCGTCGTTCGAATAGAAGTACTCGTGGTCTTCCGTGAACCAGCCCTGGTGCGCGTACGACACGTTCGGGTACTCGGCCCGCGCCACCGCGACCGGGTTCGACTTGTCCGTCACGTCGGCGATCGAGAGCGCCGTCTCGTTCGCGTTCACGCAGATCTCGCGGCCCGCGTAGTCCTCGTCCGGGCCGTGGTAGCTCACGCACTGCGTGTCGTGCGAGTTGCCGGTGTTGCGGCGCCCGGTGTTGGGGTGGGCGAAGCAGCCGGCGAAGACGGGGTTCAGGGGATCGTTGATGTCCACGATGTGCGAGCCGCCGCCGCACGTCTCGCCGCCGCCCGATGCACCCACCAGATAGGCGAAGCCCGTCGCCTCGTTGATCGCGACGTTGTGCACGGAGGCGACGCTCTCGTACAGTCGCCGTGGGCTCCCACTCCCGCGACTCCGTCACGTCCCGCAGCCGGGTGAGGTCGAAGATCTGCATCCCGTGCTGCCCCGCCCCGTCCGCAACGACGAACATATGATCCCCGAACACCTTCATGTCGCGCCAGGTATTGGACCGGCTGCCCGGGGTCTTGGCCAGATTCCCCAGGTAGCGGGGATGGAAGGGATCGGTCACGTCGACGAAGGCGGTGCCGTCCATGCGGCCGACCAGCGCGTACTCGCGCCCCGTCAACGGGTCCGTCCAGCCCCACACATCGTTCAGCCGCGCGCCGCGTCCCGCGCCGAGTTCTTCGCGGGGGAGGAAGGAGAGGAGATCCACGCGGTCGCAGTCGAATCCTTCGGCGAGTCCCTCCTCGCAGTCGATCTGGCCGCCCGAGATCGAGGAGAGCCCGACCTGCTCGCTCACCAGCCGCACCGCCGCGCCGGCCCCGGCTTCCGAGACGATCGCGGACCCGGCTCCAAAGTCGTCCGTCGGCAGACCCGCGACCACGCGGCCGCCGCCCGCCGCCACGACGCGGCCCGTCGGGACCGGCTCCCGGCCCGGCATCTCCAACCCGTAGTCCACGGTCCAGCCGTCCTCGGCCCGTTCAAGCCGGTACACGAGGCCTCTTCCGGCGGCCAGGGGCGCGCCGACCCACGCGACGGCGCCGTCCACGGCGAGCGCGGCTCCGAACGCGGTGGAGGCCGGGTTGTCGGGCGTCACGGTGCCGGTGCGCTGCCAATCGCCAGCGGCGCCCCTCGCGAATCGGTGGATGGCGCCGAGTCCCTGGTACTGTCCCGGCGCTCCGACCAGGGCCTCGCCGGCGCCGAACGCGACGGCCGAGCCGAAGCCCGCTCCATCGTCGGCGCCATCGACGCCGAGTTGCGCGACGCGATCCCAGCCCGTGCCCTGGTCGAAGCGAAAGAGGTAGGCATTGCCGCGACCCTCGTCGGCGAACGGCGCGCCGACGAGCGCGAGATCTTCCTCCAGGGCGACGGAGGCCCCGAACCCGACCGGACCGCCGTCCGCCGCGAGACGGACCTCCTCCTCCCAGCCACCTCCGAAGGCGCGCCGGTAGGCGACGACGATTTCCTGTCCGCTCGAGCCGTCCGCGGCCGCCACGAGGAGGTGTGCGTCTCCGGCGGCCAGCGAGCGCCCGAACTCCTCCAGGCCGGGAGATGGAATCTCTCGCCGCGTGCAGCCATTCGGTCCCGCGCTCGAACACGTGCACGGCGCCGGCACCCGGCGCTCCCACGAACAACCAGGAGCCGTCCCCCGCCAGCGCCGCCCCGAATCGGTCGCGCACGGCGGCGTCCGGCGCGTAGAGCGCCTGGATCTCGGCCCAGTTGCCGGCGCGGAACACCCGCACGCTCCCGGGCTCGCGTTCGGAGGTGGGCTCGCCCACCAGGATTTCGTCCTCACCGACGAGCACCGAGCTGCCGAATCCCTGCCCGACGAGGGGCACGGGACCCAACGGGCCGGCCAGCGAGGCGAGGATGGCGAGAGCGGCCATGACGGCCAGCGGTCGGATCTTCATGTGTGTGACCATCACTGCGGTCCTCCGGTTTCCAGCGACCCCGCGTAGGCGGTGAACAGGTCGTTGATGTAATGGACGTCGCGCCCCTCGCGGGCCAGATAGCTTGCCGCGACGGCCGCGCGCGCGCCGCTCAGGCAGTGCACGAGCAGCGAGCCGTTCGCCGGCAGCCGGTCCGCGTGGTCGGGCAGCCGGGTGTAGGAGGCGTTGACGGCCCCGGGCAGGTGCGACGCCGCGTACTCCGAGGCGTACCTCACGTCGAGCACCTCTCCGTCCCCGTCCTCCGACAGCCGGCTCGCCGCGGCAAGGTCGATCTCCGGGATCGCGGCCGCAGCCCCGCCCTCGGCAAAGTACCGGTCGAGCGTTTCCGGCTCCACGAACCCCCGGATGTTGTCGAACCCGATCCGGACCAGGTCCCGGACCACGCCTTCCAGCTTCGCCTCCGCGACGATGAGCGTGATCGGCGCCGTCTCATCGACGACCACCGAGCCGACTGCCGTGCAGAACGACTTCGTGAGCGGCACGTAGACCGACCCCGGAAGGTGGCGTGCCATGAACGCCGAGCGGTCGGGCCGCGTGTCGATCACCACTTCGGCCGGCCCGTCTCCGCCCGCTCCCGCTCCCGCTCCGCCGGCGGCCGGGCGCGCGAACCCCTCGAGTTCCCGTACCGAGAGCCGCGGGGGGTCCGGAAGGGCCCCGAGGATGGCGGGGCCGAGCTTGTTCTCCCGCTTCATGCGCGCGAAGTACATCGGCGGTTCGGGCTGCCCCTCCAGGATATGGGACACGAACACGTCCTCCCCCTCCAGCGCCGCCGCGATCGCCGGGCTGAAGCGCCGTTCGTAGCCCACCGTCGTCTCCGGCACGGCCCCCAGCGCCTTCCCGCACGAGGAACCCGCGCCGTGGGCCGGCCACACCTGGAGGAAGTCGGGCAGTTCGAGGAAGCGTTGGACCGATCCGTACAGACGGCGCGCGGCCGGGGTCATCGCGCCTTCGACGCGGGCCGCCGTCTCGAGCAGGTCGGGGCGGCCGAGGTCGCCCACGAACACGAAGTCCCCCGACAGCAGGCCCATGGGTTCGGTGGCCCCCGCGCCCCGGTCGGTGACCAGGAACGACATGTGCTCGGGGGTGTGGCCCGGCGTGTGCACCGCCTCGAATTCGATCTCTCCGATCGCGAAGCGCGCGCCGTCCGTGAGCGGCGTGTGATCGAAGCGCTCGTCGGCCGCCCACTCGTAACGCCAGTCCGGACCGCCCTCATCGGAGAGATAGAGCCGGACCCCGAAGCGCTCGGAGAACTCCCGCGCGCCCGACAGGAAGTCTGCGTGAATGTGGGTCTCGGCCACGGCCACAATCCGCAGCTCCTCGCGCCGCGCCAGATCGACGTAGCGGTCGATGTCCCGCTGCGGGTCGAAGAGGATCGCGTCCCCCGTACGCTGACACCCGATCAGGTACGCGTACTGCGCGAGTTTCTCGTCGAAGACCTGTCGAAAGTACATTCGGATTCCGTGTCTTGCGGCGCGCGTCCCGCGCTACGGGGTGGCGAGCAGCCCCGCCAGCAGCGCCACGCGTTCGATCACCCGGTCCACGTAGACGAACTCGTGCACGGCGTGCGCTCCGTCGCCGACCGCGCCGAGACCGTCGAGCGTCGCCGTGTACTGGCTCGTCAAGTTACCGTCCGAGCCGCCGCCCGCCGATCCCTCCTCCAGCTCGAGGCCGAGTTCTCCGGCGACGAGACGCGCCCGTTCCCAAAGCTCGACGTTGCGCGGGGTCCGCTCCAGGGGTCCGCGAGCGGCGATTTCCGTGACCGTGATCGAGGTCCCGGGAACCGTGGGTTCGAGACCGAACATCGCCGCGCGAATGCGCTCGGCCTCCGCGGCGCTCCAGACGCGGACGTCGACCTCCGCGCTCGCCTCCGGGGAGACCACGTTGGCCCGCGAGCCGCCCCGGATGACGCCCACGTTCATCGTCGTCCCCGAGCCGGGATCGGCCAGGCCGTCGATCTCCCGGATCCGGTGGGCGAGTTCCAGGATCGCGGACGCCCCCTCCTCGGGCGCGAGTCCGGCGTGCGAGCTTCGACCCGAGACCTCGACCCGGTAGTGGCCGATCCCCTTGCGCCGCGTCTTGAGGCATCCGCCGGGGCCGAGGGCGGGCTCGAGCACGAAGGCCCGGGAGACGCGGCGCGCCCAGTCGACGACGAGCGGTTCGGATTCGGGGCTGCCGATTTCCTCGTCAGAGTTGATGAAGAAGACGGGGGCCACGCCCGTGTCGAGCCCGAGATCCCGCAGCGCGCGCAACGCGAACACGCCGATGGCGAGCCCGGCCTTCATGTCGAACACGCCCGGGCCGCTCAGTCGGCCGTCCTCCACCGCGACCGGCATCCGCCGCAGCGTGCCGACGGGCCACACGGTGTCCGTGTGGCCGATGAGAAGCTGCTGCCCGCCCACTCCGGCCGCCGGGCTCCGGGCCAGCAGGTGCCCCCCGGTGCGCCGGCCCGGGATGCGCTCCACATCCAGCCCGACATCGCGCAGGCCCGAGGTCAGGAGCGCCTGGATGCCGCGCTGCGTGTCCGGATCCGTGGACGGCGACTCCTCGAGCACGAGTTGCTGGACGAAGTCGACGAAGTCGGACCGCAACTCGCCCATTCGCGCGAGGACCGCCCGCGCGGCCGCGGGACCTTCCGGGGGCAATCCACCGTTCGGGCGTCCCCGGCCGTTCGGGCCGGCGCCGCTCACGAGCCGCCGTCCCCTTCTTCGGCCAGCGTTCCCTCGATGAGCGTCCGGTGCGCATCGTACTCGACCCGTTCGGGAATGCCCCCGGCCTCCGCCACCTCCTCACGCATCCGGTCCCGGAACCCCTGGGCCGCGGTCGCGTCACCCGCGAATTCGGCCGCCCGCGAGGCGAGGAGCAGCCCCAGCAGGTGGCCCGGCTCCTCGGCGAGGATCGCCTCCGCCCCCTCCCGGGCCGCGACCGAATCGGCGGAGATCAGGCTGAGCAGTCCCACATGGAAGCGCAGGTCGGCGTCGATGTCGGCCGGCGGCACGGCGTCGTAAGCCTGGAGCGCCATGCCGATGAAGAAGGCGGCCCGCTCGAAGTTCCCGCTCTCGTGCTCCCGCATGACGCGCTCGAACAGGCGGTCGGCCGCCTCGCGCGGCGTCATCGCCGCGAGTTCCTCCGCCGTCGGCATGCCGGCCCCGGCCGTGCCTCCGCCCGCTGCGCCTGCGCCTGCCGCGCCGGCACCCGGCGTCTCCCCGGGGAGACCGCCCGTCATCGTCATCTCTCCGACCCTCTCCATGCTCCCGCGCTGCACGAGGGCGGCGATGAGGATGGAGAAGGCGGTGAGCGCGAGCGCCGACGCAGCCCAGGGGATGCGGGCGGAACGAGGCTTGGCCTCGCGGGCGCCCACCGGCGCGCCGCATTCGGTGCAGTAGAGCGCCTTCGGCTTGAGCGCGGCGCCGCACCCCCGGCAGACGGCACCTCTGCCCAGCGGCGCCCCGCACTGGGAGCAGAACTTCCCCGCCCCTTCGCTCCCGCAGCTCGGACACTCCCGGGGTGCCGTCATCACGGCCGGTCCGCGCGGTCGCCGAGCCGCACCGTCGTCTCCCGCTCCTCGCCCTCGCGCAGATAGCGCAGCACGACCTCGTCGCCGGGCCGGTACGCGGCCAGCGCATCGGTGAACCCCTGGAGGTCCGCCACCTCGTGCGTCCCGAGGCCAACCAGGACATCGCCCCGCTGTAGTCCGCCGCCCTCCGCCGGCGACCCCGCGGTGACCCCGGCGAGCAGGACGCCGGAGTCCACCGGCGTGAAGTCGGGCACCGTCCCCAGCCAGGCGCCGGATCCCCGCGGGCTCTCCGTGCGTTCCCCGACTCCCGGGATGACGGCCAGCCGCTCGGGCAGGGTCGCCACGAGGCGGGCGACGTTCTCCGTGAGACGCGCCACGCGGCCGAGGCCCTCCGCATCGATCTTCTCCGCGTCGTCCGTGTGCCGGTGGTAGTCCCCGTGCACGTTGGTGAAGAAGTGGAGGACGGGGATCTCGTTCGCGTAGAAGGAGGTGTGGTCGCTGGGCCCGAAGCCCGACTCCTCGTACGCCAGCGGGATATCGAGGCCGGCGTTCGCCGCCGGCACGATCTCGCGCCACTCGGGGGCCGTCCCCATCCCGTAAACGATGAGTTCGCTGTCCTCCAGCCGCCCCACCATGTCGAGGTTGATCATCGCCACGGTGCGTTCCAGCGGGAACGCGGGGTGGTTCGCGTACCAGGACGACCCGATCAGCCCCAGTTCCTCTCCGGTGAAGGCGATGAAGAGGACCGACCGCGCCGGCCGCGGACCCCCGGTCAGCGCCCGCGCCGCGGCGAGGAGCGCCGCCACGCCCGAGGCGTTGTCGTCCGCCCCGTTGTGGATCTCCCCTGCCTCACCCGTGCTCCCGAATTCGCCGAGGCCGAGGTGGTCGTAGTGCGCGCCGATCACGACCGCCGTCTCGCTCAGAGCCGAATCGGCGCCCCGCAGCAGCCCGACCACGTTGCGCCCCCGCCCCGCCGGCGCGTGCGGCTGGGCCGCGCTCGCCAGCGGCACCTCCTGGAAGTAGCCGTCCTCCCCCGCCGGCTCGAGGCCGAGCGAGGCGAACCTGGTGGCGATGAACTCTCCCGCGCACCGCTCACCCGCGCTCCCCGGGAACCGGCCCCCGAGCGCGTCGTCCGCCAGATACCGCACCGTCTCCATGGGCGCACCCAGCCGCGGGGCGTAATGGGGACAGGTCCGAACTGGTTCTTCCGTTGCCTGCGCCAGGAGCACGCCTGGCAGGGTCAAGACCACAGCCCCAAAGGTACACGCTATCCAGCCGCGGCCCTGTCGGGCCCTCATCGCGGCCAAGCCGGTTCTATCGCCTATTCTCATGGATCGAAGTGATCCCTCTCTCCGTAGACCTCAACATGTTCCCCTTGCAGCCCCCGGTTCCCGCCGAGCGTCATGGAACATACCTCTGTCCCGACCGAAACCGGAACGTCGGTCGACACGCCCTCACACCTGCCGCCGGCCTTTCGCGATGTCCTCCGAGGACATCCAAGGATCGGCGAAGGGCAATACCGACGGGAGCCATTCGTGCAGTACCTTCGCAAGAGCGTAACTCTCCGCTCCAGACCAGCTGAGAAAAACTCTCAATTGATGTAGGTTCTTTTGGTCTTGGAGGAGGAGCTGCCCTCGGTCAAGACCTGCGCGAAGCCGGAAGATTCATGAACCAGCATCCCTCTTCGGGCGAACGTCGCGCGGTTCAGCCGAAGGGCCTTGTGTCGTGTGCCTCTTCGGCGTCGGTGAATCCGGGATTGAAACCGGCGAAACTGTTCTCGTGACGTGAGGCGACACGCCGTTCAAGGCCCAACAGATCCAAGTCGATCATGCCGTGTACGCAGCCACCATGGAGGAGCCGCAGGATCTCGGACAGGACCAAGGTAGCCGCGACCGCCCCAACGAAGGGAGCACCGACCGCCTTTCCGGCGAGCAGCGTCATCCCACACTGGTCGAGATCGTCCTCGCTTCGCATGCGCTGGTAGGCAGGTTGATCCTCGACGGTTTCACCGGAGTCGCGCACGGCCTTCCAGATCTCGGCAGCCGGACGGGAACTCGGCAGGGTATGGAGACGCATCTTCCGGAAATCACGGTGCCCCCGTCCCAAGCCGGCCTCAACCACCATTTTGAACCCTACCCGGTCCAGCGCGCCAGGGCCCTGGGCGTTATCGAGGCCGCACAGGGCAACCCCAAGCTCCGACTGCTGTCGGGTGAAGTCTGGAGCTGTCCCGCTTTCACGGACGGTTGATTTCTGTGGTTGTGGCTCTGAGATTTCGGTGGTAGCATTAGCTGACTCCACGCGACCGACGTGGTGGGCTGGCACGTGGCAGGGGCCTCTTCACTCTAGGAGGGGATTCATGAGAAACCTGAACGGCGTACTCGCCACACTGCTCCCGGCGAGTTGCATCGCACTCGTCTTCACCCTCGCTCCCGTCGACAGCCGGTACACCGCCGGGATCATCGGCGCCGAGCCGCTGTGCGCGCAGGACCAGGGTGCGATCAACAGGTGCATAGAGGCGTGGAGAGACCAGGTTGAGTCTTGGGACCGCCATTGCCCCCCCGGTACCCGTGCCCACTGCGAGGTGAGTTGCGGCTTGGATGGTTCCGGCGGACAATCCCATTGTATCTGCGCCCAGTAATGGTCGAGGAGGCGTACAACAGGCGTGGCATACGGCGTCTGGGACGGGTGCTGGTTCTAAGCTCGATAGTTGCGGCCTGTGTCGGCTTCCCTGGTCCCGCCGTGGCGACTGGCGCGGACCAGGAGAAGTCGGTCGTTTATCGAGTTCCCGACAAGCCTCGGCTCCAAATCGGATCCATCGACGGCGATGGCTCCAGCCTGTTCGGGGTGACGGACGTGATTCGCCTACGAGACGGTCGGATTCTCGTCGCGGAGGGAGGTTCGGGGGCACTCAAATTCTTCGATTCGCAGGGTGCTTTCCTGAGGTCGCTTGGCCGCACAGGCGACGGACCGGGGGAGTTCAGGAGTCTGTACCGGGTCGCTGAACTCGAAGATGGACGGCTGGCAGTCTTGGATCCCCTGCTGCGGCGCGTGACCGTGTTCTCGGCCGATGGGGGGCTCGAAGAGACCTACCAGGTGTTCCGGAGGTTCGACGAGACGGGCCGAAGAGTCGACCCATACGGGTTTCTTGCGGACGGAACCTTGGTGGGACTCGAAGTGGTCGAGGGCGAGGGCGTCGAGACGCACTACGGAGATTATCCGGGTAGCGTGCTTACGTACAGGGAGCCCATCGTCCAGCCTGTCCTCATCGACACCGCGGGGCGGGCCCTCCCCTTTGGAAGACCGGCTCCGGGGAGCGAAACCGTCTCCCAAATGCAGATGAGCACGGGAGGCGACAACGTACGCGTGGGTGGACGGCTGGTCTCCGTGCCCTTCCTCCGTACATTGATGGTAGCCGTGCGCGGCACACGGATTGCTCTGGGGCCGATCGAAGGGTATATGGTCGGCGTATATGGCGCGGACGGCACGCTGCAAGCGGGCTTCGGGGGACCTCCGCCAAAGGAGGTACCGGAGGGAGTACACGAGGCGTGGCTCGACGAGTGGGTCTCCGGGTTTTCTAGCCCGAGCGAGCGCAGAAAATGGCGAGACCGATATGAAGAGTTTCTGTCGTCCGACTCGGCACCCGCGACGCTGCCATCGTTCACGTCGCTCGTGGTGCAGAGCGGCGGGAAGGTGTGGAGGGAGGTGTATGATCCGGCACATACGGAGGACGATCCCTCACGCTGGATTGTCACTGATCCGTTGATTGTTGGAAATTTCGGCGACACCGTCATACTGCCGGCGGGCTTCCGCCCGTACGACATCGGACCAGACTATGTGCTGGGCGAATGGAGAGACGGACTCGGTATCGAGTTCGTGCGAATGTACGATCTCATCGAGGTACCCTCGGGCGGGTAGCGATTGGGAATTATAACGATGGCTTGACAAGTGGGCCTGCTGTCGCAACAAAGTCCGGTCGGAGCTGTTGTACAACTCGAAGTACATGTGGAAGTTGTATGAAAGTCCCGTTCTCGAGGGCGTAGCCGGCGCATACACTTCGCTGATCACGAGTGCCCCACTGCGGTTCGGGGTCAACTCCACCGTGTGTTCGGTGCCGCCGGGCGCGACGCTCAGGATGCGACCCGAAGCCAGTGCCGCCACACCGCTCTCAGCGGCCTCCTCGTCAGTCAGTGGACGGAAGGCGGCCACGCGATACCGCCCGGATACCAGCCGTGGCAGGTAGGCCGTTCCTTGATCGTCCGTCACAGCGGTTTCCCAGGCGAAATCGGTCCCGATGCGGTGGACGCGGACCTCGGTCCCGGGGACCCCGTTCTCCCACCCCATGGTCTGCGCGATGGACGCGGCTTCCGGGACCACGCGCACGTTGATCGTGAGACCCGGCCGCAGATCGTTTCCCTCGTCGAGCGGTGGGTCCGAGAAGCCCACGTCACCCGCACAGGCTGGAATGGCGAGACTCAATACGACGCCTATGGGCGTCAGCAGTTTAGGCAGGACTTGCCTCCTGTATGGGTCTTGCGCAGCATGTGCGGAACGTTCTCGGCCATCTCGTGGGCAACCGCAGGAGTCGAGCCGTTCCATCACCTCCCATATGCTTTGAGTTGGTGAAATGGGCTTACCCCGTTTCAGTGGACAGGTGAAAGTGGTGGTTTCCTCCTTTCTCGCCACCTCGCGGGAGAGAAGAGCGGTCGCCGCGCCGAAGGCGTGGCGGACCGTGGGAGAGGGACGCGGCCCGGGGGTCACGCCGCCTCTCCCTTCTCGCGCGCCTCGAAGCTGGCGGGCGACTCGTAGCCGAGGCTCGAGTGCCGCCGGCGCGGGTTGTACCAGCCCTCGATGAACCGGAACACCTCCCGGCGGGCCTCGCCGGGCGTCCGGAACGAGCGCCGCGAGATCAGTTCGCACTCCAGCGTGGCGAAGAACGACTCGCACATGGCGTTGTCGTAGGCGTCGCCCACCGAGCCCATCGAGGGCCTGACCCCGGCCCTCCGGCAGCGGCCGCCGAAGGCGTGGGACGTGTACTGGCTGCCTTGGTCGCTGTGGTGGATCACCTCCTCGGGGCGCCGCCGCGCCAGCGCCATGTCGAAGGCGTCCAGCACCAGGGACGTCCTCAGGTGCGTCGCCATCGACCAGCCCACGATGCGGCGGCTCCAGGCGTCGAGCACGACGGCCAGATAGAGGAAGCCCGCCCAGGTCGGCACGTACGTGATGTCGGCCACCCAGAGTTCGTCCGGTCCGGAGGCCGAGAAGTCTCGGTCCACGAGATCCGGCGCGGGCCTGGACTTCGCGGCCCGCTTCGTCGTACTGCCCTTGCGGCGCCGGCTCACGCCCTCGACCCCGGCCGCACGCATCAGCCGGGCGACCCGGTTCACGCCCGCCTCGCGGCCCCGGGCCCTCAGCTCGGCGTGGATCCGCGGCGCCCCGTACGTTCCGTCGCTCATGGCGTGAATCTCAAGGATCTCCTCGGTGAGCGCCGCGTTCGCACGCGCCCGCTCCGACGGCTCCCGCGT
This sequence comes from Candidatus Palauibacter sp., assembly GCF_965222475.1. Taxonomy (GTDB): domain Bacteria; phylum Gemmatimonadota; class Gemmatimonadetes; order Palauibacterales; family Palauibacteraceae; genus Palauibacter. The sequence continues at coordinate 1,137,286 of NZ_CBDCUB010000008.1, read as the reverse complement.
CCGCCACGCGTAGTACCCGCTCGGGGAGAGTCCCGGCAGGCGGCACATCACGCGCACCGGATAGGCGGCCTGGTGATCGCTCACGAACCGGAACCCCCTCGGGGGATCGATCCGCTCTCCTTGGCGAACCAGGCCGTGGCTTTTGCCAATATGTCGCGCTCGATCTTCACACGGCGCAGTTCGCGCTTCAGTTCCCGGACTTCCTTGCGCTCAGCCGTCGTCAGACCGTTGGTGCGACGCCCCTCGTCCAGATCGGCCTGTTCCACCCAGCGCCGGATCGCCGTCGCCGAGGGCTCGAACTCGCGAGCCAACTGGTCCGCGCTCTGCCCCGCACGGACCAGATCCACCATCCGCGCCTTGTACTCCGGCGCGTATCTCCGTCCCGACATGCGACACCTCCTCGTTGTGACCAACGCTCAAAGGTGTCCACCAACTCGGGGTAACTCCAAAACGTCACGCGGCGCGCTCCGGGAACTCCCCGGCCCGACGAACAACACTCGGACGCGGAGCGCCGCCCTCTCTGCCAACACGCGAGAGACACGAGAGGTTGGGGGTGGATGAGGGGCGGTAGAGTGGCGGGGCCGGCGGCGGTGGCCGCCGGTGCCCGAGCGGGTCCGTGACGTGCCCGGTCGTCTCCGGGGCCGGCCGGGGCGGCGGAGGGATTCGGAGCGGCCGGGCGGGACGGCGGCATGGCGGAGCGGGGACTGTTCGAGCGGGCGCTGGGGCTGGAGTGGCCGTGGCGGGTGGAGCGGACGGAGTTCGACGCGGCCGAGCGCCGCCTGGACCTGCATCTGGACTTCGAGGCGGGCGGGACGTTCGCGTGCCCCTCGTGCGGGCGCGGGGGCTGCAAGGCGCACGACGCGAGCCCGAAGCGCTGGCGGCATCTGGACTTCTTCCAGCACCGGGCCTACCTGCACACTGGGACGGCATCCTCCTCTGGTTCCGCTCGAGGATCACCAACGGCATGATCGAGGGCATCAACTCGCTCGTCCAGGCCGCCAAGGCCAGGGCCCGCGGCTACCGGACCACCGAGAACTTCATCGCCATCGCCTATCTCGTGTGCGGCAAACTCAACTTCAAACTACCCACTTGAAACAGCGAGGAACCGAAAAGGTACGCTTCGTTGACAGCCAACGCTGCCGACAGCATCCCAGCCAAAGGCATCGCCGGTCCCGGCGCGGGCACCAGGGGCGAGTGGATCGGTAGTATCCCTCCCCGCCAGCCAGCAGTGACAGTTCGTACGCAGAACCCTTCGCGTCGATCACCTCGCTCTCCGCCGATCACGATGGTGGGTGTCCCCCTAGTAGCGGAGCCAACGTCCCCTCGAAGCGCCGTTACTGCGTCAGCGAGCGTTCGCCCGAGGGGCAAGGGCGTCACGAGATCCGCGCTCAGCTCGCCGGCCACGCTCACACCTCCCAGAAATACGCGGCGAGCGAGCGCTACCAGAGTAAGAAGCGCGGCCTGGTTGCCAGGATCCGCTGATACTTCAGGGCCGACTTCGATGGCAAGACGGTAGCTACGGAACATCGCTTCGGCGTCCTCAATGCTTTCCGCCTTCCCGCTATCGATCGCATGTTTCACCAACCGGTGCAGTTCGTCTGGTTGCGGAATCGAGTTCATGGGCCGCACTCCTTAAACGCCGAGGGGAGCGGCGTTCCGTTTACCTTCATTCCTTCTCCCCGTGCCATCCTCCATCTCTCTGCCTCGCCCTACTCTAATCTCTTTCTCCTCTCGTGTCTCGCGCGTGTTGGCAGAGAGGGTCAGCTTCCTGGACGGGTGGCCTGTAGCAGGCTCTTAACCAGTACAGCTTGCGGCAAGCGGAAACGGCCCACCCAGGGACGCGGCTCGAGTCCAGCCGCGTAGAGCCAGGTGTCGGAGGCATCGATCGTAATGGCCTCTGCGGCGCGGTCGAGGCGCAGCGTCTTCACGTATTCGCCGCCCCACGTGTAGACCTGAACATTATGCGAAGTCCACGGTACACCCTTGTCATTTACTCTACGCCCGGAAAAGAGGGCGTACAGGTAGCGACCCGTTGCAGCCAAGTCTGTGAAACCGTAACGCGTCTCCCCGCTCACCGCCATCACAGCCTTTCCACTCCTGGATCGTCCCTGCGCCCACACAGGTTCGAAGGGCTCGGGCACAGCGGCATGTGCGATGGACACACCGTCATAATCGAAGATCTCCAGCAGTCCCCCAAGTAGTGTCGCCGCAGCCAAACGACCGCCCGCCGGGTCTGCCACAACCCAGCTCTCGTATGCCTGGAGCAGCGTAGTTCCAGGAGCGTCAGCCGACGACGCCGGAAAGCCGAGAATCGTGCGGTCGTAAGTGAGGTCTTCGTGATAGCGCGCAATCCGACCCCCGGTAATCCAACCTCCTCCGAACCAGCGGCCATCCTCTACGCGCACGAGGGCCCCGGCGTTGGGACCGTCGATGCGAAACGTCTCCGGCGCCGCTGTGATCCCCCGTTCCATCTCCGAGAGCGATATCCGCGTCATGCGCTGATGACCGCCGTCCAGGATCCACACCTCGTCGTCAGACTCCGCCACGCCAGCCACGAGCTGCTCGGGATCCTTGAACTCGCCGGGCCCATCTCCCCCCCGACCGTACGAACCGAGGCGGCGTGGACGTGCGGGATCGATGACGTGTATGGCCGGGTCAAGCATCGCGTCGAGCGCGACCAGCCGGTCACCCACCAGTGCGATCTCGACAATCCGGCCCAGGGAACTGTCCGCGAAAACGACATCCGGCGTCAGCACGGCAAGCTTCCGAGTGCTCTGGTCTAGTCCATCGTGCTGACGACAGGCAAGGCTCGCGACAATCGTCAGCAGGCCGATAGCGGAACGCCTCGGGGCGAGACGTGCGTGGAAGGCTAGTGTCACGTCACACATCAAACGTCGGATAGAGACGCTTGAGCTTGACACGTGCGTCGTCCGTGGTGAATTGCCAGTTGACCTTGGCTTGGATTCGGTCTCTGGCCGCCTGCCAGGCGGCGACTTCGGCGCGTAGGGTGTCGATGGAGTCGATGCGGCGATTGAGGCATTGGCGGATCATGACGTTGAGTTCGACCTCGGCGACATTCAGCCAACTGCCGTGCTTGGGAGTATGGACGAACTCGAAGCGATCCCAAAGCGCCTTGGCCTCGGCGGGTTCGAAGGTTTCGTAGAGCGCGCCGGGGCGGTGCGTGTTGAGGTTGTCCATCACCAGCGTGATTCGGGTGGCGTCGGGGTACTGCGCGGCGATGTCGCGCAGGAAGCGGGCCCAGTCGGTTTTGGTCCTGCGCTCGGTCACCTTGGTCTGGCGTCGGCCGGCCAGTGGTTCGGTGGCCATGAACACGTTGCAGGTGCCGAGGCGCCGGTACTCGTAGTCTTCGCGGGCCGCCCGCCCCGGTGCCGGCGGGACGGGCGTGCGCGTCTCGCCGATCAGCTGGCGCGGCGTCTCGTCCATGCACACCACCGGGAAGTTCGCATCGTACGGACGCCGGTAGACGTCGAGCACCCGCTCCATGCCCGCCGCGAAGTCGGCATTGCGCCGCGGCGGGATCACCCAGCCGACGCGCCGCCACGGTTTGAGGGCGTTTTTTTTAGCACCCGCCGCACCGTCTCGTGCGAGACGCTGTCGATATAGCCAAGTTCCACCGCGCGGTCCGCCAACAGGCGCAGCGACCACTGCGCGCGCCCCTCGGGCGGATCGCCGCAACTGAGCGCGACCAGCCGCGCCTCGAATTCGCCGTCCGCCTTGCGAAGGTATTTCGCGCGACGACCCTGCCGGCCCCCAAGCGCCGCATCCAGACCGTCCTCCACAAACCGCTTCTTGACCCGGTCCACCCTGCGCGCGCTGATCCGCAACACCCCGGCGATCGCCCCGCCGGTCGTGCGCCGCTCGTTGAACTCGCCCTCGTCGCAATTGAGCAGAACCAGCGCGTTGATCACCTTCTGCGAACGATGCGAACCCTTGCGTGTCATCGCCGCCAACGCCTCGCGCTCCCCCGCTTCCAACTCCACCGAATACCGTTTCATGCCAGCCTCCCCGCCATCGTGAACCGGCAAGAAGTCTATCACGATCCTTACGACATATCACGTGTGACATGACACTAGACTGCGCAACGCGGCTTCCGGTTGTACGCCTCCTCATCCGGACATACGCAGTCCATCTTTGCATCCCGACCGCAGTCACTCTCCTGGCACGAGGCCGTGGCCAAGCCGAGTCGGTTAGCGCCTGGGGCGTCAATGCTGACCGGTAGGGCGGCGCCAACGATAGCTAGTACTGTCATGACGAAAACACGTCTCATCCTCATGGTTCTTCACTCCTATGCTTGAGTTTGTAGCGACTATCTTAAGGGCGTCCGTGGGTCTCCAAGTACGAGGGCAACACGGAGCGCGGTCGCCAGATCCTCTCCACGATACCGTAGAGTTCCGCGGGTGCCCACGACGAAGTATTGTACTTCCCGCCAAGCTCCGAGCGCCTCCCACACTTCGAATCGCTCGTCGTCGTGATACGAGGCGTTCGTAAGAACCAACGAGGCAGATTCGACTGCAGTTGCGGGACCGACACCCACCGTGATAAAGAAGATCTCCGTGCCGGTCGCGGCAAGTCCATCTGCGTTGGCTTCGATCAGTTCCAAGCTTTCCGCGGGGACCAAGTGCCGGCTCAGGCTCTGGATGATCAGCGTCAGTCCATTGCCCGTCGCCTCTCCAAGCGTCGTCTCTTCGCCAGAAGGGGTACGCAGGCGTGCGGTCCAGTTAATCGGTTCGTCCAGCAAAGCCGCCAATACATGCTCGCGCCACGCGACACCGGCCATGGCTAAGTCGGTCTCCGTCGGCGGGAGCATGTCAGATTCGGCCACGGGCAGATACGGTGCCAGGGGTATCAGTGGGTCCATTCGCGCGCGCGCCAGCAGCGCAGACGCCCGAACTGCGGAGCCTGCATCCTGATGTAGCCGGGCCACCTCGGCGAACACTTCAGGGCTCCAAGTCAAATCGACGGCGCGTTCCATGGCCACAATCGCACCGAGGTCATCTTCACGCGCGAGGCGCAGACGGCCGAGCAGGAGATTCAAGCGGCCCAGGCTCTCGGCACGTTCCGTTTCGAAGTTGGATCGCGTCTCGTTGAGGGGCCGGTCGGGACCAAGCCAGTCGCTACGGGCCTGCAACTGTTCCACAATCCATTCTTCGGCGACCGTGCGGAGGGTCGGTACTTCCGCGATGCGGCGAGCTGTCTCGACATCGAAGCGTAGATCACGAAGGACGGGTTCGCTGTCATATCGGTCGAGCCAAATTCTCGTCAACGCGGGATCGCTGAACCGGTACGACAGCTGCAGCCCGGCCTGCGCCGTCGCCGGCATGGGAGCAAGCCTCCAACTTTGTTCCAATGCATCCATTTTCGCATGGTCTGACAGCGATGAAGGCAGAATCTTCCACAAGCGGGCCTGTGACGCGTACTCGTGTCGAGGATGTCTCAAAGTAAGCTCTGACTGCCAATACGCCTCGATGTCCCGTCGTCCCAGGAGCCGAGAGTACACGCCCAGGGCGTACATCTCGCTGGGCTTCGGATCTCCTTCCCGGGCGGCCCTGTCAAGGAGATCGAGACGCTCCAGGTGCGTCTGCGAGAGGGTATCGTTCGAGCCGCCCAGCATGGTTCGTTGTTGAATGCGGAGAAGTGCTGCCCAGAACTCAGCCCTTTCGGGGAACTCCGCGATCCCTCGTTCCACCACGTCGGCAAACCTCGAGCGACGCAACTCTTGAGTGGACAGCATCTGATGGAGGCGCGCGCGGGCCGTCGGCCGACCCTGCCGGTCCGTCTCAAGGTACTCCCATAACCCGCCGCGATTGGTATCGACGCGCGTTGCCTCGCGATCCTCGACGGCCGCGACAGCGTAGGCCGTGCCGGGCGGCAGATTTGCGACCCCCTTGAACATGCCCACATCGGCTCTGGTTAGCTCGATCCCGGTGTAACGTGGTTCGGTCTGAGTGAGGCGGAGTGAATCCGGGATCCAATACCGGACCCGCACCCGAAGACTTGACTCGGCCGCAAGCGCTGAAACGGTCTCGTACTGGAGCTTCAGCGACCCCGCGTTATCCAGTTCAAGGATCAGGTTGCTGGTGCCCGCCATGACTCGGTCCGAAGTTACGGCTATGCCCACAGCAGCCCCGATGAGGGACAGTCCCAATGCCACGAGTGGGACAGACCGTGCAGATCGAACTCCCGAGCGCGGACTGGCCCGCTGGACGGGCAGGGGAAGAACCTCGGTGTCTCTTGGCTCCTCAGGGAAGATGTGCTGGAATAGCTGCGCGGGCGGCCTCGGCGTCGGGAACGAGCGGATCGCGGCCCCTAGCAGGCGTATGAAGGAGACTTGTTCGCGACAGGCCGCGCACCAACTGAGGTGTGACCGGACGGCCTCGAACGAAGCTCCCGTAAGCTCACCATCGGCGAACTCGTTCAGAAGGACACAATCGATATGCTGAGCGTCGCCATCGAGTCTCGTCATACTATCTACCGCCTATCGCCTAGCTGCGCATGCAGTGCCGCACGCCCTCTGTACAGCCGTCCTCTTGAGGTCGCGGGCCGTATCCCCAAGAGTTTGCCGATCTCCTCATGTGAGTAGCCCAGCATTGCCTTGAGAACGATCACCTGCCGAAGGTCTTCCGGGAGTGAGGACAATGCTCGTTCCAGTACGATGAAATCGAGCACCCACGGCGTCCGGAGGGTCTCATCCTCCAAGCCGTCTGGCAGCGGAGCCTCGCACCGTTGCCTCTCCCGCCGGAGTTGTTCGAGGGCGGCACGAGTGGTCACGGTACGAAGCCAAGGCGGAAGCGACCGCCCTCGATCAAAGCTCTGGAGGGTCTCCGGTAGCCGGCTAAACACTTCGTGCAACACATCCGCCGCATCGGCGGACGACCCGGTCAGTCGATACGCGACGGCGAACAGTTGTTCCGAGTATTCCTCGTACAAGCTACTCAACGCGTCACGATCACCGGCCGCCGCCCTCTCGGCGAGTCGTCGCTCCTCAGCGATCGTTATCAAGCGATCCCTTCCGGAGCCCAACGGCGGCGGACCGTACGTCGGTTCCAGCGAGTCAAGAGCGGTCCCAAGACGATCTCCCGCCTCCCATGCAACACAATCTGTATCCTTTCGTCGACATCAATCTGGCGAAACAGGGAATTCCGCATCGCGAGCCGTTAAGCAGACAGCTCATTTCTTATATGTTGCGAGTGGGCAAGACGTCACGCCGGCCGACCAGCAGGCATATGGTGCCGACGCCCAAAGCGAAGAGCAGATCGTCACTAAAGCGTGTCCTGACTGATGATTAGGAGAGACATCTGGTGAGGCTGGGGTTGTCCTGGTGTATCGGCGACGATCGCCGGTGCGCGTGGGTGGTGGGCGAGATTTCACCACCTGCGGGGTCTCGCCAACGTGTGAATGCACAAACGTCCCAAGCGGTCTCCAGGCTCTCTCTTAAGGAAACAGAACTTCGTCCAGCACGACGCCGACGGTCACGGCCCAGGCCCGGCGGTTTCCGGTCGGAGTCAAGGGGAGCTGGGTCTCCCTCGGACTGAGCGAACCGAGCACCGAACGAAACCATAGGCCCGTGGTTGCCCCGGTTTGCCAGCGCAACGTGAGTACGCCGCCCGTGACAAGTACTCGATTGAGATCGAGGGCGAGGCCGGGGCCGACAAAACGGCCATACTCTGGCCCCCGCGCGTCCGGGTTGGGCATCGTGCCGGAAGGCCCGTAGATGGCGACCTGGGCACCCGCCGAGATCGCGAGCCGCTGGCCGAAGCCGCGGCCGAGTTCGAGGGCCCCACCCCCTTCGGTGCCCCGGATGTCCGAGGTCGCCTCGGCGAAGAGGTCGTGGCGGTCACGCCGGCTTTGCCTGACTTCCGCGCGGCCGCCGAGGAGCCAGCCGTTCGCGAACCGCAGACGCGTGTCGACGCCCAGGTCGAGCCGCGACTCCTCGGCCGTGAAGATTATGTCTCCGATCGACGCCTGGAACGCCTCCCCTTCGAGTGTGCGATATTCGCTTTCGACGGTGACGAACCATTCTGCGTCCCGAGCCCCCCGGAACGCCCATTGGCCGGCGAGGCCGAACTTCCAGCCCTCCGCGTCCCACATGTCCTTAGCAGGATCGCTTTCCTGGAGTCTCACGAACTGAGCCTCGGATGCTTGCTCCCGGAGGCCATACAGCGCCCAATCCGCGCCGAGAGCCGCGAAGGCGGCCGATGCGCCGAACGAATGGGAGTCCCGCTCGTGCCGCCGCTCATAGCGGGCCGGATGGAGGTCCAGCGGGATCGGCTCCGCGTAGCCCTCGAACTGGAACACGCGGGACGGCTGCGCCACCGTCTGGATCCGGATGAACTCCGCCGTATAGCGCATACGCCCCAGCAGCCCGAGGCGGAGTGGGCCGAGATCGTAGCTCAGCCCCGCCGAGAAGCCGGGCGTCGCCGTGCGGTCGAGGCGCGGAACCGGGGACACCACGGTGCGACTGCTCTGCCCTTCCCAGCCGGCCGCAAGTCCCACCCCGAACCTTCCGAACTCCCAGCCGAGCGCGCCCTCGAGGCGGAGGGCGGACTTGCGTAGCGGGTCCCCTATGGTGTCCACCACGATGAGCGGATTCGAACCATACGGCAGCAGGACGTCGGCGAAGATCGAATCACGGAGACTCGTCCGGTCGAAGATCGCGCTCCCGATCGCCGCGCCGCGCCGCCCGACCTGCGTCCACCCGGTCGTGGACACCTCGCCTCGTCCCACCCCGCCCGGGTCGAGGGGTCGCGCGTAATGCCCGGAGGTGGTCCGCCAGGCCAGCCGAAAATCAGCACGCCGGTCGTCGAGTTCGCGCGCCAAGGCGGCGGAGTTGCCGGCGGTCCAGAACTCCCCCACGCGCGGCGCGGGTGTAGAGAGCAGACCGGGGAAGCGGGCTCCGGCCGGCAGATGGCGCGGGAGATCCGCGATCCGCGAAAGCGGACTCCAGTTGGTCATCCAACTCGGTAGTTCCGGCCGCAGTGGCGTGCCGTGAGCGGCGGCGGCCTGCGCGAGTGCGCAGGCTGGGAGCGAAAGCCAGACGCAGACGCTTGCGAGCGCGATCCAAGCTCTGGACACCTCCTGGCCTCTCACCGGCCGAAGAACCCGGCGGCGGGGAACGTCACTTCCGCCCCGAACCGCACCGAAGGATAGAGACGTCCCAGTCGGTCGCCCTCCCACGGCTGGCCGCGGCGGTCGAAAAAATTGAACGCCCACACTCGAAGCTGGCCTTCAAGAGGCAGGGTCTTTGAGACCTGAAGATGCACCATCCAGTCGGGTCGGGGCCCTTGGAGCGGCAGCGATCGGCCGCTGCGCGAGACCCGAAGGTCGGCGAACTCGGGGTCGCCTCGCCGCTCGGCCGGCACCGGCACGAGCTCGCCGGCGCGCGTCACGTAGCCGGCGAAGGCCATGGTGTCCCCCGCAACGATGTCCTCCGTCTCGTTACGGACATTGTGTTGGACCGTGAGCGTCGCCACGAGTCCGAGTTCGGACTGGTGGTGGATGAAACGATACAGGAACATCATCGACTCGCCGCGCTCGGTCAGTCCTTCCCAGTACGGTGAGCGTTCGTTTCTCTGGGACACCTGAAAATCGGAAAAGCGGAACCGGGACCCGAAGAAGCGAGCCTCCGAACTCGTCCGGGTCTCGAACCACGCCCCGGTAACGTATAGCTGGGTGGCGAGCGGCCGGAACTGGGGCAGCGCGGCCGTCAGTTCCAAGCCCCGGTTCACCTGATCGAGCATGTTCCTCGGTCGGTCAATGAGCACCGGCACCGTATCGCTGAACGCCGGCGGAAGAATAATCTCCGGGCGGATGCCGTTCCCCGTGAGCGAATCCGTGAGGGCGAAGTGATCGCGCGTGATGAAATCCGGCACGGACCCGATCCCCACGCCTCCGTCGATCCGGTCGCGGAAGGCGGTGAGGGCGATCGTGCCCTCACCGACATCGATCTCGAAGCCCGCTTCCGCCTTCGTCCCTGCGGAAAAACGCAGCTTCGGGTTGCTCGGGTCCTCCACGAACGTGGTGAGGACGGCGAGCCGCTCGGTCGGATCGTTGGCGAAGAAGTTCACGTTGACGAGGTCGAAGTACTGGAGCGCCGGGTACAGGTCGCCGACCGCCGGGACCTTCGCCGTCCGGCCCCACCCGCCGCGGAGCCTGAGCCAGTGCCGCGGCGCCGCCTCGACGTTGATTCGCGGCTGGAAGACCGCGTCTCGTGCGCCGCCGAACCACGACCCGCCATTGTGCAGAAGATCGAGACGAAGGCCCGCCTGTATGTTGGCGACCCACGGTCCAAGGCGGGTGGCCATGCGGTCGCCCACATAGAAGGCGCTGGTAGCGAGGGCCGGGATCTCGTCGAACGTCCGGGTACGGTCGTAGCCGTGCACGCCGTTCCACCCGATCGAGGGCGGAAACTGCGGATCGAACTGGAATCCGGCGCCGTTGTTCCACTCGCGACGCAACTCGACGCCCGCGAGAAGCTGGTGCTTCGCGCGCGCCCACCAAACCCGATCCTCCCACTCCAGGCGGCCGAACCCAAACCATGGGGTGCCGTCGAGCGTCACCTCGGCAAGGTAGGTCCCGCCGATATAGAAGCCTTCGTTGCGGCCCGCGACTTGCGCAGGAGTGAACGGCTGCACTCCACTCACCTTCGGGGAGCGGCTCGTCGACTCCTGGTTGATACGGCTCAGCGAGCCCGTGAAGGAGAGGCGGGAATCGTCTCCGAGCCGGAGCCGGGCCCGTTCCGATATGCGCACTCCGAGATCCCGGCTGCGGGAGGCTCGGCTTGGCCTGATGACCGGGTTCTCCGGCCGGTTGTCCACGAGTTGAAACAGATCGACTCTCGTGTCGAGGACGAGCTTCGGATCGGGCACGCCCGCTGTCCCTTCGCTGCCTCCGATCTCCGCGCGGTGCGCGAGCTGGCTCGAGAAACGGGTGGACTCATCGTCCGAAACCCCCGGCTCGACCCGTGTGCGCGCCACATCGAACGTCATCGTGGCCGCGTGGCCCGGTCCGCCGAAGGCGTGTCCGCCCACGACGTTGCTCCCGAATGTGCGCTCGTCGAGCTTCACTTCCGTGATCGGCAGCACCGGGGCGGCGCGGGTCTCGACCACGATTGTCCCCTGGGTAAGGTCGCCGTAGCGCACCGAGGGGACGCCGCGAATCACCTCCACACGCTCAATGACGGCGGCCGGGATCCGTCGCAGGTCGATCCCTCCGTTCGCCGCCGTCGCAAAACTCAGCAGCTGCCGGTCGGCGCCGCCGCGCGGACCCAGGCTCTGAAGGTTCGCGTTGTTCGACAGCGGAACCCCGTCCAGGACGATCAGCGTCCCGAACGCCGAGAGGTCAGCCGAGCTTCGACCCACGCCCGCATCGTCGGCGAGCGCTCCCACGCTGGATCCGGTGGGGACGGTGCGGAGTGCGATCTGTTCCACGTCGCTCAGCCCCGGGGCCTGGGTCGAGATGCCAGGCACGAGTTGGAGTACGCCCGCCAGACTGGTGGCGGTGATGTGTTCGATGGCGTCGCGCTCGATGACGCTCGCGGTCCCCAGTTCCCCCTCGGCCCTGCCGACCGCATCGGCGGTCACCGTGATTTCCTCCAGGCGCAGGGCGCTGACCGACAATTCGATGTCCCGTGTCAGTGAGCCTTCCGCCGGGACAGAAATGCGGACGCGGGCCGTGGCGAGTCCGATGCGCTGGGCGCGCAGTATCTTGGGACCCTGCGGCACACCTTCCAGCCGATATCGACCCCCGGCATCCGTCAAAGTGGAGATCGTCGTGCCTTCGATGGCGACGAGAACGCTGGCCAACGGCGCCGTGGTCTCTTCGTCCGATACCCGCCCGCTGATGCTGGCGCCCGTCGGCACTTGAGCGTGGATGGACATAGCAAGTACGGCCAGACCGAAAAAACCGGACGCAAGCGCGGAAGTCAGTCGACGGAGGGGCGTGGGCCCGCGGGGGCGGGAAACCGTCACCGTATCGTGCCGGGCGAAATGGGCCCCTTGCTCAGGTCCACTGCGGATACGTTGGTGTCCTGAAGGTGCCCCGAAGCTCCCGCCGTCCCGGGTAGGCGAATCCGTTGTACCGATAGCGTCAGCTCTACACCGTGCCGCAGGTATCCTCCCCCGAGTTGGTCGAAGTGGTCGTGCACGACCCCGTCGCAGCGCTCGTACCGCTGATCCTGGAGTGCATCATCGTCCTCCGTCCACATGACGTCGATAAGATCCGTATCCGGAACCCTGACCATCGGGGAGTCTCCGGAAGAAAGGTTCCAGACGGTCCGCTGCAGGCTCGCCGTGTCCACCTCATTCGCGATGAACAGCGAATGACCGTTATAGAAGAGCATTCCGTGCCCGTGCGGCCAGGACCGGAGTCCGATCTCGACCAGATTGGGGACAGGGGTTGTCCACATCTCCGATCCCAACAATTCAAAATCGGGTTGTCCACATCTCATCCAGATCCCAACAATTCAAAATCGGCGTTCGAGAGATCCGGGAAACGCGGGTCCACCACCGAATGATCGATTGCATCCAGCGCGACCACGACGGCCGCCACGCCCCTTTGACCGGCCCGCCCGGATTCGGCGTCCGTAAGGGGACGGTACACCGCCACCCGGGCGCCACTGGGTACTCGCCGCCGCTGCCCGGAAAGCGGTGTAGATACTCCGCCCAGACACCGTCCGGATCCTTCCGGAGCCGAGCGGACTCCGCGCACGATGTCTCCGTTCCTAGTGCCCGCGAAGTACTCGCACGCCCAGTTGCGGGGTGGCGATGTCGTTGCGCACCGAACATCAGAGCGCCCGCGAACACGGAGCGCGACCAGCGGAACGCTCCCTGCCCGATAAAGGCGCGACAGCTTCTCCTGCGGAAACGTCGTGATCGGGAAGCGGAGGCCGTGTCGGTCCCGGTACTCCGCGACCGGGCCATCGGCGTCCAGCACCACCCCGACCACCTCCACATCTGCGTGCTCTCGCACGCTCCTGTCGGTGATCTCCCGCCACGCGGGGAGCGAGGCGAGACAGAACTCGCATGTGGTCGTGAAGAAGAACACGAGTTGCCGGCCGACCTCGCGTTCCCCTAGCGTGATCGGCGCTCCGTCAATCGTCCGGTTCGTAAACGTGGGGACCGAATACCCCGGCTGCGGTGACCTGAGGCGGTCCCGCAACTCCGAATGCTGTCCGGCCAGATCGTCGCGCTGTCCGACCATCCAGAAGATCAGCACGCCGCCGAGGACCAACCCGGTGTACAGAAGGACTCTCTCCCATCTCGACGGCGCATATATTTCGCTGATGACGAGTGCCCCTACCCGGTTCGGCACCAACTCCATCGTCGCCTCGGTGCCGCCCCCGACGACTTCCACAATCCGTCCCGAGGCCAGTGCCGCCGCCACCGGCGGGCCGCGCTTGAGGCGGACGTAATTGGGCCACGCAAACCCCGTACTTGACCGGCCCGCCCGGATTCGGCGTCCGTAAGGGGACCCGCCGCTCCAGAAAGGCGAAGGCGCTGTGGAGTCAGCAACAAGTCCGCAGCCCCCGACACGAATCCCCCTCCCAGCTGGTCGAACGTCTCGTGCACGACCCCGTCACAGCGTTCGTACCGCTGATCCTGGAGCGCCTCGGCCCTCTCCAACCACATGACGTCGATGAGGGCTGTGGCCGCGACCCTTATCAACGTTACGTCCCCGCCAGAAAGGCGACGGACGGTCCGCTGCAGGCTCGCCGTGTCCACTTCATTCGCGATGAACAGCGAATGACCGTTATAGAAGAGCAGTCCGTGCCCGTGCGGCCAGGACCGGAGTCCGATCTCGACCAGATTGGGGACAGCGGGGTTGTCCACATCTCCAGATCCCAGCAATTCAAAATCGGCGTTCGAGAGATCCGGGAAACGCGGGTCCACCACCGAATGATCGATTGCATCCAGCGCGACCACGACGGCGTCGCCGGGCGCCACTGGGTACTCGCCGCCGCTGCCCGGAAAGCGGTGTAGATACTCCGCCCAGACACCGTCCGGATCCTTCCGGAGCCGAGCGGACTCCGCGCACGATGTCTCCGGGGTGGCGATGTCGTTGAGCTGCACCCGACCAAACGTCAACCCGTCCAGGAACACTGTCTGCTGCGAATTGTTGTACAACTCGAAGTACATGTGAAAGTTGTACCTGAGTTCCGCGACGGGCGGCGACGGCGCATATATTTCGCTGATGACGAGTGCCCCTACCCGGTTCGGCACCAACTCCATCGTCGCCTCGGTGCCGCCCCCGACGACTTCAGCAATCCGTCCCGAGGCCAGTGCCGCCACACCGGCCTGCGCCGATTCTGCATCCGTAAGGGGACGGTACACCGCCACGCGATAGCGGCCGGACACCAGTTGGGGCAGGTAGGCCGTGCCCCGGTCGTCCGTGACGGCCGTCTCCCAGGCGAAATCGGTCCCGATGCGGTGTACGCGCACTTCCGCGCCCGGCACGCCGCCGGCCCAGCCCAGAGCCTCCGCGACACCCGCCGCCTCGGAGGCCACGCCCACATTGACCGTGAGCCCCGGCCGGAGGTGACGACCGTCCCCGCCGGGCGGGGGATCCGACACCCCCACTTCGCCCCCGCAACCCACGCCGAGGCCAGCCACCACCACGCCGGTCAGAATCAGTCGCCTATGCACGAACTCCCCCGATAGAGATGGCCTTGGGGCCGGCCCCCGAGCCGACGAAAATCGGCCGGACGACCGACCCCGAAAGCCGGTTCCGCCCTTACACGACTGCGAACTCGGCTAGAAGAGGCACATGCAGCACCCACTGGGCAAGCAGGCACCTCCGTTCCTAGTGCCCGCGAAGTACTCGCACGCCCAGTTGCAATGGAAGTCATTCCAACAGACGTTGACCGGGGTGTCGCACCACGTCGACCCGGTCGAGGCGAACGCCTGCTGCGCACCGAACATCAGAGCACCCGCGAACACGGAGCGCGACCAGCGGAACGCTCCCTGCCCGATAAAGGCGCGACAGCTTCTCCTGCGGAAACGTCGTGATCGGGAAGCGGAGGCCGTGTCGGTCCCGGTACTCCGCGACCGGGCCATCGGCGTCCAGCACCACCCCGACCACCTCCACATCTGCGTGCTCTCGCACGCTCCTGTCGGTGATCTCCCGCCACGCGGGGAGCGAGGCGAGACAGAACTCGCATGTGGTCGTGAAGAAGAACACGAGTTGCCGGCCGACCTCGCGTTCCCCTAGCGTGATCGGCGCTCCGTCAATCGTCCGGTTCGTAAACGTGGGGACCGAATACCCCGGCTGCGGTGACCTGAGGCGGTCCCGCAACTCCGAATGCTGTCCGGCCAGATCGTCGTGCTGTCCGACCATCCAGAAGATCAGCACGCCGCCGAGGACCAACCCGGTGTACAGAAGGACTCTCTCCCATCTCGACATGAAGCGCCGCCTCCCCTCTGGATTCTGCGCAGCACGACCGGAGCGTTCTCGACCATTTGGGGCACCTCGGCCGGTGGGCCGTGACATACCCTCACACTTGATATGCTTTGAGTCGGTGAAACGTCACGCGCCGATCCGGAAGCCCTCGGGGAACGGAGATCGAGCCACCGCACGACCAGGTGGACCGGCCGCAAGTCGACCGGGCTCATCGAGCGCTTCCACCGCACGCTCCTGGACGAGCGCCTCAGGGGTGAAGAGACGAACCACTTGGGACGATTCAGTCAGCGAGATGCAGGAGGATCTGGACGCCTACATCGAGACTTTAAAGGGGGACCGCCATGTCCAGCGTAACGGGATTGCCGGGATAGTCGTGATGGGTCGTGGGCGGCAGCCATCGACTTTTCTGCTCTCCTTGGCTGCCCCTGCGGCTCAGGACTGCCGAGAACGCGCCCTCGTTCAGACTTCCGCATAGAGTCGATCACGGCCGCCATCGCGTCATACGAGTTGACGATGGCCTCGTCCTGTGTGTCTCCCTCGGTTATCAGTTCCGGCAGGCAGGGGCATGTGACGGTATAGCCCCCTTCCGGCTGGGGTTCGAGAACGAGGGTAACGCGAAACACTACGTTCAGCCGCCGCATCGTCAATGCAACGCCCGCGGTTCCCGATCTCCGACGCCGTCCTCGTCGTATGGGCCGTCTTCGTCGGATGGAAAGAGTTCAGCCTGATCGGCGTCGGATGGCAATTCGAGGTCGCGCGTGCGCACGACCGGTATGCCTGCGGCGGTTCCCAGTTTGTAAACGTCGTCGCGCCGCCTACCTTCGCGATGGCCACGATTTGGCAGTCGAACTTCAACTTGGCCCACGTTTCAGGACCCTTTCCCGGTCTCTTCTTCAGCATCTGAGCCAACTCGATCGCGGCTCGTTGGTCGAACGGTTCGATGCTGAACACGCCTCGTTTATTCGGGAGAGCGATGATCTGCCGGGTCTCGAGCGGACTTCTCCTTATGAGTACTTCAGAGAGAACGGGTGCGGGGATGGCAATGATTTCGCCGGGCTTATCGTCGAGCTGGGCTACGAGGTGTTGGATGCGCTGCCTGGCGTATGGCAGAGGCCGGCCCTGGGCGTCTTTCGGCCCGGGGATGTCCGGCCGGAGAAACAGAAGCAGCATGGTGGCATCAATCACCACCATTGTCTGCCCGCCCACCTCGGATGCGCTCTACGTCCCGATAGTCTTCTTCGGTCCAGTCTCCCGCCGCAGTTCGAAGCTCGTCAAGGGCTTCGGCAACGCTCGTTCGCGCCACGGGCTCGTAACCCTCGATTCTGAAACGATTGAGCCTCCACCGCCCCTCGGCATCCCGCAGCCAGGAGCCGTTCCCCTTCAATCGCACGTGTTCGAACAGGTGCCGGGCCAGGCTCTTGGCCATCTCCCTGTCCGTATGGCATCCGGAGATCCTGCTGCCTTCGGACTCGATGAGTACGGGGATCCGATCCCCGGTTCCGCCTACCCGCACGACGATACCGAAGATGTGCCCCGGCTGATTCACCAGGGGGAACGCCTCCTCGGCATCCTCCCTGCCGGGGAATTCGAGGATTCCTGGACCCGTCGTCCGTTCTCTCAAAACAGCCCGCGCGCCGTCCTCTCGCAGGTATTCGTTCACGCTCAGATAGGCAGCCTGGGCGTCGCGCGGACCCCGGCCCTTGCCGACCGCGTCTACTCGGGCACGAACGTTCGTGGCGGCGTCGGCATCGATCGCATGCACGAGCTCAACGCTGCCTTCCTCGATCCCCACCAGGTGGACGTACTTGGGCTCGCCGAGGATGTCGGCCAACCTCGCCAGGTACTGCGCGAGACGCGCCATGGGCAGCGTGTCCGGTGTGAACGCATCGATCTTGAACCGGTACTCCGCAGCGCTTGGCGCTCTCCGCTGTCTCGTGGATTTCGGTGTTGCCGGAGTCACGTTCGTCTCATGTTCTCAAAGGGACGTAATCGCGGGGAAGTATACGTGAGCGTCGAAGATGGGGTCCAGCGGGCGGCGGACCTCCGTGCGCGCCGTGGCAGAGGTGGCGCGGGGCGTGCATCTTGGAGGGATCTCCGGCGAAGTGTTTCGGATTCGGGAGAACGCGTCGAGAAATGCTGAAGAATGCTGAAGAATAAAGTGTGGAGGCTCGTCGGCCTCGCGGCGATCGCCGTGGCGATCACGGTGCTCGCGGCGGGCGGGTTGAGCGAGAACATGGTGTTCTTCCTCACGCCCGTGGAACTGGAGGAGCGGGCGCAGGAGGTGACCGGGAAGCCGATCCGGCTCGGCGCCCAGGTGAAGCCGGGGAGCGTAGACTGGAACGCGGACGCGACCGAACTGCGCTTCGTGCTCGCCGAGGAGGGCGTCGAGATCTCCGTCGAGAGCACCGGGGCTCCGCCCGCAATGTTCCAGGCAGGGATGGGGGTCGTGGTGGAGGGCGTGTACGGACACGACCGGGTCTTCCGCGCCACCAACCTCATGGTCAAGCATTCGAACGAGTACGCGCCGCCGGACCACCCGGGGGACGCGAGCGAGACGTACCAGTCCCTGATCGAAGGGACGTAGCCCTCCGATGCTGAGCACGCTCGGATACGCCTCCGTCATCGCGGGGTTGATGGGGGCGCTCCTGGCCGTCGCCGCCGGGGCCCACGCCGGGCTGGGCCGCTCCGGCGGCGAGACCTCGACCGCCCTCGCCCGCCGGGCCGCATACTTCGCCTTCTTCGCCATGTCGGCCGGGATGGCCGTGATGGAGGTCGCCCTCCTCACGCACGACTTCAGCGTCGAATACGTGGCGCGCGTGGGGAGCCTCGAGACGCCCACCTACTACACGGCGATCTCCCTCTGGAGCAGCCTCGAGGGGTCGATCCTGTTCTGGGCCTGGATCCTCGCCGGCTACGGCGCGCTCCTCGCCTTCACACGCCGGCGGGAGTGGGAGGCGCACCGCGCCGCGGGGGGACGCGTGACGGCCATTCAGGGCGGCCTCGCGCCGGGGCTGCGCACGACGCCGCTCGTCATCGCGGTCATCGGCGCCGTCCAGTTGTTCTTCTTCGGGCTCCTGGCCGGTCCCGCGAACCCGTTCGGGCTCGTCGATCCGGCGCCGCTCAACGGGCCCGGCCCGAACCCGCTGCTCCAGAACCACCCGCTCATGGGCCTGCACCCGCCCATGCTCTACTTCGGGTTCGTGGGGATGACGGTGCCGTTCGCGTTCGCCATCGCCGGCCTCGTGCGCGGGAACGTGGAGGCGCGCTGGCTGCGCGATTCGCGGCGCTGGATGGTCGCCGGGTGGGCCTTCCTCACGATGGGGATCATCGGGGGCGGCTGGTGGTCGTACGAGGTCCTGGGCTGGGGCGGGGCCTGGGCGTGGGACCCGGTGGAGAACGCCTCCTTCCTCCCCTGGCTCACGGCCACCGCCTTCCTGCACTCGGCGATGGTCCAGGAGCGGCGGGGGATGCTGAAGACGTGGAACCTGTCGCTGATGATCGGGACCTTCCTCCTCACCCTGTTCGGGACGTTCCTCACCCGCTCGGGCGTCATCGACTCGGTACACGCCTTCACCGAGGGCGTGATCGGACCCGCGTTCCTCGGGTTCATCGCGTTCGTGGCCCTCGGGTCGCTCGCGCTGATCGGGTGGCGGAGCAACCGCCTGCACGCGCCGGGACAGGTGGAGAGCGCCGTGTCGCGGGAATCGGCGTTCATCCTCAACAACCTGCTCCTCGTCGGGTTCACGTTCACGGTCCTGCTGGGGACGATGTGGCCGCTCGTCGTGGAGGCACTCCGCGGGGACCGGATCTCGGTCGGACCGCCGTACTTCGACAGCGTCGCGAGCCCGATCGGACTGGCGCTCCTCTTCCTCATGGGGATCGGTCCCGCGCTCCCGTGGCGGCGCACGAGCCGCGAGCAAATCGCTCGGTCGTTCGCGTGGCCGGTGATGATGGGGCTCGCGGCCGGGGTGGGGGCGCTGGCGTTCGGGATGCGTGCCTTCCTCCCCATTCTCACGATCGTCTTCGCGGCCTTCGTCCTCACGACGATCTTCCAGGAGTTCCAGAAGGGGATCGCGGCGCGGCGGCGGATCGCGGAGCGCTCGGTAGGCGGGGCGCTGGCGGACCTCTTCACCCGAAACGGGGCACGCTACGGCGGCTACGTGGTGCATGTCGGCGTGGTGGTGATCGCGCTGGCGATCTCGGTGGCGTGGACGTGGAAGGTCGAGCGCGAGATGACGCTCCGGGCCGGGGAACGACTGGCGATCGAGGACTACGAGATCGAGTTCGTCGAGGCCTGGGGACGTGAGGAGGCGCACCGCTACGTGATCGGCGCGACGTTCGATGCCTACCGCGACGGCCGGGGGATCGGGCAGGAGCAGCCGCGGCTCAACTTCTATACCGCGACCCAGCAGACGATCGCCACGCCGTCGGTGAAGAGCTCGCTGACGAGCGACCTCTACCTCACGCTGATGGCGGTCGAGCCGGAGCGGGGCGAGCACGTGACGGTGCGGGCGATCGTGAACCCGGGCATCGTCTGGCTGTGGATCGGGGGGATGATCATGGGGCTCGGCGCCCTCCTCGCGATCTGGCCCCGGCGCCGGGATCGGATGCAGGCGGCGGGGGCCGAACTCATGGCCGAGCCGGCGGCGGACGCGCCGCCGAGAGTGGCGTGAGGGTCGCGTGAAGGGATGGCGGCGGTGGGCGCTCCCGCTCTGGGCCGTCCCCGTTCTGGCGCTCCTCTACTGGGGGCTGGGTCAGGACCAGCGCCGGCTGCCGTCCGCGCTGGAGGGCCGCGAGGCACCCGCCTTCCGCCTCGCGAACCTCTACGACCCGACCGACTCGCTGAGCCTGGGCGACCTCGATGGCAAGGTCGTCGTGCTCAACTACTGGGCCTCGTGGTGCATCCCCTGCATCGGCGAGCACCCCATCCTCGTGCGGCTGCGCGAGCATTACGACCCCGACGAGGTGGCGCTCGTCGGCGTGCTCTTTCAGGATGCGCCGGAGAACGGGAAGCGTTTCATCGAGGAACTGGGCGGCGAGTGGCCGCTCGTCCTCGACCCGGGCAGCCGGACCGCCATCGAGTACGGCGTGTACGGGGTGCCCGAGACGTACTTCATCGGTGCGGATGGGATCGTGGCGCTGCGGCACGACCTGGCGGTCACGTGGGACCTCGTGACCCGTACCGTCGACTCGCTGCTCGTGGCGCGGCGCGCGGGCGCTTCCGGGGCGGGCAGCTGATGCGCGGGACGTCGCGCAGGCCGCTGCGCAGGCCGGCCGGGGCGCTCACGCTCCTCCTTCCGCTGGTCGCCCTCGAGCTCTCGGGTCGAACGCTCCAGGCCCAGACCGTCGATGGCGCGCTGGACGGAACCGAGCGGCCGCCCGCGCCCGGCGAGGCCGTCCCCAGCGCCGAGATCGATGCGAAGACGGCCCAGATTGGCGCCACCCTGCGCTGCCCCATCTGCCGCCAGCAGTCCGTCGCCGAGTCCTCGTCCCGGATCGCGCGCGAGATGCAGGGCGTGATCCGCACCATGCTCATGGACGGCAGCACCGCCGAGGAGATCGAGGCCTACTTCGTCGAGGCCTACGGCCCGTGGATCCTGCTGAGGCCGCGGGCGGAGGGGATCAACCTCTTCGTCTACATCGGTCCGGCCGTGGCGTTCGCCCTCGGAGGACTGCTGGTGGCGCGCCGCATCCGCCGCCGGCAGAGGGATGAAGCGGAAGACCCCGCCGAGGCCGCCCGCCCGACGCCGGGCCGGGATCCGCTGCGCAAGGCCGACCGCAAGTGGATCGAGGCGGCGATCAAGGGATCCTGACGGACATCGCGCGTTCCCGCGGGAACGTCTCCTGGGTGTCAGCCGAGCGCGCGCTGGAAGAGGACCATCCCCACCAGCGTGAGGCTCACGAGCAGCGCCACGGCCGGCTTCCTCTCGGTCTCGTAGGCCTCGGGGAGGAGTTCGACCAGCACCATGAACACCATGGCGCCCGCCGCGAAACCGATCCCGTAGGGCAGCGCCGGCCGGAACACCTCGACGAAGAGGAACGCGGGCACCGCCATCAGCGGCTGCGGGAGCGACGAGAAGATGCTCCAGCCCGCGCACTTCCACACCGAGACGCCGCGCGGGCGCAGCACGGCGCTGATCGCCAGCCCCTCGGGGATGTTGTGCACCGCGATCGCCACCGTGATCACGGTCGCCAGCGTGACGCCGCCCCCGAACGAGACGCCGACGGCCACACCCTCCGAGAAGGAGTGGACGGTCATGACGATGACCATGAGCGCCATCTGCCGGGCGTCCGCCCCGCGGACGGAGCCGATCTCGAGGTCGTGGCCTTCGAGCGCCCGCTGCGCGACGAGGATGAACGCGACGCCGATCACCGCGCCGAGCAGCGTCTGCCAGCTCCCGTGCGCCGTCCCCTCGGCCACGAGACCGAAGCTGGCTCCGAGCATGAGCCCGGCCGCGAGCGCGTTCGACACCGCGACGGCCCGCGGCGACACGTTCCGCACGAAGGCGAACGGGATCGCGCCCAGCCCCGTGGCGAGCGCCGTGATGAGCCCGTAGATGCCGACAATGACCCACGGATCCGGCGTCTGCATCAGTTCATCGTCCGCGCGACGCGGAAACCGTAGTTGGGATACCGGACCTCCGCCGAGTTCCTGGTGCGGAAGGCGAGGCGGAGGAAGGCCGGACCGTCGACCCACGCCCCTCCCCGCAGTACGCGCTCGGTGCACCCGGGCAACTCCCACGCGCTTCCGTCGCTGGGCGCGCCCGCGTAGCTGTCATGCCAGCAGTCCTGGGTCCACTCCGCGACGTTCCCCAGCACGTCGTACAGACCGAAGGCGTTCGGCTCATAGGAACCCGCGGGCGCCGTCTGTTCGTGCCCGTCCGCGCACGGGGACCATTCGTCCCCGCCGTTCGCATACCGGCACTGACCGGCTTCCGTCTCCGCCCAGTACCGCGCCGTCTCCGCACCCGCACGGGCCGCGTATTCCCACTCCGCCTCGCTCAACAGTCGGTAGTGTTGTCCGGTCTCACGCGACAACCAGGCGACATATTGCTGCGCCTCGTCCCAGGTCACGCTGATGACGGGGCGATCTTCTCTGCCCCAACCCCAGTCGTCGGGTTCACGCTCGCAGGCCAGCGCCCACACACAGGCCCTCCACTCGGAGAAGGTCACTTCGTACACCCCGACCGCGAACGGCGCCGACATCTCCACCCGGTGACGTGGATCCTCGTCCTCCCACCGGTCCGCCTCCGTCGCCGGAGATCCCATCTCGAACGCGCCCGCGGGGATCACAACCAGCTGCGGGCAGTGCGCACAGTCCCGAAACACGTCTCCGGGACCTGGTTCCTGGGCCGCGACGGGAGCCGCGGCGACCAGGAGCATCAGCGAAATCAGGGGGCGCACCCTCACCCTCCCCCTCCCCCGCCCCCGCTGCCGCCGCCGATGAGGACGACGATCCCCATGGCGACGATGGTGACGAGGGCGATCGTCGTGTGGCCCGCCTTGCGGTACGACTCGGGCAGGTGCTCGGCCAGCACGAGATAGACGAGCGCCCCGAACGCGAACCCCAGCGCCCACGGCAGGAGCGACGGCGCCGCCTGAATCAGGGCGACGGCGACGACCGCCATCAGGATCTGGGGGACGTTGCTCACCACGGCGAGGCCGGCGGCGTGCCGCAGACGCACGCCGCGCGCGCGCAGCACGGCGCCGAGCGCGGTCGCCTCGGGCACGTTGTGCACCGCCATGGAGAGCGCGACGAACACGCCGAACGGGAGGCTGACCATGACGGCCGCCCCAATGGCGACCCCCTCCGACGCCGAGTGGAACGCGTTCACGAGCAACACCTTGTACCCGTACGTCTCACTCGACTCGTCCACCCGGTCCAGGTCGAGATCCTCCGTGCCCGAAGCCATGTGCGTGAAGCGGACGAAGGCGATCCCGAGCAGCGCGCCCAGCGCCGCGACATCGAGATTCCGGTCCCGGGTCGCGGTCATGAGGACGAACGCCGCGCCCAGCATCGCGCCGGCGGCGAGCGCGTGCGCCCAGCCGATGGTGAGGCGGGGCACATGCGGCCGCCGCACGAGGGGGAGGACACCCGCCGTGGACATCGCCGCCGCGATCGACGAGAGAAGGAGGACGGCGAGCGCCGGATCCATCAGCGCGTGTCCGTCGCGGGCCCGAGGGCGCCCTCGGGGCGGCCGAGCACGTTACGCCTCCAGCTGCTGGCGGAGGACGGTCTGCAGGATCCCGCCGTTGCGGTAGTAGTCCACCTCGACCTCGGTATCGAGCCGGGCGATCGTCTCGAAACGCGTCTCCGATCCATCGTCCGCGACCGCCGTCACCGCAATCACATCCTTGGGCTGCAGGCCGTCGGCGATCCCGCCGATGCTGAACGTCTCGTTCCCGGTGAGGCCGAGGCTCGCGGCCGTCTCCCCCTCCCGGAACTGCAAGGGCAGGATCCCCATCCCGATGAGGTTCGAACGGTGGATGCGCTCGTAGCTGACGGCGATCACCGCCCTCACGCCCAGGAGGAACGGGCCCTTGGCGGCCCAGTCGCGGCTCGATCCCGAGCCGTAGAGAGCGCCGCCGATGACGATCGTGGGCGTCCCCTCCTCGCGATAGCGCATGGCCGCATCGAAGATCGACGACTGTTCGCCGCTCGGGACGTGGACGGTGAATCCGCCCTCGACCCCCGGCACCATCAGGTTCCTGAGGCGGATGTTCGCGAACGTCCCCCGCATCATCACCTCGTGGTTCCCGCGCCGGGCCCCGTACGAGTTGAAGTCGCGCAGGGCGACGCCGTGCGCGCGGAGGTATTCCCCGGCCGGCGAATTCATGGCGATGGAACCCGCGGGCGAGATGTGGTCCGTCGTCACCGAGTCGCCGAGCAGGGCGAGGCAGCGCGCGTCCTCGATGTCGGCGGGCTCGGACGCCTCCGGCGACATGCCGGCGAAGAAGGTCGGCTGGCGCACGTACCTCGAGGCCTCGTCCCACGCGAAGCGGTCCCCCGTGGGGATGTCGAGCGCGTTCCAGCGCGTGTCCCCCGCGTACACCTCCGAGTACTTGGCCTGGAACATCTCCGTCTTCACGGAGGTGCGGACGGCTTCGTTGATCTCGTCCTGGCTGGGCCAGATGTCTCGCAGGAACACCTCCTCGCCGCGGTCGTTCGTCCCCAGCGGCTCGGCGTAGAGGTCGATGTCCATCCGGCCCGCCAGCGCGTAGGCGACCACGAGGGGTGGCGAGGCGAGGTAGTTGGCGCGGGAATCGGGGCTGATGCGGCCCTCGAAGTTCCGGTTGCCGGAGAGGACGGAGCAGGCGACGAGATCGTTCTCGCGGATCGCGCCGGAGATCTCGGCCGGGAGCGGTCCGCTGTTCCCGATGCAGGTCGTGCAGCCGTATCCCACCACGTGGAAGCCGAGTTGCTCGAAGTACGGCATGAGGCCGGCCTCGTTCAGGTACTCGGTCACGACCATCGAGCCCGGGGCGAGGCTCGTCTTCACCCATGGACGCTGCTGGAGGCCCGACTCGACGGCGTTCCGGGCCAGGAGGCCCGCTCCGACCATCACCGTCGGGTTCGAGGTGTTCGTGCAACTGGTGATCGCCGCGATGACCACGGAGCCGTCGTGGAGCGAGAACTCGTGCGCCTCTCCCTGTTCGTTCGTCAGCCGCACGGCCACGCCCGCCGGCGCCTCGGCGACGGCCACGCCGCCCTCCCCCGCCCCGCCGGACCAGCCCGCGGCCGGGGCACTGGCGCCACCCCCGGCGCCGGGGCCCTTCAGCGTCTCGAGTGCGTCCATGAAGCGCGGCTTGCTCTCGGACAGCGGCACCCGCTGCTGCGGCAGCTTCGGGCCCGCGATCGCCGGCTCGACCGTGGCCAGATCCAGCTCCACGTGGTCGCTGTACTCCGCGGGCTGGGTGTCCGCGTCGTGGAAGAGACCCTGCGCCCGGGCGTACGCCTCGACGAGCGCGACCCGTGCCTCGGTGCGGCCGGTGAAGCGGAGGTAGGAGAGCGTCTCGGCGTCGATCGGGAAGATGGCGCAGGTGGAGCCGAACTCGGGCGACATGTTGCCCAGCGTGGCGCGGTCGGCGAGCGAAAGCCCCGCGAGACCGGGCCCGTAGAACTCGACGAACTTCCCGACGACCCCCGTCCCGCGCAGGACCTCCGTGACCCGGAGCACGAGATCGGTCGCCGTCGCCCCCTCGGGGAGCGCGCCGTGCAGGCGGAACCCGAGCACCCGCGGCACGA
Source organism: Candidatus Palauibacter sp. (assembly GCF_965222475.1). Taxonomy (GTDB): domain Bacteria; phylum Gemmatimonadota; class Gemmatimonadetes; order Palauibacterales; family Palauibacteraceae; genus Palauibacter. Next base: position 1,111,626 of record NZ_CBDCUB010000008.1, on the reverse strand, counting down.
GCATGGAGAGGGGCTGGCCCAGCATCGCGGCCTCGGCCTCGATGCCGCCCACGCCCCAGCCCAGCACGCCGAGGCCGTTGATCATCGTCGTGTGGCTGTCCGTGCCGACGACCGTGTCGGGATAGGCCACCCGCCCGCCCCCGGTCGTCTCGTCGAACACGACGCGCGCCAGGTACTCGAGGTTCACCTGGTGCACGATCCCCGTCTCGGGCGGCACGACCTTGAAGTTGTCGAACGCCGTCTGGCCCCAGCGCAGGAAGGCGTAGCGCTCGTGGTTCCGCTCGAACTCCCGCTCGGAGTTGATGAAGAGCGAACGCGGCGTCCCGAACGAGTCGACCTGCACCGAATGGTCGATGACGAGTTCGCACGGCATGAGCGGGTTGATCGAGGCCGGGTCGCCGCCCAGGTCGGCCATCGCGTCGCGCATCGCCGCCAGGTCCACCACGGCGGGAACCCCCGTGAAGTCCTGGAGGAGGACGCGCGCCGGCCGGAAGGAGATCTCCCTCCCGGGCGTCGCCTGCGCGTCCCAGCCCGCGATGGCGGCGATGTCGTCCGCCGTCACGGACTGGCCGTCTTCGTGCCGCGTCAGGTTCTCGAGCACGATCTTGATCGAGAAGGGGAGGCGCGCGAGGTCGCTCCCCGTGGCGGCGGCGACGGCCCGCAGGTCGCGGATCGCGACCGGGCCCCCGGGGGCATCCAGCGAGGCGCGCGCGCCGAAAGAATCGAGATTGGACAGGTTGGACATGGGAGAACCTCATCGGGACCGCGAAGCGTTGATCTACGTCCGCAACCTATCGAATTCGCGGCTGTGGATCGACCGTTCCTCGGCATGTAGTTGAAGATACATCTGGTTCCGAATAAACTCTCTTGGCGGTATCGTCCTGACACGACGTGCCGCCCTTGGCGACGCGCGGGACGACCGACGGACGCAAGGAGTGCGGGATGTCCGGAAGACGAACAGGAGAACAGCCTTCCGCCGACTCTCCAGCCTCGACCGCTGAGACCCCGGTTCCTGCCAGCGGGCTGCTGACGCGTCGCTCCGTGGTCCGTGCCGGCGTCGCGGGCCTCCTCGGGGCGCCCTTCGCCGCTTCCTCGCTCGGCGCCGCCGCCCGCCCGCTCGCGCCCGGCTTGCGCTGGAGCGGACGACGCCCCCGCCAGCCGGACGACGAGATCGTCCTCGGCGTATCGGCGGCCTTCTCCGGCCCTTCCCGGGGCCTCGGCACCGAACTCTACCGCGGCGCCATGGCCTGTTTCGGCCAGGTCAACGAGCAGGGGGGCGTCAACGGCCGCCGCATCGTTCTCAAGCTTTACGACGATGGCTACCAGCCCGACCCGTGCGTGGAGAACACGCTCAAGCTGATGCTGGACGACGAGGTGTTCCTCCTCTTCGGTTACGTGGGCACGCCTACCGTCACCCGCGTGCTGCCGCTGCTGAAGAAGTTCCAGGACCAGCAGATGTACATCTTCTTCCCCTTCACGGGCGCCCAACCGCAGCGTGAGCCGCCCTACGGCGAGTTCGCCTTCAACCTGCGCGCGTCCTACGGACAGGAGACCGCGGGTCTGGTCGACAACTTCGTCCGCATCGGGCGGCGGCGGATCGCCGTCTTCTATCAGGCGGATGCGTACGGACGCAGCGGATGGGCGGGAGTGCGGGCGGCGCTGGCCCGGCATGGCGAAACGATCGCCGGCGAGGCGACCTACAGCCGGGGAACGCAGTTCACCTCCATCATGAGGGCGCAGGTCGAGATCCTGCGGGAGGCCTCCCCCGACGCGGTGATCTGCGTGGGCGCCTACGCCGCGTGCGCCGCCTTCGCCCGCGACGCGATGGATCTGGGCCTGCATGTGCCCGTCGCCAACCTCTCCTTCGTCGGAAGCGAGAACCTGCTGCAGCTGCTCATGGACGCGAACGAGGATGATCCGGCGTACTACACGCCGTGGCTCGTGAACTCGCAGGTCGTGCCCAGCTACGAGGACACGTCCATTCCGGCCGTGCCCGAGTACCGCGAACTGATGGGGCGCTACGACCCCCAGGTGCCGCAGGAACTCGTCAAGGAATCGTACGACCCCTTCCCCAACAGCTTCGTGAGCCTAGAGGGCTATCTGGATGCGAAGCTGCTGGCCGAGATCCTGCGGCGCATCGAAGGGACGCCGGAGCGCGGGAAGCTGAACGACGCGGTCTTCTCGGTGCGCAACTACGATCTGGGGATCGGCGAGCGGGTGTCGTTCGGGCCCGACCGGCGGCAGGGACTCCAGTCCGTGTACTATACGGTCGTCGAGGAGGGCCGCTTCGTCACCCTCAGCGACTGGGAAGCCAAGTTCGCGTGACGCAGCCAGAGCCGCACGACATCCGGATCCGGAAACTCTTCCGGAAGACGCGCTTCGGCATCTTCGTGCTCTTCGGGGCGATCGTTTTCTCTACATCCACGCTCTCCATCCGCACGGTCTCCAGCCAGCTGTCCGAGGAGTACGAGAGCAACAGCGCGAACATCGCCAAGAACATCGCCGATTCGAGCGTCGACATCCTCCTCAACCGCAACCTCGCCACGCTGCAGTCGCTCATCGACCAGTTCGTGGAGATCCAGAGCATCCGGTACATCTACATCACGAGCGACACCGGAGAGATCCTGACCCACACCTTCGTGCCCGGCGTTCCCGCCGTGATCCGCGAGAGCGACCCGCACGTCACCGAGCCGGTCGAACGCAGCCTGCCGGGGATGGGGGATTTCGTCGAGGTCGGGAGTCCGATTCTGGCCGGCCAGGCCGGCACGGTGCACGTGGGGATGGACCTCGACCTGGTGCGGCTGAAGATCCAGCGGGCCACCGGCCAGCAGATCTACCTCATCTGCATCATCCTCATCGTCGGCATCCTGGGCTCGATCTGGTTCGTGAAGCTCGCCGTCACCCCGTTGGAGGACCTCCTCGCGTACGTGGTCGGGCTGGCCAGGCGCGACGGGGACGAGGCGACGGAGGCGAAGATCCTGGCGCGCGACGACGAGATCGGGGAGATGGCCCGCCTCATGCTGCACGCCGTGAAGAGCGAAAAGACTTCGGGAGCGGACTGAGGTGACCACCGAGGGGTGGAAGGCGCCCAGAGTAGCGATCGCCTTCTTCTGCACCGTCCTGCAGGTCTGCTTCGGCACGGTATACGCCTGGAGCTTCTTTCAGACGATTCTGGTCCGGGAGTCGGGCTGGACGTTCACTCAGACATCGCTGGCCTTCTGTATCGCGATCGCCTCGGTCGGGATGGCGGCGGCCTGGGCCGGCCAGTTGTTGCCGAGGGTAGGGCCCCGCCGTCTCGCGCTGGCCGGAAGCACCCTGTTCGCGAGCGGATACGTGATCGCGAGCTTCGCACTGCGCCTGGATTCGATCCTGCTCTTCTATCTTGGCTATGGCGTCGTCGGCGGGGTGGGCATCGGCTTGGGGTACGTGACGCCCGTCGCGACGGCCGCCAAGTGGTTCCCGGACCGCAAGGGGCTGGTGACGGGCATCGTCGTCATGGGCTTCGGCATCGGCGCGCTCCTCCTGAGCAAGGGTCTCGCGCCGCTGCTGGTCCTGCAGACGGAGGGGGATCTCGCGCAGGTCTTCCTTTGGCTGGGGATCGTCTTCGCCTGCATCCTGATCCCGAGCAGCCTGGTCCTCGACGACCCGCCGGCCGCGCAGGTGGCGGCGTGGAAGAAGCCCGGGAGCGTGGGCAAGTACCTGCGTACGAGCCAGTTCGTCATCATCTGGATCGTGTTCTTCTTCAACATCGCCGCTGGCATCTCAGTGATCAGCTTCCAGTCCGAACTCCTGCAGGAGGTGTGGGGGCTGGCCGATCCCGGCATCGAACCGGTGGTCCTGGCGGAGTACGGGGCGACGCTCATCGCCGCGAGTTCCGTGTGCAACGGACTGGGACGGATCCTGTGGGCCTGGCTGTCCGACCGCATCGGGCGGGTGGCCGTGTTCAGAATCCTCCTCGCGAGTCAGATGGTGGTGTTCGGCGTCCTCATGACCGAGTCCAACCCGTGGGTGTTCTCGGCGCTCGTGTGCTACGTGCTCCTCTGCTTCGGGGGCGGGTTCGCGACCATGCCCTCCTTCATCCTCGACGTGTACGGCCCGCGCATCATGACGAAGGTCTACGGCGCGATCCTCACCGCCTGGGCCGCGGCCGGCATCTGCGGCCCGCTGTACGTGGGGTATCTGAAGGACAGCTATCCCGACCGGGCGGTGATGTACTGCTTCCTCATCGGGATCCTCATGCTCGGCGCGGGCTACCTGTTCTCCTACCTGCTGGACGACGACCGCGTCCGCATCGGCCGCCCCACGGTGAAGCAGACGCTGGAGCGCTACGGAATCCCGGCTCCGGGACGCTCCTGACGATCAGGACCGGCCAAGTCGATCCCGGAGGTTCGGATCAGGCAGGCGAACCCGGGGCGGAGGGGGCGAAGACCTCGACGGCAATCGGGAGCTGCGGCACTCGTGCCAGGCGGCCGTCCGTGGTCAGGAGCGGAGCATCGAGGATCTCGGCCAGCGCGACGTACGCGGCGTCGTACGCGGTGAGGTTGAGGCGGCGCGCCCAGACCCTCTCCAGCAGCACGCCGTGACCGTGCCGCACGAGATCGAGATCGAGCAGGTTACGGAACGCCTCCGCGACGCGGTCCGGCGAGACCGTTCCCGTCCGCTCGTAGCGCCGCAGGACGTTCAAGACTTCGAGGTCGAGGAGTTCGGGGCTGTGCAGCGAGATCCCGGGATCGGCCAGCCTGTCCCGGATCCGGATCCCGGGCCTCGTGCCCACGACCAGTTCGACGACGGCGGATGCGTCGAGAACGACGATCACGCCGGGTCAGCGCCTCTCCCGCTCTTCCCGCAGGACGTCACTCGCAGGTGGGTGAAGATCGATCGGCGGGAGCTGGGCGATGCGCGCGAACAGCTCCTCGCGGGTGGGCTTCTCAAGCGACTGCTCGATCTCCCGCAGGACGTAGTCCGACATCGATGTGCCGGCGAGCGCGGCGCGGGACTTCAACCGGCGGTGAATGTCGTCCGGCACGTTGCGGATCTGCAGCATCTTTGCCATGTGCATAACATGTTTTCATGTGTTCCACATGTCAACGACGGCTGGGAGGGTGTTGTGCGCCTGGTCAGAGCAGCCCGGGGATGACGGCCTTTCGGTCGGAGGGATAGTCCTCGAAGCGCGCCTTGTACCACGCGTGGTGGCTGAGCGCTCTCGGAACCAGGTTCGCGGCCGTGTAGACGAAGAAGGCGAGTCCGGCGAGCGACCACGTGGCGAGCGCCCAGCCGGCCCATTCCAGCAGTTCCCCGAAGTAGTTGGGACAGGAGACCCAGCGAAAGGCGCCGCCGCGCGGGATCGAATAGCCGGTCTCGCCGGGTTTCCGCAGTCCGAGGAGGATGTTGTCGGAATGGTTGTTGATGGCGAAGCCGACGACGAAGACCAGCACTCCGGCCAGGAAGCGAGGATCCCCCAGCCACTGGAGCTCGTACCGGCCGATCTCCGAGACCCAGCGCCCGTTCACGTAGGCGTTGATCACGTTGAAGGTGAAGGCGGAGGCCGCCACGACGACCGGCATCCTCTTCCCCGTCGTCCGCAAACGCAGGGGATGGACGAAGGTTCGATGCAGATAGTGGCACTGCCACAGGCCGAGGAAGATCAGGGGCAGGGTCCCGCCGGCCGACTCTCCCATGAAATAGACGACGGCGAAGAAGGCCGGCGCCGGGAGTTCCATGACGATCCAGCCGACCCTGTTCGAAAGGTCCGGTCCCCAGCCGCTCCCCGAGTAGTGGCGGCCGTAAGGCGCCTTCAGGCGCAGCAGGATCGCGAAGGTCACCGCGGCCAGCGCGAACAGGACCCATACGAGCGCGCCGTGGAATGTCGCTTCAGTCATCGCGACGCGGGCCCCCGAGCTTCGAGCCCCGGACGTTCATGGCTTCAGAAGGGGACGACGGAGCCGAGGCCGAGCGCTTCGGCCCGGGCGAGGGCGGCCTCCGCGATCGCCACGTCCTGAGCGGCATTCCCCACCGACTCGAAGAGGGTGAAGTCGAAGCCGGCGCGCCCGCCGGCGGCGTCCCCGTTCACGATCTCACCCAGCTCGGCGTGGATCACATCGCGCCCGACAAGCCCTTCCTCCACGGGGATGATGAGGTCGCCGGCCTCTTCCCAGATCGCCTCCCGCTGGTCCACGATGACGCGGGCTCGGGTCACGATCTCGCCCGGGATCTCGCGCGTGTGGGGCTGGAAGGCACCGATGGCGTTGATGTGGGCCCCGGGCTCGAGGAGTTCGGGGGAGAAGACGGGCGTCTCGCTCGTCGTGGCGGTGACGACGAGCTTCGCGCCGTCCAGCGCCTCGGCCGGGGTGGCGGCCGCGCGTATCAGAGGCGGACGCCCACCCCCCGGGGGCACGAGCGCTTCCGCCCGCTTCGTGAACGCCGCCGCCAGCGACTCGGCGCCCTCGGGCGGGACCGAGACGATGCGGATCTCCCTGAGTAGCCGGGTCGCCGCGAGGAGTTCGATGTGCGCTCGCCCCTGCGCGCCAGCGCCGAACACCGCGAGCACATCGGCCCCGGGATCGGCGAGCAACTCCGTGGCGAGGCAGCTTCCGGCCGCCGTCCGGATCTCGGTCAGCGATGTCCCGTCGAGGAGGGCGCGGACCCGTCCCGTCTCCGCGTCGAGGAGGATGACGGCCCCCTGGATCGGCGGCTGGCCCACGGCCGGATTGTCGGGGAATATGGACACGATCTTCGCCCCGAGCTCCCGCGAGGCGCCGAGGAACGCCGGCATGAGGAGCGTGATCCCGCGCGCGCTCTCGACGTGCCCCCGCACGGGGACGACGGCCCGGCCGGCGGACAACTCCCCGAACGCGGCCCGCATCGCGTCCACGGCCGCCGCCGCGTCCACGGCCCGTTCGATGTCGTCTCTCGAGAGAATCCGAATTGTCATGCGCACATCCTGCCTCTAAGGAAGGGCGTTAGCCAGAGGTCATTTGGTAGGCCGGATCTGCTCGGTACTCGGTCGTGTGCCGCTGTCTCGTGCAGATTGGGTAGCAAACCTCCTATCTTGACCGCCAGCAGCCGGGCGATACCGGCCACCCGATTGGATAAGGCGTTGGAGTAGGCCCCAGCGGCCTCTTGAACTCCACCGAGTCAAACCATGTCAGCGATCAGGTCAATCACGATCGAAGGATTCAGGAGTTTCGCTGCTCTGAGGGATCTTCCGCTGAGACCCCTTAATGTTCTGATCGGCGCCAACGGCTCGGGCAAGTCCAACTTCCTCGAGGCGCTCAAACTGATGGAGCTTTGCGTCTTCAGTGGCCCCCGAGTCGACGAATACGTACAGCGCGCCGGCGGGGCGAACCGGCTCCTTCACTTCGGTTCCAAGGTAACCCGGCAGGTCAAGTTCGAAGCCCGATTCGGCGACGACAAAGGGAACTTCAGCATCCTGATGCATCCGGATGCCAAGGACCGACTCTTTCCGCTGATTACGGCAACCGGAACCGACCTGCTCGGCGAGATCGAGTCGAAACCCAGCAAGAAATGGCTCCTCGGCATTCTGCAGGATAGGCTGGCCAATCTGGAGACATTCCATTTTCACGATACCAGCCCGACTTCCCCAATCAAGAAGAACGCCGACCTGCACGACAATCTTCAACTGCGCCACGACGGCTCGAATCTCGCACCGTTCCTGTACCTCCTGCGGGAAAGGTACGCGGGCGCGTACGACATGATTCGGCGGACGGTGCGCTTGGTGGCGCCGTTCTTCGAGGATTTCGTACTCCGGCCCCTCGCGCTGAACGAGGACAAGATCCGACTCGATTGGCGACACACCGGGTCGGATGCATACTTCGACGCTTCGTCACTGTCTGACGGATCGCTTCGGTTCATGGCGTTGGCCACCGCGCTTCTCCAGCCGACATCGCTGCGGCCATCGGTGATGGTCCTTGATGAACCGGAACTCGGACTTCACCCGTACGCCGTAACGCTGCTAGCCTCCATGCTGAAGCAGGCGTCAGTCGACGGGCAGATCATCGTGGCCACGCAGTCACCGGTGCTGCTGGATCACTTCGAACCGGAAGACGTGCTGGTGGCCGATCGGGTTGGCGGCGCGACGACGCTCCGACGACTCGAGGGCGAGAAATTCGGGGGCTGGTTGGAGGACTACAGTCTGGGGCAGCTCTGGGAAAAGAATCAGTTCGGTGGACGACCGTCCCCCCGGGCAGGCTGAAGATCCGAACCAGTGACCCGGCTGATCGTTCATGTCGAGGGTCAGACTGAGGAGCAGTTCGTCAATGAACTGCTCGCGCCTCATCTGTACGATCACGGCTACGCCTCAGTCGGCGCGCGGCTTCTCGGCAACGCTCGCCAGCGTGGTCGGCGTGGCGGAGTCAAATCATGGCAGGTGGTACGGAAAGAGATCACGGATCACCTGAAGGAAGATCACGGATCTCTCGCCGCCACGATGGTGGACTATTACGGACTCCCGCAGAGCGGGCCTGAGGCGTGGCCCGGTCGAGACGCGGCTTCGGGCTTGCCGTATCCCGAGAACGTGGCGCACGTCGAGGAGAAGTTGTTGCGCGACGTCACGAGCGAAATGGGCCACGCGTTCAACCCGTCTCGCTTCATTCCGTTCGTCATGATCCATGAATTCGAGGCGCTCCTGTTCAGCGATTGCCAAGGGTTCGCGGAGGGGATCGGCCAAGAGACTCTGGCTTCGGACTTTCAAGCCATCCGGGATGCCTTCCCGGGCCCGGAGGAGATCGATGACTCCCCGCTGACGGCTCCATCGAAGCGGATCACGAAGCTGGTTCCCGGATACCAGAAGCCGCTGATGGGCGTTCTGGCCGCGTTGGAAATCGGCCTCGAAACGATGCGGTCCGAATGCCCGCACTTCGACGAATGGCTGAAACGGCTCGAGACCGCGCTGCGCTGAACCGCCGCCCGCTCGATCTGCTCTTGCGCTCCGCGATGCGCTCGGAGCGCCGTACGGCGTATTCGACCTCACGTTATGCGAGCCGCGGACAACTCCTCGAACGCGACCCGCATTGGCGTCCACGGCCACGGCGTTGTCCACGGCGATTCGCGCCTGCCCGGAAGCCTCCGCCGCGATCAGGCTCGCCTGGCAAACAGAACAAACGCTGCGAACGCGCGCTTGTCCCGGGGCTTCGAACCCTCAAGCCGCTCGATCGCGTTCTCGCAATCTTCGATGTCTGCCATCACCTCGCCACGGATCAGGCTGGGGGACGGATCATAGTCCGCCCGATGTCGCTTGTCCTGCATCTCGATGAACACATTCGCGAAATCGAGGATCGGCTGCGGAAAGCCGAACTTGTCGACCTGCGCGCATCTCTTCTTACAGCTCCCATGGTCGAGAGCCCGGTACACTTGCCGCCAGGCGGAGTCGCTCCGCTGCGCCCCCGTGGTACCGATGAAGCTGTCCGCACATGTCCGCATCACGCAGTGAAACAGGGCGTAGCAGGCTGCACTAACTGCACAGCGCAGGTCCGCTTGGCGGGGCTTATGGGGCGTGCCGCCCGCCAACTCCTTTGCCGTCCCGATGAGCTCAAGCATTCAGGGTTTCTCGTTCCGGCAGATCATCGCGCGAAACAAACGACATGATCGGAAAACGATCCTCGTCGAGTTTCCTGAGATGAGGTCTGAGATGCCGGACAAAGCCGACCCGGGCGTTCACATCGAGGGGCGCATCCGAACGGAAAACCGCCCTCACGTAGAGAACGCCATCGTCGTCATGGTCAATGCCCTCGCGGATTCGCACGGAGTCGAAGATCACACCGCGGAACTGTTTCTTGAGAACCCTTCGGACGATGCGTTCCAGTTTGTCCAGGTGCGTCACTTTCGGGGCCCTCCCGTGCCTGGTCGCGCGGAGTCAGGTTCGTTGGGTTCCGATGTGGGTGTCCGTCGCCCAAGGTACGGCGTCACCGCCAGTCTGTTCCACGTTCCAGACTCGCCCGCGCGATCAACCAGACCTCAACAGCGTCGTAGTGGGGACGCGGCCGACCGACGCTCACGCCTCGGCCCCGTCGATGCGGGACCGGCGTTCCTGCGCGGCGGAGCGGAGCATGAGGATCGCGGCGTAGAGGACGACCGCCACGACGAGCCAGCGCATGGCGTTCAGGGGGAGCGAGCGGACGATGAACGCGGCGCAGGAGCACCGCAGGCATGTCCGCCGATGGCCAGACCCAGCGCCGCGCGCAGCCCATAGCGGCCCGGCCTTCAGGAACCGCAACGCCGGCCACCGGCATGAGGAAGGCGGAGGCGCCCATCATGATCGGGAAGGCGACGGCCGGGTTCAGCCCCATCATGCTGACGACGATCATGGTTGGGGCATAGATCCCGATGCCGATCGTCATGAAGGCGCCGAGGACGAAGAGGCACGCGGCCGCCAAGGCGAGGCGCCCGCCCGAGAGGCCGGCGGCTTCTCCACCTACGGTCGTGATCTCGAAGATGGCCATGAGGAAGGTGGCGGCGGCGATGAGAAGCGCGACCCCCATCCCGATCTGGATCCGGTATCGAGGCAGGCGCGCAACCACCCCGGCCCCCAGCCAGGCCCCCAGCACGGCGGCCGCGACCAGAACGAAGAGCGTCACCGACTCCACGCTGATGATGGCGATGAAGATGAACGCCTGGACGACGACGGGCGGCGTGTGGCCGATCATCATGGTCCCTGGAATCTCCTCGTCCGGGACCACCTTCTTCAGCTTGAAGAGGGACGTCGTGGGCGCGAAGGAGCCGATGCCGAGCGTGTCGAAGAAATTCGTCACGAAGCCGACCGCCACTTCGAAGAAGTTGGGCGGCCCGCTCCAGCCATCGTTCCCCCGCCCGGCCCGCGTGGCGGCGGCCGCCGCGCGCACCCAGGCGATCAGAAGGGCGGCGGTAAGGACCGCCAGTGCGGAGAACAGGTAGACGCGCGGGTCACTGAAATCGGACACCTGGGTCGGACCTCCTTGCCGGACAGCCGGGGGTCAGCGCGGCGGGCGGTCCTCGGACAGCGCCCGGTAGTAGGCCTCCACGAGTTCGCGATATTCGTCGGGGACATCGTCAGACCCCGAGAGGAAGAAGCGCTCGATCTGTTCGCCGAGGTTGCGCCGCAGGGCGAACTCGAAGTCCTTCAGTCCGCGCAGCACGTCGGCCTGCAGCCGGGCGATTTCCTCCGGATCGTCAAAGTCTCCCATCGTCCGGAGTCGGTCGAGGTCGGCGATCGCCTGCTCGAGGTCGGCGACGTCGACGCCTTCCCGGCGCAGGTCATCGCGCAGGCGGGTCGCGTCCTCGCGCCGCTGGCGGAATTCCCGCTGGAACTGCCGGATATCTTCCGGCGAAAGCCAACGCCCGCCGCCTCCGCCGCCGCCCGGTCCGGGCGCGAAGCCCTGGCCGCCGCGCGGGCCGAGTTCGCCGGGCTGGCCTGCGCCGCCTTGCTGGCCCTGGCCACCCTGCCCCTGCTGGCCCTGCTGGCCCTCGCCCTGCCCCTGTTCGCCGCCCTCGGCTGACTCGCCCTCGGCGCGCTGCTGCAGGCGCTCCTGCAGCGACTCCAGGCCCCGCACCAGGTCGCGCGTCTCGTCGAGTTGCCGCCCGAGGCGGCGCGGGTCCGACTCGCTCAGCGCGTCGCGCGCGGCCGCGACCCGGGTGCGCATGTTCTCCGCGTCCCGCGTGATCTGCTCCTCGAAGTTCCGCACGTAGTCTTCGGACTGCGTGCCGAGGACCCCCCGCGAGAAGTTCAGCTTGTCCCGCAGCCGGCTCTCGCGGATCTCCGCCGCCGCCTCCCCGAGACGGCGTGACGCTTCCCGCTGCTCCTGCCGGGCCTCGCGGGCGAGGCGGTCGAGGTCCTGCTCGAGCTGGTCCACCTCCTGGGCGAGGTCGGCCTTCCGCTCGCGGAGCCCGGCGATACGGTCGGGGTCCCGCGTCGTCGGATCCTCATTCACGTCGCTCTGGAGTTCGCGCTGGCGCTCGACGATGCGCTCGGCGCGCCGCGCGGCGTCCTCGACCTCCCGCTCCACGGCGGCGACCTGGCGGTTCTCCAGCAGGCGCCGCGCCTCGCGCAGACGATCGAGCGCGTTCGACGACTCGGCCTGCCCCTGTCCCTGGCGCCCCTGCGCCTGCGCCCGCCGCATCTCGTCCGCGGCCTGCTGAAGCCGGCGTGCCGACTCCTCGATGTCGGCCCGGTCATCTTCGCGAGCCAGACGCTGGAGTTGCCGGGCCAGTTCCTCCGTCTCCTGAATCATCTGCTGCTGCTGGCCCTGGCCTCCGCTCGCCGCTCCGCGGGGCTGCGCCGCCGCCCGCTCGTTCATCTGCTGCTGGCGCCGGGCGAGTTCCTCCAGCTTCTGGAGCGCCTCGTCAACCTCCTGGTCCTGCTGCTGCCGCTGGCCCCGCTGGACCGTCTCGTACTGGTTCCGGAGCCGGTCGAGCTCCAGCTCGAACAGGTCGGCGAGTTCCTCGGCCGCGGCCATGCCGCCGCCTCCGCCACCGCCGCCGCCGCCGCCCTGCTGCACCTGGACGTCGCGGAAGGCGGCCTCGGCCCGCTGCAGGTGCTGCAGCGACCGCTGTTCGGGCGGCAGCGCATCCCGGAGCCGACGCTCCCCCAGCCTCGTCTCGGCCTCCCGCATCTCGGCGGGCGCGAGGGGGAGTTCGCGGAACACGATCTCGAACGACGGATCCGCCGCCACGCCCCGCTGCCGCATCTGCACGATGAGTTCCTCGACCTGCTGTCGCAGGCGGCCCTGCAGGAGCGTGAGGGTGGCGAGGTTCTCCGACATCTCGGCTTCGTCGAAGTCCTCCTCATCGCGCATGAGGCGGAAGGTCGCCGCGACGATCTGCTTCTGCTGCTCGGACAACTCGCCCTGCATGCCCGCGCCGCCGCCGCCGCCACCGCCCCCTCCGCCGCCTCCCTGCTCCGCCTGGCTGTAGTTCTGGTCGAAGGGCCGGATCTCGACGAAGTAGATGTCCGAACTCTCCTCGCCTCGACGACCGGAGCCGCTGCCGGAGCCGCCGCCGGCCCTGAGGTCCGTGGCGCGCGCGTAGTAGGAGAGGACATCGCCCGGCTCGAGATCCAGTTCCTCGAGGAAGAACGTGTGCCCGCCGGAGACCTGCGTCGTCCCGCCGCGCGACGTCCCGTGCAGGACCCGCGACGCCTCCTCGCCTCCGTTCACCGAATAGAGGAGTTCGACCCGCCCGAGCCCGAAGTCGTCCTCGGCCTCGACCTCGACGTACAGTTCCTCGATCGGCGACAGGCGCGTATCGCGCCCGGGTTCGGCGATCCGGATCCCCGGCGGCTGGTCGTCCAGCGGCTCGACGAGATAGTCGGGGGAGCCGACGACGAAACGCCCGCCCGGACCCGTGAACTCGACCCGGTAGAAGGTCTCCTCGGTGACGGTGAAGCTCGTCTCGAACGCCCCATCCACGAGTTCGAGCGCCGTGCCCTCGCCCTCCTCCCGGTCGTCGAAGGCGAGCCGCGCCCCCTCGGTGGCCATCGTCGGCGTCACCCGGAGCCGGACCTCCGTCCCCCGGAGCACCGCGATGTCCCCGCCGTCCTCGACCGTCCGCGGGCTGAGCCCCGTGTAGACGGGGAAGCGGTACTCGAGGTCGATCCGGTCCACGTAGGGAAGGTCGGCCACGTCGATCCTGAACACCGGCGAGCGCACGCCCTCCGAGGACACGGTGTAGTCGGCCGGCTCATCCAGGTCGAAGAGGAGGATCTCGAACGAGGCGCCCTCCGCGGCCGGGGTCATGAAGTAGCGTTCCCACACCTCCGACTCGCCCCGGCGGACGGCGACCTCCACTTCGTCCGTCTCGAAGCCCTGGGGGAAGGCGCGCACCAGCTGGTCGGAGCCGCGCGCGATGAGCGCGTCGCCCGGCTCCACGGTGATGGCGTAGGGGTTGGCGGCGTCCGCGGTCCGCCACGGACTGAGGAGGAGCGAGCCCGCCGTCCCCTGGAAGGCGGGGCCGAAGAGAGCAACGAGGAGCACGGCGGAGGCGACGCCCGCGAACCAGGCGGTCGAGCGCCGCAGCCCGGCGCGCTCCACGCGGCGGCCGCGCTCGATGCGCCGGGCGCGCTTCACGGCGACCTCCAGCAGACGCGCGTCGAGGCCGGAGCGGCCTTCGGGCGATCCGGCCCGCTCGACGGCCGCGAGGAACGCCGCCTTCAGCGATGGTTCGTGTTCCTCGAGGTAGAGCGCGACCTGCGCGTCCGAGACGCGGCGGAAGAGCGGCCGCACCACGAACCACCCGAGGAGACCGATGGCGGCCGCCCACAGGACGAGGCGGAAGACGAGAACCGCCGTGTCCTCGAAGCGGAGCCGGTCGATGCCCCAGGTCGCGGCGAAGAAGACGGCGAAGCCGACGCCGAGCGTCAGCGCGATGCCCTGAATGAGCTGCCGCGCGCGCCAGCGCCGCCTCACGGCGGCCACGACGTCGAGCAGCTGCCGCTCGGAGTTTCTCGTCCTCGCCCATCCCTGCATCGTCATCCTCCTTGACGACCTCCGCCCCCCTCGCGCGGAGACCATGTCCAAGTTCCGCTACGCGCTCGTCAGCGCCGATGCCGGACGCCGCCGCGTCCACAGGTTCGCCAGCACGCTCTCCACGCCGAGCACCAGCGCGGCGAGCGCCAGGAGCAGCCACCAGAGTTCGGCGCGCCGAGGGACCTCTTCCCCGTCGACCGTCGCCCCGTCCTCTCCCGTCGCCCCCGCCGGCGGTGCGCCCGCGACGGCCTCGGCCACGCGCTCCGTCGCCACCGGCGCCAGATCAGATTCGGCAATCCGTGGGTTGACCGCCACGGTCACGGCTCGCGCCGCGTCGTCCCTCGCCTCGACCCGGTAGAATCCCGTCTCCGGAAAATCGATCCAGGTCGGGCCTTCCGCGATCTCCAACTGATGCCGGTCCCCGGCCGGATCGACGAGCACCCACTCGCCCTCTCCGCCGGCGAGGCCCTCGTCCCCGGCCCCGACCAGCGACCCCAGTTCGAGCACGCCCCCAGCCGCGATCCAGCGCTCCGGCTCCCGGTATCCCGTCGCGTGCAGCGCGAGCCGGTGCACGAAGGGCAGGAAGACCGGCTGGAGCGCGAGGTCGTTCCAGAAGCGGTCGAGGGTCGAGGTCCACACGAGCACCCGTCCCTCTCCGACGTGGTGTTCGAGCAGCGCCGGCTCCCCGCTGTCGAAGCGGGCCAGCACCGCCGTTCCCTCGGCGGGCTCGACCTGCCAGAAGCGTACGAAGCGCGCGCCCGAGAAGTCGCCGCTGCGGGGAGCCGAGAACAGCTCGAACACGGGGTGGTCGTAGTCGAGCCACGAGAGCCGGCGGCCTTCGCCGACGTCGACGAGCGGCCCGGGCTCGGCGCCGAGCAGGCCCTGTCCGGCGGCGGACCAGCGGTCCATCTGCGCGCCCGGTCCGAGCACGATCAGCAGGCCGCCGCCCGCGCTCACCCAGTCGCGCAGCCGTCCGGCCCGCCCCGCGTCGGCGAGATCGCCGTCGTTGAGGACCACGAAGTCGATCGACGACAGCCCCGCGGCGTCGATGCCGCTGGCGGGCGCCCGCGAAGCCTCGATGCGCGGCGCCTCCCCGATCCCCAGGGCGCGCTCGAGGAAGAGGCTCGGGTCCTCCGGCCCCCGGTTCGTCCCCAGGATGAGCGTCCTGAGCCCCGCCTCCGATGCCGCCACGAAGCGGAACACATCGTCGATCTGCCAGCCCGTCCCCGGGGATCGTGAGGCGCGCGCGGCTCCGCCCCTCGGGGAGCGCGAGGTCCTCGAACACGATCGTCCCGGTCCCGCGCGGCGGCATGTCCACCGGGAGTGTGGCCACCGTCCGCCCCGCGATCTCGAGCGACACCGGGAGCGCGTCGACGGACGCTTCGCCCATGTTGGCGAGCCGGGCCACGAGTCGGACGCGCCCCGCGTCCGTCGTCCGCAACGCCGCTTCCGCCAGCGCCACGTTCGCCGCCGCGGTCCCCTCCGCAGCGCCCGCCACGCTCGCCGTCCGCAGCGACACCCCGTCCGGGAGCCGCATCCGCCCGCCGTCCTCCCACCCCGTGCGCTGGAAGTCGGAGATGAGCGCGACCTCGCGGACCCGTCCCTCCGGCTCGGAGAGGATGCGCCCCGCGAGCTGGAGCCCCGCCTCGATCCGCGTCCCCAGATCCGTGGGCGACAGCCCCTCGAGCGCGACCCGGGCCGCCTCCAGGTCGAGCGTCAGCGAGAGCCGCTCCCGGGCCTGTTCGTCGAAGCTCGCCACCGCGACCCGGTCCCCTTCCCCCAGCCCGTCGAGGAAGGCGCGGGCGGAGTCGAGCGCGGCCTCCCAGCGGTCCTCGAAGCCGAGGCTCGCCGACACATCGAGGAGGAGCACCACGTCGCGCGCCGAGCCCCCCTCCACCCCTTCCGTGGTGTCGAGGAAGGGCCGCGCGAAGGCCAGCGCGAGCAGAACGATCGCGGCGCAGCGCAGCGCGAACAGCAGCGGGTGGCGGATCCTGCGCCGGTTCATCGACTTGAAGGGCAGCTTGCGCAGGAACATGAGCGAGGGGAACACCGTCACCCGGCTCCGCTGCCGGTGCGTCAAATGGATGATGATCGGCACGGAAAGGAGCCCGAGTCCGGCGAGGAACCACGGCGTCAGGAGACTCATCGTTCCTTCCCCTTGAGGCGCCGCGCCCGGTACGACAGGTAGCGGAAGAGCACCGCGTCGAGCGGCACCGACGTCACCGCCAGTTCGTGGTCGATCCCGCGCTCGATCATCAGCTTCGAGAGTTCGCCCACGTGCCCCTCGACCAGCGAGAGGTACTCCGTCCGCATGTCATCCGGCATCACCGGGATCCGCTCGCCCGTCTCCAGGTCCTCGAACGACCTCGCGGCCTCGAACGGGAAGTCGACCTCGGCCGGGTCCAGGATCTGGAACACGATCACGTCCTGCCCCTTGCTCCGGAGTGCCCCCACCGAGTCGAGCACCGTCTTCGGCTCGGCGTAGAGGTCGGAGATGAGGACGACGATCCCCTTTCGGGTGAGGCTCTCGGCCACCTGGATGAGCGGCCGCGTCAGGTCGCCCGCCGTCTCCGCGCCGATGCGGTCGAGCGCGGCGAGGATCAGGCGCCGGTGCCGGACGGAGGGGGGGATGTACTCGCGCAGCTTGTCGTCGAACACGGCGGCGCCCACCCGGTCCCGCTGGCTCGCGGAGAGGTAGGCCAGACAGGCCGCCACGTAGCGCGCGTAGTCGAGCTTCGTGATCCCGCGCGAGCCGTAGTCCATGGAACGGGAGGCGTCGATCGCGAAGAAGACGTTCGCGTTCGTCTCCGCCTCGTATTCCTTGATGTAGTGGCGGTCGGTGCGTCCGTAGACCTTCCAGTCGATCTTGCGGATGTCGTCGCCGGGCAGGTACTGGCGGTGCGCCGCGAAGTCGAGCGACAGCCCGAGGAAAGGCGACCCGTGCGCCCCGGCGATGAACCCCTCCACGACGTAGCGCGCCACCAGTTCGAGGTTGCCGATCCGGGTCAGCACCGTCGGATCGAGGAACTGCGTCCCCGGAACCGTCCTCGAGGCGATCCGCGCGCGCATGGGCTAGCCGGCGCTCCCGCTCACGTCCACGACCCCGTCACGTCGCCGGCCCGGATCACATCCCCGACTTCGGCGGGGTCACGTCGTCCAGGAGACGTTCGACGAGGTCGTCCGTGGAGACGCGTTCGGACTCCGCGTGGAAGTTCGTCAGCACGCGGTGGCGGAACACGGGGGCGCAGAGCGCGCGCACGTCGTCGAACGAGACGTTCACCTCGCCGCGCAGCAGCGCCCGCGCCTTCCCGCCGAGCACCAGGTACTGGGCGGCGCGCACGCTCCCCCCGTAGGCGATGTACTGTTTCACGTAGTCCGGGGCGTCGTCGCGGCCGGGCCGGGTCCGCCGCGCCAGTTGCACCGCGTAGCGGGCCACCGGCTCCGAGATCGGCACCTTCCGCACCAGGTGCTGGAAAGCCGCGATCTCCTCGGCCGACAGCACCGGCCGGGGCGGCTCGCCCGCGACCGTCGTCGTGCGCCGGATCACCTCCAACTCCTCCTCCTCGGGCAGGTAGCCGATGTTGATCTGGAACATGAAGCGGTCGAGCTGGGCTTCGGGCAGCGGGTACGTCCCCTCCAGTTCGATCGGGTTCTGCGTGGCGAGGACGAAGAAGGGGGACGGGAGGTCGTACCTCCGCCCCTGGATCGTCACCTGCTTCTCCTCCATCGCCTCGAGGAGGGCGGACTGCGTCTTGGGCGGCGTGCGGTTGATCTCGTCGGCCAGCACGATGTGCGCGAACAGCGGCCCTTTCATGAACACGAGGTGCCGCCGGCCGGTTTCCGGGTCCTCCTGGATGATGTCGGTCCCGGTGATGTCCGACGGCATGAGGTCGGGCGTGAACTGGATCCGGTTGAAGCTCAGGTGCAGCACGTCGGAGAGCGTCTGGATGAGGAGCGTCTTCGCGAGTCCCGGGACGCCCACGATCAGGCTGTTGCCCCCGGCGAAGAGCGCGATCAGGACCTGCTCGACGACGTCGTCCTGCCCGATGATGACCTTCTTCATCTCCTGGCGGACGGCCTCGGCGCTCTGCTGCAGGCGGTCGGCCATCTCGCCGTCGTCCGGGGCACTCTCCGGAGCGCTGTCCGGCGTCCGGTCCGGCGTCCGGTCCTGGTCCTGGTCCGGCGTGTCGATCCAGCGGGGGTCGGCTTCCATGCCGGCTCCTTCCGTCACCACCGCGCGAGGCGGGGTCGGGGTTTGACAGCCCGTGTTAGTGTGTTAGGGCGTATACCACATAGTTGACGCCCAGCTTGTACGCTTCGTTGGAGAGGGCGATGGGGACGAACCCCCGGTCGGACCACTCCATGTAGTCGCCAATGTCGTTGTCGTGATTGACGATGACCATGAGCCGGCCCTCGGGATCGTTGTCCTCCAGGACCCCCCAGTAGCTCGCCACCCCGCCCCAGTAGGGGTGCGGCATCTCGATGTTGCTCCGCTCGAGGTGGAAGAACGAGTCGAAGATCGGGTGGCTCACGTCCAGTTGCACGAGTTCGTGCCCCGGGAGCAGGACCTCGAGCATGCGGTCCGTCCACTCCAGATCGCGATAGCCGCCCATGTCGTCGATGATGAGGAACCCGCCCTTGCGCAGATAGTTGCTCAGGTTGTCGGCCTCCGCCTCGGTCATGCTCCAGTCGCCGGGCTCCGAGAGGTACGCGACCGGGAACTTGAACAGATCGGGGTCGTCCATGGCGAGGACGTTGCCGCCGCCCAGGCGCGGGTTGATGGTCGTGATCGCCTGCATGATCTCGCCGAAGTTGCTTTCGGCCGTGGGCCAGTCATGCGACCAGCCCGGGTTCCAGCCCCAGCCCCCCGTCCGGTAGTAGAGGCGCACGAAGGTGAAATCGCCCGTGTAGGGCGTGTTGTACTCCTGGTAGGCGGCGAGGTCGTTCCCGAACCCGCCGCCGCCACCGCGCCCGCGCCGGCGCTGCCCCTCGAGGTCCGTGGAGGCGCCCAGCGTGAGCAGGGCGGCCAGCGCGACCGCCGCGAGTCCCCGCGTCCGGGCCGTCACGGGCGCCCCCCGGGGTCGCCGCGGATCTCGAGCAGGAGGTCGAGCGCCGCCTCGAAGTTGGGCGCGATCTCGAGCGCGTCGAGGACGGCGCGGCGCGCCCCGGCCCCGTCGCCGCCGCGGTGGAGGGCGAGGGCGAGGCGGTAGTGGGCGTCGGCGAGGTCCGCCGGCGCCAGCGCCAGCAGCGCCCGCCGTTCGCGCGCCTCCTCCGTCCAGCGCCCCGCCGCCTCGGAGCTCGCCGCCAGCCGCGCGTGAACGTCGAGGTGGAAGGGGTCGATCCATATGGCGCGCTCCATCGCCTCGCGGGCCGCGGCATCGTTCCCGAGTTCCTCCTCCACATCCGCGAGTTCGAGGTGCGCGTCGAGGTGGTTCTCGTTGAGGGCGGTGTAGGCCCGGTACGCCTCCGCGGCGCGCCCGGGGTCGCCCTCCTCGCGGTGGAGGCGGCCGAGGAGGAGCGTCGGCGCGTCGGGGCCGGCGTATTCCGGGAACATGTCGCGGGCGCGGCTCAGCGCCTCGATCGCCGCCTCGGTGCGGCCGTCGCGATGGGCCGCCGCGGCCGCGATCATCTGCCCGGCGAACGACTCCGGCTCCGGATCCGGCTCCGTCCCCGGCGTCCGCGCGTGCGGCTCCCCCGTGGCGGCGCCTCCGAGCGCCGCGAGCGTCCGGCCGAAGCGCGTCTCGATGTAGTCCTTCAGTTCGCGGTCGAGGTCGGCCAGCGTCGTGCCGAGCGCCCGTTCCACGACTTCGGGCGTCTCGAGGCCGTCCCGGTAGCCGTCGAGCACGGCGAGGATCGCCTCGAAGCCGCGCGACGTCTCCAGCATCTCGCACAGGAGGGAGGCCATGTAGTAGGCGTGCTGCACCTGTCCCGGATAGGCGGGGCGCACGAACCCGTAGTTGAAGCGCTCCAGCGAGGGCAGCCGTTCCTCGGCGAAGGCGGCCAGGAAGCCGGGGTCCGGATCCGAACCCCAGCCCTCGCGCGCGTGCCGCTCGTCGAGCACCGCCAGCCCCTCCGAGAGCCAGCGCGGCACGCGGTGTTCGGTATATCCGAGGGTGAACGCGTGGGAAATCTCGTGCCACAGCGTCGAGCCCCAGTTGAAGTCGCCGCCGTCGCGCGCGCTCGGCGAATCCATGGCGAGGACGGAACCGAAGCTCACGCCCAGCGCCCCGATGCCGGCGAGTCCCACCGTCCGCACGGAGAAGTCCGCGTGCCGGTCGTACACCTCGACCGAGATCGGGGCGGGCGGCTCGTACCCGTAGCGCGCCCGCATGGCGTCGAACGCCTCCTCGGCGAGGGCGGTCGCGTAGATCGAGAGGACCCCGACCTCCCGCGGGTGGAACGAGAAGGAGAAACGCGGACTCGTCGTCGTCTCGAAGCCGGCGACTTCCTGGAGCAGGTCGAGCGTGTTGAAGACCCACACGTTGAAGGGGTCGCCCTCGAACGACGCCTCGAGCGTGGCGCGCCCTTGGTCGATGTCGCCGACGCGGAGTTGGTTGAGGCCGAGTTCGGCCCGGCCGGCCCAGGAGAGGGGATCGAGGGACACGGCCTGGCGCGCGAATTCGACGGCGTCCCCGTAGCGGTGCGTGCGGTAGGCGACCTGCGCCAGCGCCACGTAGAGGTCGGCGTGCCGCGGGTCCAGCCCCAGTACGCGGTCGCGCGCCTCGGCGAAGGCGGCCGCGTCCCCCCGCAGGTGGGCGGCGGCCGCGATCTCGGTCCATGCGGCGAGGGACACCGGGTTCGTCTCGAGCGCGCGCCGGGCCTCCTCCTCGGCCGTCTCCACGTCCTCGAGTTCGAGATAGAGACGCGCGAGGAAGACCCTCGCCTCGGTGAAGTCGGGGTTCGTCTCGAGGCTCTGTTCCGCGAGTTCGAGGGCCTCCGAGGAACCGTCGAACTTCGCGCGCCGCGCCTTGGCGAGGAGGGCGCGGGGGTGGACGGGGTTCCGGGCCAGCGCCTCGTCGATCAGCGGCCCGGCCTCGAAGCTGTCGTACTTGTCGAGGAAGAGGAGACCGAGGTCGATGCGCGCCTCGGGGTCGCCGGGGTCGGCCGCGATCGCCTCCTCGTAGGCGCGCACCGCGTCGTGGAAGAGGTCGGGGTCGCGGGCCCCGAGATAGGTGACCGCGGCGGCGACGGCGCGCAGGTGCTCCGCGTCGAGCCGGCGGGGGTCGGCCGTGTTGTAGAAGTCGATGAAGCCGTCGAAGAAGGCGAGTGCTTCCTCGCGCGCGCCCTGGTCGAAGAGGAGGCGGCCGAGATCGAGCCGCGCGAGTTGGGCGTCGCCGGCCCGGCTCTCGATCGCGCGGCGGAAGCTCGCCTCCGCCTCGTCGAGGCGGCCGAGCGTCCGCAGGAGGACCCCGCGGGCGCGCGCGAGTTCCGTCTCGGGGTCGGCGGGGGGGGGGGCGCGCGCGGCGACCCGGTCGAGGGCTTCGAGCGCGGACTCGTACTCACCCGTGGCGGCGAGGGCCCGCGCCCACCCCCGCGCGGAGGCCGGGAACTCGCGCCCCGAGCGCGCCAGGTCGCGGAAACCCGCGACGGCTTGCCGGTATTCGCCGGTCTGCAGCGCTTGGACGGCGGCGGCGAGCGCATCATTGCCCGGGGGGGCGCTGCCGCGATCCTGGGCCCAAGCCGGGAGCGGAACGGCGAGCGCGAGGATGAGCGCCCCGAGCGAGCCTCGCAGCCCCGGTCGGCGGGTTCGCGCGGCGCGGCGGCTCAGCCTCACCGGGCACCTCCCCGGTCCCGGATGGCCCGGTTGATGCCCGCGAGTTCGACGAGCAGCGCCTCGAGCCGGTCGTCGTATTCGTCCTCGCTCAACTCGGCGCGTCGCCCGCGCAGAGCGGCGATCGCGTCCTCGACCCGCTGTTTGTCGGCCAGGAGGGCCGCCAGTTCCGGATCATCGGCGGCGGCCTGCGCCACCGCCGCCGGGGCGGCGGCGAGGAAGAACCGGTTCGCGACCGCTCCGTCCGGCCCCTCCGCCGTCGGCTCCAGCGCTCCCTCGCCATCGCCGTCGTCGTCGAGCAGGGCGTGCTCGGTCAGCATCTCGTTCTCGCTCTCGTACCGGCGCTGCACCTCGCCCGTCGCGTAGCTGAACGCCTCGAGCAGCGAGACGCGTTCGTCCTTGTCGACATCGGCGTCGTCGAGCGCGAAGGCGTCGACGAAGAAGCCGCCGAAGTGGGAGTGATCGCGCTCGCGCGGGGAGCGGGTCGCCGTCACCACGATGCGCCGGTCGCCCGCCATGGCCGGCACGAAGCCGCCGCTCGCGCTCGCCGCGTTCACGACCGCCACCGTCTGCGTGGCGAAGGCGCTCAGCCACACGGAGAGCGTTTCGCCCGAGAGGTCGGGACCGGGCAGGTTGAAGCGCGACTCCTGGCCGCTGCCGCTCCCGTGGCCGAGGAGGAGGATGAGGGCCGGGTCGGCCGGTCCGGCCCGGGTGGCCATCGCGAGCACCTCGCGCTCCACGGCCTCCAGCGTCGCCCGGCCGGACGCGCGCGGCGAGATCGCCGCGTCCTCCGCGAGCCACGCGATGGACTCCTCCGCCACGCCGAAGCGCTCGCGGAGGGCCTCGATCAGCCGCTCGGCCTGCTCCCGGAAGAGCTGGCTGTACTCCGGGGCGCCGCCGAGCCCGCTCACGATGAGGACCTGCGCCCGAGGCGGGGCCGCCGCCCCCTGCGCGAGGGCCACCGGCGGGGCGCCCGCGAGGGCGAAGACCGCACCGAGCGCCGCGGCGCCGAAGCCCGCCCGGCTCACGCAAGGTCCTTCCGGCGCCGGTAGGCCCACTCGCCCCCCAGCAGCCCGGCGAGGAGGAGGAAGAGGACCGGCATGTCCCACAGCGACCGCTCCTCGTACACCGTGTCGCCGCTCTCCGTATAGCGGATCTCCTCCGCCAGCAGATCCGCATCTTCCGCCGCGTAGAAGCGCCCGCCCGTCTCGTCCGCGATCCTCCGCAGGAGCTCCGTCCGCCGCCCGGCGCCGAACTGCTCGATCCGAGGCGTCCCCGCCTGGAAGAAACCGTCACCCTCGACGACCTCGTCCTCGGCCAGGGCCGTCCCGCGCGGCACGGCGCGGACGCTGACCCGGTGCAGTCCCGGCTCCGCGGGTACGAAGCGGCCCTCGTACTCGCCGTCCCGCTCCACCGTCCAGTCGAGGCGCACCTCCGACGGCACCCCGCTCGGCCCCGTCACCGTGGCGACGACATCCGCCCCGTTCACGCGCAGGTACCGTTCATCCTCCACCTCGACCCGGATCCGGAGCGGCTCCGCGACGGGCGCCACGTCATCCCCCAGATCGAGGCGGGCGCGGCCCGGCGTGTCGTGCACGAGCCAGCGCAGCAACTGCCGCCACAGCGTCTCGTGCGTCTCGTCCTCCAGCGG
Organism: Candidatus Palauibacter sp.; assembly: GCF_965222475.1. Taxonomy (GTDB): domain Bacteria; phylum Gemmatimonadota; class Gemmatimonadetes; order Palauibacterales; family Palauibacteraceae; genus Palauibacter. Next base: position 1,087,751 of record NZ_CBDCUB010000008.1, on the reverse strand, counting down.
GATGTCCGCGTGCATCTGCCACAGCCACGAGTCCTGGGCCGTGAACGCGATCGACGTCCCGCGCCCGTACCTCTGGTGCGCGAGCAGCACTCGCGGCTCCCCCTGGACCGGAACCCCGCTCAGGAGCGGAACCGCGCCCGGTTTCGTCTCGAACACCCGGTTCACGGAGGTGAGCGGCGGAAGCTCGGGCCAGCGCGCCGCCGACGCTTCCGCCGTCTCCGCGATCCGCATCGCCGCGTGACGCCGCCCCGCCGCAGTGAGTTCGGCCGACACCTCGAGCACATCGGGCTCCCCCGCCCCCGGCAGCACCACGGGGAGCGCGTCCGCCAGCGCCGTCCCCGCGTAACCGCCCTCGGCCAGGGCGCGCCGCCCGCCCAGCACGAGGAGACCGCCCCCGCGCTGTCCCACGAAGTCCGCGATCATCTGCAGTTGGTCGTGGGTGAAGAAGCTCGCCTCCACGCTCCCGAGGATGAGCCCGTCGTACTCGTACAACTCCTCGCGCGTGTCCGGGAACCCGCCCGCCAGTTCTCCGGGGCCGTCCACATCGAGCCGCAGATACTTCTCATCCGCCGTCCGCAGCAGCGTCACGACCTGGATGTTCTCGTCATCGGTCACCGCGCGGCGCACGAACTTGTTCTCGGGGCGCGGGGAGCCCTCGAAGTAGAGGATCTTCCGGCGCGTGTCCCCGACCTCCACCAGGATCTGCCGCTCGTTGTTTCCGCTGAGCGCCTCCCCCTCCACCGGATCCACCGAGAAGCGGATGGCGCGGGGGCCCGATTCCTCCAGCGTGAACTGGACCTGGACCGGTTCCTCCCCGTCCGGACCGAGGGTGAGGTCGTGCGTGCCCACGATGCGGCCCTCGTCCTCCACGTCGAGCCGCACCGTGCGCCCGGCGAGTCCCGCGTGGGAGATGATGACGTCGGCCACGATCGTCGTCCCCTCCAGCGCCTCGCGCGGCACCTCCACCCGCCGCACCTCGATGTCCGGGACGATGCGCTCCGAGCCGACGCCGATCGTGTACACCGGGACCCCGGCCGCGCGCGCCTCCAGGAGCGCCTCGGAGAGCGGGGGGGTCGCCTCGTCGTCGTTGTCCGCCCCATCCGACACGACCACGACCCCCGAGAGCGGCAGCCCCGCCATCTCCTGCCGCACCCGGGTGAGCGCCGCGGCGAGATTCGTGCGCGAGCCGGCGAAGGCCAACTCCCCCGCCCCGTCGATCCGGTCCGCGTCGGAATCGAACCCGTACATCCGCAGCCGGAAGCGGTCCTCCAGCGCCGCGCGAAGGCCACCCTCCCCGCGCTGCGTCAGGGGCTCCGGCTCCCCGGCGGGGTCCATGGCCGCGGAACCTTCCACCCCCGGGTCGGACGCCAGCGGATCCGTCGCCGCGTCATCCATGCCGCCGTCATCCGTGCCGCCGAAGAGGTCGAGCACCCGCCGCGCCCGCGTCTCGCCGTCCTCGTCGGCCACCCGCATGCTGCGCGAGTCGTCCAGGAGCACCGCGACGAAGTTCCGCCGCGGGACGACGGTCGAGACGAGGAGCACCGGCCGCAGCAGGAGGAAGGCGAGGACCCCGAGGGCGGCGGCGCGAAGCGCCATGAGAACCCAGCGGTCGCGGGTCTCCACCGTGGGTCCGATGCCGCGGTACTGGAGGGCGAACCACACGACGGCGCCGACCCCGAGGAAGACGAGGATCACGCCCCACCAGGGCGCGGCCAGCGAGAGATCGCCGCGCTCGAAGACGACGGGCCGGTATTTGAAGAGGAACTCGAACACGCGCTGGCCAGCCCTTCGTTTCTCCGAGGCGGTCGTCGGAACCGAGCGGCGGCGGGAGGGCCTCGCCCCGCGCGCGCGTTGGCGGCTCCAACGTACGGGTTTCCTATCCCTCTTAGAAACAAGGCCCGTCGGACGATCGTTGCCCGTCGGACGGCGTCGTCACATTTGTAGTCGCCGCAGCGTTGTATTACCCGTGTACTACAACGAGCCACGATACGCGAGAGCACGGGAGGCAGGTCGATGGGCCTGAGGACAGTACGACTCACGGTATCCGGCTGGGGGGCGGGAAGGGCGAGACGGCCGGCGAAGCATACCGGCGGATCGTGCAGCGGTACGAGGACGAACCCACCGAGGAACCCGCCGTTGCGGCGCGCGACGACGAATCCGCCCCCATGCCGCGGCGACGGCACAAGGAAGCCGTGGTCGAGGCGATCCGCCGGAAGCACGGCCGTTGAACTACCGTTGAACTCCCAAGGGATCCTTAGCCGTTCGCGCCGAAGGCGACCGGCAGGCGCAGAAACAACACGGGAGAGGTACGACACTATGGGCTTGCGCACGGTACGACTCGACGAGGAGGAAGAGGCGATCCTCGAAGATCTCCGGCGGAAGACGGGGGGTTCGATCTCCGAGGTCTTGAGACGGGGGCTCCGCTCGTACAACACGGATGTGAACGGAATTCGGCTGGGAGCCAGGAAAGGCGAGACGTTCGGCGAAGGATTCCGGCGCATTGTGCGGCAGTACGAAGACGAGCGGGCCGTTCTGCCGCCCCGCCGGCGCAGGGAGACCCTGGGCGAGCTGATCCAGAGGAGGCACGCCCGGTGATCGTGGTGGACACCGGTCCGCTGGTGGCCGCTTTCGACCCGTCCGACTCCGACCACGCGGCATGGAAACAAGTTCTTGCCGAGTTTGGGGAAGAAGCCTTGACGACGATTCCGGTGCTCACCGAGGCGTTTCATTTTCTGTCGCGACGCCCGCGGCAAGCCTTGGGGCTCATGGAGTTGGTGCGGTACGGGCCGCTCACGGTGTCCCGGCTGGGGGACCGGGACCTCGGCCGCTGCTTCGAACTCATGCTCCGGTACGCCGACGCGCCGATGGACTTCGCCGACGCCTCGGTCGTTGCCGTGGCGGAGCGTTCCGGGATTGACCGGGTGTTCACGCTGGACCAGCGGCACTTCGCCGCGTACCGCATGAAGCGCGGCCAACGCCACGTGGCGTTGACGCTCGTTGGTCCGGAGGGCGAGCCACCCATGGTTCGGGAGACGGGCGACCCGGACGCCGCGTACGGCACGGAGCTGACTCCTGCGCCCCACGAGGGTCGGGACGCGCCGGACGCCGTGACCGGGCGTCTTCTCGCCGAGACCGCGCTGCGGGAGGCACGGGAAGCGCTCGACCGCCTCGGCCGGGCGCTCGGAGGCTGAAGGCAAGGCCGTGGGGACTGCGGCTTCCGCAGCGGCCCCTGCGGGTGAGGTCATCGTTTACGAGGCGTCCGATGGCGATGCGCGCGTCGATGTCCGCGTCGATCGGGACACGGTCTGGCTGACCCAGCGGCAGATGGCGGAGGTGTTCGACACCTCAACGGACAACGTCGGACTCCACGTGAAGAACATCTTCCGGGACGGTGAATTGGAGGAAAAGGCAACTGCCGAGGATTTCTCGGTAGTTCAAATCGAAGGAAACCGTCGAGTACGGCGTAATCTCAAACATTACAACCTTGATGCCATCATCTCCGTCGGTTATCGCGTCAACCGCCGTTGGACGCCTCCGGGGGTGTTCACCGAATCCTTCCCCGCCCGGATCTAGATCGATGCCCCGCTTTCCTCGTGGATCAGGCTTGGCACGAGGGTTGGAACCTTGATCCGGCGGGGGCTTCGGGAAGCGACATCGCGGACTGCCTTCACGTCCCGGGCATCGGGTACTGCGATGTGGCGTTTGCGGACAAACGGACGGCAGAGGCGCTACGGAAAGGGCGGTCCCGGAAACGGCCACGAAAGAACTCCGAGTTTGGCGAATGGGTTGACACCCTCGGGACGCCGTAGTAGTCGCAGCGCCCGGCGGCGGGCCTGCGAGCGGTCGACCATCGGGAGCGGGCGTCAACCACGAGACCCCGACGCAGGCATAGGGAGAGCCCGCAGGCCACCGGACCCCCGGCCAGCGAGCGCCGGGTTGTCGGGCAGCCGCAGGTCTCGCCGACACCGGACGACGACTACGCGAACCCCTCCTTCTCCAGGAACTCGACCATGGTCGCCGCGCACTCCGCCGGCTCCTCGAGCGGCAGGAGGTGCGTCGTGTTCGGGATGAAGTCGTACTCGAACCCCACGATTCCCTCCAGCTCGGTGCTCGGCATGAAGGAGAAGGCGAACGTGGGGTCGCCGGCGATCACCTTCACGGGGCAGGCGAGACGCGACAGCTCCGGTTCCAGACTGTAGGCGAAAGCGTACTGAAGCGCGTGAGCTTCCCAGAGGCGCGGGCAGCGAAGTTCGTATCCGCCCCCGCCCGGTCCGCCGCCTCCGTTCCCCGCGGTACGAAGCAGTGCCTGGCTCGCCAGCTCCGGGATTCCCGGCGCCACCAGCTCGAACATCCACTGCCGGCGGAAGTCCTCCGCGAACTCCTCGCGCGTCGCGAAGCGATCCCGGCGGAACCGGGCCTGGGTACGCAGGCGCCGCCACAGGGCTTCGGCCGCCTGGGCATCCCCGTTCGGCGGGTACAGGGGTGGATCGAACAGAACGAGCGCCTCGAAGCCCTGCCCCGGGGATTCCTGGTGGAGCGCCGCCAGCGCCGACACCAAATGGAATACGCCGACGGCGGGCTTCGCGCCGAAGTGGCGCTCGACCCCGCGCCGGACGAGTTCCTGGTCCGCGGCGAAGGTGGCGATGTTCTGATGTCGCAGCTCCGACCGGGGGTTCCAGCCGTGGCTGCGCAGGTCGTAGAGGATGAGATCGAAGCGAGAGGCGAGCAGCCTCCAGAACGGATAGTAGAGGTCCGCCGCCAGGCCATTGGCATGGCTGAGGACGAGACGGGGACCGTCGGAGTTGCCGTGCCGCCGCAGGATGATCCGGGCGCCGCAGGTCACCTCGACCTCCGCCGTGTCCAGCGGCTCCGGCACGTTCCACATGTATGACGTCATTGGATGCCTCCTTTTGCCTCCGTGGAGACGCCCTATCCGACCATCGAATACCCCGCGCCGCCGCGGGAAGGTCCGGGGTTCCCGTCGTCCCCGACCACGCCGGGGGTAGGGGCGGCCAGCCCCCTCCCGCGGCATTCGAAGGGGAACGCTCCGCGGAACGAGACGGTATCACCCTGTGAGGGATGGGGTTGCCGCGGCCGGTCTCGCCGCGAGGGGGGTATGGATGGTTCAGATAGAGGTGCGCTTACCGGACGCGGTATTCGACGCGATCGAGGCCTCCGCGGTGGCGCTGGGACACAGCCGCGAGGAGATCGTTCAGCGGGCGCTGGAGCGATACCTGGAGGACTTCGGCGATCTGGCCGGCTCGGCCCGGAGGTTCCGCGACCCCGACGACTGATGCCGGGTCGAACCCTCAGCCGCCGATCAGGACGACCCCTTCGCGCGCGGTCAGCTCCGAGTAGAGTTCGCTGAGCCTCTTGGTCAGCGGTCCCGGCGATCCGTCTCCGATGATCCGCCCGTCGATTTCGGTCACGCTCGCCAGCTCTCCCATCGTGCCGGTGCAGAACGCCTCGTCCGCGCGGTAGGCCTCCGTGAGGGAGAGATCGTCCACCCGGGACGGGATCGCGTGTTGCGCGCACAGTTCGAGCACCGTGGCGCGGGTGATCCCCTCGGGACAGGCCACCGTCCGGCTCGTCATCACGACGCCCCCGCGCACGAAGAAGAGGTTGGTGGCGTTCGTCTCGGCGATGAATCCGCGCTGGTCGAGCATCAGCGCATCGTCGGCGCCGGCCGCGTTCGCCTCGATCTTGGCCAGGATCGACTGGAGGAGGTTGGCGTGATGGATCTTCGGGTCCAGCGTGTCCGGTCCGAAGCGGCGCATCGAACTCGTGATCAGCCGCCGGCCCGACCGATCGTAGACCGGCGCCTTGTGCTCGGCGAGCACGATCAGCGTGGGGCCCTCCCGGTTGAGCCGGGGATCCATCCCGCTGGTGACCTTCACGCCCCGCGTCAGCGTCAGCCGGATGTGCACGCCGTCCCGCATGCCGTTCGCGATCAGCGTGCGACGGATCTCCTCGATGATCTTCTCGTCCGTGGGGATGTCGGCGAAAGCGAGGGCCAGGGCGGAGGACCGGAGCCGGGCGAGGTGCTCCCGCAGCTGAAAATACGTCCGTCGTACAGGCGCAGGCCTTCCCGGACGGCATCGCCCCCCTGCACAACCGAGTCGAAGGGGCTGACGCCGGCCTCGTCCCGGTGGACCAGCTCCCCGTTCACATTGACGAGGAGATCTCGGTTCCGCTCGTCAAACCGCTGCAGCACGGAGATCCGCCGTCAGTCCGGGAGGGGCAGGCGTGGACCACTCAACACCGGCTCTCCAGCGGAGGCGTTGAGGCGGAGCCGGAGCGCGCGCGCCGCAGTTGAACCTCGGCCGGGAGTCCGGTCCGAGTCAGTTTCGGCTCTTTCCGTAACCGAAGCCCCCAACGAAGCCGACGACCAGAGCGCCGAAGACGGGCAGAATCTCCGAAACCAACGCGGCGTTCCCGCTGAACACGAGAAGTCCTACCAAGACCAATGAAGCCGCAACGATCAGCACAGCCATGAACTTCCAGTAGTTGCGCGATTCGTTGCGGTCTCGTTCCATCGCATCCATGCCCTTTTCCGTGATGTCGAAGGCACGGTCGATGTGGTCCGCGGTGATGTGTTTCGCGATGGGATTGGGAGCAGGGCCACGCCGGAAGGAGGCCATTAGAGCCGCGAACTGATTTTCGGTGGGGGAGGTGCCGGACGAGCCCGCCGACTCCGCCGGCACGACTTCGGTCTCGCCTGCTTCCGGATCGGAAGGATCGAGTCTGTTGGTCACCTACCCGCTCCCCACGAATGCTGCTCGCACATCCAAACGCGTCGTCGGCTTCCGGTCGGGTGCGAATTCGAGACCCGCGTTGACGTGCCGTCCAACATTCCCGAGCGCCGCATCCAGCAGGTCCGAAGTGATCTTGCTTACTTCGGATTCGCCGATCTGCGCAAGCAGCAGCGAGAGCAACTCCAGTGCCTGATCGTCCGTAAGTACACGGGCATCTCGCAAACCCATAAGCGCTTCGGAAAAGGCCCGCAGGCGGTCACCCCACCACGACTCGGTGGATTCGTCGTGAAGGATTGCCTCCTTCAGGAGCTGGCCGACGGCGTCAACCAGTTCGCGCGCGGCCAGTTGCTGCTCATCCGCGCGTCCCGATTGCGGTTCGCCCAAGAACTGTAGAGCGCTGGACTGCCCAGGTTCGCTCATGAGCCCCCTCCTTGCTCGTAGGAATCCACCCGATAATACGCATTCCCGCCGCGAGGGTGTCCCTCGCGACCTGCGGATTCGTCGCACGGATTCCTGCGATGTTGCTAACATGACCGCACGTCGTCAACGCCTTCCCACGGAAACGCGCACGTTCCCAGCGGGACGTCACGGTATGATTTTGCATCCCATGCCGATCCTACACGTTAAGCATCATCGGAGTCTCAATGCGTTTCGCGCGTTGCCCGCCGAGGAGTCCCGAAGAGGGGATCGAGCGCGCGCGACTGCCAGGGTTAGCGGTCCGTACCAGCCCGCAACACCTCCACCAGCTGCCCGACAGGTAGCGCACGCACGCGCGGGGCCAGCCGGTAGCGTTCCGTGCCCGCATGGACCACTTCGAACCGGTCGAGGTTCAGCGTTTCCAGCGCCGACCGCATGGATCGCGTGATACGCGGAGCCTCCGAGCGCTTGACCTCGAAACCATAGCGCCGCGCTCCGGCCATCACGAGAAGGTCGAGTTTCGCTCCCGTATGGGTGGACCAGTGGAAGCACTGCTCTGGAGCGGCGCGCAACAGATGAACGATCTGCCGGATGACGAACCCCTCCCACGAAGCCCCCACTTTGGGATGCGACACGACATCCGTCCGGCTGGTGAGGCCGAGCAGCGCGTGCAGGATGCCCGAATCGCCGATGTAGACTTTCGGTGATCGCACTTGGCGCTGGCTGATGTTCTCGAACCAGGGCTGGAGTTGCCGCACGACGAAGACCGAGGTCAGGAGGTCCAGATACCGCCGGACCGTCGCGTGGGAGACGCCGAAGGCGCGTGCGAACTCGGCGCCGTTCCAGATCTGTCCGTGCCAATGCGCGAGCATCGCCCAGAAGCGGCGGAGCGTCGCCGACGGGATGGTGCTCCCGAGTTCCGGGAGGTCCCTCGCCAGAAGCGTGCGGATGAACCCGTCGCGCCAGCGGCGGCTCGCGGCTTCCGATCTCGCCAGGAACGAGCGCGGGAACCCACCCCGCAGCCAGAGCCGTTCCAGGTCGTCCACATCGGTGAGGTCAAAGCCATCGAGTTCGTGGAACGCGACACGTCCGGCGAGCGACTCCGACGTTTGACGCAGGAGTTCGGGCGAAGCGCTCCCCAGTACGAGGAAGCGGGCCTGCGGGCCGGGACGGTCCGCGAGGACGCGCAGGAGCTGGAAGATGTCGGGCAGGCGGTGGATTTCGTCCAGAACCACGAGACCCTTGAGCGGCCGCAGTTCCAGCCCGGGATCGTCCAGCCGCGCAAGATCGGCGGGATCCTCGAGGTCGAACCAGGCCACGGGCTCGGAGTACGCCGCCGCCAACTGCCGGGCCAGCGTGGTCTTGCCCACCTGTCGCGCCCCCAGCAGCGCGACGACGGGAAACTCTCCCAGCAATAGGCGGACGCGACGTAAATCGTGTTCTCGGATGATTTCCATCATTGAAATATGATCGACGACCGATCAAATTTCAATGCAAAATTCACTTGCACGGCGATCCGTTGCCTGACGTGGGTTGAGAACGTGATCGTGGAAGTCTCATCTTTCGCTCTGATGAGAGAATCCGCAGAATCAATGACTCCCGCTGAGTTCCTCCGTCACCTGGCGCAACTCAACACCCACCAGCGCCGGGGCAGGCGGGCGCCGCACAAGCCGCTCCTCCTCCTCTTCGCCTTGGGCCGCGTGCTGCGCGACCGCGACCGTCTGGTCAGGTACGCGGAGGTGGATCGGCGCGTCGGTGACCTGATGCGGCGCTTCGGGTTACCCAGGAGCGCCGTTCGTCCCCAGTATCCGTTCCGCTGGCTGCTCTCCGATGGACTCTGGGAGATCCCTCGGTATGCGGAGCTTCGGAAGAACGCGAGCGGAGACCTGTATGTTCGGCAGTTGAGGGATCTGGGCGTCGAGGGAGGCTTCCCGGAGCGAGTGCACGACCTCCTTCGCGTCGATCCCGGTCTCGCATGGCGAGCCGTGGAGGAGATCCTGCACGGACATTTTCCCGAATCCCTGCATCGGGAGATCCGCGAGGCGGCCGGCATCCGGGGAGAGCGGATGGCGAGTGAGGCGGAAGATTCCTCTGCAACCCCGACGCTTCGGGAACGGGAGGTCGACCCGCCGAGCTTCTATTCGTACCCGGCCCGCCGACGGCGTCGCGATCCCTTGTTCCGCAGGAGAGTGCTCGACGAATACATGGAGCGCTGTGCGGTGTGCGACCTCGACATCCGCTTCGGTGCAATGCCCCTCGGCTTGGAAGCCGCGCACATCCAATGGCATTCCCACGCCGGTCCCGATGAAGTGGTGAACGGCCTCGCCCTCTGCCTTCTACATCACGAGGCCTTCGACCGCGGCGCGCTCGGCTTGGAGGAACGCAGGGGGACGGGCTTCAACGTGCTCGTTTCTCACGACGTGCGGGAGTCGCGCGGCGAGGCCGCTGGGTCGCTCATCGAGTTCTCCGGCCGCCGGATTCGGTGTCCCCGCACCGAGTCGCGGGCACCCGCGCGCCCATTCGTGGACTGGCACTCCAGTGAGGTCTTCCGCAGCCCGCCACTCTAAGCTGCGGTCAACGTCTTCCCGTCTACCGACCGTCAGGTGGGCTCCCGACGCGGGGTTGATGAGGCCGCTGCCGCTGTCTCATCTTCTGGTGCCGGACGGACGGGAGGTTCGCGTCCTGCCCGGAATCATCGAGGCCGAACGAGGAGCTTGACCGAAGGCCGGGAGGCGGAATGGGAAACGTCGGGGCGCGAGACCAAAGCCGGTATGACATCGTGTTCGTTTGCGGAGACGAGGATCTGCCGCCGCGCGAGTGGCCGGGGTCCGGGCTGGTCCCCGAACGGATTCGGATTTCCTGCGGCGGCGTAACCCTCGGCCATGTGGCCGCGGAGTCGGCAGACGGGTGCTTCGAGGCCGACGCGCTCGGACGATTCCAGGTGCGGTATGCGTGGATCGACGAGGAAGAGGTCGCGTCGTACACACCCGGCGATTTCTGGCGCGGATTTCGCGAACGTGGCGGTCTCCCGGACACGCTGGCGCTCTATCGGGAGGACGAGGAGGGCCGCTACATGTTCGTGCACGAGGAGGCGCTCGGCTGGCCGCCGCCGTTTCGCCGCCGTGGCTGGCCCGAGCCTGCGAACGTCAGCCTCGCGACGCTCGTCGAGTACATGGACGGAGAGATCGACACGCTTCCATTGGGACCCTCTCCCCGGCGCCCGGGGATGAGGGACGTGGCCCGGTAGGGGCGATGGCGAAGGCCGTTTTCACGACCAAGGTGAATCCCGCCTACGACGATCTGCCGGAGCAGCGGTACCACTTCCCGAAGACGTACCTACGGGCGGTTGAAGCCGCGCTGGGCGACTGGATCGTGTATTACGAGCCGCGGCGCTCCACAGCCCACGAGTCCAGCTCCGGGGGACGCCTGTCCTATTTTGCCGCGGCCCGCCTCGCGAGCATCGAGGACGACCCCCGCCTCGCCGGCCACTACTACGGATATGTGAAGGACTACCTCGAGTTCGACACGCCCGTCCCCTTTCGCGAAGGCAGCTTCTACTACGAGCGGAACCTGCGGAAGGCGGACGGCACCCCGAACCAGGGGCGGTTCGGGCGCGCGGTCCGGACGATCCGCGACGCCGAATACCACCTGATTCTCCACGCGGGATTCCACGACTTCGCCGACGCGCGGTGGCGCATGATGGAGCGCGATCCGGTGGAGACGGAGCGCCGCATCGTGGAGCAGATCTCGCGCAGGCCGTTCCGGGACCGGGTCTTCTCGACAGCCGTCCGCACGGCCTACGACAACACCTGCGCAATCACGGGACTCCGGATTATCAACGGCGGCGGGCGACCGGAGGTGCAGGCCGCCCACATCAAACCCGTCGCTGTGAGCGGACCGGACAGCATGCGCAACGGCCTGGCGCTATGCGGAACCGCGCACTGGATGTTCGACCGCGGCCTCATCTCGGTCGGCGACGACTACCAGCTGTTGCTGAAGGATCGCGCGATCCCGGACAACTTCTTCGGACTCATCAACGACGACCGGCGGCTGAAGGTGCCCCGCGCGCCGTCGAACCGCCCGCACCCGAGCTTCCTGAAGTACCATCGCGAGCACGTCTTCCGGACTCATGCGTAGGAAGGGAAAGTGCATATGCGTTGAGCATGTCTGGCGCCCTCAACAACGTCTTCATACGCCGAAGAGGGGTCGTCATGGACCTCGACTTCGAGACCTGCCTCCCTGAGAAGGTTCGCGAAGACGTAACGGCCGAGATCGCGCGTCGACGAAGTATGTGGGAATCGGTCTACGCGGCCGTCTCGTAGAGGACGGCGTCGTGGATCTGGCTCTCGTCCAGACCGTAGTCGTGGGCCATGGCGGCGATGTCTTCGCCGGCGTCGATGCGGTCTACGAGGGCCCGAGTGGACACGCCGGATCCGGCCAGCACGGGTCGGCCGGACGAGATCCTCGGGTTGATCGAGATGGCCCGCGCGTTCGCCGATTGCCGCGGAAGTACCGGATAAAGCCGGAACGGGAGGCGTTGGTCGTCACGTTCCACGCGGTTGAGGCAATCCTTCAGCAGCGTTCGAAGTGCGAGTTGTCCCGACCGCGACAGATTGATCAGCTGATCGAGCTGCAGCAGGAAAAGTTCGCCCCCGCTGGTGAGGAGTTCGTCGCTCAGCAGCAAGCGCGAGATCCCCAGCTGTTCCTCCGCATACGAGAGCGCCGATCGCACGTTCTCCGTTCTCGCGCCATGGACGCTCCGCAGGGCGCGGAGAACATGAGCCTCGACGAGGTTGTTGCGGAGGTGGGAACAAGTACCATCGGGTCGCAGGCGCGGGAGCTCGGGTCGCGTGCGTGTCGACCAACCTTGGACACCCGCGATCCGATGCCCGCCACCCGCCCCTGCTTGCGTTTGATGCCCCGTTGACGGACTCCCGGAAGTTGGTTCGGATCGGAGCGGCGGAGGTCGTCCGCCCGTCGCGGGCCTCGACCATGTTGGTCTGCCCGTACCACGCACTCTACGTTCTGGATGGAACCATTGCCGGGAGCAATCCGCAAAGACGGCGAGAAGGAGAAGAGATCGCCCATGTCAAAGCGCCGTACCGAAGACGACAGGCCGCGTCGCAACGTTCGTTTCACGGAGAAGGGGTACTCGGTCGATCCTCGCGAGATCCTGGAAAGCAGCAGCGCGAAAAAGATCCTGCGAAACGTGCGAGAGAACTTCCCCGTGAAGTCCGCGCCCGCGACCCCCGCCGAGAGGAACCGCTAGAAGTCGTCCGGGACGACACCCCGCCATGGGATTCGGCGTCCTCTTCATCTCCATCCTGGGCGGCTACCTCTTCATCCAACGGTGCCACTTCACCAGACTCACCGGTAGTCGCGAGGGTTGCGCCAGACCATTCATCATGGACGTGTATGAGCGATTCCAGTCCGCCCATCGCGCCACCGTAACTGGAAATGACGAAGGCGGCCCGCGACAGGAAACAGGGGATCCCGGGCGCGAATCGCCGGAGCTGGACGGGGACTGACGGCTCGTTTCCTCCTCGTCGCGGGCCCGGGCCCGATCCTCGCGACCGGCGCTTCCGGCGGTTGATGCGGCATCGGCGGGGACGCACGTTGGAGTTTCGCTCGCAGGGTTTGGGAGCAAACTCGCGGCGATGTCGCGGGACGGGCCCACGGCATGGGGACGTAAAGGGAGGAATGGAGCATGTCCGAGTGGGTCGAAATCGCCGTCTCCATCGGCGGAGCGGTCATCGTGTGGACGTGCGTGGCCATCCAATGGATCCTTATGCGGCGCGACCGGAAGATTCGGGATCGGGAGCACAGGCACCGGGAATTGGAGGCGAGGATCGATGAGCGCTACCGCGAACTCCAGCGCGAAGTCCAAGACGAGATTCGCCGCGAGATACGGAACGAACTGCGGCATCAACTTCGCCACGAAATCCGCAACGAGGTGGGGCACCTGGAGCGGCGGCTCGGCGGCCGCCTCGATACTCTTGCCCGCAGACGAATCGAGAGTCCCCGTTCACGCGGCCATCTGAAGTACGGGGCGTAACCCACTCCCGGGATGATGGCGCGTTGATTGGCGAGCGGAGGTTTTGGCGTGAGTCGGGACCCGCAGGGCCCCGATCCTCGACCGTACACGATCTTCCGCGGAGGCCGCGCAGCACCATGGGACCGGACTTGTTTGGCGACATCGCTCTGGTGGGCTTGATCGTCGGCGCCACTGCTCTGGGCCGCATGTTGGGCGGTGCCGAGAACCGCACGCGCAAGGAGTTGAAGGCGGAGATCGCGAGCGTGCGCAAAGAGGGCGCCCTCGGACGGGCCAGGCTCGAGTCGCAGATCGGCGCACTGCGCGCGGAACTCGGTGAAGTCGAACAGCGCCTGGGTGGTCGTATCGACGGCGTCCGTGACGAACTGGTCGAGACGCGGGTGGCCATGGCCGACGGGGTCGCCCGCATCGAAGGGCGCGTGTTCGGCATCCCTCTACACGGCACCGGAACCGACCCCGCCTGACCTCGGCACGGGTTGCCCGCCTCCCGTCCCCGGGCCGACCTTCCCAAGCCACGAACTCCACAGGCGACACCGCCCGATAGCCACCCGCCACCGGCACAAGGTGCGACCATGATCGATTTCGAGAGCTTCCACGCGAACCCGGGCGCCCGTTGCGGCGTCATCTCGCGATTCTCCGTTCTCCTCCTCGCGGGGATGGCGAGTCTCGGCGCTCTCAGCGGCCCCGGGGCGCTGGCCGCCCAGGAGGGTGAAGACGAAGACGACGGGGCGGCCGAACTGAACTCCGGGTTCATCTCCGGCATCCGGTGGCGGAGCATCGGCCCCGCCGTCGCCTCCGGGCGCATCGCGGACATCGCGGTCGATCCCACGGACCGGAGCGTGTGGTACGTGGCGGCCTCCTCCGGGAACCTGTGGAAGACGACGAACGCCGGGACCACCTGGACGCCGATCTTCGATGACTACGGTTCCTACTCCATCGGGGCCATCGCGCTCGATCCCAACGACCATCTCACCCTCTGGGTGGGGACGGGGGAGAACAACGGGCAGCGCTCGGTCGGGTACGGGGACGGCGTCTACAAGTCGATCGACGGGGGGCGCTCGTTCACGAACATGGGACTCGAGACCTCCGAACACATCGGGATGATCGCGGTCCACCCTCATGATTCGGACATCGTCTTCGTTGCGGCCCAAGGACCGCTGTGGAACGCGGGAGGCGAGCGCGGGCTGTACCGGACGACGGACGGCGGCGAGAGCTGGGAGCGGGTGCTCGAGATCGACGAGCACACGGGGGTGAACGAGGTCTTCCTCGACCCGCGGAACCCCGACGTGATGTACGCGACCTCATGGCAGCGGCGCCGTCACCAGTGGACGATGATCGACGGCGGGCCCGGCTCGGGGATCCACAAGTCGACCGACGGCGGGAACACGTGGCGGGAGATCAACCGCGGCCTCCCCTCGGGGGACAAGGGGCGCATCGGGTTCGCCATCTCGCCGCAGCAGCCGGACGTCCTGTACGCGATCGTGGAGGCGAGCGGCGACGCCGGGGGCACCTTCCGCTCCGAGAACATGGGGGAGAACTGGTCGCGGACCTCGCGCTACCAGTCGGGCGCGCCCATGTACTACCACGAACTGTACGCGGACCCGCACCGCTTCGACCGCATCTACTCGCTCGACACCTTCGTGCAGATGTCGGAGGACGGCGGGGAGACGTGGGGACGGCTCCCCACTCAGGACGTACACGTCGACCACCATGCGCTCGCCTTCGATCCGGACGACCCGGAGCACCTCATCCTGGGCAACGACGGGGGGCTGTACGAGACGCGGGACTTCGGGGAGAACTGGCACTTCTTCGCCAACCTGCCGCTCACGCAGTACTACAAGGTCGCGACCTCGAACGACGAGCCGTTCTACTACGTGTACGGGGGGACGCAGGACAACAACACGTGGGGCGGCCCGTCGCAGACGCTCGACAACGCGGGGATCCGGAACTCGGACTGGTACGTGACGCTCGGGGGTGACGGCTTCGACCCCGTCATCGACCCCGAGAACCCCGACATCATCTACTCCCAGCTCCAGAACGGCGTGCTGTCGCGCTTCGACCGCGTCTCGAAGGAACGGCTCGACATCCAGCCGCAGGAGGACGCCGACGGTCCCCCGCTCCGCTGGTACTGGGACGCGGGGCTCCACATGTCCCCGCACGACAACCACCGTCTCTACTATGGGGCGCAGATCCTCTTCCGCTCGGATGACCAGGCCTCGACCTGGCGGCCGGTCTCGGGCGATCTCACGCGGAACATCGACCGCAACCAGCTCGAGGTCATGGGCCGGGTGTGGAGCGTGGACGCGGTGGGCAAGAACCGCTCGACCTCGGTGTTCGGGCACATCGTCGCGGTCTCGGAATCGCCGCTCGTGGAGGGGCTCATCTACGTGGGCACCGACGACGGACTCGTGCAGGTGACGGAGGACGGGGGCGAGAACTGGCGCGCGGTGGAGAGTTTCCCGGGGGTGCCGGACACGAGCTTCGTCCACGACGTGGAGGCGTCGCTGCACGATCCGAACACGGTGTTCGCCGTCATCAACAACTTCAAGCGGGGCGACTTCCGGCCGTACGTGCTGAAGTCGACGGACCGGGGCGTGACGTGGACCTCGATCTCGGGGGACCTGCCGGAGAACGGTCCCGTTTTCACGATCGTGCAGGACCACGTGGAGCCCGACCTCCTCTTCGTGGGGACGGAGTTCTCGGCCTTCGCCTCGGTGGACGGGGGCGCGTTGTGGCTCGAGCTGGGGAGCGGGCTGCCGACGATCCCGGTGCGTGAACTCGAGATCCAGAAGCGGGAGGGCGACCTCGTCGCGGCCACGTTCGGGCGCTCCTTCTATGTGGTCGACGACTACACGCCGCTACGGGAACTCGCGGCGCAATCGGACGAGATCCTCGCCTCGGAGGGGCACATCTTCGAGGTGGAGGACGGGGAGATGTTCCTGAGATGGAGCCCGGGCGGCACGAGCGGGTCGGACTTCTACACGGCGGACAACCCGGACTTCGGGGTCACGTTCACCTACTACGTGGGCGAGACGCTGCGCACGCGGGAGGCGGCGCGGCAGGCGGAGGAGCGGCGGGCGCAGCGGCGGGGGGACGACACCCCGTACCCGACGTGGGAAGAACTCGAAGCGGAAGAGCGGGAGGAGGCGCCGCGGGTGTTCCTCACGGTGCGCGACGCGGACGGGAACATCGTGAACACGGTGAACGGCTCGACCTCGCGCGGCATGCGCCGGGCGACGTGGAACTACCGGTACCCGGGCTACAACCCGGTCACGGGGGGCGGAGGTGGCGGTGGCGGCTTCGGAGGTTTCGGGGGCGGCGGGAACGGACCCATGGCGCTGCCGGGGAGCTACACGGTGTCGCTCTCGCAGCGCGTGGACGGCGAGGTGACCGAGCTGGTGGGCACGGTGCCGTTCGAGATCGCGCCCATGGGGGGCTCGGCGATCCCGCCCCGGGACCGGGCGGCGGTGCTCGCCTTCCAGCGGGAGACCGGGGAGCTGCTCCGGGCCGTCACCGGGACGCAGCGCGTGGCGACGGCCGCGATGGCCCGCATCTCGGCCATGAAGCAGGCCGTGGACCGCTGGCCGGCGGCGGACCCGGCCCTGCGCAACGACGCCCGGGCGCTGGAGCTGCGGCTGCTCGACCTCCAGGAGGCGCTGAACGGCTCCCGCACCCGGGCCTCCCGCGCCGAGCCGGAGATGCCTGGGATCGTGTCTCGCGTGAACCAGGTCGTCCGCGGCCACTGGAACGGCATGCACGGCCCCACGCAGACGCACCGCGAGCAGTACCGGATCGCGAACGGCGCCTTTACCGCACTCTATCCCGACATGCGGCACCTGATCGAGACGGACCTCCCCGCCCTTGAGGGCCGACTGGAGGCCGCCGGCGTGCCGTGGACGACGGGCCGCGCGCTGCCCGACTGGCCGCCGAACGAGTAGGTGTCGGCTCTCCCGCGCGGGGGCGGCACCGGTACCGTCGCCGCTAGCCGAGGCGGGGGCGCGCCCGCGTGAAGATTCTCTCGTGGATCTGGAAGACGATCGGGCCCCGGCGGGTGGGGCTCGTCGTCATGTGCGTGTACGCGGCGTGGCTCGTCTTCCTCTACCGCTACCACTGGGTGGACGGGATCAACCTCCTCATCCACGAGGCGGGGCACCTCGTCTTCTCCCTGTTCGGAGATACGGCGGGCGTGCTGGCCGGCCCGCTGCTTCAGCTCGCGGTGCCCTTCTACATCACGTTCCGGCTGTGGCGGCGGGGAGAGGCGGTGCCGGCGGCGGTGAGCGCGCTGTGGTCGGCCGAGAGCCTCATGTACACGGCGGAGTACATGGCCGATGCGAACCGCCTCGCCCTGCCCCTGATCGGAGACCACCCGCACGACTGGCGCCAGCTCCTCGATCGCGCCGGCGCCCTGGAGTCCGCCGAGGAGATCGGCCTCGTCCTGCATCTCGTCGCCAGCGCCGCCGCGATGGGTACCGTCTGGTGGACGATCCGCCACGAATCCGAGGCCATCGATTGACATAAGTGGCTACTGGTAGCTACCTCTAAAGCATGAGATCCGTAGGCATCAAGATGCTGAATAGCAAGCTGAGCGAGTACGTACGTCTCGCCGCGGCGGGCGAGACCGTACTCGTCACGGACCGCGACCGGGTCGTCGCCGAGATCGGTCCGCCGCGTGCATCACGGAGTCCGGTCCTCGCCGACGCCATGCTTGCCGATGCGGTGCGGAAGGGTTGGCTGACGCCTGCTCTCTCTTCGGGTTCCGAGCCTCCCCGCGGCGGGCCGCCGGTGGCGACGCTATCCGAGTTGCTCGATGAACTGGAAGACCACCGCAGCGATCGGTGATCTACGTCGACACCTCGGTCGTTCTGGCTCACCTGCTGGCCGAAGATCGCCGTCCGCCCGCCGCCTTCTGGACCGAGAACCTCGTCTCCAGCCGCCTCTTGGAGTACGAGATCTGGACAACTCTGCACGCGAGGAAGTTGGCGGGATCGCGGTCGGAGGCCGCACACGCGGTAATCGCTCAAATCTCATTGGTGGAGTTGGCGCCGCCCGTGCTGACTCGTGCGCTCGACGCGTTCCCGGTCCCGGTTCGGACACTGGACGGGCTTCACCTGGCATCGCTGGAGTTTCTGCGGGGGCGTGGCCAAGCCGTCGAACTTGCCAGCTACGATCACCGCATGGTTGGCGCCGCCGAAGCCATGGGCATCCCGATCCTGGATCTGTCATGACCCATCGCGCCGCCAGTGTTCTGAGGTGTGCCCACGTACTCCTGGCATGGTCCCTCAGTGCGGCGGCCGACGCCGCCGCACTCGGAGCGCAGCAGGTCGATCCCACCGACTACGACGACCTGGTCGAGCCGCGCATCGTGGAGCGGGCGGACGAGCGGGTGCTGGAAGTGCGCGCCGTCGGCGACCCCGACGAGATCGGCGACGCGGCGTTCGGACTCCTGTTCCAGCTCTACTTCTCGAGCGGAGCAGCGACCGGTTTCGCGCCTCCCGTTGCGCGCGCCCGCTGGCAGGAAGGGCTCGACGAGATTCCGCGCGGCGAGTGGATCGGCCGCTACGCGCTACCCATCCCGGAAGCCGTGAACTGGCTGCCGGAGCACGCGCCGCCGGACGGCGTGACCGCCTCGCTCGCGACGTGGGAATACGGAACCGTTGCCGAGATCCTCCACGTCGGCCCATACGACGCCGAACAGCCTACGATCGAGCGGCTGAAGGCCTTCGTCGAGGCCGAGGGCTACGAGACCATCGGCGGACACGAGGAGGAGTACGTCCTCGGCCCGACCATGGCGGGCCCAGGGAATCCCGACGAGTACCGCACGATCCTCAGGTATCGCATCCGCAAGGCGGGATCGGCCCGTGGTCGGCCGTCCGGTCAGAGAGGTTTTTCGGGCCGAGACGGATAGCGCGCCAAGCTCCGATGTGCGATGCCAAAGGCCGCGGCGGCGAGCACGGTGACGATGGCAAGGGCGACCGCTCCTATGGCGACAGGGGCGTAGGGCCGCTCCAGGAACGACCGGATTGTGGCACCGATGCTTTCGCTTTCCAGTAGACCGAGCGCCCATGGCGCGACCCAGCCTACGAGGACAACCATCGCGGCCACCGACCAGCCTATTAGTCTGGTCAGCTCGCAGGCCGCGGCGGCGGTCAGGCACCACGCCGCGAGGGTGAGCAGCACCCAGTACCCCAACGCCATCTGAAGAGGCGCGACCGCCGCGAGCGCGCCGAACTCAACGGGCGGCGTGACCAGCGCGAGCGTCACTCCTGTGGCGACTACGCCGGGCAACAGGCCCACCGCCGCCGCCAGGAAACGGGACGCCACCAGATCGGCTACGGTCACGGGGAGGGACAGCAGGAACTCCAATGTTCGGTCGAGCTTGTCTCGCATGACGGCGAGGGGCACCACCAGGACCATTCCCAGCGTCACTCCCATGACGACCGCCAGGATGTTCTCGTCGGTGGCCCGTCCGATGACGAAGAAGAAGGCGAGACCTGCCGTCCCGGCCAGATATAGCCGCCCCAGCAGGGATTTGGCGCGCCGGATTTCTACGCGGGTCAGGTCTCCAAGGTGTCGCAGGTTCAATTGGCATCCAGAAGGTCGTAAAGGGCACTCGCCACCGACGCGTGGTCGGCGCGCATGTGCTGCACCGGATGGTCGGCGATCATGGTTCCGTCGACGAGGACCAGCACGCGTTCGGCCAGCCACTCGACATCCTCGAGGATGTGAGTCGAGAACAGGAGGACTCTCGCCCGGTCTTCGTCCAGACTCTCAGCGACGACCTCCATGAGGCGCCTGCGCATCACGGGATCCAGGCCGGCCGTGGGCTCGTCGAGGAGCAGAACGCGGGGCCTGCAGGCCTCGGCAGACACGAATGCAACCTTTGCCTTGGTACCGCTCGAAAGAGTCGCCAGATTCGCGCCGTCTGAAATCTCCAATCGATCCGTCAGCCGCGCCTCGTAATCGCGATCCCAGTTGTCGTAGAATCGCGCGAGTAGGTCGAAGTGCTGCCGGACCGTCATCCAGCCGAATCCGAGGAGTCTTTCCGGCATCACGCGAACGTGCTTGCGCAAGCCGGGTAGGAGCGCGCGCGCATCGATGCCCCCGAACCGCACGTCGCCTTCGTACTCCGGCAGCAACCCCGAGAGCGCACGCAGGATCGTGGTCTTCCCCGCCCCGTTCGGACCGACCAGGGCCACGCGTTCGCCCGCGGCCAGTGCGATGCTGAGGGGTTCAAGCTCGAACAACGGATATTTTACGGAGAAGGCGCACCACTCGACATCGTAGTCGTGCTTTACAGGTCTCGATCCCTGGCGAGTTGATATCACGGGTGCCGAAGAACCGACTGGATGATCTCTGCCGTCAGCTCGCGGCCTTCATCGCATACCTGGAGCAATTCGGCACTCGGCCTGACCTCCCGAGCGTGACTCCCATGCCAAAGCGTCGTCAGAACCCCTTCGTTCTTCACGGCTTCGACCGCTGGCGTGAAATCGCTGTCTCCAGACAACAACGCCATCTTCGCGATACGGTTTTCCCCGGCCAGCAGCGCCATATCCACACCCAACATGAGGTCGACGCGCTCTTGCTGGAACATCGGATTACCGTCTTTGCCCACCCCTCTGAAGGCAAGTTTACCCAACCGGACCTCGAACCTCGGAATGTGGCGGAGCGCAGTGAAAAAACGATGCCGGGCCGCGTATCGTGCTTTCTCCTCATCGGTTGGCGGATGGCTCTGGTACGGAAGGCAGTGATAGTAGTAGGCACGCAGTAGCTCGTCGCCCTCGACCATGGTGGCAACGAGGCGTCCAAAGTCAATTCGCGCTCTGCCGTGGTCGTGCAGGAGGACCTTCTCCAGATAGGCCCCGTCGATGAATATGGCCGTCACACCCATTGCGATATCTCTCGTCAGAAGAAAAAAAGGGCCGGCCCACGAGGGCCGACCCTTTGATTTGTCCCATTTTTCCCATCGTGCCCGCAGGAACGATGGGGTCCATTTAGCGGCCGACAGCATAGCCGATGCTGTTCGCATCGTCAACAACGTCTACCAACGTAGGTTCGGTGCCGACCCCGGGACTCACGCGGGTATTCGCGCCTGGACCGCCCGGTCCGCTCAATCGTCCGCATGCAGGATCCTCAGGTACCGCGTCCGTCGGACTCCTTCCGCGGGCTCACCTGCCGTTCCTCCATCCACCGCTTTTCCAGCTGCCGGAGGGTCTCGGTGAGTTCCGAGCGCAGCTCGGCGAACTGCTCGCGGAGATCGGGGCGGCCCTGCAGCCGCAGAAAGAGGGCGGTGTCCTCGCGGACTTCGCGGGCGAGTTCCACCCACCGCATGGCCACGAAGCCGCACACGGGAGCCAGGACGGCGGCCACCACGGCCACTGACAACCCCCCCGCCACGTAGCCCAGCGCCGGCCACAGGATCCAGGCCGCAAACGTTCCGCCCAGGAGCGTCGCCAGCTTGATCGTCGCCGTGACCTCGAACTGGGGCTTCACGCGCCTGACGACGAAGCCGGGAAGCCGGGCTACGGGAACCCAGAGCAGGGATCCGGCAATCGCGAAGGGAAGCCCAAGCGCCAGGAGCGTCCCGCGCACGAGGACGTATCTCGCGACCGGGAGGAACCTGTAGCGGGGAGGCACGCCCCCCTCCCCGGCGTGGAGTTCGTCGCTGAGCGCGGCGTAGCGCTCCACCCTCTCGATCAGGCGGCGGTGTTCCTCCGGGTGCGCCCCGCGGATCCATTCCAGCCCCCTCGCAAAACGCTGAAGGCGAGGGAACCGCGTACCCAGCCGTTCCCGGACCCGCCACGGAACCCACCGCGACTCGCGCACGTAGAGCTGCTCCGCCACCTCCACGAGGATCCGGTCGCGGTGGCGGTCGAAGTTCAGCGTCTGGCGGCGGATCCCCCTCTCGATCCGCTCGGTAAGCCTGCGCACCGCAGCGACGGGATCCTCCCGGTACCTATCCTTCAGGTCCGCGCACCCAAACGCCTTGCCGAAGCGCACGGCGACCTCGGTTCTGGCCAACTCCTTGGCGGAATAGGTGATCCCCACGGGAACGATGGACAGCCCGAGCCCCCAGTCGGCGCCATCCTCCGCCTGCAGCGCGATCCGGGCGGTGCCCGTGCGGAACTCCACCAGGTGCGTCTCGGAGTGGCTCCTGCCCTCGGGATAGATCTGGATGGCGCCACCCCCGTGGAGCGCGCCGACCGCAGACCGAAACATCCGGTCGTTGCGGTGCGTCGCCTCGGGATCGTCCTCCCTCCGGTAGACCGGTATGCCGCCCAGCGCGCGCAGCACCGGACCCAGAAGGAACCTGTCGAAGAGCGGTGCGCGACCCAGCGGCCGCGTGATCCGCTCGCTGCAGCGGAAGATCAGCAGCGCGTCGACCAGGCTGTTGGGATGGTTGGCCGCCACGATCAACGGACCTTCGGGGAGTGGAGGCCCGTGCCGGTCGACGCGATAGAAGAGCGCGGCCGCGGTTCCGGTTATGCCGGCGACCAGCCTCGGTATCCGATCCAAGTCTTCGCCTCCACCCACGGTCGCGAACCTCGGTAATCTATCCTGGCTCCCTTTCCCGCACTTCGCCACGGGTCCGCCTAGGTGGCGGTGGCCGTGATCGGACAGGTCCCATGAGATACTGTGCCCCACCTTCTCGACGCGGCCAGCGATCTGCTTGGTGACGCGCGGCGACCGATTCTCTTCAACGCTGACGAGGAAGCCGGTGCTGGCAACCGCATCGCGCAGATCCTGCGCCGTGATGCGGATGAATACAAACACCTGACCGAGCCGAGGATCGTGGCGCGGGCGGACGAGCGCGTGCTGGAAGTGCGGGCCGCCGGCGACCCCGACGAGACCGGCGGCGCGGCGTTCGAACTCCAGGGCCGCTACGCGCCACCTCTCCCTGCGGAAGTAGTGTCGCTGCCGGAGCACACGCCGCCGGAGGCCGTGACGGCGGGCAGGAGGAGGAATACGTGGTCGGCCCGACCATGGCCGGACCGGGGAATCCCGGCGAATACCGCACCATCGTCAGGTGCCGCGTCCACCGTCGAGCGGATCCCCACCAGCGGGAGGGCGTCGGGCCGCGGTCCCGGTGGGTTCGAGGCTGCGAGATCGTCTAACGACTGCGCGTTGCTCACGAACGCGAGGAAGGTGATCTCGGCTTCACGGCCGGACGGGTCCGTAGCCGTGACCCTCACGGGCGAGATTCCCCGAGTCGCCCCCACCAGTTGGAAAGTGGCGTCCGACACGGAAACCGTCACCGCGAATCCGCCGGCTGCCGTGTAGGTCAATGCATCATTGTCCGGGTCCGAGAAGTGCTGGGACAGGTCCCACGTGAGAGTGTCGTTCACGGCCAGAGACTGGTTTCCGATCGACTGCGTCACTTGCGGAGGGCCGTTCGCGTGCACGGTCACGAGCGACGAAGTGGTGGCGCTGAGCCCTCCTCTGTCCGTCACGGTCATGTTGATCGTCGCCTCCCCGGCCGCGACCCCCGTTATCTCGACGATGTCGCCGGAGATGGGGTCGAACTTCACGGAAGCGCTGGCCACGCCCGAGTTCGTGCTCGAAGCGCCATATAAGAGGGCGTCGCCGACGTCGGTTTCCTCGAAGTGGGAGGTGAAGACGAGAGTGTCGACCTCACCCGGCGACGAAGTCACAGCCGGCGCAGCAGCCTTCACCCGGGGTGCGTTGTTCCCGACGGTGAACGTGAACGACACGGAGGCCGCGAGCCCCCCCGGATCCTCGGCTGTGACCGTAATCACTGCCGAGCCGTTCGAGACGGCGGTCACCCGGAACACGGCTTCGCTGGTCTGTCTCACGGTGGCCACGGCGGCGTTCGATGTCCCCACCGTATAATCCAGGTTCGCGTCGTCGCCATCGGGATCGGTGAAATACCTGTACGTCTGCACGTGAAGCTCGCCGCCGATGATCGCTGTACGATCGGCGATCGTGCCCGCGACCTCCGGCGCCTGGTTGGTCGAGCCCTCCGGCTCTGCCGTCACCGTGAACTCCTGGGAAACGTTCTTCAACCCAGGGTCGGTGGCGGTAACCGTGACCGTAACCGAGCCCGTGAGGAACGCCCTCATGTACAGGCTGGTCTCCTGGATCCACACCGAGACCGTCCCCCGAGCGGAACTGCTTGCGCGGAAAGTGAGCGCATCGTCGTCGGGGTCGCTGAAGTATCCGTGCAGGTCTCCCACCGAGAGCGAATCCGTCTCTCCGACGACCATGGACTGGTTCGGAATCGCGCCGGTGACAATCGGTGCCTCGTTGGGAAGTTCCACCACGGTCACCGTGACGTTCTGCGAGACGGACGCCCCCACCTCATCGGTGGCCGTCACGGTGACCGTTACCGTGCCCGCCGATCGACCGTTTATCCACCACCCGGAGACGATGGACCAACCGGTCTCGAGGACCGAGGTATCCGAACTGCTCGCCGAGAACCCGAGCCTGTCGCCGTCGGGATCGCTGAAATAGTCGTGAAGGTTCCGTACGACGGTGCGCTCCTGGCCCACGTTTATGGTTTGGTCCGACAGATCCTGAGTCGCGACCGGCGGGTTGTTGGGCAGGATCTCCGCCGTTACCTGAAACGTCAGTGAGACGGAGAGGTCCTCCGGGTCGGTGGCTGTAAGCGTAATTATGGCAGTGCCTTCGGTCACGGCCCCTACTTCAAAGACCGGCGGGAACAAGGGGAGGTGAGCCGTGGTAGCGGTCACCGCACCGGGGTTCGAACTCGTGGCCGTATAGAGGAGCGAGTCGTTGTCCGGGTCTCTGAAGTACGGACCCGCCGGGCCTCCGAAGGACTTGCCAACGGCGAGCGTTCGATCAGGGATCCCCTGCACCACCTCCGGGGCCCGGTTGCCCGGAGCCCGCCCTACCGTCACACCGAACTGCTGCCGGGCGCTCAGGCCGCCGGGATCCGTGGCCGTCACCGTCACCGTGGCCGTCCCCTCGCTCACCCCTTCCACCACCACAGCGCTGCCGGAGATGCTCGTCGTCGCCACTCCTTCATTGGAACTCGTCGCTCCGTAGTTCAGCGAGCCGCCCTCCGGATCGCTGAAGTAATCGTCGAGGGTCACCGAGACGCTCTCGCCTTCGGCCACGGTCTGGGCGGGAATCGCGCTCACGACCACCGGCGCCCGATTCGGTGGAGGGGACTGCCGCACGGTTACGCCGAAGCTCTGGCGCGCTTCTCCTCCATCCGGATCTCGCGCGGTCACCGTGACGGACGCAGACCCGGCGGCCACTCCCTCGATGGTCACGGCGCTCCCGGACACGGAGACACCGGCGTAGGCGGCGTTCGATGAAAAAGCACCGAAGCCGAGTGAGTCGTCGTCCGGGTCTCTGAAGTAGGGAGAGACGTCCACTGTCGTCGTCTCGCCCTCGGCCACGGTCTGGGCGGGAATCGCGCTCACGACCACCGGCGCCTGATTCGGTGGAGGGGACTGCCGCACGGTTACGCCGAAGCTCTGGCGCGCTTCTCCTCCATCCGGATCTCGCGCGGTCACCGTGACGGACGCAGACCCGGCGGCCACTCCCTCGATGGTCACGGCGCTCCCGGACACGGAGACACCGGCGTAGGCGGCGTTCGATGAAAAAGCACCGAAGCCGAGTGAGTCGTCGTCCGGGTCTCCGAAGTAGGGAGAGACGTCCACTGTCGTCGTCTCGCCCTCGGCCACGGTCTGGGCGGGAATCGAACCGGTGGTCACCGGACTCCGGTTCGGCACCGTTACGATCATGCTTTGTGCCACCTCTCCTCCGTGGCCATCCCGTGCGGTCACCGTCACCGTCGCGGTACCCTTTGAGACGCCCTGCACGGTCAAGGCGGCGGCGGCGACGGCGGCGGTGACCACGCTCGTGTCCGACGACGAAGCCCGGAAGGTGAGGGAGTCGCCATCCGGATCGCTGAACGCCCCGGACAGATCCACCACGGCGCTCTCGCCGAGGAACACCGTCCGCGGCCCGATAGCCTCCGCCACCGCCGGCACCCGGTTCGGCACGGTCACCTCGAAGCTCTGGCCGGCCTCGCCGCCCGCCGGGTCGCGCGCCGTCACCGTCACGGTGGCGACGCCCCTGGACGCCGTCTCGAGGGTCACCTCGCTCTCCGACGCCCGGACCCGGACGACCGTCGTGTCGGACGAGGTCGCCTCGAACGTCAGTGCGTCGCCATCCGGATCGCTGAACGCCCCGGACAGGTCCACCACGGCGCTCTCGCCGAGGAACACCGTCCGCGGCCCGATAGCCTCCGCCACCGCCGGCACCCGGTTCGGCACGGTCACCTCGAAGCTCTGGCCGGCCTCGCCGCCCGCCGGGTCGCGCGCCGTCACCGTCACGGTGGCGACGCCCCTGGACGCCGTCTCGAGGGTCACCTCGCTCTCCGACGCCCGGACCCGGACGACCGTCGTGTCGGACGAGGTCGCCTCGAACGTCAGTGCGTCGCCATCCGGATCGCTGAACGCCCCGGACAGGTCCACCACGGCGCTCTCGCCGAGGAACACCGTCCGCGGCCCGATAGCCTCCGCCACCGCCGGCACCCGGTTCGGCACGGTCACCTCGAAGCTCTGGCCGGCCTCGCCGCCCGCCGGGTCGCGCGCCGTCACCGTCACGGTGGCGACGCCCCTGGACGCCGTCTCGAGGGTCACCTCGCTCTCCGACGCCCGGACCCGGACGACCGTCGTGTCGGACGAGGTCGCCTCGAACGTCAGTGCGTCGCCATCCGGATCGCTGAACGCCCCGGACCGTCACGGTGGCGACGCCCCTCGCCGTCTCGAGGGTCACCTCGCTCTCCGACGCCCGGACAGGTCCACCACGGCGCTCTCGCCGAGGAACACCGTCCGCGGCCCGATAGCCTCCGCCACCGCCGGCACCCGGTTCGGCACGGTCACCTCGAAGCTCTGGCCGGCTTCGGCTCCGTGCGGATCGCGTGCCGTGACCGTCACGACCGCGCTCCCCCGTGACAAGCCCACCATGGTGACGTGACTCTCCGAGACTGAGACGCCGACCACCGACGAATCCGAAGCGACGGCCGTGAAGGTGAGCGCGTCGCCGTCCGGATCCCGGAACGCAGTCGATACGTCCACGGCCACCGTATCGCCTGGAAACGCGGTCTGTGGAGCGATCTCGCTTACCACCATCGGAGCCCGGTTCGGCATCTCCGCAGGGCCGGCGAGTCTGTCGCTCTCATCGCCGCAGGCACTGCCCCAGGCTGCGGTCAGGACAACGAGACACGCATAGGCCGCGCAGGTCCGATTTTCACGCGTCGTTCTCAGCAGATTCGCCTCCAGTGATTGGGAGCCTACAAGGCCCCGAACGTCCCTCAACATTGGTGGACGAGTGGTCCATCGGACTTACTCGGCGAGATCGGGTGCGGAACCTCGGCCGGTTCGGCAACGCCGCCGGTGTCGTCCCACACGTGATGCCCCCCATCCCACAAACGAGCGCCGCCAGCACTGTATGGCTTCGCCGCGTTCGACGGGGAAGGGGCGACGCACCGCCGCCTTCCGCCACTCCGCATCCCGGCCTCCCTGCGTTGCCTTCCGCGCAGTCTCGTTCGACGCGCTGCCTTGGTGAACTACGAGACTGCTTAGTCTACACTCCGTTGGACGTAGGAGACATGGCCTAATCCTATGAATCAGAGGCAGTTAGGACGGTTGGGGGACAGAACCGATGGTCGCTCATCACGAGGCCGAGGACGGGTCGTCCGCAGACCGGCGTGCGTCGCGCCTCGCCGAGTCCGGAAAGCGGTCGCGCGCCGCGGGGATGGCGTCGACTCGCGGTCTCAGCGGCCTGCCTTGCGGAGATAGCGTCGGCCGAGGCGCGCCATGCGTTCGTCCCCGAGGTCCCCCGCCTCGCGGAGCAGCGCCTCAATATGCGGGATCAGGGCGGGATCGCCCCAGGCGTACCCCGTCGCGGCCTCGGCGCTCTGCGTGTTGCCGATGTGGGCGCCCTCGATGAGGGCACGGGCCGCGGCCGCCTCAAAACGCGGCGACTCACGCGGGGGGAGCGTGTAGCGCGGTTCGGGCTCGTGAGTCGCGTCCTCGTTGACGAAAGCTCGGGACATCGGCGTATCGCGGAGCGGGCCCGGGAACGCGCCGGGGGATCGGGCGCTAGTGGACCACCGCGCCGGCCCGCGCCTGCACGGGCGCCGTGCCCCCGGTGCTCTTGATGTAGGCGTTGGGGTCGTGCTCGAGCGCGCCCTCGGGCAGGAACTCCCACAGCGGACCGAGGTCGTTCTTCACCCGGTCGATGTAGAACTGCGGCAGCACCTGCGACTCTCCCTCGAAGTAATCCCTGAACTTCGAATCGGTGGCGAGCTTGTCACGGACGGTGCTGAAGTACTCGATCCGCCCCTTCCCCTCGGAGGAGATCGCCCGCACGACGTTCATGATGCGCGGGATGCCGCCTCTGTTGGCCTTGAGCCGTCGCCAGATGGCGCGCTTCGAGAAGGAGTATTTCGAGAGATCGATCACGTGATCGTAGAACTCGATCCACTCGTAGTTCTTCGGCTTCAGGTTCATCGCGTGATGGTTGTTGAGGAAGTGGAACGGGAAGCCGAGGAGCCGTCCCTCCTTCTGGTACTCGAGGTTCAGCGGCGCCGCCTGCCCGAACGACGTGAGCAGCGAGTAGGCGGGGAAAGCCGCGGGCGACGCGTCGAGGAACCTCTTCGTGAACTCGAAGGGATCGGGACCTTCGTCGCAGTCCAGCCCCATGACGAAGTTGGTCTGGAGATAGGGGATGTAATTCGTGATGAGGTTGGAGTGCTCCGACACCTGCCTGACCTTCTCCATGCCGTGGCGGTTCCGCGACTTCGACTTGTTCCCGAGCATGTACCAGGACTCGATGCCGGGGAGGATGGCGCGGAACCCGTTCTTCGCCAGACGCTTGAGGCGCGGCTCGGCGAGGAGCGACAGGCTGCTCTCGGCGATGAAATCGATGGTCCCCGGCGGAACGGCTTCCTCGATCGCGCCCAGATGGTCGTCGAAGCGGACGCCGAAGTTGGGGTCGTGCCAGCCGACCATCGGCTTCTTCATCTTGCGCGCGATGAAACGGAGGTCGCCGCGCATCTCGTCGAAGTCGAGCGGCTGGTAGGGAACGACCGAATCGATGCAGAAGCTGCACGTGTAGGGGCACCCGAGACTGCCGATCATGGGGACTATCTTGATCAGCGGCGCCTTCTCGAGCGTCGGTTCGATGTACTTCCAGCGCGCCCGTACTCCAGGCAGGGAGACTGGCTGCATCTCGGCCGTCACGTGGCGGCCCAGCGGGCGGTGCGGCTGGCAGTCGTCCAGCACTTCATTCAGCGTGGCCTGGTCGGTGAAGCCGAACACGTAGTCGAAGTACTTCTGCGAATCCTGGGGATAGCAGCGCGCATGCGGCCCGCCGATGCAGGTCACGGCACCGCGCTGGCGGAACATCTCGCTGATCGCGTAGGCGAGCTGGGCCCCCTGGGAGAAGGCGCCGACGAAGAGGAGGTCGATATCCTCCGGGAGGTCGTCGACGAGGTCCTCGAGACCGGTGTAGCAGACGAAGCTCACGTCGTGGCCGGCCTCCTCGCACCACACGGCGAGCACCTGAGGCATGATACTCGCGAGGTTCGCGTGCATTACCTTCGCGTAGAGCGCCTTCGTCGGCCCCTTGGCGACCAGATCCACAATCCCTACGCGAAGCTTGCGCAACAGCCATCCTCTCGGAATGGGTACACGGGTGCCGGCTCCGGAACGCGTCTCGGAACCGGAAACCTACGGACCACAGAGTGTCGGCGGCAAAGGGGGTGCGGTGATCGAGTTGATCGAATCTCGTCTCACGATCTGGGGTGGTGACCTCACGGCGCTGCCCGTGGACGCGATCGTGAACGCGGCCAACGAACCGTTGAAGGGAGGGGGCGGTGTGGACGGGGCGATCCACGACGCCGCCGGACCGGAGCTTCTGCAGGCCTGTCGCGCGCTGCCCGAGGCGCACCCGGGCGTGCGCTGTCCGGTGGGCGAGGCTCGCATCACGCCGGGCTTCCGGCTGCCGGCCCGTTACGTGATCCACACGGTGGGGCCGGTGTGGCAGGGTGGAGGCCGGGGGGAGAGGGGGCTGCTCGCCTCCTGCTACCGGGAGTCGCTCCGGCTTGCGATCGGGCTCGGGCTGCGAACCGTCGCCTTCCCGGCCATCAGCTGCGGGACGTTCGGATACCCGGTGGGGCCCGCCTGCCGGATCGCGGTCGAGACGGTGGCCGAGGCGCTGGCCCGCGACGACGCGCTCGAGACGGTGCTCCTGACCGCCTGGGGCGGCGAAGTCCGGACCGCGATGGAGGATGCGCTCGCCCGCCTGCTCAAGGCCGGCGGACCGCAGTAAACTAGCGGCACGACCCCGCGTTGACGCGCAGGTACTCGGTGACGAACTCGTCCAGCATCGTGCGGACCGTGCCTGTGATGAGATCGTCGCGGCGGCCGCCGAAGAAGCCGATGCCGGGGCGCGGGGATTCCCACGTCGGCGCCCAGTGGATCCATCGCAGCGCGGCGCCGAGCGAATCGGTCGAAAGGCGCCCCCGGTTCGCGGCCAGTTCGGGGTCGCTCAACTGGTCGTACACCAGCTTCATGAACCGCAGACGGATGATGTACACGGTCTGGGCCACGCCTCCGGGGACGGGCTGTGTGGTGATGAAGACGGTCACGCGGAGCAGGGACCAGGTTGGCTGGTCGGCGGGGGCGTAGATTCCGGCCTGCCGCATCCGGCTCGTCGTCATGTCCTCGACGGATTCCTGCGTGACGCCGCTCGCCCCGGCGTTGGTCACGAAGACCTCGACGTTGAGAGGCGCGCAGGAGGTGAAGAGGGCGAACCTCTCCTGCGGTGAGCGAGGCCCCTGGGCCCCCGCAAAGGAAGGGACCAGCAGGGCGGCGGCAACGGCGGGGATGACGAGCTTCACCAGGTTCACGCGAATATCACCGAATATCACCGAACGCACGTACGCGGGTGGTCCTTGCCCGACGGGTCGGGAACCATCACGGACCGAAAACAGACTTCTTCCCGCCGGCTCGCGCCAGAGCCCGTGCCCGTGAGACCCGTGAGAGAGGAGAAAACGCATGACCGACGACGCAGACACCGGAGTTCGCGTCTCGAAGGCAATCCCCGCCCCGCAGGAGACGGTGTTCCGTGCGTGGACCGAGCCAGAGGAGATCGCCCGATGGTCCGCGCCGCCCGGAGCGAAGGTGGCGGAGTCGAGGGTCGACCTCGCGGCGGGCGGCACCTGGAAGATCCGTATGGAGGACGAGGAAGGGGTGATTCACACGGCCCTCGGCGTGTACCGCGAGGTCGATGCCCCGAACCGACTCGTCTATACGTGGGACTGGGAGGGCGAGCACTCGGTCGGTGAGACGTTGGTGAGCGTCGACTTCCTCCCCGAAGGCGGGTCCACCCTGGTCATCGTCACGCACGAGGAATTCCCGGCCGCGGAAGCCGCGGAGGGTCACCGGCAGGGTTGGATCGCCTGCCTGGGGTTGCTTGCGGGTCTGTTCGAGGACTGAGCCGCTCCGTGCCTTCCGATTCCCGGGCCCCCGCCGCGAAGGACCTCTCCGCCCGCGGCATCCTCGCCTTCTGGGCGCCGCTCGCCGCCACATGGGTGATGATGGCGGTCGAGGGCCCCTATCTGGCGGCGGTGGTGGCGCGGCTGCCGGACCCCACGCTGGGGCTGGCGGCGTACGGCGTCGCGATCGCGATGGCGGTGCTGATCGAGGCGCCGGTCATCATGCTGCTCAGCGCCTCGACCGCGCTGGTGGAGGACGCGGTCTCCTACCGCCGGCTGCGGGCGTTCGCGCACGGACTGAACGTCTTCTCGACGCTGCTGCTGCTCCTCGTGCTCGTGCCGCCGGTGCACCACGGGCTCATGATCGGCGTCCTCGGGCTGCCGGAGGACCTCGCGCACCTCACGTACGGGGCGCTGTGGTGCTTCCTCCCGTGGCCGGCCGCGATCGGCTATCGGCGCTTCTGGCAGGGGGTGCTCATCCGCTCGGGGCGCACGCGCCTCGTGGCGGGCGGGACGGTGCTGCGCCTGATCGCGATGTCGACGGCCGCGATCGTGCTCGCCGTCTCCACCGACCTGCCCGGCGCCTCGGTCGGCGCCTCCGCGCTCTCGTTCGGTGTGGTCGCGGAGGCGGTCGTGGCCCGCTGGATGGCCCGGGGCGCGATCGGTGCCCTGCTCGGCCCGGCCGACCGGGCGGCGAGCGCGGCCGACGCGCCGGCGGTCTCGGCCGACCCGCACGACATCGCGGAGATCGGCCGCGCGGGCGTCTCCACCGCGGACCCGGCCGCCGACCCGTCCGCGGGCGGTGAGCTGCGCTTCTCGGACATCGGGCGCTTCTACGTGCCTCTGGCGCTCACTTCGCTCATCGGGATCGCCATCCAGCCCATGCTGACGTTCTTCATGGGCCGCGCCGCCTCCCCGGTCGAGTCGCTGGCGGTCTTCCCCGTGGTGCACTCGCTGGGGTTCATCTTCCGCGCCGTGGGGCTGAGCTTCCAGGATGCCGTCATCGCGCTGCTCGGCCGCCGGGACGAAGGCTACGCGGAGATCCGCCGCTTCGCGATCGGACTCGGGGCGGGGCTCTCGGGCATCCTCGCCCTCGTCGCCTTCACGCCCCTCTCCCATATCTGGTTCGTCCACGTATCGGGCCTCTCGCCGGAGCTGGCGGACTTTGCGATCCCGGCGGCGCGCGTCCTCACCCCCATCCCCTTCCTCGGGGTCATCCTGTCGCTCCAGAGGGGCACGCTGATCCGGAACCGGACGACGGGCCCGATCATCGGCGCGACCGCGGCGGAGATCGCCGCCGTGGCCGCCGTGTTCGTGGTCGTCGGCTGGGGGCTGGGCTGGGTCGGCGCCACGGCCGCCTTCACGGGCTTCCTCTTCGGCCGGCTGATCGCCAATCTGTACCTGACCCCCAAGGTGCGGGCGGCCCGTGCGCGGGCGGCGCGGCCGTAGACGGCTCGGCCGCGGACGGCCGGAGTGGTCCCGACGGCCCGGAACTCAACGGATTCGCGGGATCGGGGGTCTTCTGAATAGTGTGCGAGATAGCGTGCGATATGGTGTGCGACGCCGGCCGGAATCGAGCGGTCGGCGGCTTCAGCGGACAGCGATCGAGGAGGAACGGAGATGATCCATCGAATTCGGGTCGCGGCGCGGGCGGCGGCAGGGCTGGCGATCCTGGCGAGCATCGTCGGCTCCGCGGATGCGGCGGCCCAGGACCACACGGCGGCCACCGACGTTCTCACCATCGAGGAGTGGACGGTCCCCTACCCGGAGAGCCGTCCGCGCGACCCGTTCGTCGGACCGGACGGGCGGGTCTGGTTCGTGGGGCAGGCCGCGCACTACGCCGCCGTGCTCGATCCGGCCAGCGGCGAGTTCAAGCGCTACGACATGGACGACGGCACGGGACCGCACAACCTGATCGTCGACGACGACGGGATGGTCTACTACGCCGGCAACCGGGCGAACCACATCGGGATCATCGACCCGGCCACGGGCGAGATCGACAAGATCATGATGCCCGACGCACGGGCCCGGGATCCGCACACGCTGATCTGGGACGACAACGGCGACATCTGGTTCTCGGTGCAGCAGGGGAACCTGATCGGCTTCCTCGACAAGGATGCGAGAGACGTGCGGCTGGTGGAGGCGCCCGAGGTCGAGACGCGCCGCGGGATGGGCTCGAGCCGCCCGTACGGGATCAAGCTGGACTCCGAGAACCGGCCCTGGATCGCCCACTTCAACACGAACCTGATCGGCATGGTGGAGCCGTCCTCGTTCGAACTCATCGGCTACGACCTGCCCGAGGGCGCGCGGCCGCGCCGTCTCGTGATCGACTCTCGGGACCGGATCTGGTACGTCGACTACAGCCGCGGGAAGATCGGTCTCGTGGTCGAGGCGGGCGGATTCCAGCGGGAGTACGACCTGCCGGCGGGTGAGGAGTCTCGGCCGTACGGGATGGCGATCGACAGGTACGACGTGGTGTGGCTCGTCGAGACGGGGATCCAGCCGAACCGGTTCGTGGGCTTCGACACGGACACGGAGGAGTTCGTGGGCATGCTCGACGTGCCGAGCGGCGGCGGCACGATCCGGCACATGTACTACGATCCGGCCACGGACTCGATCTGGTTCGGGGCCGACGTGAACACGGTCGGGCGGGCGGTGGTGTCGCCGCGCTCGCGCTGATCCGCGTGCTGTGAGGACGAGCCTGTCCGCCCCGGGCCCCGCGGCCACGCTGTGCGCCGCGGGCCTCCTCGCGCTGGCCCTGGCGGCGGCGGCTCCGCCCGGGAACTCCGGGATCGGGCCGCCCCTCGAGGCACGCGGCGCGGCGCACATCGAGGGGCCGCCAGCGGGCCACACCGGCGGCTTCGGGGAGCCGACCTGCGCCACCTGTCACATCGGCGCGCCCCTCAACGAACCGGGCTCCACGCTCCAGGTGCTCGGCCTCGAGGACGGCTACCGTCCGGGCCAGCGTCATCCCGTGACGATCCGCCTCGAGAGCTTCGACATGCGCTCGGCCGGCTTCCAGGCGTCGTTCCGTTTCGACGGTGGGGAGCGCCGCGGC
Organism: Candidatus Palauibacter sp.; assembly: GCF_965222475.1. Lineage (GTDB taxonomy): Bacteria > Gemmatimonadota > Gemmatimonadetes > Palauibacterales > Palauibacteraceae > Palauibacter. Next base: position 1,052,970 of record NZ_CBDCUB010000008.1, on the reverse strand, counting down.
GCGCGTGCCGGAGAGATCCGGCCGCTCGACGACCAGGTCACCGTGGCGCGGACGGACGACGGCGGCACGGCGGACGGCGGCACGGAGTACGTCCAGCACACGCGCGCCGGATCCAGACCGACCGACGACATCGCGGCATGGACGTTCGAGTGGCGCGCCCCCGAGACGGAGGCGACCATCGTCCTGCACGTGGCCGCGAACTCGGGGAGCGGCGACGACTCCCCGCTCGACGACCTCGTCTACACCCGCGCGGTCTCGCTGACCCCAACAGCCTCCAAACCGGCAGGGCAACGCGAACCGCGTTAGGTTGGTGCGGTGGATCGCGTCTCGGCCACGGTCGGGCGCTTGTCGTGTCCGTCAGGAAACAGGCAACGAAGGAGGCCCGAGACATCCAATGGGCGCCCACGACATCGACTATCTCCGGCTGCAAGCCGAGAACTTCGGGTCCATCTCAAATGCCAACGTGGAGTTGCGTCCGCTTACTGTCTTCGTCGGTCCAAGCGGCTCGGGGAAGTCCTATCTGGCCCGGCTCGTCTACGCCCTGCACCAGTATTTTTCGCGGCATTTGGCATTCAATTGGAGCCGCTGGCCTGGAACCCCGGACTTCTATGAGTTGGTACGATCGACTCCCAATCTAATTGAGTTGGTCGAGTGGCTGGAGAAACACTTGGCCGGCGACAAACTGGATGTGCAGATTCCTGGCGAGTTGGCTGTTCTCGCGCGAGAAGCAGTTAAGGTGGCGGACACGGGTTTCGCGCTTGCTCACGAGCTGCAGCGGATCTTCGGCGCGGACGCGCTCGGCAGCTTAGTCGAGAAGACCAAGTCTGATGCCACGATCGTACTCAGTCATAGCCCCCCCGAGACACCGCAAGAGCCGCCACGGTTTCGCTATGAGTTCAAGATCGCCGGCGACGAACTTGGTTGGGATCTGCACGTTCACGAGGACGCGCCTCTTCGGCTTGACCGCAGCGGATCCTACTGGCTCCGTGCGCGAAAGCCCGGTTTCTTCGAGCGCCGCGCACCCGAAACGTCGATTGACGGCAGTCCCATCAATCCTATGGCACTACAAACTGTGCTCGCCGATCTTGCCCAGCCATCGACGGTCGGAGCCATCTCCCGTTCGGCCTACTACTTGCCGGCGGGTCGCTCTGGAGGGGTAGAAGTACAACACCTGGTCGTCGGCTCGCTGCTCCACCAGGCGACGCGTGGCCAGCAGAGAGCGAAGTCCACAGATCCGCTATCCGGCGTCTTGCAGGACTACATCGAAGACTCGTCCTTCGGCCTGCCCCGCGCGATATCGGGTTGGGAGAGTGGGGGCGAACTTGCGCGGCATATCGAGCAGGAAGTCCTCAAGGGTTCAGTTCGCGTAGAGCGAGCAGAGAATGGAAATCCCTCGGTGCGGTTCCGGCCCGCCGGTTGGGACGAGGATCTCCCGCTGGCGCGGGTGGCTTCAATGGTGACGGAGATGATCCCCGTTGTGCTCTATCTTCGCCATCACGTTCAGCCGGGGTCTACGATCATCATTGAGGAACCCGAGGCCCACATGCACCCCGCGATGCAGGTTCGGCTTGCGGCGGCGCTGGCAAAGATCGTCGCGGCCGGGATCCGGGTGATCATCACTCTTCACAGCGACTGGATTCTTTCCGCGCTGGCGAACATCTGCCGCATGGCGGAACTGCCCGAGGAGGGTCGCACGGACATGGCGGGCGGGGACGTCACGCTTCCCGCCAGCCATGTCGGCATTTGGGAGTTCCTTCCGAACGGGACGGGGGGGACCGAGACGCGAGAGATCGTGCTTGACTCGGACAACGGGATGTACGACGCCGGATATCCCCGGGTCGCCCAAGCCTTGTACGACGATTGGGCGACGATCCACAGCCGGTTGCAGGAGGATTGACGGCTGTCGGGTTGGGCAGAAGATGTCCGGCGGAGCCTCCCACCGGGGTGCCTGACAGGGTCCTGCCAGGACCAGGGTTGCGTTCTCGAAGTCTCCCAACTGCCTCCCAAGCGCTGCCTGCTGCGAGTGGATGGCTGTGACGAACTCGCCCTGCCCTCCGATCGCAAGCGTTGCGATTTCCTCCTGTTCGTCCAGTCGTCAAACAGTAAGGGCCACTGGGTGGCACCGATCGAGTTGAAGGGCCACGTAAAGAAAGAGGATCTTGATGGGATTCGTGGTCAGCTTCAGACGGGGGCAGAGGTTGCAGAAGCACGACTCGCCTGCGTCGGAGCGCGGGACGACCGGGTACGGCTCCGGCCGATTCTGGGATTCAGGAACCTGCAACCATGGGCGCGACTAAACCTGACCAAGGCCGAATACCGCGTCGTGATGCGGGGGCGCACCGAGAATATTCGCCCGTTGGAATGCGGGAAGAGCGTCAAGGAAAAGCTGCGATAATCCTGTCCTGCTTCCGGAGCGGTCGCGTGTCACCTACCGGCCGGCCGCACGCTGAAGTTGTTGTTGCGCCACATGCGCATCGCGCCGTCCGGCATCTCCTCGAAGATGAAGGCCTCGCCCAGGTCGCCGCTGTCCCGCACGCGGCGGAAGGTGTCGCCCTCGATGTGACGGAGGCGTGTCATCGCGTCGAGCGGGTTGCCCGTCGGGAGCGACAGCACGTGCAGATCTCCCTCCCACACGAGGACGGCGCTCTCGCCGCCCAGCGGACGCCGGTAGGTGCCGGTGTAGCGCTCGAGCGCCGCATCGGCCGCCTCGGCCGCCTCGCCCTTCGCAGCGCGGCGCAGCGCCGGGGCCACGATGTCGTACGCCGTCTGGGCGAAGCCGCGTGCGTTGACCCCCGACCCGTTCGTCATGAATGTCGTCGCAATCCGGTCCCGCGGACGCAGCAGGAGTTGGCTCCGGTAGCCGGGGCACGAGCCCCCGTGTCCCACGAAGGTGTCTCCATCGGACTTCCACACGGAGAAGCCGAGCCCGTAGGTCGTTTCCCCGTCGGGCTCGCTCCAGTGCACGCGGTGCATCTCGCGCAGCGTGTTGCGGTCGAGGAGCGCATCGTCGCCCTCGAGGACGCGGAACTGCCACGAGGCGAAGCGTCCCAGGTCCTCCACCGTCGAGATGAAGCCGGCGGCGGGGCTGATCCCGCGCACCCAGTAGTCGGGCACGAGCTCGCGCGTGCCGTCGCGTCCCCGCGCCGTGTATCCGCTCGCGAGGCGGTTCCCCCGGAAGCGGTCGTCGAGATCGGTGAACGTGCTCGACATCCCCAGCGGGTCGAGGATGTTCGCGCGCACGTAGTCGTCGAACGAATGTCCCGACGCGGCGGCGACGATCTCCCCCGCCAGCGTGAGCGCCAGGTTCGAGTACTGGAAGTAGGTGCGGGGCGGGTAGAGCATCTCCTGCGACGGCAGCCGCTCCACGATCTCCTCGTGCGTCGGGAACGGATATTCGGGCCCCGTCCAGTACGGGGCCGCGGCCTCCCTCGGGAGGCCGGAGGAGTGGGTGAGCAGGCCTTCGATCGTCACGGGTCCCGCCTCGGGGAAGCCGTCCTTGATCGTGAACCAAGCGAGGTGCTTCGCGACCGGATCGTCGACCCTCAGTCTCCCCTGGTCGCGCAACTGCAGGACGCCGACCGAGGTGAAGAGCTTCGAGATCGAACAGATCGAATACATCGTCGACGGCGTGGCCGGCTCCTTCCGCTCCACATGCGCGTAGCCGTACCCCTTCGCCCACACGAGTTCCTGGTCATGCACGACGGCGAGGGAGGCGCCGGGAATCCCCTCGTAGGCCTGCGCCGCGTCCATCCACACGTCGAGCAGGTGCAGGGCCTCCTGGACGCCGGGATCCTGCGCCAGTTTCTCCTGAGCTTCAACCCGGACGTCCGCGACGCCGGGAAGGGCGGGGAGAATAGGAAGGAGGAGGAGAAGCAGGGTGAGCGCCGCCACGGCGGGCCGGGCGTGGATCGAAGGTCGGGTCATCGGGACATCCTCCGCTGGGGTCGGCACGCTGCGAACCACCTGGAAAGCTATGCCGAAGGCGGAGTCGCGCGGAAGAGAGCCGGGTGGCCGGGCGGCGGGACGTTCCCGCGGGAACGTGTCAACTGTCAACTTGGGGCGAATGAGCGGCCGCACCGAGCGGTCGGACGTTCCCGCGGGAACGTTTCAGGTGTCAACTTGGGAGCGCCTTCGGCCGCCAGAAGGCGGCGAGGCGGCCCTCCCCCGCCCGGCCCAGTTCGCTCCAGTCCTCGATGTCGAGTTCCACGATGGCGAGCGCGGCGGTGGGCATGTACTCGACTACTCCCGTGAGGCGCGAGACGAGCGCCGTGATCCCCGGGTTGTGTCCCACCACCATGAGGCGTTCCGCCGCCCCGCCCCTCTCCTCGGCGACCTCGATGTAGCCGTCGGGATGGGCGCCGTAGAGGTCGCGCGTCGTCTCGATCTCCACGTCGTGGTCGAACTCGGCCGCCGCGAGCGCCGCGGTCGTGCGGGCGCGGACGGCGGTCGAACTCACGATCCGGTCGGGGATGAGGTCCCGGTCCGCGATCAGCCGTCCCATGCGGGGGGCGTCGCGCTTCCCGCGCCGGTTCAGAGGCCGGTCGTGGTCGCGCAGCCCGGGATCGTCCCACGACGACTTGGCGTGGCGGAGGATGAGGAGCGTCTTCATGGCGTCACCGGTCGGTCAGGGCGCTCGTCACGGCGCTGGCTACCAGGCGGTCGGGATCACGAGCATCGTCACGATGCCGAGGAGGATCGTCGCGAGCCAGATGAGGAAGGCGTACCCGAGCACCTCCCCGAAGCGGCGGCGCGTGACGGCCAGGATCGGCAGCGCCCAGAACGGGTGGATGAGGTTGAAGGCCGAATCCCCGTACGCGTAGGCGAGGAGCGTGGTCATGACGGAGACATCGAGGGCTTCGCCGGCGGGGACCACGTACGGCGCCTCGATCATCCACTTGGAGCCCGCCGAGGGGATGAAGAGGCTCATGAGGCCCGAATAGAAGTAGACCACGAGCGGGTAGAGCCGGGTCGTGGCGACTTGCGCGAACTGCTCGCCGAGCCAGCCGCCGAGGCTCGTGTTCTGGATGAGGCCGAAGATGCCGGCGTAAAACGGGAACTGGAGGATGATCCCCCACGCGGCGCCGACGCCGTCGCGGCAGGCACGCAGGAACGACGTCGGGCGGCCGTGGAGGACGATGGCGAGGACGAGAAACACGGTGTTGTAGGCGTTGATCGTCCAGCTCGCGCCGAAGCCGCGGGTGGCGATCGAGTGCACGAGCGGGTACGCGAACAGGACGGCGGCGAGGAGCGACCAGCCGCGGAAGCGGTCGAGCCGCTCGGCGGGCGTCCTCGCCCTCTCGGCGCGGGGCGGGGGCGCGGGGAGGATCTCGTCGACCTCCGCCTCGGTGAGGGTGACGACGTCGCGGCGGGGGTGGAGCGCCATGGCGGCGACCAGCCCCACGAGCAGCATGGCGACGGCGTACCCGAGGTTGAACGGGTGGAAGAGGGTCTCGGTGACGGGATAGAGGCGGTCCACGATGGGGGCGCCCGTCCCGGGTTCAAGGAGGGGGTTGCCGGGGGTGGCGAGGATGAGCGGGGCGGAGCTGGAGAGGCCGGACTGCCACACGGTCCCGATGCCCATGTAGGCCGCGGCGATGACGAGGCGCACGTCGGCGCGCGGGTTGCGCTTGAGGATGAACGGGACGAAGAGCGCGGAACCGACGAGCCCGAATGCCCAGTTGAGATAGCCGGCCGCCATGGAGAAGCCGGCGGCGAGGGCGACGGCCTGGACGGGGCGCTCGGGGTTCGGGCAGCGCGCGAGGCGATCGAGCAGCCGGTAGATGGGAGGCGACGAGGCGCACGCGTGGGCGGCCACCATGGCGATGGAGAACTGCATCGCGAGTTCGAGCAGCGTCCACACGCCCGCGCCCCACGCCAGCCCCGCCTCCGGGATCGTGGCGCCCCCTCCCGTGACCGCGAGGATGAGCGCGACCACGGTCAGCGACATGAGGATGACCCACGCGTCCGGCGTCCAGCGCTCCGTGAAGCGGGAGAGCACCGCCCCGCCGTCCCGCAGCCGGTCCAGCACGCCGACTCTCGACGCGGGGCGGTCGATGGCGCTAAGCCTCCGGCGGGGCCGTCTCGGGGGCGACCGGCTCGTCTGCGGCGGCCGCGTCCTCGGCGGGTTCGGGCGCCTCCTCCGCGGGGTCGGGTAGCGTGCCCGCCGAGCCGCCGAACGCCGTCGCGGGCAGGATGTCGCGGAAGGACTCGCCGTACAGCTCCCACACGGTGATGAAGAGCGCCGCGATGATGGGGCCGATGAGCACGCCGGCCATCCCGAACGCGAACAGCCCGCCCAGCGTGCCGAGGAGGATCATGAGGTCGGGCATGCGGGTGTCGCGCCCCACGAGCCAGGGGCGCATGAGGTTGTCGAGCGTCCCCACCACGACGCCGCACCAGAGCAGCAGCCCGGCCCCTGCTCCGATCCGTCCGGCGGCGAGCAGGTAGATCCCCGCGGGCAGCCACACGAGCCCGGACCCGATGCCGGGCACGATCGACAGCACCGCCATGACCGTGCCCCAGAACGCCGCCGACGGGATCCCCACGACCCAGAAGGCGAGGCCGGCGAGGCCGCCCTGCACGATCCCGATGAGGAACGTCCCCTTGACCATCGCCCGCGTCACGGAGACGAACCGGTCGAGCATGCGCCGCTCGTCTTCGTCGGAGAGGGGGAGGTAGTAGAGGACCTTCCGCAGCACGCCGCGCCCGTCCTTCAGGAAGAAGAACATGGCGTACAGCATCACGAACAGGAGGAAGACGATCCGAACGGTCGCCGTCGTGATGCCGGTGAGTCCCTGGACCACGAACCCGCCCAGAGAGCCCGCCACCTCGCCCAGCTTCTGGACGAGTTGCTCCTGATACGGGCGTAGCGACTCCACCCATGGGATCCGGTTGAGGAGTTCATCGAACCCGCCCGGCTCGCGCAGCCGGGCCTGCATCTCCTCGATCCAGGGGCCCGCCGACTGCGTGACCTGCACCGCCTGGTTCGTGACGATGCCGAGGAAGGTCGCGACCGGACCGAGGAGGAGGATGACGAAGAGGACGAGCGCCGCCGCCGAAGCCAGACCCTCCCGACCCCGGAGCCACCGGTGGAGCGCACCGTAGGCGGGATACATGAGCCCGCTCAGGATCGCACCGAGGAAGAGCGCCGTCAGGAAAGGCCGGATCATCTCGAGGAAGAGCAGACTGATGCCGACCACGAGCAGGAGTAGAAAGATGGCGCGGAAGCGCGCCGGATCGAGGGGCGGCTTCGCGGCGGGCTCAGTCATGTGCGGTATCCGTGACAGCGGCCATGTCCGGGATGTCGGCCTCGAGGTCGCTGAGCAGGCGACCCGTCGCGGTCGCGCGCTGGGTCCAGAAATCCGCCACCTCCGGCGCCGTGATCCCCGTGCGATCGTGGAGACGCGCCCACGCGTGCGCCTCCCGGGAGAGCCAGCCGAGGGTCGCCCCGGGCCCCTGCGCCAGCATGGACCGAAGGATGTAGGCACGCTCGCCCACGCGGAGACCGAGACCCAGGTCGCGCGCGGCACGCGCGAGGTCGGCGCGGGTGAGGACGAGTCCGCTGCGCGCCGGACTCAACAGCGCGAGCAGGAAGCGGTCGCCCTCCGTCCTCCGCGGGTCGGGCACGGGACTCGCCTCACGGAGGGCGAGCGGCCGCCTCGTGGGCGGACCTAGGAGCGCGGACTCCCGGGAGAGGACCGTCTCGAGGGTGTCCGCCCAACTCCGATAGAACGGAGGCGCGATCTGCCGCAGCTTGAGGAGGAAGGGGAGGACCCACGACAGCAGGTGCTCCCACAGGAAGGCGTGCCGCGCATCGCGCAGGGCCGCGGCGGCCTTCCCGTTCGCTCCCAGCTGGGCCTCGACGAGTCGGGCGTAGCCTCCGAGCAGCGCGCGCAGATGGTCGGGTTCGGCGGGCGGATCGGCCCCGAGGGCGCGCCAGAAGCCGGCCACCCGGTCCTGCGCTTCCCCGCCCAGCCGTCCGTCTTCCCCGAGAAAGGCGGAGGCGTACGGGTAGAGCTGGAACAGGAAGAGGTCGTTGTGCGTCGGCTCGTCCGGCACCGGGCCCAGTTCGAGGAGGTGACCGAGGAGCCGGTTCTCGGAACACGGGGCGTCGAGCAGGGCGCCGAGCGCGCGGAAGAGTTCCATCCCCGGGCCTACGCCTCGTCGGGCAGGTCGTACGCGTCGCGCACGGGGCGGAGGGGGCGGATCAGCCAGTGGGGGCGCCGGGTCCCGTCGGGCGAATGGCGCCGGGCGCCCCGGGTCTTCTTCATCCAGTTCCGGTACACGTCGTGGGCCTTCGCCGTGTCGACGTGGATGTCGCCGTGCCGGTCGCGGCGCGACGCCTTCACGACGCGAACCGCCTGATGCCAGCAGTGCATCCCCGACACCGGGTCGGGATGGACGGGGAACGTCAGGTTCTGGTGCACGCCCACGTCCGTCCACCAGACGCGAGAGGTGTCCGGATCGTCGGTCTCGTAGGGCCCCGCGCCCCGTTTCCGCGACAGCTTCCAGCCGCTCGCGTCCACGCCGAGCCCCACGGTCGCCATGAGTTGCCGCTGTCCGGCCGTGCCCTCGCGCTCGCCGCGGCCGGCCCGCCCCGGTTCCTGCGCGCCCGCCGCGTCCGCCAGCTTCCAGCGCCCCATGTGGTGGCTGCAGGCGACGACGCCCGGCTTGATCCCCTCGGTGACCCACGCCTTGAGGACGAAGTGGCCGATCTCCGTCTCGACCCGCACGAGATCCCCCGTCCTCACCCCGATCCGCGCCGCGTCGGAGCGGTGGAGCCAGAGCGGGTTCGTGTGCGCGATCTCATCCAGCCACTTGCTGTTGGCCGAACGGGTGTGGATCTGCACCGGGAGCCGGAAGGTGGAGATGAGGCACATCTGGTCCGGCGCCATCTCCGCGGGGTGCACGTGACTCCGGATGTAGGCGGGAACCGCGTACTCGGGCCAGCCCCAGCGCACGAGGGTGGGCGAGTAGAACTCGAGCTTCCCGCTCGGGGTCGGGAAGCCGCGGCGGATGGAGCCGCCGGGCACGCGCACGCCCACGGGACGGCGTCCCTCAGGGTCGGGATCGGGGGCGCCCATCGGGGCCAGATTCACCGCCGCTCGACTCGGGGCGTGTGTATGGATGCGGCCGAACTCGTCCTCCCGGGCGTCCACGAGTTCCTCGGGGGGCACGGGTTCCTCGTACAGCGGTCCGATGTCGCGCGCGACCTCGAAGGCGCCGTAGCGCCTCATGTAGTCGAGCGGGGAGAGCCCTTCGGCCGCCGCCACCTCCGGGAGTCCGGGGACTGAGTGGTCGAAGATCCAGCCGTAGTACTCGTCCACCGTGAGCCGCTGGCCGGGGTTCTGCTCCGACTCCACGAACTGGCGGATCCCGCGGCTCCCGTCCGGATCGATGCGCCACGAGAGTTCGAGCCAGAACTCGTTCTCCTCCCACACTTCTCCGGGGTTGGTGTGGCGCGTATCCGCCACCTGCTCGCCGAGGCGCTCGCGCGCGGAGCGCAGGACGGGCTGCCGGAAGGCGATCCACTGGCCGTCGTGCGTCTCGTAGGAGTGCAGATCGTGACGCTCGGGACCGTGTCCCATGGGGAGGACGTAGTCCGCGAAATAGGCCGACTCGTTCCAGGTCGGGGTGAGGGCGACGTGGAGCCCGACTTTCGTCTCGTCCGTGAGGGCCTCGATCCAGCTGAAGCCGTCCGGGTTCGTCCACACGGGGTTGTAGACGCGGGTGAAATACACGTCGAGCTTCCCGCGACCTTCCTTGAGGAGATGGGGAAGGAGGAAGGAGACCTCGTACATCGCGAGCGGGTACTCCTCGGGCCACGTGAGTTCGTTCCAGTGCTCCGGGTGTCGGGGCATCCGGATGGGCTTCGGGATGAACTTGTTCCAGGTGCTCGGATAGGTACCGCCGGGGGTCGCGACCGAGCCGGTGAGGGCGTTGAGGAAGAAGAGGGTCCGCGCCACCTGCCAACCCCCCTCGTTTCCCGACGCCGCGCTGCGCCAGTTGTGCGTGGAGAGGCGCGAGCCGGCTCGGGCCACGATCTCGGCCACCTCGCGGAGTTGCGCCGCGCCGATGCCCGATTCCTCCGCGGCCCACTCGAAGGTGCAGTCCCCGTAGAGTTCGCGGAGCGCGTGCTCGAACGACTCGAACGTGCGCGGCATGTCGGGCTTCTCGGCCGCCAGGTACTCCTCCCAGTTGAACCAGCGGCGGACGAACTCGCGGTCCCAGGCGCCCGTCGTGATGAGGTGGTTCGCGATCGCGAGCAGGACGGCCGCCTCGGAGCCGGGCTGGGTCGGGAGCCAGTGGTCGGCGTGCGTCGCCGTGTTCGAAAGCCGTGTGTCGAAGACGATGAGACGCGCCCCCTTCTTCACGCCGTCGATGATGCGCTGCGCGTGGGGGTTGAAATAGTGGCCGGCCTCGAGGTGCGAACTCACGAGGAGGATGACGTCCGCGCGGGCGTGGTCGGGGCTGGGGCGGTCCATCCCGAGCCAGAACTGGTAGCCGGCGCGGGCGCTCGAGGAGCAGATGTTGGTGTGCGAGTTGTGTCCGTCGACGCCCCACGCCGCGAGCAGGCGCTCGGTGAATCCGTCTTCGCCCGGTCGTCCCACGTGGTACATGATCTCGCGCTGACGGTCCTCGTCCAGCGCCTTGCGGATCCGGGTCGAGATATCGGAGAGCGCTTCCTCCCAGGAGACCCTGACCCACTTCCCCTCCCCTCGTGCGCCCGCCCGCTTGAGGGGGTAGAGGACGCGGTCGGGGTCGACGATCTGGTTCAGGGTGGCCGGGCCCTTGGCGCAGTTACGGCCCCGGGAGCCGGGGTGCTCGGGGTTCCCCTCGAACTTCCGCACCTGAAGCGTGTCGCGGTCGACGTAGGCGAGGAGCCCGCACGCGGACTCGCAGTTGAAGCAGGTCGTCGGCACCAGCATGTAGCGGCGTTCGCGGCGCTCGGGCCACGCCTTCGAATCGAGTTCGACCCAGTCGTCCCACCGTTCGCGGGGCGGGAAGGCGGCGAGGTGGGCGCGGCTGGGACCGGGATAGAACGTCTCGCCGCGGCGCTCGGTCTCGCGGCGCGCCGCGCTCACCCGCTCGTTGAGTTCGTCGAGTCGGCGCGAGACGCCATCGGGGCCGGCCCCGTTCGGCCCGGGGCCGGAGCCGTGGCTCGTGCTCATGCGAGCGGCACGGACTGGCCGGCCTGGACGTAGGCGTGTTCGTGCGCGAGCAGCCCCGCCAGGGCGGCGAGGCCGGCGGCCGCCGCGACCCAGGCGCCGCCGAGGGGGATCACCGTCAGGGCGGCGGCCAGCGCCACGAGCAGGGCGCCGCTCCAGAACCAGGGGGCGTAGCGGCCGCGCACCATGTTCCGGGCGGCGAGCGCGGCGTGGGCCGTCGCGTGCGTGAGCGTCAGTTCGGCGAGCACGAGCAGGAGGTGCGCGGCGGCCGACAGCCCGACCAGCCGGCCCAGCGCGGCGGACCCGCCGAGCGACGGGACGAGCATCAGGGCCGCGCCGCCGGCCAGCACGGCCTGTACGAGGAAGTGCGGCGGCAGGAGCGGATTCTGCCACAGATCGCGCGCCTTGGCCTGCGCGAAGAGGTAGGCCGTATAGACCGCGGTCATGGCCGCCAGGGGCGCCCCCGCCCACGCCAGCCAGCGGGTCGCCGCCACCCCTCCGTCGCCGCCGATCAGCCCCGCCGCGAGGTGCGCGGTGAGGGCCAGACCGTAGCCCGCGATCACGAACGCCCCCCGGACGAGCCAGCTCTTCATGTGGGGGCGCGTGAAGATCATCGGGAAGCGCTTCGGGTGCTCCAGGTCCCAGATCAGGAGCCCGCCCGTGACGGCGAGCGCGAACAGCCCGAGGAGCGGCGTCGTCGTGAGCCATCCCCCGCCCTGCCAGGCGAGGCCGCCGAGCAGGCAGAGGAGCAGCGCCGCGAGGTACACGCCGGCCGAGACCCCCTTGGTGAGCGTGTACAGGCTCACACGCCAGTCCCAGGGCACGGTGTGCGACACATCGTAGGAAAGGATGGCGGCGGCCGAGGAGTTGGGGCCGTGGCGTCCGTCCCGTGCCATCGGGTACGGCTGGCCGGACCCGATCTCGTGCGGACCGCCGGGCTGTTCACTCCACATGTACAATCCGCCGTCCGGCCGCATGGCGGCCAGCGGATCGAGCGTCGCCTGGTGCGCCCCCTTGTAGAACAGCTTCGGGCGGGTCTCCTTCTCGGGCCGCCGGACGCTGACCGGGTCGCGGCCCACGTACTGCGACACCTTCGACTCGGGGTCGTCGAGGTCGCCGACGATGATCGCCTCGGTCGGGCACACGGTGACGCAGGCCGGCTCCAGCCCCATGTCGATGCGGTGCGCGCAGAAGTTGCACTTCTCCGCCGAGTGGTCCTCCGGGTTGATGAAGATCGCGTCGTAGGGGCAGGCGGCGATGCAGGCCTTGCAGCCGATGCAGATCGACTTGTCGAAGTCGACGATCCCGTCGGGGCGCCGGAACATGGCCTGCGTGGGGCACGCCGTCGTACACGGGGCATCGTCGCACTGGTTGCAGCGCGTGACCTGGTACGCGCGCCGGGTGGCCGGAAACGTCCCGACATCGGCGTACTTCACGTAGGTGCGCGTAACGCCGAGCGGCACCTCGTTCTCGGACTTGCACGCCGTCGTGCAGGCGTGACAGCCGATACAGCGCGTGTGATCGATGACCTTCGCCCAGCGGGCCGGACCGGCCCCTGTCGGCGTGGACTCTGGCATGCAGGCTCCTGGGTCACATGGCGCTGCCTGGATCACATGGCGCTGCTATGTTCCCCTGTCGTGAGGGGCCGGGCAAGGCCGCTCAGTCGGTCACGACAAGCTCGAGGCCGGGCAGGTCCACGCCGCACGCCTCGACCCGCCAGCGCTCCCCCGCGGCGAGCGGTTCGAGCGCGGTCATCGTCCCCGTGCTCACGACGCCGCCCGAAGCGGGCATCCCGGCGCCATCGAAGCGGGGCAGGAGCCGGGGAACGAAGTCCAGCGCCGCGAGCGGGTGGCCGAGCACATCGCGCCCCCGCCCCCGGGCCGACAGCCGTTCGTCCCGCAGGAGCCGGACCTCGAGCCGGTCGAGGCGGGCGACCCGCTCCTCGAAACCCGGCGCCGCCCGCTCGATACGCGGGCCGATGACGAGCGCGCCGTGCAGCCCGAAGTCCGCCACCGAGTCCGCCGGGGTGAGGTGCCAGTCGGGATAGTGGCAGTCGACGATCTCGAACCCGAGCGCGACCCAGGCCGGCCGGGCCGGTCCCTCGGTCCCCGCAATCCCGCCATCCGGATCGACCCCGAACACGACCTCCACCTCGATGCGCGGCGCGCAGAAGGCGGCGAGCGAGACCCGGGCGGTTGGCGCCGCGGCATGGAGGGTCCGGTCGTAGACGGGGGCCACGATGGGCTCCTCCAGCCCGAACCGGGGCCAGATCGCCTTGTTCGTGAAACCCACCTTGCAGCCCGCCCGCCGGTATCCGCGCTCGTGGAGGCGGCGATCGAGCGCGGCTCCGACGCGATACGCCCGCTCGAGGCCGAAACCGTCATCCCGCAGCGTCGGCGGCGCCGTCGGGCGGCGCCCATCTCGGGCGGAGAGCAGCGCGCGGGCGATTTCGGCTTCGGTCACGGGGCGCTCCTGCACGAGGTCGACCGGGACTTGCGAGTGGCGCGCGGAAACCGGACGATGCGCCCCATGGTAACGTCCCGCGAGGGAGGATGAGATGCCCTTCGAGAGTATGGATCCTGCGACAGAGGAACAGCTTGCCTCGTTCCCGGCCCTCGACGCGGCCGGGATCGATGCGGCTCTCGACCGGGCGCGGCGCGCCTTTGACGCGTGGAAGCGGGTGTCGCTGGACGAGCGGGCGCGGCGGCTGCTCGCCCTCGCGGATCTCGTCGAGCGCGGGAGGGACGCGTACGGCCTCCTCATGACGCGCGAGATGGGGAAGCCGATCGCCAGCGCGGTAGCCGAAGCGGAAAAGTGCGCCTGGGTGTGCCGCTACTACGCGGAACACGGCCCTGCGCAACTCGAGTCCGAGCCCTTCGAGTCCACCGGCACGAGCTGCTGGGTCGAGTACCACCCCCTGGGGGCCGTCCTCGGGATCATGCCCTGGAACTTCCCCTTCTGGCAGGCGATGCGCTCCGCGGTCCCGACGCTGATGGCGGGCAACGTCTTCCTGCTCAAGCATTCGCCGAACGTCCCGCAGTGCGCCATCGCCCTCGAGGGCCTGTTCGCGCGTGCCGGCTTCCCGGAGGGCGTGTTCCAGAACCTCTTCGTCGAGATCGAGGACATCCCCCGCCTGCTCGACGACCCGATCGTGCAGGCGGCCTCCCTCACCGGCTCCGTCGCCGCCGGTTCGTCGCTCGCGGCCGAGGCGGGCCGCCGCATCAAGACGACCGTGCTCGAACTCGGCGGCAGCGACCCATTCATCGTCATGGAGAGCGCCGACCTCGACCGGGCCGTCGCGACCGCGGTGGACGCACGCATGTGGAACAACGGCCAGTCCTGCATCGCCGCCAAGCGGATGCTCGTCCAGCGTTCGATCGCCGACGAGTTCGCGGCACGCCTGATCGAGCGCGTCTCGGCGCTCAGGGTCGGCGACCCGCGGGACCCCGAGGTCGAGATCGGACCGCTCGCGCGGCGGGATCTGCGGGACAAGGTCGCGCGCCAGGTGGACGCGACGGTGGCGGCGGGCGCCCGGGTCGCCGCGGGCGGCGGCGTCCCCGAACGCCCGGGATGGTTCTACGATCCGACGGTGCTCACGGAGGTGCCGGACGGCTCACCGGCCACCGATGACGAGATCTTCGGCCCGGTCGCGAGCGTCTTCCCCGTCGAGGATCTGGACGAGGCCATCGAGCGCGCCAACGCGACCGAGTTCGGCCTCTGTGCCGCGATCTGGACGAACGATCCCGACGAGCGGGCCCGCGCCGTGCGCGACCTCGAGGCCGGCGGCGTGTTCATCAACGGGATGTCCGCCTCGGACCCCCGCGTCCCCTTCGGAGGTGTGAAACGCTCGGGATACGGGCGCGAACTCGGCCCCCACGCGATCCGCGAGTTCGTCAACGTGAAGACCGTGTGGGTCGGCGAGGACTGATGCGGGCCGCCGTCGCGGCGCCGCTCGCCGGGCTCGTCACGGCCGGGTGTCTGGCGACGGGGAGCGTGCTGCGGTACCGGGGGACCGGCCTCGCCCGCTGTTACCGGCTCGAGTACGAGGCGTTGTGGGAGCGCGTCGTGGAGGCCGTCCGCTACGCCGGGCTCGTCATCGAGCGGGAGAACGTGGGGAACGGCTTCGTGCTCGCCCACAGCTACGAACCCGAAGTCGAGACCCCGGAGGAGATGGCCCTCGACGCGGACCAGGGCGAAGTCGTCGGCGTCTTCGTCGAGCGCGAAGGACCGGACGTGTGGGCCGTAGAGGTCGTCAGCCGCGCCCGCTTCCAGTTCGACCCGAGCCCGCGCGACTGGACCGGGCCCGTGTTCCTCGCGCTGGAGAACCGCCTGCCCGCCGAAGCCAGCGCCCCGAACGAGGACCTGGCCGCCTGCGCCCGCGTGAGAAGCCTGACTTCTCCCGGCCCGGGCCCATCTGCTAGGTGAACTCGGCCACGACGAGTTCGACGCACTCCTCCGGCGAACGCGCCTCGGTATCCAGCCGGAGTTCGGGCCGCTCGGGCCGTTCGTAGGGGGCGTCCACGCCGGTCAGGTTCCGGATTTCTCCCCGCCGCGCCCGGGCGTAGAGCCCCTTCGGGTCGCGGGCCGCGCAGGTCGCCGGCGAGGCGTCCACGAAGATCTCATGGAACTCGCCGGGTTCGAACAGGTTGCGCGCGTAGTCCCGCCCCGCCCGGAACGGACTGATGAGCGCGACGATCACGATCAGGCCGGCATCGACCATCAGACGCGCCACCTCGGCCACGCGCCGGATGTTCTCCTCCCGGTCCGTTTCGGCGAACCCGAGGTCCCGGTTGAGGCCGTGGCGGAGGTTGTCGCCGTCCAGGAGATAGGTGTGGCGGCCTTCCGCCGTGAGCCGCCGCTCGAGCAGGTTCGCGATCGTGGACTTCCCGGACGCCGGCAGCCCCGTGAGCCACAGACACTGCGCGCGCTGCGCCTTCAACTCCTCGCGCACCTCGCGCGAGACATCGAAGTGCTGCCACTCGACGTTCAGTTCTCCCGACGGATCGCGCGCGCGCGCGAATTCCACGGCGGCCTCAGGGACGCAGCGGCGGCGGGGGTTCGAGCCCGCCCGCGGCCAGACCGAGTTCCGGCTCACGCCGGCCGCCGCGACCGAACGCCCGCTTCACCCGAAGCGTGAGCGTGTGGTTCATCATCGCCAGCGCCGGCACGGCGAGCATGATGATGAAGGTGGCGAACAGGATCCCGAAGCCCAGACTCACCGCCATCGGCGACAGGAACTGAGCCTGCGTACTGCGCTCGAGGATGATCGGCGACACCCCCAGGAACGTGGTCACGGACGTCAGCATGATCGGGCGGAAGCGGACCTTGGCCCCCTGCACGATCGCCTCCGCCATCGGGAGTCCCGCTCGATGCCGTTCGTTGATGAAATCGATGAGGACGAGCGAGTCGTTCACGACCACGCCCGAGAGGCCCACGATGCCGAACATGGAGAGCATGCCGATATCGAGTCCCATGATGAGATGCCCGAGCGCCGCGCCGACGAGCCCCAGCGGAATCGAGGCCATGATGACGAGCGGCTGCACGTACGAGCGGAACGGGATGGCGAGGAGCCCGTAGATCGCGAGCAGGGCGAGCACGAAGCCGCGCGCCAGCCCCTCGAACGCCAGGGTCTGCTGTCTCTGCTCCCCTCCGAACCCGTATCGGAGGCCCGGGAACCGGGTCTGAAGCTCCGGCAGGATCGCCGAGGTGATCTCGGTGTTCACCTCCTGGCCCGTGATGACGGCGGCGTCCACGTCCGCCGTCACGGTGACGATGCGCCGTCCGTCGATCCGGTTGATCGCGGATGAGGCGACGCCGAACGAGACATCCGCCACCTCGGACAGGGGCGCCTCCCCACCCGTCGGCGTCCGGATCCGGTAGTCCTGCAGGTCGGCGAGCGTGTTCCGCTCCGACTCGGGAAGGCGGACGTAGACCCGCACCTCGTCGCGGCCGCGCTGCAGGCGGTAGACCTCGTTCCCGAAGAAGGCGCCGCGTACCTGGCGCGCGAGGTCATCGAGCGTGATCCCGAGCGTTCGCGCGGCGGGCTTGAGTTCCAGTTCCAGCTCCCGCTTGCCCTGGCTCTGGTCGTCGCGGACCTCGGTGACCCCGGCGATCCGCGTCAGCCGGTCGACCAGTTCCGGGACCGCGGCCCTCAGCATCGCCGTGTCCGGATGGGAGAGTTCCACCTGCACGGGAGCCCCGAGATCGATGAGGATGGAGCTGAAGGTGAGTTCCCGGGCGCCGGCCACGGGCCCGACACGTTCCCTCCACGCCCGTTCCAGCTCGATGGCCGGCACGCTGCGGATCTCCGGGTCCGACAGGCGCAGGCTGACTTCCGCGATGTTGGACCGGATGAAGCTTGCCTCGGCGGCCATCCCCGGCCCGCCCACCTGCGAGGGGCGCTCCCCGACGCTCGTGAAGACCGCGTCGACCAGCGGTGGTTCGTCATCCGGCGTCCCAGCCTCGAGCGCCGCGATCGCCGCGTATCCCTCCCGCTCCACATAGCTCGCCACTTCCAGCGTGCGCTCGCTCGTCGTCCCCTCGGCCATCTCGATATAGGCGACGACCTGTTCACCCTCGATCACCGGCAGGAGGCTGAACCGCAGGTGGCGTCCCGCCACGAGTCCCGCCACGAGCAACAGGGAGGAGATGGCCCCCAGCACCGTCAGCCCCGGGCGCCGCACCGCGAAGCGCACGGAGCGCTCCAGCGGGCCATCGATGAAGCGCTGCAGGTTCGTCTGCACGAGCGCCTGCAGGCGGTACACCGGCCGAAGCAGCCCCCCCTTCCCGCGGTACGAGCCCGGCGCCGGGAGGTGCGAGAGGTGATAGGGGAGGATGAAGAGGACTTCGACGAGCGACAGCAGGAGCACCGAGATGACGATGGCGGGGATGACGTAGAGGAACTTCCCGAGGCTCCCGGGCACGAAGAGCAGCGGGGTGAATGCCGCCACGGTCGTGAGCACGGCGAACGTGACCGGAACGGAGACCCTTCTCGTCCCCCGTATGGCCGCTCTCAGCCCCGGCGTCCCCTTCTCCCGCTGGGCGAAGATGTTCTCTCCCACCACGATCGCGTCGTCGACCACGATCCCGATCGCGAGGATGAAGCCGAACAGCGCCATCATGTTGATGGAGATGCCGAACCACGCCATCACGGCGAACACGCCCGCGAAGGAGAGGCCGATCCCGACCGCCGTCCAGAACGCGAGGCGCAGGTCGAGGAAGAGGGCCAGCGCCACGAGGACGAGAATCAGACCGAGCCGGCCGTTCTTGATGAGGAGGTCGATCCGGCTCTGCAGATACTCGGCCTCGCTGCGCCACACGCTGTAGTCCACGCCGCGGGGCAGCGAGGCGGCCAACTCCTCTTCGAGGTAGCGCTCGACTTCATCGACGATCTCCAGAACGCGGTCGTCCCCCGACCGCATGACCTGGACGAAGGCCGTCGGCTCCCCGTTGTAGGCGTTGATGAGGTCGTTGCTCTCGAAACCATCCTGGATGTCCGCGATGTCGTCGAGGCGGAGCATCGATCCGTTGACGTTGGCCCGCACGACGATGTCGGCGAAGTCCGCCCGGGTGTAGTTCTGCCCCCGGATGTGAACGAGGATCTCCTCGCGATCCGTCTCGACGCTCCCCCCGGGCAGATCGAGGCTGCCGCGCCGCACGGCCGCGGAGACCTCGTCGAGCGTCAGACCGTGCGCGCGCAGGGCCTCCTTCGAGACCTCGATCGAGATCTCGTACTGCCGTACGCCGGAGACGCGCACGAGGGAGATCGTCGGCAGCGATGTGAGGTCGTCCTTGACCCGGTTCGCGATCTCCTTGAGGGTCCGCTCGGGAGCATCCCCGAAGATCGCGATGTCCATCACCTGGCTCTCCGCGGTGAGCGCGACGACCTCGGGCTCCTCCGCATCGAGGGGGAAACTCGTGATCCGGTCGACGGCGGACTTGATCTCGTCCAGCGTACGAGACTGGTCCGTGCCGAGCGCGAGTTCGGCCATCACGATCCCTACGTTCTCCGAGGCCGCGCTCGTCATGCGGTCGATGCCCTGGATGCCGGCGATCCGTTCCTCGATCCGCCGCACGATCGCCTGCTCCACTTCGTCGGGAGAGGCGCCGGGGTACTGGACCCGGATCTGGATCGTGTCCAGGGAGATCTCCGGGAACGTCTCCTGCGGCAGGCTCACGAGGCTCACGAACCCGGCCAGGAGGATCAGCACCATGAGCAGGTTGGCGGCGACGCCGTGTTTCGCCATCCATGCGATCGCGCCCCTCATGAGCCGACTCCGTCCGGATCGGCGGTGCCGTTGGGATCAGCGGTGCCTTCGGATTCGGGGGCGCCCTCGGGTTCGGCGGCGCCCTCGGGTGCCGCATCCCAGGTCTGCGCGCTCTCGAGGAACTGCACGGGCTGCACCGTCATGCCGTCGGTGACGAAAATGAGCATCGACACGATGACCGGGGTGCCGTCGGCGATCGATCCGAGCACCATCGCCTCGTCGTCCACCTCCTGGATCGGTTCGACCGGAGTCATGACGAGCAGCGTGTCGTCCCGCACCGTCCACAGCACGTCGCCGTCGCGCACGGCGCCGGCGGGGACGACGGCGTACTCTTCGAAGCTCGTCCCTTCGATGTCCACGGTCGCGTAGCTGCCGATCAGGAGCGGAGGCCGGCGGGGCTCATCCTCGGGGGTCGTGAACGGCTCGGGAACGCGGACCACCACGTCGACGGTGCGCGTCTGCTCGTCGAGCGCCGATTCCGCGCGGTCCACGTAGCCGGACCATACGTACTCCACGCCCCCGTACTCCGAGGTGATCCCGACCGGGATCCGGGTCTCGGCCTCGCCGGCCCGCACGCTCCACAGTCGTTCGATCAGCGCCGCCTCGTTGTCGCTCAGCGGCACGACGATCTCCACCTCGTCCGTCGCGTACAGGCGGCCGACCGACTGCCCGGCCGCCACGAACTGCCCGAGGTCCACCGTCTCCTCGCGCACGATCCCGTTGAACGGCGCCCGGATCCACGTCCGTTCAAGGGCCAGCCGCGCGTCGTCCAGCCTCGCCGCGGCGCTCTTGAGGGCCGCTTTGGCCGCATCCAGTTGCGGCTGCCGCGTGACGAGCGCGTTCGGCGGCGTCGGATCGAGGTTCTCGCGGGCGGCGAGCCGCGCCCATTCATCGAGCGCCAGCCGCGCGTTCTCCTCGGCCTCCAGCAGGGCCACCTCGCGCTGCGCGACATCCGCCTCCGCCGCCTCCACGGCATTCTCGTAGTCCGCCGGATCCACGCGCAGGAGCGGCTCGCCCTCGAGGAAGCGCCCACCGCTGACGAGGGCGGGCGACGCCCAGATCACGCGTCCGCCGACCTGCGGCGCGATCGTGACTTCGGCGCTGGGCCGCACGGTGCCGCCTCCCCGCACCTTGATCGCCCCCTGCGTCACGCGGGCGGGCACCGTGCTCACGGTGGGGATCACGCGCGGCGGTTCCACCTCCGCCGGCTCGGCGCGAATCCCGAACAGCAGCGCGAAACCGAGCACCCCCACGCCGATGACGATCGCACCCTGTCCCAGCCGCTTCAGGAACCCCGGCCGCGAGGCGGGTGCCTCCGCGTCGTCGGCCCAGTACAGCGTCTGTCGCGTTCCGTCTTCCATCGCTCCGCCCTATCTCCGATCGGGGAGCGTCCGCGCTCCGCCCTCGTTGTCGCTCATGTCGACTTCTTCGACATCCTCCACCACCCACGCGCCGCCCAGGGCGCGGTGGACGGCGAGCCGCGCCTCGCCGATCCCGCGTTCGGCGAGCACCCGCGTCGTCTCGGCCCCGTTCAGGTTGACCCTCGCGTCCAGGTACTCGACGTAGTCCCCGACGCCGCTCTGGTAGCGCTCGAGCTGGTTCTCGAGCGAGGCTCGGGCGTCCGCGACCTGTTCCATGACCTGCGCGTGGCGTTCCCGCTCGTTCTCGAACTGCCGCAGGCTCGTCCGCACTTCCCGGTAGGCGCCGAGCACCGTGCGCGCGTAGGCGATCAGGGCCTGGTCGTACTGCGCCCCGGCCGCGCCGAGGTTCGCCCGCAGCCGGCCGCCCTGGAAGATGGGCGCGACGATGCCGCCGATCAGGTTCGTGAACCACTGGTCGACGTAGAACAGGTTCTCCGCCTCACCCGACTGGAAGCCCCCCGAAGCGTTCAGGGAGATGGACGGGAGCAGGTCCGCGCGGCGCGCCCCCACGCGGAGGCGGGCCGCCTCGACGCGCTCGAAGGCGGCCATCACGTCGGGCCGCGCCTCGAGCAGCGACACCGGCAGCCCGGCGGGGATCGGCGTCGGGTCGATCGCCGGCGCGAGGCCGGCCGGCAGCAGGTCATCGATGGTCCCCGCGTAGCGTCCCAGGATGAGCGCGAGACGGCCCTCCGCGTCGTCCACCGCCGTGCGCAGCCCCGGAAGATTCGATTCGGCGGTCCGGTACTGCTGCCGAATCGCGTACAGTTCGAAGGTGTTCGTGAGGCCGGCCTGGTATCGCTCCCGGGTGAGTTCCGCGCGTTCCCTCAGCAGGTCCACGTTGTCCTCGGCGATCACGAGCTGGGCGCGCGCGGAGACGACCTCGAGATACGTCGAGATCGTGGAGCCGATGACCGTGAGACGCACCGTTTCCGCATCCCCTCGAGAGGCGAGGAAATCCCGCACGGCGGCACCCGATTCGTTCCGCAGGCGCCCCCAGAAGTCGAGTTCGTACGAGAACCCGAGAGAAGCCGAATAGGTGGTGAACTCGAAGCGGTCCGGGAAGTCGAAGCTGAACCCCGGGATCGGGCCCTCGCCCCCCTCATCGTCGCCGCCGAACTGGGAGCCGAGTCCGGTATTCGCGGGCGTGCTCGAGCGGTTGCCGTCCCCGTTCAGGCTCAGGGCCGGGAAGAGCGGCGCCCGCGCGATCCGGTAACGATGCCGCAGTTCCTCGAGCCGCGCTATCGCCTCCCGCAGGTCGAGATTCCGGGTGAGGGCGGTCTCGATCAGCCGGTCCAGCGTCGGGTCGTCGAACGCGCGCCACCAGGCGAGCGCTTCGGGTTCGGCCTCGGCGGGCGGCGCCTCGACATCGTAGGCCTCGGGCATCTCCACCACCGTGGCGGGCAGGCGGGGCGCCGGAGCGAGCGAACAGGCGCTCGCAGTCGCCAACAGCAGCAGTCCGGCGCCGCGCCGCGGGAACGTGCTCATGCGCGCGCCTCCTCCCGGGCGGGGACCGGGCGCAGCCCCCCGAGCAGGAGGTCGACGATGTGCGCCTTCCGCTCCTGCAGGAAGCGATCGAAGTCCTCCACGGCCCGCGAATGGAAGAGTCGCACCGTCGGCAGCGCGACGAACGGAAACAGGCACGCCGAGACGATCGTGAGCAGCGTGTGCCGCAGGTCGACCTCCCGAATCTCTCCCGCCGCCATGGCCGTCCGCAGCCTGTCTTCCAGCAGGAGCCCCGGCACTTCCTCACGTGCCTCCATCGCGGCGGTCAGGTGTCGCTCGAGTACCCCGCCGCCGCACAGACATTCGTTCAGCATGAGGCGGGCCATGTCCTGATGTTCGTAGATGTATTCGATGTATCCGTACACGAACGCGCGCAGGCTGTCCTCGAACCCCTGCTCCGCCCGCAGCGACTGGCTCAGCCCGGCCATGAACTGCCGGCATCCGTGCGCGAACACGGCCTCGTACAACTGCTCCTTGGTGCGGAAGTAGTAGTGCAGAAGCGCGCGATTGATCGCCGCGCGATCCGCAATCTCCCGCAGCCGCGCCCCATCCCGTCCCTTGCGGGCGAACACCTCGAGCGCCGCGTCGAAGATTCTCCGCTCGGTCCCCGGCGGTTCCGGCGCCCTCCCGGCCTTCGGCGTCGCCTCCATGCCCGGGTCGCCGGCCAGGGCGGCCGGGGCGGCTCCCGATTTCGCGACCATCACGATCTCCCGCAGTTATCAGGAAGGTTTAACGTTTTTGTCAACGGGGGCCGGACACTAGTCACCAGCCGTATCGACCGCAAGTTTGCCCCCCCGGGCTCGTGACCTTGCGCAGCGGGCCGCGCGATTCGAGATGTGGACCGACGGAGGAGAGATGAGACCACGCATCCGGGCGTACGCCGCGACCATCGCCACCGTACTCGCGTTCGCGACGCTGCCGTCCGTCCTGCAGGGACAGAGCGCGCCGCAGGTGGCGCGTTCCGGGGACGGGGTCGTCGCCGCCGCGCAGCCGCTGGCGGCGGCCGCCGGCGCGCGCATGCTCGAACTCGGCGGCAACGCCGCCGATGCCGCCGTCGCCGCGGCCTTCGCGATCTCCGTGGTCGAACCGAGCATGAACAGCATCGGGGGTCGGAACCAGATCCTCATCCGGACCCCCGACGGCGAGATCGCCGGCATCGACGGAACGACCTCGGTCCCGCTTGGATACGATCCCGCCACGGCGCCGAGCGCCGCGTACGGATACGCCACGGTCGGCGTGCCGGGAGCCGTGGCCGGGCTGATGCGGCTGCACGAGGAGCACGGCTCGCTGCCGCTGACCACGGTCATGGCCCCGGCGATCGACTACGCGGAGCATGGTTTCCGGCTGCTGCCGGGCGAGGCCCGCCGCCAGGCCGGCTCGCGGGCGCAGGTCGCCGAATCCGCGGGCGCGCGGCGCTACTACCTGAAGCCGGACGGGTCGCCCTGGCAGCCGGGCGACCGCCTCGTCCAGTCCGACATGGCCGCGACGCTCAAGGCGATTTCGCTGGGCGGGGGAGACGCCTTCTATCGCGGCGGGATCGCCGACCGCATCGCCGCGGACATGGCGGCCAACGGCGGCTTCCTGACGCACGAGGCGCTCGACGCGTACCGGGCGGAGGATTCCCGGATCGTGCGGGGCTCGTACCGGGGGTTCGAGATGGTCGGGTCGGACATCCCGGCTTCGGGCGCCGTCGCGATCCTCGCCCTCCACATCGCGGAGGAGTTCGATCCCGACAGCATGAGCGGCGAGGCGTGGGGCTCCGTCATCGCCCAGTCGCTGGCCCTCGCGATGACGCAATACCGGCGGGACAGTTCCGACTCCTCCGCCGTACGCGTGACGTCGAAGGCCTTCGCGCGCGAGTTGGCCGCGCAGGTCCAGGTCCCGTCCGCGGCCACCCTGGAATCGGGCTCACCCCTGAGCCTCGCGCTCGCCACCGGAGGTCGCGAGCTGTGGCTGCCCCCGGATGAGAGTCACACGACGCACCTGTCGGCGGCCGACGGGAACGGGATGGCGGTCGCCCTCACGCAGACGATCGGCCCCGGCATGGGAGCGAAGGTCGCGACCCCCGGACTCGGGTTCCTGTACGCGGTGACGCTGGGCGGCTACCTCGGGATCAGCGAGCCGGGGGAGCGCGCCCGCTCCGGGATAACGCCCTTGATGGTGCTGGACGACGGCGAACCGCTCCTCGTGCTCGGAGCCGCGGGTGGCATCCGGATCATCTCCGCGGTCGTTCAGGCGGTGACGCGGGTCATCGACGACGGGCTGGCGCTCCCTGCCGCGCTCGCGGCCCCGCGCGTGCATCCGGACTTCGGACCCGAGGGACTCGCCGGCTTCGCGGTCGAGGCGGGACCGGAGGACGGCTGGTCGGAGGCGTCGGTCGAGGCGTTCCGCGACATGGGGTTCGACATCACGGCCACGCCGCGACAGGGCGCCTTCGGGCGCATCCACGGCCTTCAGTACGACGCCGCGACGGGCATCTGGACCGGGGCGGCCGACCCCGACTGGGAGGGCGCCGCGGTGGCGCCCCGCCCCGCCGGGGCGACCGGGGGGCGGGACTAGCCGCCGGCCGCTAGCCCCGCTGCATCCCGGGGCAGCCCGCCGCCTCCGCGAGGGCGCGCCGGATCAGCACCTCGGCGAGGTGCAGGCGGAACTCCGAACTCGCGTTCTCGTCCGCCGGCGGCGTCTCGAGTTCCGACACCTTCGAGGCCGCCGCCAGGATCTCGGCCTTCTCGGAGGTGCCGGCGAGGGCGGCCTCGACCGCGTGCGCCCGCAGCGGCGTGCCGCCCATGTTCGTGAGGCCGATCGCGGCCCCCGCGATCCCGTCGCTCCAGTGCACGACCGCGGCGACCCCGACGATCGCCCAGTCCTGCGCCCGCCGCTGGAACTTGTGGTACGCGCTGCCCCACCCGTCCTTTCGCGGCACGCGGATCCCGGTCACGATCTCACCGGAGTCCATGGCCGGCATGAACGGCCCGACGAAGAAGTCGGCCGCGGCGACCCAGCGCGTGCCGCCGCTCCCGGCCACCGAGATCTCCGCGTCGAGTGCCAGGAGCGCGGCGGGAAGATCCGAAGCCGGATCCGCGTGCGCGACGGAGCCGCCGATCGTGCCCCGGTGCCGCACCTGCGGGTCGCCGATCCCCTCCGCCACCTGCGCGACCAGCCCGCAGCCGCCCGTCAGTTCGGACGCGCCGGCCAGCTCGTGGTGCGTCGTCAGCGCGCCGATCGAGACCCCGTCCCCATCCGCGTGCACGCCACGCAGTTCATCGAGCCCGCCGATGTCCACCAGCAGGGTCGGCCGGGCCAGGCGCAGCCGCATGAGCGGAAGCAGCGAATGGCCGCCGGCCAGCGGCCTCGCGTCTCCCCCTCCCTGGGCGAGGAGACTCAGCGCCTCGTCGAGGGACCCCGCGCGCTCGTATTCGAAGGAAGCCGGAATCATGCCTCACCTCCCTGCGCCGCCTGAATGGCTCGCCATACTCGTTCCGGAGTCGCCGGCATCGGGACGTCCGTCACGCCGAGGTGCGCGAGCGCGTCCACGACCGCGTTGATGACCGCCGGCGCGGAACCGATCGTCCCCGCCTCGCCGATCCCCTTCACCCCCATCGGGTTCGAGGTACTCGGCGTCACCGTCCGGTCCGTCTCGAAGGACGGGAACTCGGCCGCCGACGGCACGAGATAGTTGATCATGGAGGAGGTCTCGAGCGTGCCGTCCTCCGCGTACGTCGCCTCCTCGTACAGCGCCGCCGCGATCCCCTGCGCCACGCCGCCGTGTACCTGTCCGTCCACAATGACGGGGTTGATCACGGGCCCGCAGTCGTCAACCGCAAGATAACGGACGAGTTCCACCGCGCCGGTATCGGTGTCCACCTCGACCACGGCAACGTGCGTACCGAAGGGGAAGGTGAAGTTCGGCGGATCGTACACGCAGCCCGCCTCGAGCCCGGGTTCCGAGTCCTCCGGCAGGCTGTGCGCGGTCCATGCCGCAAAGGCGAGTTCGGGCATCGACTTCGTGCGGTCCGGAACCCCCTTCACGGAGAACGTCCCCGACTCGTAGTCGAGATCCTCGGGCGCGACCTCGAGCAGGTGCGCGGCCAGCAGCCGCGCCTTGTCGACGACCCGTCCGCAGGCCTTGTAGACCGCGACTCCGGCCACCGCGAGACTGCGGCTTCCGTATGTGTTCATCCCGTGGGGCGCCACATGCGTGTCGCCGTGCAGCACCGTGACATCTTCGTACGGAATCCCGAGCGCGTCCGCCGCGATCTGGGACCAGGAGGTCACGTGCCCCTGCCCGTGCGGGGAGCTGCCCGTCACGACCTCCGCCTTCCCGGTGGGCAGCATGCGCACCGTGGCCGCGTCCCAGCCGCCCGCGGCGTACTTCAGCGAGGCCAGCACCTGCGAGGGCGCGAGCCCGCAGATCTCCACGTAGGAGGAGAACCCGACGCCGATCTGCTTGCCCGCCCCGCTCTCCCTGCGCTCCGCCTGGTCGCTCCGGAACCCCTCGTAGTCCAGAAGTTCAACGGCACGGTCCAGCGCGGGCTCGTAGTTCGCCGAATCGAAGGCGAGGCCGCCCGGGCTCTGCACCATGTCGCCCGCCGGGAGGAAGTTCCGCCGCCGGATCTCCACCGGATCCACCCCCACTTCGCGCGCGAGCGCGTCCATCGCCCGCTCGATCGCATAGGTGGCCTCGGGCCGGCCCGCGCCGCGATAGGCGTCCGTCGGGGTCGTGTTCGTGAACACGCCCGTGCACTCGAAGTGGTACGCCTCCCCGCCGTAGCAGCCGCAGTAGAGGAAGGCCCCGAGAAGCGGGACGCCCGGCGCCACGAGCTGGAGATAGGCGCCCATGGCCGCGAGAATGTTCACGCGGTATCCCAGAATCGTGCCGTCCGAGGTCGCCGCGATCTCGATCTCCTGCACCTGGTCCCGCCCGTGGATCGTGGCGACGTATCCCTCGCTCCGGCCCGCCACCCACTTCACCGGCCGCCCCAGGCGCCGCGCGAGCGCGATGCAGAGCGCCTCCTCCGCGTACACGTTGAGTTTCGACCCGAAGCCGCCGCCGACATCCGGCGCGATCACGCGGATCTGCGACTCCGGAATCCCCAGCGTGAGCGCGAACAGCACCTTCGCCACATGGGGGATCTGCGTGGTCGACCACACGGTGAAGTCGCCCGCCGCGGGAACCGACTGCACGACGACCGCGCGCGGTTCCATCGCGTTCGGGATCAGCCGCGGCTGCGTGTAGCGCTCCCTGACGACGACGTCGGCCTTGGCGAACGCCGCATCCACGTCGCCGTTGGTCAGGGCCCAGGTGTAGCTCTTGTTGTCGTCGAACGACTCGTGCACGCGGGGCGCGTCGTCGGCCAGCGCCGCCTCCACGTCCACGACCGCCTGCTGCTCCTCGTAGTCGACCTCCACCAGTTCGGCCGCGTCGAGCGCCGCGTTGCGGCTCGTGGCGACCACGACCGCGACCGCGTCGCCCACGTAGCGCGCGACATCCTGCGCCACGGGCCAGTGGTCCGGGATCCGGATGTCGTCCGTCACGGGCCACGCCATGGGGAGCCCCGCCGCCCACTCGCCGGACAGGTCCGCCCCGCTGAACGCGGCCACCACGCCATCCGCGGCGCTGGCGGCGGACACATCCACCGAGTTGATGCGCGCCGATCCGAACGGGCTGCGCACGAGTGCCATGTGGAGCATGCCGGGCAGCGTGAGCCCCTCCACGAACTGGCCCTGCCCTGTGAGAAGCTTGGGATCCTCTTTCCGCGGGACCCCGCCGCCTACGTATTTTTCAGCCGTCGCCATGTCTCTCTCTCCCCGCCTCTAGGCGCCCATATCGTCGGCGGCCGCGAGCACCGCCTTGACGATGTTGTGGTAGCCGGTGCAGCGGCAGAGGTTGCCCTCCAGCGCCAGCCGAACCTCCCCCTCCGTCGGCGAGGGGTTCTCATCCAGGTAGCCGACCGCGGCCATCATCATCCCCGGCGTGCAGAAGCCGCACTGGAGGCCGTGGTTCTCGTGGAACGCCTTCTGGACCGGATGCCAGTCGCCGTTGCTCGCGAGACCCTCGACGGTCGCCACGTCCGCGCCATCCGCCTGGACGGCGAGCACGGTACACGACTTCACCGACTGACCGTTCATGAGAATGGTGCAGGCGCCGCACGAGGACGTGTCGCAACCCACGTTGGTGCCGGTCAGCTCGAGTTGTTCGCGAAGGAAATGAACGAGGAGGGTGCGGGGTTCGACGTCCGCCTCGTGCCGAACCCCGTTCACGGTCACGGAGATGCGCTTCATGCGGCCACTCCTGATCCTGTGCCGGCGGGAACGCCGGCGAACTCCGGAACGAGACTCATCCGGCCGCTCGTCGGCCGGGGGATCTCAGTCTAGAACGGGTTACGGGGAGGGTGCAACCGGCTCGGCGGCCGCGCTGCGGAGACCGGTCATCCGGCGCCCGCAGGAGGCCGGGGCCACTGCGGCGGTCGGTTGCGGCAGCGCGTCCCTGTGAACGACATGATCCCCTCCACCCAGCGCCTCCAGCGCTCCCCCGCGCCTTCAACTCGGCCGTGAAACCGGGCCTCTCTTCCTGGACAAGTCGGTGCCTCCTCTGCTGCTCTCGAATCCGCCCTTACGATCTGTCGGCGGGACCACGTCAGATCGCGATCTTGTGCTTCGCAAGGCGGGGCGTCAAGGTGCGGTAGCGGATCGACAGGTTCAACGATGGTAACCGGCGCGTGCCCAGGCCCGGAACCCTCGAGTGAGTGAGCACCAAGAAAAGGAGCCCGACTCCGGCGCGAGCATCTCTCAAGGGCGGCCGCGCAAAGCCGCTTCGGCCCCGCGCAGCGAGCACTGATCGAGCGCGTGCGAGGCTGGTACGACAGCTCCGGCGGCCCGGATCCGGAGGAGGTTGCGATCACTGAAGAGGAAGTGCGTCGAGCTTTTGAACGAGAAGACATCGGGCTCGTCTTCCGGCTCCTCGGTCCGATCGCGCAGGCTCCGGTTCGGCCGGCCCCGGAACAGCTGGAGGCGGGGCTCATCTGTCGCTGCCTGTCGGGACCTCTCGACTGCAACGACGGAGCATACTGTGCGCGGGGATGGTGCATCCCTTGGTTCGGGTGTGGTCCGCATGGCCGTTTTCTCTGTCGGGGTAGGTGCCGCAGCCTGTGGTGAGGATCGTGCCGTGCGGGTGGGGACTTGCCGCGCTGGCGGCGCTGCCCGGCTCCCTGTGGGCGCAGGAGATCGTCCCGATCTCCACGGAGATCCCGGAATGCTCCGTGAGGCTTCGGGAGGCGGTGGCCTTGGGGGCGTTCGACGACCCCGGAACCATATCCTTCCCGGCTCAGATCACGCGCCTCCGGACGGGCGAATATGCCCTCGTCTCGTGGCTGAACGGGGCGGAGATCATGGTCTTCGATTCGACCGGCCAGTATCGGCGTAGCCTCGGTAGGGCCGGGGACGGGCCGGGCGAATTCCTCGACCCGGGGCTCGGCAAGCTCCGAGCAGCCCCGGCCGGACACCTCTTCGTCTTGGATCCCGGGCTGAGGCGGATCACGCATCTGTCGACAGCTGGCGACGCGTTGGAGACCGTGGATCTGGGAAGCTTGTTGGCCTTCAACTTCCTGCCCCTGTCCGACGCGGGGCCGTTCGCCGTCGGTGGCTGGGGCGACAACCACGACGCGACCATCCAAGTCGTCGACACGGAGGGTGGTACGCTCGCCGACCTTTCGGCTCTCGCCGGCGAACGGTGGATGCGACAACTGTTTTTTTTCCCATGGATGTCGACGCGCTCGGTCGGGTGTGGTGGGCGCATCCGACGGAGTACGTTGTCGAGGCGAGACTCCCGGGAGACTCCGCAGGATGGATCCGGCTTGAGGGCCGCCCTGGCTGGTTCCTGCCCGGTCCGCCCGGTCCGGGATTCCCCCTCGACGACCCTTACCCCTCGGTCATTGGTGCGCTCCGCGTCCACGATGGCTTGGTGTGGGTCGGAACAATGGTCGCAGATCCCAACTGGGCGGAGTACGGGGAGCCATCCCTGTCCGAACCGTTGGACATGACCCGGCTGCTCGACACGGTCATCGAGGTTATCGATCCGGGAACGGGGGAGATGGTAGCCCGGGCGGTGCACGACGAAGTTCTGGCGTGGACGGGTGACAAGGCGTCCCTTTATTCGGTGCGGGAGGATGGAATCGTTCCGCGGGCGGTGCTGTTTTCGCCGTCGCTCGTCGGGCGGGAGTGTCCGACGAGCGGAGGATAGCCGCTCCCGCAGCGCTCTGATGCCCCGGCAAGGGCCGTGAACCGAGCCTCGCCGGGCGGGGCGGCCGCCCTCAGTCGAGGGTGAGGGCGACGCGGAAGCCTGTCCCGCCGCCTACCTGCGGGTGGGCGTGGCGCTCTTCGGCGGTGGCCAGGATCCCCCCTCCGCTGCGCCACGCCGAGCGCACGGTCCAACGGAAATAGCTGAACGCGCCGCCCCTCCAGGTGGGACGCAGGCAGCGGCCTTCGCTCCAGTGACGGGACGCTTCGCGGACCGGCGAGCCATCGGTCGGAGCGTCCTCGTACGTGGAGATCCAGCAGTCGGCCACGAGTTCCTGCACGTTGCCGAGCATGTCGTGCAGTCCCCACGGATTCGGCGGCAGCGATCCCGTGGGCGCGGTGGACCCCACCTCCCACTCGAGCCCGCACTCCTCGCACACCGCGTGTCCGCTCCCGACCTCGTCTCCCCACCAGCGGGCGGTCGTCGTCCCGGCGCGGGCCGCGTATTCCCACTCGGCACTGCTCGGCAGCCGGTACGCGCGGCCGGTCAACTCCGCCAGCCAGGCGAGGTACATCTCGGCGTCGAGGAGGGAGACGTGGATCACGGGACGGTCGCCCCGCCCCCACCCCCTGTCCGTGGGCCGGTAGTCGCATCCCCCCGCCGCGACGCAGCGGTCCCACTCGTCGAACGTCACCTCGTACTTGCCGATCGCGAACCGGTGTCCGAACTCGATCCGCACGCGCGGACGCTCCCTCTCCCGGCTGAACTCCGGCCGCTGCGGCTCCCGGTCGAGCCCCAGGCGCCGGTCCTCGCCCTCGGCCCGTCCCCTCACGAACCCACCCGGCGGCAGCTCCACAATGGTCGGACAGAGGTCACAGTCCCTGAATTCGCGCAGACCCGCCGGGTTGGGCTCGGGCGGACGCCTTGGCGGGGCCGACGCCGCGGCGGAGGGCGATTGTGTGGACCCGCCGCGCAGCACCGACCCGATCCGCCGGGCCGGTCTCCCCGCGGCGAGCGCGCCACCACCGGGCGTGCCTGTCCCGCCCGCCGCCGCCGCGTCCGCCCCGACGTCATACAGCGACACTCGCACCTCCCCCGTCTCCATCACCGGCCGCACGGCCACCAACCGCGACGGCGACGCGAACCCGACGGGGATGGCGGGGATGTCGAGCGTCCCCAGGTATCCGCCTCTGGCCCCGATCACGTCGATGACCTCGGGGATGAGACCGCGCACCCGGCGCGACACCCACAGCCCGCCCGCCGGATCGGACGTGAACCCGACGATGGGAGACAGCGTCTCCTCGTATCCGGTGGCGTCGACCACCTCTTCCGCCGTCACCCCGCACTGCCGCATCAGGCCCCGGTACGGACCCACGCCGAACGAGAGCGACGCGACCGCCATCCCCCGCGTGACCGCGATCGCAGGGGCCGCCGCCCGCCGTATGCTGGCGAAGACCCCTCCTTGTGCGTAGCCGTCGATGCGGAACCCGTCGCCGTTCACGAACCAGAGTGTGTCGCCGCGGCTTGCCCACACCACATCCGGCGCAAACACCTTCGGGGCGGGCATGGACGCGCACGGCAGCTCCATGAGCGAGAGCTCCCGCCGGACGATGTGGATCGGCTCGGACCCGGGCGGCGTGTGCACCGCCAGCGTCTGCTCCATCGACAGGTCCGCCGTGGCCGCTCCCACCGTCACGAACCACGCCGCCCCGCCCCCCTCACCGACCGCGAAACCGGGGCCGAAGTAGCTTGCCGGAAGCCTTTCCTCCCCCTCGAACGTTCCGCTCGGGGACCAGCGGCTGAGCACGCCGCGCCTCGCATCGAGCGCCACGAGCGTCCCGCCCGGTGCCAGCGTTAGCGCGGACACGCCCCGAAACTCGCCCGGACCCTCGCCCGTCCGCCCCAGCGCCTCCACGAAGGCGCCCGAGGCGTCGAACACCGCGACCCGCGCGCCCGTCATGTCCGCGGCGTAGACGCGCCCGGCCACCGGATCCGCCGCCACCCCCCACGGGAGCGCCGTAAGGGAGCTGTCCGGCGTCATGAGGTCGGCGATGTGGACCGCCCCGCCCTCGAACGGCGCGTCGGCCGCCTCGTTGTCGAAGATCGCCACCCCCGCCGAGTCGCGCCGCGACATGCCCCCAATGCCCTCTTCCGGCTCCGGGCCGCAGGCTCCCAGGGAGAGACCCGCCGCGATCAGCATCCGCGACCGCATCAGCGGGTCGCGGCCGGATCCCGGCGTCCCTGCGCGAACTGGAGCCCGAGCCAAGCCACCGCGGCGATCCCCAGAAGGAGGAACCCGACGATGGAGGAGCCGAGGGCCACCTGGATTCCGCTCCAGGCCAATCCCGCAGACACCTCCCCGGCCCGGGAGATGAAGTCGGCCATCTTCCAGACGCCCACCAGTGAACCGAGGAGGCCGAGGCACGCCGCGAGGGCGCCGAGGATGAGGATCGAATGGATCCGCAGTCCGGAGCCCGCCGGGTCGCGCCGAACCAGTCCGACCGTTGCGCGGCTGATTTGCACCAGCATGAGTACGAGGACGATCCAGAGCGGGTACTGGATGACGCCGAGTGATGCGAAGAAGGACATCATTACCTCCGCGTGGCTGAAGTCCGTGCGGACGAGGTCAGGGTGAGTGGCGAAGGGGCGAATAGCCGGGAGATGCGGCCCTCGATCGTCTCGTCGCTGATGAGGCGCGGTGTGATCGCGAGCCAGCCGAAGAGTCCGCAGATCGCCGCGCCGACCCCGAGCGCGGCGAAGGAGACGCCGCGGCGGACCGCCTCCCAGAGGGCCGGTGTCGCAGCGGCTTCGGCTTCGAGCGCACCGAGGGCGGTGTAGCCCTCCCACGCGGCACCCAGCGCCCCGAGGGCGACCGCAGCGACGACGAGGCCGACCTGCCGTTCCCACAGGCGTCGACGCGGCTCGGGGCGGAGATCGCCGTCGATCCACAGGCGTTTGGCCGCCCGGGTCCAGTTGGTGGCGAGGAACGCGACAACAGCCACCTGGGGCCACGCCAGAATGGCGGCCGCGCCGGCCGGGGCGTGCCATCGAACCGCCACGAGGGCCGCGGCGCCGGCCAGGATCGTGGCCCCGGCGATGCCGACACGTTCCGCCCGGTCCAGCCACCCGGCCGCCCGCAGCCGGCGGCCCAGAGCCGGCGCATGCTGCGCCTCAAGCTCCGAGAGAGCCTCCTCCGTCGGGACGAGCTGCCGCAGCGCGGCGCGCCGGGCCCGGGCCGGGCGGTGACCGCGACGCTCCAGCGCCTCCTGCAGCGCCTCCGCGTCCGCGCCCAGTTCCTCGATCAGCTCGAGACGGCGTCGCGGCGACACCTTGAGGCCGCGTTCGACCTCCTCCAACGGGTGCTTACGCCGCATGGGTCCCCCCCAGCAGCTCGAACAGGAGTCGAAACTGCCGCTCCAGATCGGCCGCCCCGTCCGCGAGTTCCTCCCGCCCGGCACGGGTGATCTCGTACGTCTTGCGACGGCGACCTTCGCCGTCCCAGGACCCCCTGACCTGCCCCTTGGCTTCCAGCCGGTGCAGGATCGGGTACAGCGTCCCGTGCTGGAAGGAGAACGCGCCCGCACTGCGCTCCTCGACCGAGAGCGCGATCTGGTAGCCGTGGGCGGGCCCGCGTTCCAGTACCGCGAGCACCAGAAGCTCGTTGATTCGCTTGCTCAGCCTGACCTGCATGTTTCCGTCTCCCATGGCGGGGAAGCGGTTCGATCTGCGTTCGGATCGGAAGATATAAAGAGAATCTTTATATTGCAAGCCTTCATATCGGCACCATCCCCATGATGAAGTCGTGTCGATGGCGGGTATCCCGGGCCGGGTCTGGTGACGAGATTCCGGTGGGAACGGATCAGGGAGGGCAATGTTTACGACGTGCATCTATTGCCACGCGGATCTCAAGCGGAACGAGGCGATCGAGGACTTCCCGGTCGGCCGCCGTCTCGCCTTCGACGGGTCGAGGGGGCGCCTCTGGGTGGTGTGCCGGCGCTGCGAGCGCTGGAACCTCTCCCCGCTGGAGACGCGGTGGGAGGCGATCGAAGCGTGCGAGCGCGCGTTCTCGAGCACCCGCATGCGCGTCTCCTCCGACAACATCGGGCTCGCGAAGATCAGGGAAGGACTCGAACTCGTCCGGGTCGGCGACCCCGTCCGCCAGGAGTTCGCGGCCTGGCGTTACGGCGACCAGTTCGGCCGGCGCCGTAAACGGGCCATGTTGATCACCGGAGCCGTCGCGACCGCCGCAGGGGCTCTCGTGGTGGGAGGCGCGCTGTCCCTGGGCGGACTCTGGCTGACGAGCAGGGTGACGAAGACGTGGTACCTCAATCGCGTTGTCCTCCGGACCCTGAATCAGCGCGGAGCGCCGGTCCGGGTCCTGCGGAAACACCTCTACACATCTCGTCTCCTGCCCGATCGCGAGGGCCGTGGCTGGGGGCTGCGCGTCGATCACCGTCCGGGCTGGAGCGGGGGGGACGGGCGAAGCACGATGATCATCCACGGACGCGAGGCGATGGAGCTCGCCGGAAAGTTGATGGCGAAAGCCAACCGGCGCGGAGGCAAGGAGGGTGCGATCCGCACGGCGGTGAGGCGGATCGAGAGCGCCGGCCACCCCGAGGTGTTTCTTCCCGAGGCGGCGGAAATGGCGTCGCGCGTCTTCCAGGAAACCGCCAAGGACCACCTGCCCGCAGGAAGCATCGAACGACTCCGCAAACCTCTGCCCGGTACGCTTGCCGGCATGAGCGAGAGCCTGCGGCTGGCGATCGAAATGGCGACGCACGAGGAAGCCGAACGCGAAGCCCTCGAGGGAGAACTCAAGGAACTCGAAGCGCGGTGGCGCGAAGCCGAGGCGAATCGCACGCATCGCCGACAAGCTGCTCGTCCCGGAGAGCGTTGACAGCTTCATCGCCGAGGAGCACGAGCGAATCGACGTCGACCCCGCGAAACCACCGAAGAACGTCCGGAAGAGCGTCTGAGTGTATACGACGTGCATCTTCTGCCACGGCGACCTCGACCGGAACGAAGCCATCGAGGAGTTCCCGGTCGGGCGGCGGCTGGCGTTCGACGGGGCGAAGGGAAGGCTCTGGGTCGTGTGCCGGCGCTGCGAACGCTGGAACCTCTCGCCGCTGGAGACCCGGTGGGAGGCCATCGAGGCGTGCGAGCGGGCGTTCGAGAGCACCCGCATGCGGGTCGCCTCCGACAACATCGGACTCGCGAAGCTGAAGGAAGGTCTCGTACTCGTGCGGGTGGGCGACCCCGTCCGCCAGGAGTTCGCCGCGTGGCGCTACGGAGACCAGTTCGGCCGGCGCCGACGGCGGGCCATGCTCGTCACCGGCGCCGCTGTGACCGCAGGAGGGGCGATCGCCATCGGCGGTGCAGTGGCCGGCTTCTCCCTGGGAGCCTTCGGAGGAGTGCCCGCAGCGATGCAAAGCTGGTATCGGGAGCGCTTAATCCTCCAACTCAGGGACGAGAGTGGCGACCCCATCCAGATATTGAGGAAGCATCTCTACACGTCTCGCCTCGTGCCCGAGAACGATGGGCCCGGCTGGAGCCTTCGGGTCGATCACCTTCCTGGCTGGGACAAGCGCTCCGACAGGCTGCGCGCATGGTTTTTGGGCCGACCGAAGGGGTTCAGAGGCCAGCGGGAGACGATGATCGTACACGGCCCCGAGGCGATCGGACTTGCTGGGCAACTGATGGCTCACGCCAACCGTAGGGGAGGAGCCGCGCGCGCGGTTCGTCAGGCTGTCGCCCGGATCGAGGACGCTGGTCACCCCGAGGCGTTTCTCCCGAAGGCGGCCGAGGTGGCACTCCGCGACCTGCGGCAATCCAGGAAGCGGAAGTGGTCCCCAAAGAAGATTGAGAAGATGTCGAAGCCGCTTCCAGGCTCGCTGGCAGGCCTGAAGGTGGACATGCGGCTGGCCATCGAGATGGCAACGCACGAGGAGGCCGAGCGCGAGGCGCTGGAGGGAGAACTGAAGGAGCTCGAGGCGCGGTGGCGAGAGGCGGAGGAGATCGCCCGCATCGCCGATAATCTCTTTGTCCCCGAGAGCGTCGACAGCTTCATCGCCGACGAGCGCGAGCGAATCGACGCCGCCCCCGCGAGCCCGACGAATGACGTCCGGAAGAAGGTCTGAATGTATACGACGTGCATCTTCTGCCACGGCGACCTCGACCGGAACGAGGCCATCGAGAAGTTCCCGGTCGGGCGCCGCCTCGCCTTCGACGGGGCCAAGGGGCGGCTCTGGGTCGTCTGCCGGCGCTGCGAACGCTGGAATCTCTCCCCGCTCGAGACCCGCTGGGAGGCGATCGAAGCGTGCGAGCGCGCCTTCCGCGACACCCGCACGCGGGTCTCCTCCGAGAACATCGGACTCGCGAAGCTGAAAGAGGGCCTCGTACTCGTCCGGGTCGGCGATCCCGTCCGCCAGGAGTTCGCGGCGTGGCGCTATGGCGACCAGTTCGGCCGGCGGCGCCGACGGGCGATGCTAACCACCGGAGCGGCCTTGACCGCAGGAGGGATACTCGTCGCCGGCAGCGTCGCAGCGGCCGTCGTGGCCGTCCCGACAACGATGGGGGGAGTCTGGACGATCCCCAAAGCGATGGAGCAGTGGTATCGCAGTCGTGTGATCCTCCGTCTCAGGGACGAGTTCGACGAACCGATCCGGGTCCAGCGGAAACACCTCTACACGTCGCGCCTCGTCCCGAGCACCGACGCCTCGGGATGGGACATCCAGGTCGATCACATCCCCGGGTGGGACAAGTGGGCGAGGACTACGAAGCGAAAGAACCGGCGACACACGATGATCGTGCACGGCAGCGAGGCGATCGGGCTGGCCGGGCAGCTCATGGCTCATGCGAACCGGCGCGGTGGCGGGCGGAAGACGGTGCGTACGGCCGTGGCCCGGATCGAGGAGGCCGGTCATCCCGAAGCTTTTCTCCCGGAGGCGGCGGATCTGGCGCTGCGTGATTTCTCCAAGTTACCCAAGTCAAAGCTCTCGACCCTGAATCCCGAGCAACTAATGAAGCCCCTGCCGGGCACGCTGGCGGGACTCAAGGTGGATGTGCGGCTGGCGATCGAGATGGCGACGCACGAGCAGGCCGAGCGCGAGGCGCTGGAGGGAGAACTGAAGGAACTCGAGGCCCGATGGCGCGAGGCGGAGGAAATCGCCCGCATCGCCGACAAGCTGTTCGTCCCCGAGAACGTGGACAGCTTCATCGAGGAGGAGCGCGCCCGCCTCGAACCCGACTCCAAGGGCCGGATTTCGACGCGCTGAAGCCTGTCCGGAGGCGGTCCTGCGCCCTATCGTGCCGGATCGGGGGCGCCGGGACCCGGCGATCCGGCGTCGGCCCGCCCCGCAGTCCACCCGCCACGGAAGGGACGCCCGCAGGAGAGGCCGTGAGCGATAAGAGACTCATCGTCGTCGGAGACCGTGTGCTCATCGAACCGCTGGAGGGCGAAGAGCGCACCAACGTCGGCCTCTATCTGCCTCCCACCGCGATCGACAAACAGGCCGTGCAGGCGGGCACGGTGGTGGCGGTGGGCCCCGGTACGCCGGTGGGGCCACCCGCGGAACTGGGCGATGAGCCGTGGAAGATCGGCGCAACCGAGGCGCGCTACCTCCCCATGCAGGCACGGCCGGGCGACTACGCCCTCTTCTTCCGGAAGGCCGCGGTCGAGATCACCTTCGAGGGCACCCGGTATCTCGTCGCACCACAGGGCGCGATCCTCACCCTCGTGCGCGAGGAGGAGCGGGAAAAGGCCTCGGAGGGGTTCGACCCCTCATTCCTCTAGCAGCTAGCGCTCGACGGGGCCGATCCGGTCGGGGCGGAGCGAGTGGCAGTTCACTTCCCAGGCCGAGACCGGAGCCTGCAGCGAGCCGCCGCCCCCCGCGTTCGTGCCGTCGGCTCGCCCCCGCAGCCGCGCCACCGCCCGTCCGGCCATCCCCCCGCGGGCCGTCCGCAGCGCTACCGCGCCCCGCACTTCGGGGCTCGACCACACGAACCACAGGGTGTCGGCCCGGGGGAACCAGCGCGTCTCCAGTCGCGAGAGGTCCAGGTCGGCCTCCAGCGGCACGGCGCGGTAGGCGTTCATCTGCCTCCCGTACTCGTCCACCGAGTCGGGGAACAGCATGAGGGATCGCACCACCGGGGGGTCGCCGTCGGGCGCTTCGCCGTCCTCGTCCGCGACCCAGCTGTCGAACTGGAGCCGGTGACAGCCGACATAGTCCCACACGCGGAGATCCGGAGGCTCGGGCGGCGGTTCGGACGGCGCGTCACGGAAGCGGAGCCAGAGCGAAGCCCACACGAAGGCGATCGCCAGCCCGGCCACCGCCACCAGCCGCGACAAGCGGCTACGCCTGTCGGTTCGGAGGCGGGACGACGAGCGCCGGCAACCTCTCGTGCGCTCGGCCGGTGAGGGCGGTCTCGACATCGGCCGCCGGAACGCGGCCCGCCTCGAGATTCTCCGGCGAGACCCACGCCTCGCTGTTGAGGTCGACCCGGAGCGTCATGTGCCCTCCCGGCGCGACGAAGATCGCGGTCGGGAGACGGGTCTCGATTGCGAGCCGTTCCTCCCCGACCCGCAGGTGCACGGGATCGGGGAAGCTGCGACCCCCGACCTCCGCGCCGCCCTCGATGCGCGCCAGGCCCCAGCCGCCGACGATTCTGAGGTACGGATACGTTCCCGCGGGAACGTCGATGGGCGGGTGCAGGAAGAGGGCGCCCCCGGCGTCCTGGAGTTGGAGATCGACCTGCGTCGGCACGCCGAGGTGGACCCAGTCGCTCCCATCCCGGGAGATCGA
Source organism: Candidatus Palauibacter sp. (assembly GCF_965222475.1). Taxonomy (GTDB): domain Bacteria; phylum Gemmatimonadota; class Gemmatimonadetes; order Palauibacterales; family Palauibacteraceae; genus Palauibacter. The sequence goes on along the minus strand of NZ_CBDCUB010000008.1, from coordinate 1,013,574 downwards.
GACCCGGAAGTCCGCGCTGAGCCGTCCTTCGAAGGAGCCCCGCGCCCCGACGCCATCGTCCGCCACGACGACGTTGAGCGTGCCCATGAACACGGCTTCGGGCCGCGTCGCGTCCGCGCAGCCGGCCGCGAGCAGGGCGACGGTGAGGAGCGTCGTGCGGGTCTTCAGCTTCGTGAAAGCCAGCGTATTCTCCATGCGTGGAACGCGAGGACCGTAAGGTCAAGCTTCATACCCGCCAGCCGCACCATGGTGCCGGGGTAACCTAGCAGACCCCGCGCAGCCATGCACAACAGGCGCGGCCGTTCCCCGGGCCCGGCTTTGTGGTTCGGAGCCGGGGGCGTAGGATCCCCTGCCCCGCGACGACCGCGAGCAGGACCACGAGCAGGACCACGAGCAGGACCACGAGAACATCGAGGCCCGTTTGACGCCCCAGAGACGGGACATCCGGAACGTCGCGATCATCGCCCATGTCGATCACGGGAAGACGACCCTCGTCGATCACATGCTTCGGCAGGCGGGTGCCTTCCAGTCCCACGAGCGAGTGAAGGACCGGGTCATGGACTCCAACCCGCTGGAGCGGGAGCGCGGGATCACGATCCTCTCCAAGAACACGGCGGTGCGCTGGGGCGAGACCCGCATCAACATCGTCGACACGCCGGGCCACGCGGACTTCGGGGGCGAGGTCGAGCGCATCCTGAGGATGGTGGACGGCGTGCTCCTGCTGGTGGACGCGGCCGAGGGCGCCATGCCGCAGACGCGTTTCGTGACGCGGAAGGCCCTCGCACTGGGACTCGCGCCCATCGTCGTGATCAACAAGGTCGACCGGTCCGGGCAGCGCGCTGCGGAGGTGCACGACGACGTGCTGGAGCTGTTTCTCGAGTTGGACGCCACCGAGGCTCAACTCGACGCGCCGTTTCTGTATGCGAGCGGGAGGGAGGGATGGGCGGCGCGGGAGATCGAGGCGCGCGGCGGAGATCTGGAGCCGCTGTTCGAGACGATCGTTTCCGGCGTCCCCGCCCCGGCCGGCGACGCCGCGGGGCCGTTCCAGATGCTGGCTTCGACCCTGGATCACTCCGCCTACGTCGGACGCATCGCGATCGGCCGCATCGAGCGGGGCGCGGTCGCCGAGGGGGATCGCGTCGTTCTGCTTCCGCTCGGAGAGCCGGGGGCCGTCCCGGCCGACGAGGCGATCCCGTCCCGCGTACTCCGCATCTACGGATTCGAGGGGCTGAAGCGGATCGAGATTCCGCACGCGGGCGCCGGAGACATCGTGGCGCTGGCCGGGCTCGAGGGCGTGGAAATCGGCCAGACGGTGGCCGACCCGGACCACCGGGAGCGTCTGCGGGGGATCGCCGTCGAGCGGCCCACCCTCGCGGTCGACTTCCGGGTCAACGACGCCCCGTTCGCCGGGCGGACGGGGAAGTACGTCACCACGCGACAGCTCCGCGAGCGCCTCTTCCGCGAGCTGGAGCGGAATGTCGCCCTCCGCGTCGAGCCCACGGAATCGCCCGACACCTTCGCCGTCTCGGGCCGCGGGGAACTGCACCTCACCATCCTCATGGAGACGATGCGTCGCGAGGGATACGAGTTCTCCGTCTCGCGCCCCCGCGTCATCCTGCGCGAGGGTCCCGGCGGCGAGATCCTGGAGCCGTACGAAGAGGCCGTGGTCGAAGTCCCCGCGCAGATGGTCGGCGTGGTGATGGAGAAGATGGGGGGCCGGCGCGCGGAACTCCTGTCGATGCGGCCGACGGACCAGGGGCCCGTTCGGCTCGACTTCAGACTCCCTGCGCGGGGCCTGTTCGGATACCGCTCCGAGTTCCTCGCCGACACGCGCGGCGAGGGCCAGTTGCACCACCGCTTCCTCGAGTACGGACCCCGTGCGGGCCATCTCGAACACCGGCGCAAGGGCGTGCTGGTCGCCGACCGCCCGGGGACGTCGGTGGCCTTCGCTCTCTTCAATCTGCAGGAGCGGGCCGAGATGCTGGTGGGGCCCGGCGTCGAGGTCTACGGCGGGATGATCGTGGGGGAGCATGTCCGCCCCGGCGACCTCGAGGTCAACGTGTCCAAGGGCAAGAGGCTCACGAACATGCGGGCCGCGGCCGCCGATGAGAACGTCCGCCTGGAGCCGCCGCGCGTACTGACGCTGGAACTGGCGCTCGAGTTCATCAACGACGACGAGTTGATCGAGGTCACGCCCGACGCGATCCGCCTCCGCAAGCGCCTCCTGGGCCCGACCGAGCGGAAGAAGGCGATGCGGCGGGCGGCCGCGGAGGCCCGCGAGGGCTGACGCCCGTGGCGCCGACGCCCGCCGGCGCTGGTTCTGGATCCCAAGATAGTTGCTCACCGGCGCGAGATCTCGAGCCATCATGGGAGTCTCCGTGCCCCTGTATCGGCCTATGCCAATTGAAAGTCCGATTTTCGATTGGCATGAGGCTTCACAGGGGACTCCCAACAACCACCCCAGGCAGGAACCTCAGGTCGGATTCCTGGCTAGCTTCCCTTCGTTGCGGTGATGATCCAGAGTCCATGCGACTTGAGGCGGGTTTGGTCCAGAGCGGGGCGCAGCCGCCAGCCATGAGTCGCCACTCCGCTGGCACGCGTGAGCCGCCTGAGCTCGTTGGGCCAGAGGTTCGCGCCGTCCGTTATAAGGAGCCCAACCTGTGCAGGGAACCGATCCGGAATCGTCCCCGCCAAGCGGCCCCTGACGATGCTGAGCCCGCTCCCGCCCTCGCCCAGGCTGTCCCCTCGATGGAACGCGACGCTGATCCGCGGATTGCCCACAAGCGCAGTGTGCGCGTCGGCCGCACTTGAACTCGCCGCAGGGGCCGGGGGAAGGGTGCGCTTCATCCGGTTCCAGTACGGGACCAGCCGCGCGTTGACGTCGCAGTACAGGATCCGGTCGACGAAGGGGCGAGAAGCGCTGCGGACGCCCGCACATCGCGACCGCGGGCGGGATAGAAGCCGACGCTAGTGTAGTGCCGCTAAAGTGGAGTTCGCACGGTTCACTTTCGCCAGGATGTCCTCCACGGCGGCGGTCCACTTGAACGGCGCCGGGTCCCGGTTCCGGTCGTCGATGTAGGCCGTGATCGTGTCGGTCAGCTGCTTCACGCTGGTCACGGCGAGCCGCTTGAGCCGGCGCTGCGCCAGCTCCGAGAAGAAGCGCTCGACGAGGTTGAGCCACGAGGACGACGTGGGGATGAAGTGGAACTTCACCCGGGGGTGCTTCTCCAGCCACGCCTCCACCTTCCCGTGCTTGTGCGTCGAGTAGTTGTCGAGGATGACGTGAAGGTCCAGCTCCGGATCGACCCGCGTCTCCACCTCGGCCATGAAGCGGAGGAACTCCCGGTGCCGGTGGCGGGGCATGCACTTGTGGATCGCCTCCCCGGTCGCCACGTCCAGCGCCGCGAACAGGGTCGTCGTCCCGTGGCGCTTGTAGTCGTGCGTCATCGTGCCGCACCGGCCCTTCTTCCACGGAAGCCCCGGCTGCGTGCGGTCCAGCGCCTGGATTTGGCTCTTCTCGTCGAAGGCGAACACGACCGCCCGCTCCGGCGGGTCCACGTACAGCCCCACCACGTCGCGGAGCTTCTCCACGAACTCCGGGTCGGTCGAGAGCTTGAAGGTGCGCGTGAGGTGGGGCTTCAGCCCGTGCGCGCGCCACACCCGCCCCACCTGGCTGTGGTGCACCCCGGCCGCCTCCGCCATCAGGCGCGTGCTCCAGTGCGTCCCCCGCGGAGGCTTCTCCTCCAGCGTCCGGCGCACGATCTCAGCCTCCACCTCCGGCGTGATGCTCGTTCGCGGACGCCCCGCGCGGGGCCGGTCCTCCAGTCCCGCCGGACCGTCCGCCTCATACCGGTCCAGCCAGCGCTTCACCGTCGGCGGCGAGACGCCCACCTCCCGGCGTAGAGCCCGGGCCGACAGGCCGTCGGCCGAGCCGAGGATGATCCGGGCGCGCTCGACGCGCCGCTGCGGGGTCGTGCGGGCCCGAACCCAGCTCTCGAGCTCCTTGCGGTCCCCGGGTCGCAATCGGATCCTTCGTATCTTGGGCATGCATGAAAGATAGCACCCCCTCAACGTTATGTACATCGCTCTTTAGCGGCACTACACTAGGCAGCTTCGGGTGCTCCACCGACCAGTTGTCCCCTGCCCAAGTCCAAGCGGCTGAGAAACTCGAAGTAGTTCATCATGAACTTGCGGAGGTCTTCCGGCTCAACGGCGACGAAACGGAAGGCCGGGTATCTCTTCTCAGAGAGGAACATGATGTCGTTGATCTCCCGACCCCTGGTCCCCCTGGTCACGATGTTGGCGTGTGCCAGGGCGTTGCGCATGATCCTCACCACACACTCTGCCCTGTAGTCGGGTTGCATGGGCTCGGCGCTTGCGAATGCCGGAACAAAATCCGGTGCTTGTGCTCTAACGTCTTCGACCTCGCCCGTCCGCCACGTCGATGCCCCGTCGAGCCAGAGTTGAGACGAAGGGAAGGTTTTCTCAAGGAGTCTGTTGTACTCGGAGGCCGCCCTCTTGTAGCGGCGGCGATCATCCGACGGATGCGGGGTTCGGCTTCCCTTTCTGAGTCGCTCGTAGGGAACGGTCAGACCGACCGTCGTGATCGAGAGAAGGTGGGTCACCTCCAGATCCATACTTTGCGTCGTGGAACAAAGCTCCCTGAGCAGCCTCGAACATCGGCGAGGAAAGTCGCTCACGTAATCCCGGTACATAACCATTCCGATGTCCTTTTTTGGGGGGTCTCCAGAGCGCTGCCGGAATGCAGAACCTCCGACAATCGTTGTTCAATGCGCACCAGATGACCAGAGAGGTGCGAGGGACACGTCAAGTTCCGTGGGGAAGACGCGACCTCCGCCACCCCTGCTGCTCCAAGGCGACGCTATGGAGCGAGGAGGGTCTCCATGTAACGGCGGCTTGGGTCTGGGAAGAGGATGTTCTTCCGGGCGAAGTCCTCGGGGCTCCAAGAGCCGTCGTCGTAGCGCGGGCGAAGTTCGGCGTGGGAGGTGGCGGACACGATGTATGAGTCGAGAGACACCGTGCCGACGGGGACGCCGCTGCGCTCGGCGATGGCGTCCGCGAGATCCGCGAGCCGCTCGTGTAGGCGGGCCCTCTCATCCTCCGCGTAGGCGCGGGCGTGGAGCATGCCGTGCGGTTCGACGAACACGACGCGCTGGTGCCCCCCGTCGATCAGCCAGACGATGAAATCCGGGTAGAAGCCGCGTCCCTCCAGCGAGAAGCCCACGCCGCGGCCCCGGGCCTGGTTTCGGAGCAGGAAGAGTTCCGCTTCAGGGTGGAGGACGCTGCCCGAGTCCCGCCACCAGTCGCGGAGGTCGCGCACGAACCGCTTCTCGCTCTCGTTGAGGGGCGGCGGGGAGATCTTCACGTCGGCGTTCGAGGACTCGATCAGCAGCGGCTGGTACAGGTGGCGGTCGAAGTGGATGCGGGCCAGCGGGCCGAGTTCCTGCTCGTAGAGCTTGCCCCGCTGTTCGATGAGTTCGACGATCTCGTCGCGCAGAGCGCGGTCGGCGTGCGGGATCGTCACGACGTAGTGGGGCTGCGGCCCGGCGGGCCAGGCGCTGGCCGCCTCCGGGTCGACATTCAGGAGAAGATTGGGGTCGGCGCCGTCCACCTCGCGGTACTTCATGCGCTCGGCCTCCCACGTCCGCCGCTCCATCTGCCAGCACCGATCCGCAGTTCGCCGGAGCACGGCGTGCACGATCGCCTGCAGATCCTCGCGGTCGTGCCAGTTCCGGGGCTCGAACACGTGTTCGTCGGCCGACACCGTCGCGGCTCCGTTCTCGACGAGCGACCGCAGGCCATCCGGCCCGGGGACGGCCAGCGGCCGCATCCCCTTCTGTCGCCGGTGTTCCATGAGGTCGAGGTACGCCCGCTCCCAGTCCACCAGCCCCAGCGGTAGCTCGGCGGCGGGTCGCGTGTGCCCGGCCGCTCCCTCGATCGCCTCGCTGCCTCGGGCCCCGCTCTCCCACGAGGAGGCGCGCGTAGCGCGGTCGATCTTCACCGGAAGTCCCGCGCCGGCGCCGAGCGCGAAGTTCGCCTCGGTCTCGAAGTCGCTGCCCTCCGGGAGGGCCGGAACCACGAGTCCTCGGCCCAGGAACTCCTCGTTGGCCCGCACCGGCACGCGCAGCGTCACGCTGTCCCTCGCCTCGAGTCCCTCCCGCTCCAGATAGGTGCGGAACTTCTTCATGTAGTCGGCGCGCACGGCGAAGATGTTGAGGGTTTCCAGGAGCCCCACCTTGTCCGGGTGGGGGCCGTCCAGATAGGCGCTCCGTTTGAGCGACATCCCCCTGCCCTTGAGCCGCACGCCCCGGCCGAAGAGCTGGATGATCTCGGAGCCCTCGGCCCGTCCCACGTTCATGAGGCCCATGTTCGACACGCGCCACGAGTTCCAGCCCTCGACGAACTTCTTGGCGCCGATGAGCACGTTGACGGTGGCCCCGGCCTCGTTGACCCGGCCGAACATGGAGCCGCCCACGGCGTCCGGCTCGAAGCTGATCCCCGCGTCGGCTGCCAGCGCCAACTTCTTGAACTTCGACGTATCGCCGATGTAGGTGAGGCCGAAGTAGTCGTCGGATCCGGACGCCTTCAGACCGATTTCGCCCGGAGCGCCGCGAATGTCGCACAGACGCAGACCCCCGGGACCCTCCGCGTGGAACACGGTGCGGAGGATGTCGGCGTAGATCTGGTCCGGGGACTCCCCGAGCTTCGCCAACTCGTTGAAGCGGTCCGCGAACAGGTCCACGTTCCACGCCGCGTACAGCCCCGACTCGCCCCGCAGCAGCCTCGCGATGGTCTCCCGCGCCCAGGCGGGCTCGTTGAGCACGCGGTGGAGGAAGAGTTGCACGGCGAGCACGTCGCTCGTGTCCCGCCCGCGCCGCCTGTAGACCGCGTTAACGCTCCCGCCCACGAAGACCCACAGCGGCTTCTCCAGATTGTAGGCGCGCAGCGCGGCGGCGCTCTCGCCGTGGGCGCGGAGCTGCTCGTAGAAGGAGAGGAGGTTGCCGAACAAGAGCTGGTCGGCCAGCTCCGGCGGCGGATCTTGCCCCGACACGTTGAGGACGCGGAAGTCCTTTCCGAACCCGTCCCGGTGGAAGTAGGGGTACGAATAGTCGAACAGGATCGACTTGCCGTAGTCGAGGGTGAGTTGGTTGTCGCGCGCCGCCGCCAGCGCCTGCCCGAAGGTGGCGCTGTACTCGAAGGTGAAACCGCGCGCGGCCACTGCCTCGCGCACCGCCCGCCACGCTTCCCCGCTCGCGCCCCGGTGGCCCTCGTCCACGAATACGAGGTTGCGGTCGCCGAGGGCGTCCACCTCGATGCTGACGCCCGTCCCCTTCCCGCGGCGCTTGTCGACCAGCTTCGTGATCTCGGTCACCCGCACTGTACGGCGTCCGCCCGCGAGGAGCCCGGCCTCGCCGAAACGCGCCGAGGGGATGCCGGACGCGGCCATCTCTTCCATATGCTGGGCGCTCAACCCTTCGTTGGGCGTGATGAGGATGATGTTGTCCAGGCCCTCTGCCCCGCCGTAGTGCAGGAACTGAAGGTAGTTGAGGTGCATGATGAGCGTCTTGCCGCTCCCCGTCGCCATCCAGAACGCAAGCTTGTTCAGGTCGTCCGGCGTGATTTCCCGGATCGGGTAGGAGGTGCCCAGGCCGTGCACCTTCTCCCGGACATAGCGGTGGATCTCCCGCGCGAGAGCTTCCGGGGCGGTGGCCCGCCGATCGAGGAAGAGTTCCGCGTACAGCGCCGCGAGTTGCTGGAAGTACCGCAGGGTGATCGGCTCGCGCCGTCCTCTGTTTATGGAGTCGAGGCGGCGTCGCACGTTGTCGTCGTAGCGGGCCAGGTCGCTCGGCTGAACCAGCAGGCGTTCCCGGCTCGCGAGCATGCGGGCCACATGGCTGCGGCCGTCCTCATACCCCTCGCGCGCATCCTTCAAGGCGTCGAAGAGCGCCTGGTTGGTCTCGAACCCGAACTGCCGGTTCGCCCAGCCCAGCAGCAGGAGTTCCGCCTCGAGGCGGCGGAGAATGGTGCTGGGGCGACCGGGGGTCATCAGCCGTCCGTGGACGCGAACATGCGCTGCTTGAAGAGGTTCTCCAGCGGACGCGCGTCCTCCACCATAGAGTCGCCGTTCATCCAGATCTCGTCCGCCCCCGCCGTCATCTCGTGCTTCGCCACGAAGTCCCGGTCCCGCTCCCGGTCCTCCGCCGTCCATCCCTCCGTGTCGCGCCAGATGACAACCGCAGATCTACCGTCCCGCGTCTCCCCCGCATAGACGAGATACCGGCGGCCGTCGTCCTCGTACGTTCGGCGTGTGCGGACGGCGAGCCCGAGCAGGTAGTTGAAGGTCTCCGCGAGATCCACGATCTCCTCCGCGCCGTCCCCGTGTCCGCCCAGCCGAAGCTTGTAATCGAACGGCCGTTCCAGCGCCGCGACGTTGAGCAGCGTCGCGCTCCCCTTCGTTTCCCATTCGAGCATGTAGCGCAGCAGGTAGTCCTCCAGCTCGAACAGGCTCTCCTCGCCTTCTTCGAACTCGATGTTGTTCAGGGCGTCCTCATAGCTCTCCAGGCGGAAGTACTTGATGATGCGCGGGCCGCGCTCGGACTCCTCCGCCGTGGCCTCCCGCTTCGCGGTCCCGTTCGTCCACTCGGGGGAGAACGCCACCTTCTTGAGCCGCGGCATGACCACGGTGTCGAAGTGCTTGCCCATCTCCACTAGGATGAACTTGCGGCGACCGCCATCTTCCCGGTTGAGGTTGATGACGGCGTGCCCGGTGGTGCCGGAGCCGGCGAAGTAGTCGAGTACATGCGCGTCACCGTCTGCTCCAACCGACGCAATGGCATCCCCTACCGTGTGAACCGATTTGGGATAAGGGAACATATTCGGAGTTCCCATGAGATCGGTCAGCAGGTTGGCACCGTAAGTACTCGCATTGTAGCGGGTATCTGTCCAGTTGCTAAACACCGCAGCTGCTCGATCCTCCGGCTTCAGGGTGTGATAGATTGTCATTCTGGCGGTCGCCGTCAACTCACCATCACGGACTAGCGTACGACACGATTCGTACGCTCGCCGCCATACCCTTTCGCTGCCGTCCTTACCCATCGGGTAAACCCGCACGTACCCGTCTTCTGTCGGTTCTCGCGGATAGCTCGCATCCTCCGCCGACGGCGGAGGCTCGATTCCCACCACTCGACGCGAGTCAGGGTCTACCAGTATGGCGTAGAAGCTGTTCGGACGACCTGCGCGAAAGTTGCTCGCGGCCGTACCACTCCTCTTGAAGGGCCGATTTTCCACATCGGACGCCGCGTGGCGTGCTCTCAGAACTCGCCCTCCTCTCACGCACGTGACCATGTATTCGTGCGTCGCAGCCAGAGTCTTGGCCTTTCCCCCTTGAGGATGATGATTCACGATGATCATCTCACGTGCGAAATCCGGCATCACGGTATCGACAACGGCGCACAGGTTGCGCATTTCAAAATCATCAATGGCAACAAAGGCAACAGCATCGTCCCGCAGCAGAGTTCCGCTAATGCTCAAACGATCCGCCATTAGTGTGAGCCAAGACGAGTGCAGGTAGCCATTTCGATAGAGAATCTCGGAATCGCCGGTGTTGTAGGGAGGATCGGTATAGATGCAAGCCAGGTGGCTTCTGTACCTCTCCTGCAGCAGGTTCAGCGTCTGCCAGTTCTCGCCCTTCGTGGCCACCGCGTCGGTCATGTCATCGATGTCGCCAACGGCAGCGAGGATGTTGTCAACAAACGTCGAGTCGAAGTGTCGGGTGTCGAGGAGAATCCCTGGATTCCGTTCCAAGAAGTCGCGGCGGGCAACCGGATCTTCTCCCTCGGCGAACAGGGTGTCGTCATCCACGATGCAGCCCAGGGAGCGCCACTCGTCCCACTGCGCTTCGCACTCCAGGACGCGGGATCGAAGCTCCTCGGGAAGCAATCGGACGGCCACGCAGTACTGCGCGTCCACGACGAACTTACGCTTTTCCCAGAGCATCTTCTGGAAGCCTTCGATCTGGGCAAGGAAGTCGATGATGTTTCCGCCCACCTCGCGGATGACGCGCAACTTGTCGAGCCAAGCGTCGGCCCTCGTCTCGCCCCCCGCTTCGAGCGCACCGAGCCCCAGAACCTCCGACTTGAGATAGTAGTCGAGTTCCCGGCCGAGGAACGCCTTCAGATCGCGGTGGATGAAGTAGTCCGAGGTGACCTTCCGAGCAAAGCGCTGTGCGTGGTGCGCGAACAGGGTCGGCGCGGCGTCGTCTTCACCCACCGCTGTCTTGTCCAGCAGCGCCAGCGCCGCTTCCGGCATCGCGGCGAGCGCGTCGGCAACGGTTGCTTCGGCGCGTTCCAGAATGGCTTCCTGCTGTCCTTTCCCTCCGAGATCCTTCGCCTCGGCCGAGGTCAGCGGACGATATTCGAACGGCAGGTCCAGCAATCGGCGATCACCGTCCCACTCCGCAGTATCGGGCAGGGGGAAGAAGAACCGTTTCTTGCCCTTAACGTCGTCCCGCTCGACGTGCGCCGAGCGCAGGAAGAAGCGGACGGAGATTCCCGATGGAGTCCGGTACGTGTAGTCCTTGAAGTGCTCCGCCGACTTCACGTAGTATTGGTCGCGGTTCGCCCAGTGGAAGTGGACCTCCTCGCCGTTGTACGGGACGACGTAGGGGTGCTCCCACGAGTAGCGCCGCTTCGGAACGAAGTCGCCGTCCTGGTAGTACCGGCTGAAGAACGCGTACAGGTGGTTGTAGATGTCGCGGCGCACGTCCCCGGCGGACTCGGAATGGCGGGCCCGCTCGCGCGACAGGATGTACGTCTTCCCGAGCGGGGTCTCCTCGTACTTGACGAGTTCTCCGCTCGGCGCGATCGCGTCCTCTCCGAAGGACTCCACCACCTGCTGCCGCGTTTCCTCGAAGACGTCGGCACGCTTCGCCTCCGTCTCGAGCGCCCCTTGGCTCACGGCCTCCTGGATGGCACCCGGCAGCTCCCGGTCGATGTAGCGGTCGATGACCTCCCGCTTGTGGTTCATGATCCGGTAGATGCCGAAATCCAGATCCGCGCAGTCGAACTGAAACAGCTCGCGCAGGAGCTGCTGGAACCGGCCCTGCTCCTCCGGCGGCGGCGAGGGCGGTGTCGGGGCGTTCTTCGGTGCCCACCGCTTGTGGAACGGTGTTCGCACCACCCTACGGCCCCCGGTCCGACGGAACGGGTCTGCAGGGATTCGACGGGGTCCATGTGCCGCGCAGCATGGAACGGAGTTTGCGCCAGAACGCGGCGTGAGGCAATGCGCGCACCGGCAGGCCCATGTCACAAGAACGCCGTGGCCCGAGAACCCCTGCCCTTCGAGCAGCTGGTAGCCCGCGCCTGCGACGATGGAATCGTCCCAGTGGCACGCACGACATCGGTCCCGGCGCACTCGCCGCGCGTGCCGTCACCTGCCGGTTACGACTCCCTTTCAGCTCCGCACATCCGATCAGCCGAAGCGTTAATCCCCTCAGAGTTCAGCACCCCGGGGGCCGGAGAAAGCGCGACCCGGCCCGTGCGTACGGGACACCGCTTACACCATCGGACTCACCCAATATCGGAGTGGTGCGCGGCAATGTATCCCGTCACGCCACGGCTCCTCATTCACATAGTGAGTCGTCATTGTCTGTACGTTTCGCTTTCGCGCTCGGCCAGTTCTTCGGGACTGGGGATGTATCGTTCGTTCTTCTCAATCTGGTATTGCAGGATCCGTAGCGTCTCGGGCTCAATGTTGTTCTCATGTTCACGGATGAACTCTGGCAGATACTCAGTCCTACACTGCCAGGCAGACCAGATCTGTGGGTTCTCCACCGCCGCCCCGGCTAGGGTCTGCGCCTCCCAAGAGGTGAGGAGCGGAAAGAGTGGCACCAGTGGGCTCATTAGGAACTCCGCACGCCGAAAGCATCCTGCATTGGCCGCTCGTCGAATCAGAGTGGGCAAGATTTGCCGCGGAACGGCGTCGGCCAGTCGCTCAAACAACGGCTCCACATGAAGATCATAGGTTACGCCGTCGCTGCCGATATAACCACATTGAACATCTGCGAAGAACCCGAAGGACACGGTCTCATCAATTGAAAGCGGCGCGATAACGACTTCTGGGCGAGATACGATGAATCCCGCTTCTTGCGGTGCCCACTTCGAGTGTACGAAGTTCTGGCTCAAGAGGGGCACGAACAGGTCACAGCGTCCCAATTCCTGGAGGATCCGGCGTCGCCACTTCTCTGATACTTGTATATTTTCGTGTGCCAAGAACGCCTCAATCCCCACCGCCCGTAGCTCTCTCTTCACCTGCCGCGCCCACCCGCGATCCGTGTGCGAATACGAGACGAACGCGTTTACTACAGTCAACTGATCGGCCATCTCATCCTCTCGTGCGGTCGGTAGTGGTCGTCACTGCCTAGAATCGAACTTGCCAAGCCTCTCATTGAGGGCCGCCAAGAGCGCTGCCGCATCATCAAGAACTTCCTTCGGCGGTTCGCTTCGTCCTTCCGCCCATGACGTAACCAGGGACTGAGCCACCAGCGCCTTCCAACCGTCCGGGAGTTGGATTCCTTGGCGGCGCGCCGCAGCCTTGATCTGACTTGGCAAGCTTCCGGCACTCCGATCAACTTCGTCGAGTTGGAAGGCGCTCTCCAAGACTTCCCCGACCGCGGAAACAACCAAGGCTTCCCCTAGGACATCTTCAATTTCCACGTCGTCGCCGGGTCGCTTCAGCACCTCGTCGAGCATCACAATGTCCGACCCAGAATCAACGTAGAGTGCCTTCATCAGGGCGTCATGCCGGACTCGTCCCGCATCGTCGCCGTCCAAGAGCACGACCGGACGAACCCTGTGACCGAGAAACAGGGATGCCAAGCGTCCAACGTTCTTGGTTCCCCCGCAGGGCGTAACGTGAACGTCCTCGGGCAATGACGCGCGACCCGATTTCGCACACAGCTGCGACAACGCATGCAGGTAGTAGAAGTCCGTCATCCCCTCCACCAGCAGGTTGCTGTGGTGCTGGAATAGCCCCCGGATCATTGCGTATCCTGCGGCGGCCTGTAACGGGAAGATGGTCTCTTGATCGCTCGGCCACGTCCCAGAGCTGATGCACGAATGCCCCCGCTCGTCCTCGGTCACCGGCCTGACCCGGTGCAGGTGCTCGCCGTCAATCAGAAAAGGAGAATGCGTCGTGTAGGCGAGAAGGTGGTCCTTGGCAAGTCTCTCGAAGAACCGAATCAACTCCTGCTGCGCCGTCGGGTGCAGGTGCAGGCCGGGCTCGTCGAGAAGCAACATCGCGTCCTTGTGTCCTCCTTGCGATTCCGCGAGGAAGACGAGATAGAACGAGAAGAACCACTGGAAGCCCTTGCTCCGAGCCTCGAGTTCGATCTCGACATCCGGGCGGCGGTCATCGGCAACCCAAATGCGGAGGTAATCTCCATCGGCGTGATACCGAATCTTATGCCGCCTTTGGGACCACCACTCCGAGAACCTCCGGCTGATGTCGTTCGAGGCTGAATTAAGCTTGATCGATCGTTCCTCCATGCGCTCTTGGTCGCGTTTGATCTGCTCCGGCGTCGGTTGCGCGCCGCGATCTCGGGCGCTCCTCGTCTCTCCCTCGCCGAGCTCGGCGATGTCCCTCGGATCGAGGCCTACATGCCCGAACATCGCGTTGATCGTTCGTACACGTGGCTCGGCCGGCTCCCGGTCGAGGTCGTCGATGAATCGAGGCAGCCAGACTGCACCATCCAGAATCCCGTAGTTCTCGAAGTAGATCAGTACTGGCAGTGCCTGTTCGATCAATTCGTCAACCCTGGCACGTACCGAAGGTTCGCTCGCCGCCTCGCGGATGGGCCTCAGCGATTCCTGTAGGGCCTCCACCATGTCGGCCGTAGCCGGCTCGCTCCATTGTTCTGCCGCACTCGCCACCCGGGCCAACAACTCTTCTCCATCGGCACCCCTCAGATCCGTTACGGCACTCAGCTCGGCCTGACACTCCGTTGCCCACGCTGCTATCTGGCCGCGCCGCTCCCTCCAATATTCCTCCTGAGCGGGGTCTGGCACCGGCACGCGGCGCGCTCTCTTCGCAAACTGGTCGAGCGCATCGAGCGCGTCTCGGGGCGTCACCGGGCCCTCGCTCATCTCGGGGTCGTATTCGCACTCGAGAGTTCCATCGTAACGGCGCGTCGCGATGACTTTCCCGGGAGCCTCCGCTCCCTCCTCTAGGAAGGCCGCAATTTCAGCCCGGAGATCCTCCGGAATCTCGAACTCAACCGAGCACACCGGCCAATTCGCTCCCCGTGATCCGCTGGACACGTAGTCGCGCGTGTAGCGGTCGCGTGGGAACTCGCGTTGCGCGTCATACGGCTCCGGCGTCGCAGGATTGAATTTGTGGAGTGCCTTAAGCAGCGATGTCTTGCCGGATTCGTTGCGGCCAACGAAGGCTGTGACCTTCTCCAGCGGGATCCAGCCGCTATCATCGATATTGCGGTAGTTCCGAATCCGGAACCGAGTAGCGTTCATCCTCGCGCCCATTCTCACACTCCCGAGTTGTACATTCCCTTGCCACCGGTAAAGGGTCGGTGGTCAGTTGTTCGACCGTAGCCAAGGTGCGCCTCGTAATCGGCTCGAGGCGGATCGAGCAGTCCCAGCGCCATCTCAGTCCTCGGATCCTCCGCAGCATCCTGAGCCGAAGCCGGCCAGTGTCGGTTCAGATAGGCGACCAGCGCCAATCGATATACCGTCGAGGCGAGAGAAAGCAGCGGAGGAGCGCGCTCACCAAAAGGACGAAGCTGGTCCAAACCGATCTCGCGGCCGTGGACGCTGTCATTCCGCAGCTTGTACAGCCGCTGAAAGATATCCGCAGCGATTTCCTCTTCACCGTCGGAGCAGGAGTTTTCCTTGATCAAGGCGAAGCAATCGTCCTTGCTTACGTATCCTTCCCCAGGAGCCGCAAGCATCTCCACGGACGTTGCCCAGCGAACCGAAGCGGAAGCCGCGTCGCGGGTGGTGCGGTAGCCTTGTGACGTCATCCTGAGGGCTTCGTTGGCGACCTCAATTGATCGAAACAGCCGAGTCGTCGCGCGATTCGTCAGCCTCTCCTGGTATCGCAGTTTCCAGGCGGCGCCGAGCCGGAGAGCCAAGTGCTCGTCCATGGAATCCATTTCGCATTGTCCCAACCCGACGTTGCACGTCAGTGAAAGCTCTGTCCAAGGCACATGGAAGTGATCGACTGCGGGCGTCGAGATGTCCAAGGCCGAACCATCCGGCCGCAGTTCGATCGGATGGTAGTCGAAAGAATCAGACCACGATGGCCCGCGTACGCCCTCACCAGGCCACTTGGCTCTGGTCCTTAGGAGTGCGGCAATGGCAACGGCGTTCAGGAACGACATCACGGGTTCCGGATCTTTGCCCATCAAGGCACCCCAGCTTTTCTTTGCGATCAGCGCTGCGGGCACCACCGGGTTCCAGTGCCCATCGTGAAACGAGTTCACCCAGGCGGCGGCGGCGGCGGACCATTCCAGGGTCTCGACGACACGCTCATCCTTCGCAGAGGTCAATGCCACGCCTTCGAGTCCCAGAGTAAGGCCCGCTTGGGGCGGAAAGCCCCACGTTGCGAGGTCTTCCGGTTCGACCTTGAGGTTGGGAAGCAGGAACAGCAGTTCCCATTCCGGAGCGTTGCGGACCACCGACTTGGCTCGTCGCTCCGCTCCCGGGCCTTCGCCCGTCTTCCCGCTGTCCCCGCCGTCGTCGGAACCTGGGGATTCGACAGAGCGCCGGTTGTGGGGAGCCCAGTGCTCCGGGGCGTTGTCTCGCAGCGCCCTCTCGTAGTATCCGTCCGGCAGCAGAACGCCGGTATCGCGCCATTCGCGAATCGCCGCGAATTCCTCCAGCACCTCGCGAAAGAAGTGACCCTCCGCGATTAGCCCGAACGCAAGCATCAAGAGGGCAATCTCGCGGCTTTCCGGCCAAATCGTGTGCGATAGGGTGGTCCCTCCCACAACGCCGCTAACGAATCCCGTCGACCAGCCGTCGTAATCGGGCCAGGGACCCACGGTCAAGCGATGCACCGAGTCGGAGGGGTTCCACGCCACCAGATATCGGCCCGGCGGATAGGGGCGGTGAACGGCGTGGGTTGCGCCGTCCGCGCGGCCCCGTCGTCGTGGGTGAGAAAAGTGGTCCGACGGGCGGAACGGCATCTCCAGCCGACGCCAAGTAGGATGCTCGGCCAATCCGTTGAGTACCTCTTCGACCGGCTCACCCTCGCAAACCAGCGACATCCCAAGGCCGACGAGGGCGGCACCGCGCTTCTTCGGCGTCAGACGACCGAGGTTCGGGGCGAGCTGCCGCAGGTATCGCCGCGACGGCCACGCGGACTCCCCGTCCTTGCGCCATGCCATTAGATACTCGAGTTCCGGGGCGACCAGCCTGCCCTGCGGATCAGGGACTCCACGAGTGCACGCGAGATCGTGGGCAGCCTGCAGATCGAGCCAAGACTCGGCGTCCGCCCATCCAATCTCTTCCAATCGGACCGCCATGTCCGGCGAAACGGACGCCCAGCCATTCAAGATCCGTGATAGCGTCGGCCGCGCCACGCCGAGTAGCTCTGCACTCCGCTGCACCGTAAGCCCATGTGCTTCCAAGTACTTCTTCAGGGTCGCCCCTAGGTGGTCCGTTTCCTTCACCGCGCTCCGTTCCGTTCAGATTCCGTTCGGTCTCATCATCCTGTGTATTGCCGTAAGGACGACAATACACATACGAGAAGACGTTCGTCAACAAACGGGATTCTCGCGGTTCATAGGATGGCATGTGGGGCACGAGTCTCTTCGACCCAAACGAGCAGAATCGGGCGACCCGCCTTGCGGCGACCGCACCCCTCGAGGCCCTCACGTCCGGGCCCGCGACGTTTGAAGCAGGTGGATGGGCGGTTGCTACACCTTTTCCCGCACAGCGCCGCCCCGCCTAGTGTGTAGCGCGAACACCACGGCCCCCAGCAGCACCCCTCCGATTCTCGCCGGGCCGTGCGGAACCAGGATGAGCGCGCCCGCCAGTACGAACAGCGCGCGTTCCCCGACGCTGCACGCGGACAGAGCGAACCCCTCGATGGCGAAGGCGAGCACCGCGATCAGCGCGAGGGTGCAGCCGATGGCGAAGACGAACGCCGTCACCGAGGTCCCGTCGACCAGGATCAGCGCCGAGTAGGCCATCATCGCCGGCACGATGAAGAAGCCGAGCGAGAGCTTCACGGCCTGGGTCGCCGTTCGCATGGGAGCTGAGCCGGCCACCCCGGCGCCCGCGAAGGCGGCGAGCGCGATCGGAGGCGTCACGTTCGACGTCTGCGAGAGCCAGAAGATGATCATGTGCGCGACGAGGAGGGAGAGCCCCAGACCCTCGAGCGCGGGCGCGGCCATGACCGAGATCACGATGTAGGCCGCGGTCACCGGCAGCCCCATGCCGAGAACGAGCGCCGCGATCGCGATGAAGATGAGGGCGAGCCACAGCAGCCCGCCCGCCGCCTGTACGACGGACTCCGTGAACTGGAGGCCAATCCCCGTCTGGCCGATCACGCCCACCACGATCCCGGCGGTCGCACACGCGAGCGAGATCGGCAGCGCCATGACGGCTCCCGCCCGGAGCCCCTCGAGGATCGTCCGCCACCCGACCCTCGTCCTCTTTCGGGCCATCCCCGTGACGACGACCGCGAGGCAGCCGACGGCGCCCACCAGCGGCGGTGAGTAGTTGAGCAGCAGCAGCGCCACTACGAGCCCGAGCGGGAGCAGGAAGTGGACCCCCTCGCTGAGCGTGCGCCTCACGGCGGGCGGGTTCGACATCCCCCGCAGGCCGAGCTTCAGCGCCATGAGGTGAACGAAGAGAAGCGTGCACCCGAAGTAGAGGATGGCCGGGGCGATGGAGAGCCCGACGATCTCCCGGTACGGCGTGTTCGTGAAGTCGGCCATGATGAAGGCGCCGGCGCCCATGATCGGCGGCATGATCTGGCCGCCCGTCGACGCGGCCGCCTCGATCCCGCCCGCCTGCTCGGAGCGGTAGCCGAGCTTCTTCATCATCGGAATCGTAAGCGCGCCCGTCGTCACGGTGTTCGCGATCGCCGAACCCGAAATCGACCCCATGGCGGCCGACGCGATCACGCTCGCCTTGGCCGGTCCGCCCCGGAACCGGCCCGCGGCGGCGAAGGCGAGGTCGATGAAGAACCGCCCCGCCCCCGTCACCTCCAGGAAGGCGCCGAAGAGGACGAAGATGAAGACGGTTCCGGCCGCGATCCCGAGCGGCGTCCCGAACAGCCCGGCGCCCGTGAAGATCTGGAAGCGCAGAATCCGCTCGACGCTGAAGCCGCGGTTCGCGACCACCTCCGGGAGCAGGTGCCCCAGCGCCGCGTAGAGAAGGAAGACCAGCCCCACGGCGACCATCACCCAGCCCACGGCCCGGCGCGTCGCCTCGAACAGGAGGACCACGAACACCAGCCCCACGATCAGGTCGTGGGTGCCGAGTCCGTACAGGATGTGGTCCACGCCCCGGTAGTCGAAGCCGACGATCACCCAGCCGCAGTAGAGGGCGGCGAGCGCGAGGGCGGCGTCGAGCCACAGGCACCAGCGCGGGGCGGCCCCTTCCCGCGTCCACGAGGGCTTGGCGAGGAAGGTGAGGACGATGACCCAGGCGAGGTGGATGGGTCGAGCCAGCGTGGCGGAGAGCATGCCCGACGTGCTCTGCCACAGCTGAAACAGGGAGAGCCCGATCGCGAGGGCGAAGAGGATGTGCCGCCAGGGCAGCTTTTCGGTCGTCAACGGCCGCCGGAACCCGGCACTTCGCCTCCCAGGACTTCGTCGTAGTAGCGCCTCGCCCCCGGATGGATCGGGAAGTCGCCCACGTCCCGGGCCGATGCGGGCGTGATGAAGCTCGCGACGCTGGAGATGTTCTCGAGGTCGCCGCGGCGCTCGAGCATGGTCCGCGTGAGGTCGTAGGCGAGGCCCTCATCCATCGAGCGCGACACCACGAGGAGGTTCCAGAGGGTCGGGGTCAGCACCGGCTCATCCACGCCGCGGTAGACACCCGGCGGCATGTTGAACCCGGAGTAGGCCGGTTCCGCGCGGACAATGGTCGCGATCTCGCCGTCCGTGAACGGGACGAGGACCATGTCCCGCGACACCCCGATCTCGACCACGGCGGGCATTCCCACTCCGCCGGCGATGAACCCCGCGTCGAGCGTCCCGTCCTTGAGGCCGTTCGACATCTGCGCGTAGTTGAGTTGCCGGACGGTGAAGTCGGACTCACCGATGCCCATGGCCCCGAGCACGTTCCAGGCGGTGACCGCATTCCCCGATCCCGGCGGGCCGACGGACACGCGGCGCCCGCGGAGATCCTGCACGGACTCGATCCCGGTGCTCCGGATCGTCACCAGGTGCACGACGTTGGGATACAGTTTCCCGATCGAGAGGAGCGGCATGGGTTCGGGGAACCGGCCCGTGCCCGCGAGCGCGGCGGCGAGGGCGTCCGCCTGCGTGAAGCCGACCTCGCTCTCGCCCTTGGCGACCTGGATGAGGTTCGTGACGGAGCCGGCGGTGGTCTCGGCCTTCATGTTCACGCCGTCGACGTGACGGGACCATATCGATGCCAGCCCGCCGCCGAGCGGGTAGTACAACCCGTTCGTGTTTCCGGTTGCGATGGAGAGCGTCCGCTGTCCCTCGCCCCCGCATGCTGCCGCGCTGATGGATACCACGATACACGCCACGGCGGCGCGGACGACCCCGCGTCGTGTCAACACGCGTTCTCTGCGACTGGCGCCCCCATCGGCCGCTCCGCTCGGCGTTGCCCCTCGATCACACGGCGCTGCTATGCTCCCTTCTCGCGCCGCGTCCGGCAAGCGCCACCCTCGGAGGCTCCCGTTCCGCAGGTTTTCTCCTTTCTCAACGCTCCCAGGGGGAATCGAACCCACCTCCCTCACCTTGAAAGGGTGAGATCCTAGCCATTAGACCATGGGAGCCAACACGTTACAGAAGGGTACGACGATCTCCTATTCCACGACCCCAGAAATGCGATGAAGCCCATGCAGAGCGCAAGAACGGACACCCGATGGGGTCGCAGCCCCACTCTCGATACGTTGGGCCATCGGACTCCGGGAGCTCGCGGCTGATCCTGCCGTATCCTTGCAAATCCGGAACGGTATGCCGGATTTGCAAGGAGGAAATCACCGGCGTCCCCGGGCGACGGCGACGAGGCCGAAGACGGCGGCGGAGACGATGAGGCCGATGAGCGTGCGGTCCAGCAGGGCGGGCGCATCGGCGGGGGCGAAGATCCGGACGGCCGCCAGCGCCGCGAGGCCGGCCCCGATGGCGGCGAGGGCCTCGGGGACACCGCTCCTGCGCGAATGCAGTCCGGCCGCGACCGGCACGAAGAGGCTCACGCTCAGGATCGAATAGAAGATCGTCAGCGACGCGATCACGCTTTCGAGCCATAGCGCCAACAGCACAGCGAGCGTACCGCCCGCGATGGCGGCGCCTCGCGCCACGCGCAGCACCTGTCCGCTGGTGGCCTCGGGGCGGAGAAAGCCCTTGTAGAGGTCCTTCGAGAGGGACGTCGAGAGCATGAACAGGCCGGCGTCGGCCGAGCTCACCTCGGCGGAGAACACCGCGGCCAGACCGAGGAGCCCCAGAGCCGGCGGCAGCGCCGTGGCGAGCAACATGGGCAGCGCCTGCTCACGGCTCGCGAGCGCCGGATCGTAGACACGTGCGATCATGCCCAGCAGCGTCGGCGCGAAGGCGAACAGCACCAGCGCGACGCCCGCCGCCAGCAGCCCTGTGCGAATCGCCCGCGGGTTCGCGGCGCCGTAGACCTTCTGCACCAGACCGGGCGAGATGATGAACGCCGGCGCGAGGAGCGCGATGTACACCCAGCCGGACGCGCCGCCCTGCCACAGACTCAGGTAGTCCGGCGATGTCCGCGCGGCGGCCGCCTCGACCGCCGCCCAGCCGCCGATGTCGGCCAGCGCCCACGGGATCGCGATCGCGAACCCGGCCAGGATGACGACGAGCTGCACGAGGTTGACCCAGGCGGAGGCTACGAGGCCGCCCGCGCTGAAATAGACGATGACGACGATTCCGCCGATGAGGGCGCCCACCCAGCGCGGGGATCCGGCGACGACGGAGACGATCTCGGCCATCGCGATGAGCTGTCCGGACACGATCGTGAGCGTCGCGAACCACAGCAGCCCGGCGATGAGTAGCCGGACCGAGCGGCCGTACCGCAGTTCGAGGTAGTCGCCCATGGTGAGGAGCCCGTGGCGCGCGGCGACCTGCCAGATGCGCGGGCCGACCCAGACCGCGAGCAGGATCGTGCCGATGCCCGCGGAGCCGACCCACCACCACGCACTCAGTCCGTCGCGATAGGCGAGCCCCGCGGCGCCGACCGTCGTGCCGGCGCCGAGGTTGGCGGCGAGGATGGTGGCGAAGAGGAGGACGGGGCCGAGCTTGCGGTCGGCGACGAAGAAGCTGCCCGCGGCGCCGACCCGGCGGCCGATCCACGCTCCAAGGGCGATGAGTCCGGCGGCGTAGGCGAGGATCCCCCACAGGCTGGCCGTCATGTGATCGCGGGCGGCGCGCTCATATCGAAGGACGCAGTGGGTGTTGCCATCTGAGCTCCGGGAAGCGCCCGAAATCTGCGTCGGTCGAGACCATGGTGCAGCCGTGTTCCAGCGCGATTGCGGCGTGTTGGGCGTCCGCGACCAACTTGCCTGTGGCCCCCGCCAGGCGACACAGGCGTTCGAAGATCGCCATGTGCTCAGGGCCGGGGCCGATGATCCGCGCGGTCGGGCGCTCCGTGAGTGCAGACACGAATGCGAACGCCGTGTCCAGTGTGGAGGGGGGATCGAACACGCGGGAGTTGGTCACGATGCGAATGAAACCGGAAAGGACGAGAACGGACAAAGCGAACGGTTCCGATCCGGTTGCCATGCGAGTAACCCACTTCGCGTACTCGAGATGATCCGGGGTCGAATCCTCGACATACGCATAGATCAGGACGTTGACATCGGGAAGCAGCACGTAGACTCAGCCGCGCCCGAACCGGGACTCATCGTCTCCGGCCTCGAGGGCCCTGGGCCGGTCGAGGTCGACGCCCGGACGCAGGCGGGCGCGCACGGTCACGAGTCGGAAAGGCGGCGCCGGCTCCGTGCGTACACGCTGCTTCAGTGCATCGTCCAGGGTTCTTGCGATGAAGGCACTCACGCTCATCCCGCGGGCGGCCGCTTCGCGGCGCACCTGCCTGTCAAGTCGGTCGTCGAGGGAAATCGTCGTTCGCATGGTGAAGAGAATAACAGCCATGCATCACTGCATCAACGATCAGCCGCCGGCTCCCGCCAGATCCGCGACCGAGGGGATGCCGGGGAGTCCGGTCGCGGCGCGGACGGCCCGCAGGATCGCCTCCGACATGACCTGCGCGGCGAGCGCTCCGATCCGCGTCAGCCCCCCCTCGTCGAGGTGCACCCCCGTGGCGAGACCGAACACCGTGTCGCCGTCCCTCGGCGTGTGCGCCGGGTAGACCGTACGGGCGACCCCGTCGTGCGCCATCTGCGCGACCTTCGTGATCTCCGCCTTCGTCAACGTCGCGTTCGTGGCCACGACGCCGATCGTCGTGTTCCCGCCGACCTCGCCCCGGTTCCCCGGCACCTCACCCGCCCGCAGCAGCGCCCGCGCGTCCGCGAACCCCGTCCCGTCCTCGGTGCGGACCCCGGCCACGATGCTTCCCGTCGCCGGGTCTATGATGTCGCCGATCGAGTTGACCGCGACGACAGCTGCCACGGTGAGCCCGTCCTCCAGGGTGATGGAGGCGCTCCCGATCCCTCCCTTCATGGCCCGGTCGCGACCACCCAGTTTCCCGACCGTGGCCCCGGCCCCGGCTCCGACGCTCCCCTCGTCAGGTGGCGCGGCGCTCGCCGCCAAGGCGGCCTGGTAGCCGCACTCCGGTCCCGGCCGGATGGATCCGTCGCCCACGCCGAGATCGAACAGGATCGCCCCGGCCACGATCGGGACGACGTGACCACCGACGGCGTACCCGATGCCACGTTCTTCCAGGTACCGGACCACCCCCGACGCCGCGTCGAGCCCGAACGCGCTCCCGCCCGAGAGCACGATGGCATGGACGGCCTGTACGCGGTTCACCGGATCGAGCAGCGCGACTTCCCGCGTTCCCGGCGCCCCGCCCCGCACGTCGACGCCGGCCACCGCGCCGTCCTCGGCGAGCACGACCGTACACCCGGTAGGCCGCTCCCGGAGCGTGAAGTGCCCGAGCCGCAAGCCCTCCACCGCCGTGATCCCGGCTCCCGCCGGGTCCGATGCCTCCTGCGCCACACACCCTCCCGTCTGGGCGAACAAAGCAAACACGGCGAGTCCGACGAATCCGATGGCTCTCACAGGTTACCTCCGGAGTTCCGGACGGTCCCGGTACTCCTCGAGCGCCTCGGGATTCGCCAGCGCGTCGGAGTTCTTCACCGGCTCGCCCATGACGACCGCCCGGACGGCGAGTTCGGAGATCTTGGCGCTCTTCGTCCGCGGGATGTCCGACACCTCGAGAATGCGCGCCGGGACGTGCCGCGGCGAGGCGTTGTCGCGAATCTCCATTCTGATCCGCCCCTCCAGTTCTCCATCGAGACGTTGCCCGTCCGCGAGCCGGACGAAGAGGATCACGCGCGTGTCATTCTCCCACGGCTGTCCGATGACGATGGACTCCATGACTTCCGGCAATCGGTCCACCAGCCGGTAGATCTCCGCCGTCCCGATCCGCACCCCGCCCGCGTTCAATGTCGCGTCGGAGCGGCCGTAGATCACCACCCCCCCGTGTTCCGTCCACTCCATCCAGTCGCCGTGCCGCCACACGCCCGGGTAGACGTCGAAGTATGCCTCGTGGAACCGGCTCCCATCCTCGTCTCCCCAGAACCCCGCCGGCACCGACGGGAACGGCGACTTGCAGACCAGTTCCCCCTTCCCCGTCGGCATCGACTGTCCCTCTTCATCCCAGACATCCACGTCCATGCCCAGCGCTGGCGCCTGGATCTCCCCCCTCCACACCGGGAGGAGCGGATGCCCCACTACGAAGCCCCCGCACAGGTCCGTCCCTCCCGAAATCGAGGCCAGGTGGACGTCGGACTTCACGTGCCGGTACACGTAGTCGAACCCCTCCGGGACGAGCGGAGATCCCGTGGACACCATCGTCCGCACCGAGGAGAGGTCGTGCGTCTCGCGCGGCCGGAGACCCTTCTTCCCGATCGCGTCGATGAACTTCGCCGACACGCCGAGCTGCGTCATCCGGACCTCGTCCGCGTAGTCGAACAGAACTTCAGGCCGGGGATGGAAGGGCGAGCCGTCGAACAGGACGACGGTCGCTTCGCTCGCGAGCGCAGACGAAAGCCAGTTCCACATCATCCACCCGCAGGTGGTGAAGTAGAAGGTCCGGTCGCCGGGCCGGACATCGGCGTGGAGTTGGTGCTCCTTCAGATGCGTGAGAAGGACGCCCCCCGCCGTATGGACGATGCACTTCGGGACCCCGGTCGTACCCGAGGAAAAGAGGATGTAGAGGGGATGGTCGAAGGGAAGGCGCCGGAACTCGATCTCCCCCGCTTCGAAGGGCTCGATGAAGTCGTCGAACAGCACCGCGTGCGGGATCGCCGAGATGTCGGGCTCCGGATCGGTGTGGGGGATGATGATCACCCGTTCCACCGACGGAAGCCGGCGCACGATCTCCGGCAGACGGTCGAGGCTCGAATACCGCTTCCCCTGCCAGAAGTAGCCGTCGGCCGCCAGCAGGACGCGGGGCACGATCTGGCCGAAGCGGTCGAACACCCCCTGCACGCCGAAATCGGGCGAGGCCGTCGAGATCGTGGCCCCGAGGCTCGCCGACGCGAGCATGTACACGATCGACTCCGGCACGTTGGGCACGTAGCCGGCCACCCGGTCTCCCGGCGCGAGTCCCAGCGCCCCCAGCGCCTGGGCGAGCCGCGAGGTGGTGTCGTGGAGCTGCGCCCAGGTCAGGTCGCGGCGCACGCGGTCCTCGGCCCGGAACATCAGAGCCGGCGTGTCGTCGCGCCGCAGGAGCAGGTTCTCGGCGTAGTTCAGCCGGGCGTCGGGATACCAGCGGGCACCGGGCAGGCGGTCGAAGTCGACGACGACGCGCTCGCCGCGCTCGCCGATGACGCCGCAGAAGTCCCACACCGCGTTCCAGAAGGCCTCCGGCTCGCGGACCGACCAGCGCCACAGCGCCTCCGGAGAGTCGGCCCCCGCCCCGCAGCGCCCGTTCGCGAAGCGCGTGAAGCGCGCCATGTTCGTCGTCGCGGCGAAGGCGGGATCCGGGGTCCACAGCGGCCCCTTCATGTCCGTCATGCTCGCTCGGCCGAGACCCAAAAGTACCGGAAGGCGGGCGGCGCGAGCTGGGCGACGACCCATCCGAAGAAGATCAGCGACAGCGTGCCGGAGACGGCGAACCCCACCCCGCTCCAGGCGGAGACCCACTCGGGCGGGACGTACGTTTCACCCGGGGCGTGGACCGCGCGCGTCACCCCCACCGCCGTCCCCACCACGTGCAGCCAGAGCACGAGCCCGGCGACCGAGACGTTCAGCCCCCGCAACGCCCGCCGCATCGCGGTCGTGTGGAGCGCCTCCCAGCCGCCCTCCCCTTCGCGGGCCTGGACGTGCTCGCCGAGGATCCAGATCACGGCCCCCAGCAGGATCATCGTGTCAATGCCGATCATGGCCCCCATGGCGTGTCCCGTGACCACGTACGTCCCGTGGATGACGGCGTTGAGCGGGGGAACGGAGATGAGGACCGCGCTGAACAGGATCGCGCACGTCCACCACTTGGCCGCCGCAAACGAACCCCGGGCCGCGCAGAACGTCGGATCGCTCGGCTTCCGCAGCGCCCGCCACAGGTCGAACATCGCCCGCGCGAGGACGATGATCTCCATCATGCTCACGACGAACGCGATCCACTTCACCGACTCCCGCGCCGGGAGATGATAGCTGTGGTGCGCGAAGTTCGTGAACGAGTTCAGCAGTCCCACCCCGAACAGCATGTACGCGGTGGTCGAACGTCCGTACGAGGGATCGCCCGAGATCCGCTCCCCCAGATAGATCACCGAGCCGTAGACGAAGAGGTTGAAGCTGCCGACGAGGGTGCCCGTCGCCTTCCACTGGATCCGCATGTCCTGCACGGGATCGCCGAAGATCCCCGGAATCAGCCACATGTGCTGTTCGATGAAGGTGACGATGAAGAAGAGCAGCCCGACGCCCCACATCGTCACGTAGACCGGCCGTTCCCAGAACCGCTTCCCCGCCAGCCGGAAGAAGTTCCACGTATAGCAGACCCAGCCCGTGAGGATGAGGAGGGAGAAGAACGGGTGGAAGCCGACGTATTCGCGGCCCGTGCCCACCCCGAGGGCCAGCGTCAGCAGAATGCCGAGCCCGGCGATCGCCCACGTCGAGACCTGGATGCGGAGGCGCCAGCGGTCCCCGGCGGTCGGGGGGCCCTCGTCCTGCAGGAAGCGGTACACGACGGCGACGACGCCCAGGAAGACCCAGGCCGAGGCGAAGACGGTGTGGATCGGCCGCAATTGTCGGAGATCGAGTCCCACCTGCTGGAACCACGGCGCCAGCGACGGCACGGAGTAGAACGCCGCGAGGATCCCGCCGACGAGCGTGATCGCGATCGCGACCAGGCCGCCACGTATGAAGGTGAGCACGGCGAACTGGTGCGCGGGGTGGCCGGCCTCGAAGGGCTTCACGGAAACTCCCACCACGGCAGCGCGCGCCAGTCCAGGCTGCGGTCCGCCGCCAGCGCCTGCGTCGCCGCCTCCAGCTGCTCCCGGTTCGCACCCAGGAACTCGAGGAACGCGGTGATCGCCGCCCGGTCGGCATCGTCGAGCGGCGGCACCGGGGGCGGCATGCCCTTCAGGGGGCGGCCCTCGGCGAGGACCCGGTCGAGCGAGTCGGGCGCGAGCGACCCGGAGACGAGCGACAGGTCCGGCGCCCCGACCGGCGACGCCCGGAACGGGAAGTGGCACGCGCTGCACGGCCGCATGCGCCAGGCCGCCAGCCCGGCGGCCACCTCGGCCACATCCTCGGCCGCAACCTCTCCCTCGCCAGCCGCTACCGCCGCCTCGATCGCGCGTTCGAACGCGGCCTGCGCCCCGGCCCCCTCCCCCGGATTCCCGAGCCGCAACTCGCCGCGGCCGATCTCCGGCCGATCCATCTCCCGCAGGAACGCCGCCATCGCCGCAGCCTCCTCGTCGCTGAAGGCGAGCGGCGGCATCTGGCCGCTACCCACCCTCAACAAAGAAACGAGCCGGGTGGAATCGACCCGGCTCGCGGCGTTCGTCAGATCCGGTCCGAGGAACCCCCCCTGACCGTACAGCTGGTGACAGGTTTGACAGGCATACCCCTGCCAGAGTTCACGCCCCGCGAGCGCCGCCTCCGACAACGGGACGCTGCGCGAGTCGGAATACACCAGCCCCGTCTGGACCCCGAAAGAGAGTACCAGCACGGCCAGAAGCATCTTTTTTCGGACCGGCGTACACATGGGGAGCGCTTGAAAGGGTTGGAGTCGTGTTGTCCCGGACCTGCAGATGATCTTCGCACAGGGCAGCGGTCGTCAAGCACACGACGTCATTTGATCGTCGGTTGACGGGCCCGCTTAGTGTGGGAGCCGATGGTTTGACACGGATACCTTACTGAATCATCATTTTATGTAAGGCATCCACGGAAGGAAGGAGACCATGCTGGTAAGGATCACATCCAAGCGTCAGGTGACGTTCCCCGCCCGCGTCCTCGATGCGATGGGCGTGCAGCCCGGCGACCGGCTCGAGCTGGAAGAAAGCCCCGAAGGCTTTATCCTGCGGCCGCAGCGGATCGACCTCTCACGTCTGGCACCGCTGCGCGCCAGGCTGCGCTCCGGATCCGGCGAGTTCGATATCCACGCCTTCCGCGCCGAGCCCCATGATCCAGCGCTACGGGATTGACACCTCCGTGCTGGTGCGCCTGCTGACGGGCGTGCCGGAAGCGGACTTCACTCAGTCCGTCCGGCGGCTTTCCGCCCTGGTCGCCGATGAAGGCTCGGCCGTGGTCGCTTCGAACCAGGTGATCGGGGAAGCGTACATCGCGGTCCGGCACCACTACGGCGTGACCAGAGCCGACGCCCGCGGCGGCTTGCTCGACGTTCTTCGCAGCGGACTCGTCGCCCCCCTGAACGGACGTCCGATCCTGGAGGCCCTCGAGGCCTCCGGTGGACCGGGACTGCTCGACCGTCTCATCGCCAACGACTATGCGCGTGAAGACCTGGATGTCCTGACGCTGGACAAGGCGATGGCCACCCTCCCCCGCGCCCGACTCCTCGCCCCCTGAGGTCGACGAACCCCTCGAAGGCCGGTACCTCCGCTTGCGTGGTCGCGGAGTCGCCGCCAGCGCAGACCGCGGCGGAGAACAGGATCGCTGCCCACGCTCCGATCCGGGTCGCGGCTGAACTCATCGGGCGCGGGGAGGCGGCTGATCCACGAGGACGCGTTCAATGGTCCCCGGCGGGAGCCACTGGGATGACAGGATCGTGGCTCCGCGCGAGGCCCCTGGACGCGTGGACCCGGAATCGTCATGAGGGTCCGCAGAGACTTCCAGGTCTGCGGTCGTCAAGTTGAGGAGTGGCGTGCCGCTGCCGGACACTTCGACCGCAGTCGGAGAGGTCCGCTCGCTGCAGTAGACGAAGCCGAACGCGAGGAGGACGACGAGCCCGCCGCGGAGTACGGTGCGAAGCGCGGGTGACCGGGTCCCAGCAGGCCTGTTGGTGATGATCATTCGAAGCCTCTTTTCCAGGTGTCTTGTGCGGCGACCGCTGTGGGCGGCGCTCGCGAACGGCGGCGGACGGGAGGTCCGCTCCGTGCGCACGAGGTCGAGCGCCCGAACCAGCGAGCGGGCGTAATCGCGGGGGGCACAGCCGAAGGTGTTTACGACAAGCGCATCGCAGCAGATTTCCCCTGCCGCCCGCAGCCGTCGCCTCGTCCACCAGGCGATCGGGTTCCACCAGAAGACGGTGCACGCGAGCCACTCGATCCAGCGGACGAGGTGGTCGCGGCGCCGGACGTGAGCCAGCTCATGCGCCACGATGTAGCGCAGTTCGGTCCGACTCAGGCCCTCGACGAGGGCAGACGGGATGAGGACCCGGGCGGTATCGCCGCCCCAGTACACCATGGGCGACACGACCGCGTCCGTCGTGCGGATCGTCGGAACTTTCGCGAGGCCCAGACTGCGGGCGATCTCTCCAGCCATTCGCTGTAGTTGCGCAGGGGCTTCGCGTGAGGCTCCCCTCAGTGAGCGGCGGAAGCTTCGCGTCCTTGCGACCGTCCAGCCCAGGATCACGACAGCGCCCACGAGCCAGAGGAGGACGAGGCCCGACCCTCCGTAGGCAGCAAGCCACCCTCCGTCGACTGCGCCGCCGACGGCAGCGGGCTGGGCATCGCCGATGGCCGCGGCGACCGGGGGCGCGGCATCACGGGACGCGACGTCCGCGGGCCCGGCGGCTGAGGGCTCGGGCTGCAGGACCGGGAGCCCGATCAGCGGCGGGACGAGCAGCGCTGCGAACAGCGTGAGGCAGAGCGCATGACAGAGCCGCGGCCGCTCGTTGCCCCGCGCGGCAAGCCACACCGCGCCGCCGAGGACGATCGAGATGGCGAGCTTGCTGCCGGCGATCTGCAGGGCGAGATCCGTCATCTCTCCTCCAGCAGGCGGCGCAGGCGTTCCATGTCGGCGTCGGAGAGCTTCCGCTCCTCCACCAGGTGCGTGATCATCGGGACGAACGATCCGCCGGTGACCTGATCGGCCAAGGCTTCGAGACGGCCGGCCGCATAGGCCTCGCGGCTGATCCTCGGCGCAAAGAGGTGCGCGGCCCGGTCGCGGTCCCGGTCGACGAAACCCTTGTCCTCCAGCCGCTGCAGGAGTCTCTGGATCGTTCCGTGCATGGATCTCGCGGCCTCCGGATAGAGCCGCTCGCGGAGGTGGCGGGCCGTCAGGCTCCGTTCCTCCCAGAGCCGCTCCATGACCGCGAGTTCCGCGTTCGCAAGTTTCGGTACCGTCATCTCTCGCTGTCTCCGTTGAGGGCCAGAACGACACGTTGTCGTAACATGCGACGAGATGTCGTACGCGTCAAGGGGATGCGGTGATCGACCGAAGCGTTGCGCGGTCACCACGGTCCCCGACGTTCCCGCGGGAACGCCGCTCGAGTGTAAATTGGGGGTTGGAGAGCCTGCGCTAGCGCCAGCCGAACGATCATGGGAGTGTCGGTGCCCCTGTGTCGGCCCAGGCCAATTGAAAGTGTGATTTTCGATTGGCATAAGCCGTCACAGGGACCAGCAACAACCCCCAGGCAGCAACCTCGGGTCGCGCTCCCTCGGGTGCCCCCCCGGGTTGTCGGGTGGAGCGGCTATCCGGCTTTCGAAGCCTGGCGCCTCCGGAGCCGGTGGGGCGCTACGAGCGGTCGCGTCCGGGTCTCTGGTGCACATGGACCTCGCTAGCAGCCGCTGAACTGGACGGCGGCCACGATTCGGCCGCGGTCTCCGTCGATTCGGACGACCTGAAACATCTGGTACTCGTAGCCTCTCTCATGCACCACGCCCAGCAGGAGATCGCCGAAGCGGTAGAATCCGAGCCACCGGAAAGTGGCCGCGTTGTCGTCCGGCGGGCGTCCGGGCTCGGGTCGATCGACCAGGTTCAGTTCCAGGCGGATCTCGTCCAGCGCCGAGATTTCCGCGTCGTCCACGACGGCGTCGGGCGCCCGCGAGAACGTCACCGCGACAGGCGCGTCACGCCGTAGCGCCGCCTGCCGGAGGGCCTCCTCCAACTCGGGTGTCTCCTCGACGGGGAGGCTCCAGGCCATACGGCACTCGGTCCACATGAGCGACAGGTGCGCCGTGGTGATCGTGGAGGCGCTCTGCCCGCGTACATGGAAGTACCAGTCGACGGGCGCCTCCGTGGTTCGGCTCCAGTCGTATCCGACGGACCCACCGCTCGCGGTTATGTCGGCGCCGGTGGCCGTCGCGAACTCCGGGGAGATCACGGGCGTCCCCCTGTCCCGATCGAAGCGGAGATCCGCGAGGCGGAACAGCTCCGGCCAGGGTTCGTCCCACCCTTCGCCTTCGGCCGACGCGGGCCGGTCGGCGTCGTAACGAGCGATCGGAACGAGGTGAAAGTCACGCCGCAGGATGCCGATCCACAGAGGATCTTCGGGCGGCCGATCCGGTGGCGTATCCGGCGGCGGAGCGCAGTCCGCGGCCCCGAGCATTGCGATCAGAAGCCAGTGCGCTCGGCGGATCAGCATCCGCCCCCGTGGACGCGCGCCGCGATCCGGCCCTGGTCTCCATCGATCTCGACGACGACGTAGGATTCCCCCTCGTAGCCTCGCACGTGCATCACGCCCAGCAGGAGATCGCTGAAGTGGTAGAATCCGAGCCATCGGTGGTCGAGGCGCACGTCGCCCTTGGCAGGTCGATCGACCAGGTCCAGGTCCTGGCGGATCCGGTCCAGCACCGGGATGTCCACTTCATCCACGACCGCAGCGGCGGGCCTGGAGAAGACCGCGCCGACGAGTTGCTGGCGCCGCTCGTCGGCTCGGCGCAGTAGCGCACTCACCTCGGGAGTCTCCTCCACGTCGAGCCTCCACGCCATGACACAATGTGCGTGTGTGATGGTCAGGAAGGTCGCGTCGACCGGCGTGACGGGTTCCCCGGGCGAATGCACGTACCATCGGACGGGAGCCGCCTTCGTCCGCCTCCAGCCGGACCTCGTCTCCTGGTTGGGCAACCACCGGGGCAGATCCACAAAGAGGGGCGTACCGGTCTGCCGGTCGAATCGGAGCGCCTCGAACTCGAACAGTTCGGGCCACGGCTCGTCCCAGGCGCCTTCGCCCGTTCCGGGTTGAGCGGCCTTGTATCTCGCGACCGGAACCAGGTTGCCGTCCCGATCAAGAACGCCGACCCACAACGGCTCCTCCTGCGGCGGCCTGGATTGTGCCTCCACCCGCGTGGGGTCGAAGACGAGGCCGAGCGCGATGGCGAGCAGCGTGAGCGCCGTGGGGTTCATTCTCGTGCATACGCCCCGGGCTAATGGAACGTTCCCGCGGGAACGTCGCCCGCGGGTGCCGCGGGCTGTGGCAGGTCCCGCTCAGCAGCCGCCGCCGTGGACATCTGCGACGAGCCTGCCCTGGTCCCCCTGGATCTCGACCACCTGGTATCCTTCTCCTTCATAGGCTCGTCCATTCGCCGCGGCACCCAGAGCCCACCCGGCCATGCAGTGCATTCCCCTCACGTTCAGGTGTTCCGCATCGAGCGTCGCGACGCTCTCCCCGTCCGCGTAGAGGTGCCACCGAACGGGCGCCGCCATGGTCGGACGCCAGTCGGCTTGCTCGGACTCTTCCCATACCAACCTGCTGTCCGCGCCCGTACCCCTCACCCAGCGCGGCTCCATGACCCGGGCCGCGCCCGTCCGGCGGTCGAACCGGAGGTATTCCAACTCGAACAATTCCGGCCACGGTTCATCCCGGAGTTCAGCGCCAGGGTCCGTGGTAACGGAGTGGCTCCGATCGTATCGCGCGATCGGAATCAGAGCCCCGTCCCGGCGGAGGATCCCGACCCACAGCGGCTCGGGTGCGGGTGGTTCCTGCGACTCCTCCGGCGGTGACGGGGTGCACGCGATACCAAGCGCCATGGCCAGCAACGCGCAGGCACTGACGGGTCTTGTCATGTCTGACTCCGGTTATCGTCCGCGGCCTCAGTTGATGCGCTTCTCGCGGCCGGCCCATTCGCGGTCGCGGAGGATGTACTTCTGGACCTTGCCGGTGGAGGTCTTGGGGAGGGGACCGAACTCGACCGCGGCGGGGCACTTGAAGCGGGCGATCCGGTCGCGGCAGAAGTCGATGATCTCCCGCTCCGTGGCGTCGCCTCCCGGTTTCATCGTGACGAACGCCTTGGGACGCTCGCCCCATTCGTCGTGGGGGATGGCGATGACGGCGCATTCCAGCACGGCGGGGTGGCGGGCGACGGTCTGCTCGACCTCGATGGTGGAGATGTTCTCGCCGCCCGAGATGATGATGTCCTTGGCGCGGTCCCGGAGTTCGACGTAGCCGTCGGGGTGCCACACGGCGAGGTCGCCGGAGTGGAACCAGCCCCCGCGGAACGCCTCGGCGGTCGCCTCGGGCTGTGCGAAGTAGCCCTTCATGACGATGTTCCCGCGCATCACGACCTCGCCCATGGTCGCGGCGTCGCGCGGCACGTCGCGGCCCTCTTCGTCAACGACGCGCATCAGATCGGAGGTGACGAACCCCTGCCCCTGGCGCGCGAGCAGCCGGGCCTGTTCCTCCGGCGGCTGGTCGTCCCAGTCCGCATGCCAGACGCAGGTCGCCGTGGGGCCGTACGTCTCCGTGAGACCGTAGGCGTGGATCGGCTCGAAGTTGAGCGCCCGCAACTGCTCGAGCAGCGTGGGCGAGGGGGGCGCCCCCGCGATCATCGTCCGCACCGGGTGCTCGAGCCGCCGCGCGGTGGCATGGTTCACGAGCATGATCTGGACCGTTGGAGCCCCACAGTAGTGCGTGACGCCCTCCGACTCGATCAACGCCCAGATGCGGCCGGGGTCGACGTCCCTCAGGCACACGTGCGTGCCGCCGACGGCGGTCACCGCCCACGTGAAGCACCACCCGTTGCAATGGAACATGGGGAGGGTCCAGAGATAGACTGCCCCCGGCGTCATCTCCGCCTCGATCAGTTCCCCGATCGCGTTCAGGTAGGCGCCGCGGTGCGTGTACACCACGCCCTTGGGGCGGCCCGTCGTACCCGACGTGTAGTTCATCGAGATCGGGTCTTCCTCGTCCGCCGGTCCGGCCGCGAGCGGGGGCGGCTCCCCGGCGCCGGCAGCGTGAGCCGGCGCGGACGCAAGAAACGCCTCGTAGGGATCGTCCGGGGCGCCAGTGTCGTCGATCCGCACGACGGACACCCCTTCGCCGGCGAGCGCATCCCCGTCGATGAGCGATTCGAGGGCCCGGTCCACGAACAGGTACCGCGCGCCGCTGTGCTCCAGGATGTAGGCGATCTCGCCCGCTGCGAGCCGCGTGTTGATCGCGACCAGCACGCCGCTCGCGGCCGGCACCCCGTAGTGCGCCTCGAGCAGTGGCGGCGTGTTCGGCGACAGGAAGGCGACCCGGTCGCCCGGCCGCAGCCCGGCGCCGAGTAGCCCGGCGGCCAGCCGCCGCACGCGCAGCTCGAACTCGCGGTAGGAGTAGCTCCGGTCGCCGTGCACGACCGCGACCTTGCCGGGGTACACGAACGCGCTCCGCCGCAGGAACTCGAGCGGCGTGAGTTCGGTCCGGTAGGGGCTCCTCTCACTCACGGGCGGTCCCGCGCCGCGCCGCGCCGCTCAGTCGCCGCCGGCTGCGGAGGCCTCGGAGAGCAGCCGCCGGTAGACCTCGCGCGCTTCCTCGAACTGCCCGTAGACGTGATCCTGCTCGGCCTGCGACCGCCAACCCGGCCACTGCCTCGCCTGCCGCTCGAGTTCGTCGATCCAGTCGAGGCCGTACTGGGCGCCCGCCGCGTCGCGGATCGCCGCGCCGCCGACCGTGAACCAGACCGGATTCGTGAACCCCTGCGGGTACGCCGCATCGAGCGGGAACCGCTCCTCCGGCTCTCCTTCCGCCCGCAGGTGGATCCAGCCGCTTCCTTCGATCTCCACGTCGCCCGAGAAGGAGGCCGACATGCGATCCTCCGAGAGTTCGAGATCGAGGACATCCTCTCCGTCGCGCACCAGCCAGGCCCTTGTGAGCGGCACGACGGAGCGGACGCTGGCCTCGACGCTTACGCTCGCGGCGTCCGCCCCGAGATCCAGCACCGAACCGGGGATCGCGCCGTCCACCGTGAGTTCGACCAGCGGCCCGTTGGTGACGAACGCGGCCGCGCCCCGCAGCCCCTCGTACCAGCCCTCCGCCGTCAGGCGCCCATCCGGCGTCCGCACGTAGGTCCGCATCGCCCCCACGAGCGGGGTCGCCTGCAGGTTGCTGATCGAGTCCTCGCCGCCGGTCGCGCACACGCGCACGTCGTTGCTCCACAGGGCGTAGATCGGGAAGAAGCCCGCCCGCTCCGCCGAGGACCACTCCAGCGCGTCGCTCGTCCCCAGCACGGCGTCGACCATGAACCCCTTCCCGCCCATGAGGCCCACATCGAGCGGGTCGAAGTCACCGAAGTAGGGGTGGACGTAGCCGGTCGTCGCCCCCTGGTCCTTCGCTTTCCGCATCATGTCCGTGTTCGACGGATAGAGGCTCTCGATCGCCGTCCCCTCGTATCCCGTCGTGAACGGGGAGATGAGGTGGTCGCGCATCCCGAACATGAACACGTGCCCGTAGAACGGAGGCCGGTACTCCTGCCCCACTACGACGACCATCTCCTCCGTCGACACCGGGTGCGCACCGCCTCCCGGCACGAAGAACTGATGGTCGAGGATCCGGTTGTCCTTGTTCGCCACCTGCTCGTTCACGATGTCCTGGTCCTCCCCCGCGGACATGAACATCAGGTTCTCGAGCGAGTTGTGGAGGTTCCCGGCATAGTTCATGTGGACGTGCGTGGAGCCGTTGTGCCAGCCGCCGGCCGAGAGATCCGCGAACCGGTGCAGCGTGACGGCCAGATCGACCGTCTCCCCCGCCCCGATCGCCACCTTCATGCGCTGGGGCTCGATCTCGAAGCCCTTCACGACGGTGAGGTCGGCTTCGCCCGGCGGGAGCGCGACCGTGAACGTCCCGTCCGTGTGGAAGGCGGGATAGCGCCCCCGCTGGCCGATGCGCGCGTATTCGTCGGCGGGCGCGTGGTACTTGCCGTCCGCGCCCAGCAGCGTCACGCGCGCCGGCACCGGAGCCCGTCCGCTCGCGTCCGTGCGCACGGTGACCGAGAGCATGCCCGTCGGCCCCGCGTACTCGCGCTCGCCGATCTCGATCCGCCGCCGCCCGCCGCCGTAGGTCTCGATGAGTTCGAGTTGGGGGAGGCCGCCCTCGTTCGTGATGTAGGCGATCGTCTCGCCGTCGGGCGACCAGCGCGGATGGAAGGCGTCGTGCTCGAAGAAGGTGAGCTTGTACGGTTCCCCACCCTCGGTCGGCTGCACGTAGAGGTTGTTGAACTGGTCCGCGGCCCCCGCCGTCGAGGAGTAGACGAACCGTCGGCCGTCCAGCGACACGTCCGGCCGGGTGCGGTAGAGGGTCTGCTCCCGCAGCACCGTCGTCGCCGCCTGGATTCCGTCCGCGCGGGCCGGGACCCGGATCACATTCCCCGAGCCCAGCGGCACATCTCTGTTGGAGACGAGGAGGAGTTCCTCTCCGTTCGGCATCCACGCGGGCGACAGGTGCATGTCCATGGGCCCGAAGTAGAGCCGGTTGTTGCCGTAATCGTTGTCGCTCGTGACCGCGATCTCGGGGCCCTCCCAATCGCCTTCCGCGACCCCCCGAACGTAGACGTTGAAGAAGCCGTTCGGCGCGCTCGACACGTACGCGAGGCGTCCGCCGTCCGGCGAGAACACGGGATCCGCGTACACGAAGCCATCGTCCGTGAGCGCCCGCGTTTCACCCGTCTCCGTGTCCAGCAGTTCGAGCTGGATTCGTTCTCCGCCGTGGTCCGCCGTGTACACGACCCAGCGTCCATCGGGAGAATACGAGGGGGATGAATGGTACGTCCCCCCCCGCGTGAGTTCGGTGGCGTCGCCCGTCTCCACGTCCACTTCCCAGACGGAGCCGGCCATCCCGACCGCGATGGAGGCCCCGTCGGGCGACCAGGAGGGGAACCAGGGCGTCGTCCCGGGCGCCGGCGGCAGGTAGTAGTTGTGCATGTAGTTGCCGCCGTGCCGCACGCCGGGATACCCGCCGAACTCGGGCGGCGGCTCCTCGGCGAGGACGGGCGTCACGGGCCGGGCCGAGGCGGACTCGAGCAGCCCGGGCTCG
Source organism: Candidatus Palauibacter sp. (assembly GCF_965222475.1). Taxonomy (GTDB): domain Bacteria; phylum Gemmatimonadota; class Gemmatimonadetes; order Palauibacterales; family Palauibacteraceae; genus Palauibacter. The sequence continues at coordinate 976,558 of NZ_CBDCUB010000008.1, read as the reverse complement.
CCGGCCACGCCGGGCGCGCCGTCACCCGGCTCGCAGCCGAGCGTCAGTCCGGCGGACAGGAACGAGAGGAAGAGGACGGGAGCGGGGCCGATACGCATGTCAGCTCGCAGGCTCAGGGGCTCGGAGGATCGCTGAACAGCGCCCCCAACTTGCCGCGCGCCAACCACCCCGCGCAACGCGGCCCGTGCGGCGGGTGTGGGCCTTCTACCTCTACGGCGGGATGAGCGCCAGAACCTCCCCGCTGAACGGCAGCGGAACGGCGAAGGGCCAGATTCTTCCAGCCGAACCAACCGCAAAATAGCCTCGGTAGCGAAGATCGGGCCGTCGAATCCGCCACTCGCGGATCAGCCAGCGATCACGACTGATCCGTTCAAAGTACAGATCGCCGCCGAATTGCGACTCGTCTATCTCAATCTGGAAAAACCGGAGGCGGTTGGAATTATGGTCGGACTGCAGGCGCAATCGCAGCGCCGGCTCCAAGTGCTGCCGCAGGAACGGACGCAGTGAAGTGTACTGGAACTCCAGCTCCCGCGGCCCGGCGGCGACCGTGTCGATCCACAGGACGCCCGCGACATCGACGACTTCCCGTCCGGGCTTCGGTTCGAAACCCAGTCCGATGGTCGTCTCGTCCTCGCTCTCGACAGGCCGGAGGCAGTGCGTCGCCAGAAAACCCGGTGAGGCGAGGGCATCGCCGTCCGGGGCGTAGAACGTGGTCATGGTATCGACCACATCGGCGTACCCGCGTGCCACGAGGTGCTCCGGCGACGCGTTGTTCAGCGACCTTCTCGCCAGGATGGTGACAGTGTCGCGTCGGAATCGGTACGTGCCCTGGGCGAAATAGTACTTGATCGGTCGTACCATCCGCATCCGCAGGGAGCCCAGGTCCTCGGTGTGCGATACCGTTGCCAGGATCGGGAGAACCGACTCGTAAAGGGCGAAGGCCCGCTCGCGTTCCGCCGGGGTGGTCGGACAGACGTTCTCCTCCGACACCGACAGTTCCGGGAGCGGAATCGGTTCCACGGGGATGTCCAACCGCAGCGTCCGCAACTCCGGCGCCCAGTCGACGTGGAGAGTGTCGGAGGCCCAGGACTGATAGCCGATGCGGGCCACCAGGAGGCGATACACACCCGCTGGCGGCTTGGGCAGGCTGAACGCGCCCTGGGCGTCCGAAATATCTTCGGCCACGACGAGTTCGTCCGGATCGACGAGTCGGACGTGCGCGCCTTCCACGGGCACCCCGCTCCCTTCCGTCAGGAGAAGCCCCGACAAACGCGGGCGAGCCTCCTGGGCCGCGAGGGGGAAAGCCAGCGCGAGGGCGAGAAGCGTGAGTCCGAGGTCTGCGGTTCGGTTCGTCAACGTCCTATGATCTCCACGTTCATGATCCGGAACGCGGGAATGTACCCACCCACGTAATGCGGACCCCCGACCAGTCCCGGTCCGAGAAAATGATCGTACAGTTCGTCGAAGCGGGCTCGCGCGACCACTCGTTTGGCTTCGAGGTCGATCACCTCGATCGTGGAGTCGTAACGGAGGCGTTCGTCCTCGAGATCCGGACCGGCGCGGGCCCAGTCCGGATCGACAGGCCACGTGAGGACCCAGAGCAATCCGTCGTATTCGAGGATGTCACTCAACAAGGGGGGTGGCCTGCCGACCCCATGGCCCCCTGAGCGAAGCTCGGCCTCCGAGGGCTCGGGGAACCAGTCGGCCTCACGCCGGATCTCCTCGATCGGTTCCGGCGAAGTGGGTGACTGACGCTGGATCCAATAGTGAGCCACTCGGCCCACCCACAGAGTTCCCTCACCTCCATCGGCGATGACACGCGTCTCGCTGTACGGTGCCGATGGCGGGACCTCGTCGTTCCCCGAGCCGAAGGAATGGGCGATCTTTCCCTCTCTGTCCACCTCGTGGATCGGCAAGCCGCCCAATCCCGGAACCCGCTCCATGTCCGACGTGATATAGAAATGGTCCGTGTTCCACGGTACGATGATCGGGTCTATTCCCTGAGGGAGGATCTCGAGGGGAACGGATCGGACGAACTCGTGGTCCGGACTGAACACACTCATCCGCATGCCGAGCCGGTCAAGAACCAGAAGAGAGTCGGCCGACCCGACGACGACGCCATTGATTCCCCTGAACTCGCCGGGGCCCTCGCCCTCGCGCCCGATCGTCTTCCGGAAGGCGCCGTCCGCTTCGTATACCTTGATCTCCGTCGAGAAGTACCCGCGCAGATAAATGCGCCCTCGCGAATCGACGGCGGAGAACGAATGTCCCCCGAGGAAGTCGATGGCGCCCGGGCCCTCCGTGTCTCCGAGGCGAACCCGTTCTGTGAGCCGTACGGTACAGACGGGACACGTAACGTCGTCCGGGATCCATGTGACGCGCGACTCCTGAGCGCGAGGCGCGTACACAGGAATGGACAGGCTGACGAGAGCGACTACAAGAGGCCTTCGTGGGCGCATGCGAACGATCCCCTGGGCTATGGCGGGATGAGTGCGAGGACCTCCCCGGCGAACTCGAGCGAACGCGTCATGGGCCAAACCTGGCCCCGCGAACCAGCCGCGAAATACCCGCGATAGACGAGGGCAGGCCGGCGAATCCGCCATTCGCGGATCAGCCATCGATCACCAGCCAGGCGCCCAAAGTGAAGGACGCCGCCGAAGCGGGACTCGTCTCGTATCTGGATTGCGCTGAAGTTAACACGGCCGTGGTGGGCCTCTACCCACAGCCGCAACGTCGGCTCCAGGTGCTTCCGCAGGAACGGTCGCAGGGAGGTGTATTGGAACTCAAGTTCGCGCGGCTCGCCGGCCACCGTGTCGATCCAAAGAACCCCTGCGACATCGACGACCTCGCGCCCGGGCTTCGGTTCGAACCCCAGCCCGACGGTCGCTTCCTCCTCACTCCTGACTGGCCGGAGGCAGTGCGTAGCGAGAAAACCCGGAGCCGCCAGCGCGTCCCCGTCCGGGGCGTAGAACGTGGTCATGGTGTCGACCACACCGGCGTACCCGTGCGCCACGAGGTGCTCCGGCGATGCGTTGTACAGAGACTTTGGTACGACGACCGTCGTCGTGTCCCGCTCAAATCGGTACGTGCCGCCGCGGAAATACACCTTGCGCGGTCGTACCATCTGCATTCGCAGCGAGCCCAGATCCGCGGTGTGCGACACGGTGGCGAGGATGGGGAGGACCGATTCGTAGAGTGCGAAGGCTCGCTCGCGCTGCTCGCGAGTGGTCGGACAGACGTTCTCCTCCGAGACCGACAGTTCCGGGAGCGGAATTGGCTCTACGGGGATGTCCAGCCGCAGCGACCGCGACTCCGACGCCCAGTCGACGTGGAGAGTGTCGGAGGCCCAGGACTGATAGCCGATGCGGGCCACCAGGAGACGATACACACCCCGCCGGCGGCATGGGCAGGCTGAACGCGCCTTGCGCGTCGGAGAGCGCTTCAGCCCGGACACTATCGGCCGGATCGACGAGCCTGATGTGCGCGCCCTCGACCGGCGCCCCGCTGCCTTCGGTGAGGAGGAGTCCCGACAGCCGCCGACCCACCTCCTGTGCGCCGAGGGGGAACGCCATCAACTGGAGTCCGAGAGCGGCAACCAGTGCCGAGCGGGCGAGGGCGGACCGATTCGTCATGACAAACAGACCCTCGTCGGATGGAGAAGGTCACATGTCCCGGATTGGACCGGCTGGCAGCTAGCGGAGAATCCGCCGCACCTCGATCGTCTGCACGTCGAACTCGTTCCAGGCAAGAACCGCCGCGATGTCCCCATCGACGGCGAGCACGCTGACTTCATCCGGTGAACGTACGCGCATGACCTGCGTGCCCTCGGGGGAGTACACTGTCCATGTGGGAGTGGAGTCACGAACCCCACCGTAGTCGAGTAGCCAGATGGCACCGAGACCCGTCGTCCGGAGTGCACTCAGGGAACGGCGACCCGACCAGCCGTACGGCGGAAAGTACTCGGGAACCGGCATCCGTCCCTCGTCCAGCGCCTTCCGCATGAGCTCCGAACCCCGTGACTTCACGAGCTCGACGTCAGCCTGCGTGACAGGGACGGGTTCGGGAAGAGGATCCGGCAGCAGGGCCCCGAGGGATTCTCCGTGTTGGTCGAAGATGGCGACGGCGTGGTTCACGTTGTCCATGACGTAGTACCGTCCGCCGAGCACATCCACCACGCCGTCGCGCCCGAAAACGGCCGAAGTCATCTGCTCCCCTCCGCGTCCGAAGGGTTCCGCATAGCTGTCGGACGTGACGAACGAGCCCAGACTGTCCCTGAATGCCCCGTTCGCGTCATACGTCGAGTCCCCGATCTTGTGCGGACGGCCGACTCTCTGGAACTCTCCAGGCCCCTCGCCCTCTCCGCCGACGGTATGGAGGAGTTCGCCCGTCGTGCGGGAATAGAAGCGAAGCTTGAGGCGCTCGCGGGCGCCGTGGGTCAGGCTCCGGGCAGGCGGTAGGAAACGCCCTGGGCCACGGCCTCGTCCACCGTCTCGGCGTCGAGCAGCACCGTCACGTTGACGGTGAGGGCCCCGGCCGCGGCGATGTTCAGCGAAAGCGAGAGGGCGGCGGTCTCGCCGGGAAGGTCCGTGATGAGATAGAGGTCGTTCTCACCGAAGGCGTAGTAGAAGCCTTCCAGCGTACCGCCGGCGCTTTCGACGGTCTGGCGCAGTGCCTCGCGGCGCCCGGTGCCTCCCTCTGCGATCAGACCCTTGAGGCCGGACTGCGTGTAGCTCGTCCGGAACATGTACTTGGCCATGGTTCTCCGTCAGCAGGTTAGGCAGTTGTCGTTGTTGTGCGAGCCCAGGCTCTCGAGGAGCGCGACCGTCTCCGGGAAGGGCGAGACGCGCTGCACCGGACCGTTCGCCATGTCGGCGGTGGTCTGGCCGCGGCGGCTGACGACCGTGACGTCACCGCCCATCTCCACGAGATAGAGGATCATCTCGTCGTCGCCCCGCGAGGCGGCGTTGTGGAGCGCGGTGTAACCGCCGTGGTCGCGGGCGTTCACGTCCGCGCCCAACTCCTCGAGGAGGTACTTCACGGCCGGCATCCAGCCATCGGGCGTGTGCCGGTGCGCATTGCCCGCGAACCCCTCGCCGTAGCCCACGCCGGAGGCGGCGTGCAGCGGCATCACGCCGGGCCCGCCCGGGGGCACCGCTGGCAGGCCGGAGGCGTCCGGCGCGTTGGCCCGGTCCCGGTCCGCCGTCTCGGCGGCCTGGATGAGCGCCGTCCGCACCTCTTCGTTCAGGTTCTCGAGGTCCTCATCGGGGAACTGCCCCTGCTCCTCTTCGGGCAACTGCCCCCGGATGTCCTGGAGCAGCTTCATCTGGTCCGGTTCGGACAGTTCCGCGTAGGAGGAGTCGCGCAGCGCGTTCAGCGCCTGCTGCCGCAGGAACTCGTCCGGTGACAGACGCTGGCGCCGGGGGGGCGCCTTGGTCGGGATGTTCGGGTCCGCGCCGTACTCGACGAGGAGCTTCATCGCGTCGACGTCCGTCGCGTACGCCGCGCGCCAGAAGGCGGTGGCGCCGTTGGTGTCGACGAGGCCGCAGTTCCGGTTCCCGCAGCCCGTGTACACCATGTACCACGGGTGCCGCGTGATCCGGTGGTCGGGATCCGCGCCGGCCTCGAGCAGCGCCCGCGCCACTTCCAGGTAGTTCGCGCGCTGGAGCGAGCGCTCCTGCGGCTGCGGGAAGCGCGTGCGGGGCTGCCAGCGGGCGTTGATCACGGCCCACAGCGGCGACACGCCGTTGAGTTCGGCGGAGATGTTCGGGTCCGCGCCCCGCTCGAGGAGGAGCAGCACGAGGTCGAACTGGCCGTTGATCCCGGCCATCACGAGCGGGCTCGTGCCGTCCGCCGCGCTCACCACATCGATGTCCGCACCGCCGTCCAGGAGGGCCACGGTCGATTCCACGTACCCCTGACGGACCGCGTGCAGCAGCGGGGTCAGGCCGCCGATCTTCTCGACCGGGGGCAGGAAGAGACGGCTGAAGTCGCTCTCGTCCTCTTCTTCCTCCTCCTCTTCCTCGGGCAGGCCTCTTGCGTACACCTCGCGCCCCGCGCGGACGGCGGCCTGCAGCTCGCCGGCCGTGGGCGTGCGCGCCTCGTCGCCCTCTCCGGCGAGGGCCTCGAGGACCTCCGTCTCACGCTGCCGCGCCAGGCGATCCAGCTTCTCCTGCTCCAGGATGTCGATGACAAGCGACGTGATGTCGGGGTCCGCACCCCGCTCCAGCAGGACCCGGATCGCGTCCGCCCGGTTGCCGGCGGCGGCGAAGGTGAGCGGCGTCTGGCCCCATTCGGCCTCCTGCGCATCGGGATCCGCGCCCCCGTCGAGCAGGACGACGATCGCCTCGGGGTTCCCGGCCGCCGCGGCCAGGTGGAGCGGCGTGGAGCCGCTGTTCCCGGTCAGGGCCATCACGTCGGACCCCGCCGCCATCAGACTGCCCAGGATCTGCGGCGAGCCCCGCCTCGCGGCGAGGTGGAGCGGCGTGTACTGCCCGATTCGCGTGACCGCCCTCACGTCGGCGCCGGCGTAGATGAGCATGGCCGCCAGCTCGGCGTCGCCGCGGTCTGCGGCCCAGTGCAACGCCGTCATCCCGTCGCCCTGCGCCGCGTTGACGTCGAGTCCCTGCTGCAGCAACTCGCGCACCATCGCGACATCGCCGCGCATCGCCGCGTCGGCGACGGGCGAATCAGGAGGCGAACCCTCGGGCGAAGCGTGCGGCGCCCCCGCCGAGACGAGGAGCGCCGCGCAGAGGACCGCGAACCCGGACCGGAGCCTCGCCTTGCGCACGGTCAGCTCCCCGCGTCCGTCGTGACCGGGTCGGCCTGGTTGAGCGGCATGGGACCCGTGCTGTCGCCGAACGAATCCATGTCGTCCACGCCGAGATCGTGCAGGATCGAGAGCATCGCGTTCGCCATCGGCGTCTCGTCGGGCGCCTTGATGTGCAGGTTGCCCTCGAGCATCCCGTTGCCGTGCCCAAGCAGGAAGAGCGGCGCCCGCCGGTGGTTGTGCAGGTTCGCGTCCGCCATCGGCGAACCCCACAGGACCACGCTCTGGTCGAGCAGGCTCGACTCTCCGTGCATCGTGTTCTTCAGCTTGTCGATCAGATACGGCAACTGACCCACGCGGAACTGGTTGATCTTGTTGAACTCCAGCACCGCCTCCTCCCGGTTCCCGTGGTGTGAGGCCGGGTGGAAGGGCCGGTCGGACTCGCTGTCGGAGAAGACGCGGTTCTGCGCGTCGCGCCCCGTCTTGAAGGAGATCACCCGCGTCATGTCGGTCTCGAGCGCGAGCACCTGGATGTCGAACAGCATCTGCATGTGCTCGGTGAACGAGTCCGGCACGCCGGCCGGCGCCTCGGGTAGCGCGCGCTCCTCACCGCTCGAGTTCCGTGACTCGACCATCTGAATGCGCCGCTCCAACTCGCGCACGTTCGTGAGGTACTGGTCCATGCGGCGCGCGTCCTCCCGACCGAGGGTCCGCTGCACCGAGGAGATCTCGCCGGAAATCCAGTCGAGGATGCTGCGCCGCGTGGCGCGCCGCGACGCTCGCTCGGCCTCGCTCCCGCCCGCACCGAACAGGAGGTCGAAGGCGACCCGCGGATCGCGGATCATGGGCAGCGGCTCCGTCGGCGAAGCCCAACTCAGCGAGTCGGTGTACGCGCACGAATAGTTGTACGTGCAGCCGCCCGCCTGATCGAGGTTCTCGATGCAGAACTGCATCGACGGCATCGGCGTGTCCTGGCCGAAGCGCTGCGCGTAGATCTGGTCCATCGACGTCCCGCAGAAGATATCGGACCCCTGCGTCTGCTTCGGATGGGACTGCGTGAGGAACACCGCGCTCGAGCGGAAGTGGTCCCCGCCGATCTCGGGCGGCGTGAACGCCTCCGCGTTGCGGACGTCCGTGTTGCTGATGATCGTGAGGTGCTCGCGGTACGGCCGCAGCTCGACGAGCGCGCTCTCATCGATGATCTCGAACTCGCGCCCCGCCTTCTCCGGCGCGAAGAGGAACTGCGGCGCGCCGTGCTCCCGGTTGCAGCCGGCGAGTCCGTGCACCTCCTCGATCGCGATGAGCCGGGTCCCCTTCCCCTCCGTCAGGCTCTTCGCGCGCGTCGAACCCAGGAGACGGCCCGCGGGAACCATCGCGTCGAGCAACGGCAGGGCCAGCGTGGCCCCGACGCCCCGAATGAAGGTCCTGCGCGGCAGGTGCTGTCCGGTGATGAATTCCATGTTCTCCCTCTCGGAGCGTCGGATCGCCGCCCGGCCCTGGGGCCGTTCAGCGGCGGTCTTCGGAAACCTCTTCTTCTACCGTAGCTAGGGGCGCGGCCCGCTTCATACTGAACGCGTCGCCGTTCACGACGCCCAGGATCAGCGACGACAGCCTGTAGTCGTCCGTCTCCGCCTCCCGCACGATCGACCGGATCCAGGGCTGGTCGTAGTACTCGACGCGGCGGCCGAGCGCGTACGCGGCCAGGTTCTCCGTGAAGTTCCGCAGCAGCGGCAGCGGGCGCCCGAGGAGCGCGTCGACCAGTTCGGGCGGCGTCTGCACCGGCGTCCCGTCGTAGAAGTCGCCGCGCGTGTCCAGCGGCATCCCGTTCTCGCGCAGGCGCCACTTGCCGGTCACGTCGAAGTTGTCCAGGGCCAGACCGATCGGGTCCATGAAGCGGTGGCACGACCGGCACGCCGGACTCGCCCGGTGCATCTCCATGCGTTCGCGCGTCGTGAGCAGCCGTCCGTCCCTGGAATCCTCCGTCTCGTCCAGATCCGGCACCCCCGGCGGGGGCGGCGGCGGCGGCGTGCCGAGGAGGACCTCCATGACCCACTTCCCGCGGAGTACCGGAGAGGTCCGGTTCGCGAGCGAGGTGAGGACGAGGACGCTGCCGTGGCCCAGGATCCCGACGCGCTCGTCACCCGGGTAGGTCACGCGTTGGAAGTCACGCCCGGCCACGCCCTCGAACCCGTAGTGATGGGCCAGACGCTCGTTGACGAACGTGTAGTCGGCCCGGAAGAAGTCGAGCAGGCTACGGTCCTCGCGGATCAGGCTCTGGAACAGGAGTTCGGTCTCCCGCTTCATCGCGTCCGCGAGGTTCTCGTCGAAGTTGGGGAAGAAGTTGGGGTCGGGACGGACCTTGTAGAGATCCTGCAATCGCAGCCACTGCGACACGAAGCGCGAACTCAGCGCCTCGGAGCGCGGGTCGTCCAGCATGCGGCGCGCCTGCCGCTCCAGTTCGCCGGCATCCGACAGCCGCCCCTCCACCGCCACGGCCCGCAGTTCCTCGTCCGGCGGAAGTCCCCAGAGGAAGAACGAGAGCCGCGAAGCCAGGTCGATGTCCTCCAGCGCGTACGCTTCTCCGCTCGCGACGCCCTCGGGCTCGCGCTCCAGCCGCAGCACGAAGAAGGGGCTCGCGAGGATCGCCTCGAGGGCCAACCGCACGCCGATCTCGAACCCGCCCTGCTCGACGCCCATGTCGTAGAACCTCATCAGGCCGTCGACCTCGCTCGGTTCGAGCGGGCGACGGTACGCCTGGCGCGCGAGGTCGGTCAGGATGCCGCGGGCGCAGGGCCGCTCCTCTTCGAGCGACGTGGGACGGCAGGTGAAGATGCGCTGGCGGACCGGCGACTCCGACACGCCGGTCGGGTTGTACGGCCCGCCGATGATGAGGTCCTGGAGGTGCGGCAGCGTCGTGACCCCGCCGCCGCCCGAACCGCCGCCGGCGTTGGACCATGCGTGCGGCCGAATCAGGTCCTCGTACGGTCCCTCCTGGCGCTTGACGAAGGCGGCGGAAACGCGGTGCTGACCGGCCCGGACGAAGATCGGCTCCGTCCCGACGGGCGTGAAGCCGCGGTCATCCGCCCCGCCGCCGCGCCGCGTGTAGTGGAGGAGCGCGACGCGCTCGCCATCGACCGAGATGTCGAGGTCCTCCATGCGGGAGTTCGCGCCCGAGGTGAAGACGAGCGCGAAGGTGTACTCGCCGTCGGCCGGGAAGGTGTGCTCCACAACCATCCCGCCGCGCGTACCGAAGGGGGCCCCTTCCACGTGGTCCCACGGGTGCTGCGAGACGTACTGGGAGTTCTTGTACGTCGTGTTGACCGCCGGAGCCTCGCGGTCCCCGACCGCCATGCGGCTGATCTCCGCCGCCGCGTTCAGATAGGCATCGAGGAGCGTCGGGGAGAGCGCCTGCACATCGGCGATGTTGTCGAAGTTGGCGCTCATCTGGTCGTTCGGAAGCCACTTCCCCGCGTCGACCTCGAGCCCCAGGAGGTCGCGGATCGCCCGCTCGTACTCGGGCCGGTTGAGCCGCTGGAAGGTCCGCCCGCCGGGGTTCGGGTCCAGCGCCGCGGCGCGGTCGACGATGTCCTCGAGCGTCTCGACGAGTTCGAGCAGTTCGTCTGCCGGGGGACGGCGCACGCCGGGCGGCGGCATCATGCCGGCGCGCAGCTTGCGGATCATCTTCTCCGCGGTCTCGGCCTCCGTGTCCGCGACGTCGACATCGAAGGACTCGAGGGTGAGGTTCCCCGCCAGCCGGCGACTGTTGTGGCAGTTCGTGCAGACGCCCTGGACGATGTCGTTCGGCCCCCCCGCGACCGGAAAAACGCGGGCATGGCGGAAATCCGCGGCCGAGCCCAGACCGAGGTGATTCGCGGCCCACGCGACGGCCGCCACCGAGTTCGACGGGGCCGCGACGGAGGTCGCCTCGGCGTCCTGCGCCGAGAGACCCGCCGGAGTCGCGAGGGCCACCGCGAATGCCGCGCCGAGCATGCGGGGCGCCACCTTTGCGTACGCTGCGTTTGCGGGCATCTCGGGCCGTTCTTTCGGGCCGTTCCTTAAGAGGATGTATCCGCGTAACAGGCTAAGCCCGAATCGCGTTGTCTCGCAAGGCTCGGAGCAGGCTGGGAAACGGCTGTCGGGAAGGTATCGGAACAGCGCGCAACGACCTCAGAATCCCTCGATCTCGAGTGCTACGATTGAGGATTCGTCGAGGCTGCCGGCGTGGAGCGTCCACACCCTGCTCCCGCTTGCTTCCACCAAGCGCTGATCGTCCGGAAGGCGGATCGAGCCAAGAAAATGCCCGGACTGGAGGAATACGTCATACATGGCTCCGGGTGCCCCGTACATACTGTTTGCACCGGGCGGCGGGCGGTCTCGCTGAACCCAGATCCGCCGGTCCGCGTCGACGACGATTCGGGAGATGATCGCCGGCTCCCGTGGCTCGCCGAGTTCGCGGAGGGCGAGCCGCCACGCTTCGGGCATTCGTTCATCAGTGCCCTCCCCGCGCTCGGCAGGCGAGAGCGGGAGCGCCTCCCCCGGATGGCAGAACCGAACGAGAGTCTCGCCATCCCGGTCGAATACGGTCAGTTCGTAACGTCCATCCGGGTCGGAGACCACCCAGGTCTCCGCGCCGACACCCAGTAACGACCGCGGCCATGCGGGCAGCGTCGAACCCGACAAGACTCTTGCACGGGACCGCGCAACCGTGTCGTGCACCGCCGTGCCAGGCGACCAACGGACGAAGGACCGCTCCTGCCAATCCTCCTCGATTGGGCCAGGAGATTCCAGCCACACCGCGGAATCCGGTTGGAGCGCCACGAACGTGACCTCGCCGGACGCGAACACGGGTAACAGAAACGCCCCATCGACCCCAGTGACGCTGGCCGAGCGAGTAGCGAGGTCCAGCGTGGTCAGCCGAGATGTGCCGAAGTCCAGGACGAGGACGGTGTTGGCATCCAGCCAGGTCACCGCGGCCGGCGCCTGGACCTCGCCGGGGCCTTCGCCGCGCGTCATGACCGGCCCCCGCCACTCGCCATCGGGGTCGAGCACGATCACTTCGGCCAGGCCCCAGTCCGCGATGGCGACCGATCCGTCGGGGCTTACGGCGACACCGGCCGGCAGGGCCAATTGTTCGGCTTCATCGACGCCTCCGGCACGCCAGACCTCACGCCAGGAGAGGTCCGCAGGCCAGACCCCGACGCTCGTGTTCGTCACAGCCTGACCGCTGGGGTCCGTGATTTCACAGGCAGCGGGTCCGGGCGAGTCGCAACCGGCCATCACAGAAGCCAGCAGGAGCGACGGAACCTGCCAACGACTTTGAGACACTTCGCGAATCAGCACTGTGAGCGCTCCCTTTCCGTTCCGGACAGCCGGGGTTCAGCGGTCTCGCCAGCGCACCATTCCGGGGGTGATTTCGGTCACGGTGCGGGCGCCGAGAAGCGCCATGGTGCGCCGGAATCCTTCGTCGAACCACTTGAGGACGAGGTCCACGCCGCGCTCTCCCCCCGCGCCCAGCGCGTAGAAGTAGGCGCGGCCGGCCAGGCAGGCCTTCGCGCCGAGCGCCACCGCCTTGGCGATGTCGCTCCCGCGGCGGACCCCGCCGTCGATGAGGACGTCGAGCCGGTCCGCCACCGCGTCGGCAACAGGCTGCAGCAGTTCCAGGGTCGGGGGCGCGTCGTCGAGTTGCCGTCCGCCGTGGTTCGAGATCACGATCCCTTCCGCACCGACGTCGGCGGCGAGCACCGCGTCCTCCACGGTCTGGATGCCCTTGACGACGATCGGGCCGTCCCAGATGGAGCGCAGCCAGTCCACGTCGTCCCAGGCGAGCCTGGGGTCGAACTGCTCGTTCACGTACTGCGCCAGGCCCATGGCGTCGACGCCGCCCGCCCCGCCCTTCGCGTCGCGGCTCACCGCGCTCGAGAAGACGATCGGCTCGGAGGTGAGGAAGTCCCACGTCCAGCCGGGTTTCCGGATCCCGTCCACGAAGGTGTCGAGGCCGAGTTGCGGGGGGAGGGTGAAGCCGAGCCGGACATCGCGCTCCCGCCGCCCCAGCACGGCGACGTCGACCGTGAGGAGGAGCGCCTCATAGCCGGCCTCGGCGGCGCGCCGGACGAGTTCCTCGACGAGCCCCCGGTCCTTCCACACGTAGACCTGGAACCACTTGGGGCCGGAGCTGACGGTGGCCACCTCCTCGATCGAGCGGGTGCCGAGCGTGGAGAGGCTGTAGGTGATCCCCGCCCGCTCGGCGGCCCTCGCCACCGCGAGTTCTCCCTGTGAATCCGCGATGCGGCTGAACCCTGTGGGCGCGAGGATCAGTGGCATCGGATGGCGCCGGCCGAGGACGGTGACGCCGGGATCCACGTTCGTCACATCCCGCAGGACCCGGGGCCGAAACTCGAGCCGGTGGAAGGCGTTGCAGTTCCGCGCCTGGGTGCGCTCGTCGTCGGCCGCTCCGTCGATGTAGCCGAACACGCCGCGCGGGAGGCGGCGGCGGGCGACTTCGCGCAGGTCCTCGACGCTCGCGCAGCGGCTCAGTCGTCGCACGACGGGGTTCCACTCGAACTTTCTGAAGCGAACGACGGAGCGCAGCGTCTTCAGCATGAGGCCTCCGCGACCTGCGGCGTGTGCGGCGTGATCGGTGCCGTGAACCGGTACGAGAGGGGACGGGGTCCGGCAAGCCCGCGCAGCCCGTCGAAACGTTCCCGCGGGAACGTCCGGCCGCTGCGGAAGGGCGCGAAACGGTGGCGGGAGAGTCTGGAAACGTTCCCGCGGGAACGCGTGAACCCGGATCGTGCTACGATCCGACGCGCGCCTCGGCCTCGATCTCGACGAGGTAGCCCGAGCCGATGAGGCCCGCCTGCACGAGCGTGTTGGCCGGGCGGATGGCGCCGAACCGCTGGCCGTGCGCGCGCGCGACGGGTTCCCAGTCCGCCAGGTTGGAGATGAAGATCCGCGTCCGGTACACGTCTTGGAGCGTCCCCCCCAGCGCCTCGAGCGCACCCTCGATCTTGTCGATGACGAAGTGCGTCTGCGCGGCGGGGTCGTCACCGCCGATCAGACGGTCTCCGTGCGTGGCCGTCGTCCCGGAGACCGCGATGTGGTCGCCCGTCCGCACCGCGCGGCTGAACCCCGCGACCTCCTCCCACACGGTTCCGGACACCGCCCGCGTCCGGCTCCCGGGCCCGTCATGGACCGGATACGGGGACGGAAAACCCCCCACGTGGTGGCTGAGGTCGCCCGCCGCCGTCAGATGGGGAGGCCTCCGGTACTCGTCACCGCAGTCGCCGGGGATGGGGTCCAGCGCCGCGCTGGCCGCCGCGAGGCGTTCCCGGTCCTCTGCGTCGAGCCGGAGCGGGGCGAGGCGGAGGTTGTCGGCGATGTGATCGCGCCGCCCCAGCCGGGCCCCGATGATCACGCCCGCCACCGCGGGCCGGTCGAGGATCGCACGCGTCGCGACGTTCGCCATCGACACCCCGTGTCTCTCCGCCACCGTTCGGATCGCGGCCAGGAGCGGCTGCAGGCGCTCCCATCCGCCCGCCGCCTCGACGAAGCGCCTGTACTTCATCTCGGACCACGTCTTCACGCCCTCCGGGCCCGGGTCCTCGGCCCCCAGCCAGCGTTCCGTCAGGAGCCCGCCCGCCAGCGTCCCGTACGCGAGGAGTTGGACCCCGTGCTTCCGGCACACGTCCGTCATGGCGCCCGCCGCCCGCCCGTCGAGGAGGGAGAAGGAGACCTGGTTCGAGACGACCTCGATCCCGGTGTTCAGCACCATGTCGAGGTGCGCGGCGTCGAAGTTCGTGAGTCCGAGGTGGTGGATGAGTCCCTCGTCCTTCAACTCCTGGAGGGCGAACAGGCAGTCGAGCCAGTCGGGGTCCGAATAGCGCCACGCGTGGAACTGCAGGAGGTCGACCGCGTCGGCGCGCAGCCGGTCGAGCGACCGCCCCACGGCCTCGCGCACGGTGGCCCGCGTGTGCGCCCCCGGCTCGGGGGTCCACTTGGTGAGGAGCTGGAGGTCTCCGGGTCGGCGCGTGGCGCAGACTCCGGCGATGTCCTCTGCGGAGCCGTAGTGGTCCGCCATGTCGAAGGTCGTGAACCCGGCCTCGGCGTACGCGTCCATCGCGGCGGCCGCGGCGTCGACATCGACCGGACCCGCGCGCTCCAGGTCCGCGATCTGCCACAGCCCCGTCAGCACCCTCGAGATCTCGAGACCGGGGGCCAGTTCCCGGCGTTCAGGCGTGGTCAGGCGGCAACTCCCGGAACAGGCGCTCCACGTCGACCCCCGAGGCTCGCAGCCGTCTCATGTTCCGCACGTAGATGAGCGATGCGACCGTCATGACGCCGATCCAGATCGGGGTGGAGCGAAAGTACCACGCCGACACGTCCGCTGTGAGGTCTTTCCAGATGTGCGTCGCGAGAAACGTGCCGAGCAGCACGACCCCGGCCAGGCACGCCCACGTTCGGTCGGTCGGGCCGCTGAGGACCCGGAAGTTCGCGGCGATCCCGGGGTTCCGGCGCGGGAGCACGAGCACGGAGACGCACATGAGGATGAAGTTGACGAGCATCGAGGTGACCATGATGTCGATGCCGAGGAAGAAGTCGCCCGCGAAGCGGGAGCCGAGGATCGCGAGGGAGGCGAGCGTCGCCGAGAGGAGGATCGCCGCGGTCGGCGTATGCCGCCTCGGATGCACGCGCGCCAGGCGCGAGGGGAAGATCCTGTCCTCCGCCCACGCGAACACGAGACGGGACACGGAGAGGAGCATGGCCGGGAGATCGTTGATGAGGGCGATCGCGGCCCCCGCCACGATGGCGATCGTCCACCCCGGCGGGAGGACGTAGCCGAGGAGCCCCGGCGCGGTGAGGTCCTGGCCCTGGGCCCGGTCCCAGACGAACTCCCACGGCACGGTGTGATACACCGCCGCCGTGAAGAGCAGGTAGTAGGCCCCCACGATGAGCACCGCGAGACAGATCGCGAGGGGCAGGGAGCGGCCGGGGTCTCTCGCCTCGCCGCCGGCCTGCGCGATGGCGTCGAAGCCGACGAAGCTGGCGAAGAGGAGGCCGGTGGCGGCGAGAAAGCCGGCCGGGCCGAGGGGCGGGGGGGTGACGCTGGGCACCCCGACCCCCTCCCGGGCGAGCAGCGCGGCCGCGAAGTCATCGTGATCGAACGCGAACCCGGCCACGATGACGATCGCGCCGAGGGCGAACATGACGATCATGAGCGGCACGACGGTGCGCTCGTAGGCCCTGAGGCCGCGGAGGTTCACCCACACGAACGTCCACAGGAGCGCGAGCGGCAGTCCCACCCGGAGGTAGTCGGTCTCGAGGGCAGCGGCCGCGCCCCCCAACCCCAGCGCGTCCACGATGTCCCGCAGGAAGGGGATGACGAGATAGGAGACGACCCCGATCACGATCGAGAGGCCGAACCACTGCGAGAAGCTCGCCACGAAGCCCCAGTAGGGACCGAGCGCCCGGCTCGCGTACACATAGCTGCCGCCGGCCCGCGGCATCGCCGAGGCGAGGACCGCGTAGGCGAGCGCCGCGAGGACCGCGGGGAGGGCCCCGAACGCGAACGCGGGGAGCACGTTCTCCCCGATCCCGGGCACGTTCCGCTGGATCATGACCGGGACGACGTTGATCCCCGCACCCAGCATCGAGCAGATGCCCGTCGCCGCGAGCCCCCACAGGCCGAGCCGGCGGACGAGGCCGACCCCCTCCGGGGCGGAGGTCCCCGGGCCGCCGTTCCCCGGCGTCAGACTTCCTCCCCCGCGAGGAACATCCACGTCTCCACCGCGGTGTCGGGGTTGAGCGACATGCTCTCGATCCCCTCCTCCACGAGCCAGCGGGCGAGATCGGGGTGGTCCGACGGTCCCTGGCCGCAGATGCCGATGTACTTGCCCGCCCCGGTGCAGGCGCGGATCGCCATCGAGAGCGTCGCCTTCACCGCCGCGTCGCGCTCGTCGAAGATGTCGGCGATGAGCCCCGAGTCCCGGTCGAGGCCGAGCGTGAGCTGCGTCATGTCGTTGGACCCGATCGACATCCCGTCGAAGTGCTCGAGGAAGTCATCCGCCAGCAGCGCGTTCGAGGGAAGCTCGCACATCATGATGAGCTGCAGGCCGTCAACGCCGCGCGCGAGACCGTTCTCCGCCAGCAGATCGACGACCGCCCGGGCCTCCGCCACGGTGCGGACGAAGGGGACCATCACCCACACGTTGTCGAGTCCGATCCGGCCCCGCACCCGGCGCAGCGCCCGGCACTCCAGCTCGAAGGCGGGCCGGAAGCTCTCCGACACGTAGCGGGAGGCGCCGCGGAAGCCGAGCATCGGGTTCTCCTCATGGGGCTCGTACCGTCGTCCGCCGATGAGGTCCGCGTATTCGTTCGACTTGAAGTCGGACAGCCGGACGATGACGGGTTCGGGGGCGAACGCGGCGGCGATGGTCGCGATCCCCTCGGTGAGTTTCTCGACATAGAACTCCACCGGGTCGGCGTAGCCCGCGTGCTGGACGCGGATTTCCTCCTGAAGCTCCGGAGGCAGATCGTCGAACTCGAGCAGCGCCTGCGGGTGGACGCCGATCATGCGGTTGATGATGAACTCCAGCCGGGCGAGTCCCACCCCGTGGTTCGGGATCGTGGCGAAGTCGAACGCGCGGTCGGGGTTCCCCACGTTGAGCATGATCTTGACGGGGATCTCGGGCATGGCGCCCAGCTGAATCTCACCCTCCTCGAAGTCCAGCATCCCCTCGTAGACGTAGCCGACATCGCCCTCGGCGCACGACACCGTCACCTCTCCGGCATCGGCGAGCTGCGCGGTCGCGTCACCGCAGCCCACCACCGCGGGAATGCCCAGTTCCCGCGCGATGATCGCCGCGTGGCAGGTGCGGCCGCCGCGGTTCGTCACGATCGCGGCGGACTGTTTCATCATCGGTTCCCAGTCCGGGTCCGTCATGTCCGTGACGAGGACATCGCCCCGCCGGAAGCGTCCGATCTCGGAGGTGGACTCGATGACGCGGGCCGGCCCGCGCCCGATCCGGCCCCCGATGCTGCGGCCCTCGGCGAGCACGCGCCCCTGCTCCCTGAGCGTGAAGCGCGTGATGACGCCGCCCGTGCGGCTTTGCACCGTCTCCGGGCGCGCCTGCAGGATGCGCAGCCCGCCGTCGACCCCGTCGCGGGCCCACTCGATGTCCATCGGCCGGCCGTAGTGCTCCTCGATGAGGAGCGCCTGCCGGGCCAGTTCGTGCACCTCGTCGTCCGTGAGGGAGAAGCGACGCCGATCCTCCTCCGGCACGTCCACGGTCTCGACCGCCGGGGCCGCGCCGCCGGACGCGGAGCCCGAGGCGGATCCGGCCTCGGCGTAGACGAGCTTGATCGCCTTGCCGCCCAGGTTGCGGCGTACGATCGCGTGGCGGCCGGCCCGCAGGGCGGGTTTGTAGACGTAGAATTCGTCGGGGTTCACGCTCCCCTGCACGACCGTCTCGCCGAGCCCGTACGCGCTGGTGATGAAGACGATGTCCCGGAACCCGGACTCGGTGTCGAGCGTGAACATCACGCCGCTCGCGCCCAGGTCCGCGCGCACCATGTGCTGCACCCCGACGGAGAGCGCGACGTCACGGTGGGCGAACCCCTGGTGGACGCGGTAGGCGATCGCGCGGTCGCTGAACAGGGAGCCGTAGACCTCGTGCACCGCCCGCAGGACCGCGTCCACGCCCCGGACGTTGAGCAGGGTATCCTGCTGCCCCGCGAACGACGCCTCCGGGAGATCCTCGGCGGTGGCGGAGGAGCGCACCGCCACGGACGCGTCGGCACCGGCCCCGCCGCCGAGTTCGCGGTACGCCCCCTCGATCCGGGCGGCGAGTCCCGGCGAGAGCGGCGTGTCGGCGATCCAGGCCCGGATCTCGCGGCCCGCGGAGGCGAGGGCTGCGAGATCCTCGACATCCAGCGCGTCGAGCGTCTCGTGAATGCGGTCGCCGAGTTCACCCGACAGGAAGTCGCGGTACGCCGCCGCGGTGATCGCGAAACCTCCCGGCACGTCCACGCCCGCGGCGGAGAGGTGGGAGATCATCTCGCCGAGCGAGGCGTTCTTCCCCCCGACCGATTCGAGATCGGACAGCCCGATGGACTCAAAGGGTGCGATGTACCCGGACACGGCGACTCCCAACCCCGGCCTCCCGACGACCCTGGACGGTTGTCTAAGGTGGATCGAAGCCGGAGAATCAGCGTACGATGACCCAGCGAACGGTTTTCTTCGTCTCCGACCATTCCGGCGTCACGGCCGAGACGCTCGGCCAAAGCCTGATCGCCCAGTTCGACGCTCTCGACTTCACGAAAATCACCGTACCATTCGTGTCCACCGTCGACAAGGCGAAGCGGGCCGCGAGGAAGATCAACGCCGCCGCGCGGGAGCAGGGGTCGCCTCCGATCGTCTTCAGCACGCTGGTGAAGGAAGACGTTCGAGATACGGTGCGCGCCATCGTCGCGCGCACCGACGCGCTCTTTCTGGATTTCTTCGACTCCTTCCTCGGCCCGCTCGAACAGGAACTCGGCCGCACGTCCCAGCACGCGATGGGCCTCTCGCACGGGATTCAGAACTACCGGGAATACGACCGCCGCATCGAGGCGATGAACTTCGCGCTCGCGCACGACGACGGTTCGAGCCCGGACGGATACGAGGAGGCCGATGTCGTCCTCGCGGGCGTCTCGAGGTCGGGCAAGACCCCGACCTGTCTGTATCTGGCGCTGCAGTACGGCGTGTTCGCCGCCAACTATCCGCTCACCGGAAGCGATCTGGAGGAGCGGCGGATTCCGACCGCCCTCTCCCGGCATCGCGACAAGATCTACGGGCTCACGATCGAACCCCGGCGCCTGCGGGAGTTGCGGAGCGCGCGCGGGATCGGCCGCCGCTACGCGTCGCCCCGGCAGGTGAGCTTCGAAGTCCGCCAGGCCCAGGCCCTGTTCGACAGACTCGACATTCCGTTCGTCGATGCGACGCGTTGTTCGATCGAGGAGCTGGCGAGCCGGATCCTCGATGCGACGCGGCTCGAGCGACGCACCACCTCGTGATTCACCCCCCGACCGGAGGTTGCACCATGCGTTCGTCCATCACCCGCCTGCTGGCGCTGCCCTTCCTCGTCCTCTGCGCGACACCGGCGACTGCCGCCGCGCTTCCCCAGGAAGCCGGCCCGGCCGCCGATTGGGACGTGACCGCGCCGCGCGGCGAGACGCGCGAGATCGACTTCACGACGGACGAGGGGACGTGGATCTCGATCGACCTCGAGCCGGGCGGCGAGTGGCTCGTGTTCGACCTTCTGGGCCATATCTACCGACTCCCCGTCACGGGGGGAGAGGCGACGGTCCTTACGCAGAACAGCGGCGTGGCCGTCAACTATCACCCGCGTCTCTCGCCCGATGGGTCGACGATCGCGTTCATCTCGGACCGCGGGGGTCAGAGCAACCTGTGGCTGATGGACGCCGATGGCTCGAACCCGCGTCCCGTGTTCGAGGATCAGGGGCTGCGGGCCTGGGAACCCGCGTGGAGTCCGGACGGGCGCTTCATCGCCGTGAGGCGGGCTTCGACGGGACGGGGGGGCGGGGGCCCCGCGCCGGGCCTGTGGATGTACTCGCGCGATGGCGGCGAAGGGGTGCAGCTAGTGGGCTCGGACTACTCCGGCGCCGCGTGGCCCGCGTTCTCGCGCGATGGCGCGTCGCTCTACTTCCAGATTCGCACGGCTCCCCCCGGCACGTGGTCGGGACGCACCGACGTCATGCAGGGGCACAAGCAGATCCGGCGGCTGGACCTCGAGTCGGGACGGGTGGACGAGATCACCTCCGGGATCATGGTACAGCAGGGGCAGACCTCGAGCGGGGGGGCGATCGCGCCGGAGCCGTCGCCGGACGGACGCTGGCTCGCCTTCGCCCGCCGGATTCCCGATGGGACGATCTCGCATCGGGGACTCCGTTTCGGGCCTCGGACGGCGCTGTGGCTGCGCGATCTCGAGACGGGCGACGAGCGCGTCCTCATGGACCCGATCGAAGTGGACATGGCCGAGGGGATGAAGGTGTCCCGCGACCTGCCGGGGTACAGCTGGTCCGAGGACTCGCAGTCGATCGTCATCTCCGCCGGCGGGAAGATCCGGCGCGTGGATCTCGAAGGCTCCGTGACGACGATCCCCTTCACCGCCCGCGTGCAGCGCACCATCTCGGAGATGGCGGGCCGGCCGCAGGTGGCGCTGGGCGAGACGTTCAAGGTGAAGTTCCCGCGCTGGACCGCCTCCTCGCCGGACGGAAGCCGGCTCGTCTTCCAGGCCGTGGGGCGGGTGTGGGTCATGGACCTTCCCGACGGGACGCCGCGCCGGCTGACGCCGGATTCGTTCGGACCGTTCGAGATGGCGCCGGCCTGGTCGCCGGACGGGGGCTCGATCGCCTTCACGAGCTGGGCTGACGCCGCGCAGGGGCATGTGTGGCGCGTTTCCGCGGAAGGGGGCGAGCCTCGGCAGCTCACGACCCGCGCGGGGGAATACGTCCATACGGTGTGGAGCCCGGACGGCGGCGACATCGTCGTCACCCGGGGGTCGGGGGCGACGAGCCACGGGCGGACGGTGGCCAGCAACCAGTTCTACGACTTCGTGCGGGTGCCGGCCGGGGGCGGCGACGCGACGCTGATCGCGAAGGTCGCCCGGCCCTATGGCGGGGGACGCCCGCTCATGCCGCGGCGGCCCATCTCGCAGGCGTCGTTCGGCCCGGACGGGCGGCTCTTCTATCCGGAAGCCGTCGGTCCGGCGGACGGCGAGCCGGCGGGGACCGAGATCGCATCCATCCGTCTGGACGGGAGTGACCGCCGCGTGCACTTCACGCTGCCGGACGCGGACGAGGCGGCGGTCTCGCCCGATGGCGCGTGGCTCGCCTTCCAGGAGGGGGACAACATCTACAAGATGCCCTTCCCCTACGGCGGGACCGGGTCGAACACCGTCCGCATCGACAAGCGGAACGGCCAGCTCCCGGTGACGCAGGTCAGCCTCGAGGGCGGCATCCACCCGCGCTGGCGCGACGCCGGCAGGCTCGAGTTCGTGAGCGGCCCGCGCTTCTACACGCACGACGCGGCCTCGGGCGAGACGGTCGAGACGCCGATCGACCTCGAACTCCCGCGCCACATCGCCCGCGGGAGCGTCGCGTTCACGGGCGCCCGGATCATCACGGTCGAGGATGACCGGGTCATCGAGGGCGGCGACATCGTCGTGCGCGACGGGCGCCTGGCCTGCATCGGCGACTGCGCGACGGACGGCGTGGACCGTGTGATCGACGCGGCCGGCGCCACGATCATGCCCGGCCTCATCGACATGCACGCGCACCACCACCGCGACCACGAGGGCGTCATCCCCCAGCGCAACTGGGAGTCCGCGATCTACATGGCGTACGGGATCACGTCGACGCTCGACAACTCGCAGTGGTCCTCCAACGTCTTCCCCGCCGCCGAACTCGTCGAGGCGGGAGCCATGATCGGCCCCCGGACCTACAGCACCGGGGATCCGGTCTACTCGGGCGACGGCGCGCGCCAGAACGAGATCACGAGCTACGAGGTGGCGGACCAGAACGTCGCGCGTCTCATGTCGTGGGGGGCGGTGATGATCAAGGAGTACCTCCAGCCGCGGCGCGACCAGCGGCAGTGGGTGACGGAGGCGGCCCGGCTGCGAGGCATGCGCGTGACCGCCGAGGGCGGCGACATCGAATACAACATGGGCATGATCATGGACGGCCATACCGGGTGGGAGCACCCGATGAGCTACATGCCCCTGTACCGGGACGTGGCGAAGTTCTTCGGCCACGCCGACGCGGTGTACTCACCCACCTTCATCGTCGGCGGCCCCAGCGCCTGGAACGAGGAGTACTTCTTCCAGACGTACGAGGTGTGGAAGGACGAGAAGATGCGCCGCTGGCTGCCGTGGCGGATGCTCATCCCCTCCACCCGGCGCCGCATGCTCCGCCCGGAGACCGACTACAGCTTCCCGCTCCTCGCGCGCGGCCTCGGCGACATCATCGAGGAAGGCGGCTGGGGCGCGATCGGGTCGCACGGCCAGTTGCACGGCCTGGGGTCACACTATGAGGTGTGGATGGCCGCGGCGGGCACCGACGAGATGACGGGGATCGAGATCGGCACGATCCACGGGGCCCACTTCCTCGGGCTCGAACACGAGACGGGGTCGCTCGCCGAGGGCAAGCTGGCGGACTTCATCGTCCTCAACTCGAACCCGCTGGACGACATCCGGAACACGACGGACATCCGCCTCGTGGTGAAGGACGGGATCGTCTACGACGCGGACACGCTCGACGAGGTGTGGCCGAACCCGAAACCGTTCGGCCACCACTACTGGGTGGACGAGGACGCCCTCATGAGCGACGACCGCTCCACCGACTACTGGGACGGCCAGCGAGGGAGCCCCCCGGGTGAGGCGTCACCTCGCCCTCGTAGCGGCGGTGGCTCCGATGCCCGGAACTGACAGCGTGACACGAAGGTAGCCGGAGAGCCCAGTAAACGTGAATGGGCGCTGAACCGATCGGGATTCTCGGCGTGGGGGCGGCGCTGGCCGGACTCAACCTCAGCAGTTCGTACCGGCACCGGGACGACATGCGCCCGAGCAGAGCTGAGCCTTGTTCAGTCGTTGCCGGCGATGGCGCGGCGGATTGCCCGGGCGGTGATCTCGGCGCGGTAAGTCACGAGCCTGCGCCCGTTTTCGATCGTCCGCTCGACCGGTGAGAGGTCGACG
Source organism: Candidatus Palauibacter sp. (assembly GCF_965222475.1). GTDB lineage: Bacteria > Gemmatimonadota > Gemmatimonadetes > Palauibacterales > Palauibacteraceae > Palauibacter. Next base: position 953,044 of record NZ_CBDCUB010000008.1, on the reverse strand, counting down.
CCGTTGATCGAGAAGAGTCCGGCGTCCATTCGCTGATCCGTGCGGATCGTGTTCGGATCCACCGTCGCCATGATCGATGAGTAGTGGTAGTCGTCGTGGTACTCGTTGCGGGTGGCGACGCAATCGTCGGGCTGCTGGAAGATCCCCAGTTCTTCCTTCAGAAAGTCGCAACTGTAGATGTCCCCGGCATAGTACTCGGGGATGAAGTGGACCCGCGCCGTGCGGTCGGCCCAGGCCCGGTTGAGGGCGGCGGCCACGTTCTCCATCCCGCGGACGTTCCCTCCGCTGTCCCCGATGAGGACGAGGTTCTCGAACCCGTGCGCGGCGAGGCTGCCGAGCACGTCCGCCAGCATGGCCTCGAACGTCTCCTGCCGGACGCTGATCGTCGCGTGGTAGCGCATGTGTCCGCTCGGGGGGTCGATACTCCCCTCCGGGACGAGCTTGATGATGGGGGCCACGAGCGCGTCGCCGAGCTCGCGCGCGATCGCCTCGGCCGTGGCCTGCAGCACGAAGTTGTGCTTGCCGCTCGCCAGATAGGGTCCGTTCTGCTCGACGCCGCCGGTGCCGACGATCGCGGTCGTCATCCCTTCGGCGAGCGCGTCCCTCACCTCCATCCACGTCATCTCCTCGATCCACACCGTGTCGAGCCGGTCGATCGGACGCGGGGCGTCGAGATCCTGGGCGCTCGCCGGCATCGGGGCGAGGGCCGTCATGCACAGGCAGAGGAAGGCCGCGCCGGAGGCGAGGGGGCGCGACGAGAGCGGGGCGCGGGGGAAAACGTGGCTGAACACGGCGGTCTCCCGGGGTCGAGGCTGCGGCGGACGGCGGACGATCCGTACTATACGGCGAGGTTGAAGGTTCGCGTCAGAGTCCCGGACATCCCCTGACATCGGAGGACCCCATGAAGCCGGCCCCACGCGTCTCGTTGACCGGCGTCGCGCTGGCGGCCTCCCTGGCGGGCTGCCAGTCACCCTCCGCGGACGCAACTCCGTTCGACGTGGTCGAAGCGACGATTCCCGAGATGCGGGCCGCAATGGAGAGCGGGCAACTCACCTCGCGGCAACTCGTCATGGAGCACCTGGCGCGAATCGCCCGCTACGAGTGGCAGCTCAACGCGGCCGTGTCGATCAACCCGAACGCGCTCGAGGAGGCCGAGGCGCTCGACGCGGAGCGCACGGCGGGGAACGTGCGCGGGCCGCTGCACGGGATTCCGGTCGCGCTCAAGGACAACATCCACACGACGCACATCCCGACGACGGGGGGCTCGCTCGCCTTCGAGGGATTCTACCCGCCGTACGAGGCCACGCTCACGGCCAACCTGCGCGAGGCGGGCGCGATCATCATCGCCAAGGCGGGGCTCACGGAGTTCGCGAACTTCATGGCCGGACCGCCGAACCGGATGCCCGGCAACTACAACGCGCTCACCGGCTACGGGCTCAACCCGTACGACCCGCGCCGCGACCCGCGCGATGACCGGAACGACGGACGCCCCGCCCTGACGACGGGGGGCTCGAGTTCCGGGATCGGGACGACCGCGAGCTTCTGGGCCGCGAACGTGGGCACGGACACCGGCGGGTCGATCATCAGCCCCTCGAACGCGAACATGCTGGTGGGCATCCGGCCGACGATCGCGAGGGTCAGCCGCTGGGGCGTGGCCCCCGTCACCCTGGACCACGACATGGCGGGGCCGATGGCCCGGACCGTGACGGACGCGGCGATCGTGCTCGGGGCCATGGAGGGAGCGGAGCCCGACCCCGACGATGCGGCCACCGGGCGCTGCGAGGCGCCGCCGGGGCTCGACTACACGCCGTTCCTGAACGCCGACGGGCTGGAGGGGGCGCGGATCGGGATCCCGCGGGCCTTCTACTACGAGCCGGTGGACGTCGGGGGGCGGTCGATCGGCGGGCTGGGCGAGGAGGCGGCCGCGCTCATGGCGGAGGCGGTCGCGGTGCTCGAAGCGGAGGGCGCCGTCGTCGTGGATCCGGCCGAGATCCCGAGCTTCGTCGACCCGGATCCCGACGCGAACTTCAACACATGGTCGCTCTGCATCGGCGGACACCAGGCAAGAGGTGCGGACGAGGGGTGCTCCGTGAACTTCAAGTACGGGATGAAACGGGACTTCGATGCGTGGCTCGCCTCGCTCGGGCCCTCGGCGCCGGTGAAGACGCTCACCGAGCTTCGCGAATGGAACCTCGCGCACCGCGATGCGGGGTCGATGAAGTACGAGCAGTCGCGCTACGACATCTCCGATGAGATGGACGTGGAGGCGGACCGGGCCCGGAACGCGGCGGACATGGCGAAGGACTCGCTCCTCAGCCAGGCGCGGGGGATCGACGCGGTGCTGGCCGAATACGAACTGGACGCGATCTTCACGCCGGGGAGCCGAGGCGCGGGGCTCGCGGCCCGGGCGCAGTACCCGCACATCGCGGTGCCGTTCGGCTTCGTGGCCAACGCGCCGTCGCCGCCCTTCCCCGAGGGCTTTGACGCCCGGCCCGCGCCGTTCGGGGTCGGGTTCACGGGGTCGGCGTGCAGCGAGCCGCGGCTCATCGAACTCGCCTACGCGTTCGAGCAGGCCACCCTGCGGCGCGTGGCCCCGGAAGGGTTCCGGTGAGCCGCGGGCGGGCCGGGGCGCCCCGGTCACGCGAGAGTACGGGCTGATGCCCTACACGGTCGAGGACCTGGTCGCCCTGTTCGACCTCGAGCCCATCGAGCGGAATATCTACCGGGGTCAGAACCGCGACATCGGGTCCGGGCGGCTGTTCGGCGGGCAGGTGCTCGCGCAGGCGCTCGTCGCGGCACGCCGGACGATCGACGCGCCGGACCGCGAGGCGCACTCGCTGCACGGCTACTTCATCCTCGCCGGCGATCTCGACATCCCGGTGGTCTACTTCGTCGACCGGCTGCGGGACGGCCGCAGCTTCCTGACGCGGCGGGTGACGGCGATCCAGCACGGGCGCGCGATCTTCAACATGTCCGCCTCGTTTCACAAGCGGGAGCCCGGCATCTCGCATCAGGCCGCGATGCCCGACGTGCCGCCGCCGGAAGAGCTGGAGTCCCAGCTCGACGTCATCCGTCGGCACGCGGACCGGATTCCCGAGGGGCGACGAGACCTTCTGACTCAGGACCGCCCGATCGACCGGCGCCCGGTCGTGCCCATGGATCCCTTCGAACCGGAGCCGGCGGACCCCGTCAAGCGCGCCTGGATTCGCGCCGTGGGCGACCTCGGCGACGATCCGCTCGAACATCAGTCGGTGCTCGCCTACGCCTCGGACTACGGGCTCCTCAGCGCCGCCCTGCTGCCGCACGGCCGCACCTTCTTCGACGCGGACCTGATGGGGGCGTCGCTCGACCACGCGATCTGGTTCCACCGCCCGTTTCGGATCGATGAATGGCTGCTGTACGAGACGGAGAGCCCGATCGCGAGCGGCGCGCGGGCGTTCACCCGCGGGACGTTCTTCACCCGGGACGGTCAGCTGGTGGCTTCCGTCGCGCAGGAGGGCGTGATCCGAACCGGCGGGCGGCCGGGCTCTCGCGGTCGGCCCGGGCCCGCACAAGACGAGAAACAAGGAGATGGCGGATGACGCGATTCAATGGGACGTTCGGGGAGGTCGGGATCGGCGCGGCCGTCGCGCTCGGCGCGGCGGTCGCGGCCGTTGGCGCGTGCGGCCCGGGCCCCGGGGCGGACGCCGGGGTCGAGCCCGTGAACGACCTGCCCAACCCCTACGAGCGCATCGAACCGTGGGCCGCACTGCCCCCGGGCGCGACGCAGTGGGGCCAGGTCACGGGGGTCGAGCAGGGTCCCGACGGGAACCTCTACGTCATGCACCGCTGCTTCGAGAACAGCTGCGCGGACCGTCCCGAGGACCCGATCGTCAAGTACGACATGTCGGGCCGGGCGCTCGCCGCGTGGGGCGCGGGCCTGTTCAACTATCCCCACGGCTTCCACGTGGACTACGAGGGGAACGTGTGGGCGACGGACGCACGGGGGGACGGCGAACTCGGCCACCAGGTGTTCAAGTTCAGCGCGGATGGGGAACTCCTGTCGACGCTCGGACAGGCCGGCGTGGCGGGCATCGGCCCGGATGTCTTCAACCAGCCCACGGATGTCCTCGTCCTTCCCGGGGGAGACTTCCTCGTCACCGAGGGTCACGGGGAGGGTAACGACCGCGTCGTCCGCTTCAGCCCCGAGGGCGAGTTCATCGACGCGTGGGGCGGCCCCGGCTCGGGCCCCGGCCAGTTCCGGACGCCGCACGCCATCGCCCGGGACTCGCAGGGACGGATCTTCATCGGGGATCGGGCGAACAACCGGATCCAGATCTTCCGCGAGGACGGGACGTTCCTCGAGGAGTGGAAGCAGTTCAGCCGCCCGAGCGGGATCTTCATCGACGAGGACGACACGATCTACGTCGCCGACTCCGAGAGCTGGGGCCCCGACAACCCCGGCTGGAAGAAGGGGATCCGCATCGGGAGCGCGCGTGACGGCTCCATCTCGTACTTCATCGAGGACATCGAGTCGATGACCCGGGAGCACAGCGGCGCCGAGGCCGTGGGCGTGGACTCGGAAGGGAACGTCTACGGCGGCGTCGTGCGACGCCGCATGCTCGAGAAGCACGTCCCCGTGAGGTGAGTCGAGGCTGGCGGTCCGTGGCGAAACCCCGGGCCGCCGCGGGCTGCTATTTGGTCCAGATCACGACGGCGCCACAGCGGTTGGCGAACCCTCCGAACTCGGCCGGAAGGCTGGCCAGTCCCTTGTACACCTCGATCGCTGCGACCTCGATCGGGAGGACACCGATCCCGGTGCCCCGCCGATTGATCCCGTCCACGTACACGGTCATTGGGCAGCCGGAGCTGACACCGATCGCATGGCGCCTGTTTCTCAGTCCGCTACCGACGCCCGGCACCGTCATCATGACCAGGGAAGCGATGGAGTACGGGCGCCAGCGCTCGATGTAGTCCTGCGTAATGTAGTAGCCGTTGCCCGTACGCTCACCCCACCACTTCCGCTCGTAGAAGCCCTTGATCTCGAGGCGACGGGATCTCGTGGCCGTCGCGACGAGCGGCTCCATTTCGATCGGGGCCGGGACCATGCCGATCTCCACCTCGGTCGTGAACCCACCTGGCACGGCGATCGTCCGGGAGAGCGGAGCATAGCCGATCCGGCGCACCCGCAGCACGCGCTCGCCGGGAGGGACATCGGCAAGGATGAAGCGCCCCTGCCGGTCGGTGTCGACGACCGCTGGCCGGCCGAGCACCGAGACTGCCGCCGTGACCACGGGTGCCTCGGTGGACGCGTCGTACAGATGGCCGACGAGCCTCCCCGGCTGGCCTTTCGGCAGGGGGAGACGCAACACAGCCTCGCGCGTCGCATGGGGCTCCAGGGTCACGGTCAGCGGTGCGCCCAGTTCCACGCCGAAGGCTGCCCACAGGGTGGCTTCCTCGACGCCGCCCGGGACGCAGATCCGCACCCGTCCTTCCGGCCCGGCGGTGCCCCCTGGCGGGCGCCAGCGTCTCCACCGTCCAGCGAACGATCACCCCCGCCCCAGGCAGCGGCACCGACGCCGATTCGTCGAGGACGGCAACGCTCAGCCAGGTGTCGGACGGGCAGGTGACAGCCGCCTGTCCCGCCACGGAGTCCGCCCCGGAGCCGAGCTGCGGGGCGGCGGAGATCGCGGCCAGCGCCGCCGACCGCAGCGGCCGGGTCATCGGGTTCACCAACGTCACGCCGCTGCGGCGGATTCCCGGAATGCGGTCCAAGACAAGGTGACCGATGCCCGATGGCTGCCGGCAGCTCGATGTAGTCGGCCGGGAAGAACGTGCCGATTCGGAGCCGTTCGCCCCACAGCTTGCGTTCGTAGAAGCCTCCCGGCTCCCGCCGACGCAGTCTTGTGGCCATTGCGACGAGCGGTTCCATCTCGACCGCGGCCGGCACGATGCCGGTGGGGGGCAATCTCGCGGCATCACTCGAGGGCCGCGTCGATGGCGGCGGCGTGCCGTTCGAGGAAGGCCTCGAACTCCGAGACGAACGCGTCGCAGTCCTCGTCGTCGTGGGCGAGGGAAACCGTGATGAAGCCTCGGCGCGCGACCCAGAACCCGGCGAGCAGCATCTCGAGGTGGAAGAGGTCGCGGGCGGCCTCCGGCGTGGCGGCCGTATCGGCGCGGCAGCGGACCGGCTCGCGCTGGAAGTGGACGGTCATGATCGAACCGCGGCCCGTCACCTGGGCCGGGGCGTCCAGCCGTGCCGCGACGCCGTGGAGGGCGGCTCGAAGGGCATCTCCGCGCTGGGCCAGCCGGCGGACGACCGCGGGTGTGAAAACGTCGCGCAGCCCGACGAGTCCCGCGGCCATGGTGACCGCGTTGTTGTTGTGCGTCCCGTGGTGGCTGAAGTGATCCGGGCGGCGCGGGTCGAACCGGTCCATGAGATCCGGGCGCCCCCCGAACGCTCCGAAAGAGGCCCCGCCGCCGAGGTGCTTGCCGAACGTAGTGAGGTCGGCGTGGATGCCGAGCGCCTCCTGAAGTCCACCCGGAGCCAGCCGCGAGGTCTGCACCTCATCGAAGATCAGCAGCGCACCGCTGCGTTCCGTCGCGTCCCGGAGCGCGCTCAGGAACACGCGGGTCCCCGGGATGCAGCCACCGCCGCCCAGCATGGGCTCGACGAGGACGCACGCGAGCTCGTCGGCGTGCGCATGGATCAGCGACCGCGCCGACTCCGCGTCGTTGTACTCCCCCTCGATCCACTGGAACGGAAGGTTGAGACGCCGATCCGGCCCCATGAAGCTCAGCGGACCGCCGTGGTACCCGCCGTCGAACACGAGAACCTTGTCCCGGCCCGTGACCGCGCGCGCGAGGCTGACGGCCATGAGGTTCGATTCCGTCCCCGAGTTCGTGAACCGCACGCGGTCGACGGACGGGAAGCGCCCGCAGATGAGTTCCGCGAACTCCTGCTGGTTCGGGGTCGGTCCGCCGAGCGTGAGGCCGTTCTTCGCCGCCTCCGCGATGGCGGCCTGGATGGCGGGATTCGAGTGCCCGTAGAGGCCGGCCGTATAGTCGTTCAGGAAGTCGACGTACGCGTGCCCGTCGAGGTCGTACAGCCGGGCCCCCTCCCCCCGCACGATCGTGGCGGGAAAAGGCGCGAAGTGGTTGACCGTGCGGGTGTCCGCCCCCGGAAGGAATTCCGTCGAGCGCTCGAAGCTGGCCTGGCTCAGGGGATTCGCGGCCGTGTACCGCGCGGCCGCGTCCGAGGCGAGTTCCTGCAGCGTCCGGGTCTGGGCCGGGCGTGCGGCCATGAGTTCCGTCCCGCGTTCGGGTCATGCAGCCCTTCCGGGAGCCCGCCCGCAGCGTCGCCCCCGTTGTCCCGCGGAGATTCGCACGGCGGGGGGCAGGTTTCAAGGGGACGGCGGCGGGAGACGGAGGCGCTCGCTCGCACCGGTACGCGCCTCGTATTGTGGGGCGCCCGCACGCCCGCACGCCCGCAGAGGAGACGAACGCCGCGTGGAGAGACGGAGAATCGCCAACACAGACCTGGAAGTGTCCCGTGCCTGCATGGGGACGATGACCTTCGGATCCCAGACGGACGTCGACACCGCCCGTGCGATGGTCGACCTGTGCCTCGAGCGCGGGGTGGACTTCTTCGACACCGCGAACGTGTACAACGGCGGCCGCTCCGAGGAGGTGCTCGGTGAAGTCCTCGGGAGCCGACGCCCCGACATCGTGCTGGCGAGCAAGGTCCGGAACCCGATGGGAGATCCCGTCGAATACACGGGACTGTCGCGCGACGCCATCCGGCGCGGGATCGAGGCCTCGCTGCGGCGGCTGAAGACCGACTATCTGGACATCTATTATCTGCACCTTCCCGACTATGACACACCCATAGAGGAAAGTCTCGCCACGCTCGAGCAACTGCGGGTCGAGGGATTGATCCGCTATCCCGCGACGTCCAACTACAGCGCGTGGCAGATGTGCGAGATGTTCGCGATCTGCGAGCGGGAGGGCTGGGCGCAGCCGTGGATCGCGCAGCCGATGTACAACCTCGCGGCGCGCGGGATCGAGCAGGAATACCTCGCGTTCACGAAGCGCTACGGGATCTCGAACGTCGTCTACAACCCGCTCGCGGGAGGACTGCTCACGGGCAAGCAGAGCCCCGAGGCGCCGCTCCCCGGGACCCGGTTCGACGGGAACCGCATGTACCTGGACCGCTTCTGGCACGACGAGTACTTCCACGCCGTGGCCGAGGTCGAGGGGATCGCGGGAGACGCGGGCCTGACTCCGGTACAACTCGCGCTGGGCTGGCTGCGCGCGCAGGAGGGGGCGGACTGCATCATCCTCGGTGCCTCACGGATGGAACACCTGGAGGAGAACCTCGCCGCGTTCGAGGCTCCGCCGCTCAGCGCGGAGGTGCTCGCCGCCTGTGACGGGGTCTGGGCGCGGCTGCGTGGGCCGACGCCCAGCTACAACCGCTAGAACCGGAGGCGATCGCCGCCGCTAGAACCCGGAATCACGCGCACGATCCGTCCGTCCGGATCGACGACGACGACCGGGCCTCGCCAGATGTCGTCCCCGTACGGAATCAGCCGGTCAGGGTCCATCGCCCGCGCAGCGTCGGCGCTCGGAAGGCGATATGGTTCGGCCCCGGTCGGATCGACCATGTAGCCGATGTCCGCCAGCGACTGGATGGTAATCGCGCTCAACGGTTCCGGCACGCCAAGGTCCGTGTACGGCGTCATGAGTTCCGCCACCAGGACGGTTTCTCTCCAATGGCTGTTACGCGATCCCGGACCGCCGGTGTTCTCCACCGGCACTTTGGCGCCGCCGTAGCCCGTGCCGCCCGCCTCATCGAACGCTTCGATCGCCAAGGGGCCCGTGAAGTGAGTATCCGGCGCCTCCGTGTCCGAGGCGGGATTCCGGAGCAGTCCCAGACGGTCCCAGATGGTGCCGATTCCGAGCACATGCCCCATCTCGTGAAGGATGGTCTCCTCCATGGCGCCGAACTGCTCAAGCCGCTCGAGGTCGGCCGCGTCGAACTCCATTCGGCCGTAAAAGGGCAACGCGGACCCGCTCCGGATCCAGCAGGGTGCGGCTCGTGCCAGGGTCCCGCCGGGACCATCGATCTCGCCAACGGCGGCCAGGATCATCAGTTCATCGATCGTCGCCACATACCGCGCGAACCTCGTATCGTCGCCGCAAGTGAGGGTGCGGTTCGCTCTGAAGTCCGGGAGTTCCGTCGGAGCCAGAATCGTCATCCAGCGCTCGGCCGCCCGGACGAAGGCCGCCCTCTGGGCCCGGGTCACGGACGTTACGAACACGAGTTCGATCTGGAATCCCCGTTCGGAGACGTTGACGGCGAACGAGGACGAGGCGCTCAGGCCTCCCGGATCGCGCGCCGTCACGGTGACGGTCGCAACGCCGCGCGCGCCCGCCGCGACCGCAACGGAGCTGCCGGTCACGGAGACTTCGGCGACCTCGGCGTTCGATGAAGCCGCATCGTAGGAAAGTTCGTCTCCATCCGGGTCGCTGAAGTGCGGAGACACGTCCACCGTCGCCGTCCCGCCGATGGGGACCGCCTGCGCGGGGATCGCGCCCACCGCCTCCGGCGCCTGGTTCGGCACCGTCACCTGGAAGCGCTGCTGCGCGGCCAGGCCCTGCGGGTCGCGCGCCGTCACCGTGACGGTCGCCATGCCCCCCGCGAGCGCGCTGACCACGACCGAACTGCCGGACACTTCGACCCCGGCGACGCCGGCGTTCGATGAGGACGCGGTGTGGGAAAGGGCGTCCCCGTCCGGTTCGCGGAAATACGGAGACACGTCCACCGTCGCCGTCTCGCCCGCGGACACAGCCTGCGCGAAAGGGCGTCCCCGTCCGGTTCGCGGAAATACGGAGACACGTCCACCGTCGCCGTCTCGCCCGCGGACACAGCCTGCGCGGGAATCTCGCCCACCGCCTCGGGCGCCTGGTTCGCGACGGTCACCCGGAAGCGCTGCTGCGCGGCCAGACCCCGTGGATCGCGCGCCGTTACCGTAACGATCGCCACGCCCCTCGCGAGCGAGGTGACCACAACGGAATCGCCCGACACATCGGCGCCGACCACCCCGGCGTTCGATGACGCCGCCGTGTAGGAAAGGGCATCTCCGTCGGGGTCGCGGAAGTAGGACGACACGTCCACCGTCTTCGACTCGCCGACGGGAACGGTCTGAGCGGCGATCGTGCCTACCGCCTCGGGCCCCCGGTTCGGCACCGTCACCTGGACCGTCTGCTGCGCCGCGCCCCCCTCCGGATCGCTCGCGCTTACAGTCATGGTCGCAACGCCCGGGGCGATGGCGCGGATCGTGATCGTCGCCGCGGAGACCGTGACCGTCGCGACGTCGGCATTCGACGAAGTCGCCTTGTAGGTGAGCGGGTCGCCATCCGGATCGCGGAAGTAACCCGATACGTCCACGGATGCCGTCCGGCCCGCGAACACAGTCTGAGCCGGGATCGCCTCCACCGCCTCGGGGCCCCGGTTCGGCACCGTCACCTGGAAGCGCTGCTGCGCGACCAGCCCCCCTGCATCGCGCGCCGTCACCGTGACGGTCGCCACGCCCCTCGCCAACGCCGTGACCACGACGGAATCGCCCGACACATCGGCGCCGACCACCCCGGCGTTCGATGACGCCGCCGTGTAGGAAAGGGCATCTCCGTCGGGGTCGCGGAAGTGCGACGACACGTCCACCGTCTTCGACTCGCCGACGGGAACGGTCTGAGCGGCGATCGTGCCTACCGCCTCGGGCCCCCGGTTCGGCACCGTCACCTGGACCGTCTGCTGCGCCGCGCCCCCCTCCGGATCGCTCGCGCTTACAGTCATGGTCGCAACGCCCGGGGCGATGGCGCGTATCGTGATCGTCGCCGCGGAGACCGTGACCGTCGCGACGTCGGCATTCGACGAAGTCGCCTTGTAGGTGAGCGGGTCGCCATCCGGATCGCGGAAGTAACCCGATACGTCCACGGATGCCGTCCGGCCCGCGAACACAGTCTGAGCCGGGATCGCCTCCACCGCCTCGGGGCCCCGGTTCGGCACCGTCACCTGGAAGCGCTGCTGCGCGACCAGCCCCCCTGCATCGCGCGCCGTCACCGTGACGGTCGCCACGCCCCTCGCCAACGCCGTGACCACGACGGAATCGCCCGACACATCGGCGCCGACCACCCCGGCGTTCGATGACGCCGCCGTGTAGGAAAGGGCATCTCCGTCGGGGTCGCGGAAGTGCGACGACACGTCCACCGCGGCCGTCTCACCGGCGGCAACGATCTGAGCGGGAATCGTACCCACCGCCTGAGGCCCCCGGTTCTGCACGGGGGACGGGCCCACGGTTCCCGGGCCCGCTTCCCCGCAGGCGGCGGCCCATACCACTGCCGCCGCTGCAAGGACCCGTATTCGCTTCCGCGGCCTAACCACCCTGCGAGGAGACAATCTCCCGGCGCCGAGGCGCCGCTATCGCTTCGGCGCTAGCGATCCCTTCGGGTTGCGCGGGCTCGGGGGAGCCTGTCGAGCCGGATCGGATCCCCGGCGGAAGCCTTGAGGGCGTCTCTCATCAGGTCGATGGCCCTGGGGGCTCTTGCCCCGTCCGCCATGTCGGCGCCGCTCTCTTCACCGCGGAGCTCCGCCCAATCGAACAGCGTCGTCACGTCGAACCCCCCGAGCCAGACTTCAGTTACGTTGGCCATGAAGTCGTGGAGCGGAACGCCCCTGAGCGAGAATCCGGTATTCTCGAATCTGATCAGATCCGTGTCTCCCGCGACGAGGGCGAATTCCTGATTCCGGTACGAGAAAGCGATGTCCGTGAATTCCTTCGCACCTTCGCCGATGGCGTTCGAGTTGCCGGCAAAATCCGTGACCGTCACCCATTCACGCTCTTGGCTGTCGCGCACAACCAACCACCAGTTGTCGCCGTCGCTGAAGGTCGAGATTGCCAGCCTCCAGCTCGAGAATCGCTCGTGTCCGGTTGGCCAATACAGCAACGCGATCCCGCTGGCTTCGTTCCTGGCCATTCTGGCCCTGAGCGTCCACTCCGTCACAGGTGTTTCGAGGACGCGGTCTACAGTTCCAACTACGTCCGCAGCCGGGGTCACGTGCAGGATCCCGTCGACCACATCGGCTTCGGCCTGGTAGAGTTCCCAATCGTCCAGGCTGGCGTCGGAGTCGAAGTCGTCGCGGAATCCGGTGCGGGCTTCCACCGTCACTTCCGCGCTCTGGGTCGCGGTCAGGCCGCCGGGATCGGCCGCCGTCACCGTCACCGTCGCGGATCCTTCCGCCACCGCCGTTACCGTCACGCTGCTGCCCTCAAGGCTGACGGCGACCACGGCCGCGTCGCTCGACTCCGCCGCGTACGTCAGTTCGTCCCCGTCCGGATCGCTGAAGAACGGAGACACATCCACCACCACTTCGTCGCCCTCGGTCATCGCCTGCGCCGGAATCGCCCCCACCGCCTCGGGCGCCTGGTTGGCCGCCTCCACGGTCACCTCCGCGCTCTGCGCCGCAGTCAGGCCGTCCGGGTCGGCGGCCGTCACCGTCACCGTCGCCGCCCCCGCCGACACCGCCGTCACCGTCAGGCTGCTGCCCTCAATGCTGGCCGTGAGCACCGTCGCGTCGCTCGACTCCGCCGTGTAGGTCAGTTCGTCCTCGTCCGGATCGCTGAAGAACGAAGACACGTCCAAGGTCACTTCGCCACCGGCCGTCATCGCCTGCGCCGGAATCGTCCCCACCGCCTCGGGCGCCTGGTTGGCCGCCTCCACGGTCACCTCCGCGCTCTGCGCCGCGGTCAGGCCCTCCGGGTCCGCAGCCGTCACCGTCACCGTCGCCGTACCTACCGCCACCGCCGTAACCGTCAGGCTGCTGCCCTCGACGCTGACGGCGACCACGGCCGCGTCGCTCGACTCCGCCGTGTACGTCAGTTCGTCCCCGTCCGGATCGCTGAAGAACGGAGACACATCCACGACCACTTCGTCGCCCTCGGTCATCGTCTGCGCCGGAATCGCTCCCACCGCCTCGGGCGCCTGGTTGGGCGCTTCCACGGTCACCTCCGCGCTCTGCGCCGCGGTCAGGCCCTCCGGGTCCGCAGCCGTCACCGTCACCGTCGCCGTACCTACCGCCACCGCCGTAACCGTCAGGCTGCTGCCCTCAATGCCGGCGGTGACCACGGCCGCGTCGCTCGACTCCGCCGTGTACGTCAGTTCCTCTCCTTCCGGGTCGCTGAAGAAGGAGGACACGTCCAGCGTCACGGCGTCGCCCTCGGTCATCGTCTGCGCGGGAATCGCCCCCGGCGCCTCGGGCGCCTGGTTGGCCTGCCCGACGGCCACTGCCGCGCTCTGCGTCGCGGTCAGGCCCTCCGGGTCCGCAGCCGTCACCGTCACCGTCGCCGTCCCCGCCGCCACCGCCGTCACCGTCAGGCCGCTCCCCGACAGGCTGACGGCGACCACGGCCGCGTCGCTCGACTCCGCCGTGTACGTCAGTTCGTCCCCGTCCGGATCGCTGAAGAATGGGGACACATCCACGACCACTTCGTCGCCCTCGGTCATCGCCTGCGCGGGAATCGCCCCCAGCGCCTCAGGCGCCCGGTTGGCCGCCTCGACCGTCACCTCCGCGCTCTGCGTCGCCGTCAGGCCGCCCGGGTCCGCAGCCGTCACCGTCACCGTCGCCGTCCCCGCCGCCACCGCCGTCACCGTCAGGCCGCTCCCCGACAGGCTGACCGCAACCACGGCCGCGTCGCTCGACTCCGCCGTGTACGTCAGCTCGTCCCCGTCCGGATCGCTGAAGAACGGAGACACATCCACGACCACTTCATCGCCGGCCGTCATCGCCTGCGGAGGAATCGCCCCCACGGCCTCCGGCGCCTGGTTCGCCGCCTCGACCGTCACCTCCGCGCTCTGCGTCGCCGTCAGGCCGCCCGGGTCCGCAGCCGTCACCGTCACCGTCGCCGTCCCCGCCGCCACCGCCGTCACCGTCAGGCCGCTCCCCGACACGCTGACCGCAACCACGGCCGCGTCGCTCGACTCCGCCGTGTACGTCAGCTCGTCCCCGTCCGGATCGCTGAAGAACGCAGACACATCCACGGTCACTTCATCGCCGGCCGTCATCGCCTGCGGAGGAATCGCCCCCACGGCCTCCGGCGCCTGGTTGGCCGCCTCGACCGTCACCTCCACGCTCTGCATGGCCGTCAGGCCGTCCGGGTCGGCCGCCGTCACCGTCACCGTCGCCGTACCCGCCGCCACCGCGGTTGCCGTCAGGCTGCTCCCGGACATGCTCGCGGTCAGCACGTCCGCGTCGCTCGACTCGACCGTGTACGTCAGTTCGTCCCCGTCCGGATCGCTGAAGAAGGAAGACACGTCCACCGTCACCGTCTGGCCGGCCGTCATCGTCTGCGGAGGAATCGCCCCCACGGCCTCGGGCGCCTGGTTGGCCGCCTCCACCGTCACTCCCGCGCTCTGCGTCGCCGTCAGGCCGTCCGGGTCCGTTGCCGTCACCGTCACCGTCGCCGTCCCCGCCGCCACCGCCGTCACCGTCAGGTTGCTGCCGGTCAGCGAGACCGACACCACGCCCGCATCCGACGATGCGGCGGTGTACGTCAGGGTCCCCCCATCCGGGTCGCTGAAGAACGGAGACACGTCCACCGTCACCGACTGGCCCGCGATCATGACCTGCGCCGGGATCGAACCGACCGCCACCGGGGCCACCGGTGGTGGCGGTGGGGGCGGGGGTGGCGGATCCGTTGTCCCGTCTCCTCCACAGGAGGCAATCCCGATGAGAGCCGCGCACATGAGCAACGAACGGGACAGGTCGCGGTATCGGAATCCTTCTTTTCGTGAAGGCCGGCGCCGGATCGATGTTCGTTCACTCATGGGTCTCTACCTCTCCTCGGGGCTAATGTGGCGATCCGAGCCTCATGGACCGGCTAGGGAATCAACATCTTCCATAGTACCGTCCCGGGCCATGGGTGGCACCCCATGTCAAGGGGGCGCGCGAACGCCAGTTTGGCGCGCGCCCAACGCCGCGTGGACGTTCCCCAGCCCATACGCTCCGGGCGTGGACGAACGGCTTGGGCTGGAGCCTCGGCAGTCCCGGGCCCACCGCTCGCTACGGGTCGCGCGGGGAGCCTTCCAGCAGACCCTCGAAGGGACGCTCCTCGCCGCCGTTCTCGGTGCAGACGGCGTAGTGCGTCTCCCCGGATCCGTACATGGCGACGCCGGCCGTCTCTCCCTGTTTGTTGAGGATGAAGAAGCGGACGTCGAAGTTCGGCTGGCCGCGCTCGTTGAGGAGTCGGGATTCGACGGTGTTTGACTTGATCCGCTCGAGGGTCGCCATTCCGGCGTCGAGGGGGCTCATCCCCTGGCGCATGAACTCCACGGCCAGGAAGGACGAGAGGTTGTAGAGGTTCGCCTCGCCCCTGCCCGTCGAGCCGACCGCGCCCACGTCGTTGTCCACGTAGAGACCGGCGCCGAGGATCGGGGAGTCGCCGGTGCGGCCGGGGATCTTCCACGAGAGCCCGCTTGTGGTGGTGACGCCGCAGATGTCGCCGTCCGCGTCCACCGCGTCGCAGTTTGTCGTGCCCCGGAACGAGTGGGCGGGGATGAGCCCCTCGTCGACCATGGCGAGGCCGGCGTCGAGCCTCTTGCGGGGGTCGAGCCAGTGCCCGGGGTCGACCCGGCGGCGCCACTCCAGCCACAGCGCGCGGGACGCTTCCGTGTTGAGGTCTTCCTCTATCTCGAATCCCAGCTGGCGGGCGAACGCCTGGGCTCCGGCCCCGACGAGCAGATGGTGGTCGGTGAGTTCGGCGACCGCCTTCGCGACGAGTGAGGGAGCGCGGACGCCCTCGAGCGCCGCGACGCCGCCGGCCCAGTGGCGGGGCCCGTGCATGCAGCACGCATCGAGTTGGACGACACCGTCGGCGTTGGGGAGTCCGCCGTAGCCGATCCCCATCTCGGTGGGATCGAGTTCGGGGATGTTCACGCCCGCGATGAGGGCGTCGAGCACATCCTCGCCTTCGGTGATCCCCCGGAAGGCGCGCTCGACCGAACTCTCGGGCCCGCCGTTCGTGAAGCGGATCCCGCTGAGGTCGGAGATGACGACCGGTCGCGTGGCCCGGGAGCGTCGGATGGCGGGCGCGCCGAAGCGGTCGGAAGCGCGGGGAGGGCGACTTTCCGCAGCCAGAGCGGCGGGCGCGGCGACTGCGGCCGAAGCCAGGCCGGCGGCGGAGGTCCGAACGAAATCTCGACGGTCCATGCTCATGCTCTCATCCTCGCTTCCGGGGGGCGTGGCCCCACAACATACCATATGCCATCCCCCCATCCGCGAATGGCGGCTGGCGAGACCGGCTGTTATCCCGAAAGGTCGGAAGGTCTTCCTCGATACCGGGATTCTGATCGCGGCGCTGAACCGACGTGACCAGTACCACCGGCAGGCGCGCATCAGGACGGTGTGGGCCACGGATCATCACCTCGGCCTCACCGGAGCCGACATCTTTCCCCGGTCCTGACCCGGTGCCGGTCCACGCTCGTTACGTTCCCGCGGGAACGTCGAGCGAGTCGTCGGGATGAGCCGAGACCGGACGGGAGCAAGCATGAGCATTCGGGTTTGTGTGGGAGGCGCCACCGGCTGGACGGGCGCGAGCATCGTGTCCGCCGTCCTCGATTCGGACGGATTCGAACTGGTGGGCGCGGTGGCGCGCCGGGCAGCGGGCGAGTCGGCGGGTGCCCTCCGGAGTGAGAGGGGCGGTTCCGCGGTCCGCATCGCGGCCACGGTACGGGAGGCGCTCGAGGCCCCGACGGATGTGTACGTCGATTACACCCACCCGACGGCCGTCTACGAGAACGTGATGGTCGCGATCGAGGCGGGCGTGGCGGCGGTGGTGGGCACCTCGGGACTGATGTCGCGGGAGTATGCAGACATCGACCGAGCCGCCCGCGCGCGGGGCGTGGGCGTGATCGCCGCGGGCAACTTCTCGATCACGGCGGCGCTGCTGAAGCACTTCTCGGGGATCGCCGCGCGCCATGTGCCGCACTGGGAGATCGTCGACATGGCGCCGGCCGCGAAACCCGACGCGCCCAGCGGCACGGCACAGGAATTGGCCGAGTTTCTGGGGACGGTTGCGCAGAACGAGTTCGCGAGGCCGGTCGCCGCGACTCTCGGGTCACGGGAGGCGCGCGGCGCCACCATCGGAGGGGCGCAGGTGCATTCGCTGCGGCTCCCGAGCTACGTGATTTCGGTGGAGTCGATCTTTGGACTCCCGGGCGAACGCCTCACGATCCGGCACGACGCGGGCTCGAGCGCCGAACCCTACGTCGGCGGCACCCTCCTCGCCGCGCGGCTGGCGCCGGAGCGGGTGGGG
This sequence comes from Candidatus Palauibacter sp., assembly GCF_965222475.1. Taxonomy (GTDB): domain Bacteria; phylum Gemmatimonadota; class Gemmatimonadetes; order Palauibacterales; family Palauibacteraceae; genus Palauibacter. The sequence goes on along the minus strand of NZ_CBDCUB010000008.1, from coordinate 935,696 downwards.
CTGACGCAGGGACTCGACCGGCTGTTGTTCGATCCGCCGCCCGCCGGAGACTGAGGGCCGGAACGGTGCCGGGACGTTCCCGCGGGAACGTCTCAGCCTCCCGGCCGGTTGGCGACGAGCGCGATTCGGGAGCCGTCGGGGCTCACGGCGAGCCGGCTGATGCCCTCGACGCCGAGGTCCGAGAAATCGGCGATCTCCGTCCACTCCGAGCCCTCCGACCGGGCGTAGAGCCGCGACCCATCCCCCATCAGGATCTCGCCTTCGGGAGTCCACGCGTAGTCCTCGCGGCCCGGCAGGGTCCGCGTGATCCGCTCCGAGGTCCCGGCGCCGGGGTCGAGGCGTTCGATCCACCACTCCTCGTCCGAGACCTTGCGCACGAAGGAGATCTCCTCCGTCCCCGGAATCCGGTGGATGGACCGGCCCGGGCGCTCGGCGACGACCTCGGATCTCTCCGCTCACCGCGTCGCCGACCTGGAGCGTGGGCGGACTGCCGAGGATGAACATCGCGACGACGCGTTCGTTGGCCCACGCGTGGTATCCGACCGGCTCGGCGGTGGCGAAGATCGGCCCCAGCGGTTCGCCCGAGAGGTCGTAGCGCCAGAGGTACTGCTTGCCCCGGATCTCGTGGATCGCGGAGAAGGCGTCCTGCCCCGGGATCTGGAGCGCCGAGAACTCGCTCGCCTCCGCGGTGTTCGTGAGCCGCTCCGACGCGCCGGACCCCGCCCCAGGTCCCATGAGGCGCATGATCTCGGTCTGCGTCCGGTCGATCGCCGCCGTGTGGAGGATCGCCGAGCCGTCGAGCAGAAAGCTGGGCTGGTTGTCGTACGCGTCGCGGTCCGTGGCCCGCCCCGGGTCGGGGATCGAGAGCGCCCCGCCCTCCCGGACCAGCGCCGCCATCCAGATGTCCGTGGACGGCGAACCCGCGGCCGTTGGAGTGTATCCCTCCGGCGCCGGCCCGATCTCGGGCATCGGCCCGTCGGGCGGCTCCGCCGGGAAGGAGATCGCCGCCTCCGGCCCACCGGCCACCGCGTCCTCCTGGTCGTCCCCCGGAGCGCAACCCGCTACGGTCAACGCCGCGAGCCCGAGCGCCAAGGCCGTCACCGCGCGCGCGGCCTGCCGGAATCTCATCTGGATCATTCGTCCCGCCCTTCTTCGTCTGTTGCCGCCCATCCGGTCACTCGCACATTGTGTCCGAAGCGCGTCGTGCGGAAGAGCCGCGCGGGTGGCCCGGAGAAACCCGAAGTGGAATGACGTACCGCTGCGGGAAGCCCGGCCGGCGTCGGATCGCGACGCTTCCCATGACGCTGGCGCTCCTCGCGCTCGACCTCGCCCATAACAACCTGTCGGGCGAGATCCCGCCCAAGCTGGGCGATCTCGCCGGCCTGGAACGACTGTGGCTTGAGAAGAACCGCCTCACGGGACGATTTCGCCCGAAATGGGTCGGTTGACGCAGCTTCAAGTGCTCGCTCTGGACCGGCTTGCGACGATCGAGACCGTCGGCACGACCCTCTGTGCCCCCGCGGATCTCGTCTTTCAGGCGTGGATCCAAGGCGTCTCCGGGACGGTGCCTCGTTGTCTGGATGACACGGGCCCCACGACGGTGTACTTGACGCAGGCGGTGCAGTCGAGGTCCGTCCCCGTGCCGTTGGTCACGGGCAGGTCCGCGCTGTTGAGGGTGTTCGTGACGGCCCCGGACTCGACGTCCGCGGTGATCCCGCCGGTGCGGGCCACCTTTCATGTGAACGGTGTGAAGACGTACACGGCGGAGATTCCGGCCGGGGCAGAGGTCACTCCAACGACGGTGAACGAGGGCCGCTGGGCGGGGTCGGCGAACGCGCGCATTCCCGGCGAGGTCATCCGGCCGGGGCTGGAACTGGTGGTCGAGATCGACCCCGGGGGGACGCCGGACGCCGCGCGCGGCGTTGCGCGGCGGATCCCGGAGCAGGGCCGCATGGCGGTCGATGTGCGAGAGATGCCCGTGCTGGATCTCAGGCTGATCCCCTTCCTTTGGAGCGAGGCGCCGGACACGAGGATCGCGGGGACGATCGATGCCGTGGCGGCTAACCCTGAGCGCCATCCGCTCCTGTTCGACACGCGCACGCTTCTGCCTGTCTCCGGTCTGAAGGTGACGGTGCACGAGCCCGTGCCGAGTTCCAGCAGGGAGACGCGCGAACTGTTCTTCCAGACACGCCTGATCCGAATCATGGAGCGTGGAAACGGCCACTACCTGGGCATGATGTCGGGTACGATGAGCGGGCCCCTCGGCCTGGGCGCACTACCGGGGCGGGTGAGTGTCGCGCAGCCCCACGCCCCGACCATCGCACACGAACTCGGACACACCATGAACCTCATGCACGCCCCGTGCGGGAAGCCCTCCGGCATCGACCCAGCGTATCCGCATGCCGACGGGACCATCGGTGACTGGGGTTACGATTACTGGCAGTCACTGGTTGCGCCGTGGGCGTACCGGGACCTTATGTCCTACTGCAGCCCCAGGTGGATCAGCGGTTATCACTTCAACAGGGCGCTCCAGTTTCGTCTGACCTCCCGAGGCTTCCGGCCTGATGCCGCGCCGGAGGGAGTCGCCTTGCGGGAGGGAGACGCGCCGCCCGGTCGCTGCTGTTGTGGGGCGGCGTGGACGCGGCGGGGGCGCCTTTCCTCGAACCCGCGTTCGTGGTTGACGCCCCGACCGCGCTTCCCGAACCCGGCGGCGGCGCGTTCGAGCTTGCGGGATGGACCGCCAGTGGCGACGTGCTGTTCTCGCTGAGCTTCGACATGCCGGAGATCGCCGACGGCGACGGGAGCTCCTCCTTCGTATTCGCGCTCCCGACCGAGGCGCTACGGGCGGGGGCGCCGGCTTCCATCACGCTGTCCGGGCCGGGCGGGACCACGACGCTGGACGGGGACACGGACCGGCCGATGGTCATCCTGCGCGACCCGCAAAGCGGACAGGTGCGCGCCTTCCTGCGCGATCCGCCGCCCGCAGCGCTGGCCGGGAGCGCCGTGGATGTCGCGGCCCTGTCCCCGGAGTCGGGTCTGGAGGCGCTGTTCAGCCGCGGCCTCCCGGGCCCCCGCGAGTGGCGACACTAGCTTGAACATGCCATCGTCCGGCGCCGGGACATCGTCCTCGCGAGCAAGGTCCGGAACCCGATGGGAGATCCCGTCGAATACACGGGACTGTCGCGTGGCAGATGTGCGAGATGTTCGCGATCTGCGAGCGGGAGGGCTGGGCGAAGCCCTGGATCATGCTCTCATCCTCGCTTCCCTGAGTCGCCTGCGGCTCGACTCTATGTTATCATGACTAGAGATGGCGATAACACTCGGGGCTCGGAGAGGCGATCGAAATGATACGAACACAGATTTCGGTGGACGAAGAGCTTTACGAGAGAGCCCGGGAAGCGGCCCGCAGAGAGAGTATTTCGTTCGCCGAGTTGTGCAGGAGAAGCTTGGCCGAGACCCTTTCTCGACAGCCTTGCAGTAAACCGTGGATGGCCTATGTGGGCATGTTCGACGGCGACCCGGAAGACAGTACGACCGTGGATGATGTCGTCTACGGGCGTACGTCACCTTGAGGGGACGCAAGGTCTTCCTCGATACCGGGATTCTGATCGCGGCCCTCAACCGGCGCGACCAATACCACCGCCAGGCGGCTTCGTTGTTCGGAGGTCCCACGCCCCGGTGGCACACGTCGGTGCTGGTGTGGTCGGAGACGTATTCGTGGTTCCTGCACCGCCACGGCGAGGAGCAGGCTCGCGGGTGCCGTCGGTTCCTGCAGAACCTGGACGGACTCGTGCTGCTCGAGGGGACCGCCGGGCTCCACAGCGAGACGTGCCACATGCTGGACCGCCTTCGGGGGGCCCGCCTAACGTACGTGGACGCTTCGAGCCTGGTCCTGATGCAGGAGCTGGACATCAAGATCGCGTGGGCGACCGACCATCACCTGGCGTTGCGGGGAGCCGAGGTCTTCCCCCGGTCATGACCGACCCAGGTTGGCCTCCGGGACGTTCCCGCGGGAACGTGTCGGGGCTTCTGCGCGGCCGCACAGCCGCCGTCTCAGCCTCCCGGCCGGTTGGCGACGATCGAGCGGCCCGGGCGCTCGGCAATGACCCGGATCTCTCCGCTCACGGCATCCCCGACCTGAAGCGTGGGCGGACTGCCGAGGATGAACATCGCAACGACGCGTTCGTTGGCCCACGCGGGGCGGGGTCGACGCGGCAGGCGAACCGTTCCTCGAACCCGCGTTCGTCGTCGACGCTCCGCCCGCGCTTCCTTCGCCCGGTGCCGGCGCGTTCGAGCTTTCGGGACGGACCGCCGATGGCGATGTGCTGTTCTCGCTGAGCTTCGACATGCCGGAGGTCGCCGACGCCGAGGGACGTTCCTCATTCGCCTTCGCGCTCCCCGTGGAGTCGGCGTGGACCGAGGCGCTCGCCTCCATCACGCTCTCCGGCCCCGGGGGCGCCGCCACGCTGGACGGGGGCACGGACCGCCCGATGGTCATCCTGCGCGACCCCCGGAGCGGGCAGGTGCGCGCCTTCCTGCGCGATCCGCCGCCCGCGGCCCTGGCCGGGGGGCGGGTGGACATCGGTGCCCTGTCGCCGGAGCGGGGTCTCGAGGCGCTGTTCAGCCGTGGCCTTCCGGACGCTCCCGCATGGCGACGCTGAGCCGACCCGAAGAGGCCCCTTCCGGCCCGCGACGAGTTCTCTGGCTCCTGCCGGCGCTGGCGCTGCTTGCCCCCGCTCTCCTGCTCTCTTGCGGCGACAGTTCGACGGCGCCCCCTCCCCCTCCGCCTCCTGACGTCCCCCGGCCGACGTCCGTCTCGATTTCTCCGGCGTCCGCTACCCTCTCGGCGCTGGACGAGACCGTACAGCTGACTGCGGAAGTTCGAGACCAGAACCAGCGCCCGATCTCCGGTGCGACCGTCACCTGGACGAACAGCGACGACTCGGTCGTGGCCGTGAACGCTTCCGGGTTGGCCCGCGCCGTCGGCAACGGCGAGGCGACGATCACGGCTTCGGCCGGTGCATCCGCGGCGGGCACGGCGACCATCACGGTGTTGCAGACGGCCGGCACGATCTCGGTCTCTCCGGCCGCAGACACGCTGGTGGCGGGCGACACCCTGCGGCTGTCGGCGGAGGCGTTAGACGCAAATGGACGCGCCGTTTCGGGGGCGGCGTTCTCCTGGTCGTCCAGCGACCCCGCCGTGGCGACGGTCGACACGACCGGCCTGGTGACGGCAGTGAGTGCCGGTGGAGCCGCTATAGCCGCCACGTCCAGCCGTGCAAGCGGGCACATGGAGCTTCTCGTCATCGCGCCCGCCCCGGCCACGATCAACGTGAGCCCCGATACGGTGGCGCTGGCGGCGTTGGGAGACACGGTCCGGCTTTCGGCCGCGGTCCTCGACCAACTGGGACGAGTGATCGGGGACGCGGCGGTCTCATGGTCGAGCGCAGACGAATCCGTCGCGACCGTGGACTCCGCCGGGCTGGTTGTTGCCGCGGGCGAGGGTACGACCGGCGTTACGGCCACGTCGGGGGAGGCCTCCGGGGTTGCGGCGGTGTCGGTGATGCAGGCGGTGAGCACGGTGTCCGTCTTCCCGGCCGCAGACACGCTGGTGGCGGGCGACACCCTGCGGCTGTCGGCGGAGGCGTTAGACGCAAATGGACGCGCCGTTTCGGGGGCGGCGTTCTCCTGGTCGTCCAGCGACCCCGCCGTGGCGACGGTCGACACGACCGGCCTGGTGACGGCAGTGAGTGCCGGTGGAGCCGCTATAGCCGCCACGTCCAGCCGTGCAAGCGGGCACATGGAGCTTCTCGTCATCGCGCCCGCCCCGGCCACGATCAACGTGAGCCCCGATACGGTGGCGCTGGCGGCGTTGGGAGACACGGTCCGGCTTTCGGCCGCGGTCCTCGACCAACTGGGACGAGTGATCGGGGACGCGGCGGTCTCATGGTCGAGCGCAGACGAATCCGTCGCGACCGTGGACTCCGCCGGGCTGGTTGTTGCCGCGGGCGAGGGTACGACCGGCGTTACGGCCACGTCGGGGGAGGCCTCCGGGGTTGCGGCGGTGTCGGTGATGCAGGCGGTGAGCACGGTGTCCGTCTTCCCGGCCGCAGACACGCTGGTGGCGGGCGACACCCTGCGGCTGTCGGCGGAGGCGTTAGACGCAAATGGACGCGCCGTTTCGGGGGCGGCGTTCTCCTGGTCGTCCAGCGACCCCGCCGTGGCGACGGTCGACACGACCGGCCTGGTGACGGCAGTGAGTGCCGGTGGAGCCGCTATAGCCGCCACGTCCAGCCGTGCAAGCGGGCACATGGAGCTTCTCGTCATCGCGCCCGCCCCGGCCACGATCAACGTGAGCCCCGATACGGTGGCGCTGGCGGCGTTGGGAGACACGGTCCGGCTTTCGGCCGCGGTCCTCGACCAACTGGGACGAGTGATCGGGGACGCGGCGGTCTCATGGTCGAGCGCAGACGAATCCGTCGCGACCGTGGACTCCGCCGGGCTGGTTGTTGCCGCGGGCGAGGGTACGACCGGCGTTACGGCCACGTCGGGGGAGGCCTCCGGGGTTGCGGCGGTATCGGTGATGCAGACCGCCAACTCCGTGGTGGTGTCACCGGCGGCGGATACCATCGCTCCCGGCGACACACTGCGGCTCGCGGCGGAGGCGTTAGACGCAAATGGACGCGCCGTTTCGGGGGCGGCGTTCTCCTGGTCATCGAGCGAACCCGCCGTCGCGACGGTGGACGGCGTGGGGCTGGTGACCGCGGCCAGCCCCGGTGAGGCCGCTATCACCGCCACGTCTGGCGGCGCCAGCGGGCATATGGAGCTGCTCGTCATCGCACCCGCGGCCACCGCAATCGACGTGACGCCCCCCATGGTGGCGTTGGAGGCGCTGGGAGACACCGTCCGGCTCGCGGCCGAAGTATACGATCAACTTGGACGCGTGATCGAGGACGCAGTCGTCTCCTGGTCCAGCGACGACGAATCCGTCGTGACCGCAGACCCGAACGGGCTGGTGACAGCGGTCGGCGAGGGTACGGCGACCATCGCCGCGGCGTCGGGCGCGGCCTCGGGGTCCGTCCCGGTCTCGGTGATGCGAATCGCCGCCTCCGTCGTTGTGTCGCCCGCCACGGGCGCCGTAGCGTCTGGCGCTACCCTCCGCCTCACGGCGGCGGCATTTGATTGGAATGGGCACGTTGTGGAGGGAGCAGAGTTCTCCTGGTCGTCGAGCGACCCGTCCGTGGCGACAGTCGGCGCCGCGGGACTGGTACACGGCGCCGGCCCAGGCATCGCCACGATTACCGCGCGCTCGGGGAGGGCGAAGGGGACCTCGCAGATCGCCGTGGGCAACCCGGATCGAGCAGCGCTCGTGGCGTTTTACCATGCGACCGACGGGCGGTACTGGTCCCGCAGCGACAACTGGCTTACCGAAGCCCCGGTGGCGGAGTGGTACGGCATTCGAGTCGATGACCAGGGACGGGTCTCACACTTGCAACTTCCCGACAACAACATCGCCGGCCGGATGCCATGGCAACTCGGCCACCTCGCCACTGTCCGAGAACTGGACCTTGCGCATAACGGACTCGCAGGTCCGATCCCGCCGCAGCTTGGCAACCTTCAACGACTCGAGGTGCTGCGACTCCGGGGGAACCAACTCACGGGATCGATCCCGAGCGAGCTCGGCAACCTCGCCAACCTTCGGCGGATGGACCTCAACAACAACCGGCTGTCGGGTCCGATCCCCAGCGACCTGGGCAAACTCGACAGACTGGAGAGCTTGGGACTCATTTCGAACCAGTTAACGGGCTCCATCCCGCCGGAACTGGGTAACCTCGCCCGGCTGTGGAACCTGAACCTGGCGTACAATCAACTCACGGGCCCAATCCCGAGCGAGCTCGGCGACCTCGTCAACGTCGGACATGTTCATCTCGAGCTCAACGAACTCACGGGATCGATCCCGCCGGAACTCGGCAATCTTCCCGAGCTGGAGCGGATGAACCTCGCGGGTAACGAACTCACGGGCTCCATCCCGCCGGAACTCGGCGATCTTCCCAAGCTGGAGCGGCTGAGCCTCGGCGGCAACCAACTTACGGGATCGATCCCGCGCGAACTCGGCGACCTCACGAACCTCAGCCAGCTGGAGCTCAACGGCAACCGGCTCACGGGCTCCATCCCTCCGGAACTCGGTGACCTCACGAACCTCAGCCGGCTGTATTTGCTGGACAACCGGCTCACCGGGCCGATCCCTCCGGAACTCGGCAACCTTGTCAAGCTGCACAGATTCTGGCTCAACGCGAACCGGCTGACGGGTCCCTTGCCCCGGAGCTTCCTTGCACTGACCGAATTGGAACGACTCGTGTTCGAGGGTAACGACGGCGTCTGCGCGCCGGGTACTTCAGCCTTCGTCGCGTGGCTCGGGCACATTGACCTGGTTGCCGGACCGCTTTGCAACGAGGCGGACGAGGTCGCACTGATCGAGTTGTTCGAGGCCACCGGCGGCGATAGCTGGACGAGATCGGACGGTTGGCCCGGCGACGGCGCGCTCACCGAATGGTACGGGGTCGCCACCGATTCCCTCGGTCACGTGCTGACGCTGGACCTGACCCGGAACGAGCTCGTGGGAAGACTTCCATCGGCGCTTGCTCAACTTACTCGATTGCACGCACTGCGGATCGGCGGCAACGCGCTCGTGGGCCAGTTGCAAGTAGGACTGGCGCAGCTACCGCTTCAGGAGTTCAGCTACTCCGACACCAGGTTGTGCGTACCTCGCGACTCATCGTTCCAGGCATGGCTCAACTCCCTCCCGGCGCACGAGGGCACCGGCGAAACCTGCGGAGATCTCTCGGATCGAGACATACTCGTCGCGCTGTACGAGGCGGCCGGGGGACCGCGCTGGAAGAAAAGCGACAACTGGCTGACCGACGCTCCGCTCGACCAGTGGTACGGCGTTTCGGTCGACGCGGAAGGCCGCGTTTCTGGACTCGGCTTCTTTCAGAACAACCTGACCGGTACGATCCCGCCGGAACTCGTCGGGCTCGCCAACTTGCGGGAGCTGGACCTCAGGGGGAACGAACTCACGGGGCCGATCCCGCCGGAACTAGCCGACCTCGCCAACCTCACGAGTCTGCACCTCTCCTCCAACCGACTGACGGGCACGATCCCGCCGGAACTCGCTAACCTTGTCAAGCTGCATGCCTTGTGGCTCGGCGGTAACCGGCTGAGCGGTCCGATCCCGCGGGAACTCGGAAACCTCGCCAGCCTCGAAGAGCTATTGCTCTGGAACGCCGGACTCAGTGGGCGCATCCCGGCCGAACTCGGCAATCTCGTCAGCCTGAAACGCCTCAGCCTGTCGGGCAATTCACTGACGGGTCCGATCCCGCCGGAACTCGGCAATCTGACCAACCTGGGTCGTCTCGAGCTGTTCCGGAACGAACTGACAGATCCGATCCCGCCGGAACTCGCCAAACTCCAGAACCTCAGTCAACTGGACCTCTGGGGGAACCAGTTCCAAGGACCGATACCGCCGGAACTCGGAGACCTCCGGAAGCTGATGGAACTGGACCTCTCGTGGAACCAGTTCTCAGGCTCGATTCCGCCGGAACTCGGTGACCTCGCCAACCTGCGGCAGCTCTCGCTGGCGACGAACAGCCTGACAGGACCGATCCCACCGGAACTCGGTAACCTTGCCTATCTTGAGGGACTGAACCTCTCGTATAACCGACTCACGGGTCCGATACCGCCGGAACTCGGCCGCCTGATCCGCGTGGCGGAAGTTCGGCTATCGGACAATCCGGGACTGTCCGGCCCCCTCCCGTCAAGCCTGATGGCGCTCGTTCGACTCGAGACCCTGTTTGTGAAGGGTACAGACCTGTGTGCGCCGCCGGACAACGACTTTCGGACCTGGCTGGAAGGCGTCGCGAACCGGCATGTGCCTTTCTGCCTCGACGGCGAAGGGCGGGCGACCGCGTATCTGACGCAAGCCACACAGTCGCGGACGTCCCGGGTGCCGCTGGTTGCGGGCGAACGCGCGCTATTGCGGACATTCGTGACCGCCCAGCGCGCCACGTCTTTGGAGATCCCACGCACGCGAGCCACTTTCTTTTTGAACGGCTCGGAGGCGCATGTCGCGGAGATCCCCGGTCGGACCACGGCCATACCGACCGAAGTGGACGAGGGCGACCTCGCGGCTTCAGCCAACGTGGAAATCCCGGGGGAGGTCATCCACCCGGGGCTGGAGATGGTGGTCGAGATCGACCCGGAGGGTACCCTGCCCGCCCGACTCGGCGTCGTGCAACGGATCCCGGAAGCGGGCCGGCTGGGCGTGGACGTTCGAGAGATGCCCGAGTTGGACCTTACGCTGATCCCGTTCCTGTGGAGTCAGGCACCGGACTCGACGATTCTGGCGACGGTTGAGGCGATGGCGGCCGACGCCGAGGGCCACGAACTGCTCTTCGACACCCATACCCTGCTACCGGTGGGCGACCTGAAAGTGACGGCACACGAGCCCGTGGTGAGTTCAAGCAACGACCCCGAGGTACTGGTTCGGGAGACCCGGGCGATCCGCATTATGGAGGGCGCAACGAGCCACTACATGGGCCTGCTTCCCGACCACGAGCGGGAAGGCGTCATCGGGATTGCCTTCCGCCCTGGGCGATCGACGTTTTCGGTGGCTCGCTCGTCGGTCATCGCGCACGAACTTGGGCACAACATGTCGCTCGAACACGCTCCCTGTAACGTTGTCGGTCCTGTCGACTACCCCCACCAGGGGGGAACGATCGGGGTGTGGGGATACGATTTCCGTGACGGTGGTCGTCTGGTCCCCTCAGACACGGCCGACCTGATGTCCTATTGCCACCCCCAATGGATCAGCGACTACCACTTCTCCCGGGCGCTCCGTTACCGCCTCGCCGATGAGGGGACCGGACCCGCCGCCGGGGACGGCCGCCGGGTCCAGTCGCTCCTGCTCTGGGGTGGCGCGGACGAGGACAGTATGCCCTTCCTCGAGCCTGCGTTCGTCGTCGACGCGCCTGCCGCGCTCCCGCCAACCAGCGGCGGCGAGTTCGAGTTGGCGGGACGGGCCGCCGACGGCGATGTGCTGTTTTCACTGGGCTTCGACATGCCGGAGATCCCCGACGCCGAGGGACGCTCCTCCTTCGTGTTCGCGCTCCCCGTCGAGGCGGCCTGGGCCGGGGAGCTTGCCTCCATTGCGCTCAGCGGTCCCGGTGGAGACGTCACCCTGGACGGGGACACGGACCGGCCGATGGTCATCCTGCGCGACCCGCGAAGCGGACAGGTGCGCGCCTTCCTGCGCGATCCGGCGCCCGCCGCGCTCGCCGGGGGTGCCGTGGATGTTGGGGCCCTGTCACCGGAGCGGGGCCTGGAGGCGCTGTTCAGCCGCGGCCTTCCGGGGCCCCGCGCCTGGCGACGCTGAGCCGACTCGAACGCTTCGGGCGCCTCCAGAAACGTTCCCGCGGGAACGTCCGGCGCCGCCGGCTAACGTGGGAGGACGCCGAGGATCACCCGCGACGGGTGCTCGGCCGAGCGGTACACCGTCTGCGTCGCGACCTCGTAATCGTCGGGCGACGCGCGGTACGTATCCACGAAGGTCTGCGGGTTCCGGTCGTAGGCCGGGAACCACGAACTCTGGACGTGGACCATGAGCCGGTGTCCCGCCCTGAAGGTGTGGAAGCGGTCTCGCAGATCGATCTCGATCCTCGTCACTTCGCCGGGCACCATCGCCTCCGGGTCCTCAGGGTCGTTCCGGAAGCGGCCCCGCATGATCTCGCCCGCGAGGTGCATCTGGTACCCACCCATGGGGACGTCGCAGTTGGGGCTCGCGGGCGCGTCGCCGGGGTAGACGTCGATCAGCTTGACGATCCAGTCGGAGTCCGTCCCCGTCGTCGAGACGAAGACCTCGGCCCCGACCGGACCGGCGATCGTGAGGTCTTCCTCCAGAGGTTCGGACTGGTAGACGAGGACGTCGGGACGCGCCGAGGCGAAGCGCTGGTCCTCCACCTTCCACAGGTGCCCGAGCGTCGTGCGCTCCTCGGCCGAGAACGGCACGGGGTTCGCCGGATCGCTCACGTAGGTGTCGGCGGCGGAGTCCCCTGTCTCGGTCGGCGGCTCGAAGCCCAGCGTTCCGTCCGAACCCAGGTACAGACTCGTGGGGGTGACGCCGTCCGGCGGCCATGAATCGTAGGCGCGCCATTCGTTCGATCCCGTGAGGAAGACGTTCGCCTCCGTCGCCTTCCAGCTTCCTTCGTCCTTGAGGTGATACTCGAAGAAGGGGAACTGGAACTCGCGCTGGAAGTGGAGCGAGGTCTTGGTGTCGAAGGCGATGCAGCCGAGGTAATCGCCCTCCATCCGCCGCCAGCCCCCGTGCAGCCACGGGCCGACGACGAGCGTGTTCTCGAGGCCGGGGTTCTCCGCCTCGACCGTCCGGTAGATGGACATCGGGCCGTAGAAGTCCTCGGTGTCGAACCAGCCGGCCACGTTCAGCGTCGCCGGGCGGACATCGTCCAGGTAGCGGAGCGCGTTCTGCCGCTGCCAGAACTCGTCGTAGTCGGGGTGCTCGATGAAGTCGCGCCACGCCGGGACTTCGCCGTGGAAATACAGTTCGTCCACGGTGGCGGCGGAGCCCGCGTTGAGGAAGAAGTCGTACCCGGAGGGCGTTCCGTAGTCGAAGCGGGCGCCGCGCGTCTCGGTCGGACCGTCGCGACGGCGGGCGTTCCCGGACAGCCAGGAGAAGGCGTACATGATCCGGAAGGCGCCGTTGTGGTGCCAGTCGTCGCCGATGAACATGTCCGAGGGCGAGGCCTGCGGCGAGGCGGCGACGAGTGCGGGGTGCGCGTCCACCATCGCCATCACCGTCTGCCAGCCGGGATAGGAGATCCCCCACTGCCCCACGCGCCCGTTGTGGCCTTCGACGTTCGCCAGCAGCCACTCGATCGCGTCGTAGTTGTCCGTGATCTCGTCGGGGTCGGTGGGACCGCGCGGCTCCGGCGCGGGGGGACGGATGACCTCGAACTCGCCCTCGGACTTGAACTGCCCCCGCACGTCCTGGAAGGCGAAGATGTACGCGGCTTCATCGAACTCTCTCGACGGCCCGAGCGGGTTCCGGTATTCGCCGGGCTCGTAGGGACCGATGGAATACGGAGTTCGGAAGAGGAGGATGGGGTACGCGCGGGAGCGGTCCCGGGGCGCGTAGACGAGGGTGTACAGTTCGATGCCGTCCCGCATCGGGACCATGTACTCGGACTTGTCGTAGTTCTCCAGGAGGTAGTCGAGGTGCGCCGCGGCGACCGCTTCGGCTTCGGTTTGCGCGACCTCGGTCTGGGCCGGGGGCGGCGGGGGCGCCGCGTCGGCGGCATCCCCCTGCGGTCCGCACGCGACCGCGAACAGCGCGATCGCCCACAGCGTGATCCCGAATCGATGGTCCGGCCGGTTCGGTCGCGTCATGGCAGTCCCCTTCTCCTCACAGGTCGTCTCGTGGTCGTTTCGCCCGCAGTCGTCGCTGGGGACTGAACCCGCTGCGGCCTCAGGGACGGCGGCGCACTTCCGCCCAGTGCGTGAGCGCGTTGCCGAGCCGCACGTTCGGGAGCGTGATGGCCGTCACCGGCCCGTTCAGCGTGTCGCCTCTCAGCCGAAGCTCGAACGAGAGCACGTAGTCGGTCCGGTTCGCGTCCTCCGTTCCGATGTCGCCCTTGAAGCCGCCCCGCAGATACTCGCCATCGAAGCGGGCGTTGTTGAGCAGCGTCCAGAGTTGGTCCCCCAGCTGGACGTGGACGCGGCCGCCGTCGTCGATCGCGAGCGCCAGGCGGTGCGGTCCGAGGTGGGTGTCGACCTCGCCGACCCAGTCCCCGACCAGTTCCGGCATGGGCGTGAACTCGATCAGGGGCGCGGCTTCGTCCCCGGCGTCCGCGAGGATCCCCTCCCGCTCCGGGCGGTGGGGGTCGGGGAGTTCCGGCGGCGTCGGCTTCGGCACGGCCTCCGGGTACAGCGTATGCCAGATGAGATTCGACACGTAGCCGGTGAGGGGCGTCGCCGAGTTCGAGAGGACGACGACGGCGGCGTTCTCCTCCGGGGCGATCGCGAGTTCGGTGCGGACGCCGCCCATCCCGCCGCCGTGGCGCTGGAGACGGAGGCCGCCCGGGAGGGCTCGCATCACCCAGCCGATGCCGTACACATCGCCGGGGGCGCTCTCCCGGATCGGGCGTCGCATCGCCTCGATCGCCGCGTCGGAGATGATCCTCCGTTGATGGTCGAGGTCGAGGCCGAGGTGGAACATCCCGAAGCGGACGAGGTCGTGGGCGCTGCTGAACACGGCGGAGCCGCCGGGGTGGTCGAAGTCGTAGAACGGGATCGGACTCTGGTCCGTCGCGTAGCGCGTGGCCGTGAACTCGTCGAGTCCGGGGCCGATGCCGACCGAGGTCCGGGTGAGGCCCAGCGGCCGGAACACTTCGTCCCGCATGAAGTCGGGATACGACTGCCCCGAAACGCGTTCGATGATGTAGTCGAGGATCCCGTAGCCGAGGTTCGAGTAGTTCCAGCGTTCGTCCGGGGCCGTCACGAGGCTGGCGTAGCGGCGGATCGTCTCGTCCATGTGGGGCCGCCGGTACGGCTCGTCCTCGTAGAAGAACTGGTAGTGGAGGGGGAGTCCGGCCGTATGGCTGGCGACGTGCCGAACCGTGGCGCCCGCCGCGTCCCAGGCCCGCCCGTCGATCTTCGCGGGGCCGAGGTAGTCGTTCGCGGGCCGGTCGAGGTCGACGAGGCCGCGTTCCACGAGCACCGTGAGGCCCGTCGCCGTGATCGGCTTCGAGATCGAGGCGAGGGAGTACATGGTGTGTTCCGTGGCGGGGATCCGCCGCTCCCGGTCCGCCCACCCGAACCCTTCCTCCCACACGATCGCGCCGCCCATGGCGACGGCGACGGCCATGGAGGGCGCATCCCAGGCCACGAGCGCATTCCGGATCTCGCTACGGACGGGCGAGAAGTCGGGGGCGGCCTGGCCCCTTGCGTCCGCCGCGCCGAGGGACAGGAATCCGAGAGCCGCGACGGCAAGCCACGGGGCGCCGGTGCGTCGGACGACTCGCGTCATGTTGGTCTCCTTTGCGAGAGTGGCTCAAGCGCCAGGCTACGTCTCTGGAGGGTGGAGCAACCCACGTCCGGGCGTCAATGGAGCATCCGGGGGGCTCGGATGCAGGCCATGCGACGCACCTCACCGGCTCTGCGAATGCGCTTCCGCTCGGCCCGGCACGAGACAAGCCAAGCTCTCGACGATCGGCAAGGCGAACGGGAGATCCAGTGCATCGAGCTGCGATACCACATAGTGTCGTGCGCTCATCATAAGATCCGAAAAGTCGTCCACCGAGTCGGCATCCGTGAAGACGGGGCTGCGGGGTTTGTCGGCCAGCGGGTTGAGTCGATGTACTAGTTCCCAATCGCGGATTAGGCTCCAGGCGCCGTCTGCCCCCGACTGGGCGACGACGACCACGGCGCGAACGGAACCATCGGACCCGGTAATGCGATCACGCACACTGAACACGAAGATGGGAGCGTCCAAGCCACGGATCGCGGCGAAAGACTCGGTCAGTTCCACGGCATCCCGGACCGCCCGGTCGACAACCCGCAGGCCGACCCCAGCGACATCCTCCCCTTCCTCGGGTTTCGGTTCCCGGGCGAAGAGAAGGTCATAGCGGTCGACTGCGGCGATCAGGAAGTCATCCTTCCACTCCTCCGCTGGGCGGAAGCGCAGACGAAGGTCGTCCGCTTGGTCGGGCCGCCGACCGCGCACGGCGAGGATCGCTTTGAAGAACGGTACAAGATCCGGCAGATCTACACGAGGGATCTGGCCCGCCACCGTTCCGAAGTCGAAGCGAGCGACATGGCCGATGAGATTTCGTACGGTGTGTACGGCGTCCTCACTGCCGAAAGTCGGCTCTTCGCTGTTGGGGGTGGATGAGGGGCGGTAGAGTGGCGGTGCCGGCGGCGTCGGCCGGCGGTGCCCTTGCCGGTCCGCGATGTGCCCGGTGGTCTCCGGGGGCCGGCCGGGGCGGTTGGGGGGACTCGGAGCGGCCGGGCGGGACGGCGGCATGGCGGAGCGTGGACTGTTCGAGCGGGCGCTGGGGCTGGAGTGGCCGTGGCGGGTGGAGCGGACGGAGTTCGACGCGGCGGAGCGCCGCCTGGACCTGCATCTGGACTTCGAGCCGGGCGGGACGTTCGACTGCCCCTCGTGCGGGCGGAAGGGCTGCAAGGCGCACGACGCGAGCCCGAAGCGCTGGCGGCACCTGGACTTCTTTCAGCACCGGGCCTACCTGCACGCGCGGGTGCCGCGGGTGAGGTGTCCGGCGTGCGGGGTGAGGCAGGCGAAGGTGCCGTGGGCGGAGCCGGGCTCGGGCTTCACGCTGTGGTTCGAGGCGCTGGCGGTGGCGCTGGCGCGGGAGATGCCGGTGCGGGCGGTGGCCCGGCTGGTGGGCGAGCACGACACGCGGCTGTGGCGGCTGCTGAAGCGCCGCGTGGGGGAGGCCCGGGCGGAGGCGGACTTCTCCGCGGTGCGCGCGGTGGCGGTGGACGAGACGGCGTGCCGGCGGGGCCACGACCACATCACGCTGTTCGCCGACCTGGACCGTTCGCGGCTTCCGTACGCGACGCCGGGACGCGACGCCTCGGTCGTGAGCCTGTTCCGGGAGGATCTCGAGGCGCGCGGGGGCCGGGCCGGGAGCGTCCGGGACCTCTGCATGGACATGTCGGCGGCCTACATGAAGGGGGCGCGGGAGGCGTTCCCGGAGGCCGGCGTCACCTTCGACCGCTTCCACGTCCAGCGGCTCATGAACCGGGCGGTGGATGAGGTGAGGCGCGCCGAGCGCAAGGAGCGCCCCGAGCTGAACCGCACCCGCTACCTGTGGCTCAAGAGGCGCGGCAAGCTCACCGCCTCCCAGCGCGAGTGGATCGGCGAACTGCTCGATCCGTCGCGGCGGAGCCTGAAGACGGCCCTCGCCTACCGGTTCAAGCTCGCCTTCGAGGCGTTCCGGACCCTCCCGCCCCGGCTGGCCGAGGTCTACCTCGAGAGATGGTGTTTCTGGGCCGGCAAAAGCGGTCTCCAGCCCGTCATCGACGCGGCGAAGACGATCGAGAAGCACTGGGACGGCATCCTCCTCTGGTTCCGCTCGAGGATCAGCAACGGCATGATCGAGGGCATCAACTCGCTCGTCCAGGCCGCCAAGGCCAGGGCCCGAGGCTACCGGACCACCGAGAACTTCATCACCGTCGCCTATCTCGTGTGCGGCAAACTCGACTTCAACCTACCCACATGAAACAGCGAGGAACCTCGAAAAAGCCAACGGTCTCTGCGAAACAGCCGAGGAGTCTCCTGAACATGCGCCCACCGGGAGAGTCCTTTGCTGGCCTGCTGGCGGCAAGGCGTTCCAGCATTTCGATCTGGCGTTCAAGGGGGACAGGCGCACAGAGCGACTTCGCCAACTTCAGCAGCAGTTTCGAATCATCTCTCGGTTGGCTATCCCCCTGTTCCAGGATGTGGCGAACGCTGTGCACCAGCTTCCAGCCGGGATGGCTTCCAGCAAGGGTTGTTTTCAGTGCCGTGGCTTCCAGCAAGGGTTGTTTTCAGTGCCGTGGCAATCAATGAAGTGTCAACCAACCCTGGCTCGGGCATGATGAGCCAGTGCCCGTCATGTACTTGCGCCACGCGATCAGCATCCAAAGCGTCGACCATCCGCTGAAGGATGCCGTCACGGTCCATGTCAGGAACGGCGTCGTACAGATGGGCGACGTCGGGATCCGGATCCAGAAGGCAGACATCCGCGCGGAGTTCCGGGGGCAGCACGAATTCACTTGTCCTCCCCGTCGACAGCCGTGCACGGTCGTCGAACGCTACACGCTTTCCGTCAGCGGCCCGGTGCAGAGGCATCGTGCGCCAGCGTCGTTGTGCCTCCGGTTCCGCGCCGTACAAGCGCTGGAGTAGATGCAGTGCCTCCCCGTCGTTTAGCGACATCCAGTCCACGGATCTATCCAGGCAGTCATCGAGTAGGCGATGCAGTGCTTCGAGATCGGCCTGATCGACGGAAAGGGCTTCAAGGGTGTCTTGCGACAGCGAGCTCGCCAACCGCCTGTCGATTGCGCACCATGATCGGTCGAGAAGGTGCAACAGAATGAGCAGCGCGCGCTCGTGGCTAGCGCGAACATGGAACAACTCCGTGTCGCATCCGACAACATCTGCAGTACATCCAGCAAGAAGCGCACGCCCAGCCAAGCGAAGATCGGCGTCCCCTGAAATGTTCGACGCGAGGCGACGAAGCAGGGGTGTTCGAGAGGCGGCTTCGGCGAACGTGTCGGCCTGAAGCACTGCACGGGCTAAGGCTTTGGGTTCGGGTGACGGCACCTCAGTAGCGACTGACGCCACCGCGTCGCCGTCTACCCACCACACCGTCTCGTCGAGTGCCATGGCGAGATCGGTGGCGGCGCGTTTCGGATCGGAAGTCCGTTCGGGCTGTGTTCCGTTTGTGGTGACGTCTTCGGGATCCCCCGAAACCGGACTGGCGAATACCCGATGGTTCCCGATCTGGTGGCGGAGATCGGCGATACGCCAGGCTTCCTGCTTGTCCTCCGGCAAGCTGATCGCTCGGAGAAACGGCAGTTCAGACAGGGGAGGAACCGCGGGACAGTAGGGACGGATGGATAGCAGTGTCTCGGCGAGGAGAAGCCGGGAGTTCCGCATTCGCTCCGATTCGCCGCCCGCTTCCAGCCGTTGTCCCAAAGCTGTCAGCGCACGATCCAGCGGCTCCTGGTCACGGTTGCGAGTCGGTCGCGAATCGTCCGGACGCCGCCCGACCGGCAGAAGGAACAGTCCCTCGCCGATCACCCCACCACCTACAGCCAAGTCGACGACAGCGCGTAGCGTACCCACCGGTGCCTCCACCAGCCACGCTCTTGGGATGGCCGCGCACAGCCCGCGCCATGCCTCCCGTAATTCGTCCTGCGTTTCTCTCGAGGCGGATCGGATCGTGGGCGCCAGGACACCGTCGCCGATCTGTCCCGCAAGCCACTGGACGAAAGCTGCTGCACGAACGTCCTCCGCACGCGCATCCGGGCCGAGTACATGACTGACAACTCCTTCAATCCACCGTAGAGACTGCTGCGATGCGAACGCATCGACCGGAATGCTGTTCAGGAGGCATTCGAGGTGTTCGACGGCCCAGTCGTCGAGTTCGCCTGCCAATCGGGGGGCGCCGTCATCGATGAACACCACATGGCCCATGTATTCCCGGCAAGAGGCCAAGAAGCGTGTGCGAACGGCCTCCGGCGCCTGACTCCAGTTGGGTATCGACAGGACCGGGCACCGATCAGCGTCCCGCGCTTCCCATTGCACCCGATCGGGTGAAGCGATTGGCAGGAGCCAATGCCGTCGCCTGACGAAGGGCAAGCGGTCCTTGACCATGTCCGACCGAGCGACCGCGCCCAGCAACCTTCGTGCTGCATGCTCGTTGACCCCATCAACCGCCTTGGCGAGGGCGCTTGGCAGCAGAGGAAGCAGCAAGTCTTCGCACAACGTGCGATTCCAACGGCTGCGCATGTCGCCATCACTTGTGGCATCGCCGCCTTCGTCGGTGACTCCGGGAATGGACTTGCGATCCTGGGAGGGCCAGAAGTAGCCGTGCAAGATGACTTCCCAAGCAGGCGAGGGACCGTCGCTCTCGACGATCGGGCTGGGACTGGGTGCGGGATGATCGTCCAGCGGGAAGAACGCGGCCCAGCGAAGCCGCATACCGAATCGGTTGGCGTCACGGCCGACGGGTCGTAGTACCGTCACTGCGGCGTGAGCGAGCGCTTTCCGAGGCACCGTGGTATGCCGACCGTTCCGCGAGTCAAGAAACTGCGGCCAATCGGGCTGCGACCGGAGGTCGTGCAGACTCTCGCTTCCGAGAGATTGGATTCCGACTACGGACCACTTCGACATTTTCGACTTCGACGCGATTTCGCCCTCAAATGCTTCCCCGCGAAACTCACGGTTTTCGTCCCGATAACGTCCCAACCGTCCCTTCACCGGGCGAGTGACGCTCATCAGCGTCCTGCTGTCGCCGAGAGTCGCGGGGTTCACTGCACTCCGCGCGGCGATGGTCTGAAGATGTCCGCACTGCGCCAACAGCAGCGCTGCGGGCGTTGAACGACCGAACCAGGAGCATAGCTCTTGATGTCCTGGGCAATGGTCCCCCAGCCCGAATCGACGACCTTCGGTCCCCCGATCCCGATGCTCACTCCGTCGCAACGGAATCCACAGCAGCAGGCCGTTGTCCGTTTCCCCGAGCAAATCCCTCACGGCGCCCCGAAGCCGCTTCTGATCCTCTTTGCCGACTTCGTCCCAATCGGGATGAATGGGGTCCGCGCTTCCGTCTCTCCCGGTGCCGAACCATGGGTTCAGAACGCCGGGGTGCCACTCCGATTGCGCAGCACCGGCAGCGCCAATGTAGATGAAGGCCTCGCAGATGTGAAAAACGCTCTTCAACCCAATTCCGAACATACCGATTTTGGTGGCATCGTCTTCTTTCGATCCGCCAAGGGGCTTGTGCAACGCGTCACGATCCTTCTCGGGAAACGGCCCGTCATTCGCCACCAATAGTGCGGGACCGTGAAGCAGACTGTTCCGGGCATCGGGCCAGCCGCTGGCCAGCACGGTGAACTCGAGCCGTCGCGCGCCGGAATCGTCGGCGTTCTGAACGAGCTCCCGGAACAGTGTGCGTCCATCCCCGGCGTCCGTGTAGACGTCGGCCAAGAGAGACTGTATCGCCTTGATCTCGTCGAGTGGATTGCGGTGGAAGCCCGGGCCGTTGCTTTCGGTCATGCTCATGGGTCGGTCGCCCGGGCAGCGTTGGCCCTACTCTCGATCAGGGCGCACTGTCCCATGAGCGCCTCGAACGCCTCGTGTTCGTCCAGCAGCATCCCCGTAGCGAGCATGCTGGCGTAGTCTTCGGCAAGTGCTTCCTGAGCCGCACCCGAGGGAACGAGCCTGAGATTGCCGGAGACGGCGGCCTCGTAGTCGATCCTCCGGCCGGTGGGATCGTTCTCCCGGAAGAACATGGCCTTGTGGCGCGCAACCGAGAGTGCGAGTTCGCGGTCCGTCAGAGCTCGTGCCGCGACCCCGGCGTCGTCAAGGCGGACGAGGTCGTACCAGTGCCTCGACCAGCGCGCACCCCGTATGCGACCCTGAAGGCAGTAGACATGCATCAAGGTCGACTTCTCCCAGAACGTGCGCTCGGGCAGCATGGTGGCCGGCCGAGCTTCCGGGAATCCGAGTTCGGGAACGTACGCGGCTGCATCGCACACGACGGGGCGGGCAGCGTGAGGCTCGCCCGTGGAGCGCGCCCCAAAGTCGACTTGAACCTCGGGGCGCACGATGCCGCGCGCCTCGAACAGCGGTTCGTAGCCGACGTACAGCCGCTCGGCCTCCGCACGGATCCGCGCCGGGAATCCAGCGTGCGCGAGTTCTTCCTGGACGAGCGGCCCGGCAGTGTCACGTACCCACTCGGTCAAGCGAGGGCGGATGGCTCGTGTCCAGCGCCTCTCCTGGCTGCGCGTCGGCGGCAACGCCTCGTCGCCGACGCCAGCGACAAGATCCGGGGCGAAACCGCGGATGTCGTATGTGATGTCGATGTCTTCGGAAAACCGCCGGATTGCCTGCCACGCCTTGGAGAGCGATGTGCCGCCCTTGAACACCAGATGCCGTCCGAATGGAGCCTCGAACAGGACGTTGAGGGTCGCAACAACCCATATGTCCTTCTCGAGCAGGAACGCGGGGTGCGGGCATTCCGCCTGGGCCTTGCGTAGGGCGAGGCGGCGCTCTTCGGTCGAGAGATGCCGAAAGTGTGTCTCACCCATGCGCGAGACGCGTGCTCAGCGGCTCCGCCATCCACCGGGGCATGACGGCCTGTGCGGCTGCAAGCTCGTCGAGATCTTCCTGGGCGAGCCTGGGCAGGATGGCGTCGAGGCCATCCTCGACCTCATGGGGGCCAAGCCATGCCAAGGCGCGGATGACCACCCCCGCCATCCGATGCGGGGCCGCGAGCTGCCAGCGCGGCGCATGCCGCAGCTCCACCGGATGCTTGCCGAAGAGCAATCGCCGACTGCGGCCGGAGGTGAGATAGACCGAGCGAACCGGATTCTGGGTCGTCAGGCCAAGCCAGTTGGCCGCGCCGCCTCCGTTCGGGACGATGGTCTCGCCCCAGAGTTCCGACAGCGACTGGAGCGACGTGTCGACGCTCGGTGCGCAGCGCCCGAACCGCGTCTCGATCGGGCGCATGTAGACGCCGTGGCAGATCCGCAGGAGCCGTGCGGAGCGGGCGAGGCGCGACAGAGCCTGATTCACCGCCCCGCGCGTGCCGAGATGAAGCAGGGCGCTCGGGCAGATCGGCGTGGCCTCGGGCGAGGCCTCGGCGTACTCCATGATCCGCTCCGCCAGACTCTTCATGGCGTCTCTCCGTCAGAAATCCTTCGGCCAATATATTGCCGTGGTGCTCGCAGCAATCATGACCGCAGCCTCGCCTTTTCGGATCTGGATTGGCTGTGGGCTTGATGCGGGTCACATGCCCCACACGGTGACCGGCGCGCCGCCCCCGGTTTCCTCGCGGATGTATATCTTCCGGTCCCACGACTTGTCCTCGTCGCGGTCGAAGATGACGAGGTGGCCCTCCGGCGCGGCGCAGCGGTCCATGTAGGCGCGCGTCTGCTCCAGGCCGTCGCGCAGCGTCCGCGCCGGTCCGCTGCGGAGCACTTTGCACTCCACGACGATCTTCTGCGTGGCGGGGCGCGTCCCGATCCTGCCATCGGCATCCACCTCCGTCCGCCTGGGGGTTGCGGCGAGCGGCCACACGATCAGCAGGTCCGTTCGGCCCCGGCCCAGCCCGTACTCGCGCTCGATGCGCCCGCCGCTGTTCACGATCCGCTGCAGGAACGCCTGCAGCAGGAGTTGCGGCCCGGCCCCCTTGTACTGAAAGCGCTCCACCCAATGCTCGGAGTGCTGCCGGAAGAAGTCCTGGAAGACGGCGAGCAGGTCGTTGGCGCGCAAGGCGCCGCCCTCGTCCACGTACCAGGCTGCATCGTGCTCGAAACCGGCCTGTGTGGTGTGGGTCAAGTCGCGGGGGATCATTTCGCGGTAGATCGGGTTGGCGATCGCGATGGGGTTCTCCCGCGCCACCAAGCCGAGATCGCGCGCGTAGTCCAGATCGTCCACCGGTATCGGGGCGATGGCGGCGCTTCCGCTCAGCAACGGTTCGATCACGCGGCGCACCCGCTCCTCCCGGAGTTTGTCGGTGAGCTGCTCGAGATGCGTCTCCCGGCGCAGGATGAGCCGGTCGCGCGCGCCGCGGATGGCGATGGCCCGAACGGGCCTCTCCCGGTCGCGGCCAGCCTCATCGCGGAAACAGGCCTCGTAGGCCAGGGCGTTCACCAGCCACGGCTGGCCTCGCGTGAGCTCCCAGACCGCGGCGTGCGCGCCGTCCGTGAACGGCTGGCCGGTGTCCTCGCGGTGCTGTGCCAGAAGCGACTCGACCTCGCGCCGGGAGAAATCCCCGAGCCGCAGGGACTCCGCACGGATGTTGAAGGCGCTTCCGCCCGCGATGATCTCGCGCCCCGAAGGTGAGTGCATGCGGTAGTCCCGTACATCCCGGACGCCGCACAAAATCACGCTCTGTGGAAACCGGCGCGGCCGCTCCGGATAGCCGGCCCGGAGCTGGCGCAAGACGGAGACCAGCGAATCTCCCACGAGCGCGTCGATCTCGTCGATCAAAAGCACGAGCGGCCTGGCGTCCGCCTCGGCCCAGCGCGCCAGCGTCTCCCCCAGCGCGTCGTGCGGACCCGCTTCCTCGAGGACGTCCCGCCAGATGCCGGCGACGAACCGGTCGTCAAGCGAGTGGCGCGCCCCCCGGGCCAGCGCGCTGAGAATCGCCTGCATGGCCGCGCCCACATCCTCCCGCGACGATTGGCCGACCTCGACGTTGACGTACGCGCAGCGGAACTCCCCGCAGTCGTTCAGTTCCCGGCGGAGTGCAAGCAGCGTCGATGTCTTGCCCGTCTGCCGCGGGGCGTGGAGCGCAAAATACTTCTCCTGCCGAAGCAGCTCCAACAGATTGTCCACATCCAGCCGCGAGAGGGGCGGAACGTGGTAGTGCTTCGCCGGCTTCACGGGGCCGGCGGTGTTGAAGTAGCGCATGTCCCCCGTCATCTCACCTCGGGTCGTCGCGCGGGCCTCCGCGCAGTTCGGTACAAGGCGCCACGATCTTCCTTCCACGGTGTCGTGCCCGACAATGTACGGTGAAGGCAAGCTCGGGCGAGCGTCAACGGAGCTGGACGCAGGCCGCCTCATTGACCGCCGGCCGAAGCCGCTTCCATGATGCCTCCATCGATCTGACGGGTCGACCCCGCGAGGCCGAGGTCATCCCCGAGCCCGGCAGGCTGAGAGACAGGATGGGAACCATGACTGAAATGGATCGGCGCACCTTCGTCAGCACCGGCGTGGCGGCCGGCGCCCTGCTCTCCCTGGGCGGCTGCGCGCCCCGGGGCGATGACTCTCGCTCGGGATCCGGAGGATCGGGGGACGAGACCTCCGCATCCGACATCGCCGACTTCGCGCTCGACGAGATCACGATCGACGGAGTTCACGAGGGGATGCGGACGGGCGAGTACACCTGCCGTTCGATCGCCGAGATGTACCTCGAGCGGATCGAGGCGCTGAACCGGCAGGGGCCGCGCCTGTTCGCGGTGCTCGAGGTGAACCCGGACGCGCTCGAGATCGCCGGGGAACTGGACCGGGAGTTCCAGGCCTCGGGGCCGCGGGGGCCGCTGCACGGGATCCCGATCCTTCTCAAGGACAACATCGACACGGCGGACGGGATGACCACGACGGCCGGGTCGACGGCGCTGCTCGGCTCGATCGCCCCGCAGGACTCGTTCGTGGCGGCGGGACTGCGCCGGGCGGGGGCGCTGCTGCTCGGCAAGGCGAACATGAGCGAGTGGGCGGGCTGGAAGTCGTTCGAGTTCGGAGCGTCGGGCTGGAGCGGCCGCGGGTGGGACGGCGGCCGGGGCGGCTTCTGCGGCAACCCGTACGCGCTCGACCGCACCCCGGGCGGATCGAGTTCCGGGTCCGGGGCAAGCACCGCGGCCAATCTCGCGGTCGCGGCGATCGGCTCCGAGACCGACGGCTCGATCGTCGGCCCGTCGTCGCGCAACTGCCTGGTCGGCATCAAGCCCACGATCGGCCTCCACAGCCGGGGCGGGGTCATCCCCATCGCCCACAGCCAGGACAGCACCGGCCCCATGGCCCGCACCGTGCGCGACGCCGCGATCATGCTCGGCACGATGGTCGGCGTCGACCCCCGCGACCCGCTGACCGCCGCGAGCGCGGGCAACTTCCTGACCGACTACACCGGCGCGCTGGACCCGGGCGGCCTGAACGGCGCCCGCCTCGGCGTCCTGCGCGAGTACGCGGGCTTCGACAGCCGCGTCGACTCCCTGTTCGAGGAGGCGCTGGACGTCATGCGGGCGGGAGGCGCGACCGTCGTCGATCCCGTCGCGCTGCCCGAGGAACTGCGGTTCGGCAACGACTACGAGATGGAGGTGCTGTACCACGAGTTCAAGGCGGATCTGAACGCCTATCTGGCCTCGCTCGGTCCCGGCGCGCCGATCAAGTCGCTTGCCGAACTCATCGAGTACAACGAGGCGAACCATGACCTCGAACTCGCTCTCTACGGGCAGGAACTGCACGTGCGCTCGCAGGAACGGGGCCCGCTGACCGACCGGAAATACCTCGACGCGCTGGCCGCGAGCCACCGCCTCTCCCGCGACGAGGGGATCGACCGCGCCATGGACGAGCACCGGCTCGACGCGCTCGTCGGGATCACGGCCGGCATCCCCGCCATGCAGGATCCGCTCGATGCCTCGGGCGGGGGGGGCGGCGGGTGCTCGACGCCGCCGGCCATGGCCGCCTATCCCAACATGTCGGTGCCGATGGGCTTCATCGGAGGGCTCCCGGTCGGGATGTCGCTGTGCGGCCGCGCCTGGAGCGAGGCGACGCTGGTCCGGCTTGCCTACGCCTTCGAGCAGGCGACGAACCACCGGCGGCCGCCGACGTTCCAGGCGTCCGTGCAGGTCTGAGCGCGACCGGCGACACCGCCAAGACCGACGAATCCCGCGATTCCGGCGACCGCGTAGACCGTGACGCTCAGCGACTTCATCGACCGGCACTACCGCCACTTCAACGCCGCGACGCTCCAGGCGGCCGCCCGGGCCTACCGCGACCTGGTCGACGGCGGCGGCCGGATGCTCCTCACGCTGGCCGGCGCCATGAGCACGGCGGAACTCGGCCTCTCGCTGGCGGAGATGATCCGGGCCGGGAAGGTGCACGCCATCTGCGCCACCGGGGCGAACCTCGAGGAGGATCTCTTCAACCTCGTCGCGCACGATCACTACCGGCGCATTCCCGACTGGCGCGCGCTCACGGCGGAGCAGGAGAAGGACCTCGAGCGTCGCGGACTGAACCGCGTCACCGACACCTGCATCCCCGAGGCCGAGGCGTTCCGGGCCGTCGAGGCCCCGCTGCGCGAACTGTGGCGGGCCGCCGAGGCCGCGGGCGAGCGCCGCCTCCCGCACGAGTACCTCTACCAGCTCATCCGCGACCGTGCGCTGACCCACAGCTACCAGATCGATCCGGCCGATTCCTGGCTCGTGGCGGCGGCCGAGGCCGACCTCCCCCTCTTCGTGCCGGGCTGGGAGGACTCCACGCTGGGCAACGTCCTCGTCGCGGAACAGCTCGCCGGCAGCCTGGGCCGCCCCGGACCCTTGCTCCCGGGAACGGAGTACATGGCCGCCCTCGCGGAGTGGTACGTGCGTACGACCACCGGCCGCACCCTCGCGGAACTCCCGGAGATGGATGGAGACCGGGTCTCGGAGCCGCGGCCGGATCACGACGCCACCCCAGACGCCGACACGAGCCCAGTGGGGTTCTTCCAGATCGGGGGCGGGATCGCGGGCGACTTCCCCATCTGCGTCGTCCCCATGATCCGACAGGATCTGCGCCGCGAGTGCCCCTACTGGGCGTACTTCTGCCAGATCAGCGACTCCACCACGAGCTACGGCTCGTACTCCGGCGCCGTACCCAACGAGAAGATCAGCTGGGGCAAGCTGGACGTGGACACGCCGAGTTTCCTGATCGAGTCCGACGCGACGATCGTGGCCCCGCTCGTGTTCGGCTACGTCCTCGGCTGGTAGGCGGCGACCGCTCTCGCGGCCTCCCGTCGGGCGACCGGCCGCGAAGCCGGCGCGCTGCTATCCCCCGTCTCCCCCGTCTCCCCCGTCTCCGAGGAGCGCTTCGAGGTCCCACCCCTCCAGTTCTCCGACGGTCGGGCGATCCGTCCAGTCGAAGCGGAGCGGCGTGATCGTGACGAGACCCTCGTTGTGCGCCTCGGTGTCGCTCCCGGCCGGGATGGGATCCGGAGGCCCGAACGCCGGCCGGAACAGACGGTCTTCCCCGGCGCCCTCGGCGCCGTCGGCCCCCGTGACCTCCTCGTAGTCGACGCGGAAATAGCTGCCGCCCATGGGCCGGGCGGCGATGCCGCGGGTCTCCTCCTCCGTCCCGGCGGGGAAGTTGATCGAGTACACGATGCCGGCCTCGGGTCCCCGTCGCCGGAGTTCGGCGACGAAGCGCGCCACGACGCCGGCGGGATACTCGACCCCGCTCGGGCGGCCGCCGAGCGAGGCCGCCACGGCCGGCACGCCGAGATAGGCCCCCATCATCGCCGCCCCGATCGTCCCGGACATGTGCGAGACCTCACCTATGTTCGCGCCGATGTTGATGCCGCTCACCACAAGGTCGAACCCCGATTCGGGCTGGAGCGCGCGGTGGGCGAGAAGGACCGCCCCGGCCGGCGTGGCGTCGACGCAGTGTCCCGCCTCGGAGGTCCGGAGCCGGATCTCCTGGTTCAGGCTGATGGACATGCTGGTCCCGCTCTGCTGGCCGCAGGGGGCCACGACCGTGACTTCGCCGACGGCGCGCAGGGCCGCCGCCAACTCCTGAATCCCGGGAGAGTCGATGCCATCGTCGTTCGTAACGAGGATGTGGAACGGAGACGTCTCGTCCGGAGTTTCCGCCGGAGCCTCCGAAGCCGGTCCCCCGCCGCACGCGAGGGCTCCACCGCACGCGACCGCCGCCAACGTTCGCATCGTCGCTCCCCTGGTCTTCATCGCAGTCTCCCGCTCTTTCCTGGGTCCCGCGTGATGCCCGGGATCCATGCTTGGCGTGATCAAGGTTGCAAAAGTAAGCTTTCATGGCCTGTTCTTTCGCGGCGAGACCGGCATTTCGGCGCGAGAAGACGCGGCCTGAGCGGCACGGAGCGCCGGGGTCAGAAGAGCTGGTTCGCGGCCAGCGCGCCGGCGTAGGCGAGCGCCAGCATGTAGCCGAACTGGGCCAGCGGCCACTTCCAGCCGGCCGTCTCCCTCCTCATCATCGCGACGGTGGACATGCACTGAAGCGCGAACACGAAGAAGACGAGGAGGGCGACCGCCCCCCCGAAATCCAGGTCCCGCTGCAGGGCGGCCCGCAGTTCGAGGGATGTCTCGTCCGTGTCCTCGATCCCGTAGATCGTGCCGAGGGTGCCGACGATGACCTCGCGCGCGGCGAGCGATGCGACGAGGCCCACCCCGATCCTCCAGTCGAACCCGAGCGGTTCGATGGCCGGCTCGATCACCTGCCCCATCTGTCCGAGGGCGCTCTCCTCCACGGGCGGCGGGCTTCCGTCGATCCGGGGGAACTGGGCGAGGACCCAGAGGACGACGGTCACCGCGAGGATGATCTTGCCGACCCTCCGGAGGAATATCCTGCTGCGGTCCAGGAGCCGCAGTCCGAGCGTACGCAACGAGGGGATCCGGTACGGCGGCAGTTCCATCACGAACCCGGCCGGCTTCCCCCTCAGCACCGTGCGCCGGAGGAGAAAGGCGGTGCCCACCGCAGCCGCGAGGCCGAGGGCGTAGAGGCCGAGCATCGTCGCCGCCCGCGTGCCCACGAACGGCCCCAGGAGCGGTCGCTCGGGGATGAACGCCGCGATGAGGAGCGCGTACACCGGGAGGCGCGCCGAGCAGGTCATGAACGGAGTGACGAACATCGTGGCGAGCCGGTCGCGCTCGTCGTCCACCGTGCGCGCGGAGAGGATCGCCGGGACCGCGCACGCATAGGCCGAGAGCAGCGGCAGGAAGGCCCGCCCCTGCAGCCCGACCCGCAGCATCATCCGGTCCGCGATGACCGCCGCGCGCGCCATGTAGCCGGAGTCCTCCAGGATCCCCAGGAAGAGGAAGAGGATGAGGATCTGGGGGAGGAAGACGAGGACGGAGCCCACCCCCGCCCACACGCCGTCGATGAGGAGGTCGCGGAACCAGCCCGCCGGCAGGCGCGCCGCGACCCACTGGCCGGAGGAGGCGATCCCGAGTTCGACCCCGTCCATGATCGGCGTGGCCCAGGTGAAGATCGCCTGGAAGACGAGCGCGGCGAGCACGACGAACAGCGCCGGCCCCGCGATCCGGTGCAGAAAGATCGCGTCCAGACGTTCCGTCAGCTTCGGCGGGCCGGCCGAGCGGTACTTCGCGGCCGCGAGCGCCTGCTGGACGACTTCGCGGCGGCGGCTGAGCGCGTCGAGGGTCGGGAGTCCGGCCCGGGCCCCGGTCCGTCGGCGCGGCGGCGCGGCGGTCGCGGCGGTCGTCGAGCGGACGGCCACCCGGTCCAGGAAGTCGGCCACCGCGTCGACGCCCCGCCCGGTCCGCGCGTCGGTTCGTAGCACCTCCACGCCGAACTGCGCCGCGAGCGTTTCGTCGTCGAGGCCGCCGCCCCCCGCCTCGAGTTCGTCCGCCATGTTCAGCACGAGCAGCGTGGGGCGCGCCCGTTCGAGGACGGGCCCCACGAGCATGAGCTGCGTCTCGAGCCGGACCGCGTCGACGATGAGCACGATGGCCTCGGGCGCCCGCAACCCCTCGATCCGGCCTTCCAGCACATCGCGCGTGATGCGTTCGTCGGGGGAGCGAGCCGAGAATCCGCTCACGCCGGGCAGGTCGACGATGTCGAGGTCGAGAGCCGAGGCGAAGCGCGCCCGGCCGACGTGCTTCTCGACCGTGACGCCGGGGTAGTTCGCGACCTTCTGGCGCAGCCCGGTCAGGCGGTTGAAGAGCGTCGTCTTGCCGGAGTTCGCAGGCCCGATGAGCGCGACCACCGGCGGCCCCGAATCCGGGACATCCGTGCGGCGGCTGCGATCCGCGCGTGGTGAGGTCGCGACTGGGGACATGAAGGGAACACAACCGATAACGATTATCGTTAGTTGAGACTGGTTCTCAACTGGTGAAGACGCTACTATCTTGCCCGTCGACGGTCAAACCAGGCTGAAGGTCAACCCGGCGCGAAGGATGGCGCGAAGGATGGAAGATTGAACGGCGAACTCGCGACGGCCGAAGTGCTGGCGCCCCCGGACTCCGGGAACGGCTCGCGCACGTCGCTGATGGACGTACCGCTGCGGAAGGCGGTCGAACTCGAGCGCATCGACGCCCCGAACGAGGAAGTCGAACCGCTGCTCGAACGCGGCATCCTGCCGGGCTGCCGGCTCATCCGCGTCCGCAACTCCCCCACGGGAGACCCGATCATCTCCGTCGAGGGCACCCTCCTCGCGCTGCGCCGCGAATCCGCCGCGCAACTCTTCGTGCGCGAGGTCTAGCCTAGCCGCCCCCCGGAGCTGCCTACGCGTACGGCATGACCGGCACCTTGCCGAGCAGACGCGCGTAGACCGTCAGCGCGCCCCGGTGGTGCGCCGTGTGATCCGCGATCCCGTTCACGATCGCGCCGCACGGCTGGCCTGCCATGATCCGCGGATCCCCGATCAGCTCGTTCAGTTCGTCGTCCGACGCGGAGCCGATGACCTCGATCGCCCGCTCGTAGGCGTGATCCAGCCACCTCATCCCGTCCGCCAGCGACGTGGTCGCGTGCGCCTCCTGAAGGTGACCCTCGAAATCCATGTCCCACCCCTCCCCGAACGCCCCGTCCACGAACCAGTCCACGGTCCCCGCGGCGTGCGCGACGTGGCCCGCGACGGTGAAGAGCCCGGGTTGCGGCGCGAACCCGGAATCGTCCTCGTCGAAGGTCTCGAGCGTCTTCGTGAACAGCTTCACGGACATGGAGAGGTCTGCGGCCAGGCGTTCGGCGTGTGACACGAAAAGTTCCGCTAAGGATGGTGAATTTCGGTATTTCTTCGGCGTGCGCGGACTATGCTCGCCGACCGCGCCGTTGTCAAGCGAGACCGGCCGGGGCCGGCTGGACTCGCCGGGGCCGTGTTAGTTTCTTCGGGCACACCGCGAACCGAGACCAGGAAAGCCGATGGGACCAGACCCAAACACCGACACCGCGATCAACGGGAGCACCCCGGTCGGCGTGGGAGGTTGGCTCCTGGTTTACCTCTATGGTTCCATCCCCTTCCTGCTCTTCCATTCGGCGGGCCTGTCGGGATGGTTTCTCGACTATGCCCTCTGGCTGCTGATCGCGATCTTCCTTCTCCTCGCGTCCCCGCTCGTTCTCATCCTCCTGAAGTCGCCGCGAGCCCCGAGGTGGAACATCTTCGCGCTGTGGGTCGTCGCCCTCCAGATCACGCTGCGCGCGGCCGCCGTCCCTTTCAATCTGGAGACCGACGGGGCGGCGCAGAGGAGGAGCCCCGAGGAATGGGCGGCCGCGATCGCGATCCTCGCCGTCATCGTGGTCGGGTCGCTGGCGTGGGCGACGATCTGGACGGTCTACTTCCAGCGATCGCTTCGAGTACGGAACACCTTCCCTCCGCTGGCGGCCGAAGCCTAGCCCGAACTTCCGCAGCCCGGAACGCGGCAAGTTGTTGCGACGTGGTCACATGACTCGATTTCGGGGGTGGGTGCTACTGGGTACGGGTCACGGTTTGACGCCGAGGAGCCGGAAGGCCTCGGCCTGAAGGGGGGTGGGACGGGCGAGGATGTCGGCGGCCGGGGCTCCGGGCGCGACGGGTCGGACGCGGTTTTTGGTGAGGGTGGCGAGGTCGGCCAGGAGTGTCCGGAAGCTGTGGACGGGCAGCCCCTCGGGAGTGCGCTTGCGGGCGGCCTTGGCGCGCGCGGCGGGCGAGGGTCTCGCGGGCGCGACGGGCGAGGCGCGTTGGGCCTCGGCGGCGTCGGGGTCGTCGTCGTCGAAGAGCAGCGGGGCGAGGGCGCGTCTCATGTGCCACTCGACGTAATAGGCGAGCATGCAGAGGAAGACGTGGGCCCGCACGCGCCCCTCGAGGCGGTGGTGGACGGGACGGACCTTGAGGTCGACGCTCTTGAAGCTTCGGAAGGCGCGCTCCACGCGGCTGAGGCTCTTGTAGGAGCGGACCACGTCCCCGGCCGGCAGTTCGTCGGCGGGCACGTTGGTGCGGATGACGTAGATGCCGTCCAGGGCCGCCTCGGCGGCGATGCGCTCCTCGTTGCGCGCGTACGCGAAGCGGCCGTCCCCGGCGACCTCGGTGTCGAAGTGCTTGCCGACCTTGCGGGATCGCAGGGCGCGGTCGGCGCGCACGGCGATCTTCTCGGGGTCGGTGAGCGGGCTCCGCTCGCGCCGCGTGGCCGCGGCGACCTTCTCCAGCTCGCGTTCGGTGGCCTCGAGGAGTTCCTCGCGCTTGCGGGCGCGCTCGGCGGCCAGGAGCGGGTTGCGGCACGCGACCAGCCGCTCCCCGGGATAGTCGGGCGACTCGATCTCGGCGAGGTTCCGCTCGTCGAAGAGCGACAGCTGGAGGTCGCCGCCGCCGGCGAGCTTGCGGATCGCGTCGGCGCGCAGGGCGGTGATCCACCCCAGCCCCGCGGGCCGCAGCTCCTCCCGGATGCGGGCGCCGGTGATGAGCCCCCGGTCGCCGACCAAGACGATCCGGGACAGGGAGAAGCGCTCGCGCAGCTTCGCCACCTGCGCGCCGACGACACCCGGATCGGCGGTGTTGCCCTCGAACACCTCGACGGCCACCGGACACCCCTCTCCGTCGCACAGCAGCGCGAACACGATCTGGAGCTTGCCGCGTTTGCCGTCGCGGGAGTAGCCCCGCCTGGCGAGCGGACACTTGCGGCCCTCGAAGTAGGTCGAGGTCACGTCGCACAGCACCAGCGAGCCGTCCGCCAGGCGTCTCCCCGCCAGATGCCGCTCGATGCGGTCCCGGCGCCTCAGCAGCCAGTCCATGGCCCGGTACAGCTCGTCCGCGTCCGCGTCCCCGACGCCGAGCTCCCCGCCCAGCGTGTGGCTCATGGTCTCCCCGCCAAGCGAGCGCGCGGTGGCCAGCTTCGAGCGGGGGTCGAGGACGCGGGCGACGATCATGGCGACGGCGAGCGCCCCGCTCCCGGGACGGACGGCGGTCCAGCAGCTTCTCGAGCCCCAGGGCGCGAAGGGTGCCCAGGACGGCGGCGACGTGGCCGTGGGGCCGGGAGCGAAGGATCTCGAACGCGTCGTCCATCGAGGGAAGCGCGACGCCCCCCTTCAGGAGGATGCGGAGCCCCTCGACGAGTTCGTCGGGCCACTTCGAGAGGTTGGCCAGCGTGCGCTTCCTGACCTTGCCGCCCTCGCGGTAGGACTCGCGCAGAAGGACGGCGGGCGGGGAGTTCCGGTTGGGGACGCGCTCGACGTACATGGACATAAACATAACGCATACAACACATCGTGGCAACGCTATGCATCTTACGCTACATGGGTACCGAGAACCGCGCATGAAGCCGCGTATGCGGTTCCCCGTTAACGAGTTACGGCCTGCAGCGGCCCCGATTCACGCGGAAGTTCGGCCTAGCTCGGGATCGGCCACATCTTCACCCGCCCGTACACGCCCGGGACCAACGGGCATGGTCGCCGCGGCCCGCCTGCGCAACGGCGCGAGATCTCGAGCGATCATGGCAGTGTCGGTGCCCCTGTTTCGGTGCCCCTGCATCGGCCTATGCCAATTGAAAGTGTGATTTTCAATTGGCATAGGCTTTCACAGGGACTGCCGGCAACACCCCCAGGCATTGGATGCCGTACTCCCTTCCAGCGCCTCGTGGAGTTGCGGGTCACCAACGTCCTCGTTACGCACAGCTAGCAGCAGCGCGTGGCGAAAGCCGGGGCTTTGGCCGAGGTGCTCCGCCCGCCGTGAGGAGCGCACGCCGGGATGGGAATATTCTCAGCGGATCTCGGGCGGCAGCCGCCTCACGGTGATGACCGGGACGTCGAACGCGTCCGTGTCGAGGAAGGCGACGAGGCCATCCGGGCCAAAGGCGTCCGGCATGTCGGGCAGCGACGCGGTCCCCGGGGCGAGCGTGCGCACGTAGCGTCCGTCCGGCGTGATCACGTCGATCAGGCCCGGCTCGCCCGAGGCCGGCTCCGCGCTGCGCTGGACCCACAGCGCGCCGTCCCCGGTCGCGCGCAGGGCCGAGATCACCGGCACTTCGGGGAAGAACCGCATGTTCTCGACCGCCGCCACCCGCGCGGCGGCCAGGGCATTCGACAACTCCGCCATCTCGGGAGTTCTCTCCCCTCCCCCCACCGTGGCGCTCGTCCGGTTCCCTGTCTCCTCCAGCCGACGGTCGCGCTCCGCTTGTCTGATCGCCTCCGTAGCGGGCAACGGCGACATGGGCCGCCGCAGGACGCGCGATATCGCGCCCGATCGATCGGCCAGTTTGATGACGTAGCCCGAGGAGTCCGAGAACGCGACCCCGCCCGACGGCAGTACGTCGAACAGAAGCGCCGGTTCGAAGCCCCACAGCTCACCGACGAAATCCTCCAGAGTGACGGGGGCGCCGCGGCCCTCGTCCTCCGGCCACGGCACCCAGGCCTCCACGAGAGTTCGCTCGCTGACCTCGTCCGACGACAGGTCGAAGCGAACGATGGAGCGCCCGTTGTCGTCCGCACCACGCCACGACGCGCCCACGACCGTCCTCGCGCCGCCCGGGTCCGGTCGCATGTTCAAGCCCACCCCGCCCCTCACCATGCGGTCGAAGTCGCCTTCCGGCCCGAACACGTGGTGTCCCGTGTGCAGGACATCCTCAACGAGCGTGCCCCCATCCGCCCAAACCACCATGCGCCTCGGCCACCGGAACTCCCCCGGCCCGTCGCCGTCGCGACCGAAGTCCTTCACGTGCCGACCGGCAGGGTCCACGATGACCACGCGCGTCCCGGCCTCAGGCCCCGGGGCATCCAGCAGGTAGAGGTTGCCCGCGCCGTCAAAGCCGATGTGTTGGATCGCCGTGAACTCCTCCCATTCGGACTCGGCAAGCGCCGACCCAATGCGGTAGACCGACTCCAGGTCCACGGAAAGCGGCAGATCCTCGGCCGGCAGGTCGACCACCTCCTGGGCCCGCAGGCCGACAGCTCCCAGCGCCACCACGAACACTCCGTTGAGAAGCGTTCCGGCAATGACGGTTGCTCGTGATCTTCGGTCCATCGCGGCGCCTCCGCTGCTGGTCGAGACAGGACGCCCGGATCCCGGTCGTCCCATGCCGTAGACGCTGGACCCTCGGGTTTGGGTTGCGCGGGGTCACTGGTGAAGTGTCGCGCAGATTCTCAGCGGATCTCGGGCGGCAGCCGCCTCACGGTGATGACCGGGACGTCGAAGGCGTCCGTGTCGAGGAAGGCGACGAGGCCGTCCGGGCCAAAGGCGTCCGGCATATGGGGCAGCGACGCGGTCCCCGTTTCGAGCGTGCCCGCGTAGCGCCCGTCCAGCGTGATCACGTCGATCAAGCCCGGCTCGCCCGAGCCCGGCTCCGTGCTCCGCTGCACCCACAGCGTACCATCCCACGTAGCGCGTAGGGCCGCGATCACCGGTACCTCCGGGAAGAACTGCATGGTCTCGACCTTCGCCACCCGCGCAGCGGCCAGGGCCCTCCCCAACTCGCGAAGTGACTCCGCTCCCCCGGCTGTGGCCTCCCAGTTCCGTGCCTCCGCGAGCCGACGGTCGCGCTCCGCCTGTCTGATCGCCTCCGTGGCGGGCAACGGCGATATGGGCCGCCGCAGGACGCGCGATATCGCGCCTGATCGATCGGCCAGCTTGATGGCGTACGCCGAGGAGTCCGAGAATGCGATGTCGCCCGACGGCAGTACGTCGAACAGGAGGGCCGGTTCGAAGCCCCACACCTCATCGACGAAATCCTCCAGGCTTTCGGGGGCGCCGCGGCCCTCGTCCCCCGGCCGGGGCGCCCAAGCCTCCACGAGAAGAGTCCGCCCGCTCACCTCGTCGGACGACAGGTCGAAGCGAACGATGGAGCGCCCGGTGTCGTCCGCACGGCGCCATGACGCGCCGACGACGGTCCTGGCGCCGATCCGGTCCGGTCGCATGTCGCGGCCCATCTCGTCCCGCACCATGTGGTGGAAGTCGCCTTCGGGTCCGAAGACGTGGTACCCCATGTGCATGACGTCCTGGATGAGCGTACCTCCGTCCGGCCAGACGACCATTTCCCTCGGCCACCGGAACTCTCCCGGCCCGTCCCCGTGGCGACCGTAGTCCTTCACGTGTCGACCCGCGGGGTCCACGATGACGACGCGCGTCCCGGCCTCGGGCCCCGGGGCATCCAGCAGGTAGAGGTAGCCCGAGCCGTCGAAGCCGATGTGCCGGATCGCCGTGAACTCCTCCCATTCGGACTCGGCAAGCGCCGACCCAATGCGGTACACCGGCTCCAGGTCCACGGAAAGCGGCAGATCCTCGGCCGGCAGGTCGACCACCTCCTGCGCCCGCAGGCCGACAGCTCCCAGCGCGGCCGCGACCGCCGCATTCAGAAGCGTTCGGGGAACGACGGCTCGTGATCTTCGATCCATCGCGGCGCCTCTTCCGATGGGAGTCATGACGCCCGAATCCCGGACATCACCACATCGGTGACACGGGATCCTCGAATCTGGGTTGCGCGGGGTCGTTGAGAGCCGGGGGAGGTCGCGCCGATTCCAGGCGGATCACCGGCGGAAGCCGCCACACCGTGATGACGGGCACGTCGAACTCGTCCGCTCCGATGAACGCGACGAGGCCGTCCGGGCCGAAGGCGTCCGGCATGTCGGGCAGCGCCGCGGTCCCCGTCTCGAGCGTGCCGGCGTAGCGCCCGTCCGGCGCGACCACGTCGATCAGGCCCGGCTCGTCCGAGCCCGGCTCCGTGCTCCGCTGCACCCACAGCGCGCCGTCCCAGGCCGTGCGCACGGCGGCGATCAGCGGCACCTCCGGGAAGAATCGCATCTTCTCCACCGCCTCCGCTGCAGCGACCTCATGTTGTCGATGAACTCGAGGACCGAGGGGGGCGGTGCGCTCCCGCGCTGCGTGACCGTGCGATTGCTCTCGACCTCGAGCCGCCGTTCGCGCTCCAACCGTTCCATCTCTTCCGTCACGGCCAGCGGCCGGATGGGTCGGCGCAGGATGCGCGAGATCGCACCCGACGGATCCGTGAGTTTGATGGCCCAGGCCGACGAGTCCGAGAACGCGACCCCGCCCGATGGCAGCGCGTCGAACAGGAGGTCCGGTTCAAACCCCCATTCCTCGCCGATCATGTCTTCGGGGTCGCCACTCCTCGGGCCCTCGTCCTCGACCGGCGCCCAAGCCTCCACGAGCACTCGATCCTCGACCTCCTCCGATGACATGTCGACGCGCTGGATCGTGCGCCGGCTGCGGCCGACCAGGGTGCGAGCACCCGTCCGTTCGGGGCGAAGGTCCGGGCGGCGCGCCATGGCGAACCCCATGCCCCCTCCGCTCTCTCTCACCATGCGCTCGAACTCGCCGCCGGGGCCGAAGACGTGGTATCCCGCGTGCATCATGTCCTCGACCAGGACCTGCCCGTCCTCCCACACCACGAGTTGCGTCGCGGCGCGGAACTCGCCCGGCCCGTCACCGGCGCGCCCGAAGTCGTTCACGAATCCGCCCGCCGCGTCCACCACGACGATGCGCACGTCGGCCGACGTTCGCGTCCCGTCCAGCAGGTACAGGTTGCCCTGGCCGTCGAACGCGACGCCGGAGATGGACGTGAACTCCTCCCATTCCTCTCCCGCGGAGGCCGATCCGAGCCGGTACACGAGTTCGAGGTCCGGTGACACGGGGAGATCCTCGGCGGGAAGATCGACGATCTCCTGGGCTTCGAGACCGGCCGCCCCAAGTGCCGCCCCGAGTGCCGCCAGCCGCCCCGCGACGACCCCCACGGCGACCCCGCTCCCACGGCTGAACCCCGTTCGTGATCTTCGTCGCATCTTGGCAGCCCCCTGCGCTGGCGTAGGTTTGTTCGGAGTGAGGCGCGGTCCTCGGCCCACCCCGACGAACGGGCGTACCGCGCTACCTACTATGGAGGTAGTAGACATGACTCGCAAGCGTTCACTCGATTCGACCGTCACCACTCTACTCGTGTGGGTCGCCGCTGCGTCGTGGGTCGGCTGCGGAGGGGGGGAGGCTGCTTCCGACGAACCCGCGGGGGCCGCGTCCGCCGACGCGCCACCGCAGTTCGAGACGACGGAGGTCGCCGAGGGGGTGTACCAGTTCCGCTGGATCGGGCACAACGCCCTGTTCGTCGTGACCTCGGAGGAAGTCTTCGCCTTCGATCCGATTTCCGTCGAGGCGGCTGCCACCTACGCGGAGGAGATCCGGCGGGTCGCGCCGGGGGCCGAACTCGCGGCCATCGTCTACAGCCACCGGGACGCGGATCACGCGACGGGCGCCGAGGTGCTGCGAGAAGCCTTCGGGGCGGATGTCCCCATCTACGCGCACGAGAACGCCGACGCGCCCCTGCGGGAGGCCGCGAATCCCGACCTTCCCCCGCCCACCTCCACCTTCGCCGAGACGATGACGCTCGCGGGCGGCGAGATCGAACTCCACTACCTGGGCCGGAGCCACAGCGACGACATGGCCGTCGCCTTCCTCCCGGCACACGGCCTCGCCTTCGCGGTGGACTTCGTATCGCGCGACCGGTTCGGGTACATGGACCTCGCATCCTTCCACTTCCCCGACATGTTCGGGGCGATCGAGGGACTGCTCGAGATCCCGTTCGAGACCATCGTGTTCGGGCACGGACCGTCGGGAGATCGGGCCGCTATCGAGCGGCAACTGACCTACTACCGCGACCTGGACGCCGGGGTGAGGGGCGCGGTCGAGGCGGGGCTGAGCGAGGACGAGACCGCCGCCACCGTCCTCCTCGAGGACTACAGTCACTGGGACCGTTACGACGACTGGCGCGAACTCAACGTGCGCGGCATGCACCGGAAGCTCTCCGCCGCCGGCGCGGGAGAGGATGAAGAAGAGGGCGAGGGCGGCGAGGAGGGCGAGGGCGAGCACGGCCGCGAGGGGCGCGAGGGAGGCGAGGGCAGCGGCGAGCACGACCGCGAGGGCGAGGGCCGAGAGGGCAGCGGCGAGCACGACGGCAATGGCGGCGAGCACGGCGGCGAAGGCGGCCACGACGAAGGCGACGAGGGCGAAGAGTCGGGCGAATACCTCGGGCGGGCCGAGACCTGGGACGCGACGCGGCGAGGGGCGCGGCTGATCCTCTCCTATGATCCGGGGCGCGAGGCTTTCGCGGGGACCGTAGAGAACACGACGGGTGAGACCCTGTGCGCGGTGCGCGTCGAAGTCCACCTGTCCTCGGGCACGGAACTGGGGCCCACGCAGCGGGCGGATCTGGCCCCAGGCGCGGCGGCGGAGGTCGAGTTGGCGGTCGGCGGCGAGGCCTTCGAGCGCTGGACCGCGCACCCCGAAATGTCCCCCTGCGCGACGTAGGAGACGTTCCCGCGGGAACGTCTCGCGACCGCATCTTCGTCGCTTCCCAGTGGGTGCCGCGCCCACTGGGCCGGACGTTCGAGTTCTTTTCGGACGCCCACCATCTGGAGCGGATCACTCCGCCCTTCGTGGGCTTCCGGATCCTGACCCCGCCCCCTATCGAGATGCGCAAGGGGACGCAGATCGACTATCGACTGCGGCTCCGTGGCGTCCCCCTGCGGTGGCGTAGCGAGATGACGCGCTGGGATCCGCCGCACGGCTTCGTCGACGAGCAACGCCGCGGACCGTACCGGAAGTGGATCCACGAGCACTGTTTCCGAGAGGAGGACGGGGGCACGCGCGTGGAGGATCATGTCACGTATGCGGTGCCGGGCGGCGCGCTGGTCGACCGATGGTTCGTACGCCCGGATCTCGACCGCATCTTCGAATACCGCCGCCACGCCATCGCGGAGCTGTTCCGAGGCTAGCGGCTGGCTAGCTGTGCGTAACAAGGACGTTGGTGACCGGTAGCTCCACGGGACGCTGGAAGGGAGTACGGCGTCCAATGCGCGTGTGCCACCGCCCATCTGCCGCCGCCCGGCACCAACCGGGGGGGCAACCTGAGGTGCCCGGGGGTTCCTGGGAGTCCCTGTGAAGCGTTAAGCCAATTGAAGATTGAACTTTCGATTGGCTTAAGCCGATGCAGGGGCGCTGGCTCCTCCCACGAGTGCTGGAGATCTCGCGCCGTTGCTCAGGCGGGCCGCGGCGAACCATGCCCGTTGTGACGCTGGTGTGAAATCCAGAGATGGCGTCGGTCAGCCGACGGGTGTGATGCGTGCGCGCACGACGTAAAGCACGTCAAGTTCGTCCGTCACGATCAGCCAGACGAGATCGCCTCGCACGACCGGGGCGACCCGCTCAAAGAGGTTGAGGCCGGGCCCAAGGCTGGCCGTGCCGAGATAGGCGCCGTCCCTCGAGTAGACATCGAACAGGACTCCGTCGCCACTGGAGGGGGTCCGGATCCACAGGTTGCCTTCGGCCGTCTCGAAGATGTCCTCGACGGCGGGTCTGATGCTGGGGACCCGGGACCAGTCCCATTCGCCCACGCCCATGTTCGAGGTCATCTGCCGCATCATGTCGATGACGGAGTCGCGCTCGGCGGTGGGGACGGCGACGGGGGGTCGGCGTGTCTCGACCACGAGGGTCGTGTCACCGCCCGGCTGCCATCGCTTGATGCGGTACTCGGGATCTCCGGGCCGGGTGGACCATGCCGCACCTCGCGGATCGAGGTAGCGGACCTCGCCGGGATAGAACGGGATCGAGTACGCCATGTAGCCGCCGCCCATCTCCTGGTAGAAGGCGCCGGGCTGGCTCTCGGGATCGAACTCTTCGTCTTCGGGGCCATCGCTCGGCAGCGGCAGCGAGTCTGTGAGTCTCATGTTGAGATCGTAGACGCGAAGCCGCCGCCGGTTCCCGGACACCCGCGATGGCCGGTAGATACGGTTCCCCTCTACCATCGCCCCGTTCCAGGTCGCATTGATGTTCGCGTCGGCGAACGGGAAGGACTCCACGAAACCGTCCTCGGGATCGAAGACGGACATCCTCCCGTTGCGGGTATCCGGGACCCAAAGCCGCCCATCGTGATCCAGCATGAGACCGTTCGCGTTCACGAACTCGCCGGGTCCCTGCCCCTTGCGGCCGTGGGTCGCGATGTGAGCGCCATCCGGGCCGAAGACGCGGAGTTCCTGCGACTGCGAATCGAGGACGGCGAAGCGCCCATCGTCCAGCACGACAAGGCCCTTCAGGTATGCGAACGCGTCCGGTCCGGCCCCTTCAACGGTGCCGACCCGAAGTTCCTCGACCAGCGTCCAGGTGGGGGCGGCATCCGTCCTCGGGACGTTGGTCACGCGGACTGTGCCCGAAGGCAAGGTGTCCCGCACCGTGGTCCAGCCGGGCTGAGGCGCGTTGTCGCCGCAGCTGGTCAGGGTTACCCACGCCACGGCGAGCAGGGCGCGGCGTTCTCCTCCATACATCATTCAACTCCTCTCTGATGACGGGGGCATGTTCCTGGCCGCGCCTCTCCCCGGAGGGGGCCACACGCGTCAGCCCGTCGAGCCCGCCAGACGGCGGAGCGCGGCGACTTCGTCCTCCAGCGAGCCCTCGATCTCCTCAATGCGCCGGTCGGCGTCGACTTCCTCGATCAGCCGCTCGATCTCGCGCGTCTTCCCTTCAAGATCGTACGCCTCGATCTCGACTTCGATGGCCGCGACCTTCCCCGACGCGTCGTAGTCTTCGATCTGCTGCTCCACTTCGCGGGTTTTTCCCTCCGCGTCGTAGGCCGCGATCTCCTCCTCGAGTTCCTGGACCTTCCCGTCCAGGTCGTAGGCGGCGATTTCCTCCTCGGTCTGCCGCATCCGCGACTCCAACTCCTGAAGCTCCGCCTCCAGCGCTGCCCGGGTTTCGGCTCTCGCCGCCAGCCGCATTGCGGCGTTCAAAGAAGAGATCCGGCCGCGGTAGGAGGAGATCCGGCCGCGCAGACCGCTGACATGACCCCGGTACCCGGAGATCCGGCCGCGCAGACCGCTGACATGACCCCGGTACCCGGAGATCCGGCCGCGCAGAGTGGACTCCTCTCCCCGAATCTCCATCACCTCCTGATAGCCGTTCATGATCCTGAGCATCAGGTCATGCCACTGGCGTGCCTCGGCGTCGAAGGTCCGGCGCACGTCGTCGACACTCCACTCGTATTCGATTCCGCCGGGGCCCTCGGTGATCACGAGCCGCTGGGTCTTGTCTTCCCTGGACTCGAGAAGAAGCCAGCTGTCGGCACCCACGGCTCGGACCTCGGTGCCGTCGTCGCTCATCACCACGTTTCCGTGTGCCCGCATGCACAGGTACATCCCCGCAACCGATCTCTCGATCGTGCGGTCTCCGTGTTCCAACCGGTGACCCGCAGGCCGCCCCTTACCGTCATCGTGCGCATCGAATCGCTGCCGGCCCACGGGCACTGGATCTCCTGCCGCATCGGCCGCGGGGGTTCGGGTTGCACGGCGGCCGCAACCGCGAGTTCGTGCTCGCGCGGTGCCGGGATTGCGGCCGAAGGCGCCTCCGCCCGGGCGAGCCTGGCTTCGTGAGGTGGCACCGGAGCTTCGTCGAACGGGACGGGATGGGCGGCAGCGACAGAGACCGCCGCCGAGCCTACGATCGTCAAGGTCACGGCAGTCCGAGTCACGCTTGGACGCGGGCGCCTACGCTTCAGAATGGCCACGATTCTTGTCTCCAGTTGCGAGGTTTTCACGAGGGGGAGCGCAAGTAGGTTCGGACGGCGGCCGCGGGCAGACGCCAGCCGCAGAAGGAGGCGGGCGTAATCGGAGGGACGCGCTCCGAGCGCGAGCACCTCCTCGTCGCAGGCCTTCTCGCTGGCGACCTCCGCGCGTCGTGCCGCGACCCAGCCGAGGGGATGGAACCAGTAGAGGGCGAGCACGATCCGCCGCATGAGCTGCCGCAGCACGTCCCTTCGACGGACATGGATGAGTTCGTGGGTCAGCACCACAGCCCGCCGTTCGGGGCTCCATTTCACGGCCGCCGCGGGGAGCAGGATCACCGCCTTCCACAGCCCGCCCGTCATCGGCGTGGCGGTCACGTCGCTAGACAGAAGTTGCACATCCGCGCGAATACGCATCCGCTTGCGGATCGCGTCGGCCTGTCGCCGCAAAGCCGGGTCGCGAAGCGGGAGGGCGGCACGTACCAGCGCGCGCAGGCGCAAGGCTCCGGCCGCCAGCGAGATCAGCGAGATCGCGCAGCCCAGCGCCCATGCAATGAAGAGAACGCGAACCGGACTCCAGGAGGATCCGGTCGGCTGGCCGGCGGGTGCGCCGGGAAGAGCGCGCGGGTGTGGAACTCCGGAGCCCGGCACTTCGGCGCTCACCCGCGGCGTACCGACGGCGGCGGCTTCGACGGCGGCAGGGGCCTCAAGTGCGGGCGGCCGGGGCTCGCCGTCCCGAGCGGGGAGGATCGGCACGTTCCAGGAGGGGGCGAGGATGCCCAGCAGGGGGAGCACGAGCACCAGGGCGAACGTCGTGGTCCACAACCGATGAATGGTCCCCGGCGATCCGCGCCGTCCAAGCCAGGCCAGGGCAAGCGCCACCAACAGCAGCAGCGTGACCTGCGCCGTCAGTTCGACCGCACCCATCGGCAGGCTCACCGGATCTCGGGCGGCAGGCGCCGCACGGTGATGACCGGGACGTCGAACGCGTCCGTCTCGACGAAGGCGACGAGGCCGCCCGGGCCGAAGGCGGCGGGCATTTCGAGGACATCGGGAGCGAGCGTGCCCAGGTAGCGCCCGTCCGGCGCGAGCACATCGATGGGGCCCGGCTCTTCCGCGCCCGGCTCCGCGCTGCGCTGGATCCAGAGGGTGCCGTCCCAGGTCGTGCGGACCGTCGCGATCACGGGTACCTCGGGGTAGAACCGCATGCTCTCGACCCCTAGCATCCGAGCCTCGGTAAGGAAGTTCATCGTCACCATGGTCTGGGGTGACGGGGTGCCCCTCACGTTGACCGACGGGTTTCGCAACCGCTCGAGGCGGCGTTCGCGCTCCTCCCGTCGCATGGCCTCCGTGACCGGCAGCGGTCGTATGGGTCGGCGCAGGACGCGCGAGACCGCGCCGGACGGATCGGTCAGCTTGATCGCGTAGGCCGACGAG
The DNA here is from genome assembly GCF_965222475.1 of Candidatus Palauibacter sp. Classification (GTDB taxonomy): domain Bacteria; phylum Gemmatimonadota; class Gemmatimonadetes; order Palauibacterales; family Palauibacteraceae; genus Palauibacter. Next base: position 891,263 of record NZ_CBDCUB010000008.1, on the reverse strand, counting down.
TCCGAGAACGCGACCCCGCCCGATGGGAGCACGTCGAACAGCAGGGCAGGCTCGAACGCCCACTCGGCGCGCACCATGTCCTCGATGTCCTCGACGGTGTGGGATCGCTCCTCCTGTTCCCGCGGCGCCCAGGCCTCGACCAGCGTTTGCTCCGACACCTCGTCCGACGACAGATCGAAGCGCAGGATGACCCGCCCCTCGTCGCCCGTCGAGGAGTCCCAGGAACCGCCGACGACGCTCCGGCCGCCGGTGCGCTCCGGTCGCATGTCGCTGCCCGGTTCCATCCCGAGCATGCGTTCGAACTCGCCGCCCGGGGCGAAGACGTGGTAGCCCATGTGCATGATGTCCTGGACCAGCGTTGTCCCGTCCGCCCACACGTACATCCGCCTCGGCGCCCGGAACTCGCCGGGACCGTCGCCGGAGCGACCGAACTCGGTCACGAGCCCGCCCGCCGGGTCCACGACGACGATGCGGGCCCGGCCCAGAAATCCTCCCGTCTGGTCCATGAGGTGGAGGTTCCCCGCGCCGTCGAACCACAGGCTCTCGATGGACGAGAACTCCTCCCACTCGGCCTCCGCCCCGGCCGATCCGATGCGGTACACGAGTTCCAGTTCGGGGGACGGGAGACGATCCTCGGCGGGGAGATCCACGACCTCCTGCGCGATGGCTTCCTGCGCCTGGAAGCCTACCCCCCACAGGACCGCTGCAAGCCCTCCGCTGAGGCGTCGTCGCGCGGCGGCCGTCATCGGGTCACCCGCTGCAGTTCGGCGATGATATCCTGGAGCTGGCGTTCCATCTCCTCCATCCGGCTCTCGAGGTCCATTGCCTCGATCTCGCGCTGAAGCTGGTCGGCGATCTCCGCCAGCGTCCCGTCGAGCACCCAGGCCTCGGTCCGTGCCTCGATGTCGGCCTGGATCCGAGCCACTTCCCGCGCGAAGTCGTAGTTGTCGATTCGTTCCGCGATCTCGCGGAGCCGACCCTCGACGTCGGCTTGCTCGATCACCTGCGCGGCCCGCCGGAGCCCCGCCTCCAATTCGGTGAAGCCTCGCTCCAGCCGAGCCCGTGCTTCCGCCGCTCGCGCATCGCGCATGCCGGAGCGGAGGGCGGAGATTCGGTCACGGTATCCCGATATCCTGCCGTACAGGACGATAGCCCCCGTGTAGGGTTGCCACGCCTCGTGGTAGCCGCGCATGACCGTGAACATGAGGTCGCGCCATTCCCGCGCCTCCGCGTCGAAGGGCCGGCGGGCGCCATCGACGCTCCATTCGCGTTCGATCCCGTTGGGGCCACGGGTCACCACGAGCCGGTGGGTCTTCTCACCCCTCGACCCGAGGATGACCCAGCTGTCCTCACCCAGAGCTTCCACCGCGGTGCCGTCCTCGCCGAACTCGACATCGCCGTGCAACCGCATGCAGAGGCGCCTGTCCGCAACGGATTTCTCGATCGTGAATTCCCCGTCCCGCCACCTCCAACCCGGGAACAGCGTGCCTTGGGCCTGAATTGCGTACGGCCGCATCGAATCGGCGGTGGACGAGAAGCACTCGACCTCCTGCAGCGCGGCGGGAGCCGGCGGCGCGTCCCCCGGCGAGAACTCCGGGATGCCCGGGATTCCGGTCTCGTCGCGGAGCGATTCCGTTGCGGCTGCGGCGACGGTGGCGGATTGAACGGTGGCCAGGGCGGCGGTTGCGGCGGCCCCGTCCTCGACCGGGACCGGGCGCGCGGCGGCGACAGATACCCCCGCCGCGCCGATGACCGTCAGCGTCAGGGCCGTGCGCACGATGCTGTGGCGCGGACGCCGGCGCGCGAGAATGGACGTGATCCTCCGCTCCAGTTGCGAGGGGTGCACAATGGGCAGCGCCAGCGCCTTCGGACCGCGGGAGAGGCCGCGGGCGAGGAAGAGGAGGTGCCGGGCGTAGTCCGAGGGCCGCGTGCCGAAGGCGAGCACCTCTTCGTCGCACGCCTTCTCGCTGGCAAGCGCGGCACGGCGCGAGGCGAGCCACGCCAGGGGATGGAACCAGTAGAGGGCGAGCACGACGCGGCGTATGAGCTGCCTGAGCGTATCCCGCCGCCGCACATGGACGAGTTCGTGCGCGAGCACCACCTCGCGCCGCTCCCGACTCCAGCTCGCCGCCGACTCCGGAAGCAGGATCACCGGCCGCCGCAGACCCCCCGTCATCGGCGTCGTCACCGCCCCGCTCACCAGGAGCCGTATCTCGCCCCGGAGGCCCAACCGGCTCCGGAGGGCCTCGGCCTGACGAACCCACTCGGGATCGCGCACGGGACGCGCCGCCCGCACCAGTCTCCGCAGCCGGAGGGCCGCGACGGCCAGCGAGACCAGCGAGAGGCCGCACCCCATCATCCAGACGATCCAGGCGATCCGAACCCCGGAGCGTCCCGTGCCGGCGCTCGCCGGAGCGCTTCCCGCCCCGCCGACGCGCGCGTCCAGGCGGGCTCGCTCCGCCAGAACCAGAGCTTCGCGCGTTCTGTCGATCTCCAGCGCCGGGATCCTGCCGGCGGCCTCGACCGAGCCGGGGATGGAAGCGGGGGCGGGCTCCCCGCCGCGGGCGCGAAGGAGCGGCACCTCCCACGAGGGACCGAGGAGGCCGAGGGCGGGGAGCGCGAGCACGAAGGCGAACGTCGCCGTCCACAGCAGATGCAGGGTCCTGGAAGCCCCCCGCCGCCCGAACCACGCCAGCGCGAGCGCCAGAAGGAGCAGGAGCGTGACCTGCGCGGTCAGCGCCACCGCATCCAGGGCGGCATCCGGGGCCGCGGCCAGGAACGCGCCGCTCTGGGCGCCGGCGCCGCTCACCGTCCCTCCTCCGCCGCCTGCTCGATCATCTCGGTAATACGGGCGTGTTCCTCCGGGGTGAGGCCGCCCTCGCGAAGCTCGAGCAGCGCGGCCACCGCCCCCTCCACGGAGTCCCCGAAGAAGGTCTTGAGCACGCGGCGCATGGCCGAGCGCCGGGCGCGCAGGGCCGGCATGGTGGGCGAATAGAGGTAGCGGGGCCCGTCCGGCTCACTGACCAGGTGCCCCTTGTTCACGAGACCCCGCAGGATCGAACGGACGGCCGAGTAGGTCGGAGGATCCGCCATGTTCTCCTGGATCTGCGCGGCCGCCGGGTTCCCCAGTTCATACACGAGGTCCATGACCTCGCGCTCTCGTCTGCTCAGTTCCGGGAGTGGACTCACTGTGACCGTCTCCTTCTCTCACCACGACTCATCAAGTTTCGAGACGTCGCACGACGTCTCACGAAATCTCGCGAAGGGCCGATGTCCCCTCCGGGACGAAACCCTAGCGCCGGCGTGCTGAAAAATCAACACACCCCTACAGACAGCGGTCACGCGCACAGGGTTGCATCGAGGTATCGCGCGTTCGGAGACGTTCCCGCGGGAACGCGCGTGCATGTCGGCGAGGGGAGTGTCCTAGCCGAGTCCCTCCGCGGCGACGGCAAGCGGATGGCGGGCAAGACGCCGGTCGGCGGTGAGCAGTCTGAGGCCCTCCCGCCGAGCCTGGACGAGCAGCAACTCGTCGAACGGGTCCTTGTGATCGAGCGGCGGCTCGAGCGGCGGCTCGAGCGGCGGCGCGGCATGGAGGATCGTCATCGGCAGGAACGTCACATTCTGATCTTCAAGGGCCGCGACTACGTCGGTCGGAGCGAAACGGCTCTTGCGCGCGCCCGACGGGTGACGGGCATGGTGCTTGAGCCGCATCTCCCAGATCGACACCGCGCTCACGTGGATCCGAACATCGCGGCCGGCCAGAAACCGGCGCTCGGGCTCACGGAACTTTCCGGGCGCCTCCATGAGGTCGTAGAGATAGGACGTATCGAGCAGAACGCGCATTCGTCCGTCCGACTACCCGGTGTCGAGACCGAGCACGCGGCGGCTGAAGGCCGGATCGTCGTATTCCTTCGGCCACCTCTCGCCATCTCCCTCCATTCCGAGCCGACGGCGCGCGGCCTCCAGCTTGTCGAAGTCGATCCCGCCGCCATGGTCGCAGCGCACGAGTTCGACCGCCGGGCGGCCATGTTTCGTAATGATCACGCGCTCGCCGTTGCGGGCGGCGGCGATGAGTTCGGAGAGGCGGGCCTTCGCCTCGCGCAGGGCCAATTCCATGGTGAATCGCTCCCGGGTGCGCGCCGCTGGCCCGGTAGGCCGCAACGCTCCCTCCAATTCAAGACTACATCGTGACCACAAAATCCGCCTCTCCCCCCGGCAGTCAGCGGATTGTGACGACTCTCACCCCTTCGATCGAGAGTTCGGCCCAGCTCCGATCGGCGGTCAGTGCCGGGAGACCGAGCCTGCACGCAGTGGCCAGGCAAGCCCGGTCACCCAGTCCGAGGCCGACGTGCCGCGTCATCGGGCGATAGGCGCCGCTGAGCAGGGCGGTTTCGTAGTCGAAGGGAATGGATTCGATCCCCAGTTCATCGAAAACGCTCGCCACCGCTCCCGCGGTCCAGCCGTTCTGTGAGAGGCGCGCCGCGACTTCGGCCACGTTCACGGACGACATGGCCGCGCCACGCTCGAGCGCGCGGAGGACGCGGGCCGTCCCGGGTTCCTTGAAGAGCACCGCCAGGACGGCCGAAGGGTCCAGGACGCTCTCGGCCGGTTCACTCACGCGCGGCTTCGGCTCGCCGTTCCAGGATGAACGCGTCAACGACGCTCCCGGATTCCTGCCGGTTCCGCGCAGCGAGGGCCTGCAGGCGCGCGAGTGCCCCGCGTACCGTGCGCAGCCGGATCGTGTCGCCCTCCAAGCCGACCAGCAACTGCTGCCGACCGCGAATGCCGAGCGCCCTCCGAAAACGTGCGGGAACCACCAGCCGACCGGCCTCGTCGATCGTCACGCGCTCGGTATCTACCGAAGAATCCGGCGAACTCCCCAGAGCCGCGTACCCTGTCCCGTCTGCCATGGTATACCGCCATGTAATGGTAGAGTATACAAGCATACCATATCGGGTCTCGTGACGCGAGGGGGTATGCTAGTCACGTCCCCGTCGGGGCATTCGGCAAGCGATTTCAGTCCGATGTCTGCGCGCAATGCGGCACACGCGACCGTAATGCAGATAGCTTGGGTAATCGTTTCCGTCGAGGGGTCAGCCGCCCATCTCCACGCAGCCTTCGAGCCTCTGGAGTTGAGATTCCGCGCTCGACCTAGGCCTCGCTGGTCATCAGTGGAGGTTCATCCGGGGGAGGCCCACGAGCCTACTCTGAACCCGCAGTGCTATTCGTTGCCTCCTGAGATTGACTCGCCTCGTCAAATGAGATCTCCCCCTGTTCCTCGATTTCCTGGACTTGCGGTCTGAACACGGGAACGACGATGCTGGCCAAGCCCGCACGCGCGGCTGCAGTCTGAACGAATTCTCGCCAGTAAGGCCACACGTTGTAGGTTCCGTTCAATTCGGCAAAATGCTCCAGGGAGTCCGTCGGGTACGCGGCCGCGCCCTCAAGTCGATATATCGCGAGAAACGTTGCACTGAGACCAAAGAGCGATTGACCCTTGTGAGCATCGTCTGCCGACGTTGCATCCAGCATGAGGTCGATGTAGACGAATGCGTGGTCCGGCTTGCGCGCCGACAGGTCACATCGACACCGGAATCGCTGGGACAGCCTGAGTTCTTCCGGCATATCGAGCGGATCCAGACCCACCTTCAGTTCGGCGTGTGCCAGGGTCACCGATTCAATCTGCACATGGCGAGACACCAAGCTGGCGCGATCGAAATTGGTAGGCATAGACAATACCCTAGGCGACAAGGTTGAGGCGGCTGTCTTCTTGAACGGACGCGCGATTGTGCTGGGGGCCATGCTGTGAAACCGACGTTTCGAGTGCCAGCTGCGGATCCACAGCGGACGTGACGTGGACGGTCCGGTGACTCCAGATCGTATGATCTCCGAGCTGCTTGAATGTGGAAGCGACGACGGGTTCGAATTCGATGACCGCCCGCGTACCGCAGGCGTGGGCGAGTGCAGCCAGCGTTCGCAGGGTCATGTTGCGGGATCCGCTGAGGAGTTGCGTAACGTTCGGGCGACTCGTACCCAGAATTGCCGCCACGCCGGCGCGCGTGAGTCCCCGTCTAGCCATGGCTTCTGCGATCGCTTCGGTCGTCCAAAGGATCAAGCGTTCTTCCTCGTACAGCCTTCGAGCCTCTGGAGTTGCGGTTTGCCGCTCGACCCATGCCTCGTTGGCCATGTCAGTTGTCTCCGTTCTGGTTGTTGAGAAACTCGCGCCTCATTTGTTTTGCTCTCTTGATGTCTCGTGGCTTGTGTCGATTTCGCTTCTTCTTCAAGGCGTGCAGGAGCACTAGGCGCGCGTCTTCGGTAAAAAAACAAAAGATCCGGACTTGATCGCTTCGGATCGCGAAAATATCAGCGTCAATTTTTCTTGAATCTGGTCTTGTTCCAGAGTGACCCCTCTTCCCCAAGCCGTTGGAACATCGCGTCTAGCTTCACCCGGGCCCCCGGTGGTAGCCCGTCTAGGAAATCTCCAACCGGACACGCGCCGCTCACTCGTTCCATACATTCGATCGTGAGCTTGGATCCAACGTACTCGGGAGAACGTGGCACGCGTGTACTCTCGATTCATTCGCTAAGCGGTTTAAGTCTTAGGCTTCGAACACGTTTAGGAACACCGGATTCGTCGTCGTCCACGAGAACAGATTGCACGCACGCCCACCCTCCCATCCGTACAGGTAAGGCATATGTTAACGGCGACCCGACGACCCGACAAGCCTTCGTTCCGCTTGCCTCCAAGATCGTGTCTCGCCTCCGGCGGGAAAGGACGCAAGGTTTGTGCGCGACCGCTCGCCCGCGGGCATGTCTCCCCGCTGCTCGCACACCCGCAGGTTCGCGGCGGCGATCAAACCGGGATCATCATCGCGGGAGGCATCAGCGCGGCGGCATCGACCGCAATGAGGAAGGCTCTGACGTGATCACACTCGAGGGGAAGACCGCCATCGTCAGCGGGGCGGCGAAGGGGATCGGCGCCGCGTGCGCGCTCGCCTTCGCCCGTCACGGGGCGGACGTCGTGCTGGGGGATGTGCTGGAGGAGCGTTGCGCCGACACCGCGCGAAGCATCGCGGAGGAGACGGGGCGGGAGACGCTTGCGGCGCGCGCCGACGTGAGCGACAAAGGGGACTGCGCCGCGCTCCTCGACGCGTGCACCGACCGCTTCGGCGGCTGCGACATCCTGCTCAACAACGCGGGGATCATCGCGGAGGGGTCGATCCTGGACGTGACCGTGGAGGACTTCGACCGCGTGCTGTCGGTGAACCTGCGGGGGAGCTTCCTCCTCTCCCGCCTCGTGGCGCGAGACATGGTGGCGCGGGGGGTGAAGGGGTCGATCATCAACATGTCCTCAACGAACGCGGTGGTGACGATTCCGAACCAGCTCGCCTACGCGGCCTCCAAGGGGGGCGTGATGCAGCTGACGAAGGTCATGGCGCTCGCGCTCGCGCCGCATGACATCCGGGTCAACGCGATCGGGCCGGGGACGATCGTCACGGACATCCTCGACTCGGTGATCGCCGACGATGAGGCCCGGCGCACGATCCTCTCCCGCACCCCGCTGGGACGGTTCGGCGATCCGGCCGAGATCGGGACCGTGGCCGTCTTCCTCGCCAGCGACTACGCCTCGTACCTCACGGGCGAGACGATCTACCCGGACGGAGGACGGCTGGCGCTGAACTACACCGTCCCCCTGCGCGAAGACGGGTGAACGGCGGGTGAGCGGCAATCCGCTGGACGAATCGCGCGGCGAGGCGCGGCTCGCGATCGACATCGGCGGGACCTTCACGGATGTGGCGCTGGAGGCCGGCGGGCGCCTCGTCACGACGAAGGTGCTCACGACCGCCGCGGCGCCGGAGCGCGGCGTCCTCGAGGGGGTGCACAAGGTGCTGGGACTCGCCGGGGTCCCGCCCTCCGCCGTGCGTCTCGTCATCCACGGCACCACGCTGGCCACGAACGCGATCATCGAGCGACGGGGGGCCCGCACCGCCCTCATCGTGACGTCGGGGCACCGGGACGCCCTCGAGATGGCACAGGAGAACCGCTTCGAGCAGTACGACATCGGGGTGGACCGTCCCCCGCCCCTCGTCCCGCGCCGGCTTCGGCTGCCGGTGGAGGAGCGGGTCGACCACCGCGGCCGTGTCCTCGTGCCGCTGGAGCAAGGTTCGGTGCGCGCGCTGCTGCCAACGCTCGAGGCCGAGCGTGTGGAATCCGTCGCGGTGGGGCTCATCCACGGCTATGCCAACCCGGACCACGAGCGCCGGATCGGGGAGATCCTGGACGAGTGGAGGCCGGGGCTGCCGGTGACGCTGGCCTCGGACGTGTGCCCCGAGGTCCGGGAGTACGAGCGACAGTCCACGGCCTGCGCGAACGCCTACGTCCAGCCGCTCATGGCCCGTTACCTGACGGGGCTCGCGGATTCGCTGCGGGAATCTGGGTTCGGGTGCCCCTTCCTTCTCATGACCTCGGGCGGCGGGCTCACGACGCTCGAGACGGCGGTCGCGGCTCCCGTCCGCCTCGTGGAATCCGGACCCGCCGGGGGCGCGATCCTCGCCAGCCACCTCGCGCGAGAACTTGAATTGGGCGACGTGCTCTCCTTCGACATGGGCGGCACCACGGCGAAGCTGTGCGTCATCGATGGCGGGCGCCCGCTCCATTCGCGGACATTCGAGGTCGCCCGCAGCTACCGCTTCAAGCAGGGGAGCGGGCTCCCGGTGCGGATCCCCGTCATCGAGATGGTCGAGATCGGGGCCGGGGGCGGATCGATCGCCGGAGTGGACGATCTGGAGCGGATCCAGGTGGGGCCGGCCAGCGCCGGGTCGGAGCCGGGGCCGGCGGCGTACGGCGGGGGCGGGGATGAGCCCACGGTGACGGACGCCGACGTCGTGCTGGGGCGGATCGATCCCGATCTCTTCGCCGGGGGCTCGATCGCTCTCGACCGGGTGCGCGCCGAGGCCGCGGTCGGGGCCCGCGTGGGCGGGAAGCTGGGACTCGACCCGAAGCTCGCCGCACTCGGCATCAGCGAGATGGTGGACGAGAACATGTCCAACGCGGCTCGCACCCACGCCGTCGAGTGGGGGAAGGGGGTGGCCGGACGCACCCTGATCGCCTTCGGCGGCTCCGCCCCGATCCACGCGGCGCGGCTGGCGGACAAGCTCGAGGTGGACCGCTTTCTCGTCCCCGCCGACGCGGGGGTGGGATCGGCCGTGGGCTTCCTCCTCGCCCCCATCTCCTACGAGGTCGTGCGCAGCCGCTACATGCGCCTGTCGGGGTTCGATCCCGATGTCGTCCGCGAGGTGTTCGACGAGATGCGGGCGGAGGCGGTGCCGGTAGTGTCGCGCGGAGCGCCTGGCGCGGCGACGACCGAGAAGGCGCGCGCCTACATGCGCTATGTAGGCCAGGGCCACGAGATCGGCGTCGACCTCCCCGAGGACCTCCGAGACGCGGCGGCGCTGCGCGAGGCGTTCGACCGCGGCTACGAAACCGTGTACGGGCGCACGATCCCGGGGCTGGACGTGGAGGTCCTGAGCTGGACGCTCGTCGTGTCGGCGCCCGCGACGGAGGCCGGGAACGTTCCTGCGGGAACGTCTTTGTGGTCCCGAGGTGGTCCCGAAACGGGGAAAAACGTTCCCGCGGGAACGTCCGGACGACCCGCCGCGACGGAATCGGCCCCCGCGCGCTGGACCGAGTTGTGGGAGGGACCCGGCGGCGAGTCGGCGGCCGCGGCCGTCTACACGCGCGTGGCGCTGGCGGAAGGCGCTCGCGTCCAGGGTCCGGCGCTGATCGCGGAGGACCAGACGACGACGGTGGTCCCCGGCGGCTGGGAGGCGCGGGCGGTCGCTGGCGGCCACCTCCTCGTCGAGCGGAGCGCGGCAGCGGGCGGCGGCGCGGCAGCGGCCAGCGGCGCCCACGACGGCATCGCCGCCCTCGAGGGACAGATCATGTGGAGCCGGCTCCTCTCCGTGGTGGAGGAACAGGCCCGGACCCTCGTGCGCACCGCGTTCTCCACCCCCGTGCGCGAGGCGGGCGACCTCTCCGCCGGCGTGTTCGACCTCTCCGGGCGCATGCTCGCGCAGGCGGTCACGGGCACGCCCGGCCACGTCAACGCCATGGCCGCCTCCGTGGGGTTCTTCCTCCGGGACTATCCCGTGGAGACGCTGGCGGAGGACGACGTCCTCATCACGAACGATCCGTGGGAAGGGACGGGACACCTCAACGACTTCACGGTCGTCACGCCGGCGTTCCTGGACGGGCGTCCGGTCGCGCTGTTCGCGGCCACGAGCCACATCGCCGACGTCGGCGGCCGCGGCTTCGGAGCCGACGCGAACCAGGTGTTCGAGGAGGGGATCCGCCTCCCCATCGGCTACCTGATCCGGGGCGGGCGGGTGGACGAGACGCTCATGCGGCTGGTGCGGGCCAACGTCCGCGACCCGGACGTGGCCCAGGGCGACCTCTACTCGCTGGCCGCGTGCAACCGCACCGGATGCGAGCGGCTGGCGGCGATGATGACGGAATTCGGCATCGATGCGCTCGAACCGCTGGCCGAGACCATCATCGAAACCTCACGGCGGGCGATGCGGGAGCGGATCCGCGCCCTGCGCCCGGGCACGTACCGGAACCGGATGAGGATCGACGGCTACGACGAGGACCTCGACCTCGTCTGCGCACTCACGGTGGGTCCCGACGGGATCCGCATCGACTGGGAAGGCACGTCGCCCATGTCGTCGCGCGGCATCAACGTCCCCGTCACGTATACGCGCGCCTACAGTTCGTTCGGGGTACGCTGCGTCGTGGGCTCCGACGTCCCCAACAACGCCGGGTCGCTGGCCGCAATTGCGGTCTCCGCCCCGCCCGGTTCGCTCCTCAACGCGCCCCCGCCCGCCGCCGTCTCCGCCCGCCACGCGATCGGGCAGATGCTGCCGGACGTCGTGCTGGGCTGCCTGGAGCAGGCGATGAACCCCGGTTCGGTGCCCGCCGAGGGCGCCTCCTGCCTGTGGAACCCGGTCATCATGGCCGGGCCGGGGCTGACCGGCGCCCACCTCTACCGCGGCGAGGACTTCGTGGTGAACCCCTTCCACGCCGGGGGCACGGGGGCCCGCCCCGGGAAGGACGGGCTGTCGGCGACGGCCTTCCCCTCCGGCGTCCGCAGCACGCCGATCGAAATCACCGAGACGGTCGCGCCGCTCATCTTCTGGCGGAAGGAGTACCTCCCCGACTCCGGCGGTCCCGGCGAGTTCCGGGGCGGCCTCGGACAGGTGATGGAGATCTCGCACGCGTCGGGCGAGGCGTTCGCCGTCTCCAAGATGTTCGAGCGGGTCCGCAATCCGGCCCGCGGCCGGGACGGGGGCGGCGACGGGGCCGCGGGACGGGTTCACGTGCCGGGCGTGGGCGACTTCCGGCCCAAGGGCCGCGAGGTGGTGCCCCCGGGCCAGCGCATCGTGCTGGAGACGCCGGGCGGAGGCGGCCTCGGCGACCCGTCCCGGCGGCCGCCCGAGCGCGTCCGGGAGGATGTGCTCGACGGCTACGTCTCCGCCGATGAGGCGACGCGCGCGTACGGTGCCCGGACTTGAGATCAGGTCCATGATAGTGTACCATATACATAATATCTACTATTATTATGGTCATTACAATGAAGAACCCCGTTCGGGGGACGCTGCCGCTTCCGGTTCGGCGACTCCTCCGTAAGCTCGGCTCGGACATCAGGGACGCCCGCCTTCGCCGCCGCATCCGCGCGACGACGATGGCGGAACGGGCGCTGATCAGCCGCACCACGCTGCACAAGATCGAGCGCGGCGATCCCGGCGTCTCGATGGGCAACTACGCGACCGTCCTCTTCGTCCTCGGCATGGAAGACGGCGTGGCGGAACTCGCCGACCGCAGCCGGGACGGCCTCGGGCTCGACCTGCTCGAGGAGCGCCTCCCGCAGCGCGTCCGCAATCCCGCTCCGCGCTCGCGGCGCGACCGCGGGGGGGACTGAGGCCGTCTCGTGGAGCGCCGGATCCTCGTCCATGTGGACCTGAACGGAACGCCGACCTTCGTCGGACGACTCCGGGTCAGAGTTCGCGGCGGCAGCGAGAACGCATCGTTCGACTACGATCCGGACTGGCTTGCCCACCCGCGACGGTTCGCGCTGGAGCCGGCGCTCGGGCTCGGACCCGGTCCGTTTCACACCCGACGGGCGCTCTTCGGATCGATCGGCGACTCGGCGCCGGACCGCTGGGGCCGCGTCCTGTTGCGGCGCGAGGAGGTTCGACGCGCCCGGCGGGACGGCCGCGCACCCCGCACCCTCTTCGAGTCCGACTTCCTTCTCCGCGTCGATGACGAACTGCGTATGGGGGCGCTCAGGTTCTCAAGGGGCCCGGACGGACCCTTCCTCGCCGAGCCCTTCCTCGCCGAGCCTCGAGCGAGGCGCATCCCTCCCCTGCTCGATCTGGGACGACTCCTGGCCGCCTCGACGCGGGTCACACGCGATGAGGAAGGGGATGACGACCTGCGGCTGCTCCTCGGGCCCGGGGCCTCGCTCGGGGGCGCCCGGCCGAAGGCCGCCGTGAGGGACAGCGACGGGGGGCTCGCCATCGCCAAGTTCCCCCACGCAGCGGACGAATACGATGTCGTGCTCTGGGAAGGCGTCGCCCTCTCGCTGGCGCGACGCGCCGGGATCGAGGTTCCCGATTGGCGAATCGAACGGGTCGCCGGGCAGTGTGTCCTCATCCTGCGGCGTTTCGATCGCGACGGCGCCCGTCGCGTGCCCTTCGTGTCCGCGATGAGCATGCTTGGGGCCGACGATCGCGAGCAAAGATCCTATCTGGAGATCGCGGACGCGCTTCGCCGCCACGGAGCCGCCGCGAAGCGCGGTCTGGCCGAACTCTGGAGAAGGATCGTCTTCAGCATCCTCGTCTCGAACACCGATGACCACCTTCGCAACCACGGCTTCCTCTATGACGACGCCCCGGGCTGGCGTCTTTCTCCGGCCTACGATCTGAACCCGGCGCCCACGCAGATCCGACCGCGGGTCCTCCGCACACACATCGACGAGTATGACGGGACGGCCTCACTGGACCGCGCATTGGCCACGGCGGAGTATTATGGGCTCGAACTCGACCGGGCGAAGCGGATCGCCGGCGAGGTGGGGCGGGGGGTTTCCGGCTGGAGGGCCGAGGCGGCCGCTCTGGGGGCTTCCGCGAGGAGCATCGCACGGATGGAGTCCGCTTTCGTACACGAGGATCTGAAGATGGCCGGGTCGTGGGCTTGACGCGAAATGGATGGGCGGCGCTCGCCGTCGCCGCGGGGTTGGCCGCGTGCGACGGCGGCACGACGGAGCCGGGTCCCGAACCCGCCCGGACGCCGGTGGCGACGGTCGTCGTGCGGTCGCCGGAGGCGTCCGAGGGCGTGGACGTCATCGTGCCGATCCGGCTCGACCCCGCGCCCACCACGCCCCTCACCGTTCGGTACACGCTCGCGGCGGACGAGGACCCCGGCACGGCCGATGCCGATGCGGCGGACTATGAAGCCGGCACGTCGGCGTCCTTCCCCGCCGGGACGAGCGTCGTCGAGGTCCGGATCCCGATCCGGGACGATGCGGACATCGAGCCCGCGCGCGAGGTCTTTCTGCTCAGCCTCGATCCGCCGACGACCGACGCCGGATATGTCCTCGGGGGGACGACCTCCACGGCGGTCGCGATCAAGGAGGGCGTCTGCGACCGCACCCCCGAGATCCGGGACGCTCTCGTCGTGCGCACCCGGGCCACGAGTTGTCAGGAGGTCACGGTCTCCCATCTCGGGATCACGACCCTGAACCTCGCCGGGTTCGAGATCCCGACTCTGCGGCGGGGCGACCTGTCCGGTCTCTACAACCTGAGGAACCTCGACCTCTCCGGCGTCGGCCTCACCGCGTTCCCGGCGGGGGCCTTCGCCGATCTCGCGAGCCTCGAGACGCTGCGCCTGCGGAACAACGGTTTCGAGACGCTGCCGGAGGGTGCCTTCGAGGGGCTCTCGAGGCTCACGACGCTGGACCTCGGTGAGAACGAACTCGCGGCGCTGCCGGAAGGCGCCTTCGAGGGGCTCCCGGCGCTGGAGAGCCTCGAACTGCGGGGGAACGCGTTCGCCACCCTGAAGCCGGGCACCTTCGCCGGGCTCGCGCGCCTGACACGGCTGAATCTCGCGAACAACGACTTCGAGACGCTGCCCCGCGGCGCCTTCGCCGGGCTCCCCGCGCTCGAGTGGCTGTATCTCGGCAACGGCCGAATCGGGGAAGTGGACGCGGGCGCCTTCGCCGGCCTCTCCGGGCTCGAGAGCCTGCTCCTGCAGGACAGCGGGCTGGAGACGCTGCCCGATGATGTCTTCCAGGGGCTCTCCGGCCTCCGGGAACTGCGGCTGGACCGGAACCGGCTCGAGACGCTGCCCGAGGACGTGTTCGCGGGCCGCACGCGGCTGGAGGTGCTGCGTTTGTACGGCAACCGGCTCGCCACGCTCCCCCCGGCCCCGTTCGCGGGGCTCGTGGACCTGCGGATCCTGCGGCTGGAACGGAACCGGCTGACGGAGCTGCCCGAGCGAATGTTCGTCGGACTCGCGAGCCTCGACACGCTCCTCCTGACCGACAACCCCGGGGCTCCGTTCGCGCTCCGGCTGGACATCGAGCGCACGGACGGCGAGGAACCCGACGCCGCGAGCCCGGCCCGGATCGGGATCCGCCTGGCCGCGGGAGCGCCCTTCCGCATGCGAGTCCCGTTGTCCGTGCGCGGCGGCGAACTGTCGGCGGACTCAACCGTCATCGAGGCCGGGAGCGAGCGGAGCGCGGAGGTCACCGTCACGGGCGGCGGGGACGGCGCGAGCCAGGCACAGGTCGTCGCCGGGCCGGCGCCCTCGATCCCGGCGGCGGCCTCCGGCATCGAGATCGGACTCGGCGACCCCCTGGTCCTGTTCGGGTCGGGCGGGAACCGGCCGCCGGTGCCGGTGCGCGAGGTGTCGCCGCAGCGGATGCAGGCGGGCGCCCACGAGACCATGATCGACATGTCGTCCTACTTCCGGGACCCGGAGGAAGAGGCGCTGGAGTACACGGCCGGCTCTTCCGATTCGGCCGTGGTCGTGGCGGCGGCCAGGGGGGACACGGTGACCCTGACTCCCGTGGCCCGGGGATCCGCGACCGCCACGGTGACCGCGGCCGACTCGGCGGGAGGCACGGCGGAGATCTCGTTCCAGGTGACGGTGAGACAGGCGAACTCCCGCCCGTTCGACATCGATCTCATCCTCCTCGACGAAGTCACGGCGTCGCAGGCGGAGGCGCTGGACGAGGCGGTACGCTTCTGGTCGGCGATCCTGGCGGACACGGAACTGCCGGACGTGCCGCTCGGCCAGGACGCGGAGACGGGGTGCTGGGACATCCTGAGCGAGCAGCGCATCGGGACGGTGGACGATCTGGTCGTCGTGGCTTCGGTGCGGGAGATCGACGGCGTCGGCCACACGCTGGCGCGGGCCGGTCCCTGCGGGATCCGTCAGGGCTCCGCTCTCCCCTTCCTCGGCGCGGTCGAGTTCGACGCCGCCGACCTGGCCTCGCTGGCGGATGACGGCGACCTGAAGGATGTCGGGGAGGTGATCCTGCACGAGATCGGCCACGTGCTCGGAATCGGCACGGTGTGGAGCTACCATGGCCTGCTCCGCGACCCGTCGCTCCACAACCCGGACGCGGACACCCACTTCACGGGCCGGCTGGCCATCCAGGCGTTCGACGAGAAGGGCGGCCTGAACTACGACGACGGCGAGAAGGTGCCGGTCGAGAACGCGTCGGGTCCCGGGGCCGCCGACTCGCACTGGCGGGAATCCGTGCTCGGACACGAACTGATGACGCCCTACCAGGCCATCGGGGAGCGCGAACCGCTGAGCCTGATCACCGTCCAGTCGCTGGCGGATCTCGGCTACGCGGTCAAGGTGGGCCTGGCGGAATGGTACCAGCTGCCGCAGCCCGACGCCGCGGCGCGCGCGACGCCGACTCGCGCGATCCCCTACGGCGACGACATCCTGAGAGGACCGATCGCCGTCGTCGACCCGGACGGCCGCGTCGTCCGCATCATCCCCAACTGACGGATTGCGCCATGAGCATCGTGACCATCTCTTCCCGGCATCGCGTGGTGATCCCCCGAGACGTCCGAGAACGCCTTCGACTAACACCGGGCCAGGAGGTGCAGGTTGGATGAGGCCACTACACTATCTCGAAGTACGGAATTTCAAGCAGTTCGGAGAGGCGCAGCGCATCGAACTCGATCATCCCACGGTTCTGATCGGCCCGAACAACTGCGGCAAGACGACCGCGATCCAGGCGCTGGCGCTCCGGTCACAGGCCGTGAAGACGTGGTTTGCACGCAAGGGCGAAGCGCCACCCAGCAAGCGAACCGCAACCGCGGTAAACAGGCTGAGCATCGTCTCCGTGCCCGTGTCGCGCACCCGCCAGTTCTGGCACAACACGGTGGTTCGGACGGGGCGCACGGACGTCATGATGGAGATCGCGCTCGGCGTGCTGCACGAGGGCAGGGTCTGTCCCGTCACGATGAGCTTCCGTAACTCAGGTACGGAAGTCGTCTATTGCACGCCGGACGAATCGACGCTCGCGAACCCCGGCGCCATCGAGACCGCCGCCGGGATCGATGTGCGGCTTCTGTACCCGATGTCCGGAATCGACATCGAGGAGCCGCTTCTCCAGCCGGGCCGGGTCGACGTGCTGCTCGGCCAGGGACAGACGGCCCAGGTACTGCGCAATCTCTGTCTCATGGTGTACCGAGACGACTCCGATACGTGGGGACGTATCGTCCGGTTGATGGGTCGCTTGTTCGCGATCGACCTCGAGGACCCCACCGAGACCGTGCGCGGCGGTATCGCTCTCCAGTACAAGCAGTCAGGAGTACGGGAGCCGCTCGAGATCGCCCTCGCTGGTCGGGGCCTCCAGCAGATGCTGCTCATCCTCGCATACATCCATTCCCATCCTCGGAGTGTGCTCCTCATCGACGAACCCGACGCGCACCTCGAGATTCTCCGCCAGAAGCAGGTCTACACCCTGCTCCGCCAAGTCGCCGCCGAGAACGACTCGCAGGTGGTCATCGCGACCCATTCCGAAGTCGTATACGCGGAAGCCGTCCGTGACAACCTTACCCTGCTCCTTCAGGGAGCGGTCCACGATCTTTCAGCACAAGACCCTATTCTCGACGCCCTCCGGTACTACGGCGCGGAACATTATGTCAGGGCCCGTCAGAGCGGACATGTGCTCTACGTCAAAGGGCGGACAGACCTCGACATCCTTCACGAGCTGGCGAAGAAACTGCAACACCCGGCGGCGGACGTTTGGGAAGAGGGAAGCGGGATCAATGCATACTATGAGCGGGACAACCATCCGGAACGTGACCTGGAATCTGAGCTCGAGCGGGCGGAGGGCGCCTATGGGAAGAAACCCAGGAAGCATTTCCAGTCCATCAGCGGAATGGTGCCGGGACTCAAAGGATTGTGGATTCGCGACAGTGACGGAAGAGAGCGACAGGATTCGCGAGAAGGCGGTCTGACCATTGCGTCCTGGACCCGCTATGAGGTCGAAAACTATGTCGTCACGCCTGAGATCCTGAGGCGTTTCGCGGAGAAATCCCTTGCCGGGGGTGGATTCAGCGGGAGTCGGGATGCCGACGTTCGAGAGGCGATCGACAAGGTGCTGGACGCTCTCATCCTCGACGGCGTCTTCGACGGAGAAGACAGAGATTTCTCGACCTGGAAGGGGCTGGATCCCGAAGCCGCAACTCTCCTGTGGGATGCCAAGACACGAACGGTCAAGCTGAGCGAGCTCGCCGAAGAGTTCTTTCGCCGGTCTGGAGGACGGTTCGGCCTTCCCATACTGCTCAGGAAGGGAGATTTCCACCGCCTCGTGGCTCTGTGGGAGCCTTCCGCGATCTCGCGGGAAGTTGGGCAGAAGCTCGATCTACTGCTCGAACTTATGCAGCCCCGGGGGGGGGCACCGAAGGGTAACGTGAGGAGATCTGCGGAGGGACCGTAGTGACCCCGAAGGGAGGCTGGAAGTGACAAGATCCACATTCGACGGCACGACCCTCGGCCCCCGGCTCGCGAGCACCGTCCTGTGTTCCTCCATACTGCTGGCGGGGTGCGCGACGGACGGCGGCGGCGGGGCCGGCGACGTGCCGACCCCCGCGGAGATCATCGGGTTCGCGCCCGGCGAGGACTACAAGCTCACGAACTACGACGGGATCAAGGCCTACTTCGAGGCGCTCGCCGCGTCCACCGACCGCATGGCGCTGGAACAGATCGGCGAGAGCACGCGTGGCGAACCGCTCTATCTGGCCGCGATCTCGTCGCCCGCGAACCTCCGCCGCATGGAGCGCCTCAAGGAGATCACCCGGACGCTCGCCTACGCGCGGGACCCCGAAGCCGCGTACGGATCGGTACTGGCGGAGGATGAGGCGCGGGCGCGGGCGCGGGAAGGCGTCGCCGTCGTGTGGATAGACGGCGGGCTGCACGCGACCGAGGTCGCGCACGGGCAGGTGATGCCCGAGATGGCGCACCACTTCGTGACGGACGAGTCGCCGGAGACGCGGCGGATCCGCGACAACGCGATCGTGCTGCTGATGGCGAACATGAACCCGGACGGCCTCAACATCGTGGCCGACTGGTACATGTCCAACGTCGGGGGCGAGTTCGAGATGGCGCGCGTCCCCGAGCTGTACCACCACTACATCGGGCACGACAACAACCGCGACTGGTACATGCTGACGCAGGTCGAGACGCAGGCCGTGACGCGGCAACTGTACCACAACTGGTTCCCGCAGATCGTCTACAACCAGCACCAGTCGAGCCCCTTCCCGGGGCGGATCTGGATGCCGCCGTTCGAGAACCCGGTGAGCCCGAATCTGGACCCGCTCGTCGTGAGTTCGATCAACCAGATGGGGCACTCGATGCGGCGCCGGTTCGACGAGGAGGGGAAGCCCGGCGTGAACAGCGACATCGTGTTCGACCTGTGGTGGAACGGATCGATGCGGGGCGGGCCCGACTACCACAACATGCTCGGCTTCCTCACGGAGACGGCGGGCGCCGGGTACGCGACGCCGCACTGCTACGACGAGGACGAGATCCCCGACACGTTCGGCGCCCGCGCCGGGAACCTGCCCGCGAAGACGCCCTCGACGAACTACAACAACCCCTGGCTCGGCGGCTGCTGGCACATCCGCGACGCCATGGACTACATGATGACCGCGGCGAAGGCCGTGGCGGACATGGGGGCCAAGCTCAAGGAGGAGTACCTCTTCAACCACTACCGCATGGGCCGGCGCCAGATCGAACGGGGGAACGCGGCCGAGGGCGGACCGTTCGCCTACGTGCTGGACCCCGCTGCTTCGCACGACCCGGGGACGGTCGTCGAGTTCATGGGATTGATGTCTCGGTCGGGGATCGAGTTCGTGCGCGCGTCGGAGGGGTTTTCGGCGGGAGATGCGGCGGGAGATGCGGCGGGAGACCTCGCCTTCCCCGCGGGGTCGTACGTGATTCCGCCCCAGGCCTTCCGGCCGTACGTCGTCGACCTGATGGAACCCAAGCAGTACCCGGACCGGCGCCAGTACCCCGGCGGACCGCCCGAGCCCCCGTACGACATGACCGGCTACGAACTCCGCTTCCAGATGGGCCTCGAGGTGGTGAACGTGGACGAGCCGTTCGAGATGCCGACCGGAGAGTGGGGGGAGGTGTCGGCGGACGTCGGCGAGGTGCGTGGCGAGGGCGCGGCGGGCTTCGCGCTGCACGGGAACTCGAACTGGGTCTACCGCGGGCTGGCCGCGGCGGACGGGGGCAGCGGCGGGGCTGCGGACGGCGGGCCGGCCGAGCGCCACCGAACCACGCGCGACGTGTCGACGCCGAACGGCGACATCCCCGCCGGCTCGTACTGGCTCCCGGGGTTGTCGAGCGACGCGGCGCGGACGCTCGCGGCCGAGCAGGGACTCACGCTCACCGGAGTGCCCGATCCCCTGCCCTCCGGCGCGACCGCGGCGTCACGCG
The DNA here is from genome assembly GCF_965222475.1 of Candidatus Palauibacter sp. Lineage (GTDB taxonomy): Bacteria > Gemmatimonadota > Gemmatimonadetes > Palauibacterales > Palauibacteraceae > Palauibacter. The sequence goes on along the minus strand of NZ_CBDCUB010000008.1, from coordinate 871,235 downwards.
CCCCGCGCGTCGCGATCTACCGCTCGTGGCAGGCCCCGATGCCGGAGGGCTGGACCCGCTGGGTGCTGGACCAGTACGGCTTCGAGTGGGAGAACGCATGGGACGCCGACATACGGAGCGGCGACCTGTCCCGCTTCGACGTCATCCTCCTCCCCTCGCAGGGCGCGGGGGGGATCGCGAGCGGGAACGAACCGGGCAGCATGCCGGAGCAGTACACGGGCGGCCTGGGCGAGGAGGGCGCCGCCCGGCTGCGGGCATTCGTCGAGGGCGGAGGCTGGCTCGTCGCCGTCGACCAGGCGGTGGACTACGCGATCGAGACGTTCGGCCTCCCCTTCCGGAACCGGACGCGGGGACTCTCCTCGCAGGATTTCTTCATCCCCGGCTCCGTGATCCGGCTCGACGTCGACCCCTCTCACCCCCTCGGCTACGGGATGGACGATGAGGCGATGGCCCTCTTCTCCCGCAGCCAGGTGCTCGAGCGCGTCGCCAGCGGGGGCGGCGGGGCGAGCGCGGGCGGGCGCATCTCGACCCCGGTGTGCTACGCCGACCCGGACTTCCTCGTGAGCGGGTGGACGCTGGGTGGCGAGGAGGTGCTCGCAGGCTACCCCGCCGCCGCGCAGGTGGGGGTCGGGCAGGGCCAAGTCGTGCTATTCGCGTTCCGGCCGCACTTCCGAGGGCAGCCGCGCAACACGTTCAAGCTCCTGTTCAACGCGCTCGCCGCCTCCGCGACGGACGGCCTCCCCGCGAGCCCGGGGCTCCGCTGCCGCTGAATCCCGTGGCGCCTCACCCTCGTCCAGTGGGGCCAGCGGGGTCCAGTGGGGTCCAGGAGGTCGGGTGTTGCCGGGCGGTCGCCGCGCCGGTTAGCCTCAACGATCCGGACCGTGGGGGGGTTGAGGTCGTGGGAGCCGCGCTCGCGAGGAGGTCTCGACTTGAATCTGACGGTACTCACGGCCGCCGTGGTTCTGTTCGCAGCCGGGTTCGCGGGACCCGGCGTCGGCATGGCCGCGGCCCAGGAGCAGCGCGCCACCGAACGCGACGCGTCCGCCGACGCGAGCGACAGGTGGCGCAGGTGGCGTAACTACAACCGCTACCCCGGTCCCATCCCCACCCCCGAGGAGTGGGAACCCCCCGCCGGCCCGATCCGCATCGCACTCCAGGCCGGGCACTGGCGCGCCGACGAGGCCCCGCGCGAGCTCAGGCGTCTCCGCTACAACGGGACGCAGTGGCAGGGGACCGCCGAATGGGAGGCGAACCTCGCCATCGCCGAACTTGCGGGCGCGCAACTCGAGGCGCTGGGCTACGAGGTCGACATCCTCCCCGCCGTCGTGCCTCCCGGCTACCGGGCGCACCTCTTCATCGCGATCCACGCGGATGGGAGCGACAGTCCGGCGGCCTCCGGATACAGGGTCGCCTCCCCGCGGCGTGACGCCACGGGACGGGCCGGGGACGCGGCGCGCCTGCTCCGGGACACCTACGGCGCGGCGACCGGACTCAGGAACCTGCCGGTGCAGACCCGCCGCATGCAGAACTACTACGCCTTCAACTACCGGCGGTACGAGCACGCGCTCCACCCGATGACGATCGCGTTGATCATCGAGACGGGTTTCATCACGAGCGCGCACGACCGGCGGGTGATCCTCGACGCGCCGCAGCGGGCGGCCCGAGGGATCGTCGAGGCGGTGAAGGCCTTCCCGATCACGGCGCTGCCCGGCCGCCAGCCGCCCGGCCGCTAGCCGACCATCCGCACCCCGACGCCTCCGAAGAACGACAGGTTGCGCGCCTTGGCTCCCTCGGAGGCGGGATCCCAGTGGAGGTTCCGCACGCCGAAGTTGTAGCGGGCGTCGAGGAGGAGGAACCACCCGGTGGACACCGTGGCCTCGAGGCCGGCGCCGACGATGAGCCCGACGTCCGCCACCCCGCGCCGCATGAAGCGGCCCTCGCAGCTGTCGCTCTGCTCGTGCTGGGCCACGCCGCCGCTGGTTCGGCAGCCCACCTCGTGCGCCCAGTAGCCGCCGCCGCTGAGGAACGGGCGCACGCCCGTCGGGTTGCGGGTCATTCGCAGCCTGAGCATGACGGGGAAGTCGAGGTACGACATCCGCGTGGTCGAACCATCCTGGTACTCCCCGTCCGTCGCGAAGCCTCTGTGCATGTAGAGCACCTCGAGCTGGACATCGACCCGGTTCGAGATCGGGAACGTCGCGAACCCGCCCGCGGCCGTACGCGCCCGGTGACGCGAGGTGAACGCGTCGTAGAATTCGGCGTCCGCGAACGTGACCCCGCCCTTGACCCCGAACGCCCGCTGCCCCTCGAGCATCCCGGGTGACGCGAGGAGCGTCGTCACCGCGAGCAGCGCCGCCACCGCGAGTCCCGCCAGCCACCTGGTGACCTTCACATCGGGCTCCTTCCCGTCGAGTCGCGCCGAACACACGGAGGACAAGTTGCGCCCCTCCCTCCCGCGTGTCATCTCTCGACGTCCCATCGTGATCCGATGGTGGGTCCCGCGACGGTCCCATCGCGCAGTCAATGAGCGGACCGGAGAGAATCCCGGATGACCGAGCGCAGGTACGGCGCGAGCGCCGGATGGAACACATCGCCGCGTGGACCCGCGACCTGCTCTCCGTACCACCGAAGGAGGACTGACATGCGACGAACCCCCGGTGCCTTCTTCAGCGTCTGCTTCGTCGCGGCCCTGGCGCTGGGGGCGAGTCCCGCGACGCTGCTCGGGCAGGGCGGGCTCGACGTCATCGTCCAGGACGCGGCGAGCGGCACCGGGCTGCCGCGGGCCCAGATCTCCCTGCCGGGACTCGGCTACGGCGGGATCACCGACGTCGAGGGCCACTTCCACATCGCAAACCTCCCGCCCGGCCCGCTCGAGGTGGAGGTGCGCCTCCTCGGCTACGGCATCGAGCGGCGCGAGGCCACGATCGTCGACGGCGAGGTCGTGACGCTCGAGCTGCCGCTCGTGCAGACGGTCATCTCGGTGGCCGGGCTCGTCGCGGTCGGCAGCCGCTCGCGCCCCCGGACGGCGACGGAATCCATGGTCCCGATCGACGCCATCGCCCCGTCGGAACTGATGGACCAGGGGGACACCGACATCGGCGACCTCCTGAGGACGACGGTCCCCTCCTACAACATCAACCCGCAGGCGACCGGGGACGCGGCGAAGATCATCCGGCCGGCGAATCTCAGGGGGCTGGCGCCCGACCACACGCTCGTGCTCGTGAACGGGAAGCGGCGGCACCGGGCGGCGGTCATCACCTGGATCGGCAACGGGGTCGCCGACGGCGCGCAGGGGCCGGATCTCTCGAGTATTCCGGCGATCGCGCTACGGCAGGTCGAGGTGCTGCGCGACGGGGCGTCGGCGCAGTACGGGTCCGACGCGATCGCCGGCGTGATGAACTTCCACCTCAAGGACGCGCGTTCCGGCGGCGCGCTCGAGGTGCGGAGCGGCGGCTTCGCCGACGGCGGCGGCGAGGGCTACACGATCTCCGGCAACACCGGACTCCCCCTCGGCCCGACCGGGTTCGCGAACCTGAGCGCCGAGTACGGCCGCTCGAACTCGACGAGCCGCAGCGTGCAGCGGGGGGACGCGGAGGTCCTCGTCGCGGCGGGGAACACGCACGTGCGCGACCCGGCGCAGATCTGGGGCGCGCCGGAGATCGAGGACGACCTCAAGCTGTGGGGCAACTTCGGCTACTTCCTCGGTAGCAGCACGAAGATCTACGCCCACGCCAACTACGCGAGCCAGCAGGTGACGGGGGGTTTCTTCTTCCGGAACCCGAACACCCGGAGCGGCGTGTTCAGCCTCGACGGGGGCGAGACGCTGCTGATCGGCGACCTGCTCGACGCGCAGGACGGGGTCCTCGACGGCTCCGCCGGCTGTCCCGAGGTCCGGGTCACCAACGGACTGCCGGACCCCACCGCCCTCGAACGCGTGTTGGCGGATCCGAACTGCTTCACCTTCCAGAGACGGTTCCCGGGCGGCTTTACCCCCCAATTTGGGGGGGATGTGCGGGATGCCTCGCTCGTGACGGGTGTCGAAGGCCAGGCCGGGCGACTCCACTGGGACGTGAGCGGGAACTGGGGCCGGAACGAGGTGGACTACTTCATCTTCAACACGGTGAACGCCTCGCTGGGCCCCGAGACGCCGACCGAGTTCGATCCGGGGCGGTACCGGCAGGTGGACATCGACCTGCACGTCGACGCGGCGTACACCGTGAGCGACCTCCTCGACCTCGCGGCGGGCGTCGAGTGGCGGGACGAGCACTTCACGATCGGACTCGGCGATGAGGCGTCGTGGACGCTGGGCCGGCTCGCGGCCCAGGGATTCAGCGCGGGTTCGAACGGCTTCCCCGGCTTCAGCCCGATCGCCGCCGGGGACTGGCACCGCACGAACACGGCCCTCTACGCGGACGCCGAACTCCGGGACTACCGGAACGACCGCTGGACGCTGGGCGGCGCCCTCCGCTTCGAGGACTTCGAGGACTTCGGTTCGACGCTGAACGGGAAGCTCGCCGGCCGCTACGGGCTCACCCGCGCACTCGCTCTCCGGGGCAGCGTGAGCACGGGCTTCCGGGCGCCCACGCCCGGCCAGCAGAACGCCTTCAACGTGTCGACGCTGTTCGACCGTGAACTCGGGGACCTCGTGAACAGCGGCACGATCCCCTCCACGTCGAGAGTCGCCGCGTTGGTGGGCGGGGTCCCGCTCGACGCCGAGAAGTCGCGCAACTTCGCGTTCGGCGCCGTGCTGGGCGGCGGCGGGGCCTTCCACCTGACGGCCGACTATTTTCGCGTCGCCCTGTCGGACCGGATCGCGCTGACGCAGCGCTTCAATCTCACGCCGGACGAGCAGACCCGGCTCGTCGAGGAAGGCATCGTGAGCGCGCGGAACCTGCAGGAGTTCCGCTTCTTCACGAACGACTTCAGCACGCGCACGCAGGGCGTCGACGTCGTCGCCACCTACGCGCCGCCCGCCCTCGGGGGCGGCACGTCGATCAGCTTCGCCTTCAACCACACGAACACGCGCGTCACCCGGTTCGATCCGGAGAAGGTGGACGACACGCGGATCCGTCAGCTCGAGGAAGCGCTCCCGGCGACCCGCTGGCTCCTTACGGGCAAGCACGCGCTCGGGCGGCTGGGGCTGATGGCGCGGGTGAGCTACTACGCGGGCTGGTTCGACGCCCGGGACGACTACTCCTATCCCGGCGAGATGCTCCTCGATCTCGATGCGTCCTGGTCGATCAACGAGTCGCTGACCCTCTCCGCCGGCGGGCAGAACGCGCTCAACCACTACCCGGAGGAGAATCCCGGGGCCACGTTCTCGGGCAACCGCTACGGTCCGGGATCACCCTTCGGCTCCAACGGCGGATTCTACTACGCCCGTCTCGGATACCGCTGGAAGTAGGGGCGCCAGGAGGGGCCGGGGTGGGGATCGAACCCACGACCTGCGGATTAAAAGTCCGTTGCTCTACCAACTGAGCTACCCGGCCGGAAGGCGAAGCTAACACGATCGCCCGGGGTGTTCACCTCGCGGCTCAGCCCGGCGGACGCGGCGGGGGACGCGCCGGCGGACGGGGCAGTCCCAGGATGATGTCGAGGGACGCGCTGTCCGCCGCCAACTCCGGCGGAAGCCCGCCGGAGGCGTCGCGCAGGATGGCGCGCACCTGTCCCGTGGCGCGGTCGCGGATCAGCATCGCCCGCGCTCCGTCCGTCCGGTCCAGCGTGGCCACGCCCCCCGGGCCGCGCAGTTCGATCCGGTCCAGCGCCTCCGTCCACGCGGGATCGAAGGGGATCGCGACGGCGAAACCGCTCCCCCCCTCGCTGGTTTCGCTCGGCGTGAGGCTCACGGAGAACAGCGTGTCCCCCTCCGCGTCCAGCCCCCTCAGCCGGTAGGGGCCCGGTGGCTCGGGCAGCCGGACCGCCCCCTCGTAGGCGAAGGCGGGTCCGAGGACGATCTCGCCGTCCCGGACCCCTCCGGACACGAGGAGCACCATCGGTTCCCGAGGCGGTTCCTGAGGCGGCGGTCGCTCCTGCGCCGAGATGTCGGCCTGGAATGCCCTGCACCCCGCTACCGCCAGCGCCACCGCGACCGCCGGCACGAGTCTGGTTCGTTTCCCCCGCTCTGTCCCATTCATGGTCGGAACGTACCCCCGACCCCCCGTCGTGCTCCAGCGGAACGTTCCCGCGGGAACGTTCCCGCCCGGCCGGGACCCCGCCAGTCAGGCAACTGGCTGAAGAGGACGTTCCCGCGGGAACGTCTCACAGATCGGCGGAGGGACTTGCGGAGCGCAGCCATAGGTATGAATGAGGTAGTGCCGGCGGACGGGGGCCTCCTCGTTCGAAAGCGGTCCGCGGCCCGGCACCCCGTCGACCGTGTGTACGGCGTCCTTGAGACCGGCGGGACCACAGACGACTACCTCGAGGAGATTCGGGGGAGATGATCACGGCGGTGGACACGAGTGTCCTGCTGGACATCTTCCTGCGTGACCCTCGGCACGGCGCCGCATCGAGGGAGTGGCTGCGGGAGGCCTACGACGCGGGGGGGATCATCATCTGTGACGTCGCGTACGCGGAACTGGCCCCGGCGTTCCCCGACCGAGGGGCACTGGACCGGACGCTCGGCGAAGTCAATGTCGTCGTGTCCGCGATCGACTCGGATATGGCTTACGACGCCGGGCGCCGCTGGAAACGATACCGGGAAGCCGGCGGTACCAGAGAGCGAATCATTACGGACTTCCTCATCGGCGCGCATGCGGTGGCGGCGGCCGAGCGCTTCCTGACGCGGGACCGAGGCTTCTTCTCCTCCTGTTTCCCCGAACTCGACAGCTCCTGAGCGGGGGGTCACCCGCGGCGCGCGAGGCCCCCGTAGTGCTCCAGCATGAAGCGGCGGATTACGCGGGCGGCCCGGGCCGCGTAGGCTCGCTGGTTCGCGGGCGTGTCCCGCAGCCCCGGGAAGTGGTGCTCGAGCTGCATGCCGCTGATCACCTCACCCTCCGTGAGCGACCCGTGTTCCCGCGTATTGTAGCCTCCGGTAAAGTAGGGCGCGTCGCCGGGGGAAGGGTCGCCGGGGCTCGGCACCGACGCGACCCCTTCCGCCTCGAGCAAACCCCCGAAGGAGGTGGAGCCCCGCAGGAGCCGCGAGAAGGGGAGCGGCGAGGCCCGCCCCAGGGCGCGGATGCTCGTGCGCGCGGCGACCCGCGCGCCATCGAGCGCCGCATCCGGCTGGTTCAGTTCGTCGGCCGTGAGCAGGTATCCCAGCTCGATCCGGTCGATGTCGTGCGCGTGGCCGTGCATGTCGAGATACAGCCCCGCCCCGAAATCCGCCGCCACGGCGGTGCGGGCCGACTCGATCCAGCCCTGGAACTCGCGCCACGCCTGCTCCGCGAACGGGTTGGCCTCGGCGGCCTCCCCGATCTCCCGGTTCGGGTCGAGTTTCGTCCGGCGAAGGTGGGAGAGGATGACGTGCGGCGCGCGCCCCGTGAGGTCGATCAGGGCCCCGCGCAGGGCGAGCGTGAGTTCCACGGTGTTGAGGTCCGTGACGTGGGTCCCGAACCGACGATCGGGGATCTCGGCCGGGGTCAGCCCTCCGCCGTGTGGCGCCGACAGAATCACCGGCAGGTCGCCGGGGACGTACTCGACGTAGCCGTTGCGGCCGAAGTAGCTCCGCCCCGGTTCGAAGCGGACGACTTCTTCGGGGACAAAGACTTCCAGCCGCGCGGTGCCCCGAACCCCATCGATCGTCGCGGCGACCCGGGTCACGCCGGCGCCTACGCTCCGCACCACCGCAGTCGATGGGCCGACCCGGGCACCCGGGGGCACGATGGCGGCGACGCCGGGATCTTCCACGGACCACCGGGGCGTGCGGGTCACCACCGTCCCGTTCCCGGCGCGGGCGATGGTCGAGAACGTCGCTTCCCCACCCTCTCCCACGATGAGGGCCACGCCGGGGACGACCTCCACCGAGGCGACACGCGGCTCGTCGACGCCCGGCGGCCCCATTTCGCCGCCGCACGCCAACGCCAGGCACGCGGCCGCCACGCGCCACGCGTGGGACCGGCTTCGCCCGGGAAACGTTCCCGCGGGAACCCCGCCAGTTGGGCAACTGGCCGAAGCAGACGTTCCCGCGGGAACGTCGCTACCGCGCACGGCGCGCGATCCAGCCCCCGTAGAGGAGCGAGCGGAAGTAGCGCCGCACGTCCTCGAACCCCGCGCGCGCCATCAGTTCGCGGATGCGGGCTTCGGAGGCCCAGTGGATGCCCGCGTCGATCCTGGCGCGGAACTCGACCCGTTCGGGGCCTCCCATCCCCTGGATCTCCCAGTAGCGGCTCCAGGCCGTGAAGAGTTCGTTGAAGTCGGGGGCGGCGCGATCTCCGTGGAGTTCGAAGAGGACGAAGGGGGCGCCCGGCGCGAGGCGATTCGAGATGCCGCGCAGCAGAGCCTGCTTGGCGCCGTCGTCGGGGAGGAAGTGCATCACGTTGAAGCAGGTGACCGCGTCGAAGTCGGCCGCATCGAAGTCGGCCGCGTCGAGGTCGTCCACCGTCCCGTGGATGAGCGTGACGCCGGCCTCGACGCCGGCCTCGCGCACCCGGTGCTCGGCGATGTCGAGCATCTGGGCGGAGAGATCGACGCCGGTCAGCCGCCACCCCGGTTCGGCCCTCTTGAAGGTGACGATCTCGATCCCGGTGCCGGCACCGACGACGAGCAACCGCGCGCGGGGGCCGAGGCGTCCCTGCAGGAGGGCGAGCGCCTGGCGGAACGAGCTCAGGTAGCCGGGTATAACGGTGCGGGCGAGCCGCTCGTAGACGTCGCCGTAGGCGCCGTCGAAGTCGAAGGGTTCCGGACTCATGCGCACAAGAGACTCGGGGCGCGAGGCTCGCTCAAGGCCTGAACCCGGCGCGGCGCGGAGCTCGTACGGGAGACGGTGAGCGTGGGGCGGTGAGCGTGTTGAGATTCTCGGTGCCTTCAGGCACGATGGTATAGATGAGAACGACAGGATTTGCGGCGAGGGGATCCGGCTTCGTGGTTGCGGCCGCGGTCCTCGCCATGGTGGTCTCGGAGGGGTGCGGTTCCATTGGAGCGGGGGCCGACGCCGCCGCGGCCGGGTCGGCGGGCCGGTCGGCTGGCCTTCGCGAGCCCGCGGTCCCGGACGTCTCCGTCCGACCCGAGGACCGGATCCGGGGCGTGTCCTTCTCCGCCCCGCGACGTGAGATGGCGTCCGACGCTCTCCAGCCCGCCGTGGCGGCGGGGGCGGACTGGGTCGCCGTCATCCCCTACGCCTTCGTGGATCCCGCCGATCCCCGCGTCGCCTTCGACCGTGAGCGCCAGTTCTGGGGCGAGACGGCGGGCGGCGTCGCGAAGACGATCGAATACGCCCGAGGCAGCGGGCTCTCCGTCCTCCTCAAACCTCACCTCTGGGTGCGGGGCCAGGGCTGGCCGGGCGAGTTCGAGCCGCGCACCGCCGAGCAGTGGGAGACGTTCCTCTCCGACTATCGCGAGTACATCCTCCGTTTCGCCGAGGTTGCGGACTCCATGGGTGTGGAGATGATGAGCGTGGGCACCGAGGTGGACCTCGTGGCGCTCGCGCGTCCCGACTACTGGCGCGCGCTCATCGCCGATGTGCGGGCGATCTACGGCGGACGGCTCACCTACGCGGCGAACTGGGACAAGTACGCGAAGATCGAGTTCTGGGACGCGCTCGATCTCGTGGGAGTGGACGCGTACTTCCCGCTCGCCGACGACCCGACGCCCGCGGTGGAGATGCTGGTCGAGGCGTGGCAACCGTGGAGCGACGAACTGCGAGAGGTGGCCCGGACCACGGGCAAGCCGATCCTGTTCGCCGAGTTCGGATACCGCAGCGTGGACGGGGCGGCGGGCCGCCAGTGGGAGTTGCCGGAGGGACGGCGAGCGCGGGGACTGCACTCGAACGGGGCGGCGCAGGCGGCGGCCTACGAGGCGATGTTCCGGGTGTGGTGGAACCGGCCCTGGTTCGCGGGCGGGTTCGCCTGGAAGTGGTATGCGGGCATGCCGTCGGCGGAGTGGATCGCGACGGACTATTCACCGCAGGGGAAGGCGGCCGAGACCGTCATGGCGAGCTGGTACGAGGGCGACGCGAGCGCCGGAGCGCGCCCCGCCTTCCCGATGCCGCTGAGAACGCCGGTCACGGCGGGGGTGGCGGCGGGGGCTCCCGGTCCAGGTCGAATTCCGTCTGGAGGACGCCCCGAAAAGTGACCCGATGGTGCGGCGTCGGGCCGTACCGGCGGATCGCCTCCATGTGGTGCCGCGTCCGATATCCCTTGTTCGAGGCCCAGCCGTAGAGCGGGTAGCGCGCGTCCAGGCGCCGCATGAGGCGGTCGCGCGTGACCTTCGCGAGGATCGAGGCGCAGGCGATGGAATGCGAGGCCCGGTCTCCGCCGACGATGGAGCGGTGCTCGCCGAGTTCGGGGACGGGATTGCCATCGACGAGGACGAGGTCCGCCTCGACCGGCAGGCGGTCGAGCGCCCGGCGCATGGCGACGATGGTCGCGGCGCGGACGTTCAGGCGCTCGATCTCGCGGGTGGAGGCGGCGGCGACGCGCCAGGCGAGGCTCTCGGCGCGGATGCGGAGGGCCAGTTCCTCGCGGCGGGCCGGGGGGACCAGCTTGCTGTCCGTGCAGCCCTCGAACTGCTGGCCGGGGTGGAGGGCGACCGCTCCCACGACGACCGGGCCGGCCACCGGGCCGAGACCGACCTCATCGATCCCGACTACCACGCGGCAGCCCGCGGACCAGCCCCGCTCTTCATGGTCCAGCGGAGCGGAGCGCGCGGCGGACCGTGCGGGCCTGGGCGGCCGGGGAGGACCCGTCAGCGGCTCTCCTTCTTGTCGAGCCACCACTTCCGCTCGGGCACCCGGGCCCGCTTGCCGCGGCGCTGGCGCAGGTAGTAGAGCTTGGCGCGCCTGACATCGCCCCGGCGGACGACCTCGAGCCCGACGATCCACGGCGAGTGGAGCGGGAAGATGCGCTCGACGCCGACGCCCCCGGAGATCCGGCGCAGCGTGAAGGTCGCGTTGACCCCCGCCCCCCGGCGAGCGATGCACACGCCCTCGAACGGCTGGATGCGCTCCTTCGTGCCTTCCTTCACGCGCACGCGGACGCGCACCGTGTCCCCCGGCGCGAACGCCGGAAGGTCGGAGCGCTTGTATCCCTCCTCGATCTCGGCGATCCTGGGATCCATCGTTCGTCTATCCTTGTTTCTCTCTTGTCGAACTCGTGTGTCGAACTCGTGCCACGGGAGGGTCGCGGCGGCGTGACGGTCTGCGGCCGCAGCCCTCTATTATAGCCAGATCAGTCGGCCGCGTCGAGATCGAGGAGGTCGGGGCGGCGGTGGCGGGTGGCGCGGTCGGCCTGCCCGGCCCGCCAGGCTTCGATGCGCGAGTGGTCGCCCGACCGCAGCACGCCCGGCGCCGACCGGCCGTCGTGCTCGGCGGGCCGGGTGTACGAGGGAGCGGAGAGCAGGCCCTCGTAGAAGGAGTCGGAGGCGGCCGAATCGTGGTCGCCGAGCGCCCCGGGGAGGAGGCGCACCACGGCGTCGATGACGACGAGCGCGGCCGGCTCGCCCCCGCTGAGGACGTAGTCGCCGATCGAGACCTCCTCGTCGACCCACTGCTCCGCGACGCGTTCGTCGATCCCCTTGTAGCGCCCGCAAAGGAGCGTGAGGTCGGACTCGAGCGCGAAGCGGACCGCGGTCCGGTGGTCGAATGGACGTCCGCGAGGGGAGAGTGAGACCACACGCCCCGGGGCCTCGAGCGCGCCGAGCGCCGCGTCGAACGGCTCCGGCTTCATGACCATCCCGCCGCCGCCGCCGAACGGTTCGTCATCCGTCGTCCGGTGGCGGTCCGTCGCGTATTCCCTGAGGTCGATGAGACGGTAGTCGACGAGCCCCGCCTCGCGGGCGCGTCCCGGGATCGAGAGTCCCAGCGGACCCTCGAGGTATTCCGGGAAGATCGTGATGACGTTGATGCGCATCGGAATCAGATGTCGAGCAGGCCGGCCGGGAGCGTCATGTGAAGTACGCGCCCGTCGATGTCCATTTCCACCACGAAGTCGGCCTGGAAGGGGATCAACCGTTCGCGTCCGGCCACGTCCAGCGCCAGGAGCGGCCCGCCCGGCTGGTCGTAGACCTCGCGAATCGTCCCGATCGTCTCGCCCCCCTCGCGCACGGACATGCCGACCAGGTCGTGCAGGAGGTAGCCGCCGTCCGGCAGATCAGGCAACTCCTCGCGCGGGACACCGAGGTGCGCGCCGCGCAACGACTCGGCGGCGGTGCGGTCCGCCACCTCTGGGGCCGTTACGAGCCAGCGTCCCGAGTGGAACCTCGCCGTCTCGAGGGTGAGCGCCTCGGGGCCGGCCGCTGGGGGCGCGACCCGTTCGCCCGTTCGCGCAGGTGTGTCGCTGACGAGGCGGAGCCGCCGGCCCGGCCGGAAGAGCGCCTCGGCGTGATCCGTCTCCGCCTCGAGGAGCAGCGCGCCGCGGATCCCGTGGGGCCGAACGATCCGGGCCACGATCACGGGAGGATCGGAGGTCGCCACGGCACCGTCGGGGGCGTGCGGCCCGGCGTCAGTCGTCCGCGTCGTCGCCGTCCGCCGCATCGCCAGCCTCGTCGCCGTCATCCGCCGCCGCCTCGGCCTTCGCTTCGGCCTCCGGCTCCGCTTCGGCCTCCGGCTCCGGGGGGGCTTCCGGCTTCGGCATGGGGCGCTGGGAGGTGCCGCGCCGGCCGGGCGGCGGTCCGATCTCCACGATCGCGGTTTCGAGCGACGCCGGGTCCACGCCGTCGTGGAACTGCCGCCACAGGCCCGTCTTCCGGAGCAGCGAACGCACCGTGTCGCTCGGCTTCGCCCCCTCGTTGAGCCAGTGCAGCGTGCGCGCGGCGTTGATCCGCACCAGCGAAGGCTCCGTGCGCGGGTTGTAGAGCCCGAGCCGCTCGATCGAGGGCCCCGACGTCCCTTCGCGCTGGTCCGTCACGATGATGCGGTACGAGGCCGCCTTCTTCGCGCCCACCCGCTTGAGTCTGATCGTTGTCGCCATTCTGTTCTCCGATTCAGCCGATCAGCCGGCCGAAGTCTCCGGGCCCGCCGCCTCCCTGCATGTGCGGCATGAGCTTGCCCATCTGTTTCATCATCTTCCGCATCTCGCGGAACTGCTTGAGGAGACGGTTCACTTCCTGCAGGGGACGTCCCGACCCCTTCGCGACCCGCTTCCGCCGCGACCCGTCGAGGATCTGCGGCCGGCGCCGCTCCTCCGGCGTCATCGAGAGGATGATCGCCTCCAGGTGCCTCACCCGTCGAGGGTCGACGTCCGCCTGGTCCAGCATCCGCGCGTCGATCCCCGGCATCATCTTCAGGAGACCCTTGAGGGGTCCCATCTTCTGGATCTGCTGGATCGACACGAGGAAATCCCCGAGGTCGAACTCTCCCTTGCGCGCCAGCAGCTTCTTCTGCAGCCGCTCCGTCTCGCCGAGGTCGACCGTCTGCCGGGCGCGCTCGACGAGGCCGACGATGTCCCCCATCTGGAGGATCCGCCCCGCCATGCGCTCCGGATCGAAGAGCGTCAGGTCCTCCGGGCGTTCGCCCGTCCCCACGAAGCGTATCGGGACGCCGAGCACGCCGTAGATCGAGAGCGCCGCCCCGCCGCGCGCGTCCCCGTCCATCTTGGTGAGGACGACGCCGGTGAGGCCCACCGCCGCGTGGAAACCCTCGGCGATGCGGACCGCTTCCTGTCCGGTCATCCCGTCCGCCACGAGGAGGACCTCGTGGGGGCCCACCGCCGCCTTCACGCGGCGCAGTTCGTCCATGAGCGCTTCGTCGGCCTGCAGGCGGCCCGCCATGTCGAGCAGCAGGTGCGTGACGCCGCCTCTGCGCGCCTCGTCCAGGGCGCCGCTCGCCAACTCCGCCATGTCCGTCCCGCTCGGGCGCGCCAGGAGCGGGACCCCGACCCTCCCGGCCAGCGCCTCCAACTGGTCCGCCGCGGCCGGGCGATACGGGTCGCAGGCGACGAGCGCGGGCCGCCGTCCCCGTCCCTCCTTGGCGAGGCGCCGGCCCAGCTTCGCGGCGGTCGTCGTCTTCCCCGACCCCTGCAGCCCCACGAGCATGATCACCGTGGGCGGCACGGAGGCCTCGAACGGCTCCGGCACCGCCTCGCCCAGGAGCGCGACCAGTTCGTCGTGCACGATCTTCACGATCTGGTCGCCGGGGCGGACCGACTTCAGCACGTCCTCGCCGAGGGCCCGCGTCCTCACCCTCTCGAGGAAGTCGCGCGCGACCCGGAAGTTGACGTCCGCCTCGAGCAGGGCGCGCCGCACCTCGCGCAGCCCCTCGTCCAGCATCTTTTCCGTGATGACGCCGCGTTGACGAAACCGCTTCAGCACGCCGTCGAGACGGTCACCCAGACGTTCGAACATCCACCGCTCTCGGAAGACTCATCGGACCCTTCGGGCCCTTCGGGCGGCCCCGAGGGCCGCGCGGGTCCGGCCGCCGCAGGGCATCAAAAAAAACGCGATTGGAGGATCTCCATTCGCGTCTCGAGAAGCCGCGGGAAGCACCCGCACCCGATCCGTAAACAACCGCGAAGTTTAGGGATTTCCTCCACCCCAGGCAACGACGCATGGTTGCGACACCCCGCATGGCCTGGCCTGGCATGGCATGGTTCCCTGCCCTACCCGGAACGGTTCGAGGGCGAAGACATGAACTGGCGAGACCACATCACCGTCGATCCCGAGGTTTGCCACGGGAAAGCCTCTTGCTGCCGTGGGGTTGTTGCTGGAAGTCCCTGTGAAGCCTTATGCCAATTCAACATCACACTTTCAATTGGCATAGGCCGACACAGGGGCACCGCTTCGAGTGGTACGCTCCGTTGTCGGTCATGAGCTGGCCGATCCTACTCCGCGTTCAGCTGGCGGCGCCGGTGGGGAGGGCGATCGTCTCGCGGCGGGCGGCGCCGACGCCCACGAACCGGATCGGGGTCGCGCATACCTCCTCGAGGCGGGCGAGGTAGCGGCGCGCCGCGCCCGGGAGGTCGGCGAAGCTCCGGCAGCGGGTCGTGTCCGTGGCCCAGCCCGGCCAGCGCTCGTACACGGGGGAGACGCGCGCGAGATCCGAGACGGAGTCCGGGAACGAGGCCACGGGCGCGCCGTCGCATTCATAGCCCGTTGAGAGGTGGATCGTCTCGAAGGTGTCGAGCACGTCCAGCTTCGTGACCGCGAGGCTGGTGAGGCCGTTCACGCCGGCCGCGTGACGCGCCACGCTGGTGTCGAACCAGCCCGGGCGGCGGGGCCGCCCGGTCGTGGCGCCGAACTCGCCGCCCAGCCGCCGCAGGCGTTCGGCCTCCGCCTCGGCCAATTCCGTCGGGAGCGGGCCCGCCCCCACGCGCGTGATGTACGCCTTGACGACGCCCAGCACCCCGTCGATCAGCGTCGGGCCGATCCCGGCCCCCGAGGCGGCGCCACCCGCCGTCGTGGTCGAAGATGTGACGAACGGATACGTCCCATGGTCGATGTCGAGCAGCGCGCCCTGCGCTCCCTCCAGCAGCACCCGGCCCCCCGCCGCCAGCCCGGCGCGGATCTCCTCCCCCGCGTCCGCCGAGAGCGCGACGATCTCCGGGCGCACCGCCTCGAGCCGCGACATCACGTCGTCCGCGTCCACTCGCCGCTCGTCCCCGAGTCCCGCGAGCGTGACGTTGGCGCGCGCCGCCGCCCCGCTGACGATCTCGTGCGTGCGGTCCACGTCCCGCAGATCCCCGACGCGCAGCCCCGTGCGGGCGACCTTGTCCCGGTACGCGGGGCCGATCCCCCGCCCCGTCGTCCCGATCTTCGCCGCGCCCCGACTGTCCTCCTGCGCCGCGTCGAGCAGCCGGTGATAGGGGAGGACGAGGTGCGCCCGCCGGCATACGCCGAGCCGCCCGTCGAGATCGATCCCCCGCTCGCGGAGCGTGTCCATCTCCCGCGCGAGCACCCACGGATCCAGCACCACGCCGTTCCCGAGGAGGCAGCGAGCGTCCGGATTCAGGATCCCGGAGGGGATGAGGTGGAGGATGAACTCGTCCTCGTCGGCGCCCTCGCCGACCCGAACCGTGTGCCCCGCGTTGGCGCCACCCTGGTAGCGCGCCACGATCGTGGCCTGCTCCGCGAGCACGTCCACGATCTTCCCCTTCCCTTCGTCTCCCCACTGCGCGCCCACGACCACCAGGCAGCGCACATCGTCGCTGAACATTGGGTTCTCCGTTCGCCTACTCGGACTTCGTCTCTGAATTCGCGCGGATCTCGCTCATTACCGCCCGGCAGATGTTCGTTACAAGTTCGACGGAGTCTCTTGGCTTGTCATACATCCGCGAGTACGGAGTACTGTAACTTGCGTCAGAGACGCTCCGCTGATTGATCTCCGCAGCGAAGCGAGCGGTCGAGGAGTCCAGATACCAGCGGACTTCCAAACGCAAGGATCCCACCCCCGCCGCATCACCAAGGTAACCCTCCCATTCATATGTGAGGGTCAATACTACCTCTGGCTCCCCGAGAACAACCCCCGGCACCACGACATATTCGCGACTCCAATCTTCCCACTTCGATCTTTCCAGGAAGATATTGCTGAGGCCACCAACCCCGCGCCCGCCGGTATGCAGCGTCGACTTCGTACGCGAGACACGAAACAGCGGCGTGAAGTTCTTCACCCGACGATCAAGCTCTTGCGCAGTCGGCCGAATCAATAGCTCGTAAGTGGCGTCCAAGATCTCAGTGTGGGTCTGTGTGCGTTTCGTCTGCCCCCTCACGAAGATGGAGATCTCCTTGTCGATGTCGTCGGGCTCCCGGAGCGACTCGCCGCGGGCCGCGCGCATACCGAGATCCAGTGACCAGAGGAGTTGGGTCAGCATGAACTCCTCCAGCGGTTGGTTGTTTCCCGCGTCTGCTCGTCGAAGGGCAGCGATATACCGATCCCGATCCTTGCTCTCGATGACTATGGGAGGGAGGTCTTTCCGAAGCAGGACGTAGTTGGTGAGCAGGCGAGCCGTGCGGCCGTTACCGTCGTCGAACGGATGGATGTCGACGAACGACGAATGCAATTTCGCCAAGAGCGTGGGGAAGGGATAGTCCTCCCGCGTCAGGTTCCGCCGGAACCGACGCACCCAATCCTCCATCAGCGCAGGCGTTGCCTCGGGTTCGGCGAACCGATGGAGTTCTCCGCTGGCCGTCCGTACGTGGTTCGGTTGTTTCTTGTATTCTCCCGGTATGATCCGCTTGCGGGTGGGCCGTCCGTCGGGCGTCTCGGCGGACTTCCAGAAAGGTTCCTTGAGCAGCGTCCGGTTCAGTTCCCGGATGTCTGCTTCGGTCAGCGGTTGCTCGGCGGCGGCGAGCCGGCGTACGAGTTCGATCGCGACATCGTGCGCCTTCATCTCCTCATAGTCGCGAAGGGGATGCGAGCCGGCGGTCTGCCCGTGGATGAGGAGAAGTACGGTCTCGTCGTAGGTGAGCGTGTTCCCCTCGATGTGGTTGCTGTTGTAGTTCCACTCGAGGCGAAGCTTCCTCCACAGGCGTTCATCGTCGTCGCCGGCCATCTCTTCGCGGGCCTTGTGCCACGCCGAGATCGCCGCTTCGAGGTTCGCCAGGGCCTCGTGCGCGATGCCTTCAGTCCCGTTGCTCATGCCCCAATATGGCGAGTCGGGGACAGATTCGGGCGATGCTCAGGCGGAGACGCCGAGGGCGGCGGCTTCGAGGGCGCCATCGACGACCGCCAGCTTCGCGGCGTCGGCCGGCTGCAGCGGGCTGCGCGGGGAGCCGCCGTAGAGGCCGAGGCGGTCGAGAGCGGCCTTGACCCCGGCGACCCCGCTTCCCGCGACGACCGTCTTGTGGAGCGGGGCTACGCGCTCCTGCATGGCCCCGGCGCGGCGGTGGTCACCCTCCCGCCAGGCGTCGAAGATCTGGCAGCACGAGCGCGTGGCGATAACGGCCACGCCGAGGATGCCCCCCACCGCCCCCGCCTCCAGCGCCGCGTAGAGGAGCGCTCCCGAGCCCACGAGCACCTGCGCGTTGCGGCCGCACGCCTCGACGAGCGCGCCGAGGTTCCGGAGGTCTCCGGATGAATCCTTGATCCCGATGATGTTGGGGTGCTCGACGAGCCGTCCCACGAGATCCGGCGTGAGGTGCACCGGCACGAACTGTGGGATGTGATAGAGGATGACGGGCACGGGCGACGCGTCCGCCACCGCGAGGAAGTGGTCGCGCACCACGCCCGGCTGCATCGCCTTCAGGTAGTAGGACGGAGAACGGACGAGGATGGCGTGCGCGCCGAACGCGGCCACCTCCCGGGTCACGGCGATCGCTTCGCGCGTGGACTCCGCCCCGGTGCCGACGGTGAGCGTGCGGTCCCCGATTCGCGCGGCGGTGGCCTCGACCAGCGCGCCGAGTTCGCGGCGGCTGAGCAGCGGCGCCTCGCCCGTCGAACCGGCCACGACGATGCCGGCGATCGGGTGCGAGAGCCACTCCCGCAGGTTCGCGTCGTAGGCGTCGAGGGCGACCCCTCCGTCTTCGGCGAAGGGCGTGGCCACGGGCAGATGTACACCGGAAAGGTCTCTCATGGGATTTCCGAACTTGGAGTTTGGGGTCGTTCGGGGGTCATGGACGTTCCCGCGGGAACGCTTTCGAGCATCATCGCGTTCCCGCGGGAACGCGGTGAGACATCGTACTCAGTGGCCGCGGGCCTTGTCCACCCGATCCTGCGGCGGCCGGTCGCCGATTCGGATCCTCGGGGGGGCCGAGGTATCCGGCCTCGATGAAGGCCATTATCCCGAACAGACCGCCCCACGAATGGAAGGGATCGCTCGACAGGCGGTCATCGTCACTGGTACCCGTAATCGATGAATAGTTCTCGCTTACGTATCCCTTCCGGCGCCACTCGCTCACGAACCCACATCCTGGAGTTCGAGCGTGTTCTTTCCCGGGTTGAACGGCACGCCCTCGTACATCGGCGAATCATCCATGCCCGATTCGTATCCGGCCGTCCGCACGGAGCGGAGGGCCGGTTCATCGAACGGGTTCGCGGCCGCGTGGGATCCATAGCTGAGGAGCCCCTGGTTCAGCCTCTTCCGCAACCACCAGCGGTTCCAGCTCAAGAGCGGATCGAAGACGGCCTCGACAACCATCTCCGGGCCGGGCTGGATCACCTCGGCGGGGATCTCCACGTTGGCGGAGAGGTCGAATTCGCCCTCCGGCACTTCCGTCGGAATCGCGGACGAACCCGCCGGGATGTCCACCGCATGGATTTCGGCCCCGTCCACGAAGAACGTGGCCCGGACCGGCGGGATCATCGTGCCGGTCTCCCGTTCGGACATCACGAAGACGCGCGGGAGCGCGCCCTCCCCGGCGACGAGCGGAACAGGGTACTCGCGCGACTGCGCCGCCTGCGTCAGGTAGGCCTCGGCTTTCCCCTCCGCCCCGCATGGCTTGATGCGGTACTTGAGGACCGCCGACTCCAGCCAGTCACGGAGAGTGGGCGTCTGAGGGACGCACAGCCCGGTGCCGTCCTTGAGCGAACTGCGGTTACGGGACATCTCGGATACCCGCGTCGATGGCCCCATTCCCGAGAGCCTGGGGGCTCTGGTTCACTGACAACGAGATCGATGGACCTCTCCCCGCGGAACTTGGCCAGCTTGACTAGAAGGTACGGAAGGGCCGGCCGCCCGCCGTATACCGTGGGTCAGCGCCCCGGTGTTCGGCGGTGCCAGAGCCACATGCGATACGTGAGATCGCAACGGACACGAGACCGGCCCCATGGCGAAGAAGAGCAAGCTGTACGTCGGGATGGACGTTCACAAGGACACGGTGATGGTTGCGCTGCTTCCGGCGGAGGCACCGGAGCCGACGGTGGTGAAGCGGTTGCCGAACGAGGCGAGCAAGATCAGGCGGTGGTTGGGCCGCATATCGCGGGAGGGGGAGGTACGGGCCTGCTACGAGGCGAGCGGGGCGGGCTACGTGCTGGAACGGGCGATGCGGCACTGGGGCTACGAGTGCGAGATCGTGGCGCCGTCGTTGATCCCGCGGCGGCCGGGAGACCGGCGCAAGCACGACCGGAGAGGTCTTCACGGTCTTCGTTGCATGCGATGAACTCGCCGTCGCGCGGCGGGATGGCGTTCAGCCACGCCCGGAACCCTTCGTCCCGCACCGTGCACAGCTTCGTGCCGCCATAGTGGAGCGTCCGGATGCCCAACTCCGAGAGCGAAAACGGGATCGGACCGGAGAGTCCCGCGTTGCCGTCCAACCGCAGTTCGGTGAGGAAGGCCAGATCCCCGAGGTTCTCCGGGAGCCGCCCCTTGAGCCCGTTCTCGCTCAGCCGCAGCGCCGTCACGCGGGACTCCGCATTCGCCGCGACGCCGTGCCAGCTTCCGATCGGCTCGTTCGAGGCCCAATTCGTATTGTTGGTCCAGTCTGGGCCGGAGGCGCCGTCGTACAGGTCGATGAGAGTCGCCCGATCCAGGCTTCGCACGGTGACGGGGGCGGTCGTCGCGGCCGGCCCCGACGTGGCGGTGAGGCTCGCTTTGCCCGCCTTCAGGCCGGTCACAAGCCCCGTCCCGTCCACCGTCGCGATCGTGGGCTCGCCGCTCGTCCACGTCACCGCGGCATCGGAGATCGGCTGCGCGCGATCGTTGTAGACGGTCGCCTTCACGCGGACCGTATCGCCCGCCGCGACGGTGACCTCCGCCGGCTCCAGCGTGACCCTCGCGGGCACGAACGCCGTCGGTGGGGCAGGTGTTGTGGGCCCCCCTGGCGTGGTCGTATCGTCGCCACAGGAGAGGACCGCCAGGAGAGCACCGAGCGTCGCCGCCACACGTCCCCGCCGGGAGCCGAAGGATCGCCGGGGCACACCCGGGGTGCATGCCATCATGGCACCGCCTATCGACCCTTACCGGGACGGATAGTGTCGGTCCGGTTCCCCGGCCGCGCCTGTTTCGCGCCTTCCGGAAGACGCGGAGAGGCGCCCATGGGTGGCGGCCCCGCCGGGTTCGCCGCGCTCGCGCCGATCTCCGTGCCGCTCGCATACGCCCAATCGAAGGATGCCGTCCCCTCGCTAACGGCCCCGAGCCAGATTGTCTCCACGCTTTCGAGCATGTGGTCCAGGTCAGCACCCTTGAACGTCTGGTTCGCGCTGTTCAGTCTGAACAGTTCCACGCCTCCCGCGAGGAGAGCGAACTGTCCGTTCCGGTGCAGGAGAGTCATCTCCGTGAATTCGTTCACGTCATCGTTGATCTCATCCGAGTAGCCGGAGAGATTCGTTATCAGGATGTAGTCATTCACTGCGAGATCAAAGACATGCAGGACGTAGTTGTATTCTCCGAACGGCCCGATCGCCAACCGCCAGAAGAGGAACCGGGGGTGGGCCATCACAAACCACGCGACCACGCCCTCGCCGGCTGTGCCCCGGGCCATGCTCACGCCGACCTTCCAGTCCGTCACCGGGGCGTCAAACACGCGATCCGCAGATCCGATTTTCCCGGTGCCGTCCGGCGTCACGTACAGAACCCCGTCGAACACCTCAGCCGTGGATCTGAAGAGGTCCCAGTCGTCCAGGCTGGCGGCTGTATCGAAGTGGTCCCTGAATCCGCCGCCCTCCTCGGCGATGACCTCCACGTTCTGAGTCGCCGTCAAGCCGTCCGGGTCCGAGGCGGTCACCGTTACCGTCGCCGTGCCCGCCGCCACCGCCGTCAGCGTCAGGACGCTGCCCTCCATGCTGACCGGCACCGCCGCCGTGTTGCTCGACTCCGCCGCGTATGTCAGCTCGTCATCGTCCGGATCCCTGAAGAACCAAAACATGTTCACGGTCACGGCGTCGAACTGCTTCACCGTCTGCGCGGGAATCGTCCCCAACGCCTCCGGCGCGCGGTTGGCCGCCTCGACCGTCACCTCGGCGCTCTGCGCCGCGGTCAGGCCGTCCGGGTCGGACGCCGTCACCGTCACCGTCGCCGTCCCCGCCGCCACGGCCGTCACCGTCAGGCTGCTCCCCTCCATGCCGACCGTCGCCGCGGCCGTGTTGCTCGACTCCGCCGCGTACGTCAGGTCGTCCCCGTCCGGATCGCTGAAGAACGAAGACACGTCCACGGTCGCCGTCTGGCCGGCCGTGATCGTCTGCGCGGGGATCGTCCCCACCGCCTCGGGCGCCCGGTTGGCCGCCTCGACCGTCACCTCGGCGCTCTGCGTCGCCGTCAGGCCATCCGGGTCGGACGCCGTCACCGTCACCGTCGCCGTCCCCGCCGCCACGGCCGTCACCGTCAGGCTGCTCCCCGATATGCCGACCGCCACCGCGTCCGTGTTGCTCGACTCCGCCGCGTACGCCAGGTCGTCCCCGTCCGGATCGCCGAAGAACGGCGACACGTCCACGGTCGCCGTCTGGCCGGCCGTGATCGTCTGAGCGGGGATCGTCCCCACCGCCTCGGGCGCCCGGTTGGCCGCCTCGACCGTCACCTCGGCGCTCTGCGCCGCGGTCAGGCCATCCGGGTCGGACGCCGTCACCGTCACCGTCGCCGTCCCCGCCGCCACGGCCGTCACCGTCAGGCTGCTCCCCGACATGCCGACCGCCACCGCGTCCGTGTTGCTCGACTCCGCCGCGTACGCCAGGTCGTCCCCGTCC
This sequence comes from Candidatus Palauibacter sp., assembly GCF_965222475.1. Taxonomy (GTDB): domain Bacteria; phylum Gemmatimonadota; class Gemmatimonadetes; order Palauibacterales; family Palauibacteraceae; genus Palauibacter. The sequence goes on along the minus strand of NZ_CBDCUB010000008.1, from coordinate 848,596 downwards.
GGATCGCTGAAGAACGCAGACACGTCCACGGTCGCCGTCTGGCCGGCCGTCATCGTCTGAGCGGGGATCGCCCCCACCGCCTCGGGCGCCCGGTTCGCCGCCTCGACCGTCACCTCGGCGCTCTGCGCCGCGCTCAGGCCGTCCGGGTCGGACGCCGTCACCGTCACCGTCGCCGTACCCGCCGCCACGGCCGTCACCGTCAGGCTGCTGCCCTCCATGCCGACCGTCGCCGCGGCCGTGTTGCTCGACTCCGCCGCGTACGCCAGGTCGTCCCCGTCCGGATCGCTGAAGAACGAAGACACGTCCACGGTCGCCGTCTGGCCGGCCGTGATCGTCTGAGCGGGGATCGTCCCCACCGCCTCGGGCGCCCGGTTGGCCGCCTCGACCGTCACCTCGGCGCTCTGCGCCGCGGTCAGGCCGTCCGGGTCGGACGCCGTCACCGTCACCGTCGCCGTACCCGCCGCCACGGCCGTCACCGTCAGGCTGCTGCCCTCCATGCCGACCGTCGCCGCGGCCGTGTTGCTCGACTCCGCCGCGTACGCCAGGTCGTCCCCGTCCGGATCGCTGAAGAACGAAGACACGTCCACGGTCGCCGTCTGGCCGGCCGTGATCGTCTGAGCGGGGATCGCCCCCACCGCCTCGGGCGCCCGGTTGGCCGCCTCGACCGTCACCTCGGCGCTCTGCGCCGCGCGTCAGGCCGTCCGGGTCGGACGCCGTCACCGTCAACGTCGCCGTACCCGCCGCCACGGCCATCACCGTCAGGCCGCTCCCCGATATGCCGACCGTCGCCGCCTCCGTGTTGCTCGATTCCGCCGCGTACGCCAGGTCGTCCCCGTCCGGATCGCTGAAGAACGAGCGACACGTCCACGGTCGCCGTCTGGCCGGCCGTGATCGTCTGCGCGGGGATCGCCCCCACCGCCTCGGGCGCCCGGTTGGCCGCCTCGACCGTCACCTCGGCGCTCTGCGCTGCGGTCAGGCCGTCCGGGTCGGACGCCGTCACCGTCAACGTCGCCGTAGCCGCCGCCACGGCCGTCACCGTCAGGCTGCTCCCCGATATGCCGACCGTCGCCGCGTCCGTGTTGCTCGACTCCGCCGCGTACGCCAGGTCGTCCCCGTCCGGATCGCTGAAGAACGCAGACACGTCCACCGTCGCCGTCTGGCCCGCCGTCATCGTCTGCGCGGGGATCGCCCCCACCGCCTCGGGCGCCCGGTTGGCCGCCTCGACCGTCACCTCGGCGCTCTGCGCCGCCGTCAGGCCGTCCGGGTCGGTGGCCGTCACCGTCACCGTCGCCGTGCCCGGCGCCACCGCCTCCACCGTCAGGTTGCTGCCGGAGATCGAGACGGAGAGCACAGACGGGGCTGACGATGAAGCGGTGTATGTCAGCGCCCCCCCATCCGGATCGCTGAAGAACGGCGTCACATCCACGGTCACCGTCTGGCCCGCGGCGAGGACCTGCGCCGGGATCGAGCCGACCGCTACCGGAGCCACCGGTGCGGGCGGGGGAGGCGGTGGAGGAGGCGGCGGCTCCTGTGGCCCTCCGTCTCCCCCGCAAGAGGAAATCCCCGCGAGAGCCGCCAACAACAACGACGCGCCGAGTACTCTCGGCTGTGCCCCCGAACGACGTGCGGTTACGATCCCCTTGCTGCTCATGTTCACATCCCCTTCCAGTTATTAGCGCTAAGGTCCTCCGACGAGACCGGGATTTGCCAAGGTAGGATTGCGCTCCCCCCCAAAAAAGGGGGGGAGACGAAAGTGGGGCCAGCCGGGGACAGATCGGCGGGGTGCGGGCTCGGGAGGGAGCGGGCTGCATCACCCTGGGCGGGCCCCGGCCACTGGAGAGAAACCGTCCTGGCGGCGGACGGCGGACCCTGCGCGCCCTAGCGGTCATCGACAATGGCACCCCGGAACAGCGGGATGTCGCCTGCGGAAGCGGGGGGTTCACGAAAGCCGATGCTGCTGCTGAAATCGTAGCCGAGAATCCCGCCGTTGTATCCCCAACAGCGCAGCCCGCCGCCTCGCACGACCGCGCAGGTACCGTCCTCGAAGGCGAAGATCCGTTCCACAGGGCCGCCCACATTGACCGGGCCCCCGCTCAGCACGGGCTCATTGTCCCCCAGCCTGACCCACCCGGGGAGGCCGAGTTGTCCCGGCCCGGAGTCGTTGCGGCCCCAACACCACACCGACGCCGCTGCCGTCAGGGCGCAGTTGTGCCAATACCCGGCCACTATGTCTACGACGGGCGAAGGAAAGAAAAGCGGGATCGTCTCGGCGGCCGACTCATCGTCGCCGATATCCATTGTCGCACCCCGCCCGTGGCCGAGAGCACCGTAAACGTTAAGCCCCCAGCATCTGACTTCGCCGCCCTCCATGATGGCGCAAACGTGGTAACCGCCTGCCGCGAGCCTGGTTGCTCTGCCGGGAAGCGGCAGGTCGCCCATGGACTCCGGCGTCTCGTCGTCGCCGATGGGTTCACGCATGTCCCGCCCGCCGTATCCAAGACCCAGGTTTCTCACCCCATTTGGGGGGGGTCAAGGCAGGAGCGGACCCTACGCCAACCCGGCCGCCGGAAGAGGGGCCTGTCGCGGCACCGTCAGTAGCCGCGCGCCTTGTCGACGCGGTTTTCCAACGGCTCGCCGCACCGGTAGCGGGCGATGTTGCGGACGATCAGATCCGTCTCGCGCTCCCAGAAGCGGGCGGAGGTGCCGCCCACGTGCGGGGTGACGAGCACGTTCTCGAGTCCCCACAGGGGATGGCCGGGGGGGAGCGGTTCCTTCTCGAACACGTCCAGCATCGCCCCGCGCAGGCGGCGCGCCTCGAGCGCCCGGACGAGCGCCGGTTCGTCCACCAGCGTACCGCGCGAGAGGTTGATGAGGACGGCCCCCGGCCGCATGCGGGCGAATTCCGCGGCACCGAGGAGGCCTCGGGTGTCGGGCGTCTCGGGGGCCGTGAGCGCGACGTAGTCGGAGGTTTCGAGGAGGGTCGGGAGGAAGTCCGGTCCCTCGAGACGGTCGAGCTCGGGGGGCCTGGCGCCGGCCCTTCGGCGAATGGCCTGCACTCGCATGCCGAGGGCGTGGGCGCGGCGGCCGAGCGCCGATCCGATGCCGCCGTAGCCGATGATGCCGAGCGAGGCCCCGGCCACTTCGCCCGCCGGGGGCAGGGCGTGCAGCGGACTGCGCGGCGAGTTCAGCGTGGTCTGGACCCACTCGCGCCGGCGTTGCGCCCGCACCGCCACGTCCAGGCCGCGGGCGAAGTACAGGATGCCGGCCAGGGCGTGGTCGGCGAGCGAGTCCGCGTACATGCCCGCCGAGTTCGTGAAGATGACGTCGCTCTCGCGCATCTCGCGGAAGAGCGAGTTCCGCGCCCCGGCCGCGCCCGAGTGGAACCAGCGCAGCCGGCGCGCGGCGAGGAAGACGTCGCGACGGATCCCCCACCCGCAGTAGACCTCGGCGTCCGCGACCGCCTCGAGCAGTACGGGCGGCGTCACCCGCACGCCATCGCCCGAGGCCTCGAGCGCGATGCGGATGGACTCGATCTCCCACTCGGGGTCGAGCGCCTCGCGGATCCGTTCGGATGACCACGACGGCATCGACCAGTGGGGGGTCTCCGGCGCGTACATCCAGATCACGAAGCGGCGCATTCAGGCTCCGGCGGACCCCGGGGCGGACTCCGGGGCACCCGCGGCACCCGTCAGGCGAGGCAGGTCTCCGTCGAGGGTGGCGGCGCCGACGCCCATGCGGTCGCGGACGACTTCCATCGTGCGGGCGGCTTCCGCGTGCGCGCGCTCGGCTCCCGCCGCGAGAATCTCGAGGACGCGCGCCGGGTTTGCGCGCAGTTCGGCGGCGCGGGCGCGCACCGGGGCGAGGTCCTCGGCCACGTTGTCGGTCAGCATGCGCTTGCAGCCGACGCAGCCGATGCCCGCCGTCTGACAGCGGATCTCGATCTCCTCGCGCGCGGCCGGGTCCGTGAAGAACTCGTGCAGGGCGAACACGTTGCACACGTGCGGGTTGCCGGGATCGTCCCTCCGCACGCGCGCCGGGTCCGTCACCGCCGTGCGCAGCCGCGCCCACAGTTCGTCCGGCTCGGCGATCATGCGCACCGTGTTGTCCTTCGACTTCGACATCTTCGCCACGCCGTCGAGGCCGCGGACGCGGCTCCCCGTCCCGACCAGCGTCTCCGGCTCCGGGAAGAAGTCGCCGAAGCGCGCGTTCCAGCGGCGCGCGATCTCCCGCGACAACTCGAGGTGCTGGCGCTGGTCCTCTCCCACCGGCACGTAATCGGTCCGGTAGAGGAGGATGTCCGCCGCCTGCAGCACCGGATAGTTGAGGAGTCCCGCGTTCACCGACTTCCGTCCGGCGGACTTCTCCTTGAACTGCGTCATCCGTCCCAGGTCGCCCACCGGGGTGACCGTGTTGAAGAGCCAGGAGAGTTCGCTGTGATAGGGGACGTGAGACTGCGCGAAGAGCGTGCAGCGTTCCGGATCGATCCCCGAAGCCACGAGCGACACGGTGAGATCGAACACGCGGCGCAGGAGATCCTCGCGCTCGTACTCGCGCGTGATCGCGTGCAGATCGACGATGCAGTAGAAGCAATCGTACTCGTCGACCATGCGCGCCCAGCGCCGGAACACCCCGAGGTAGTTGCCGAGGTGCGCCTCGCCGGTGGGCTGGATTCCGCTGAAGACTCGCTTGCGCTGATTCATGGTGCGCGTAGTATCGCCTGGCGTCCCGCGGCGCGCGACCCTGGCCGCGACCCCGCGACTCCGGCCGCCTTCCGCGACCCCGGCCGCGTATCGCGACGGGCGTTCCGCGACCCCCGAAAGGAAGTCCCGACTTGCCGTCACATTCCAGAGATTCCGATCGCGAGACGGCACGCGACGCCGATTCGGGGGACGCCCGCGACGCCGACCTGGACCCCGATCTCGACGCCGAGCACGACCTCGAGCCGAGGGATCTGGGTGTGTTCGAGTGGGGACCTGAGGTCAGCCGCCCGGATTCCCGAATCTGATTTCGTGGGCTCCGAGATCCTGGTAGCCGATGTTCCTGACACCGTCGTTGAGAAGTTCCGCGAGCCAACGCGCTTGGTGATCCCGGCGATCCTTACCCGATTTCCAGAACCATAATGGGGCGATGTACCGAGTCAGGTGCATCTGTGACAGGTCCTCAAGATCCCAGTGGATGAATCGCGCGAATGCGGTGACGGCAAGCAGCTGCATCCGCCTGGGGCGAATCCGGTCGGTCCGGTCATCGAATATTTCCTTGCGGAGCTGGTCTATTTTTCTCGCAATTGGCATGCGCGCGCCGGTGAAGTCGGGCGAGCCCGATGCAAAGCGGAGAGTCACCTCCGAAGGAAGCCAGTCCGTCAGGTCGACGATCAGGGCTCCACCGTCGTATCGACTGCCCTGGACCTGTTGGGCTGCCTTTGAAACACGTTTCCTCACGCTACCGCCACTGGCTATCCTCTTGACCTCGACCGCGTATTCCTTTGCGTCATTCCGAACAACGTAGTCCGGGCTCGTCCCGTTGGGTTTGGTCAACACGCCAACGGATACGCCAGCGCAAGACAGGGCAGCCCCGACCCACAATTCGCTCTGCGCCCGATAGGCTTGATGCGGGGTCACGCCGATGGTGCCGCGAACTGCGCGGGAGAGGGCCTCGACGATCGGCTCCAGCGCAGAGACTGGAGCCGTTGATCCAGGGAACGCCGGTTGTCATCCAGGACTTCCTGCGCCACCGCCTGCGGCAAGTAGTGTGACTCGAAATACTCGAGGTCGAGTTCCTTGACCGAGGCTCCTGGCGCTGGGCGGCGATCGAAAGGCAAGTCTCCGGCGCGTTGCCGCTCGCTCAAGCGCTGCTCTTCTTCTCGAGAGGCGGACCGTACGGCCGGGCCAACCCTCACCCAGACACGCCCCTGGTAGCGTACCGGCGGACTCCGTGAAGGCTCAACGACAATCACGGCGACAGCCGGAGAGGACATGCTTCTGAACGATCGGGGACGGGATGGGTATGATGTTCCCGTCGTCCTTCATGCCCGCGAGTTGAGTCAGGAGTTGGTCGTTGATGGTTGCGTTGGCGCAGCTACCATCGTCCTCTACTCCAATGAAGATTACCCCGGGCAGACCATGTCCCGGAAGGTCGTTGGCAAGCGCGCAGATGTTCCGCCGGAGGTTGCTCCGGTCGGAGGCGGAACTCTTGCGTTCTACGCGATCCGACTCGATATCGCTCCGCAAGCGGTCCAGTTCGCGTTCGGGCAGGTATTCCGATGCCCATGCCTCATCGTCGCGACCTGCAATGCTTCTCTGCCCCATGGCTCTACTCCGGTCAGTGTTCAAGGGCTTCCGATCTCCCTCGAAGTGGACCCCTGATACCAAGAGCCTACCGACGAGATCCGACGAGAATCCACGGTCTTACGTTCCGGGAGGCACGCGGCCCCATCGTCACGCATACAATAGGAGAGCCCGCCGACGGCGTATCATCGAGCCAAGTGGGAGGACTGGGAGGACCGAGGTGTTGCGCTCAGGCGGCGGCGTCCCGGGCCTCGATGATCGCGTCGGCCAGGGGGGCGGCGGAGATGAAGTCGGAGACCGCCGCGTCCACGGCGATGCCGGTGCCGGCGAGGCGACGAGCGGCGTGCGGCGCGCCGGGGCCGCGACGCTCGACCTGTGCGATCTGGCCTGCGGCCGCCTCGACGGCTTCTGGGAGCACTGGCTCATGCCGTGGGACGTGGCTGCGGGCGTGCTCATCGTGCGGGAGGGCGGCGGCACCTTCGGCCCCCTCCCCTCGTGCGGCGATCCTGCGCTCGACGAGGCGATCCAGGGCGGAGAGGCGATCGCCCGCGCGTTCGCCGGCACGGGCGAACTGGCGCGCGGCGCGGGAGGCGGTTTCCTGGCCGGCAACAGACGTCTCGATCCGACCCTGCACGACTTCTGGTCCGAGGCGATGCTGGATCTTTAGCCGCTCTGTTCGGGCCGTAACACGCCCTTGCACTCCGAAGCGAGGTTTTCTGCGACTTCCTTATGCAGCGGGGTTCCTCGTTCCGGCCAGCCTGCAATCTCACCGTGTCGCGGCGGGGTCTCATCGAGCGTGAACGTCAGGTCTGTGCCCTCGATATCCGACTCCGCAAAGTCGCCGCGTCCACGCATGGTTTGGTTCACACGGTCGAAGTATTCGTCGGCGTGGCCCCATATTCCTTGCTCATCCAACCCGTCGATTCGGAACACGGAAACCGCGCCGGACCTGTCCGGTCGAAAAAGCCGCCAAGTGGCGACGGTCTCGCCGGCGACCGTCTTGAGCTCTCCCTTGTTGAAGGAGAGCCGGGTTATGGAGAGGCTCACGGTTGAGCGGAAAGCTCCTGCAAGATCCGCATGACCGTAGCCGGAAGCTCGCCCGCGAAGGGCTTCGTTCCAGAGTAGGAGTTGTCACCTACGAGCGCCGCGTAGCCGAGCTTTCTCTGTGAGTTGATCGTGAGGATAAGGACCCTTCGCCGAGCGAACCGCCACTCCAGAAGCGCGTCGCCGGTATCGGGATCGAACGAGCAGTAAGGGTCGCCGAGATCATCGAGAGGGCACTGCTCCGCGACATCAAGGGCCAGAGGGATCGTCTCCGGATCAGCGGGTATCGCGTCATCGATCCAGCCTGGCTCCCCGCACTCGTCGAGCTCCTTCTGAAACCGCAGCCGAAGCATGAAGCGTTGCAACCTGCGGGCCTGCTCAGTCGCATTGGATTGCACCGCGTCACGGCCGGCCTGCCAGGTTCGGATGGCCTGCCGTTCGCGCTGGCCGCGGTTCGAGGGGCGAGGGCTCCAGATCGCCACCGGGAAAGATGGCGCACCAAACGGCGGCGCACCGGTCAAGGTGGACCTGCCGTCGTACTGAGCCAAGGCTGGCGTCATGACCACTCTCCTCGCGCACCGATCTTGTCGAACATCGTCCACGCCGTCACGACGGCGGACTGGATCGCCGTGTACCGCTCGTAGAAGCTCGCCCGCGAAATCTGATCATCCACCAACCGAGTCTCGAACATGATCCGGATCCTCTCGAATCCTCCGCCTTCCGCAGGCTTGACCGCGAACCGGGACGTCACTGCCCGTACAAGGAGCAACCGCAGCCGCAGGTCCAGAAGAAACACGGTGCGTGCTTTGCCTCCGATTGCTCCGCTGCCTTTTTCCTCCAGTGCCTCGCGTGACACCTCGACACCGGCCTGGAGAGAGAGTTGGGCAAAAGGCTCGCCCCGGAACGCGACAAGAGCAGCGTGCTCCGTCTCCGTGTCCGATAGCAGGAATCCCCACTCGTCAGGAGATTCCACATCCGCCGGCTTCGCCGCGAACCCGAAGCCCTCAATCCACTCCCTCATCACATCGGGCGTCGGCACGGTTCCCCTTTCATGAGCCCCCTTCTCTCAAGGCGCGCAGCCGTTGAGGTTATGGAGCCCAAAGCCCCGGATGGGGTGGTCCGCACCCGGTTGCCTGGTATCGCTCGCGGTGCTGCGCTGTCCCACGGCTGTGCTCCGGTCAGTGGTAAAGGCCTCCCGTCTTCCCCGAAGTGGACCCTTCTGACACCACGAGTCTACGGGCGAGATCCGACGGGAAGCAACGGTTTCGCGTTTCAAGGGAGGCGGACAGCCTTCGAGTCACGCACATGATAAGGGAGCCCATCAACGGCGCCTCATCAGGTCGCTGGCAGGGCGAGGTGCTGCGGTGCGCGGGGGGGGGGGCGGCGCTCTGAGGGTGGCCAGTCAGGAGGGGCCGGCGGCGGCGTCCCGGGCCTCGATGATCGCGTCGGCCAGGGGGGCGGCGCCGAAACGGATGGGGTCGGTGGCGGGGAGGCCGGTGACCTCGCGCGCGTGGCGGACGGCGGCGCGGGCCTCCGCCTCGGAGATGTCGTAGGTCGCGAGGGAGACGCCGATCACGCGGCCGGCGACGTCCGGACAGGCCCAGGCGAGGGCGCCCTCGTAGCGGCGGATGATCTCGTCGAGATCCGGAAGCTCGACCCAGCCGTGGTTGCCGCCGTAGATGCGGGGGCGGCTCGGCATCCAGGTGAGGATCATCGCCTGCGGCAGCGTGCCGTGCAGCAGGCCCAGCGTGACGCCGGAGTAGCCGGGGTGCATGAGCGACCCCTGGCCTTCGACGAGCACGATCTCCGCCTCGCCGTCGCCGGCGCCCGGGGCGGCGCCGGACCCCGAGGCGCGCCCGCCGTCAGCGGCGGCCTCCAGCGTGAGGCACTCGGCGGCGCCCGAGATGAAGTCGGAGACCACCGCGTCCACGGCGATGCCCCTGCCGGCGATGAGGATCCCCGTCTGGCCGGTGGCGGCGAAGGCCGCCCGCACGCCGCGCTCGGCGAGCACGCGCTGCAGTTCGAGGGAGACCGTCATCTTGCCCGTGTTGCAGTCCGTGCCGACGGTCAGCACCCGGAACGCCTCCGTCCGCATGGCGCGGCCCGTGCCCACCGGGAGGTCGTCCGGCGGCTTGCGGAGGTCGAAGAGCGCGCACCCGCGCGCCTCCGCCAGCGCGGCCAGTTCCGGGTCGTCGCAGAGGAAGAAGTGCAGGCCGCCGATGATGTCGAGCCCCGCCTCCAGCGCCGCCACGAGCACGGTCCGCCACGCCTCCGGCAGCCGTCCGCCCTGGGGCGCGATCCCGATCAGGAGCGCCTCCGGGCGCGGCTCGTGCGCGAGCGCCTCCTCGAACGTCGCCACGATCGGGATGTCGCCGCCGAAACCGAGCGTCTCGCCCACGGTGCGCCCGGCGAAGCGGGACTCGATCACCGAGGTCACGCGCTCGGGCTGGTAGCGGACGGCCGAGGAGGCGGTCTTCGCCGTCTCGACGCCGAACGCGCCCTCGCAGAGGATGGTGATCCGGGACGAGGAGAGCCGTTCCCGGGAGGAGGAAGTGCCCGCCGTGCTCACGAGCCGCCGGCGCGCTCCGTTCCGCCGGCCGCCTCGGCCGCGTCGTCGTCGGATTCGCCGGACTCGTCGGACTCGTCGGGCAGGTCCGACAGGTCGAGGAGTTCGGCCTCCGGGATCTCGTCGGACTCGGCGCCGGCGCCCAGGGCCTTCAATTCCTCCTCCGGCTCGCCGGAGGCGAGGAGGCCCATGGAGGCCTTCATGGCGAGCAGCTTGTCCTCGACCGCCGCGTCGCCGCCGGCCTCCAGCGCCGCGAACTCGCCCAGCAGCGTGTCGCCGGTGAGTTCCTCGGTGACCTCGGCGCTCGCCAGGGCGCGGCGTTCCGCCTCCTCGATCTTCTCGGTCATCTGGTCGAAGGCGCGGAAGGCGCTCTTGTCCTGCAGCCCCTGCATCGTGTCGTGGATGCGCTTCTGGGCCTCGGCGCGCTTCTGCTTCGCGATGAGGAGGTTCTTCTTGCGCTTCGCCTCCTCGATCTTGGCGTTCAACTGCCGCAGCGAATCCTTGAGCTTGTCCGTCTCGGCGCGGTGCTTCTGCCACTGCTCCTCGAGTTCGCGCGCGTGCTGCGCGTGCTCCTGCCCGCGCACGAGCGCCTGCCGGGCCAGGTCGTCGCGGCCCTCGCGGATGGCGAGCCGCGCCCGGCGCTCCCACTCCGTCGCCTGGCCGCGCGTCTCCTCGAACTGCGCACGCAGCTTGCGCTCGTCGGCGATCGCGACCGCCACCTCCTGCTTCGCCTGGGCGAGCTGGCGGCGCATGTCCTCGATGATCTGGATCAGCATCTTCTCGGGGTTCTCGGCCCGAGCGATGAGGTCGTTGATGTTCGAACGAATCAGGCGGGTAAGACGGTCCAGGACACCCATTTCATGCCTGTCCTTGTGTTTTTTCTTCAGTCGCTGGGGATTTCGGTGGTCAAGCTGTCCCAGTGCGTGGTCAGCGCCAGGGTGAGGCTCTCGAGCGTGGCGCGGAACTCGGAGAAATCGAGGTTCTCCAGCTCCAGCGTGTCGCTCAGGATGACCTCGTCGTTCTCGAGACCGTAGGCCCCGTGGATGAGGTCCACCGCGTTCAGCTCCAGGAGCCGCCGGTAGAGCGCGAGCTGGTCCTCGTCGTCGATCGGAAGGGCCCGCACGTCGGCGCGGCATACGAGGACGGGCGGCTGGTAGTTGACCACGATTCCCGGCCGCTGCTCCGCGGACTCGCCCGTGGCGTGGACCAACCAAAGTCCTTCGTCGAGTTCCTCGAAGTCCGCTTCGGTGCGGATGAGGTAGCTCTCAATGTCTTCTCTGTTCAGCATCGATTCGGTTCCCGCAGTCGTGAATCGGGTCGCGCCCCCGGGCGCGTCTCAGCCTGTCTCATCCGCTGGCGGCGCGTCGCCTCGCGCGCCGGTCTCGAGGAGGCGGGTCATGAACCGCTGCTCCTCCGTCAACCGGTCCACCTGACTCGCGAGGAGCGCCACGTGTTCGCGCAGTCGCTCGATCTCCTCGTCGTCCCCGGCGGACTCCACCTCGGGACGCGACGGGCGCGCCTCGAACCACTTCGAGGCCACCTCGCCGAGCGTGATGAGCCCGACGATGATGATGATGAAGATGAAGACGCTCATCTGCCCTGTGTCCCCCCGGGACCGGCCGCCATCGGCTGTCACGGACCTACGGGGCGGCCCGAACCGAAGTTTCCCGCGGGCGGCCGCGCGACCGCCGAACGGGGGGCCATGTTAACGTCCCGTCACCCACCACGGAACCCGGTTGGAACGCTCCCGTCAGGGCGGTGAGCGCGATGGTAAGCGAGAGCCCAAGACTCCGGCGCGTGATGGCGATCCCGTCCATCCTCCGGACGGCCGTCCGAGACTTCACGGCGTCAGGCGGAGGGGCTGGACACACGTCCGTCGCGGCGGATGAAGCCGTCGAACAACCCTTCGAGCCGGGCCATTCGTTCACGCAGGTCCGCTACATCCCGGGTCAGGCCCGTGAGATCTCGGCGGATGCCCAGAAGCACAGGCGTGAACGCGCCAACGAGCGCGATGGCCGCTCCGATAATCGTCCAGCCCTCTGCCGTCATGCCCCGTCTCCTCTTCCCCGTGAGTCCGTTACCGATACGGACCCAATCTCCGCGTAAGCCTCAATGTGGTATCAAGTGGGGAGGGCCTCAAGCACCGTCATGCAGACCCCGGCCAAAAGAAAGGGGCCGGCGGGTTCCACCTCGGGACGCGACGGGCGCGCCTCGAACCACTTCGAGGCCACCTCGCCGAGGGTGATGAGCCCGACAACGCCCGGGCACCCGCCACGGAACCCGCGCGGGGGCGGAGCGGAGAGGTCGAAGCCGAGACACAGGACGAGTTGCTCCTCTGGAACCCGCCACGGAACCCGCGCGGGGGCGGAGCGGAGAGGGGTTACCCGGCGCCGGCGCCCGGGGTCTCTCTGGCGCGGATCAGGTCGGCGAGTTCCTGCATGCCGGCACGCATTTCCTCGCGGAGATCGTTGATGTCGCTGCGGACTTCCTCGCGCAGATCGCTGATGTCGCTGCGGACTTCCTCGCGCAGGGCTCGCATTTCCAGGCGCAACTCGCGCACCTCCGATTCGAGGCCGGAGACCCGCGCTTCGAGGCCGGAGACCCGGCTAACGAGTTGAATCTGCGTGTCGTGGAGGGCGTTCGTCCGCTCCCAAAGAAGGGAGAAGGCTCCCGCCATGACCGTGAGCGCGATGGTGAGCGAGAGACCGAGGTTCCAGCGGGTGATGGTGATGCCGTCCGTCGTCCGGTCTCGGTCCGCGCGCGTAGTCGAGCCCGTGCCGGGGCCGGGTTTTCCGACAGCGGTTCGAGACTTCGCGGCGTCCGTCTTCGACTTCGACATGGGCGATCCCTGGTGACGAGGTGAACCTAACCGATCGTCGTGGCGCGCGGAAACTTCGCCGCGCACCATGCGTCAAAGGATCGCAGCGCTGATCAACAGAGGGTCAACGAGATATCGGGGGACTCGGGTTACTGGGCTCCAGGAGGCGCTGGAAGGGAGTACGGCGTCCGATGGCCGCGTGCGAGCGTCTCGGCGGCATCGCGAGGGGCCACCCGAGGGAGCGCGACCTGAGGTTGGCCTGGGCCGACACAGGGGCACCGCTTCGAGCGGTACGCCGCTCCGTTGTCGGTCATGAGCTGGCCAATCCCGGTCCAACGATAACGGGGTCTGGAGAGAGGGGGGGGTGCGAGGATGTCGTCGCCCAGATGGATCACGGCGCCGGGCCGATCAGGGGCGAGGTCGGCGGCCGAGACCTGGCACGGCTCGGCGAAGGCGGCATTGACCGTGTACGCCAGGGAGGATCTTGGGTTCCCTCCTGCGCCGCACCGCCGTGCCGACCGGGACATGGCCACGCGTTTCCAGATACCACAGCACGTACTCGCCCCTCCTGCCCAACGGAGTGGCGGAGGGAGGGCCTTCCTCCTCAAACGGAAGCGTCTGCTGCGGCCCGAGGCGATCCGCTGACACGTAGAAGATGTCCTCGCGCAAGCGTTGCTTGCCGCCGGCGTCCCAACTCGCGTCGCCACTCTCTCCGTGCTCACGCGGAGGATACGCCGCGAAGTACGCACTTCCTTCGCTCCCGAACGACGCCTCGAGCCGAACGGTGTCGTCCGAAGCATCGGCGTGACGAGTGGGGCACGGCCCTGGGCGCGGTCGTTATCTCCGACATCGACCGGGCGGTCGCGCGCTGGCACGCACGCGGCTGCGGTCGGCTCACGATCCGCAACTACGCACAGCGTCTGCGCACCTTCTTCCGGTTCGCTGAACACCAGGGCTGGTGTAGACCGGGGCTGGCCGACGGGATCATGCCGACACGGTTCCATCCCGGTGAGACGCTTCCGAAGGGACTCAACCGGGACGAGGCGCGACGCCTGCTCGCAACGTCCGAAGGCAACCGGCCGGTCGACGTGCGTGACCGGGCCATCCCGATGGTGCCGATCGCGTACGGATTGCGTGCCGGCGAGGTCGCCGGCCTGCGGCTCGATGATCTGGACTGGGAAGAGGAGACGCTGCGGGTACGCCGCTCCAAGTCGGGATGCACGCAACACTATCCGCTCTCCCGCGGTGTCGGACGGGCAATCGTGCGTTACCTCACCGAGGCTCGTCCGATGCGCCCGGAGAGGGCGCTGTTCTTCACGCTGATCGCTCCGATTCATCCGGTAGACCGGAACGTAGTGTCGGGCATCGTCCGAAGACGCGTGGATCGGCTTGGGATCACCGGCAAGCGTCGCGGTGCCCATGCACTGCGCCACGCCGCAGCGCAGCACCTGCTCGACCGTGGCCTCTCCTTCAAGGAGGTCGGCGACTACCTCGGCCACCGCAGCACCTCGTCCGTCGCCGTGTACGCCAAGGTGCAGCTCAGCACCCTCCGCGAGATCGCCGACATCGATCTGGAGGGGCTGGCATGATGCTCCGGGATGCGGTCAACGACTATATCGCCTGGCGCCGCGCCCACGGCGCGAAGTTCGACAGCGGCGCACGCCTGTTGTATCTGTTCCTGGAGCATGTCGATGGCAGCATCGGCTGCGACACCGTCGTCCAGGCCGACGTTCTCGATTTCCTTGCCGGCAGGGGTCCGCTTACCCGGTACCGCGCCAACAAGTACGGTGCCTTGGCCGGCTTCTACCGCTACGCGATCAGCCGCGGCTATCTGACCCGGTCGCCGCTTCCAGCACGTAATAGCGAGCCGAGACGATCACGCTCGGTACCGTCTTACGTCTATTCCCGCAACGAGTTGCAGCGCCTGTTCGACGCCATCGGTATCAGTCGGCGGGGTTCGCATCAGATCGACGCCGACACTCTGCGGACGCTGCCGTTGCTGCTCTACGGCGCAGGGCAGCGCTTCGGCGAGGCCCGGCGCCCGACCCTCGGCGATGTCGACCTGCCCGATGCGCTGCTGACCATACGCGACACCAAGTTCTACAAGACCCGCCTCGTTCCCGTCTGCCCGAAGCTTGCCGACGCGCTGGGTGCCCACGCCGCCAAGCGCGCCGAACGCCCCTTTCCCAAGGGCACCGCCTCGACCTTCCTCGCCAATCGCGACGGTGCGCCTCTGGCCGAGCGCACGACCCGCACCGCGTTCGCCAAGCTGCTCAAGGTTGCCGGGATCGGGCTTCCCGGCGACGGACGGCGAGCTCCGTGCCTTCACTCGCTGCGCCACGCAGCAGCCGTTCACCGGCTGGAGTCCCGGTACCGGCAGGGTGCCGATGTCCAGCGACTGCTGCCTGCTCTCTCCATCTGGCTCGGGCACACCAAGCTCGATGGCACCCGGGTCTACCTCTCGATGACGCCCGAGCTGCCGCGGCAGGCTTCGGTGCGCTTCGACGCCTACGTCAACGAAGGAGACAACCATGAGTAGCCCCCGCACCCTCGGTCCCTGGCTCCGCCGCTTCCTCACCGAGCACATCGTCACCGAGCGCAACCTCGCCCGCAACACCCGGAAGAGCTACCGCGACACCTTCCTCCTCCTCCTGCCGTTCGTCGGCACCAGGATCCGCAAACCGGTCGACCGGATCGCGATAGAGGACCTCACGCCCCGGCGCGTGCGCCAGTTCCTCGACCACCTCGAGGAGGACCGCGGCTGCTCCGTGCAGACTCGCAACCAGCGGCTATCGGCGATCCGCGCATTCGCACGCTTCGTCGCCAGTCGCGATCCCGCGCGCATCGAGTGGACCGGCTGTATCCGGACGATCGCCTCGAAGAAGGCGGCGCCGAAGCCGATCGGGTGGCTCACCAAGACCGAGATGGCCGAACTGCTCGAGGTCCCGAACCGCCGAACGCCCAGAGGCCGGGTCGAACACGCCCTCCTCCTCTTCCTCTACAACACCGGCGCCCGCGTCTCCGAAACGACGCAGCTCCTCGTGGACGATCCGCGGATCGGACGACGCGACGGCGCACACGCGCTCGTCAACATCCATGGCAAGGGCAGAAAAGAGCGGCAGTGTCCGCTGTGGCCGCGGACCGAAGCCGTGCTCGCCGAGCTCGCGCAGGGCCAGAAAGCCGCAGACACCGTCTTCCTCAGCCGGCAACGAAGACCGTATGCGCGGTTCGGCGTCTATCGGCTCGTCGAGCGCTCCGGAGCCCGCGTACCCTCGCTCGCCGGAAGACGGATCACGCCTCACACGATCCGTCACACGAGCGCCCGCCACCTGCTCCGGGCCGGGATCGATCTGAACACGATCCGGGCCTGGCTCGGACATGCCAGCCTCGACACCACCAACGTCTACGCCGAGATCGACATGGAGATGAAAGCCAAGGCCATGGCACTCTGCGATGCCACGGAGCCCGGACCGGATCGCCCGTGGAAGACAGGCAACGGACTCATGAGTGTCCTGACCGCACTCTGAGAGAAGGATATTATGTTGCGTTCATATGGCGCATCTTCATGTCCAGCAATACGATACGACTCGCCCGCAACATAACCGGGACCGCAACATAATTCCCGTTATGTTGAACTCAACATAACGGGAGATCCGCACGTCCGGTTCGACGAGCAGCCCTCTCTGCCAACGGCATGGAGACACGAAGGGAGAAAGATATTAGAGTAGGGCGAGGCAGAGAGTTTCACGATGGAACGAGGAGACGGAATGAAGTTGAACGGAACGTCCCTCCCTTCGGGGGAGGGCAAGCGAGGCGAGGCGGCGGGGCCGGATCCGGAGGTTGCGGCGAAGGCGACGCGGCGGCGGTTCACCGCGGCGTACAAGCTGTCGGTGGTCGAGAAGGCGGACGCCTGCGAGACGTGAATCCCCGCCTTCAGTACATGTTCCGCTGAGCCCGCAGTGACTCGGAGTAGCGGGGCGCCGGAGTGAGGGGCTACTTTCGCGGTGAGAGGCTCCAAGAGCACGTCGGACCGCGCCGCCGCCCGTCATCCGGACCCTTTAGGAGCGGATCCGGTATACCTTTGGACGACTCGCGCGGTCCCGTACCGCCCCCAACCATGATTGAGCAACAGCCGACGGCTGAGACGGATACGAGATGAAGACCAAAGCCCCTTCTACTCCCGTGATTCTGGCCGTGTCCCTGGCCGCGGCCTGCGACGACGCACCCACCACCCCAACCGCTCCCACCGCGCCGGACGGGCCTCCCGCGCTGGTCACTCTCGCGACCGAATCGGCGGCCGCGCGGGAGGGAGAAACCGTTGGCCTGAAGATCGGAGTCAGCCCCTTGCGGGCACACGGGATCTCGGTCGGCTACACGATCGGGATCGACACCGATCCCGGGACCGCGGACGCCGACGGCTCGGACTACGAAGTCGGCGCGGGCGGCACGATCCGGATCGAGGCGGGCGCGGCGGAGGCGACCCTCGAGATTCCGATCGCCGACGACACCGACATCGAACCGACTCGCGAGGTCTTCGTCGTTACGCTCGAAGCCGGGGACGGAGGCATGGCGTACCGCATCGGGCCTCGACGGTCGGCCACGGTGACCATCGAAGAGGGCGTGTGCGACCGTTGGGACAGGGTACGGGACGGCATCGTAGGCCAGTCGGCGGTGCAGGACTGCGCGGAAGTAACGGACGCGCACCTGGCGTCGATTACCGAACTGGACCTGAGCGCTTTATTCGGCGAGACACCCATCTCCATCCGGGCGGGTGACTTCACGGGCCTGACGGGTCTGAGGGTCCTGCAACTCCAGGAAAACCTCCTTGAGCGGCTGCCCGAGAGCGTGTTCGCGGGGCTGTCGAGCCTGGAGTCCCTGGACTTGACCTACACCGGACTCCGCGCGCTGCCCGCGAGACTCTTCGCCGGGCTGTCGAGCCTGCGTGAACTGCGACTTCCCGAGAACGGGCTGGAGAGGCTGCCGGCGGGCATCTTCTCGGACCTCTCCGGCCTGAGAGTCCTCGATCTCGCGGACAACGCGCTGCCGGCCCTCCCCCCGACGGTCTTCCGGAGCCTCGCGCAGCTCGAGGTGCTGTGGCTGGACGCGAACCGGCTCGCCAAGCTGCCGGAGGGCGTGTTCTCGGATCTCTCGCAACTCAGGCGTCTGGCCCTCGGCTACAACGACCTGAGCGGGTTGCCGGCCGGCATGTTCACGGGGCTGTCCCACCTGGAAGAACTGTTTCTGCAGGAGAACGCCGGCGCACCGTTCGTCCTGCGGCCTGAACTCGAGCGGGTGGACAACCCGGATCACCTGGCGCCGGGCCCCGCGCGCGTGGCGGCCACCGTCGTCGAAGGCCTGCCGTTCGAGATCTCGTTCGGGCTCACCGCGTACGACGGCGCGCTGTCCTCCGAGGCCGTCACGTTCGCGGCCGGGACGGGCGTGAGCGGCGAAGTCACCGTGACCCGATCCGGGGAGGATGCCGGCGCGACGCACGTCAGTGTGAGCGCGCCACCCGCCCTGCCGCCCGGCTTCTTTGGGCTGGTTCTCGCCCCCGGCGACCCCATCGTTCTGTTCGCGGCGGACGCCAACCGGCCTCCCCTCGCCGAGCGGTCGATCCCACCGCACCGATTGCAGGCCGGCGCGCACGAGGTCGCCGTGACGAACGCGCTTTACTTCAGGGACCCGGACGGCGACTCCCTCGCCTACACCGCCGCGTCCGGCGATGTCGGCGTCGTCTCCACGGGCGCGGACGGCGAGCGGATCACGCTCGAACCCGCCGGCCCCGGGACGGCGACCGTGACGGTCACCGCGACGGACGGTGCGGGGCTGGGCGTCTCGCAGTCGTTCGCCGTGCAGGTGCGGGATCGCGTCCCGGGCGCGTTCGAGATCGACATCGTGCCGATGGATGCGGGCGCGGAATCCCTGAGCCCGAGACTTCGCGACGCAGCGGGGCACTGGATGGATGTGCTCCGGGAGAGCGAGCTGCCCAACGTGCCCGTTCCCGAGAACACGGAACTCGGCTGCACGAGCCTGACCCTGGACGCCCGCATGGGAGAGGTGGATGACCTCACCGTGCTTGTTTCGGTTCGGAGCGTTGACGGACCCGGCGGAACTCTGGGATACGCGGCGACATGCTGGTTGCGCGCGGAGTCCTTGCTTCCCGTACTCGCCGCCATCCACATCGACGCGGACGACGTTGAACGGCTCGGGGAGGAGGACGCGAACGCCGTCATCCTGCACGAATTGGGCCACGCGCTGGGCATCGGACCGAGCTGGGAAGAGCTGGGGCTGCTCCGGTGGACCAGCAGTCCCGGTATCCCCGTCGACCTCTACTTCGCGGGCCCGCTGGCGATCGCCGCGTTCGACTCGGCCGGCGGAACCGACTACGAATATGCCAAGGTGCCGGTGGAGATCCGAGGGGGGCTTGGTTCAGTTGACTCGCACTGGCGGGAATCGGTGCTCGGCCCCGAACTGATGACGTCGCGTCTGAATCGCGGCGCTGAGCATCCGCTGAGCGCGGTTACGATCTGGTCGCTGGCCGACCTGGGGTACACGGTCGATGCGAGCCTCGCCGATGAGTATGCGCTGCCCGGCACCGGCGGTGAGGCCGCGGATGTGCCGAAGCGCCAACGCGCGCTCTCTCTCGACCTGACCGGGGACATTCTCTCCCCGCCGCTACTCATCTTCGACCGGGATGGACGCGTCGTCCGCCGGGTGACCCGCAACTGAAGCGCCGGGGAGTTGCCGGATGTTACGCCACCTCTCGCGCTCCGCGCCGAACCCGCCACGCTCCGAAACCGCGACAGATCCGCGCCCTCGATCGCCCCGCCGCCGACCCCGGCGGGACGACCCCGGTGGCCAGGCGCGCCAGGGGCGGAGGCACCACCAACCAGACACGGACGCCAGGAACGTGGCCCTCGGACCGAGAATCGATGTCGCGCGCGCGGCCCCAACCCGGGATCATCCGCTCCAGCACGTAGCCACGCACCGCTCCCATCATGACAGGTGCGGACCTCATGCGGCCGCCGCGAGGCGGTAAGGAGATAAGGATGCAGGAATTGATTGAGCGTCCGGGCAACACGGAACCCGTAGCTGAAGTACCGGTTGACGGTGGAGTCCCCGTCCCGGCTCGCGGAGCGGAGGAACCCCGGGAAGAAGTACCAGGAACCGCCGCGGAGGACCCGACTGCTACACTGTCCAGACTGCCAAGCGCTCCCATTCGCCGGGGCGCCTGCACTTGTGGCGCTGAAGCTCACGGTGCACCGGGTCCCAGTCCGGCTCGGGACGGGGAACCCGCGAGGGGCGGAAGCGGAGGGAACAGCGCCGCCTCCAGAGCGGCGTCGTCCAGCCCTTCCGGCAGCGGCCGCGAAAGCCCGGCCCCCCTCGCCCGGCCCGCGTAGTCGCTCACCGTGCTGTTGGCGACGCCCAGCGAGGCCGCGATCTCGCGGTGGCTGCGCCCGAGTTCGTACTTCAGGCGCATCAGTTCTCGGATCTTGCGCATGGACAACCTCTTCTGCGACACCCTCTCCCTCCTCGTCTCGGGGGACCTCCGCCGAGAAGGGAAGAGGGGGGCGCTACAGCAGGTTCTCCAGCACCGCTACTCGCTCGCTCCAGGGTGATCGGCATGAATCGGAATCACCGATCCGCATGCACTGGAATCGGTGATCGGCATGCACTGGAATCGGTGATCGGCATGGATCGGAATCAGTGATCGGCACGCGTCGGAATCCGCAGGATCGGAGGTCCGCCGCCGCCCCGCCCAATGATCCTGCTACCACTGTCTTGTCGGACACGAGTTCGCTCTCGTCCTCCCCGTCGCCCTGCTGCGTGGCTTCGATCGTCTTCTTCGCCTGGTACTTCAGCGACTCGATGATCCCGCCGAGGATCCCCTTCACCCAATCCCACGCATCCGCGCGGTTGACGTCGATCACCTTGAACTGGATCGGATGGAGGCCTTTCGCATTCACTCCGAGAATCAGCGCGTCCCACGAGTCGATCCGGCTCATGTTGAAGCTCACGAACGGGGCGTTCCGGGCAGCTTCAGACAAGTTACGGACGAAATTCGGCTTGTTCGATTCGTGTCGCACTCCCAGAACGTGTCGAGGCTGGGCATGACGGCGTGTTTCGCTGTCGAAGTTCTTCCTGTCGTTGACGAACCGCAGGTCCACGATGAACCGAAAGTTGGCCTTGCTGTTCGACAGCCTCCCGGAAAATCGGAACCCCTTCAGGACGAGTTCACAGGTCTCGGGCGTCCTAGGCCTGTCGCTTGCCATTTACTCCGCAGCTCCCGTTCCGGCGGGCGACTGGGGGAACTTCGCCTCGGCGAACTTCTGGAGAGCTTTCGGAGCGAAGGCGGCGATGAGGAACGCCATCGTGATGTAGAGCCCATTGGGCCGCTCTGCGCGCCGGAATGCAGCACCGAGACCAGCCCGAAGGTGATGCTGGCCGCGAGCGAGGTGATGCTCATCAACCGCATCGAGTATGGATTGCCGTGATGATCTTCCAGAGAACCCGTCTCGGTTCGAGACATTCCGCTCTCCTCGCCACGTCATTTGGGATTTGATCGGGAGCGTAAGGAGCCGGAGGAAGAATAAAACCGCGCCTCCCAGCGGCCCCGGCCGAGCAAGCCACAGGACCTCCCGCGTGGATCGCGCACGTGAAAGCCCCTCATCTCCTATACGTCGAAAGCGGGCAAGACTTCACACGACTCGTCGGCCAAGGCGCAACACGTTCCGTCGGTGGCCGGGTTCTGCGCCCCCGGTCTTCCTCGCGCACCCTGGGCGCAGGGCTGGCGCGCCGCCACGAAACCTCGCTATGGTACATTCCAACCAAATTTGGGGGGGGGCACAGAGAGTCGCACGCTGCGCCAAGTCAGGGCGGCCATCTCTGAACACCTTTCGTAGCGGGGCAGGAGGTCCGATGGTTCGATTTGAGGTTCGCCGGTCGGTGGCGGCCTCACTCCTCACGACAACGACTGGAGTCGAGGGGCAGCGGTTGATGGAGATCGACGGGGACGAACTTACGGCCCCCGCGCGCAGCAGCCAGTACCCCGCTGCCAAGCGGAACGTCTCCGAGACGGCCCAGATCGCCGTGTCGAATGAGCAGAAGAAGGCGAACTCCGGCCGTCTCACGACTGTCTATCCCGTCCGGTGCAGTGGGGAGCCGCGGCTGGCTCCATGCAGTGGGGTAGCGATCTGACGGCCTGCCGTAAGATCCACCCGCCAGGCCGTTACGTCCCGGTGTACGCTGAGCACCAGCCTCGCTCTGACAACGGGATCCAGGGCACTACAGCTACCCACATCTATCAATCTTCTGCTTTCAGTGCTGCCGCTCGAAACCAGCCGGCGGCTCCCGCTGTTCGGTCCCGACACAGCTCACTTCCGAGAACAAGGAGCAGACCTCATGCTCGCACGCCGCCTTCACGCTCTGCTGATCATCCTGATCGCATGTCCGCTCTCGACGACAGCCGTCTTGGCGCAACAGACGATCACCTTCGACCACGCCCGGGACAGCGATCGCACGTATACGTTGAACTTGAAGGATCGAGAGCAGTTTACGATCCAGATCGAGAACACGTGCGAGTCCATGTTTACATATGAGATCCGCAGTCTCGAACCTGAACCGCCGGTCGCCGGTCTTATGCCCCTGCTTACTACGAAAGAACTTTCGGTCACGCATGACGACATCTATGGGGGTTACGTCGTTCTACTCACCCGCAACGGCGAAACCGAATGCGAAGGCGGCAAAGCACTCCAGGACCGCGTTCTGACGATCTACGTACGAAGCTCGAGTTGGGCGCTCGCCTTCGGCGGCGGTTTCACGGTACGCTCGCTAACAGATCCAGCGTACGCGCTGCAGCCACATCCGTCAGTGACCGACGCAAGGCGGATCATCGCCGAGCCTGACAAGAGAGATGATTTTTCCCTTGGGGTCGCAACTCTCGCACACGTGTACCACACACGTCGGCCATGGCTAGCTGTAACGTTTGGATTAGGAATACAAGAGCCGGCCAAGACAGAGTACTATTTGGGACCTAGTATTCGCCTTGGCGACAAAATGACCGTGAGCCTTGGAGTCGTCCTAGGTGCCGAGTCGCGATTGCCAGCCGGCGTCAACATGTCTCAACCCGTTTTTGATGACAACATTTTGTCAGACTTGCCTAGGAAGAGCAGCTGCGGTTGGTTTCTTGCGCTATCATATTCATTTCTGCAGGCTGTCGACCAATTGAAGAAGCCGTTCGCCGGATCGAATACTGGAGGATAGCGCGGAAGACGTGTGCGGCGGTGCGGCTGCCGCGACGTGTAAAACCAGACAGGTGCAGAAATGGAGAGCTTCAGGTCGGCGTTGCGCGGAGTTCCTGTAGTAAACCCGGATCCTGCATTGGCGGATAGTCGTGGGCCGGGGGCGTGATTATGACCCGCGGGGGCGGCGGTTCGGTGCCGGGAGGGGCGTTTTCGAGGCGGCGCCGGGCGTCGGGGACGTCCCGGGGGCGCTCCCGGAGCGTCCCGGGCGGCTCGCGGAGACACGGGGAGGGGGCGCCGCCGCGCGGCGCCTTCGGAAAGCCGGAGTTGGGACCGGTCAGGCGGGCGCGGGCGGCGGGAGACCCCGCTCGATGGCCCGGAGCGCCGGTCGCGGGAGGCCGAGGGCCGGTTCGGCGCGCGCGAACCCGAGCGAGGTTCGGCGGGCGTGGGAGGTGATCCTGGCGGGGGCGCGCAGCAGGCGCAGGCGGATGCCGCGCGGCTGGACGGCGCGCCAGCGGCCGCCGAGGCAGTTCGCGCGCGGGATGTGGAGGAGTTGGTGGGCGAGCGCGGCGAGGCTCCACGGCAGGGCGTTGCCGCCGAGGTCGTCCACCGCGGTGCGCCCGGCCGAGAGCTGGCCCAGCTCGGCGATCCGCTGCTCGACGACCGCGCCCGCGTTGTAGGCGCGCCACGCCTCGACGGGGCCGATGCCCTCGATGTTGTGAGGTGGTCCTACTTCGTTGGACAGTCCGAGGGCAAAGTTAAGGTGGATTCCGAGTGATTGTGAGAGCCCTCGGGAGCATTCTCCGTGAGTTGTCCCGGGGTGGGTGCTCCACCCGTAGGTCCTCCACCGGCGGGGGAAGGACAGGTTCCAACATGGGCCCCGGTGGCCGGGAGGGGAACCCGGCCGGTGACCGGGGCTTGGCCGCCGATGGCGCGAGGCGTCCGGGACGGGCGGATCCCGGGTTTCCGCTCGGCCGCGGCGACTCGGGAGGGCGCGCTCCGGCAGGTGCGGAGATCCGCCGTTCACACCGCCCCCGTGCCGTTGCGGTAGGCCTCGCCCGGCGTCCGCCCGCCGAGGGACGAATGCGGGCGCACCTCGTTGTAGAAGTCGATCCACGAGCCGATGATGCGCTCGGCGTCCAGCCCGTCGCGGAGCTCGTGGAGGTACACGGCCTCGTACTTCAGCGACCGCCACGGCCGCTCGATGAAGATGTTGTCGAGGAAGCGGCCCCGGCCGTCCATCGAGAACGCCACGCCCGCACCCAGCACGCGCTCGGCGAACGCCTCGCTGGTGAACTGGGCGCCCTGGACGCTCTCATGTTTGTCAAGCGGACGATGGGGCGGTGAGGACGCGGTAGATCTCGCGGGCCACGTAGCGCTTCAGGCAGCGCATCACCTCGCGCTTGGAGAGGCCCTCCCCGGTGCGCCGCTCGACGCCACCAGCAGCAGCCGCCAGATC
The DNA here is from genome assembly GCF_965222475.1 of Candidatus Palauibacter sp. Classification (GTDB taxonomy): domain Bacteria; phylum Gemmatimonadota; class Gemmatimonadetes; order Palauibacterales; family Palauibacteraceae; genus Palauibacter. The sequence goes on along the minus strand of NZ_CBDCUB010000008.1, from coordinate 824,184 downwards.
AGCGCCGTGGCGTTGTCCCCCCGCTTGAACCGCTTCGCCGCGGTCGTGCGGAGCCGGACCGAGGCGAACGGGCTCTCCACCACGTTGGTCGTCCTCAGGTGCCGCCAGTGCTTCTCCGGAAAGTCGTAGAAGGCCGTCATCCGGTCCAGTCGTCCTCGAGCACGGCCACCGCCTTGGACTGCGCGTCCGCGTAGCGGTCGGCGAACGCGTCGCGCGCCTCCTTCGCCGCCGCCCGCGAGGGCGCGTACGCCGCCGCGCGCAGCATCTCCCTCGCCGCGATCTGCTCTCTCTTGGGCAGCCGGTCCAGCACGTTGGTCGTCTTGTGGTTCCAGCACCGCTGCTCGGCGGTCTCCGGCCACACCTCCCGCGCCGCGCCCCGGATCCCCAGGTTCCCGTCGGCCACCAGAAGCTTCGGCGTCCCGAGCCCCCGAGCCTTCAGATCCCTCAGCACCGCCGCCCACGACGCCGTCGACTCGCGGTAGCCCGGCGTGACCGCCAGCACCTCCTTCGTCCCGTCGCTCATCGCGCCGATGACGACCAGCAGGGCCGCCTTGTCCTTCTCGAGCCCCGCCTTCACGTAGATCCCGTCCGCCCACGCGTACACCAACTCACGGTCGCCCAGCGGCCGCCGGCTCCACGCCTCGTGCTCCGCCGTCCACCTCGCCCTGAGCCGCCTCACCGAGGACTTCGACAGCGGCGCCCCCTCGCCCAACAGCCCCCTGAGCGCCAGCTCGAAGTCGCCCTCGGCCAGCCCGTGCAGGTACAGCTCCGGGATCAAGTCCCCCACCTCCCGCGTCCGGCGCGCGAACAACGGCAGCACCCGGCTCTCGAACCGCTCCTCCAGGCCCCCGACCCGAGGCCGCCGCACCTCGATCGTCCCCGAACTCATGGCCAGACGACGCGGCTTGCCGTACCCGTTCCGGTAGCCCGGAGGCGCGTCCACCGCCGCACGCCGTTCAGACTTCACCCGGCCCAAGAGCTCCGTCACCTCCTCCTCCAGCGCCGCCTGGATCATGTCCCGCGCCTGCTCCCGCACCCACACCTCCAGCGTCTCCCACGCTGGCCCGTCGAATCTCTCCCGCGTATCGTTGCCCATGAGGCGACGTCCTTTCTCCGGGTCTCCCCCCGGATCCGCTGTGATTGGTCAGCTGAAAGGTACGTCGCCTCCCTTTTTACACACCTTTTGTTCCTACCTCAACCGGCCCTCACATACTCACTGTCGGTATTGAGGATCTCCGGAGCCCGCCGGCCCAGCGCGTCGTCCAGCGCGTCCACGCGGAACGACGCGTCCATGGTGTTCGACAGCCGCCACGCGAGCATGTGCCGGGTCGCCCGGTCCATCACCGCCACGAGGTAGAAAAACCCTTGCGTCACGGGGACATGGGTGATGTCCGCGCACCACACGTGGTCCGCCCGCGAGATCGCCAGGCCGCGCAGCAGGTAGGGAAAGACCCGGTGCTCCGAGTTCGCCACGCTCGTGCGCGGCCGCCGGTAGGTCGCCTCCATTCCCATCAGCCGCATGAGCCGCCGGATCCGGTGCCGGCCCGCGACGACGCCCTCGCGGCGGAGATGGCGCATCATCTGCCTGCTCCCGTAGAACGGGTAGTCCATGTGGAGCTCGTCCATGCGCCGCATGAGCGCCAGGTTCTCCGCGCTCTCCCCCTTCGGCCGGTAGTACCGCGACGACCGGCTCACCCCCGCCAGCGCACACTGCCTTGAAAGACTCGGCGGCCCGTCCCGCTCGATCATCCGCACCCGCTCCGCCCGGCTCAGCGCTTGAGCCCGCGACGAAAAAAATCCCGCTCGACCGTGAGCTCCCCGATCTTGGCGTGCAGCTCCCGGACCTTCGCCTCGTGCTCCTTGGCGAGCCTGCGGCCCGCGCCCCCGGCGAACACCTCCGGCAGCCCCTCGAGCAACTGCCGCTTCCACGTGCTCACCCGGTTCGGATGAAGCTCGTGCCGCCTCGCGATCGCCTGCACGCTGTCCCGCTCGCGCAGCGCTTCCAGCGCCACCCGCGCCTTGAACTCCGGCGTGAACCGCCGTCTCTTCCCGGCCATCTCGGTGCCTCCCGTTCCTTCCTGGAATCCACCTTAACGACCTGTCCAAAAAACTGGGACCACCTCAGACCGCTGGCGCGCCGACCGTAGGGTCCGGTGGCTATTCCGTCGCTTTCGCTCCGGGCCTCAGACCGGCTCCCGTAGTTACGTTTCCAGCCCCCGCTCATCGAACCGGACGTGCGGATCTCCCGCATCCGGCTCTCAGTCGGGATCATGCCTTCGCCCACGGAAGGTGTCGTGTCGTCAACGCAAGGCGCGTGAGGCCGCATTTCTCCCACAGCCATCGGTTGGAAAATCGCACGTATTTTCCTGATTTCACCTTGTGCTTCCGGCAGAACCACTGTCGCAGCCGCTGGGCCGCGTACGTATCCACAGCCGCGTAGGCCGGACCGACCTGGCCGAGTGTGAAGTAGTTTGCCCATCCGGATATCATCCGATTGAGGCGCCCTACGACCTCCTCGGCTGGCCAGCCCTCGTACCGTGGGTCCGTTTGCGCGCGGATCCCGCAGCGTATGCTCTGAACGCTCGCCTTGCTTGGCCGAGTGCCGATGTACCGGCTTCCGTCCTTCGGGCGATAGTTCCAGCCGATGCGATATCCAAGGAACTCGAGAGGCTCCTCGGGGCATCGGAGGCATCGGGTCTTCCGGGCGTTGACCGGTAGCTTCAGTCGTTCCATGAGCCGGTTGACCGCCGCCAGCATCTCCGCCGCCGGGGCCCTTCCGAGCACGCAGAAGTCATCCGCATAGTTCACGATCTCCGCACCGAAGCGCCGGGCATGACCCAGCGCCTTCCAGCCAAGGATGAACCGCCGCATGTAGATGTTGCTCAACAGCGGCGAGATCGGAGCCCCTTGCGGAGTCCCCTTTCTCTCCTTCCGCGCCCGGTTCGTGCGGCGCGTGCCGCCCTCCCCGTCCTCCTCGACCACCGGCATCTCCAGCCACGCCTTGATGAGTCCGAGCATCCGTCCGTCGCTCACGCGCCGGGCAACACTCTTCATCAATTCGGCGTGCGGTATCTCGCCGAAGTAGTTCGAGAGGTCCGCATCGACCACTTCGTTGCGGCCCCCGCGCAGCAGGCGGTGGACCCGCCTGACCGCGTCCTTGGCGCTTCGTCCCGGCCGGTATCCGTACTGCTCCGGCTCCAGGTCCGCCTCGAAGATCGGCGACAGCACCAGCATTGCCGACGTCTGCGCAACCCGGTCCCTCAGGCAGGGGATGCCCAGGGGACGGAACTTCCCCGGCTGCTTCTTCGGAATGAGCACCTGTCTCACCGGGTTCGGCTTGTAGGTGCCATCCTTCAGGTCCCGCGACAGTTCCCCGATCCAGCTCTCCACTCCGTGCGCCCCGATGTCCGCGACCGTCACACCATCGACGCCAGCCGCTCCGCCGTTGCGCCGGACCATCCCCCATGCCGCCAGCAGGAAGTCCTCCCGCCATACCTTGTCGACAAGGGCGTGAAAGCGCCGTCCGGGTTCTTCCTTCGCTTTCGCATGTAGCACGGTCTGGAGTTTCCGAACGCTCACCGACCCTGTTAGGCTCGCGCCAGTGGTCATGTCCCTGCCTCCTTTCCGTACCGCTCCCAACTCAGGGCCCCTTCCCTCGACGGGCATTACCCCGCGTCCCCGGTACTACGGGCCCATCCGCCACCCCGCCGGCCCGGCCCGCCCCTCGCGGGGTTCCGGTTGCCGCGTGGAGTTACCCCGAGTTGGTGGACACCTTTGAGCGTTGGTCACAACGAGGAGGTGTCGCATGTCGGGACGGAGATACGCGCCGGAGTACAAGGCGCGGATGGTGGATCTGGTCCGTGCGGGGCAGAGCGCGGACCAGTTGGCTCGCGAGTTCGAGCCCTCGGCGACGGCGATCCGGCGCTGGGTGGAACAGGCCGATCTGGACGAGGGGCGTCGCACCAACGGTCTGACGACGGCTGAGCGCAAGGAAGTCCGGGAACTGAAGCGCGAACTGCGCCGTGTGAAGATCGAGCGCGACATATTGGCAAAAGCCACGGCCTGGTTCGCCAAGGAGAGCGGATCGATCCCCCGAGGGGGTTCCGGTTCGTGAGCGATCACCAGGCCGCCTATCCGGTGCGCGTGATGTGCCGCCTGCTGGGACTCTCCCCGAGCGGGTACTACGCGTGGCGGACGCGGGAGCCGTCGGAGCGGGCGCGTGCGAACGCGGCGCTCACCGAGGAGATCCTTGAGATTCACGCCATGAGCGACGGAACGTACGGGGCGCCGCGGATCCACGCCGAGCTGAGGGCCCGGGGCCGCGAGGCGGGCGTGAACCGGGTCGCCCGGCTGATGCGGGCGGCCGGGGTCGAGGGCGTGAGCCGGCGCCGCAAGGGCAGTACGACGAAGCGGGCCGCGAAGTCCAGGCCCGCGCCGGATCTCGTGGACCGAGACTTCTCGGCCTCCGGACCGGACGAACTCTGGGTGGCCGACATCACGTACGTGCCCACCTGGGCGGGCTTCCTCTATCTGGCCGTCGTGCTCGACGCCTGGAGCCGCCGCATCGTGGGCTGGTCGATGGCGACGCACCTGAGGACGTCCCTGGTGCTGGACGCCTTCGACATGGCGCTGGCGCGGCGGCGCCCCGAGGAGGTGATCCACCACAGCGACCAAGGCGGCCAGTACACGTCCCACGCCTTCGGCGGCCGCTGCCGGAGGGCCGGGGTCAGGCCCTCGATGGGCTCGGTGGGCGACGCCTACGACAACGCCATGTGCGAGTCGTTCTTCGCCACGCTGGAGTGTGAACTCATCTGGCGGCGCTCGTTCCGGACGCCCGGCGAGGCCCGCCGGGAGGTGTTCCGGTTCATCGAGGGCTGGTACAATCCGCGCCGGCGGCACTCGAGCCTCGGCTACGAGTCGCCCGCCAGCTTCGAGGCGCGCGAGAAAGGGGAGGCGGCGTGACCCCCGGGCCGCGTCCCTCTCCCACGGTCCGCCACGCCTTCGGCGCGGCGACCGCTCTTCTCTCCCGCGAGGTGGCGAGAAAGGAGGAAACCACCACTTTCACCTGTCCACTGAAACGGGGTAAGCCCAGCGTGCCACGGCACCGACGGGGCTTCCCGTGTTGCCACACTCTCCATCTTCCACACGTGCCGACGCCACTACCCCGGCGGAAACCAGCCGGTTGTCCCGTCGCTCTCTTCCCGGCCGGTCGGCGGCCTTCCCCTTTCTTGCGGAGGGTCGGCTCCCGCGTTTGACGTTTCGAGGCCTGCTCAGCGTTCACTGCACGTTCCGGCCCGCGTGGTCGCTAAGCCGCCTGACGACTTAGCTCCTCCCTTGGCCGTCTCCGCCGTTTCCAGCTTCGTGCCCGAGCGGGCGGATTGCTGGGCTGGAGCGTGGCCGGATCGGTGGCGCGCATCCATTCCTCGTAGATGTCGCGGCGGGCGCGCTCCCACGCGCCAAAGGCTCCTTCGGCGAACGCCTCCGGCGACGCGCGCTCGGTGTGCCCGGTGCATGAGAGGATCCCGAGGCAGGTGAGGGTGTCGCACTCGATCTCCCCGTCCGCCTCCTGGGGCACGAACCTCATGAAAACGCGATCAGAGACGCGGCCGCAGAAGACGTATCCGGTTCGGGTCGCGCCGACGAACCCAGAGCCCACGCCCCACGCAAGGTTCCGGATCCGGTTGCCCCAGCGTTCGATACCCTTCCGGAGTTCCTGCCGGTACTCCTCGCCGCTGTGCGCGTGCACGCCCTCGCCACCGCGTTCGAAGAGGGATGAATCGCCTCTTCGGAGCGCCTCGATCTGCTTCCGGTCGTCCGCGAAGACGTGTTCGGTGTGGGCCGCATCCGGAATAACGATCTGATCGAGGCCGATGGAGGCCGCCGCTTGGGCCAGCTTCCGGCGGATCCGCTCTTCGAGGACAAGGAGGGCTCCGAGTTGGCGGTCGGGAAAAACGCAGGTCAGAAACACCTTCTCGTGCGGACTCCCGATGCGGTCGATGCGCCCGTGCCTCATCGGGTTCCACGGCAGGTCGTAGTTGATGATCCGTCCGCACTGCTGGAGGTTCATCCCCTCGGCCAGCACGTCGGTCGTAACGAGGATGTCGTATCTGTCGTCGGAACGTGACGGCGGGGCCTCCGTGGACTCGGGCGCAAACCCCTCTCTGCCAACGGCATGGAGACACGAAGGGAGAAAGATATTAGAGTAGGGCGAGGCAGAGAGTTTCACGATGGAACGAGGAGAAGGAATGAAGTTGAACGGAACGTCCCTCCCTTCGGGGGAGGGCAAGCGAAGCGCGGCAGCTTCCCCGCCGGATCCGGAGGTTTCGGCGAAGGCGACGAGGCGGCGCTTCACGGCGGCGTACAAGCTGTCGGTCGTCGAGAAGGCGGACGCCTGCGAGACGCCGGGCGAGACCGGAGAGTTGCTGCGGCGCGAGGGGCTGTACAGCTCGCACCTGTCGGCGTGGCGGAAGGCGGTGCGGGAAGGGTCGCTGCGGGCGCTTGCGAAGAAGCGCGGACCGAGGCCCTCGGGCGGGAAGCGTGAGGCGAGGAGGGTGCGGAAGCTGGAGCGGGAGGTTGCGCGGCTGCGCGAGGAGCTTCGCAAGGCGCGCATCATCATCGATGTCCAGGGAAAAGTTGCGGGGCTGCCGGGCGTGAGCCCCGGGGACGGGAAGCGCTCTTGAGCGCGGCCGGAGGCTTGGCCGGGCACGTGGGCGTACGCGCGGCGTGCGAGGCCCTCGGGGTCGCGCGCGCCACGTTCTACCGTCGCCGGAGGCCGAAGACCGGGCGGCGGCGGCCCCGGCCGGCTCCCGCCCGGGCCCTGGGCGAAGCGGAGCGCACGGAGGTCTTCCGTGTGCCGTGCTCGCCGCGCTTCGCCGACCGCGCGCCCGCGGAAGTGTACGCGACGCTGCTGGACGAGGGCGTCTATCTGTGCTCGGAGCGGACGATGTACCGTATCCTGGCCGAGAACCGGGCGGTCCGGGAGCGCCGGGCTCAGCGCGGCCACCCGAACCACCCGAAGCCGGAGATCGTGGCCCGCGCGCCCAACGAGGTGTGGTCCTGGGACATCACGCGGCTCCTCGGGCCGGAGAAGTGGCGGTACTTCCATCTCTACGTCATTCTGGACATCTTCAGCCGCTACGTCACGGGCTGGATGGTGGCGGACCGGGAGACCGCGGGCCTGGGCGGGCGGCTGATCGAGGAGGCCTGTCTCAAGCAGGGCGTCCAGCCCCGGGTGCTCACGCCGCACTCGGACAGGGGATCTCCCATGACGGCCAAGTGCACGGCGCAGCTCCTGGCCGACCTCGGCGTCACCCAGTCGCTGAGCCGTCCCCGGGTCTCGAACGACAACCCCTACTCGGAGGCGCACTTCAAGACCGTCAAGTACCACCCGGGCTTCCCGGGCCGGTTCGCCGGTATCGAGGAGGCGAAGGACTTCTGCCGCACCTTCTTCCCGTGGTACAACACCCAGCACCGGCACGGCGGCATCGGCCTGCTCACCCCCGAGCAGGTCCACCTCGGTCGCGCGCCCGAGGTCATCGAGCACAGACGGGAGGTGCTGGCCGCGGCCTATGCGGCCCGGCCCGACCGCTTCGTCGTCGGCCCGCCGAGGGCCCCGGAACTCCCGGCGGAGGTCTGGATCAACCGCGCACTCCCCGTCACGGCGGTCGATGTAGCAGGGCCCGCCGACGGGGGAAAGGAGGGATCACTAAACTGAATCGTCACGTGTCTCAAAGTCGTTGGCAGGTTCCGAACCCGAACACCGCGTCGCTGCGGGTGATCCCCTCGAACGAGTCGGTCCCCCGGACGACGGCGATGCGGCCGCGGTAGCTGGCGAACCGCCGGTCCGCGCCCACCACCTCTCGCAAGCGTTCGGCGATCCACTCGACCATTGTCGCCGAAGTAGGAGAACACGAGCACCTTGCGCCGGTTGCGGATGTCGCGTTTCGAGATGCCCTCCCGCTTGGCCTCCGCCGCGATGCGCGCGAGTTCCCGGACGAGGAGCCTGAGCTTGGCATCGTTCTCTGCCCTTATCGCGGACGCCCAAACCCGGAGGCGTTCGAGGAGCGCCCGATCCGCTCTTCACGTCTTCCAGGAGCCTTGCGGTGTCGAGGTCATCCTCGACCGGCTCGCCCTCGCGGAGAAGCTCCTCCCACGCCTCGTCGGAATCGGTCGCGCGGAGCGCAGCCAGCGAATCGGAGGACGGGATCACGCCGGCTTCGACCGCCCGCACAAAATAGTCGTGCGCAGCGACCATCCTGTGCAGGGTCTGGACGAACGCCCGCGCCGACGACTCGAAGCGCTTGAGCAGCCCCGAGCGGATGAGCCCCACCAGCGCGGTCTCCCGGGCATCGGGCGCGCCCGCCCGGCGGTATCGGGTCGGCCGGAATAGCGGCTATTCGGTTCCAACCTTGGGGTAGACGAACGTGCCTTGCTCATTCCTATTCCTACGTGCCGCCAAGATTGTCTCGCGGAAACCCTGGTCGTCCTTCACTCTCTCCATCCCGTCCACGCCCGCTACCGAAAAGTACATTGGACGAGGCGCCTGGAGCGCGATCTTGTTCTTGTCTGTCCGTCCCATGCGAATACACACGAATCCATCGACCACGTCTTCGAACACAAACACAATCGAAGTACCGATCCGCGGGCGCTCGCCTCCCACGGCCGGCGTCAGCCTGTTCAGGACTTCAAGCCGGAACAACGGTGTCGCGCCCCGACCGGCACTGAAGTTGGTCTTGATTGGCGCGAAGTAAACACGCGAGACGAACTCCTGTAGCGAATAGAAATCCCGCTCGGCCTCTCGGTACACCCTCCGGTCGTCGACCGTGAGCAACTGGTGCGCGATGACATCTCGCCGCCCAACGAGGTTACGCCAGGAAATCTGCTCATCCGACTCCCCGGGGATCTCAAACAGTAGGGTCTCCAGACTCGATTCGTTGCGCTTCAGCTCATTGTCGACTTGCTTGATCGCTTCGCAGGTGTCTTCAACGTATTTCTTGAGAGCCGTCATCAGGTCCGCGTCCCGTCTTCCTTCGTCCTGCCTCATCCGATCCATGACGCTCACTGCCCGCCCACAGTCGCGCGCCGCACTCGCCATGAATTCTTCCGCATGGAGACAGGCCTCGGATACCTCCTGCTCCGATCCGATTGTCCAAATGATCTGAGCCTGTGCCACAAGCTCTTCAAGCGGGACGAGGGACGCCCCATGATTCACTAATCTGGAAACGAATCGCTTAGTACTCCGTGTGTCCGTGCGGCTCATAGGACTATTCTCGATTTTGCCACCCGAGCCCCAGATCGAGTTCGGCTGGAAGTTCTCGGCCTAGGTTGGCACCGAGTCCTTCCGGTGGCCGTGCCATGCTTGCGGCCCATCCCTCCTTCGGGTCCTTGTCTTGCGGTTGCGCGAGAAAGCTTAAAGGGATTCCAGGGGCGTGTAAAGCCTCCCGGAAGGCCATCCAGCGCGCCTCGAAGCACGGCCCGAAACGGCGGGCGAGGGCCTACCTCTCGGTCGCCAGATACGCGGCCCAGTCGTCCATGAGCCGGCGGCGGCGCTCGAACAGGTCCGAGCGCATGTAGGCGGCCTCGACCGCGTTCCGCACCACATAGGCCAGTGCCGCTTCGACGACTTCGCGAGGGTGGTCCGTCTCTTCGGCCGCCCAGTCCCTGAACGACGACCGGAAGCCTTGCGGCACCGCCTCGATCCCGTGCTTCCTGAGCAGCCGGCCCATCTGCTCGCCGCCCATCTGGCCGCCGCGCTTGCCAACGAACACGAATCGGACTCCCGCCGCCGCCCAGCTTGCGGGCCGCGTCGAGAATCTCCAGCGCCCGGCCGCACAGCGGCACCCGGTGCGGGCGCGGGCTTTTCAAGCGGCTAGCGGGCACCGTCCAGACGCGCTCCGCCCGGTCAATCTCGCTCCACACCACCCCGCGGACCTCGACGCCCCGCGCCGCCGTCAGCACCATGAACTCGAAGGCGAGCGCCTCCACCTTGCCCGCCTTCGCCGCCCGCACCTTCTGGATGGCCGCCCCGACCTCGCGGTGGGGCAGGGCCTTCCGGTGCCGGACCAAATGGTTCTGGGAGCCAAGCACCGGCAGGAGCCGGTCGCACGGGTTGTCCGTTCTCCAGTCCATGGCGATGGCCCATTCCAGCACGGCGCGGATGCGGTGACGAACGATCCGGGCCGTCGGCGCCTTCGTGTGCCAGTGGGCGGAGGATCTCCAGAACATCGGCGCTCGTCACCTCCGAGACCGGCACCCTTCCGATCCTCGGGAAGACGTGGATCTCGAAGCTGCGATGCCAGTTCCTCGGCACCGCCGGATGGCGCCACCCGGCGCGGTTCTGCTCGATGACGCGCTTGGCGGCTTCGGCGAAGGGGGGGATGCCCGCCGAGCGCCGCTTCTCGGCCAGCGGATCGCCGCCCGCGCGGGCGAGCTTGCGGTTGGCCAAGGCCTGCTCCCGCGCCTCGGCGAGCGAGACCAGCGCGACGCTGCCGAGCCCGAGCTCGCGCTTGCGGCAGCAATGAGCGCCGCCAGCAGCTCACTTCCAACCGCCTCCAACAACCTGGGTCGCCATGCGGTAGCCGACCCCGTGCTCGGTGAAGATGCAGGCCGGCGCGGCCGCGTCGTCGCCGAGCTTAGCGCGGAGCTTCTTCACGGCGGCGCGCACGCCCGTGATGCGGGGTCGACATGACTGGTCACTCCTCGCCGTAGAACCGGGCGACCGCGCCGTCCCCGGCCAGTTCGGCGCGGGCATAATAGGACGGCATCTGGGGCGAGGCCCAGCGTCCGGCGACTTGGACGGCGGCGACGCCCGCACCCGAGGCCACCAGGTCACGCGCCATCCCGATGCGCGGCGAGTGCCCCGAGAAGCGGCCGACCAACCCAGCAGCCCTGGCCGCCTTGCCGATCCGCTTCGACACGGCCTTGCCGGTACGCAGGCCGAAGACGGGGGCGCCGGGGGAAGCGTCCGGGCCGTGGATCGCCCGAAGCTCCGTCGCGGCGTCCCTGCCCACGTACAGGGTGGCCCCGTTGCCGTCCTGGTCACTCTTTGAGCGGCGCACCGTGACCCTGGCGGACCCGTCGCTCCAGAACTCCACGTCGGCCCAGGTGAGCGCGGCGGCCTCGCCACGCCGGAGCATGGACGGAGACACCTCCGCGGTGGCCTCCTGGCCCAACGGCAGCTCCAGATCCGGAATCCGGCCGGGGGCGGCCGGCCCGCTGTTCAGTACCGTCAGCTCGAAGGGCTGCGACGCCTCGGGGCCGTCGGGGTCCGAGGCGGTCACGGTGATCGCTGCCGCACCTCGGCGCACCGCGACGACCGTCACGGTGTCGCCCGCGGCGGAGACCGTCGCGACCCCCGGATCCGACGAGCGCGCGTCGTACAGGAGCCGGTCTCCATCGGGATCGGCGAAGTACGACGAGACCGTCAGCGCGACCGTATCCCCGACCATCGCCGACTGGCCCTGAATCGCGCCCACGGCCGTCGGTGGACGGTTCGGGTCGAGGGGCGCGGGCGGCGGCGGGCCCGTACTCGCATCCGAGCAGGCAACCCACCACGCGCCGAGGGAAACCAGGAGCGCCCCGCACAGAAGTCGCCTCAACGGATTCCCTTCCAACCCTCTACCGTCATGGCTGCTGTCTCCGCTTCCCATGGGTCCGTTCCCGATCTGGACCCGATCTCCGGGTGAGCCTCAATGTGATATCAGGCGGGGGCTGCTTCAAGAAGGAGATTGCAAGGAGAAAAAGAAAGGGCCCCGCGACTCGCGGGGCCCTCTCTCTGCTGCTCGGGAAACGGTGGCCGGAATGGCCAACCTGCGATCAGCCGCCTCCGTTTCCGTTCCCGCCGTTCCCTCCGTCGTTGTCCTCGACCGTGACCTCGAGCATGCCGACCGTGACGCTGACGTTTGTGGCATCGGCCAGCGCCACGACCTGATTCGCGAGACCGATCTCGAGCATCTCGTTGTCCTCGTCCGCATCCTCGGGCGCGGTAACCGTCACGGTCACCGTTCCCTCCGTCTGGTTGCGGTCGATGGTCAACGCTCCGGAGGCTGTGAAGGCATAGCCGGCGGTGACGAGAACGTCGTCTTCGTCTACCAGCTTCCAGCTATCCGCCGGGATCTCGAAGATTCCGGGCATCGCGCCCGCGGCCGTGGCCGTGACCGTCATCGTCACCCCGTCGGCGCCCTCACTCACGTCGTCGATGGAGAGCGTGACGTCCGGATCGGCGTCATCGATCCTGATCATCCTGGGCTCGATCCGCCCTACCTCATCGGTCGGATTCGCGCCGATCTGGATGAACTCGGCCTCTTCGTCCTCCAGGTCGTCGTTGGCGATGAGCCACACGTCGGCCTCCGTCGCTCCCGCGGGAAGGAAGCCGTACACCAGCGGCGTCGTTGTGGTGACTACCGCCTCGGTGCCCAGGTACGGATCCGGAGAGCTTTCATAGATACCCCAGGTCGGATTACTGAAGGCGAAGTCGCCCGTCGCCGACGACCCGGTCAGGTCGATCGGATCGGTGTTGGCCATTCCACCCTCCGGCGCCGTGATCCTGATCGTCACCCACCTCGCAACCGCGGCCCCGTCGTCGAAGGGCGACTTCTCGGTCACCCCGTTGAAGCGAGGGGTACCGGAGCGGCCTTTGATCACCACACTCATCGTGTAGTCGTCATCGACCGCCAGCACCGGGACCGTGTGCGTCTTGCCGGCCCAGTTGTCGTCGGCCGACGCGGCGGTCGCCGTAATCACGGCCTTGTCGGAAGTCACATTCCGGTCGTGGTTCGCCGTCACGGTCACCGGCTCCGATATCATCTGACCGATAGTGACGGAGGCCGAAGCGGGACTGAACGTCACGGACGGCGGCCCGCTGAGGTTGAACGTCACCTCTTCTGTCGAGGCCGAATTCAGCGTGAACAGGAACTGGGAACCGGCGGGGCCCTCGGTCACCCGCAACGGCGCGGCAGCCGTGATGGATGCACCCTCGCCTGGATCATTCCAGACGACCGCGCCGATCTTGTACGTCGGGCCCGGATCCGGCCAGCCGACCGTGAACGATCCGACCTCGTACGTCCCGGAGTTCCCGGGACCATCGCCGTCCTCGTCCGTGGCGACATCCTCCGTGACGAGGAAGAAGCAGAGGTTCTCGGGCACGGCGACGCCGGCGGCCGGAGCACTCAGGGTGAACGTCTGGTCGAACGTGATCGTCGTCGAACCGTTGTTCGACAGATCCCGCTTGTTCCCCGACACGCGGGTCGCGGCGAGATTGAGATCGTCGTCATCCGCCGTCGGGCAACTGCCACCCGCCTTGGACCGGATGCTGAGTTCCGCCCTCTCGATGCCGTTGGCGTCGGAGATCGTGCCACCCACGCTTACGGTGACCCTCGTGGCCTGCGTGTTGCCGATGTCCGGCTGCGACTTGCTGACCGTGAACTCCGGCGCCTTGCCATCCCGGGTGAAGCTGTAGGTGATCTCCACGCCGTTCCCGGGTTCGACATTATCCCACACCTGAGCGTCTACGCTGTACGTACCATCCCTCGTCAGATAGCTGCCAATGGTGATTCCGAATGGCGATGGCGGTAGCTCGCGGAGCGCCCCTGTCCGGCCCGGGATGAACCAGTTGGTCCCCCAGAGTCCGGCACCGTTTTCGCCCGTCGCAAGGTCGGGATCTTCGGCCTCGAACGACAGCGTCGCGGTAGGCTTGAGGATCATTCCCCCCCCGGAGGGCGTCACGTCGGACACGCTCGGCCTGGTCTTGTCGACGCCGAAGTACCCTCGCGTGCCGATGGGTGTGCCCGGAAGCGTGGCTTCGTTCCCGAACCCGTCGTACACGGCCGTCACCTCCGCCACGTAGCAGTTCAGTCCGCCGGCATCGGTGAAGTCGTTGACATAGTCGTCCTCGGGCAGATCGTCGAAGCCGCTGACCGCCTCCAGTCCCGCCGCCGGCACGAAGGCCGTGCTCTTGAGGCTGTCGCTGTTGGCCACGATGCCGCAGTCGCCCGCCGCGAAGGTGGCCGCTGAGCCACCGGCGCCGCCGTCCGTCAGACCGCGCACCGAGAAGCTGCCGCTGTTATAGAAGGTGTTGCCCGCGACGGGCACCGGCCCGGAGCGTGTGCTCCGCAGGATTTCCACCGGCTCGGCCTCGTCCGGATCGTGCGTCCAGCTGGGCGCCTTGAAGTCGAAGTAGAGCGGGCCGATCATCGCCTCTTCCTCGCCCCTGAACTTCGACGTCACCAGCAGCCCGCCATCGTCCTTGATGTCGCCGCTGTTGATGACCCAGTGCTCGTCCAGCTCGCGCCTGTTCTCCACGCCACGGTTCCGGGCCGGGTTAACGTTCCACGTGAACGCGCCCATCTCCTTGGTGATGGCCAGGGTCGGCGGCGCCGTCTCGTCCTCACCCACCTCGAGTTCGGTCGCGCCCGGGCCGTAGAGCTTCGTCTCCAGCGCGAGCTCGCCGACCGTCGTGCCATCGTACGACACCGGGCAGGCGTGGAACGCGTTCTGGTTGCCGTCGTCGTCCCCGGCGACCGGACCGCCGTGGTAGGTGACGCCACTCACGACCGCCGACGAGCTGCCGGCGCTGTGGACGACCATCACGAACCCGGAGTTGTTGAGCGTGACCGGCTGCGTGACGATCGCCTCGCGGCTCTCGCCATCGGCGGTCGTGACACGCGCGCCCAGTGTGTGATCGCCGTTGGCGTACAACGGCTGCAGCTGCGCGCCGGCGCACTCGCCCATCACGTCGGCCGTCTTGAACAGGCACTCGACCTCGAGCTGACCGCCGGCTGCCGCGATAAACCCGGCCTGGTCGCTGGAGGTCCCGCGGCAGTGGATGACCCGCTCGCCCAGCGTCAGCGCGATGCCGGCGATCGTCTCGTCGTTCGGCTGCACGTCGAGCAGCACGCTGACGTCGCCGGACACGTCCGTCGGATCCACCGCCGTGTTCCGGTCGGTGACGTCCCGCAGACCGAAGATCGCAACCGTCGCCGGCTTCCCGGAGGGATCGGAGACGGAGACGTTGAAGCCCTGCGAAGCCGACGCGGACTCATCGCTCGCCGTGACCGTGACCACGGCGCCGCCGACGGCAACGCCCGTGATCGTCGCGGTCGAACCTTCCATCGTGACGGTCGCGACCTCGGGGCTGGAACTCGAACCGCTGTAGCCGAGTTCATCCCCATCGGCGTCGCTGAAGTAGCCCGCCACGTCGACCGTGGCCGTGCCGCCGAGGTTGATGCTGTGGGCCGGAATCGTGCCCACGGCCGTGGGCGCGTTGTTCGAGGGCGCCGCCTCGACGGCCACGCTGAAGCCCTGCACGGCCGAGGCCTCGGCGTCGCTCGCCGTCACGGTGATCACCGCACTGCCGGCGGCCACGCCGCTGATCGTCACCGTCGACCCCTCGTTGGAGGCCGTGGCCACGTCCGCGTTCGAACTCGCGACCGTGTAGCTGAGTTCGTCGCCGTCCGCATCGTTGAAGTACCCCACCGCGTTGACGGTGACCGTTCCGCCCACACCCACGGAGTGGTTCGGAATCGTACCCACGGCGGCGGGAGCGTTGTTCGAGGGCGCCGCCTCGACGGCCACGCTGAAGCCCTGCACCGCCGAGGCCTCGGCGTCGCTCGCCGTCACGGTGATGACCGCACTGCCGGCGGCCACGCCGCTGATCGTCACCGTCGACCCCTCGTTGGAGGCCGTGGCCACGTCCGCGTTCGAACTCGCGACCGTGTAGCTGAGTTCGTCGCCGTCCGCATCGTTGAAGTAGCCCGACGCGTTGACGGTGACCGTTCCGCCCACACCCACGGAGTGGTTCGGAATCGTACCCACGGCGCTGGGCGCGGTGTTCTCCGGCGGCGCCTCGACGGTCACGCTGAAGCCCTGCGCAACCGTGGCTTCGCCGTCGCTCGCCGTCACCGTGATCACGGCACTGCCACCGCCCACACCCTCGATCGTGACGGTCCCGCCGTCGTTCGAGGCCGTGGCCACGTCGGCGTTCGAACTCGAAGCCATGTAGGTGAGTTCGTCGCCGTCCGCGTCGCTGAAGTACCCCGTCACGTCGACGTTGAGCGTCCCGCCGGCGGCCACGGAGTGGTCGGGAATCGTGCCCTGCGCGACCGGCGGAGTGTTCGAGCTGTCGCCGTCGCCGACCGTCACGCTGATGGTCTGCGAGGCGCTCGCGCCGTCCGGATCGCTCGCCGTGACCGTCACGACGGCCATCCCATCGGCAACGCCGCTGATCGTCGCGAGGGCGCCCGCCACCGAAACGGTCGCGGCATCTTCGTTCGACGAGGAGGCGGCGTAGCCGAGCGCGTCGCCGTCGGCATCGCTGAAGTAGGGAGCCAGGTTGACCTGGACCGCCCCGCCGACATCGACGCTGTACGCGGGAATCGTGTTCACCGCGGTGGGCGGCCGGTTCGCGGCCACGCCGTCGCCGACCGTCACGCTGACGTTCTGCGCGGCGGCCGCGCCGTCCGGATCGCGTGCCGTGATCGTCACGACCGCGGTCCCGTCGGCCACGCCGGTGACCGTCGCCGACGAACCGTCCATGCTGACGGTCGCCGCGGCGGCGTTCGAGGACCCGGCGGAGAAGGTGAGCGCGTCGCCATCCGCGTCGCTGAAGTAACCGGCGGCGTCGAACGAAGCGGTTGCGCCCGCATCGACGGCGATGGCCGGAATCGAGCCGACGGCCACTGGCGCCCGGTTGGGCGGCGGGATTGGCGGTGGCGGCACTGGAATTTCGGGGGGTGGCGGTGGCGGCGGCGGCGGCGGAACGACCACCTCGACGGTGTCTCCGCAGGCGCCGATGGCCAGGATTGCCCCGACCGTCAACAGGCGTCTCGTAACCTTCTTCATTCAACTCCTCCTCGGGATGAAGTCCTTCGGGTGGTGATGCAATAGTCCCGGTTTGCGCCGGAAGGTAGTGTTGCATCCCACCCAAAACAAGGGGGAGCCACGCCCCGTAAACCGGGGGCGCGGAGAGGTTCCCGCGAGGACCCTTGCGCGGACGGAGGAAGAGGGGGGTAGGAACCGGGTAGGAGGGGGGCTCACGCCCCCGCGTTCAGTGCGGGATCAGGTCCGGTCGTGACCGGTGACGCGCCGGATGTCGTCGCCGAAGTCCGAAGTGGAGTATCCGGCCAGCCTCCGCCTGGACGGGACGATGTAGGCGCGAACGCACGTTCCGCCACGGCGGGGCGGAGTCGGCCGGACCGTGCTCGCCACGCTCCTCGCCGAGGCCTCCCAGCCCTTGCGCAGACGCGACTACCAGGCGCTCCGGTGCCTGTCCGGAGTGGCTCCCGTCACGCGGCGCTCCGGCAAGTCGGCCATCGTCGTGCGCCGCCTCGCCGCTCACCCCCGCCTGCGCGACGCACTGTACCACTGGGCCCGAGTCGCCGTCCAGCACGACCCCGTGAGCAAGGCCAGGTACGCGGCCCTTCGCGCGCGCGGCCACGGCCGCGCCCTCCGCTTCCGTCTACTTCCGTCTACAAACGGTGGGGAGTCCCCCCCGTGTGGCCCCGGACGCCACCGTCATGCGCGCCAGCCGGCTGCCCGCGCTCAAGACGCTGGCCGACTTCGACTTCAGCTTCCAGCCCTCGATCAGGGAGAACGTCGTCTTCCTCGGCCTTCGACCTGCTACCGGTATCTTACAACTTTCCACTCCATCTCCGCGTCTCCGGCGGTAACTCTCAGTTGCAGGCTCCCCGCGGGCTGGTTCGCGTGCTCGATCCTGAAATAGAACTGGCCGCCCAGCGCGGCGGTGCCTCCTCCCGTTTGTCCCCGCCCGAGCGTGAACGTCCTCCGGGGTGGGAAGGCCGCCCACGCATTCCTCACGAAGGGGATGTCGTAGTTGGCCAACCGCACGCGGTCGTCGATGGCGTACGAGACCATCCAGTCGAGTCGGGAATCCACCGGATCCCAGCCTGGAATCTCCGCACGCATTCGATCCACGAGACCGCGGCCTGTCTCGGTGCGCCGCCAACTGCCGAAGTGCGTGTAGTAGTGGCCCCAGTAGCCTTCGGCGAAACCCGCCACGACGTCATGAGCGGCGGACTCATAGGCCATGCCCCGGCCGAAGATCAGCTGGTTCACCAGGAACCTCAGATAATCGGCACTCTCGTGGTATCCCCAGAGGAAATCCCCGGTGTCGGGAACGTTGAGGTCCAGCCCCAGCCAGTATCTGTTCGGGGCCAGGTTCGCGTCCAGCGGCGTACCCGAGGCCGCCCGCTTCACCTCGTCGGCGACGAAATGGGCGATTCCTTCCGAGCTCCATACGCCGACGAAGCCGGGAAGGTTGGCGAATTGCCAGGCATGAGCCAGCTCGTGGGCCACCAACTCGTGGAAGAAGGCCTGGAGGCTCCAGCTGTAGTCCGCAATATGAATGAGCGTGGTGCGCCGGTCGTCATTCATGACGTTGTGTGACGTGCGGCCCCCCGGGGTGTTGTTGTTTCCGCGGCTGTACATGATGACGAGCTGGTTGTTGATGGTATTGCTGGCCGGGGGACGACTCGACGGACCGTAAATCGTGCGATAGACATTCTGAATCCGGTCCGACGCGAGCCGTTCCATTACCTCATTCATCTCTCGGGCCTTCCTCGGGGCCCATATGATTTCCCTGTCCGGTTCAAAGATCGCGAGTACGAGGTTTGGCGGATACACTCCGACGACCTCGAAAGTGCCTGAACGACCGTCGATGGCACTCCGTTCGATCCGATCGCCAACCTTCCACGGCGTGGTGGCGTCATCGATTCCATGGTCGGTGGCCGCGGCGAAATCGGCTGATTGCATCCTGGGCAGCGCAAAGAACGGCTCGTCCGGTTCAACGTCCGGCTCGGCCACGCGGTCGCGCGCGGGTTCGGACGTGCGATCGATGACTTCGATCTCGTAGGGTCCGCCGCCGCCGTAGCGCCACTCAAGTGGACGCAGGCGGGTGTCGTCGATCGTGCTCCGCTCCATCCCGGCCAGGACGTACTGGGCGGTCGGGGGCGCCACGAGACGCAGGCACGCCTCCCGGCCGCTGAGACGGTAGGACTCGCCCACTTCCAGAGCCGCGACCGGCCCGGCCAGGCGGTTCACGGCCGGGTTGGCTCGCACGTCGATTCCCTGGACGACCACGGTGCCCGCCGACAGGGGGTTGCCGGCGCACCGCCCTTCGTTGAGCGGCGGGAGCCGGAAGACCATCTCGACGCTGTCTCCTTCGGCCTGAAGCGCGCCTGCGCCCGATACGTGGAAGGCCGGCAAGGGGATGCGGTCCACCGCGTATCCCCTCGCCGTCACGGCGTCGCTCCGCGGCCAGTCGTCCTGCCTGAGTTCCAGCACGAACGGATCGGGAGGCTCCACCGCAACTGTGGTCGCGATGGAGCCCCCGCCAGCCAGATCGACCCGCGCTCGCACCCAGCCGGGTCCGAGAACCCGCACCAGGAGACCCGGCGGGCTGTCGCGGCGCTCGACCGCGGCCACAGGCAGTTCGGGCAGCCAGCGCGTCTCTTCCGTCTCGAGAGTCCACTGCAGACCGCCCGCAGCGACGGGCAGCACAAGGGTCGTGTCCAGCACGGTTACCGATATGCCGGTCTCGATCTCAACGGTCGCCGTCACGCTGAAGCCGGCTGCACCGGAAGTGGCGGTGATGAGCGCGCTGCCCGGCGCCACGGCCGTGACGACGCCGGCCGAATCCACCGCGACGACATGAGGCGCGCTGCTCTCCCAGATCACCGCGGGGTCCGGCACCGGGTGGCCGTTCGCGTCCGTCGCGGACACCACCGCCACAGCCGTGTCGCCAAGGCTCGAGAATGTGATCGAGGAAGGCTCTATCGTGAGCTCGGCCGCCTCCTGGCGCACCGTCACCCCGGCCGTGCCGCTCACCTCCCCAACCGTGGCGCGGACCGTCCCGGAACCGTTCCCCGTCGACGTCGCTACGCCTCCCGCATCGACGGTGACCACGGTGGGGGCCTCGCTCTCCCACGTGACCGTAGCATTGAAGCCCTGCCCGTATTGGTCCGTCACGCTGGCCGTCAGGTGGACCGTGTCTCCGAGCGAGGTGAAGGAAACGCTGGCCGGCGCAACCGCGACCGCGGCCGCCATTGGCGGAGGCGGCGGAGGCGGCGGAGGCGGTGGAGGCGGGACCGGAACGGGTCCGGTTCCGCCATCCCCCCCACAGGCGGACGCCAGGGCGAGGAGAGAGGCAAGGACGACGCCTCCGGCGAGCGTCCGACCGGTTTGGTCCGCGTCTTGCGTCGTCACGATCCGCCGCCCGGGGGACTCGCGCCGATCCGGCGTGACAGGTCGGTCACGCGAGGCGAGATCGCGGGCAGCGAATCCAGGAGGATGACGCCGCGCGGCCCGGCCAGTGGACCCAGCCACTCCGCATATCTTGAGGCGGGCGCCATCATCACGGACCGGACCGCATCGGGTGCGGCCTGTTCCGGCGGCGGACCCGACGCGCCGTGGCTGTCCTCGAGGATGGCGCCCGGGAACAGCGGGATGTCGCCAACGGAAGCGGGGGTTTGACTGCGGCCGATGTTGCTGCTGAATTCGTAGCCGAGAATCCCGCCGTTGTATCCCCAACATCGCAGCCCGCCGCCCCGGACGACCGCACAGGTGCCGTCCGCGAAGGCGAAGATCCGTTGCACCGCGCCGCCCACATCGACCGGGCCCGCAGCCATTGCGGGCTCATTGTCTCCGATCCTCTCCCACCCGGGGAGGCCGAGTTGCCCGCTTGCATTGCGACCCCAACACCACACCGACCCCGCCTCCGTCAGGGCGCAGTTGTGCCAATACCCCGCCGCGATGTCTACGACGGGCGAAGGAAAGAAGAGCGGGATCGTCTCGGCAACCGACTCATCGTCACCGATGCTTACTCCCGGCCCCCACCCGTGGCCCAGAGCGCCATGAGAGTTACGCCCCCAGCACCTGACTTCCCCGCCCTCCATGATGGCGCAGACGTGGTAACCGCCCGCCGCGAGCCTGGTGGCTCTGCCTGGAAGCGGCAGGTCGCCCATCGACTCCGGCGTCTCGTCGTCGCCGATGGGTTCACGCATGTCCCGCCCGCCGTATCCGAGACCCATGTTCAGCCCTCCGGATCTTCCGGTGACGTGATTCCATGCCTCGCCGTTGTAGCCCCAGCACCGCACTTTGCCCGTGTCGAGCAAGGCGCACGCGCTGTACCGTCCCCCTACGACCTGGACGGCATGGCCGCCCAGAACCACGTCACCCGTCGCGTCGGAGGTCTCGTTGTCTCCCACCGTGACTGCCCGCTGGTGTCCCAGGCCCAGCTGCCCCGCATGGTTGCTTCCCCAGCAGCGAACCCGTCCGGAGTCGAAGACCGCGCACGTGAAATCATCGCCACCGCCGAGGTCCACGGCGGTTCCGCCGCCGACGGGCACCGGACCCGCGTCCGCGGGCGTCTCGTCGTCGCCGATCGCGCGACGGTTGCCGTACCCGAGTACTCCTCCGCCGGCTGACCCCCAGCACCGCACGTCACCGGCCGCCATGCGCGCGCATTCCCACTGGAATGCACCGCGGAGCTGGACGGCCGGTCCGCCAAGCGGCAGGTCGCCGACCATCGTCGGCCCCACGAGATCCGAGCGAGCCTGGCCGTAGCCCCACAGGGCCCTGCCCCGATCGCCCCAGCACCGCAGCGAGCCCTGCTGCAACAGGACGCAGGCGATATCCGTGTCGAAGCGCCAATCCACGACGGTGAACACATCCACCGGCCTGCTGACCTCCTGCCCGAGATAGTCGACGCGTAGCGTGGTCGAGCCCGCGGAGATCCCCTTGAGCCGCCCGTCCTCCATCGCGGCCACGGATGCGTCGTCGATTCCGAACGAATCCAGCCATTCCGGCTGCAGGGGCACCGTTGCGCCGCGATTGTCTCGCAGCGTTACCGATGCGCGGGCCGACTGCCCGATACCCAACTCCCAGCGATCGGCGCCGAACGCCACCGTCACCGGTGCCTCCATCACGTGGTAGTCGGTGTATTGCCCCACGTAGCTGAACGAGGTCGTGTCCCAGGCAACGACCCCTATCACGGTGGTGCCGGCCGAACGACCGGTCGTGCAGAGCCGCGCCGAGGCGCCGTCGCCGGAGAAGTTCAGGGAATCGACGACCGCCACTCCGTCGTTCAGCGAAACCACGAACAGGCCGTCGAACTCGTCGAGCCGCACGGCCGCTCCCTGAGCGTCCGTAGCGGCAAAATCGACATCGAGACAGTGGACCTGGCCCGGCAGGCCCCAGTTCGGCCCGCGCAGGGCGCCGTCGAGCCAGTGCCAGTGCCGGAGCGTCGCGCGGCCCGACACGGGACCCGCGCTGGCGAGTACGGAACCCCGCCCCGGGCTGCCGGAACTCACGTTGGCCACGGACGTGTGCGCGTCCTCCGACAGGGCGGTGCCGGTGACCCGAAGTCCCGCTCCTTCGCCCCCGGCTACGGTCCAGCTCACGGCTGTCGCGTCCACCGGTTCCCCGGCGGCATCCAGCAACCGGGCCTCGAACTCAAGCTCCCGATCCGGATCTCCGGTCCGGGAGAAGAACGCGATCGCCTTCGGACTCACGCGGATCGCCGTGCCGGTGGCAGGTATCGTCGCCGTCGCAGGCGCGCGGGTGGCGGACGGACCGGCCGGATCGATTTCGCGCCGGCACGCCCCGACCGGCACCAACAGCAGGACACCGAGTGCGGCCGCGAAGGCTTGCGCAACACCGGTCGGGGGCGGGGGCGGTTTCACACCATCGCCACTGGAGACAAGCCCCGGCCTCAACCTTGAATCATCGCCGCCAGGCCTCCGCGCCGGGGAGCCCGCTGCTCACCAGCACCTCCAGCCCCGGCTCGGGAGCGCGCGACTCCGCCTCGCTGCGGGCAAGCGGACCCGGCGGAAGGTTGCGGAGGATGGCGCGCACCTGGCCCGTCACGGGGTCGCGCACGATCGCCATCGGCGGTGTGCTTCCCTCCCGGATCTCGACCGTAGCGCCCGGTCCGGAGAGTGCGAGGCTCACCAGTCCCGATTCCCACTCGGACTGCACCGGAAGCGCGAAGGTGAACCCGGCCCCCCCGTCCCCGTCCAGGATCTCCGTCATCTCGAAGCTCGCCGAGAACAACTCGCTTCCATCGGCGCGCCTCCCGCTCAAGGTGTACGGACCGGAGACGTACGGGACGAACGGCGGCGCCTGGACGACAAAGGCGGGATCGAGATGGAGCGACCCATCCGGGGCGGCCCTGCCGGAGACGAGGAGCACCCTTCGCGCCTGAGCCCCCCGAACCTCCAGCGGATCCATGAACCGCCAACGCAGCGCGTTCAGGAAGAAATAGTCGCTGATCCAGGCGGGGTCGCAGTAGCTCATCAGGTCCGCCCGGTCGGGAGGGACGAGTGACCCGCCATCCCGCGGGTCGTATCCCCAGACTCCGGTCCGCCCGCTCAGGTAGGGGAACATCGGGTCCACGGCGCGGGGATCTCCGCAGTCCGCATGGAGCAGGCTCATGTTGTGTCCGAGTTCGTGCGCGATCACTTCCGCGTCCAGCACCGAGACGCTGGTCTTTCCCCGGTACGCACGTCTGCCGGTGGAGAACGGAAGGTACGCAATGCCTCTGCCACCCGAGGGGTTCGGGATCAGACCCATCCAGTATCCGATCCCTTCCTCCATCTGCCGGATTCGTCCCACGTCCAACAGGATTTCGTCGATGGCGTCCGTGTCGACCGTGACGGGCTCGTGTCTGGTGATTTCGAAGTCGGCGACCGGGAGCAGGTTGCGCGTATGCCAGAAGATCTCGTCGTCCGGGTCGGCGGTACCGACGAACTCCGCGGCCGCGCGGTCGTTGTCCGTCGTCGAGACAAACGGAATCAGAGTGAGATAGAGGGGGGGTACTTCCCTGACATCCACTGCCACCCGCCCGCTCTCGGGGATGCGCTTCGACACACCGAGACCGGGATCGAGCGTGCCATCGGGGTCAACCTCGACGACCATCTCCAGTCCGGGCCGAATCACCCCGGCCGGGATCAGGGCGTTGGCCGACAGGTCGAGTTCGCCCTCCCGCACCTCCGCCGGAACTGCGGACGAACCGGCGGGGATGGTCTCCACGTGCACCTCCCCGCCGTCCAGGAAGAACGTCGCCCGGACGGGAGGGATCGTTGCCGCGGTCTCGCGCTCGGTCATCACGAAGACGCGCAGGAACGCGCTCTCTCCGGCGACGAGGGGGACAGGGTATTCGCGCGACTGCGCAGCCTGCGTCAGATAGGCCTCCGCGTGCGCTTCCGCTCCACATGCACGCATCCGGTACTTCACGAGAGCCGATTCCAGCCAGGTTCGGAAGGTGGGCGTCCGGGGCATGCACAGTCCGGTGCCGTCCGCACGCAGTTCGAAGATTCGCTCGAGCTGCGTCATGCTCTCGGGCAGAGGGCCGGACAGCTCGGGATTGTCATGCAGCCACACTTTGAAGAGCGCGCCGGCGTCACCGAAATTCGCGGGGAGCGGTCCATCGATCTCGTTCTGGGAGAGCACGAGCAGCGCCAGACGTCTCATCTTGCCAAGCGCCGCGGGAAGGGGGCCCGTCAGACCGGTCCTGTAGATGTAGAGCTCCACGAGGTTTCCGAGCCGTCCCAGACTCTCCGGAAGGGGACCGTCGATGCCGGCATCCGAGATCTCCAGTATCCGCAGCTGGGTCAGGTTTCCGAACTCCTCCGGAATCGGGCCTTCGAATCGGGCCTTATACAAATGGAGTTCCTGGAGTCTTCGGAGGTTGCCCAGCTCGGGCGGGATGGGGCCGGTGAGTCCGCCGGCGCCCAGCCAGAGCACTACCAGCTTCCCGAGGTTCGCGATTTCCGGCGGGATCTGGCCGGTGAAGTCGTTCCCGTCGAGATCCAACCGCACCAATTCGGTGAGTTCGCCGATCTCCGGCGGGATTTCGCCTTCGAGCCGGTTGTAGTCCAGGCGCAGGAATTCCAGGTGCTCGAAGTACCGGATCTCCGGAGGGATCTCTCCGCTGAGGTTGTTGAGGCTCAGGTTCATGCCGGCCACCCGCCCCGTCGTCGGGTCGAGTGCGATGCCGGCCCAGTCCTCGAGTGACGCGTCGGTCCCCCAGTTTCTCGAGTTCGTCCAGCCCTCGCCGCCCATCGCCTCGTAGAGCCTCATGAGGTCTTCACGGTCTTCGTTGCATGCGATGAACTCGCCGTCGCGCGCCGGGATGGCGTTCAGCCACGCCCGGAACCCTTCGTCCCGCACCGTGCACAGCTTCGTGCCGCCATAGTGGAGCGTCCGGATGCCCAACTCCGAGAGCGAAAACGGGATCGGACCGGAGAGTCCCGCGTTGCCGTCCAACCGCAGTTCGGTGAGGGAGGCCAGATCCCCGAGGTTCTCCGGGAGCCGCCCCTTGAGCCCGTTCTCGCTCAGCCGCAGCGCCGTCACGCGGGACTCCGCATTCGCCACGACGCCGTGCCAGCTTCCGATCGGCTCGTCCGAGGCCCAATTCGTATTGTTGGTCCAGTCTGGGCCGGAGACGCCGTCGTACAGGTCGATGAGAGTCGCCCGATCCAGGCTTCGCACGGTGACGGGGGCGGTCGCCGCGGCCGGCCCCGACGTGGCGGTGAGGCTCGCTTTGCCCCCCTTCAGGCCGGTCACGAGCCCCGTCCCGTCGACGGTGGCGATCGTGGGCTCGCCGCTCGTCCACGTCACCGCGGCATCGGAGATCGGCTGCGCGCGATCGTTGTAGACGGTCGCTTTGACGCGGACCGTATCGCCCGCCACGACGGTGACCTCCGCCGGCTCCAGCGTGACCCTCGCGGGCACGAACGCCGTCGGTGGGGCAGGTGTCGTGGGCCCTGGCATGGTCGTATCGTCGCCACAGGAGAGGACCGCCAGGAGAGCACCGAGCGTCGCCGCCACACGCCCGCGCCGGGAGCCGAAGGATCGCCGGGGCACACCCGGGGTGCATGCCATCATGGCACCGCCTATCGACCCTTACCGGGACGGATAGTGTCGGTCCGGTTCCCCGGCCGCGCCTGTTTCGCGCCTTCCGGAAGACGCGGAGAGGCGCCCATGGGTGGCGGCCCCGCCGGGTTCGCCGCGCTCGCGCCGATCTCCGTGCCACTCGCATACGCCCAATCGAAGGATGCCGTCCCCTCGCTAACGGCCCCGAGCCAGATTGTCTCGACGCTTTCGAGCATGTGGTCCAGGTCAACACCCCTGAACGTCTGGTTCGCGCTGTTCAGTCTGAACAGTTCCACGCCTCCCGCGAGGAGAGCGAACTGTCCGTTCCGGTGCAGGAGAGTCATCTCCGTGAATTCGTTCACCTCATCGTTGATCTCATCCGAGTAGCCGGAGACAGTCGTTATCAGCACGTACTTGTCTTCGTTTGCACTCGCTCGATCCCACACATGCAGCTGGTAGTTGTTTTTTCCGAACGGCCCAATTGACAACCGCCAGAAGCTGAACCGGGGGTGGCCCATCACAAACCACGCGCTCACGCCCTCGCCGGCTGTGCCCCGGGCCATGCTCACGCCGACCTTCCAGTCCGTCACCGGGGCGTCAAACATGCGATCCGCAGTTCCGATGTCCCCAGTGCCGTCCGGCGTCACGTACAGAACCCCGTCGAACACCTCAGCCGTGGATCTGAAGAGGTCCCAGTCGTCCAGGCTGGCGGCGGTGTCGAAGTGGTCCCTGAATCCGCCGCCCTCCTCGGCGATGACCTCCAAGTTGTGAGTCGCCGTCAAGCCGTCCGGGTCCGACGCGGTCACCGTCACCGTCGCCGTACCCGCCGCCACCGCCGTCAACGTCAGGACGCTGCCCTCCATGCTGACCGGCACCGCCGCCGTGTTGCTCGACTCCGCCGCGTAGCCCAGCTCGTCACCGTCCGGATCCCTGAAGAACCAGAACATGTTCACGGTGACGGCGTCGAACTGCTTCACCGTCTGCGCGGGAATCGTCCCCAACGCCACCGGCGCCCGGTTGGCCGCCTCGACCGTCACGTTGAAGCCCTGCGCAACCGTGGCTTCCCCGTCGCTCGCCGTCACCGTGATCACCGCCCGGCCGCCGCCGACGCCACTGATCGTGACCGTGGCCCCGTCGATGGTGGCCGTGGCCACGTCCGCGTTCGAACTCGAAGCCATGTAGGTGAGTTCGTCGCCGTCCGCGTCGCTGAAGTAGCCGGACACGTCGACGTTGAGCGTCCCGCCGGCGGCCACGGAGTGGTCGGGAATCGTGCCCTGCGCGACCGGCGGGGTGTTCGAGCTGTCGCCGTCGCCGACCGTCACGCTGATGGTCTGCGAGGCGCTCGCGCCGTCCGGATCGCTCGCCGTGACCGTCACGACGGCCATCCCATCGGCAACGCCGCTGATCGTCGCGAGGGCGCCCTCCACCGAAACGGTCGCCGCATCTTCGTTCGACGAGGAGGCGGCGTAGCTGAGCGCGTCGCCGTCGGCGTCGCTGAAGTAGGGAGCCAGGTTGACCTGGACCGCCCCGCCGACATCGACGCTGTACGCGGGAATCGTGTTCACCGCCTCGGGCGCCCGGTTGGCCGCCTCTACCGTCACCCCGGCGCTCTGCGTCGCGCTCAGGCCGTCCGGATCGGACGCCGTCACCGTTACCGTCGCCGTACCCGCCGCCACCGCCGTCACCGTCAGGCTGCTCCCCGATATGCCGACCGTCGCCGCGTCCGTGTTGCTCGACTCCGCCGCGTACGTCAGGTCGTCCCCGTCCGGATCGCTGAAGAACGCAGACACGTCCACGGTCGCCGTCTGGCCGGCCGTCATTGTCTGCGGAGGAATCGTCCCCACCGCCCCGGGCGCCCGGTTGGCCGCCTCTACCGTCACCTCGGCGCTCTGCGCCGCGCTCAGGCCGTCCGGATCGGACGCCGTCACCGTCACCGTCGCCGTACCCGCCGCCACCGCCGTCACCGTCAGGCTGCTCCCCGATATGCCGACCGTCGCCGCGTCCGTGTTGCTCGACTCCGCCGCGTACGTCAGGTCGTCCCCGTCCGGATCGCTGAAGAACGCAGACACGTCCACGGTCGCCGTCTGGCCGGCCGTCATCGTCTGCGGAGGAATCGCCCCCACCGCCTCGGGCGCCCGGTTGGCCGCCTCCACGGTCACCCCGGCGCTCTGCGCCGCGCTCAGGCCGTCCGGATCGGACGCCGTCACCGTCACCGTCGCCGTACCCGCCGCCACGGCCGTCACCGTCAGGCTGCTCCCCGATATGCCGACCGTCGCCGCGTCCGTGTTGCTCGACTCCGCCGCGTACGCCAGGTCGTCCCCGTCCGGATCGCTGAAGAACGCAGACACGTCCACCATCGCCGTCTGGCCCGCCGTCATCGTCTGAGCGGGGATCGCCCCCACCGCCCCGGGCGCCCGGTTGGCCGCCTCGACCGTCACCCCGGCGCTCTGCGTCGCGGTCAGGCCATCCGGGTCGGACGCCGTCACCGTCACCGTCGCCGTACCCGCCGCCACCGCCGTCACCGTCAGGCTGCTCCCCGATATGCCGACCGTCGCCGCGTCCGTGTTGCTCGACTCCGCCGCGTACGTCAGGTCGTCCCCGTCTGGATCGCTGAAGAACGCAGACACGTCCACGGTCGCCGTCTGGCCGGCCGTCATTGTCTGCGGAGGAATCGTCCCCACCGCCCCGGGCGCCCGGTTGGCCGCCTCTACCGTCACCTCGGCGCTCTGCGCCGCGCTCAGACCGTCCGGATCGGACGCCGTCACCGTCACCGTCGCCGTACCCGCCGCCACGGCCGTCACCGTCAGGCTGCTCCCCGATATGCCGACCGTCGCCGCGTCCGTGTTGCTCGACTCCGCCGCGTACGTCAGGTCGTCCCCGTCCGGATCGCTGAAGAACGCAGACACGTCCACGGTCGCCGTCTGGCCCGCCGTCATCGTCTGAGCGGGTATCGCCCCCACCGCCTCGGGCGCCTGGTTGCCCGCCTCGACCGTCACCTCGGCGCTCTGCGTCGCCGTCAGGCCGTCCGGATCGGTGGCCGTCACCGTCACCGTCGCCGTGCCCGGCGCCACCGCCTCCACCGTCAGGTTGCTGCCGGAGATCGAGACGGAGAGCACAGCCGGGGCTGACGATGAAGCGGTGTATGTCAGCGCCCCCCCATCCGGATCGCTGAAGAACGGCGTCACATCCACGGTCACCGTCTGTCCCGCGGTGAGGACCTGCGCCGGGATCGAGCCGACCGCTACCGGAGCGACCGGTGCGGGTGGCGGGGGCGGTGGAGGCGGCGGCGGATCCGTTGTCCCGTCTCCTCCGCAGGAGGTAATCCCGACGAGAAAGACGAGAAGGAGCGACGCAGACAATAGATGTCGGTAATGACGTCGCTCGGCGCCGCGAAGCCTCGGCGTCCCGGACGTTGTTGTACTCATCACAGTTTGTTCTCGTCGTCGAGGTTGGCGAGATGTCTCCGCGCGCGGAACTGGAGATTTGGGATGCAAGAGACTAAATGTTGGCAAGCCGGACAAGGGCTTGGCAGGGGCCTACCTGGCCAGGGTGACCGGGCTCTCGAGGGCGCAACTCACCCGCCGCAAGCCCCCAGCCAAAAGAAGGGGCCCCGCGATCTCTCGCGGGGCCCCTTCCCTGCTGCTTTGGAAACGGTGGCCGGAACGGCCAACCTGCGATCAGCCGCCTCCGTTCCCGTCGTCGGCCGCCTCGACGGTGACCTCGAGGTCGCTGACGGAGAGGCTGACATCGGTGTCGTCGCTCAACTCCACGTCGTTCGCGTTCGCGTCGCCTCCGGCGAGGTTGAGACTGAACATGCTGTCTCCAGCGCCCTCAGGCACGCTCACCGTGACGCTCACCGTCCCCTCTTTCTCGTTACGGTCGATCGTCAGCGTCCCGGACGCGACGACGGCGTAGCCCGCGTCGGCGAGAGCCGTGCCGCCGTCCTTTTCGATCAACGCCCAGCGATCCGCGTCGATCTCGAAGATGCCCGGCATGGCGCCGTTGGAAGTCGCCGTGACCGTCATCGTAACCTCGTCGGCGCCCTCTTCGACCGCGTCGATGGAGAGCGTGACGTCCGGATCGGCGTCCTCGATCGAGATAAAGATGGGCTCGAGCCGCTCCACTTCGCTGTTCGGCTCCGCACCGATCTGGATGGTCTCCACCTCTTCGTCGTCGGTGTCGTCGTTGGCGACGATCCACACGTCGACGTATGCCTTTGCCGGATCCGAGAACGATAGCGGGGTGAACGTAGTGATCGCCGCCGCGTCCGGATCGTACGGATTCGCGTTATTCCCCATGAAGGTCACTGCCGTGAAGGTGTAGTCGGCCGCAACGCTCGAACCCTGGCCGCCGCCAAGGTCGATCGGGGCGAGGGGGGCCCTTCCACCCTCCGGCGCCGTCAAAGTGATCGTCGCCCACTTCGCAACCGCTCCCGTGCCGGCAAAGGGAGTGTCTTCGGTCACCGTATTTACGTCGCTCACCATCGAGACGTCGTCATCCGCCGCCAGCACCGCGATAGTGACCGTCCTGCCGGCGTAGTTCGCGTCGCTCGCTCTCACGGCGGTCGCCGTAATCTCGATCCTGTCCGAAATCACATTCCGGTCGTGGCCCGCCGTCACCATCACCGGGGCCGAGACCGTGTTCGTTCCATCGCCGCTGACGTCGACCGAAGAGGGTATATTCACGGTCGGCGGCGCGCTGAGGCTGAACCTCACGAGGGTGGCCGGAGGCGGATCCAGCGTGATCACGAACTGGGCGCCGGCGGCTGCGCCTTCCGTCACCTGCAACGGCGCGTCAGCCGTGATGGATGCACCCTCGCCTGGATCATTCCAGACGACCGCGCCGATCTTGTACGTCGGGCCCGGATCCGGCCAGCCGACCGTGAACGATCCGACCTCGTACGTCCCGGAGTTCCCGGGACCATCGCCGTCCTCGTCCGTGGCGACATCCTCCGTGACGAGGAAGAAGCAGAGGTTCTCGGGCACGGCGACGCCGGCGGCCGGAGCACTCAGGGTGAACGTCTGGTCGAACGTGATCGTCGTCGAACCGTTGTTCGACAGATCCCGCTTGTTCCCCGACACGCGGGTCGCGGCGAGATTGAGATCGTCGTCATCCGCCGTCGGGCAACTGCCACCCGCCTTGGACCGGATGCTGAGTTCCGCCCTCTCGATGCCGTTGGCGTCGGAGATCGTGCCACCCACGCTTACGGTGACCCTCGTGGCCTGCGTGTTGCCGATGTCCGGCTGCGACTTGCTGACCGTGAACTCCGGCGCCTTGCCATCCCGGGTGAAGCTCCAGGCGACCCGCGAGCCATTCCCCGGATACGCATTATCGAATATATCCGCGGTCGCGCGGTACGCACCGTCCCTCGGGAACGCGCTGCTGGTAAGCCGGAGTACCGCGGTGGGCGAGGCTCCGCTCGAGACCCGGCTGCTTCCGACTGTCCAGTTGACCCCCCAGAGTCCGGAACCATTTTCGCCGGTGTCGAGATCGGGATCCTCCGCCTCGAACCTCAGGGTCGCCTCTCTCTTGAGGACCGTCCCGCTCGCAGCGGGCTCCACGTCGGTCACGACAGGCCTGCCCTTGTCGACGCCGAAGTAGTTCCTCGTGCCGATGGGCACGCCCGGCAGCGTCGCTTCGTTCCCGAGCCCGTCGGCGATCCCGGTCACCTCGCCCACGTAGCAGTTGAGCCCGGCATCATCCGCGAACTCCTTCTCTTTGTCCTCCTCGGGCAGCTGGGACACGTTGCTGACATTCGCCAGCCCCTCCGCCGGCACGAAGGCCGTGCTCTTGAGGCTGTCGCTGTTGGCCGCCATGGAGCAGTCGCCCACCGCGAAGGTGGCCGAAGCGTCGCCCACGCCGCCGTCCGTCAGACCGCGTATGCTGAGCGCGCCGCGGTTGTAGTATTCGTTCAATACCGGTTCCGGACCCCTGCTGGCAAGCATCGGGATCAGGATCTCCTGCGGCTCGTCCTCGTCCGGATCGTGCGTCCAGGTCGGCGCCTTGAAGTCGAAGTAGAGCGGGCCGATCATCGCCTCTTCCTCGCCCCTGAACTTCGACGTCACCAGCAGACCGCCATCGTCCTTGATGTCGCCGCTGTTGATGACCCAGTGCTCGTCCAGCTCGCGCCTGTTCTCCACGCCACGGTTCCTGGCCGGGTCGACGTTCCAGGTGAACGCGTCCCCCTGCTTGGTGATGGCCAGGGTCGGCGGCTTCGTCTCGTCCTCACCCACCTCGAGTTCGGTCGCGCCCGGGCCGGTGAGCATCGTCTCCAGCGCGAGCTCGCCGACCGTCGTGCCGTCGTACGACACCGGGCAGGCGTGGAACGCGTTCTGGTTGCCGTCGTCGTCCTCGGCGACCGGACCGCCGTGGTAGGTGACGCCACTCACGACCGCCGACGCGCTGCCGGCGCCGTGGACGACCATCACGAACCCGGAGTTGTTGAGCGTGACCGGCTGCGTGACGATCGCCTCGCGGCTCTCGCCATCGGCGGTCGTGACACGCGCGCCCAGTGTGTGATCGCCGTTGGCGTACAGCGGCGGCAGCTGCGCGCCGGCGCACTCGCCCATCACGTCGGCCGTCTTGAACAGGCACTCGACCTCGAGCTGACCGCTGGCTGCCGCGATAAACCCGGCCTGGTCGCTGGAGGTCCCGCGGCAGTGGATCGCCTGCTCGCCCAGCGTCAGCGCGATGCCGGCGATCGTCTCGTCGTTCGGCTGCACGTCGAGCAGCACGCTGACGTCGCCGGACACGTCCGTCGGATCCACCGCCGTGTTCCGGTCCGTGACGTCCCGCAGACCGAAGATCGCAACCGTCGCCGGCTTCCCGGAGGGATCGGAGACGGAGACGCTGAAGCCCTGCGAAGCCGACGCGGACCCATCGCTCGCCGTGACCGTGACCACGGCGCCGCCGACGGCAACGCCCGTGATCGTCGCGGTCGAACCTTCCATCGTGACGGTCGCGACCTCGGGGCTGGAACTCGAACCGCTGTAGCCGAGTTCATCCCCATCGGCGTCGCTGAAGTAGCCCGCCACGTCGACCGTGGCCGTGCCGCCGAGGTTGATGCTGTGGGCCGGAATCGT
The DNA here is from genome assembly GCF_965222475.1 of Candidatus Palauibacter sp. GTDB lineage: Bacteria > Gemmatimonadota > Gemmatimonadetes > Palauibacterales > Palauibacteraceae > Palauibacter. Next base: position 791,215 of record NZ_CBDCUB010000008.1, on the reverse strand, counting down.
GCCCACGGCCGTGGGCGCGTTGTTCGTGGGCGCCGCTTCGACGGCCACGCTGAAGCCCTGCACCGCCGAGGCCTCGGCGTCGCTCGCCGTCACGGTGATGACCGCACTGCCGGCGGCCACGCCGCTGATCGTCACCGTCGACCCCTCGTTGGAGGCCGTGGCCACGTCCGCGTTCGAACTCGCGACCGTGTAGCTGAGTTCGTCGCCGTCGGCATCGTTGAAGTACCCCACCGCGTTGACGGTGACCGTTCCGCCCACACCCACGGAGTGGTTCGGAATGGTCCCCACGGCGGCGGGAGCGTTGTTCGAGGGCGCCGCTTCGACGGCCACGCTGAAGCCCTGCACCGCCGAGGCCTCGCCGTCGCTCGCCGTCACGGTGATCACCGCACTGCCGGCGGCCACGCCGCTGATCGTCACCGTCGACCCATCGGCGGTGGCCGTGGCCACGTCGGCGTTCGAACTCGCGACCGTGTAGCTGAGTTCGTCGCCGTCCGCATCGCTGAAGTAGCCCGACGCGTTGACGGTGACCGTTCCGCCCACACCCACGGAGTGGTTCGGAATCGTACCCACGGCGCTGGGCGCGGTGTTCTCCGGCGCCGCTTCGACGGTCACGTTGAAGCCCTGCGCAACCGTGGCTTCGCCGTCGCTCGCCGTCACCGTGATCACCGCCCGGCCGCCGCCGACGCCACTGATCGTGACCGTGGCCCCGTCGATGGTGGCCGTGGCCACGTCCGCGTTCGAACTCGAAGCCATGTAGGTGAGTTCGTCGCCGTCCGCGTCGCTGAAGTACCCCGTCACGTCGACGTTGAGCGTCCCGCCGGCGGCCACGGAGTGGTCGGGAATCGTGCCCTGCGCGACCGGCGGGGTGTTCGAGCTGTCGCCGTCGCCGACCGTCACGCTGATGGTCTGCGAGGCGCTCGCGCCGTCCGGATCGCTCGCCGTGACCGTCACGACGGCCATCCCATCGGCAACGCCGCTGATCGTCGCGAGGGCGCCCTCCACCGAAACGGTCGCCGCATCTTCGTTCGACGAGGAGGCGGCGTAGCTGAGCGCGTCGCCGTCGGCGTCGCTGAAGTAGGGAGCCAGGTTGACCTGGACCGCCCCGCCGACATCGACGCTGTACGCGGGAATCGTGTTCACCGCGGTGGGCGGCCGGTTCGCGGCCACGCCGTCGCCGACCGTCACGCTGACGTTCTGCGCGGCGGCCGCGCCGTCCGGATCGCGTGCCGTGATCGTCACGACCGCGGTCCCGTCGGCCACGCCGGTGACCGTCGCCGACGAACCGTCCATGCTGACGGTCGCGGCGGCGGCGTTCGAGGACCCGGCGGAGAAGGTGAGCGCGTCGCCATCCGCGTCGCTGAAGTAACCGGCGGCGTCGAACGAAGCGGTTGCGCCCGCATCGACGGCGATGGCCGGAATCGAGCCGACGGCCACTGGCGCCCGGTTGGGCGGCGGGATTGGCGGTGGCGGCACTGGAATTTCGGGGGGTGGCGGTGGCGGCGGCGGCGGCGGAACGACCACCTCGACGGTGTCTCCGCAGGCGCCGATGGCCAGGATTGCCCCGACCGTCAACAGGCGTCTCGTAACCTTCTTCATTCAACTCCTCCTTGGAAGGAAGTCTTTGGGGGTGGCGATTGCAGCGGTTTTCGATACACCCCACCCCACCCCAGCCCGTGAGGGCAGGTGAAAAATAGGAGAGGGTTCCGAGCGGGGCGCCTACCAAATGGGGTGGGAAAAGGGTCGAACAGGGGGTGAAACCCTGCCATCGGCGCGTCTACGTACCACACCCCGCCCATCGGGTGCCCATTGGGTGCCCAACCGAAAATACCCGACGCTCCCGGGCACAGCGCCGCCCAAAACGGGGGGAGGAGCGTCCCGGGGGTTACTCCCGGAGAGAAGAGAGGTGCGCGCCCGTGTGGCTGCCGGGGGTGGAGGCCACGACTTCCGGGGGTCCGGCGGCCACGATGAGGCCGCCTCCCGCGCCCCCCTCCGGGCCCATGTCGATGACCCAGTCGGCCGTCTTCACGACGTCCATGTGGTGCTCGATGACGATGATCGTGTTCCCGCGGTCCGCGAGGCGGTGGAGGACGCCCAGCAGGAGGCGCACGTCCTCGAAGTGGAGGCCCGTCGTGGGCTCGTCGAGGATGTAGATGGTGCGGCCGGTGCTCGTCTTCGCGAGTTCGGTCGCGAGCTTCACGCGCTGCGCCTCGCCGCCGGAAAGCGTGGTGGCGGGCTGGCCCAGGGTGACGTAGCCGAGGCCGACGTCGGAGAGGGTGCCGAGGCGGCGCTTCACCGATGGCACCGCGTCGAAGAACTCGAGCGCCTCGTCCACGCTCATGGCGAGCACGTCGGCGATGCTGCGGCCGCGGTACAGGACCTCGAGCGTCTCGCGGTTGTAGCGCCGCCCGCGGCAGATGTCGCAGGGGACGTACACGTCCGGCAGGAAGTGCATCTCGATCTTCACGAGGCCGTCGCCGCGGCAGGGTTCGCAGCGCCCGCCCTTCACGTTAAAGGAGAACCGCCCCGGCGCGTAGCCGCGGATGTTCGACTCGGGCAGCCGCGCGAACAGTTCGCGGATGGGGGTGAAGAGGCCGGTGTAGGTGGCGGGGTTGGAGCGCGGGGTGCGGCCGATGGGGCTCTGGTCGACATCGATCACCTTGTCGAGAAGTTCGATTCCCTCGACCGCGTCGTGAGCGCCGGGGACGAGCTTGGAGCGGTAGATCTCGCGCGCCAGGCGGCGGTACAGGATCTCCTCGACGAGGGTGGACTTGCCGGAGCCGGACACGCCGGTGACGCAGATGAAGAGCCCGAGGGGAAAGCCGACGTCGATCCCGCACAGGTTGTGCTCGCGGGCCCCGCGCACGGTGAGCCACCCCTGGCGCGGCTCGCGGCGGGTCTCGGGGACCGGGATCTCGCGCTCGCCGTTCAGGTAGGCGGCGGTGAGGGAGCGCTCGCTGGCCAGGAGTTCGTCGAGGCCGCCGGAGACGAGGACTTCCCCGCCCTCGCGCCCGGCCCTCGGCCCCATGTCGACGATGTGGTCGGCGCGGCGGATCGTGAGTTCGTCGTGCTCCACGACGAGGACGGTGTTCCCGAGGTCGCGCAGCGCGGCGAGCGTCCCGAGCAGCTTCTCGTTGTCGCGCGGGTGGAGGCCGATGCTGGGCTCGTCGAGGACATAGAGGACGCCGACGAGGCGGCTCCCGATCTGGGTCGCGAGACGGATGCGCTGGGCCTCGCCGCCCGAGAGGGTGCCGGCCGAGCGGGCCAGGGTGAGGTAGCCGAGCCCGACGTGGTCGAGGAACTCGAGGCGCTCGACGACCTCCTTGAGGATGGGGACGCGGATCTCGGCCGTCTGGCCGGCGGCGGCGCGGGCCTGCTCCAGCCAGCCGAGCAGGAAGGGGCGGAGGTCGGCCACCGACTTCGCGGTGAGCGCCGGGAGGGAGACGCCGTCGATCGTCACGGCCCGGCTCTCCGGCCTGAGCCGGCCGCCGTCGCAGGCGCGGCAGGTCGAGAGCGTCATGTACTCCTCGAGCGCGAGGCGCACCCGCTCGCTCGTCGTGTCGTGGTAGCGGCGCAGGGTAGCGGCGATCGCGCCCTCCCAGCCGACGTCGGTGTCGCCGTACAGGATCGCCTGCTTCTGGTCGTCGTCGAGTGCCCCCCACGGAGTGTTGAGGTCGAACCCCATCTTGCGCGCGAGCCGGGGCAGGCGGTGGCGGCGGACGCTGCCGCTCGGCGCCCCCATGGGGAGCAGGACCCCCTCGAGGATGGAGATCCGGTCCCCCCCGATGATGAGGTCCGCGTTGGGCACGCGCTGCGAGCCGAGCCCGTCGCACTCGGGACACGCACCGAAGGGAGAGTTAAAGGAGAACTGCCGCGGCTCCAGTTCGGGGATCCCCAGCCCGCACCCCGGGCAGGCGTACCGCTCCGAGAACAGGTGCGCCTCTTCGTCAGCTTCGGCATCAGCGTCAGCGTCGGCGTCTGCGTCTGCGTCGGCGTCTGCGTACAGGGCGACTTCGACGACGCCGTCGGCCATGCGGAGGGCGGTGGCCACGGAGTCGGCCAGCCGCTCGCGGTCGGAGGCGCGCACCGTGAGCCGGTCCACGACCACGGAGATGTGGTGGTTGCGGCGCCGGTCCAGCCGCGGCGGGTCGGAGAGGTCGATCAACTCGTTATCAACACGGGCCCGCACGAACCCTTCGCTGAGGGTGCGCTCGAACAGTTCGCGGAACTCTCCCTTCCGTCCCCTGACGAGAGGGGCGCGGACCTCGATGCGGGCGCCGGCGGGCCAGCCGAGGATCTGCCCGGCGATCTGCGACGGCGACTGGGGGCGCACGGGGCGGCCGCACGAGGGACAGTGGGGGGTGCCGGCGCGCGCCCACAGGAGGCGCAGGTAGTCGTAGATCTCGGTGACGGTGCCGACGGTGGAGCGCGGGTTGCCGCCGGCGGTGCGCTGCTCGATGGCGATCGCGGGCGACAGTCCCTCGATCACATCCACATCGGGCTTCTCCATGACGCCGAGGAACTGCCGGGCGTAGGCGGAGAGGGATTCGACGTAGCGGCGCTGCCCCTCCGCGTAGATGGTGTCGAAGGCGAGCGACGACTTCCCGGACCCGGACAGCCCGGTGACGACGATGAGCCGGTCGCGCGGCAACTCCACGTTGACGTCGCGGAGGTTGTGCTCCCGAGCCCCCCGCACGATGAGCGCCTTGCCGTCCCGGGAGTTGCCGTCGCCGGCGGGGCGGGCGTTTGCGGCGGGGGCCGGAGCGGGACCGGCGTTGGTGTCTGTCATAGCCGGGGATCGTAGGCGCGGTCGGCGGTCGCGCGCCAGTTGGCTGTTACGGCCGCAGCGGGTTGCAGCGCACGCGCTGCGGCCGCGAGGGGCGGGCTGTCGCAGCCGTGCGTGCCGATGATCCCCCGTTGAGTGGCCGGGCCAGGTATATTGTGTCCACGGGGTCGCGCCGCGGCGTGGCTCCCTTCACCCGGCTCCGGGACGGCCCGGATGCGAGGAGCACGTTGCTGATCCGCAGATACACACGGAACGGACGCGACGCGGCGGTGGCCGCCGCCGTCGCGAAGGCACTTGGACCGAGGTTCGAGGCCATCGACGGCAGGTTCGAGGCCATCGACATCCGGTTCGACGCGATGGACGCAAAGTGGGAGCACCGGTTCGCAGACCTTCGCAACGAGATGGTCGGCCTGCGTGAGCGCTTCGCCGACCTGAGCGACCACGTCGACGCGCACCTCAACCTGATGGCGGAGCAGATCGCCGCTCAGATCGCCGCGATCTCCATGCCCGTAGTCCGCGGCTTCAGCGAGCCGGATCAGTAGCGGGCGTCCGGCGCCCGCGGCCTGGCGCCGAGGAGGCCGACCGCCACCGTGATGACCGCCCCGATGAGGACGAACCACGGCCAGGCGACGGCCGCGCGCGCGAACATCCACACGCAGGCCACCGACGCGATCCCGACCGCGATCCCGAGCCGGACCGAACCGCTCGTGGCCCGCCGCGAGAAGCGGGCGAGCGCGAAGTGGCCGGTTCGGCGGCTGGGCGATCAAGCGGGCTCGACGGGCCGGAAAGGGGCCAGTCCGAATTGCCGCCGTCTGGCCCCGGGGGCAGCTTTTTCGCCCTGCCGATCCGCGTGGCTGGAGAGTTAATGGCTCAGGAAATACCCAAGAATCGACTTCATCTCCCAAACCTGACCATCACCGGGTTTCGGGGAATCGGGGAGCTTTCGATCGGCCGGCTCGGCCGGGTGACGCTGCTAACCGGAAACAACGGCGTGGGGAAGACCACCGTCTTCGAGGCTGTCCGAGTCTTCGCGGCTCGAGGCCGCCACTCGGCTCTGTCTAGCCTGCTACGCGACCGGGACGAGTACGCCGCAGATGCCGATGGCGACGATGACAAGGTCCCGGACAAGATCCGGGCTCTCGATTTCGCCGCGCTGTTTTTTGGACGGAGCCTGCCGGAAAAGCGGATCGCGATCGGTCCCGTCGCTGCCGCCCACCAGTTGACGATCGAAGAGGTTGCCCTGGCCGAAGAGCAACTCTCCCTGATTGAAGGACTGATACCGGAGTTACCTTCCGATGGCTCCGTCCAGGCGTTGATGTGTCACTTCGAGGGCACGGAACAGATCCTCCCGTTCTTTTCGATTGACGAGGGATCGCCTGCGGATGGACGGTATACAATGGCGCAGGCTCATGCGGCTCGGATCCTGAAACGCGCCATGGGCGCCGACATGAGCCCTCCCGAGATCCGGTGCCGGTCTCTGGGTCCGGGGTTATTGGCGAACGACGAGATCGCGCGCTTGTGGGACGCCGTTGCGCTGACGGACGACGAGGACGCGGCCGTCAATGCTCTGAGGCTGGTTGTGGGCGATGGAGTGCATCGCGCCACCACGGTTGCGGATCACCCGCGCTACCGGCGCCGCACTCGGCCGATCGTAAGGTTCAAGAGCGATCCCGCTCCCGTTCCGCTGAAGAGTCTGGGGGACGGAGCCGTGCGGTTGTTCGGCGTGGCCTTGGCCCTGGCAAACAGCCGCAGCGGATTCCTGGTCATCGACGAAGCCGAGAACGGTATCCATCACTCCGTGCAGAAGCGCTTCTGGCGCATGGTTCTGGAGACCGCGGAGGCGAACAACGTTCAGGTTCTGGCGACGACGCACAGTCGTGATTGCGTAGAGGGATTCGCCCGGGCGGCAACCGAATGTCAAGACATCGAGGGCGCCCTCGCCCGCATCAACCGACGGAATGGCGAGACGTGGGCAGTCGAGTACTCCGAGGACGACATGCGCGTCGTCGCGAAGCAGGGTATCGAGGTTCGGTGAGCGACGATCCTCAATCTCCAGGAGTCCTGTTGGTTGAAGGACCGGACGACCTTCACGTGGTGCTTCATCTGTATCTTCGCACTCACGGGGAGCCGGAATTTCATGTCCAAGACAAGGGCGGCGTTGATCCGTTGCTCGCTTCCATTCCAGGCGAAGTCAAGGTCGACGGGCGGAGAGCCTTGGGCATCGTTCTCGATGCCGACGAGAGCATCTCGGATCGCTGGGCCGATGTTGCCAGCGGACTGGAGGAGGCCGGCATCACCGGCGTTCCGGACGGACCGGAACCGGGGGGCGTCTGCATTGAAGGCAACACCCGATTGCCGCGCGTTGGCATCTGGGTGATGCCGGACAATACGTCCTCGGGCGAACTCGAAGATTTCGTGTCGCGCATGGTCCCCGACGGTGACCCGGTGTGGCCTCGGTCGGAATCGTACATTGAGGGGATCCCCGCTGACATCCGGAAGTTCAGCGACAGGAAGGTTCAGCGCGCAACCGTGTATGCCTGGGCGGCAACGCGACAGCAACCGGGTCGCATGGGCGCGGCGATTTAAGGAAGGCGACCTGGAGGTCGACGGAGAGCTGGCCGGGAAGTTCCTGGATTGGCTCGAACGCTTGTTTGGCGAATTGGATTGACCAGTCGCCCGCGCCCCTTGAGCGTGCGGCCGTTCAGGAGCGCCGCGGGCGTCGGCCGGCGAAGAGTCCCACCGCCACGGTGACCGCAGCGCCGATGAGCACGAACCACGGCCAGGCGACGGCGGCCCGCCCGAACATCCACACGCAGGCCACCGACGCGATCCCGAGCGCGATCCCGAGCCGGACCGAGCCGCTCGTGGCCCGCCGCGAGAAGCGGGCGAGCGCGAAGCCCCCCAGCAACCCGCCGTAGACGAGCGACGCGATCCCCAGCGACACCTCGACGGCGGCGCTCTCCTCGCTCTGCGGGATGAACCCGATCGCCGCCGCCACGAGGAGGACGGTCCACACCGCCGCCGCGATCTTCCCCACCCGGAGGATGCGGCGCTCGTCCGCTCCGGCGGCGGCTCCGGCGCGGGCCCAGAAATCGTAGGCGGTGGTCGAGGACAGCGCGTTTATCGAGCTTGAAAGCGTGGACATGGCGGCCGCGAATACGCACGCGATGAGGAGGCCGCGGACGCCGGCCGGGAGCGCCTCGACGATGAAGCGGGCGAAGATCTCGTCCGAACGGGCGAAGGCGGCGCCGTCGTACCACGCCCACAGCCCGAGGCCGACGAAGAGGAAGAGGGTGAACTGGAAGAGGACGGCGAAGCCGCTGCCGACGAGGGCGCGGCGGCTGGCGGCGAGATCGCGGCAGGCGAGGAGGCGCTGGACGATGAGTTGGTCCGCGCCGTGGGAGCCCATGGAGAGGAAGGCGCCGCCCAGCAGCCCGGCCCACAGGGTGTAGGGCCGCCCGAAGTCGAGCGCCGGGTCGATCACGGTGAGCTTCCCGGCCTCCGCCGCGCGGGCGAGGATGTCGGGCCACCCGCCGGGCGCGGCCTGGCCGAGCACGACGAGCGCGATGAGGCCGCCGGCCAGATAGAGGACCATCTGCGACGCGTCCACCCACACGACGGCGCGGATGCCGCCGATGAAGGTATAGATGAAGGTGAGCGCCCCGATCGCGAGCACGGAGGTGACGAGGGGCCAGCCCGTGACCAGCGTGAGCGGAATCGCCGTGGCGAACAGCCGCACGGAATCGGCGAGGAGGCGCGTGACCATGAAGATCGCGGAGGTGAAGCGCCGGGTCTCCGGCCCGAAGCGGGCCTCCAGCAGTTCATAGGCCGTCCGCAGCCGCCCCTCGTGGTACGCGGGCAGGAGCCACGCGGCGACCGCGATGCGCCCGAGCACATAGCCGACCGCGATCTGCAGGAACGCGAGCGACCCGCCGTACGCGATCCCCGGAATCGACAGAAAGGTGAGCGTACTCGTCTCCGTCGCCACCACGGAAAGGAGGACGACGAGCCACGGAAGGTCGCGCCGCCCGAGGAAGTACTCCTCGCCGCCGCGCGCCCCCCGCCCCAGCCACGCCCCCCACGCCGTGACCCCGCCGAGATAGACGACGAGGATCAGCAGATCGACGGAGTTCAGCGTTCCCGCGGGAACGTCGAGGAGTCCGGCTGCAACCGCGGGTCGCCCGGCTCCGCGCCGCGGGGGCGCACCTCCTGGTCCCGGATCGAGGTCGCGACGGCATCGTGCACCGCCCGCCGGAGCGCGATGTGCTTCTGGTTCGCCCGCGTCGGGTTCACGCGGTTCGTGAGCAGGACGACGAAGAGATCGAGTTCGGGGTCCACCCAGATGCTCGTCCCCGTGAACCCGGTGTGCCCGAACGCCTCCTCACCGAGGTAGTCTCCGGCCGAGGAGCGCCCGGACGGCGTGTCCCACCCCAGCGCCCGGCTGGATCCGGCGGCGGCCCGGGCCACGAACTGCGCGACAACTTCCGGCGAGGGCGAGCCGAGCCTCGGCGACCGCGTCACCGCAAGGCGCGCGGGGGCGGGGCGCGCCGCGGGGGCGAGATCTCGCCCTTCCCGGGCCGCCGCCAGGATCCAGGCACCGAACCGGGACAGGTCCTGCGCGGTGGAGAAGAGTCCCGCGTGTCCCGCCACGCCGCCGAGCGCGTGCGCGTTCTCGTCGTGTACCTCCCCGATCACGTGCCGCTGCCGGTACACGGTGTCCATCTCGGTGGGGGCGATCCGCCCGCGGAGTGAGTTGGGGGGATTGAACCAGGTCTCCCTCATCCCCAGGGGACGGAACACGGACTCGTACAGGTAGGAGTCGAACGCCTGTCCGGTGATCTCCTCCACGAGGAAGGCGAGCGTCATCGGTCCGATGTCGGAATAGACGGTCTCTTCCCCCGGTTCATGGTCGGGCTCGAGCGCGGCGATCGCCTCGCGGTATTCGGCCTCCCCCTCGAGCGAGCGCCAGAAGGGACGGAAGGGCGGCAGACCGCCCTGGTGCGTGAGCAGTTGACGGACGGTGACGTCGCGCTTCCAGCCGGTCGACCACTCGGGGAGGTGCTCGCCGATCCGCGTCTCGAGCGACAGATCCCCACCATCGACGAGTTGCATGACGGCCGTCGTGGTCGCGATCACCTTCGTGAGCGAGGCCAGATCGTAGAGGCTCGAATCACTCACCTGGCGCGCTGCCGTCGCCCAGTCGAGGCGGCCGTACGCGCGCAGCCGCACGATCCGGTCGCCGCGGCCCACGACGAGCGCCGCGCCGGGCGTCGTCCCGTCCCGGATCGCGGCCTCGATGAGCCGGTCCACGCGCGCCAGCGAGTCCGGGTCCATCCCCGCGTTCCCGGGCTCGTCCTCCCAAGGCCTGCGCACGCGCCCCACGACCACGGGCCGGGTCTCACCCGTGAAGGGTTCGAACGCCGCGTGGGCGTCCCGCGGCATGTCGGCTTCCGGATCGGCTTCCGGATCGGCGTCGGCGAGCGGCCGGAGCCCGCTCCCGAGTCCGTCGCCGAGGGCGTGCCACGGAGGAAGCGAGATCGGGAGCCGCCCCGGGGTCGGTTCTCCGAGGAGCGCCTCGGCCGCCGCTTCCTGCGACGCCTCTCCCCCGCCCCACGCGAGGAGGTACGCTTTTGCATCGGGCACCGACGTCAGCAGGTAGGGACTCCCGAACGAGACGAGCACGGTCGTCTTCCCGCTCGCGTCGACGGCCTCCAGAAAACCGCGGACTTCCTCGGGGAGATCGGTCGTGTCGCTGGCGGCGCCGGGCCGGACGTAGGCGGAGAGGGTCACGGCATCGACGGCCCGCGCGCGGCGGAGCAGCGAATCGTACACGGCCGGGTGCGTGTCGAAGCCGACGCGCGCGCGGCGGACGCGCACGGTCTCGCCCAGCTTGCGGTCGAAGGCGCGGCCCGCGGCGAGGTCGTTCGCGCCGGCGAAGGTCACCGAGAGGACGGAGCGCGTCGCGCGGGCGTCGAACGGGATCGCCTCGTCCTCGTCCCGGACGAGCGTCATGGAGCGCGACGCGATCGTCCGGGCGGCACTCCGGTTGAACTCCGTCCCGACGCGCGTCCGCATGCGGTCCGCGTCGACCGGCGGCGCCCCCCGGTGGAGGCCGGCGCGGGCCTTGAGGGTCAGCACGCGGCGGGCGGAGGCCTCGATGCGCTCGGGGGTGAGCCGTCCGGAGCGGACCGCCCCCTCGACGGCCGCGATGGTGCGCAGCGGCTCGCGCGGCATGAGGAGCACATCGGCCCCCGCTTCGAGCGCGCGGATGGCGGCCTCGCCGTCCCCGTAGCCGTCGGCGACCGCGGCCATGTCCAGCGCGTCGGTGAACAGGACGCCGTCGAAGCCGAGGTCGCCGCGTAGCATCTCGGTCATGAAATAAGGAGACAGCGTCGCGGGCGGCGCCCCCGGGCCCAGGATCGCGGGCGCAGCGACGTGGGCCGTCATCACGGCATCAACGCCCTCCTCGATCGCCCGCCGGAAGGGGACGAGTTCGAGGCTGTCGAGCCGCGCGCGGTCGCCGGGGATCACCGCGAGCGCGACGTGGGTGTCGGTGCCGGTGTCCCCGTGACCCGGGAAGTGCTTGGCCGTCGTGAGGAGTCCCGCGCTGCGCGCGCCGCGGATGAAGGCCGCGCCCAGCGCCGCCACCCGCTCGGGATCCTCCCCGAATGACCGCGTGTTGATGATGGGGTTGGCGGGATTGTTGTTGACGTCGAGCACGGGCGCGAAGGCGAGATGCACGCCGAGGGCCCGCGCCTCCATGCCGGTGAGGCTGCCGGCGATGCGGGCGAGGTCCTCGTCGTCCGCCGCACCCAGCGCCATCGCCGGAGGCAGCACCGTCGCGCCGCTCATCTCGAGCATGTTGGGAAGCGCGTAGATCCCGCTCACGCGGAAGCCGGCGCCGGACTCGAAGTCGGCCGCCACGAGGAGCGGGATCCGGACGTCCGCCTGCAGCCGGTTGAGGCGCCATGCGTATCCCAGCGGGGTCCCGAGCGACATCACGATCCCGCCGATCCCGTCGTCGCGCGCGAGGGCTTCGACGCGGCTGAACTCCTCGTCGCCGGCCGGCGCGTAGCCGCCGCTCAGCCACACCATGACGAGTTGCGCCACGCGGTCGCGCAGGCTGAGGCCGGCGAGCGTCTCCTCGACCCAGTCCTGCGCGGCGGGGTCCTGCGCGGCGGGGTTCCGCGCGGCGGGGTTCGAGCCGGCCGGGCCGGGAGCGGTGGCGCAGCTGAAGACGGTGACCGCGACCGAGGCGCAGGCCGCCAGCCCCAGCGCGAGCGCCGGAAGAGAGGTCGCCGGCTTTCGGGGGCTGCTTTTCGTCCCTAGTCTCGGCAGCATGTCGGCCTCCGCCCTCTCCCCGTGTCCCCCATGTCCCGTTCGCCGTCCTGAACCTACACGGCGGGTTGTGGGGCGGCACCCGGCCGCGCGCGCGATTCTCGCTGCGTGGGTCCTCGTCGGGTGCGGGGGAACGCCGGAGGTTCGGCCGGGGGTCGCGGTCCTGCTCGCCGATTCATCTCATCTCATCGACGGGCGGCGGGTGGGGCTGATCACGAACCGGAGCGGGGTGGGCCGCGACGGCACGAGTTCGATCGATCTCCTTCATCAATACGAGGGGGCCGAACTCGTCGCGCTCTTCGCTCCGGAGCACGGGATCCGCGGGACGGAGGTCGGCGGCACCGCGATCGACGACGAGACGGACGCCGCGACGGGGCTTCCCATCTACTCTCTCTACGGCGAGACGCTGGCGCCGACGCAGGAGATGCTGGCCGGAATCGACGTGCTCGCGTTCGATCTCCAGGACATCGGCGCACGCTACTACACGTACGTCTCCACCATGGCGCGCGCGATGACGGCGGCGGGGCGCGCGGGGGTCCCCGTGATCGTGCTCGATCGCCCGAATCCGATCGGGGGGCTCGTGCAGGGGCCGGTGCTCGACCCGGCGTTCGCGAGCTTCGTCGGCATGTATCCGGTGCCTGTGCGGCACGGGCTCACGGCGGGGGAACTCGCGCGCCTCTACCGCGGGGAGTTCGGTGTCGAGGTGGAACTGCACGTGGTCCCGGCCGCCGGCTGGTCCGCCGACCGCTGGTTCGACGACACGGAGCTGCCCTGGATCGCGCCGTCGCCGAACATGCCCTCGATCGAGAGCGCCGCGCACTATCCAGGCACCTGCCTGTTCGAGGGCACCAACATCTCCGTCGGCCGCGGGACGGACGCCGCGTTCCAACTCCTCGGCGCCCCGTGGCTGGATGGCGAAGCGTGGGCCGCGGGCATCCGGGAGCACGCGGGGCTGCCGGGGGTCGAGATCGCGGCGGCCACTTTCGCGCCGGAGTCGCCGGGTGACCGCAAGTTCGCGGGGGAGACGGTCTCCGGCATCCGCCTCACGGTGTCGGACCGCTCCGCCTACGATCCGGTGCGGACCGCCATCGCCGCCCTGCTCGTCGCCCGTCGCCTGTCGGGTTCGCAGTGGGCGTGGAGGGAGCCGCACTTCGACCGCCTCGCCGGCACGGACCGCCTCCGCCTCGCGATCGAGCGCGGGGCCACGCTCGACGGGATCACCGCGCAATGGGCCGCCGACGTCGCCGCCTTCGAGGCCCTCGCGCGCCCCTACCTCATCTATCCCCGCTAGCCAGCCGACGCCTCGCCGGGCGACGCGGACGTTCCCGCGGGAACGTGTGACCGCTGTCGAAAACCGCGGGAGGCCGTTGGCCGGAGAGGCGCGACGGGGAGATCCCGGCGTTGAGATCTGGTTGAGATGCGAACCGAAACTGGACCGAAAGCGACAGGTTCGCGTGCCCTCAACCCTGAATCCCGGATGGAAGACCATGCTGCACGATACCCCCCGCCAGCCGCCCGGCGACCCCCTCGGCGACGAGATCGCCGAACTCTGCGCCCACCTCGACGCGGGCCAGTACCGGCTCCTGTCCCTCCTCCACCGCTTCGACCGCGAGGAACGCTGGAGCGGCTGGCGCTCCTGCGCCCACTGGCTCTCCTGGCGCACCGGGATCAGCACCGGGCCCGCCCGTGAGCGGGTGCGCGTGGCCCGCCGCCTCGCCGAGCTTCCCCTGACCGCCGCCGAGATGAAGAGGGGGCGACTCTCCTGGTCCAAGGTCCGGGCCCTGACCCGCGCGGTCACGCCGGAGAACGAGGAGCGGCTGGTCGACTTCGCCCTCCGCCACACCGCGAGCCAGGTGGAGCGCTTCGTGCGCGCGCAGCGGTCGGCGGAGGCCGCGGCCGCCGTCGGATGGGACGGCGAGTCCGAGCTCGCGCACCGCCGCCATCTCTCGGTCCAGGTGGACCACGACGGCATGTACCGGATCCGGGGCCGGATCCTGCCGGAGGTGGGCGCCCTCCTCATGCAGGCGCTGGACGCCGCCGGCGACGAACTCTACCGCCAGGAGCTGGAGGCCGAACGGGAGGCCGAGGCCGCCACCGAGACGGAGGCCGAGACGGAGGCCGCTTGGGAGCCGGCCCCCCTCAGGCTCCCGCGGACTCCGCTGGAGCGGAACCACGACGCCCTCGGGGCCTGGCTCGAGGAGCGTACCGAGGCGCAGGTACAGCTGGTCGTCCACACCGTGGCCGGGAACGCGGATGTTGTCGCCACCGAGCACGGTTCATGCGTTCCCGCGGGAACGTCCCGGCGCCTGTCGTGCGACGCGGAGGCGGTGCGGGTCGAGCGCGGACTGGACGGCTCCGTGCTCGACGTGGGCCGCCGGAGGAGGACGGTGAACTGGCGGCTGCGCAAGGCGCTGGACGTGCGCGACGGGGGCTGCCGCTTTCCCGGCTGCGGGTCGCGCTACACGCAGGCCCACCACGCGATCCCGTGGGCGGAGGGGGGCGAGACGGCGCTCGACAATCTGATCCTGTTATGCCGGTTCCATCACCGGACGGTGCACGAGGGCGGCTGGCGAGTGGAGATGGGGTCTGCGGGCGCGGCCCACTTCCGAGACCCCGAGGGAAGGATCGTCCCGGCGGTCCCTCCGGCGCGGGACGACGTGAAGGCGCCGTGGACGACCGACGCGGGGCTCGGGCGCTGGCACCGGCAGCAGGGGATCAACCCCTGGACGGCGACCGCCAAGTGGGACGGGGACCGGCTGGACCTGGATTGGGCGCTCTGGGTCCTGTGGGGACAGTTCGAGATCGCCGCTTGAGGGAGAGAGCCGCCGCCGCTACCGGGGGACGAGGATTCGGGCGGCGAGCGGGGCGACTTCGGCTTCGATGGGGGTCTCGCCGCGGGGTTCGCCGTCGATTTCGATCGCCACGGGCGGGTCGGCCTCGATTCGGACGCGGCGGGTCTGGAAGAAAATCATCTGATCGTCGCCGCCGAGCTGGTTTCTCGACACGCGCCACAGGAGACGGGCGACCTCGGGGAGGTTCCGCGGGGCGTAGATGCAAACGTCGATCAGGCCGTCCTGGAATGAGGCGCCGGGCGCCATCCTGAACTCCACCGGGAGGGGGCCGGCCCCGAGCTGGCTCGCGTTCGCGAGCAGGACCATCGACGCCTTCACCTTCACCTCCTGATCGTCCGCGATGATCCGGAAGTTTGCGGCGGGGTGGCCGATGACGTTCTTGAGGCCGCTGTACAGGTAGGCCGCGAAGCCGAGACGACTCTTCAGCTCGGCGGTGGCGTCGGCCATGATCTCTGCGTCGAGTCCGGCGCCGGCCATGAGCGCGAACAGTTCTCCGTTCGCGCGGGCGAGATCGATCTCGGTCGCCTTCCCTTCCACGGCGACGCGGACGCTGTCCTCCAGCGAAGCGGGGATATCGAAGTTGAGGGCGAGTTGATTGCCCGTTCCGAAGGGGATGATCGCGACGGGCACCCGGGTTCCCGCGACGCCGCGCAGCGCCAGACTGACGGTGCCATCGCCTCCCACGGCGGCGATCGCCCGGTAGCCGCGCTCGGCGGCGGCGCGCGCGACCTCGAGTCCTTCCTCCGGACCCGCGGCCTCGAAGAGGTCGAAGGGGACGCCGCGCGCCGCGAAGGCGCCACCCACCCGCCGGCGGAGCGACTCCAGCTGGGTCGCGCCGCCTCCGGCGCCGGGGTTGAGGAGCACGAGGAAGCGCTCCGAGTCGGGATACGGGTACGGGCCTGACATCCGCTACGGGGGACCGCCGCCCAGTGCCCACTCCCGGAACAGGAAGAGCCGGAACGTGCGGTCGTTGGCGATGTTCGTCCCCCACGCGAGACCGAACAGTCGCTCGTCGAAGCGGCTCGCGGTGCGGGCCTCCACGGACCAGCTGGGGAGGAACGACCACTCCAGGGTCGCGCGCGGAGGTCCGCCACCGAGCGGTTGCCAGAACGAGAGGAAGAGGTCGTTGCTAGCGTACCAGCCGAACTCCACCGCGGTGCGCTCGAACACGTTCCGGTTCGCCGCCACGCCCCCCGGGCCGCCGGCGCTGATCGACGTGAGGTTGAAGTAAGAGAGGCCGGTCGTCCCCACGAACGCCGCGTTGATCCCGGAACTCACCGTGTTGAGGATGCCCTCCTGCACAAGCCGCCCGGCCAGTTGCCGGTCGGCGGAGCGGTAGCACGGGGTCCCTACCGCGAGCAGGCACCACTGGTCCGTGTCGCCCATGGGCGGGTTGCTGGTCAGGAGCAGTTCGTACTCCCGCAGGGGGCCCGCGATGTGGGCCTCCACGATCACCGGGCCGTCGATGGTGCGGTTCCGATACTCGGCCGTGATGTCGAGGTCCGGATTGAAGTCGGGATCTCCGACGAACCGGATGGCCCCGTTCGTGATCCGCAGAGGTCGGACGTAGGGCGGGATTTCGATCCGGTAGGTGCCGCGCGGAATCCCCACCTCGCCCATCACGTAGATGGAGTCCGTGCCGCGGTTGAGATAGACATCGAGTCCCTCGGACACGAGTTCCACGTCCATCTGCAGCGACCGCAACCAGAGTTCGGGACCGAGGGCGATGCGCGCGTCCACGATGAGGTTCTCCAGGAACGGGTTCCGGAACCGCTGGACGATCCGGCGTTCGCTCGCGGCCTGCGCGTCGAGGAGGTCGCGGATCGGGGCGTCGCGGAGGTCGAAGATCCCCCGCGCCCGCAGGAACTCGTCCTGCCCCAGGTCCCCATCGGTGAGGACGAAGTCGCCCGTGACCCTGGGGGCGGTGTAGGAACCGGAGAGCCGGCCGGGGCCCGCCACCGCCATCGTCATGTCGGGCCGCGACACGCCGTGGAAGGCGGTCGTCTCGAAGTCCAGGTCGAAGACCGCGTCCCGGATCCGGGCGATGTCCACCGTACCTCGCGCGCGCGCCCAGCCGCCCAGGTCCGAGGCGATGTGGATAGAGTCGACGAAGGCCACGGAGGAGTTGCGGAATTCGGCCCCGGCGCGGACATCGGTGAGCCAGACGCCGAGGTCCGGTACCCACGCGCGCCCGTCCATCAGGCGTACGTCGCCGGTGTAGCGGAGTCGGCGGGGCGAGCCGCGCAGGGCGAGGTCGGTGGCCGCCACGCCGGTGACCGCCTCGAGCCCGCCCACGAAGAGTTGGATGAGGGCGAGCGGGAGTCGGTCGCCCGTGAGGTCGAGGTCGAACGGGTCGTCGAGGAGACGGCGCTCGACGTCCACGAGGGAGAGGTCGGTCGCCATGGAGCCGCCCAGCCGGCCGAGCCGCTGGCCGGCGTCGACCAGATCGATCGCCCCCTCGAGCCGCTGGCCGGCGTAACGGAAGCGGGAGTTGAGCGCCTCGAAGGTCTGGTTCCGGACCGAGGGCCGGAGGATGTCGAGCGTCCCCTCGAACGTGGGGGAGGTGAGGGTGCCGCGCATGGTGGCGGAGCCGCCGAGCGTCCCGCCGACGGCCGGCGTCTCCGCGAGGAGGTAGCCGAGCTGGTCGATGCGGAAGCCGAACAGCTCGAGCGAGAGTTCCCCGTCCCCCGCGGCGGGGATCGCTCCGTTGGCGCGCAGGCGTCCGAGCTGGCCCTCGAGCCACAGGTCGTCCACGACGAGCCCGGAATCGGAGTACACGAGGCGCGCGGGCCGGGCCAGCCGCGACTCGAGCTTGCCGAGGCGGAGGCGGAACTCGGAGAGACCGGCGCTCCACACAGCCCCGCTGGTCACATCGGCGTGGGCGGAGGCCTCGATGCTCGAATCCCGCCGCGCGTAGAAGGTGGCGCCCGTGGCTTCGGCGGCCTTGCGGTCGAGGTGGACGAAGAGCGAGTCGAGCGGGCGGCCGTTCAGTTCGGCGCCGGTGGCCGTGAGCCGTGCGTCGAAGGCGTCCCTGCCGATCGGGTCGAACCGCTCGACGCGGGCGTGAATATGGTCGGCCCGGTAGCGGCGGAACCGTGCCCCGACAGCCTCGACGTCGGCCGCGACCGCGAGATCTCCCCAGCGGCCGGTCGCCCGGCCGCGCGCCGTGAGCCGGCCCTCGAGCCCTTCGGTGGGCGTCCCGCGCCCGGGGCCGCCCAGCACCGCCTCGATGGTGTCGAAGAGTGGCTCGCCGGCCTCCGCCGCGGCGGCGCCCGGGATCTCTTCCACGAACCAGCGGTCCCAGTCGGAGAGGTCGGCGGCGTCCGCCTCGAAGTCGAGCCGTCCCTCGCGCCCCGCCGTGAGCCCGAGGCTGCCGCGCGCCAGCAGCGTCCCCACGTCGGAGGCGAGGTAGAGACTGTCGATCGTGGCCACGCCGTCCGCGATGTCGAAGCGGACGCGGCTGTCGAAGATCTCGGCCTGATCAACCGCGGAGGAGAGGATGTCGAAGTCGAAGGCGGCCTCGAGCGTCGCGGGGTCGACGCCGGCTCCCGCCACGCGTCCGCGAATGGCGAGCCGCGACGCGGGGGCGCCCTCGATCCACTCGTTGAGGGAGAGATCGGTCCCCTCGATCCGCGCGTCGTAGCGCAACTCTTCGGAGGCGAGGTCGAATTCCCCGTCGAGCGTGAGGCCGCCGAGGTCGGAGTCCAGGCTCGCGTCGATGCCGAGGGCCTCGCGGACCCCGCTGACCCGGACCGGCCCGGTCACGCTGCCGGCGAGTTCGACGCCGGGCGCCCACGGCCGCAGCAGGGAGAGGGAGAGGGGGTTCACGTCGAGCGCCGCTTCGACGCCCGACCCGTCGAGGTCCAACCTCCCGGCGCCCGAGAAACGGGAGTAGTCGCCCGCCGACGACAGGTGATCCACCGCGCCGACGAAGTCCACGGCCCCGCCCGCATCGCGATCCAGCGTGAGGGTGCCATCGAAGCGTCCGCCGACCTCCAGATCCATACCGAGTAGCCGGGTCCAGCGCGGCTCGAACCGCTCGAGCGTCACCTCGAGCCCGCGGAGCCCCAGGTTTATCGCCTCGGCTCCGGTGTCGGCACCGGCTTCGGCGTTGAAGGCGACGCCCCCGCGCGCCCGCAGGCGGGAGGGGAGCGTCTCCGCCCCGGGGGCCGCCCCAAGCGTCGGCCCGGGGGCCTCGAAGGTGAGATCGGCGTCGACCCTCAGGTCGTCCATGTAGCCGGAGCCCCGGATGGTGCCGCGGGCCCACCCCTCGCTGCCGGCGGGCGCGGACTCGCGACCCGGCAGGCGGTCCAGGCTCTCGAGGTCGAAGGGGGCCAGCCGCACATCGAGGCTCTCGAACCTGGGGCGCAGACCGAGGGCGAGGGCCATGCCGCCCGTGAGGCGGGTCTCGCCGGTCCGGAAATCGCCGTTCGAGATGTCGACGACGGTGGTCGCGCCGCGGCTGTAGAGGTCGACTCGCATCGGCCCGCCGCCGGCTTCGGGGAGGTCGATCGGGATCCAGCGCAGATCCCGGACATCGATCGGCTCGGCTTCGAGTTCGAAGCGGTGCCGCACGGGATCGGCCCCGGCCATCCACCCGGTCCCGCGCACCACGGAGCGATCCGTCTCGAACCGTTCGATGGAGATGTGGGCGGTGTCCCCCAGCGTGAGGCTCCCGCTGAGGCGTTCCAGCTGGAGCGGCTGGCGCACGGCGAGGAGCGTGCCGCTCAGGTTCTCGAGTTCGATCAGGAGCGGGCCGGCCGAATCCGAGACACGCAAGAGGGGGAGGCGCCCGCGGACGTTCGAGAGTTCGTACAGGTTGTCGAACTCGCCCTCGGGGGTCTCGAACAGGGCCCACGGGGAGGTGCCGCTGCGGGCCTCCCGTAGCGCGCGCGCCCGCTGGCTTCCGCTCATCCTCGAGGTAAACGGGGTGCGAATGCGGATGCGGCCGGAGGCCACGGTCAGGTTGCGGAAGAGGAGGCTCAGCGCGCCGCCGTTCGCGGCCTGCGCCAGCGAGGCCGCGGCCGGGTCGGCGGCCGGGTCGGCGGCCGGGTCGGCGGCCGGATCGGCGGCCGGGGGCGTAGGGGCGAAGATACGGTCGAAGTTCCAGCGGCCGTCGGGGTACTGCGTGAGCTGCAGGTCGAGACCGCTTGCGTGGAGACGCCGGATCTCCAGCTGCCGGCGGAGCAGCGCCAGGGGGTCGTACGCGATCGTGACGGTGTCGAGCGCCAGGAACACCGAGTTATCGGCGTCGAGGATCTCGAAACGGGAGAGGGTGAGGCCGGTGACGACGTTGCCGGAGAGCGCGGGGCCGATCCGGACCTCGCCGTTCACGCTTCCCGCGAGGGCTTCCTCGATGAGGGAGAGCGCCGCGTCGCGACCGGGCGCGGTCCGGGTCACGAAGTACGCGGTCCCGAGCGCGAGCAGACCCAGGACCCCGATCACGGGAAGCGCGAGCCGGCGGCGGCGGCGCGCGGGCTCCGGCGTCGGCTCCGCGGCCGGCGTCTCTTCGGGCGGGGGCAGTGCGTCGGAGGTCAAAACGCCTCTCCGATCGATATGTGGATCTGGAAGCGGCGCCAGATCTCACGCAGCGGGGCCGGGTCGTCGAACCGGAACGGGTCGAATCGCACGGGCTCGTCCATCTGTATCAAGGTCCCGTCCTGCAGGGATACGATCGCCGGCAACTCGGCCGCATACGTTGTATTGTAGCCCACATCGAGCCGGATGGAACCGATCGGGCTCGTGAACCGCAGTCCCATCCCCGGCGTCCACACGACGTTCTTCAGCTCCGTCAGGTTCTGGGAGACGCTGCCCGCGTCGGCGAAGAAGACGAGACCCCACTGCGGGCTCAGGTATCTGCGCAGCTCGAGACTGATGTCGAGGCCGGCGTCGCCACCCCTCGGCCGCTGGTCGAAGGCGCCGGGGTCTTCGGCCGCCAGGCGCTCGACGCAGGCCTCGAAATCTCCTCCCGGACAGTCCTCGAGCGCGTCGGCAACGAGCACGCGCGGGCCGAGGAGGTTCTGACCGAAGCCGCGGACGCTCTGGGGGCCGCCGACAAAGAAGCGCCGCGAGGGGTGGACGAGGCGGTCGGCCCGGGACGCGCCGGGCGTGAAGATTCGCGTGCCGGGGAAGCGGACGATGCCGCTGCGGGCGCGGGCGGCCACCACGAGGCCGGGCTCGAGTTCGAAGAAGCCGGCGGCCTGGCCCACGATCCGCACGTACTTGTACTGCGAGCCTGTGCTGCGGGCCGCGCCCTCGGCCTCGGCCGTGACGTAGAAGCCGCGGGTCGGGCGCAGCGGGTCGTCGGTCCGGTTCCAGACCCACCCGAGGGTCAGGGGCGCGAGCCACCGGGAACGGGTCACGGTGACGATGTCCTCGACCTCGCAGAAGCCGAAGTTGACGCAGAAGAAGATGTCGGCGGACTGCTCGCCGAAGCCGGTGTAGGTGGGCGAGTACGAGAGGGTCGCCGTCATGGTGCGGCTCAGGCGGCGCGTGATCCCGATCTCGGCCCCCAGCGCCTCCTGAATGAAGACGTCGGGGATCGTCTCGCGCTCGATGAACAGTCGCGCCCGGAGGCTGTTCTCGCCCGAGAACACGACGGGGAGGATGAGTTCGGTCTGCAGCAGGTAGTTGAGCTTCCGGAACTCCGCGCCGGTGCCGACGTCGGAGCATGGGAAGGCGCCGCCCAGCTCCCCGGCGAAGAGGTTCGAGAGCTGGGCCGTGAGCTGCAGGCGGCGGGCGCCGCCCAGGAGGTTGCGGTGCGTGAGCTGCGACTCGGCCTGCACGCAGGCGTCGGTGCTCCATCCCACCCCCCCGCGCGCGGCCCGCGGCGCGGCCGGCGTGATCTGGACGACGAGGTCGATCGTCGAGTCGGCCGCCGCGCGCCCCGGCGCGGCGCCGTCCGGCGGGGACGGGTCCTCCTGGCGGATCGAGGCGAAGCGGACGGCCTCGAGGCCGAAGAGATTCCGTTGGCCCTCCTGTTCCGCCTCCTGGTTGTAGTACTGCCCCGGGGCGAGCGGGAAGAGGTCGCGGACCACATTCTCGCCGAGGGCCTCGGCGCCCTCGATCCGGACCTCGCCCACGCGGAAGCGGGGGCCGGGGTGCACGTCGATTTCCACCCGCGCGGGGCCGCCGTAGACGCGGCTGCCCTCCTCCAGCACGAGCGCCTCGATGTACCCCTGACGGCGGAGCATCTGCACGAGGCTGTCCTTGCCGACCCGGAGCCGGAGCTGATCGAAGGGATCTCCCTTCGCCAGGCCGAGGACGGCGGAAGCCTGCTCCGGGGGGAGGGTCTCGGGCAATCCCCGGACGACGAGGCTGTCGATGAGGGTCGGCGGGCCTTCGTCGATCATGAACCAGACGCGGGCCTCGCGGCCGTCGCTGCGGATCTCGCGATCGACCTGCGCCTCGTAGTAGCCGCGCAGGTTGTAGTACGCGCGCAGCCGGGCCGCGTCCTGCGCCACGGCGAGCGTGTCCAGGTAGGCCCGGCTGTGAGCGAACCCCACGGTCACCCCCGCGTGCCTGAGCAGGCAGAACGGCAATTGCAGGAGGAGGCTCTTGCACTCGGTGTCGCGGGTGCGGATGGCCGCGCGCAACTGGCTGTCGGAGAGCGCCTGGTTGCCGTTGATGTAGAGGGCGCGCACCTCGGCGCGGCGGGTCACGTCTTCGCTGGTCGGCGTCTGGCCGGCTAGCGGGGGCGGCCCGGCAAGCGCGACGGCGAGCGCCAGTCCGCCGGCGAGCGGCAGCCCGACCGGAGCCGGGCGGTTCACACGGCCGCCTCTCGCGCCCGGCGGCGCAGCCTCACGACCACCGCCACGCCCGCGGCGAACATGACGATCGAGATCGCCTGCGCGAGCGTGAAGCTCCCGAGGAATTGGTCGTCCTTCGCGCGGAAAAACTCGACGATGAAGCGCTCGGTCGCGGCGAGCGCCAGCCAGAGGCCGAACAGCCACCCCCGGACGTGCGGGTGTCGGCGCAGCCGCCACAGGATGAAGAAGATGATGAGCGAGAGCCCCGTCTCGTAGAGTTGGGTCGGATGAACGGCGAGGACCTCGGCGTCGGGGAGCGCGGGGTCGACCTCCGCGCCGAAGCGGCGAAGGTTGCCCGCGGTCGAGGGCGGCAGCCCGTTGGGGAAGGCCATGCCCGCGAAGGAGTCGGTCGGTCGCCCGTAGTCGTCGCCGACGAGGAAGCAGCCGAGGCGGCCGATCCCGTAGGCGAGGGAGAGGGCGGGGGCGACGGCGTCCACCGCCAGGCCGCGCGCGACGGGACGGCGGCCGAGAACCCACATGACGCCGAGGAAGCCGCCGAGGAAGCCGCCGTACCAGACGAGTCCGCTGCGCGAGAAGATCATCCCGAGCGGGTCGACGACCGTGCGGTCCCAGTTCAGGAGCACGTAGTAGATCTTGGCCCCGACGATGCCGCCGATCAGCGCTCCCATCAGCATGTCGGCCGCGAGGTCGCGGCCCGCGCCCAGACGGTCGGTCTCCGCGCGCAGGACCATGTATCCCGAGAGAAACGCGAGCGCCATCAGGAGTCCGAACGACGTGAGCGTGAACTCGCCGATCAGCGGCAGGTTCAGGGTGAAGAGTTCGGGATACACGTTGGCACACTCCCTCGGGTCACGGGCTGCCGGCCGGGCCGGGCCGGCCCGGCCCGCGGATCAGGCCGGGTCCCGGACCAGGCCGGGAAACGCGAGACCCGCCTCGGCGTTGAGCGACCACGGGCTTCGCTCGCCGTTCGCCAGGCGGTGACGCGCGACGGCGGCGATCATGGCCGCGTTGTCCGTCGCGAGGCGGGGCGAGGGGGCGTACAGCTCCCCGGACGAGCCCAGACGCTCCGATAAACTTTTGCGCAGTCGGGAGTTTCGCGCCACTCCACCCCCCAGAACGACCCGGCGGCAGCCGGTCTGTTCCACGGCGCGCAGCGTCTTCGCGGTGAGCACATCGACGACCGCTTCCTGGAACCCGGCGGCCAGATCGGGCACGGCCTCCTCCAGCGTCCCGTCGGCTTCCCGCTCCGCCGCGATGCGGGCCACCGCCGTCTTGAGGCCCGAGAACGACATGTCGTAGTGCGACCGATCGCCCGGATCATCGCGCCCGGTCAGCATGGGACGCGGCAACCGGAACCGGGCGGCATCTCCGCCCGACGCGGCGCGCTGGATCTCGGGACCGCCGGGATACGCGAGGCCCAGGCGGCGCGCCACCTTGTCGAACGCCTCGCCCGCCGCGTCGTCCCGCGTCTGCCCGAGGAGCCGGTAGCGGCCCCACGCCCGCGCCTCGAGGAGGAGCGTGTGCCCGCCCGACACGAGGAGGCCGATGAACGGCGGCCGGGCCGCGTCGTGCTCGAGCGCGGTTCCGAACAGGTGTCCCTCCATGTGATGGACGCCGAGCAGCGGGAGGTCGCGGGCGAAGGCGTAGGCCTTGGCCCAGTTCACCCCCACGAGGAGGGCGCCGACGAGGCCGGGGCCCGCCGTCACCCCGACGCCCGCGATCTCGTCGCGGCCGACTCCCGCCTCGCGCATCGCGTGCCGCACCATCGCGTCGAGCGACCGGATGTGCTCGCGCGCCGCGATCTCCGGTACGACGCCGCCGAACGCGGCGTGCGCGTCCTGCGAGGCGATGGCCAGCGCCCGGATGCCGGTCTCGTCGACGACCGCGGCCGAGGTCTCGTCACAGGAGGTCTCGATGCCGAGCACCGGACCGTCCCGGAACCCGAGGGCGGGCGCGTCCGCGCCTGTGGGTCTCACGTTTACGGGTCGCTCTGGGCAGAGCCGGGGCCGGAGCCGGCGGACACGCGCTCCGGCGAGAGGTCGATCGTCACCGTGGCGGCCACATCCTCGGGCAGCCGGGCGCGCACGGGGAAGGAACCCGCGCCCTCGAAGGAGGCGGGGATCTCGACCGTCAGGGTGAGGTCGGCGGGATCGAGTCCGTCCACGACGGAGGCCGGGCCGGAGACGGCGGCCGCGACGGTGGGCGGATCGAGCGACACTGCCCCCGCTCCGGAGCCCGCCCCCGGGCCCGTGGCGGACACCGGGGCCTCGAACCGGCGGGTGACGAGGGAGTCGACCTCGACGGTGCCGATCACGGTGGCCGGCTCGACGGAGAGTCCCGCGAGATCGGGCGGCAGCGCGATCCCCAGTTGCTGGGTCACCGGGCTCGACACCGCGCCGACCCGGAGAAGCTCGGTCGTGACCTCGGAGACGCGGTTCACGAACGAGGCGGGCCCCTGCAGCCACACGCTGTCGGGCGCGAGCCGCATGCCGACGACGAAGGCGCCCGGCGCCGCCCGCGCGTCCGTCCTCCCGGCGACGGCGACCCACCTCCCCACGCGCTCCTCGAGCCGGATGGAGACGACGGCGGGGCTCACCGCGACGGGTTCGACGCCGAGTTCGCGGTTGTAGATGACCTCGGACACCGAGAGCGGTACGTCGACCACGCTGTCTTCCACCTGATCGATGACCTTGCGGATCCTGTTTTCCTCGAAGCGCGTGGCGAAGACTTCGTTCCTCCCGCCGCGGAACGTGGTCATGATCTCCGAGGGGATGACCTCGCGCAGACTCCAGGCGGAGTCGCTCACCTGGATCTCGAGGAGGGTGGGCACGGCCTGTTCGGCGAGTTGGGCGTCGGCCGACACGCGCAGCCAGAGGAGGATCGAGAGCACGAGCGCGGCCGCCTTGTAGGGCCAGTTCCGGGTCAGCAGTCCCTGAAGGTCCATCCTATCTCTCCATCCTGTCTCTCCATCCTGGAGACGGTATCGGGCGGCGTGTCGGGCGGTGGGTCGGGCGGCGTCCCGGCCACGATCACCGAGACGAGCCCGTCTCCGCGCAGGTGGGAGCCGGGTTCCGGACTCTGAAACACGACGCGGCCCTGCACGTCGCGCGCGTCGGCCTGGTAGCGGACCGCGCCGAGGCGCAGTTCCACCTCCTCCAGGACGGCCTCGAGGTCGTCGACGTGGCGGCCGCGCAGGTCGGGGACCGTGACGATCGCCCTTCCGCGGCTCACGAAGAGCCGAACCGAGGCGGGCAGCGTGAGACGTGCGCCGGCTTCGGGTTCGGTGCGGATCGCGCCGGCCGCCGGGGTATCCTCCACATCCTCGATGTCGATCTCGAACCCGAGTCGGGAGAGCAGCGTCGCCGCGTCGGCGGTCGGGAGTCCTGCGAGATCGGGGACGACGCGGGTCTCGACGCCGGCGCTCGTCGTGAGGAAGACGGTGTCGCCGGTCTGGGTGGTCTGGCCCGGGAGCGGGTTCTGGGCGACGACGGCCCCGGCCGCGATGCCGGCGTGGCTGAGGCGGCCGCGCTCGAGGGCGGCGAAGCCGAGGGCTGCGAGTTGCCGCTCCGCCTCCGCGAGCGGAGTGCCGGTGAGATCGGGCACCTCGGTGAAGTCGACGTCGGTGGGGTCCGCCGCCGCGGGGAAGAGCCAGCGCGAGGCCGCGAAGTAGCCGAGGCCGAACATGACGCCGGTGAAGAGGAGGACGCGGAGGAACTTCACGCGACCCTCCGCAGCCGCGCCGCGTAGGCGCCGTCGGTGTCGGTGACCCAGGGGCGGACGAAGAGGTCGCCGCGCGGGGTCAGGCAGCCATCGGGGGCCGCGTCCGGCGGTTCGCGCCGGTAGTCGAGCCGGCGCTCGAGGAAGGCGTCCACCTGTCCTTCGTTCTCCTCGCGTTCGAGCGAACATGTGCTGTAGACCAGAAGGCCGCCCGGCCGTACGGCATCGGCGCAAGCGTCCATGATCTCGCGCTGCAGCGCCACGAGGGCGCCGAGGCCGCGTTCGTCGAGCCGCCAGCGGGCGTCGGCCCGCCGTCGCAGGACCCCGGTGCCCGTGCAGGGCACGTCGGCCAGCACGGTCCCGGCCTCGGCGACCGGAAGCCGGCGCGCGTCGGCGACGGCCGCGCTCACCGGCAGCTTCAGCCGCCGGGCCGGCGCGGCGAGGCGGGCCAGCCGCCCCCGCGAGATGTCGAGCGCCACGACCGGCACGCCGTACTCCGCCGCGAGCCCCACGGCCTTCGTGCCCGGCGCCGCGCACACGTCCAGCACGGGTCCGGCGGGCCGACGACCGACATAATCTACCACCGAGGAGGCCGCAGGGTCCTGCACCACGGCGCGGAGCCCGGCGAGCGCCGCCGCGGGGGCGCCCTCCGCGAGCGTGAAGGAGCGCGGCCAGCCGGGCACGGGCGCGAGCCGGACGCCCTCCGGCGGCGCGGGGTCGTCGCCGTCCAGCATCCGCAGCACGACGTCCGGGGGACGGTTCTGCCGTTCGACGAGCCGCCGCACGTCGGCCAGCGGCCAGCGCGCGAGCCAGCGCCGCAGGAGCCACTCGGGGTGCGAGCCCCATGCACACAGGTGCGCGACCGGATCCGCGTCGGGCGCGGGGAACGGATCGGTGCCGTCCCGGCCCCTGGCCACGGCCCGCAGCACGGCGTTCACGTACCCGACCCGCTTCCGCCCCACCCCGGCCCGCGCCGCGCGCACCGTCTCGCCGACCGCGGCGTGATCCGGCGTCCGCAACTCCGTCAGCTGGTAGACCCCGATCCGCAGCCAGTCCCGCACGACCGGGTCGATCCGGCGCAGCGGCCGGTCCGCGAAGGCCTCGATCCAGACGTCCAGGCGCGCGCGCAGCCGCAGGCAGCCGAACGCGATGTCCAGGGCCAGGCCGCGGTCCACGGGGTCCACGTCGGGGAGGATGCGCGAGGCCGCGAGATCGGACAGGGTTCCGACCCTCACACCGGCCAGGATCCGGTGGGCCGCCGCGCGCGGGTTCAGCGGGGTCAGCGGGGTCTGCGGACTCAATCCGGGGGCGGCAGACCCTCGAGCGGGCTCGACGGCACCGCCCATTCGCGGCGCGGCATGCGTCCGGCGAGGTACGCGCGACGCCCCGCCTCCACCGCCAGCCGCATCGCCCGCGCCATCTCCACCGGATCCTCCGCCGCGGCGATCGCCGTGTTCATGAGCACGCCATCGACCCCCTGCTCCATCGTCGCGCACGCGTCGGAGGCCGTCCCCACCCCGGCGTCGACGATGACCGGGACGGAGAGCCTGGACTTGATGATCCGGATGTTGAGCGGGTTCAGCAGCCCGAGGCCGCTCCCGATCGGAGAGGCGAGCGGCATCACGGCCGCGGCCCCGGCGTCCTCGAGCCTCAGCGCCGTCACGAGGTCGTCGTTCGTGTAGGGAAGGACGGTGAACCCCTCCGCCACGAGCACCCGCGTGGCCTCGATCAACGCCTCGGTGTGGGGGAAGAGCGTGTCGGCGTCGCCGATGACCTCGAGCTTCACCCAGTCGCTCATCCCCGCCGCGCGCCCCAGCCGCGCGAAGCGGATCGCGTCCTCGGCGGTGTAGCACGCCGCCGTGTTGGGGAGGAGTTCGAACTCGTCCGGACGGATCGTCCGCAGGATGTCGTCGCGGTCCGGGTTCTCTATGTCGACCCGCCGCACCGCGACCGTGACCATGTCGGCACCGGAGGCCCGGATCGCCTCGAGCATCACCTCGGGGCTCGGGTATTTCCCCGTCCCCGCGATGAGACGGGAATCGAACGTGCGGCCGCCGATCTCGAGCGCGTCCATCGTTCAGCCGCCTCCCACGAAGTGGACGAGTTCGACGCGGTCGCCGGCCTCGAGCCGAACGCTCTCGATCTCCGGCAACCGGACGATCCGACGGTTCAGTTCGACGACGATCGCCCGCCCGTCCAGTCCGAGGTCGCGGAGCAACACCGCCACGGACGTTCCCGCGGGAACGTCATGCTCCCGTCCGTTCACCTGTATCCTTATCTCGTCCATCCCATCTCCGGTCCAGTCTTCTCCTCAGATCGAGCGCGGCCCGCGCCGGGTCGGGGGCCGACCACACCGCGCGGCCCACCACGATCCCGTACGCGCCGGCCTCCACGACCTCGTCGATCCGCTCCGCCCGCAGGCCGCCGATGGCGAGGACCGGCGCGGCGGTCGGCGCGGCGCGGACGGCGGCGGCCACGACCCCGGTCACCGCCGCGGGGCCGCTTCCCGCGCGCCCGGGGTGCGAGGGCGTGGCGTAGATCGTGCCCAGCACGAGGTAGTCGGCACCGTCCCGAACGGCTCGAACCGCACCCTCCGCATCGTGTACGGATGCCCCGATCGCCAGCCTCCCCGCGCACGCCTCGACCATGCGGCGCGTCTCCTTCACCCCGAGGGCGGTTCGTCCAAGCTGCACCGCCCGCGCGCCGGCCGCCAGCGCGACATCGGGCCGTCCGTTCACCACCAGCCAACCCCTCGTCCGCGCCGCGCTCGAGCCCAGTTCAGCGGTGATCTCGAACAGGCGACGGGTGGGGAGACGCGCCCTCAGATGTACCGCGATGGGGGCCGTGTGCTCCATCACGCGTTCGACCGCCGCGAGGCCGGCGGGGCCGTCCACCTCCCGCTCCGAGACGAGCACGTGCAGCCGCGGGAAGCCGTCGAGCCGGTGGCGGAAACCGTCAAGCCGCGCGTCAGTCGAAGCGGACCTCCTTCAGGTCGGCGACCCCCCGGGCGACCCCGCGGACCCAGGCGGCGGCGGACATGCGCCGGCGGCCGGCCGGTTTGACGGCGCCGACGCGGAGGACCCCGTCTCCGGTGGCGACCCGCAGCCCCCGCACGGGGTGCGCTTCGATGACGGTGCCCGGCGCGGGGGCCCCGGCCGTCGTGGCGGGGTCGCCCGCTCCGGGGGCGTCGG
The DNA here is from genome assembly GCF_965222475.1 of Candidatus Palauibacter sp. GTDB lineage: Bacteria > Gemmatimonadota > Gemmatimonadetes > Palauibacterales > Palauibacteraceae > Palauibacter. The sequence goes on along the minus strand of NZ_CBDCUB010000008.1, from coordinate 761,565 downwards.
GCTCGACGGTCGGTTCGAAGCACTGCAGCGACCGCCCGCGGAGGGTGGTCCATGCGGCGGGCCAGGGGTCGCAGCCGCGCAGCCAGCGGTCCAGTTCGGCGGCCGAGCGGGACCAGTCGATGCGCGCCGCCTCGCGGTCGAGCTTCGGGGCCCACGTCACCCGCGTCTCGTCCTGCGGCGTCTCGACGGCGCGTCCGGCGGCGAGGTCCGCGAGGACGGTGACGAGTCGCGCCCCCGCCGCCGCGGACGCCGCCTCGTACAGTTCCCCCGCCGTCATCACGGGGTGGATCGGGATGCGGGTCCGACCGAGCACCGGTCCGGCGTCGAGCGCGGCGACCATGCGCTGGATGCTGACCCCCGACTCGGCATGCCCGCAGATGATCGCCCAGTTGATCGGGGCGGCGCCGCGCAGGGCGGGCAGGAGCGATGCGTGGACGTTGAACGAACCGAGCGGCGGCAGGTCGAGCGCCTCGCGCGGGAGGATGCGGCCGTACGCCACGACGACGGAGACGTCGGGGGCGAGCCGACGGGCCGCGTCGAGGAACGCCGCCTCACCCGGGCGGACGGGCTGCAGAACGGGCACTTCGGCCGCCAGCGCCCACTCCTTGACCGGGCTCGCGCGCAGCGCCCGCCCCCGCCCCGCGCGTCCGCGGCCGGATGGCCGGTCGGGATTCGTCACGACGCCGACCACCTCGTGACCCGCGGCGCGCATCGCCTCGAGCGAAGGGAGGCCGAACCCGGGCGTCCCCCAGAACAGGACCCTCACGCCGTGCGCCGCCGCCTCGGCGCCGCTGCCGCCCGCACTGCCGCGACCGCCTCAGTCCCGCTCCTGCTTGCGCCACTTCGCGAGCAGGATCTTGCGCTTGAGCGGGCTCACGCGGTCGAGGAAGAGGACGCCGTCGAGGTGGTCCGTCTCGTGCTGGAGGCAGCGGCTGAGGAGACCGTCGGCCCGGATCTCCACCGGTTCCCCGTCCAGCCCCAGCCCGCGCAGGACGATCGACGCGCTGCGCTCGACGATCTCCGACAGCCCGGGGATGCTGAGGCAGCCCTCCTCCTCCTTTGACGTCCCCCGTCCCTCGACGATCTCGGGGTTCACGAGGACGCCGGGGGCGATGTCGGGATCGCGCACGTCGTAGACGAAGAGCCGGACCGGAACGCCCACCTGCGGCGCGGCGAGCCCGATGCCGTCGGCGTCGTACATCGTCTCCCGCATGTCCTCTGCGAGGCGGCGCATCCCGTCGTCGATGTCCGCCGCGGGGGCGCACTTCTCCCGCAGTACGGGGTCGCCGAAGGTGCGGATTTCCAGGATCACGGCGGGGTCTTCCCGGTGCGGACCTTCATGTCGATTTTACGGGCCGGCTCCGTCAGCGCCTGGAGTCGACCCTGCCGATCTTCGAGCGCTCGACCTCGATCCGCGTGTCGCCGGTCTTCACCGTGACGCGCTCGTTCGTGAGGTGGACGATGGTTCCGACGATGCCGCCGATGGTCGTGACCTCGTCTCCCCGCTTCAGGTTCTTGACCAACTCCTTATGCTCGCGCTGCTGCTTTCGCTGCGGGCGGAAGAAGATGAAGTAGAAGATGGCGATGAACCCGAACATCATCATCATCGTCGCGGCCGGGTTCGCCGTCCCGCCTTCCCCGCCGCCCATGAAGCTGACAATCAGCATGCTCCGTCCTCGCCTTCCGTGTCCTCGGCTTCCCCTGACGTCACGGCGCCGCGGGTCCGCGCCGGTACGTGGCCAACCAGGCATCGGCCCAGCGGTCGTAGTCGCCCCGCAGGATCGCCGCGCGGGCGAGTGAAGTCAATCGAATCAGGAACCGCACGTTGTGCAGCGACAGGAGCCGCAGGCCGAGGAGTTCGTTGCTCACGAACAGGTGGCGCAGGTAGGCGCGGCTGTAGCCCGCGCAGCAGGCGCAGTCGCACGTCGCGTCGAGCGGAGCGGGATCGGCCGCGAAGCGCGCCCCCTTGATGTTGAGGCGACCTTCGGCCGTGAAAGCGGTGCCGTTGCGCCCGTTCCGGGTCGGCGCCACGCAGTCGAACATGTCCACCCCGCGCCGCACCGCCTCGACGACATCGTCGGGATAGCCGACCCCCATGAGGTAGCGGGGGCGGTCGGAGGGCAGCGCGGGTTCGATGACGTCGAGCACGCGGTGCGTAGCGTCCTTCGCCTCGCCCACGGAGAGGCCGCCGATCCCGATCCCCGGCCACTCGCCCGCCGCCAGCGTGCGCTCGATCGACTCGAGGCGCAGATCCTCGAACGACGCGCCCTGTACGATCGGGAAGAGGAGCCCGCCGCTATCGGGATGAGCCCGGTGGCTGTCGCGGCAGCGCTCGAGCCAGGCGAGGGAGCGTTCGACCGCGGTCCGGGCCGCCTCGCGCGACGCCTCGCCGGGGGGACATTCGTCGAACGCCATGCGGATGTCGGATCCGATCGCGGCCTGGATGTCCATCGACAGTTCCGGCGTCAGCCGGTGCAGGCTCCCGTCGAGGTGGCTGCGGAAGGTCACCCCTTCGTCGTCGATCTCGTTGATGCGCGCGAGCGAGAACACCTGGAAACCGCCCGAGTCCGTGAGGATGGGCCCGTTCCAGCCCATGAAACGGTGGAGTCCGCCGAGTTCCTTGAGGACGCGGGTCCCGGGCCTCAGGTAGAGGTGATACGCGTTCCCGAGCAGGATCTCGACCCCGGCCGCGCGGAGTTCGCCGGGGGTGAGCGACTTCACGGTGCCGAGCGTCCCCACGGGCATGAAGCACGGGGTGTGGATCGTGCCGCGCGGGAGGTCGAGCGCCCCCGCCCTGGCGCGCCCGCTCGTCCCGTCGAGGCGGAAGTGCCCGGCGTCCTTCATGTGACCGTCCGTCATGTGATCAGCATCGCGTCGCCGTAGGAATAGAAGCGGTAGCGCTCCCGGATCGCGTGCGCGTAGGCCGCGAGCGCGAGTTCGCGCCCCGCGAAGGCCGCCACGAGCATGAGGAGGCTGGAGCGCGGGAGGTGGAAGTTCGTCACGAGCGCGTCAACGGCGTGGAAACCGTATGGGGGGCGGATGAAGAGATCGGTCCAGCCCCGGCCCGGTTCGAAGCGGCCGGCGGCGCCCACGGTCTCGAGCACGCGGCAGGAGGTCGTGCCGATCGCGACCACGCGGCCGCCCGCCGCGCGCGTCGCGTTGAGTCGGTCGGCCGCCTCGGGGGAGAAGCTGTAGGCCTCGGGCGCGACGCGGTGTTCCTCGACGCGGGTCGCCGTCACGGGGCGGAAGGTCCCGAACCCGACGTGCAGGGTGAGGCGGACGAGGCGCGCGCCCCGGGCCCCGAGGGCGGCCAGGAGTTCGGGGGTGAAGTGGAGCCCGGCCGTGGGGGCGGCGACGCTCCCGGCCGGCGCCGCGTAGACGGTCTGGTACCGTTCGCGGTCCTCCGCGTCGTCGCGCGGCGCCGCGTCCCGAACCGCCCCGTCCCGAACCGCCCCGTCCCGCACGATGTACGGTGGGAGGGGGACGCGGCCGTGGCGCTGGATGAGCGTCCAGGGGTCCTCGTCGCCGGCGAGCCGCACGAGGCGCGTGCCGTCGGGGGCGGAGTCGAGGATCTCGACCGTGAACCCGTCCGCGATATCGACCGTGCGGCCGGGCCTGAGCTTGCCGCCGGGGCGGACCATGGCGCGCCACAGGCGGGTGTCGGCCCGGTCGAAGGGTTCCGTCGGGTCGAGCGCGGGGGCTTCGGGGCGGACGAGGAGGATCTCGGCGCGGGCGCCGGTCGGCTTGCGGCCGAGGAGCCGGGCCGGGAACACGCGGCTGTCGTTGACGACGACCGCATCGCCGGGCGACAGCCGCTCGAGCAGCGCGGGGAAGGCGGCGTCCGTGAAGCGGTCCCGCGCGCGATCGACCACGAGGAGCCGACTGGCATCCCGGCGCTCGGCCGGCCGGGCCGCGATCAGCTCGGCCGGCAGTTCGTAGGCGTACGCCTCGGTGCGGCCCGCCCGCTCAGCCTTCATCGCCGACGTCACCGCCGACGTCATCGCCGAACAGCGCGCCCTGCGCCCCGCCGGCTTCTCCGCGCGGGAGCGCGTAGCCGAAGCGCGCGTACGCCTTCCGGGTGGCCGCGCGGCCCCTCGGCGTCCGTTGCATGTACCCGTTCTGGATCAGGTACGGCTCGTACACCTCCTCCAGCGTGCCCGCGTCCTCCCCCACCGCCACGGCGAGCGAGGCGAGCCCCACCGGGCCCCCTTCGAACGTCTCGATGATCGCCTTGAGCACGCGCGCGTCCATCTCGTCGAGGCCGTACTCATCCACGTTGAGCAGCTTGAGGCCCTCCACAGCCGTCGCGGCGTCGATCGTCCCGTCGCCCCGCACCTCCGCGAAGTCGCGCACGCGGCGCAGGAGACGGTTCGCGATGCGGGGCGTGCCGCGGGCGCGGCGCGCGATCTCGTCGGCGCCCTCGCGGGTGGTGGGGATGTCGAGGAGGCTCGCGGAGCGGACGACGATCCGCGCCAACTCCTCCTTCGGGTAGTAGCCCAGGCGCTCGACGACGCCGAAGCGCGCCCGCATGGGGGCGGTGAGGAGCCCGAAGCGGGTCGTCGCCCCCACGAGCGTGAAGCGCTCGAGCTTCATCGTGAACGTCTCGACGCGGGGGCCGTCCCCGAGCCGGATCTCGATCCGGTAGTCCTCCATCGCGGGGTAGAGGAACTCCTCGATCACGGGCCGCAGGCGGTGGATCTCGTCGATGAAGAGGAGGCCGCGCGGCGGGAGGTTCGTGAGCAGGCCGGCGAGGTCGCCCGGCTTCTCGAGCACGGGGCCGGAGGTGAGCTTGATGTCGACCCCGAGTTCGCGGGCGAGGAGGAGGGCGAGCGTCGTCTTCCCGAGGCCCGGCGGGCCGTAGAAGAGGGTGTGGTCGAGCGCCTCGCCGCGGCCCAGCGCGGCCTCCATGAACACGGAGAGGCTCTCCTTGACGCGCGCCTGGCCGATGAACTCGTCGAGCCGCGCCGGGCGGAGCGAGGCGTCGGGGCGCAGATCGTCTTCGAGCACCTCGGGCGTGGTGATCTCGGTGCGCGGCCGGTCGTCCGCCCCGGGGGTCGTCATACGTGCCGCAGCGCGCGGCGCACGAGTTCCTCGGCGCCGACCTCGCGGCCCTCCAGCGCATCGAGCGCGCGGCGCACGGCGTTCTCGCTCTGCCCGCGACCGTAGCCGAGGGCGCGCAGCGCCTGCACGCCCGCCGCGGCCGGGCCGCCGGCCGGCGGCAGGTCGCCGCCGGGGTCGCCCAGGTCATCGAGCTTGTCCGCGAGGTCGATCGCGATTCGCTCCGCCGTCTTCCGGCCCACGCCGCTCACGGTCTGGAGGGTGCGGTGGTCCTTGGCGCGGATCGCCCGCACGACCCGGCCCGGCGGCAGCGCCCCGAGGATCGCGAGCGCGAGGCGCGGCCCCACGCCGCTCGGGGTGCGCAGCCGCTGGAAGAGTTCGCGGTCCCGGGCGGTCTCGAAGCCGTACAGTTCGAACGCGTCGTCGCGCACGACGAGCACGGTGTGCAGTTCGACCGCGGCCCCCTCGGGCGGCAGCCGGTCGACCAGCCCGAGCGGCACGTTGACCTCGTAGCCGACGCCGTCGCCCGTCACGACCTCGACGGCGCTCGCGCCGCGCCCGACCAGTTCCCCGCGCAGGCGCCGGATCACGGGAGCCCGCCGCCGATCAGGTGACAGAGGGCGACCGCGCAGCCGTCCGCCGCGTCCGCCGGGCGCGGCGCATCGCCGAGCCGCAGGTGGTGCTTGACCATGAATCCGACCTGTTCCTTGCTGGCGGCGCCGGTCCCCACGACCCGCTTCTTCACCTGCCGCGGCGCGTACTCGTGAATCGGGAGGCCCCGCAACTGCGCCGCGAGGACGAGGACGCCGCGCGCGTGCCCCAGCACCATGGCCGTGCGGGCGTTCCGCCCGTGGAAGGCGCTCTCGATCGCCACGCACGTCGGCGCCAGCCGGTCGATGATGTCGAGCGCCCCGCGATGGATGTCCTCCAGCCGCGAGCCCAGATCCGTCCCGCGCGGCCGCACGACGCCGCACTCGATGAGGCGGTACGCGAGGCCCGGGACCGACCGCCCCCCCTCGATGCAGCCGTAGCCGGTCGCCCGCGTGCCGGGATCGATCCCCAGCACCTTCAGGAGGCCGCTCAGTCCCCCACCTCCAGATCGACGTTCGTGTTGACCTGCAGCACATCGTCGTGATCGTCGAGCGCCGTCAGGATGTCGAGCACCCTCGCCGCCTCGCGTCCCTCGACCCTCACCGTGTTCTTCGCGACCATGGCGAGATCCGCCTCCGCGACCGGGATCCCGGCCGCGCGCATCGAGGCGAGCACCTCGTGGAAGTCGCCCGCCCCCGTCGTCACGACGTACATCCCGTCGTCCGCCTCGAAGTCCTCGGCCCCGGCCTCGAGCGCCGCATCGAGCGCCGCCTCCTCGTCGCTGCGGTCGGCCGGCACGAGGATCTGGCCCTTGCGTTCGAACATCCAGGCGACGGAGCCGCTCTGCCCCAGATTCCCGCCCCGCTTGTCGAGCAGGTGCCGGAGTTCGGCCAGCGTCCGCCGCGGATTGTCCGTGAGACACTCCAGATACAGCGCCGCGCCGCCGGGCGCGTAGCCCTCGTGCGTGACCTCTTCGTACGAGGCCCCGGGGAGGTCGCCCGTCCCGCGCCTGAGCGCGCGTTCGATGTTGTCGGCCGGCATGCGCTGGCCCTTGGCGTTGTCGATCGCGGTCCGGAGACGGGGGTTGAAGTCCGGGTCCCCTCCCCCTTCGCGCGCCGCCACGGCGATCTCGCGCCCGAGCTTGGAGAAGAGCTTCCCCTTCGCCTTGTCGGTCACCGCCTTCTGGCGCTTGATCTTCGACCACTTCGAATGGCCCGCCACGGGCTACCGCCTGCTACTCATCGTCGTTTCGCCGGGACTCCGCGATCACCCTCTCCTGAACATGCGGCGGAACCTGCTCGTACGCAGCCAGGCTGCGGGTGTGCGTCGCCTTCCCGTGCGTCAGCGAGCGCAGCGCGGCGGAGTACTTGTAGAGTTCGGCCTGGGGGACGTGAGCCTTCACGACCTGCCGCCGCCCCTTCGAGTCCATGCCGAGCACCCGGCCGCGCCGCTGGTTGAGGTCTCCCATCACCTCGCCCATGTACTCCTCGGGCGTCTCGACCTCCACCTCCATGATCGGCTCGAGGATCACCGGGTTCGCCTCCCGCGCCACCTTCCGGAACGCGATCGAGCCCGCGATCTGGAAGGCGATGTCGGAGCTGTCGACGGAGTGGTGCGAGCCGTAGTAGCACTCGGCCTGGAAGTCCACCAGGGGGTAGCCCGCGAGGACGCCCTTGCTTGACGCTCCCTCGATCCCCTTTCCCACGGCCGGGACGAACTTCGTCGGGATCACGCCGCCCTTGATCGAGTCCACGAACGCGTATCCCCCTCCGCGCGGCAGCGGGCTGAGGCGGACATGGCAGTCGCCGAACTGGCCCCGCCCGCCGGACTGCTTCTTGTGGCGGCCCTGGCCCTCGGCGGTCCTCGTGATCGTCTCGCGGTAGGCGATCCGCGGCTCGTGGGTGTCCACGTTGACCCCGTATTTCCGGGTCATCTTCTCGAGCGAGATGTTGAGGTGGATCTCCCCGAGTCCTCGGATGATCGTCTGCCCGCGCTCGGGGTCGTAGCCCGCGGCGAAGGTCGGGTCCTCCTCGTGCAGCTTCGACAGCCCGCTCCCGATCTTGTCCTCGTCGGCGCGCGTGCGGGCGGTCACCGCGAGGGAGAGGTCGGGGGCCGGCCAGCGGATCCCCTCGAGAGTGACGGGCGAGGCGCCGTCGCACAGGGTGTCGCCGGTGTGCGTGTCCTTGAGCTTCGTCACGACGCCGATGTCGCCGGGGTTCAGGGACTCGACGTCGACGCGCCGGACGCCGTGCGGGATCGCGAGGTGCGCGAGGCGTTCGGTCGAGCCGCGGCCGGGGTTGAGGAGCATGAGGCCGTTCGTGATGCGGCCGCTGTACACGCGGAAGTAGCTCAGGTCGCCGACGTGCGGTTCGGACGTCGTCTTGAAGATCAGGGCCACGGCGGGCCCCCCGGCTTCCGACTCCAGCACGACCTCGCCGCTTCCGTTGGACGCGGTCTGGGGGGTCGCGCGGTCGGGCGAGGGCAGGAGTTCCACGATGCGGTCGAGGAGGGCCGGCACCCCGGCGCTCGTCTGGCACGAACCGCAGAACACGGGGACGACATCACCGGCGCGGATCGCCTCCGAGAGGACCTCCACGACGCGGCGGGGATCGAGTTCCTCTCCCTCGAAGTAGGCCTCGAGCAGGTCATCGTCCGCCGACACGATCGCCTCGATGAGCGTCTCGCGGAGTTCCTCCACCTCCGCCGCCACCTCGGCGGGGGGATCGACCTCGTCCGCGGCGCCCCTGTCGCCCCCCTTGAACATGTGCGCCTTCATCGTGAGCAGGTCGACGATGCCGTCGAAGTCGGCGCCCGCCCCGATCGGGACCTGGACGGGCATCGCGTTCGGCGCGAGTTCGGCCCGGATCTGGTCGACGGTGCTCCGGAAGTTCGCGTTGTCCCGATCCATCATCGAGACGAAGACGGCCCGCGGCAGGCTCGCGGCTTCGGCGGCGGCCCACGTCTTCTCCGTCCCCACCTCGACCCCCGAGATCGCGTCGACGACGCAGAGCCCGGCGTCTCCCACCCGGATCCCCGCCAGGACTTCGCCGAGGAAGTCGAGGTAGCCGGGCGTGTCGATGAGGTTGATCCGGGTCTCGTCCCAGACGGCGTGGGCCACGGCGAGGTTGATCGAGATCCGGTGGCCGGTCTCCTCGGGGGTGAAGTCGGTGAGCGCGTTCCCCTTCTGCACGTCGCCCTTCCGGTTCGTATTTCCGGCGACGTAGCACATCGAATCCACGAGCGTCGTCTTGCCGGCGCCTCCGTGACCGAAGAGAACGACGTTGCGGATGTTGGGCGTTTCATATGCCGAGGCGGCAGACGCCATGGACACCTCCCGGGATGGAGACTGGATCGCGGGGCGCAGGCCGACGTCGAACGCGGCTCGCGCGGGGCGGATATTGTAGAAACCGGCGGCGGAAAACTCCAGCCGCGCGGGGACGCGCCGGGCGTCGCCGGGGCGTTCAGTGCGTGCGGGACTTCGTCGGGGTGTCCTGCGTGTCCCTGTACTGCCGGCTCACCTCGTCGAGGAACGCCCGTTCACGGGGGGTCAGCGAGTCCATTCCGGTCGCGCGGATCTTGTCGAGGATGCGGTCGACCTCGTCCAGGGCGTCGCCGTTCTGCCGGCGCCGCCGGCGGGGGGTGGGGGGCGGCGCCTCGCCGGTGGAGGCCGCACGGCGCCTGCGCCGCGGCCGGGGCGCGGGCTTCTCCTTGTCCGTGTAGAGCGCCTTCTCCGCGAACCGGCGGAGACGCTCGCCGTAGCGCAGGTACACGAACCCGCTCACGAGGCCGCCGAGGTGCGCCCAGTGAGCCACGCCGTCGGCGGAGCCCTGCGCGGTCGAGAGGAGGGTGAAGGCGCCCAGCGCCATCACGAACCACTTCGCCCGCACCGGGAAGACGAACCAGAGGAGGATCTTCGCGTCGGGCCAGTTGAGGGCGAAGGCCAGCAGGAGGCCGAAGACGGCGCCGGAGGCCCCGATCATCATCGTCGGCCCGAGGACGGAGTAGAGGAGGACGGAGGAGGCGGCGCCCCCGAGTCCCGTGACGAGGTAGTACTTGAGGAAGAAGCGGCTGCCCCATTTCTGCTCGAGCGGCGGCCCGAAGAAGAAGAGCGCGAGCATGTTCATGAACACGTGCATGAAGCTGCCGTGCAGGAACATGTAGGTGACGGCGGTCCAGGGGCGCGTGAGGAAGCCGGGGACGGCGAAGCCCAGCCACTCGAGCGCCGGGGCCGGGATGATCCGCAGGCTCATGAGGAGGAAGATCGCGAAGTTCGCGATCATGAGCCGCAGGACCCAGCGGCTCATCGGGAAGCCGTGGCCGAAGCGGACCCCGCCGCTACCGTACGCCTGCTGCCGCATCATGCGCTTGCGTCACTCCGTTCCGTCATTCCGTTCCGTCATTTCGTGTCGTCCGTCGTGAGGTCGATCGCCGACGCGAGGCGGCGCTCCCGCTCCCCCCGCTCGATCGCGAGCCGGATGAGGCGGTCGATGAGTTCCGGGTACGAGACGCCGCTCGCCGCCCACAGCTTCGGATACATGCTGATCCGGGTGAAGCCGGGGATGGTGTTGATCTCGTTCACGATGAGTTCGCCCGCCGGCACCTCGCCGCAATCTTCGGTCGTGAGGAAGAGGTCGACGCGGGACATCCCCTCGCAGCACAGCGCGCGGAAGGCGCGGATCGCGAGATCCTGCGCGCGCGAGGTGGTGTCCGGGTCGAGGTCCGCGGGGATCAGCAGGTCGGCGCCGGCCTCGTCCAGGTACTTCGCCTCGTAGGAGTAGAAATCGTGCCGCGGGGCGATCTCCCCGGGGATCGAGGCCTCGGGGGTCCGGTTGCCCAGCACCGAGATCTCGATCTCTCGTCCGCGGATCGTGCGCTCGAGGAGGATCCTGGTGTCGAAGGAGAAGGCCTCGTCCAGCGCCCGCTCATAATCGCGCTCCGTGTCCGCCCGGGAAACGCCCACGGAGGAGCCCATGTTCGCCGGCTTCACGAACACGGGGGCGCCGAGCGCCTCCACGACCGCGGTCCAGGCCGGGACTTCCTCGCGATCGGACACCGTGAGGAAGGGGGCGACCGGGATCCCGGCGTCGCGGAGGAGCCGCTTCGCGACGTCCTTGTCCATGCAGACCGCCGAGCCGAGGACGCCGGGGCCCACGAAGGGGAGGTGCGCGAGGCGAAGCAGGCCCTGGACGGCGCCGTCCTCGCCCATGGGGCCGTGGAGGACGGGAAATACGACATCGAGCGGCGGGAGCGGGTCGCCGGGCGCCAGCGGCACGATGTCCGCGTCCCGGCCGCAGGCGATGGCGAGGGGCGTCGCGCCGGCGGGGAGGCGGATGCGCCGCGGGTCCGACGCGTCCCGCAGGAAGCCGGACCCATCGGCCAGGCGCCAGCGGCCGTGGCGGTCGATGCCGATGAGCACGACGTCGTAGCGGTCGCGGTCGATCGCCTCGATGACGTTCTGCGCCGACTGCAGCGACACCTCGTGCTCCGGTGACTCGCCACCGAACAGGACGCCGACGCGCAGGCGCCGCGCGGCGGTCTCGGGGGTTTCGGCCATCCCGGCCCTTTCAGCCATCCGGGAGCGGCAGCGGGTAGAGGACGGGGAGCACGCCCCAGATGGCGATGGCGGTGTCGCCGTGCCGGGCGGGACGAAAGCGGAGCCGCCGGGCACTCGCCAGCGCCGCGGAGTCGAGCACGGCGTCGCCGGCGGAGTTCATGACCTCCACGGAATCGACCCGCCCCAGCCCGGAGATGTAGATGCGGAGGAGCGCTTCGCCCCCCACACCCCGCTCCCAGGCGTCGGGCGGATAGACGAACGGAGCGGACGGGGGCAGGAGAACGGGCGTGACGAAACTGCCGTCGCCGAGCCGGTCGGGGCGGAGCCCGCCGAGGCTGGGGCGGACGTTTTCGGCGCAGGCGGCCGTTGCGAGCCAGGCGAGCGCCGCGAGCCCGGATGTCGCCACCGCCGGGCCGGGTCTACGCATCGCCGAACGCCTTCCATTCCGCGAGCGTGTTCAGCGCCTCGATCGGGGTGAGCCGGTCGAGGTCGAGCCGGGCCAGCCGCTCCAGCAGCTCGCGGGCGGCATCGAGGTCGGTCGCATCCTCATCGCCGGGCGAGCCGGGCGCCGGCGGCGCCTGCCCCGCGGGGAACCCGGCCGCCTCGAACAGGGAGAGCTGGCCCATCCCGCCTTCGGCGAGCGCGGCCCCTCGCCCGCCGGCGCCCCACGGCCCGCTCTCCAGCACGCGCAGGATGCGCGCGGCGCGCCCCACCACGTCGGGGGGGAGTCCGGCGAGGCGCGCCACGTGCACGCCGTAGGAGCGGTCCGAGCCCCCGGGCTCGAGACGGTACAGGAAGACGATGTCGCGGCCCTTCTCCCGCACCGAGACGTTGAAGGCCGCCGCGCGCGGGAGCGATTCGGCGAGGCCCACGAGTTCGTGGTAGTGCGTCGCGAACACGGTGCGCGCGCCGATTTCGTGCAGCCGTTCCGTCACGGCCCACGCGATCGACACGCCGTCGTACGTCGACGTGCCGCGCCCGATCTCGTCCAGGAGGACCAGCGATCGCTCGCTGGCCCCGTGCAGGATGGTCGCGGTCTCGGTCATCTCCACCATGAACGTGCTCAGCCCCGCCGCGAGGTTGTCGCTCGCGCCCACGCGCGTGAATACGCGATCGCATACCCCGATGCGGGCCCGGCGAGCCGGCACGAAGGAGCCGATGTGCGCCATGAGCGCGATGAGTCCTGCCTGGCGAAGCACGGTCGACTTACCGGCCATGTTGGGGCCGGTGACGATCATCGTCCGGCACTCGTCGTCGAGGCGCATGTCGTTCGGGATGAAGGTGTCCCGCGCCACCGTCGTCTCGACGACCGGGTGCCGCCCCTCCTCGACGTCGAACACGACCTCTTCCGTGAGCGCGGGGCGCACGTAGTCCTCGGCCTCGGCCACCTCGGCCAGGCACGCGAGCACGTCGATCTCGGCGACCCGGGCCGCGGCGGTCTGCACCCGTCCCACCTCGGCGCCGACCTCCTCCCGCACCGACTGGAAGAGCCGCGCCTCCAGCCGCTGGATCTCGTCGTCCGCGCCGAGGACCCTCCCCTCCCATTCCTTGAGTTCGGGCGTCAGGTAGCGCTCGGCGTTGGTGAGCGTCTGGCGACGGGTCCACTCCTCGGGAACGCGGCCGAGTTTCGACTTCGTGACCTCGAGGTAATACCCGAAGACCTTGTTGAACCCGATCTTGAGCGTGTCGATGCCGGTGCGGTCGCGCTCGCGCAGCTGCATGCCGGCGATGAAGTCGACCGCGTTCCCGCGCACGCCGCGCAGTTCGTCGAGTTCGGGCGAGAAGCCGCGGCGGATGACGCCCCCGTCCTTGAGCGCGTGGGGCGTGTCGGGGTCGATGGCCTCGCGGACCCGCCCCGCCACGTCGGCGAGCGGGTCGAACGCCGAGCGCAGATCGGCGAGCCGCCCTGCCTCGAGGCCGTCGAGGGCCGCCGCCAGCCCGGGCAGCGCGTCGAGCGAGAGGCCGAGGCCGAGGAGCTCGCGGGGCCCCGCGCGGCCGGTCGCGATGCGCGCCGCCAGGCGCTCCAGATCGCGGATGGGGCGGAGTGCGCGCCGGACCCGGCGGCGGACCTCGGGCCGTTCGACGAACTCCTGCACCGCATCGAGGCGGACCCGGATCTCGTCGGCGGCGACGAGGGGACGCAGGAGCCGGCGGCGCAGAAGCCGCGCGCCCATCGGCGTGCGCGTGCGGTCGAGCCGCTCGAGGAGCGACGCCCCCTCGCCGGGGCGGAGCGGCTCGACGAGTTCGAGGTTCCGGCGCGTCATATCGTCCAGATACATGACCCGCCCGGCCCGGTCGACGCGTGGGGGGCGCAGGTGGTCCAGTCCGCTCGGCCGCACTTCCTCGAGATAGGCGAGCAGCGCCCCGCTCGCCGCGAGGAGGAGCGCGTCGCGCGCCGCGTCGAGGCCGAACCCGACGGAGGACGCCACGCCGAACCACGCGGCGAGACGTTCCTCGCCCTGCTCGGCGTCGAAGCGCCACTCCGGTCGCGTCGTCAGGTGCCAGGCGCCGGGCGGGGGCGCGCTCTCCTCGGGGACGACGATCTCGGCCGGCTCGAGGCGGCCCAGTTCGTCCCGCAGGTCGGCCTCGCCGGCGACCGCGCGCAGCTCGAACTCCCCGGTCGAGAGGTCGACGATCGCGAGTCCGAACGGGGCCCGGCCGGCGATCACGACGACGTAGTTGTTACGCTTCGCCGTGAGCAACCGGTCCTCGAGGACGGTGCCGGGAGTGATGATCTCGACGACATCGCGCCGGACGATGCCCTGCGCCTCGGCGGGGTCCTCGAGCTGCTCGCAGATGGCCACGCGGCGGCCCGCCTCGATGAGGCGCGAGACGTACTCGTCCAAGGCCTTGACCGGCACGCCGGCGAGGGGGACGTCCCGCTTGCCGCCGTTGTTGCGCGAGGTGAGGGTCAGTCCGAGGAGACCGCTCCCCTCCTCCGCGTCCTCGAAGAACATCTCGTAGAAGTCCCCGACCCGGAAGAAGAGGAGGGAATCCGGGTGGCGAGACTTGATCTCGAGATACTGCCGGATCAGCGGCGTGGACCCGGCGGTGTCGGCCGGGGTGCGAGCCGGGGTGCGGGCCGGGGTGCGGGCCGGGGTCATGGTTCCGCGGCGATGACGGCGACCGAGAAGCCGGCCAGGCGCAGGCGCCGCTCGAGACCGCGGGCCGCCTCGGGCGTCGCGAAACGGCCCACGCGGACTCGGTGGAGCCCGCTCTCCTCGACGACGTGCGCCGGGAAGCCGCCCGCCTCCAGCTGCGACCGCATCTCGGCCGCCGCTTCCGGGGTCGAGAAGGCCGCCACCTGGACCGTGAAGCGGGCCGCGCCGGAGGCGCAGCCGGCCGCCGCCGCGGCCGCGAGGCGGACGGAGGCCGCGTCTCCGCCGTCCTGCGCCGCCCGGATCGCCCGCGTCCAGCCCTCACAGGCGCGATCGAGCAGGCCGCGGTCCTCGAACGTCCGCCCCGTCCAGTACCACGACGCCGTCGCCGCGGCGCTTCGCGGGTAGTCGGCGCGCAGCCGCTCGAAGGCCGCGGCAGCGCGGGCCGGATCGCCCGCCGCCAGCTCAAGCTGCCCCAGCCGGAGCCAGATCCGGGCGCCATGGGACGAGATCCCGTCCAGGGCGAGCGCGAGCAGTTCGGCGCGGGCGGAGTCGGCGTCGCTCATGAGCCGCACCCTCAGATATCTCGCGCGTCCGAGGGCTTCGCGGGACGGGTTCGGCGTCGTGGACAGCCAGCGTTCGATCGCCCCCGCGACGCCCTCCGTCGCGCCCGACTCGATCCGTGCCTCGAGACGGGCCAGCGCCTCGATCTCGGCGGACTGGGCGGCGGACTGGGCAGCCAGCCCCCAGGCGGGGCACGCGGCGAAGAGCGCAAGCGGCCACACCCGGCTCCCGCGGCTCACGCGGACGCGCTTCGCATCTGCCCGAGCGAGAGCAGGAGGTCGGCGAGGACCGGCGGGTCGCCGCGGCCCGACTTCAGTTGCCGGTCGGCGCGGTGCAGCGCCCGGAGCGCTCGATCCAGTTCGTCTACGGTCCATGCCCTCGCCTGTCTCGCGTAGGTGCCCGCCTTCCAGGAAAGGTAGCCGCGCCCGGTCTCCGAGAGGACGGCCCGCAGGCCCGCGGTCCCCGTGTCGAGGGCCAGACCGAGAAGCAGGTGGTGTTCGACCAGCCCGGCGACGAGTCCGACACCCCGCTCGGATGTGAGCACGTCCTCCAGCTCGCGCAAGGCGCGGCCGTAGTTGCGCGAAGCCACGAGGTCGAGCCAGCTCCAGCGATCGATCCGATGAGTTCGGGGGATGAGCGCGGAGATCTCGGCCTCCGTGCGCCGGTCGGCGGGCAGCTGCGAGAGCTTCTCGAGTTCGGCGTCGAGCGTCGAGAGGTCCGACCTCACCGCCCCGGCGATGAGCTGGGCCATGGCCGGGGACAGATCGAACCCCCAGCGGCCGCGCGCGCGGTCGCGGATCCAGCCCGGGATCTCGGCGGCCCGGGGCGTGCTCCACTCCAGCGTGCGACAGCTCTTCTTCAGATCGCGGTAGAACGCCGCGCGCGAGCCCTTCGGGATCGTCGCCGTGACGATGAGCGCGATATCGGGGGGGAGCTTCGCCGCGGCCCGCTTCAGGACGTCCCGCGCCCTGGTCGCCAGACGCTCCACGTTGCGCACGAAGACGACCCGGCGTTCCGCCATCATCGGCGGCATGGCGAGGGTCGACGCGAGTTGTTCGCCGGTCACGTCCTCGCCGTGGAACTGGTCGTAGTTGAAGTCGCGCGTGGCGGGGTCGAGGGCGGCGTCGACGAGCTGCCGGGCGGCTTCGTCACGCAGGCGAATCGCGTCGCCGTGCAGGAACCAGCCGCCGGCCGGGCCCTCGCGGTCGAGGACGCGAGCGAGTCGCGGATCGTGTCGCGCGCTCACGGGGCGTGAGCGTCGGAAGAGGAGAAAGGAGTCGGGGTCAGCGAGACTCGTCGAGTTGGCCGGAACGCCGTTCGACCGGCAGGGGCGTCGAATCGCCCGCCATGATCGTCATGCCGTACGAGGAACTGAACAGGCCGCCCGCATCATCGAGGGCGGGAGCGAAGGGGACCAGGAAGCGGTCCGGAACGTAGGGGCCATCGTCGAACAGACTCCGCTGGCTCTCGGCGACCGCGGGAGCGGGAGGCTCCACGGTCACGGGAGGCAGTCCCAAATCGATCCGCACGGGCTGCGTCCGGTTCGACACCCCCAGCGAGAAGAGGGCGGCCGACGCCACGACGATCGCCGCCGCCCGGCCGGCGTGCGCCCGGAAGGGGAGCTTCCCGGTATCGTCGACATGGAAGAGGCGGTGCTGCAGCCGCGGCCGGAAGTCCGGCGAAGTCTCCACGGGCGGCAACGCACGCCACATGGCGAGTCCGCGCTCGAGCACGCTGTCGTAGCCTCGACACGAAGCGCAATCGTCCATGTGCGCGTCGAACCGCGCGATCTCCCCGGTCGGCAACACCCCGTCCCGGTACTCGGTGTGCCCCTCGATAAACTCTTTGCAAACCATCGTAAAACCACCGTTCAAAACGTCCACAGCCGGAGTACTACTCCGGTCCACACTCGAAGGTTCCCGTCCGCCCGGCATACCGAGCGAGTCGGTCCTCTTCGATTCCGTCGCGTATTCGATTCAGTCGATGTATTCGGTCAGTCGAGCATCGGGGCGACGATCGCGGCGAACTTGTTGCGCGCCCGGTTGAGGCGCGACTTGACCGTCCCCAGCGTAACCCCGGTGATCTCTGAAATCTCGTCGTAGGTCTTCCCCTCGAGTTCCCGCAGCACGAACACGACCCGGTGATGCTCGGGCAGTTCCGTGACCGCGTTCTCAACCTGCTCGCGGACGCGCCGCTTCCGGAACAGATCGTCCGGCCGGTAGGTGTTGTCCTCGAATTCGAGCGGCCGGTGGTCGGCTTCCCAGTTCCTCTTTATCGAATGGAAGAGGACGAGCGGGTTGCGCGCCCGGTTTCGCAGTTCGTTCTTCGCCAGGTTGCTGGCGATCGTATAGATCCAGGTCGAGAATTTTCTCGTCGGGTCGAACCGGTGCAGGTGCCGGTAGACGCGCACGAAGGTCTCCTGAACGAGATCCTCCGCGCGGTCGCGGTCACCGATCGTCCGGTAGATGAAGTTCAGCAGGCGGTCCTGATAGCGGTCGGCGATCTCGGTGAACGCGAAGCGCTGGCCGTTGAGGTAATGCGTCACGAGCTCCGCATCCTCGAGGGCTCGGAGTTCATGGCGCGCGAGGGGCTCCGTGGCGGGGCCCACCCCGTAGCGCCGTCCCGACTCCAGCATCAGCTCCGTGTCCATGCCGCTTCCTTTTCAGGCGGGTTTCCCGGGTTAGACCCCGAAGCCGCCATTTCGATCCACCCAGCGGTGGACGAGGGTCAGCGTGCAGATCGTCTTCGCGTCGGTGATCTCCCCCGCGTCCACCATTTCGATGGTACGGCGGAGAGGTAGCCGATGCACGTCCATGAATTCGCTCGCCTCGTGGGAGGTGCGGCCGGCCTCCAACTCCCACGCCACGAAGAGGTGGATCACCTCATCGGTGAAGCCGGGCGTCGTGCGCACCGAGGCCAGCCGTTCGATGCGTCCGGCGCGCAGTCCCGCCTCCTCCTCCAGTTCGCGGAGCGCGCATGCTTCGGGCGGTTCTCCGGGCTCCAGCTTCCCCGCCGGCACTTCCCAGATGAACCCTTCCGCCGCGTACCGATACTGACGCACGAGGGTGACCATGGGTTCGCCGCTTCCGCCGGGCGCTCTCCCTTCCCCGACGCCGTCGAGGGCCGCGACGGCGGCGGCCCCGGGGTGTCGGACGACCTCGAGCTTCCCGACGGACCCGTCCGGGAAGCGTACCCGATCCACGTCGACGTGGATGGTGCGGCCGGTATAGACCCGTTCTCCGTCTACCCGAGCGTCGGACATCGCGCCTCCGATCGGGCCGGCATCAGCGGCATCCGCGCGGGTCAGGCGATGGAACGCGCATCGACGGCGCCGAAGCCGTCGAGCGAGGATCCCACCGTCTCCGCGTCGCCGACGGCGAGCAGCGCGAGGCGCTCGCGCGCGAGGTACTTCCGGCACACCGCCTGTACCTGATCCGGTGTGACGGCCTCGATGCGGTCGCGGTACGTCTCCCAGTAGTCGTCCGGGAGGCCGAAGATGCGCTGGCGGCTCACCTTCCCGCAGATCTGCGCCGCCGTCTCGAACTGGAGCGGCAGGGAGAGGGTGAGGGCGTTGCGGGCCAGGCTCAGCTCGTCCGCGGTCACGAGTCCCGTACGCATCCCTTCGATCTCGCGCATCATCTCCTCGAAGGCGGGGCCGGTCTTCGCGGTCTCGACGGCGGTGCGGGCCACGAACGGGCCGGGACCCCTGCGGAAGCGGAAGCCGGAGCGCGCGCCGTAGGTCCACCCCTTGTCCTCACGGAGGTTGAGATTGATGCGGGAGTTGAACAGGCCGCCCAGGATCGCGTTGGCCACGATGATCGCATGATGGTCCCCGGTACCGTAGGGCACGCCGACGGTCGCCACCCGGAGTTCGCTCTGGGGGCTTCCGGGACGGTCGATGAGGACCACGCCGCCCTCCCGGGCCGGGGGCGCGGACGGCGGCGACACGCGGCCGGAGCGTCCGCTCCAGGCGCCGAAGCGCGCCTCGACCGCGGGGGCGAGCCGCTCGGGAGCGACGTCGCCACACACGATGAGCAGGGCCCCGCCGGGACGGTACCGGGCCTCGTGGAACGTCTGGACGGCGTCGCGACCGATCTCCGATACGGTATCCGCGGTGCCCCCGACCGGCCGGCCGTATAGCCCGTCGCCGTACAGTTCGGCGATCGTGGCGAGGTTGGCGACGGTCGCCGGGTCGTCGCGCTGGCGGTCGATCTGGTCCAGGCGCTCGCTCCGGAGGCGCTCGACCTCGCGTTCCGGGAAGTCGGACTCGAGGACGGTGGCGGCGAGGAAGTCGAGCGCCTCCTCGAGCACGTCGCCGAGGAAATGCATGGAGACCGTGCTCACGGAATAGCCGGCCGCGGCGCGGAAGCGGGCCCCGAGGCGGTCGAGCCAGCGGGCCACATCCATCGCGTCACGGCCCGGCATGCCCCCCGTGAGGAGCCGGGCCGTGAGCTCCGCCAGACCGGCCCGCGAGGCCGGCTCGACGCCCGCGCCGCACTCGAGGACGAGGCGCAACGACACCTCCGGGACGCCCCGGCGCGCGGCGTACTCGAACCGGAGGCCGTTGGGGAGGGTGCGGCGCTCGAAACCGGGGAGCGCGAGGGGGCGCGGCGCGGCCGCGGGCGGCCGTACGGTCCGGTCCGGGGTCACGCTTCCGCCGCCTCGGGCACGACGTGAAGGACCGTGAGGCGGTCCGGGTCGAGCACGGCGCGCGCGACCCGCTCCACGTCCGGGCGCGCGATCGTTCCGTACCGGGTGAACGCGTCGTTCACGTAGTTCGGGTCCCCGCGCAGCACGGCCGCGTGCGCGATCGCGTCCGCCCGCTCCCCGAACCCGGCCAGCCCGCCGACGAGCGCGTGCCGGGCGCGGTTCAGCGTCCCCTCCAGCTCCCCGGCCCCCACACCGCCGTCCCGCATCTCCTCGAGGACGTCCCGCACCGCGGTCTCCAGCTCGGCGGCCGACACGCCGGGCCGCGCGGTCGCCACCACGAGGCACATCCCCACGTCCTCGGTGGGCCAGGTGGAGGCGGACACCTCCGCCGCGACCCGCTTCTCGTACACGAGGGCCCGCTCGAGCCGCGAACTGTTCCCGTCGGCGAGCAGGTACGTGAGGGCGCCCACCGTCTCGAAGTCGGGGTCGGCGAAACGCGGCGAGTGGAACATGAGATAGACGCGGGGCATCTGGACCCGGTCGTGGAGCACCGCGCGTCTCTCCCCTCCCGCGGGCGGGGGCGGGACGACGGGCCGCGGAGCGACGGGGCGGGCGGGAATCTCTCCGAACCAGGCCTCGACGCGATCCAGCGCCTCAGCGGGTTCGAAGTCGCCGACGAGCACGAGCGTCGCGTTGTTCGGTCCGTAGTGAAGGTCGAAGAACTCGTGTACGTCCTCCAGCTTCGCGGCGTCGAGGTCGCGCATGTGACCGATCGTCGGGTGGCGGTAGGGGTGTCCCTCGTCGTAGGCGTGGGCGAGCAGCGTCTCCAGCGCGAGGCCGTAGGGCCGGTTCTCGTAGGACTGCCGCCGCTCGTTCTTCACCACGTCGCGCTGGTTGTCGAGCTTCTCCTGCGTGATGCCCGCCTTGAAGAACCCCATCCGGTCCGACTCCAGCCACAGTCCCAGATCGAGTTCGTTCGCGGGCAGCGTCTCGAAGTAGTTCGTGCGGTCGAACCACGTCGTCCCGTTGAGGGTCCCGCCGGCGTCCTGGACGAGCTTGAAGTGCGCCTCGCGCGCCACGTTCTCCGACCCCTGGAAGAGGAGGTGCTCGAAGAGGTGCGCGAAGCCGGTCCGGCCGGCCCGCTCGTTCCTGGAACCGACGTGATACATGAGGTGGACGGCAACGAGCGGTGCCGAGGAGTCCGGCTGCATGACCACCCTCAGCCCGTTGTCCAGCGTGTGTGCGCGAAGCTCGAAGCTCACCGTGGCTGGAGCCACCGGGTGCCGCCTTCCTGTCTGCTGTGTTCTTGATAGAGAGAGGCGGAGGGAGATAAGCCGGGTTCTGTCACCGGCGGGCCGAGGCCCGCGGCGAGGTCATCTATCTGGGACCTGCGGTTTCCCGAGGCCTCGTGCGGCCTACCCGGAACTCGAGCGCGACGGGCCGCCGCTCGTTCCTGCTTGGCCTTGCTCCCGGCGGGGTTTGCCGTGCCGTCCCTGTCACCAGGAGACGCGGTGGGCTCTTACCCCACCCTTTCACCCTTGCCTGTGCGCCTCGACCCTTACAGGTCTGAAGCCGCCATCGGCGGTCTGCTCTCTGCGGCACTTTCCATCGCCTCGCGACGCCCGGGCGTTACCCGGCGCCGTGCCCTGTGGAGCCCGGACTTTCCTCGAACGGCGTGACGTGCACCCGTCCGCGACCTCTTCTCCCTCCGCCGGGCGGCAATCTAGCGCCTGCTCCGGCCCGGCGCTCGCCCCGGCGGACGGGCGCGAGCCGCTGCCGAGTTGGCCTCGATCCAACCAATTGTCTACTCTTAGGGTCGAAAGGATGTACGGCTGGCTCCGGCCGAAACCTCGGCAGGGCGTCCGATTACACCGGAGGAAGAGCGAACGCACGTACCTCGTATGCACAAGTCGAAGTTCACAACTTTCCGCAGGGCGACCGCCGTGTGGGTGCTGTTTTGCGCGGCCGCGCCGGTTCAGGGCGCGGCTGGCCAGGACGGTAGTCCCGACGGCCCGTCCTATTACGTCTACGTGGCGGCCGAATCGGAGGATCGAGTCGATCTCATCCGGTTCGACGAGACCGGTGCGTCTCTGGTGGATTCCGTCTTCGTGGGACGGTTTCCGACGGAGATCGACGGGCCGCACGGGCTCGCGGTCGACCCCGATGGCGAGCGCTGGTACGTCACGCTCGCGCACGGCAACCCCTTCGGCATGGTCGTCGCCTATTCCACGGCCACGAACCGCCCCGCGGGGAGCGCCGAACTCGGCTTCTTCCCGGCCACCATGCAGGTGACGCCGGCGGGCCTGCTCTTCGCGGCGAACTTCAACCTGCACGGCGAGCACGAGCCGAGTTCGGTGTCGGTGGTCGACGTGGGCGCGATGATCGAGGTCGCGCAGATCCCGACCTGCACGATGCCGCACGGGTCCCGGCTCACCTCCGACGGCTCGCGACATTATTCGGTGTGCATGATGGATGAACTGCTGGTCGAAGTGGACGCGCACCGGCTCGAGGTGGCCCGGCGCTTCCATCTCGCCCCCGGCGCCGAGCAGCCGTGGCCGCACGACTGGATGCCGACCCGCCCGGCGGGGGCGCCGGTCTGCAGCCCGACGTGGGCGCAGCCGAGCGTGGATGGACGACGCGTCTACGTCGCGTGCAACCGGAACGGACAGGTGCTGGAGATCGATGTCGAGTCGTGGCGGCTCCTGCGGCGGTTCGAGACCGGCGCAGGCCCGTACAACCTCGATGTGACACCGGACGGCGCGCGCCTCGTGGTGACCTACAAGGGAGGGCAGGCGACGGGCGTCTGGGATCTGGCCAGCGGGGAGGAGGTGGCCCGGGTGCCCAACACGCGCACGCTGCCCCACGGGATCGCGGTCTCGCCCGATTCGCGATACGCCTTCGTGAGCGTGGAGGGGGTCGGCGGCCAGCCGGGCACGGTGGATGTGATCGATCTGGAAGAGGGCGTGCGGGCGGCCAGCGTCGACGTGGGCAAGCAGGCGGGCGGCATCGCCTTCTGGAAGGTCGAGCCGCGATGAGGGCGGCGAGGCGCATCGGGCTGCTGACGGCGCTGGCGGTGTTCGCGGCCGCGTGCGGGGACGGGAGCACGGAAGTCGGGTCTCCCCCGACGGCGCTGGTGTCCGTCTCCATGCCCGTCGACACGATCGCGACCGGCGAGAGCATCGACCCCCCGATCACGGTCCGGGTCGAGGATGCGCTCGGCAACGCCGTAGAAGGGGCCCCGGTGCGATTCATCATCGTTCGCGGTGACGGCGAACTCTCCACGAGCGTCGCGGTCGCGGACGTGGACGGTCTCGCGGAATCGGTCTACAGCGCCGGGCCGACGCCGGGGGAAGCGGAGATCCGGGTGGACATCCCGAGCGCGGCGAACGTCGCGCCGCTCCACTTCCTCGTGCTGGCGGTGACGGCGGACACGGTCAGGCTCAGCCTCGTCGAGGGCGACGGGCAGCGGGCCGAGGCCGGGAGCCAGCTGCCGCTTGCGTTCTCGATCCGGGCGGAGACGACGAACGGGGTCGCGGCCGGGGGCGTGAAGGTCGCATTCCGGACGGCGTCACTGAACGAAGACCCGGTGGAGCCGCGCGAGCCGCCGGAGGTGCCGCCGGAAGTGCCGCCGGAAGTGCCGCCGGAAGTGCCGCCGGAGCCACCGGGAGGACCGGCGGAGGTCGGGGGCTCGCCGGAGGACGCGTCGGGGGCGCTGACCCACGACAGCGTCGTGACGGACGCGGACGGTCTGGGGCAGGCGGTGTTCACCCTGGGGCTGGAACCAGGCGAGTACCGCGTCGACGTGTTCGCCACGGGCGGCGTGTACTCGGATACGGTCTCGTTCACCGCCACCGCGCTGGAGGCGATCGACGGACTCGTGCAGCTCGATTCGGTCGGGAACGGGCGGCTGGCGGCCGGGGCGCGGGCGGTGCTGTTCGGCCGCGGGTTCAGCGCCGTGGCGGACGACAACCAGGTCCGCATCGAGGGCGAGCGGGCGCCGGTGGTCAGCTCGACGGGAACCGAGCTGACGATCGAGGTGCCGGCGTTCCCGGAGACGTGTCTCCCGCAGCGCGAGGTCGGCGTGCGCGTGCTCGTGGGGCCGGAGTACAGCAACGGCCTCCGCCTTCCGATCGATCCGGCCGAGCGGCTCGTGGACCTCGAGGTGGGCGAGGCGCTCACGCTGCGCGGACCGGTCGAGGTCGAATGCGTGCACTTCCCGCCCGGCGAGATGGGGCGGGAGTTCCGTCTCATCATCGGCAACACGGGCCGGGTCGCGGCACGGCGGCTTCCGATGCGGGTGACGACGCGGACGCCCGCCAACATGTCCGGAGAAGGGCCCGCGACGGAGATCGCGCCCGCTCCGATCGGCGCGGACCTGGAGCGGGCGGCGCTCGAGGCGCTGGGCGTCGACGCGGGAATCCGCTCGCGGACGCTGGGCCGGCTCGTGGAAGCGGGGATCGCCCCCTTCCGGCCGACCGACCCGCCGCCGGGGATCGCGGTTCCGGGTGTCGGTGACACGCTCGACTACTTCTTCCCCGTGGGTCCGGAACGGGTGGCCGACTGCGCGGACCTGACCCGCCCCCTGCGGGGCGCGGTGCGCGCGGTGGGCGAACGGGTGCTCCTCGTGGAGGACCTGTCCGCCCCGCCGGGCGGCCCGGGCACGGAGGAGTGGCTCGCGCTCGCGGCCGAACTGGACCGAACCGTCCTGCCGGTGACGACCTCCTATTTCGGCCCCCTCGAGGACATCGACCGCAACGGACGGGTCGTCGTCCTCTTCACGCCGGCCGTGAACGGGCTCGACGGGGAAACGGGGGTCGGCGGGTTCACCCTCCCCGCGGACCTCGCGGCTTCCGGACGCGCGGGCGAAGGGACGCCGGAACCGGCTGGCGAGATCTGCCCGGCGAGCAACGAGGCCGAGATCATCTACAGCGTGAGCGCCGACCCCGACGGGAGCGCCGGCCGCGCGATCCCGACGGAAAGCCTGCTCCGGAACGCCCCGGTCCTCGTGGCGCACGAACTCCAGCATCTGATCAGTGTGGGGCGCCGGGCGCTCCATTCGTCGATGGGGTTCGCGGCGGCCGAGGAGGTATGGCTGGACGAGGCCCTGTCGGGCCTGGCCGAGGAGGTGGCGGGGCTCGCCGCGCTCGAACTCGCGGTGGGCGATGGTCTCACCTTCGACCAGGTGTCGGACACGCCCGAGAGGCTCGAAATCTTCGACGCCTACCTGCGCCGCAATTTCCTCAATCTCGGCCTCTACATGCTCGGGACGGCGGGAGCGCCCACGATCCCGGAGGCGGACCCGGAGGGCGTGGGCAGTCTGCAGATGCGGGGCTTCGGCTGGTTCCTCCTGCGCTGGCTGGCGGACCGGGCGGGCGGAGATGAGCGGGCGTTCTTCCGTTCCGTGGCGAGCGGCGGCCAGAATCACGCCCGGGGGATCGCGAACCTCGAACGCGTCACGGGGAGCGAGTGGGCGGACATCCTGGCGGGCGTTTCGGTGGCGCTGGCGCTCGACGCGGCCGGGGACGCGGAGGCCGGGGGAGAGGCGGACCCCGATCCCGCGGCGGAGGTCGCCGAAGAGACGGGAGTCGCGCCGCCGCCCGATCCGGCAACGTGGAACCTGCGTGACGTGTTCGCGTCCCTGGACCGGGACGTCGACGCCCCGGTCTTCCCATCGACCGGTTTCTCGCTTCGGGCCGAGCGGCTCGAGTTTGAAACCAGGGTCATGGAGATCGACGTAGGAGCGTCGAACGTGCAGTACTTCTCGCTCGCCTCCGAGGCGGACGCCCCGGCCCTGTCGATCTCGATCCGGACGGGCTCCGGCGCCGCGCCCGGCGAGACCGCGGAACCGCAGATCACGATCGTGAGAACCAGATGACGCGCCGCACCAGCAGACTTTTTCTCTTGGGAGGGCTCCTGTTGTGCGGGTCCGGAATCTCGGACCTGTCGGCCCAGATAGCCCCCGCTCCCCCGCCCGGCGAGGACACGGGTCCCGAATTCCTCGGCTTTGTCGGCGTCCTCCAGCCGCTCAGCAACCTCACGGAAGATCCGTCCACCTACGGCACCGCGATTCCTCCTGACCTCCTGATGGGGGGTGAGGTGACGTGGTGGGCCTCCCGCGTGGTCGGGATCGGGCTCATGGGTCTCTACTCGCCCGCGATACTGAACCCCGTGGGGGGTGGAGGACCGGGCAGGAACTTCAGGAGCCTCGGCGAGATCGAGTACATGACGGGGATGGCCAACCTGACCTTCCGCTTTCGCTCGTCGGGCTCGACGGGGCTGCTCGAACCCTATGCTTCGGTAGGCGCCGGGCTGCGGCGGCTTCGCTTCGCCGCCCGCGCCGTGCCGGAGATCAGCGCCACGGATCCCGCGGCGACAATCGCGGCGGGGCTGCGCGTTTCCCTGTCGGAGTCCGTCTGGCTCCGCGCTGAAGTACGGGACATGGCCTCGTTCTACATCTCCGCGGCGACGGACGAATCGAAACTCCAGAACGATGTCGTCATCACGCTGGGGCTCGGGATCCGTTAGGGGCTATCGGACCGGGGCGTCTCCCGGGGCGGGGGCGTCTCCCGGGGCGGGGACGCGGAGTTCGCGAGCCCCCGGGGGGACGGCGACGGAGGTCTGTTCGCCGCCCGGCCAAACGATGTGCAGAGTTCGGGGCGGCGTCCGCGGGTCCGGCGCGACGCCCAGCGTCTGCGCGGACTCGTGGCGGGCCAGATAGCCCTCGCCCGACCGGACCTCGCGCAGCGGACCGAGGGTCCCGTCCCCGTACTCGAGGCGCAGCCGCGCGCCGATGGCCCGGCGATTGCCGGGGATTCCCTCGAGCGTCACGCGCAGGCCGGGGGCCGAGCCCGCGTTGCGGTACAGCCGGGTCTCCTCCCCGTTGACGCCGAACGCCACGTCCACCCGCCCGTCGCGGTCGTAGTCCGCCAGCGCGACGGCCCGCGCGTCCCCGTACACGGTGATCCCGGAGAGGTGGCCCGGGACCGGCTCGAAGCCCCCTTCCCCGTCGCCTCTCAACCAGAGCCCGCGCCCGGCGTCGTAGCGGGGCACGCCGGAGCGTCCGGCGTAGAAGTTCTGCGCGAGGACGAGGTCTTCGTGCCCGTCGCCGTCGAGATCTCCCGCCGCGACCCCGAACGCGGGGGCGCGCTGGGCCGACGCGGGGAGCGGCGCGCTCTCGAACCCGGAGGCCCGGTTCAGCCACACGGTGTGCCGGAGTTCGTTGACGTCGAGTCGCGCGGCGCGATCGAGCCCATCGATGAGTTCCGTGAGCGGCGCGCTCCCGAAACGTTCGTAGGTGACGCGCAGCAGGGAGGAGATCCCGCCGGGGACGGCGAGGGCGTCGCGGCCGCGGATCGGACGCCAGACGCCGGATTCCGGGCGCGCCTCGACGACATCGACCACGCCGTCGCGATTCATGTCGCCGTAGAGGAGCGAATAGGCGGCGGGCACCTCGAGGTTCGAACCCCAGCCGGTCGCGACGAGGTCCGGCCGGCCGTCCTCGTCGAAGTCGCCGGCGGTGATCCCGTTCCAGCGGCCGGTGAGACGGCTGAGCCCGAGGGCATCGCTCGCGTCGGTGAAGCGGCCCCCCTCGTTCCGGAATACGCGGACGCTCCCCCACTCGAGGGCGAGGGCGAGATCGGGATCGCCGTCGAGATCGATGTCGGTGAAGACGGCACCCGAGACGAGGCCGAGGCGCGCGAAGGCTCGTGAGCGCTCCGCATCCGCCCGCAGCACGCCGCCGTCGTTGACCAGGAGCCACGAGTCGACGGGGGCCGGCCAGGCGGCGGGGGCGACGCGCCCCCCGGCGAAGAGGTCGAGGTCCCCGTCGCCGTCGATGTCGGCTTGGGCGAGGGGGCCGGTCGCGACGGGGGGCTGCCCGGTCGCGAAGCTGGCCGGGTCGATGAGCGGGGGCGGCGGCGCGGCCGCACCGAGCGGCGCCGCGATGATCGCCGGGACGGCCGCGGGCGTCGCGGCTTCGTAGGCGCTCACGCCGATCAGCAGCGCGACGCCTCCGCCGCCGGTCTCGTGCGGCAGCGTGGCCGTCGCGTCGTATTCCAGCGCGGCCGTCAGTGCCCGCGGGGCGGCGAAACCGTCCCCGGCGTTGCGCATCAGGACCGGGCTGCCCCCCCGCCCGCTGCCGACCACCAGGTCGGCATCCCCGTCGGCTTCGACGTCGATCCACGACACGCCCGGGCCGGGCCGGTCGAGCGAGTACGGGAGGAGCGGCTGCCGCGCCCGGTCGTCGAAGGGCGACTCGACGTGCCGGTGCCCGAGGAGGTCCGAGACGTCCTCGAAGTGCGGCGCGGCCGGATCCGGCGCCGCGGGGGAATCGCCGGCCGCGGCCGCCTGCGGGGTCCCGGCCGCGGCCGCCTGCGGGGTCCCGGCCGCGGGCGCCCCGGCCGCCCCGGCCGCGGTGGAGCTGTCGATGACGTATTCGCGGTTCGCGACGATGCCCTCGATCCGGGTGCGGCGGCCGTCCGGCCAGTCGACGGTGAGCGTCAGCTCCGCGTCTCGCACGGCCGCGAAGCTGGCCGCCGGCTCGGACGACGAGAGGTACGCCCCTCCGGCGCTGATCTCCCGCAGCTGGACGCCCGCGTCGTGTCCCTCGAGACCGACCCGTGCGCCGATCCCGCGCGTGTTCCCCTCCGGGCCCCGCAGCCGCACGATGACGCGGGGGGCGCCGGACTCGTTCCGGTACGCGAGGGGCGGCGCGCCGAGGCGCGTCACGACGACATCGAGGTCGCCGTCGCCGTCCAGGTCCCCGGCGGCGAGCCCGTGCGAGATGTCGGGCTCGTCCCCCCAGCGCCAGCCGTCGCTCACGTCCGTGAAGCGGCCCTCCCCGCCGCGGAAGGCGAGGTTCCGCTGCGGCAGCGGCGGGAACATGCGGAGCGCATCCTCGGCCGGGAGCCCCGGAATGGCCGCGATGCGCGCGTTCGCGTCGCCATCGAGCTGGTCCCAGGCGTGACCCGTGGTCACGAGGAGATCGTCCCACCCATCCAGGTCCGCGTCCAGGACGAGGGCGCCCCACGTCCAGTCCGAGGCCGCGAGGCCGAGCTCCCACGCGGCCTCCGCGAACGTGCCGTCGCCCCGGTTGAGCTGGACCGTGTTGCGATTCACCTGGACCCGCGACCCGGTCTCCCCGGGAGGCTCGGGCGCCGCCTCGAAACTCGCCGTCCGCGTGAGGCGCGCGGCGGGGTCCCGGGCCAGCATATCGGTCGTGAGGAGGTCGAGATCCCCGTCCCGGTCGAGGTCCCCGACGTCGACCGCCATCGAGGAGAGGCTCGTCGTGCGGATCGCCTCGGCGGGGGCCGCCTCGAACGAACCGTCGCCGCGGTTGATCCAGATCCCGTCGGGGCTGTTGAAGTCGTTGGCCACGTAGAGGTCGGGATCGCCGTCCGCGTCCCAGTCGCTGAAGCGCGCCGCGAGGCCCCAGTCGCGGGCCTCTCCGGCCGCGGTGGGGACGGAACCCGGAGGGGCGCCCGCCAGCGCGGCCGGTGCGAAGCGGCCGTCCCCCAGCCCCATGTAGAATTCGTCCGGCTCGCCGAGTTCGAAGCGGCGCACGAAACGGCCGTCGAACTCCACGCGGTAGTGCTCCTCGTACAGTTCGAGGAGTTCGGGGGGGATGAAGAGCCCGCCGTCCTCGCCCCTTTGGAGGTGGTTGATGTCGAGCACGTCGGGGGGATGCAGGTCGTCGACCTGCCGCGTCTTGTAGTTCGCGATGTAGAGGTCCAGATCCCCATCGCGGTCGACGTCGGCGAGGGTGGCGGTCGTGCTGGCCCGGTCGCCCGAGAGCCCCGCGTCCTCGAGTTCGTCGAAGCGGCCCATCCCGTCGCCGAGGAAGATCCGGTTCCGCCCGCCGTGCACCGTGACGACGAGGTCGAGATCACTGTCCCCGTCGAGATCGGCGAAGACGGCCCCGCGCGCCATCGCGTCCTCGAGGGCGAGGCCGGCCGCCGCCGTCACGTCGGCGAAGCGCCACCCGCCCAGGTTCCGGTACAGCGCGCTCGGACCGCCGAAGCCGGCGAAGAAGAGGTCGGGCAGGTCGTCCCCGTCGACGTCGCCGATCGCCACCCCCTGCCCTTCCGCGAGCACGCGGTTCCGGAGGCGCGCCTCCTCCTCGACCTCGTAGCGGAACGTGACGCCCAGCGAGGAGGCGTCGAGCGGGCGAAATCCGGTCGTGCCGCGCGGGCGCAGCTCCCGCCAGCGGACGCCGTCCGCTTCGACCCAGGGGCCGGGGCCGGGGGCCCCGCACGCGGCCAGCGCGAGGCCCGCGAGTGCGAACCCCGCGAGCGCGAGCCCCGCCGCGAGGGGTCGGCTCAGCCGCCCGCCCCGTCCGCCGACGTGGCCCGTCCGCCGCCGATCACGCGTTCGAACAGGTCGTAGATGCGCCGGTATTCGTCGGTCCACGACGACGGTTCGGCGAAGCCGTGGTTCTCCACCGGATACACGGCCATCTCCCAGTTCTCCTTCCCGAGTTCGATCAGCCGTTGCGCGAGCCGCACGACGTCGGAGAAGTGCACGTTCGTGTCGTACATCCCGTGCGCCATCAGGAGGTGGCCCTCGAGGCCCTCCGCGAAGTAGATGGGGGAGGACTGCCGGTACGCCTCCTCGTCCTCGTGGGGGAGGTTGAGGATCCGGCTCGTGTACCAGTGGTTGTAGTGCGCCCAGTCCGTCACGGAGCGCAGCGCGCCGCCCGCCGCGAACACCCCGGGTTCGGTGAAGAGGGCCATGAGGGTGATGAACCCGCCGTAGGAACCGCCGTAGATCCCCAGCCGGTCCGCCTCGACCCCCTCCTCGCTGACCAGATACGCGGCGCCGTCCACCTGGTCGGACAGGTCCCAGCCCCCCATGTGCCGGTAGATCGCGGTGCGCCAGTCCCGCCCGTAGCCGGCGGAGCCCCGGTAGTCGATGTCGAGCACGGTGTAGCCCTGGGCCGCGAGAAAGTGGTGGAACATGTATTCGCGGTAGTAGTTGGACCACCAGTTGTGGACGTTGTGCAGGTATCCCGCCCCGTGCACGAAGACGACGCCGGCCCCGTTCGCCTCGACCCCGAAGTCGGAGGGCCGGTAGATGCGGGCGGGCACCTCCACGCCGTCCCGTGCCTCGAAGTGGATGATCTCGGGCCGGAGCCATGGGAAGCCGAGCCACACCTCCGTGGGCGTGGTCGTGACCTGCGTCATGTCGGCGCCCGGCCCGACGTCGGCCACGTACAGCTCGGCCGGTCGGTGCGAGCGGGAATGCACGACGGCGAAGCGCCGGCCATCGGGCGAGGGCGTGACGGCGAACGAGCCCTCTCCCTCTAGGAGCTGGACGCGATCCGAACCGTCGAAGTCCATCCGCCACGGGTGCTGGTCGAAGGGGGAAAGTTCGCTCGTCCGGAGGAGGAACGCGTCCCACCCGTCCGGGATCGTGGCGCCGAGGAGTTCCCAGTCTCCGGCCGTGAGCGCCTCCCGGTTCCCGCCGTCCGCGTCGATCGCGTACAGGTGCGCGTAGCCGGTCTCCTCGCTCACGTACCAGGCGCGCGGCATCGCGCCCGCCGCCTCCGCGGGCAGCCAGCCCATGCAGCCCGCGCCCTGGAAGCCGAAGCACGGACCGCCCACCCACGCCTCGTCGAACAGCGTGTCGAGGAGCCCGAGTTCGCCGGTGGCCGCCTCGTAGGCGTAGAGGCGCCACGTCTTGTAGTCGTAGTCGACCGCGAACACGAGCCCGTACGCGCCCGTCTCGTCCCAGCCGGCGAAGCTCGCCACGGCGAGCCGGTCGTCGCCGGCGTCTTCGGACGCATCGTCCCCGGCATCCGCCTCCGGCCCGGCATCGGCTTCCGAGCCGTCGGCCGTGAGGTCGAGCCAGTCGACCTCGCCCGTGGCCGTGCTCACGACCGCGAGGCGGGAGACGCCCTGCTCGTCCCCGACCTTGGCCCGCATCTCCGTGTTCTCGGTGTAGCCCGACTCCGTGACCCAGAGCGGGATGTCCGTGCGCCGGCCCTCGCCGCCGAAGCCGCCGCGCGTGACGGTGACCGCGACCCGGCTCCCGGTGGGATCGGCGACGAATCCCTGCGCGTTCTCGCCCTGCGCGAGGTGCAGCGTCTCGCGTTGTCCGGCCTCCCGGAGTTCGCGGCGCTCCTCGGCGCGTTCCTCGCGAATCTCCCGGACGCGGATGTGCTCGAAGAGTTCGCGCTGCTGTTCCTCGAGGAAGGCCCTGTGCCCCTCGGCCTCGGTCTCCTCGGCGGGTTCGGGGCCGCCGATGGAGGTGAGCTGCCGGATCTCGCCGTCGTCGATGTCGAACGCGAACAGGTTGTTCCCGCGGCGGAAGAAGATGGAGACCCCGTCTCCGGAGAAGACCGGGCCGGTTTCTCCCGCCTCCGTGTGGGTCAGCCGGCGTGCGGCCGCGGTGGCCCGCTCGACCAGGTAGAGGTCGCCGTCGAAGGACGTCGCCCGCCAGCGTCCGTCGGGAGAGACGTCCCCGAACGCGAGGACCGGCCCCAGCTCGAGTTCGGTCTCGTCGTCGATGCGTTCGGGGGTGTCGCCGGTGGCGCGTACGCGGTACAGCGAGGACGTGTCGTGCCACTCGTCGCCGCCGGGGAGCCAGCGGAAGTAGATCCACTCGCCGTCATCGGACCAGTTCACCCCGGCGGGCGCCTGCCCGATGTGCTCGGGGCCGCGCATGATCGACTCGAGGGTGAGCGGGAAGTCGTTCGCCCGCGCGGGGACGGGCTCGAAGCGGGCGAGGTTCTGCGCCTGGAGCGGCGGGGCGGCCGCCAGCGCGATCGAGGCGGCGGCGATCCACGCGGCCCTCGAGGCGGCGGCGATCCACGCGGCCCTCGAGGCGGCGGCGATCCACGCGGCCCTCGAGGCGGCGCGCGGCGAATGCAGGGAAGACCTCACGGGGCACCTCCTCCGTTTGGCGAGGGCAGATATCGTTCCGGGATCGGCAGGTCGGGGCGCTCACCGGCCCAGTAGATGGTGACGACGTACCAGCGGCGGCCGTCGTGCATGAGCTGGATCGAGTTGATGCCGCGCGCGAACGGCTCGGGGTCGTCCGCGTTGCGCTTCGACTCGTAGCTGGAGAAGGCGTGCGCCACGGGCCCGAAGCGCTCCATCGTGCGGGCGATCTCGAGCTCGAAGAAGCCGTTCTGCTCGAGCGAACTTCCCGCCTGTGCGGCGTACTCGCCGGGGCTCCAGACCCGGTATCCGTGCTCGCCGGCCTCGGATCGGCCGGTGGGGATGAGCCGGGCCTCCGGTATGAACAGGGACTTGAACCGATCCCAGTCGCGCGCCTCGCCGGCCGGGCCCGAGATCACGTCGTAGAGGGCGGTCAGGATGCTGTCGATCGACTCCACATCGTCGGAATCGGCCTCGGGCCAGCTCTCCGTCATGGCCACGTTCGCGCGGCCCTGGGCGAGGGAGGGGGCGGGCATCGCGAGCGCCAGCGGGCCGGCGGCCAGCGCGCCGAGGAGGAAGAGGGTACGCAGTCTTCGCATCGTTCCGCTCCGGGTCTGTTGGAATGCGTCCCCGAATCTAGCCCGGACCGGACGCCGGGTGCGACCCGGAGACGGCGACGGGGGGTACGACACGGATGCGGCGTTCGGTTGCATCGGACGCGGGCTGCGCCTACCGTTTTCGCCTCGCGCCGCCCGCGCCCGTAGCTCAATTGGATAGAGCGTCTGACTTCGGATCAGAAGGCTGGGGGTTCGAGTCCTCCCGGGCGCATGATCCGATGTCGGAACCATGTCGGACCACACGGAACCCGAGTAGACATGCCTCGCGGCCAGACCACGACCCAGTCGACGTCCGTACGCTGCCCGGTTGATCACAGGGCGGCGGAGCGCGCCGCGCGGGCGCTGCCGGGCCCGGTGCGCCGCGGCGTCTACCTGGGGATCGGGGCGCTCAGCGTGGGCGCGGGCATCTTCGGGATCGTCGTCCCGATCTGGCCCACGACGTGCTTTCTGCTCCTCGCCGCGTGGTGCTTCGCGCGCAGTTCCCCGCGCGCCGAGCGCTGGCTGTACGAGAACCGCGTGTTCGGACGCTATCTCGCCGCCTACCGGGAGCGCGGCGTGATCTCGACCCGCGTGCGGCGCGGCGCGACGATCTTCCTGTGGAGCGCGATCCTCGTCTCGGCCGTGCTCGCGGCCGGGCACCTCTGGCTTGTGGCCCTCCTGTTGCTGGTCGCCGCCGCAGTGACCGCCCACCTCTACTCCCTCCCGGGAGAAGGCTGAGGGCAGAGAGCGGCGTTACTTTAGGCCCCAAGTCTTCGTATCGGCGTAGTACGTCACCGCACCCTTCCTCTTCAGGTACTGTTGGGCATTACGCACACGGTGCTTCCAAGCCTTGCCGTAGTGCTCGCTGTTGATGACGAGTTCCTCGGAGTCGTCGCAAAGATCCGGTAGCAGCCGACTAACCTCCTCGTGGATCGCAGTTGTGGGTTGCGGCCCCCGCGCCAGCACGAAGCGAATCGCCTCGCCGAAGACCGAGTTCGCACTTCTGCTCCCTACCTGTGCCCCGACGAACCGAGGTCTGGCGCTGCGCATGATCGTCCTGAATCTCGCTCGCGGCCCAAGCTCCGCATCGTCGTCGGCCTTCTTTCTGGCTTGGCGGAGATCGGCCTCAAGGGATGCGAGCTCGCCAAGCGCACGCCGACTGACCTGATTCCCCAAGCGGACGAACGAGTTCATGTCGTTGCGAATCGTGCGCACTAGCAACGGTTCGCGGAGCATCACGCCATATTCGAGGTTCGTGTCGAGGCCCGCTTGAGTGAGGTTGCCGGACGTCACGATCGCCGCCTTCTCATCGGCTATGAAGACCTTCGCATGCAGGTTGGGAAGCGCGAACACCTGCGCCTTATCCGACAGCTCCGCAAAATGGACCAGGGCGGTTACGTCAAGCGCGGACGAAGCGACCGCGTCGGCCTTGATCGTGGTGAGTGTGACCAGTTCAACGTCCTCCGCAAGCTGGCGACGGAACCATACGGCGGCGGCATAGGTGATGAAGGGCACCGCAACCACCATGGATTGGCGGGCGCTTGTAGCCATATCCGCTAGCTCGGCACGCCAGCCCGGGCCCAAGAGTTGCGTCCGTTGGCTGGCCTCCCCCGTCCTCTCCGCCTCGGACCTCCCCCGGGTATCAGTCGTCACGGAGATGCCAAGAGCTTCCGACCCAACCCTTGCCGGATATCCCAACCGTTCGATGCATCCGCGACGGCCGCCATCACTGCCGCCACCTCGGCAGCGGTTCGGCCCTCGGTATCATTCCACTTCCCCGCGTCACCAACGTGGGCTTCCAACAGCATTTCCAAGAGCACGTTGCCGGGATACGGCCGTGTATCGTTGGCGGCCTGGAGCGCGCCCACAGCGCACCACCTGACAGCGGCCGGGTCTTCCGGATCACACGTGCACCAGTCGGCATCCGCAGCGACGTCGCCCTGAATCCAACCGCGCCGGACAAGTGCCGAGGCCCGCCGAAGGATTCGAGAAGCCTTCATGTATTCGTGCCTGCCCGCAGGCTCCATGGGACCTTCCGTGTGAAGTAACGGGCCGGGCTGATGAGAAACATTATCGTAATGGGCGCGTGGCGGCGCGCTCGCGTACGACCTGCGGGGGGGGCGGGGTGATGATCCGGCACGTGGGGCCGGCGGCCCGGGCGAGTCGCTGGTCGAGCGTGAGCAGCGGGCAGGAGAGCGCCTCCGCGAGCGCCACGTACCACCCGTCGTAGATCGTGAGGTTGTGACGCAGTTCCCACGCGCGATCGGCGAGAGGCTCGAAGGTGAACAACTCGATCTCGAGCGTAAGCAGATCGTGTCTGGCGAGATTGGCTTCCGAACTCTCGAGCCGTTCGGCAAGCTCCATCCGGCGAAGGACGTTGCTGGCCTCTGCAAGCACGATTTGTGGACCAGCCAATGAACCGCCCTCGTGAGTCGCCTCCGCCATGGCGGTCTCGGACCAAGTGCCGTGCGGCCCGAGGTGGGCGGCCGCTGCGGCGAGGACCGAGGCGTCAACGACGACCGTCACTTCCGGTCGGCGTCTCGCGCCTGCAGGATGCTCTCCGTGGTCACCCGATTCTTCGACAGCCGCTTGCGGGTGCGGACGTTCGCCAGCCATTCGTGAACGGTGGGTTTCGCCACCAGCCGCGTGAGTTCGCCGCGCAGGTACTGCTGCATGGATTGGCCGCGGGAGGCCGCGCGGACTCGCAACTGGTCACGCACTTCCTCGGAGACGCCTCGGATGGTGATTTGAACGCTCATGCCATTAGTGTGCCATCAATAGCAGCGTTTTGCAAGCAGAAACGTTCCCGCGGGAACGTCTCCGGGTTCGGGGACGCTCTACGCGCCGAGGGCCGCGATCAGATCCGAGCGGGTGAGGATGGCGAACGTGCCGTCTTCTCGCCGCACCAGCACGGCCGGCTGCTCTCCACGAAGACCGGGCGCGAACTCATGCACCGGACTCGAGGCGTCCACCACCGGGAAGGGCGGACCCATGAGGTCGCGCACGAGACGTCCCCGGGCGTCGGGATCTCCCATCAGGAAGCGGAGGATGTCCTGCTCGATCAGGCTGCCGACGACCTCGCCTCCCTCCATCACGGGCAACTGGGAGATCGCGTGTTCCCGCATGGACGCAATCGCGTCGTCGAGCGTCATGTCGGCCGGCGCCGACACGAGAGATCTCTTCGAGCGGCGTCCGACCACGGCTCCCGCCGTCAGGACTTCGTCCGCCTCGAGGAAGCCGTGCTCCTGCATCCAGACGTCGTTGTAGACCTTTCCGAGTGAGCGGTAGCCCCCGTCGGGCATGATGACGACCAGGACTGCGTCGTCATCGATCGCGGCGCGGTTCGCCTCCATCCACTGGAGGGCGCCGGCCATCGCCATCCCGCACGAGCCGCCGAGGAACATCCCCTCCTCCTGCGCGAGGCGCCGGGTCATGAGCATCGACTCCCGGTCCGTGACGCGCACGTAGTCATCCACGAGGTCGAAGTTCATGTTCCCGGCGAGGATGTCCTCCCCCACCCCTTCGGTCACGTAGGGCTGGATCTCGTCCTCGTCGAACTCCCCCGTGTGGAAGTACTTCCAGTAGACGGAGCCGTACGGATCCACGCCGATGATTCGCACGTCCGGGTTTCGTTCCTTGAGGTAGGCGGCCGAACCGGAAATCGTGCCGCCGGTGCCGGAGCCCACTAAGAGGTGCGTGATCCGCCCCTCCGTCCCCTCCCACAGTTCGGGGCCCGTCGTTTGCACATGGGCGACCGTGTTGGCGGGGTTGTCGTACTGGTTCAGATAGACGGAGTTGGGGGTCTCCTCCGCGAGCCGGCGCGCGACCTGGTAGTAGGAACGGGGGTCCTCGGCGGCGACCGCGGTCGGACAGACGATGACCTCGGCGCCCAGCGCCCGCAGGATCGCGATCTTCTCGGGGCTCTGCTTGTCGGTGGTCGTGAAGATGCACCGGTAGCCGCGGGCGATGGCGGCGAGCGCGAGCCCCACCCCCGTGTTTCCGCTCGTGCCCTCGATGATCGTGCCGCCGGGGGCGAGGGCGCCCCGCTCCTCGGCGTCCTCGAGCATCGAGATCCCGATCCGGTCCTTGACGGAGCCGCCGGGGTTGAAGAACTCGAGCTTCGCGAGGACGGTGCCGGGCAGGTGCGCCGCGAGACGGTTCACCCGCACCAGGGGCGTGCCGCCGATCGTGCCGAGGATGTCGTCGTGCCACATAGGAGCTACCCGCTCAGGTTGAACAGCCTGCTGTACTTGACCACGAGTTGGCGCTGCTTCGGCCCCGCCATGATTCCCGTGCGATCGAGCGAGCCGGTGTGACTCGTGTCGTTCCACACGATATACAACCCGGTGCCGGCCGTATCGAGCCACCCGAGCCGAACGTTGGTCCCGACGTCCTTCGTATCGCCGTTGTACTGGACGTTGGTCTGCAGGTACAGGCGGGGCGTGAACGAGTAGGACGCGTTGAACCGCGCGACGGCGGTCGTGAAGCCGCCCTGGTCGAGGCGGACGTCGAAGTAGTTCGCGTTGACGCTCGCCGTGAGCTTGTCGCGGTAGCGGTAGGTGACTGTCGCGTTCGGGCCGAAGCGGGTCCCGTTGTAGAACCCTCCCAGCCCCCATCCGACCGAGGCCGAGAGCGGGGCGCCCCGATTCGTGTTCGCCCTGAATTCCCAGTCGAGGTTGTGGTACGTGCCGGCCGGGATGATGATGTCCTCCCGGATCTCGAACGGTGCCTCGAGACCCTCGCCGGTGAGGTTGAAGCCGGGGAGCTGGAAGAACGCTCCGTTCTCGAAGGCGAAGTGGTTGTCGAAGTGAAAGAGGTACGACTCGTTGAAGCCGCCCAGCGTCCAGAACGCGTTCCCCGAGATGTGAGGTCGGAATTCGCGGAACCAGGGCACGCTCTCCGTGCGAAGATGGCGCAGAAAGCGGAAGTTCAGGTGGCGGTACCCGCGCCGGTTGACGAAGCCGACCTCCGGGTTGAAGGCGTCGCCGACCTGCCGGTACCCGGTCGTGACCTGCCAATCGCGCGTGACGTACCGCATCCCGCCGGCGAAGCCGTACTCGCCGCCGTTGAACCCCGACCCCGGCGCTTCCTCCCCGGTGGGGACCGGCGTGGTGGTGAGGCTCGCCCAGCCGTCGAACGTCAGCGCCTCCCCGATCCCGAGCCGGCCATCGATGCCGTACGTGAGGTTGTGGTCCTCCGAGTCGGCGGTGTTGAGACGCGACACGAAGATGGCGCCGAGCTGTGACCGGTTGCCGAACTCCCGGTACGCCCGCAGCACGCCGAAGTTGTTGGCCGGGGCGATCTGCTCGCTGAGCCCGGTCTCGTCGTTGAAGTGGAACGCCTCGTCGGTCTGGATGTTGAGCATGCCGATCTGGAAATCGCCGACCTTGCCCGTCATCCGGGCGCCCGCCTGGATCGGCACCTCGCGTCCACCCTGGAGACCGATGCGGCGGCTGAAGAAGAGTTCGGCCGAACGGCTCGCGCCGACCGCGAAGGTGCCGGCGTTCTCCAGGAAGAAGGCGCGCTTCTCGGGGAAGAAGAGGCTGAACCGCGTGAGGTTCACCTGCTGGTCGTCCACCTCCGCCTGCGCGAAGTCGGTGTTCACGGTGAGATCGAGCGTGAGGCTCTGATTGAGACCGATCTTGGCGTCGCCCCCGATCTGGCGGCCGAAGGTCACCGCCGGCGACGCGGCTCCGTAGTCCTTGAAGCCGTCCACGAGAGCGTACGGGCTGACCGTCACCGTCCGCCTGGCGGGGGCCTCCAACGCGAGGGTTCCGGCCAGGGAGATCCGGTACACGTCGAACTGCCTGGGCAGGCCCGCCCACGTCGACTGCTCGCTGTTGCGCCGGATCCTGCGCTCGAGATTCAGGCCCCAGTCCTGCGCTCCCCCGGCGCCATAGCGAAGCGTCGAGAAAGGGATCCTCATCTCGGCGTACCAGCCGCGATCATCCCTGGTCGTGGCTACGTCCCACGAGCCGTCCCAGTTGAGGTTGAAGCCGCCCGCCGAACCGCGCTGCTGGCGGCCACCGCCCCGACCGCCGCCCACACCCTCGCCGGTGACCTGGCCGTCGTACTCGATACCCGCCGGCGTCGTGCCGAAGACGAAACCGTTCTGCCGGTCCAGGTATGTGTCGAGGACGACGACGAAGGCGTCCGAGTCGTTGAGCGAGGCGTCGCGCAACGTCTGGCCCGTGACGATGCCCGACGGGTCTTCCTCGAAGAGCCATGCGCCGATGTACAGGGCCGCGTCGTCATGGCCGACACGGACCTCCGTCCGCTGCGACACCGGCTCGCCCTCCGAGGGCTCGCGCTGGGTGAAGCCCGCGAGGGGCTCGAGACCCGACCAGGCGTCGTCGTCGAGCCGGCCGTCGATGACGGGAGGCGCCGCGATCTCCGACGCCTGCGCCGTGGGTGGCTGCTGGTCGTCGGGTGACGGCTGCGCATGCAGGAGGGCAGGCGCCCCAAGCATGGTGATGACAGCGATGTACCCGACCGTGCGCATGCAGCCTCGATTGTTCCAGGAGTGGCGGCCCGCTGGCCGGGAGACGTTCAGGTGCAGCACACCCACGCCCACTGCGACATGTGATACGCACAATACGCTGGCAGGGTGGCAGGCGCCCGCGCCCGCAAGGCACACCTCGGCAGGACGGACGCACCGCAGGCAGACCACACCCGGGGCCGGGGCGGCGAATGATCCCCAAGCAACTGGATTGTCCGCCACGATACCGCGATCTTCACGGGTGGTGCCGTAGCCGTCTGATGTCCCCAGCCGCGTACCTTGGCCCGTGCCCGATACGCGCCGAGCCCACCGCGACGATCGGAGTGCGTGATCACATGCTCGCTCGCCGCCTGCTCCTCGCCCTTCTCACCGCCGCTGTCGCCGCCTGCGGCGACGAAATCTCCGGGCCTCGGGACCGCAATGAACCGCCGCAGCTCATCGCCATAATCTCCAACCAGCACGTGCCGGATTCGGTCACACTCCGGCTGTCGGCCTATTTCTCCGACCCGGACGGTGACCCCCTCACCTTCACAGCCGAGTCCTCGGACACCAGCGTGGCGAGTGCGGGTGTCGCGGGCGACTCGGTCTCGGTTCGGGCCATCGCACCCGGCATGGCCACGATCACGGTCACCGCCACCGATCCGGGCGGCCTCGCGGCCACGCAGGCCTTCGCGATCACCGTCCCGAACCGGCCGCCTCACGCGACCGACCCCCTGCCCCACATCGAGCTGCGGGTCGGCGACGAGGCCGCGGCCGACCTCTCCACCCACTTCGCGGATCCTGACGGGCAGCCCCTCGCCTTCACCGCCGAGTCCTCCGACGGCGCCGTGGCCGCCGTGGCCGTCTCGGGGCAGGAGATGACGCTGATAGCCATCGCGAGCGGCGCGGCGTCGATCACGGTCACCGCGACGGATCCGGGGGGCCTGACCGCCATGCAGACGTTCTCGGCGACTGTCCCCAACCGCGCGCCCGAGACCATCGGCACGATCCCCGACATCGGGTTGCAGGTGGGCGGGGAGGCGGTCGTCGACGCGTCCCGCCATTTCTCCGACCCGGACGGCGACCCGCTGGCCATTGCGGCCGAGTCCTCGGACACCAGCGTGGCGAGTGCGGGTGTCGCGGGCGACTCGGTCTCGGTTCGGGCCATCGCACCCGGCATGGCCACGATCACGGTCACCGCCACCGATCCGGGCGGCCTCGCGGCCACGCAGGCCTTCGCGATCACCGTCCCGAACCGGCCGCCTCACGCGACCGACCCCCTGCCCCACATCGAGCTGCGGGTCGGCGACGAGGCCGCGGCCGACCTCTCCACCCACTTCGCGGATCCTGACGGGCAGCCCCTCGCCTTCACCGCCGAGTCCTGCGACGGCGCCGTGGCCGCCGTGGCCGTCTCGGGGCAGGAGATGACGCTGATAGCCATCGCGAGCGGCGCGGCGTCGATCACGGTCACCGCGACGGATCCGGGGGGCCTGACCGCCATGCAGACGTTCTCGGTGACTGTCCCCAACCGCGCGCCCGTGAGGGCCGGCGCGATGCCCGACGTCGAGCTGCCCGTGGGCGAGGCGGCCGTCATCGACGCGGCCCGCCATTTCTCCGACCCGGACGGCGACTCGCTGGCCATTGCGGCCGAGTCCTCGGACACCAGCGTGGCGAGTGCGGGTATCGCGGGCGACTCGGTCTCGGTTCGGGCCATCGCACCCGGCATGGCCACGATCACGGTCACCGCCACCGATCCGGGCGGCCTCGCGGCCACGCAGGCCTTCGCGATCACCGTCCCGAACCGGCCGCCGCACGCGACCGACCCCCTGCCCCACATCGAGCTGCGGGTCGGCGACGAGGCCGCGGCCGACCTCTCCACCCACTTCGCGGATCCTGACGGGCAGCCCCTCGCCTTCACCGCCGAGTCCTCCGACGGCGCCGTGGCCGCCGTGGCCGTCTCGGGGCAGGAGATGACGCTGATAGCCATCGCGAGCGGCGCGGCGTCGATCACGGTCACCGCGACGGATCCGGGGGGCCTGACCGCCATGCAGACGTTCTCGGCGACTGTCCCCAACCGCGCGCCCGTGAGGGCCGGCGCGATGCCCGACGTCGAGCTGCCCGTGGGCGAGGCGGCCGTCATCGACGCGGCCCGCCATTTCTCCGACCCGGACGGCGACCCCCTCACCTTCACAGCCGAGTCCTCGGACACCAGCGTGGCGAGTGCGGGTATCGCGGGCGACTCGGTCTCGGTTCGGGCCATCGCACCCGGCATGGCCACGATCACGGTCACCGCCACCGATCCGGGCGGCCTCGCGGCCACGCAGGCCTTCGCGATCACCGTCCCGAACCGGCCGCCTCACGCGACCGACCCCCTGCCCCACATCGAGCTGCGGGTCGGCGACGAGGCCGCGGCCGACCTCTCCACCCACTTCGCGGATCCTGACGGGCAGCCCCTCGCCTTCACCGCCGAGTCCTCCGACGGCGCCGTGGCCGCCGTGGCCGTCTCGGGGCAGGAGATGACGCTGATAGCCATCGCGAGCGGCGCGGCGTCGATCACGGTCACCGCGACGGATCCGGGGGGCCTGACCGCCATGCAGACGTTCTCGGCGACTGTCCCCAACCGCGCGCCCGTGAGGGCCGGCGCGATGCCCGACGTCGAGCTGCCCGTGGGCGAGGCGGCCGTCATCGACGCGGCCCGCCATTTCTCCGACCCGGACGGCGACCCCCTCACCTTCACAGCCGAGTCCTCGGACACCAGCGTGGCGAGTGCGGGTATCGCGGGCGACTCGGTCTCGGTTCGGGCCATCGCACCCGGCATGGCCACGATCACGGTCACCGCCACCGATCCGGGCGGCCTCGCGGCCACGCAGGCCTTCGCGATCACCGTCCCGAACCGGCCGCCTCACGCGACCGACCCCCTGCCCCACATCGAGCTGCGGGTCGGCGACGAGGCCGCGGCCGACCTCTCCACCCACTTCGCGGATCCTGACGGGCAGCCCCTCGCCTTCACCGCCGAGTCCTCCGACGGCGCCGTGGCCGCCGTGGCCGTCTCGGGGCAGGAGATGACGCTGATAGCCATCGCGAGCGGCGCGGCGTCGATCACGGTCACCGCGACGGATCCGGGGGGCCTGACCGCCATGCAGACGTTCTCGGTGACTGTCCTCAACCCGAGGCCTCCGAACCGCGCGCCCGAGACCATCGGCACGATCCCCGACATCGGGTTGCGGGTGGGCGGGGAGGCGGTCGTCGACGCGTCCCGCTACTTCTCCGACCCGGACGGCGACCCGCTGGCCATTGCGGCCGAGTCCTCGGACGGCTCCCGCGCCGTGCCGGTGACTTCAGGTCATGAGGTGAGGGTCAGGGCCCTGGCGCAGGGTACCGTGACCATCACGGTGACGGCGAGCGACCCCGGCGGCCTTTCCGCCACACAGACCTTCACCGTGGCGGTGAGCGGCCGGGGTGGCGGCGACGGCTTCAGTATCTCGCTCCACTTCACCGACGCCGTCCCCGCAGCCTACCGTCCGACGCTCGAGTCCGCCGCCGGTCACCTGATGGCGATCCTGTCCGGCACGGAATGGGACGATGTCGCGATCAACGGCACGAGACAGTGCTTCGGCGAAGTCGCGCTCGGGACGGTGGACGACGTCGCCATCCGGGTCGACGCGGTGGACCTGGACGGCGACCTGGGGGTCGTGGCGCGCGCGGGGGCCTGCATAGAGCGCACGGATTCGGCGCCCGTCCTCGGAAGCATCAGGTTGGACCAGGCGGACCTCGCCGTCCTGGAACAGTACAACGACCTGTTCGAGGTCATGGTGCACGAGATCATCCACGTTCTGGGTTTCGGTCCCCGCTGGGTGTCGCTGGGACTGCTCGATCAGGACTCCGATCCCGTGTTCGACCCCCACTTCACAGGCCCGCGGGCGATCGCCGCTTTCAACGCCGCGGGCGGAGCCGATTACACCGGAGAGAAGGTCCCCATCGAACCGGGCCAGGGCCACTGGCGCGCGTCCGTGTTCGGAATGGAGCTGATGTCGTCGTTCCTGTACGTCAATCGACGCGAGCCGCTGAGCGCCATCACTCTGGAGGCGCTCGTCGACATGGGCTACGCCGTCAATCTCTCCTACGCCGAGCCCTTCCAGCTTCCGAGTGCGGATCGCATGGCGGCCGAGGCCGGGCGGGGGACCGCAGTAGAGGCCCGGGACGAAGTCGATCGCAGGCCGGTCGTCGTGGTGGACCGCGACGGGAGGACGGTGCGGGTCATTCCGCCGTGGTGAGCGGCATGGGGAAGCTCGCGATGCAGTCCCCTATCTCTCCGGTGTGACGGCCGGCTGCGAAGATACCGTCCCTTCGCGGATCGCGGTGATTTCGGCCGGCCCCACGCGGCAGCAGCCGCCGATGCCGTCGGCCCCCGCGCTCCGCCACTCGGCGGCCCTCCGCGCCCAGTCGACGGGGCTCGCCGAGCCGGTCCAGCGCTTCGCCCCGGGGTCCCAGGTCTCCCCGGAGTTGGGGTAGACGAGGATCGGCTTCGGGGTCGCGCGGCGCGCCGCCCCGATCAGGGAGGCGGTGAAGCCTGGATCCGTACAGTTCACGCCCACGGCGACGACGTGGGGTTCCTCGTCGCACAGCGAGACGGCGGTCTCGAGCGGAGTCCCGTCCGCGAGGTGCGCGCCGTCGCGACACTGGAAGCTGATCCAGGTCGGCCGGTGGGCGACGGCCGCGAGCCGGCAGTAGGCTTGGGTTTCCTCCAGCGAGGGGGTGGTCTCGCACGCCAGGAGGTCGGCCTCCGTCTCGGCGAGGACCTCCCAGCGCGGGGCGTGGAAGTCGTAGAGTTCGGCTGCGGAGAGCCCGTAGTCGCCCCGGTACTCCGAGCCGTCGGCGAGGAAGGCGCCGTACGGACCCACGCTCGCGGCCACGAGGGGGCGGAGTCTGCCGCCCGGCATCGAGAGGTCGGACAGGAAGTCGTCGCGCGCCGAGACGGCCACCTCGACCGCCGCGCGCAGCAGCCGGGCCGTCTCCCGCGCGTCGAGGCCGCGGGCCGCGAAGCCCTCGAAGGTCGCCTGGTAGGTCGCGGTGGCGATGCAGTCGGCCCCGGCCTCCAGGAAGCGGCGGTGGGCGGTGCGGACCGCCTCGCGATCGCCGAGGAGGGCTCGGGCGGACCACAGTGGGTCGTTCAGGTCGCAGCCCAGCGCCTCGAGTTCCGTCGCGAGACCCCCATCGAGGACGAGGAATCCCTGGCTCTCGAGGAAGGCCCGGATGGGGTCGGTCAAGGGCTCTCGGCGCGGAGCAGGAGCGAGAAGCCCTCAAATGCCGGCGCCCCCGCCGTCAGGCGGATGCCCACGGCCCGGCATCGTCTATCGTGGATGGTCCTACTCCGTGGTGATGACGCGCCCCACCTTCTGCTGGAGCATCCGGTTGAACTCGGCC
Organism: Candidatus Palauibacter sp.; assembly: GCF_965222475.1. Lineage (GTDB taxonomy): Bacteria > Gemmatimonadota > Gemmatimonadetes > Palauibacterales > Palauibacteraceae > Palauibacter. The sequence continues at coordinate 716,674 of NZ_CBDCUB010000008.1, read as the reverse complement.
AACTCGTCCGTGAGCACCTCCTGCAGCCGGATTTCCACCTCGTCGACCTGATCGCTCAGGATCTCCGCCACCTCGGCGTGCTGGTCGGTGGGGGGGAAGTCCGCGCTCCCCACCGCACCCTGGAGGTACGACAGACGACCGCTGACCATCGCCGGCCAGCGCACCCCGTCGGGTCCCGTGTTCTTCACCTGTACGAGTTCGCTCTCCACCTCGATGAGCAGGTCGTTGAGCGCCTCACCCGCCTCGATGACGTCCTCGGCGTCGCCCGCCTCCTCGAGCACGGGGCGCAGGTCCTGTATCTGGCGCCGCAGCAGTTCGATCTGGTTGACGACATCGGCGAGCCGGTTCCGGTCGGCGACGATCTCGTCGAGCAGCGCTTTCTGGGCCAGGATGTCCGCCATGGACCCCTCGGAGCCGGGATCCCGGAGGACGGTGAGCTCCTGCGTCCCCATGTCTTCGCCATCCACGACGAGCGTGACCGTGTACGTGCCCGGGGGCTGTCTCGGGCCGCCGCCGCCGCCGAAGAAGCCGCCCCCGCCCTGCCGGGAGACCTCGGGCATGGGCATCCAGTCCGCGAACTGCGGCTTGGTGCGGTAGAGGATCGGATTCGCGTCCGGTCCCCGGAAGTTCCACCACACGCGGTTGAAGCCGTCGTGATTCGCGCCGTCGAGCGTGGCCAGCGTCTCGTCGTCGGAGTTCTCGACCCGGACCTGGACTTCGCCGTCCCCACCGTCCGCGAGCCAGTAGTTGATCGAGGCTCCGTTGGGCGGGTTCTCGCCCACGGACCAGTCCTCGAACATCACCATGGGCTCGACGATGTCGTTGAAGCGGTACGCGTCGCGGGGCTCGAACAGGTGCGCGTCGGAGGCCGCGATCTCGGGTGTGAGCTGCTGCACCGGGCCCAGGTCGTCGAGGATCCAGTAGCCGCGGCCGTAGGTCCCCGCCACGAAGTCGTTGAAGTGCTCCTGGATGATGAGCCCGTAATACGGCGTCGGCGGGAGGTTCGGCATGAACAGCTGCCAGCTCTCCCCGTCGTCGTAGCTGATGTAGACGTTGGTCTCCGTGCCGAGGTAGAGGAGTCCCGGCCGCACCGGGTCCTCGAGCAGGTAGCGCGTGTAGTCGACCGGATAGTTGTCGACCCCGTCCGTGATCCGGGTCCACGTCTCCCCGAAGTCGTCGGTCTTGTAGGCGCGCGCCTCGAAGTCGCCGACCTGGTGGTGTTCGATCGCGATGTAGGCCTTCGCCACATCGTAGCGGGAGGCGTCGATGCTCCGCACCACCCCGTCGGGCGGGAGGTCGGGGATGTTGGCCGTGACGTCGGTCCACGTCGCGCCGTCGTCCCGACTCAGCTGCACGAGGCCGTCGTTCGTGCCGGCCCAGAACACGCCCTGCTGGAGCGGCGACTCGTCGAAGGCGTAGATCACGCAGCAGAACTCGACCCCGATGTTGTCCGGGGTGAGGCCGCCGGAGATCCCCATCCGCGACCGGTCGTTCGTGGAGAGATCGGGGCTGATCACCTCCCAGCTCTGGCCCCGGTTGCGCGTGCGGTGCACGTGCTGGCTCGTGACGAAGATGGTCTCGTTGTCGTGCGGCGAGATGAGCAGCGGGAAGGTCCACTGGAAACGGTAGCGCACGTCGCCCGCGGGATATCCCCCCGTGGACTCGGGCCACACCTCGACGTCGCGGAACTGGCCGCGCGCCATGTCGTGTCGCACGACGATGCCGCCGCGCGCGCCCGCTCCGGAGGCGCTCGACCACACGATGTTCGGGTCGGTGGGATCGGGGGTCGCGAACCCGCTCTCGCCCCCGCCCACGGTCGTCCAGTCACCGCGCGGGATGAGCCCGCGCGCCCAGAATCCCGTGTAGCGCGTGTTCGACGGGCCGTGGAAGGAAGGCCCGTCCTGCCGGTTCCCCATCACGTTGTACGGAATCGCGTTGTCCACCGTGACGTGGTACATCTGCGCGATCGGAAGCTGCATGCGGGACCAGGACTTCATCCGGTTCTCGGTGATCCCGACGCCGCTGTCGCCGCCGATGAAGACGCGGTCCGCGTCGGTCGGATCGACCCAGATGTCGTGCAGGTCCCAGCCCGGGGCGGCCGGATCACCGCCCGGCGGACCGCCGCCCAGAAAGTTGTAGCTGGTGTAGGTCTCGCCACCGTTGCGGCTCACGCTGAAGCTCGAGGAGAGGAAGTAGATCTCGTCCCGGTCGTCGGAGGCCACGCCGCAGCGCGTGTAGTACGCCTGCCGGCTCGCGAGGTTGTGACTGTAGTTCACGAGACGCCACGCGCCGCCGCCGTCGTCGCTGCTCCACAGCTCTCCGGTGTCGGCCTCGTAGCCTTCCATCGGTACGCCGTCGCTCGTCTCGATGAGGGCGTAGACGCGGTCGGAGTCCGAGGCGGACATGCAGACGGCGATCTTTCCGAGCGTGCCGGTGGGGAGCCCGTTCCCCTCGAGTTCCGTCCAGCTGTCGCCGCCGTCCATGGTCAGGTGGAGCCCGCTGCCCGGGCCCCCGCTGTCGCGCTTCCACGTCTTGAGATCGATGTCCCACATGGTCGCGAAGATCTTCCGCGGATTCCCGGGATCCATGACCATGTCGTAGGCGCCGGTCCCGCGGTCGACGAACAGGACCTTCTCCCACGAGGCGCCGCCGTCCATCGTCCGGTACACCCCGCGCTCGTCGGACTCCGCGTAGGCGTGGCCGAGCGCCGCGACGTACACGATGTCGGCGTCCCGGGGGTGGATGAGGATCCGCCCCACGCGGCCGGTGCCCTCGAGCCCCATGTGGCTCCAGCTCTCGCCGCCGTCGGTCGACTTCCAGACGCCGTTTCCGATCGAGACGTTGGAGCGGATCGAGGTCTCCCCGGTCCCCGCCCAGACGATCGCGTGGTCGCTCGGGGCCACGGCCAGGGCGCCGATGGCGTGCACCGGCTGGTCATCGAACACGGGCCGCCAGTGGAGGCCGGCGTCGTCGGTCTTCCAGATCCCCCCGGTCGCGGCGCCGGCGAAGTACGTGTTGCGGTCGCCGGGGACGCCGGCCACGGAGGAGACGCGGTTGCCGACGGGTCCGATGTGGCGGGCCCGGAGCCCCTCGTACTGTTCCGGCGCGAGCTGCTGCGCTCCCAGTGGCGCGGCCGCCCCGAGCGCGAGGGCGAGACTGAGGGAAGAAAGGCGAACGTGGTTCATGGCCAGGTCCTTATTGAAGCGGATCGTTGCCTCCGGTCGGGGCAACGTGCGGCCGTGGAGCGATACGGGCCAGAGCCAGTCCTGTCCAACGACACGTGAGCCTCTCGGCTTAGCTGGTCTTCAGGCGGGACTCAGTAGGCGGGCTGCTGCTGGACGGAGGCATGAGGCTCGCACCTGCCATGACGCGACGGCCCGACCGAGACCCGCAGGGCCCGCAGCCACAGTGGACGAATCCCGGGCCGATGCTCGGCCGAGTACGCCTCGAGGGTCAACCTCGGTGTGCCGCCGGCGGTAGCAGCCGCTGGCCCACCGGCCTCGGCTCACGCTGGAGATGTCAGCGGCGTTCCCCGCCAAGCCTCGGAGATTGCGTCCCCGGTCTCGCGACGGGCACATCCGGCATCGCCGCGCCGCTTTGAGTGCCGGCCGCGTCCACCCAGTCGTAAAGTCCCGATCTGCCCCCGCTGGAGCTGTCATAGTAGAGCTCGATCCCGGTCAGCTCATCGAACAGAGTGGCGGCGGTCTTGTTAAGCCGCCAACGGAAGAGTTCCGTGTCTCCGGCCATCCCGATCAACTCTTCCTCTTCCCGGGCGATCGTGATCTCCGTCATTTCATTCGCGCCGTGTCTGACGGCGTCCGAGTAGCCGGACTGGTCTTCGAGCTTGAGCCAGTCCTCCTCCTCCTCATCCCACATGTACAAACCGTAGTTGCCGCTGCTGGTATCCTTGATGTCGAACGTGAATAGAGTGTACCGCTCGTGGCCCGAATACCACGCAAGGGATACCCGGCCACGCCCCTCGGCCCGGGACATTCTCGCACGAAGCGTCCAGGACGTCAGCGAGGAGTCCAGGAGATGGCGCATCCATCCGGCTTCGTCGTCGGTGTTGGTAAGGCGCAGCAGGCCATCGGATACGGAGGCGCGCCCTTCAACGAGCTCCCACTTGTCCAGACTCTCGGCGGAGTCAAAGTCGTCCCGGAATCCCGCCACCACGGTCACCTCGGCGCTCTGCATCGCGCTCAGACCGTCCGGGTCCGTCGCCGTCACCGTCACCGCCGCCGTACCCGCGGCCACCGCCGTCACCGTCAGGCTGCTCCCCGACAGCGAGACGGAGACCACCGCCTCGTTCGACGATGCCGCGGCGTAGGTCAGCGCGCCCCCATCGGGATCGCTGAAGAACGGGGTCACATCCACCGTGACGGCCTGTCCCGCAGCGAGGACCTGCGCCGGTATCGAGCCGACCGCCACCGGGGCCACCGGTGGGGGTGATGGCGGCGGAGGTGGCGGGGGCGGCGGATCCGTTGTCCCGTCTCCCCCACAGGAGGCAATCCCGAACAGAGCCGCGACAAGGAGCGACGACCGAACCGGATTTCGGTATCGGAGTCTATCTTGCCGTTGAAGCCTGCGTCGAACCGATGTTCGTTCGTTCATCGCGTCGCTCCAGCGCTGGTCGGTTGCTGGTTCCGGTCGTACCGGAGGCCACCCTGGATTCCCGGGTTCTTCTTTCGATACAGCGCCGGCGGGCCCCGGCGCCTGAAGCCTGTTCAGAGCGCCCCGCGTTCCCAGGGTCCCCAGACCGCGAACGTGTAACTCAGGTCGCCCGGCCCCGTGAAGTCCGTATCGCCCTGAAGGTTGAAGAACAACGTCCGGCCATCCGGGCTGAAGCATGCCCCCGCGAACTCGCGCCGGTTCAGGAGGTTCCGAGCGAAGGGGAAGATCTCTCCCGAAGGCGACAGGCCCCGGAGATGTGCGTCCCTGTTGTCTTCGCAGATGAGGATGCCGCCCCTGGGGCTGACCGTGATATTGTCGGGGCTGTCCAGAACCTGCACCGATGGCGACTCGAACACGAGGACCATGGCTTCCTCCGCGGGCACGTACCGCCAGACCTGACCCAGTTGGGCGTCTCCGCCGTGGGTGGCGTGAAAATAGATGCTTTGGTCGCCGTACCAGCAGCCCTCGAGACGCGAGAACCGGGCTCCGCCCGCCTCGAATCCTTCGCGCCAAACGGTCGTCGGGCTCTCCTCGGCTTCAGGCGGATCGGGACGTTCGATCGGAACCCACTCGACCTCGCGCCACATACCCGTGCTTTGGCTGGCGCGGAGATCCACTTGAGGGTCACCGCGTACGGCGAGCATCTCCAGGGCGCCCCCATCCGCAAGGACGCCCGGAGTGTGGGGTCTGAAGCGATAGAAACCCGCGCGGCTGCTGTAATCCTCCGTCTCGTAGACGAACCCCGTACCGGGATCCACCGCTACGGCCTCATGTGTGAAACGGCCCATATCTCGCAGCGGCTGCGGCTGTACCGGCCCGTCGGCGTCCGCGGGGACCTCGAACACGTATCCGTGGGGGACGGACCAGCCGCCGTCCCGTCGTCCCTCGGTCGTTTCCTCGCACGACAGCCAGCTGCGCCACGCGGTCGTGCCGCCGGCGCAGTTGACGATGGTCCCCCCCAGGCTCACGAAGTCGCGCAGCAGGGTGGGGCGTCCATCGGCCTCCAGCCGGACCTCCAGGGTCGTCGTTCCGCCGCCCCCCTGGGGATCGTACGCCAGGTCCGGCGAGACCAGCGGCATTGCGAGGCCGGGCAGGTCCCGATCTTCATGGTTCCGCACGAGGCGAACGACATCGTCGCTCATCGGGAAGAGTCCCATCCCGTCGTGAGCGCGCGGCGTCAACGTTCCATCCGACATGGGACGGCATTCTACGCTGAGGATCGCGTAGGAAAACCCATCCGGCAGCGCCAGTTCCGGGCCTGCGCGGCGCAAGGGCCCGTACCCGTTCCCGTTCTGTCTGGACCCGGCAAGCTTCCCCGAAGATGGAGCGGACGGGCTCTCGGCGCAGGCTGCGAGCCCGGTCAGCGAGGGGGCGATCGCGGCGGCCCCCGCCCAGCGTCCGGCCCTGACGACGAAGTCGCGGCGGTCAATCTTGCCCAGGGCTTCCTCCTTTCCGGTCCCGGAAGTCCGTGGAGAAGAGTCGCGATGTCTCGCGCCGATGTCGATGGTTGATGTTAGAGCTGCCTCACTCGTTCGACGGCTTCACGGCTGGCCGGATACCCACCCTCCGGGGTGGATCGGCCAGAGCGTCGGTCGGCAGCACGACGAACCGCTACCCCCTTCCCGTCCCGTCGTACAGGATCTCGCGAATATCACGGTCCGACAGCGGAGGACATTCCACAGCCGTGCCCAGGTGGAACGGAACCGAGCCCCCTGTGCACGTCCGGTCGTCGCGGTGATCGTGGCGTTCCCCTCGGCGACGCCTCGGCGGCGGCTACGAACCCGGGGCGGCTCCCTCGGCGATGGGCAGTTCGACGCTCGAGGGATGGGCGGCGGAGCGGTAGACGCGCACCGTCGGCGGCGGGTCCGAGACCTCCTCGGCGTTGTCCCGGTCGGCGCCCATCACGGTCAGCCGGAGGCGGTGTCCCGCGTTGAAGACGGTCGAGGTCGGGTGCAGATCGAGCGTGAGTTCGGCCGGGGCGTCCGGGAGCGGCTGGACATCGCTCGCGTAGCTGCGCTGGAAGGGGAGCCCGAGGTTGTCCCACGGGGCTTCCGCCAGCGCGCGATGCGAGGCGCGCAGCACGCCCTCCGTCACGTACCGCGACGACCCTTCCGGGTCGACTTCCTCGAGTAGCACGAAGAAATCGGCATCCCGCTGCGACGACGTCACCCACAGCGTGACCACGGGGTGGCCCGTGACCGTGAGATCGGACTCCAGCGGCGGAGTCGTGTAGGTCAGCGACTTCGCGTCGGTGTCGCGCAGGTCCGGGTACAGCATTTCGGGCGCCGCCCCCACCGCGTTGTCCCAGCGGGAAGACGTCCCGGTCGTCGTCGTGAGGTCGACCCTGTATTCGTCGAACGCCGCCTCGACCGAGGGGGCGTCGGAGGAGAGCCCGCCATCGTTGACCGAGGCCACGCTCCCGCTCGTCCCCGGCCCGAGGAAGAGGCGCCGGCTCGTGGTCTCCGGCGGCCACGCGTCCGTCGCCGTCCAGCGCCAGTCGCCCGGATCGTTCATCACGGCGTAGTGGATCGGGGCTTCGTCGAGCACGCCGTTGTCGATGCCCTTGAGCCAGTAGTCGAACCACCTGTGCTGCTCGATGGCGTAGAGGTGTATGCGCTCCGCCATCAGATCGGGATCGGGCATGCCGGCGTGCGGCCAGGCTCCGATGCCGAGTTTCTGCGGCCCCCGATAGTTCTCGAACCAGAGGACGGCGTCGGTGACGAAGATGTCGTACCACCCGTTCCAGTGGTACGCGGGGATGCGGGCCTCGAGTACGTCCTCGAGATCGCCGCTCGGGCCGTGGCGTTCCCACGCGAGGTCGGGCGTCGCGTGATCGCGGTGACGCCCCGCGCCGTACTGCTCGAGCACGTCCCAGTTGTCCTCGTGCTCCTCCATCGCCTGCCTCGGGAGCACGCCCTCCACGTCTTCGTCCACGGCCGGAGCGGGGATGGACACGTCGAACTCCGACACGAGGACCGGCGCCTCTCCCCCGGCGGTCTCCGCCCCGGGCTCGGGGGTGCACGCCACCAGGAGGGCGGGCACGAAGATGGCGGTGATTCGTTTCATGGCTTTCGTCCTGCGCTCGTCAGTTGTAGGCCGGGAGCCCGGTCGCGTCGTGCCCCAGGATGAGGGAGTGGATGTCGTGCGTGCCCTCGTAGGTGTAGACCGACTCGAGGTTCGCCATGTGCCGCATCGAAGCGTACTCGGCGAGGATCCCGTTCGCGCCCAGCAGGCGCCGCGCCTCGCGGGCGCACTCGCATGCCATGTCGACGTTGTTGCGCTTCGCGAGCGAGACGTGCTGCGGCCGCATCGTGCCCTCGTCCTTCATGCGGCCGAGACGGAGGACGAGAAGCTGGGCCTTGGTGATCTCGGTCAGCATGTCGGCGATCCGCACCTGCTGGATCTGGGTCTGGGCGATCGGGGTCCCGTCGAACTGCAAGCGGTTCTTCGCGTACTCGACCGACTCCCGGTAGCACGCCATCGCCGCGCCCACGGCACCCCACGAGATGCCGTAGCGGGCCTGAGTGAGGCACTTGAGGGGGCTCTTGAGCCCCCCGCTCCCGGGGAGAAGGTTCGCCCGGGGCACCCTCACATCCTGCAGCACGAGTTCGGAGGTGTCCGAGGCGAGGAGGGAGAGCTTCCCCTTCTGGTCGGTGGCGGAGAAGCCGTCCCGCTCGGTCTCCACGAGGAAGCCGCGGATGGAGCCCACGTCGTCGAGGTCTCCGGTCTTGGCCCAGATCACCGCCACGTCGGCCATCGACCCGTTCGTGATCCACATCTTGGCGCCGTTGAGCACCCACTCGTCTCCGTCCTCGACCGCCCGGGTGATCATGCCGGCGGGGTTCGAGCCGAAGTCGGGTTCCGTGAGGCCGAAGCAACCGATCGCCTCGCCGCTCGCCATCCGCGGCAGCCACTCGCGCCGCTGCTCCTCGGAGCCGAAGGCGTAGATGGGATACATCACGAGGGCACCCTGCACGGAGACGAAGGAGCGGATGCCCGAGTCCGCCCGCTCGAGTTCCTGCATGATGAGGCCGTAGGCCACGTTGTTGAGGCCGGCGCAGCCGTATTCCTCGGGCAGGTTCGCCCCGAAGAAGCCGAGTTCCCCCATCTGGGGGATGAGTTCGCGCGGGAAGGTGCGCTCGATGTAGTGGTGGCCGATGATCGGGATGACCTCCCGGTCCACCCACTCCCGGACGAGGTCCCGGATGGCGATCTCCTCCTCGTCGAGGAGCGCGTCGAGATTGAAGTAGTCCACTCCCTCGAAACTCATTCTGGAAGTTCTCCCGGGTCGGGGCGGCCGGCGGCCGCCGCGCGGTTGGCGTCGGATGGTCGGGGGCGGAAGCAGTGAACGCCGAGCGCAATGCCGCCGGCGCCGAGCGCGACCCCGCCGGCCACCCCCGGCCAGCCGAACAGGTGCGCGTTGACGACGAGGACGACGCCGACCATGACGGCCAGCGCCGCGGCCGGCAGCCCCGCGATCGCGCGCATCTCCGGCCGCCGCGGACCGTCTAGCGGCCGCGACGCCATCGTCCGTAGCCCTTGACGACCTCGCGGCCGATGCGAAAGCCGAGATAGTACGCGGCCGACAGCGGCAGCAGCCAGGCGAAGCGGGGCAGGTACTCGAACTGCGGGAAGCGCCCCATCCAGATCACCACCCAGACGGCGAACGGAAGAGTGATGAGCGCGGCGATGACATGGCTCCAGGTGCGCATGCGACGCTGCATGCGCGGGCGGCATGCCTCGCACCAGCCATCCTCATCGAGCTGGCCCTTCGGGAACACCTGGCCGCAGGCGTCGCAGGCCCCCCCCTTGAAGTGCAACTCCTCGACCGATTGGCGTCGCGATCCGGTCATGCGGTATCCCCCTCCAGCCGTTCGATGACCGCCTCCCCGAACTCCGCGGTGCCGGCCGTTCCGCCGATGTCCGCCGTGCGCGCGGCCCCTTCGTCGAGCGTGCGGCGGAGCGCGGCCCGGATGCGGGCGGCCGTCGACGCCTCGCCCAGATGGTCGAGCATGAGGCAGCTGGCGAGCAGAAGCGATGTCGGGTTGGCGATCCCCCGCCCCGCGATGTCGGGCGCCGAGCCGTGCACCGCCTCGAAGATCGCCGCCCGCTCGCCGAGGTTCGCGCCCGGCGCGAACCCGAGTCCTCCGATGAGCCCGGCCACCAGATCCGAGAGGATGTCCCCGAACATGTTCTCGGTCACGATCACGTCGAACCGGTAGGGGTCCAGCGCGAGCTGCATCGCGGTGGCGTCCACGATCCTGTCATCGAACTCCACCCTGCCCTCGTACTCCGCGGCCACTTCGCGGCCGACTTCGAGAAAGAGACCCTGCGTGTACTTGAGGATATTCGCCTTGTGGACGAGGGTCACGAGACGACGCCCATGCGCGAGGGCGTACTCGAACGCGAAGCGCACGATACGACGCGATCCGTAGCGCGTGATGAGCATGACCGACTCGGCGACCGCGCGGGGGTCGTTCTCCATTCCGATGAAGTGCTCGATCCCGGCGTACAGGCCCTCCGTGTTCTCGCGCACGATGACGAGGTCCACGCCCGGATAGCGAGCCGACGGTAGGAGCGTGACCGCCGGGCGCACGTTCGCGAACAGGTCGAAGTGCTTGCGGAGGGCGACGTTCACCGAGCGGAAGCCCGAGCCTATGGGGGTCGTGAGCGGCCCCTTGAGCGCGACGGCGGTGGTCTCGATCGAGTCGAGGGTCGCCTGCGGGAGCGGCTCGCCGACGGTCTCCATGGCGGTCACGCCGCCGACGCATTCATGCCAGCGGATGGGCGCGCCCGCGGCCTCGAGGATGTCGAGGACCGTGCGCGAGATTTCCGGACCGATCCCATCGCCCGGTAACAGCGTCACGTCGTGGGTCACGTCATGCGTCTCGGTGTGCGTCTCGTGCGCGACGGAGGCACGGTCAGGAAGGCGCCAACTGGCCGGCCACGCGCAGCGCCAGCGTCGTGAGCGCGGCCGGGGAGGCGGCGTCCGCGGCTCTCCCCTCGATCGTGCCGTGCCACAGCACCGCGCTGCGCCGCACGTCGATCACCGCGAGGAGCAGCACGGCCCGACCTGCGTCCGGCGCGCGGTCCGCCCGCCGGTACCAGACGGAAAGGGGCAGAACCACGAGACGGGCGTCGAACAGGGACGCCACCTGACGGAGTTGCGTGTGCAGCGGCTCGTAGAGTTGTCGCCGCGGTCCGGGGTCGCGCAGCAGCCCGTGGTACGCGAGTCGACGCGGATCGACGCCGATCGTCGGATTCCGCGCCAGTCGGGCCTCGACCGCCGATCCCAGCGCCCAGCCGCGCGCCCCCGCCTCCTCGCCGAAGGCGAAGGCGAGTTCGGCGTTCAGGAGGTCGATCGCCCGGCCTCCGATCCCGGTGTCCCCGGCCCGGCCCCCTCCGGCGGGGGGCACGGCCGACTGGACGGGGAACACGACGACGGGGACCCCGTTGGGAAGCGTGGGCACGCGCTCGACGCTCGCATCCTGCGCCGCCAGGCCGGTGTTCAGCGGCAGGGGCAGCAGGAGGAGGACGCCCGCGGCAACTCTCCGCGCCGCCGCCGCCGCCGGGGCCCGCGCCCGCATCTCGCCCGGCATCTCGCGCGTCGCTCCGTCGGACACCTCAGGTCCGCCCGGCCTCAACGCGCGCGATCTCCGACTCGATCTCGCCGCGGGACAGCGTTTGATTGCACTTCTTGGCGAGCCGGAAGACGGCCGTACACAGGGCCTCGTCGTCCGCGTCGTATCCGTGATGGCTCAGCCAGTGACGCACGTTGCTGAGTCCCGAGACCGGCGAGATCTCGATGATCTGGCTCCGGCCCACGATCGAGGCCGGGACGCCGCTGTAGACGCAGTCCTCCAGCCAGCGGTCGCCCTTCTGCATGGCCTTGATGATCGCGGCAGCGTGGACGCCGGTCCCCGTGCGAAACGCGTCGTCCCCGATCACCGGATAGTTGTGCGGGATATCGATCCCGCACATCTCCGCCGTGACGCGGCAGTAGTCCGCCAGTTGGTCGATCGGGTGCTCGTGCGCCCCGAGGAGGCGGAGGTTCACGAGCAGCAGGTCCATCTCGACGTTGCCGATCCGCTCGCCGATGCCGAGCGCGGTGGCGTGCACCCGGTCCACGCCCTCCTCGATCGCCGCCAGGGCGTTCGCGAGCCCCAGGCCGCGGTCGCGGTGGCCGTGCCAGTCGATCTTCACGGGCTCCCCCGTGCCGGCCGCAAAGTCCTTCGCGAAGCGGACGAGCCGGCGTACGCCGTGCGGCGTGGCGTGGCCGACGGTGTCCGCGAGGCAGATCCGCCGCGCCCCCGCCTCGACCGCGGCGGAGAAGAGCCGGGCGAGCGTGCGCGGCCGCGATCTCGTGGTGTCTTCGGTCACGTACATCACCTCGAGACCCTCGCTCACGGCGAACTCGATCGCGCCGCGGGTGGCGTCGAGGATGCGCTCGACGTCCCAGTCCTCCGCGTACTGCCGGATCGGAGAACTCCCGATGAAGGTGGCGAGCTCGAGCTTGAGGCCGGTCTCCTCCTGGATGCGCGCCACGGGTTCGATGTCGGCCCGGACGGTGCGGGCCGCCAGGGTGACCCCGATCGGGAGTCCGGGGTCGGCGATCTCGCGCGCCAGAGCGAGGCACGCCTCGTACGCCCTCGGCCCGGCGCCGGGAAGTCCAATGTCCGCGGAGTGGATCCCCAACTCCACCATGAGGTGGAGGAGTTCGATCTTCCTCGCTATTGGCGGGTCGGTGACGGAGGGGTTCTGCAGGCCGTCCCGGAGCGTCTCGTCGTTGAGTTCCACCGTCGTGGCGGCATAGTCGTGGCTCGGGGGAAGCCGGTTCCAGTCGTAGATCAGATCGTCGTGGCTCAATCCCCAAGCCTCCCGCCCCGGACGGCCGCGGCGCCGCAACCTCGCATCAGCGGCCCCCCTCGATGATGGCGTCGTCTCCCACGTTGATCCTGCCGCGCACGCCCCGCACGACCACGCGATCCCCGACGAGGGAATCCCGGAGATCGCAGTCCTCGATGACGCTGCCCTCCCCGATGATCGCGTCGCGGAGGCGCGAACCCCGCACGCGGCTCCCGGCCGCGATGCTCACGTTGGGTCCGAGGCTGGACGCCTCGACCGTGGCGTCGCGTGCGACCGCCGTGGCGCCCTCGATCGAGACCGAGTCCGGAAGCTCCGGCCGGTCTCCGTGGCCGCGCTCGAGCATGACCCGATTCGTCTCCAGCAACGTCTCCGGCTTCCCGCAATCGAACCATCCGCCCACTTCCGCCGTATAGAGACGGGCGCCGCGGTCGATCATGTATTGGAACGCGTCCGTGAGAAAATATTCACCCAGATTCGGATCCTGATTCAGCACATGTCGAACGCCTTCGAACATCAGTTCATGGTCCCGGACGTAGTACAGGCCGATGTTGGCCAGCTTCGAGACGGGCTCCTCCGGCTTCTCAATGATCTGCTTCATATACCCGGCCTCATCGGTGAGGATGACGCCGTACCGCCGGTAGTCCTCGACCTCCCGGGCCCAGACGATGCCGGAGGCGTCGGCCTGTCGGCGCAGCACGCTGAAGTCCGCGTCGAAGAGCGTATCGACGAACACGATGAGAACCGGACCCGTCACATGCGGTTCGGCGAGGGCGATCGCGTCGGCCGTCCCCCGCTGCGCGACCTGCTCCACGTAGGTGACCGGGAGTCCGGGGAACTCCTCGGTCATCCAGGCCTGAATCCGAGGCGCGAGGTGTCCGGTGATGAAGATGAAATCGTCGGCGCCTTCGGCGCGAAGCTGCTCGACAACGTAGGAGAGCACGGGCCGATTCGCCACGCGCAGCAGGGGTTTGGGACGGGAATGGGTGTGGGGACGGACCCTTGTACCCTTCCCCGCCAGAGGTATTATGGCCTGCATGACGAACCGTCGATTTCTCCTGGGGGTCGCTCCGCGGATGGGGGTCGAGTGGACTGCTCGACCGGGCCGCACCGGGCGGCAAGCTATCCGGCCGCCGAAGACGCGGGCAACCGGGCAGGACGGAGATTCCGCATGACGGAGGGACGGGCCGAGTCGACCGGAGCCGGCGAGGTCAGCGGCACCTCGGCGGACACGCGGCGTCCGGACGGACCCGAGCCGCGGCTCTACCAGGCGCCGTTCGCGTGCGTCTGGGATGAACTGCTGAGGTACGTGCGGCGACGTCCGTCGTGGAAGCTCGTCCTCAGCGATGAAGACCTCGGCCTGATCAGCGTGAGGTGCGTGAACCCGGTCCTCCGGTTCGTCGACGACCTCACGGTCTGGGTCGCGCTGGATGGAAACGGCCTCACCCGCGTGGATGCGTTGTCGCGGGCCCGGAGGAGGGACTTCGACCTCGGGGCCAACCGGCGTCGGATCCGGCGCATGCTGCTGTGGCTCGACCGGGCCCTCGGGCCGGCGGCCCGATTGTCGGAGTCCGCCGGAACTGCCGAACCCGGCCCCCCATCGGAGGCACTCCCGGGGGCATCGTGATCCGGCGGCTTCCGTTCCCCGCGGCGTGCGCGGCCGCGATCCTGTGCGCGTGCGCGCCTCCCTCCCCCGATGGGACGGCGGAGAGCAGCGACGAAACAGGCGGTGAACTGCTCGCGGCGCCGGTGGACGCACGTTATCTGACGCACCTGCTCTTCGCCGACGGCGCCGGGAACGCGTTCTTCGGCTCGTTCGACCAGACGGCGCGGGGGCCGCATCTGTCGCGCGACTACGAGGTCCAGGTCAGCGACGGCGGCGCCTGGCGCTCGCTAGTGCTGACCCGGGACACGCTGGCGGTGGCCCGCGCGGCCTGGCGTCTGCTGCCCGCGCCCGGGATGTCCGTGCGCGTCGGGGACGCCGGCCAGGTCGTGAGCCTCCACTTCACCGGACCGCCCGACCGGACCGACGAAGGCGCGGATTCCGTGCGGCTCGCGGCGGGCGAACAGGTGTCGGTCTGGACGGGGCCGACCGGGCAGCGGGAGTCCCTCGGAATCGGCGTCCTCCAGGCGGGGCCGGAGGCGTTGCCCGGCATGCTCTTCTTTCGGCGGGCCGCCCGGGCGCTGCGGATTCCCGCCACGGCCGAGGGGGGAGAGACCCTTCTCTTCGCCGACTCGCTCGGGAATGGATTCCTCATCCACGCCGGGGCGCTCGGGCAGCCCGCCGTGGCCTACACCTGGCTGCACGGAATCGAGGCCACCTGGGGCGAGGTGATGCTCGCGCCGCCGGACCCCGCGTCCACCTCGACGCGACGCTTCGAGATCGCCGGTTCGGAGCTGTGGGGAACGTTTCGACCCCTCGCGACCGAGGTGCCGGGCGTCGCGTCCGCGGTCCGCCTGGAGGCGGTCCTCCGTATCGGGGGCGAGGAGTTCCATTTCACCGGGCTCTCGGCCACGCTGCCTACGCCCTGATGGACATCGACTGGCTGCGCGCCATCGTCACCATCGCCTTCGGAGCCCTTGCGGGCGGGATCACGAACCGGATCGCCGTCTGGATGCTGTTCCACCCCTACCGCCCGCCGCGGTTTCTCGGCCGGAAGGTCCGGTGGCTGCAGGGCGCGGTACCGAAGAACCAGCATCGGCTGGCCGATTCCGTGGGGAACGTCGTCGGCGGCACCCTCCTGACCCCGGACGACATCGCCTCCGAACTGCAGCAACTGGAGACCGCGTTTCAGGGACGACTGCGAGAATTGGCCATCGAGCTGACCGACCGGGAGCAGCCGGCGCTGGCGGACCTGCTGCCCGAAGCGGCGCTCGTCGAGGTTCGGCGACTCCTCATGGGGCTCCTGTCGGAGGGGCGGGAGTTCCTCGCGGGCGCTCTCGACTCGCCCGAGTTCCGGGAAGAGGCGTCCCGACTCCTCGACACGGTCCGCGAGTCGCTGAGCGAGGCGCCCCTGTCGCGGACGCTCGACCCGGAGCGGCGCGCGGCCGTACAGGAGGCGATCGAGGGCGGGCTCGTGCGGCTGGTCGAGTCCGCGGCCTTCGAGGCCACGGTGCGGCGTCACCTCGACGAGGCGGCGCGGCACATGCTGAGACCGGACCGGACGTTCGAGCAGCTCGTTCCGCCGGGGCTGGTGGCCGCACTCGAACACGCCATCCGGGACTACCTCCCGGTCGCCATCGAGCGGCTGAGCCGACTGCTCGACGATCCCGGGGCGCGCGAGCGGATCGAGCGGCTGATCGGCGAGCTGCTCGCCCGCTTCATGCAGGATCTCCGATTCCACCAGCGCGTCGTCGCCCGCCTCGTCGTCACCGAAGACACCGTGACGCGCGCGCTGAACACGCTTCAGACGGAGGGGGCCGACCGCCTGGGGAAGGTGTTGCGCGAAGGGGAGGTGCAGTCGGCCATCGCCCGCAACGTCAACGAAGGCGTGGTCGAGTTCCTGCGACACCCCCCGTCGGAGGTGTTCGGCGTCGCGGGCGACCCCCAGGTCGAGAGCGCGCTCGACTCGATCGCGGGGTGGCTCGTGGGGGCGGCCCGCGACCCCGGATCACGAGCTTTCCTGATGGACCAGCTCGAGGAACTGCTCGAGCGCTTCGCCGAACGCAGCTGGGCGGACGTGCTGCGGGCCGTGCCGGCGGATCGAGTGGCGAGTGCGCTCGCGGCGGGGTTCCGCTCCGAGGCGGGGCGCGCGCTCTTCGACTCGATCGCGGAACCGGTCGCGGATCGCCTGCTCCGCACGCCGATCGGCCGTCTGGACCGCATCCTGCGCGAGGACGCGGCGGTGCGGCTCGCGGACACCATGGCCGCGCCGACCTGGGACTGGGTGGCCGGGCGCGTGCCCGAGGTGGCGGAGCGCATCCGGATCGCGGAGCGGATCTCCACCAAGATCGAGAACTTCCCGATCCAGCGGATCGAGCGGCTCGTACGCGACATCAGCCAGCGCGAGTTCGATCTGATCGTTCGGCTCGGCTATGGCCTCGGCGCGCTGATCGGGACCGGCCTCGTCGTCCTGGACACTTTCCCCGTCCTGGACTACATACGGGGGTTGCTGGACAGCATCGCCTCCTCCCTCGCCGCTCTCTTCGCGTAGGACGCGCTCGAACGATGACACGCTCCCGGACAGGCGCGACCCTCGCCTTCGCGGCGTTTGCCGGCGCGACCTTCGGCTGCGGGGCTCCCGACGCGGGCATCGACCGCGCGGAGGGCGCGGGCGGGCTGCGCGGCCTCGCCCTCGAGCGCCCCTTCGAGGCGCCGGAGTTCGCGCTCCTCGATACCGAGGGACGCCGGTACGACTTCCGGAGCGAGACCGCGGGGTCTCTCACGCTCCTCTTCTTCGGCTACACCTGGTGTCCGGACATTTGCCCGGTGCAGATGGCGGTGCTGAGCGCGGCGCTCGACGATCTGGCGTACGGGGACCGGCGCGCGATCAAGGTCGTCTTCGTCACCACCGACCCTGCGCGGGATACGCCTGAACGGCTGCGGGCGTGGCTCGACCGCTTCGACCGGTCCTTCGTCGGACTCCGCGGCGACATGGAAGCGGTGAACGAGGTCCAGGCCGCCTTCCACCTCCCGGCGGCGAGGATCGAGGGAGATCCGCCCGCGCCGGGGAGCGGTGAACCGTACGACGTGGGTCACGCCACGCCGGTCGTGGCGATCGCGAGGGACGCCGTCGTACGTGCGCTGTATCCCGGCGGCGTGCGCCAGACGGACTGGAGGCACGATCTGCCCATCCTGCTGCGTCTCCACCGGACCGCGCCGCGTCCGGCGGACGAAGCGGGCGGCTGACCCCTCGCCATGCAATGGTGGTGCGCCGCCCAGGGGATCCCCTGGAGCTGGTCGTGGCGTCCCTACCCCGGCGTGTGGCTGTTCATCGCGCTCCTGTTCCTGGCCTACCGGCGGTTCACCCGCGGCTCGCGGCCCTCGCGGCCGGAACTCACGCGGTTCGGCGTCGGCGCGCTCGCGCTCTGGGTCGCGCTCGACTGGCCGGTGGGCGCGCTGGGCTCGGGCTATCTGGCCTCGGTGCACATGGTGCAGTTCCTCCTCATCGCCCTCCTCGCTCCGCCGCTCCTGATCGCGGGTCTTCCCCGGAGAGCGCTCGAACGCGCGGCCGGCAGCCGGCTGGCGGGCGTCGCCGGCGCTCTCTCGCGGCCGCTGATCGCGCTCCTCCTCTTCAACACGGTCGTCATCGCGACCCACTGGCCGGGCGTGGTGGACGGACTCATGGGTTCGCAGGCGGGATCACTCGTACTCGACATGGCCTGGCTGGGCGCCGGCCTCGTCTTCTGGTGGCCCGTGGTGAGCCCGGTCCCGCACCGCCCGCGCTTCCCGTTCGGGGTCCGCATCTGCTACCTGATCGCGAGCACGGTGCTGATGACCCTCCCCTACGTCTTCCTCACGTTCGCGGAGCTTCCGTTCTACGCGACGTACGAACTGGCCCCCCCGGTCGGTATCCTCTCGGCGGGCGAGGACCAGCGGCTGGCGGGGCTGCTCATGAGGATCGGGGGCGGCGCCATCCTGTGGACGGCGGCGGGCGTCCTCTTCTGGCTCTGGTACAGATCGGAGAACGAGACGGCGCGCTGAGGGCGCGGCGCCGTCCCCCGCGGGCGGCCGGGAGCTAGCGATCCACCTCCCCGCGGACCCAGTCGAGGTAGGGTTCGGAGCCGGCGGCCACGGGGAGGAAGAGGATCTCGGGCACGTCGTAGGGGTGGAGGTCGCGAACCCGCCTTCCGACGGCGTCGATGCGGGCGGCCGTCGTCTTGAGGATCCCGAGGGCCTCCGCGTCCTCCCGCAGCTGGTCGTCCCAGCGATAGACGGACGTCACCCCCTCGACGACGTTCAGGCAGGCGATGAGCCGTTCGGCGACGAGCGCCCGTCCGATCCCCACGAGCTGTTCGCGGTCGGGCGCGGTCATGAACCCGACCACGACCTCGCTCACGGGCCGTCCCGCTCTTTCTCCCGCCGGCTCATGGCGTCCTCGGCCCGCTCGTAGAGCGCGTCGATCGCGTCGGCGAAGCGGGTCTGGATGACGCGGCGCTTCACCTTGAGGGTCGGGGTCAACTCCCCGCCCTCGATCGTGAACGGACCGGGGACGACGAGCACCTCGCGCGGCTGTTCGTAGTGCGCGAACTCGCGGCAGCACTCCCGCACCGCCCGTCGGAGGAGGCCCCGGGTCCGCGGGTCCGTAGCCAGATCGGCGTCCGCCGCCTCCTCCACGCCGTGCAACTGCGGGCGCAGGACCGCGTACTCCGGCACGATGACGACGATCGGGAACTTGCGCTGGTCCCCCAGCATCACGGCCTCGGCGACCAGCGGGTGGCGCTTGATCCCGGATTCGATTGGCTGCGGCGCGATGTTCTTGCCGTAGGCCGTGATCAGCAGGTCCTTCTTGCGATCCGTGATCCTGACGTACCCGTGATCGTCGATCTCCCCCACGTCTCCGGTGTGGAACCAGCCGTCTTCGTCGATCGCTTCGGCCGTCGCCTCGGGCCTGTTGAAGTAGCCCGCCATGATCTGCGGCCCGCGGGCGAGGATCTCCCCGTCCTCGGCGATGCGGATTTCCGTGCCCGGGATCGGTTTTCCGACGGTGCCGAGGCGGATGGCGTCGACCGGATTGAAGGTGAGGACGGGCGAGGTCTCGGTCAGCCCGTACCCCTCCACGACCCGGAGGCCGGCACCGAAGAAGAAGAGGCCCACCGCCGGCGGGAGCGGCGCGCCGCCGCTCGCGAAGTACCGAATCCTGCCGCCGGTCCGGGCGCGCAGCTTCGAGAAGACGAGGCGGTCCGCGACGGCGGCCTGGAGACCGAGGAGGGGTCCGGTCCGCCGCCCCTCCAGATCCGCGATGGCGCGCCGCTCCCCGACCCGCCGGGCCCAGCCGAAGATCTTCTCCTTCGCGCCCGCCGCCGTCCTCGCGGCCTCTTCGGCCCTCTCGAGCACCTTCTCGAACACCCGCGGCACGGCGGCCATGAAGGTGGGAGAGACCTCTCCGAGGTCGCGGGCCACGGTATTCGTCGACTCCGCGTACGCCACCGTCACGCCGGCATGCCACATGATGTAGTGCCCCACCGTGCGCTCGAACACGTGCGCGAGCGGCAGCAGCCCGAGGGCCACATCGCCCGGGCCGATCGGGAAGACGCGCAGGGCGAGGTCGGCGTTGGAGTGGAAGTTGCCGTGCGTGAGCATCACCCCCTTCGGGTCGCCGGTCGTGCCCGACGTGTAGATGAGCGTCGCCAGGTCCTCCGGGCGCGTCTCTCGCGCGTGGGATTCGTACGTCCTCGCGAGCGCCTCGGGCGCGGCCTCTCCCAGTCTCGACAACTCGTCGAGCTGCATCGTCTCGAGGGCGGAGCCGGAGGGCGCCGTCACCGGTTCGAACGCGATCGCCAGCTCCAGCGCGGGGAGATCAGCTTCGATTTCCGCGATCTTGTCCAGCTGTTCCTGATCTTCGACGAAAACGGCGCGGGCGCCCGAGTCGGACAGGATGTACTGGACCTGCTCGGCGGGGAGCACCGGATAGACGGGCACGGAGGGGAGACCCGCCATGACGATGCCCCAGTCCGACAGCGCCCACTCGATCCGAGTCTGCGCGAGGATCGCGATGCGGTCGCCGCTCGCGAAGCCCTTCGCCCTCAGTCCCAGCGCGAGCGCCCGCGCGCGTCGCCCGATCTCATCTGTGGAGATCGATGTCCAGACGCCATCGGACCCTCGCGTGCGGGCCGCGTCGGCCCGCGGGCGGGAAAGTCCGTTCAGAAAGAGTTCAGGGAGGGTGCCGGGGCGGTGGTCTTCGGGAAGGGGGGTCGAGACGTGCACGCGGCGGCGGCTCTCAGTTCGTCGCCGCCTCGGCGACCGGAGCGCCGAGTCGTTGCAGGGTCCGGCGGGCGTGCTCGAGGTGTCGCGGCTCCTCCCGGTCCGCGCGGGCCAGGACGAGGAATTCCTCCAGGTGCCGCCTGGCCTCCCCTTCGGCTCCCTTCCTCAGAAGAAGGAATGCCAGCCCGTAATGGGCGGCGGGGCTGCGGGGACGCTCTTGCAGAGCGGCCGCGTAGGTCCGGACGGCTTCGTCCGCAAGTCCGATATGCGTGTAGACCACGGCCATCTGCTCCAGCGTGGCGGCGTGCCGCGGTTCGTGTTTGAGGGAAAGACGGAAAGTGATCAGCGCCTCGTGATAGAGCCTCTGCCGGACGAGGTCGACGCCCTCCTCATAGTAGTCCGGCTCCCCCCCCCGACGCCCACCGTTCCTGCTCCAGATCTTCCACCGCGTCATACCCACCCCCCGAAGCGAGCCGGGGACCTCCCCGCCCCCGATCCTGATTCGCTCGTACATCTGGACACTGGGGATTATACAGTCTTGTCAAGCTGGGGCAACGCCTATCGGCGTGAGCGAACCGTCCGGCGTCCAACCCGGCGATGTCAGCGGCGTTCGCCGACCCAGGCCGTGGGGTCCGCGGCCAGCTCCCCGAAGCCGGACTCCGACAGCGCCTCGAGGTCCTCCGAAGTCGGCTCAGCCACGAAGAGACGCGCGCCCGGGCGAACGCAGCGCTCGATCTCGGTCAGGTCGAGCGCCAGCGGTCCGGTGAGCGCGACCCCGTGCAGCGCGCCCGACCTGACGGGCCAGCCGCCCGGTGCGGCGCCGAGCAGCGGGTCCACGCCCGCTTCGAGGTCGGCGACGCCCGGCGCGGCCGGGTCGCCCCGGGCATCCAGCCAGACCACGACCTCGAGGCGGTCCCCCATGCGGGCGAGCCGGCCCGCGTGCCCGGCCAGACCCGGGCCCAGCAGGACCACCTGGCCGGCCCGGTCGGTCACGCCGAGCAGCGCGGCGATCCGCAGCGCGGTCTCCGCAGCCGGGCCGGGCAGCGGCGGACCGGGCAGCGGCGGACCGGGCAGCGGCGGACCGGGCAGCGGCGGACCGGGGCGGGCCGGGTCGGCCGACCCGGCCCCGGAAGCCCGCCGCGCGGCTCCCGAGAGATCGAACCGCATCGTTCCGCGGCGGATCGGCACTTCGATCTCGCACAGGGGACACCCGAGCCGCCCTTCGATCACCCGTTGACGCTCGGCCCGATCGACGAACGCCACCAGGCCGGCCGAGGCCCGGCAGTCGGGACAGTCGAGGACTTCAGCGAGTTCGAGGAACACGGGATCGCCGCTCCGGCCGCCCGGGGTCAGCCCGGCCGCGGCCGGCGGCCGTCAGGCGTCGGGGGAATAGGCGAGGCGCAGGAACTCCGCGCGCGTCCGGTAGTCTCGCCGGAACAGGCCGCGGACGGCACTCGTGATCGTCTTCGAGTTCTGCTTCTCCACGCCCCGCATCATCATGCACAGGTGCTTGGCCTCGACGACGACCCCCACGCCTTGCGGCTTCAGCACGTCCTCGATCGCCTGGGCGATCTGCTCCGTGAGGCGCTCCTGCAGTTGAAGCCGGCGGGCGAACACATCCACGATGCGGGGGAACTTCGAGATCCCGACGATGCGGCCATCGGGGATGTAGGCGATGTGCGCCTTGCCGAAAAAAGGCAGCATGTGATGCTCGCAGAGCGAGTACACCTCGATGTCCCTGACCATGACCATCGAGTCGTGGGGTTCCTCGAAGATCGCGGCTCCGATCACCTCGTCGACCGTCTGCGCGTAACCGCGCGTGAGGAACTGCATGGCCCCGGCCACGCGCGCGGGTGTGCGGACCAGACCCTCGCGCCGGGGATCCTCGCCCAGGAGCTCGAGTTGTTCGCGGACGAGACGAGCGAGGAGATCCTCGTTGTCGGTCTCGACCTTCGCCGGATCGACGGCGAGCCTGGTCCTCGGGTCCACCCGACGACGCGCCAGGCTTTCTTCGCTCAAGACGCCCTCCAATGGTCCAGCGGGCCGTGGCGGAGTCCCGCTCCATTCACGGGGCACCCCCGATGCAAAAGGGGCGACCCGTGGGCCACCCCTTCTGGTAGGCAGCCCGTGGCGAAAGCCCCGCTGCATTCGAGCGGCGCGGGGTTTCGTCGCGGACTGCCGGGCGGATGCAAGGTGATTTCTTGAAGCCCTCCGATAAACGGTTCGCCCCCTACCTTCGGTCTTCGTCGTCCCCCGCGGGGCATGACGTCCGCCTCCGGATCGGAGACTCTATGGGCAATTGTTGGCTCAAGAAATGCGGCCCCACATCACGCGGCCCGCGGCGCAAGCCCTGCCGCCACGGGCTGTCGTGAACGTTAGCGCGGGCGCCGTTCGGCGGCAAACCCCCCGGCGCCCGCGCTCGCACGTCACCATGGATCGCCGGCAGCCCGTTAGAAGCTCAGCTGGTACGTGAGGCGAATCTCCCGCCCGGGAAACGGCGCCAGTTCCTTGAGGAACGAGGTGTGACTCCGCGCCTCCCGGTCGGTCAGATTCGTCCCCGAGAGCACGATGTCGTGCGCCACCCGACCCTGGAAGATCCGATATCCGGCACTCGCGTCGATCAGGGTATACCCGTCCGTCGGCTCCTCGAACGCCGCCACCCGCTCCTGGCCGGCCGTGCGCCTGGCCCGAACGTGGCCGTGCCATGCGGGAGACTCGTATCCCAGGCCCGCGCCGAAGCGAAACGGAGGAATGCGCGGGAGCGGCTGGTCGTTCGCGGTGAGTTCGGCGCGTACGTAGTCGCCGAAGGCGTCGAGCACGAAGTGTCCGTCCCCGTAGTGGAACAACTCCACTTCGGCATGCGCCTCGAATCCCGTGAAGACCGCGTCCGCCTGGGACCACAGGGCCACCACGAGGCCGTCTTCCTCCTCGCCGGTGAACGCCTGGTAGGTGAAGCCGTCGAACGAGTTCGAGAAGACGCTCAGCTCGGTCCGGACGGATTCCGTGCCGATCCGGATGGCGGCGTCGAGGCTGAGCCCCAACTCCGACTCCAGCTCCGGATCGCCGAGTTCGAACACCTGCGTGGCCAGGTGCGGCCCGTTCGAGAACAACTCCTCGGCCGACGGCAGCTTCGCCGAACGGGCCGCGCTGACGACGAACGAGACCGCCTCGGAGGCCTCGAACACGCCGCCGAGGGATGCGGAGAAGCCGCGGTCGTTTCTTCTCCTGGCGACACCCTCGGCTTCGGTTGCCCGGGTCTCGAACCGCGCGCCGGTCTGGAGTCCGAATCGTCCGACGCTGAACTCCTCGAACAGGAAGGCGGCGAACTCGAGCGTCGAGGAAGGCGGCACGAAGGCTTCCTCGCCGATCGCCTCGAAGTCGCGGTTGCGGGCGTGGATTCCGAAGGCGCCGCGACTGCCTTCCGCGAGCGCGTGTTCGACGTGCAGCCGTCCTTCCCACTCGTTGTTGAAGAACCGGGTCTCGATGTCGCGGTCACCCGAGAGCTCGTCCACGAGGATCTCGAAGTGCTGATAGTCCGTCACCCCGAAGCGGGCCTCGACACCCTTCAGGAAAACGCCGCCCAGGCGCCAGCCGGCCATGAAGTCGGCTCGCCGCTGCCGGAGGTCGACGCGCACGTCTCCCTCCTCCTCGGCGTGTCCCTCTTCTTCATCTTCTTCGTCGTCGTGGTCCTCCCCTTCTTCCTCCCCGTGCCCATGACCGCCCGGAACGCCGTAGTCGCTGTCGTATCCGAGGAAGGAGGCGCCGATGAAACCGTTGTCCCCGACGTAGGAGAGTCCGCCCGCGAACCTCGCCGTCTCGACGGAACTGTTGGGGAGGCTCCCGGGGAGCGCCTCCTCGGGCCCCTCCTCATCCTCCTCATCCTCATCCTCGCCTGGCGGGTGAAGCTCGTCGATGGAGGCGAGGCCCGGGATGGCGTAGTCCTGCGTCTTCCGGTAGAGCCCGCTGAGGTGCAGCGCGATCCGTCCGGCCGCGCCGTCGACGCGGCCCGCGACGTTGCGTTCGTCGGCGACGGTGCCGCCCCTCAACGTCATGGTGGCGATGAGCGGGTGAGCCGGGATCTCTCGCGGCACCCGTCCATCCTCGACATTGACGACCCCACCGACCGCCGAACCGCCGTAGAGGAGTGTCGCGGGCCCGCGGATGACCTCGATCCGGTCGGCGGCCATCGCTTCCACGCTCGGGGCGTGATCCGGACTCGTCGTGGAGGCGTCTCCCGATCCCAGACCCGATTCGAGCACACGCACCCGCGACCCGCCGAGTCCGCGAATGAGCGGGCGTGAGCTTCCGGGTCCATGATAGGAGGAGTTCACGCCGGGCTGGTCGGCGAGCGTTTCTCCGAGGCTGGTCTGCGCCGAGGCCCTGAGGTCGATGCCGCGCTCGACGTGGCTCGGTGTGTACAGGTCGGCCTGGGTGCCCCCCCCGACCGAGACGATGAGTTCCTGTCCGTGGAAGAACAGCGACACGGTGACGGTCACCTCGATTGCCTCTCCGGCGATGACCTGAACCGCCCGGATGCCGCGCCCCGCACGGGGGCTCTCGACCTCGATCAGGTATTCTCCGGCGGGGACCCGCTCGAAGCGCGCCTCTTCGTTGCCCTCGACGTGCAGCACCCGACCCAGACCCAACACTCTGACATCGGCCTCCTCGACCGGGTTACCCTCGACATCGACGATGCGGATGCGGATCTCGCCGGATTGCTGGGCTGCGATCGCGGGAGCCGCGACGAGGATGGATGACACGGCAAGACACGCGGTCCACAGACCACTCGTGAATGATCTCTTCATTGTCCTCTCCCGATCCGCGCGTCAGGGAGGGCGTCCCGGGACGGGCGGATCTCCGTTTCTTCTCGGATGACGCCGGCACGTCGGGCCGACCACCACCGGGTCGACGCCGCATTCGAACGTGCCTGGCTGTCGGATTCAGTTGGTCAGAGGGAGAGAGCGGGGGGGGGAGCGCGGGCGCGGTCGGGGCTCGCGGCCGCGGGCCGAACGGCGAGTCGGGAACCGCCGTCCGGCGGCGTCGACCGATCGTCGAGCCTGAGGTCAGGGAGCTGCGTGGGGGCTGCGAGGACAGGAGCCTGATGCGTTGACGCACAGACGGCACACGCGGCCGGCGATTCGGCCGTATCCGCGTGGCTGTGCTGGCCCGCCATCGCCCCGGAGACGATGAACAGCAAGGCGAAGGCGACACCGGCCAACGCACGCGGGCATCCCATCCGCCCCGTTTCGTCGCTTCGGTAAGCCATAGGTCTCTCCTTACGCCCCACGCGCCGCGGACTCTCGGGCCGCGGCTGCAGTCAATCTAGGTGTCCGGACCGCAGCCGGGAATGCGCCAAGGCGGGTTGGACCGTGGCGCGGGGCGGTCGCCGAAGTCATGATCCTTCCGAACACCCTGCCCACGGAGGCGCCATGGCCCGCCGACAGGCTCCGCCGCGATCCGCCGCGGCCGTGCAGGAGCTGACGGACGAACAGCTCGACGCGTACATCCGCACGCGTCTGGCGCTGCTCGGCGTCGATCTCTCGGTCCTCCCTGACGACGACGAGGATGCGCCGGCCGATCAACGGCGTATCATGGCGTCCGCGCGCCGCTTCCTGCGCTCGACGCCGGGGGCCATCGCCGATTTCGAACTCGACGCCATGGGGCCCGCGCCCGCCCTCTATCCCTCCGAAATGGGCGCGTGGAACCGTGGGTGAGCTGAACCGGCGCCGCTTCCTGGAGCGGATGACGGCGTTGAGCGCGACGGCGATCGCGACACCACGGGCCCTGGGTGGGGCCGTGCTGTTCGCCCCCGCCGGGCGTGCGGCCGGGCGCGCGGCCGCGCCGCGTGACGGGTTACGATCACCGGAGTTCGATCTTCCGGCCGCGGACCGCCCCCAGCCCACGGATCTCACCGAACTCACGCTCGTCGAGGCGGCGCGCCTCATGCGGGGCCGCGACGTGAGCGCGGTCGAACTGGTGGAGGCGTATCTCCGGCGGATCGGGCGCTGGGACCCCCGCTACCAGGCGTTCAACACCGTGGTCTCGGAGGCCGCCCTCGATGCGGCGCGGATGGCCGACCGGACGCGCGGCAGCGGTCCCCTGACGGGCGTACCGCTCGCGATCAAGGACAACTTCTTCACCGCGGGGGTCCGGACGACGGCGAACTCGTTCATCTTCGAGGGTTTCGTGCCGGACTTCGACGCGACCGCCTGGGCCCGGCTCCGGGATGCGGGCGCGATCCTGCTCGGCAAGACGCAGATGGGACCGCTCGCGACGACGGCCGCGAGTACGCCCACCGGGGAGCGCACGACGGCCAACGCGTGGGCCCCGCACCACGAGGACGTGAGCCCGAGCGGCTCGTCGAGCGGGTCGGCGACGGCGGTCGCGGCCCGCATGGCCGCCTCGAGCACGGGCACACAGACGGGCGGGTCGATCACGAACCCCTCGAACGCCCAGGGGCTGACCGGGATCAAGCCGACGATGGGCCGCGTGTCGCTGTACGGCGTCCTCCCGCTTACCTACACGCGCGACCACCCCGGGCCGCTGGCGCGCGACGCGGTGGACGCGGCCGCGATGCTGCAGGTGATGGCGGGGCCGGATCCGCTGGACCCGCGCTCGCTGGGGCTGCCGCCCGTCCCGGACTACATCGGGGCCGTGCGCGACGGCGGCGGCGACGGACGGCCGCTCGTCCATCCGGAGCGCGGGGGACCGGTCCGGATCGGCGTGCTGCCCGGATACCTCGACGAGCCGGAGCCGCCCGCCGGTCCCGAGCCCGAGCCGGACCCCGACATCGACCGCATCGGGAGTTCCTTCCCCCGGCGCGAACGCACGCAGGCCGCCTACCGGCGGGAGGTGGCGACGGCGGAGGCGCGGCGGCGGATGCTCGCGACGCTGGAGGAACTGGGGGCCGAAGTCATCGAACTCGACTTCCCGACCCACTGGGAGACGCTGACCAGCTTCAACTTCAACAACGTGCGCCTCCCGGAGCGCTCGGAGATCTTCCTCGAGCACCTGCGCGACGACGTGCGGAAGTTCGGTGTCTCGCTCGCCCCGTGGATCAACGGGCTCCTCCTCCCCGCCGCGGAGTACGTGCGCGGGTCACGGGCCCGGCTCATCCTCCTCGAGGAGATCCTCGACGAGGTGTTCGGCCGCTGCGATCTGGTGACGCAGACGCAGCCCTTCCCCTTCGACATGGTGGGGCTGCCGCTCATCGGCTTCCCGATCGGGTTCGAGACGGAGTCGACCGGCTATCCGCGACCGATCGGGGCGATGTTCGGCGCCGAGCCCTACTCGGAGCACCACCTCCTGTCGGCCATCGCGGCGTACCAGCGGGCGATGGACTGGCATCTGCGTCGCCCCGCGAACCCGGACGAACTGCGGCCCGCCGAAGGGGACGGCGGCGTCCCGGGTCCGGGGCCCGGAGCGCGATACGACCTGTTCGACGTGATGGATCTGGGCGAATAGCGGGCGCGTCGCGCTCACCCGGCGCTCACCACGCGATGCCGTAGTCGTCGCCGTGGTGGCTGGAGCCGCCCCAGAAGGCACCGTTCTCCCAGTCGAAGAAGATCGCGTTGATCGGTCCCGACGTGCGCTCGGAGAACGTCAGGTCGTAGCCCATCGATGCGAGGGCGGAGCGGACCCACGGCGGCGTCGCGTCCTGCAGGAGCATCCGTCCCGGCCGCGTTTCGTGCTCGCCGAACGAGCCGCGCATCTGGTAGCTGTTCATGTTCGGCGCCTCGACCGCCTGCTGCACGTTCATCTCCCACTCGACCACGTTGAGGAAGAACTGGAGCAGGTTCTGGTCCTGCCCGTCGCCGCCCTGGACCGCGAAGGAGAGGAACGGCCGGCCGTCCCTGAGCGCCATGCCGGGCGTGAGCGTGGCGCGCGGCCGCTTCCCCGGCTCCATCACGTTGTACGGGTTGTCCGCTTCATCGAGCACGAAACTCTGGGCCCGCTGTGAGAGTCCGATCCCGGTCTCGCCCGCGATCACGGCGGGAATCCACCCGCCCGACGGCGTGATCGAGACGACCCAGCCTTCGGCATCGGCCGTCTGCACCGAGGTCGTCCCGAGGTAGAAGTCCTCGTCGAGCGCCGCGTGGGCCGTTGCGTCCATTTCCGCCGCGCCGTCTTCCGTCGTCACCTCGCTCCGCTCTCCCCAGCGCTCGAGGAGGTGGAGGAATGGGTTCTCGCCGCCCTGGAAGGGATACGGATCCCCGGGGCCGGCGGTCGGATCGTTCCGCTCCCAGTCGATCATGCCGAGGCGCGCCTTCGCGTAGTCCTTCGAGAGGAGGCCCTCGACCGGCTCCTCGGGCGGAAAGTACGGGTCGCCGTAGTAGAAGTCGCGGTCGGCGAAGGAGAGGTTCATCACCTGATAGAGGGCATGCAGGTAGTTCGCGCTGTTGTAGCCCATGGACCGGACGTCGAGCTGCTCGACCATGTTGAGCGCCTGCAGCATCACGGGTCCCTGGACCCAGGTCGTGAGCTTGTAGACGTCGATCCCCTTGTAGTTGGTGGTGACGGGCTCCTCGATATGGACCTGCCAGCTCGCCATGTCCTCCATCGTGATCAGCGCCCCCGCCGCGCGGGCGCCCGCCACGAAATCGGCCGCGATGTCGCCGCGATAGAAGGCGTCGTAGGCCGCATGGATCGCCTCGCGGCGGTCGGCGCCGGCCGCGAGCGCCTCGGCTTCGGCGGCCACGAGACGCTCGAGCGTCCGCTTGAGGCCGGGCTGCCGGAAGATCTCGCCCTCGCGTGGGCCCGGGTCGTCGGGGTCCCCGGGGTGGGTGAAGTAGACCGCCACCGAGGAGGGCCACTGGCGGATCTCGTCCCGCGAGTCCCGGATGCGCCGGACCGGATCCGCCTCGATCGGATACCCCTCCGCCATCTCGATCGAGGGCTGGAGGACGTCGGCGAGGCTCAGCGTGCCCCACTCGGCGAGCATCGTCATGAGCCCGCCCGGCGTGCCCGGGGTCACCGCCGCGAGGGGGCCGAACTCGGGCGGGAAGTCCTCGTGTCCCTCCGACCGGTAGTGTGCGGGGGTGGCGTCCGTGGGGGCCACGCCGAGCGCGTTGAGCCCGATCACGCGCTGCTCCCCCGGGTGGTAGATGAGGGCCTGCGTCTCTCCGCCCCACGACAGCACGTCCCACATGGTGGAGGTCGCGGCGAGCATGGCCGCCGCGGCGTCAACCGCGTTCCCGCCCTGGTGGAACATGCGCGCTCCGGCGGTGGCACCGAGGGGCTTGCCGGTGATCGCCATCCAGTGGCGCCCGTGCAGCACCGGCTTCGCGGTGCGCTGGGCTTCGGCGACCGAGGGGAGCGCCACGAGGAGGGCGGCGGCGACCACGACTCCGAGGCCGCCCGCGCGGCGGTGGGAGCGGCGGCGAGCGCGACGGCGGCGGACGCAACGGTGGCGGACGCTGAGATCGAGAGACATCTGGACACCTCCGGCAGAGGACCCGGGTTGTTGGCTGGAAGTCCCTGTGAAGCCCTATGCCAATTCAACATCGCATTTTTGATTGGCCTGGGCCGACACAGGGGCACCGCTTCGAGCGGTGCGCCGATCCGTTGTCGGTCATGAGCTGGCCGATCTTCACCCCAGAGCTAGCGCCGCCGCCGGATGCCGCGCCGGAGGGCCGAGGGTTCCGGTCGCTCGTCGGGCTCCTCCTCGGGGGGCGGCGGGACGACATCGGGTTCGAAGCCCGGCACGGCGCGGCGCTCGATGCTCTCGCCGAGGAGACGCTCGATGGCCCGGATCTCGACCCAGTCGCTCGAGGCCATGAGCGTGACCGCATCGCCGGTGTCGTCGCCGCGAGCGGTCCGGCCGACGCGGTGCACGTAGTCCCGCGGGTCTTCGGGCACGTCGAAGTTGACCACATGCCGGATGCCGAGGATGTCGAGGCCCCGCGCGGCCACGTTGGTCGCGACCAGCACCCGGACCGTCCCCTCGCGGAACCTGCGCAGGGCCTTGTCCCGTTGATCCTGATGCTTGCCCCCGTGCAGGCCCGCCACCGACACGTCGCGCGCCCGCAGATAGTCGGCCAGGTAGGTCGCGGTCACCCGCGTGCGCGTGAAGACGAGCACCTGGCCCTCCGGCCACGCCTCGAGGAGGTGATGCAGGAGGGCGTGCTTCTGCGACCAGTCGACGGGATGCAGCACCTGGCGGATCCCTGCCGCAGCGGTCTCGCGGCCCACCTGGACCTCCTCGGGGTCCGTCATCAGTTCGTGAGCGAGCCAGCGCACCCCGCTCGGCATCGTGGCGGAGAAGAGGAGGGTCTGCCTGTCGGCCGGGGTTCGCCGGACGATCTCCTTCACATCGTCGATGAACCCCATGTCGAGCATCCGGTCCGCCTCGTCGAGGACGAGGACTTCGATGCGCGACAGATCCGCGTTGCCGCGCTTCAGGTGGTCGAGCAGGCGGCCGGGCGTCGCGATGAGGATGTCGCACCCGAACGCGAGTTCCTCCTTCTCCGGTCCGAGCGGGGTGCCCCCGTGGATGACCACCGCTTCGATGGAGGACGCCGCGCCGTAGGTCGTGATGGCGGCGCCCACCTGCTGCGCGAGTTCGCGCGTCGGAGCGACGACGAGGCCGCGCGGCGCGCTGGAATCCTCGGTCGCCGCGAGGCGCTGCACGGCCGGGAGGGTGAACGCCGCCGTCTTCCCGGTCCCGGTGTGGGCGGTCCCGAGGACATCGTGCCCGGCGAGGATGGCCGGGATCGCCTGGCGTTGGATCTCGGTCGGTTCCACGTAGCCGGCGCGCTCGACCGCCTCGACGAGCGCCGGGGCGAGACCGAGTCCGGCGAAGGGGTGGCGCTCCTCACTCACGGGCGTAGAGTCTCATGCGTCGTGGTGCGAGGTCGGGGCGAACGGCCCGCGCGAGGCAGGCGTCTTTCCAGGAGCGGATGCGATGAGCAGACTTCGTTTCGCGAGTGAATTCGACGGACGCCGGGCTTTCATCCGGCGACGGCTGCGCCGCCACGGTGGGGAGCGGGAGGCCGCTCCGCAAGCGGGGAGCCGGTCCGCCAACCCCGTGCGGTCAGCCGGTTTCTCCGTCATGCTCCTCCTCCTCGGGCTGTCGACAGGCTGCCGGCCGGCCCCGGACGGACCGCGCCCGACCCCGATTCCCGCCGCCCGGGAGGCGCTCGACGCGGCGTCCGTCGCCCCCGAGCCCGGGCTCGAAGTGCGGGGGGCGGCGGACCGCGCGCGCTACGACATCGCGCACTACCGGCTCGAACTCGACCTCTCCCGTCCGACCTCGGGGCGATTCGACGCCGTCGCGACGCTGCGCGGCGACGTGGCCGCGGGCGTGGACCGCGTGGACCTCGACTTCATCGGACTGGAGGTGGGATCGGTCCTGCTCGACGGCGCCCCGGCGGAGTTCGGGCGGGGCGGGGCGGTCCTCACCATCGGACCGTTCGAACCCTCCGCCGACGTCACCGAACGCGAGATCCGCATCGAATACGGGGGCACTCCGGACAACGGCCTCTTCTTCGGCGAGGACCGCGACGGCGAACCGGCCGTGTTCGCTGACAACTGGCCGAACCGGGCGCGCTGGTGGTTCCCTTCCAACGACCATCCGCTCGACAAGGCGACGGCCCGCTTCGAGGTGCTGGCGCCGGAGGGGTTCGAGGTCATCGCCAACGGGCGGCTCGTCGAAAGGGGGCCCGGAGCGGAGGGAGGGACGACGTGGATCTGGGAGACGGACCCCGCGGCGCCGATCCCCTCCTATACGATGGTCGTCGGGATGGCGCGCTTCGAGCGGCGGCCGCTCGGCGAGGCGGGGTGCGGTCTCTCCCCCGCGGCGCCTCCCGACCCGGGCGGCGGCGACGCGTGCGCCGAGGTGAGCGTGTGGGCGCTGGCCGGCGACGGCGACTACGGGGCCGAGCGCTTCTCCCGCGCACCCGACATGCTCGACTACTACAGCGAGCTGATCGGGCCCTATCCGTACGAGAAGCTCGCGCACGTGGAGTCTTCGACCCGCTTCGGCGGGATGGAGAACTCGAGCGCGATCTTCTACGGACGGGGCGCCTGGGAGGAGCGTCGCATGGGCGAAGGCGTCATCGCCCACGAGACGGCGCACCAGTGGTTCGGCGACGCGGTGAGCCCGGCCTCCTGGAGCCACCTGTGGGTCAGCGAGGGCTTCGCGAGCTACTTCAGCCCGCTCTACTTCGAGGCGCGGGACGGTGTGGAGGCGTTCCGGTCGCTCATGAGCAACAGCCGCGAAGTCGCGGTCGGGTCGGACGTCGTCGGGCAGGCGATCGTCGACTCCAGCTCCAACCAGCTCTTCGACCTGCTGAACCGGAACAACTACCAGAAGGGCGCCTGGCTGCTCCACATGCTGCGCGGACAGGTGGGGGACGAGGCCTTCTTCCGCGGTATACGCGAGTACTACGCCCGTCATCTGCATGGCGTGGCGCTGACCGCGGACGTGCACGCGGCCTTCGAGGCGGCTTCCGGACAGGAACTGGGGTGGTTCTTCGACCAGTGGGTGCGCGGGCCGGGGCACCCGCGGCTCGAGATCGAATGGGAACCGGAGGGGTCGGAACTGATGGTGTCGATCCGCCAGGTGCAGCCGCCGGAGTGGCCCACCTTCACGCTCGATATCGAGTTCGAGGTCGAGGGCGGTGGGGCCGATGGGCGGCGGGCGCGCGTCCGGGTGGAGACGCGAGAGGCGATGCTGCGGATTCCCGGGGCCGGAGACGCGGAGGGCTTGGTGTTCGACCCCGACGTCAGTGTGCTCGCGACCGCCGAGATGCGGCGGCGCTGACCGAGCGGGCGGCGAGGTCGGCCGCGGGGATGCCGCCGACGCTCCCCCGCCCGGCTTCCGTCCAGGAGATGGGCAGGACGTGCTTCACCGCACCCGCTCTCACATCGCGGCGCCGACGATGGCGAAGCCCAGCGTGGCGACCCCGCCGGCGATGACGGCGTACGGGATCTGGGTGCGCACGTGCTCGATGTGGTCCGTGGCCGAGGCGAGCGACGCGATGATCGTCGTATCGCTGATCGGGCTGCAGTGGTCGCCGAAGACGCCGCCCGAGAGCACGGCCGCCACGAAGGGCGCGGGCGGCAGCCCCAGCGCGTTCGAGAGCGGAATCGCCACCGCGAGCATGATCGCGAACGTCCCCCAGCTGCTCCCGGTGGCGAAGGCGATGCCGCTGGTCACGATGAAGACGAGCGGAATCAGCGCCGCGAGCGGGATCGTGTCGCCCACCACGCCCGCCACGTAGAGCCCGGTCCCCAGCGACCGAGTCACCTGGCCGAGCGTCAGCGCGAGCCAGAGCACGACGGCCATCCCGGTGAGCGCGCCCGCGCCCTTGAGACCCACGCGGCTCAACCCGTCCAGATTCAGGGAACGTTGCGCGAGCGCGAGCAGCCAGGCGAGGCCCAGCCCGAACAGGACCGCCCACAGCACGCTCGTCGTGCCGGAGCCCCTCGCGATGGAACCGTCGCCCGTGATCCACATGAAGACGGGCATCGAGACGACCATGGCCACGATCGGGATCAGCATGTTGCGCGGCTTCAGCGCGACGCCCTCCGCCGGTGGCGGGGCGATCTCCTCGGGGTCGGCGAGCGCGACGGCGTGCTCCCACTGGAGCCGCCCTTCCCGCGTCCGCGCCTCGGCTTTCTTCATGGGCCCCAGATCCCAGCCCCTGAAGGCCGTCAGGCCCGCGAGCGCGAGCGCGGCCACCGCGTAGAGGTTGAGCGGGATCGCGATGAGGAAGACGCCGAGGGGGTTGGCGACCTGCTGATCCTCCAGGATCCCGAGGACCAGCGCGCCCCACGCGTTGAAGGGGATGAGGATGCAGACGGGCGCCGACGTCGAGTCGATGATGTAGGCGAGCTTCTCCCGCGAGATCCTGAAGCGGTCGAACAGGGGCCGGGACACGGACCCCGCGACCAGGATGGTGAGATTCGACTCGATGAAGATGACGATGCCGATGATCCAGGCCATGATCTGCGCCCGGCGTCTGCCGGTCACCCAGCGGGCCTCCTCCACCCAGCGCACGAACCCGCGCATCCCGCCATTCGCTTCCACCGTGGCGATGAGGGCGCCGATGAGGAAGGTGAAGACGATGACCCGGGCGTTGCCGGCGTCGCCGAGCGTGGTGATGGCCCCCTCGATGGCACTCGCGGCGCCCGCGGCGGGATTCCACCCGGCGAGGATCGTGTACCCGAGCCAGATGCCGGCCGCGAGGGAGAGGAAGACCTGGCGTGTGTAGATCGCGAGCCCGATCGCGAGCAGGGGCGGCAGGATCGACGCGAAGCCGTGAGTTGCGACTTCCTGCAGGGCGATGTCGGCCATTCACATCCTCCCGGGGTTCAGCGCCGCGAGATCCAGCGACTCCGTCGATCGTAGAACCTGAGGGGTCGGTCCGCCGCGCGCGAGATCCCGATCCGCGTCGTCACCTCCGTCTCCTCGTCGGGGACGGGCTCGCCCCGGTGCAGCGAAAGGGGGCGGCGATCGAGCCGGTGTCCCTGGAGCTGCGGCCCGACGGCGAGCGCCTGCGCGAGGCGGGCGGGCCCGTTGGTCAGCTCTTCGCGGCCGCGCCGGAGGCGCATCACGTCGGCGCCCTCGAGGGGTTCGGCGGCACGCAGGAGGACGCCGGCCGGGAATCCCTCGGGACCCGTCACGACGTTGAGGAGCCAGTGGATCCCGTAGTTTCGATGGATGTATGCGGTGCCCGGCGGGCCGAAGAGGGGTGCGTTGCGTGTGGTGCGCCCGATCCGTTCGGCCGCGTGACAGGCCTCGTCCTCGGGTCCCGTGTAGGCCTCCGTCTCCACGATGCGGCCGGCCGTTCGCTCGCCCTCACACTCCGAGCGCAGCACACAGCCGAGCAGGTCTCTCGCGACCTCCGCGGCGGGACGGGCGAAGAAATCCGGACTCAGCGGTTCGGTGCGCTCCGCTCCGGACGGGGTTCTTCTCCCGGTCAGCTTTCGAGCTCGGCGCGACGGGCCTCCCGGACGATCTTCGCGCGGGCCCCGGAGAGCACCTCGGTCAGACGCTGCGGGTCGGAGTCGATGACGTCGAACAACTGGTCGCCGAAATGATCGAACAGCACCTCCGCGGTGCGCTTCCCGACGCCGGCGTAGTTCCGGACCATGTGAACGACAGGCCCGGCGACGGGCTTCCGCGGTCCTTCGGGCTTCCGCCGCGTCCGGCCCCGCTCGCGCGTCGCCGCCGCCCTCTTCGTCTCCTGCTCCGCCTCCTTCTTCGCGCCATCGGAAGGCACTTCGTCATCGGAGATCGGCCCGATGCGGGGGCCGCTCGCCCTTCCGGCCGTCCGCGGCGCGGGGGCGCGGCCGCGCGACCCCGACCGGTAGCGCCCCAGAGTGCGCCGGGGAGCCGGCTTCTCCGAGCCCCCGGGCTCACTCTGTTGCCCAACGGGCTCGGCGGGACGGGCTGCGGGTTCTTGCGGGCGGGCCGCGGGTTCGCGCCGGGGCGCCGCCGACCGACTCTTCCGCACGGCCGGCTGGCTCTTCCGCACGGCCGGCTGGCTCTTCTGCTCCGGAGGCTGGCTCTTCTGCTCCGGAGGCTGGCTCTTCTGCTCCGGAGGCTGGCTCTTCTGCTCCGGAGGCTGGCTCTTGCGCTCCGGAGGCGAACTCGCGGGCTTCGGCGCCCCGGCGGCGGCGGCCGGAGCGGGCTCCTCTTTCGCTCGCGAGCCCTGCGGTCGCGGGTGGTCGCGCCGGGGCGATCCGCGGTCCTGTCGAGAACGCTGTCGCGTACCGCGGCTCGCGGCGGACGCGGTCCCGCGGTCCCGCGGGGCCTCCGCTGCCCGAGGCGCATCCGGGCGATCCATCGGCTCCGCCGGTCCCTCTTCGGCATCCGGCCCTCGCCGGAGACGACCCAGCGTCTTCCGAGCGGCGGCCGCGGCCGCCGAGAACGGAGACCGCCCTCGCCCGCCGTCCGGCTTCTGCTGTGCCTGCTGCGCCCGCTTCTGCTGCGCCCGCTTCTGCTGCCCCGGCTTCTCCCCGGCCCCGGCCCCGGCCGGCGTCAGGTAGTGGTTGCCGTCGTCGTGCCGCGTCATCCGGATGACCCCCGCCTCGTGGGCGGCGCGAAGGAAGAGGCTGAACTTGCTGAAGCCGACGCTCCCCTCGTCAAAGGAGCTGTCGTACTCGAGCAGCTTCCGCTTGGCCATGGAGTCGCGGACCGGAGCCCCGCCCGGAGACAGGTCGCCGACCGCGCGCGCCAGCGCGTCGTAGGCGCCCTGCAGGCCGTCGTCCGACGCCTTCGCCTCGGGCGACGGCGCCGGTTCCGACGCGGGCTTCGAGGCCGGGGACCGAGAGCGGCCCCGGCCGGAACCTCCCCGACGTCCCCGCCGGTTCCGGCTGCGCTGCGCACTCTCTCCGTCCGAAGCCGTCTTGCTCCGGCGTCCGGCGTTCCCGTCGGCGGGCGACGCGCCGCCGGCCGGAGGGGCGACCTCGTACTGTCCGTTCTCCCGCTTGCGGAGCACGATCCCTTCGCGCTGCGCGGCTTCGCCGAGGAAACGGTTGAACCTGGAGAAACCGGCGGAACGCTCGTCGAAACCGGGGTCCATCTCCAGCATGACCTGCTTGAGCCGGTCCGATCGCATCACGTCGCCGCGCTCGGCCATCCGCGTGACCGCCCGCGTCGTCAGTTCCCAAGGATCGCGCTTGTCCGTCTGGATCTCGTCGGCGGAGGTGAGCCCCGACAGGCGGTTGTAGCTGTAGTACTCGTCGCAGTTCTGGACCAGGATATCGGAAGTCGACTCCTGCAGTCCCACGCCGATCACGTACTTGCCGTACTCCTTCAGCTTCAGCACGAGGCTCGAAAAATCGGAGTCTCCCGAGAGGAGGATGAAGGTCTCGATCTCGGGGCGCGTGAACACCAGCTCGAGCGCGTCGATAGCGAGCCGGATGTCTGTCGCGTTCTTCTTCGACGATCCGTAGGCGGGTGCGAAGATCAGGTCCACCGAGGCCTCGGACAGCGACACGATGTACTGGGGATATCTGCGCCAGTCCGCGTACGCGCGCTGGACCGCGACCTTGCCGCGGATGATGTCGGAGTCGAGGAAATTGCGGAGTTCCTGGCCCATGTTGGACCGGATCCCCATGGTGACGTTGTCGAAGTCGATGAGGAGCGCCGCGGTGTGTCGTACCGTATCGGCGGCTGGATGCCTGTGCGGCGCCCGCGTGTAGGATTCGTTCATGCCTCTTGTTCCGTTCGTTGCTGCGAACGGTTCCTTGAGGCCCCCCTCCCTCGCCCCCGTTCGACGGGGGGGATGGCGAGAGGGGTCGTCGGACCACCGTTCGCGTTCTTACCGCAGCGCCGTCCGGAGCCGTCCTCGCTGGACGGTCATCCCGGCGGCGCCGACTACCGTTCGCTCTGCCCGGTTCTCGTTTCGGCCTCGGCGCGTATGATGCGGGCCAGACTCACGCGGCGCGCGCGCGCGGTCGAGGCCTCCGGAAGCTCATCCAGGAAGTGGATGACATCCGGCACTCTGTTGTCGGCCAGCGACTCGTGGCAGAAGTCGCGGATCTCTTCCGCCGTGATCAACGCCCCTTCGGCCGTGAGCACGCATGCGCAGATGAGTTCACCCAGAACGTCGTTGGGAACCCCCAGAACCACCGCCTCATCCACCGCAGGGTGGGACCGGAGCTGCGCCTCGATCTCGGCGGGATGGATGCTGTAACCCCCGCGGATGATCGCATCGCTCGAACGGCCAACGATATGCAGATAACCCTCCGGGTCGACCATCGCAAGGTCGCCCGTCTTCAGGAAACCGTCGTCGGTCATCGTCTTGCGGGTCTGTCCCGGCTGCCGGAAATAGCCGCGCATCACGTTGAAGCCCCGGACGGCGAGCTGTCCGACGGACTCATCGGGGAGTTCGCTGCCGTCCTCCTCGAGCACCTTGATCTCGACCCCGTCGAGCGGACGGCCGACCGTGTGGGCGCGCTTGGCCTCGGGATCGGAGCGGGTGGTGATCGAGACGGTGGGCGAGGTCTCGGTGAGGCCGTAGGCGATCTCGAGGTCGGGGACCAGGCGCCGGCGCACGTCCCGCACGAGGTCCTCTCTGACGGGGGCCCCGGCGATGACGCCCGTCCGCAGGGAACCCGTCCGCGACCCCGCGCGCTCGATCTCGCGGAGCAACATGACGAACATCGTGGGGACACCATGCACCACCGTCGCCTCGTGTTCGGCCGCGAGCGCGAGCGCGTCCGCCGGGTCGAACATCTCCTGCAGGAGCAGCGAGCCTCCGGTACCGAGCGTCGTCAGCATGGCGGTCAACCCGAAGATGTTCGCCAGCGGTACGCTGCACAGGGTCCGATCTTCGCGGCCCAGCATCATCCGGTGGGCGGTCCCGAGCGCCGTGCGCACGAGGTTGTCGTGCGTGAGGACGACCCCCTTCGGGGCCCCCGTGGTGCCGGACGTGTAGAGAATCGCGCACGAATCCCGGCCCGGGTCCACCTCCGCGGGCGGCGCTTCGCGGCCGCGGCCGGCCGCGATCAGATCCTCGTACTGGAAGATCCGGTCGTCGTACCAGAGGTCCTCTTCCCCGACCGTGACCACGTACTGCAGATCCGGCAATTCGATGAGGAGGCTCTCGAAACGCTGGAGATAGTCGATGCCGTTCCACGCCTCGGCGGTGATCGCGACGGCCGCTTCGGAGTTGCGCAGGATGAAGCGAAGCTCTCGCGCCGAACAGGTCGGGTTGATCGGAACGAGGACGGCCCCCGCATCGGCGGCCGCCAGCGCGGAGATCACGAACTCGGACCAGTTCGGAAGGTCGATCGCGACCCGATCGCCCGGCTCTACGCCCAGATTGTGCAGCCCGACGGCCAGCGCCCGGGCCTGCGCAGCGACGCGGGAGTAGCTCCAGGATCCGCCGCCGGCCCACAGGCAGGGCGCGTGAGGGTGCGACTCGACGTGTCCGGCGAACAGGTCGGCGACGCTCAGCGGCGGGATCTTCGAGTAGTCGGCTGGGGTCACTTGGTATCCAGTGGGCGGCCCGCGGCAAACCGCGCGTCGTGAAGTCTCGTCATGGGCCGCCAGGGTCCGGACAATCTCCACTCTCCGAGGCTGGCCGTAAAGCCGCGGCGAGCGGCTCGCCCAGAGCCTCTTCGTCGAGCGCAAAGCTGTGGCGCCCGTCGGGATCGGTCGCCACTTCGCCCACGCGGGCCAGGAACACGCAGCGCACGCGGCCCCGGCGGGCCTTCTTGTCCATCGACATCGCCTCACGGATCTCCGTTGCCCGGCGTTCGCTCTCCCAGTCGCCATCGAGCCCGCACGCCTCGAGGGCCGCCGTGAGCCGCCGGGCGGTGCCCCTCTCGGTGATCCCGAGCGACTCCCCGAGGCGGGCCTCGACCCGCATGCCCGCGGCGACGGCCTCGCCATGGAGGAGCTTGTACCCCTCGAGCGCTTCGAGCGCGTGCCCCACGGTGTGCCCGAAGTTCAGGATCTCCCGCACGCCGCGCTCGAGGGGATCGTCCGCCACGACCGCCGCCTTGTGCCGGACGACCCGCTCTATGAGTTCGGCCGAGGCCGCGGGTTCACCTCCGGCGAGGTCCGCGGCCCGGGACTCGATCCAGCGCCACAGCTCCAGATCGAGGATGGCCGCCGTCTTCACGGCTTCCGCCAGACCGGCGCAGCGCTGGTGGCGCGGGAGGGTCCGGAGTACGGCCGGATCGATGAGGACGGCCGAAGGGTGATGGAAGGCGCCGATCAGGTTCTTGCCCGCCGCGGTGTCGACCCCCGTCTTCCCCCCCACGGAGCTGTCGAGCATGGCCAGCAGCGTCGTGGGAACCTGGACGACGGGGAGACCGCGCATGTACGTCGCGGCGACGAACCCCGCGAGGTCCCCCGCAACGCCGCCACCGAGCGCGACGACGGCGGAATCCCGGCCGAATCCCGCCCGGACCATGCGATCGCTCAGCGCGGCCCACTGCTCGCGGCTCTTGTTCCACTCGCCGGCCGGAAACGGGACCAGCTCGGCCCCGAGGCCGGCCCCGGCGAAGCTGGCCACGACGGCGGAGCCGTAGAGCCGCGCCACCTGCGAATCCGCGATCACGGCGTACCGGTGCGCGGGAGCGTGTCGGCGGCAAACCGCGGCCACGTCGCCGAGCAGGCCCGGCTCGACGTGGATCGAATAGCGCCCGCCCGCGGGGGTCCGGACTTCGAGGGTCCTACGGCTCATGGGCCTCTCTGGCCTCCCTCAGACGGAGATGCGTGACCTGTACCCCCACGGGATCGACCGCCGCCGCGAGTTCGGAGATCGTCAGGCGGAGCGCGGGATGCCGCCACGCTCCTGCGATCTCCGCCAGGGGCACGAGCACGAAGGCACGCTCCCGCAACGCGGGGTGCGGGATCGTGAGGCGCGGAGTCGACACAACCTCGTCCGCGTAGAGGAGGATGTCGAGATCGAGCGGGCGCGAGGCGAACCTCGGGGCCCCCGGGTCCCGGCCCGCCTCGGACTCCAGGTTCTTGAGGGTCGCGAGCAGCCCGCCCGGATCCCGGCGCGTCCACCCCACGCAGCAGGCATTCAGGTACGGTGGCTGATCCAGACCGTAGGCGGGGACGGTCTCGTAGACCCGCGAGAAGCTCGCATCGACCAGGGTGTCCTCCGCGAGACGGCGGGCGGCCTCGCGCAGTTGCGCGAAGCGCGGGCCGAGATTCGAGCCCAGGCCGATGGCCACGGCGCGCAGGTCGGGATGGGGCGGCCGGGCCGCCGTATCCACGCTCAGGTCCATGAGGTATTATGGTCGCCAGAATCCCGGCAGCCCGGGGCAGGCCGCTGTGTACGCATCAGAACCCTTCGATCCTCGAATGGGCGAGACCATCGTTCGGCGATCCGTGTGCGCGATCGCGGCGCTGGTCGTCCTGTCCGGTGGCGCTCCACCCCTCGCCGGCCAGCTGGATCCCGCCCTGGTCCGCGCCCGCTGCGAGGTCGTCCACCAGATCGAGAATCAATCGATCATCTACGGGGCGATCATCGACGGGCGGAGCGGCATGCCGCTCCCGGGGAGCCGCGTGCACCTCGAGTGGAACACGAGCGGCGAGGGCGGCGCGTTGTTCCAGAACCGGGTCGCGGCCGACTCGGAGGACGGCGGCTACATCTTCTGCGACGTACCGCAGGGCACCCGTCTCACAGCCTGGGCGGACGCGCTCGGTCTCACCAGCCCGCGCGTCGCCTTCGTCCTCGAGGGAGGCGAAACGGTCCGCGAAGACCTGAATGTCATCTTGCAGCAGGCCCTCGGGGCCGTGTCCGGGTTCCTGATCGACGATTCCACGGAACAGCCGATCGGCGGCGCCACGATCCGGATCGCAAGGGCCTCGGCCGAGGACGTCACGGACTCGAACGGGAGGTTCCGCCTCGAAGATGTCCCGGTGGGATCGCACGAAGTCGTCATCCGACACATCGCCTACGGTGAGCCGACGATGGACCTCGTGGTCGATCAGGCGATGAGCACGCACGCCGTCATCCGCCTGGAGCCCCGGCCGATTGCCGTCGAACCCATCGCGGTCACGATCACCGCGCGCAGGAAGTGGCTCGAGGACAACGAGTTCTACCGTCGTCTCGAGAGCCACCTGGGCTCGTTCGTCACGCCCGAGGAGATCGACCGCCAGCCGCACCGCACGCTGGCAGAGGTCCTGCGGACGATCCCCGCCATAAACCTTCGGGAGAGGTGTTTCCCGCACTGCCAGGTTCAGATCGCGATGGCGGGGTCTACGATGCGCGGGTGCATACCGACATTCTACGTCAACGGCCGCCGCGTCCATCAACTGACCGATCCGGACGACGGGATGATCGATCTCGATACGCTGGCCGTGGGGGCGGAGATCGCCGCGGTGGAGGTCTATCGCGGGGTCTCGGAGTCTCCGCCGCAGTTCTACGGACGCTGTGGGTCCATCGTCATCTGGACCCGCCGCGGGGTGCGCTGAGCGGGGCGAACCTCCTCGCGGACTGCCAGCAGCCCGTGGTAAAAGCCCCGCTGCATTCGAGCGGCGATCCATCGCGCGTGAACGCTTCGCTCATCGTTGCGGGCCGCTAGTGCCCTGAAGGTCCGAGCGGGACGATGCTGTTCCCCGGATTCCCGGGGTTCGGCTCATCCAGCCCCGGGTCCGGCATCGAGTCGGTGTCCGACCGGAGTCGCGTCCCGACGTCGAGATCCACGCAGCCGGTGGCGAAACTCCCCGCGAGGCCGATCAGGACGGCCATCAGCGCCAGGACCGGCGCACTCTTGTTCCTCATCTACAACTCCTCGTCAAGCCTCAGGCTTCGCGTGCGGAGACTGGCACGGACGATGTCCGCCACACAACGAACATAACGTCTCGGGCGCGCAGTTTCTTACAGACAGAAGAGGCCACCGGGCGAACCCGGTGGCCTCTCTTCGGTCCGAACTCGCCCGAAGGCGGCTCCGGACGCGGCGTCCCGCCGAGGACGGCTAGCGGACGATCAGAGTCGCTTGCCCGCCCCGGCGCGCGGCCGCCTGACTCGCACGCAGCCGTTCGAGCGAGAAGGACGCCCGCTCCAGCGCAGAGGTCAGGCTTCCCGGCACGATCGCCGGCGGCGTCGGGTCGCCCGCGGAACTCGGCTCCCCGCCACCGAATGTGTAGATGTCCCGCTGCAGGACTTCGAGGTCCGCGGCCGGCATCGGCAGCTGCAGCGCCGTCCCCGCCGGGAGGATGTCGTTGCGGCGCCCGTGGAAGAACTCCAGCCCGCCGAACAGGTTGAACACGTTCTCGAAGTGCTCGAACCACATCGCGTCGCGCAGGTTGCCGCAGCGGCCCCGCACGTCGTACCGCTTGCGCGGCGTGCAGTCGCCCGCCGAGTTCGACGGCACCGCGTCCGTCGGGTTCGACGGCGCGGGCGGCAGCCCCGCCTGCATCCGCGTCACGTTGATGATGTCCGCGGCGCCCGCGAAGTTGCCCATGCGGTAGTGACCCTCGGCGATGTAGTGCTCGAACTCGTTCGACGTCATGTGCTCCATGGTGCCGAACTCGCACCGGCTGCAGCTGAGCGTATAGTGGTCGTAGCGGGCATCGCCGTAGTGCGACTGACGATACGTGCCGCGTTCGGGCCGGAAGATCACGGTCGCGTTGTAACGGTGCACCGGACCCGTGGAGGCGGCCGTGGGACTCACGCTCTCGCCGAGCGTGCCGTGCTCGTTCACCGCCGGGAAGCGCCGGTCGTCGCCGAACGCCATCTTCCGCGCCGTGCGCTGCTCCGTGGGGAAGGTGAGCCAGTCCTGATACTCGCCGCTCTGGTCGGCCATGCCCACCCAGTCCATGTGCATGCGGTGCCAGGTCCGGTTCTCCTGCGCGAAGATCTTCAGACCGTCCCACCACGCCGTGCCCGACGACCGGTCTTCACCGATCACCACGACGTCACGCATGCCGTTCTGGGCGTTCGAGATGATCTGGCTCCAGTTCGCGCCCGCCGCCTCGGCATCGGTTCGCGGCAGGTTCGCCGCGCAGCGCGCCTTCCAGCTCACCAGATAGTCGGCGAACTCCTGGTTGCTCCACGCGTTCCCGTTGATCCACGTCTCCGGGAGCGTGAACGACGCGGCCCGGACCGCGGACTCGGCTTCATCCAGCTTGCCCATCGCGTACGCGAAGACCGCGTTGTAGTCGACCGTGTCGAGTTCACCGCCGAGATCGACCGTCTCGTCCACGATGAACGCCTGGTCGTACCACATGGAGAGCAGGCAGCTCAGCATGGCCTGGCTCGCGACGGCGAAGGCCCGCGCGCGCGCGTTCCGCTCCCCGCCCGGTCCGATCTCC
Source organism: Candidatus Palauibacter sp. (assembly GCF_965222475.1). Classification (GTDB taxonomy): domain Bacteria; phylum Gemmatimonadota; class Gemmatimonadetes; order Palauibacterales; family Palauibacteraceae; genus Palauibacter. The sequence continues at coordinate 672,539 of NZ_CBDCUB010000008.1, read as the reverse complement.
AGACCCTCGTCGATGGCCCGGATCCCGTCCGAGGCGGCCGAGATGCCGCCGTACGCATCGCCCCAGTTCGCCTCGAAGACGTAGGAGGGGCTGTACGACGCCGCGTTCGGCAGGGGCTCCCGCGGCTCACGGCCGAGGTCGTTCATCCCCATGTTGCCCCACGTCGCCGTGTGACGGCTCGACATGTGGTTGAAGGCGAAGTTCGGGTTGGTCCAGTAGTGCCCGATCTCCCACACCTTCTGGAAGGAGCTCGAAATCAGCGTCTCCACATCGTCCGGCCCGGCCAGCGCGCGCGCGCGGTCCGGCTCGTTCGGGTTGTCGACCTGCAGGTCGCAACCCGTAAAGCCGAGCGCCAGCGCGAGGGCCGGTAGTGTCAGCTTCCTTTTCATCGTACCTCCGTTTTTCCTTCGTTGCCCAAGTCTGGATCTCTCTGATCAGAAGACCAGTTCCGCCGAGAAAGTGAAGGTGCGGAAGTTCGGATACCCGAAGCTGTCCACGCGGTTGAGGGTCTCGCTCCCCAACGATCCACCGCTCCGGCCGACCTCTGGGTCGTAGCCGCGGTAGCCGGTGAGGGTGATCAGGTTGCGACCGATCAGGTTCAGCGTGACCCGGTCGAACACGCCCCCGAACAGGCCTTCGATCATCCCCTGCGGCAGCGTGTAGCCGAGCGACAGCTCACGGATCTTGAGCCAGTCCCCATCCTCGGCGAACCAGGAGTTGTCCGAGCCGACGTTGTAGATGACCGAGGCGTATCCGGTCGGCTTGTTGTGCTCGAGCGGCTTGCCCGTCTGGTCCACGTCCTCGCCGCGCAGCTCGCGCAGCGCCCACTGCGCCGTGTTGTTGTAGACCTTGTGACCCACGGACGACTCGAGGAGGGCGTTCAGGCTCAGGCCCTTGTACCGGAAGTTCGTCGCGAACGAGGCGTTGAAGTCCGGCGTCGTGTTCCCGTAGGGCAGGAACTCGCTGAGGCGGCACTTGTCCATGTAGTCCGTGGGGTTTTTCGCCACACATGCCGGCGAACGGTCCTGCACGTAGATCGGGTGCCCCCAGGGATACGTTCGCTCCCCTTCCTCGGCGTCCACCGTGACGGTCGTGCCCCAGAGGCCGCTGCTGAACCCATCGGTGAAATCGGAACTGCCCGTCGGCACGAGCAGCCCGTCGTCGTTCACCTGGAAGTTCGAGGCGCAGGTGGAGGCGGAGATACCGACCGGCGCGAGCTGCTCGCAGCTCGTGGCCAGCACTTCACCCCACAGCTCGCCCAGCGGACGACCCTCGGAGACGAAGAACGTCCCCTGCGTGAAGTCCGGGACGTCCAGCCGCGTGACCTCCTGCTTCGTCTTGTCCCAGTTAACGCGGAACTGCAGGCCCACGTCCTGTTCGTCGATCGGCGCGTAGCGGAGCGACACCTCGTACGTCTGAGCCGAGATCGCGCCCGCGTTCTGCCACTGGTTCGAGAAGCCCACGAACGCCGGCTGCGGGACGAGCAGCAGCTGGTCGTCCGTCGTCTGCCACGCGTAGGTGAGGTCGAGCCCGAGGTTCTCGAAGAACACGAAGTTCATCCCCGCCTCGCGCTCGGTCGTGAACTCCGGCTTCAACGCCCGGTTCCCGAGGTTGATCGGGAAGATCGCGCCCGCCGAGACGCCGAACGTCTCGTACTGGGCGAAGAAGTTGGGCCGGCCGCCCGCCGTCCCCAGCGAGAAGCGCAGCTTGAACTCATCGATCGCGTCGATGTTCCAGAAGTCCTCCTGCGCGATCCGCCACGCGACCGAGCCCCGGTAGTACGTCTGCCAGCGCTCGTCCGGGCCGAACAGCGAGGAGCCGTCGCGACGGATCAGACCGTCGAGGATGTAGCGGCCGCGGTAGTCCACGCTCGCGATCCCGAACAGCCCCTCCGCCTTGATCGAACGGACCTGGTTGTTCCCGCTCGTCTCACCGATGATCGCGCCGAAGTTCGGCACGTCCTGCACCGAGAAGCGGCTCCCGAACACGCCGTTCGAGCCGAAGCTCTGGTCCTCGATCAGGTAGCGGACCTTCCCGCGGGCCGTGAGATCGCCGTCCATGAACGCCTGGCTCGCGCCGAGCGTCACCGAGGCGTTGATCGCCTCGTCCGTGAAGTTGAACTCCCTCAGGCTGCCGCCGGTGACCTCCCCCGTGCCGCTGGCGGCGGAGGTGCGCTCGTTCTTGGGCCGGATCCTGTAGTCGCGGAAGTCCGTGCGGTCGAACGAGGCGTTCGCCTCGAGCGTCAGCCAGTCGAGCCCCGTGGGCGAGTAGTTGAGGTCCACCGAACCCATCGTCCGCGTCCGCTTGTCCCGGCTGTCGTTGACCGCCAGCAGGTAGAGCGGGTTGGCCTCGATCGACTGCGGGTCCGCGTCGATGTCGGGGTATCCGTCGAACGGATCGATGCCCGAGATATCGATCGCCGGAGAGACGAAGGTGAGCCGCGCAAAGGCGCTCGTAGCGACGGCCTTGTCGTCCTGGTCGGCGCGCGAGTAGAAGCCGCTCGCCGCGATGTCCAGGTCGCCGAAGCGCGTGTCCACGTTGAGCCGCACGTTCTGCCGCTGGTAGCCCTCGTCGTCGGGCACGCCGACGTCAAAGGCGGTCAGCCCCTGCGCGACGCGGTCCGAATTGAGGTCGGCGAGGTTCTCGATGCACGCCGAGCAGCGCACCACGCCGGCCTCGCGGAACTGGTCCACGCTCACCCGGAAGCTCGACTCGCCGAAGCGGCCTGTCACCGCCCCGTAGATGTCCATCGTCTCGCCCGGATCGAAGAACGTGTCCATGTGGTCGAGCAGCTCGCCGGGGAAGGCCTGGTTCGCGAACGCCGTCGACGTCGTGCCGGGCTCGCCGACGTTGATCTGGTTGTAGAGGAGCGCAGAACCGAAACCCTGGCGATTGAGGTCGCGGAAGTCGACCTCGTTCCCATCGGTGTCGATGAACTTCGTCCCGGCCGCGTTCATCGTGTACGGGTGCGACTGCACAAGACCGATGTCGCCGACGAGCTGGCCCATCCCGTACTCGCCCCGGGCCAGGATGTTCAGCGAGTTCGTCTGCAGACCCGTGCCGCGCTTCGTCGTGATCTGGATCACGCCGTTCTGCGCACGCGAGCCGTACAGCGACGCCGCCGCCGCGCCCTTCACGATCTCCACATGGTCGACATCCAGCGCGCCCACGTCGGCGAGCGTGGCGCTCTCGGACTGGATCACGCCGTCGATCACGATCAGAGGCTGCATGCTGCGGCCGGACGAGTTGATCGAGGTCGGGCCGCGGAGCAGGATCCCCGCCGCCTGGCCGGGCTGGCCCGAGCCGGAAACCACCGATACGCCCGCCGCCTTGCCCGCCAGCAGCGAAGAGGCGTCCGCGGCCGGGACCGGGATGTCCTGCGCCGACAGACGCTCCACCGTGAACGGGAGCTTCACCTGCGGCGTCTCGCCGACCACCCCCGTGACCACGATGTCCTGAATCCGCAGCGCCGTCTGCTGCACCGAGAAGTCCGCCGTGGCCACCTGCCCCGACTGGACCGTCACCGTCTGAGAGAGCTCGCGATAGCCGATCAGACGCACCGTCACCGTCTGCTCGCCCGCCGGCACCCCTTCCATGCGGTACGTGCCCTCCGGGCCCGACAGCGTGCCGATCACCGTACCCGCTACGAACATCTGCGCGCCCGCTACCGGGGCGAGCGACTCCGCGTCGGTCACCGTCCCCGACACCGCCCCCTGGGCGAGCAGCGGAGCCGCGCCGATAAAGAGCCAGGCGCTCACTGCGGTGGCGGCCAGCGCGCTCACGCGCCTCCGCCTTCCGGACAAGTCAGACAACATGAATCACCTCCTGTGCCAGCGGGACAAAAAAACGCACCCTTCGTCATCGCCCGCATGGGGCGTGACGAGGAGGTGCGTACGACTTCCTCCGAGATACGTATGTAGAGAGACAACCTTCATGGCCCCCAACCCCTCCAGGGAACCCGGCACCACGCTCCATATTAAATTAAACGATCCGTGACCTCGTAATCGTGACACTCGGCACAGCGAAAAGTGTCGTCCGCCGCGTCCTGCCGATCAAACATGGCCACGATATCCGCCCCGCGACAGGGCGGGGGGCTCACGCCCCCCAAGCCTGCCGAGGTCCCGAATTCCAACTAGCGGACCACGAGGTCCTGGTTCGCGCGCGCGGCTTTCTGCCGCGCCCGGAGGCGATACAGCGAGAAGGCCGCCCGCTCCAGCGCGGCGTCGAGGCTGCCCGGGACGATCGACGGAGGCGTCGGATTCGCCGCTCCGCCGCCGGCGCTTCCGCCGAAGGTGTAGATGTCCCGCTGCAGCACCTCGAGGTCCGCGGCCGGCATGGGTAGCTGCAGCGCCGTCCCCGTCGGGAGGATGTCGTTGCGGCGGCCGTGGAAGAACTCCAGCCCACCGAACACGTTGAACACGTTCTCGAAGTGCTCGAACCACAGCGCGTCGCGCAGGTTGCCGCAGCGTCCCCGCACGTCGTACCGCTTGCGCGGCGTGCATTCGCCCGCCCCGTTCGACGGCACCGGATCCGTCGGGTTCGACGGCGCCGGCGGCAGTCCGGCCTCCATCCGGGTCACGTTGATGATGTCCGCCGCACCCCCGAAGTCCCCCATCCGGTAGAGGCCCTCGGCGATGTAGTGGCTCAACTCCTGCCCGGTCATCTCCTCCATGTCCCCGGACTCGCAGAAGTTGCAGCTCAGGGTGTAGTGATCGTACCGCGCGTCGCCGTAGTGCGACTGCCGATACGTCCCCCGCGAGGCGATGAAGATGATGTTCGCGTTGTAGCGATGGCGCGGGCCCGTGGACGCGGCCGTGGGACTCACGCTCTCCCCGAGTGTTCCGTCCTCGTTGACGGGCGGGAAGCGCTTGTCATCGCCGAAGGTCATCTTGCGCGCGGTCCGGCTCTGAGTCGGGAGCGAGAGCCAGTCCTGATACTCGCCGCTCTGGTCCGCCATGCCGACCCAGTCCATGTGCATGCGGTGCCAGGTGCCGTTCTGCTGCGCCTTCGCCTTCAGGTCGTCGAACCAGGAGGTGTCCGACGAACGGTCTTCGCCGATCACGACGACGTTCTGCATGCCGCTACGCGCGTTCGCGATGATCTGGCTCCAGTTCGCTCCCGCCGCCTCCGCATCGGTCCGCGGCAGATTGGCGGCGCAGCGCGCCTTCCAGCTCACCAGATAGTCGGCGAGCTCCTGGTTGCTCCACGGGTTCCCGTTGATCCACGCATCCTCGATGCTGAACGATGCCGCCCGCGTGGCGGACTCCGCTTCGTCCAGCTTGCCCATCGCGTAGGCGAACATGGCGTTGTAGTCGACCGTCTCGAGTTCGCCGGTGAGGTCCGTCGTCTCGTCGACGATGAAGGCCTGGTCGTACCAGAGCGAAAGCAGGCAGCTCAGCATGGCCTGGCTCGCGACGGCGAAGGCGCGCGCCCGCGCGTTCCGTTCGCCGCCGGGGCCGATCTCCAGCCCCTCGTCGATGGCCCGGACCCCGTCCGAAGCGGCCGAGATGCCGCCGTAGGCGTCCTGCCAGTGCTCCGAGAACACATACGACCAGCGATACGAGGTCGAGTTCGGCATCGGCTCGCGGGGCTCGCGACCGAGGTCGTTCTGCCCGTTGTTGCCCCACGTCGCCGTATGCCGGCTCGACATGTGGTTGAACGCGAAGTTCGCGTTGTTCCAGTAGTGTCCCATCGCCCAGACCTGCTGATAGGTGCTCGCGATGAGCGACTCCACGTCGTCCGGGCTGGCCAGCGCGCGCCCCCGGTCCGGCTGGTTCGGGTTGCTGACCTGCAGGTCACAGCCCGAAAAGCCGACCACGAGCGCCAGCGCAAAGGCCGGAAGTGTCAGCTTCCTCTTCATGGTCCCTCCATTAGTTCGATCATGATCTTCGGCTCCATTCTCCCGGGCCGCGGGCCGGAGCCGCCCCGTCGCGACGAGGTTGGCCGACCCACGACGGCAGGACGGTCAGAAGACCAGTTCGGCCGAGAAGGTGAACGTCCGGAAGTTCGGATAGCCGAAGTTGTCGTATCTCTGCAGCGTCGAACTTGCGATTTCCCCGCCGGATCGTCCGACCTCGGGATCGTATCCCCGGTAATCGGTGATCGTGAGGAGGTTGCGGCCGATGAGGTTCAGCGTGATCCGGTCGAACACGTCGCCGAACAGGCTTCCCATCATCGACTCGGGCAGCGTGTAGCCGACCGACAACTCGCGAATCTTGATCCAGTCGCCGTCCTCGCGGAACCAGTCGTTGTCGTTGTTCGACAGGTAGACCCCCGCCACGTACCCGATGGACTTGTTGAACTCGAGCGGCTTGCCCGTCTGGTCCACATCCTCGCCGCGGTCATCCCGAAGGGACCACTGCGCCGTGTTGTTGTAGATCGAGTGGCCCATCGACGACTCGACCAGGGCGTTCACGTTCAGGCTCTTGTACCGGAAGTTCGATCCGAAGGAAACGTTGAAGTCCGGCGTCGTGTTCCCGAACGGCAGGATGTCCGTGAGCTGGCACTTGTCCGTGAAGTTGGACGGGTTCTTCGCCACACAAGCCGGCGAGTAGTCCAGAACCTTGACCGGGAGGCCCCAGCCGAAGGACTGGTCACCGGTGTCCGTGGTCACGTCGCCCGTGGTGCCCCACAGACGGCTGCTGAACCCCTCGGTGAAATCGGCGCCGCCCGTCCATACGAGCAGCCCGTCGTCGTTCACCCGGAAGTTCGCGTTGCAGTCCGAGGCCGAGACGCCGATCGGCGAAAGGTCCGAGCATGTCCTCGCCAGCACATGGCCCCACATCTCGCCCAGCGGGCGACCCTCGGCGACGAAGAACGTCCCCTGCTGGTAAGGGGGTACGTCCAGCCGCGTGATCTCCTGCCGGGTCCGATCCCAGTTCACGCGGAACTGCAGGCCCATGTCCTGCGTGTCGATCGGCGCGTAGCGGAGCGACGCCTCGTACGTCTGCGCCGCGATCGCGCCCGCGTTCTGCCACTGGCTCGAGAAACCCACGAACGCCGGCTGTGGCACCCGGAGCAACTGGTCGTCCGTCGTCTGCCAGGCGTACGTCAGGTCGAGACCCAGATTGTCGAAGAACACGAAGTTCATCCCGGCCTCGCGTTCCGTCGTGAACTCCGGCTTCAACGCCGTGTTCCCGAGGTTGACCGGGAAGATCGCGCCGCCCTGAATACCGAACGTTTCATACTGGGCGAAGAAGTTCGGCCGGCCGCCCGCCGTCCCCAGCGAGAAGCGCAGCTTGAACTCGTCGATCGCGTCGATGTTCCAGAAGTCCTCCTGCGCGATCCGCCACGCGACCGAGCCCCGGTAGTATGTCTGCCAGCGCTCGTCCGGCCCGAACAGCGAGGAGCCGTCGCGACGGATCAGACCGTCGAGGATGTAACGGCCGCGGTAGTCCACGCTCGCGATCCCGAACAGACCCTCCGCCTTGATCTCGCGGACCTGGTTGTTCCCGGTCGTCGCGCCGATGATCGCGCCGAAGTTCGGCACGTCCTGCACCGAGAACTGGCTTCCGAACACGCCGTTCGCACCGAAGGCCTGGTCCTCGATCAGGTAGCGGACCTTCCCGCGGGCGGTCAGATTGCCGTCCATGAAGGTCTGACTGGCGCCGAGCGTCACCGAGGCGTTGATCGCCTCATCGGTGTAGTTGTACTCGCGCAGGCTGCCGCCGGTCGGTCCCTCTCGCGTCTTCTCGTTCTTCGGAAAGAGCGTGTAGTCGTAGAAGTCCGTGCGGTCGAACGAGGCGTTCGCCTCGAGCGTCAGCCAGTCGAGTCCCGTCGGCGAGTAGTTGAGGTCCACCGAGCCCATCGTCCGCGTCCGCTTGTCGCGGCTGTCGACGACCGCGAGCAGGTACAGCGGATTGGACGAGATCGACTGCGTGTCGGCATCGATGAGCGGGTAGCCGTCCGTCGGATCGATCTGCGTGAGGTCGACCGCGGGAGACGCGAAGGTCAGCTGGCTGAAGGCGCTGTTCGCCACGGCCTTGTCATCCTGGTTCGCACGCGAGTAGAAGCCGCTCGCCGCGATGTCCAGGTCGCCGAAGCGCGTGTCCACGTTCAGGCGCACGTTCTGCCGGTTGTAGCCGTCATCATCCGGAAGCCCCACGTCGAAGGCGGTCAGCCCCTGGGCGACCCGGTCGGTGTTGAGCGAGGCGAGGTTGTCGATACACGGTGCGCAGCGCACGACGCCGCCCTCCATGAACTGGTCCACGCTCACCCGGAAGCTCGACTCGCCGAAGCGGCCCGTCACCGCCCCGTAGACGTCCGTCGTCTCGCCCGGATCGAAGAACGTGTCCATGTGGTCGAACAGCTCGTGCGGGAAAGCCTGGTTCGCGAACGACGTAAAGGAATCGCCCGTCTCGTCCGGGTTGATCTGGTTCGCGAGGACCGGGGCTCCGAAACCGGGGCGGCTCAGGTCGGTGAAGTCCACCTCGTTCCCGTCGGAGTCGATGAACTTCGTCCCGGACGAGTTCATCAGGTACGGATGCGAGCGTGTCAGTCCGACGTCGCCGACGAGCTGGCCCATCCCGTATTCGCCTCGCACGAGGATGTTGAGCGAGTTCGTCTGCAGACCCGTGCCGCGCTTCGTCGTGATCTGGATCACGCCGTTCTGCGCGCGCGAGCCGTACAGCGACGCCGCCGCCGCGCCCTTCACGATCTCCACGTGGTCGACATCCAGCGCGCCCACGTCGGAGAGCGTCGCGCTCTCGGACTGGATCACGCCGTCGATCACGATCAGCGGTCCCAGCGAGCGGCCGGACGAGTTGATCGAGGTCGGGCCGCGCAGCAGGACCGAAGCCTCCGCGCCGGGCTGGCCCGAACCGGAAACCACGGATACGCCCGCCGCCTTCGCGGTCAGCAGCGAAGAGACATCGGCCGCCGGGACCGGAAAGTCCTGCGCCGAGAGACGCTCCACCGTGAACGGGAGCTTCACCTGCGGCGTCTCGCCGACCACCCCCGTGACCACGATGTCCTGAATCCGCAGCGCCGTCTGCTCCACGGAGAAGTCCGCCGTGGCCACCTGCCCCGACTGGACCGTCACCGTCTGAGAGAGCTCGCGATAGCCGATCAGACGCACGCTCACCGTCTGTTGGCCCGCGGGCACGCCCTCGAGGCGGTACGTGCCCTCCGGGCCCGACAGCGTGCCGATCACCGTACCCGCTACGAACACCTGAGCGCCCGCTACCGGGGCGAGCGACTCCGCGTCGGTCACCGTCCCCGACACCGCCCCCTGGGCGAGCAGCGGAGCCGCACCGATAAAGAGCCAGGCGCTCACTGCGGTGGCGGCCAGCGCGCTCACGCGCTTCCGCCCTCCTGACAAGTCAAACAGCATGGATCACCTCCTGTGCAAGCGGGATCCTCCCCTGCGGCCCGCAATTCCGGGGGCGCTCGCCCCCGCTCGACACGGCCGGGCCGACACGCCGGGTCGAGAAATCACTGCAAAAAAACGCACCCCGCATCATCCGCATCATCCGCCCGCGGGCGTGGCGCGAAGGTGCGTGGTTGCTGTCTGCGAAGAAGTCTCTGCAAGAGCCGTCCTCCGTGGGCCCCGGGAATCCAGGGCGCGCTCCCCGGACGCCAGGGAAGCCCGTCCAGGCTCCGTGTTCGCCGAGGATATCCTCACCCTAAACGTTTCATGACCCCGCGACCGTGACAAGACCGCGGCCCTTCCCCGACGACGACCCCCGCTGAAGCCGAAAACAACGCACCTCCGAGCCTGGCCCTGAAAGGCCTGGCCCGGAGGTGCGTGAACTCCGGCAACATCGCTGTATGAAGCGTGGTCGCGGAGGGCTCACGCCCCCCGCAACCCGCTGGCGTCGGATCCTAGCGCCGGACGAGACTCGTCCTCGCGACCCGATCCGCCTTGAGACGGGCCAGCGAGTAGGCCGCCCGCTCCAGCGCGGAGTTCAGGTTGCCTGGAACCACGGACGGCGGAATCGGGTTGGGAGCCGAACTCACTCCGCCTACTCCACCGAACGTGTAGATGTCCCGCTGCAGGACCTCGAGGTCCGCCGCCGGCATCGGCAACTGCAGCGCCGTCCCCGCCGGCAGGAGGTCGTTGCGACGCCCGTGCCAGTGCTCGAGCCCGCCGAACACGTTGAACACGGTCTCGAAGTGCTCGAACCACATCGCATCGCGCAGGTTGCCGCAGCGTCCCCGCACGTCGTATCGCTTGCGCGGCGTGCACTCGCCCGCCCCGTTCGACGGCACCGCATCCGTCGGGTTCGCCGGCGCCGCCGGCAGACCCGCCTCCGTGCGCGTCCGGTTCACGATGTCCGCCGCGCCCGCGAAGTTGCCCATGCGGTAATGGCCCTCGGCGACGTAGGCGTCCATCTCCTGCGACGTCATGTGCTCCATGTCGCCGAAGAAGCAGAAGCTGCAGCTCTGCGTGTACGCGTCGTAGCGCATGTCGCCGTAGTGCGACTGGCGATACGTACCGCGCTCGGGACGGAAGATGATCGTCGCGTTGAAGCGCGACCGCGGCCCGTAGGACGCGACGGACGGACTCACCACGTCGGAGGTCGTCCCTTCCAGGTTCTGCGGGGGGAAGCGCATGTCATCGCCGAACGTCAGCAGGCGCGCCGTGCGCTGCTCCGTCGGCGTCGACAGCCAGTCCTGATACTCGCCGCTCTGGTCCGCCATGCCGACCCAGTCCATGTGCATCCGGTGCCAGGTCTCGTTCTCCTGCATGAGCGACTTGAGGCCGTCGAACCACGCGGTGTCGGACGAGGAGTCCTCGCCGAGCACGACGACGTCGCGGATTCCGTTCTGCGCGTTCGCGATGATCTGGCTCCAGTTCGAGCCCGCCGCCTCGGCATCCGTCCGCGGCAGGTTCGCCGCGCAGCGCGCTTTCCAGCTCACGAGGTAGTCCGCAAGCTCGTTGTTACTCCAGGAGTTGCCGTTGATCCACGTATCCTCGAGGTCGAACGAGGCGGAACGGGCGGCCGACTCGGCCTCGTCCAGCTTGCCCATGGCGTAGCTGAACGTCGCGTTGTAGTCGACCGTCTCGAGCTCGCCGGAGAGGTCGACCGTCTCGTCGACGATGAACGCCTGGTCGTACCACAGCGCGAGCAGGCAGCTCAGAATCGCCTGGCTCGTCTGGGCGAAGGCACGCGCACGGGTGTTGCGATCGCCGCCCGGTCCGATCTCCAGACCGGAATCGATGGCCCGGATCCCGTCCGACGCGGCCGAAATGCCGCCGTACGTGTCGCCCCAGTTCGCCTCGAAGACGTAGGACCAGCGATACGAGGGCGAGTTGGGGAGCGTCTCCCGCGGCTCACGGCCGAGGTCGTTCATCCCCATGTTGCCCCACGTCGCCGTGTGGCGGCTCGCCATGTGACCGAAGGCGAAGTTCGCGTTGTTCCAGTAATGCCCGACCTCCCAGACCTTCTGGAAGGAGCTCGCAATGAGCGTCTCCACATCATCCGGCCCGGCCAGAGCGCGCGCGCGGTCCGGCTCGTTCGGGTTGTCGACCTGGAGGTCGCAACCCGTAGAGCCGACCAGCATCGCCAGCGCGAAGGCTGTGGGTACCAGCTTGTTCTTCATTCTTCTCCTCCAATGCAATCGGGATCTCCCGTCGGTTCGTCGAAACCCGGGAGCGCCCCGCCCTCCGGAGAGGGCGGGGCCCGCCGCTGTCAACAGGTTGAGGTCTAGAAGACCAGTTCCGCCGAGAAGGTGAACGTCCGGAAGTTCGGATATGCGAAGTTGTCCTGGGCGTTGATCGCCGTGCTTCCCAGCTGGCCGCCGCCGCCGCCGACCTCGGGATCGTAGCCGCGGTAATCGGTGATCGTGAACAGGTTGCGACCGATCGCGTTGATCGTCACGCGGTCGAAGACGCCGCCGAACAGGCTCTCCACGATCGACGCCGGCAGCGTGTAGCCGAGTGACAGCTCGCGGACCTTGATCCAGGAGCCGTCTTCAATGAACCACGAGTTGTCGGCGTTGACCGAGTAGATCGCCGACGCGTATCCGACGGGCTTGTTGTGTTCCAGGGACTTGCCCGTCTGGTCCGTGTCCTCACCACGCAGCTCGCGAAGCGACCACTGTCTCGTCCCGTTGTAGATGTGGTGCCCCATGGAGGCCTCGAGCAGGGCGTTCAGGCTCAGGCCCTTGTACCGGAAGTTGGTCGCGAAGGACGTGTTGAAGTTGGGCGTCGTGTTCCCGATCGGGAGGCGATCTTCGACGAGCGGGCACTTCTCCATGTAGTCGCCGGGATTCTTCTCCACGCACACCGGAGAGTAGTCCCGGATCTTGATGGGAAGACCCCAGTGGTACGAGTTCTCGCCGTCCTCCGTGGCGACCATGACCTGGGTGCCCCACAGCCCGCTGCTGAACCCGTCGGTGAAGTTGGCGCTGCCCGTCGGGACGAGCAGCCCGTCGTCGTTCACCTGGAAGTTCGAGGCGCAGTCGGAGGCGGAGATGCCGACCGGCGCGAGGTCCGCGCAACTCTCGGCCCAGATTTCGCCCCACATCTCGCCCAGCGGACGACCTTCGGCGACGTAGAAGGCGCTGAACTGATAGGCGGGAACGTCGAGGCGCGTGATCTCCTGCTTCGTCTTGTCCCAGTTCACGCGGAACTGCAGGCCCACGTCCTGTTCGTCGATCGCCGCGTAGCGGAGCGACGCCTCGTACGTCTGGGCCGAGATCTCGCCCGCGTTCTGCCACTGGCTCGAGAAGCCCACGAACGCCGGCTGCGGGACCTGCAGCAGCTGGTCGTCCGTCGTCTGCCACGCATACGTGAGGTCGAGCCCGATGTTCTCGAAGAACACGAAGTTCATCCCCGCCTCGCGCTCGGTCGTGAACTCCGGCTTCAACGCCGTGTTCCCGAGGTTGACCGGGAAGATCGCGCCCGCCGAGACGCCGAACGTCTCGTACTGGGCGTAGAAGTTGGGCCGGCCGCCCGCCGTCCCCAGCGAGAAGCGCAGCTTGAACTCATCGATCGCGTCGATGTTCCAGAAGTCCTCCTGCGCGATCCGCCACGCGACCGAGCCCCGGTAGTACGTCTGCCAGCGCTCGTCCGGACCGAACAGCGAGGAGCCGTCGCGACGGACCAGACCGTCGAGGATGTAGCGGCCGCGGTAGTCCGCGCTCGCGATCCCGAACAGCCCCTCCGCCTTGATCTGGCGGACCTGGTTGTTCCCGCTCGTCTCGCCGATGATCGCGCCGAAGTTCGGCACGTCCTGCACCGAGAAGCGGCTCCCGAACACGCCGTTCGAGCCGAAGTCCTGATCCTCGATCAGGTAGCGGGCCTTCCCGCGCACCGTGAGATCGCCGTCCATGAACGTCTGGCTGGCGCCGAGCGTCACCGAGGCGTTGATCGCCTCGTCCGTGAAGTTGAACTCCCTCAGGCTGCCGCCGGTGAAGTCACCGGTGCCGCCGCCGCCGGCCGTGCGCTCGTTCTTGGGCCGGATCCTGTAGTCGCGGAAGTCCGTGCGGTCGAACGAGGCGTTCGCCTCGAACGTCAGCCAGTCGAGCCCCGTGGGCGAGTAGTTGAGGTCCACCGAGCCCATCGTCCGCGTCCGCTTGTCCCGGCTGTCGTTGACGGCCAGCAGGTAGAGCGGGTTCGGCTCGATCGACTGCGGGTCCGCGTTGATGTCGGGATACCCGTCGCTCGGATCGATGTCGGTGATGTCGATCGCGGGCGACATGAAGGTCAGGCGGGAGAAGGCGCCCGTGGAAACGGCCCGGTCGTCCTGGTCGGCGCGCGAGTAGAAGCCGCTCGCCGCGATGTCCAGGTCGCCGAAACGCGTGTCGACGTTGAGGCGCACGTTCTGCCGCTGGTAGCCTTCGTCATTCGGCAACCCGACGTTCAAGGCCGACAGCCCCTGCGCGACGCGGTCCGCGTTCAGATCGCCGAGGTTGTCGGCGCACACCGCGCAGCTGACCACCCCGGCCTCGCGGAACTGGTCCACGCTCACCCGGAAGCTCGACTCGCCGAAGCGGCCCGTCACCGCCCCGTAGATGTCCACCGTCTCGCCCGGATCGAAGAACGTGTCCATGTGGTTGAAGAGGTCGTTCGGGAAAGCCTGGTTCGCGAACGCCGTCTGTGGCGTCGCGGCCTCTCCCGGCATGATCTGGTTGTAGAGGATCGCCGACCCGAAGCCCGGACGGTTGAGGTCGCGGAAGTCGACCTCGCTGCCCGTCGAGTCGATGAACTTCGTCCCGGAGGCGTTCATCGTGTACGGGTGCGATCGCACGAGGCCGATTTCGCCGACGAGCTGGCCGAAGCCGTACTCGCCCCGGGTGAGGATGTTCAGCGAGTTCGTCTGCAGACCCGTGCCGCGCTTCGTCGTGATCTGGATCACGCCGTTCTGCGCACGCGAGCCGTACAGCGAAGCCGCCGCCGCGCCCTTCACGATCTCCACGTGGTCGACATCCAGCGCGCCCACGTCGGAGAGCGATGCCTGCTCGGACTGGATCACGCCGTCGATCACGATCAGCGGCGCCTGCGAACGGCCGGATGCGTTGATGGACGTCGGGCCGCGGAGCAGGATGTCGGCCGGCTGGCCGGGCTGGCCCGAGCCGGACACGACCGATACGCCCGCCGCCTTACCCGCGAGCAGCGAAGAGGCGTCCGCGGCCGGGACCGGGAGGTCTTGCGCCGAGAGACGCTCCACCGTGAACGGGAGCTTCACCTGCGGCGTCGCGCCGACCACCCCCGTGACCACGATGTCCTGAATCCGCAGCGCCGTCTGCTGCACCGAGAAGTCCGCCGTGGCCACCTGCCCCGACTGGACCGTCACCGTCTGAGAGAGCTCGCGATAGCCGATCAGACGCACCGTCACCGTCTGCTCGCCCGCCGGCACCCCTTCCATGCGGTACGTGCCCTCCGGGCCCGACAGCGTGCCGATCACCGTACCCGCTACGAACATCTGCGCGCCCGCTACCGGGGCGAGCGACTCCGCGTCGGTCACCGTCCCCGACACCGCCCCCTGGGCGAGCAGCGGAGCCGCACCGATAAAGAGCCAGGCGCTCACTGCGGTGGCGGCCAGCGCGCTCACGCGCCTCCGCCTTCCTGACAAGTCAAACAACATGGATCACCCTCCTGTGGCAGTGGGATCCTCCAGGACCCGGAACTATTCGAGAGGTGCTCCCCTCGTCGGCGCGGCCGGGTCGATACACCGCGTCCGAAAACAAGCCGTCAGAGTCTGCTGCGCGTTACCGCTCCTGTGTATAACGTTCGAGCGCACCGTTTCGGGACACCCTGTCCGCTTCCCGGGTGCAGGAACGCCAATTCCCCCGGTGGAGGGGACCGGATAACATGAGCGGGCATTTCAGGGCGTGCAAGGGCTCGATCTACGGCTCAACCGAGATTCGCGCGAACTTCCGCTTGCCGCGCTGCACGACGTACTCACCCGCGCCGAGGCGCAGGTCCCGGTCGGCGATGACATCTCCGTCCACGCGCACGGCTCCCTGGCGGATGAGCCGGCCGGCCTCCGAGGAGGAGTACGCGAGATCCGAGTCGCGCAATACGTGGGCGATCCACAACCCATCACGGCCGTCGAGCGAGAGCGCGACCGTCGGGATATCCTCCGGCACCTTCCGGTGGCGGTGCAGACGGTCGAACGCCTCCCGCGCCCGCCGGGCGGCGGCCGCGCCGTGATATCGCGCGACGATGTCCCCGGCCAGCCAGCGCTTGGCCGCCAGCGGATCGGTCCCGGCCTCGCGCCGGCGCCGGGCAAGCTCCTCGCCCCGGGCGCTCGACGCGAGCGAGATCCACTCCTCGAGGAGCGTGTCCGGAATCGACATTACGCGCCCGAAGGCATCCTCCGCTTCCATCGAGATGCCGATGTAGTTGTCGTAGCTCTTCGACATCTTCCGCCTGCCGTCCGTGCCGCGCAGCAGCGGCATGATCAGGCAGACCTGCGGCTCCTGTCCGGCACGCTCCTGCAGCGTCCGGCCGAGCAGGAGGTTGAAGAGCTGGTCGGTCCCGCCGAGTTCGACGTCGGCCCGCAGGGCGACCGAGTCGTGGCCCTGCATCATGGGGTAGAGGAACTCGACGAGGCTGATCGGGCGGCCCTCGCGGTGGCGCTCCGCGAAGTCGTCGCGCTCGAGCATGCGGGCCACGGTGTACTGGGAGGTGAGGCGCAGAATGTCCGCGAGCGTGAGCCGCGCGAGCCACTCGCTGTTCCGGCGGATCTCCGTCGTCTCCGGATCGAGGATGCGGAACAGCTGTTCCTCGTAGGTGGCGAGGTTTGACTCGATCTCCTCCTCGGACAGCATCGGACGCGTTTCGTCGCGCCCGCTCGGGTCCCCGACGCGGGCCGTGAAGTCCCCCATCACGAAGACGACCCGGTGACCGAGTTTCTGGAACGTGCGCAGCTTGTGGATCGAGACGCCGTGGCCGATGTGGAGGTCCGGGCGCGTGGGGTCGAAGCCTTGTTTAATAATGAGTGGACGATCCTCCTTCGCCGAGCGTTCGAGCTTGGCGAGGAGTTCGGCTTCGGGGACGATCTGCTCGGCGCCCTGCCGGATTCGACGGAGCTGTTCTTCCAGGGGGAGAAACATTCGCACGCGGGTTCGGTATATTCCCTGTCATCTCGTCGTGGCTCCCGTCGGGAGCGGCGTGACGATACAATCGGCCTCGCGGCGGTTCGACGCGAGGGGCGAAGTCCGGAGGAGATCGTGAGCGGCAGCGGGAGCGCAGGGCGGGGAGCGGCATGATGCGGAGGCGGAACTCCCGGAAGGCGCGACGCGCCCGCGGCGGGCGGCGCGGGACGCCACGGCGGAAGAAGACCGCTCCGCGGAGGAAGACCGCCCTCCGCTGGACGATCGCGGGCTGGAGGAGGCTCCCGGCGCGAGTGCGGGGGGGCATCGTGGTCGCCATCCTCGGCGCGGCGAGTTTCCTGGCCGGCCTGGGCTGGCGGGGCTGGACGCACCTCTGCGACGCATGCCCATCGATCGCCCAGATCTACGCCTTCGAACCCAAGGAGGCTACGAAGCTGTTCGCCGCGGACGGCTCGCTCCTCGCCGAACTCGCCATCGAGCGCCGCACGCCAATCCGGATGGACGACCTCCCGCGGCACATCTACAACGCCTTCATCGCGGTCGAGGACAAGCGTTTCTGGGGCCACGCCGGCGTTGACCTGTGGCGGACCAGCAAGGCGTTTGTCGATTTTCTGCTGCAGGGCTACGGAGCCGCCGGCGGTAGCTCGATCACGCAACAGCTCGCGGGCAACATGTTCCAGGGGTCGGTGGACCGGCGGGACATCACCGTGCGCCGGAAGCTCCGCGAGATGCGGGTCGCGATCGATCTCGAGCGCGCGTACAGCAAGACCGAGATCCTCGAGGCCTATCTCAACCAGATCAATTTCGACGGCGTGTACGGGGTCCAGGCCGCGGCCGAACGCTATTTCGGGAAGACGGCGGCGCAGCTCAACCTGCCCGAAGCGGCGCTCCTCGCGGCGATCCCCAGGAATCCCGCCGGCTACAACCCGACCCGCCGCCCCGAACGGGCGATCGGGCGGCGGAACCTCATCCTCGCGCTGATGGCGGAGCAGGGACTCGTGAGCCCCGAGGACGCGGCGGCGGCAAAGGCGTATCCGCTGGAGCTGACGCGCGGGGCCCGAATCCGGCAGGAAGCCCCGTATTTCGTGGAATGGGTGCGGCAGCGACTCCAGGCTCTGTACGGCATGGACATCTACGAGAAGGGATACAGGGTCTACACGACGCTGGATCCCGATCTCCAGGCCGTGGCGGACTCGGCGTTGCTCGCGCAGCTGGAGTGGGTGGACCGACACCCGGCGTTTTCGGGCGTCACCTTCGAGGAGGTGCGCGCCTGGCCCCCGGACAGCCTGTATCAGTATCAGGCGAGCCGCGATGGCGAGATGCCGTACGTCCAGGGCATGTTCATCGCGCTGGATGCGGCGACGGGCGACGTACGCGCGATGGTGGGGGGACGCGATTTTCGCGACTCGGAGTTCAACCGGGCGACGCAGGCCGTCCGGCAGCCGGGCTCGGTGTTCAAGCCGTTCGTCTACACGACGGCGATCGCCTCCGGGATCCCGGCCTCCGAGGTCATCTACGACCAGCCGTACTACCTCGAGAACGTAGGCGGCGACCCCTACGCGCCCAGCAACTTCGACGAGGACTTCAAGGGGCCGCTGACGCTGCGGCGCGCGCTCGCCCGCTCCATCAACGTCGTGGCCGTCAAGCTGGGGCAGCGCGTCGGAGAGGAGTCGTTCGCGCAGATGGCCGAACGGATGGGGATCTCGTCGGCAGTCCCGCGCGTTCCGTCCGCCGCCATCGGTTCCGTCGACCTGCGGCCGATCGAGGTCGCCACCGCGTACACGACCTTCGCGAATCTCGGCGTCCGCGTCAGCCCGCGGTCGATCCTCCGCATCGAGAGCAAGGAAGGCCGCGTCATGTGGGAGAGCCAGGTGCAGCGGGAGCGCGTACTCGACCCCGGCATCGCCTGGATCGCCCAGTCGATGCTGCGCGACGCGGTGGACATGGGAACGGGAACGCTGGCGGTGCGGTCGCGCTACGAGATTCCCTACACCGTGCCGGTCGGGGGGAAGACCGGAACCACGAACGACGCCACGAACACCTGGTTCGTCGGCTTCACGCCGGATCTCGTGACGACGACCTGGATCGGCTTCGACCGGCCGCAGCGGATCTATCGGGGGGCGACCGGGGGCGGAACGGCGGCGCCCGTCGGGGCGGCGGTGCTCGCGCACTACTACGAGACGCACGAATACCCCGACGCCTGGGAACGTCCCGAGGGCCTCATCGAGCGTACGGTGGACGAGACGACGGGCCTCCTGTCGACGCGGTGGTGCCCGGTCGAACTCAGCTACGTCGAGATCTACCTGGAAGGGACCGAGCCGACGGAGACGTGCGACGCGCACGGCCCGTGGACGGCCGGGTCGTCCTCAAGGCGGCCGGTGGGCCCACCTTACTGACCGGGGCGGGGGCGGATGTCAGCCGTCCGCCCGGCCAGCTTCGTCGACCCGGTCCAGGATCAGCCTCCGCGGGGGGAGCGGTTCCTCCGAGAGTTCAATGGCTTCGATCAGACGCTGCCCGGCGGTGGCGGCGCTCGACGAATCGGCCGCGTGGATCGTGACCAGGACCTCGCCTTCGGACACGTGATCGCCCGCCAAGCGGTGCAACTCGAAGCCGACCGTCGGATCGATCCTGTCCGCAACGCGCCGGCGGCCCGCGCCCAGTTCGACCGAGGCGAGCCCCACGCGGCGCGCGTCGATGTCGAGCCAGCCGGGAGCCGGCGAGCGGAAGGGCACCCGCACCGGCGCCGACGGGAGCCGGCCCGGGTCGTCCGCCACGCGCGGGTCGCCGCCCTGCGCCTCGATGAGCCGCGCGAGCCGCCCCAGCGCCGCGCCACCCTCCAGTATGGTGCCGAGCCCCGCCGCGGCAGCCTCGACATCGGCGGCACGGCCGGTGGAGACGAGCAATTCGGCGCCGAGGGCGAGCGTGACCTCGCGCAGATCGGCGGGCCCGCCGCCCCTCAGCGTCTCGATCGCTTCCGCCACCTCGAGCGCGTTGCCGATCGTATAGCCGAGGGGCGCATCCATGGCCGTCAGCAGCGCCGTGGCCCGAACCCCCTCGGCGGCGGCGAGGTCGACCATCGTCCGGGCCAGTCCCCGGGCCCGTCTCTCGTCGGTCATGAACGCACCGCGCCCAAACTTCACGTCGAGCACCAGCGCTTCGATCCCCTCGGCGACCTTCTTCGAGACGATGGAGGCCGCGATGAGGGTCGGCGAGGGCACCGTCCCGGTGACGTCCCGCAGGGCGTAGAGCCGCCCGTCGAGCGGCGCGATCTCCCTCGTCTGCCCGATCATCGCGCAGCCGACCTCGTCGAGGATGGTCCGGAAGCGGTCGAGTTCGATGGAGACCTGGAATCCCGGGATCGACTCGAGCTTGTCCAGCGTCCCGCCCGTGTGCCCCAGCCCGCGACCCGACATCATCGGAACCCGAAGCCCCGCTTCCGCCAGGAGGGGCGCGAGTACGAGCGAGACCTTGTCGCCGACGCCGCCCGTCGAGTGCTTGTCGACGGGCGGCGGGCCATCGTCCGCGAAGTCGAGCCTTGTGCCCGATTCGATGATCGCCCGCGTGAGCACGGACAGTTCCCCGGGATCGAGGCTGCGGATGAACGCCGCCATGAGGAAGGCGGACATCTGGTAGTCCGCGAACGCGCCCTCCATGTACGCCCGAAGGAGTGTCTCCAGCTCGTCGGGCGTGAGGCGGCCGCCGTCGCGTTTCTTCTCGATGAGTGGCGTCAGGAGCAAGGCATCATCCGGGTTCGGGAGCTTCGCGCAGACCACGCGTGCGGGCCAACCTTGTCCCCCTTCGATCGCCTGTCTAGCTTTCCGGCCGATGAATTCCCCCACGCAGGATCCCGTCGTAAGCCTCCCCAGGTCCGCCCTCTCGACCCTCTTCCGCCGTTGCGTCGAGCGCGGCGATCCGGGGATCGAGGCGGTGCGTGAAGCCGGCGACCGCGCGGGCGGAGGTCTTCTCGCGACGTTGGCCGAGGCGCCCGCGGCGCTGCCGGCGTCCGAGTTCTGGTCCCGGCTCGATGCGGCCCTCCGCCGGGCCGGACTCGGCTCGGTATCGTACCGGCCCGTAAGCCAACGGTCGGGCGCCCTTGCGTGGCGCGACTCCGTTGAGGCGCCGGAGGAACTTCCCGGCGGGGCGTGCTGTCACTTCGCGGCCGCATTGCTCGGTGGAGTGTTGAGCCGCGCGGCGAACCGCCCGGTGGCAGTCAGGGAAGTCCGATGCGGCGGCGGCCAGCCCTGCTGGTTCATGTTCGGCTCCGCGACAACGATCCGGGAGGTCCCGGCCGGGGTCGACCTCGGAGGCGCGGGGCGCTGGTGACCCCCGCGGGGCGCCTCATGGCCCTCGACTACGGCCGGCGGCGCATCGGGGTCGCCGTCACGGACCCGACCCGGACGATCGCGACGCCTCGCGGCGTGATCGAGCGACCGAGGCGGGGAGCACCAGCCTCCGCCCTCCCACATAGGTTGGTCGCGCTCGTGACCGAAGTGGAGCCCGCGGCCATCCTCGTGGGTATTCCCTTCGCGATGGACGGTACCGCGGGAGCGATGGCGGAGGAGGCACGAACCTTCGCGCGAGCCCTCCGGGAGGCCACCGGGGTACGCACCATCGAGTGGGACGAGAGGCTGTCCACGGCGCGCGCGGAACGGGAGATTCTCGCCATGCAGCTGCCCAGGGCGAAGCGAGAACAGAAGGGTCGGGCCGACGAGGTCGCGGCCTCCCTCATGCTCTCCGCCTACCTGCGGAGCACTGCGATCTCGGCCGTGGGCGCGGACACGGAAGGGCCATGAGCGGCCGGCCGGGGAGGCGGCAGGCGGGTCGGTGCGTGGCCGCCGTGTTGGCGGCCGCGGCACCCGTGGCGTACGGGTTCTTCTCCACCGAGTTCCGGGGGGTGGGGCCCGCGGACGGATCTACCGTCGAGATTCGCGTGCCCGAGGGGGTCGCCTCCGGAGACGTCGCCCAACTGCTGGAGACGGCCGGACTGATCGGCCACTTCGGAGTGTTCGACGCCTACGTGCGCCTCAGGGGAGAGGCGAGGTCGCTCAAGGCCGGCCGTTACGAGATTCCCAGAGGGGCGCCGTACGCGTACCTGTTGCGGGCGCTTCACAGCGGCGCGGTCGTCACCACACCGTTGACGATTCCGGAGGGTTTCGGGATCCCGCAAGTCGCGGATCGTCTCGCCGCGTACAGCGGAGATCCGGTGGAGGCGGTCCAGGCCTACCTGACAGATCCGGCGCGGGCTTCCGAACTCGGTGTCCCGGGGCCGACACTCGAGGGATACCTCTTTCCGGAGACGTACCGGTTCGCCGAGGGCGTCGGCCTCCCTGCGATCGTCGCCGCGATGGTCGGCCGTTATCACGCGTTCTGGGGCGAGGACGAGCGAGCCCGGGCCGCGACGCTCGGACTGGACGAGCGCGAGATCGTGACCCTGGCCAGCATCGTCGAAAAGGAGGTCCAGAGAGGGGATGAGCGTACGGTCGTCGCGGGCGTGTACTGGAACCGCCTGCAACGCGGGATGCTGCTCCAGGCGGACCCGACGGTGCACTTCGCGCTTGGGGAACCGAGGTCGCGCCTCCTCTACCGCGACATCGATGCCGTCGCGGACCACCCCTACAACACCTACACGCAGCCGGGGCTGCCGCCCGGCCCCATCGCTTCTCCGGGCGCGGCGTCGCTGCGCGCCGCCCTCCAACCCGCGGAGCACGAATACCTCTTCTTCGTGGCGCGGAACGATGGCTCGCACGAGTTCACGCGCACCCTGCGGGAACACAACGCCGCAATAAGCCGCATACGGCTCGCCCGCGACGCGGCGCGCTGAGCCCGCGCCCGGCGCCCGCCGTGCCCGATCCGGGGCGTCTCATGGTGCTCACGCACCCACGGCCCGCCTGCGGACGACCGCTCGAACAGGTCGTCGCGGACTGCGTCGGCGCCGGCGCCACCGCCATCCAGCTTCGCCACAAGACGGTCGACAGCCGAACCCTGCTCGAGACGACCATCCGGCTCCTCGCGATCACAGCGCCCGCCGGCGCCCTGCTCGTCGTCAACGATCGCCTCGATGTCGCCCTCGCCGCGGGCGCCGATGGCGTCCACCTCGGCCCCGAGGACCTGCCCCTCCCCACCGCGCGCAGACTCTCTCCCCCCGACTTCCTCATCGGCTACTCGACCGATGATCCGGACGAGGCCCGCCGCGCCGCCGCGGCCGGAGCCGATTACCTCGGTGTCGGGGCCGTCTTCGGCACCCGCTCCAAGCCCGGCCTCGCCGACGAAGCGATCGGCCCCGACCGCGTCCGCGCAGTCCGGAAGGCGAGCGGCCTGCCCTGCCTGGGGATCGGAGGCATCACTCCGGACAACGCGGCCCGCGTCCACGCCACCGGCGCCGGCATCGCCGTCCTCTCCGCCGTCATGTCCGCCCCAGACCCCGCCGCCGCCGTCCGCCGCTTCCTCGCCGTCACCACCCCGTAGCAAGACAATGGCGAAAGGTCGTCGCCGTCCGCAGCCCTAGTGTAGTGTCGCAGAGATGAGATGGTCAATGGGGGAAACACGTGCTATCTTCGGCGCATGCCCAAGATACGAAGGATCCGGTTGCGGCCCGGGGACCGCGAGGAGCTCGAACGGCGGGTTCGAGCCCGGAAGACCCCGCAGCGGCGCGCCGAGCGCGCCAGGATCGTCCTCGGTTCGGCCAGCGGCCTGTCGGGCCGGGCCATGGCCCGGAAGTTCGGCCTCTCGCTGCCGACCGTGCAGCGGTGGCTGGACCGGTACGAGGCCGAGGGTCTCGCCGGACTGGAGGACCGGCCCCGCCGGGGCCGTCCGCGAACGAGCATCACGCCGGAGGTGGAGGCGGAGGTCGTGCGCCGGACGCT
The DNA here is from genome assembly GCF_965222475.1 of Candidatus Palauibacter sp. Taxonomy (GTDB): domain Bacteria; phylum Gemmatimonadota; class Gemmatimonadetes; order Palauibacterales; family Palauibacteraceae; genus Palauibacter. Next base: position 649,170 of record NZ_CBDCUB010000008.1, on the reverse strand, counting down.
GGAGGAGAAGCCGCCGCGGGGGACGCACTGGAGCACGCGGCTGATGGCGGAGGCGGCCGGGCTCCACCACAGCCAGGTGGCGCGGATCTGGCGGGCGCACGGGCTGAAGCCCCACCTCACGCGCACCTTCAAGCTCTCGACCGACCCGGAGTTCGTGGAGAAGCTCCGCGACGTGGTGGGGCTGTACGTGGACCCGCCGGAGCGGGCGGTCGTGTTCGCCTTCGACGAGAAGAGCCAAATCCAGGCGCTGGACCGCACGCAGCCGGGGCTTCCGTGGAAGAAGGGCCGGTGCGGCACGATGACGCACGACTACAAGCGCCACGGGACGACGACCCTGTTCGCGGCGCTGGACGTGGCGACCGGGGAGGTGATCCACAAGTGCGTGCCCCGCCACCGGCACCGGGAGTTCCTCCGCTTCATGGCCGAGGTGGAGACGCGGGTCGATCCGGAGCTGGACCTTCACGTCATCCTCGACAACTACTCGACGCACAAGCACGGGAAGGTGGAGGCGTGGCTGGAGAAGCACCCCCGGGTGAAGTTCCACTTCATCCCCACGTCGTCCTCGTGGCTCAACCTCGTCGAGCGCTTCTTCTCGGAGCTGGCGCAGCGCCGGCTCAAGCGGCTCGCCGTGACCGGCGTGAAGCAGCTGACCGACACGATCACGGCCTACATCGACGACCGGAACCGGGACCCGGCGCCGTTCAAGTGGACCGCCGCCGTGGAGGACATCCTGGCGAAAGTGAGCCGTGCGAACGCCACTTTCGCGACACTACACTAGCTAGCGCGGCCGGGTGCCGCATCACGGACGCCCCGTCGCCTTCCCGCCCCCGTCGCCCGATGCAAGAAACGCCCCGTATCCACGTGGACACGAGGCGTTTCCGATAAGGCGCCGGCAGCGACCTACTCTCCCAGGGCGTCTCCGCCCAAGTACCATCGGCGCTGAGGGGCTTAACTGCTGGGTTCGGGATGGGACCAGGTGTTTCCCCCTCGCTAAAGCCGCCGGCAATTCTCGAGAACAAGCAGCGAGTGAGTGCCAAACTCTTGAGTGCGCTGAAGCGCTTATAGACCTTGTATAAAGATCAGGATCAAGCCTCACGGACGATTAGTACGGCTCGGCTGAGACGTTCACACGCCTTACACCTGCCGCCTATCAACGCAGTCGTCTCCTGCGGTCCTTCAGGCACCTTTACGGTGCGGGAGATCTCATCTTGAAGTAGGCTTCCCACTTAGATGCTTTCAGCGGTTATCCCTTCGCGACATAGCTACCCTGCGATGCCCCTGGCGGGACAACAGGTACACCAGCGGTCACTCCACTCCGGTCCTCTCGTACTAGGAGCGGCTCTCCTCAAATCTCCAACGCCCACGGCGGATACAGACCGAACTGTCTCACGACGTTCTAAACCCAGCTCGCGTACCGCTTTAACGGGCGAACAGCCCGACCCTTGGGACCTTCTTCGGCCCCAGGATGCGATGAGCCGACATCGAGGTGCCAAACCGCCCCGTCTATGTGAACTATCGGGGGCGATAAGCCTGTTATCCCCGGCGTACCTTTTATCCGTTGAGCGACGGCCTTTCCACACAGAACCGCCGGATCACTAAGGCCTGCTTTCGCATCTGCTCGACCTGTCGGTCTCGCAGTTAAGCTCCCTTATGCCTTTGCACTCTTCGCGCGATTGCCGACCGCGCTGAGGGAACCTTTGCGCGCCTCCGTTACCTTTTGGGAGGCGACCGCCCCAGTCAAACTACCCGCCTGACACTGTTCCCGAACCGGATGAACGGTCCCGGGTTAGAATCCAGACATCGCAAGGGTGGTATTTCACCAATGGCTCCACAGAACCTGGCGGCCCTGCTTCAATGCCTCCCACCTATCCTACACAGACTATGCCCGAACCCAATATCAGGTTGTAGTAAAGGTGCACGGGGTCTTTTTGTCCTGCCGCGGGTACTCGGTATCCTCACCGAGACTCCAATTTCGCCGAGCTCTTGGTTGAGACAGTGCCCAAGTCGTTACGCCATTCGTGCAGGTCGGAACTTACCCGACAAGGAATTTCGCTACCTTAGGACCGTTATAGTTACGGCCGCCGTTTACCGGGGCTTCGTTTGGGAGCTTCGCCGAAGCTGACCCCTCCACTTAACCTTCCGGCACCGGGCAGGCGTCAGTGCCTATACGTCGTCTTGACGACTTTGCAGACACCTATGTTTTTACTAAACAGTCGCTTGGGCCGATTCTCTGCGGCCGGTGTCAGCTCACCCGCGCGAAGCGGGTTCACCTACCGCCGGCTCCCCTTCTCCCTAAGTTACGGGGACATTTTGCCGAGTTCCTTAACCAAGACTCACTCGAGCGCCTGAGGCTACTCGCCTCGCCCACCTGTGTCGGTTTGCGGTACGGTCACACGTACTCCTCGTTCGCGAAGCTTTTCTCGGCAGTTCGATTACGATCCCTTAGCGAAGTCCGAAGACTTCTTCGGCGTCGGATCTCGGCTTAACCAGGCGGATTTGCCTACCCGGAAACGCCTACCTCCTTGCATCGTTCATGTCCTTGGAAACGACGGACCTTTCACCTCTGCGTCCCTCCGCGAACTCAAGCGCAGTATCGTGTGGTACGGGAATGTTGACCCGTTTCCCATCGGCTACGCCTTTCGGCCTCACCTTAGGGGCCGACTAACCCTGAGCTGATTGACATGGCTCAGGAAACCTTGGGCTTACGGCGACAAGGGTTCTCACCTTGTTTCTCGCGTACTCATTCCGGCATTCTCACTTGTCTGCGCTCCACGGGTAGCCTTCCGGCCCCGCTTCACAGCTCAGACAACGCTCCCCTACCCCGCGCGCCATGAGGCGCGCAGCCTTAGCTTCGGTGGCTAGCTTGAGTCCCGACCATTATCGGCGCAGACCCGCTTGACTGGTGAGCTGTTACGCACTCTTTCAAGGATGGCTGCTTCTAAGCCAACCTCCCAGTTGTCTCCGCAAATCCACCACCTTTGTCACTTAGCTAGCACTTGGGGACCTTAGCTGAAGGTCTGGGATCTTTCCCTCTCGCGCACGAACATTATCGCACGTGCACTTCCTCCCTGAGACCAACTGACGGGCATTCGGAGTTTAGTAGGGGTTGGTACCCGGTTTAGGGCCCTAGCCCTTCCAGTGCTCTACCTCCCGCAGTCTACACTCAGAGGCGATACCTAAATATCTTTCGGGGAGAACCAGCTATCTCCAGGTTTGATTGGCCTTTCACCCCTATCCACAGCTCATCCGAGCAGTTTTCAACCCACAACGGTTCGGTCCTCCACGAAGCATTACCCTCGCTTCAACCTGGCCATGGATAGATCACTCTGGTTTCGGGTCTATCCCCAGCAACTTTGTCGCCCAGTTAAGACTCGCTTTCGCTTCGGCTTCGCCGCTGAACGGCTTAACCTTGCTACTGAGGAATAACTCGCCGGATCATAATGCAAAAGGCACGCGGTCACCCGACGTCTCTCACGAAGAAAGCGTCGAGCTCCCACCGCTTGTAGGCACACGGTTTCAGGATCTGTTTCACCCGCCTCCCGGCGTACTTTTCATCTTTCCCTCACGGTACTAGTTCACTATCGGTCACGGACGTGTATTTAGCCTTGGCAGGTGGTCCTGCCGGTTTCAATCGGGATTTCACGTGTCCCGACCTACTCAGGGATGGTTCGGAGATCGCGACGTCGGCTTCGCCTACGGGGCTGTCACCCTCTATGGCTTGGCTTTCCAGACGGATTCGACTCACCGTCGCGCGACGCTCCGAGAGCCGGCAGACTCTCACGAACCACCCTGCAACCCCACGGAAGCAACGGCTGCCGCCTTGGCACCTCCGCGGTTTGGGCTCTTCCCCGTTCGCTCGCCGCTACTAAGGGAATCACGGTTGTTTTCTCTTCCTCGAGGTACTTAGATGTTTCAGTTCCCTCGGTTCGCTTCCCAACGCCTATGTATTCAGCGAAGGGATGACCGGGCATCACCCCGGCCGGGTTTCCCCATTCGGAAATCCGGGGATCAACGCCTGCTTGCAGCTACCCCCGGCTTATCGCAGCTTGCCACGTCCTTCATCGCCAGTCCGTGCCTAGACATCCACCCTGTGCCCTTACTTGCTTGATCCATCTTCATTGACGGCATCAAGCACCTCAGACGCACTCGGCGCCCAGCACTCACTCGCTACCGGATTGTCAAAAAGCACCCCGCGAACACATGGAACGGGCTCGCGGGGAAGATGGGGAGAATAAGGGTCGGGGAGGCGCGCGTCAAGCTCGCGGCGCGCCCCACCCCGAGGTCATTCGGCCTCGGCCGGGTCCACGTGTTCGGCCAGGACGGAGACGGTGTTGTCGAGCACCTGCAGGAAGCCGCGGGCGACGCGGAATCGACGCGGTCCGTCGTCCGTACGCACGCGCAGGAAGCCCTCGCCGAGCAGCACCACCATCGGGGCATGCCCGTACAGGATGCCGATCTCCCCGTCGTGCGCCGGCGCGACGACGGATGTCGCGGCCCCGGAAAAGGCCGCTGCGGACGGAGATATCACCGTCACCCGCAGGCGACGTTCCGTCGACAGGTTCGCGGCCGACGGGATGTCATTCCAGGGCCCGTCGTGGTCCCCGATGCGCGCCGCCGCCATCAGCCGCCTCCCTCGCGCCCCGGCGCGGCGCGGCCGTCCCGGTCGCGCCCGCTCATGCGGCCTCCGCCTCCAGCTTCCGGGCCTGCTCGATCACTTCCTCGATCCCGCCGACCATGTAGAAGGCCTGCTCCGGAAGGTGATCGAACTCGCCCTCGACGACGCGTTCGAACGATTCGATCGTCGTCTCGAGCGGCACGTAGCGGCCGGGGATCCCGGTGAACTGCTCGGCCACGTGGAACGGCTGCGAGAGGAACTTCTGGATTCGCCGCGCGCGGTTCACGATGACCTTGTCCTCCTCGGAGAGTTCGTCCATCCCGAGGATCGCGATGATGTCCTGCAGGTCCTTGTAGCGCTGCAGCGTCCGCTGAACCGCCGTCGCGACCCGGTAGTGGCGCTCGCCCAGGAACTGCTCGCTCAGGATCCGGCTGCTCGAGTCGAGCGGGTCGACGGCGGGGTAGATGCCGAGTTCGGCGATCTGGCGCGAAAGCACCGTCTGCGAATCGAGGTGCGTGAACGCGGCGGCCGGGGCCGGGTCCGTGAGGTCGTCCGCCGGCACGTAGATCGCCTGCACCGAGGTGATCGAGCCCCTCGTCGTCGAGGTGATCCGCTCCTGGAGGTTGCCCATCTCGGTGGCGAGCGTCGGCTGGTAGCCGACCGCGCTCGGCATGCGGCCCAGAAGCGCCGAGACCTCGGACCCCGCCTGGCTGAAGCGGAAGATGTTGTCGATGAAGAGAAGGACGTCGAGGCCCTCCACTTCGCGGAAATACTCCGCCACCGTGAGACCGGTGAGCCCCACGCGCAGACGCGCGCCCGGGGGTTCGTTCATCTGCCCGTAGATGAGCGCCGTCGAATCGATGACGCCCGACTCTTTCATCTCGAGCCACAGGTCGTTGCCTTCGCGCGTGCGCTCGCCCACCCCGCAGAAGACGGACCGGCCGCCGTGCTCCTGGGCGATGTTGTTGATGAGTTCCATGATGATGACGGTCTTCCCGACGCCGGCCCCGCCGAACAGGCCCGTCTTGCCGCCCTTCACGTAGGGGGCGATGAGGTCCACGACCTTGATCCCCGTGATGAAGATCTCGGTCTTCGACTCCAGGTTCTGCAGGGTGGGGGCCTTGCGGTGGATCGGCCAGCGCTCGCTCGCCTCCACCGGCCCCATCTCATCCACCGGCTCGCCGAGGACGTTGAGGATCCGGCCCAGCGCGGCCTCGCCGACGGGGGTCGTGATCGCGTGACCCGTGTCCACGACGTCCATGCCGCGCCTCACCCCGTCGGTCGCGTCCATGGCGACGGCGCGCACCTGATTGCGGCCGATGTGCTGCGCCACCTCGCAGACGAGATCGTGCGCGGTCCCGTCATCGTCTTGCCACGACAGGGAGAGCGCGTTGTAGATCTCCGGCAGATGCCCGGGCTCGAACACGGCGTCGATCGTGGGCCCGATGACCTGCACGACCCGGCCGACGCCTCGTTTCGTCGATCCCTCGGGCGATACTTCAGACATGTGTCAGCCTCATGGCTTTCGGTTCGTGAGGGGCGTCGCCGCCCCCGTGCATGCTATCCATCGAGTGCGTCCGCACCGCCGATGATCTCCGCGATCTGGTTGGTGATCTCGGCCTGGCGGGCGCGGTTGTACGTGCGTCGCAGGTTGTCGAGAAAGTCGTTGGCGTTGTCCGTCGCCGACTTCATCGCCGTACGGCGGGCGGCCTGCTCCGCCGCCGCCGTCTCGAGGAGCGCGCTGTACGTCGAATTCGTGACGTAGAGCGGCAGGAGATGGTCGAGAATCCCGTCCTCCGACGGATCCAGGATGTAGAAGGGCTGCGGCCCGCTGCGCGCCTCTCCGACGCCGACCGGCAGAATCTGCCGGACCCTGGGCGGCGTGCTGACCATGTTTCGGAACTCCGCGAACACGAGCCGGACCGCATCCAGTTCGCCCGACACGAAGCGGGCGGCCAGGTCCTCGATCAGACTCCGCGCATCCTCCGTGGCCGGAGGATCCCCGAGGTCGTTGCGGGCGTGCGCCATTTCGACGCCCCGGAACCGGAAGTAGGAGATCCCCTTGTTCCCGTAGACGTGGAACTCGATGGCGGCCCCGGCTTCCCCCAGCTCCCGAAGCTGCGCCTGCGCGGTTCGGATGAGGTTCGCGTTGAAGGCACCGCACAGTCCCCGATTGCTCGTCACGAGCACGACCGCGGCCCGCGCGATGCGGTCGGGCTGCCGCAGCAGGGGCTGGGACTCCGCCAGATCCGGCGTGGCGAGCCGGGCGATCATGTCCATCAGCTGGGCCGAGTACGGGCGCGCGCGGATCACCCGCCCCTGCGCCTGCGCGAGCTTGGCGGTCGCGACCATCTCCATGGTTCGCGTGATCTTCTTCGTGCTGTCGACGGACTTCATCCGCCGATAGATGTCTCTCGACTTGCTCATGCCCCCGCCCCGGCTGCCCTACGCCGTCACGGCCGCGGCCGGACTCGCCGCGGCTTCCGAACCGTCGGTGCGCGAGGTGCCGTCGTGGGCGAAGGTGTCCGAGTAGAACTCGATCGCCGCGCGGAGCGCGGCTTCGGTCTCGCTCGAGATCTCCCTCTCCTCCCGGATGGCCTCTCCGACCCCCGAATGGCGTGTCCGCATGTACTCGAGGAATCCGACCTCCCAGCCGCGGAGGCTCGACACCTCGAGGTCGTCGAGGAATCCCTGCGTGGCGGCGAAGATCACCATCACCTGCTCCTCGACCGGCATCGGGTCGTACTGCCCCTGCTTGAGGACCTCGACGGTCCGCCGGCCGCGGTCCAGCTGCCGCTGCGTCGCCGCGTCAAGTTCGGTGCCGAACTGTGCGAAGGCCTCGATCTCGCGGAACTGCGCGAGGTCCAGCCGGAGACGTCCGGCGACCTTCTTCATGGCCTTGATCTGCGCGTTCCCTCCTACGCGTGAGACCGAGATCCCCACGTTCACGGCCGGACGGATGCCCGAGTAGAAGAGGTCGGTCTCAAGGAAGATCTGGCCGTCGGTAATCGAGATCACGTTCGTCGGGATGTAGGCCGACACGTCGCCGGCCGCCGTCTGGATGATCGGGAGCGCGGTCAGCGAACCGCCGGGCTTCCTGATGTCCGGATGGCCGGCGATCGCCTCGGGATCGTTGCTGATCTTGGCGGCCCGCTCGAGCAGACGGCTGTGGAGATAGAAGACGTCCCCGGGGTACGCCTCGCGCCCCGGCGGACGGCGCAGGATGAGGGACGCCTCGCGGTACGCGTCGGCCTGCTTGCTGAGGTCGTCGTAGATCACGAGGACCGCCCGGCCTTCCTCGTACATGAAGTACTCGCCGATCGCGCACGCGGCGTAGGGGGCCATGAACTGCATGGGCGCCGGGTCCGAGGCGTTCGCGGCCACCACGACCGTATAGTCGAGCGCGCCTTCCTCGCGCAGCCGCTCGACGATGCCGGCGACCGTCGAACCCTTCTGCCCGATCGCGCAGTAGACGCAGACGACGTCCTGACCCCGCTGGTTGATGATGGCGTCGATCGCCACGGCCGTCTTGCCCGTGCCGCGGTCCCCGATGATCAGCTCGCGCTGCCCGCGCCCGATCGGGATCATCGAGTCGATCGCCTTCAGCCCGGTCTGCAGCGGCTCGTTCACGGGCTGCCGGTAGACGATGCCGGGCGCCTTCCGGTCGACCTTCATGTAGGTCACGGTCTCGATCGGTCCGCGGCCATCGGCGGGCTGGCCCAGCGTGTCCACGACGCGGCCGAGAATGTCCGGGCCCACGGGTACGGAGAGCACGCGGCCCGTGCGGCGCACCGGGTCGCCCTCCTTCAGGGCCAGATAGTCGCCGAGGATCACGGCGCCGATGTTGTCTTCCTCGAGGTTCGAGGCGAGACCGGTCACCGAGACCCCGGTGTGGCGGGACGTGATCTCGAGCATCTCGTTGGCCACGCATGTGGAAAGGCCCCAGATACGGGCCACGCCGTCCTTCACCTCGAGGACCTCGCCCACCTCCTCGACCCGAAGTTCCTCCTCGTAGCGGTCGATCTGCTCGAGCAGGGCCTTCTTGATCTCGCTCGCTCGAAGAGAGCTGTCGAAACCTGTCATATTCTCTTCTCTTCTCTATTCTCCGGTACGAACTTCCCGGTACAGAGGTCTCAGTACAGTTCGCGGCGCATCCGCTCGAGTTGCCTCCGCAGCGAGGCGTCCAGCAACTCGTCGCCGACCCGGATGATCACGCCGCCCAGGATGTTCGGATCCATGTGGAATTCGGGAACGACCTCCCGCTCGAAGCGCCGCTGGAGCGCTGCAACCACCTCGCTCCGGACGCGGTCATCCGCCTCGAACGGCAGCGTCACGCTGGCCCTGACGCGCCCCGCCCTCGCGTCCAGGAGATCGCGGTAGGCGCGAGCGACTCCGGGGAGAGCCCGCTGCCGGTGGCGGTCCAGCACGACCATCAGAAAGCGGACGAAGAGATTCGGCGCCCGGCCGGAAAGAGCCGCCTGGATCGCCTCCTTCTTCTCGAACAGCGACACCGCGGGCACCTCCAGGAAGCGCTGAAACTCCGGGACGTTCGTGTACAGGTCTCCGATCTCCTCGATCAGCCGCCCGTACTCCGCCTCGCTCCCGTCCCGTGCCGCGAGATCGAAGAGAGTCGCCGCATAGTTGCGGGCCACCGCCGACGCGCTCATCGCTCCGCTCGCTCCGTCATCGGACCGCTATACGCCCGACACGAACTCGCGGACGAGCCGCCGGTTCTCCTCGGCGTCCAGCCGGGCCCGGATCAGCCGTTCGCACGCCGCCAGCGCGAGATCCACCGCATCCCGCCGGATCTCCTCGCGCAGCCGGTCCCGCTCGTGTCCGATTTCCCGTCGCGCGTCGTCGAGCATCTGGGCCTGCTGTGCCCGCGCCTCCTCGAGAATCTCCTTCCGGAGGCCGTCGGCGTGCTGGCGGGCATGTTCCAGCATCTCCCGCGCCTCGCCGCGCGCCGCTTCCAGCGCGGCCTCCTGCCTGGCCAGCAACTCCTGGGCCTCATCGCGTGCGGAGAGGGCCTCGTCGATGGCGCCCTGGATCTTCTCGTGCCTCTGCTCGAGCCCTCCGGAGATGAGCGGGAAGACCCACTTCACCAGAACGAGGAGCGTGAGCCCGAACAGGATCCACGTCCACACCACGAGCCCCACATTGAGCGAGAAGATCCCCGTCTCCGACTGGGCGGCCAGCTTCAGTGGCGCCGCAAACCCCGCGATCGCGCCGAGTCCGACCGAACGCATCAGATGCCCCGAATGAAGGCGGCGATCACGAGCCCGAACAGCGCTACACCCTCGATGAACACGGCCAGCACGATCGCGGCCAACTGGATGGTCTGCGCCTCTTCGGGCTGACGGGCCATCGCTTCCGTCATGCGCCCGCCGATGAGGCCGATTCCGACACCGGCCCCGAGTACCGAGAGCCCGCCTCCGACGATGGCCAGACCGATCGCGAGGCCCTGGCCGGTCGACATGGCCTCCTGTAGCAGCGTCAACATGTTCAGCATCGTATTGCTCCGGTTTCCTTTCCCTGTCGGGGGTCCGGACGACGCCCCCGTTCAGTCCGCGCACCTCCGGCGCGGGAGTTTCGCGAGTCGCCTCGCGGATCAGTGTGCGTGGCGGATCAACCCAATGAACACCGACGTCAGCATCGCGAAGATGTACGCCTGCAGAAGCGAGATGAAGATCTCGAGCATCATCACGAACAGCGCGAGGCCCAACGACCCCAGGATCGTCGCGCCGCCGACCGCGAGCCCGAAGACCCCATCCTCGCCCACCATCGGCCCGTACGTCAGGATGAGCCCCATGAAGGCGAGGAGGGCGAAGTGACCCGCCGTCATGTTGGCGAACAGCCGGATCGCGAGCGCCATGATCTTCGAGAACTTCGCGATCAACTCGACCGGGGCCATGATGATCAGCATGAGCGGCTTCAGCGCCGTCGGCAGCCCCGGCGGCAGGAAGAACACCGTCTTCGCGTAGCCCACCGGCCCCAGGGCTACGAAACCCGCCGTCTCGATCACGACGAGCGCGATGATGGCCAGCGCCGCCGTGACCATGATGTTCCCCGTCGCCGTCGCGCCGAAGGGGATGAGACCGAGCAGGTTCGCATACAGGATGAAGAAGAAGAGGGTGATGACGAGCGGGACGAACCTCTCGCCGCCACGGCCGATGTTGGCCATGACGATGTCATCCCTCAGGTAGAGATAGAAGGCCTCGATCCCGTTGAGCAGCCCTCCCGGCGCCTTCTCGCCCTCCTCCAGTCGCCGCGTCGAACGGGCGGCGATGAACATCGTGATGATGGTGAGGACGGTCGCGAACATGAGGAACAGAACATGCTTCGTGATCGAGAGGTCGATCTCGAGGCCGCCGACATGCAGCGGGGGGAACTCCGGGAGATGGATCTCGCCGAAGGGCCCGAACTCCCACACGTTCGAGTCCACGACGTGGTGCATCATGACGTCGGTGCCCCACTCCTCGGGGGCGTGCGCGCCCGCCGCCGCGGCCTCGCCGTGTTCCTGGGCCGCAGCGACCGCCGCGGGGGCATGCTCCTGCACCCAACCCGCCAGCTTCCCGGAGGGGGTCATCGATCTATCGAGTACCGGGTTCATCCGGTCTTTCGTTCCGTGTCGAGTTCGTCCGTCCGGCCCCCCGCCTCACCGGCTCGCCTGAGCCCGCGCGTGAGTCGAATGGCCTCGCCCCACAACAGCACCAACACCGCGATCGCGTAAGCGATCGGCAGGTCGGGGGTGGCCGCCGCGGACCATGCCAGCCCCGCCGTCACGATCAGCCCTCCCGCGCGGAGGGCGATCCCGCCCAGCCAGGGCTTCGTTGCCTTCCGTCCGGCGACCAGCGCCCGGTCCAGCGGTCCCATCGCCGCGACCTGGATCACCCAGGCCGTGGCGATACCCCACGCGCGATCGCCCCCGCCGGCCAGGGCCGCGGCCACCGCGGCCAGCCCCAGCGTGACCAGCGCGTACATCAGCCGGCCGCGCGACGGCCCGCCTCGGCGGCCGCTCAAGCGCCTGAGTCCGTCTCGTCGGCCTCATCGGCCACCGACGCCGCGCGCCGGGCCGCCAGCCGGCCGAACAGGCTGTAGCAACTCCCCGCGAACCCCGAGAACACGCCGAGGAGCACGAAGAGGGGTGCGGTCCCGAGACGGCCATCCAGCCAGTTGCCGCCGACGGCGAGGAGCGCGATCGCCAGGCCCATGGCGATGCCGAGGCTCGCGAACTCGCTGCCCGCCGCCTTCGCGTACAGGCGTGCGGCGCCCTCCTCGGGTTCTTCAGGTTCCGGCCGGTTCGCCGACCCGCGATACGGCTGTCGCATGGGGTGACATCTCCATCGCCCGCGCCGCGCCGCCACCGCTTGTGAAAAATTTCGCGAGCGCAATCTGTCCGCTTGTGAAAAATTTCGCAATGCCGGTTTCGCTTGACGCTGGGCAGAGAAAGCCTACGTTGCTGCGACCATATTGAGGGTTCCTCGCCCACCCCGAAACGGCCTCGCCGGCAGGGGCCGCCGGCGACCCTTCCCGTCCACTCGCGCCCTGGAGCCGAACGAGTTGGAAGCCGGTCGCAGAGTCGAGACAGATGACGTTCGGCTTCTCCGGGAACTGGGTGACGCACGCCTGAAGCTCGAGGGGGAAGTCGGAAAGCGGATCATCGGCCAGCGGGAGGTCGTCGAGAAGCTCCTCATCACGCTTCTGGCCGACGGGCACGCCCTTCTCGTGGGCGTCCCCGGACTCGCCAAGACTCTCCTCGTCTCCACCCTCGCGGAGGCCCTCCACCTGGAGTTCAGCCGCATCCAGTTCACGCCCGACCTGATGCCCTCCGACATCACCGGGACGGAGGTCCTTCAGGATGACCAGCGCACCGGCCAGCGCCATTTCGCCTTTGTCCGGGGGCCGATCTTCGCCGACGTGATTCTGGCGGACGAGATCAACCGCACGCCGCCCAAGACCCAGGCCGCGCTTCTGCAGGCGATGCAGGAGGGCGAGGTCACGGTCGGGAGCGAGACCTTTCCCCTCGGCCGGCCGTTCTTCGTGCTCGCGACGCAGAATCCGATCGAGCAGGAGGGCACGTACCCGCTGCCGGAAGCGCAACTCGACCGCTTCATGTTCGAGCTACGGATCGGCTACCCGACGGCCGAGGAGGAGTCGGTCATCGCGGACATGGGGTCGAGCGGAGCGCCGGCGAGCGTGAACCCGGTCGTGAACGCGGGCCAGCTCCTCGACTATCAGGCGCTGGTGCAGCGGGTACCTGCCTCGCCATCCGTCGTCGACTACGCGGTACGTCTGGCGCGAGCCACCCGGCCGCGGGAGGAATCGTCCCCGGATTTCGTGCGCAGAATGGTCAGCTGGGGCGCGGGGCCGCGGGCCTCCCAGCACACCGTGCTCGCCGCGAAGGCCCGCGCGGTACTCGATGGCCGGCCGGTACCGAATCTCGACGACGTGAGGGCCGTGGCGCCCGCCGTCCTCAGGCATCGGGTCGTGCCGGGCTTCGAGGCCGAGGCCGAGGGGCGGACCGCGGACGACATCGTCGCGGAGTTGATCGAGCACAGCCGCAGCTGGTAGAACTTGGACGAAACCGACAGTACGGGCGCCTCACCGCCGGGTCGTGAACAGGCGGCGCAACGCGGGATCCCGCCGCGAGCCGCCGGGGTACGACACCGGTGATCGGCACCCTCGCGCTCCTCGCGCTCCTCCTCGTGCTGTCGGGCTTCTTCTCCGGCACCGAGATCGCGCTCTTTTCGCTCGGTGAAACGAGGGTCCGGGCGCTCGCGCAGGAGCGGCGCCCCGGGTCGCGCTCGCTCGAGAAGCTGAAACAGCACCCCGAGCGGCTCCTCATCACGATCCTGATCGGGAACAACGTCGCCAACATCGGCGCCGCCGCCGTCGCCACCTACACCGCGACCGAGCTGTTCGGCTCCGCCGGGGTGGGTCTCGCCACGGGCGTGATGACGCTTCTCGTCCTCATCTTCGGGGAGATCACGCCGAAGAGCTTCGCGGCGCGCAACGCGGAACGCCTGTCCCTCCTCGCCGCTCCCTTCATCGGGGGGCTCGGCCGTTTCCTCCTGCCGGTGGTGCTACCCCTGGAATGGCTCGTCGGGCGGGTGCTTCCCGAGGCCGAGTCGGCCACGCACGTGAGCGAGTGGGAGATCCGCGCCATGGCGCGCCTCGGCCAGCAGGCGGGCGACATCGAGGCGCACGAGCGCCAGTTCATCGACCGGGTGTTCACCCTGGACCGGCTGCGTGCGAGGGAGATCATGACCCCGCGGGTCGACATCCTCGCGTGGGAGGACTCGCGCCGCCTCGGCGACATCGAGGACGAACTGTCCGACCTCCGCTTCAGCCGGATCCCCGTGTACGGCGACTCGCTGGATGACGTCACGGGCGTGCTGTACCGGACCGAGGCGTACCGGGCGCTCCTCGACGGGCAGCGGGATGTCCCGCTCTCGAAGCTCGCCCGGGAACCCTACTTCGTGCCCGAGACGATCACCCTGATCGAACTTTTGGAGCAGTTCCGGGCGCGCCGGGTGCACATGGCGCTGGTCGTCGACGAACACGGCGGGCTCGACGGACTCGTGACGATGGAGGACATCCTGGAGGAAGTCGTCGGCGACATCGAGGACGAGACGGACGAGCCGGGGGAGTCGATCGTCGCGCTCGGCCGGAACGAAATCCTCGCGGACGGGGCGACGGAACTTCGGGAGATCAACCACTTTTTCGGAACTTCGTTCCCGGTGCTCGAGCACCGCTCCCTCAACGGGTTTCTGCTCGGTGAACTCGGACGGGTTCCGGAAGCGGGCGAGGTCCTGGATCACGGCGACGTGCGGATCCATGTGGTCGAGACCACCGACACGCAGGTGACCCGCGCACGCATCCGCCGGCGCTAGCCGCCCGGATCGGCGGGCGCGGCCAGCCGCTCCCCGTCACCCGCTCGCGGACGTGGCGAGGCGCAGATAGGCGTCGATCAGCGCATCGCCGAACAGGAACGAGACGGCGGCGCCGAGAGCGAGGAACGTCCCGAACGGAACCGGCTTCCCGGTCCGGAGCGAGACCGGCCCGAAGACGACGGAGCCGGCCAGCGCACCCAGGAAGATGGTGAGGAGGACGCCGGCCGGGCCCAGGAAGGCCCCGACCATCGCGATCAGCTTCACGTCGCCTCCGCCGAGGGCGGGTTTTCCGAGAACCTTCTCGCCGAGGCGTCCCACGACGAACAGGAGCCCGAAGCCGAATGCCGCGCCGCCGGCCGCGGCGAGCGGCGTCGTGAGGCCCGGCAGGAGCGACGCGGCGAGCCCCGACGCGAGCCCGCCGAGGGAGAGCGGATCGGGGATCACGTAGTGCAAGGCGTCGGTGACCGCGATCCCGAGCAGCAGCGTGAACAGGACCGCGCCGCCGAGGGCGGCGGCCGACGCCCCGTACTGCCACGCCATGCCGACCCAGATGCCCAGCGTGGCGAGTTCGACCGCCGGGTAGCGCCAGGAGATCCGGGCCGCACAGTCGCGGCACCTCGCGCGCAGGAGCACCCAGGAGACGACGGGGATGTTGTCGAACCAGCGGACCGTCGCGCCGCAGGCCGGGCAGCGGCTGCGCGGGCGGACCACGCTCTCGCCGGCGGGCATGCGGGAGATGCACACGTTGAGAACGGCAGTTCATCGACCGGGTGTTCACTCTCGACCGTCTGCGTGCCCGGGAGATCATGACGCCCCGCGTCGACATCCTGGCTGGGAGGATTCGCGCAGGCTCGGAGACATCGCGGAGGCACTGGCGGACGTGCGCTTCAGCCGGATCCCGGTGTACGGCGAGTCGCTCGATGACGTGACCGGCGTGCTGTACCGCACCGAGGCGTACCAAGCGCTTCTCGGCGGCCGGCGGAACCTGACGCTCTCCAGCTTCGCCCGCGAACCCTACTTCGTGCCGGACACGATCATTCTCATCGAACTGCTCGAGCAGTTCCGCGCGCGGCGCGTGCACATGGGGCTCGTGGTGGATGAACACGGCGGGCTCGACGGGCTCGTGACGCTCGAGGACATCCTCGAGGAGCTGGTCGGCGACATTGTCGACGAAACGGATGTACCGCCGGAGCCCATCATCCAGCTGCGGCGGGACGAGATCGCGGTGGATGGCGGCGCCGAACTGCGGGAGATCAACGACTTTTTCGACACGTCGTTCCCCGTGGCCGAGCACCGGTCGCTGAACGGCTTCCTTCTGGGCGAGCTGGGCCGGGTGCCCGAGGCGGGAGAGGTGGTCGAGCACGGCGATGTGCGGATCCAGGTCGTGGCGAGCACCGACACGCAGGTGACGCGAGCCCGGATCCGCCGCGATTAGCGCGGCATCCGTCCGGCGGATCCCGGCCCACCTGGTCTTCTCATCGATCCCGCTCCGGTCGTCCCCTGTCCGTTCCCTTGTTTGAGGGGGGCCTGTCGCAGCATCTTCGGGCGTGAGTCCCGGGCGTGAGTCCCGGGCGTGAGTCCCGGGCGTGAGTCCCGGGCGTGAGTCCCGGGCGTGAGTCCCGGGCGTGAGTCCCGGGCGTGAGTCCCGGGCGTGAGTCCCGGGCGTGAGTCCCCTTCTGCCCGGGAGGATGGATGTTCAGGTGGCCGCGCGCTGGTCTCTCCTCGTCGTTTCGCCGTCGTCCCTCCCGACTTTCAGTGCCACGAGAAGCGCCTCCGCGTTTCAGGCTGCGGATCGGGCAGGCATTCCTTGTGGCGGGAGCATCGGGGGCAGGACTCCTGGGGTGCTCCGACTTTTTTTGGGAGCCCGCCCCCACCGGTGGGGATGCGTCGGCCCGGGCACCGGTCGTGTCGCAGGCCGGGCTCAGCGCCGATGTGGACAGTCTGCCGTCGTGGCAGACGGTCATCCAGGGGATCGGCGGGCCGGGGTGCGAGTTCTACTTCGGGACCGCCACGGGAAGCTACGTCTCCCGGAAGTACGTGCTGGAGTTCAGCCCCGAGGCGAAGGGTGACACCGACGAGGTGTGGGGCCAGCAATACAAGGTGCTGGTTACCGTGAGCCGGCCCAAGTCCGACGGTGGCAAGGAGGTGCTTCCCGAGCGGGTGGCCGTTCTGGCCGTTTGCCTGCTCCCCGGGACCGAGCGCGCGAGTCAGGAGGCGACCGGGAGCGTGAAGGCGATTCTCAAGGACGTGGGGATTCCGCTGCCCGACAAGGTGTGGGCCTCGGCGCGACCGTCGGGGGGCGGACCGTGGGCTGAGCTCTGGAGGCTGGCGTCGGGCTGGGCCGCGCCCCGATCATTGCTCGCGGCGCAGCGCGAGGGCTGCTACGACCCCGAACCCGAAACGGAGTGCGAACCTGCCCAGATGAAGGAGATCCTCGTGACGACGGGACGGACGTGCCCGGTCGGGTTGGACTATGATGTATTTGAAGACGACTGCGTGCTAAACTTCGTCGGCGAGGGCACGGAATGGGGGACCCTTATCCCTCCCCGGAATCCGGGCACGGGCCGCATCGGTCTCGGCGGGACCAACCCCAAGGGCGGCGACGACGGCGACGAGGGATCCAGGGTCGCGGCGTTCCGATTGAACTGCTCGTCACCGAGCCGTGGCTCGACCGGAGGTTGCCGCGTTACGACGACCGACACGGCCGTGACGCTTGCCGACCTTACCTATGCCTGGCGGACCGGAGCGGGCGTGTCGCGCCCCATAGGGGGCCGAACGGACTACACCAGGTGGGAGGGAAGAGCCACGAGCACGCTCAGCATGACGGTCAGCATCTCGGGACCGGAAGTCGCCGACACGACGATGACCGGGATCGTCGAGGTGACTGCACGCACCTCGTCGGTGGTGTCGCTGAGTTCCTCAGTCTCGTATACGGGTACCTGGACGGACGGCACGTTCGGCATGTACGAACCCCCCACACACACGTCGGCGCTCACCGACGACGCCGTCTTTGACGGTAGCGGTCCGTGGGCCGGCCAGCATGGCGTGGGCAGCCTGACGATTCCGGCCACGATCGTAGTCCACAACGACCTGGACCCGCAGGACCGTGGATACCCGGGCGCGAACCTGCTCCCCGCAAACCAGCATTGCCATGCCACTGCCCTGCCCGCCCGCGCGAACCTCGTCACGGTGAACACGAATTGCGGTTCGGGGCCGAACCTGACAGCGTTCGAGAGGGATTTGATCGGGCACGAGAATGACCACCAAGACGCCATCGCCGCCTGCCTTAGCGCCCAGGCGGCGAGAGGGGACCAAGCGGACATGGAGACCCTCGTAAGCGGCGACCGGCAGACGTTGAAACAGGACTTGGAGCGTGCATGGCGCACGTATTATAGGGACAAGGTCTTGGGCTCCACTGGCGGCGCCGTTGCGGGCTTCACCAGCCAGCTCGTGTGGGATTATTGGGACTATACGCCGGGCGTAACCCCCACGCAGCGCGGCGGCCGCGGGACAACCTGGGTGTACCTCACGCTCCCCATCCAAGGGCACCGTGCGGGTCCCTGCCGGTAGTCCGAAGTCTCCGCAGTGCACTTCGGCGCCGGCGACCAGCGGACCATTCGGAGGAGGAGGGCACATGGCTACGGGATCGATTTGGAGAGTATTGGCGGCGGTCGCGTGGACCGGGCTTCTCGCGCCGGAAGCGTTACCGGCGCAGGAGCGGGAGCCCGGGGAGCGGGGGCGGGCGTGGGCGCCGGGGCTCGTGCTGGACGAGGGAGGAGGCTGGCGGGTGCCGACCACGGACGAGGCGCTGCGGGCGCTACGCGGCGATTGGAGCCTGCTGAACGATCCGGACCCGGACAACTCGCCCGCCGTCGCGTTGCTGAGGGAGGAGCACGGTCCCCGCACGCAGGCGGAGCAGGAGGCGCTGGTGGACGCCCTCGCCGACATTCTGCTGATCGACGCGGAGTACTCGTCCGACCAGTACCTGGTCCGATCCAAGGCCTACGCCACGCTGTCGACGGCGCAGCGCCACGCATCCTACCTGCGGGGCACGCCCTACCCGGAGGCGTTCGACGCGCTGGTGCGCGTTTACGATACGCGCGCGGCCCGGCTGCTGGCCGGCGGCGGGGACGATCCGTTCCGCGAGGCTTATCGCACGGGCCCCGCGCTCGCCGCTTCCGGACTGGTTGGGGCCCTCATCAGTGTTTACTCGGCTGACCCCGAGGGGCGGGGCCGGGACTACGTGCGCGCCCTGTTCGAGGCGAGCGAGCCGCTTCCGCCCCCAGTGTGCCGCCGGGGGTTGGTCCCGTTGGTCATGGGCCCGGATGGGGAGATCACGGCTAGCTCCAAGGAGGGGCATGAGGCGTGGCTCGCGCTGCCGGAGTGCCCGAAACCCTACAACCCGTCCGTGTGGTGCGAGGCGGGACGGTTCCTCATGTACGAGCCCGGAGCCACCCGCCCCCGCAGGCCCGACGACGTCGCCGATCCGCCCGATCCCGAGGTGTTCAAGGAGCTCTGTTATCCTGGGATCATGTAAGATGCGGCTTGGTTGCGGGCCCAGACCCTATTGGGGACCAGCGCCCCGTCACGCGCCTTAGCTGGCTGCATCTTCGCCTCCAGATCCGGGACGCCGGAGAGAGACCCGGAATCTTACGACGGATTGGCCATCGGAATCCGGAGGCGCAGATACCAATCGAAGAGGGTGTCCCCGAATAGGAATGCCATGATCGCGCCGAGGGCGAGGAAGGTCCCGAAGGGCACGGGCTTCCCCATCGGTCTCGGCGGGACCAACCCCAAGGGCGGCGACGACGGCGACGAGGGATCCAGGGTGGTGGCGTTCAACTTGAACTGCAACTCACCGCCGCGTGGCTCAACCGGGGGTTGCTACGTGACGACGACCGACACCGCCGTGACGCTCTCCGACCTCAACTACGCCTGGGTGACGGGAGCGGGCGTGGCGCGCCCCGCCGATACCGAAGAGGACTTCACCAGTTGGGAGGGAACGGCCACGAGCACGATCAGCATGACCGTCAGCATCTCGGGACCGGAAGTCGCCGACACGACGATGACCGGGATCGTCGAGGTGGGGGCAGGGATGTGGGCCTTTCCTGCTGCAGGTACCATTCCTGTGTACGCTACTCCGCACACAGAATCTTGGGCAAGTGACGAATGGGGGCGGTTCGCCGTCAACATCCCGGGGCTGGTTGCGGGCTCGGGAACGGGACCGTGGCAGGGCACGCGCTACATCTCCTGGCCGGCGGAGACCATAGTCGCGCAGTTCTACATACATCCGGATCTTAAGCCGACCAACCCGGAACGACCCTGGGCTTATGAGACTACTGGCGTCGTGACGGCGCACGAACTCCGGCAGCATTGCGGGAACCACGCGCAACTGGGCGATCCGGCCACGGTTTACGAGGTGAACGAGGAATGTGGCACCGGGACGGCCCGTTCGTCGTTCCATGATCCCGTTAAGCAGCACGAGGAGCAGCACGCATCGAGGTATGAGAGCTGCCGGGCCTCCCAGAATATTCGAGACAAGTTGGAAAGGCTCGAAGGGTTACTCGAAACCGCCACGGAGCAAGCTAGAATGCTCTTGACCGAAGTGGAGAGAGCTATGCGCGAAGGGATGGATTTCAACGTGTCTGAGGCGACCGCAGCCGCGCCGTTCTGGCACTACCGATGGGCGGGAGGCTGGGTGCTCGACAGACCGACGGCTCTGGGCCACACCGGGACGGCGTGCCCGTGACGGGTCCGGCGCGAGGGATTCTCTGCAGTAGACGAGGAGCTGAGGCATGAGGCGAGATGCGATGTTGGTTGTGGCAGTGCTCCAAAGCGCCTTGGCGCCGTGGCCCGCTGCGGCACAGGCGCGAGATGGGGACGCCAGGCCTCAGTCATGGGCCCAGCGGTGGGCCATGGTTCTGGACGAGGGCGGAGAGCTGCGCATCCCGACGCCGGAGACCGCGCTCCGACAGCTCGTCGAACGCCGCGATCCGGAGGCTTCCCCCGCCGCGCCGGTCGCGGCCGTGCTTACGCAGCTTTTCGAGCCCCGGCCCCAAGCCGAGCTGGACGCGCTCGCGCAGTCGCTGGTCCGCCTGGCGGCGGACACGGGATACCCTTTTGGGGTTCGGTTCGATGCGCGTTCTGCGTTGATTCGGGCAGTCGTGCCGGAGGAGGGGGTCCCATACGAGCCCGCGTTCGACCTTCTCGTGGGGTTGTACGAGAGGCACATGGTCGGCTTGGCAGGGGACGAGACGAACGATCCGATCGCCGCCATCTACACCCGCTCCCAAGCAGCGGACTTTGACGAATCCATGCCCAGCGGACCGCGCGCCAGCTCAGACCTATACGCGATCTATCTGGCGGATCCCGAGGGCCGGGGCCTGGATTACCTCCTCGCCGCAATGGAGGCAGCCGGCCCGCCGGCATCCCGGGAGGCCGGGAAGGCATCGACCTGGTGCGTGGTCAACGACATCATCTACGGTGAAGCCAAGTTTGACGGGGCCTCGACGGACGCGGCGCTGCGGACGCTGCCGGTGGACTCCGCCACCTACCATGACCTGTGTGGCCTCATGGGCAGCATTCCCCGCGGCTACCCCCCGCGTCGGCCTGGCCGATGAGCGAGTAGACCAGCCGGCCGAGCAGGTGTGCGGGGAAGAGAGCGCCCAAGCAAGGGACACAGGTGTTCCGCGCGCGACCGTCTCAAGGTGTCGACAGGCGCAGATACCAATCGAAGAGAACGCCGCCGAACAGGAATGCCACCGCCGCGCCGAGCGCGAGGAAGGTCCCGAAGGGCACGGGCTTTCCCGTCCTGAGTGAGACGGGACCGAAGGCGAGGGACCCGGCGAGGGACCCCAGGAAGATCGTGAGGAGTGCGCCGCCGGGGCCGAGGAACGCCCCCACCATCGCCATCATCTTCACGTCGCCGCCTCCGAGCGCCGGCTTCCGGAACGCCTTCTCGCCCAGCCACGCCACGACGTAGAGAAGTCCGAACCCGAGCACCGCGCCCGCGATCGCCCCGAGCGGCGGCGTCGACCCCGGAAGCGCCGAGAGGGCGAGGCCCGCGGCGCACCCGCCGAGCGAGAGGGGATCGGGGATCACGTAGTGGCGCGCGTCGATGACCGCGATCGCGAGGAGGAGCGTGAACAGGACCGCACCCGTCAGGGCGGTGACGGATGTGCCGTACATCCAGACCATGCCACCCCAGGCGAGGGCCGTTGCAAGTTCGATCGCGGGGTAGCGCCAGGAGATGCGGCCGCCGCAGTCGCGACAGCGCGCCCGCAGCAGGATCCAGGAGAGGACGGGGAGGTTGTCGCGCCAGCGGATCGTCGCGTGGCACGCCGGGCAACGGCTGCCTGGGCGCAGGACGCTGTCCCCGGCGGGCATGCGCGCGATGCACACATTGAGGAAAGAGCCGGCCACCGCGCCGAGCAGTGCGGCCACGCCCGTGGTCACGGCTTCAGTCAATCGGGCGTCCGCCTCAGCATGCGATCGAGCAGGATGGCGCCCGCCGAGGCCACGTTCAGCGATTCCACACCCCGGGCGAGCGGCAGGGAGACGACGCGGTGGGCGGCGGCGAGGAGGGGAGCCGAGACGCCGCGCGCCTCGCTCCCCAGCGCGAGAGCAACCGACCCGGACGGTGGACGCTCGAGCGGCGGGGCGCCTGCCGCGGCGACCCAGATCGGGATCCCGCGCCCGGCCAGCCGCTCCACGGCATCCCGGGTGTCCGTCCGGAAGACGGGGCCGCGGAACGACGCTCCCGCCGAGGCCCGCAGCGCCTTCGGCCCCCAGGGATCGGCGGCCTCCCCGACGCCGATCACGGCGGCGGCCCCGAGCGCGAGCGCGGTGCGCACGAGAGTGCCGACATTGCCCGGATCCTGCACGCCGTCGAGAAGCACGATCGCGCCGCCGCCAACGTCATCCCAGCTGTACGCCGGCACCTCGCCGATCGCGAGAATGGGCTGGGGCGTGGCGGCATCGGCCAGCGTCCGGATGATCGCTTCGGGCACCGCTTCCGTACGTACACCCCGCGTCACCGCGTGCGCGAGCAGCACCTCCAGTGCCGGTTCGCCGCCCGCCGCATCGGCGTGCAGCACCGCAACCGTGCGGCCCGGCCACTCGAGCATCTCGCCGACGAGCCGCCGCCCCTCCGCCAGGAAACACCCGGTTTCCCGGCGTCCCTTTCCGCGGTGCAGCGACCGCCAGGCCTTAATCTCCGCGCGCGTCGGCATACCCTTATTTTACGGCGAGGCACAACGCAGTGTCATCGCGCCGGCGGAACCGGCGCACCGGAGCGAACCAAGCGGAGCGGATACGTGATGCCGAAGAAGCCAGCGCGGGCCACCGCACTCACGATCGCGGGGAGCGACTCGGGGGGCGGAGCCGGGATCCAGGCCGATCTCAAGACCTTCCACACCTTCGGCGTGTTCGGGACGAGTGCGGTGACTGCCGTGACCGCGCAGAACACGATCGGGGTTCAGGCGGTACAGGCGCTCGACCCGCCGATCGTACGGCGCCAGATCGAATCGGTGCGGGCGGATCTGCCACCGGCGGCCGCGAAGACGGGGATGCTCGCCAACGCGGACATCGTGCGGGCCGTCGTCGCTGGCCTGCACGGTTTCGAAGCACCGCTGGTCGTCGACCCGGTGATGGTGGCCACGAGCGGCGACCGGCTCCTCTACCCGGCCGCCGTCGATGCCATCCTGGAAGAACTCCTGCCCCTCGCCGCTCTCGTCACGCCCAACCTGCCCGAGGCCGAGATCCTCGCGGGACAACCCGTCAGGACCGAAGCCGACATGTCCGCGGCGGCCGCGGCCATCCTCGCGCGGGGAGCGGGCGCCGTGCTGGTCAAGGGCGGGCACCTGGCGGGTGATGAGGTGGTGGACCTGTTCCGGAACGGAGAAGGCAAGCGGGTGTGGCGGACCCCCCGCGTTCCGACGACGGAAACCCACGGAACCGGCTGCACGCTCTCGGCCGCGATCACGGCGGGGCTGGCCTCGGGAATCGCGCTCGAGCCGGCGATCGAGCGGGGACTCGCCTTCACGCACGCCGCCATCGCCCAGGCGCCGGGTCTCGGCTCCGGCCGCGGCCCCCTCGATCACTGGGCCGATCCGTAGACGACTCCTATTCTCCGTAAGGGACCCAGATGTTCTTGATCTGCGAGGCGTAACGGAGGAACTCGCGCCCTTCGGCCCCGGCCCCGAACCAGTCCCGACCCCGACCCGCGCTCACCCACGTGCGCTTGAGGTTGGAGGCCGAACGCCGCTCCACATCGGCGGCCCCGTCCGGCGTCCCGAAATACCACATCCCGTCCACCGCGTCGTGGGCGGCGAGGGTCGGCCGCAGTTCCTCCTCGAGACCCGTGAGGATGTTGATGACGCCTCCCGGCACATCCGAAGTCTCCAACACCTGGTAGAAGTCGGTGGCCAGCAGGGGCCAGCGCTCCGAGGCGACGGCGACGACGGAGTTCCCCAGCGAGACGGGCGGAATCACGGCGGAGATGAAACCGAGGAGGGCGGGCTCCGGCGGGCAGACGACCGCCATCACGCCCAGAGGCTCGGGCATCGCGAGGGTCACGTTGCGGAAGGGCGTACGGTGGACCGCGCCGTCCCACTTGTCCGCCCACGCAGCATAGCTGAACAGGCGCCGCACCGACGCCTCGACCTCGCGCCGCGCCGCTTCCGCGTCGCAGCCGGTGAGCGCGCGCAGCCGATCCTCGAACGCCGCCCGGCGGGCATCGAGGTTTTCGCCCGCGTAGTAGAGGATCTGTGCCCGAAGGTGGGCCGTCGTGCGCGCCCACTCCGTAGCGAGCGCCGCCTCCACCGCGTTACGGGCGTCCTTCCGGTTCCCGCGGGCCACTTCCCCCGCGGCGCGCCCCCGATGGTCGAGGACCTTCAGGCTGTACCCGCCGTCGGGCCGGGCCTGCCGGCCCCCGATGTAGAGTTTGGCCGTCCGGTCGACCGCAGCCGACGGCGCGCGGCGGGGGGCCCCCTCGTCCGAGTCCCCCTCATCGCCGCCACCCAGCGACACCGGGTCGTCCCCGGGGCCCGACTCCACGGGCTCCGGACGCTGGCGGACGTATTCCCGGAGCCCCTCCCGACCGCCCTCGCGGCCGAACCCGCTCTCGCGGTAGCCGCCGAACCCCGACGCGGCGTCGAATACGTTCGTGCAGTTGATCCACACCGTCCCGGCCTTGATCTGCGAGGCGATGTCGAGGGCGAGGTTCACGTTCTCGGTCCAGACGCTCGCCGCGAGGCCGTAGCGCGTGTTGTTTGCGAGCGCGACGGCCTCCGCGGGCGTCCGGAACGTCATCTGCACCACGACGGGACCGAAGATTTCGACCTGGGCGATGCGCGCCGCGGGCGACACGTCGGTGCAGAGGGTCGGCGGGTAGAACCATCCGTCCCGGGGGACGCTCCAGGACGGCTGCCAGATCGTGGCGCCCTCTTCCCGCCCCTCTTCCACCAGCGACTCGATCTTCTGCAACTGGACGGGCGCGATGATCGCCCCGATGTCGACGCCCTTGTCGAGCGGATCGCCCATGCGGAGCGTCTCCATGCGGGCGCGCAGGCGGTCGGCGAGCGCGTCGGCGATCCCCTCGTGCGCGAGGATGCGCGAGCCTGCGCAGCACACCTGGCCCTGGTTGAACCAGATCGCGTCCACCACGCCCTCGACCACGCTGTCGAGATCCGCGTCGTCGAACACGACGAACGGCGACTTCCCTCCCAGCTCGAGCGAGATCTTCTTGCCGGTCCCCGCCGTTGTCTCCCGGATGATGCGCCCGACCTCGGTCGAGCCCGTGAAGGCGACCTTGTCCACGTCCGGGTGTTCAACGATGGCGGCGCCCGTCCGGCCGTCGCCGGTCACGATGTTCACGACCCCCGGAGGCAGGTCGATCTCCTCGCAGAGTTCGGCGAAGCGGAGCGCGGTCAGCGAGGTGAACTCGGCCGGCTTGAGGACGACGGTGTTCCCGGTCGCGAGGGCGGGGGCGATCTTCCACGCCAGCATGAGGAGCGGGAAGTTCCAGGGGATGATCTGGCCCGCGACCCCCAGCGGCTCGTAGCCGGCCAGTTCCGACTCCATGAGCTGGGCCCAGCCCGCGTGATGGTAGAAGTGTCGCGCCACGAGCGGGATGTCGATGTCCCGTGACTCGCGGATGGGTTTCCCGTTGTCGAGCGTCTCGAGCGTGGCGAAGAGCCGGGAGTGCTTCTGCAGGTGGCGGGCGATCGCGTACAGATAGCGCGCCCGCCCGTGTCCCCCGAGCTCCTCCCACGCACTCTGCGCGGCCCGCGCCGCCGCCACCGCGCGGTCGACATCGGCGGGGCCGCCCCGGGCGACCTCCCCCAGTTGCTCCTCGTTGCTCGGATCGAGGGTCGCGAAGAACTCCCTCTCCGCGGGCTCGCACCAGGTCCCGCCGATGTAGTGGCCGAAGCGGGGACCCCGTTCGGAGATCCACGCCCACGCCTCGTCCGCGGCCTCCGGGGCGGGACCGTACTCCATCGTCTCGAACAGTTCCGCGATCTTCGGCATTCCCCTCAACCCTCTCTCAACCCGACCCTCACCGCCGGTCTCATCCCAGCGGGTGCCGGTGGTACGCGGAGTAGCGCCCCGTCACCTGATGCTCCAGCTGGCGTTCGATGTCCGCGAGCAGCGAACTCGCGCCGAAGCGGAACAGCGACCGGTCGAGCCATGCTCCACCCAGTTCTTCCTTCACGAGAATCAGCCACTCCAGCGCCTGCCTGGCCTTCCCTACGCCGCCGGCCGGCTTCAGGCCCACATGGAAGCCGGAAAGCTGCCGGTAGGCCCGGATCGCCCGCGCCATCACGAGTCCGACCGGGAGCGTCGCGTTGACCTTCTCCTTGCCGGTCGAGGTCTTGATGAAGTCGGCCCCGGCCATCATGCAGGTCCAGCTCGCGCGGGCGACGTTGCGCAGGCTGCCGAGTTCGCCGGTGGCCATGATCGTCTTCAGGTGCGCCCCGCCACACGCTTCGCGGAAGACGCGGACCTCGTCGTACAGCGCCTCCCAGTCGCCCGTGAGCGCGTGGCGGCGGGTGATGACGATGTCGATCTCGCGCGCCCCGGCCTCGACGGCCTCGTGGATCTCCTCGACGCGCTGCTTGAACGGCGTGAGCCCCGCAGGGAAGCCGGCGGCGACCGCGCACACCGGGATGTCGTCGCCCGCGAGCGCTTCCACGACGGCCGGGCACCATCGTCGGGTAGACGCAGATGGAGGCCACGCGCAGGCCGAGATCTTCAGCCCCCAGCGCGCGCAGCAGGTCGGGACGCACGGGCTGGCGGGCCTTCGCGGCGAGGCGAGCCACCCGCCCCGGGGTGTCGTCGCCGGAGAGCGTCGTGAGGTCGATCATCGTCACGGCGCGCAGGAGCCAGGCGGCCTGCCACTCCTTCTTAATGCTGCGGCGCTTCCCCAGCGTCGCGGCCCGGCGTTCGATCGCGCTCCGGTTGGCGGCCTGCGCCCGGATCAGATCGAGGTCGAGCGGCACCCCCGCGTTGCGCCCGCGCATGGGGACCACGTCGGCATCCGTCCCGGGCCGGAGTCGACGGGAGTACGAAGGGGCCCCGTCCGGCGGGATCCCGCGTGTCGGCGCACTGGTCATGAATCGTCCATGGTTTTCCGATGATCGCTGGAGGACGAGCGTCGGCAGAATATCGTACGGACGTCGAGCCCAAGCGAATACACACCCTGGACAAATTGCCTAGTGTCGCTAGACACTTTACACTACGGTCGATGATACGGAGCTTCCGGCATCGTGGGCTGAAGCGCTTCCATGAACGCGACGACCGCAGCCTCGATTGCCACTGGATGAACGGAGAACCACGATGCCGATGAAGAGCCCGCCGAACCCCGGCAAGGCGGTTCGCGTATCCTGCCTCGAACCCCTCGGCCTCAGCGTGACGGAAGGCGCGCGAGTGCTCGGCGTGAGCCGGCAGGCGCTCTCCAACCTCGTGAACGGCCACGCGCGCATCTCGACGGACATGGCGGTGCGGCTCGCGAAGGCCTTCGGCTCCACGACGGGAACCTGGATTCGACTTCAGGCCGCCTTCGACGTGGCCCGGGCCCGGGCG
Organism: Candidatus Palauibacter sp.; assembly: GCF_965222475.1. Classification (GTDB taxonomy): domain Bacteria; phylum Gemmatimonadota; class Gemmatimonadetes; order Palauibacterales; family Palauibacteraceae; genus Palauibacter. Next base: position 621,579 of record NZ_CBDCUB010000008.1, on the reverse strand, counting down.
CGGGAGGACCAGATCGAGGTCGAGCGCTACGAGGCGCCGACGGCTCCTTGACGTTCGGCCGCCTGCGGGCCGAAGCTGTGGCCGGCGCACCCCGAGCGTTCCGGGGTAGTCTCAAGCAGACGCCCTTGCACGCGGCCGGGCGCTGCCTTATTCCGCAGCCTCCAGCCTGCGCCCCGCTACCGTGACGGATCACGACCTGACGATTGACCATCCGGAGAACCCCATGACGACGAACGAGACCTGGTGGCCGAACCAGCTGAGCCTGAAGGCTCTTCGGCAGAACTCTCCCGCCTCGGACCCGATGGGCGGGGACTTCGACTACGCCGAGGCGTTCAGGAACGTCGACGTTGCCGAGTTGAAGAAGGATGTCGAGCGCGTGATGACGACCTCCCGGGACTGGTGGCCGGCGGACTACGGCCACTACGGGCCGCTCTTCATCCGCATGACGTGGCACGCCGCGGGCACCTACCGCATCACCGACGGCCGGGGCGGAGGCGGCTCGGGCCACCAGCGCTTCGCGCCGCTCAACAGCTGGCCCGACAACGGGAACCTGGACAAGGCGCGTCGCCTGCTGTGGCCGGTCAAGCAGAAGTACGGCCGCAGCCTCTCGTGGGCCGACCTCATCATCTTCGCCGGCAACTGCGCCCTGGAGTCGATGGGGTTCAGGACGTTCGGGTTCGGCTTCGGCCGCCCCGACGTGTGGGAGGCGGACGAGACGGACTGGGGGTCCGAGACCGAGTGGCTCGGGGACGAGCGCCACGACGATGACGGGGAACTCGAGGAAGGACTCGGCGCCGACCACATGGGTCTGATCTACGTGAACCCCGAGGGACCGGGCGGGAACCCCGACCCCGCAGCGGCCGCGAAGTTCATTCGCACCACCTTCGCCCGCATGGCGATGAACGACGAGGAGACGGTCGCGCTCATCGCCGGCGGCCACACCTTCGGCAAGGCGCACGGCGCCGGCCCAGAATCGCACGTCGGTCCCGAACCGGAGGGCGCCGGCCTGGAGGAACAGGGCTTCGGCTGGCAGAGCAGCCACGGCAGCGGCAAGGCCGGCGACACGATCACCAGCGGCCTGGAGGGTGCCTGGACCACCGAACCCACCCGGTGGGACAACAATTTCATGGAGAACCTGCACGACCACGAATGGGAGCTGACGAAGAGCCCCGCCGGCAAATCGCAGTACACCCCGGTCAACGCATCCGAGGTCGCCGCCGTGCCGGATGCGCACGATCCGTCCAGGAAGCACGCCCCCATGATGCTCACGACGGATCTCTCGCTGCGCGTGGACCCGGCCTACGCCCCGATCGCCAAGCGTTTCCTCGAGAATCCGGCGGACCTCGAAGAGGCCTTCGCCAAGGCGTGGTTCAAGCTGCTTCACCGCGACATGGGGCCGCGCAGCCGGTATCTCGGACCGCTGGTCCCCGCGGAGCCGCAGTTGTGGCAGGATCCCGTGCCCGATGTCGACCACGAGTCGATCGATGAGCAGGAGATCGCGGACCTCAAGGCCAGGGTTCTCGCCTCCGGCCTGTCCGTCTCCCGGCTGATCTCGACCGCCTGGGCGTCGGCGTCGTCGTTCCGAGGCACCGACAAGCGCGGCGGCGCGAACGGAGCCCGCGTCCGCCTCTCGCCGCAGAAGGACTGGGAAGCGAACGACCCGGCCGAACTGGCGGAGGCGCTCCAGACGCTGGAGGAGATCCAGGCGGCGTTCAACAGCGCGCAGACCGGCGGCCAACGGGTCTCGCTCGCCGACCTCATCGTCCTCGCCGGGTGTGCGGCCATCGAGCAGGCGGCACGCGATGCCGGGCACGACGTGCATGTCCCCTTCGCACCCGGGCGCACGGACGCGCCGGAGGAGTGGACGGACGCGGCATCGTTCGCCGTACTCGAACCCATCGCCGACGGTTTCCGGAACTATGTGAAGGACGGAAACAACGCCTCAGCGGCGGAGCAGTTGGTGGAACGGGCCTGCCTGCTCACGCTGACCGCGCCCGAGATGACGGCGCTGGTGGGCGGCATGCGCGTTCTGAACGCGAATACCGGTCAGTCCTCACACGGCGTGTTCACGGACCGGCCGGGAGCGTTGACGAACGACTTCTTCGTGAACCTTCTCGACATGAGCACCGAGTGGCGGGCGTCCTCAACCGATGGCGCCTTCGAGGGCCGAGACGCGGCCTCCGGCGACGTCAGGTGGACCGCCACCGAGGCGGACCTGGTGTTCGGTTCGAACTCGGAACTCCGAGCCCTCGCCGAAGTCTACGCCTGCGACGACGGCCAAGAGGCGTTCGTGCACGACTTCGTCGCAGCCTGGACCAAGGCGATGAACCTCGACCGCTACGACCTCGACTGAGCGCAACCCCAGGACAGCCGACCAAGGCGTGTCTCGCTCCGTAGCGACGACCCTGTCCGCCCCTGCCCCCGGGCGGATAGGGGTCTACCGCGCTATGCGTTGCTACGCCCGGTCGCGTCACGGGCTCCCACTCGTCGGCTTGCCTACTGCGGGGTCAGCCGCGCCGGAGAGGTCGTACCAGTCCACGCGGCGCTCCGGTATGACGCCGCCGGCATCCCGCACGACGAGAACCGCGAGCGTGTTACCGAGGACATCCATCCCCACGACCTTGTCGGCCACCCTGCAGCGTCAGCGCGTACTCGGGGCCGTCATCGGTGAGGCGAAACATGTCGATGTAGCTGAGGCGGGGGATCACATCGGACCCCGCGTTCCAATGCGACGCCGCCCAAAACCGCCGCCGGTCGTCCACGACCCTCGGCCCGTACCGCACCTTCGGTCTGGCCCGAATCTCCTCCTCGTCGGGAGCCCAAGGCGCCGACCCCAGCGTCCGTAGCTCCGACGCCACGTCCTCCTCGGTCGGGTATCGCTCAACATACGTGGCGGACCGCACGATCACGGCGGGCTCCTCCGCGTCCCGATCCGCGTACCAGACCAGGAACTCGCCGTGGCAGGCCACGAACAGAGAATCGCCACTTCCATCCCCGTATGCGGACAGGAGCCGGCTGATCCTCCACAAAGGTGTCGAGCAGCTCACGACATCCCCTTCGTACGGGAACACCCCCTCCCACTCGACGCGACCCGTCGCAACATCGATCTCCGCCTGCACGCCAGGCTGGTCGCCGTCTGGGTCGAGCCTCCGATACCAACCAAGCACCGTCCCGTCCATCACCTCGGGGCGGCTGGCAAAGAACTGGCCGGGAAGCGCTCCCGTGGAAGCGAGGAACTCCCCTGACGCGGAGAACATCGAGAGGCGGTTCAGTCGCGAATCGAGTACCCCAATCGTACCCGACGCGCCGCGGAGTACGAACGTCGGAAACTCGAACTCGCCCGGCCCTTCGCCCTCAGCACCGAACTCGACGGACTCCCCGCCGGGATAGATGCAGGTGACGCGGTGCCGGTACGAATCGATGACGCATGCCGCCCCGCCGGCCAAGAGAGTGAGTTCACCGGATACGCTCGGCGGTGACGGCGCGGAGGCGAGCGGATCGAGCTTGTTCGCTGAGCCGCCCAAGGCGAGCCTTCTCTCCAGAGTGCTTCAATCCATGTCGTTACCTCCATGGACCGCCCTGGCCGCTACCAGCCGGAGCGACAGATGCTGGGTGGGATTCGCACCCACCAGGAAAGCGCGCCTTTCCACGGCGCACTGAGCAACTGGGCCTACATGGTGATGGCGGCCCTGGCGTGGAACCTCAAGAGCTTCTTCGCCATGATGATGCACCTCAAGGCCGACCGCCGGAAGTACATCGCCATAGAGTTCGGGCGCTTCGTCCGCGAGATGATCCTCGTGCCCTGCCAAGTCATCCGCCGGGCGCGGCGGACCACGCTCAGGATCATCGGCTGGCAACCCACCACCGACCGGCTGTTCAGCGCTTGGCGCACCATCGAGCGGACCGCGTTCCAGACCGGCTTCGGCTGACGCCGCCCCCGGCTCTCCCGCTCGTCCCACGCCTCCACCCGAATCCCCGGGACCGGTGTCTCCCGGCGCCAAATCACGCCCCCCAAAGCCCCGACCGCCGAGCCAAGAACCCCGCATCCCCGCCCCGGCACCACCCGGAAACGGCTTTCCGGCACACTCTTCGGCCCATAATCCGCGACCCACAGTCATAGTGACGCCTCGGGAGCCCTACTCGTTTGTTTTAGGCCTAGTAGCAAACCGCTCCGGCGAAAAACAGCCTCCCCCTTCTGACATTTGACGACGCCGGAATGCGGAGACGTACTCCATGCTAAGTATCCCGCCGCCGCTCAAGGCCCGCCCAGGCATGTGTACTGCAGAACCCATCATCACGCTGAATCGCACGGAGCGTACGTACTCCCCTTGCCGACCAAAGAACGACAGTCGGCTCAGGCCGCGATCCGCCACCCACATTGTGTCGGACACCCAGCCCATCGCGACCGGACGCCGAAACTCGCCGGGCCCCTCACCCTCGCCCCCCATGGTCTTCAACCACTCTCCTGAACGGTCGAAGTGATGCACACCGAACGCGGGTGGGTCCAGCACGTAGATGTGACTTGAATCAGCCAACACCAGCCACGGGTCCGTCAAATGCGGGCCGTCGCCGACGGCAGCCCGAAGCTCAACTTCCTTTCGCAATGCAATGAGGGGGCCGGTGGGCGGATCGAAGCGACCGACATCCTGGTTGGCGACCAAGGCGTCGGCCTTGGTCGCGACCGCTACGACGACCGCCACTCCGGCCCAAACCCACCGGGCATTGGGGGAGGTCCAAGCCCTCCGGCCGCATGCGCGCACTCGAGCGACAAACCCGACCGGACGGTGCTTCGCCTGAGGCTTACGAGCTTGGACCCCCCCCCGCGTGAACGCAACTCCTGTCGTCAAAGTAGTCCGCCTCAGAGCGCCAGCGTGAGACCTACGTCGACCTCGGCATGAGACACATCGCTGTACGCTACTGTGCTGTGCCCGCGGAGCAGCACTCCGTCACAGGTTCGGCGAGTTTCGCTAGAATCGGGAACACCCCCCTGGACGACATATTCGCTGCTGCCGCTTAGCTCGACCGTGCCGTCTTCCGAGATGTCCAGCATCATCAGCGCTTGACATTCCATTCCGCCGAGGTCGCACCAGTAGTCCCAAGCCCACCTGTCCCTCAGGTGGTCCCAATATCGCGTCGAGCCACTGGAACAGGATGTCATCCCGGATCCTGCGATCGTCGGCGCGGGGCTGGCCCGGAGAGGGTGGCCGCGGCCGGGGACGGGATAGTGGAAACATAGTGCCGGACTATGGAAAAGCACCGCCCGGGGCCCTACGTTCAAGGGGACTTGAGCAGAGTTCACCCCGGCGGTCTCAACCGGTCAACGCAACATCTTGGCAGCGGCTGTTCAACTGCCGGGAGGTATGCGATGCGCCAACGGGAGAAGTACGGGAGGCTGAGCGAAGCGGACCGGCTTGAGATCGGGGACCGGATCAAGAACGGGCAAACACACGCCGAGATCGCCGCGGCGGTCGGGTGTTCGACCAAGTCGATCCAACGGCTATTGATACGCACCGGCGGACTGGCGCCCCGGGGTCGAAATCGTTCGCCGCACCACCTTACGGTTGCCGAGCGAGAGGAGATCTCCCGGGGCCTGACGGCGGGAGACTCGTACCGGGCGATCGCCGGGCGTCTGGGCAGAGCGCCCTCAACGATCTCGCGCGAAGTCGCCGCCAATGGCTCGAGAGAGCGATACCGGGCCTGGAGGGCGGAGCGACGGGCTGCCGGGAAGGCACGGCGCCCAAAGGTGGCGAAGCTCGCCCGGCGCCCCCGGTTGCGACGGAAGGTGGAACGCCTGCTCGCCGAGCGCCGGTCTCCACAGCAGATTGCCCATCGCCTTCGGCTCGATCACCCCTCGGATCCCGAGATGCGCGTGTCTCACGAGACGATCTATCAGTCGCTGTACGTGCAGACCCGAGGCGCACTCAAGAAGGAACTCACGGCCTGCCTGCGCACCGGCCGGACGCGACGACGATCCCCGAGGCACAGGCCCGGAGAGGGGCGGCTGAAGGACATGGTCTCCATCTCCGAGCGGCCCGCCGAGGCCGCGGACCGGGCCGTACCGGGCCACTGGGAAGGGGACCTGATCCTGGGCAAGCTGGGACGCTCCGCGATCGGAGTCCTCGTCGAGCGCCGCAGCCGCTACGTGTTCCTTTTGCACCTTCCCGGCGGGCGGACCGCTCCGCATGTGCGCCGCGCGCTGGTCGAGCGGATGGTCACGCTGCCGGACCAGCTCAGGCGCTCGCTCACCTGGGACCAGGGCAAGGAGATGGCCCAGCATGTGCGCTTCAGCATCGAGAGCGGCGTGTCGGTCTACTTCTGCGATCCGAGGAGCCCCTGGCAGCGCGGGACCAGCGAGAACACCAACGGCCTGCTCCGCCAATACTTCCCCAAGGGCACCGATCTCTCCGCCCACTCACAGCCTGACCTCGATGCCGTCGCCCGGCAGCTCAATGGCCGCCCTCGACAAACCCTCGACTGGCTGAAACCATGTGAGGTCTTCGCCAGGACCGTTGCGTTGACCGCTTGAGACCGCCCCCCGGAACGGAGGACACCCGAATGGTGCGTGGCAACGACTATACCGGACCGCGCCCGCACGTGCAAGGATCGGCGGCCGCGCTGAGGGTCCGCGGGGGCGGCGGGCGGATCACCGACGCGGGCGGCCTCGTCGTGGTTCGGAAGCTGTGGGACGCGCTGGGGCTGGGCGGCTGGATCGACGCCCGGGCGGGGGAGGTCCCCGGCCGCTACCGGCCGTCGCTGATGGTCGAGTCGTGGGTGGTGCTGCTCCTGTACGGCGGCGGGGCGATGGACGACCTGCCGCTTCTGGAGCGGCGGGGCGTGCGCCGCATCTTCGGCTGGGCGCGGGTGCCGCACCCGGCCACGTTCGGGCGCTGGCCGCGGTGCTCGGCCGCGGTGATGTCCCCCCTGCTCGACGATCTGCTGTGGCGGATGGTGCGGCGGCGCTGGGAGCTGGCCGGCGGGGCGCCCCGGTCGGCGACGATCGTGATGGACTCGACGGTCGCGGTGCGCTACGGGCTGAAGCGGGCGGGGGCGGAGCGGGGCTACAACCCGAAGAAGCCGGGCCGTCCCTCGCACCACCCGCTTCCGGCCCACGTCCTGGAGACGGGCGACTGCCTCGGGGTGCGCTGGCGGCCGGGGGGCGCGCACACGGCCCGGGGGGCGGAGGCGTGGCTGGCCGGGCTGGTGGCCCGCCTGAGGGGGGCGGGGGTGCGGCGGATCGCCGTGCGGCTGGACAAGGGGTTCTTCTCCAAGTCCATCGCGCGGCGCATGGAGGCGCTCGGCGTGTCCTATCTGCTCAAGGTGCCGCGGCACGCCTGGCTCGGCGGCTTCCGGGGCGTCTGGGAGACCGCCGCCGCGGACGAGGCGGAGGGCCGGGAGCTGAGGACCGCCTCCGGCGAGCTGTGGGGGACCAGGCTTCTCTCGGTCGAGAGGCGGAGACGGGTCGGGCCGGACGAGGGAGAACTCGATCTCGCGGCGTGGGAGACCACGATGAGCGCCGACGTTCCGGCCAACATCGGGAGCATCGGCCCCGTCGAGGCGTGGCGCGCCTACAACGCGGGCGCGGTCGTCGAGCAGCGGATCGGCGAGCTGGGCCAGCTCTCGGCCGGCCGCACCGCGGTGGACGACCTCGGCGGCAACGCCCTCCCGTGGGGCCTCGCCGCGCTCGCCTACCAGCTTCTTCACGTCCTGCGCGCGAACTGCCTCGGCGGCCGCTGGCGCGCCGTGCAGCCGCGCGGCATCCGGCTGCGCCTGCTGCGCGCCCCCGCCAGGATCACCTCCCACGCCCGCCGAACCTCGCTCCGGTTCGCGCGCGCCGAACCGGCCCTCGGCCTCCTGCGGCGGGCGCTCCGAACCATCGCGACGGGGCTCGCGCCGCCCGCGCCCGCCTGACCGGTCCCGGCCCCGGCCTTCCGAAGGCGCCGCGCGGCGGCGCCCCCTCCCCGTGTCTCCGCGAGCCGTTCGGAACCCCTCCCGAGCCCCGCCGGCCCCCCACCGAGGCCCGGTCCGGCCCCGAAAACGCCACCGCCCGCGCCAAGTCGCCACAACCGCCGGTCATAATCGCCCTCAGGCCGCCCGACTATGCGCCAACGCAGGATCCGGGTTGATACAAATCCACTACTTTTTGAACGTAGTTGATCGTCAAGCGACTCGGCTAACGGTTCCACCGGCTTCTACCGACACTCCCGTTTCGGGCCTCGCCTACAAGGGCGAGCCTCGCCCGGACCTCAGCCCGCTCCAGCACGTGACGCGCTATGGGCCCGTCCGGAGGCTTCGATGCATCTCCGAACCTTGACCGGCGTTCGCGAGCGCCACGTCACGGCACATCGAAGAGGCCGTACCGAAACTTCGAGATCGACTCCGCGACGAGGCGCTGGAAGCCGGCCTGGGCGAGCTTCGTCGTTTCGAGGACTTCCTCGTGGTTGAGGGGCTCGTCGAGGACTCCCGCCGCGTAGTTCGTGAGGCAGGAGACCGCGACGCAGCGGATACCGAGCGCCCGCGCGGTGATCACCTCGGGGACCGTCGACATGCCCACGGCGTCGGCGCCCAGCGTCCGCAGCATGCGGATCTCGGCCGGCGTCTCGAAGGCGGGGCCGTGCATCGCCGCGTAGACGCCCTCGTGCAGCGTCTGGCCCAGTTCGGCCGCGGACCCGCGCACGATCGTCCGCAGGTCCCGGTCGTAGGCGAAGGTCAGGTCCGGGAATCGGTTCTCCGCCCCCACCACGGGCCCGATGAGCGGGCTCGTTCCGGTGAGGTTCAGGTGGTCGGAGACCAGCATCAGCTCGCCGGGGTGCCATCCCGCCCGGATCGCGCCGGCCGCGTTGGAGAGGAAGAGGTTCGGGATACCGAGCACCGCCGCGACCCGCACGTAGAAGGCGACCCGCCCCGGCGCCCCGCCCTCGTAGAGATGCACCCGCCCGCTGAGGCCGAGCACGGGTCGGCCGCCAAGGGTCCCGATGAGCGCGTGGCCGGCGTGGCCGATCACCGTGGGACGCGGCCAGCCGGGCAACTCCTCGTACGGCGCCCGCACCGGATCCTCGATCTCCGCGCCGAGGCCGCCGAGCCCGGAACCCATCGCGATCGCAACCGCAGGCGTCTCGCCGCCGAGCCGGGTTTCAATTCGCGTCCGCAGCGCGGCCGCCGCCGCCTCGACCTGCGCCTGGATCTCGCCGGGTCCGGTCACGCGAGGACTCCGGCCAGCGTCGCGGTCATCCACGTCGCGGCCGTGCCTCCGAGCATGGCCCGCAGGCCGAGCTTCGAGAGATCCGCGCGGCGCGCGGGGGCGATGCCGCCGATGCCGCCGATCTGGATCGCGATCGAACTGAAGTTCGCGAACCCGGTGAGCGCGTACGTGCAGATGATGAGCGACTTGTTGGAGAGCTGAAGGTCGCCGGCGAGGCCCGCCCCGAGGTTGGTGAAGGCGAGGAACTCGTTGGCGACCATCTTCACCCCGAACAGCGTCCCGACCTCGACCGCGTCGGCCCACGGCACGCCGATCATCCACGCCACCGGGGCGAAGACCCAGCCGAAGATCCGTTCGAGCGTAATCCCCTCCACCCCGAACAGGCCCGTCACCCAGCCGAGAAGACCGTTGCCCAGCGCGATGAGGGCGAGGAAGGCAAGCAGCATCGCCCCCACGTTGAGGGCGAGCTTGAGCCCGTCCCCCGCCCCGCCGGCCGCCGCGTCGATCACGTTCGCGTGCGTCTTCGGGAGTTCGATCTCGAGCGTGCCCCGGGTCACGGGTTCATCCGTCTCGGGCATGAGCATCTTGCTCACCACGATCCCGGCCGGCGCGGCCATGATGCTCGCCGCAAGCAGGTGGCCCGCGATGTCCGGGAACACCCCCACGAGCATCGCCACGTACGCGGCCAGCGCCCCGCCCGCCACGGTCGCGAAGCCCCCCGTCATCACCGTGTTGAGTTCCGACTTCGTCATCCGGTCCACGAAGGGGCGGATGAGGAGCGGCGCCTCCGTCTGGCCGACGAAGATGTTGCCGGCGGCGGAGGTCGTCTCGGCGCCGCTCGTCCCCAGCGTGCGCTGCATCGCCCACGCGACGCGCCGCACGACGCGCTGCATGAACCCGAGGTGGTAGGCGAGCGCCATGAGGGACGAGAAGAAGATGATCGTGGGGAGGACGCTGAAGGCGAAGGTCGCCCCGATGTTCACGAGGCCGACCCCACCGCCCTCGACCGGCGTCGCGGCGTCCACGAGCGACCCGAAGAGGAAGCGGGAACCGGCGTTCGTGTATCCGATGAGCGCCACGAACACGTCGTTGACCGCGCTGAAGAACCCCCGCCCGATCCCCGTCTTGAGGACGAGGAGGGCGAATACCATCTGGAGCCCGAGCCCCTTCGCGACCAGCGGCCAGCGGATCGACCTGCGGTGCGCCGAACAGGCCCATACGGTCGCGAGCAGGAAGGCGATGCCGAGCAGCCCCCGCACCAGGCGCGAGAGGAAGGGTTCGTCGATCGTCCCCCCGACCCCTTCGAGGCCCTGGGCGGCCAGAAACTCCGGGAGCCCCGCCAGACAGAGGCAGAGCGCGACGCCGACCGGGAGGCCCCGAAGCAGCCCGCGCCCCACCGCGGCGGGGACGGCTTGGGGTTCGTGGCGATGCACGGGCATCGGCGCCCTCCGCGGCTGACGGTTGGGGATGACGGGACCCGGGGAACATATCCCGCGACGTTCGACGCGCCACGGCCCTCGGAGAGCTGCCAATCTGGCGTACTGTGCCGCCCTGGAGCGCGTGACGGTGCCATTTTGTCGTGACGGTCGGCCGTTTCGGATCCCGCTGCCGATCCACGGCGGGCACGGAGCTTGCGATCCCTTCCCCCCGTTCGGCGCGCCCGGCCGGAGGTCGGCACGCGGCCCGCTGGATTCAACCGGACGCGAAACAGCGGATCAGGGATAACTCGAGCGACAACCCAGAGGACAAACCATGGGCAAGATCATCGGCATCGATCTCGGGACGACGAACTCGGTCGTCGCCGTGATGGAAGGTGGAGACCCCGTCGTCATCCCGAGCGCGGAGGGCGCGCGTACGACGCCCTCGGTGGTCGCCTTCACGAAGGAGGGGGAGCGCCTCGTGGGGCAGGTCGCCAAGCGGCAGGCCGTCACGAACCCTCGCAACACGGTCGCCTCGATCAAGCGCTTCATGGGCCGCAAGCGGTCCGAAGTCGGCGAGGAGATGAAGCTCATCACGTACGACATTCAGGGCGACAGCCAGGACCGCGTGCAGGTCGGCATCCCGCACGCGAGCCGGACTTTCACCCCGCCCGAACTCTCGGCCATGGTCCTCCAGAAGATGAAGCAGACGGCCGAGGACTACCTGGGGCAGGAAGTCACGGAGGCCGTGATCACGGTCCCCGCCTACTTCAACGACGCGCAGCGGCAGGCGACGAAGGACGCGGGCCGGGTCTCCGGTCTCAAGGTCCGGCGCATCATCAACGAGCCGACCGCGGCGGCGCTCGCGTACGGCCTGGACAAGAAGTCGGACGAGAAGATCGCCGTGTTCGACCTCGGCGGCGGCACCTACGACATCTCGATCCTCGAACTCGGCGACGGCGTGTTCGAGGTGAAGGCCACGAACGGGGACACGCACCTGGGTGGGGACGACTTCGACCAGCGCCTCATCAACTGGCTCGTGGATGAGTTCCGGAAGGACCAGGGGATCGATCTGTCGGCGGACCCGATGGCGCTGCAGCGGCTCAAGGAAGCGGCCGAGAAGGCGAAGATCGAGCTCAGCTCGACGATGCAGACCGACATCAACCTGCCCTTCATCACGGCGGACCAGACGGGGCCCAAGCACCTCAACCTCGCGCTCACGCGGGCGAAGTTCGAGCAGCTCGTGGACGACCTCATCCAGCGCACGATCCCGCCGATGGAGAAGGCGCTCGCCGACGCGGGACTCTCGGTGGACGAGATCGACGAGGTCATCCTGGTCGGCGGTTCGACGCGGATCCCGAAGATCCAGGAGGTCGTCAAGGACTTCTTCAAGCAGGACCCCCACAAGGGCGTGAACCCGGATGAGGTCGTGGGCATCGGCGCCGCGATCCAGGGCGGCGTCCTCGGCGGCGACGTGAAGGACGTCCTGCTCCTCGACGTCACGCCGCTCTCGCTCGGGATCGAGACTCTGGGCGGGGTCATGACCTCGCTCATCGAGCGCAACACCACGATTCCGACCAAGAAGTCGGAGATCTTCTCGACCGCGGAGGACAACCAGAACACCGTGGACATCCACGTGCTCCAGGGCGAACGGAAGATGGCGCTGGACAACAAGACGATCGGACGCTTTCAGCTCACGGGCATCCCGCCCGCGCCGCGGGGCGTGCCGCAGATCGAGGTCACCTTCGACATCGACGCGAACGGCATCCTCCACGTGAGCGCCCAGGACAAGGCGACCGGGAAGGAGCAGAAGATCCGCATCGAGGCCTCTTCGGGGCTCTCCGACGCCGAGATCGACCGCATGGTGCGAGACGCCGAGTCCCACGCCGCGGAGGACCAGGAGCGGCGCGAGTCCGTCGAGGCGCGGAACCGGCTCGATTCGCTCGTCTACCAGACCGAGAAAAACCTCGAGGACTGGAAGGAGTCGATCGGCGACGAGGACAGGACCGCGATCGAGACGACGCTGGAGCGGGGCCGCGCCGCGCTCAAGCAGGACGATCACGACGAAGTGGTGGCGGCCACGACGGCGATCCAGGAGGCGGTCGGGGCGGCCGCCCAGAAGATGTACGCCGCGGCCGGGATGGGAGAGGGCTCCGGACCGGGCGACATGCCGGGCGCGGACGCCGACGGCGCGGATCCCGGAGTCGAGGTCGAGGACGCCGGCGAGGAAGAGGTCGTGGAGGCGGACTACGAGATCGTCGAGGATTCGGAGGACGAGAAGTAGCGCCGCCCCGAGCGACCCTTCCGGGCGCGACCGGGGGCGGCCCCTCCGCGGGCAACCCCGGGTCGCGCCCGTTCATCCTATGCCCCGCCGTCCCCCCGGTGACCCGCGCCGACCGGCCGCGGTCCTTGGAGGGAGACGGATTGGAACGCTACAATGCCTGTTGGTCGACATAGGGCCCGGGCGCGCGGACGCGGCCGGGCCGGGAGGGGAAAGAGATGAAGCGGATGAGCGATTCGTTGCGTACTCGTTTGAACCTGCTGATCGCGACGGCGATCGCGTTCGCCTTCGGCCTCGGGCTGGCCTCGGCGCTGAATCTGACTCCGATCTCGATCGCGGCGGAGGACACGGACGCCGGCTGGGTCATCGGAGCGCCGACCGCCGCGGACCCGACGATGGAGAACGGCTTCGCCGAGGTGGCGGAACGGGTCTCGCCGGCCGTCGTCACACTCTACGTGACGGGGGAACGGCAGGTGCCGTCGTTCAATCCCTTCCTGTTGCCGCCGGGTTTCGAGCCGGATCCCGAGGAGCAGGAGGAAGAGCCACGCACACGACGCGACGTTTGGAGCGGGTCCGGTTTCATCGTGTCCGAGGACGGGTACGTGGTCACGAACAACCACGTCGTCGCGGACGCGGACCAGGTCGACGTGGAACTCCAGGATGGCCGGCGCTTCAACGCGGTGGAAGTCGTCGGGCGGGACCCCCAGACCGACGTCGCCCTGCTGCGGGTGGAGGCCGATGACCTGACCGTGCTGCCCATCGGTTCCAGCGACGCGACGGCGGTCGGCGAATGGGTGCTGGCGATCGGCAGTCCCGGATTCCGGCAGGCGCGGACCCCGTTGCTGACGACCGTCACGGCGGGGATCGTCTCGGCCAAGGGCCGCAACATAGACATCCTCCGCGTGCAGAACCGTCTCGCGATCGAGGACTTCATCCAGACGGACGCGGTCATCAACCGCGGCAACTCCGGCGGACCGCTGGTGAACGTGGCGGGCGAGGTGATCGGGATCAACACGGCGATCGTCTCATCGACGGGAAGCTATGAGGGGTACGGCTTCGCGGTGCCGATCGAACTGGCGCGAGAGGTCGTCGACGACCTGATCGAGTTCGGCGAGGTCCGGCGGGCCCTGATCGGCGTGGCGATCACGGACGTCGACGCGGCCGATGCCGAGTACTACGGGCTCGAGCGGGTCGAGGGGGCACTGATCCAGAATTTCTCGTTCGACGACAGTCCGGCGCGACTCGCCGGGTTGGAGAAGGGTGATGTGATCGTGGGCGTCGCCGGTGAACCGGTGGGCGGCGTGTCGGAGTTGCAGCGCCGCATCCGCGGCTTCGAGCCGGGAGAGACCGTGAGGCTCGACATCGTCCGCCGCTCCACCTTCCAGCGCGAGTCGGCGGAGGTGCGGCTGATCTCCGCAGATGAAGATTCGCCTCCGCCGCTCGCGGCGCGACCCGAGCCGGAGACCGGCGACCAGCTTGGCCTCGAGGTGAAGGAAGTCGGGGAACTCTCCGGCGCGGAGCGTCGGGATTTTGCGGTGACGCCCGCCATAGGGAGCATCGTGATCGTGGGCGGGAACCCGCGGGGCGCCGTGGGCCGGGAGATCGGCACGATCCCGGCGGGCGCCGTCATCCTCGACATCAACGGCGAGGAGATGCAGGGACGGGCCGACTACGACCGGATCGTGTCCGGACTGCGCCCGGGCGATGCGCTGAGCGTGCGGTTCAGCTTCCGGACGCAGTCCGGCCGCCAGGAGGGGATCCGGAGCATCGTGATCCCCGAACGCTGAGCCGGGACGCGGCGCAGGGGCCGGCAGCGGCGGTGCGCCGTTGCTTGCCCCCGTTCTGATCCGTCCCGACATTCCCGCCGCATCGGGCGCCGGGTGCGAATGCCCGGCGTCGCGCGCGAAAGTGGCGGAACTGGCAGACGCGCCAGCTTTAGGAGCTGGTGGCCCATGGCCGTGGGGGTTCGAATCCCCCCTTTCGCACCTCAAAACGAACCGTTCGCCCGTCCGGGGACGCGGAGCCGGAGCCATACCGCCCTTGAACGCAGCCGACACACGCGCCGCCGCGACGGATCCGTTCGACGTCGCGATCACGCGAGAGAACGATTACCTGCGCCGTCTCGAGGTCACGGTCGCACCCTCGCAGGTGGCCGCGGCCCGGCGCCGCGAGGCGGCGAAGGTCCGGAAGACCACCCGCATCAAGGGATTCCGGAAGGGCAAGGTCCCCGTCCGCATCGTCGAAGAGCGCTACGGCCCCCGGATCGACGAGCGCACGATCGACGCGCTCGTGAATCGCGGGTTCCGGGAGGCGGTCCGACAGCACGAACTGTCGACCGTGGGCGAGCCCGTCGTGAGCGAGGTCGACTACCGCCCGGGAGAGCGGCTCTCCTTCCGGGTCGATGTGGAGGTGCTGCCGAAGATCGAACTCGCCCGGACCGGGGGCTTCCGCGTGGCGCGTCCCGAAGTCGAGGTCGCGGACGCCGACATCGACACCGTCATCGAGCGGTTCCGCAAGGAACATGCGGTGCTGCGGCCGGCGGATCGCGCACCCGGGAACGGGGATGTGGTATCCGTGACGATCCGCGAGCAAGGCGGCGGCGACGCGCCGGAGAAGCCGTACCGCTTCGAGCTCGGGGCGGGGTACGCGATTCCCGATGTCGAAGCGGCGATCTTCACGCTCGCGCCGGGGGAGGAAGGGACGTTCACGGTCACCTACCCGGAGGACTTCGGCTCGAGCGAGCTGGCCGGAACCACCCGCTCGCTGTGCGTCCGTCTCGACGACGTGCAAGCCAGTCTGCTGCCCGAACTCGACGATGCGTTCGCGAGCCAGGTGGGGGACTTCACCACGCTGGAGGAGCTGCGCGAGGCGATCGGGAAGGAGCTGCGGGCGCGGGGAGAACGCGAGGCCGACGAAGAGGTGGGCGAGAAGCTCCTCGATGCGGTGATCGAGGCAAACGCGTTCGAGGTGCCCCCAAGTCTCGTGTCGCATTATCTTGACCGTGTGATCGAAGTGCCGGAGGGAGCCGACCCCGACCGCATGGAGGGCGCCCGCAGATCCGTGGCGCCCGCCGTGGAGCGTCAGGTCAAGCGGGATCTGGTTCTGGAGCGGCTGATCGAGGATCAGGGGCTCGATCTGTCGAGCGAGGAGTTCGACGAGCGCCTGTCCGAGCTGGGGGAGGCGAGGGGCAAGAGCCGGCTGGAGATCCGGCGGGAGCTCGCGAGGGAGAAGCAACTCGACCCCCTGCGCCGGCGGTTCGCCATCGAGAGGGCGTTCCGGTTTCTCATCGACCGTTCGGATGTGAGCTGATCGGGCGGGAACAACCAAGGGACTGACTGGGCACATGCCGATATTCGCACCGTACGTCATCGAACGCTCGAGCCGCGGGGAGCGCACCTACGACATCTTCTCGCGACTGCTCATGGACCGGATCGTCTTCCTGGGCTCGCCGATCAACGACGAGGTCGCGAACGTCGTGATCGCCCAGCTCCTCTTCCTCGAGGCCGATAACCCCGAGCGGGAGATCAACGTCTACATCAACTCGCCGGGCGGTAACGTTCAGGCCGGTCTGGCCATCTACGATACGATGCAGTTCCTGAACTCCCCGGTGGCCACGATCTGCATGGGCATGGCCGCTTCGATGGGCGCGTTCCTGCTCGCCGCGGGTACGCAGGGGCGGCGGCGGTCGCTCCCGAACGCGCGCATCATGATCCACCAGCCGTCGGGCGGCTCGTACGGGACGGCGGCCGACATCGAGATTCAGGCGAAGGAGATCCTCGACGCCCGCGAGCGGCTGAACCGGATTCTCGCGAGGCACACGGGACAGGAGTTCGAGCGGATCGCGGATGATGTCGATCGCGACCGGTTCATGTCCCCCGAGGAGGCCCGGGAGTACGGGATCATCGACGAGGTCGTCGAGCGCCGCGAGGAGGTCCCGGGAGCAACGGTCGCCCCGGGCCCGCTGTCGCCAAGTAGGGGATACAAGCAGGGGATAGAGGAGACCGCCGCCGGGGTCGCGGCGCGCACGGACCACACCGAGGAGAAGGAGGGCGACGATGCCGGGCGATAAGCACTTGCGCTGTTCCTTCTGCGGGAAATCCAAGGACGCGGTCAAGAAGTTCATCTCCGGGCCCAACGTCTACATCTGCAACGAGTGCATCTCGCTCTGTAACGAGATCCTCGCCGAGGAAGAGGAACGGGAGCAGTGCGGGCGGTTCACCGAGATCCCGACCCCTTCGGAGATCAAGGCCACGCTCGACGAGTATGTGATCGGGCAGGAAGTGGCCAAGAAGACGCTCTCGGTCGCTGTCTACAACCACTACAAACGGATCAACCACCGCAGTCTCGTCGACGACGTCGAGATCGAGAAGTCCAACATCCTCCTGCTCGGCCCCACGGGCGTGGGGAAAACGCTCCTCGCCCAGACGCTGGCGCGCATCCTGAAGGTCCCGTTCACGATCGCGGACGCGACGACGCTCACCGAGGCGGGGTACGTGGGCGAGGATGTCGAGAACATCCTCGTGCGGCTGCTCCAGGCGGGCGAGTACAACGTGGGCGAATGTGAACGCGGCATCGTCTACATCGACGAGATCGACAAGATCGCGCGCAAGGCCGACAACCCCTCGATCACGCGCGACGTGTCCGGGGAGGGCGTGCAGCAGGCGCTGCTCAAGATCCTCGAGGGGACCGTGGCGTCCGTGCCGCCCCAGGGCGGACGGAAGCACCCGCAGCAGGAGTACATCCAGATCGACACGCGGAACATCCTGTTCATCTGCGGCGGCGCCTTCGACGGCCTCGAGCAGATCATCCAGGAGCGGCAGGGCCGGCGGCAGATCGGCTTCCTGGATGACCGAGTGCGGTCGGACGGCGTGAGCGACGAGGACAACATCCTCGCCCACGTCGAGCCTGAAGACATGCTCCGCTACGGGCTCATCCCGGAACTTGTGGGGCGGCTGCCGGTGCTCGTGGCGCTGCACGACCTCGACGAGGATGCCCTGGTCGAGATTCTCCAGCGGCCCAGGAACGCGCTCCTCAAGCAGTACACGAAGATGTTCGAACTCGAGGGCGTGGGGCTCACGCTGGATCCGGAAGCGCTGCGGGCGATCGCGCGCAAGACGATCGCGCGGGGAACAGGGGCGCGCGGCCTGAGAGCCGTGATGGAGTCCCTCATGCTCGATGTGATGTTCGATCTTCCGGGCCGCATGGACATCCGCGAGGTCGTGGTCACGCGCGAGACCGTCGAGGAGAGCAACCAGCCGCTCCTCATCCTCGTACCCGAGGTCAAGCGAAGAGAGGCGTAGCAGCCTGTGCCACGGGCTGCGAGGGTCGTCACCCGCGTCAGGACGGCCGAATTCGTCGGCGCTGTCGGCGCGGCGGGACAGAAGCCGCCGCTCGACCTTCCCCAGATCGCGATCGCCGGCCGCTCCAACGTGGGCAAGTCGTCGCTCCTCAACCGTCTCGTGGGTCGGAAGAGCCTCGCGCGGACGTCGAAGCGGCCCGGGCGCACGCAGGAGATCAACTTCTTCCTCGTCGACGACCGATATCTGCTCGTCGACCTGCCGGGGTACGGCTTCGCGCGCGCGCCGAAGACGGTGCGCGAGGGCTGGGGGCGCCTGATCGACGCCTACCTGCGCGGGACGCCTCGCCTTCCGGGGCTCGTGCTGCTGGTGGACGCGCGACGCGGGCTCACGGCGGACGACCACCGCATGATCGAGTTCCTCGAGGCGATGGGGACGCCGACGCTGTTCGCGCTCACCAAGACCGACAAGCTCAACCGGTCCGGGCGCCGGCGGGCGGCGAAAGGTCTGCGGGACGCCATGGGCCTCGATGCGGATCAGCTCGTCGAGACCTCCGCGCGGACCGGCGCCGGCGTCGACACGCTCCTCGAGAGCATCACCGCCCTGGTCGCTCAGACCGAGACGCGCTGATGCCACGCCGGCGGGTCGACTCCCTGACGACCCGCTACGGGAAGTGGGCCCTGGTGGCGGGCGCCTCGGAAGGGCTCGGGGCCGCCTTTGCCGCGCAGCTGGCCGAACGGGGCATGCACCTCGTGCTGGTCGCGCGCCGCGGCCCCCTCCTGGCGGAGCTCGGGGAGCGACTCGCCGCAGAATACGGGGTCCGGATACGCTGTCTGGCCCTGGATCTGGCCGACCCGGAGTTCGCCGGGGAGCTGGCTGACGCGGTCGCCGGGCTGGACCTCGGGGTCGTCATCTACAATGCGGCGCATGTGCCCGCGGGCCCGTTCCTCGACGCCGAAGACGACGCGCTTGAACGGGCGGTGGACGTCAACGTGCGGGGGCCGCTCCGGCTGCTGCGGGCGCTGCTGTCGGGCATGCGCGATCGTGGCAGGGGCGCCGTGGTGCTGATGTCATCGCTGTCGGGGCTGCAGGGGGCGCCCCACGTCTCCGTCTACGCCGCCACCAAGGCATTCAACATCATCCTCGCCGAGGGTCTGTGGTACGAACTGCGCGCGCACGGCGTCGAGGTCGCGGTCTGCTGCGCCGGCGCGATGCGCACCCCGGGCTACGCGAGGTCGTTCGACCGCGACGTACGCGGCATGCTGTCCCCGGATGAAGCGGCGCGCCGAACGCTCGATGGGCTCGGCCGGGGACCGCGCGTGATACCGGGACTGATCAACCGGATCTCGGCCCAGTTGATGGGACGCCTCCTGCCCCGCCGGGCGGCGATCCGACTCATCGCCAGAAGCACGAAGCACGTGTCGTGAGCGATCTGCCGATGGGCTTCTTCGCGCCCCGGGCCGTGTTCAACGGGCGCGCGGACGCGAAGATGTTCCTCTACCTGGCGGGCGCCACGCTGCTCCAGCTGAACCTGCTCTCCTTCGCCGCCCACCACCTTCTCGCCCACGGCGGCGACCCGTCGCCGGGCGTCGTGCTGCACGTGGCGCTGTTCAGCTGGTTCGTGTGCGACTACCTCGTCTTCGAGCGCGTCCACCTCTACACCTACGATCTCTTCGCGGAACGCGTGGGGTTCAAGCTCGTGTGGGGCTGCCTGTCCTGGTATCCGTACTTCTACGCGGTGGGGCTGTGGTCCGTGGCGGACCTCCCCAACCCGCAGGCGCCCGCGTGGCCGGGGGTCGTCGCCACGCTCGTCTTCTTCGCCGGGTGGACGCTGTCGCGGGGCGCGAACCTGCAGAAGTTCAGCTTCAAGCGGGACCCCGAGCGGGCCTTCTCGGGCCTGGTTCCACGGGCGCTCTCCGACGGCGAACGTCGCGTGCTGTGCAGCGGCTTCTGGGGTCTGTCGCGGCACGTCAACTACCTGGGCGAGATCCTCATGGCCACCGGCCTGGCGCTCGCCCTGGGCCGGCCGTCGGCGCTCGGAGCCTGGTTGTATCCCCTGTACTACGTGGCGCTGCTCTTCCCGCGCGAGCGCGACGACGGCCGGCGCTGCGCGGCGAAGTACGGTCCGCTCCGGGAGCGGTACCGCGAGATGGTGCCGTGGCGCATCGTGCCCGGGGTCTATTGAAGCCGTCGGGGTGCGCAACGAGGGAGCACGAAGCGCGATGAGAAAGCTCGGGAGATTCCGTGACGGCTCGCGACGGGCGTCGGAGGGATAGGCGGACGGCGAGATACAACAGGATCGGCAGCGCGGTATCCAGCGCGATCGCGGACCGGTTCTCGCGACGGGAAAGGCTGAGCCCCGTGCCGGAGCGCGCCCGCATCGACGGCAAGGTGTGCCTGATCACCGGGGCCAACCGGGGACTCGGGAAGGCGGTGGCGGTCGACCTCGCGAAGCGGGGCGGGCGCGTCCTCATGGCCTGCCGCAGCGGGCATCCGGAGGCCGGTGACGACGTCAGGCGCCTGTCCGGATCCGACGCGGTGGAGATGCTGAAGGTGGATCTCGCCGATCTGGAGTCCGTGCACGCGCTCTGCGACAGGCTCGAGCGCGACCGCGACCGGGTGGACATCCCGGTCCTGAACGCCGGCCTGATGCCGCTGGAGGCGCGAAGGTCGGCGCAGGGGTACGAACTGATGTTCGCCGTGCACTTCCTGGCCAATCGGGTCCTGATCGACCGGCTCCTGGCCGACGGCACGGTCCGGCCGTCCGCCCGTCCCGGGGAAACGCCCCGGATCGTGTTCGTCGCGTCCGAAACGCATCGGTCCGCCGACCCGATCGACTTCGACGATTTCGGGGCCTTCGCGGATTACGGTCCGAGAGACGGCCTCAAGCACTACGCGTCGAGCAAGCTCCACCTGTGCACCTATGCGCAGGAACTCTCGCGCCGGCTGAACCCGGACGACGAGATCCGGGCCGCGGTGCATTCGCTCTGCCCGGGTGCGGTCAGTTCCGACCTGGCGCGGGAAGCGCCGTGGTTCCTGAAGCCGCTGCTCACCCCGGTCATGCGGCTGTTCTTCGCGACGCCCGCGAAAGCCGCGGCGCCGGTCACCCATGCGTGCTGCGCGGAGGAGATGGGCCGGCGCAGCGGCGCCTACCTCCACCTGATGCGGGAGAAGACGCCGTCCCCGCTGGCCATGGACGAGGCGGCCGGCGCGAGACTGTGGCGGGCGAGCCGGGCGCTGCTGGCGAGGCACCCGGCGCGCGACGCGGCGGACGCGTCCGGCTAACACGTGCGGCTAACGAGGCACCACCCAGGCATAGCGAGGGATCCCCGTGTTCAAGCACCTGCTGAGTTCGGATACCGTGGAAATCGACGCGCCGGTCCAGAGGGCGTGGGACATCCTCGTGGATGTCGAGCGCTACGGTGAGTGGAATCCCTTCACGCCCCGGGTCGCCACGGACTTCGGAATCGGCTCCCGCGTCGATCTGTACGCCATGATTGGGCCGGTTGCGCTGAAACAGGTCGAGCGGATCGAAGTCGCCGATCCGCCGCACCGGTTGGTCTGGACGACGACGATGGGCCACCGCCTCCTGCTCTTCGCCCGACGGGAACAACTTCTGGAGACTGCGGGCGAGGGGCGCTGCCGCTACCGGACGACAGATGCCTTCTCCGGTCTCCTCACACCCCTCGTCGCGCTCTTCTTCGGCGGGCTGGTGCGCCGTGGCTTCAATTCAGTCGCGCGGGGGCTGAAGGCGCGCGCCGAGGCCGGGTAGCAGCCCGTGGCAAGAGCCCGGCTGCGCTAGAAGTCGATGCCGTACTTCTTGAGTCTGCGGTAGATCGTCCGTTCACCGATCCCGAGCGCCTCGGCGGCCTCCCGGCGGTTGCCGCCGGTCTTCGCCAGCATCGCGAGGATCGCTTCCCGCTCGATGTCGGCCATCGTGGTCCCGGGCTCGACGGTGATCGTGACGGACGGGGCCGGGTCGGGTACGAGGTCGGGCGAAGGGAGCTTGTCGGCGGCCACGCTCTCGACCGCGCTCTCGACCGCGTCCGTGATGTCGATCTCGACGGCCTCCCCCGCCCTGGGCCGGTCCGCGCCGGGCGGGAGCTGGCGAACGCCCGTTTTATAGGCCTCGAATTCCCGCTTCAGGTCTTCGATATCCACCTTGAGGTCGACGAGGGTACGGAAGACGAACTCGAGTTGCGGTGAACTCGGGATGTGGCCGCCGCCGACCTCGACGGCCGCCGGGTCGAGCCGGGGCGCGGGCAGGAGACTGACGCCGCCGGAGCGGATCTCCGGGGGGATGTCCTCGGGGCGGATGACCGCGCCGGGGGCGAGGACGACCATCGACTCGATCAGGTTGCGGAGTTCGCGGACGTTGCCGGGCCAGTCGTAGTCGAGGAGGATCCGGAGCGCCTCGGGGGCGAGTCCGCGAAACTCGCGGTCGTGCTGGCGGCTGAACTCCTCGATGAAGCGGCGTATGAGGACCGGGATGTCCTTGCGCCGCTCGCGGAGCGGCGGGGCGTGGACGCTGAGGACGTTGAGGCGGTAGTAGAGGTCGCGCCGGAACTCTCCGGCCTCGACCGCCTGCCGGATGTCCTGGTTCGTGGCGGCGACGACGCGGACGTCCACCCGGATCTCGTGGTCGCCGCCGACCCGCATGAAGCGGCGGCTCTCGAGGATCCTCAGGAGTCGCGTCTGGGTGGGGAGCGGCATCTCGGCGATCTCGTCGAGCAACAGCGTCCCGCCGTCGGCGAGTTCGAACATCCCCCGCCGCAGCGAGGTGGCCCCGGTGAACGCCCCCTTCTCGTGCCCGAACAACTCCGACTCCAGCAGCGACTCGGGCAGGGCGGCGCAGTTTACCGCGATGAACGCCCGCCCGCGCCGCGGGGAGAGCCGGTGGAAGGCGCGCGCCACGAGTTCCTTCCCCGCCCCGCTCTCGCCGGTGATGAGGACGGTGCTCATGACGGGGGCGATCATGTGGACCCGCTCGAGCATCTCCCGCACCGCGTCCGTCCGGCCCATGATGCCGGTCCGCCGCTGGAGGTCGTAGCGGTGGAGTTGCGAGTGGAGGACCACGCGGATCTCGTCCGGATCGACGGGGAGCGCGAGCGCCTCGTCGAGGTCGAAGGACTGCGCGTGGCGGTGCCGGGCGTCGGGGTTCGTCTCCTCCGTCAGCCCGAGGACGGGGGGACGCGGGATCTCGGCTTCGAACAGGCCGCGCATGGCGGCCGCGCGGGGCTCGTCGGGGGCGCAGGTGAGGACGAGCGCCACGTCGGCCGCGCCGCCGAGCCGTCCTTCGATCTCGCGCAGGGACTCGACAAGCTCGACTTCGTGGCCGTCCGCTTCGATCGCCGCCCGAACCGCGAGGGCTTCCTCGAGCGCGCGGCCGTCGACGAAGACGCGCGCCATCAGCCGCCGGGCCGGGGGGCAGGCCTCGGAGGTGGCGGCGGGGCGTGCGCGGTATGGCCGCGCAGCAGATCGACCGCATGGTCGATCAGGGGTTCGAGCGCGGCGAGTCCGTCCGCGACGCCGCCCGGGCTGCCGGGCAGGTTGACGACGAGCGTCTCGCCGCGGATCCCCGCCAGCCCGCGGCCGAGCGCGGCGTACGGCGTGGACTCCGTGCCCTTGCGGCGCAGCAGTTCGGCGATACCCGGCGCCTCGCGCTCGAGGATCGTCCGCGTGGCCTCGGGGGTCACGTCCCGCGCCGCCAGCCCGGTCCCGCCCGTCGTCAGGACGCAGTCGACACCGAGTTCATCGCACCAGTACAGGAGCCGCGATGCGATCGCGGCGCTCTCATCGGGCACGACATCCGCGCCCGCCAGCGTGTACGCGCGGCCCCGGACCCACTTCCGGATCCGCTCGCCCGACCCGTCCTCGCGCTCCCCGGCGCATACCCCGTCCGACACGGTCACGACGGCGATCCGCGGCGCGATGCGGTGCAGCGATCCCCGCGTGTAGAAGGGCGGCCGCACCACCTCGGCCGCGATCGCCTTCCCGCGGACCAGGATCTCGACCGGGTCCCCGAACTTCGCGGCGGCCGGGAGGTACGCCGTCGCGATCCCGTGACCGAGCGCCGGGCTCACGGTACCGCTCCGCACCTTGCCGGCCGACTCGCCGCCGAAGCGCACGTCGTACCCCGGGCGCGGGAAGCCGCGCTCGAGGAGCCGCAGGAAGCGCAGCTTCCGTGTGAGCCCGGCGGTGCGCTGGGCGGCGAGCGCCTCCCCACCCACGAAATCGCCCTTGCCGTGCTTCACGAGCCACCCGAGCCCGCCTTCCAGGGCCGTCGTCCCGTCGTCGATATCGTTCCCGTACAGCGCGTAGCCCATCTCGAGGCGGAGCGAATCGCGCGCGCCGAGGCCCGCCGGGACCGCTCCGGCCCTGAGGAGCGTACGCCAGATCCGGACGGCGTGCTCGCCGGGCAGGTACAACTCGAAACCGACCTCGCCGGTATATCCGGTGCGGCTGATGAGGCACGGGACGCCGGCGACATCTCCCTCGGCGAACCGGTAGTACCCGATCTCCGCGAGCGGCGCCTCCGTCAGGTTCGCGAGCAGCACCTCGGCCCGGGGACCCTGGAGGGCGAGGAGCGCGATCTCGTCGCTCTCGTCCGTCAGCTCGACGGCGAACGCCTCCGCGAGTCCGGCGAGATGAGCCCAGTCCTTGGCGAGGTTCGCCGCGTTTACGACCAGCCGGTAGTCCCCTTCGCCCATGCAGTAGACGATGAGATCGTCGATCACGCCGCCGGTCTCGTGGCACATGGCACTGTACTGGGCGTCTCCCGGCCCCAGCAGCGAGGGGTCGTTCGTCGTCGCGTAGGAGACGAAGGC
Source organism: Candidatus Palauibacter sp. (assembly GCF_965222475.1). GTDB lineage: Bacteria > Gemmatimonadota > Gemmatimonadetes > Palauibacterales > Palauibacteraceae > Palauibacter. The sequence goes on along the minus strand of NZ_CBDCUB010000008.1, from coordinate 596,557 downwards.
GAGCGCATCCTCGCCGCGGACCCGGAACTCCCCCATGTGGGAGACGTCGAACAGGCCCACCGCCTCGCGCACGGCCTGGTGCTCGGCCCGGATGCCGGTGGGATACTGGACCGGCATCGCGTAGCCGGCGAAGGGGACGATCTTGCCGCCGAGGCGGACGTGCTCCTCCAGGAGCGGAGTCTCTTTCAGGTCCTTCACGACGTCGATCCCATGAGCATGGTGAGGATGGCCTTCTGCGCGTGAAGCCGGTTCTCCGCCTCGTCCCAGACGCGCGACGCCGGACCGTCGATGACCCCGGCCGCGACCTCTTCGCCCCGGTGCGCGGGGAGGCAGTGCAGGAAGATCGCATCATCGGCGGCGCGCGCCATGATCCCCGCGTCGACGTAGTAGCCCTCGAAGGCGCGGGCGCGTTCCGCGGCCTCCTCCTCCTGCCCCATCGAGGCCCACACATCCGTCGTGACGACGTGGGCGCCTGCGGCGGCCTCGGCCGGCGCGCGGAACAACTCCACCGCGCCCGCAGCCTCTGCCGCGGCGAATACCGCCGGGTCGGGATCGTAGCCTCGGGGACAGGCCAGCCGTACCCGGAACCCGAGCTTCGCCGCCGCGTTGAGCCACGAGTTCGCGACGTTGTTCCCGTCCCCGATCCAGGCGACGACGAGGCGCGACAACCCGGATCCGAACTCGGCCCGCACCGTCTGGAGATCGGCCATGATCTGGCAGGGGTGCAGCAGGTCCGTGAGGCCGTTGATGACGGGAATCGACCCGTACCGCGCGAGCCCTTCGACATCCGCCTGCGCGAAGGTCCGGATCATGATCCCGTGCACGTAGCGGGAGAGGACGCGGGCCGTGTCCGCGATCGGTTCGCCGCGCCCGATCTGGATGTCGCGCGACGAGAGGAAGAGCGCCTGCCCTCCCAACTGGTGCGTCCCGACCTCGAACGACACCCGGGTGCGCGTCGAACTCTTGGTGAAGATCATCGCGAGCGTCTTCCCTTCGAGCGGGCGGCCGCAGGCCTTCGGGTCCGCCTTCAGGCGGTCGGCGAGATCGAGCGCCTCGCGCAGCCGCTGCGGAGACCAGTTCGCGATCGAGAGGAAGTGTCCGTTGGGATCCATGGGAGTCCGTGTCGACGGGCCGGCGGCCGCGGCTAGAGGATGTAGCGTCTCAGGTCTTCGTCGTCCGCGATCCGCGACAGACGGTCCCGAACGAAAGCGGCATCGACGGTGATCGTCTCGTTCACGCCCGCTTCCGGGAGATCGAACAGGATCTTCTCGAGCAGCGTGCTGAGCACGGTATGAAGGCGACGGGCGCCGATGTTCTCGGTGCGCTCGTTCACGTGGCTGGCGATGCGGGCGATCTCCCGGATCGCCTCGTCCTCGAACTCCAGGCGGGCGGACTCGGTCTCGACGAGCGCCTGGTACTGGCTCAGCAGCGCGTATCGGGGCTCCCGCAGGATGCGCGCGAACGCCTCGGCGTCCAGGCTCTCGAGTTCCACCCGGATCGGAAACCGCCCCTGGAGTTCCGGGATGAGGTCCGACGGCTTCGAGACGTGGAACGCGCCCGCCGCGATGAACAGGATGTGGTCCGTGCGCACCATCCCGTGACGGGTCTGGACGGTCGATCCCTCGACGATCGGGAGCAGATCGCGCTGCACGCCCTCGCGCGAAACGTCGGGTCCGGCTCCGCCGCGCTTCCCGGCCACCTTGTCGATTTCGTCGAGGAAGACGATCCCCATGCTCTCGGTCCGCCGCACGGCCCTCTCCGTGACTTCCTCCATGTCGACCAGGTTCGCGAGTTCCTCGGAACGGAGGATCCGGCGGGCCTCCGCGATACTCACCCGCCGCCGCCGGGTCCGCTTCGGGAGCATCCCCTTGAGCGCCTCTCCGACGTTGAAGTCGAGACCGTCCATGCCTCCGCCGACGTCGAGCATCGGGATCGGGTTCTCGCTGACCTCGACCTCGACCTCCCGCTCGTCGAGCGCTCCGTCGCGCAGGAGCGCCCGGAGCTTCTCGCGGGTGCGACGCTTGCGTTCTTCGGAGGGTCCGGCGGGGGGTGTCTCGGAGGCCTGGCCCGAGAGCGATACGACGAACCGCCGTCCCTCTTCCCCAGCGGGCTCCTTCTCGGCCACGGGGGGCAGGAGGAGGTCGAGCAGGCGACTCTCGACCCGCTGTTCGGCCGTCTCCGCGTGCCGGGCCTCCTCTTCTTCGCACACCACGTTGATCGCGATTTCAACGAGATCCCGGATGATCGACTCGACATCGCGGCCCACGTAGCCTACCTCGGTGAACTTCGAGGCCTCGACCTTGATGAAGGGCGCGCCCGCGAGCCTCGAGAGCCGCCGCGCGATCTCCGTCTTCCCGACGCCCGTCGGTCCGATGAGGATGATGTTGTTGGGGAGGATCTCCTCGCGCATGCCCTCGTCGACGTTCTGTCGCCGCCAGCGGTTGCGGAGGGCGATCGCCACGGCCTTCTTGGCCTCGTCCTGCGCGATGATGTACTGGTCGAGTTCCTCGACGATCTGCCGCGGGGTGAGGGCCTCGGCGATCCCGGCCTCGCGGGACGCCGGGGCGGGGCTGATGTCGGGACGCTTCGCCACCGGATGGCCGTCGCTCGTCTTCATCTCTCTATTCTCGCTATCTCTATTCTCGCTCTATTCTCGCCAGTTGTTCTTGTGTCACTCGTGCGCGGACAGCTCGAGGACCGTGATTTCGTCGTTCGTGTACACGCAGATCCCGGCCGCGACCTCGAGCGCCTGCCGCGCCACCTCCGCGGCCGGGAGGTCGGTACGGAGGGCCAGGGCGCGTGCGGCGGCGAGCGCGTACGGACCGCCGGAACCGAGGGCGAGGATCCCGTCGTCGGGTTCGATGACCTCTCCCGTTCCGGCGATGAGCAGGCTGCTCTCCAGGTCCGCGACCGCGAGCAGCGCCTCGAGGCGCCGAAGATAGCGGTCGCTCCGCCATTCCTTGGCCAGCTCGACCGCCGCGCGGGTGAGGTTGCGCGGGTGGCGTTCGAGCTGCGCCTCGAACTTCTCGAACAGCGTGAGCGCGTCGGCGACGCCGCCCGCGAAACCCGCGAGGATTCGGCCCTCACGCATCGTGCGGAGCTTGGTCGCCTTCGCCTTGACCACGGTGTCGCCCATCGTCACCTGGCCGTCGCCCGCCATGGCGACGTCCTCGCCGACGCGGACGCACAGAATCGTGGTCGCTCGCATACGCCCCGACGGCGCGTGGATCCCTTCCATCATTCTCCTTCGCCTCCTCCGCGAGGATGGGCCCGGGAGTGTACGCGTTTGAGGCGGTCGACGGATGTGTGCGTGTAGATGCGGGTCGTGCTCAGGCTGGCGTGCCCCAGCATCTCCTTCACCGAAACCAGGTCGGCGCCGCGGTCGAGGAGGTGAGTCGCGAACGAGTGGCGGAGCGAGTGCGTCGTGAGCCGGTCGCCGTCGGCGACGCCGGCGAGTTGGGCGGTGATGTCGCGCTGAATCTGCCGCCGCGAGAGCCGGGTGCCGCGGAGCGAGTGGAAGACGGCGTCGGACTCCCCGGTCGGGCGGGCGTCGAGGTAGAGCGCGAGGGCCTCGGCGGCCGGGCGCCCGAGCGGAACCACGCGCTGCTTGCCTCCCTTGCCCAATGCCCTGAGCTGTTCGATCCCGCGGTCCACATCGATCACGTTCAGGGCGTGCGCCTCCGCGAGCCGCAACCCGCACGAGTAGAGGAGTTCGAGGAGCGCCCAGCGGCGCAGGGCCAGGACCGATCCGTCCCGGCGGGCCGCCTCGCCGGTGGAGTCGAGCAGGTCTCGTGCCTGTTCCTCGCTCAGGAAGGAGGGCAGCGTCCGCTCGCGCCGCGGGGTCCGGACCAGGCGGGCCGGGCTCGCCTCCATCCGGTCCGTGCGCTGGAGGAATGCGTAGAAGGCGCGCACCGCCGCGAGCTTGCGGCCGATCGAGGACCGTTTGAGGCCCCGCAGCTGGAGGTCTCCCAGGAAGGAGCGAATGGACACGCGGTGCACGTCCGCCCAGCCCCAGTCGTTCGTGCCCTCATACGCGCACACGAAGGCGTCGAACTGCGCCAGATCGCGGCGGTAGGCGGCGACGGTGTGGGCGGACAGGCGGCGCTCCGCGCTCGCGTATCGCAGGAAGTCCTCGACCCATTCGGCGCGGGCTCGCGCCCGCGGGTCGGCGGGCGCGGCGGTCGCAGTCATTTTCCGGACGCCTTCCTTCGGGCGCCGCCGCGCCCCGCCCCCGCCTTCTTCGCCGCGTCCCGCTCCCGGCGCTTGCGGAGCAGATCCAGCGCCAGGGGCACCGTCACGTCGTCGGGCTCGACGCCCTTGGGGAGCGAGGCGTTCATCCGGCCGTGCTTCACGTAGGGGCCGTACCGTCCCTTGTAGATCGCGATCGGCTGCTTGTCCTCGGGGTGGTCGCCGACGGTCCGCATCGGTTTGGCCGAGGCGCGGCGTCCCCGCGTCTTCGGGGCGGAGAGCAGCTGCATGGCCCGGTCGAAGGTGATGTCGAGCGGATCGTCGCCGCCAACGAGCGAGCGGAAGTCGGACTGATGCACGACGTACGGGCCGTAGCGGCCGATGCCGACCTTCACCGGTTCGCCGCTCTCGGGATGCATCCCGAGCGGGGTCGGCATGGCGAGCAGCTTGAGCGCCGTCGCCAGCGTGACCTCCTCCGGGCGGACGTGTCCGGGAAGAGAGGCCCGCTTCGGCTTTGCGGCTCCCCGGGCCGCCTCGCCGCGCTGCACGTAGGGGCCGAAGCGGCCCTCCATGAGATAGATCGTCTCGCCCGACTCGGGGTCTTCTCCGAGCCGGTCGGGTCCTTCGGCGCTCTTCTCGAGGAGTTCGAGCGCCTCTTCGTCGCCCAGATCGGCGGGGGCGATGCCGTCGGGGATCGACGCGGTCAGCCGTCCGCCGTCGCGCTCCAGCTCCAGGAACGGCCCGTAGCGGCCGATCCGCACGCGGGGGGTCAGATTCCCGAGGCGGACCGTCGAGGCCTCGCGGGGATCGATCGCCTCTTCGTGCTCGAGCAGTCGCGCCTCGAGACCGTCCCGTCCGCTGTAGAAACCCTCCAGATACGCTCGCCAGTCCACATTCCCGCGGGCGATCTCGTCGAGCGCCTCCTCCATCTCGGAAGTGAAGCCCGTGTCGACGAGGTTGGGGAAGTGATCCTCCAGCAGGGCCGTCACGGCGAAGGCGATGAAGGTGGGGATGAGTTGCTTGTTCCGGCGGACCGCGTACCCCCGATCGAGGACCGTCGAGATGATCGACGCGTAGGTCGAGGGACGGCCGATCCCGTCCGCCTCCAGTTCCTTCACGAGCGCCGCGTCCGTGTAGCGCGGCGGCGGCTTCGTCTCGTGACTGCGGCTCTCCAGCTTGCGGCACGCGAGTTCCTGCCCCTCGCGCATGTCCGGGAGCACGACTTCCTGGTTCTCGAGCGCCGCTTCCGGGTCATCGGAGCCCTCGACGTAGGCGCGGAAGAAGCCGGGGAACTCGATCACCTTGCCCGAAGCGCGAAAACGGGCGTCCCCCGCCTCGATGTGCACGGACAGGTGCCTCAGACGGGCATCCGACATCTGGGTCGCGGTCGCGCGCCTCCAGATCAGATCGTAGAGGGCCTTCTGTCCGCCGCGGAGCCCGAGTTCGGCCGCCGTCGGCATCTCCACTCCGGCGGGACGAATCGCCTCGTGCGCCTCCTGGGCGGAGCGGGACTTCGTCCTGTACCGCCGGGGCCGGGGGCTCAGGTATTCCGCTCCGTACTTCGCTTCCACGCGCGTCCGAATCGCCGAGATCGCGGCTTCGGACAGCGTCACGGAGTCGGTCCTCATGTAGGTGATCCGTCCAGCCTCGTAGAGGGCCTGCGCGATCCGCATCGTCTCCCGGGCCCCCAGGTTCAGCTTGCGGTTGGCCTCCTGCTGCAGGGTGGCCGTCGTGAAGGGAGGATACGGGCTGCGCGTGGACCGCTTCTCCTGGAGCTTCGCGACGGTGAAGACCGCGTCGGCCAGCGAAGCGCGCAGCGCCTCCGCCCGCTCCCGATCGAGGAGGACGACCTCGCGGCCGGGCTTGAGCCGACCTGTCCGTTCATCGAAGTCGCGTCCGGCCGCGACCGCCACGCCCTCCAGCGTCGCCAGACCCGCGGTGAAGGCGCGTCCGTCGACCGCGAGGTGGGCGCGGAGGCTCCACCAGCTTCCGCTGCGGAAGGCGCGACGCTCCCGTTCGCGCTCGACGAGCAGCCGGACCGCGACGGATTGTACGCGACCGGCGGAGAGGCCTCTCCTGATCTTCTTCCAGAGGAGGGGGGAAAGCTTGTACCCGACGAGGCGATCCAGAATCCGCCGAGCCTGCTGGGCCTCGATCCGCGGCAGATCGATCTCTCCCGGCCGGTCGATCGCCGCGCGCACGGCGGACTTCGTGATCTCGTTGAACGTGATGCGCCGGAAGCGCTCGCGGAGCTTCCGATTGCCGCCGCTCAGCGCTTCGACGATGTGATAGGCGATCGCCTCGCCCTCGCGGTCGGGGTCGGTGGCGAGGAGGATCGAGTCCGCCTTCCGCGCGGCGGCCCCGAGCTTCTTCAGCACGGGGCCCTTTCCCTCGATGGTCACGTATTCGGGCTCGAATCCCCGTTCGACATCGACGCCGAGTCCGCTCTTGGGGAGATCCCGGACGTGCCCCACCGATGCCTCCACGCTGAACCCGTCGCCGAGATAGGACTTCAGCGTGCGCGCCTTCGCGGGCGACTCCACGATCACGAGGTTCACGCGAGGTGCCTCGAATTCGACATGGTCCTGGTCATCGTCTCCGACACTGTCTCTCTTCTACCGTTCTTCTTCCGTGTCCCCGGCGTCCGAACGGGCGGCGAGCCCGCGCAGACGCTCGAGGACGAACTCCACGATTCCCTCCGGTTCCCGCCCATCGGTATCCAGCATCAACTCCGCTTCCGCATAGGCGGCTTCGCGCTCCTCCAGCAGGGCGGCGAGGGCACCCCCCGGGTCCGGGCCCGCCAGCAGAGGACGAGCTTCCGTGCCATCTCCCGCGAGGCGATGGATCGCGGTCTCGGGACGGACGCGCAACCAGATACGGACCCGTCCACCGGATGACCGGTCGATGTCGCGCCGCGCCATCCAGCCGCCGCCGGTCGCCACGACCACCTCCGTCTCGCACGCCGCACGCGCCGCGGCTCGCGCCTCCAGTCGCCGGAACTCGGCTTCCCCGCCCGTACGGAACACCCGGGGGATCGTTTCCCCCGCCAAGTCCTCGATGAGTCGGTCGAGGTCGAGGAAAGTGTACCCCAGACGTCGCGCGAGGATCGGCCCTACCGTGCTCTTGCCCGCCCCCGAGAGCCCCACGAGCCAGATCCTTCGGGGTACGCCCTCCACGCCTATCCGGTTCCCCTTCCGCTATCCCGACCGCCGTCGGCGTCGGTGAGGCCGCTGTCGCCGAGGCGGGCAAGGTAGCTCTCTACGTTGCGCCGCATGTCGGAGAGGCTGTCGCCGGCGAACTTCTCGATCCACGCGTCCGCCAGCACGAGCGCCATCATCGCCTCGCCGACCACGCCGGCGGCGGGCACGGCGCACACGTCGCTCCGCTCGCGGATGGCCTTCGCGGGTTCCCCCGTGCGCGTGTCCACGCTGTCGAGCGGGCGCCGCAGCGAGCTGAGGGGCTTCATGGCGACGCGCGCCACGATCGTCCCCCCCGTCGTCATCCCGCCTTCGAGCCCGCCCGCGTTGTTCCGACGCCGACGGTAACCGCCGCTCCCGCGGCGTTCCGCGTCCCGCTCGATCTCGTCGTGGACGTCGGAGCCCCGGGTCCGCGCGGCCTCGAACCCCATGCCGATCTCGACGCCCTTCATGGCGTGGATCGACATGAGGGCTCCGCCGATCCGGCCGCCCAGCCGGGTCTCCCAGGTGACGTGGCTCCCGAGGCCGACCGGCGCCCCGCGCGCGACGACCTCGAACACGCCGCCCAGCGAGTCGCCGTCACGCCGAGCGGCGTCGATCGCCTCGACCATGGCGGCGGCCGCACCGCGGTCGATGCACCGCACGGGCGAGTCGTCGGCCGCCGCGGTCAGATCGTCCGGCAGCGGCTCCCCGGCCGGCGCCGCCACGGGACCGATGCGCACGACGTGGCTCTCGACGCGGACGCCGAATTCGCCGAGCAGCCGTTTCGCCACCGCTCCCGCGGCGACCCGGGCCGCGGTCTCGCGCGCGCTGGCCCGCTCCAGGATGTCGCGCGCGTCCTCCCGGTCGTACTTGAGCATGCCCGCGAGGTCCGCGTGTCCCGGGCGCGGCAGGTACACGCGCCGGAGGACCTCGACGTCCTCGACATCCGGCGCGGCGATCGCCATCGCCTCGCGCCAGTTCCTGAAGTCGCGGTTGGGGATGCGGATCGCGATCGGAGAGCCCAGCGTCTCCCCGAGCCGCACGCCGGCGAAGATCTCGCCCGCGTCCTTCTCGATCCGCATGCGGCCGCCGCGACCGTGTCCGCCCTGGCGGCGAGCCAGTTCGCCCGCCACGGCGGCCGCATCGAGCGGCAGGCCGGCGGGGATCCCCTCCAGTACGGCGACGACCGCCGGCCCGTGGGACTCGCCGGCCGTGGTCAACCTCAGGCACCTCAGCATCGCGCGGATTCACTCCTCATGTCGGTTGGGCCTCCGATGGCCAGTCGATGGCCAGCGGATGGCGAAGAAAAGGATTCGCCGGGGGCCGGGGCCGCAACCGGCGGCGCGGCCGGTGAGGGCGCGGACACGTCGCGCTAGCCCCCTCGGGGGCCGCGGATGATGTGCGGCGTGACGAGGATGATGAGGTCCTGCTTCACTTCATTCTCCTTCGTGCTGCGGAACAGGGCCCCGATCCACGGAAGGTGCATCAGGCCGGGAATGCCGCTCTCGCTGCGGCTCGCTTCACTGAGCGTCAGGCCGCCGATGACCGCCGTCTCTCCATCCTCGAGGAGAAGCGTCGTCTCGCCGATCTGTTTCTCGAACACGAATCCGACGTCCGACAGGCCGAGCTTGAGGCCCGAGCGCTCGGCCATCAGCTCCAGACGGATCTGGTTGTTGTTCGTCACGTGCGGGGTCACGTCGAGGATGATCCCGGTGTCCTCGAACTGCACGTTGACGCGGGCCGCCTCCGTCTGCGCCCCCGCTTCGAGGACCCGGATCGGGGTGCGTTCGCCGACCTGGATTCGCGCGTGCGCGTTGTCCACCACCTGGATCGATGGCGCGGCCTGGACGTCGGAGAGCTGGTGCGACTCGAGGGCCTCGAGGAACGCGAACAGCGAGAACTCGCCGAACGCGACGGAGGTCAGTATCTGGAGCGCGGGCAGGAGGGGCCGATCGTTGGCGTTCGCGAGCGCCGCGATCGCGTCACCGCCCAGATTCACGAGCGTCTCGTTCGTCTGCCTGAAGAACGCCTCATCGGGGACGCCGTCGCCGTCGTAGTCGACGAGTTGCGGCGGTTCATTCGGATCGGGAGCGGCGATCAGTTCGTTGAGACCCTGCTCCACGAAGGCGCCGTCGCGTTCCTTGAGGTCGTAGACGATCCCCAGCTGCTGCACATCGGTCCGATCGACGAAGACGATCTTCGCCTCGATCGCTACCTGGGGAAGACGTCGGTCCAGAGAGGCGACGATGGTGTCCATGCGCGCCACGACCGACGGCGCGTCCGTGACGATGACCGTGTTGCTGCCCGAGAAGGCGACGACCTGGCCCCGGTTCGGCGTCGCGAGGTGGCGGAGCGCTTCGGCGACGGAGTCCGCGCGCGCGTAGTTGATCCGAATGACGCGCGTCTCGCTCAGCAGTTGGTCGCGGGCCTGCAGGTTCTCGATCCAGTCGACGACGATGATCCCGCTCTCTGTCGTGTGCCAGCCGAGGTTGTGGGCCGAGAGGATCGCGTTCAACGCGATGTCCCACGGCTGGGCCCGGATGTCGATGCCGCGGACCACGACGGAGGCGACCTCGCCGTTCGGTACCACCGAGATGTCCGCGAACTCCGAGAAGCCGGCGAGCACATCGAGCATGCTCGCGCTGTCGTACACGACCGAGATCCGGGGTTCCTCCCGGCGGACGGCGGCGAGCGTGGGGGAAGGCTCCCCCGGCCCGGCCCCCGCCTCCGCCCCCGCCGCCGCCGTCGTCTCGGCCGCCGTCGACCAGGGCGGGAACGGGGGTCCCCGGTTCGGGAACGTCACGCGCACCGCGCCGGGGTCGGTCACGACGTCATGGTCGAGGTCCAGGGCGAGATCGAAGACGATGCGAACGATGTCGGGCTGGAACTGGCTCGAACGCATCCGGATGACGCCGCCGCGGCCGATCCCCTCGTAGCGGTCCCGACCGAGGCCGAGGACGGCGCCTTCGAGGTCGAGGATGAGCCTCGGGGGGTCCTGAATCATGAGGTGCCGCGCGGTGACCTCACCTCCGACCACGACCGTGATCTCGGTATCGGTCCCGGCGGTCGCGATCCGCACTTCCCGGACCTCGGTCTCCTGCCCGAGCCCTGCCGCCACGACCACCCCGAGTGTGGAGACGATGCTGCCGCAGATCATCCTCCTTCCCTCCCTTCTCTCCGCTCTCTCCGCACCCATAGCGTCTCCCTGCGCCGCACGCCGAAGTTCGCGATCACGAAGTCCACTCCATCCTGAAGGATCCGTTCCACTCGGGCCTCGCCGAGGAGATCGCCCTCCCGGGCGCGATACCGGCGGCCCGTCCGCCGGTCCGTGAGCGTTGCCACGCTCCCGACTTCAGGGTTGTACAGCACGCCCGACAGCGTGAGGTCGGCGAAGCGGGGGCCCTCCCGTTCCCCGACATCCAGAGGCTGGAACGGATCGCGCCGGCCCAGGGCGGAATACGTGAACACCTCGCGCTCGTAGACGGGGAGGGAGGCCTGGACGGCCATGAGCTTCGTCCCCCCCGCGAACCCGAGGACGATGGCCAGCAGCCCGTGGGCAAAGGCTCCCCTCGCCATCATCCGTCGTCCGGCGAGACGTTCTCGCCCGGTGGGAGCACGAAGGTCTCGAGACGGAAGCGGGCGTGGACGAGCTGACGCCCCGAGTTCGTCATCCGCGCGGGCAGGATCTCTTCGACCTCCGGCCGCACGATTCGGGTGAAGCCCGCCACGCGAGCGAGGAAGCGCCCGATATCGTGGTATCCGCCCTCCACCTGCATCGCCCAGTGCTGTCGCATGAAATAGCCGGCGGAGTCGGGCGTCGGATCGCCCGGAATCACATGGACGAGTTCGAGCCCGAGCGACTGCGTCTCGGAGGCGATCGCCTCGTAGATCGCCGCCACCTCCCCCTCCGCAGGAACGAGTCGCTGCAGGAAGGCGAACTCTCGCTCGCCGAGTTCGAGTTCCTCCCGGACGCGGTCCAGTTCGCCGGTGCGCGTCTCCGCGAGCCGGTTCGCCTCCTCGGCCTCCCGAACGCGCTGCTCCAGTTCAACGAGTTCGACGCGCCGCGGAGTCCACAGGTACAGGTGGAAGACGGCCCCGAGCCCGAGGAGGATGACGAGGGCGAGGAGCCGGTACTGGTCGCGAGGGGCTCGCGGCAGCGGCGCCATCACTCCCGAACCTCGGGCGGTTCGGCGAAGCGGAGAACCAGGGTGAAGGCGTGTCGCGAGCCGGTTTCGGACGGGAGCCCCTGTTTCTGGCTCCCGAGAATCGCGACCTCCGCGACACGGTCCGAGGCGCTCAGCTTCCGCACGAATTCCGTGATCGCCAACGGGTTTGCCGCGATCCCCTGAAGTTCGACCGTGACGTCGGGCACCGGCGAGAGCTGGCGAAGCGATATCAGCCAGGCGAAGCCGGGCAGGGCCCGGCTGATCTCGTCCAGGATGCGGGGCCACACGAAGCGGTTCCGGTCGAGTTGCTCCACCAGCGCCACGCGCTCCCGGATCTGCCCGAATCTCGCCGCCAGGCTGTCGCTGACCGCGCGGAGTTCGGCGAGACGCGCCGAATCCGCCGATGCGGCCTCGAGCCTCGCGTGGAGCGTCTCGGCTTCGGAGCGTTGCGTCCACCAGAGGAACGCCGCCCCCGGCAGCATGGTCAGCGCGGCGACGAGCAGGGCGGTACCCCACGGATCGATGCCCGCCATGCCGCGACCGCCGGCGCCCCGCGGCGAACCGGCCACCGCGCGCGGACGGAGGGACTCGGGGAGCAGGTCTACTTCGATCATGGGCGTGGCATCCTCCCGGCCCCCGGCCGTCGCGCCGCGGAAGGTCTTCGCAGCGCCAGCCCGATCGCCAGCATCAGCATGGGCGACACTTCTTCCAGTGCGGGGTAGTCCGCCACCTCCGGGCCGGCCCGCAGACGCTCAACCGCGTTCGCGACGTGGATCTCGACGCCCAGCCGTTCCGCGATGCACTCCGGGAGTCCGGGGATGCCGGCACCCCCTCCGCACAGGTAGACCCGGGCGATCCCGAGCCCGATGTCCTGCGTTTCGACGAGCCTCGCGGCGCGTTCGATCCCCTCCGCAATGTGTCGGGCGTGGCCGGCGAGGGAGTCGCCCAGGCCGGGGTTCGCGACCTCGGCGCGCAGCACCGCGGCGGCTTCCCCGGCCGTGAGGTCGAGGTCTCGCTGGAGGGCCCGAACCAGCGTGTCCGTGCTGAAACGCAGGTCGCGGGCGAGGACGGGAAGACCGTCGTCCAGCACGTTCACCGTCGTCGACTCGTTGCCGATGTCGACCAGCGCCGTGACCCCGGCCATCGCGTCCGGATGATTGACCTCGAAGGCGTTGTGGAGAGCGAACGCGTCCACGTCGACCGCCGCCGGGTGCAGCCCCGCCTGCCGGAGCAGCGAGACGCGGGACTCGATCAACTCGAGCCTCGCGGCCGCGAGCAGTACGGTCATGCGGGGAGCGTCGTCCTCGGGATCCGCAATGTGGAAGTCCAGCTGAACGCCTTCCATGTCGAACGGCACGTGCTGCTCCGCCTCCCACGGAAGGACCGCGCGTGCCTCGCTCTCGGCCATCCGGTCCACCTCGATCGGCTTGCTCACCACGTCCCGTCCTCCCACGCCGATGACGATGTCGCCCGCCTCGATCCGCTCGCGCGCGAACATCGAGGCGACCGCCTCCGCCGCGCGTTCGGGGTGCGGGGTGTCGTCCGCTTCCCCGTTCGGGTTGTTCGGGGTGACGGCGATCCGGACTAGTCGAGGGGCGTCGCCCGAGTGATCGATGACCGCGGCCTTGCTGAAAGCGCTTCCGATGTCCAGCCCGACCGTGACCTCGCGGGGCCGGAACCTCAGCCCCGCCGTCACGCGCCCCCGCCCGGCGACCGCCGGGTTCTCATCGCGCCGTCGCATCTCAGTTCCGAAACGGCATCTGGTAGACGATCCGTCGGACATCCCCGAGGCGGTTTCGTCCGATGGCCTCCGCGACCAGACGGACTTCACGAACCTGCGCGAGATCGGCCGGGACGACCCGAGCCCGCGTCGACCCGTCGTCCATCCCGTATTCGAAGACGGCACCCGGCGCCAACGGCGTGGCGAATTCCTGGCCGTTGCGCCGGACCGCGACGGCGCCGGGTTCCGTGCTCGCGGAGCGGATCGAGTAGGTCAGCCTTCCGTAGATGCGGGCGAGCGCGCCCCGCCGCGGCGTCGCGCCGAAACGACCGGCCCAGCCGCTCGTGCGGCGGAACCACGTCGGGGGCGCGAGGCCGGCGCGGTCCGCCCCCGCCGCGCGGCACGACGACTCCGCCACCGCCGACACCGCGGACGCGGTCGTGAATCCGTCCTCGTAGCGGAAGGCGGCCCCGTACGGTTCGGAGAGCGCCGTGCCGCGCCACGGGGACCGCAGGTTGGTCGCCGGGACGGAGTCGTACACGAAGATGTCCGCGGTCCCGGGGCCGACGCTGTCGCAGACGACGACTCTCAGCACGGGGAGCCGAATCGACACCGTGTCCGGCGTCGCGTTCAGGAGGTCGTCAGGCGCCGCCCCCCGGATTTCGGCCCCCATCCCGTCGAACAGGGCGCGCGTCGTCTGCGCGGCCTGGACGGCGTCCTCGTTCCGCAGGTGGAAGCGGCTCTGGCTCACGATGAGCGCCATGAGCACGCCGCCGAGGAGGCCGGCGCCCACCAGGGCGACGAGCATTTCCGTGAGCGTGAACCCGACGGTCCGCCTCCCCGCGACGACGCGGCGCCTTCGCGGGCGGCTCACGGCGTCACCGGCATCGGTCGTTCGCGCGCGAGCAGGACCTCGAACGCGGCGTCCGGGCCGAGGGGCGGCGTGATGGTCACCTGGACGTGCCGGAGCCGCGGTGAGCGCGTCGTGACCACGCGGGTGACATCGTGCCGCCGCCCGCCGACCTCCGCGATTCCCGTGCCGGACATCGCGGCGGCATGCCCTTCGCGGACGAGGCCCTGCATGACGCCGCGGCCCGCCAGCGTGCGATCGGTATCCCGCGCCGAGAGGCGGGCCTGCGAGCCGATGCCCACGACCACCCCCGCCGCGCCGAGGATCCCGATCGAGGCCACCGTGACCGCGAGCGCGACCTCGATGAGGCCGAATCCAGCCGACCCACCCGGGAACTTCGCGGCGGCGCTCAATAGTCGAACGGGACGGCGCGTACCCGTCCGACGAAGTTCGACACGAGGCGAACCCCGCGGCCACCGCGATACAGGTAGACGCTCCCGGGCGAACCCTGGCCCCGGGCATTGAACCGGATCGTCGCGGGTCGCAAGCGGACCGAATCGAGCCGTCCGAGTCCGTGGGTCGCGAGATCGACGTGAGACAGGGGCGGACCGCCGCGCCGCGCCACCTCGAGTCGGGTGCCCGCGAGCGTCACCTCCGTCCGGGCGTGGGTGGCGACGGCGTGAAGACGGGCACGCACCAGCTGCGATTCCGCCAGGCGGGCCGCCCGCGTCAGGCTGAAGCGGTCGAAGGCCCCGCGTGACATGACGGCCGTGGCCGCGATGCCGGCGATGGCGATCGCAACCACCACTTCGACCAGGCTGAATCCGTTTCCCGCCACTCTCGCCATGGGCTTCCTCCCTTCGTCGAGTAAGCATTTCCAGCTTCCTCACGAAGGGTCCCTGCCCCTCTCAAGGGCGTCTCATCGGCTCTGGACGGTAATAGACAAGCCCGTGGCAAAAGCCCCGCTGCATTCGAGCGGCGATCCATCGCCACGGACTGCTAGCAACTGGTTCCCTGTACGATCTGGCCGATCGCCCCGACCGCGTTCGACGGCGACGAATTCACGCACCACGTCTGGTTCGAGGAAGCGTGCTTCGCCGTGATCCGGTAGCCGTCCGTGTAGGCGGTCGCCGTGAGCGAGACGTTCATGCTGGCCTGGAAGTCCGAGTTCCCGTCGGCGTCCAGATCCGCCGTGCCGCCCGCCGCCACCGTGCTCGCCGCGTAGGCCTGGCGACCGAAGAAGTATGCCTCCTCGGCCGTCATCAGGTTGCGGATGTCGCTCTGCGCGGCCGCGTCGAACGCCTTCTGCTTCGTGTTCGTGAACTGCGGGATCGCGATCGCGGCGAGAACGCCGATGATGACGACCACGATCAGCAGTTCGATCAGGGTGAACCCTTCTTCTCTCCTCATCCTCTCCTCCTCCACCTCCGGTGCCTCGTCATCGCGGGTCCGGCTCGCCCGCGGCTTCCACACCCAGAAGGCGCTCCGCTCTCAACGGAGCATCAACCACGATCCGGCGGCCACCGCTCATCCCGCAGTCGGGTCTTCCCAGTCCGGGGGCTCATCGAAGGCCGACACCGAGTGGATGCGCGCGCCGCGCCGCGAGGCGGTGAGCGAGTGCAGGCGTCCGGCTCCATCGCGCAGCGGGAGGCGGAGTTCTCGGGTCTCCGGTCCCGGCGCGGCATCTCCGAGGCCGAGCGCGCGCAACGCATCCCCCAGAGTGTCGAACCCCTTCGGAAACGCGACCGTCCACGACCTGATCCGCGCGGCCCTGCCGCTCCCCCGCGGCCTCGCCCGGGCGCGGAGCGACCAGTCGGGCCCCTCGAACCGCAGCCAACGGTCCCCGCCGGTCCACCGGTCCACGGCCGGCCGGCCGAACCGCTCGCAGACGGCTTCGGCGGACTCCCCGAGGAGATCCCGCACGTCGAGGCGCGCCTCCGGCCCCGGATCGGTTTCGTGCGCTGCCATGCCGGCAAGTGGAGCGCCGGGCACCCGCACCGCAAGCCGCGGGCGGAGCGACGGCGCATTACTGGATCGCGTTGACGAGATCGAATATCGGCAGGTACATGGCGATGATCATCCCGCCGACGATCCCCCCCAGGATCACGATGAGGGTGGGCTCGAGGACCTTGAGGAGGCTCTCGACCGCCACATCCACTTCGTCGTCGTAGAAATCGGCGATCCGCGACAGCATCCCGTCCAGGTCTCCGGTCTCCTCGCCGACGTGGATCATCTGGGACACCATGGGAGGAAAGACGCCGGTCATCTCCAGCGGCCCCGTGATCGAATCCCCGCCCGCGATCGCGTCGCGGCTCTCGATGACGGCGTCGTGAATCACGCGGTTCCCCGCCGTCCGCGCCGTCATCTCGAGCCCCTCGAGGATCGGAACGCCGGAGGCGAGCATCGTGCCGAGAGTCCGCGTGAAACGCGACACGGCGGCCCTCCGCAACAGCGATCCGAAGATTGGGAGCCGGAGCAGGAAGCGGTCCACGCGCGACCTCCCGGCATCGGTCGCGACCCAGCGGCGCAGGAGGAAGAAGGCCCCGCCCGTCGCGATGAGAATGGCCCACCACAAGCTCTGGACGACCCGGGAGAGCCCGATGACCGCGCGGGTCGGGACGGGCAGCAGGGCCCCGTAGCTGGCGAACACGGACTCGAACGTCGGGATCACGAACAAGAGGAGGGTCGCGATCACGGCCACGGCCACCCCCAGCACGACGGCGGGATAGAGCAGGGCGCCCTTCACCTTCCTCCGGACGCGATCGTTCTTCTCGAGGAAGGTGGCCAGACGTTCGAGAATCGCGTCGAGGAGACTCCCGGACTCACCGGCGGCGACCATGTTCACGTACAGGCTGGTGAACACCGCGGGATGCCGTCCCAGCGCGTCGGCGAGGGTGCTTCCGGCTTCGACCTCGTAGAGCGATTCCTCGATGGCGGCGCGAAGCGCGGGGCTCCGGGCCTGGCGGGAGAGGATCTCCAGCGCCCGCGTCAGCGGCAGCCCCGCGTGGATCATGGTGGCGAACTGCCGCGTGAAGACGACGAGTTCGCGGGGGCGGACCCTCGAGAAGAGGGTGGACCGACCGCCAGCCCCCGCATCATCCACTCCCCACCTGTGCCGGCGGCCGGTCTCGCCCGCTCGGTTCACCGGGCGGCCCCCGCGGGCAGCGAGGTCCCGGTCATGCGGCGGAATCCGGCCGGATCCGACGTGACGCGGATGCAGTCCTCGAACGCCACCTGGCGCCGTACGTAGAGCCGGAAGAGGGCGTCGTTGAGCGTCTGCATCCCGAACTTCCGGGCCGCCTGCATCGCCGAGCAGAGCTGGTGAACCTTCGCCTCCCGGATCAGCGCCCGGGTGGCAGGGGTCGCGATGAGGATCTCGCAGGCGGCGACGCGCCCCCTGCCGCCCGCCCGCGGGAGCAGCGCCTGCGTCACCACCCCCTCGAACACGAGGGCGAACTGAGCCCGGACCTGCTCCTGCCGGTGGGCGGGGAAGGCGTCGATGATGCGGTTGATCGTCTCCGGCGCCGAGTTGGTGTGGAGCGTGGCGAGCGCGAGGTGGCCGGTCTCCGCGATCGTGAGCGCCGCCTGAATCGTTTCCGCGTCCCGCATTTCGCCGATCAGGATGACGTCGGGATCCTGTCGGAGCGCGTACTTGAGCGCCGTATCGAAGCTGCGCGTGTCGTGTCCGACCTCGCGCTGGTTCACGATGCAGCCCTTGTGGGGGTGCACGAATTCGATCGGGTCTTCGATGGTGATGATGTGGCCCGCCCGCTGCGTATTGATGCGGTCGACCATCGCCGCCAGGGTCGTCGACTTGCCGGAGCCGGTGGGCCCCGTCACGAGCACGAGCCCGCGCGGCTTCTCGGTGAGGCGCGCGACGACGGACGGGATGCCGAGTGCCCGCAGGTCTCGGATCTGGACCGGGACGCGGCGAATCGCGCAGGCCACGTGGCCCCGCTGCCGGAACAGATTCACGCGGAAGCGGGACAGCTTCCCCACCGAGAAGCTGAAGTCGATGTCGTGGTCCCGCGCGAAGCGCGCCCTCTGCGGCTCCGTGAGCAGGGAACGGCCGAGCGCGGCGGTGTCCCCGGACCCCAGCACGGACCCCGGCACACCTTCGGTTCGACAGTCCGTCATCCGTCCGTCGATGCGGAGCTTCGGCGTACCGCCGACCGTGAGGTGCAGGTCGGACGCGTCACGCTCGACCATCTCGTCAAGGAGCGCCCGCAGGCGCGCATCAGTGACGGGAGTCCCGGCCATCATCTCCCCTCCCCGGGGTTCCGGGCCGAAGTCTCTCCCAGCACCTCTTCCAGCGTGACGATCCCCTTCCCGACCTTGATCAGCCCGTCCTGCCGCAACGTGACCATCCCCTCGTCGACCGCCCGTCTCTCGACCTCTTCGGCGGACGCGCCCGTGAGGACCATGCGGCGGATCGCCGACGACATCGGGAGGACTTCGTAGAGGCCCTGCCGCCCGGCATATCCCGACCCGCCGCACGCGTCGCAGCCGGCGCCGCGATGGAACGTGTATTCGGGACCCCGGGGATCTTCGATACCCGCGGAACGGAGGACTTCGCGCGGATAGCTCGTCTCGACCCTGCAGGCGGCGCAGATCCGGCGCACGAGACGCTGGGCCGTCATGATCGTGACGGCCGCGGCGACGTTGAACGCCTCGATCCCCATGTCCACGAGCCGGGTCGTGGTCGACGCCGCGTCGTTCGTGTGGAGCGTCGAGAGGACGAGATGCCCGGTGAGCGCCGCCTTGACCGCGATGCCGCCGGTCTCCGCGTCCCGGATCTCGCCGACCATGACGATGTCGGGGTCCTGGCGGAGGAAGGCGCGCAGGACCGATGCGAAGGTGAGGCCGATCTTCGACCGGACCTGGACCTGGTTGATCCCGCGCACGCTGTACTCGACCGGATCTTCCGCGGTCAGGATGTTGACCTCCGGCCGGTTGAGCCGGGCGAGCGCGCTGTAGAGGGTGGTCGTCTTTCCCGATCCGGTGGGCCCGGTCACGAGGATCATGCCCGTCGGGTTCGCGATCGCTTCCAGGAAGCGCCGCTCCGCGCGCTCCTCCATGCCGAAGGACTCGAGGTCGAAGGCCAGCTTCCCCTTGTCCAGGATCCGGAGGGCAATCCTCTCTCCGAACAGCGTGGGGAGGGTGGAGACGCGGAAGTCGATGACCTTCCCGCCGACCCTCATCTTCATGCGCCCGTCCTGGGGAACCCTGCGCTCGGCGATGTTCAGGTCGGCGAGGATCTTGAGGCGCGACGTGAGCGCGGCCGTCATCCGGAAGGGCGGCCGCATGATCTCGCGCAGGTGCCCGTCGAGACGGTAGCGCACGCGCAGTTCGCTCTCGTAGGGCTCCAGATGAATGTCGGAGGCGCCGCGACGAACCGCGTCCCGGAGAATCGAGTTGATCAGCCTCACGACGGGCTCATCCTCGATGTCGGCCCGGAGGGCGTCGTCGTCCCGGGCGGCCGCTCCGGCGCCTTCGACGACTTCGACCTCCCGGTCCGGCTCCCGGGGGCGTCCTCTCCGCGTTCGTCCGGGTTCGGCGGCGGATCCGTAGCTCTGGTCGATGAGCCGGCGGAGGGTGTACTCCCCCGCCGGTACCGGCTCGATTTCGAACCGGGTGAGGAACTTCAGGTCCTCGATGACGTTCGGGTCGCCGGGGTCCGCCATGGCGACGGTGAGGGTGCGACCCGCACGGCGCAGCGGGAGCACGAGATGCCGGCTCGCGAAGTCGGCCGGGACGAGCCTCAGGACCCTGCCCTCCGGCGGCCGCGCCAACTCGGGAGCCGGTTCCGGGACCGTTACGCGCGCCTCAGCGGAACTCAAGGCGCCCCCACGCACACGCGACCGGCGAGACGGTCGAGCGAACGTTCCCCGATGCCGCGGACGCGCGTGAGCGCCCCGGGGTTCGGGAACGGCCCGTTCGCGGTCCGGTCCTCGATGATGCGGCCCGCGATGACGGACCCGATACCGGGCAGGCTCTCGAGTTCCTCCCGTCCGGCCCGGTTCACATCGACCCGCTCCCCGCCCGGCGCACACCCCGCCCCCGTGGGGGGGACGAGCCGGTCCGCTGCCGGAAGCGCGGGGGGCCGCGAGTCGGAGCGCCCCGAGGGCGCGACGAGACCGGGACGCGGGATCGCCGTATCGAATTGGAGCCAGGGAGCGAGGCGGCCCGCGGTGACCTCTCCCACCCCGGCCACGCGCTCGAGGTCGGCCGCCTCGCGGAACGGTTCGCGGTCGCGCTCCTCGACGATGGCCCGCGCGAGGCTCGGGCCGACTCCGGGAAGTCGGCGCAGTTCGTCGGCCGACGCCCGGTTCACCTCGATCCGCTCACCATCGGCAAGCGGCGTCTGCGCGCGCTGCTCCCGCATCAGCGCGGAGAGGACGTCCCCCCCCACGCCCTGCAGGTCTCGCGCCGGATCGATCCCCTCGATCCCGTCCACTTCTCCGGGATCGGGGGCGAGCGCCGTTCGGACGATGAGACTCACCCCGATCAGCACGAGCGCCGTGCCGAGCGCCTTGCGTTCGGCGCGATTCAGATCCCACACCCCGCACCTCCCCGTTCGAGCCCACTGCAACGAGGGTGGGGGGCGGCGTCAACCGGCCGTCAAACGGACGATGCCGAAGACATGCCTAAGAGATGAACGTGATCTCGGCCCAGCCCTCGACCGCAGTCCCGTCGCGACGCGCGGGCTGGTACTCCCAGGCCCGCACCTGTCGCATGATGTCGCGGTTGAAGCCCTCATCGGGGGTGGGGGGGTCCAGTTCCACGAGGCTCGGGCGGCCGGTGGCGTCGACGAACACCCGGACGGTCACTTCCATGCAGCGCACCGATCCGGGGGGGTCCCAGTGGGGCACGACGGATCGCGGCATCGGCGACACGTAGCCGTCCCCGCCTCCCCCTCCCTCTCCTTCGCCGGGGCCCACCGCGGCGCCGCGTCCGGCGGGCGGGGCGGGGATGCCGACCGGGAGCAGGTCGGCCGAAATCTCCGGGGCCGTCTCGCGGACCTCGATTTCCGGCGCGTCCGGGGCGAGCACGGGCCTCGGAGGCGGCGGGATCTCGATGCGTCGGGGCACGGAGACCCGGACCGATTGCAGGCCTCCGCCCCCCACCCGGAGATCCGGATTCGACCCGGGGTGTCAACGGGCATCGAAGATGTTGCGGCCCGGATTATGTGGCGGACAGTCCGTATCGTCCCGCCGGACCTGAGAACGCGCCGTATCCCGGCAACATAATTATCTGACTGGCAGTCGTTCGGCCATCATGTCTTCACCCCACAAGGAGGCACAATCATGTTCGAAGCCCTGTTCATCGACCGCGACACGATAGCCCGCTATCGCTGCGAACCGCTGCTGGAGGAACGGCTGAGCTACCTGAGGCATTGCGCGCAGCAGGGCGCGCGGCCGCTCACATTACGCATGATCGCAGCCGCTCAGGTCACCCTGATTCGTCTGCTGGACTTGAGCGAAGGGGAGCGCGTCGGCGTGCCCCGGATCGAGGCGGCGGCCAACCGTCGATCGAGTCCCCCGGCGCAACCGAGGGCGCATCGGAGCTTCGTCAGCCGCGCGGTGCGATGGCTACGCTTTGCGGGTTTGCTCGATGAGCCCCGTAGGGTGCGGCAACGGCACGCTCAGGTCTCCGAGGTCGCGGTCTTCAAGGAGTGGATGCGCAAAGAGCGCGGATGGTCCGAGTCGACGATCCGCAATTGCTGCAATACGATCGCCCACTTCTTCGATTGGCTCGGCGAGTGGGGCATTGCGTTGGATGCGGTCGTAGTCGCCGACATCGACCGGGCTGTCGTGCGCTGGCACGCCCGCGGATGCAGTCGGAGCACGATCCGCATTTACGGACACCGTCCGCGTACCTTTTTTCGGTTCGCCGAACGTCAGGGCTGGTGTACACCGGGGCTGGCTGACGGGATCGTGCCTGTGCGGTTCCATCCGGGTGAGACGCTCCCGAAGGGGCTCAACCGGGACGAGGTGCCACGCCTGCTTGCAACTTCCGAGGGCGACCGGCAGGCCGACCTTCGCGACCGTGCCATCCTGATGGTGCCGATCGCGTACGGGTTGCGTGCCAGCGAGGTCGCCGGCCTGCGGCTCGATGATCTGGACCGGGAAGAAGAGACGCTGCGGGTACGCCGTCCCAAGCCGGGATGCACCCATCGCTATCCGCTTTCCCGCGGCGTCGGGCAGGCGATCGTGCGTTACCTCACCGAGGTTCGTCCTCCGCGCCCGGAGAGGGCGCTGTTCCTCACGCTGATAGCTCCGATCCGTCCGGTGACCCGGCAGGCAGTTTCGAACGTCGTCAGGACACGCCTCGATCGGCTCGGTATCAGCGGCAAGCGTCGCGGTGCGCATGCGCTTCGTCATGCTGCCGCGCAGCACCTGCTCGACCACGGCCTCTCCCTCAAGGAGGCCGGCGATTACCTGGGCCATCGCAGCACCTCGTCTACCGCAGTGTACGCCAAGGTACGGCTAAGCACCCTTCGCGAGGTCGCCGACATAGATCTGGAGGGTCTGGCATGATTCTCCGGGATGCGGTCGACAACTATATCGACCGGCGTCAGGCCCATGGCGCCAAGTTCGACGCCGGCGCATACCTGTTGCACCGGTTCCTGAAGCATATCGGGGGGAGCGCCAGGTGCGATGCCGTCTCCCAGGCCGACGTTCTCGACTTCCTTGCCGGGAAAGGTCCGCTCACCCGGTATCGGGCCAGCAAGTACGGTGCCCTGGCCGGCTTCTACCGCTATGCGATCAGCCGCGGCTACGTGATCCGCTCGCCGCTTCCGGCGCGCGATGATGAGCCGGCCCGGCCGCGGTCGTCACCACCTTACGTATATTCCCGTAACGAGTTGCAACGCCTGTTCGACGCCATCGATGTCAGTCGGCAACGCTCGATCCAGCTCGACGCCGACACTCTGCGGGCGCTACTGCTGCTTCTCTACGGCGCGGGGCTGCGATTCGCCGAGGCCCAGCGCCTGACCCTCGGCGATGTGGACCTGCCCGATGCGCTGCTGACCATACGCAACACCAAGTTCTACAAGACCCGACTCGTTCCCGTCCGCGGGCAACTTGCCGACGCGCTGAACACCTATGCCGCCAAGCGCGCGGAACGCCCCCTCCCCAAGGGCACGGCCTCGACCTTCCTCGCCAACCGCGACGGTACGCCCGTGGTCCAGCGCACCGCTGGGCACGCCTTCACCAAGCTGCTGAGGGACGCCCGAATCGGAGGCGGAAACGACGGACGGCGAACTCCGTGCCCTCATTCGCCGCGCCATGCCGCAGCCGTACACCGGCTGGAGTCCCGGTACCGGCAGGGCGCCGATGTCCAGCGACTGCTGCCGACGCTGTCCATCTGGCTCGGCCACACCGATCTCAACGGCACCCGGATCTATCTGTCGATGACGCCCGAACTACCGCATCGGGCTTCCATCCGTTTCGACGCCTACGTCAACAGAGGAGGAAACCATGAGTGATCCCCGCACGCTCGGCCCCTGGCTGCGCCGCTTCCTGGCCGAATATATCGTCACCGAGCGCAACCTCGCCCGCAACACGCAGAAGAGTTGCCGCGACACCTTCGCCCTCCTTCTCCCGTTCCTCCGCGCGAGGGCCCGCAAGCCGGTCGACCGGCTTGCGGTGCGGGACCTCACGGCACGACGTGTGCGCCAGTTCCTCGACCATCTTGAGGATGACCGCGGCTGCTCCGCGCAGACCCGCAACCAGCGGCTGTCGGCGATCCGCGCTTTCGCGCGCTTCATCGCCAGCCGCGATCCCGGACGTATCGAGTGGAGCGGCTGTATCCGTGCGATTGCGTCGAAGAAGGCAGCGCCGAAGCCGATCGGCTGGCTCACCAAGTCCGAGATGAAGGAACTACTCGAGGTCCCGGACCGCCGAACGCCGAGAGGCCGGGTTGAACACGCCGTGCTCCTCTTCCTCCACAACACCGGGGCACGTGTCTCCGAAGCGACGCAGCTCGTGGTGAGCGATCTGCAAATCGGACGACGCGACGGCGGGCACGCGCTCGTAAACATCCACGGCAAGAGCGGAAAACACCGACAGTGTCCGCTGTGGCCCCGAACCGAGGCCGCGCTCGCCGCGCTCGTGCAGGGGCGGGCAGCCGAAGATGCCGTCTTCCTCAGCCGGCAGCGAAGGTCCTATACGCGGTTCGGGATCTATCGGCTCGTCGAGCGCTCCGCGGCCGGCGTGCCGTCGCTCGCCGAAAGGAGGATCACGCCTCACACGATCCGTCACACGAGCGCCTGTCACCTGCTCCAGGCCGGCATCGATCTGAACACCATCCGCGCCTGGCTCGGTCATGCCAGCCTCGACACCACCAACATCCACGCCGAGATCGACCTGGAGATGAAGGCCAAGGCCATGGCGCTTTGCGATGCCGCCCAGCCCGGATCGGATCGCCCGTGGAGGGCAAACACGGGACTGATCGCCTTCCTGGATGCGCTCTGAGTGAAGGAGATTATGTTGCCGGAATACGGCGCGTTCTCAGGTCCGGCGGGACGATACGGACTGTCCGCCACATAACCCGGGCCGCAACATCTTCGATGTTATGTTGCGTGCCACATAACATCGAAAAAATCACACTTTTGGGCATCGAAAATGGCACACCTCGGGGGAGAGGGGCGCGGAGTCGAACGCGTCCACACGGGGCGCTGGACTCGCGGCCGGACGCCGATGGAAGTCATCGGCGCCAACAAGATTTGGTCAGGCCGGTGAACGTGTCGTAACGACTCTGGCTCAAGACAGCCTAGCCGATGACTTCGCGGGCGTGCGTGACGGAACCGGAGGGCGAGATCGTCGGCAGGTGCGACAAGGTGCGAGTCGAGTTCCGCAGAGAAGATCCTCGGCGTCCGCAATGAGTCGCGAACCGAGATCAAGGGCGTCTGCCGGGAGAATCGGCGAACTCGGCGCTGTACTGACCAAGACGCGCACAGCCGTGGCCAAGCTTGGAGGGCATCGCCTTTCGGCGTGCCGGAGGCCATCATCGAAGGGCGGGCCGCAAGCTCACCGGAGCGGCGCCGACTGGTGAGGAGCAGGGGGCTCTCGACGGGCTGGCTTCCGGCGGGACTACTTCGTCCAGATGACGACGACCCCGCACCCGGAATCGGATCCGCCGAACTCGGCCGGAAGAGAGGCGGGTCCCTTGTAGATTTCGACTCCCGCGATCTCGACCGGCCTCACAACGCTGTCAGGTCCGCCCTTTCCGATGCTAACGCCATCGACCCAGACGCTCATCTCACAGCCACCGGGTACGAACCCCGAGGAGCCCCGCCTGTTCAGTATCTTGCAACTCGACTGCCTAAGGCCGCAGTCCAAGTAGATTCCCATCTCGTCGGCGATCATGTGCGAGATGAGAATGGGTCTGCGGCGCTCGATGTCGGCGGCCGTGAGGAAGGTGCCCCCGCTAACGAGTTCACCCCAGTATTTTCGCTCGTAGAACCCCTTGATCTCCAGTCGGCGCGGCCTCGCCGCCGTGGCCACGATCGGCACCATCTCAACGGGCTCCGGCACCAGGCCGACCTCGACCTCCGTGGTGATGCCGCGCGAAACTGTCACTGCGTGGGAGAGTGGCGCATACCCCAGATGCCGCACCGAAAGCTCGTGGACCCCGACCGGTACGCCGCTCAGGATGAACCGGCCCCGGCGGTTGGTCTCCGCCACCACCGTCCCCCCGAGCACCGACACCGCCGCCACAGCCACCGGATCGTCCGTGAGAGCGTCGCGCACGTCGCCGATCAGGCGGCCCGTCCGCACCTCGGCCAAACGAAGCAGCAGTCTCACATCACGCGACGCCCCGGCGGCGATGGGAGCCACGGCCTCCTCGCTCGACGCGTCCCCCAACTCTGCCCACAGCGTGGCTTGGCGGGCGTCGCGCGGGGCGCACAGGACAAGCTGCCCGCCGGGTCCGGCGTCCTCTCGCACCGGCCTTCGCGCCCGCTCCGCGTCGGTCCACCGCAGGACCACCGTCGCACCGGGGATCGGAACCGACCCGGACTGGTCCAAGACCACCACCCGGAGCACGCCGCGCCCGCCACAATCCGGCTCCTGGCCTAAGAGATCCGCGGCCCCGGCGGCGACCGTTCCGAGCGCCGCAACAACCACCCTGGCGAACCGCAAGGAGCCGGCGCATGTACTCGAACCCGTCATTCCGAGCCCTTCGACCACGATACGCTCCATCCCGTGACCGCAGGCAACCCCAAAGCGTCGCGGCTTGTTGTCCACAGCAATCCGCCAGACTGCGCCAACAGCGCGTGCCCCTCGGGCAGAACGGCGACTCCGACGAACCCCTCTCCGAAGCGGTAAGCCGCCCACTTCGATGATGCTCCTTTCCGGTCTCCGGTCCTCTGCCGGAACCAGATCGTCTCGTCGTCACCCGCCACCATCGCGTCTATCACGGATCGCGTAGGACGCGCCACTTGGCGAACCATCTGCTCCACCAGCTCGCGCTCCGACAACCGAGAGCGAATGTTCTCCGGCAGGTCCGCGTATACCCGCTCCGCGTGTGCCTCAATGTCGCTCCTCGCAACCCGAGGGCGGGGAAACGGCAAGTACGCAACCGCCATCGTGTCCGTCGAGCTGGCCAGCTGAAGTAACTCGAAACGGTGGGCGCGATCCGCGCCCGCACGCCAAGTGCCGACGTAAACCCAGCGACCCCGCAGATCGGCAGCGAACAGACTCCGTGTATCGAACGGATGGCGGACCGTAAGCGTTCCGTGGCTCAAACCGCCATCCGTCGAGGTCATCTCGACCAGTATGGAGGCAGTTTCGCGACCGGTAACTCTCCACGCCAGCGTGTCGCGGAGCGCCCCATCATGCTCGAGCAGAAGAACGGGAACCGAATCCCATGTCCGCCGCCACACCGCTCGCGTACTGCGGAACGCTGAGGATCGACGAACCAAACATTCGGCGCGGCACGGTGATGCTCTGATCCGACGCGAACCGAAATTGCAATGATCGAACGAAGTCCCCGCTGCGCCTGTCGAAAAACGACATTCGGCCGGCCGCGGGATCGGATACCCAGAGCGTGTCGGAAAACCAGCCCATGTCCGCTGCACGCAGGAATTCGCCGGGACCGTCGCCCTCGCCCCCGATGGCATCCAGCCCACTCGCCCGTGCGATCAAACCGATGGACGCCGTTAACCGGCGGATCGAGAATGAAAATGTTCCCCGAATCCGCCAGAACCGCCCGGGGGGCCGTTAGCTGCGGATCGCCGGCGACGGACGCCTGTATTGTCACCGCCGCCGTGAGCGACAGCGGGGCTCCCGCGAAGGGGTCCGGCGTGTCCTCAATCTGCAACGCCGACGCAGCCGCGGTGGAAAGGCTTTGGCCCATGACGCAACACACCACGAAGACCAATCGAAGCCAACGCACCGAGCATTGTTCGCCCGCAACCGGTACGCTTGCCCGACTCTTATCGCTTGGGGGTGCCCGCCGAGCAGCGCGACGGACACCCCGGACGTCTCGTTGGGCAACCATTCCGTCGTTGGTAGACGAGGCCCTCATGTGCGCGGCTGCTTCACTTACAGCTCGAGGTTGAGCGGCGCGTCACTTGACGCGTCCCTCCCCCCGGTCGCGGCAAGGCCGATCAGCACTCCGTCGCAAGTTCGGGACACGGGCACCGTTCGGGACTCCGCTTCGGCAGTTCCGAACACCACCGCCGACTCTCCAGCTGCCGGGACAGCAGGCTCTCGCTGCACGAAGGCGGCACCGTCCTCTGCGAAATCCAAGTGCATGATCCACTCGCACGGATCGCCGAAGGTGAAACACCAGCCCCTGCCGAAGAAGCAGTTATCCGTCCCGACGAGATAGTCGAAACACTCGATGACAGGATAGCGAGCGGGTCCAGAAGCCGCTGCGCCCAAACCCAGCCGGACTCAGTCCTGTGGGCGCTAGCCGCCTCGGGCGAGCCCGCCGGTGTCGTGCCCCGAACCATTTCGCGCTTAGCCCCGGTCACGGTCCATTGCGCGCCGTCCCGTGGGTCGAACAGCTTTACGATGGGTCCGCCATCACGCCACCCGGCCAGCGCCGCCGAGAGCGGGACGACATCGGTCAACGGTACGCGGGCCACGAGGCTCGCCGCCGTTTCGGAAGATAGCGTCGCAACAAGGAGGGCCGTCTGGGACCACAGTGTGATCGCCGGATCGGGCCCGACATCCTCGGATGCCGTGAGCCCGACGAACTCGAAGTCGGCGGGCAGGGGTAGCTCCCCGACCTGCGACAGGCAGAGCCGCTGGTCATCGCCGGCTGATTGGTCGATCCGGGCCGCGCCGCCGACCGCCGGGCCGGGAACAAGTGAGAGGAATAGCAAAAGCAGACCGAAGCGCACGGATCGGCTCGCGAGTCGCCGCGACCGCCCCCCGGCGAACGATGATCCCGATCCCGGACGCACGCCCGGTGCGCCACGAACCGGCATCCGGTCTCGTCGAGAACATCGGGGTTGTCCAAGCCTCCCTGCTCCACCTTGAACCATTCAGTATATCTGACCAGCGCTAGCTATAGCTAAGCTAGACGACAACAGAGGGTGGCTCGGACGCGCCCGCATCCCCGCCGGGTGCGCCCCCGCCGTCAACGACTTCCCGCGCGACCACCTCTGCCCCTTCCTCAATTTCCGCCGGCCCTGCCTCTTCCCCTCCGAGGTCGAAGGCCCCCGCGGCGGCATCAAGAAGCGCTAACCGCCAACGGGACGTCGCCATCCCCAAGGAGGAGGTGCGGGAGAGGCTCGGGGGAGGCCCCGGGGAAGGGACCTGGGCGGGACCGGGGAGAGCGCCCGGGCGGGACCTGGGACAGGCTCAGAAGATGAACGTGATCTCGGCCCAGCCCTCGACCGCGGTCCCGTCGCGCTGGGCGGGGCGGTACTCCCAGGCCCGCACCTGTCGCACGATGTCGCGGTTGAAGCCCTCATCGGGGGTGGGGGGGTGCAGTTCCACGAGGCTGGGACGGCCGGTGGCGTCGACGAAGACGCGGACGGTCACCTCCATGCCGCGCACGGAGCCGGGCGGATCCCAGTGCGGCACGACGGAGCGCGGCACCGGCGAAATGTAGCCGTCCGCGCCTCCCCCTCCCTCGCCTTCGCCCGGTCCCGCGGCGGCGCCGCGTCCGGCGGGTGGCGCGGGGGCGCCCACAGGGAGCAGGTCGGCCGAGATCTCGGGGACGGCCTCGCGCAACTCGATTTCCGGCGCGTCCAGGGCCAACACGGGTCTCGGAGGCGGCGGGATCTCGACGCGACGGGGCACGGAGACCTGGATCGATTGCAGGCCTCCGCCCCCCACCCGGAGTTCCGGATTCGTCCCTCGCGACGCCAGGCGCGCGAACTCGGGCGCCCGGCCCGCGGGGCCGAACAGGATGAGGGCATGCAGGAGCGCGGAGGCGAGCATGCCGCCCCACCACGCGGCCCGGTCCCGGCGCCGCCGGAGCGCGGACACGCCGGCCGGCGGCCGATTCGTCCGGCCGTCCCCTGTCACCTTCTCACGCACGATCCGTCTCGGCTCCCGGCTCCGGGTCGCGGACTCGCCCACGGGGAATCTTACGGCGGGCGGTCGCGCCGTGTTCCCGCGCTTGCCGCCCCGTCCGCCGCTCCGGCACATTGTGCGCCACCGATGCGCCGCCGGAGCGCGGTCCGACGCACCTCCCCGGTCAGGAGCCCTCGCCGCTCTCCATGAAAGCGATCCTCAAACCCGGGCCGGCCCCCGGCCTCACCCTCGGCGAAGCGCCCACGCCCGGGATCCGTTCCGGCGACGTATTGATCAAGGTGCGACGCGCGGGGATCTGCGGCACCGACCTGCACATCCATCAATGGGACCACTGGTCGCAGAACCGCGTCAACCCGCCGCTCATCCTCGGACACGAGTTCATGGGAGAGGTCGTCGAGACCGGACGCCTCGTCGAGAACATCGAGGTGGGAGACCGCGTGTCGGCGGAGGGGCACCTGGTGTGCGGCCACTGCGAGTTCTGCGGGACGGAACAGGCGCACGTGTGCCGGGACACCCGGATCATCGGGATCGACCGGGACGGCGCTTTCGCCGAGTACGTCTCCATCCCGGCGGCGAACATCATCCACATCCCGGAATCGATCAGCGACGATCATGCGGCCGTGTTCGACCCTCTGGGGAACGCGTTTCACACGGTCCTGCACACCGACGTGGCCGGGCGGGTCGTAGCCGTGGTCGGGTGCGGACCGATCGGTCTGTTCGCGGTCGGGATCGCCCGGGTGGCGGGCGCGGCCAGGGTCATCGCGATCGAGCCGCACGAGGGCCGTCGCGAACTCGCCGCCCGGATGGGCGCGCACGACTGCCTCGACCCGACGGAGGGCGGGGTCGCGGCGCGGGTCGCGGAACTCACCCGCGGCTACGGGGCGCACGTCGTGTGCGAGATGAGCGGGCACCCCGAAGGCGTGCGCTCCGCGTTCCGCATGTGCCGCAACGGGGGCCATGTCCGGCTGCTGGGGCTGCCGAAGCACACCGTCGAAGTCAACCTGGCGCGGGACGTCATCTTCAAGGGACTCCACGTCTACGGCGTCGTGGGACGCCTGATGTACCGGACGTGGATCGAGATGCGGGACTTCCTCGCCGCCGGGCGCCTCGACATCGACCCGGTGATCACGCACCGGCTTCCGTTCGACCGCTTCGAGGAGGGGATCGAGGCCATGAACTCCGGCGAGGCGGCGAAGGTCGTCCTCGCGCTGGACTAGCGACGGGCCCGTGGGAAGAGCGCCGTACCTCGCCGCTCTAGCGCTCACCGTGCTCCTTGCGGCCGGGTGCTGGCGGATCGGCGAGGCCCATCAGAGCGATGCGCTCGTCACCTGGGTCGCCTACCCCGAGACGGTGCGGGTGGACGAACCCTTCTCCTTCGAGTTCGGCGGCCCCGTGTCTCCCGACCAGTGCGGGCGGCTGGACACGGCCACCCTGGCGGTCACCGACGCCTCGATCGAACTCGCGGCCCGGCGCAGCACCTTCCGCACCATGTGCTCGCCGCAGAACGTCAGCTTCTACGAGGCGCGACCGCTCCGGATCGCCACGCCGGGCGAATACCGCGTGCGGGGTTCGGGCGCGATCGATCTGGGCACGCTCGTGGTGACCGACACCGGCCGCTTCTCCGCCGTCCGCACCTGGGGCGAGGGCACGATCCGCGAGGCGGCCGGGTGCTGGCTGTTCGGCCCCGGGTGGATCGGGAGCCAGCGCATATTCGCGCTCGACCGCCTCGCTCCCGAGCTTCAGGAAGTCGGCACCGAGCGCGTCATCTACGTGAGGGGACAGTTGCGCGGCTTCATCTCGTGCGGGAACTGGGGCTCGCGGCCCCGCATCCGGGTCGACACCGCGTGGGCCACGGACAAGCGCGTCGGCGACCTGTACCCGTGAAGGACGCTACATTCTCCATGATGACACTCTATGAGGAACGGGACGTGACGATGTCGAACGTGAACCCCGGTCTCGAGCGCCGGCTGGCGACCGAACTCGGGGAGATGAAGGAGAACGGGGTTCACAAGAAACTCCTCCACATCATGGGCCGCCAGGCGCCCGTGGTGGACATCGATGGTCTGGGCGAGACCATCAACATGTGCTCGAACAACTACCTCGGACTGTGCGACGAGCCCTCCGTGATCGAGGCGGTGAAGGAGGGGGCGGACAAGTACGGGGCGGGGACGTCCTCGGTGCGATTCATCTGCGGCACGTTCGACATTCACCGCGAACTCGAGGCGAGGATCGCGGACTTCCTCGAGACGCCGGCCTCGCTCACCTATACCTCGGCCTGGAACGCGAACGAAGGCCTCTTCGCCCCCCTCCTCGGACCGGAGGACGCGCTCATCTCGGACCGTCTCAACCACGCCTGCATCATCGACGGCATCCGCCTCTGCAAGGCCCGCCGGTTCATCTACGACCACATGGACATGGACTCGCTGCGCGAGGCGCTGGACTCCTCACGGGAGGCGCGGCACCGGCTCGTCATCACCGACGGCATCTTCTCGATGGAGGGGGAGATCGCGCCGCTCCCGGAGATCCGCGAACTGTGCGACCGCTACGACGCGATCATGGCGGTCGACGACTCGCACGCCACGGGGGTTCTGGGCGACACGGGCCGGGGGACGCCGGAGCACTGGGGCATGCACGGCGAGGTCGACATCGTCACCTCGACGCTCGGAAAGGCGCTCGGAGGCATGGCGGGCGGCTTCACGGCCAGTTCGGACGCCGTGATCGACTACCTCATCCAGGCCTCGCGGACGCAGCTGTTCACGAACGCCCTGCCCTGCCATTCGGCGGCCGGCGCGCTGGCCGCGATCGATCACCTGGAGGAACACCCGGAACTCGTGGCGAAGCTCCGCGACAACACCGAGTACTACCGCGAGCGTCTGATCGAACTGGGCTACAAGCCGATCCCCGGCGGCACGCCGATCGTCCCCGTGATCATCGGCAGGACGGCGGACGCCATCCGGCTGAGCCGCGAGTTGCTCCGCGAAGGCGTCTTCGTCATCGGGTTCGGCTATCCGGTCGTGCCGAGGGGCGAGGCCCGCATCCGGTGTCAGCTGTCCGCCGCGCACGAGCGCGAACACATCGACGCCGCCCTCGCCGCGCTGAAGAAGGTCGGCCGGCGTCTCCAACTCATCTGAACCCGGCTGAACCAGCCGAACCACCGGGAGCACGGGATCGTGACGGAACGCGGACTGAAGCGGGACATGCCGGGCGGACGGGTGATCGCGCCCTCGATCCTGGCCGCCGACTACGCGCGGCTGGGCGCGGAGGTGGCCGAGGCGGAGGCCGCGGGCGCGGAGTGGTTCCAGCTCGACGTCATGGACGGGCATTTCGTCCCGAACCTCACGATCGGGCTGCCGGTGCTCGAATCGCTGCGCGCGGTGACGGACGCGTTCCTGGACGTTCACCTAATGATCGACAACCCGGGCGAGTTCCTGGAACCCTTCGCGGCGGCCGGCGCCGACATGATCACGGTCCACCAGGAGGCCTCGGCGCACCTGCACGGAGACCTTCACCGGATCCGGGAGCTGGGGTGCCATGCCGGCGTGGCCCTCAACCCGGCCACCCCCGCCGAGACGCTGTCGGAAGTACTGGGCTCCGTCGACCTCGTCCTCGTGATGACGGTGAACCCCGGGTTCGGGGGACAGAATTTCATCCGCGAGGCGGTGCCGAAGATCTCGACCGTCCTCCGGATGGCCGCGGACCGCGGCATCGGGCCGCCGGTCATTCAGGTCGACGGAGGGATCGATCCGACCTCGGCCCCCGTCTGCGCCGCCGCCGGGGCGTCGTCGTTCGTGGCGGGCTCCTCCGTGTTCCGGTGGGCGCCGGGGATCGCCGCAAACATGGCGGCGCTGCGCGCGTCACTCGCCGTCCACGTCTGAGGGTGCCGTGAGCGACGAGCTTTCGCGTGACGAGCTGGTCCGGTACGGGCGCCACGTCAGCATCCCGGAAGTGGGCCTGGAAGGGCAGCGGCGGCTACGGGCGTCGAGCGTCCTCATCGTCGGGGCGGGCGGTCTCGGTTCCCCCGCCGCCCTCTACCTCGCCGCCGCCGGAGTGGGGCGGCTCGGGCTGGTGGACCACGACCTCGTCGAACTCTCCAACCTTCAGCGTCAGGTGCTTCACGACACGCGTGCGGTCGGCACGTCCAAGCTCGCTTCCGCCCGGGCGCGGCTCGAAGGGCTGAACCCGCACGTCGCGGTGGAAACGTTCGAGACCCGTCTGGATTCCGGCAATGCGCTGGACATCCTCGCGGGGTGGGACTTCGTGGTCGACGGAAGCGACAACTTCCCGACCCGGTATCTGGTGAACGACGCCTGTGTGATGCTCGGGACGCCCTTCGCGTACGGGGCCATCCTCCGCTTCGAGGGCCAGGCGTCGGTCTTCGCGGCCCCGGGCGGCCCTTGTTATCGCTGCCTGTTCCGGGATCCTCCGCCGCCCGATCTCGTGCCCAACTGCGCGGAGGCGGGGGTGCTCGGAGTCCTGCCGGGCATCGTGGGGTCGATCCAGGCGAATGAGGCCATCAAATGGCTGGCCGGGATCGGTGACACACTTGCCGGACGCCTGCTCCTGATCGATGCCCTGCGGATGGAGTTCCGTTCGCTGAACATCACGCCGGACCCCGAATGCGCGGTATGCGGGCCGAAGCCGAGCGTGACGGAACTCATCGACTACGAACGCTTCTGCGGGGGGCCGTTGGACGGTGCGGACGCTGGCCCCGCGGAAACGGAGGACACCGAGGAAGCCATGGAAGAGCTGGAGATCGACGTACATGAACTGAAACGCCGCGTCGACGACGGGGAGACGTTCCAGCTCGTCGATGTGCGTGAATACTACGAGTGGGACATCTGCAACCTGGCGCACGCGGGGGCACGGCTCGTGCCGCTCGCCACGCTTCCGGAAGCCGTCGAGAGCTTCGATCGGGCGGCCCCGCTCATCATCCATTGTCGCTCAGGGCCCCGGGGAGACCGGGCCGTCGCGTACCTGCGCGCGATGGGGTACGACAATGCGGTGAACCTCGCGGGCGGCATTCTCGCCTGGGCCGAGGAGATCGAACCCGGAATGCCGCAGTACTGATGACACCGCCGACCCCGCGCATCGTCTCCCTGCTCGCGTCGGGGACGGAGATCGTCGACGCCCTCGGTCTCGATGGGTACCTCGTCGGCATCTCTCACGAGTGCGATCACCCGCCGCACCTGCTCGACCGCCCACGGGTCAGCCGACCGCGCTTCGATCCCCGGGGCCTGTCCAGCGGCGAGATCGACGCGGCGGTGCGACGGGCGATGACGGAGTACGGCAGCGTCTACGAGATCGACGAACCCGTCCTCGAGGACCTCGACCCCGACATCATCATCACGCAGGCCGTCTGCGAAGTCTGCGCCGTGCCGACCGGCGGCGTGCGGGAGGTCCTCGGCGCGCGGGGTATCGAGGCCGAGATCGTATCGCTCGACGCGCACACGATCGAAGACATTCTCGCCTCGGTGGCGCAGGTGGCACGCGCCGCCGGAAATGCAGAGACCTCGCGAAGCGCGACGGTGGCGCTGAGAGGGCGACTTGACGCCGTGCGAGACGTCGTGCGCGGCGCCGAGCGTCCTCGGGTGCTGGGCATCGAATGGCTCGACCCGCCGTTCGCACCCGGACACTGGGTACCGGAGATGATCGACCTCGCCGGGGGTCGGAACCTGATCGGCGAGGCGGGTCGCCCCTCCCGTGAGGTGCGGTGGGACGAGCTGGAAGGGCTGGACCCGGACGCGCTGCTCATCATGCCCTGCGGATACGGTCTCGAAGGGGCCCGGGCCGATGCCGACGCCCATGCCGAGCGCCTGCGGCGGGTCGCGCCGCGCGCCATCGCGGAGGGCCGGGCATGGGTCGTCGACGCCTCCTCGTACTTCAACCGCTCGGGTCCCCGCTTCGTGACGGGCGTCGAGATCCTCGGCGGACTGCTGCACCCGGACCTCCTCCCCGCGCCCGCTTCGGAGCACGCCTCGGTCTGGGCGACGCGACGTTAGCAGCCCGTGGTGAAACTCCGCTGCCAGCGACCGCCGGCCGGTTCAGGCCGCCGCAGGAACCATCACGAAGCCGGCCGTTCCGAAGTGCCGGTCCAGCGTCAGCGCTTCTTCGATACCCAATTCGGTCATGATGGCAAAGCTCGCCGCGTCGGCGAGCGAGAAGCTCTGGTCGGAAAAGCGCCGGAGCCACCGGGCTACGGCCACCGCTTCCCGCTCACTCGTGACGTACTCGACTCGATTTGGAGGTTGCCGGATCGCCTCCAGAAAGGTGAGCGCGGCCCGCCGTCCACCTCGACGCAGCAGGAGGGCATGAGTCTCTGCCACCACGAGGTT
The DNA here is from genome assembly GCF_965222475.1 of Candidatus Palauibacter sp. Classification (GTDB taxonomy): domain Bacteria; phylum Gemmatimonadota; class Gemmatimonadetes; order Palauibacterales; family Palauibacteraceae; genus Palauibacter. Next base: position 560,622 of record NZ_CBDCUB010000008.1, on the reverse strand, counting down.
TGTGGTAACGACTGCCCAACCCGACCGGACTCGAACCCGAAGGGCCCCGGCGACCGCCTTGTGGTCCGGGTGGGCGCGGTCAGACACCGGATACCATCCGCTCGTATCGACGAACAGCGCCCTCACCCGCAGGCGCCGCCACGAGGCTCGTCCGGCGAATCGAGCGGCCAGGCATCGATTTCGCCGGCGGTGAGGAACTCGTCGTGATCGCGCGCTACATCGGCGTGCGGCTCCCCCGGCGGTGGTCGCGTCCCGCAGAAGATACCGATGATCGACAGCGCGGGGTGAAGATCCGGGTCCGAGAGCTGTAACTCCAGCGCCTCGAGGCCTCTCCGCAGAACGTCCGACTTCGTCGTGTCGAGCGTGACCCTCAGACGTTCGAGCCGATCGCGCTCCGTCGCCGCCAGATAGACCTGGACCGGCTCCGAGACTCGCCGCCCTTTGCCCTCGTGATCATGAATTGCTGTCATGATTCATGATACGATGCAGACCGCCGGGATGCTAACCACGGGCTGGGTTCAGTCGAAGTTGACTTGGCGGACTTCCTCCACAGCGTCGAGGTCGTTCAGACCACGCAGCACCTCGGGTGGGAGTTCGCCGTCGATGCGCACCACCCCCAGGGAGCGGCGCCCGCCTCTACGCCGTGCGAGGTGGTACTCCGCGATGTTCGCGTTCGCGGCGCCGAGCACGGTCCCGACGGCGCCGATTACGCCCGGCTGGTCGTGGTTGCGGATGAGGAGACAGGTCCCGCTGGGTTCGGTGTCCACACGGAAGGTCCCGACGCGCACGATCCGAGGCTCCATCCGGGACCCCATGAGCGCCCCTCCCACCACCTCGTGCCCGGTCCGGCCGGAAGCCACGCGGAGTTCGACGTAGTTCGTGTAGTCGCCCTCGGCCTGGGTACGGACGCGTGTGATCTCCAGGCCGCGTTCGGCCGCGATCGACAGCGCGTTCACGACATTGAGCGGGGGAGCGACCCGGCGCTCGAGGAAACCCACGACCACGCTCGCCGCGAGCGGTCCCAGCACACCATCGCGAGGCCCGCCGTACCGGACCTCGATGCGGCGGGGCGCGGCGTCGGCGAGCCCGGCCAACAGGCGACCCAGACAGCGACCCAGGTCCATGATGGGCCCGGCGCCGTCCCGGTCCTCCGCTTCGAACGGCGCATTGAGCGCAAGGCTGTAGTCGTCCTCGAGCAGCGCGTCGCGCACGGACACGGCGATCTGCCGGGAGACCTGTCGCTGGGCCTCGAACGTCGAGGCGCCGAGATGGGGCGTGAACACGAGCCGGGGCGCTTGCCGGAGCGGGCTGTCGGCGGGAAGCGGCTCGGTCTCGAACACGTCGAGGCCGGCGGCGCCCAGGTGGCCGCTGGTGAGCCCTTCGGCCAACGCGGCTTCGTCCACCAGGCCGCCCCGGGCCGCGTTGATCAGGATCGCGCCCGGCCGCATGGCCTTGATCTTCTTGCGTCCGATGAATCCTCGATTCTCGGCCGAGAGCGGGACGTGCAGCGTAATCGCGTCGGACGCAGGCAGAAGAGTGGCGAGGTCGACGAGTTCGACGCCCAGATCGCTGGCTCGCTCGGCGTTCACGAACGGATCGTGGCCAACCACGCGCATGTCGAACGCTCGCGCCCGCCAGGCGACCTCCGCCCCGATCCGGCCGAGTCCGATGACCCCCAGCGTCTTCCCGCTGAGCTGGATGCCCCGCAACTCCGTACGTTTCCATTCCCCGTTGCGCATGCTCGCGTCCGCCTCCGGCAGCCGGCGGGCGGCAGCAAGGAGAAGGGCGAACGCCAACTCGGCGGTCGACTGGGTGTTCGCGGCCGGAGCGTTCAGCACCGCGATCCCACGCCGGGTGGCCGCCGGGATATCGATGTTGTCCACGCCGACGCCCGCACGTCCGACAACCCGGAGCGAGTCGCCGGTCCGGAGGAGTTCCGCGTCTACCTTCGTGCGGCTGCGGACGATCAGCGCAGACGCACCCGGCAGCGCGGCCAGGAGCGTCGGGCGATCCGCCTCGCTGAGATCCTCGACGACGAGGGCCGGTGCGGCACGCAACGTCTCCAGCCCGTCCGGGAGAAGTGGATCGGCGATGATCAGGCGCTGGGCGCCCTCGGTCGAACCGCTCACAGCACCTCGTCGAGTACCGCCAGGAGCGCCTCCAGTTCGTCCAGCGTGTGCTCCCCCATGTGTCCGATCCTGAACGAAGATTCCTTCAACGGCCCGTAGCCTGCGGCAACCGTGTATCCATGCGCCCGGGCGCGCGAGGCGACTTCGGGCCCGGTCAGGCCGTCGGGAAGCACGATGGCCGTTACGCACGGCGACCGATAGCCCTCCGGCGCCAGCACATGCCACGGCTGGCCCGTACGGGCGGCCGTTCGTTCCACCCATTCATAGGTTCGGCGCGCCATTTCGTCGTGCCGTCGCCACCGCGCCTCCAGCCCCTCCTCCATCATGCGGGCCAGTTGCCGATCGAGGGCGAAGAGCAGCGAGACCGCGGGCGTGTTCGGGGTCTGCCAGCGTTCGAGGTTCTTCTCGAACTTGAGGATGTCGAAGTAGAAGCCACGGTGCTCGACCTCCCGGGCGCGGGCGAGCGCCCGCTCCGACGCCACGGCCAGCGCCAGGCCAGGGGGCAGAGCCACCGCCTTCTGGGAACCCGTGAGGACGAAGTCCAGACCCCAGTCGTCGGTCCGCACCGGCGCACCGGCGAGCGACGAGACGGTGTCCACCGCGATCAGCACATCATCGAATTCGCGCACGACGGCGGCCAGTTCCTCGAGCGGATTCAGGACACCCGTCGAACTCTCGGAATGCACCAACGTGACGAGGTCGTAGCGGCCGGGCGCTTCGGACAGCGCGGTCCGCAGTCGGTCCGGCAGGTTGGGTTCACCCCACTTCGCCTCGAGCGTATCGGCCGGGCGTCCCGTAGCCCCGGCGATGGCGTGGAATCGCTGGCTGAACGAACCGTTGGTGAGGCAGAGCGCGCGGCGGCGCGTGAGGTTCGTGATCGCGGCTTCCATCATCCCGGTGGCGGAGGAGGTCGAGAGATAGACCGGCCGCCATGTCTGAAACAGCCGCGAGGCGGCGGGCTGCATCTCCTCGATGAGCCTCGACACCTCCGGGCTCCGGTGCCCCACGACGGGTCGCCGCATGGCGTCGAACAGATCGGGCGGAACTTCGGTCGGGCCGGGGAGGAAAAAGCGGCCGAACGAGATTTCGGAGCTCATGGCGGGAGATGGTATCGCCCACGGCCCCGCGGGGCCAATGATCCGGTTGACGCGCCGCTGGGAGCGCAAGATCTACGACCGGGAGGGCCGCCCGCTGCCAAGCCTCCAACGGAGCCCGGGAGGGCGTGTGAAGCGGCGTTCGGAGCCCGCTCCGAACCGGAACCGGACATGTTACGTGCTACCAAGCCGGACAACTTCATTTGCTCCCTACACAACACACAACCCTTTGGGGCAGCCTTGCGGAAACGCACGACAGATGTTAAGAGATTCGGGAGCGAGTCCCGGGAGCGAGTCCCATTCATATCCGGGAGGCTCCAATGTCCCACCGCAGGCCCTCTTTGTTTCCCGCGTTTCTGGCCGTCGTCATCACGCTTTTGGCTTTGCCGTCGGCCGTGAATGCCCAGAACGATCCACCACCCGAAGCGATCATGCACCTCGCCGGGAACGTGCCTGCGTTGATTGCGGACGATTCCGGGGACGCCACCGCAAACTGTGAGGAAAACCCGGCTCCCGGTGGCAGCTTGAACGGTTCGGACATTGTGTCCGCGGCCTCCGAGAGCGTGGCCCGCGACGTGAAGGCTCCGGCGACTTCGGCGCAGCAGGGCCCCTGCGAGTCCGGGATTTGGGCCGAATACGAGGGCCCCGGGATCGGAGTCGTGTGGTGCAGATTGACCTCATCGCACTATTGGTGCTGGGACTTCGTCATCATCCAAGTATGCCAACAGCACTGCCATTACGGCGGGTGCGGCGAGCACATCAAGTTCTGATGGTGATGTGCAAGGCGGCACGTTCCCCTGCGCCCGGCCGTATCTTCGGGCTGGCTGTCGTGCTCCTGGCCGGACTAGCCGCGAGCGCTTCGCCTTTACCGGGCCAGGAGAGAATGGAGATCGACTCCCGCGGGGGCAGGATGATCGTGGGAGGCATGAAGTATGCGTTCACCACGTTTGGCGGGAACGCGTTGGACCATGCGCGTGGAGTGCTGTATGTGGTTGAGAGCGCCGACCCGTTCCGCGTTCAGGCCTTATCTCTTTCCGACGGCAGGGTGCTGAAGGCGTTCGGCGCCGGGGAAGGCGACGGTCCCGGAGAGTTGCGCGGCGTCGTCGCGGTTGCGGCCGTCGATGACGGCGTGCTGGTGGCGGATCACGGCCGTGTGCTCCGGTGGGATTCCAAGGGTAACCTGCTTGCGTCGTGGCGGCCGTCCGTACCCGGTGTGCCAAGCATCTGCTCACTCCGCAGTGAACCAGCGACGCCGGTCCTGGGCGGGATCGCATTCCGACCGCCGGACGGGGGGATCTCCACGATTCCGGCGAATCTGCCCCCGCTGGAGAGGCTGCTGCCCCGAGATGACCCGGAGGCGGCCGAGGAAATCGCCATGGAGATCATCGCCTCCAACATCGCCTGCGCCGACGATGTGGCGTACGTGCAGTTGGGTAACCGAATCATGGCGTATTCCTTGAATGGGGCCGTGTTCGAGCTTCCGATCCCGACCCCGCTTGCCGAGGATGCCCGCAGATCACGGCCGGAGCCGCGCGAGGGATCGGGTACCTACACCAGCTGGTATCACAGCATGTCGAGCGATGACCGCGGGAGGATCGTGCTAATTCAATTGTCGTTGCGTGCGCACGAGTTTGCAGGTGCCGCGATTGACCCCGGCACCGGATGCTACTCCCTGATTGTGGACGAGGAGGATGGGCACCGTTCCCGGCAACTCATGGGCGTTTACCGCGACAGTGCGCTCATGTACGAACGGGACCGGATCGAGCGCGAACTCGATGGTCGAATGGTGACGGTCCTAACGACGTCTACGAGCAGCATATGGTTAAGGCCGATCCGGGACACGGGAGGAGCCGCGCCCTGTCAACCGGGTCCTGCACGCGGCGGTAGGGCGGGGCGGCGCCATGCGGGCCGACGGCGTCATGGCCGTGGATGGGCCGCTTCGCTTTCAACATCGGACACGCGCATCTAACGTTCGCCCCCACCATCCCGACCACGGATGACCCAACTGTACGCCCGCGTACGCCGGGCCCTGCTGCGCGGGGGCGTCGGGACTCGCCGAGTGCGAACCTTCGCCGGCGAAGTGCCATCGGTTTCCTCGCGCTCGTCGCTTCCGAGGGGCCCGGGCTGGCGCAGCTCTATGCGCGTACCGCATGTACGACGCCGCGGGCGACGGGGCACGCGATGGTCGGCGTCACACCGGGGTGCGACGCCGAGGCTGCGGAGCAAGGCGTCGATCCTCGTCGGGCCACCCGCCACGCCGCTCGATACCGTACGGAGGGCGATGTCTCCGCCAAGGCGCTGAGAACGCTCGTGCTGGACGATGTCCCGGGGCTGGAGCCGACGTGGTCGGCCGTCGAGGCGGTGCCGCAGGCGTCGGACAAGGGGGTGCGCCGGATCGCGACGACCCACGCCCGCGCTGTGGCGTTCGACGAACTGGTCGAGCGCGGGCTGCCGTGCGCGCCGGTGGCCGCGGGGCCAATGATTCGGTTGACGCGCCGCTGGGAGCGCAAGATCTTGCGGTCCGATCAAGGGCGCGTCGCTCCGCCGGAGCCGCCCCCGGGCCGTGATCGCCGAACCGGAATTCACATGCGCTACGTCACCATCACCGACCTTTCTCCGGAAGACGTCCTCGAACGCGCAAAGCGTTTCTTCGGCGAACATTCCGGGCTTCAGGTGCGGGAGGAGACGGAGGCATCGGTCACCTTCACGGGCGAGATCGGGCTGGCTCGGTTCGCCGTCGACCGCGCCGGAGGTCACACCAACGTACGCGTGGAGACGGACCGCGTGGTGGGACTCGATGTGACCGACCTCGCGAAGCGTTTCCTCTACACCCTCCGCAACCTCCACTGAGACCGGGTACGGGATGAACGCCGGAGAACGGATCACGGTTCGTCTCATCATGCCCGACCGCTGGCTCGAGCACGTGGCCGAACTGCCGGCCGACACCACCGTGGCCGCGGCCAAGGCGTTCGGGATCCGTGAGATGCTCCAGCGCTCAGCGGACGACCCCGCCGACTTCTACACCGAGTACGCCGAGCGCCGGATCCGGGACGAGACGCGCACGCTGACCGATGTGGGCGTGTCGCCGCGCGGGGTCCTGTCGATCCGGGCCTACGATCTGGGCCACTACCCGCCCTTCATGGGCTGACCCCACGGGCTGCTATCTGCGGCCGAAGTAGCTCCGCGTCTCCCGCCACACGACGCCTGACAGCAGGAGCAGGCCCACGAGGTTGGGAGCCGCCATGAGGCCGTTGAGGATGTCGGAGACCAGCCACACGACATCCAGTTCCACGACGGCGGCCAAACCCACCACGAGCACGAAGGCCAGACGGTACGGTTTGATCACGCGCTCGCCGAGCAGGTACGCGAAGCTCCGCTCCCCGTAGTAGGACCACCCGAGCATCGTGCTGAACGCGAAGGTGGCGAGACCCAGCGCCACCACGATGTTTCCGGCACCCGAGAGGAGACCCGTGTCGAAGGCCATCTGCGTCATGTTGGCGCCCTCGGCGCCGGAGCTCCACGCCCCCGTGGTGAGGATCGCGAGTCCCGTGAGGGTGCAGACGACGATGGTGTCGATGAAGGTCTGGGTCATCGACACGAGCGCCTGCCGTACGGGTTCCCGGGTCTGGGCCGCCGCAGCGACGATGGCCCCCGTCCCCAGCCCCGACTCGTTCGAGAAGATCCCGCGCGCGACCCCGAACCGCATGGCCTGCAGGACGGTGTAGCCGAGGGCGCCACCCGCCATCGCCCGCCCACCGAAGGCGTGCTCGAACACGAGCCCGAAAGCGGCCGGGATCTCCGCCGCGTTGGAGATGAGCACGAGACCGGCGGCGCCCATGTAGAGGACGATCATCGTCGGCACGATCACGCTCGCCACACGGCCGATGGAACGGATGCCGCCGATGATGACGAGGCCGACCGCGGCCGCGGTGACGAGGCCCACGATCCAGTGCGGAACGCCGAACGACTCGTTCATCGCGTCCGCGACCGCCTGCGACTGGACGCCGTTGCCGATCCCGAACGCGGCGAGCGTCGCGAAGGCGGCAAAGGCGATGGCCAGGCCCCGGCCCAGCCCACCGCGGCCCAGCCCGTGTTCGAGGTAGTACATGGGGCCGCCGGCCTTCTCGCCCCGGGCGTCCGTCTCCCGGTAGCGGACGCCGAGCACCGCCTCCGCGTACTTCGTCGCCATCCCGAGCAGCCCCGTGACCCACATCCAGAACAGCGCGCCGGGGCCTCCGGCACCGATGGCGGTCGCGACACCCACGATGTTGCCGGTGCCGACGGTGGCGGCGAGGGCCGTCATCAGCGCCTGGAAGTGTGAGATGTCGCCCTCGCCATCGGGCTCGCGTCGCTTCACGAGCGCGAGCCAGAGCGCATGCCACAGGCGGCGGAACTGGAGGCCCCGCAGGAGGAAGGTGTACACGAGGCCCGTCATGAGAAGGAGGATGATGAGCGGCACCCCCCATACCCACGCCTGAATTGTCTCCAGGGCCTGGATCACGGGAATCGCGTTCGCCTCGTGCTGAGAAATCCAGAGAGAGCCCGCGGGCGGGCCGCGGCGCGTGGAGGGGTGACGTTAGACCAGCGTCGGCGCCGACGTCAACGTCAACGTGGAGGGCCTCCGAGGGGCATCGTCGGGCCGAGGCACTCTTTGGGCGGATCGACGCCTTGCGTACCTTGCCAGCGATCCGGACGGAAGCCCACTCACGACCCTTGTCCACCTTCTTCGCGAGATCCCGCCCTTGAATCAGGACCAGTCGGAGGATTCGGTCGAGACGGTCGCGGCGCCGGAAGCGCTCGAGGCCCTCGCGGCGGCGGTCGAGCGCGGGCGCCACCTCGCGCTCGTCGCCGCTGAAGGCGCGGGGCTCGCGCAGCTCTATGCCGCGGCCGCGACGCGAGACCTGGAGTCCGCGGCCGCCGATGGGCGCGTCTTCGTGCTCACCGCATCCGTCGACCGCGCGCGGCGCTGCGCGGCTCGCATGTACGAGGCGGTTCGAGAAGCCGGGCACAACGTTGTGATCGTCGCGCCGGGGTCCACGCCGGACGCCGCCCACCAGGCCCCTGTCCTCGTGGGGCCGCCGGCCCCACTCCTCGAGGCGGTCCGGAAAGGTGACATCCCCGCGTCGGCGATCTGCACCCTGGTCCTCGACGACGTGCGGGCGCTGGAGCCGGCGCGGGCCGCCGTCGAGGCGATCTTGCAGGCCTCCGACGAAGGGGCTCGCCGGATCGCGACGACCCACGCCCGCGATGCGGCGTTCGACGAGTTGATCGTCCGCCGGTTGCCGCGCGCGCGCCGGTGGCCGAACGAACTGTTCGGAGAGCCGGGCGCCACGGCGCCGGGTGCGGGCCGGGTGTCCGGCGGGCCGATCGCCGTCGCGAGCCGGGCTACGCGAGCAGGGCGACTGGCCCGCCTGGCCGAGCTGCTCCACGACATCGCCCGGGCCGACGCCGGGACCGCCGTCAGCGTCGAAACGGCTCCCGCCGCCATCGACGAGGTACGCGCAGCCCTCTCGGTGGCCGGCATCGATGTGCCCGCAGCCGGCGTCGACCACCCCGTGCGGATCGGCGCGTGGGGCCAGGTCGAGCCAGCCCCGGACGCGGTCGTCCTCGGGCTGCCGCCCACGCCGGCGCTCCTCGCCCGCGCGGTCGAGGGCGCCGATCGCTGCTACGCCATCGTCGACACGCTGCACGAGCGGCAACTGGAGCTGACCGTGGCCCGGGCCGGGCGGTCCGTGACGCCCTTCGCCGAGCGGGCGGATCCCGATCTGATGGACGAGGTCGCGGCCTTCCGGGCCCGCGTCTCGGAAGCCATCGAGCAGCAGGACCTGGCCAGCGGCGCCCTGCTGCTCGCGCCGCTGATCGAAGCGCACGGAGCCCCGCGCGTTGCCGGCGCCCTCGCCGGCCTGCTCCGTGCGACGGACCGCGCCGACACGAGCGCTGAAGCCCCTGCGGCCGACCGCCCTGCCCCCCGCTCCGACGCGAGCGCCGAACGCGCGACCCGTCCGACCTGGACCCGGGTCTTCGTCGGCGTGGGCAAGCGGGACGACGCCGGCCCCGGCGACCTCGTCGGCGCGATCACGGGCGAGACCGGCGCGGCCGGCGGACAGATCGGGCGCATCGACATCCACCAGAACTTCACGCTCGTCGATGTCGATTCGCTCGTGGCCGACGAGGTCGTCCGCGGTCTCGACGGCCGCATGATCAAGGGCCGACAGGTCGTGGCCCGACTCGACCGTGGCGCGGCACGCGGCTGATGTGCTGCCTGCCGGACTTCTCCCGCTTCAGGAACCGCCTGCTGGGGGCCGTCTTCTTTACGGCGGGCCTCGTCGTGGTCGGGACGATCGGCTTCTCCCTCATGCCGGGCTGGAACCTGTCGGACGCCTTCTTCATGACCGCGATTACGGTCTCGGCGGTCGGATACGGTGAGATCCAGACCCTGACGCCCGGCGGCCGCCTCTTTGCGAGTTTCCTGATCGGGGGCGGCATCGTCACGCTCGCGATCTGGTTCGCCTTCATTACCGCGACACTCGTCGAGGCTGACCTGGACCAGGCATTCACGAAACGCAAAACGATGAAGAGGATCGAGCGCATCAAGGACCACGTGATCCTGTGCGGCGCGGGCCGTACCGGACTCCACGTGATCAAGAGGTTTGTCACCCGTGGCGACGCTTACGTCGCCATCGAGAGGGACCCCCACCAGATCGCGGACGCACGGCAGTTGGACCCGAACGCACTCATCATCGAAGACGATGCGACGAGTGACGAGGCTCTGGCGGCGGCGGGCATCGGCCGTGCCCGGGGGCTCATCGCCGCACTCAGCGCGGACACCGACAACGCCTTCGTCTGTCTGGCGGCGCGGGAGCTGAACCCGGATCTGACCATCGTGGGCCGCGCCCGCTCGGAGGACTCGGTCGGAAAGCTGAAGAAAGCCGGCGCCGACCGCGTCGTCACTCCGAACGCGACCGGCGGCGTCCAGATGGCTTCGCTCGTCCTGCGTCCGGACGTGACGCTCTTCGTCGACGTGGCGGGGGAAGACGGCCTGGAGCTGCTTCTCGAGCAGGTACTCGTGTCCCCGACTTCGGAACTTGCCGGGCTCTCGCTGGCCGAAGCCGCGATTCCGGCCAGAACCGGGTCACTCGTCGTGGCGATCCAGCGAGGCGAACCGGACGAAGGAGACGGGTCCTTCCTCTACAACCCGGGTCCGGGGGAACGGGTGCGACCCGGCGACTACCTCGTCGTGCTCGGCCCTCCGGACAAGCTCGACGACCTCCGCCGCCTGCTCGCCTGAGGAGGTCCCGGCTTCACGATCGCTGCAGGACTAGAGCCGTTCCGGGTTCTTCTGGAAGAAGGGCGCCCACTTCTCCTCGGGCGAGGGCGGCGTGAGCAGGCTCACCACGATCAGCAGTCCCAGCGAGATGAGGACGCCGGGGATCACGATGTAGTCGCTGGAGGCGAAGTCGAACTCCATGCCCCCGAGCGTGGCGCTGAAGCTCACGCCGAGCCGGGAGAGAACGGCGATCCCGACGATGCTCCCGAGCCCGCCCGCGATGCAGGCCACACCCCCCTGCGGCGTCACGCGGCGCCACAGGAAGGCGGCCAGCAGCGCCGGGGTCAGGCTCGCCCCCACGAGCGAGTAGGCGTACAGCGCCATCGAGAGCACGGTGTCGAACTGCGTCAGCAGCACGAGCCCCAGGCCGCCGAACAGGACGATGCAAAGACGCTGCAGTCCCAGCTTCCTCGCTTCGCTGGCGTCCGGATCGACGAAACGCTCGTAGAGGTCACGGCTCACGTTGGTGGACGGCACGAGCAGGAAGGTGTTGCCGGTCGAGAGCACGATGGCGACCGCCGCCGCGAGCAGGATGGCCCCGCCGATGACGGGCAGCCCGTTGGCGGCGATGTAGAGGATGACCGTCTCCGACGCGGCCCGGCCGACGAGCGAGACCTGCTCCGGATCCGCCAGTTCCGGGAATACGGCCCGTCCGACGATCGCGATGAGGGCAAGCGTCGTTTCGATGAAGACGACGCCGACGAACATCCCGACCACCGCCTTCTTGGCCGACCCTGCGTCCTTGGCCGAGAAGAACTTCTGGTACATCCCGCTCTCGCCCAGGATGAGAAGGAACGTCGGCATGGCGACGCCGAGCACCCAGAGGATGTTGTGTCCCCCCAGCATCGTCAGATGCCCTTCGGGCAGCCCGGCCGCGATCGCCCCGACCCCGCCGTTGGAGAGGACGAGATAGGGGAGGCCGATGACGATGCCGAGGGTGATGATGATCCCGTTCACCAGGTCCACGGAGACGATGGACACCATCCCCGCGAGCGCCGTAAACGTCACGATGGTGATGGCCGTGATGATCATCCCTGTCGTGGGCGAGATCGCGCCGTCGGTGACGATGCTCAGGATCCAGCCCCCGCCCCGGAACTGGTAGGCGGCGATCGTCACGTAGGCGAGGATGATCGCGACGGTGCCGAGGACGCGCGCCGCCGCGTTGTAGCGCTGCTCCAGCAGGTCCGGGACCGTGTATTTCGCGATCGCGCGCACGCGGGGGGCGAGGTAGAACGCGACGAGCAGCCCGGCCCAGGCGCCGAAGGAGAACCACAACTCCGCGATGCCCGTGCGGTACGCCAGCCCCGCCCCGCCGAACAGCGACCCGGACCCGATCCAGGTGCAGACGAGCGTCCCCACGAGGAGGGCGACGGGGACGTTGCGGCCCGCGACCATGAAGTCCGCGTGGCTCTTGATCTGCCGGGAGCGCCACAGCCCGATTCCGATCAGGATGAGGGGATAGCCGAAGACGGCGATCGTGAGCAGGTCCATCGGTCCTCCGCCTTCCGGGGGAATCCGCTACTTCCAGTTCCGCTACTTCCAGTTCCGCTACTTCCCTTTGGACATCCGGCGCTTCAACTCCTCGAGCATGGCATCGGCTCGCGCCTCCCGCAGTTCCCGTTCGGCCGCGAAGTCCCGCCGTGGCGTGCCGGCGGACGGGTTCAACTCGCTCTCGACCTCTCGCTGCGCTTCGTCGAGATCGGTCCGGCTTTCCATCTTGTCCGCCATGCGGTCGAACGCATCGACCGAGTCGAAACGGCTCGCGGAGTGCCCGATCGCCCGCGCGCGGCGCTGCTGGACGGAAAGCGAGTCCCGGCGCGCGATCGCGCTCTTCAACTGCTCAGCGCCCTGCGCGGCTTCGTCCCTGTGCTGGAGGATTTCGGCCTGGGTCGCCTCGGCCTTGATGACGAGCACTTCGAGACGCTGCCGGTGCCGCCCCGCGAACCGGTTCGCCACCTCGACCGTCTCGGTGTCGCCGATCTCGGCCGCCTTCGCCGCCCGCCGCTCGGCGGTCCGGGCCGCGTTCTTCTCCTGGTCGGCCTGACGCACGAGCGACTGGAGGAGCGTCTCGAGTTCGGTGATCCGCGCACGCGTCTCGACGAGTTCCTCGCGCATGGCGTGGATGACGCGGTCGATGTCGTCTTCCGAGACGCCGTCCTGTTTCGCCTCCATGCGGTCGAGCGCATCGTCGACCATCTGCCTGAGTTTTCTGAACATGGCCCTGAGTTTAGCAGCCCCCGGCGAAACGCCGCCACCGATCTTACCTTGCCTTGCGGCATATACCATACCCTTGTATAGTATTTATCCCTGAAGATCGTCGATGGCTGGCGGAGCGTGGAGAGCGTACGGAGTGAATGGCGGTGAGCGATGCGGGGGCGCATGCGATGGGGATCGCGGAGGGGACGAAGCGCGACCTCGACCGTCGGCTGGCCCGGATTCGGGGACAGGTCGGGGGCATCGCCCGCATGGTGGAGGACGAGCGATATTGTCCTGACATACTGCAGCAGTTCGCCGCCGTTCACTCCGCGCTTCGATCGGCCGAGAAGGAACTCCTGATGAACCACCTCGAACGCTGCGCCACGCACGCAATCGCCGAAGGAGGCGACGCCGCGGTCCGCGTGCGCGAGGAGATCGCGGACCTCTTCATGCGCTTCGCCGGCAAGTAGACGGCAGGCGACCCGATGTCGAACGCGCCCCCCCTGAAGAAGACATACCGGATCACGGGCATGCACTGCGCCGGCTGCGTGGGCTCGGTCGAGAAGACCCTGAACGCGATCGACGGCGTGGAGGCGACGGTGAGCCTGCCGGCGGAGTCCGCCACGCTTGCCCTGACCCGTGAGGTGGGCTTCGACGAACTCGCCACGGCGGTCCGGCAGGCGGGCTACGGGATCGAGCCCCTGGCGGACGTGGACCGCGGGGAAGCAGAGCGCAGGCGCCTCGCGGACACGGAGGCGCGCTCACGCCGGGCGTGGCGGACCATGTGGACCGCGTGGGCGCTCACGGCCCCGGCCATGGTGTGGATGCTGCCCGAGATGTTCGCCGGGCTGCGCTGGCCGTCGCCGCTCGTCTTCGACCTGGGGGTGACGGCGCTCGGAGCCGCCGTCCTCGCCGGCCCGGGGGCGGAGACATTGCGCAGTGCCTGGCGCTCGGCGCGCGGCGGGATGCCGAACATGGACGTGCTCATCGCGCTCGGGGCGGGCGTCTCCGTGCTCACCGGCGGTTGGGCCGTCCTCCACGTGCTCGGCTTCGCCCCGATGATCATGAACTTCGCGCCCGTGGGCGCGATGATCGCCTCCATCCACCTCACGGGACGTTTCGTCGAAGCCAAGGCGCGCGGCCGCTCTTCCTCCGCGATCCAGGCCCTGCTCTCGCTCGAGGCTCCGACGGCCCGCATCGAACGCGCGGGCGCCGAACTCGAGGTGCCGACGCGGGATGTGGGGGTGGGCGACGTGATGATCATCCGTCCGGGCGAGAAGATCCCCACCGATGGCGTCGTCCTCCAGGGACGGAGCGCGGTGGACGAGTCGCTCGCGACGGGAGAATCGATCCCGGTCGAGAAGGGGGCGGGGGACGCCGTCCTCGGATCGACGGTGAACCACTCCGGCGCCCTGCGGGTGCGGGCGACGGGCGTGGGCGAGGACACGTTCCTGTCGAACGTCATCCGCCTGGTGGAGGAAGCGCAGGCGAGCAAGGTCCCGATCCAGGAGTTCGCCGACCGGGTCACGGCCATCTTCGTGCCCGTGATTCTGGTCGTCGCGCTGGCCGCCTTCGCAGGCTGGTTCGCCCTGCCCGGCGTCTTCACCGATGCCGCGCGCTGGGCCTCGGGCTTCCTGCCGTGGGTGAACCCGGAGTTGGGCCCGCTCTCGCTCGCACTCTTCTCGGCGGTGGCGGTACTGGTCATCGCCTGTCCGTGCGCGCTCGGGCTCGCCACCCCCACCGCGCTCATGGTCGGCACCGGCCTCGGAGCGACCCGCGGCGTCCTCATCCGTGACGGGGCGGCCGTCCAGACGCTGGACCGGGCCGACACGCTCGTCTTCGACAAGACGGGCACGCTGACCCGCGGCGCCCCGCGCGTGGTGGCGGTGTACGTGGCGGCTCCCCCGCCCGGCGATGCGGCGGAGAACGCCGACCCCGGGACCGGCGAAGCCCGGGTGCTCGCGCTCGCGGCCTCGGTCGAGGACGCGTCGGAGCATCCCCTCGCGCGCGCCGTGGTCGGGGAGGCGCGCCGCCGGGGCGTCGCGATAGCACGCGCGACCCACGTGGAGGCCCAGGTCGGCATGGGGATCGTCGGCGTCGTCGACGGGGAGCGGGTCGTCGTCGGGAACACGCGGCTGCTTGGCGAGGCGGGCGTCTCGGGCGAGGACATCGCGGGGCTCGAAGAACGCTTCGGGTCCGACTCGCGCACCGTCGCCCATGTGGCCGGCGGCGGGCGGCTGCGGGGTACGATCGCGATCGCCGACCCGGTGAAGGAAGACGCGCGCGAAACCCTCCTCGAGCTGAGCCGCCGCGGCTTCCGGACCGTCATGCTCACCGGAGACCGCGAGGCCGTGGCGGCCGCCGTCGCGCAGCAACTCGGAATCGACCATTTCCAGGCCGGGCTCCTCCCCGCCCAGAAGGTCGAGGCCGTCCGGAAGCTCCGCGCCGAAGGCCACACCGTGGCGTTCGTGGGCGACGGGATCAACGACGCCCCCGCGCTCAAGGCGGCGGACGTCGGCCTCGCCGTGGGCACCGGCACCGACATCGCGATCGAAGCCGCGGACATCACCCTCGTGCAGGGAGATCTGCGCTCCGTACTGCGCGCGACGAAGCTCGCCCGCGCCACCTTCCGCAAGATCCGCGAGAACCTCTTCTGGGCCTACGTCTACAACGTGGTCGCGATCCCGGTCGCGTTCCTGGGTCTCCTCCACCCCGTCATCGCGGAAGCCGCGATGGCGCTGAGCTCGATCTCCGTCGTCACGAACGCGAACCGCCTGCGCCGCGCCCGGTTGTAGCCGCCCGCCAAGGTTTGCCTTCGTCCGTGCGGGCGCGCATCATAGGCGCCGGTTCTTCTGATTCATCCGGTTCTTCCAAGAGAGGTTCGATGGCCTCACGCTGGGTCGGTCTCGGATTGGGACTCTGGTATCTGGGCGCCCCCTTCATCTGGGCGTATCCGTTCGGTTTCCTGTGGTGGCACAGCGTGGTGTTGGGGGGCTCGATCCTCGTCGTCACCATCACGTTCAATCTCGGGATCAACCGGATCAGCGGCTGGGGCCTGATCGCGCTCGGCGCCTACAGCATGCTGTCGCCCTTCATCCACGGGTATCTGCCCAACGCGCAGGCCTTCTTCAACGACCTCATGTTCGGCGTGGTCACGGTGGGCACCGGCATCGCGATGGGCGGGGCGGGCATCGAACACGCCGACGAGGCACACAGCACGGCCTGACCCCCGACGTTCCCGCGGGAACGTTCTCTACTTCGGATCGAGACCCAGCGCGCGGGCGAATGCGTCGTAGTCCACCAGCGCCACATGCGGCACGGGCGTGGTGGCTTCGAGGAGTACGGAACGGCCGGGTCGGGCGTCCAGCAGCGCCACCCGGCTGCTCGTGTGGAAGGCCGCCGCGTCTTCGTCCAGCGGAACGAAACGCGTCCCGGACTCGCCGCTGACCCAAGCGGAAAGGATGCGAGTCTGATCGAGGATGGCCGCTCCGACGAAGATTACGGGCGGTAGCTGCCGGATGACTTCATTGCCGCCGCGCTGTTCCGTGGTCGGGCCGGGATCGGCGAACTCGGGGACAGTGTCCACGGCCACCAGCCGATAATCGGGACATGCCAGGGTAAGCGTCTCGGGAGGATCCCTGGCGTCGTGGTGGAGCAGGATCAGTTCTCCACCCGTGGCGAGGCGGCTGGAGCCGCCAAGGGCGCGCCTTTGCCGGGCCCGGCGCTCCGCCGGACTCGCGCCCTCGATGATCGCGGTTGGAGGATCGGCGAGCGCGCCGAACGACCGGAGCCAGACGATGGTCCCATCCGTATCCGGCCCCGGCCCGTAGGCCCGCAGGCCGCGAGACCCGCGAGCAGCACGATTCTGGAAGGTGCCAGTATGCGCAGGGAACGCCTCATCAATCCTCGGGAAGTTCGTACCAATCTACCTCATTGTCCGTGAGGCCGTCGGATCGGCGGAGCGCGATGAGCCGGTTGCCGAGGATATCGATCATGCTCACGTCGCCCTGGAGTTGCGCGGTCCCCGTGAACGAGGCTGACGCGAGGTCGTAGATGTCCGCGTAGGCGCCTTCGTCTTCCCTCAGCCGCAGGATCCACAGTTGGCCTTCCGGATCGACGCCCGCGGAGCCGTACCACGGAGACGCGCGCGCACGGTAATCCTCGGCGGTGTATCCCGGATCGAAGCCGCCCGGGTTGTTCTCTCGGGCCCGCACCATGTTCGCGATCGTCTCTTCGCTCGTGAACCGTTCCGTGTAGGTCGGCGACCGGATCACGACGGCCTCGCCCGACCCGGACGGATGCCAGAGCAGGAACTCGCCGAAGCAGGCCACATGGACGATGCCGGTGCCGGCCGGGAAGGCGGCGCCGATCTTGTCCTGGCCGGGCCCGGGGGGCGTCCGGCACGCCACGACCGAGGGATCGGGCAGCCACTTCCTTAGGACTTCGCCCGTCCCGAGGTGGATCTCCGCATGGGCGTCTACAGGGTCGCCACGCGCCATGTGTCTGGTGAGGGCCGTGCTGTCCGTCAGCCCGCTGAGACCTATGGTCATGCCGCCCGTCGGGGCACTCGATACGAACACGCCTTCGGGTGTGAACCGCGACATCCGGTTCAGGCGTGTATCGCTCATCGTGATGTCTCCGTGCGGCCCCCGGGTGATCGCGGTCGGCATCACCAGTTCCCCCGGGCCCTCGCCCGGTTGCCCGAAGGTCAGCGAGTCCCCGCGTACGTCCACGCAGTAGCCCTGGATCCTGTACCGATCGACGACGCAGGCCGTGTCGGGGCTGATCAGAACCGCGCCCAGAAGCGATGTCGGAAGGCTGGCCGATGCGAACGGTTCGAGGTTGACCGTCACGCCGGGGGCCGCCTCCTCCCCGCGGCACGCGAGGAGGAGAGCCGCAGCCAGGAGGCCTACTGAACGCCGCACTGGTCTCCCATGCAGTCCCGGAAGACTCTGGCGCCCTCTGTGTCGGCCCACCCGCGCGCGATACTCTCGCTCGCGGCCTGGCCGATCATGCCATCGTACCAGCTGTTCCAGGTATCCATCGCGTGGCTGTGGCAGGAGGCCGTACACGCGTCCGGCTCGACCTGCCCCGCGAGCGGCAGCGCCATCCCAAACATCAGTATCAAGCTGGTGAACGCACGCCGTGGTCGTCGCATGGGCTCTCTCCCGTGGTTCGTGTACCGTCCGAACTGTTTCCGGACGCAGCGGGGCATAGTCCCCCGTGCGCTGGATGCTGGAAGAGGGTCAGACCTTACACGAAGCCGAGAGCGATGGGCCGGTGCGGCAGTCAGCGTCGAGCGGTCAGGGGGGTCACGTCGAACCAGTCCACGCGGCGCTCCGAAATCACGCCTCCGGTGTCCCGTTCCACCAGGACCGCGAGCGTGTTCCCGAGTACATCCATCCCCACGACCTTGTCCGCCACCTGTAGCGTCAGCGCGTACTCGGGACCGGTATCGGTGAGGTGGTACATGTCGATATGGCTGAGGTCGGGGATCACATCCTCGGCATTCCAGTGTGACACCGCCCAGAACCGACGCTGGTCGTCCACAACCCGCGCGCCGTACCAGACCTTGGGTCTCGCCCGGATTTGTTCCTCGTCGAGGTTGGGTCGGAAGCCGCCCGCCGGAATCGAATTCAGCAGCCTTAGCGACGCGGCCACATCCTCCTCCGTCGGATACCGTTCGACATACGTTGACCGCACGATGGCCGTCGGGCCCTCCGCATCCCGGTCGGCGTACCACACCAGAAACTCGCCGTAGCACGTAACGAATAGAAGACCGCCGCCCGCCTCCCGATATCCCAACCCAAGCTGCCGACGACGCGGTCCCGGCGTCGGGGTAGAACAATCCACGACATCCGCTTCGTCGGGGAACGCCCGCTCCCGTACCACACGACCCGTGGCCGTGTCGATCTCCGCGTTCACGAAGTAAGGGCTGCCCGCCGGGTCGCGCTTCAGGTAGCTGCCCGCCAGCGTCCCATCCATGGCCGGACCGCTGCCCGACAACCCCCTCGGGATACCCGGAGTCGAGGTCAGGAACTCACCCAATCTGGAGAACACCGAGAGACGTTGCATTCGACCATCAACGACGCCGATCTTCCCGGCCGGTCCACGAAGAATCTCCCTCGGGTCGGTGAACTCACCCGGCCCCTCACCTTCGTTACCGAACGTGAAAGACTCACCGCCCGGATCGGTACAGACGACGCGGTACCAGTACGTATCGATGACGCACACCGGACCGACCTCCAGCAAGACGATCTCATCGCGCATGCTCGGAGGCGACACCACGGAGGCATACGGCTCGAACCGGACCGATGGCGACGCGGAATCACCCTGCTCGCCACACGCGGCGGCGAGCAGGGTGACAGCGACGAACACAGCCCGCCGATGACGCAACCTCAGATCGCCAGACGCGCGATACCCAGGAGCAGCCAGAGGAGGTCGGCCAAGAGCGAGAGCCCACACCCCCACGCCGCCCCAACGATTAGGCGCTTGTCGCCGCGGAGGCGGCAATACGCGACGCCGAGCAGCGCGTGAAAGGCCGTATCGAATACTCCCACGGCCGGGATGTCGGCCGGGGACCGAGGGAACGTTGAAAGTGGTATCGCGGTCGCATGCACCACGACGCCCGGCGGGGGGGGATCCAGCAAGGCGGGGGTGGTATCCCCCAGGAACATTGCATCGGGATCCGGCAGCAGGGCCGCCGCAGCCCCAGCGAGGTCTACGCCACCCGCCGCCAGGACAATCCGGAGCGCGTGGCCGGCAAGCAAGATGTAACCGGTGTGCACGGTCACGCTGAAGAGTTGTCGGAACGAGACTCTCTTCCCGGGCGTGAGCCGAGACACAGCCAACAGAATGCCCGCCAGTGCCGCGAAATATAGAGGAGTGATGAGGACTTCGCGGACCACGGAAACGACAGCGTTCGCGACTACGACAACCGGGAGAGCGAAGGCCGGCCAGGACGCGACTCCGTACTCGTGATGCACCAGTCCGGCAATCATCCACAGACATGCACTCGCGAAAACGTATGTGACCAGCGCACGCCTCCACACTGGCTCTTCCGCCACCGCATCGAACGACAGCAGGACGCGCCGGCTGAGAGCGTGCGGCCGGACCCGGGGGGAATTCACTCCGTCACGGATCAAGCGGGGCGGCGGCGAACGGCAGCAGGCCGGGCTCGGCCGGAAGCAGCTCATAGACGCGCACCTGGTCCATGCAGAGTTCTACCAGCCGCCGGCCGACAACGGCATAGTCCACTCCGAAACAACCGGAGGGGCGTTGGTGCCCCCCGCGAGCAACGACGGAAACCGAATCGTCGGTCGAGAGAGGGATCGTCGTGGCGAGAGCCAGGTGGCCGGTCGCATACGGCGTTACCCAGAGATCGCCCAGCAACATCCGCACGCCCCGCGAGAACGGGATGACCGAGCGTACCGCGTACCGCGGAACCCCCTCCCGCCCGCCGGTCTCGCGGGACTCCCGTTCGATCGCCTCCGCGTCGGCGGCGAGCGCCTCGGTGAGCCACGCCGGAAAGGCGAGCGGGGTGATGTCGGTGATCCGGGCCGCTGCGATGTCCAGCGCGATCCGCCACGCGCCGTAGGCCCGGACATCGGTGTTCCGAAACGCGACGACCGTGTCGGGCGCGACGACCGCGAACTCCAAGTCGTGCTCCGCCCACAGTGACCGGAAGTCGTCAGGCGCCAGCTCCGGGGGGAGTTCTCCGGCGAGATCCACCTCGTCGCCGCCGGTCTGGACGGTCAGCGAGACTTGCCGGCCGACCTTTCGGTACAGTACCGCGCCGTCCGGCAGCACGGCGAAGCCCCGCACCAATTGCGGAACCCGCACCTCCTCCAGCAAGTGTCCGTCAGGATCGAACCGCGACAGGCGGGCGAGCCGGAGGTCGGCTACCCACACGCCGCCTCGGGGATCGGCCTCGATCGAATGCGGGTCTTCAAACTCACCGGGGCCGCCGCCCGGACCTCCGATCACGGCTCGCAGCTTCGCGTCCCGGTCGAGACTGAGAACACGCTTCGCGAACACGTCGAGGACATATATCTCGTCCGCGCCGGCGGCACCGACGGCGAGATCCCACCCCCGCTCGATCAGGAACTCCGATCGCATGTCGAGAGGATCGGGAGGGAAACCCGCAATGAACGCGCCGGGTTCCAGGACGCGATAGCCGGCCGCCGAGGCCGCGGAGGGGGCGACCGACGCGGTGGGCGGGTTCCCGCTCGACAGGTCACAGCCCCAGCCGCACGCAGTGCTGACCAGGACCATCGCCGCCGTACTGCGGCTGGCTATACACAGCCTCATATCAAGTACCAACTTGCCAGCGTCCTTCGCTCACCCCGTCGTACCCCTCCGCCGGTCATACGTGCAGTTCCGCAGGAGTGGCGGGTTGGCCACGCCCGTACTGGGCGCGGAGCCAGACCGTCCTGCTGTCGTTCGACCCGATGAGGAGCGTGGCCTGCGCCGCCCAGCCGGTGGCTCCCGTGGCCATGAGCCCGAGTTCCGGGGCGATCCACTTCTCCCACGCGGAACCGAATTGGCCGGGCGGGGGCGTAGTTGAGGATACGCCGTACGTCGACACCACACTCCCCAGCGACACCGCCATCTGCCCGGACAGGCGCCGCGCAAGTTCGATCCCGAGCGCGGGGGACCATGACGAGAACTCCGAGCCCGTCCGGCTGAGGCGGTCCCAGCGGTCGCTCGTGTTCCTCGTCAGGATGAGACGGGCGCCCACCTCCCATCCGCCCAGGGGCTTCCACCTTCCATCGGCCTCGATCCGGAGCCTCCGATCCGTGGACTCGAAGTGTTCGAGATCGAGATCGCCCCGAAAGCCCCTGCCGACCAGCGTCGTGAACCGGGCATCGAGCGCAAGGTCGAGGGAGCCGGAGGAGAGCGAGCCCGCTCCACCGAGCGTCCAGCCGCGCGTATCCCAGTCGTCGGCGAGCTCCCGAAAAATAAACGTCGTGAAGCGGCTTTCGGTAAGCGCTTCGCGTCGGCCGTAGACGACCCACTTCACCGCTCCCGCGCGCCCGCTCGCCGAGACGGTGAGTCCCTTCGCGTCGCGCTCGAACCGGCGTCGAAGACCGGCCGCGAGGAGGTCGAACGCGACAAGCGGCCCATATCCCTCGGGCGTGTAGGCGCGGGATGCGGCAGCCCTTGAGTGGATGGTTGAGGTTTGGGCGGTCTCCTGCAGGCCGCCGAGAACACCGATGGTGAGGCCACCGGAGGAGGACACCCATGCGAGACCCACGGTCGCGCCGGGAGTCGCGGTCCGGTTCAGGCGCGGCACTCTGGCATCATCGGTGAACGTCCGCTGAGACTCGTATCCGAGGGCGAGTCCCAGGGCGAGACGTCCGAATCGCCATCCGCTGGCTCCTTCAACGCGGACCAGCGTGCGGGTTTGAGCCTCGCCGGTCGTGTCGAACACGGCGAAGGGGCTCGTTCCGTAGGGCATGAGCTGGTCGGAGAAGGCGCCGTCGCCGAGACCGGTCCGCTGAACGACCAGGCGCCCGATGACCGCCGCGCGCTCGGACAGCGGCCGCCACCCCGAACCGGTGAGGGTGCCGTTCGTAACCTCCGTGGGGTCGAGGGGACGCCGATAGCCTCCGGACCGGTTCTCGCGCGAGATCGAGAAATCGGTGCGCCGGTCCTCCAGTTCGAACGGCAGGGCGGCCGGATTACCGACCGTCCACAGTGTGCCGACCCGGGGAGCCGGAAGCGCCAGCAGGGCCGGGAACGGGCTCTCGGAGCCGGGCAACGTCCGGGGCAGGTCTCCGAGGACTTCCAGCGGCCGCCACCGCGCGAGCCAGGGCTGTTCCGCGCGTGGGGTCGCGGCCGCTGCTTCGGCAGCCTGGCCCGCCGCCGGCGCGGGCCCCGTGGCGCCCATGCCGAGTGCACCGAGGACGCTCGCGACAGCGATGTCGCCCCAACCGGCCCGCGTGACGCCTCTGAACCGTGTCACCGCCTAACCGCCCCCGCCCAAAGCCGGAAAGACGCCATGGAGAGGCAGGAGCACCTCGAGTCCGAACCGCACGTCCGGATACAGCCGGGGGCGTACGCCCGGTCCGCCCACCCCCCTGCGATCGAAAGCGTTGAAGAACCATAAGTTGATCTGTCCGTTGAGGGGCAGGGTCTTTGGACCTGAAAGCTCAGCATCCAATCGGCCGGGCTCGCCCGCCTCGTCCGAACCGTCCCCGCCCTCGGGACCCGCAGATTCTGATACTCCGGCAGACCGCGATCCGCCTTCGGGACCCGCACCAGTTCCCCCCGTCGCGTGATGTAGCCGACGAAGGCCAGGGAGTCGTAGGCGGCCTCGTCAACGAACTCATCCGTGATGTTGTGTTGAATCGTCGCAGTGAGAACCAGGCCCAGCTCCGGCTGATGGTGAATCGCCCGGTACGTGACCATCGCCGTCTTCCCGAACTCCAGCGCGGGATCCCAGAACGGATGGCGTTCGTCGCGTTCATGGATCTGAAAAGCTCCGTCGTGGTCGACACGCGTGCGGGCGAGGTGCCGCCGGAGATCGCCGCCCTGTCGAGGACTCCAGCACGCGGTCCGAAATGGTCCCGTTCTGTGCGTGCAGCGCGGTCGAGAAAGGCAGCAGACCAAGCAGAATCGCGAGCGACCCCGCTGCCATGATCGACCAGCCTCCGTCGAAGTGCCTCCTGGCCGGAGTCACCTCTCACGCCAGAGCGGGCCCCCCGGAGTCAGATCGGCCAAGACGAAGTCCACGGCGCTCGTGTTCGAATTGCTCAGGATGTCCCGTCCTCCCTCGCTCCGGAGCCCCTGCCTCTGAAAGGACAGGCGCCGGTCCTCCGCTCCGAGGGCAATCGTGTAGAATCCGCCCGGGTAGCGATCGAAATCCGGATGTAGAAGCGGCACGCAGGGCGGGCTCTCGCGTTGGAGGTCTGCTAGTACCTGGGCTCGACCGACCACGTCCAGCAGCAGGTCGCGGGGGATCCGCTGGTAACTTTGGCCCGCGAAGTCCCGGTACATGATGGGAAGCTCGCCAGGATCCAGGGGCCGGGCAACGAAAAAACCGACATTCCCCGCAAGCAGATCGCTGAGCGCAGCGCCCCCTAGCCGCGTTACGAAGGGCCGCAGCCCCACATCGATCATGTCCGGCACCGCGGGATTGTCCGCAGCCCGCGCCCCGCGGATCTCGAAATCCGCGTGGGAAAGATCGGGGAGCTCGGGGTGGACCGCCGTATGATCGATCGCCGACATGGCGACCAGTCTGCTCTCCCCGGGTCCGATCGGGTACTCGCCGCCCGCTCCCGGCCACTGGAGTAGCGCTAGCGAGTATACCCCCAGCGAATCGGAGCGCACGGCCTGACTGTGTGCACAGTGTCCGAAGATGTTGTCATCGCCTCTTACCGTCGCGCCGAAGACCATTCCGTCCAGGAACAGGGTGCGGGCGGAGTTGTTGTAGACTTCGAAGTAATGGTGGTCGGTGTAGGACCCCCCCACTTCCCAAGACGGCGGGCCCCAGCCGCTTATCTCGCTGATGACCAGCGAGCCGGGCACATCCGACGACAACTCGAACTCCAGCGATTGTTCGCCTCTGTCCGCGAGCTCGGTGGTGATCCCGTCGCCGAAGCTCCGGATCGGAAGCTCGGCGGCCGATGCCTCCGCCTGCGTCAGGATCCGGCCCGCGTACACCAAATACAGCCCGGACAGCAGATCGACCGCTCGCGCTCGACCGGTCCGGTCCGTCCTCAGGCGAATCCAGTCTTCGGTCCCATTCCTGAGAAGATTCACCTCCGCGCCCGGCACGCCGCTCTCCCAGTCCAGTGCTGAGGCAAGCGCCGTGTCGGACGGCTGAAGGCGCACATGAACGGTCAAGACCGCCAAGGGGATCCCCGGCTGGTCCGGCTCTCTCCCGGTGATGCCCCGCTCGGTCCCGCAGGCCGCGAGCCCGAGCATGACAAGTACAAGCCCCACCGGAACGCTTGCGAGAGGCTTGGCCGCGATTCGTTCGTCACCTGGCATGCAAACCTCCGATCACCGGCGCGGAGCCGGTACTACAACAACGCTTCGCCAGAAGAACGTATACGCTAGTGAGATGTGGCACAGGACGATGGCCGCGGCGGGGTACGACTCGCCTACCAGTATCCCTGAGCATCCCGACTCTTCCGAACACCTGAGACTCGCCGCCGCATCTTTCGCGTACCGAGAGCGCCAAACGTCACACCACTCGATGGAAGTGGTTGCGGGGCGTCGGGGCCGAAGATGACCCTCCGGCCTGTACGGAATCAGGCGCCCGGGCTAGGCTCCGAACTTCGCGAGGCGGCCGGCTCTCGCGGCGGCGAGGCGCATCAGGTCACACCCCCGGACGCGGCCGTGGGCGCCGGTGCGGCAGGCGGTCTCGCCGAATGAGGTGGCGGCGTCGCTGCGTGCCGGGCCGCCGTGGATGAGGAACGGCACCGGGTGCCAACTGTGGCTGCGCACGATCGAGGGGGTCGAGTGGTCTCCGGTCACGAGGATGACGTCGGGCCCCGCGTCGACGAGTTGCGGGACGATGGCGTCGGCCTCCTCGATGGCGGCTACCTTGCGGTCGAAGTCGCCGTCTTCTCCGGCCTTGTCGGGAGGCTTGAAGTGGAGGAAGAAGAAATCGTGCTCGGCGAGCCGCGCCCGCAGGGCGTCAACGAGCGGGGGCGCGCCGGCGGGCGCCGTCCGTGCGTCCATGCCGACGAGGCGGGCGACGCCGCGGTACATGGGGTACGCGGCGGCGGCGGCGGCCCGCATCCCGAACACGTCTTCGAACAGCGGCCAGTCGGGCTGGCTGGAGACGCCGCGCAGGAGCGCCATGTTCGCCCGCGGCTGGCCGGCGAGCCGCTCGGCGGCCACCTCGAGCCACGCCTCCAGGAGCCGCGCCGTAGGTTCCGACGCCGGGTTTCGGGCCGACGGGGTGTGCGGCGGCTGGCCGGTCTGCCCGGGATCGGTGTCGTCCACGGCGTCGCCCGACGCGGCGTCGGCGTGCAGCACGAGGACGAAGCGGTGTTCCTTCACGTGACGGACGGAACAGCGGGCGCCGTCCAACTCGATGCCATCGAGCTGCCCGGCCAGGGGGGTAGCTTCCTCGCTCGAGATGCGGCCCGCGCGGCGGTCGGTCACCCGGCCCCGGGCGTCGAGGGTGCAGAAGTTGGCCCGCACGGCGATGTCGCCCGGTCCGAGCGGGAATTCGATGCCGAGGGCCTCGAGCACGCCGCGGCCGGTCTCGTACACGAGGGGGTCGTAGCCGAACAGGGCCAGGTGGCCGGGCCCGCTCCCCGGCGTGATGCCCGGCGCAACGGGGTCGTGGAGGCCGCACGTGCCCCCGCGGGCCAGTTCGTCGAGGTGCGGGGTGCGTGCGGCCTCGAGTTCGGTGGGGCCGCCCGGCTCGCGGGGGAGCCCGCCCAGCCCGTCGAGCACGTAGAGCAGCACCTTGCCGCCCCCGCCTCCGGCGAGACGGGCGATCCGGTCGAGTTCCATGCGGCGGAACGTATTGGCGCCCCCGACGGCGGGCCAGCAGCCCGAGAGGGCCGGCGAGCGGGGCCGGGCGGCGGGCCGGAGGGCCGCGGCCGCGGGGCCGGCCGGTGAGCTTCGCGGTCGCGGCAGAGGGCGTCACCCGTCGCTTCGGCCGCCGCTGGGCGCTGCGCGGAATCGACCTCGCCGTCCCCCGCGGGGCGGTCGTCGCGCTGCTCGGCGCGAACGGGACCGGCAAGACGACGCTCCTGCGCGTGATCTCCACGCTGCTGCGGCCGACCGCGGGCCGGGTCGAGGTGCTGGGCCACATCCTCCCCGCGGGCGGCGACGCGATCCGCGCCCGGACCGCGTTCATGACCGCCGGCGGACACGCCTACGAGGAGCTGACCGGGGTCGAGAACCTCCGCTTCGCAACCCGCATGTCGGACGCGGACGTCCCGGCCGACGCCCTGCGTGAGGCGCTGGCAGCCGTCGATCTCGGCGGGGCAGCCGACGTCCCCGTGCGGGGCTGGTCCACCGGGATGCGCAAGCGTCTCGAACTGGCGCGGCTCCGGATCCGCCCCCTCGAACTGGTGCTGCTCGACGAGCCCTTCGTGAGCCTCGACGAGGACGGCGTGGCGCTCGTCCACGCGGCGATCCTCGGGTGGCGCGACGCCGGCGCAGCGGTGCTCATCGCCTCGCACCGGGTCGACGACGCGACGCGCCACGCCGACGAGGTCGTGCGGCTGGAGGGCGGCCGGGTCGCCGCGGACGCCGGGTGAGCGCGCTCGCGCGGCGAGCCGCCGCCATCCTGTGGAAGGACATCCTCTCGGAGACCCGAACCCGTCAGGGGTTCACGGCCATGCTCTCCTTCGCCGCGCTCGTCCTCTTCCTGTTCAGCTTCGCGATCGGCCCGGACAACCAGTTGCTCGCGAGGCTCGCCGGCGGTCTCGTGTGGGTGGCGATCGTCTTCACCGGCACGCTGTCGCTCGGCCGGACGTTCCAGAACGAGGAACTGGCGGGCGGGACGCGGCTCCTGCGGCTCTATCCCGGGGACGTACGCGCGATCTACCTGGGCAAGCTGGCGGGCAACCTCGTCGTGCTGGCGGCGCTCGAGGTCCTCCTCTTCCCCGCCGCCGCCATCCTGTACGAGGTCGACTTCGCCGCGCACGCCGGCCCGCTCCTCCTCGTGGCCGCCCTCGGCACGTTCGGCTTCTCCGTGATCGGGACCTTTTTCTCGGCCCTCACGGTACACCTCCGGGCGCGCGAACTCCTGCTCCCGCTCCTCCTCTTCCCCGCCCTCGTTCCCGTCGTGCTCGGGAGCGTGGGCGCGACGGATGCGTTCCTGGCCGGCGACCCGCTCGGCCGCGCCGGGGGATGGCTGAGGTTGTTGGCGTCGTACGACGTGATACTGTTCGTGGTCTGCGTCTGGATCTTCCCCGTCGTCCTCGAGGAGTGAGGAGAGATGAGGATTTGATGAACCCTTCGGTGACCATGCGATGCCCAATCCGATGACCAAACTGACAACGCTGGGCTGGCTGGCGCTCGCCCTCATCGGGGCAGGCAGCGTACTCGGGCTCCTTGTACTGCCCGCCGACGCGCTCCAGGGCGAGGTCCAGCGCCTGCTCTACGTCCATGTCCCCGTGGCGTGGGTGATGATGCTCGCGTTCTTCGTCGTCTTCCTCATGAGCATCCTCTATCTCGTGCAGCGGAAGCTGAAGTGGGACCTCCTGGCGGTCTCCGCCGCGGAACTGGGGGTGCTCGCCGCCGTCCTCACCCTCATCCTCGGCACGCTGTGGGGCCGGCCCACATGGGGGATCTGGTGGGCATGGGACCCGCGAATCACCACCACGGCGCTCCTCGTACCCATCTACACGGGCTACCTGGTCGTGCGTTCGATGACGGAGGATCCGGACCGGCGCGCGCGCTGGGCGGCCGTGATCGGCGTCATCGGGTTCGTCCAGGTACCCATCGTGTACCTGTCGGTGTTCTGGTGGCGGAGCCTGCACCAGCCCCCGTCGTCGCCCCGTTCGATGGCGAGCGCGTACGGGCTCGTGATGCTGCTCGGGTTCGCCGCGTACGCGATCGCTTTCACGTATCTCTGGCTCCGGCGTTACAGGGTGGCTGCAACGGAACTCGAACTCGAACTGTCGGGTCCAGAAGACGAGGGGTTCAACGGGGTATGAACGAACACTGGCTCTTCATCGGCGCCGGGTACGGGATCACGTGGGCCGCCCTCGTCTGGTACGTCCTCCGACTTCGCGGCCGGGAGCGCGCCGCGCGGGCGGATTCGGCCCGGAGCGGCGAGGGAGCCCAAGGGAGGGGTCCGGGGTAGAAGGAGTCGGAAAAAAGGTGCGGATCGTACCGGTTTCTTCTATTATTTCAAGTTTGTATCAAAAGCGACCGGAGCGAACCGTGACGGGGCGGAGTTCCGGTTGGCCCGTCCCGGGCCGCTGATTTGTAGACGACCGACCCGAGTCAGGATTCGGATTCATATGGCGAAGACGGCTGCAAGCCGACACATGTTCTTCGACACGTACGCGCTCGATTCGTTCGATCAGTACCTGCAGGACGTGGAGCGGTATCCGCTCATCGAGAGCCCGCAGATCGAGCGCGAGATCGCCCGCAAAGCCCGTGCCGGCGACCGCCAGGCGGCGGAGCGCCTCGTCACGGCGAACCTGCGCTTCGTGATCTCGTACGTGAAGAAGTACCAGGGCCGGGGACTGAACCTCGCCGAACTCGTGTGCATCGGGAACGAGGGCCTGCTCAAGGCCGTCAAGAAGTTCGATCCCGACAAGGGGGTGAAGTTCATCTCCTACGCGGTGTGGTGGATCCGGCAGACGGTGCTCCAGGCGCTGGCCGAGCAGACGCGCTCGGTGCGGATCCCGCTCAACCAGAACTCGAACCTGGTCAAGCTGTCCCGGACGGAGACGGCGCTCACCCAGAAGCTGGGGCGCTCGCCCACGGACCGGGAGATCGCCGAGCAGATGGAGGAGCCGGTCGAGACCGTGCGGGCGCTGCGCCGCGTCGCCTCCGCCGAACTCAGCCTCGACGCGCCGCTCGACAAGTCCGACCGCGACAGCGCCTCCTTCGGCGAGCGCTTCTCGGGGATGGACGACGCCGACATCGAGGAGGATGTCGAGGACCAGGCCCGGCGCGAGTTCCTCGAGAGGATGTTCGAGCGCTACCTGACCGAGCGCGAGCGTAAGATCCTCGTCCTCTATTACGGCCTCGACGATGGCGAGGAGATGACGCTGGAGGAGATCGGTTCGCTCCTCGGCGTGACCCGCGAGCGCATCCGGCAGATCCGGAACCGGGCTTTCGACAAGCTCCGCGCTTCGCCGGACGGGGAGGCGCTCGAAGGCTTCTGGCGCGCCACCGCCTGATATCTCCGAGACTGGGGCGTGTGACTATCGCCTCAGGTGGTACTTCCTCACGTACTCGATGTCGAGTTCGTCCTTCCAGACCCCCGGAATCCAGTCCTCCCCCGCGTCGGTCACCTTCACGTCCGGGGGCGTGAGCACCAGCTCTTCAAGTACGCCCACCGGCGTGAACGGTGTGTCTTCGACCCGACGCTGGCTTACATCCGCAGTCCGATGGTTGGTAACGATCCGGATCCCGGCGCTGTCTTGCATCGTCATGCCCGCCGCCACGCCTGCTGTTGCCGATTGATCGGCGCCGAAGCGCCACAGGCAGATCGTTCCCGAGACGAGGACGAGCAGGGCGGCTGCCGAGACGGCGATCATCCACCGTCGAGAACTTTCTCTCACGCGAACCTCGCGGCTCGGGTTGCCGGTGGTTTCCGCATCCTGGCATGATGCCATCATGAATACTAACGCAACTGCCAGATGGAACCCGGGATTCGCCTTTCGGATCCTGGCGCTCGTGGTCGCGGGGCTCCTCGTGACGCAACCGGCGGCCGCGCAGTCGGGGGCGGATGTCGCGCGGGCGTACCGGGAGGCGCACGAGGCGGAGATCGTGCGGGACTTCGCCGAACTCCTGACCTATCCGAACCGGGCCCGCGACCTGGAGGACGTCACGCGGGCGGCGGAGTACATCCGCGACGAGTTGCAGGCGGTCGGCGTCACCTCGGAACTGATCCGAATCGATGGCGTGGCGCCCCTCGTGTACGGGGAACTCCGGGTGCCGGACGCGGAGCGGACCCTCGGGATCTACGTCCACTACGATGGCCAGCCCGTCGACCCCTTGAACTGGACGCACCCCCCGTTCGAACCCACGCTCTACACCGCGTCGATGGAGGCGGGCGGGACGCCGCGCTCCATGCCCGAGCCGGGGGATCCGGTGGACCCGGAGTGGCGGCTGTACGCCCGCTCGGCCGGTGACGACAAGGCGCCGATCGCCGCAATCCTGCCCGTCCTGCGCGCGTTCCGGGAAGAAGGCGTCCAGCCCACGTCCAACCTCGTCTTCTTCTTCGACGGCGAGGAGGAGGCGGGCTCGCGTCATCTGGGCCGGTACATGGAGATGGCGGCGGACCGGATCGCGGACATCGACGTGTGGCTCTTCTTCGATGGGCCCGCGCACCAGAGCGGGCGGCCGCAGCTGACGTTCGGCGTTCGCGGGTCCATGGGGATGGAGGTCACGGTCTACGGGGCCACTCGCAATCTCCACTCCGGCCACTACGGGAACTGGACCCCCGACACCGGGAACATCCTGGCCCGGCTCCTCGCCTCCATGAAGGACGACACGGGCCGGGTGCTCGTGGACGGCTGGTACGACACGGTCGAACCGCTGGGGGCCGAGGAGCGCGCGGCGCTGGAGGCGATGCCCCCGGTCGACGAAGCGCTCAAGCGGGAACTGGGGCTCGTGTGGACCGAGGGAGAACCGGAGACGCTGTCCGAGCGGATCCTCCTCCCGGCGCTCAACATCCGCGGTATCACGAGCGGCAACACCGGCGCTCTGGCCCGGAATATCATACCCAACACGGCGGTCGCCGCGCTGGGAATCCGGCTCGTCAAGGGGAACGAGGCGGACCACCTGCGGCGGCTCGTCGTCGAACACATCGAGGGCCAGGGGTTCCACGTGGTGTCCGAGGATCCGGACATGGAGACCCGGCTCCGGTATCCCCGCATCGCGAAGGTCACGGGCGGGGGCGGCTACCCCGCGGCCCGGACGGGGATGGACAACCCGTTCGTGCAGGAGATCATCGGCGCGGCGGCGGCCGCCGCCGATCGCGCGTTCGGGCCGGGCTCGCTCGTCCTCGCTCCCGGCCTGGGCGGCACCCTGCCCCTCTATCTGTTCACGGATGTGGCGGGGAAGCCCGCCGTGAACGTCCCCGTGGCGAACCACGACAACAACCAGCACGCGCCCGACGAGAACCTCCGCATCGCGAACCTGTGGTACGCGATCGACCTCTACGCGGCGCTGCTCACGATGCCCATTACGGCTTTCTGACGTTCCGACCCGTCCGACCCTTCCGACAGGAGCCGGTCCCATGCGACGATCCCTGCCCGTCTTCCTGTTCCTCGCCATCGCCCCGGTGGCGTCCGCGCAGACGAACCCGCTGTGGACGCAGGAGGAGGTGAAGAACTACCTGCCGCACATGACCGTGCCGGAGGTGCGCGACTTCCTCACGCGCAGCGACATGGTGCTGATTCCGGTCGCGTCGCTGGAGCAGCACGGCAACCACCTGCCGATCGGCACGGACTACCTGAACGGGGTCGAGCAGGCGAAGCTCGTGGCGCAGCGGGCCGACGTGCTCGTGGCCCCGATCCTCCTGCCGGGGCAGTCGCCCTATCACATGGGGTTCGAGGGCACGATCACCCTGCCCTCGTCGCTGGTCCAGGAGGTGTACGTCGAGGCCGTGAAGAGCCTCATCGCGCACGGCTTCAAGCGCTTCCTCATCATGAACGCGCACGGGGGGAACCGGGCGATCACGACCTTCATCGTCGACCGCATCAACCAGGAGACGGCGGGCATCGCCGTGGACCTGGGCGCCGCCTCGGGGCCGTTCCGGGATCGGAGCCGGATGGCAGCCGTCCCGACCCCGCCGCCGGACGTTCTCGACCGTCACGGGGGGACGCCCGAGACGTCGAGTTCGCTCTACCTCATGCCGACGCTGGTGGACATGGACGCGGCGGTCCCGGCCGAGGTCACGATGCCCGCCCACCTGGAGGCGATGCTGCCGGACGTGCTGGCCGGCGACCCGACGGCCCTCGCCGTGTTCCTGGCCGAGGGCCTCAAGGACGAGTCGACGGGCAAGGGGACATCGTCCGCCGAGATGTCGTCCACGGGCGTGTGGGGCACGCGCGATCCGGCCGAAGCCACGCTCGAGCGGGGACGGGTCGCGACGGAGGTGATGGTCGACGCCGCGGTCGCGTTCATCGAACGCTGGAACGAACTGCGCCCTTCCGGCACCTGATCCGGCCGGCCTCACGTGGCTGTGGAGCCGGCGTAACCTTATCCTCCCGTACGGACGGGCAGACGGTCGAAGGGGAGAGCCGCACTCCGATGTACCCGCGATACAAACAGGCCAAGACGACGCAACTCGCTGGCGAATTCCTGCGCCTTGCAGGGGGGCGGATGAGCTACATGAAGCTCATCAAGCTCCTTTATCTCGTCGACCGGCGGAGCCTGCTGGAGCGGGGCGTGCCGGTGACCTACGACGGGTGATCGAATTCCAACTCGGCCGCGGAAGGTCACGAGCAAACAGCGGATGCGTCGCATGGTATTGGATCGCGTGGTCGAGGCGGTGCTGACCTCGGACAACACCGCCGGCAAGTTCAAGCAGTTTATCCTCGACCAGCGTGATCGTGAGGAAACGGCTTCCTAAGTCCGTCGAAAAAAAGCGCGGAACTCGGGGAGGGCGAGGAGGAAGATCGCGACGGTGATGACGGCGCTGCCCACGCACCAGCGGCAGATCGCGTGGATGACCCAGAGTTCGAGCGCCGTGAGGTAGATCGAGAATCCGAGTCCGCCGAGCGCGAGCACGGCCAGGACTCGAGAGATCCAGCGCGCTGCGCCCGCCCCATCGCGAGTCCCGAGGATCGAGACGGCGAACACGGCCGCGTACCAGCCGACGCCCCAGCCCGCCACGGGGAAACCCAGGAAGCGGGCCCAGCGCGATCCCTGCACGAGGTCGCACCCTCCACCGGCCCCGCACGCGAGTTCGCCGTAATAGCCGAGCGCGTACAGGAAGAGGTAGGTGGAGAGGAAGCAGCCGGCCAGCGCCAGGAGCGCGATCCCCCGGCGCCGGTTGAGTCCGCTCACGGTTGCGGCGTTCCCTCGCTGCTCTCATTCATTGCGGCGAGCCGGGCCTGGATGAGGCCCTCGAGGTGCGTGTAGGGGTCCACGCCCTGCAGGCTCACGCGTTGCCCGTCTACAAACAGCGTGGGCGTGGAGTTCACGCCCCGCGTCTCGCCCACCTTATGTGCGCTTGCGATGCCGTCGAGGTGCCGGCGGTCGCGCATGCACGCTTCGAAGTCGCCGGAATCGACACCCGCCTGATCGGCGATCTCGGCGATCGCGCCACCGGGATCCTGCTCCACGTACCAGCGTGTCTGCCGGGCGAGCAGGAGGTCGTGCATCGGCCAGTAGCGCCCCTGCTCGTGCGCGCAGCGCTCGGCGAGGGCGGCCGCGATCGAGTTGGGGAAGGTGCCGAGAATGAAGTTGTACGAGACCCAGCGGACCGGGGCGTCGACAGTTTCTACGTAGTTCTGGCGGATCAGCTTCCCGGCGAAGCCGGAGAAGTTCGCGCAGGCGGGACAGGAGGGATCGTAGTATTCCTCGATCGTGATCGGGGCCGACTCGGGGCCGAGCGAGATGCCGGCAGAGGGATCCGCTTCCGCCTCGGCAAGCACTTCCGCCAACTCGGCGGGCGTCGGCGGCGGGCCCGATCCGCCCTGTCCCCCACCCAGCAGGAGCCAGCCTGCGCCGACGACCACGATCGCGATCAGGCCGACTCGGAACAGCCAGTTCGGCCGCGATGGAGCGGGGGTCGTCCGTGCCCTCTTCGGTGCCGTCTTCCTTGCCATCTGTCAACCTCTCCCGGGCCTGGCAGCCCATGCGTCATCGTGTCCGTGGCGGGTCAGAGCAACCCTCGGGCCAACCAGGCCAGCGCGGCCACGACGAAGAACGTCACGATGGCGAGAATCGTCAATCGGGAGCCGTCGGACAAGCGGCGGCCGCGCAGGGCGGTCAGGCCGCGGAGGGCGGGAATCAGCCGGTCGGACCAGCGGGCGGCGATTTCCATGAGCACCTCACCACCCGCTGCCCCGTAGGCGGCATCGAGCCTCGTCACCTCTTCGTTCCAGGCGACGATCGCCTCTTCCACGCCCGCTTCTTCCGTTTCCGGAGGGGCGAGGTCGCGCGCGTGAAGCCTCTGCCACAGCAGTTGCTGTCTCGCCAGGACGGCGTCGAAGACGGGGTCCAGCGTTTCGATCCGCCTCGACATCGCCTCCCACAGCGAAGGTCCATCCATCTGGGCGAACGCCCTCTCGCCGTGCTCGCGATCGAGACGTTTCGCGCGGACCAAGTGGCGGACCTCGTTCCCGTAGACCCGCGCCAGTTCCTCCGCGACGCCGCGGAAGGCGGCGATCGC
Organism: Candidatus Palauibacter sp.; assembly: GCF_965222475.1. Taxonomy (GTDB): domain Bacteria; phylum Gemmatimonadota; class Gemmatimonadetes; order Palauibacterales; family Palauibacteraceae; genus Palauibacter. The sequence continues at coordinate 525,867 of NZ_CBDCUB010000008.1, read as the reverse complement.
GTCCTGTCTCATCTGCTCGGCGTCCATGGCCTCGACGGCGCTCATGAGGGAGCCCGCCTTCAGCGCCGCCGACCGCCGGAGCATCAGGGGGCCGAGCGCGATCTCGCCCAGCGCCTGGAAGTGACGCTGGAAGTAGACCCGATCGAAGCGCTCGCCGATCGAGGCGTCGATTCTCACCCGTTCGACCGCCGTATCGCAGGCGCTCCGCAGCGTGTCCGCGGCTTCGGAGAACTCCGGGAGGCGCGCCGGCAGCGGCCGCGTGACCTCGCCCTTGGCGAACATCTCGAGCGCGCCGCCGGGGTCGGGTGGCGCGGGCGTCTTCCGCGCGACCCTGAGGACGGCCTGGATCTCCTCGGGGAACAGGTAGCGGATGGTCACGGACGTGTCGCCGGCCGCCAGGTGCAGCCCGGGCCGGCTCGCGCCTCCGGTCGAGACGGTGGCTCCTTCCGCGCACTCGACGGGCCACCGCACGCGGTGCTTCCCTTCCCCCGCGAAGAGGTGTAGACCCTGCCGCGTGAACACCGCGAGGTAGAGTCCGTTGACCGGCTCGCCGGCAATCTCGCCGGTGACCGCGGTCCCGGCGGCGCACACGACGACTTCGGAGGCCAGCGGCTGGAGGATCGACCGCCGGGTGTCCCCGCTCGTGCCGCGTTCGACGGCGCGGGCGAGTTCCTGCAGATCGCCGCCGTCCCCGAAGAACGCGAGCGTGTGGCGGCGGGAGAACAGCAGGATGAGGCCGGCACGCCTCGACACCCAGAAGATGGAGTCCAGCTCCACCTGCTCACCGTCGAACCAGAGACCCGAGGGGGAACAGGCGACCGGAACCTGGCGCCGCGCCGGCTCCCCGGCGACGAGAACGTCGAACAGGAACTCGCGGGGCGCGTTCGCGCCGCGGCTCATGCGCATGCGAGCACCGACATCACCCGATCCGTGTCCCCCAGGGACTGAAGAGCCTCGTTCGCGCCCGCGCGGCGGAGATGGTCCACCGAGAAACGCCCGGTGGCGACCGCGAGCACCGGGAGCTCCGACGCCCGCGCGCACGCGATGTCGTGCGGCGTGTCGCCGACCACCCAGGTCCGCCCCGGCGCGTAGCGGGTGCCCGTGTGGCGGAAGGCCCGCTCGAGCGCGATCGGCGGGAGGGCGTTCCGGTCCGCGTCGTCGCACCCGAAGGCGCCGAACGGGAACCGGTTCCACAGGCCGACGGCCGAGAGCTTGCCCTCGGCGCCGGCCGCGATGTTGCCCGTCACGAGCCCGAGCGTCGCACCGGTCTCTTCGAGGGCGTCGAGGAGCGCGGGCACACCCGGCGCCGCTCGCATCCGCGCGCGTCGATCGGCGATCTCGTCTTCGAGCCCCGCGGCGTATGCCGTCCACAGCCGGTCGAGGCCCGCGTCGATCCTGTCGTCCGAGAAGCCGATCGCGCGCAGCAGGGTGCGTACGATCTGCGGATCCGTCATCCCGTCAAACGGAAGCTCATCGATCGGGCCGGGCGTTCCGTACACGTCGGTCATGGCGCCCGCGATCGCCGCGCGGCCGACGCCGGCGGAGTGCACGAGGGTCCCGTCGATGTCGAACAGCACCAGCATCGGGGCCCGGCCGTCCGCGGGTAGCATCAAGGGCGCGTCCACTCGGCGAGCAGCGCCGGCTCGATGTTCCCTCCCGACAGGATGGCCACGGTCTCGCCGGCCGCGGCGGGCTCGACGCGGCCGCTGAGCAGGGCGGCCACAGTGACCGCCCCGGACGGCTCCACCACGAGCCGCAGGCCGAAGAGCCAACGGACTGCGTTCCGGATCGAATCATCGTCCACGGTCACGACGCGGTCGACCAGATCACGGCAGTGCGCGAAGGTGAGGTCGCCCGGCCGCACGGGCTTCAGGCCATCGGCCACGCTGGACACGCGGTCGAGCGTCACCGGCGCTCCGCGCTCGAGCGAGCGGAGCATCGAGGCAGCCCCCTCGGGCTCGACCCCGATGACCTCGGATTCGGGAAAGCGGCGCCGGATGACCGCCGCGACGCCGGCCAGCTGTCCGCCCCCTCCGACGGGCGCCAGGACCATCCCCGGCTCGCGAGGGGCGAGCTGTTCGGCGATCTCGAGCGCGACCGTTCCCTGCCCGGCGATGATGCGGGGATCGTCGAACGGCGGCACCATGGTCCCGCCCTCCTCGCGCTGGATCTGCTCGGCCCGCGCCTGGCGCTCTCCCGAGGTCGTGCCCTCGAATTGGACCTCGGCGCCGAGCGCGATCGTTGCCCCGCGCTTCACCTCGGGAGCGTCGACGGGCATCACGATCCGCGCCGGCACCCCGAAGGCGCGAGCGGCCCAGGCCACCGCCTGCGCGTGGTTGCCCGAGGAGTAGGTGAGCAGCCCGGCAGCCCGCTCCTCCGGCGACAGCCGGCTCACGAAGTGGTAGGCGCCGCGCGCCTTGAAGGCCGACACGCTCTGGAGGTTCTCGCACTTGAGCCAGAGCGCGTCCGGGCCGTCCGTGGCGGCGCGCCCTCTGGGCCGCGGCACGGGTGCCGGGATCAGGGGGGTGCGCCGGACCGCCCCGCGGATCCTGTCGTGGGCAGCCTCGACGTCGCCGAGCGAGACCAGGGCCGTGGCCGCGCGATTCACTCCGCTTCCTCGCCGGTCCCGGATCCGTCCTCCGGTTCTTCGCCCGCGTTCCCGGCTTCCCCGACGGGATCGATCAGACACGCGACATCCACGAGTTCGTCTCCCTCGTCGAGGGCGACGAGCCGGACCCCCGTGGTGTTTCTCCCGATCACCCGGATCTCGTCCGCCGACTGTCGATTGATGACGCCGTTCCGGGTCACGAACATGAGTTCGTCATCGTCCGTCACCTCCCGGACCGCCGCCACCCGTCCCGACTTCGCCGTCGTCTTGAGATTGATCAGGCCCTTCCCGCCGCGCTTCTGGATTCGATAGTCGTCCACGTCGCTGCGCTTGCCCATCCCCAGTTCCGACGCCGTGAGGAGCGAGCCTCCGCGCCGCGCGACCACCATCCCGACGACCGCATCGTCCTTCGAGAGCCTGATGCCACGCACGCCCTGGGCTACGCGCCCCATCTCGCGGGCGTCTCCTTCCGAGAAACGGATCGCCATCCCGCGTCGTGTCGCGAGAATGACGTCGTTCGAGCCATCGCTCAGTTTCACGTCGATCAGACGGTCATCCTCGTCCTCGCGGATGTTGATCGCCCGCAATCCGCCCGCGTGCACGTTCCGATACGCGGCGAGGATCGTCCTCTTCACGAGTCCCTTGCGGGTGGCGAAGATGAGAAACCGGTCAGCGGAGAACTCCCGCACCCGCACGATGGACGCCACTTCGTCGCCCTTGTTCATCCTCAGCAGGTTTACGATCGGCTTCCCGCGCGCGGTCCGGCTGGCGGGGGGGATCTGGTACACCTTGAGCCGGTACAACCGGCCGTCCCGCGTGAAGATGAGGAGGTAGTCGTGGGTCGAGGCGAGGAAGAGATGTTCCACCCAATCCGTTTCCTTCGTCCCCATGCCGGCGATCCCGCGGCCGCCGCGCCGCTGCGCGCGGTAGACGTGGCGCTCGATGCGCTTGATGTACCCGGCGTGGGAGACCGTGATCACCATGCGCTCCTCGGCGATCAGATCCTCGTCCGTGAGGTCCGAGGTGTCGGGCACGATCTGCGTCCGGCGTTCATCGCCGAACTTGTCGACGAGCGCGGACAGTTCCTGGCCGACGATCTCCATCCGCCGCGGCCGTGACGCGAGGATCCCCCCGAGTTCCTTCCTTCGGCGGCGAACCTGTCCCAGTTCCTCCTCCAGCTTCTCGATCTCGAGGCCGGTGAGGCGCGCGAGGCGCATGTTGAGGATCGCGTCGGCCTGGCGCTTGCTGAGTCCGAACGCTGATCGGAGCTGGGCCGACGCGACCTCGGTCTCGGCCGACGCGCGGATGATCCGGATGACCTCGTCGATGTGGTCTACGGCGATCTTCAGGCCCTCGAGGACGTGCTCCCGGTCCTTCGCCACCTCGAACTCGAACCGGGTGCGACGTTCGACGACCTCGTGACGGTGCTCGAGGAAGTGCTCCAGCATCGTCTTGAGATCCATCACCTGCGGCTCGCCGTTGACGAGCGCGAGCATGATGACGCCGAACGTCGACTGCAGCTGGGTGCCCTTGTACAGCTGGTTGAGCACGATCTGCGGCACGGCGTCGCGCTTCAGTTCGATCACGATGCGGATGCCGTCGCGGTCGGATTCGTCGCGAAGATCGCGGATGTCCGTGACCCTCTTGTCGCGCACGAGCCCGGCGATCTGTTCGATCACCCGGGTCTTGTTCACCATGAACGGGATCTCGCGCACGATGATCCGGTCGTGGCCGTCTCTTCCCTCCTCGACCTCCGCCTTGGCGCGCATGACGATGCGGCCCCGGCCGTCGCGGTAGGCCTCGCGGATCCCCGCGCCGCCGAAGATGGTCCCCCCGGTGGGGAAATCGGGGCCCCGGATGATGTCCGTGAGTTCATCCAGCGTCGTTTCGGGCTCGTCGATCAGCAGCTGACACGCGGCCGCGACCTCGCGGAGATTGTGCGGCGGGATGTTGGTCGCCATGCCGACGGCGATGCCCGATGACCCGTTGACGAGCAGGTTCGGGAGCGCCGAGGGGAGCACGGTCGGCTCGCGCAGGCGGTCGTCGAAGTTCGGCGTGTGGTCGACCGTGTCCTTGTCGATGTCGCCGAGCATCTGGCTCGCGAAGCCCGCCAGCCGAGCCTCCGTGTATCGGTACGCGGCCGCGGAGTCGCCGTCGATCGACCCGAAGTTGCCCTGGCCGTCGACGAGCGGATACCGGAGCGAGAACTCCTGCGCCATGCGGACAAGCGAGTCGTAGACCGCCCCATCGCCGTGCGGGTGGTATTTTCCGATCACGTCGCCGACGACCGTCGCGCTCTTTCGATAGGGCCGTGTCGGACCCAGCCCCGCCTCGTGCATCGCGAACAGGATCCGCCTGTGGACGGGTTTCAGACCGTCGCGGACGTCGGGAAGGGCACGCTGGACGATCACGCTCATCGAGTAGTCGATGAACGAGTCGCGCATCTCGTCTTCGAGCCGTCGCGGCTCGACGCGTTCCACGCTGTCGGTAGTCATGAATTCCCGTTGGAATCGGGGTTTTCGGGATCCCTGCGGGCGCGGCGGCCACGGGTCTCCGGAGGAGCCCGGCCACGCTCGGAAAGCCCGTACAACTTACGGGTTTCCGGGGCTTCTCGCGACTCTCCGCGCGACCCTCTGCGCGACTCTCCGCGCGCCGTTCCCGCAGGCGCCGGGGGCCGGTTCGCGGGAGGGCGATCCTCTCACTCGAGGGGCCACCCGGTCCCCCGGGGGCCGACGTTCGCGATGGGCGTGTCGCCGACCCGGGACCGGACGCCCCAGGAGTCGTGGATGTGCCCGCACACGACCAGCCGCGGGCGCGTTCGCTCGACCGCCTCGAGCACCGCGAGGCTGCCGATGTGACGCCCCGCGCGATCGACGTCCGCGTGGCCGAGCGGAGGGGAGTGCGTCACGAGCACGGCGCCGGGGGGGCAGTCCGCGAGGAGGCCGCTCGCCTCGTCCTCGGTGAAGTCGTAGCTCCAGGCGCCGAACGGGGTCACGGGCACGCCCCCGCCGAGCCCGAAGAAGGGGATCCCGCCAAGCTCCACGCCGTCCCCGTGAAGCACGTGCGCGGCGGGCCAGCCGGCGCACGCGCCGGCTAGTTCCTCGACGGATTCGCCGTTTCCGGGGACGAGGATGGTCGGGGTTTCGATCGCGGCGAGGACCGGGATGATCTTCCGCAGGCCGCGTCGCTTCACGGCGAAGTCGCCCGCCCCCACGACGGCGTCGAAGTCGGGCGCCCTCGCGACGATGGCGGCCGCCGCCTCGAGATCGGTGTGCAGATCGCTGACGAGCAGGAGTCGCATGGCGTACGTCCGGGTTACGGGGCGGTTCGGGTTCGCATCGATTAGTATGCGCCGACCCGCGTACAGGGAAGCTGCCATGCATCCATCGAAGCTGTTGATCTACGGCGCCACCGGCTATACGGGACGGCTCGTCACGGCCGAAGCGATACGCTCCGGATTGCGGCCCGTCCTGGCTGGACGGGATCCCTCCAGGCTGGCCGCCGCGGCGCGGACGTTCGGCCTGGAGACACGGGTCTTCGGGCTGGATGACCCGGCGCCGCTCGCCGCGGCCCTGGGGGATGTGGCCGTCGTCCTCCATTGCGCCGGTCCGTTCTCGCGCACGGCCCTCCCGATGTGTGAGGCCTGCCTGAAGGTGGGCGTCCACTATCTCGACATCACCGGGGAAATCGATGTGTTCGAGGCGCTCGCGGCCCGCGATGCGGCGGCGCGCGAGGCGGGAGTCATGCTCCTGCCGGGGGTCGGGTTCGATGTCGTCCCGAGCGACTGCCTGATCGCGGATCTGGCCGCGCGACATCCCGGGGGTCGCCGTGTGAGGCTCGGCCTCGCGACCCGTAGCCGTGTGTCGCGGGGTACCGCCCGCACGATCCTCGAGGGCGCCGACAACCTTCGCATCCGGCGCAACGGCGCGATCACGAGGGTCCGGCCCGGCCAGCTGCGGCACGAGTTCGACTTCGGAACGGCCCCCGCTGCCGCGCTGGTGAGCGTCCTGGGCGACGTCTCGACCGCGTGGCGGTCGACCGGGATCGCGAATATCGAGAGCTATGGCCAGGCGAGCCGCGGCTTCCGGCGCATGACGCGGATCAGCCGCAGGTTCGGGCCGCTGCTCTCGCGGCGCATGTCACAGCGCCTGCTGAACCGCCTGGTCGACCTCGCCCCCGAGGGGCCGAGCGAATCGGAGCGCCGCGGGAGCTATGCGATCCTCGTGGCCGAGATCGAGGACGCCGAGGGGCGACGCAGCGCGGCGCGCCTCCGCACGCCCGACCCCTACGGGTTCACCGCGACTACCGCCGTTGCCATCGCGGCACGCGCGGTGGCGGGTGACGTCCGGGCAGGCTATCAGACGCCGTCGTCCGCCTACGGGGCCGACCTGATGCGGGAATTCGACGGGGTGCAGTGGGAACTGCTGGACGGTCACGCCACGGCGCGATAGTCCTCGATCTCCTCAAATCCCATGACGTCGAGCGCCTGCCGGATGTCGCGGCGCGCTCCCGGCGTCCCCACCGCGAGCAGTACGTATGGCCGGGCGGGCGTCTCCGGGAACGCGGGCAGATCGTCCGGCCGGATCACGGGGGCCCCGTGGATGGTCTGCCCGATCTTCCGGGGATCCAGGTCCACGAACGCGGCGAACCTCCCGCCTTCTTCCCGCCAGGCGCGGGCGAACGCCTTGCCCACGCGGCCGGCGCCCCAGATCAGGAGAGGCCGGTCCGGAGGCAGGCGAGCGGCCAGGAAGGACACCTTCAGGTGACGAAAGGCGTCGGGGCCGTATCGGGCGGACCGCTCCGACAGCCGGTGGGCGCCAAGGCGCCACTCGTGCAGAACCTCCGGCACGTTCGCGAGTCCGTAACCCGCGGCGGCCAGTCGGAGGATGAGGTCGTAGTCCTCCGGTCCCCCGGTCTCGCGATAGCCGCCGGCCGCTTCGAAGGCGGTGCGCCGCACCATCAGGGTGGGATGCGCGATGGGACATTCCACGAACAGATCTCGCTCGACGGACGCGGCATCGGTCAGGCCGTTGAGCCAGGCTTCGTAGCGGCGGTACCCCGAGCCGGCCGCAGGGCGCGGGAAATACCGAACGCCCGTACCGCAGGCGGCGATGTGGGGGCGGTCGGCCAGGAGTCGGAGTTGCGCGGCCAGCCGCCCGGGCCGCGCGATGTCGTCCGCGTCCATGCGCGCGATGAGCGGCGCCCGCGCCGCGCGGGCCAGCCGGCGCAGCGCGGCGACGATGCCCGTGCCGGCGCGGTCGACGAGCCGCACGCGGGAATCGCGCCCGGCCCAGGCGTGCAGGAGCGCGCCCGTGCCATCCCGCGACCCATCGTCGAGCGCGAGCACCTCGAAGCGCCGCTCGGACTGCACCCGGAGACTCGCGATGCACTCGGGCAGGAACGGCTCCGCGTCCCGGCACGGCAGGAGGACCGAGACGCGCGGCTCGGCGGCGGCGCTCACGCCGACTCGGCCGGGCCGGCCACGACGGCGTCTCGCTCGAGCCGGCGCGCGCGGGCGCTCAGGAAGGCCCCCGTGCGGGACGCCTCGACCGCGGCGATCGCCGGGGGCGGACCCGCCGCCACGACCCGCCCTCCGTCGTCCGCCGGCCCGGGCCCCATGTCGATGACCCAGTCCGCGTCGGCGATCACGTCGAGGTTGTGCTCGACCACGACCACCGTGTGGCCCTCGCTCACGAGTTCCCGGAGGACCGAGGTCAGCGTGCCGACCTCGGCGACGCCGAGGCCCACGGTGGGCTCGTCGAGGATGTAGAGTCGCCGGCCCGCCCTTCCCCGCCGCGCGAGTTCCCGTGCGATCTTCAACCGCTGCGCCTCGCCCCCGGAGAGCGTCGTCGCCGGCTGGCCCAGCCGGAGATAGCCGAGGCCCACCCGCTGCAGGTGCCACAGCCGGGCCCCGAGGCGGTCGTTGCGGATGAAGAAGCGGATCGCCTCGTCGACCGTCATGTCGAGGGCGTCGCGGATCGAGCGGCCGCGGATCTCGACTTCGAGTACCTCCGCGCGGTACCGCGAGCCTCCGCACGCCTCGCAGGGCACGGAGACGTCGGCGAGGAAGACCATCTCCACCGTCTCCTCGCCCGCCCCCTTGCACCGTTCGCACCGTCCGCCCGCCCGGTTGAAGGAGAAGTAGCCCGCTTCGTACCCGCGGGCGCGCGCCTCGGGCGTGGCCGCGTACGCGTTGCGGAGGGGCGTGAAGGCCCCGATGTAGGTGGCCGGGTTGGAGCGCGGCGTGCGTCCGATCGGCCGCTGGTCGACGAGGACGACATCGTCGAGCAGTTCGGCCCCCTCGAGCCTCTCCCAGGAACCCGCCGGCTCGCCGAGGTGTGGCTTGGCCGAGGACCGGTCGGTCACCTCCCGCTCCAGCGCGTGGAAGAGCACTCCCTGGACGAGCGTCGACTTGCCGGACCCGGAGACGCCGGTCACGAGCGTGAGCGAACCGAGGGGGATCGTCACGTCGATGCCCCGCACGTTGTGCAGCCGCGCCCCGCGCAGCACGAGTTCCGCGCCCGGCTCCGGGCGTCGGCCGCGACGCCGGGCCGGCCGCGACACCCGACTCCGACTGGCGGTTCGGGGCGCCATGGCTCGTCGCGCCAGCGCACGCCCGGTGCCGGTCTCCGCGGCGAGGAGGCTCTCCCACGCGCCCTCGAACACGATCTCGCCGCCCTGCTCGCCCGCCCTCGGGCCCAGTTCCACGATCCGGTCCGCCCGTTCGAGCACCGCAGGTTCGTGTTCCACGACGAGCACGGTGTTGTCGCGGCCCGCGAGCCGTTCGAGTACGCCCGTGAACGCCTCGATGTCGTGCGGGTGGAGCCCGATCGTCGGCTCATCGAGGACGTAGAGCGTGTTCACGAGCCGGCTGCCGAGACAGCTCGCGAGCCGGATCCTCTGCATCTCGCCGCCCGACAGGGAGCGGGCCTGCCGATCCAGCGTCAGATACCCCAGCCCGACCTCGGCCAGGAACGAGATCCGGTGCTCGAGTTCCCACAGGATCGTCTCCGCCGCCCGCCGCCCGAACGGGGGGAGGTCGAGGTCTCCCGACAGCCAGCGGCGGATCTCCGCCACCGTCCGTCCCGCGAGATCGGCGATATGGCGCCCGGCTACACGGACGTTGAGCGCCTCCGCCTTCAGCCGCGCTCCCCCGCAGCCGGGACACCGCTCAGGAAGCTGATACTGGCGCAGAAAGACGCGGATGTACGCTTTGTAGCGTTTGTTCTCCTTCGAGCGAAGGAAGGGGATCACGCCCCGGAACCGTTCTCCGGCGTATCGTCCGCCCTCCAGCAACACGCTTCGCGCCTCCGCGGGCAGCGTCTCCCACGGCGCCGAACCATCCAGCCCGACCGATCTCGCGAACTCGCGCAGTCGGCTCCGCTCTCGCGTGTAGCGAGGCTTCGCCCACGGATCCAGGGCCCCCGCGTCGAGCGATCGCCGAGGGTCGGGGACGATCAACTCGGGGGCGTACTCGAGCACGGCGCCGAACCCCGTGCAGGTGTCGCACGCGCCGGCCGGGCTGTTGAAGCTGAACAGGGCGGGCGTCGGGCGCGGGAAGGTGTCACCACACGCCGCGCACCGGTGGGACTCCTCGAACAGATGTCGTTCGGGGGAAACGGAGCCGGGCGCGTAGGCGAGCGCCAGGGCGGCCCCCCCGCCCTCGGCGAAGGCGGCGGCGAGCGAATCCGCCATGCGCTCCCGGTCCGCCTCCCCGGCCGACACGCGGTCCACCACGACCAGGAAGTCGCTGGCCCGAGCGAGGGTTCGAACCGCGGCGGCGCCCGTCTCCGACTCGAGGTCGATGTCCGGCAGGTAGAACTCGACGGCATCGGCCAGCACGCGCACATAGCCCCGCGCCCGCAGGCTCTCCACGGCCCAGGCGCCCGTCCCGCGCTCGTGCCGGGCGAGCGGGAAGGCGATCGCGAGCCGGACCCCGGGCCCGAGGGCGAGGAGCGCGTCGGTGGCCGAGGTCACCGTATCGGGGACGACGGGACGGGCGCAGCCGGGACAGACCGTCGTGCCGACGCGCGCCCACAGCAGCCTCAGGTAGTCGTACACCTCCGTGATCGTCCCCACCGTCGAGCGGCTCGACTGCACCCGGTTGCTCTGGTCGATGGCGACGGAAGGGCTCACGCCCTCGACGAGATCGACGGCCGGCTTGGGCATCCGCTCGAGGAACTGCTTCGCGTAGGTGGAGAGCGACTCGATGTACCGGCGCTGCCCCTCCGCGTAGATCGTGTCGAAGGCGAGGCTCGATTTTCCCGAGCCGGAGGGCCCCGTGAGGACCGTGAGGGCCCCGCGCTCGATGTCGATGTCGACGCCCTTGAGGTTGTGCTGCCGGGCGCCTCGGACCCGGATCCGGTCGGTCATACGAGGATGATGGCCGGCGGCGCGGACCCGCGCCAACCTGATTGGAAGCGAGTGGACGAGTCGGTACTATGGGGCATGCAGACGCCCGACGGCCCGCTCCAGGAAGAAGAAGCGCTCGGCAAGGCGTACGACGCCCGCCTGATGAGGCGGTTGCTCGCCTACCTCAGGCCCTACCGGCTCAGGGTCGCGATCGCCGTCGTCATGCTCATCGCGGCCTCCGGTCTGGCGCTGGTCGGGCCCTGGCTGACGATGGAGGTCATCGACGGGGCCATCCCGCGCCGTGACTTCGGCGCGCTCCGCAATCTCGCGATCCTCTTCTTCATCTCGCTCCTCCTCTCCGGCGTACTCGAGTACGGGCGCACGATCCTCACCACATGGATCGGCCAGAATGTGATGCTCGATCTCCGGCAGGAGATCTTCCGTCATCTCCAGCGCCTCCGGCTCGCCTACTACGACCGGAACCCGGTCGGACGGCTGATGACCCGGCTCACGAGCGACGTCGAGGTCCTGAACGAGATGTTCACGTCGGGGGTCGTGACGATCTTCGGGGACGTGTTCACCGTCGGCTTCATCATGGTGGCGCTGCTGGTCATGGACTGGCGGCTCGCCCTCGTGACGTTCTCCGTGCTCCCGCTCGTGTTCGTGGCCGCCTGGATCTTCCGCAGGAGGGTCCGCGAGGCCTACCGCGACATCCGGGTCCGGCTCGCGCGCATCAACGCCTATCTGCAGGAGCGCATCACGGGCGTGCGGGTCGTGCAACTCTTCCGGCAGGAGACGATGACCGCGCGGTGGTTCCGCGAGATCAACGACGACCACCTCGAGGCGCACCTCCGGTCCATCACCTACTACGCGCTCTTCTTTCCGGTCATCGAAGTGCTCGCCTCGGTCGCGCTGGCGCTGATCATCTGGTACGGCGGCAACCAGGCCCTGGAGGGAACGCTGACGATCGGGGTCATCGCCGCTTTCCTGCAGTACGCGAGACGGTTCTTCCGCCCCATCCAGGATCTGTCGGAGAAGTACAACATCCTTCAGGGGGCGATGGCGAGTTCGGAGCGGATCTTCCGGCTGCTGGACGAGGCCCCGGGGATCGAGGACCCGCGGCGGCCGGTCGAACTTCCGGCGGCGGTGAGGGGCCGCATCGAGTTCGAGGACGTGTGGTTCCGGTATCTCTCGCCGGAGGAGGACGCGGCGGGCATTACGACGCCCGCGCTGGCGAACGCGGCGGCTTGGGAGGGGGCCGAGGGGCGGCTCGACGAGGACGCGCCCGACGACGGATGGGTGCTGCGCGGGATCAATTTCGTGGCGGAACCGGGCCAGCGGCTGGCGGTGGTCGGCGCCACCGGGGCCGGCAAGACGACGCTGTTCAGCCTCCTCATGCGCTTCTACGAGCCGCAGCGGGGACGCATCACGCTGGATGGCGTGGACATCCGCGACATCCGGCTCGCCGACCTGCGGCACCGGATGGGTCTCGTGCTGCAGGATGTCTATCTGTTCTCGGGAACCGCGGCGGACAACATCGCGCTCGACCGGGAGGGGATCGGCGCTGACGAGATCCGCGAGGCGGCGCGACAGGTGGGCGTCGACCGGCACCTCGCGCGGCTCCCGAAGAAGTACGACGAACCTCTCAGCGAGCGGGGCGGCAACCTCTCGGTCGGCGAGCGGCAACTCGTCTCCTTCGCCCGCGCCCTGGCGGGGGATCCGCCCATCCTGCTGCTCGACGAAGCCACGAGTTCGGTGGACTCGGAGATCGAGGCGGAGATCCAGACGGCGCTCGAGCGCCTCATGCGAGGGCGGACGAGCCTCGTGATCGCGCACCGGTTGTCGACGATCCGGGGGGCCGACCGGATTCTCGTCCTCCATCAGGGGCGGATCACCGAGTCCGGCACGCATGACACGCTGCTCGACCGGGGCGGCCTCTATGCGCAACTGCACCGGCTCCAGTTCCGGAAACCGACGGCGGCCGCATGAACGCGGCCCTCGAGTGGGCTGCCGGGCTGGATCCGCGCTGGCTGCTCGCGGTCCTGCTCGTCGCCCTGAACCTCTGGGCCACGTGGTTGATCGTCCTCTCGGAGGCGCCGGGGCGGGAGAAGGTCCTCTGGGTGACGGTGATCTTCCTGTGCCCGATCGTGGGCCCCGTGCTCTGGTTCGTGTTCGGACCGAAACGCTCGATGCTCGAGAGCTGACCGCCAGGGGCGGGGTCCGGCGCGCGGCGCTAGCCGGGCCAGAGGGAGGAGAGCAGGTCCGCCGTGCGGGTGGCGGCGCCGGCCCCGGCCTCGACGAAGGCGCGGGCGGCCCGGCCCAGGTGCTCGCGGAGCCGCGGGTCGGCCAGCCTGGACAGGGTGTCGGCGAGCGCGCCGGGCGGAGAGCCGTGCCCGCCGCCGGCCGCTTCGAGGGCCAGCGCGTCGGCCCGGTCGTGCCGCGGGCCGAAGAGGACGGGCAGCCCGGCGGCGGCGGGCTCGAGCACGTTGTGGAGCCCCGTGCCCCCGAGGCCGCCGCCGACCCAGGCCGCATCGCCCGCCGCGTACAGTTCCGCCAGCCGCCCGACCTCGTCGAACACGATGACCGAGCCGACCGGCGTCCCGGCGGATTCGCCGAGCCGGCTCCAGCGGACCGCGCGCTGCCCGCGGGCCGCGCACGAGGCGACCAGCTCGTCGATGTGCGCGGCGGTCGGCTCGTGCGGCCCGATCACCAACTGCCAGACCGGCCCCCCCGCGCGCCGCGCGGCCGCGAGGCCGTCGAGCAACGCCCGCTCGTCGGCCGGCCACGTCGAACCGGCGATGAGGCGCAGCGTCCCCTCGCCCGGGTCGCGGAGCGCGGCCCGGAAGGCCGCCTCGGAGCCGTCCGCGCGAGCCCGGTCCGCCCGCTCGAGGGCCAGGTCGAACGCCGCGTCCCCCGTCACTCCCAACCGTTCGGCGCGGACGCCGAGCGCCACGAGCCGCCGGGCGTCCTCCGGGCTCGCGGCGCCCACCGCTGCCAGTCCTGCGTAGGATGGGCGGAACAGGCGCCGCGCCACCGCCCCGGACCGCCGGCTCCGCGGCCGCACCGTGCCGTTGATGAGCGCGGTCGGCACCCCCGCCCGCGCTGCGGCGGCGGCGAGGCCGGGCCACACGTCCAGCTTCGCGAACACGAGCAGCCCGGGCCGCAGCGCGGCCAGCACCGCGTCGCAGTCCCGTCTCCGGTCGAGCGGCGGATACGCGGCGTGGTCCGCGTCCAGCCACGGGAGCGCCCCACGGCCGGACGGCGAGGAATGCGTCGCGAGGAGCTGCGCGCGGCGGCCGGAGCGGTCGGCACCGCGCGCCCGGAGGGTGCGGATGGCCTGCGCAGCGCCGAGCAGCTCGCCGGCCGAGGCGCCGTGGAGCCACACCAGCGGCCCGGGCTCCCTTCGGCGCCCCCACGCGGCCAACTCCGCGGCGGCCCGGCGGCGGCCCGCCAGCGCCCGCCCGATGTCCGGCCGCACCCGCCGGAGCAGCGCCTCCGCCGCCGGCGCCGTCCCCGCCGCCGCTCCCGAGAGCCGGGCTCCCGCGTTCACGCCGCCGTGTCCGAACTTTTCGCCCGCATCAGGGCCTTATATTCTCCCGCGTGCGATATCTCGGGAACAAGACGAAACTCATCCCCTTCCTCATGCAGCATGTGCGCCGCATCCAGCGGGCGCCCGGGGTCGCGTGCGACCCGTTCGCCGGGACCGCCAGCGTCTCGATGGCGCTCAAGGAAGCCGGCTGGGAGGTCCACTCCGGCGACCTGATGGCGGCCTCCTACGCGCTGCAGGTGGCGCGCGTCGAACTCGACCGGGCCCCGCGATTCCCCGCCTCGCTCCTCCCCCCAGCGGCCCGGAACGGGACCGGGGAGGAGCACATCGGCTACGGCACGCTCCTCGCTTGGCTCGCGGAGCGCGACGAGCGGGCGGGATCCGATGGCTGCGGGTTTCTCTCGGAGCACTACACCCTCCAGGGCGCGGCCGGCCGCGCGCACGGCCGCATGTATTTCTCGCGCGAGAACGGCCGGAAGATCGACGGCATCCGGACGACGATCGAGCGCTGGACCCGCGAGTCCCGCCTCGCGCGGGCCGAGGCGCAACTGCTCATCGCGACGCTCATCGAAGCCGCCGACCGCGTCGCCAACACGACCGGCGTGTACGCCTCGTTCGTCAAGACGATGCAGCCCAACGCCCTGCGCCCGCTCGAACTGCGTCCGCTCAAACCGACGCCACGCAAGAACGGAGCCGGAGCGTGCAGCGCGTTCCGGGGCCCCGCCGCCCGACGCCTCGCAACCATCGGTCCCGTCGATCTCGTGTATCTCGACCCTCCGTACAACAGTCGGCAATACCCGGGGTATTATCACATTCCGGAACTCCTCGCGCTCGGCTGGACCCCGCCGCCCGAGATCCGCGGGAAGACGGGTCTCATCCCCGACGAGGAGTCGCGGTCGGACTGGTGCCGGAAGCACCGGGCTCCGGGGGCGCTGCGCGAGGTGCTGGAGGCCGCCGATACACGACACATCCTGTTCAGCTACTACGACGAGGGGCTGCTCGACCGGGCCGGGATCGAGCGCGCGCTGCGCGAACGAGGGCTGCCCGACACGTATCGGTTCTTCCACCGGCCCTACCGCCGCTACCGGAGCGATGCGGACGGTCCGCGCCGGAACTACCGCCGCGACGACGTGAGCGCGCATCTCCACTACGTCCGGTGCGCATGACCACGGGCATCCGCGCGCTCGCGGCGCTCCTCCTGCTCTGCGCGGGCGGCTGCTCGCCGGCCTATGTGCTCCGGGCCGGCTGGGAGGAGGCCCGCATCCTCTCGGCCCGGCGTCCGATCCGGGCCGTGATCCACGACACGACCATGGCCCTGGAGACCCGCGACAAGCTGCGGCTCGTGCTCGACGCGCGGGACTTCGCCGAACGCGACCTCGGCCTGCGCGCGGGCGCGAGTTACGAGTCGTTCACCCAGCTGCACCGGGACACGCTGGTCCTGAACGTGCTCGCCGCGCCCGAATTCGAACTGCGGTGGAAGACGTGGTGGTTCCCGATCGTGGGCCACCTTCCCTACAAGGGCTACTTCGACTTCGACGACGCCCGCGCGGAGGCCGCCGGGCTCGCCGCCGAGGGATACGACGTGTCCGTGCGCGCGGTGTCCGCCTTCTCGACGCTGGGCTGGTTCCCCGACCCCATCATGTCGACCACGCTGCGCCTCGACAGTCTCGGGCTCGTCGAGACGGTGATCCACGAGATCACGCACAGCACCTACTTCCCCACGGGCCAGGCGGACTTCAACGAGAGCTTCGCCAACTTCGTGGGGCACCGCGGCGCGATCGAGTTCTTCTGCGAGGCGGTGCGGGACGGGAGCGCCTGCGAGCGGGCGCGGTTGCGCTGGGACGACACGAGGGTGTTCGGTCACTTCTTCCACTCGATTCTCGAGCCGCTCGAGGAAGTGTACGCCTCCGAACTGCCGGATGACGCGAAGCGGGTCGCCAAACGGGAGGTCTTCGAGGAGGCCGCGCGCCGCTTCGAGACCGAGTACCGGCCACGACTCCGCGCGGGGCAGTACGGTTCGATGGATCCCGCCGGTCTCGACAACGCGTGGATCCTGTCGCGCCTGCTGTACTACACGAGGCTGGACGATTTCGAGCGCGTCTACACGGCCCGCGGCGAACTGGTCCCCTCCGTCGAGACGCTTATGCGGGAGGCGTCGAGCGGCGACCCGTGGGAGGCCCTCACCCGCCTGACGGAAGGTCCGGGATGACGGAGTCATTCGTTTGCACGCGCTGCGACCGCGACGACCAGGGGAGGATCGGCCGCAACCCCTTCCCGGGTGAGCTGGGGACACGGATCGTGGCCGAAATCTGTACGTCCTGCTGGGAGGAGTGGAAGGAGCGGCAGATGCTCCTCATCAACCACTACGGCTTGAAGCTCCACGAAGCGGCGGCACGCGAGTTCCTCTACAGGAACCTGCGGATCTTCCTCTTCGGCGAAGGGGGGACCCCGGCCCGCATCGACACGGACGAGGAGGGTTCCGTCGAGTGGTGACGGCCACCCGCCGTCCCGGCGGTCGCCGAACTACGAGATCACGAGGTTCAGCATGCGGTCCGGGATGTGGATCACTTTGCGGATCTCCGCCCCGTCGAGCCGCCGGATGACGTTCGCCTCGGCCAGCGCCGCCTCGCGCACGACAGCCTCCGGGGCGCCGCGGGCGACGCGGATCGTCGCCCGCAGCTTTCCGTTCACCTGTACCGGAAGTTCCACCTCGTCGACCACGAGCTTGCTCTCGTCCCACGCCGGCCACTCGGCGTGATCGAAGATGCTCGACTCCTCTCCGAGGCGCGCCCATAGCTCCTCGGCCATGTGCGGGGCCACCGGCGCGAGCAAAATGACGAGCGGCCGCACCTCGTCGATCGAGGCGGTGCGCCCTCCGAACCGCAGCGTGTTCAGGTAATCCATCATCGCCGCGATCGCCGTGTTGTAGCTCAGCCCCTCGAGGTCCTCCGAGACCTGCTTCACGGTGGCGTGCAGCGCCCGCTCCACGCCCGGGGCGTCGAACCCCGTCCGCCCCGATTCGACCGCGGCCGTCACGCTGTCCCACGCCTTCTTCAGGAACCGATCCGGACCCGCGAGGCCGCTGTCGCGGAAGTCGCCGCCACGCTGGAAGGGCCCGAGGAACATCAGGTACATGCGGAACGCGTCCGCGCCGAAGCGTTCGATGTATTCGTCGGGCAGGATGACGTTCCCGCGCGACTTCGAGATCTTGGCGCCCTCCCTGATGAGCAGCCCGTGCTTGCGGAAGCGGTCGTAGGGTTCCTCGAACTCGAGGTGCCCGAGGTCGCTCAGCACCATGGTGAGGAAGCGGGAGTAGAGGAGGTGCAGGACGGAGTGCTCCTCGCCCCCGATGTAGCTGTTCACGGGCAGCCACTTCCGCGTGCGCGCCGCGTCGAACGGCCGGTCGTCGAACTCGGTCGAGGGATAGCGCAGGAAGTACCAGCCCGAGTCGAGGAAAGTGTCGGAAACGTCCGTCTCCCGACGCGCATTCGCCCCGCAGGCCGGGCACGTCGTGGTATGGAACGCATCGTCGCGGGCGAGCGGACTCACGCCGGTCGCCGTGGGACGGAAGTCCTCGACGAAGGGGAGGACGACGGGCAGGTCCTCCTCCGGCACCGCCTGCGGACCGCAGGCGTCGCAGTATATGATGGGGATCGGCGGCCCCCAGTAGCGCTGGCGCGAGATGCACCAGTCGTGCAGCCGGTAGTTGACCTCGGGCGCCCCGAGGCCGCGCTCCGCCAGCCGCTCGGTGATCGCGCGCCCTCCCGCGTCCGCCTCCATGCCGCTGAAACGGCCGGAGTTGATGAGGATCTCGTCGGGCGTGTGCTCCAGGAACGCGGACTCCCCGCCGTCTCCCGGAACCTCCCGCGGGTCCGCGCTCTCGGGGAGGGCCGCGCGGGAGCAGACGACCTGGACGATCGAGAGCCCGAACTGCCGCGCGAAGTCGAAGTCGCGCTGGTCGTGTCCGGGCACGGCCATGATCGCGCCGGTCCCGTAGTCCATGAGCACGTAGTCGGCGACCCACACCGGAACGTCCTCGCCGGTGGCCGGGTTCCGCGCGTAGCCGCCGGTGAAGACGCCGGTCTTCTCGCGCTCGTCCGCCTTCTGCCGCTCCACGAGGTCGATGGCCGCAGCGGCGCGCGCATACGCCTCCACCTCGGCGCGCCGCTCGTCCGTCGTCAGACGCTCGACGAGCGGGTGTTCGGGCGCCAGCACCATGAACGTGGCGCCGAAGAGCGTGTCGGGCCGGGTCGTGAACACCTCGATCCGGTCCCCGCTCCCTCCCGCAGCGTCTCCGGCGCCCGCGGCGCCCGAGAGCGGGAAGTGCAGCCGCGCCCCTTCCGAGCGCCCGATCCAGTTGCGCTGCGCCGTCTTCGTCGTCTCGGACCAATCGATCCACTCGAGGTTGTCGAGCAGCCGCTGCGCGTAATCCGTGATCCGGAAGAACCACTGGCTCAGCATGCGCTGCTCGACCGCCGCGTCGCAGCGTTCGCACAGCCCGCCGATCACCTGTTCGTTGGCGAGGACCGTTTGGTCCTTCGGGCACCAGTTGACGGCCGCTTCCTTCTTCTCCGCCAGGCCCGCCTTGAACAGCTGGACGAAGATCCACTGCGTCCACCTGTAGTAGCGGGAATCCGTCGTATCGACGGTGCGCGACCAGTCGGTCATGAGCCCCGCCGCCCGCAGCATCCGCTCGAAGTTGCGGATGTTCGAGGGGATGAGTTCCATCGGGTGCGCATCCACCTTGAGCGCGTGGTTCTCGGAGTGGATCCCGAACGCGTCGTACCCGATGGGTTCGAACACGTCGTCGCCCCGCAGCCGGCGGAAGCGTCCGTAGATGTCCGCGCCGGTGAAGGCGTAGAGGTTGCCGACGTGAAGCCCCTCCGCCGACGGGTAGGGGTACATCATGAGGTTGAAGAACGGGCGCTCGGCGGCATCGAGGTCGGGCTCGTTCGTCCCGTTCTCCTCCCACCACGCCTGCCACCGTGCTTCGACGGCTCCGGGGTCGTACATGGCTCGCGGGTCCGCTCCGTCCGTTAGCGGTCCCCGGCGAGACGGAGGGTCACGCCGGGGGGATGCACGAGACGGCGGCACCCTGCGGAAGCCGCCGTCCGGCCGCACAATGTGGGGCCGAAGCGACGGCCGAACAACGTACGCCTGCCGGTGCTAGTCTTCCCTGCCGGGTCCCGGGATCATGTGGTCGAGGTTCCACTTCCCGCCGCCGGTCGTCCACAGGAAGAGGAAGATGGCGCAGTAGAGGATGGCCAGTTCCCCGCCGTTTACGATCGGCACGAACTCCACACCGCCAGCGAAGAAGTGGCGCCACCAGTAGACCACGGCGAAGTGTCCCGTGAGGATGAAGGCGACCCAACGCGTCCGGATCCCGAGGATGATGAGGATCGGCAGGAAGAACTCGATGATGCCGGCGACGCCGCGCGGCCACGCGAACCAGGATTCGACCGCGGTACTTCCGAACATGCCGAAGAGCTTTTGGGCACCGTGCTGCCATAGCATGAGACCGGCGACGATTCGGAGCAGGGCGTGCGTCGTTTCCTGCGTAACTGGTGCTCTCATGGTGCCTCCCGGGGCTGTCCTGCGGTCGGTGGCGGCAGTCCGGGACGCAGCTTGCTCGCCCGAATACCCTGCCGTAGCCTCCCTCCTATATGCCTCCCGACTTCGGTTCCCCACAAGACACCCGGTTCACGGGCGGCGTCCCCGTGCAGATTCCTCTCGCCATGCTCGTCGCCCTGCATGAGCTGGACATGCCCGACGACCCCGAGGATCTGGCCGTCTCGCATCTGTCCCTCAATCTCCGCCAGAGGCTGGGGCTGTCGAGCGTCGTCCTGAACCAGATCCGCCGCTACGAAGCCAACCGTGGCGACGTGAGCGCAGACGAGGTTGCGAGCATCTTCACGCTGCTCGCGCGCCGCCCCGATGCGGCGGTGATCTTCGACGCCGCAGGGCATCGGATCGGGCGCGACAGCCTGGACGATCGGGGGCTCGGTCGCCAGATCGCCACTCGGCTCCTGCCCCTCGGGCTCCGACGCCGGCAAGCGTGGGGGCTGGCGGGGAAGATCGCGCGCCGCCTGTGCCCGGACTCTCCGGTTCGAGTCGAGCACGGGAACGCCGCGCTCGTGATCGAGGGGGGGCTCCCGGCGCACACCACGCCGGGCGGCAGCGGCTGCGCGCTCCTGGCGGGCCTGATTCACGAGATTCTCGACGAATACCGCGCGGCGGGAAACGATATCATCCACTTCCGCTGCGAGGCCCGGGGCGATGACGACTGCACGTGGGAGTTCGCGGACGCCGGAGATGAGGCGCCCCCGACGACGAGACCGGCGGGAACTAGCGGCGGAAGCGTCGTCCGCGGCTGAAGTCCGGTTTCGACCGATCCGAGGCGACGTCCGGCCCCCCGTCCTCTTCCTCATCCCGCAGCACGGCGTCGAACCGACTCGAGCGGGCCCGTCGACGACCGGCCAGCAACCACCGCCAGGGGGATTCGCGCGGGGCGCTGCCGGTCTGCTCGTACCTGCCGTACAGCCCCGGAGACCCGAGCCCGATCCAGATTCCGAACGCGAGCGCGAGCAGGGCCACGAGCCCTCCCACGATGATCAGAATCAGTTGCAGGGTGCCGTCGGTCATGGGAATCCGTCTTCTGTCGTGCGGGGGCGCGGCGTTTCTTGCGTGCCTCGCCGCAGGTCGTCTAATGTCACGCCGGCAGGCTCCGGACCGGGTCGCCAAATGGCGGCTCGAGCGGCGCCGTGACAAGCGCGCCCCGTAACCCCTCCCGCCGACCCGAGCGTTTCCATGACAGAACAGCACCGGGAAATCGACGTCCTGCTGGACGAGAAGCGAACCTTCGAACCCCCGGCCGGCTTCGTCGAGTCCGCGCATGTGGCAGATCGCGGTCCCTACGATGACGCCGCGCGCGACCGTGAGGCGTACTGGGAGGCGTGGGCGCGGGAACTCGACTGGTTCGCCCCGTGGGCCAGGGTGCTGGAGTGGGATCCGCCGTTCTCGAAGTGGTTCGTGGGCGGCGCCCTCAACGCCGCGCACAACTGCCTCGACCGCCACCTCGAGACGCGGGGCTCCGCGCACGCCCTGATCTGGGAGGGCGAGCCCGGGGATGTGCGGCGCTACACCTACCGTGAACTCCACGAGGAAGTGTGCTGCTTCGCCAACGCCCTGAAGGGGCTCGGCGTCGAGAAGGGCGACCGCGTCGCGATCTACCTGCCCATGATCCCCGAAGCCGCGATCGCGATGCTCGCCTGCGCGCGGATCGGCGCGCCGCACTCGGTCGTGTTCGGCGGCTTTTCTCCGCAGTCGCTTCGGGACCGGATCGAGGATGCCGGGGCCCGCTGCGTGATCACGGCGGATGGGGGATATCGCCGCGGCGGCATCATCCCGCTCAAGGCGAGCACCGATCAGGCAATCGAGGGTCTCGACTACGTCACGGGCGTGGTCGTTGTCGAGCGCTCGGCCGTGACCGACCCGAAGGAGGCGCCGCACGGGGATCAGGTGGAAACACCGTCCTGTGAGATGACCTCGGGGCGCGACCACTGGTATCACGACCTGATCTCGCGCGCGTCGTCCGAGTGCCCGCCCGAGCGCATGGATTCGGAGGACCTCCTCTACATCCTCTACACCTCGGGGACGACGGGGAAACCGAAGGGGGTCATGCACACGACGGGCGGATACATGACGCAGGTGACCGCGACCGCGAAGTGGGTGTTCGACCTCAAGGAGGAGGACATCTACTGGTGTACCGCCGACGTGGGGTGGGTGACGGGCCACTCCTACATCGTCTACGGACCCCTCTCCAACGGGGCCACCGTGCTCATGTACGAGGGTTCGCCGGACTGGCCGGACCGAGGCCGCTTCTGGGCGCTGTGCGAGAACTACGGGGTGACTGTGTTCTACACGGCGCCCACGGCCATCCGCGCCTTCATGCGCTGGGGCGACCACTGGCCGGCGGGCTACGACCTCTCGAAGCTGCGCCTGCTGGGGACGGTGGGCGAACCGATCAACCCGGAGGCATGGATCTGGTACGACCGCCACATCGGCGGCGGGCGGTGCCCGATCGTGGATACCTGGTGGCAGACGGAGACGGGCGGGATCATGATCACGCCGCTGCCCGGGGCGATCACCACGAAACCGGGCACGGCGACGGTCCCCTTCCCCGGCATCGAGGCGGCGATCCTCGATGAGGCGGGGAACCCGGCGGAGAGCGGCTATCTCGCGATCACCTCGCCGTGGCCAGGGATGCTTCGGGGGATCTGGGGCGACGAGGCGCGCTACCGCGAGACCTACTGGTCGAAGTGGCCCGACATCTACTTCCCGGGCGACGGAGCGCGCGTCGACGAGGACGGCTACTACTGGATCATGGGGCGGGTCGACGACGTGCTGAACGTGGCGGGGCACCGGATCGGCACCATGGAGGTGGAGTCGGCGCTCGTGGACCACGGCGCCGTGGCGGAGGCCGCCGTCGTGGGGCGTTCGGACGAGATCAAGGGGCAGGCGGTGGCGGCGTTCGTGAGCGTGGTCGAGGGCGTACAGACGTCCGAGGAATTACGGCAGGAGTTGCGGGCGCACGTGGCGACGCAGATCGGCGCCATCGCGCGGCCGGCGGACCTCATCTTCGCGGCCGAACTGCCCAAGACGCGGAGCGGGAAGATCATGCGCCGCCTCCTGCGCGACGTGGCCGAGGGACGGGCGCTGGGCGACACGACGACGCTCGCCGATCCCGCCGTCGTCCAGAGTCTGCAGCGACAGTTCGCGGACAGCGAGGGCTAAGGCGAGGCCTAGCGGCGACGTCACCCGCCGACGCCCCGTGACCCCGCGCTCCCGGGACACCGGCTCGCAGCGATACCGGCAGCTCGCCCTCCTCGGGCTGGTCGAACTGCTCGCGATGGGGCTCTGGTTCTCGGCCAGCGCGGTCGTTTCGGAGTTGCGCGACGCGTGGGGGCTCGGCGACTCGGGGGCGGCCTGGCTCACCACATCGGTGCAGCTCGGGTTCGCCACGGGAGCGGTCCTCTCGGCGCTGCTCACGCTCTCGGACATATGGGACCCGCGCCGGCTGATGGCGGGATCGGCGCTCCTCGGGGCCGCCGCCACGACCGCGATCGCCCTCTTCGCCGAGAGCCTCGCCCCCGCACTCGTCCTGCGTTTCGTGACCGGGGTCGCGCTGGCGGGCGTCTACCCGCCGGGGATGAAGATCGTCGCCGGCTGGTTTCGGGCCGGGCGCGGGATGGCGATCGGGGTCCTCATCGGCGCGCTTTCGGTGGGGAGCGCGATGCCCCACCTGCTGCGCCCGCTCGGAGGGATCGGCGCGTGGCAGCCCGTCCTCCTGCTGGCCTCGGCCCTCGCCGTGGTGGCCGCGGTTCTCGCCGCGACGAGCCTCCGCACCGGTCCCCACCAGGCGCCGGCCGCGCCCTTCGATCCCCGCGCGGTGCGGCGGATCTTCGCCGACCGGGCGACGATGCTCGCCAATGGCGGCTATTTCGGGCACATGTGGGAACTCTACGCCATGTGGACCTGGATTCCCGCCTTCCTCGCGGCGAGCTTCGCCGCGGACGCGAGCCTGCGCACGACGCCTTCCCTCGCCTCGTTCCTGGCCTTCGCGACGATCGCCGCGGGGGGGCTCGGCGCCGCCGCGGCGGGCGTGCTCGCGGACCGCCTGGGGCGGACGGTCGTGACGAGCTGGAGCATGGTGATCAGCGGCGCCTGCTGTCTGGCCATCGGGCCCCTCTTCGGCGGCCCCGCCTGGGCCATCGCGGCGGTCTGTCTCGTGTGGGGGTTCGCGATCGTCGCCGACTCCGCGCAGTTCTCCGCCTGCGTCAGCGAACTCGCCGAACCCGAGTACATCGGCACGGCGCTCACGCTGCAGACCGCGGTCGGCTTCCTGCTCACGGTCGCCACGATCCGCCTCATCCCGGTGTGGGAATCGGCCCTCGGCTGGGGGTGGGCGTTCGCCCCGCTCGTGATCGGCCCCGCCCTCGGCACCTGGAGCATGCTGGCGCTGCGGCGACGCCCCGAAGCCGCCCGCATTGCCGGCGGCCGCCGCTAGTGAAGGGAGTACGGCGTCCAATGCCCGTGTGCCGCGCCCGTGTGCCGCCGGATGAGGTTGTAGCAGTCCAGCCGGGCGCGGAGGGCAGCACCTCCCCTCAGGGGAGCTTCGACGCGTCGTCGACCGCCGCGTGGTCGAAGCCGGATCGCCGCTCCACCCGACAACCCGGGGGACCACGAGGGAGCGCGACGCGAGGTTGCCTGGGGGTTGTTGCTGGAAGTCCCTGTGAAAGCTTATGCCAATTGAAAATCACACTTTCAATTGGCATAGGCCGACACAGGGGCACCGACACTCCCATGATCGTTCGAGATCTCGCGCCGTTGCGCAGGCGGGCCGCGGCGACCATGCCCGTTGTGACGCTCAAGGGGCCGAGGCAAAGCCGTGCACTCGATCCGACCGCTCGGCTCCGCGCGTACACCGGCAGGTACCTGGCTGGAACGTGACCGAGACGGCAGGCGTGTCGGCGAACATGGCGCTTGCGCTGGAAGCCCTCGGCTGGGGCACGGCGGATCACTGGATGCGAATGCAGGCGAGCTATGAGCTTGCACAGGCACGAAGGGCACTTGGATCGCGGGAGGGCATGAGCGCACGCGAAGCCGTCCCGCAGTAGCGGCGTTGTGGGCGTTGCGCGCGCGGTCTACCGTGAGGATGGCGACTCGATCTCGTTCGGAACCCGGAGGTCAGACTTGAGACGACTCAGCGATTCCCGCGGATCCCGCTCCCTCTACGCGGGGGCGATGCTGGCCATCGCCGCTTGCGCGATCTCGGCGTGCGCGCAGGCGGAGGCCGGGTCGCAGGCGGAGGGAGAGCCCGCAGTTGAGCCGGCCGCGGAGACGCAGGCGGCCTCGAACCAGCTGACGGCCGAGGAGGCCGCGGAGGGTTTCGAACTCCTCTTCGACGGCGAATCGCTCGACGCGTGGCGCGGGTTCCAGATGGAGGATGTCCCGGGGGGTTGGACCGCAATCGACGGCACGCTCGCCTTCACGCCCGGCGTCGGAGGCGGGACGCTCATCACGCGCGACACCTACACGGACTTCGACCTCCGCCTCGAGTGGAAGGTCGAAGAAGGCGGCAACAGCGGAATCTTCTTCGGCATCTCGGAGAGCACGGAGAGCGCGTTCCAATCGGGTCCGGAGTTGCAGGTGCTCGACAACGCGGGGCACTACGACGGCGGCAATCCTCTGACTTCGGCGGGGTCGAACTATGGTCTGCATGCCCCGCCGGAGGACGTCACACGTCCAGTCGGCGACTGGAACGAGGTGCGGATCGTCCGCCACGGCAACCAGGTCGTCCACTGGCTCAACGGCGTCCAGGTCGTCGAGTACGAGATTGGTTCAGACGAATGGGAGGCGCTGGTGGCCGGCAGCAAGTTCGTCCAGTGGCCCGACTACGGCAGGCACCACGAGGGTCACCTCGGTCTCCAGGACCACGGCGACCCGGTCTGGTACCGCAACCTGCGAATCCGGCGGCTATAGCTCCAGAGAACGGTGCGTGAAGGCGCGCTTGCCCGGACCGTAGTCCGCGGCACCCTGGCCTTCCCCGCGTAGCAGCCAGCGGGTCGTCAGGAGACCTTCAACGCCCACCGGGCCGCGCGCGTGGATGCGCGCGGTGCTGATCCCCACCTCGGCTCCGAGCCCGTAGCGGAAGCCATCCGCGAAACGCGTGCTCGCGTTGTGGAACACGCTCGCCGCGTCCACCGCCTTCAGGAACCGTTCCCCGACCCCCCGGTCCTCGGCCACGACCGCGTCGGTATGGCTGCTTCCATGGGTGTGGATATGGTCTATGGCCTCCTCCAGGCTACTCACGGTCCGCACCGCCAGCGTGAGGTCGCCGAACTCACGCCCCCAGTCCTCCTCGGAGGCGGCTTCCGCCCACGGCAGGAGCCGGCGGGACGGTTCGTCACAACGGAGTTCGACGCCGCGCTCCCGCAGCGCCTCCCCGATCGCGCCCAGCTTCGGGAGGAAGGCCTCGTGCACGAGCAGCGTCTCGGTCGCGTTGCAGGCCGCCGGGTAGTCGCACTTCCCGTCCACCGAGAGCCTGACCGCCATGGCCGGGTCGGCCGACGCGTCCACATAGAGGTGGCAGACTCCCTCCGCGTGCCCAAGCACCGGGATCCGGCTCCGTTCCTGGATCGATCGAACGAGCGCCCCCGAACCGCGCGGGATGACGAGGTCGATCATGTCGTCGAGGGCCAGCAGTTCGTCAACGTCCCGCCGGTCCGGGACGCCCAGGACGGCCTTGGGATCCAGACCCGCCTCGTCCAGCGCCCGCCGCAGGCAGTCCACGAGGACGACGTTCGAGCGCGCGGCCTCCCGCCCGCCCTTCATGATGACCCCGTTGCCCGAGCGGATGGCGAGCGACCCGATCTGGATCACCGCGTCGGGACGACTCTCGAAGATGATGAGAAGCACCCCGAGCGGACTCCGCACGGACTCGAGGACCAGACCCTCGTCCAGTTCCGTGCGCGTCAGGACCCTGTCGATCGGATCCTCGCCCTCGGCCAGCGCGTCGACGCCCTCGAGCAGGCTCTCGAACTTGGCGTCGGACAGCCCCAGGCGGTGGAGGAGGGGCCCGGAAAGCCCTTCCTCCGCGGCGCGCGCGAGGTCTTCCTCGTTTGCCCGCGAGATCTCGCCCCGGGAGCGGAGGAGGACGTCTCTCAGCGCACGCAGGGCGGCGGTGCGCTGTTCGGCGGAAGCGCTCCCGATGACGCGCTGCGCACCGCGCACCGCGGCCGCCCGCGCGCGCAGACTCTCAGCCATCGGAACGATCCTTGAGGATGATGTGCTCCCCGTGCACGAGTTCCAGCCCCCCGAACGGCGCGCTCCGGCGCGCGATGGACTCCCGCGCCATCGCCGCGTCCACCGCCACGACGCCCCGGCCGACCAGGGATCCGTCCGGGGCCTGTATTTCGACCACGTCGCCGCGGCGGAAGAGTCCCTCCGCCTTCGCCGCGCCCCCCGCACGAAGCGTCGCACCGTCGCGGAGACGGTCGGCGGCCTCCGGCCTCAGAACGAGCGTCCCGCGCGGATGCGAGCAGTACGCGATCCAGCGGCTTCGGGACGAGAGCGCCGCGCGCGGCGGGATCCAGGTCCCCTCCTCCTCGCCCGCCAGCACCCGGTCCAGCGCACCGGGCGCCAGCCCGGACGCGATGACGGTGTGGCACCCGCCGCGCGACGCCACCGATGCCGCCTCCAGCTTGCTCGCCATCCCGCCCCGCCCGGCCTCCGACCGTCCGTCCACGGTGATCGCGTGATCCTCGGGCCGGTCGATGCGGGGGATCAGTCTCGCGGCCGCGTCACGCCTCGGGTCGGCGGTCATGACCCCCGGCACGTCGGTCAGGAGTACGATGAGGTCGGCGGCCAGTTCGCTCGCGACGAGCGCCCCCAGCCGGTCGTTGTCGTCGAAGATCGGGCGCTTGCCCGTCCCCCGGTACACGCGGTCGTTCAGCGAGATCGCGTCGTTCTCGTTCACGACCGGGACCACACCCAGTCGGAACAGGCTCTGCAGCGTCTCGTACAGGTTCAGGTAGCGGACCCGGTCGTCGAAGTCCGTCCAGGTGATGAGGATCTGCGCGCAGGTGATGCCGAGCCGGGCGAACCCCTGCTGGTAGAGTTCCATGAGGCGGCTCTGCCCCACCGCCGCGCACGTCTGCTTCAGTTCGGCGGTCTCGGGAGGTTCGGGGAGCTGCAGGGCAACGCGCCCCAGCCCCACGGCGCCGGAGGTCACGATGAGCACTTCCCGCCCTTCGCGGCGCAGGCGGCTGGCCGCCTCGACGACGCCGAAGAGCCGGGCGAGCGCGATGCTGCCGTCGGGATGGGTGAGGACGCCGGTCCCCACCTTGAGCACGATCCGCCCCGCGCGCGCGATCGCCTCGCGCGTCATTTCCGGCACGACGGTCTCGCGCCGGGAGTCCGGGAGATGCTGCGCCTGGGTCACGTCAGAGGCCTCGAAGCTTGAACAGAGGGTCCACCAGGATCCGCGATCCGACCGTCGGACCGCACGGAAGGCCGATGAAACTACCCACGGAGCGGAACCGTTGCACACCGACACCCGATCCCCGACGCTACCGGGAACGGATGACGCTCACCCTCCGCGGATCGCGTGCGCGTGCATGTCCACCTGATCGACGGCACCTACGAATTGTTCCGGCACTTCTTCGGCGTGCCCTCGGCGAAGAACGCCGGCGGCCACGAGGTCGGGGCGGCGCGGGGCGTCGTGAGTTCGATGCTCGGGCTCCTGGAGGGCGGCGCCACGCACGTCGCGATCGCCACGGACCGCGTGATCGAGTCCTTCCGCAACGAACTGTGGCCGGGTTACAAGGACGGCTCCGGGATCGATCCGGCGCTCTTCGCGCAGTTCCCCCTCGTCGAGGAGGCGCTCGTCTCGGCGGGCTTCGTCGTGTGGCCCATGATGGAGCACGAAGCCGACGACGCCCTGGCCTCCGGCGCCGCGATGGCCGCCGCGGACCCCCGCGTCGAGCGAGTGTTCATCTGCACGCCCGACAAGGACCTGTCGCAGTGCGTGGAGGGAGAGCGCGTCGTGCAGTTCGACCGCCGGCAGCGCCTGCTGCGCGACGAAGCCGGCGTGGTCGAGAAGTTCGGCGTGGGCCCGGCCGCGATCCCCGACTGGCTGGCCCTCGTCGGGGACTCGGCCGATGGCTTCCCGGGCATCCGGGGCTTCGGCGCGAAGACGGCCGCCGCGGTGCTCGCCCGCTACGGCCGCATCGAGGACATCCCACCGGATGGAAGAGATTGGGATGTCCCTGTCCGTGGTGCCGAGAGGCTGGCGGCCACCCTGCGCAAGGGGCTCGACGACGCGCTCCTCTTCCGCCGCCTCGCCACCCTCGTCCGCGAAGCCCCGGTGTCAGCGAGCGTGGATGAACTCGCCTGGAGGGGGCCGCGCGATGACTTCAACCTCGTCGCCACAGTACTCGACGCACCTGACCTATCCCCCCGCGCCCGCCGGCTCGCCAAGGGCCGGCCGTCCGCCCGGCCAAGCCCGGCGGGCGATCCGGGCTAGTCGCCGATGCGGGGTACGGCCTCCATCAGGAGGGCGATCGCGGCCCTCAAGTTCTCGCCGCCGGGCCCTGCGCCCGTGTACTTGCCGAGGCGCGTGATGACGAGCCCCCGCGCCGGGATGAAGACCGTGTACTGGCCGCCGGCCCCCCCGAAGGCGCCGTAGTCGTCCTCGATCGGGAACCCGAGATCCCTCCACACGAAGCCGCCGCCGTAGACCGGCCGCCCGTCGGTGATCCAGGCGGGGGCGACTTCCATCGCGTAGTCCACGTACCCCTCGGGTAGGATGCGCTCGCCCTCCCACACGCCGTCCTGCAGGTAGAGGTTGCCGAGTCGCGCCCAGTCGCGGGCCGAGCCGAACTCGTAGCCCTGCGTGAGGAAATTCCCGTTCGGGTCCGTCTCCATGACGAAGTTCCGGATCCCGAGCTTGTCGAACAGGTTCCGCTGCGGGAAGGCGTGATAGTCGTCGCCACGCCCCTCCACGCCGAGGCGCGTCAGGTAGTTGGTGAGCGCCGGGTCCGTGTTCCGGTACCGCCCCACGGTGTTCGGCTCCCACTGCTGCGGGCGGGTGGCCGCCCACTCGAAGGCGTTCTCGCCGGTGTAGAGATAGAGGTGGTCCGGATAGCCCATCTCTTCCGTGTATCCGGGGTCCTGGGGCGCGACGATCCGGATTCCGCTCGACATCCGCATGATGTCGCCGATGCGGATGTTCTTTCGGTCGTCGTCCTGCCATTCCGGGATGGGAGCGGGCTGCCACAGTTCATAGACGCCCTGCTGGATGAGGACGGCCATGAGCGTGCCGGTGAGCGACTTCCCCTTCGACCAACTCTCGAACGGGGTGTGCATGTCGACGCCGGGGCCGTAGTCCTCGCCGATGATCCGCCCCTTGTAGGTGACGACGAAGCCGAGCGTCTTCCCCTCCTGGTCCATCGCGACCTCGACCGCCTGCCGCACCTTGTCCATGTCGATCTCGGGCGGATACGGCTCGTCCGGGAGCACGTCGCCCATGGGCCACGGCGTGGTGGCGGGATCCGGGGTCATCGGCTCGACGACGGAGGGCGTGAAGTAGATCGAGTCCTCGCCCAGCGGGTGCGTGATGCAGCCCTGGCTGCCGTACAGCTTGGCGGTGCGCGTGATCCCCGAACCGAGCGTGAGGCTCACCGTCTTCGCCTCCATGTCGACCACCGTGTCCACGACGGCGCCCCGATGCTGGAACGGCGCCGTGAATCCGCCCACGTTGGCGGCCGCGTCCCGCCAGTCGAGTCCGGTGATGAACATCCCGGAGCAGAGCGTCTTCGCGAACCCCGCCGTGTGATGCACGATCGGTTCGCCCGGGGGAGGGTCCCACTCCGTCGGAAGCTCGAGCGATTCTCCGCGCGCGATCAGGCGCTCGGTCAGCGACGGGCCCTCGTCGTCGGCGTCCGCCGCAGCTTCCCCGGCTCCGTCGTCGCCGGAGGCGCACCCCGCGAGGCCGAGCAGTGAAACCGCGAACACGCAGAAGAAGCAGGACAGGAGCGATGGATGGGCGGCGCGGCGCATGGGGAGTCCTCCGGATCGGGGAGAGCTTCGTATCGAGTGGAAACGTGCGCCTGCCGATGAGGCCTGACAAGCGGCTCCGCGCCCGCGGGAGGCCGGGAAGGCGTTCCCGCGGGAACGTGAGCCGGGCACCGTCCGGGGGGCGCTAGGGCTGGACGATGTGGTAGTCGACCGGCGGCTCGGCGCCCATGAGGTGCTGGACGAAGTAGTCCCAGGTGCGCCGGATCAGGTACGGTTCGCGCGCGTAGCCGTGGTTCCGGTTGGGGAACACGAGCATGTCGAACGTCTTGTTCGCCTCGATGAGCGCGTCGGCCACGAGCAGCGTCATGTTCGGGTGCACGTTGTCATCGAGCGACCCGTAGTGGAGCAGGAGCTTCCCCTTCAGATTCGCGGCGATGTTCTGGTTCGCCTGCGAATCGAAGCTGTCCGTCCCGTCCGGGTTCCGCTCGAGCAGCCCGTGATATTTCTCCCCCCACGGGAAGTGGTAGCCCCGCTGGTCGTGGTTCCCCGCGCCGGACACCGCGACCTTGAAGAAATCCGGATAGCTGAGGATCGCGTCCGTCGAGGAGAAGCCGCCTCCGGAGTGGCCGAAGATCCCCACCCGGTCGATGTCGATGGGATAGCGGAGGGCGAGCGCCTTGAGCGCCGACACGTGATCGGGGATCCCGTTGTCCCGCATGTTCCGGTAGTAGCTCTCGTGGAACGCCTTCGAGCGGTAGGGGGTGCCCATGGCGTCCACCGCGAAGGTGATGAACCCGAGTTGCGCGAACGCGTGGCCCTGTCCGCGCGGCCCCGTGGTGAAGCCCGGCGTCCGGATGGGCCCGATCTGCGGCCCCGGGTAGATGTAGTCGATGACGGGATAGACCGTCCCCTCCTCCATCTCCCGCGGCAGCCACAGGAAGCCGTACACGTCCGTCACCCCGTCGCGCGCCTTGGCGGAGAAGCGCACGGGGGGCTCCCACCCGGCCTCGAGGAGCGGGGCGATGTCGGCCTCCTCGACCGTCATCACGGCGCGTCCCGTCCGGTCCCGGAGGACGGTGACGGGGGCCGAGGCGCGGGTGGAGTAGGTGTCCACGAAGTGGCGGCCGTCCGGTGACACGGAGACGTCGTGGTGCATGTCCTCGGGCGAGAGCAGGGTCACGCCCCCACCGTCCAGCGAGGCCCGGTAGAGGTGATGTTGGTAGGGGTCGCGTCCGGGTTCGCGGCCCACGCCGGCGAAGTAGACCTGCCGCGCGTCCTCGTCGACCGAGAGGAGCTGGGCCACGAGCCAGGAGCCCTGGGTGATCCGGTTCTTCATTTCGCCAGTGGCGAGGTCGTGCAGATAGAGGTGGCCCCAGCCCTCGCGCTCGGAGAACCAGATGAACTCGCTCCCGTTGTCGAGCACGCGCCAGTTGTAGGGGGTGCGGAGCTGGTTCAGCTCCACCCAGGTGTCGCCGCTCTCGACGATCACCTTTCGCGAGTCGCCCGTCCTGGCGTCGACCTCGACGAGCGTCTGGTTCCCGAAGTCACGGGAGTGGTGCGAGAAGTAGACGCGGTCGCCCTCCGGCGTCCACTGCGCCGCGTGCCAGGTCGTGTCCGCGCCGCCGAAGTAGCCGACCACCGGCTCGTAGTCGGCCCTCACCGAAGCGCCGGTCTCGGCGTCGAACATGTACAGTTCCCACGTGGGGACGATGGAGTCGCCGGGGAGCGCGTAGCGGTAGCTGTGGAGGATCGGGCGCCCGGTGGCCGCCTCGAGCAGATGCAGCGACTCGACGTCCTGCTCGTTGTAGCGGTGGGTCGCGATGCGGCGGCCGTCGGGGGACCACTCCGCCACGGGCGGCGGTTTGACACCGCTGCGGCGGTTCGTGATCTCCTGGCAGCAGCCCTCCGGCGCGACGCCGTACCCCCAGTGCGCTTCGCCATCCGTCGAGAGTTGGCGCTCCTCGTCGGAGTCCGTGTCGCGGACCCACAGGTTCTCGTCGCGGGAGAAGACGGCGAGCCCGCCGCCGGGGGCCTCGATCTCGTGCGTCGCTTCCGCGATCGAATCGGGGCCGGTGCAGCGGTAGGCGCCGAGGTCGCAGTCCCAGCGCTCGTAGGTGTCGGTCCAGAAGCGGATCCCGCCGGAGCCGTTGAAATCGAACTCGTCGAAGGGGAGGTCCGTCGCCTCGTGGTTCTCGTCGGAGGCCTCGGAGAGCGCGGCGGCGAGGCGGTCGTGGTCGAAGGCGGGCGCGCGGGTGCGGGCCGCGGCGTCGATCATGATGAACTCGTGGCCGCCGAACACCTGGTTCCGGTACCAGAAGCGGTTCACGTCGACCCAGCGCGGGGCGACGGTCGCGCCGGAGGTGAGCTTCTCGGCGTTCCAGAAGACGAACTGCTCCGCGCGCGCGTATTCGCTCGCGGTGACGGATTCGGGCGCGTAGGGCCGCGACTGCGCGACGGCGTCGGGGGCCGCGGCGGCGAGGGCGAGCGCGGCGACGAGGGCGGCGGTGGGCGGGCCGAAACTGGAAAGGCGTCTCACGGGATCCTCCTGGGTGTGGTGCGGCGGCGATATCGCCTGAACATAGAGCGCGCCGTTCACCGCCCGGTAGGTCCGGGGGTTGGGCGAACGGCGGGGCCCGCGCGGCGTTGCGGAGGCGAACGAAGCGGGGCTAGCGTTGCCCGCCGACCCGATCCGAGGAGTGCTCCGTGAACACCACATCGTCCGCCGTGCGCCCGGCGCGGCTCTTCCTGGGCAGTTGCGTGTCGCTGATCGCGACCTCCGTCGCCTTCGCGGTCATCGGCGCGACCATGCTCACGCTGAAGAGCGAGTTCACCCTCACGAACTACGAGGTGGGCCTCATCGGCGGGGCGGCGATCTGGGGCTTTGCCGTATCGCAGCTCCTGTTCGCGCCTTTCTGCGACATCCTTGGCATGCGGTTCCTGCTGCGGCTCGCGTTCGCGTGCCACCTGCTGGGCGCGGTCCTCCTGATGTCCGCGGGCGGCTTCCCGCAGCTCTTCTTCGGCGCGCTGACGCTGGCGCTGGGGAACGGACTCGTCGAGGCGGCCTGCAATCCGCTCGTGGCCGCGCTCTATCCCGACGAGAAGACCGTCAAGCTGAACCGGTTCCACGTCTGGTTCCCGGGCGGCATCGTCATCGGCTCCGTGCTCGCCTACGGGCTGGACCAGGTGGGGCTCGACGCGTGGCAGCTCAAGGTCGGGCTCATCCTCATGCCCACCCTCGTCTACGGCCACCTGATGCTGCGGGAGGAATTCCCGCCCACGGAGGGGGTGCGGGCGGGGGTGAGCATGGGCGGGATGTTCCGGGCGACGTTCACGACCCCGCTCATGCTCCTGCTGCTCCTCTGCATGGCCGTCACCGCCTCGACGGAACTCGGACCGAACCGCTGGGTGCCGCCGGTCCTCGAGGCGGGCGGTATCCCGGGCATCCTCGTACTGGCGTGGATCAACGGTCTGATGGCCGTCCTGCGCTACCGGGCCGGGTTCGCGATCGAACGGCTCTCGCCGCCGGGCGTGCTCGCGGCGAGCGCGGCGGTCTCCATGGTGGGGCTCCTGTGGCTGAGCTACGCGGAGACGACGGTGATGGCCTTCGCCTCCGCCACGGTGTTCGCGGTGGGGGTGTGCTACTTCTGGCCGACCATGCTCGGCTTCGTTTCCGAGCGCGTCCCGCGCTCAGGTGCCCTCGGGCTGGGGCTGATGGGTGCGACGGGGATGGCGGTGGTCGGGCTGTGGACCACACCGTGGATGGGGAGCATCGCCGACCGGGTGGGTCACGAACGGCTTCCGGTGGTAGAGACGCGGGCGCTGCTGACGGACGCGTCGGCCGCGTTCGCCGGGGCCGACGAGAGCGTGGCGCCGGATCTCGCCGCGGCTGGCGCCGAGGTGGGAGAGGCGCTCGCCGGCGGCGGGGACGGCGCCCTTCCGGAGTCGGTGACCGCGAACGCGCTTCGGGCGATCATCAACTCCGGCGGGGATGAGGCGCTCGTGGAGCGAGCCAACGCGCTGCTCGGACCGGCGGACAACTACGGCGGCAGGGTCTCGTTCCGGTACATCCTCCCGTATACGGGCGCTCTCATCCTCATCTTCGGATTTCTCTACGCCCGCGACCGGCGGGCGGGCGGCTACCGGGCCGTGAAGATCGGGCGGGGGCCGGACGACGGATGACCCGCCGCCTGACGTACGGGATGATCGGGGGCGGACCGGGCGCCTTCATCGGGGACGTGCACCGGATGGCGGCGGAACTCGACGGGCTGGCCCGGATCGCGGCCGGCGCCTTCTCGTCGGACCCCGAGCGGTCCGCGGCGAAGGGGGCCGAGGTGGGGCTGGATCCCGCGCGGGTGTACGGGAGCTACGCGGAAATGGCGGCCTCGGAGGCGGCGCGGGCGCCGGAGCAGCGGCTGGATTTCGTGATCGTCGTGACGCCGAACCACCTTCACTTCGATGTGGCGCGCGCCTTCCTCGAGGCGGGTTTCCACGTCGTGTGCGACAAGCCGCTGACGACGACGGTCGCGGACGCCGAGGCGCTGTGCCGGCTCGTGGGCGCGGGGGACCGCGTGTTCGGGCTCACGCACAATTACAGCGGCTACCCGATGATCAAGGACGCGCGCGCGCTGGTTCGCGAGGGGCGGCTGGGGCAGATCCGGCGCATCCAGCTGGAGTACTTCCAGGGGTGGCTGGCGACGGCGCTCGAGGAGAGCGGACACCCGCAGGCGGTGTGGCGGACCGACCCCGCGCGGGCGGGCGTGGCGGGCGCGCTGGGGGACATCGGGACGCACGCGCATCACCTGGCCCGCTACGTGACCGGGCTGGAAGTCGAGGCGCTGTGCGGTGAGCTGACGACGTTCGTGCCGGGGCGGCGCCTCGAGGACGACGCGAGCCTGCTCATGCGCTGGGGCGGCGGCGTGCAGGGGACGCTCACGGTGTCGCAGGTGGCGGCGGGAGAGGAGAACGGGCTCGCGCTGCGCGTGTTCGGAAGCGAGGGCTCCATCGCCTGGCGGCACGACGACGCGGAGACGCTGTGGCTGCGGACGCCGGACGGCCGGGCCCACGCGCGGCGGCGCGGACACGGCTGGATCTCCCCCGCGGCCGTGAGGGCTTCCCGGGTCCCGCCCGGGCACCCGGAGGGGTTCATCGAGGGGTTCGCCAACCTGTACCGGAACGTGATCCGCACGATCGGGGCCCTGAACGAGGGGCGGAGGCCGGACGAAATCGACCTCGACTTCCCCACGGTGCGGGACGGGGCGCGCGGGGTCCACTTCCTCGAGCGGGCCGTCGAGAGCGGGCGGCGCGGGGCGTGGTTGGACGCGCGCTACGAACCGCCGGGACCCGGGGAGGCGACGTCATGAGCCGCCGGCCGATTACGCTGTTCACCGGCCAGTGGGCCGACCTGCCGCTCGCGACGCTCGCCGGGAAGGCGGCGGCGTGGGGCTACGACGGCCTCGAACTCGCCTGCTGGGGGGACCACTTCGACGTCGTGCGGGCGACGGAGGAGGAGGGTTACGCGGCCGGACAACGCGACCTGCTCGCCGCGCACGGGCTCGAGGTGTACGCGATCGCGAACCACCTCGTCGGGCAGGCGGTGTGCGACCCGATCGACGCGCGGCACGAGCTGATCCTGCCGGGCCGCGTGTGGGGCGACGGCGACCCGGAGGGGGTGCGGCAGCGGGCGGCGGCGGAAATGCAGCGGACGGCCGCGGCGGCTGCGGCGCTCGGCGTGCCGGTCGTAAACGGCTTCACGGGCAGCTCGATCTGGGCGGCGGCGTACGCCTTCCCGCCGCACCCGCCGGGTTTCGTGGAGGCCGGGTTCACCGACTTCGCGGACCGCTGGAACCCGATCCTGGACGCCTTCGACGCGGCGGGCATGAAGTTCGGGCTCGAGGTGCACCCCACCGAGATCGCGTTCGACGCGAGCAGCGCCGCGCGCGCGATCGAGGCGCTCGATGGCCGGGCCACGTTCGGCTTCAACTACGACCCCAGCCACCTCGCCTACCAGGGCGTCGACTACGTCGACTTCATCCTCGAGTTCGGCGACCGCATCCATCACGCCCACATGAAGGACGTGTGGTGGTCGGAGACGCCCCGCCGGTCGGGCGTGTTCGGCGGCCATCTCGACTTCGGGCACGTGGACCGCGGGTGGGATTTCCGCTCGATCGGGCGGGGCCGGGTGGACTTCGAGGAGATCCTGCGCGCGCTGGACCGCGTCGGCTACGAGGGCCCGCTCTCGATCGAGTGGGAGGACAGCGGCATGGAGCGCGAGCACGGCGCCCGGGAGGCCTGCGCGCGGCTCCGGGCGCTGACCTTCCCGCCCTCCGCGACGGCCTTCGACGCCGCCTTCTCCGAGGACTGACCCGGAGCGGGCCCGCAGGGGGCTACGGCGGGATGCCGCCCCAGAGGGCGTTGAGCCCCGTCTCGTAGGGGACGACCTCGCCCTCGCCGAGGCCTTCCGGCAGCACGAAAAGCGGGGGGCGGGAGGGGTGGTCCACGATCAGCCGGGCGTTCGCCTCCGGTCCCAGATCTCGCGCCCAGAGCACGCCCGAGCCGCCCAGGCCGGGCAGGTCCCCGTGCCACAGGTATCCGGTGAGGCCGAGCCAGCCGAGCCGGTCGGAGTCGTTCTCCAGCCGACACCGGTCCGCGACCGCTTCCATCCCCTCGGCGCCGACGAAGGCGGCCTCGAGCTGGCACGGGTTGTACCGGGTGAGGAGGGCCCGGACGCTGTCGAGCCGCATGCCCCGTGCCGCGAGCCGTGCGCCGAGCCGATCCTGCCATGGTTCGTGCACGAACACGAGAGCCGGCCCGGGCTCGGTGACCTCGGGGACCGGGATGACCCGGGCGCCCAATCGTTCGATGCGCGCACGCCCGCCCACCGCCAGACCGTAGCCGAGCGAGACGAGGACGACGACGGCGATCGCGTCGGAGAGCCACGCCCGGCGGCCGAGACGCGTGAGGCCGATGGCCGCGAGCACGAGGAGCGCACACCAGGCCGGGACGGCCTCGCCGAGCATGCGGGGCCCGAACACGAGGTCGTGATGCCAGTAGAGCGCGCTCGCCAGGATGGGCAGAAGAGCCCACGCGGCGAGGATGCGCTCGCCGCGCCGCAGGCGGCGGGCGAAGAGCAGGAAGAGCCCGACGAGCGCGGCGACCGGGAGCACGGTCCCGAAGACCTCGCGCCCGATCGACAGCAGTTCGGTCGACGTGTAGCCCAGCGCCTGCGTGAACCCGTACATGCGGCCCCACGGGTCCATGTGGAAGCCGAGGCTGTGGCTCGGGCCCGCCGCGGCCGTATAGCCCAGGGTGAGCGGGCCGCCGAAGAAACGGGCGTTGAACCACGCGAGCCCGGCCGCGAACGGTAGGCCGCCCAGGACCCACCAGCCGAGCCGGCGCAGGAGCCACGGCCGGTGCAGGCCCGGCTCCAGCCGCGGCGCGGTGAGCCACACGCCGGCCGTGACGGCGGCGCCGATGAGCAGCCCGGACACGGGGCGCGCCGTGACCATGAAGCCCATCGCGCCGCCCGCCGCGAGCGCCCACACGGCCCGACCCGTCTCGGCGCGGAGGGCGAGCCAGAGGGCGAGCGCGGCGAATGCCGCCACGGTCACATGGTTCATGTAGCTGCCGGCGAGCGCGAGCAGCATGGGGCTGGTCACGGCCAGAAGCGCGCCGATCCGGGCCGCCGCGATGCGGTCCGGCAGCAGGCGCTCGAAAGAGAGAACCGAGAAGACGCCCAGCATCCCCATCGCGCCCGTCATCGCGAGCCACGCGCCCCCGAGCCGGAATCCACCCGCGAGCCACAGCGCGTGCGCGGGCGGGTACTGCGACACCCACCCCGCCGGCGTGTGTACCATGAACTGCATCGACCAGAACTCCGGCGTCGCGAGCACCGGGCCGGAGAGGTGTCCCGCAGCGAAGTAGCGCGCCTGGAGGAGCTGGACCCTCGCGTCGTTGAGGATCGTGTGCCCGTCGAGCGCGACGAGCACCACCGCAGCCGTGAGCCCGGCCCCCAGGAGCCCGATGAACGCCGCCGCGGCCCACCCCGGCGGCCGCTCGATGAGCCCGCCGCCCCGGGTGAGCACCGCCGACACCCGCCCCCGCCCGAGCGCCCCGGCGAGCGCCGCGGCACCGATGCCGAGCAGCGTCCATGCGCCGGTCGTCACGCCCCAGCTGTAGAACCAGTGCTCGAAGCCCGACCGTCGCATCAGGTCGTCGAGCGAGCCGGGAGCAGCGGCCGGATCCAGAACGACGAAGACCGGGATGGCGACGAGAACCACCAGCAGGAGCCCGACCACGCGTCGACCCGCATCGAGGAAGAGTTTCATGGGGGTGAAGCTACGGTCGGGCGCCTCGCCTGTCTCCGTTCCTTTTCCGGCGTGTTTTTTTTCGGAGCGTGAGGACGGCGAAGCTGACGGGCGGTTCTTGACTCGCACCGCGTCCGATCTACCTTTGCGGCGCGCCGCCCCGGGCCCCGGAGCGCCGCGGGCAACGTTCAAAGGCGGGGAAACTGTCCCTTGGCGGGCCCGCCCCGCGATCACGGGCGGTTCGCGCACTCCAACCGCAGATCCGAAGCAGGTCCGATGTCACTCGTATCACTTACCGATGTTGTGAAGAGGTTCGGTGAGACCGTCGCCGTCGATTCGGCGACCTTCTCGATCGACCGCGGAGAGGTCGTCGGCTTCCTCGGCCCGAACGGGGCCGGCAAGACGACGACCATGCGGCTGCTCACCCAGTACCTCGAGCCCGACGGCGGGACGATCACGATCGACGGGCTGTCGATCGAGAATCACTCCGTCGAACTGCGGCGCCGGATCGGCTATCTCCCGGAGACAAACCCGCTGTACCGCGACATGCTGGCGGGCGAATACATCAGCTTCATGGGGCGGCTGCGCGGGATGAGCCCCGGGGAGATCCGGACTCGAACGGACGATGTCGTGGCCGAGACCGGGATCGAGGCCGTCTACTACCGGCCCATCAACCAGCTCTCGAAGGGATACCGGCAGCGGGTGGGCCTCGCGCAGGCGATCTTCTCCGAGCCCGAGATCCTCATCCTCGACGAGCCGACCGAAGGCCTCGATCCCAACCAGCGAGTCGAGATCCGAAGCCTCATCCGGGACGTCGGCACCGACCGCACGGTACTCCTGAGCACGCACGTCATGCAGGAGGTCCGGAAGACGTGTTCGCGCGTCGTCATCATCAACCGCGGGCGCATCGTGGCCGACGGTTCGGTGGATGAACTGGTCGCGGGACACGGCGGCGCGCGCATCATCGTCGAACTCGAGGCGCCGGCCGGCGACGCGCGGGATGCGCTGGCCGACCTCCCCTCCGTCGCCCGCGCCGAGACGCTCGAGAAAGAGGTCGGACGCGCCCGCTTCGCCGTCGAGAGTGCACCCGCCCAGGACCCGCGCGCGGACATCTCGCGACTCGCCGCCGCCCGTGACTGGCCGCTGTGGGAACTCCACCTCGCGCAGGCGAGCCTCGAGGACCTGTTCCGGCGACTCACCGTCACCCGAACCCACGACGGCCCGAGCGACGCGACCGACGCCGGGGCCGAAGCCGGGGCCGAAGCCGGGGCCGAAGCCGGGGCGCAGCCTGACGAACCGGCCTCGAGCGGAGAGGAGGTGGAGGGATGATCGGGCGCATCGCGACGGTCGCGAGACGGGAATTCGCGAGCTACTTCGACCAGGCGACCGCGTACATCCTTCTCGTCATCTTCCTCGGGATCAACTTCTACTTCTATTTCCAGGAGGCGTACCTCCTTCGGGAAGCTTCGCTGCGACCCATGCTGTCGCTGCTTCCGTGGCTCCTGCTCTTCTTCATCCCGGCCGTCTGCATGAGGACGCTGGCCGAGGAACGGAACGCGGGCACCCTCGAACTCGTGCTCTCGCAACCGATCGCGGTGGTGGAGTTCCTGCTCGGCAAGTTCCTGGGCGTCCTCCTCTTCCTGCTCGTGGCCATGGCGGGGACCTTCGGCATTCCGCTCGGCCTCACTTTCGGCGCGGACCTGCAGTGGGGCGTGGTCTTCTCGCAGTACCTGGGGTCCGTGTTCCTCATCGCCGCGCTGATCTCGGTCGGACTCTGGTCGTCGGCGATGACGCGGAACCAGGTCACGGCGTTCATCATCGGGGTCACGATCAGCTTCGGCCTCTATCTGATCGGGCTTCCGACCGTCACGCTCTCGATCCCCGCGCCGGTGGCGACGATGGCCGCGCGCCTCGGCATCCTCGGGCACTTCTCCAGCGTGGCGCGCGGCGTGATCGACCTGCGCGACGTCCTCTACTTCGCGGCGCTCACGACGGCGTTCCTGTCGTTGACCTACTTCTCGATCATGAGCGAACGCCTGAGCCGCGAGCGACCGGCCTACGGGCGGCTGCGCCTGGGCGCGCTCGGGCTGGTCGGGATCGCCATCTTCACCGCCCTGGCGGGCGCGCAGCTGCGGGGTCGCCTCGACCTCACGCCCGGGAAGGTCTACACGCTGTCGCGTCCCACCGCCGATCTCCTGCGCGGGCTCGACGATCTCGTCACGCTCAAGCTGTTCCGCTCGACCGATCTTCCACCGGAACTCACGCCGGTGAGCCGCGATGTCGATGACCTCCTCGCCGATCTCGACGCGACGGGCGGGGCGAATGTGAACCTCATTCGCGTCGATCCCGACGACGACCCGGACGCGGAGCAGGAGGCGGGCCTGCTCGGCGTGAACCCGGTGCGGTACCGGATTCTCGATGACGACGCCGTCTCCGTCCAGGAACGCTATTTCGGTTTGGCGGTCCAGTACGCCGGCGAGAGCGAGATCATTCCGATCATCCGCGGGACGACCGACCTCGAGTACCGACTGGCCTCGATGATCCGCTCCCTCACGACGCCGGAGCGACCGAACGTCGCGATTCTCACGGGGCATGGGGAGTTGGGCCTGCGTTCGGGACTTCAGTTCGCCAACGGGCGCCTGAGCCTGGAATACGACGTGTCGGAGTTCAGCATCGACTCTGCGACCACGGCCGTGCCGGACTCGCTCGACGTGCTCGTGATCGCCGGAGGGCGGATGCCGCTCGAGCCCGCGGAAGGCGAGATCCTCAGCCGCTTCGTCGACGGGGGCGGGAGTCTGTTCCTCCTCAAGTCGGGCGTGATGGCCGACATGCAGTCGCGTTTCGCGGGCCCCATGTTCGACCCGGTGCTCGACTCGCTCCTCCAGGTGCGGGGACTCGGCATCGTCCCCTCGATGGCCTATGACTGGCGCCTGAACGAGCAGGTCCAGGTACCCTCGAACCTCGGGATGGCGATGATCATGCCGTACCCGTTCTGGACGCTCGCCCAGCCGGCCTCCGGGCATGTGATCGTGGACGGCGTGGCGAACGTCCCGATCCGCTACGGGAGTCCGCTCCAGATCGAGGTCGAGGACAGCACGCGGGTCACGCCGCTGCTGGTCACGTCGGACTTCGGGGGGCGGCTCGGGACCCCACTCTCGATCGACCCGAACCAGGACTGGGAGATGCTGATCTCGCCGGAGGAGATGACGGTCGAGACGCTGGCGGTCG
Source organism: Candidatus Palauibacter sp. (assembly GCF_965222475.1). GTDB lineage: Bacteria > Gemmatimonadota > Gemmatimonadetes > Palauibacterales > Palauibacteraceae > Palauibacter. The sequence goes on along the minus strand of NZ_CBDCUB010000008.1, from coordinate 483,251 downwards.
CCTATACCCAGCCGGAAGGTGGGCGGCTCGTCATCGCCAGCTCGCCGTCGCTCATCGAAGACGCGACGCTCCGGGGATCGACGGGGGGTCTGGCCGGCATGGTCTTCTTCCAGAACTCGATCGACTGGCTGGCGCAGGACGAGGCGCTGATTTCGATTCGGTCCAAGGATCGCGCGCCGCCGCAACTGCTCTTCCCGAGTGAATGGCTGCGCGACCTCACGCGGTACGGAAATCTGGCCGGAGTTCCGCTGCTGTTCGTGTTGATCGGGGGACTGCGCCTCGCGCGGCGGCGGGGCCTGCAGCACCGGAGCTTCCCGGAGGGTGGAGCGCTCACATGAACGCGAGACAACTCAAGATCATCGCGCTCGTGCTCGGGGTGGCCGTCCTCCTCTACCTGCCCCGGCTGTTCAGGGACAGCGGCGCGGGCGGTTCCCTGGAGGTGGGCGACGGCTTCTCGTTCGCGGTCACGGACTCCATCGAGGGCGTCGACATCGTGCTGGCGGACGGCGCGGGCGCGATTCGTCTCGAGCGGTCGGCCGGCGGCTGGAGGGTGGACGGGTACGTGGCGGACGAACGGAAGATCCTCGACCTGCTGGACGTCGTGGTCGATCTCTCCTCGGCCGAGATCGTGGCCCGGAACCCGTCGAACCACGAGGCGCTCGGCGTCGGTGAGAGCGGCCGCCGCATCGAGGTTCGCACCGAGGCGGGTGAAGCGCTGCGCTTCCACCTCGGCGACCGGGATCCGCGGTCCGGGGGCTACTTCGCGCGTCTGCCGGGCGACCCCGTCGTGTATCGGCTCGATGGGCCGGCCGGCGGCTACCTGAGCCGGGAGCGCGACGGCTGGCGGCCGCGGCGCATCGCCTCGGTCGACACGGCCGGGGTGCGCGAGATTCTCATCCGCCGGGAGGGGCGCGAGGCGATCCTGCAACGGAGCGACGACGGCTGGCGGGCGGGCGACCTGCCGGCGGATTCCGCCGTAGTGCAGAGGCTGCTCGGCGTCCTGCCCTCCGTGTCCGCCTCGGGTTTCCCCACGGAAGCAGAAGAGGCGACGGCGGACTTCTCCCTCTCGGACACCTCGCTCGAGGTATTCTCGGCCGGCTCCGAGGACGTGACCGACCGGCGTCTCGCGCTCTCGCTCCGCCTGCTGCCGGACGAAGATCGGGGGGACTGGCTCGCGCACCTGGCGGACGGGGCGGAGGTATTCCGGCTCTCGGAACTCACCGTGAACCGTCTTCTGCCGGAAGATCTGCTCCCGGTTCCCTGACCCGAGTCCCGTTTCGCGGGCGTGGGGTCAGGCGGGGCCGGGCTCGGTCATCGCCCGGAAGTCGAGGATGCGGTCGAGTTCCGCCGGGTCGACCAGACCCTCTTCCAGCACGAGTTCCTTCAGCGTCCGGTCTTCCGCCAGGGTGCGCTTGGCCAGTTCCGCCGCCTTGTCGTAGCCGATGACCGGCGCGAGCGCGGTGGCGAGCGCCGCGGTCGATTCCGCGTTCCGGAGGCAGCGCGCCTCGTTCGCCGTGATCCCCCGCACGCAGCGCTCCGCGAACTCCACGCTGACGGTCGAGAGAATCCGGATGCTCTGGAGCAGATTGTGGGCCATGACGGGGATCATGACGTTGAGTTCGAGGTTCCCCGACTGTCCGCCCACGACGATCGCGGCGTCGTTCCCGATGACCTGCGCGCAGACCTGAAGGACGGATTCCGCCATGACGGGGTTGACCTTCCCCGGCATGATCGACGATCCGGGCTGCACGGCCGGCAGGTTGATCTCGCCGAGGCCCGTGCGAGGGCCGGACGACAGCCAGCGCAGGTCGTTCGCGATCTTCGTCAGGCTCACGGCGACCGTGCGCAGCGCTCCGCTCGCTTCTACGACCGCGTCGCGTGCGCCCTGCGCCTCGAAGTGGTTCCCGGCCTCGACGAACCCGGTCTCGAGGAGTCCGCTCAGCGCCGCCGTCATGCGGGCGCCGAAGTCTGCCGGGGTATTGATGCCGGTGCCGACCGCCGTGCCGCCGATGGCGAGTTCCGCCAGCGCCGGACGCACGGCCGCCACCCGCCGGATTCCGTGCGCCACCTGGCTCGCGTACCCCCCGAATTCCTGTCCCAGCCGGACGGGCGTCGCGTCCTGCAGGTGCGTGCGGCCCGCCTTGGCGATGTGATCGAACTGTTCCGCCCTGGCGGCGAGCGCGGCCCTCAGCACCTCGAGCGCCGGAAGGAGTTCCCGCTCGATGGCGACCAGCGCCGCGACATGGATGGCCGTCGGAATCACGTCGTTCGACGACTGTCCCAGGTTCACGTGGTCGTTGGGGTGGACGGGGCTCCGCGACCCCACCGTCCCGCCCAGGAGCTGGATGGCCCGGTTCGCGATGACCTCGTTCGCGTTCATGTTCGTCGACGTGCCGGAGCCGGTCTGGAAGATGTCCAGCACGAAGTGGGCGTCGAGTTCCCCGACCATCGCCTCGCGGGCCGCACGCTCGATCGCGTCTCCGAGGTCCGGGTCGAGGAGACCCAGTTCCCGGTTCACGCGTGAGGCGGCGAGCTTGATCGCGCCCAGCGCCTCGATGAAGCGGCGCCCGAAGCGCAGGTCGCTGATCGGGAAGTTCTGGCGCGCCCGTTCGGTCTGGGCTCCGTAGAGCCGATCCGCGGGGATCGCCATCTCCCCCATCGAGTCCTTCTCTATGCGGTGATCCATGTAATGGTTCTCGGTGTGGTCGATTGTGGTCGATTCTCGGGTATGGTCCGGGAGGGGGAGGCAGTCAGAACTCGATCACGTCGCCGACGCGGATGCCGTTCGCCTCGAACCATCCCTGGTTCATCTCGAGCGCGTACATGGCGGGCGCCGCCGAATTGTGAGTCTCCGAGGACTGCGGTTCCATCTGCTTGATGTCGACGATCCGACCTTCACGGTCGATGTACGCGATGTCGAGCGGGATGAGCGTGTTCTTCATCCAGAAGCCGAGGGTCCGCTCCTCGGGATACGCGAACAGCATCCCCTGATTCTCCGCCAGCGACTCGCGGAACATCAGTCCCGTCTGCCGCTCGGCGGGTTCGTCGGCGAGTTCCACCCGGATCTCTATCCCTCCCACCCGGATCGGGATCAGTTCGGCGGTCGGGGCGGCGGTCGGATCGGCAGCGCCGGCGGTCTCGACGGTCGCGTCCCGGCTCTGGTCGACCCCCGGGGCGCGCGTCCCCGTATCCCCCGCACTGCACGCCAGAAGCCCCGCCAGCAGGGGTCCGGCCAGCCAGAATCCCGGTTCTCTCATGGTCGGCAATCCGATCGAGTCGTTGCGGCTTCGTCGTTCGTGAGGAAAACTAGCGTACGGGGTTGGGGTATGGAACTTGGCGGGGAGGGCGAGCGGACGGCGGGGCCAGGTGAGAGGGGGGGGCGAGATGATTCTCCCTGATGTGAGAACTTCCTTCGGGCGCGATGACGCTGCGCGGCTTGTCCAACTCCTCGCTCGCGAAGGCGAGGACCCGGGCCACCTCGAGGCGCTGGTGGCGGAACGGGGGATCGACGCGCTGCTCGATCATCCGAAGGCGGCGCGCTCGCTCGTCCGCGAACCGGGTGTCTCCCGGCTTCCGCTGGCTCTCTTCTCGTACGTGGCGCTCCGCCGCAGCCTGCTCGACGGGGGCGTCGAGTCCCGACTCCTCGCCGACTACGTGACCTCGATCTTCCTGCACTTCGCCAGCGAGGCCCGCGTGCACCGGATCGCGGAACACGACGACCGAGAGTACCACTATCTCGTCGACCTCGTCGAGGCGATCGCCGACTCCGATGGCCGCCACGGCTTCCTGCTGCGGGCGCACCTCGGCAATTTCGCGCTCTGGCTCTCGGGGTTGTTCCCCGACTGGATCGGTCACCGTGTGCAGCGAAAGGGAGGACCCGATCTCGGTTACTACGAAGCGATGGGGCAGACAGGGTTCCAGCTCGCCGCCGACGACCCCTTTGCGCGCCGGCAGCAACTCGATGGCTGCTACCGGGACGCCGCGAGGACGTTCTCGTCCCTTCGCGTCGCGATGAACCGGTTCTCGGACCGCTTCCTGACTCCGCGTCCCGCCTCCCCCGTCGACCGCGTGCTGAGGCAGGTCGTGGACGAATTCGAAGCCCACTGGTTGCAGGCATGACGCGGCGATCTATCTTCTCAACGAAGTGAGAACAGATCCGCCCGTCCCCTTCTCGACCTCGACCCCCGAAGCGATGACCGACCTCATCACACCACGGCCGCCTCTCGGCTGCGCCGCCGTCATGCTTGGACTCTTCCGGGCCGCGCTCCAGGAGCAGCACCTGCCCGTGACGCAGCAGCGCGAGGCGATCGCCCGTGCCCTGTTCGAGTCCGCTCAGCGGCTCTCGGCCGACGAGGTCACGGCGCGTCTCCGAGACGCGGGTGAGCGGGTCGGGAAAGCGACCGTGTATCGGACGCTGAGCCTTCTCGTGCGGGTCGGCCTGGCGACCGAGCACGATTTCGACGAAGGGTTCAAGCGCTACGAGACGAAGGTCGGGCAGACCCAGAACGACCATCTCATCTGCACCGCGTGCGGAGTCGTGGCGCCCTTCCAGCGGGACGAACTGAACCGGCTCCAGGCGGAGGTCGCCCGGACGCTCGGTTTCCACATCCTGAGACGCCAACTCAAGCTCTACGGACTCTGCGAGCGGTGTGACGCCGAGTCCGGCCAGGCGATCCGCCAGGTCAGCTGAGTTCTGGTCACCACGAGAGGAGAGACCGCTGAATTCCTCGCGAGAAACGCTGCTCAACCTCCTGGCCGAACGATCGTTCCGGCTCGGAGACTTCAAGCTCGCCTCGGGCGCCCGAAGCGACTACTACATCGACTGCCGGACTTCGACCATGCACGCGCACGGACAGGTGCTGCTCGGGAGCGTGGGGTTCGCGGCGATTCGGGAGGCGGGACTGCGGCCCGACGCCGTCGGCGGCCTCACCATGGGCGCGGACCCGCTGGCCTACGCGATCGCCGCCGCCAGCTGGGGCGAGGGCGACCCGATACACGCGTTCTCCGTCCGCAAGCGGGCCAAGCGCCACGGCAAGGGACAGCTGATCGAGGGCTGCTTCGAGCCCGGAGCGCGCGTCGTCATCGTCGAGGACGTCATCACGACCGGCGGGTCGGCGTTCAAGGCGTTGGAAGCCGTAAACCAGGCGAACGGCGATGTGCTCGGCATCCTGGGACTCGTGGATCGCGAGGAGGGCGGCCGAGCCGCGCTCGAGCGCGCGGGACTGCGCACGATCGTACTTTATACGGCGAGTGATCTCCGCGCGGCCGTGGCCGCGGCGGGACCGGCGCCGGCATAGACGCAGAGGAGAAGGTGAAGTGGCCGACCAGGAACTTCTGACATTCAGCGAGGCCGCCTGCGAGCGGATCAGGACGTTCATATCCGAGGATCCCGCCGAGGGCCTCGCCGTGCGGGTCAGCGTGCAGAACGCGAGTCCGATCGCCCCGGAATACGAGATGGCCCTCATCGAACCCCTGGAGCGGGAGGAGGGGGACGAGTCGTTCGATGCCTCCGGCTTCGAGGTCGTCGTGGATTCGAGGAGCGTCGCCCTGCTCGCCGGCACCCGCATCGACTGGGTGGAATCGATGCAGGGGTCCGGGTTTCACTTCAGGAATCCCAACATCCAGCCGCTCGGCTCGGGCCCGCTGGACGGACCCCTGGTCAACCGCGTGCGCCGCGTCATCGACGAACAGATCAACCCCGGGGTCGCGTCCCATGGCGGGACCGTGCAACTCGTCGACATCCGGGACAACGTCGTCTACGTGACCATGGGCGGCGGCTGTCAGGGGTGCGGCATGGCGTCCGTCACCCTCACGCAGGGGATCAAGCAGATGATCCGGGACGCCGCGCCGGAGATCGTCGACGTCCAGGACGTGACCGACCACGCCTCCGGCAGCAACCCCTACTATGCATAGGCAGCCCGCGGCAGAGCGCCGAGCTAGCGGTCGCGTTGCTTCTTTCGCGGCTTCAGGAAGACGTGCAGCACCGTCGCGACCACGGACATCACGAGCGCGCCCAGGATCGCGGCCACGAACCCCTCGAGTGCGAACCCCGGGATCAGCGACGCGGCGAGGTGGAACATCAGGCCGTTGAGGACGAAGTAGAAGAGCCCCAGCGTCAGCACCGTGATCGGGAAGGTCACGAAGCGCAGGATCGGCCGCACGAGGGCATTGATGAGGCCGATCGCGAGCGCGCCGCCGATCAGCGCCTCGACGCCCTCCACCCGCACCCCGTCCAGGAGCCGCGCCGTCACGTAGAGCGCCGCCGCGTTGACGGCCCAGCTCCGGAGCAGGTTCATCGATCGCCGCGTGCGCGGAAGTCCCGCAACCGCTCCGGTCGCAGCCGCGTCAGAATCCGGGCGTCAGGCTGAACTGCCAGAGCCAGCCCTTGTCGGGGCGGTCGAACGGCTTGACGAAGTCGATCTCCGCGATCATGAGACCGAAGAGGTTCACGCGCGTCATCAGACCGGCGCTCGACACCCATTCCCGCTCGCCGAACGAGCACCCGCCGCCCGGACAGTTGAGGGATGTCTCGCCCATCCAGGCCTTGCCGACGTCGTAGAAGACGCCGACCTCGACGGGCGGCACGCCCGGGGCCCGTACGACGCCGATCCCGCCCAGCAGCGGGAGCCGAAGCTCGAGGTTCCCCACCGCCACTCGGCTTCCGATGAGCTGCTCGATGACCGGGCAGCTGAAGAACCCGACCTGGCCGGCGGCGCCCGTGCACTCGAGGTGGTCAATGGACCGGTCGCTGTAGCCCCGAATGAGTGAGGGCACGCCGAGATAGAGCCGGCCCAGACGCCAGTCGTCCGAACCGTCGCCCCAGCGTCCGAAGTGCAGCGCCCGTCCGGCCAGCGTGAACGGCCCGGCGCGGACGTAGCGGCGAAAATCGCCGCTGATTGTGAGGAAGTTGAGCGTCCCCACAGCCGGCTCGACTTCCAGCCGGTAGCGTTGCCCCACGACCGGGCTCGTGCCGCCGAATATGGAACTGTCATACACGAGGGCGACGCTGCCGCTGGCCGTGTAGAGCGACTCCGGCGCGCAGCCCCCCCCACCCTCCCTCACGAACTGTCCGGGCGGACAGTCGACCAGATCCTCCCTGACGTCGTTCAGGAACTCGCCTGTGTGGTAATCGAACCAGAGCTCCTCGGTCTCCCCCGAGAAGTCGACCTGCCGCGCCGAAGCCGAGAATTCGATCCGCGAGTTCCGGTTGAACGGATAGGCCGCGATGCCGGTCACCTCGCGGTTGACCTCGAACCAGCGGAAGTCCCGGAAGATATTGACCCTTCGGTTCTCGAACTCCACCTGGCTGAGCTGGAATTGCCGCGTGACGAATGGCACTTGACCGCCGACTAGAGCCCAGTTCCAGCGGCTCGAACGGTTCTCGTAGCCGGCGAGGAGCGCCGTACCCTGGACGAGATTCCCGAACGTCGTGTTGACCTGCAGGAGGGTCTGCAGCGTCTGGTTCCCGAGCAGGTCCGAGAAGAAGAGGCTCGCGCCGCCGGCGAAGAAGACGCCGAAGTCGCTCGCCCCGAACGCGATCGTGGGCTGGGAGACGAAGTCGAGCGAGAGCTGGGAGCGGTACTCGTCGTCCTCGAACGTGATCGGGTCGGCCAGACCCAGCCGCGCGTTGTCGAGCAACTCGACGTGGGCCGTCGATACGCGCTCGCGGGGAGGGATAATGGACGCGTCGACGCCGACGAGCATGTCGGGCGCCGGCTCGCCCGCCAGCATGTCCGGGTCGTCGATGACGTAGACCTCGTAGCTGAACGGTCCACCCTTGTTCACGCTGAACGCCAGGTCGCCGGTGCCCCGCGCCACGGAGATGGCCGGACTGATCGCCGTCAGCCCGCTCACCCCGGTCCACAGGTCGGTGACCAGGTAGCGCTCGCGCGTCTCGATATCGAGCCGGTAGAGATTGGCGATCCCGTCGTGGTCCGAGACGAAGTAAAGGTCCTGTCCGTCCGCGGACCATTGCGGGTTGTAGTTGCGGAACTGGTCGTCGAACCCCGGGAGGGCCTGGATTTCCCCCGTCTCGAGGTCGAGCAGCGCGACCTGATAGGGACCCGCCACGAGCAGGTCGAGATCCGTCGTGTAGCGGTCCGTCGTGAAGGCGAGCGAGCGTCCGTCGGGCGACCATGCGGGCTGGAGGTCCGCGAACTCATCCGCCGTGAGCCGGGTCAGTCGCTCGGTTTCGATGTCGAGCACGTACAGGTCGGTGAAGCCGCCGGACTGGCCACTGAACGCCAGCCGGGACCCGTTCGGCGACCAGCTCGGCGTGTAGATCGCACCCACCTGGAAGCCCTCGATCCGGATCTCCCGGACGATGTCCGCGGTCGCGACATCCATGATCGTGAGCAGGGGTTCACCGGTCTTGATGCCGGCGATGGCGAATTGTCGGCCGTCCGGGTGCCAGTCGCCGGCCGAATGGATGAACTGCAGACTCTCGAAGTGGGGGTCGACCGCGTTGTTCGTCAGGCGCCGCTTGATCTCTCCGGTGTGCGCGTCGGCGAGGAACATTTCGATCGAGAAGAGGTCGCTCTGCGAGACGTAGACGAGCTCGTCGCCATCGGGACTGAGCGCGGGACCCAGGTTGAGCTTCCCCTCCTCCGGCGGCTCGTAGATCACACGGCGGCCGTATTCGTCGGGCGGGTGCGTCTCCTGCCGGGCGTCCGCGAAGTAGGTCTCGAGTTCGTTCCTCCAGCGGTCCGAGAGTTCGCTGATCGGGACCTCGAGGACGGCCTCGATCGCCGCGAGTTCGTTGGTGCGCGCCGCGAGGTTCAGGATCCGGCCGATCTTGTCGTCCCCGAACGCGCCGCCGATGTAGGACCAGAAGGCGTGCCCGTAGCGGTAGGGGAAGAACTGCGGGTTGCGGAGGTCCTGGATCGTGGGGAATCCGTCCTCCAGGTCCAGCCCGTCCCGCATCCACATCGTCGTGAAGGGGTCGATGGGTCCGATCGAGAGGTACTCGGCCATCCCCTCGATGAACCACAGCGGGAGCCGGATCGCCCCGGGGATATCGAGGCCGGGGCCCCCTGTCCCCTGCCCCGTCATGTCGAACTGGAAGGCGTGCACCAGTTCGTGGCCGAGCAGATGATCCGTCTCGTGGAGCGACACCATCATCGGCATCACGAGCCTTCGCTTCAGGATCTCGGTGAAGCCCTGGGTCCCCTCGTCGATGAACTGGCCGGACGTGTTGGTCTGCTCGAAGTCGGAGTGATCGGCGTAGAGGATGACCGGCTGCCGCTCGCGGAACTCGTGATTGAGTACCCGCGACAGCCGCGCGTACCAGCGCTCGGCCTGTCGCCCGATCAGCGGCGCGGCCGCGGCGGTCTGGTCGTAGTAGTAGATGTCGAAGTGCTGGGTCTTGAGCACCTCGAAATCGAACGACCGGTACACGACCTTGTTGCGCCCGAAGCGTCGGCCGGCCTGCGCCTCCAGCGCGGACGCGACGGGACCTCCGAGCGCCGCGAGAGCGGCCAGAACGATGAGCGCGTGACGTCTCCGAAGCATACGTCCTCCACCAGGAAACTACTGATCATGGCCGCCCCGGGTTCCTGGACCCCGGCGGGGCGGGTGGCACCCCTGGCTCTGAGCAGGTCGGAGTGCCGCAAGCTACCGGCGCCGCCGGGCCGCCGCTATGCGCCGCGCGCGTGCCTGACGGCCCCCTTTCCGGCCGCATACGGTTATAGAACGACTGAACAGCGGATCAGGTCACATCACCGACCGGACCTCGCCCGGGCCGTCAGCATCGGCGAAGGAATCCGCCCAGCGCCTCGGCCGCGCCGCGCGCCGCGGCCTCCTCCGCGAAGGGGCCGGCCACGACACGGTACAGGTCCTCGTAAGGCTCGATAGAGGCGTCGAAGCCCGCCTGCGCGACCTCGCCGCGCTTCGCCTCGGCGCTCGCCCGCTCCCGGTAGGAGGCGACCTGGACGAGGACGCAGCCGCCGCGCGCGGAGACCGCGTCCCCCGTCTCCAGGATCGTGATGCGGACCCGCGCCGTCCCCGGTCCGATCATGCCGAGCGCCCGGGCCCCGGCGCGCGACACATCGAGGATGCGTCCCCGCACGAAGGGGCCGCGATCGTTCACCACGAGTTCGACGGTGCGGCCGTTGTCGCGATTGTCGACGCGGAGGCGCGTTCCAAAGGGGACCATGCGATGCGCGGCCGTCATCGCGTCCATGTCGTAAATGCCGCCGGCCGCCGCCGGACGGCCGTGGAACGGTTCCCCGTACCACGACGCGACGCCGGTCTGCGTCCAGCCGACGACGAAGACGCCGGGGTCGGGGTCCGTGACCGGCCGCGTGGCCCACGGCGCGCAGCCCTGCAGCGCGACCGCGAGCGTCAGGACCATCATGCGGTGGGCCCGGCGCGCCGGCGCCGAGCCGCCGGCCGCGCTCACAGCGGCCCGCGCTCCCAGGGCCCCCAGATCGCGAACGTGTGGCCGAGGTGGCCCGGTCCCATCGAGATCGTGTCCCCCTGCAGGTTGATGAACAGCGTCCGTCCGTCGGGACTGAAGCAGGCACCCGCGAATTCGCGGTGGTTGAGGAGGTTCCGGGCGAACGGGAAGATCTCTCCCGAGGGCGCCAGCCCCCGGAGGTGGGTCGAGCCGAAGTTGTCTTCACAGATGAGGATCCCGCCTCTCGGGCTCACCGTCAGGTTGTCCGGGCCGTCGAGAACATCCTCGGCGGGAGACTCGAAGACGAGGGCCAGCCCCTCCTCCGCGGGGTCGTAGCGCCACACCTGCCCCAGTTGCGCGTCGCCGCCGTTGGTCGCGTGGAAGTAGATGCTCCGGTCGTCGTACCAGCAGCCCTCGAGCCGGGAGAATCGGGCCCCGCCCGCCGCGTGTCCCTCGGCCCACGCGGTCGTCGCGCTCCGCTCCGCCTCGGGCGGGTCCGGACGCCGGATCGGGACCCATCCCACCTCACGCCACTCTCCCGGCCGCTGGCCCGTCCGCAGGTCCGCTTGCGGATGGCCGCGTACGGCGAGCATCTCCAGCGTACCCCCGCCCGCCAGGAAGCCCGGAGTTCGGGGCCGAAAGCGGTAGAACCCCGCGCGCCGGTTGTAGTCTTCCGTCTCGTACACGAACCCCGTCTCGGGGTCCACCGCGACCGCTTCGTGCACGAACCGTCCCATCTCCGGGATCGGCACGGCCTCCACCGGCTCGTCGGCGTCCGCGGGGACCTCGAACACGTATCCGTGCGGGACGGACCAGCCGCGCCCGCGGCCGAACGTCGTCTCCTCGCATGACAGCCAGCTGCGCCACGGGGTCACGCCGCCCGCGCAGTTTATCGTCGTCCCGCCCAGACTCACGAAGTCCCGCAGCAGGGTCGGGCGGCCGTCCGGGTCCAGCCGGACCTCGAGCGTCGTCGTACCGCCACCTGCGAGCGGATCGTACGCCAGCTCCGGGGACACCAGCGGCGCCGCGACGCCCGGCGGATCCTGGTCTTCGTGATTGCGCACGAGGCGGACGACATCGTCGCTGACCGCGAACAGGCCCATCCCGTCGTGGGCACGCGGCGTCGGCCTCCCATCCGACATCACGCGCCCTTCCACGCTGAGCACGGCGTAGGAGAAGCCCTCCGGAAGCGCCAGTTCCCCTCCCGCAGGACGCAACGGTCCATAGCCGACGGTCGGCAAAGGGGATCCGGGGACGGAAGCCCGGCCGGCACAGGCCGCGAGCCCCGCCAGCGAAGGGGCGACCGCCGCGGCCCCTGCCAGGCGTCCGGCCTGACGCACGAAGTCGCGTCGGGCGATCTTGCTCAGGACTCCCTCCGTGGCACTGTGAGCGGCACCCGAAACAGGTTGAGGGGTAACAGCGTAGATATGGTCGTTCGGACCCTGGGTCGCCGGCGCGCCGACGGCCCGTACAACGCAAATCGGACTCGGAGTATCCTAAAGGGTCCGAGGCCCGCCCGCACCGCGATATTCCGTCCGGCCGGCGGGCAGCGTCCGAGGACAAGCGATGAGCAAAGGGGTCGACATGCGGAAATCGTTCGCGCGCCTTGTGGTGCCCGCCCTGTTCCTCGTCCTCGCGAATACGGCCGCGGCCCAGTCGTTCGCGGAGTTCTGCCCGGACGGCAACGAGGAGACGGAGGCTGCCGTCGTCGGCTTCGTGACCGATCCGGAGGCCGGGACGATCGTACCCGGCGCGACGGTCGCGGCGAGCTGGGTGGCGGATGACGCCCGGCAGCGCGCCGACGCGCAGACGAACATGGAGGGCGTTTACACCATTTGCGGCCTGCCGAAGGACACGGAAGTCTCGCTGCGGGCCATCTTCGCGGACCGGCGCGGAGAGGCGGTCCCCTACACCACGGCCACCCCGCTCGCCCAGCAGGATCTGGAGATCTCGCTGACCGCGGAGCCCGACACGCGGCAGGAGGTCGGGTCGCTCGCCGCGGGTGGCGGCCGCGGCCGGATCCTCAGCTCCGAGGTCATTCGGGCCGAGGATCTTCTCGACCTTCCCGAGATGAGCGTGTACGACCTGTTGCGCCAGCACCAGCTCCTCCGGTTCGACCGCCGCAGCGGGGTCGGGGAGGTCATCCTCCTCACGTCGGCGACTTCGAGTCTCCGGGCGGGACGGCTGCAGGCGATCCAGGTGCGGATCAACGAACGGCGCGAGGCCGACGGCGTCGCGGCGATCCGGGAGATGTCCATCGATGAGGTGGGCCGGATCGAGATCCTGTCGCGCACCGAGGCTTCCGCCCGCTACGGAGGCGACGGGTTCGTCGGCGCGATCGCGATCACGACACGCGGCCGCTAACCAGTCCCCGCACCGCCCCACGGCATGACGCCCGGGGCCAGCCATGAGCAAAGAGGTCGACATGCCGAAATCTTTCGCGCGCCTTGCGGCGCCCGCCCTGTTCTTCGTCGTCGCGGAATCGGCGGCGGCCCAGTCGTTCGCCGACTTCTGTCCCGGCGGCAACGAGGAGACGGAGGCGGCCGTCGTCGGCTTCGTGACCGATCCGGAGGCGGAAACCCTCGTGCCCGGCGGGACCGTAGCGGTGAGTTGGGTAGAGGGCGATGCCCGGCAGCGCGCCGAGGCCCAGACGAACATGGAGGGCTTCTACACCATCTGCGGCCTCCCGAAGGACACGGAAGTCTCGCTGCGGGCCATCTTCGCGGACCGGCGCGGCCCCGAGGTTCCGTACACCACGAGCGCCGTGCTCGCCCAGCAGGATGTGGAGATCTCGCTGACCGGCGAGGCCGAGGAGCGCCTCGAGGTCGGGTCCCTCGCCTCGGGTGGCGGCGGCCGGAGTCGAGTCCTCGGCTCCGAGATCATCCGCGGCGAGGATCTTCTCGCCTTCCCCGAGATGACCGTGTACGAGCTCTTGCGCCAGCACTCGCTCCTCCGGTTCGACCGCCGCAGCGGCGGAGAGAGAATCCTCCTCCAGTCGGTGACGGCAAGCAATTGGTCGGTCTCCCGGATGCAGTCCGTCGTGGTGCGCATCAACGAGCGGCGCGAACCCGATGCCGTTAACGCGATCCGCGAGATGTCGATCGATGAAGTGAGCCGGATCGAGATCCTGTCGCGCACGCAAGCCTCCGCCCGCTACGGCGGCGCCGGATACGTCGGCGCGATCGTGATCACGACCCGCGGCCGGGGCTAACAGCCCGGGGCGTCCGCACCGCGGGGCTCTCACCGTCAGGGGACGAGACGCGCGAGTTCGGCGTAGCTCGTGCGCTCGATCTCGTCGATGGCGGCCGCGCGCGCCTCGATGCCCTCGGCGAGCCGCGCCAGCAGATCCAGTTGCCCCTGCGTGGGCGGGCCGTCTCCCATCGAGGCGAATCCCATGAGCCGGGCCAGCTTGCTGTCGATGCCGGTGGCATTCGCGATCAGATCCTGGCCGGCGCGGGCCCGGTACTGCACGAGGCGCTCCTCGACCGGATAGAGTTGGTCGTTCAACTCCGCGAGCGCGGCCCGCAGGCGGTCTCCTCCCCCTCCGCGCTCGACGGCCTGCTCGGCGCGGCCGCGCATGTCCCGGATCCTGCCCACGAGTTCCATCGTCTCGGTGAGCCGGTCCCTCGCCTCGAGCAGGAACTCGAACTGTTCCCGGAGTTCCCCGTCGGTGACGTCGACCCGCGGGTCGCGCACGATCGAGAAGGGCTGTGAGAGCACGAGGTCGCCGATGGCCAGTTCGACCGTATAGTCGCCGGGCGGTACACGGGGGCCGGTCGCGCTGCCCTGGAAGACGGCATCGTCGAGCACCTGCGCCGGCTCCACGCGCAGATCCCACGCGAAGGTGTGCGCCCCGGCTTCCGCCGAGAGCCCGCCGCCACCCGCCGACTGGCCGAAGAAGTTCGGTCCCCCGGACTCCGGAGTCGACGCGCTGGAGAACTCCCGGATCAGCGCCCCGTCCTCGAGGATTCGAAGCGTGACCGCCTCCGGGGCCGCCTCCGCCAGGTAGTACGGGATCACCGCGCCGTCCGGCGGATTCGCGCCCGCCGGGTCGCCGGCCCCCGGCCGCCCCATGGCCGAGAAGAGCGCGGCGGGCGAGGCCCCGGGGTTGTAGCGGATCGTCGTGCGCGGGCGGAAGAGCCGCAGCGCCTCGGCGGTCTCGCCGGGCGTGAACTGGTGCAGCAGTTCGACGTTGTCGAGCACCCAGAACGAGCGCCCGTGCGTGGCCGCTGCGAGGTCTCCATCCCGCAGCACGAGGTCGTGGATGGGCACCACCGGCAGGTTGAGGCTCAGCGGCTGCCAGGAGTCCCCGGCGTCGAACGAGGCGTAGACCCCGCGCTCCGTCCCGGCGTACAGGAGTCCCGCCCGCCCCGGATCTTCGCGGATCACGCGCGTGAAATCGTCATCCGGGATCCCCGTCGTGATCTGCGTCCACGTCTCCCCGTAATCGGTCGTCCGGTAGAGGTACGGCGCGTGGTCCGAGAGCTTGTAGCGCGTCGCGGCCACGTACGCGGTCCCGGGGTCGTGCGCGGACGGCTCGAGGATCGAGATGAGCGCGAACTCCGGCAGGTCGGGGATCGTCACGTCCTCCCAGTTGGCGCCCGCGTCCCGCGACACGTGGATGTACCCGTCATCGGACCCCGCCCACAGCAGCCCGGGCTCAACCGGCGATTCGGCGAAGGCGAAGATCGTCGCGTACCACTCGGGGCCGTACGCCTCACGCGTAATCGGCCCCCAGTACTCTCCCGTCTCCTCGTCTTCGTGGACGGGGTCGGCTCCAGCGTGCGGGGATCCGCACGCGTGAGGTCCGGGCTGATGACCTCCCAGCTGTGGCCTTCGTCCCGCGTGCGGTGCACATGCTGCGAGGTCACGTAGAGGACAGCCGGATCGTGCGGAGACGTCATCACCGGATAGGTCCACCAGAAGCGGTAGTTGATGTCGGCCGAACCCCAGCCGTAGTGGGTCTCGGGATTCGGGGAGATGTCGCGGACCTGCCGGTTGCGGTGATCGTAGCGGTACACCCAGTGGTGATCGCCCGCGTACACGATGTTCGGGTCCTCGATATTGATCGCGATGTATCCGTCCTCGCCCCCGCCGACCGTGTACCAGTCCTCGATGGAGATGCGGCCGAAGTCCGAACGGCTGGCGACGGAGATCGACGTGTTGTCCTGCTGCGAGGCGTAGAGGCGATACGGCGTCTGATTGTCGGCGATCACGTGATAGAGCTGCGCGGTCGCCTGATTCAGGAGGCTGGACCAGGAGAGGCCGCCGTCGAAGCTCACCGCGCCGCCGCCGTCGCTCCCGTTGATCATCCGGCGGGGGTCGTCCGGATCGATCCACAGGTCGTGGTGGTCCGGGTGGGGCGTGAAGACGCGCGAGAAGGTCTCGCCGCCGTCGGTCGACTTCCACAGGAAGACGTTGAGGACGAAGACCGTGTTCTCATCGCCGGGATCCGCCACGATGTGGTGGTAGTACCACGGGCGCTGGAGAAGGTTGGCGTCCTCGTTGACGCGGGTCCACGTCGCGCCGGCGTCGTCCGAGCGGAAGATCCCCTTCACGCCGCGGGCCGCGTCGATGATCGCCCACAGCCGCTGGGAGTTCCGGGGCGAGACGGTGATCCCGATCCGTCCCTTGAGACCGGACGGGAGGCCCGGGTTGTCCGTCAGTTCGGTCCAGGTGTCGCCGCCGTCGGTGCTCTTGAAGAGCCCGGTGCCGGGCCCCGCGCTGCGGAAGCCCCACGGGAAGCGCCGCAGTTCCAGTAGCGACGCGTAGAGGATGTCGGGGTTCGCGGGATCGAGGACGAGATCGATCGCACCGCTGTTCTCGTCGCGATACAGCACCTTCTCCCAGGTCGCGCCGCCATCGCGGGTGCGGTAGACGCCGCGCGCCTCGCTCGGGCCCCAGGCGTCGCCGAGCGCCGCCACCCACGCGATGTCGGGGTTCCCGGGGTGTACGCGGACGCGAGCGATCTGAAGCGTCTCGGACAGCCCGAGGTGACGCCAGCTGGCGCCGCCATCGTCGGATCGGTAGACGCCGTCGCCGTGCGAGGCGTTGCCGCGGATGCACGTCTCCCCCATCCCGACGTACACGACCTCGGGGCTCGAGCGGCTGACCTCCACGGCCCCGACGGAGCCCGTACCGAAGAAGCCGTCGGAGACGTTGCGCCAGTTCGCCCCGCCATCCTCCGTCTTCCAGACCCCTCCGCCGGCGCTCCCTTGATAGAACACGAGATCGTCGGTGGGGTGGCCGGCGACGCCGAGCACGCGGCCGCCCCGAGTGGGGCCGATCGAGCGCCACTCGACGAGGTCGAGATACCGCTCATCGGCCTCCTGGCCTCCCGCGGCCGGTGTCGCCGTCGAGCCGAGAAGCGGCAGCAGGAGGAGGGTCTTCGCGATTCGCGGCGTCGGTCGAGAGAAGCGAGGGTGTGCCACTTTGGTGCGTTCTCCTTCAAGAGTCCCCGATTGGAGTTCAGCCCGGAATCTTGCGCCCGGCTCGCGCGGCGTACAGCGTGCGGGAGGCGGGCGCGGCTCGATGTGACCCGAAACCGGGTTCGGTCGTCCTCGCACAGGGAAGGTGCGCATCAGCGCTCGCAGAGCGATCGGGCACACGGTCGGCGGAGGTTCAATGCGACGGATGTCTCCAGCGGCAGACGGACGTTCGGGTGGCGCCAGATGGCGCCGACCCCGGGCTCGCGGGCGCATGGCCATCTCGCTGGCCGTTTCCGCGCTGTTTCACGCCGCGCTGCTCGCGTGGGTCACGGTGGGGATCCCCGAGAGTCGACATGCCGCCGGGGGCCTCGACCGCCCGGGTCCGGAGATCGCGCCCGCATCGGAGCGGGTCATCGAGGTGGTCCGGATCCGGCCGCCCGGCGTACTTCCGTCCGGTGGATCGGCGGGTTCGTCGGCCGGGGCATCCGGGCAGGCCGCCGCGCCGGCGGCCACCCTGCCCGCCGAACTCCCTTCGGTATCGGTGCGAGGGGTGGGGACGTCGACTGCCGGTCTGCTCGCCTTCGTGGCCATCCCCGAATCCCCGCTGGCGCTGCCAGCGCTCGGTGAGCCCGCGGCGGAGGCGCCGGCGAGCAATCGGGGCATACTGCGGCGCAGACCCGAGTCCGGGGCCTTTCCGGGCCAGGGTGACCGCTGGACCTCGAGCGCTTCCGGGCGAGGTTTCGGAGGCGGCGGAGTGACCATCTCGGGTGTCGGCACCGACTGCATCACCGCGGGCTCCGCGGGAGCCGGGATCCGCACCGGGTTGAGCCTGCCCGGCCGAGGACGCGGCTGGGGCCTCGGCGGCGCGGGAACCGGCGGACGCCGGATGGGCTGGTTCGGCCGCTGATAGCAGCGCGGGATTTCTCTCCCCTCCTCCAGCAGTCCTTCCTCCATTCGCGAACTGTCCCTGCATCCGGCGGTAGAGCATCTTCCCGGCGACCCGCGGAGGATGCGCCCATGACCAAAACCCGTGACTCGGCCCCCGGCACGCTGTCGCCCGGGGTCGCAATGGCGGTCTGCCTGGCCGCCTGCGGTGACCCCGTCACGCCGCCCGACCCGGTTCCCCAACCGCTCCCGCTTGTCGCCGTCCAGTCGCTGACGCCGACCCCCAACGCCCGGGCCGCTCCGCGAGACGGCGACCTTCTCATCAGCTTCGACCGGCCCCTCGATCGATCCCACGCGGATGTACTGGATGTGAGGGTGTTCGGGCGCTGGTCCGGCGTGGTCGAGGTCGCGCTCGAACTCGGAGAACAGGATCGGACGCTGCGCATCCGTCCATCGGAACCCTTCGCGGCCGGCGAAGAGGTCACCGCGACGCTCGTGGCCGGCTCGTACGGGGGGACGGAGGGCGAGTTCGGCCTCGGACATACATGGACCTTCCGCACCGCCTCCGCGCCCGGCTCGTTCGCCCAGCGCGGCGTCGCCACCCTGCCGGTGCGGCGGCCGGGCGAGGCCCATATCCAGACGTACGGGGCCTACGCCGGGGACCTGAACGGGGACGGCTGGTCGGACCTCATCCTGCCGAACGAACGGTCCGTAGACATCCGCATCTTCCTCAACGACGGGGCCGGCGGCTACGGAGATTTCACCATCGTCCCCGTGCCGGGCGGGGTCGACCCGAGCACCAACGAGGGTGCGGACCTCGACGGCGATGGCGACATCGACCTCGTGGTCGGGAACGCGCGCGGCTCGCTCGCCGCCGTGTTCTTCGGCGATGGAGCCGGCGGCATGACGCACGTGCAGAATCTCAATGTGGGCGAGGGCGTGCGCGGCGTCTGCCTGGTCGACTTCGAGAACGACGGCGACGCCGATCTCGTCGCCACCGCGTTCAACGCGAACCGCGTCGCGCTGTTCCGGAACTCCGGCGGGACCTTCTCGCGCACCGGCACCATGGACGTCGGGGACGGCGAGTGGTCCTGCGCCCCCGGCGACGTGAACGGCGACGGGCTGATGGACGTCTTCATTGGCACCCGCCGCTCGGACGAGGTCATCACGCTGGCCTCGCGGGGCGATGGCACCTTCGAGGCGCTGGGACGGATCCGATCCGGGGACGCGTGGATGCTCGCGTCGGGAGACCTGGACGGTGACGGGCGGGTCGACGCGGCCGCGGTGAACGGCGCCGCGGCCTCTCTCGCGATCCTTCGCGGTGGGCCGGAGGGGGCGTTGTCCCTCGCCGAGGAACACCCGCTGGACGGCTTCCCCCTCGCGATCGACGCGGGGGATCTCGACGGAGACGGAGATCTCGATATCCTCACGTCGGACTTCGACAGCGGCCACTTCGTGATCTTCGAGAACGCCGGGGGACGCTTCCTGAGACGCCCCGAGGTACTCGCGGCCCGGACCGCGGCGTCCTGTGCGATCCTCCACGACCGGGACAACGACGGGGACCTCGACATCACGGGGATCGACGAGATCGACGACCTCCTCTTCCTGTTCGAGAACGTCGGCGGGTAACGGGCGGTGGCGCCGTCCGGCGTGAGATGCGCGCGGTTCGCTCTCGGGGCCCTGCTTCTCGTGGCGGCCGCACCCCGCGGCGCTTCGGCACAGGGGAGCGTCGGCGGCCGGGTGTTCGCGGACGACGGGCGCCCGCTCGCGGGGGCGCGGGTCGCGGTCGCCGGTACGCCGCTCGGCACGCTGACCTCCCGGCAGGGACGCTACCTCATCGACGACGTTGCGACCGGGATCCGGACGGTTCGCGTGGAGGGCGCCGGGTTCGTTGGGGTCGAGGCGGAGGTGCGGGTCACGACCGGCCGGCGGGCGCACCGGGATTTTGCGATCGGGGCGGAGGTCCCCGTGAACGGCACCGCTCGCGTGATCGGGTCGCGGGCCCCGCACGGCGCTCCGGACGAGTTGGGCGTGGCGGTGGACTTCCACCCGGCCCGGCGGATCGCCGAGAGCGCGCAGGTGGAAATGGCCGCGGCGCTGAACGAACTCGCGCCCTCGGTCTACTTCCCGCGCCGACAGGGGGCGGACCTCACGTCGGGCGTCCGGCCGTTCCAGCTGCGCGGACTGTCGCCGGACCACACGCTGGTCCTGGTGAACGGGAAGCGCCGCCACGCCACGGCCGTCGTTCACACGTCCGGCGGAGGGGCCTTCGCCGGCTCGAGCGGCGTCGACATGAACGCCTTCCCGCTACAGGCCGTGAGTCGCATGGAGATCCTGCGCGACGCGGCCGCGGCTCAATACGGGTCGGATGCGATCGCCGGCGTCATCAATCTGCGACTCAGGAATACGGTCTCGGCACCCGAGTTCATCGCCTCGGTCGGACACCACTTTCCGGACGAATGGGACGACGACGGGTCGCGCTACGACCTGTCGGGACACTGGGGGATCGCGATCGGCCCCCGCGGGGTGCTCAACCTCACGGGCGGACTCACCCAGCGAGACCCCACGAACCGCGCGGGCGCCGATCCGCGCGACCAGATCGTCCCCGGCGATGCCGACTTCGTGGACCACGGATCCGTCATCCGCAAGAACAACGAGGTCCCGCAACCGACCCACCGGTGGGGGGATGGCGAGTCCACGGGCCGGATGTTCCTCGCGAACTTCGAGCTTCCGCTCGGAGACGCCCCGGACGCGGCGCAACTCTACGCGTTCGGCGGCTTCAGCAAGCGCCGGGAGCGGCATTCGGATCTCTACGTGCGGTCGATGGACGACCGCAACTGGCCGCAGATCCATCCGTTCGGCTTCCTCCCGACGTTCGATTCCGACACGCGTGACCTCTTCGGCGTCGCGGGCGTGCGGGGGACGGAGCGCGGCTGGAACTGGGACGTGAGCGCGCAATACGGCTCGAACCGCGTCGACATCGACCTCTTCGACACGCTCAACCCTTCCCTCGGTCCCTGTCTCGAGGCCGCGTGCGCGCCCCGCGCCGACGGTATCTCCGGGACACGCGACGACCCCGGGATACGGAACAGGACGCGGTTCTACGCCGGCTCGCTCGAGAACGGCCACTTCCTGGCGAACACCGACGTGTGGCGGCGGCTCGACCTGGGGCTCGGAGGAGGCGACGCCACGCTCGCGCTCGGAGCCTCGTTCCGGCGCGACCACTACCTCGTGATCGAGGGTGAGAGGGCGTCGTACGCCGATGGTTTCCGCGCCAGCCAGAGCGGCGGCATCGCGGCCTCCGGCTCCCAGCGATTCACCGGCTTTCGACCGGCGCAGGCCGGGCGCAGGGGCCGCTCCAACCTCGGCGCGTACGGGGAACTCGAGGCGCCTCTGCTGCCCCGGATCCTGGTCTCGGCGGCCGCGCGCTACGAGCGCTACGACAACCTGGGAGGCGCGCTGAGCGGGAAGCTCGCCGCCCGGCTCGGGCTGTCGGAAGACGTCATCTTTCGGGCCGGAGCCTCGACCGGCTTCCGGGCGCCCGCACTGAGCCAGTCCCACTACGGACACATCACGGCGGGCCGCCGGGAGGATCCCGACGATCCGGAGAACCCGACTCCATTCGAGGTGGGCGAGTTTCCCCTGGAGACAGCCCAGGCGAGGGCCCTCGGCGCGGTCCCGCTCACCATGGAGAGGTCGCGCTCGCTGAGCGCCGGCTTCGCCCTGACGCCGACGGACAACCTTCACCTCACGGTCGACGGATACGTGACGGAGGTCGACGGCGCCATCATCCTGTCGAACCCGCTCTCGAGCAAGCGTGTCCAGCGGTTGCTGGCGGACTACGGGACGGAATCGATCCGGTTCTTCTCGAACGCGCTCGACGTCCGCGCCTACGGGGTGGACGCGGCGGTCGACTGGCGACGGAGGATCGGCGACGCGTCCCTGCTCGAGCTCGGGGGGGCGGCGAACTGGAGCCAGGTGAAGGGACGTTGCCCCGGCGACGACATTGCGGCCTGCGTGGAGGAGAACCCGGTACTCAGGGACGAGACCTCCGCGATCTACGACGCGTTCGATGTCTTCCACCTCGAGGAAGGCCTCCCGGACTGGCGCGGCGCCTTCCGGGCGGGACTCTCGACCGGCGCCTTCCGGTTCGGACTCGGCGCCAACGTCTACGGCGCGCAGGAGGAACTGCGCGCGTTCGGGAGAGGGGAACACCCGAACCGAATCCGCCGCCTCGAGCCGAAGGTCACCTTCGACGCGGCGGCGACGTGGGCGATCGGCGGCGAATGGCGGCTGACGGTGGGCGGTGAGAACCTCTTCGACGCCTTCCCGACCCGCGTGGACGCGTTGGGCGGGATCTTTCCCTACCGCTCTACATCGGCGATGGGCTTCAACGGCCGCTATCTGTACACGCGGCTACAGGCTTCGGTCTTCTAGCGACCCGAAGCGCGCGGGTGCCCGGATCGTGGCGTCGGCTCGCCGCGCCAGCGGCCTACTGCCCGTCGGGCCACGGGGGGCCCTGCTCGGCCGGCACACTGCCCATGCCCATGTAGACGAACTTCTGGATGCGCTTCCCGTCGTACGTCTCGGTCGTGTAGACGTTGCCCTCCGAGTCCGTTGCGATGCTGTGCACGCCGATGAACTGTCCCGGCTGCCGACCCCCATCGCCGAACGTGGTCAGGACTTCGAGCGAGGCCCGGTCCATGACGTAGACCCGGTGGTTCGAACCGTCGGCGACGTACATGTACCGCTGTTCGGGATCGCGCGAGAATGCGAGGTCCCAGGTGGACCCTGCTCCCAGCGTACGGGGGGCGATCCCCACCTCGTCGACGAACGTCCCGTCCCGCCGGAAGACCTGGATCCGGCTGTTGGCTCGGTCGCATACGTACACCAGCCCATCGAGCGAGGGGTCGGCGCAATGGACCGGCGTGCGGAACTGCTGGGGAGGTGGCGCGTCCGGATCGTAGGGCGGCGTCGGCGTGTCGTCCGGCGCGTTGCCGTAGGCGCCCCAGTAGCGCTTGAAGGCGCCCGTCGACGCGTCGAGCACCGCAACGCGGCGTCCCCCATAGCCATCGGCGACGTATGCCTCGTTGGCCTCGGCGTCAAAGGCGACCTTGGCCACCCGGTTGAAGCGCGTCTCGCTGTGGCTGTCGGGCTCCTGCCCCAACGCCGGTTGGCCGTACGACGCCAGGAACTCCCCGTCGCGAGAGAACTTCAGGATGTGCGAATCGCTTCCTCCGTTGCCGCCGATCCACACGTTGTCCATGTGGTCGACGGTGACCCCGTGGTTCGACTCCGGCCACACGTACCCGTCGGAGGGACCGCCCCACGAGTTGACGAGATTCCCCTCCGGATCGAACTCGAGCACCTCGGGCGCGGCGCGGCAGCACTCACTGGTCGGCGGATCCGCTTCCGCTCCCAGTTCGGTGCCCGGATTGATCGAGGCGCGACGGTGGATGATGAACACGTGATCGCGGGAGTCCACCCCGACGCCGACGGTCGAGCCGAGCAGCCAGTGTTCGGGCAGCGGCTTCGGCCAGAACGGATCCACCTCGAACATGGGCGCCTCGACGCCCGATCCCGCCGCGGCCGAGCCACTGTCGTCCATCGCCGCCTGCCCGCAGGCGAGCGCAATACCGACGCCCGCGAACAAGCCACAAGTAAGGGTTCGACGCTTCCTGTTCATGGTCCCTCCTCGCGGGACTGAAAACGGGGGCGTCCCCGAGAGAGGCGCCCCCGTCCCTTGTGAGTCCGGCCGTGAAACGCGACCGGCCCGGCTACTGCTCGCCGCGCGGCCAGGGCGGACCCTGGTTCTCCGCGGAAACCTGGCCCATGCCCATGTACACGAACTTCTGGACCCGCTTCCCCTCGTAGGTCTCGGTCGTGTAGATGTTGCCCTGCGAGTCCGTCGCGATGCTGTGGACCGCGAAGAACTGGCCTGGCTGCCGGCCGCCATCGCCGAAGCTGGTCAGGATCTCGAGCGTGGCGCGGTCCATGATGTAGACCCGCATGTTCTTCCCGTCCGCCAGGTACATGTATTTTTGCTCCGGGTCGCGCGAGAAGGCGATGTCCCACGTCGACCCGTCGCCCAGCGTGCGCGGCGCGATCCGCACCTCATCGACGTACGTGCCGTCCGTCTGGAAGACCTGGATGCGGTCGTTGGGACGGTCGCATACGTACACGAAGCCGTCGAGCGACGGCTCGGCGCAGTGCACGGGCGTCCGGAACTGCTGGATCAGCGGGGCGTCCGGATCGTAGCGCGGCGTCGGCGTGTCGTCCGGGACGTTTCCGTACGCGCCCCAGTGGCGCTTGAAGGCGCCGGTCGATGCGTCGAGCACCGCGACGCGACGCCCGCCGTACC
Source organism: Candidatus Palauibacter sp. (assembly GCF_965222475.1). Classification (GTDB taxonomy): domain Bacteria; phylum Gemmatimonadota; class Gemmatimonadetes; order Palauibacterales; family Palauibacteraceae; genus Palauibacter. The sequence goes on along the minus strand of NZ_CBDCUB010000008.1, from coordinate 459,181 downwards.
CATCGGCGAGGTAGGCCTCGTTGGCCTCGGCGTCGAAGGCCAGCTTGGCGACGCGGTTGAAGCGCGTCTCGCTGTTGCTGTCAGGCTCCTCCCCGACCTCCGGCTCCCCGTAGGACGCCAGGAACTCGCCGTCGCGCGAGAACTTCAGGATATGCGAGTCACTCCCGCCGTTGCCGCCGATCCACAGGTTGTCCATGTGGTCGACGGTGATCCCGTGGTTCGAGCCCGGCCATACGTAGTCGTCGGAGGGGCCGCCCCACGAATTCACGAGGTTGCCCTCGGGATCGAACTCGAGCACGGGGGGCGCGGCCCGGCAGCACTCGCCGATCGGCGGGTCGGCGTCGGCCCCGCCTTCGGTGTGTTCGGTGAGGTTGCCGCGGTGGATGATGAACACGTGGTCGCGGGAGTCCACCCCGACTCCGATCGCCGATCCGAGCACCCAGTGATCCGGCAGCGGCTTCGGCCAGAAGGGGTCCACCTCGAACATCGGCGCCTCGACACCCTGTCCCGTGCTGGCCGAGGCTCCGTCGTCCATCGCCGCCTGACCGCACGCGAGCGCGATGACGACGCCCGCGACCGCACCCAGGATGAGGGTCCGCTGCTTCCCAGTCATGGCTGTATCTCCTTGCCGATCCTGTACCGTGCCGCGCCCGTTCACGCTACCTGTCCCGTCCACATTCGTCCAGAGACGCTGCCGGGGTCGACGCCACGGGCCAACCGCGCCATCGTTCCCGACGAACAGGCCTCATCTCGAAACGTCACGGAATTCGGAGATCGTGAATGGACGCCCGCTACCGGACAACGACCCTGACCGGGCTCGCGCTCGCCGTCGGCGTCCTGTCGGTCCCGGCCGGCGGGCTGCGGGCCGCAGCGGATCCCGCGACGCCGGAGGTGCCCGGCCTGGCGGTGCTGCACGAGATTCCGTCCGACGTCACGGTTCAGGCCTTCGTCACGCCGGAGGGTCGCCGCCTCCGCTTCCTCGTCCGCGCGCCGCTCGAGTCGATGCGGGACATCGAGTTCCCCCAGTACGGCCTGGGGTATCTCGACCTGGAGGCCGCGGGGCCGTTCCTGCGCGATGCGGCGCAACTCTGGCTCGCCGACTACGTCACCTTCCATGAAGAGGACCGCCGCCTGGGGACGCCGCGGATCGTGGCCACGCGGGTCTCCCTCCCCTCGGACCGTTCCTTCGCCACGTACGAGACGGCGCTGGCGCATTTCGACGACCCGCCGCTCGATCCCGGGCTGCAACTGCCGTGGCGGCAGGCGCTGCTCGACGTGCTGCTGGAGTACGAGATCGAGTCGGACCAGTCGCGTTTCTCGATCGACCCGGCGTTCGCGCACCTCGGGCTGCGCACGGTCACGGTGCTGCGCCTGCGCCCGCCGGACCGGCCGGAGCGCGCTTTCCAGTACGTCGGCGACCCGGGACTCGTGCGGCTCGACCCCCGCTGGCACCAGGCGGCGCTGCGTTTCGTGTCGCTCGGCTTCACGCACATCCTCGACGGGATCGACCACCTTCTCTTCCTGCTCTGCCTCGTCATCCCGCTGCGGACGCTGTGGGGTCTGCTTCCCGTCATCACGTCGTTCACCATCGCGCACTCGATCACCCTCATCGCGTCGGCGTTCGGGATCGCGCCGCGGGCGCTGTGGTTTCCGCCGCTGATCGAGACGCTGATCGCACTCTCGATCGTCTACATGGCGCTCGAGAACATCGTGGGGGGGAAGCCGCGCAAGCGGTGGCTGCTCGCGTTCGGGTTCGGGCTCGTGCACGGCTTCGGCTTCTCGTTCGCGCTCAGCGAGTCGCTCCAGTTCGCCGGCGGGCACCTGCTCACCTCTCTGCTCTCCTTCAACGTGGGGGTGGAGTTGGGGCAACTGTTCGTGGTGGCCCTCGCTGTCCCGGTGGTTGAACTGTTGTTCCGGAAGGTGGTGGCGGAGCGGATGGGGACGATCCTCGCGTCGGCGCTGCTCGCGCACACGGGCTGGCACTGGATGACGGATCGGGGTTCCGAGTTGATGGCCTACCGCTTCCGGTGGCCCGCCTTCGACGCGGCGTTCGGTGCCGGGCTCATGCGCTGGGCGACCCTCATCGTCATCATCGTGGGTGCGGCGTGGGCGATCAGCGGCCCCTTCGGCCGGCTGGCGGCCAGGGCGAAGAGCGGCGGGAGGTCGACCGTGGCCGCGGGAGGCAGCCCCGCGACGGAACCCGAGGCGACGTAGCGGACGTTCCCGCGGGAACGTCCTCGGGACCCCACGGCGAGGGCGGATGCCTGCGCTTGCCCGGCTTGGCGATCACGTCGCATCGTCACCGGACCCATCACGGAAGGAGGGCGGATTGCAAGGCGCAAGACGAATCATACTTCTCGCGGTCCTCGCGCTGGCGGCGGCGGGGCCGGGCGCAGGGACGCTCCAGGCGCAGTTGACGGCGCCGAACCCGTACATGGCGATGGACGACTGGGGGCAGCTTCCGGACGGCCGAAGCTGGGGCGCCACGAGCGCGGTCTATCCGGCGCCCGACGGCGAACACATCTGGGTGGGCGAGCGCTGCGGCGCGAACCTGTGCGTCGAGAGCGATGTCGACCCGGTCCTCCTCTTCGACACCGAGGGCAACCTCGTGCGGAGCTTCGGTTCGGGGATGATCGCGTGGCCGCACGGGATGTTCGTCGAGGACGACGGCAGCGTGTGGGTGGCCGACGCGGTGGGCTACGCACCGGTACCGGAGGGCTGGGGACACGTCATCTACAAGTTCAGTCCGGAGGGCGAGGTCCTGATGATGTTGGGCGAGAAGGGCGTCGCCGGCGACGGGCCGAACCACTTCAACAAGCCGTCGGACATCCTCGTCGCGCCCGACGGGAGCATCTTCGTGGCGGACGGACACGACGCCGGGGGCAACAACCGCATCATCAAGTTCGCGCCCGACGGCACCTTCCTCATGGAGTGGGGGCGGATGGGGACGGCGAACGGAGAGTTCCGCGACCCGCACGCGCTCGCCATGGACTCGCAGGGGCGTCTGTTCGTCGGCGACCGCGGAAACAGTCGCGTCCAGATCTTCGACCAGGAGGGGCACCATCTCGAGACCTGGTACCAGTTCGGGCGTCCGAGCGGGCTCTTCATCGACGAGAACGACGTGCTGTATTCGACGGACTCCGAGTCGAACGCGCGCCGCAACAAGGGATGGCTGCGCGGGATCTACATCGGCGACGCGGCGTCCGGGTGGGTGACGGCTTTCATCCCCGACCCCGAGCCGAATCCGGACGCCTCGGGAACGAGCGGGGCCGAGGGGATCGCGATCGACGCGCATGGAAACCTGTACGGGGCGGAAGTCGGACCCCGTCAGATGCGGAAATACATCCGGCGCTAGCCGCGACCGGGGCGGAGCAGATCGAGCGGATTACACTGGACAGGAGTCGGACATGAAACGGGCCATCAGTCTCACCGCGATTCTCCTCGCCATCGGCGCCAGCGCGGCGGCGGCGCAGGACGCGAACACCAGCTTCTTCATCACGAGTTCGAATTCGGGCGACGGCGCGGACCTCGGCGGACTCGAGGGCGCGGACGCGTACTGCGAGACGCTGGCCGAAGCGGCGGGGCTGCCCGACCGCATGTGGCGGGCCTACCTGAGCACGACGGGCGCGGGCGGCGTCAACGCGCGCGACCGGATCGGCGACGGGCCGTGGTACAACCACGGGGGCACGATGATCGCTCGCGATGTCGAGCACCTGCACAGCAACGGCCCGAACCTGACCAAGGCCACGATTCTCACCGAGAACGGGGATGAGGTGAACGGTCGGGGCGACCAGCCGAACCAGCACGACATCCTCACCGGCTCGCTCATGAATGGCATGGCTTCGGGCGCGGACGGGGACACGACGTGCAGCAACTGGACGTCGGGCGGCGAGGGCAGCGCGCTCGTCGGGCACCACGACCGCACGGGGGGCGGTGCGAACCCGACGTCGTGGAACGAGGCGCACGGCTCGCGGGGCTGCAGCCTCGAGGACCTGCGCGGCACGGGCGGTGACGGGCGCTTCTACTGCTTCGCCACCGACGGGCCGAGCGGAGGGGACGTGCTGCGGCAGCGGGAGAACTGAGCCGACCTGGCAGACACGTCAACGGACACGTCACATGATGTCCTGGTCGTCGGCGGGGGGCCGGCCGGCTGCGCCGCCGCGGCGTCGCTCGCCCGGCACGGGCACGATGTAGCGCTCATCACCCGGCCGGCCCCGCCGGCGAAATGGCTCGCCGAGTCGATCCCCAGCTCGGCCCGCAAGCTCCTCGAACGCGTCGGGGCACTGGATGCGCTCGACGCGGCGGGCCTCGTGCCGAACGAAGGCAACACCGTCTGGTGGGCGGACATGCCCCGCCGAGAGGAGCGGTTCGAGACGCACGAGCGCGGCTTCCACGCCGACCGGGCCGCGCTCGAGGCCGTCTTTCACGGCGTGGCGCTCGAGGCGGGCGCGCGGCTGCGGACCGACGGCCCGGTCATCGAGGCGGCGGCCGAGCCCGACGGCTGGCGAATCGCCACCGCAGCCGGGAACTATCGGGCCCGCTGGGTGCTCGACGCCTCGGGCCGCGCCGGGGTGCTGGCCCGGCGCGGGTTCCGCATCCGCGAACGCGGGATCGCCACCCTCGCCCTCATCGGCCGCTGGACCGCCGCGCCCGACCGCCCCGCGCCGGACCCGGGCTGTACGCTCATCGAAAGCTACCGGGATGGGTGGGCCTGGTCGGTCCCGACCTCGCCCGGCACCCGCTGCGTGACGGCGATGGTCGACCCGCGCCGCACGCGCCTGAGCCGCGAACTCGGCCTCGAGGGCATGTGGCGCACCGAACTGGGCAAGGCGGCTCGCCTCGCCCGGCGGCTCGGCAGAGGGCGCGCCGGCGGACGGCTCGCGGGCCCCGTGCGGGCGTGTCCCGCGTCGCTCTACGGCGCGACCTCGTACGGCCGGGCGGGCCTGCTCCTCGTCGGCGACGCGGGCTCGTTCATCGACCCCCTCTCCTCGTACGGCGTCAAGAAGGCGCTCGCCTCCGGATGGCTCGCCGCGATCGTGGCGCACACCGCGCTCGAGGACGAGGCCATGACCGGGCCGGCGTGCGACTTCTACGACGACAGGGAACGCGAGGTGTATCGCACCTACCGGGCACTCTCCGTTCCTTTCCTCGAACAGGCCGCCGAGGCGAACGGCCACGCGTTCTGGGAGGTGCGCCTGGCCGCGGCCCGGGAAGCGGGTGCGGGCATCCTGGAGCCCGCCTCCCCGTCCGGAGCGCCCGCAGTGTCGGAACCGGGAGACCGCTCGCTCGCGGAACGCCAGGCTGACGCCTTCCTGGCGCGCCCGGAGGTGCGGGCGGCGTGGGAGACGATCCGCTCGCTACCGGCGGTTCGGTTTCGGGCCGGCGCCACGCTCGCGACCGTGCGCCGTCCAGCTGTGGTGGGCGACCGGGTCGCGCTTGAACGCCTCCTCACCTCCGAGCGGCTGCCGGGCGGAGCGCGCTTCCTGCGCAACGTCGACCTCCGACGGCTCACCAACGTGGCTCCGACGCTGGATCAGGTTCCCGACATTTACCAGGCATACAACCGGCTCGGGTCGCCGGTGCCGCTGCCCGATTTCCTGGCCGTCTTAGCCTTCGCCGTCGGGGCCGGCTTGCTCGAGCTCCAAACGGACACCTCTTGCCGGTAAGGATCCCGACGAGGAGTTGCCGGTCGAACCTCCGCTGACGACGAGTGCGGCGCACCCCTCTCGGGCAACCCCTCAAACCCCTCTCAGGGGCGGCCGTGACTGACCGTCCCACCGTCATGGTCGCCGCCCCATGTCACTCCTGCGGAGCATGCCACCCTGGCAGGAGAAACCGCCTGCGGCGGGCGTGTCACCGTCCAAGTTGCTCCGGCAGGCGCGGGGTGTGGACGTGGACCGCCCCGGCCCAGGGCATCGAAAGCGAGCACACACAACAGATGGCGCGCATCGGCATTAGAGCGGCAGAGGCGGTGCAGCGGTCTTGCCATTGGGTGTCCCCCCCCCACAATTTTCGGGTGGCTTGAGAAGGGGTCTTTGGCAGGATTTTTGGGCGCGAGTGACCGGCGGAGAGTTTCCCCGGCGCACATAACGGCGTCATCATGAATGGAGGAAGGGGCTCTAAGGTGTGTAAAAAGCGAGGCGACGTACCTTTCAGCTGACCAGTAACAACGGATCCGGGGGGAGACCCGGAGAAAGGACGTCGCCTCATGGGCAACGATACGCGGGAGAGATTCGACGGGCCAGCGTGGGAGACGCTGGAGGTGTGGGTGCGGGAGCAGGCGCGGGACATGATCCAGCAGGCGCCGGGGAGGAGGTGACGGAGCTCTTGGGCCGGGTGAAGTCTGAGCGGCGGGCGGCGGTGGACGCGCCGCCGGGCTACCGGAACGGGTACGGCAAGCCGCGTCGTCTGGCCATGAGTTCGGGGACGATCGAGGTGCGGCGGCCTCGGGTCGGGGGCTTGGAGGAGCGGTTCGAGAGCCGGGTGCTGCCTCTGTTCGCGCGCCGGACGCGGGAGGTGGGCGACTTGATCCCGGAGCTGTACCTGCACGGGCTGGCCGAGGGCGACTTCGAGCTGGCGCTCAGGGGGCTGTTGGGCGACGGGGCGCCGCTGTCGAAGTCCTCGGTGAGGCGGCTCAGGGCGAAGTGGACGGCGGAGCACGAGGCGTGGAGCCGGCGGCCGCTGGGCGACCGTGAACTCGTGTACGCGTGGGCGGACGGGATCTACGTGAAGGCGGGGCTCGAGAAGGACAAGGCGGCCCTGCTGGTCGTCATCGGCGCGATGAGCGACGGGACGAAGGAGGTGCTGGCGGTCACGCCGGGCTACCGCGAGTCGACGGCGTCGTGGGCGGCGGTGCTGAGGGATCTGAAGGCTCGGGGGCTCGGGACGCCGAAGCTTCTGGTGGCCGACGGGAACCTGGGGATCTGGGGCGCGGCGCGGGAGGTGTGGCCGGAGACCGCCGAGCAGCGGTGCTGGAACCACAAGACGGCCAACGTGCTGGACCGGCTGCCCAAGAGAGAGCAGATCGCGGCGAGGGAGATGCTGCGCGCGGCGGCGTACGCGCCCTCGCGGGCGGCGGCGAAGGAGGCGAGAGACGCCTTCCGGGACCGCTACGGAGACGCCGAGTCCAAGGCGGTGGCCGTGCTCGAGGACGACTGGGAGCGCATGACGGCCTTCTACGACTTTCCGGAGAAGCACTGGCGGCACCTGAGGACGACCAACGTGGTGGAGAGCCCGTTCGCCTCGGTCCGGCTGCGCACGACGGCGGCGAAGCGGTTCAAGCGGGTCGACAACGCCACGGCGCTCATCTGGCGGCTGCTGGTGGTGGCCGAGAAGAGGTTCGGGAAGCTCAACGCGCCCCACTTGCTGGGGGAGGTGTACGAAGGGAGGAGGTTCGAGGACGGAAAGCCCGTCCCCGAGGGTCGGGAGAGGATCGCCGCCTGATGACGTTTACACACCCATTGACCCGACCTCAACCCCACCACCGATATGCGTTTCATCGGATGGGACAAGATCATCAGGATGCTTCAGACGGACGAATGCATCTTCCTCTACCGCCGCTCCGGTGGAGCCTACACGCTGCACACCCGGAAGATGGTGTATAGCGACAACGTGGCGGCAACCGACAAGTACGGCATCCAGGTGGCGATGGTCCAACGCGAGACTGCTGATCCCGGTGAGTACAAAATCGAGATTCATGTGACTTGCGCGGTCCCGTGGGACGATATCGCGCACAAGGAGCTCCTGGCGCAATTGTCTGCTATCTTCCCGGCCTCCGAAACCAGGTCGGCCAGCATCAGGATCCGCGAACCGGTCGCGCATTTTGTCAGTTACAACCCTACGCTAATGGCACAGCTCCCCCGTATGCGCGATATTATAGTGAGGGTATCGCCCGAAGAACCGGAAGAGCTTTGTGCAGTCGGGTTTGACCGTGACGCGCATTCCGGCGAGTGCGAGGAGAACTTCGTCGGCCGGGACCTGGAAACCGTCATGTTTCCGATAGGTAAAGGATTCATTCCGCCGGGCTGGGGCATCGGCGGTACACGGGGAGGCGAAGACGATGACGATGACACGCAGGATCCCAACGAACCGCCCTCGGGCGCATACGCGCTTCAATGCCCGGCCGCTACCCGCGGGAGCACGGGTAGGTGCACCGTTCACGTACCGGATGACGTCACTCCCGCCACCCTGCGGTATCAGTGGTCCTCTGACAAGGGAGACACGAAGTCCGGCGGCGCAGAGGCCAATTTCTGGGACGGTACGGCGACAAGCACGGCGAACGTCACGGTCCGTGTCACGGACGCTTCCGGCTCGGAAGTGTTCTCCGACACCCAGCCGGCCACGGTTGGGGCTCGGCAGAATTACCGTCCGGCAGAGCTCAACGCAACTCCGTATTTCAGAAATCGCTCATACATGAATCGTCTCTCACCAAACTCACCAAGAGATAAGGTGGCGGGAGCCTATACACTTCCGCAGCACGCCCCGTCGCCACCAACGGCAGCACGTGGGTCCGGACCCTGGGCGAATGAGTACTATGCGCAGGCATCTCCCTATATTCCGACGTTGCTCCATATTGTAAGCGATTACAATTCCGATACGGCTAACACAGACGTAGGTCGCTATCCGGGCGGTAACAGTACTTGCCCGAGCTCCAGTTCCAACGTGGTGAATCAAGCAGCGTATTACGATGTCAATTACTACTGCCAGACCTGGACCGCTGCAGGACGTGTTCAGACTCCAGATCATATCGCATGAACGCGAGCACGAGGACGGGTACGAAGCCTGCATCAAGAGTAATACCGCGACTACTCACTTCAATGCGATGGAGCCTCTTGTCAGCTCCGAAGAAACCAGCATAAATAACAGTTTGGCGAGGGAGTGGAATGAGTTTTACAATAAGTTCGTCACGGCGGGCAAACAGGCAACGGCTCGCGTCAGCGCCAACGTATTCTGGCAGAACTACGGAAGTTGGGTAAAGAAGCTAGCACCCATTAAAGCTGAAGGTGGTCCTTTTAGCTGCTGAAGGAGGCTAAGAATGAGGTACGGCATCTTGCTGTTGGGGGCCTTGGCGATTCCCGCCGGAGCGGTAGCACAGGAGGTAGAGCGCGACATCCCAAAACGCTACGAGGTACCACGAGGGATGGTGCTGGATGTGGATGCGGGTGAGTGGAAGAACCCTACACCTGAGACCGCATTCGCGGCGTTCCAGGAAGACCCCTTGGTGGGTGAGTATGCTGTTATCGCCGTTCTGAGGCAGACGTTCGAACCGTGGTCGCGGGAAGAACTGGATGCGTTTGCGGATGTTCTCGTGCAGTCCGCGCGTGATGGTTCGCCGCTCATGGCTGTACGTTCATTCACGGCTCTCGGGCATTCGGCAGCCGTGTACGACGGGATGCAGGATACCCCCTATGCGGGCGCCACCGACGCGTTCATCAAGCTGTTCGAGTCCTCTGAGGATCGCGCGTCCATGGAGAATATGGAAGGACGACACGCCTTGTTTGGGGTTTACCACTCCGGGGAGGCCGGTGTGGAGTACGTTGAGGCGTTGATGGAATCCAGCCCGGAGCCGCCCCCGTGTCAGCATTCAATGATGGCGCGTGACGAGAACGGTCGTGTGATTCGGGAGGTCGACGGTACCACGGTGTGGACGATCCCCGAGAATCCATGCCCGAACGAGACGGTCTGGTGTCTCGCCGCTGAGCTTGTCATAGATAAGGGGGGGCCTGCGACGTTCCTAAGGGATCACCCGAAGTTCGAGCTGTGGCAGGAGCGCTGCCCGTATCGCTACGCGAGGTTTTAGCCCGGATTTCTCACACGCTGCCCCGGCGGGGTTCACCGAGGGTGTGTGGCGTGAAGAGGCACGGGTGCGCGGGCTCGGGAGTGGGAGGCGCCTACGGGGTTGTGTGGGCGGCGGGGCGCTACGTGGGGACCCGTGCGTGGACGCGAGCGAAGTCGGTCTGGAACGGGTGGTGTGCGTCCATGGCGACGGCGACGCGCCGGACGGAGTCACGCTGCGGTACACTCGATGAGTAGGATCGGGCAACCCCTCCACCGCAGCAGCGGACGAGGGCATTGTTCTTCGAGCCGCTGGAGAGCACGGGTTGTGGACTCTAACGCCATGACTGCTCAAAGGATACTGCAAGCACTGCGCCCCGCACTTACGCCGCCTTGATCACCGGTCGTGCCCGATTCTCGGATCGGCGGCGGAGAATAGCTGTTCCCACCGCCCGACTGGCTGCAGACAACCGATAGCACATCCCCCTTTCGGGCTGGCGCGCTCCGGTCGGCGGACGCACAATTGACCGGTTCGGAGTGGAGGATGGATGAGACGCGAAGCGACAACGCGCGGCGGACCTGGACTCAACGGGCTGCTGGCGGCGGGATTGGCCATCGGCGCGGTGGCCCTCGTCGGTGCGCGCGCCATCCCACCGGTCCCGGGCATGCCCGAGCCGCCCCTGGCCGAGCCGGCCGCACCCCCGGCCGCCGGCAGCCCCGGGTCCTCGTTCCAGGCCGACGACGAGGGCTATTCGATCGACAACGAGATCATCATTCGGCGCTGCCAGCGCTGCCACGAGCGCGACGAGCAGGGGCGGATGTCGCGGATCTCCTACGAACGCAAGACGCCGGAGGGGTGGCAGACGTCCGTTCGGCGCATGGTCGCGCTGAACGATGTGCCGCTCGATCCCGACGAGGCCCGCGAGGTCGTCCGCTACCTCGCGAACCGGCAGGGGCTCGCTCCGGAGGAACTCGAACCCGGCCGCTTCGAGGTCGAGCGGCGTTTGATCGAACACATCTACGAGGCGGACCGCGACGTCGAGAACACCTGCATCCAGTGCCACAGCATGGGCCGCGTCATCACCCAGCGCCGCACCCGCGAGGAGTGGGAACTGCTGATGGCGACGCACCGCGGCCTCTACCCCCTCGTCGATTTCCAGGCGTTCCAGTCGGGGGATGAGGGCCCGCAGCCCGTGGACGAGGCGATCGATCACCTGTCCGAGGCCTTCCCCCTCGAGACGCCCGAGTGGTCGGCCTGGTCCGCCTCGATGCGCTCGCCCCGGCTCGCCGGCAGGTGGGCGCTGGCGGGCTTCGAGCCGGGGAAGGGACAGATCTTCGGCACGGTCGAGATCGAGCCCGGAGATGGGCCCGAGGAGTTTCGCAGCTCGGCTTCGTACACCTACGCGGAGTCGGGGGAGCGGGTGCGGCGTAGCGGACAGTCCATCGTCTACACCGGATACCAGTGGCGCGGGCGGTCGAACCCCGGCGGTTCGGACGAACTCCGCGAGGTGATGACGGTCGACCGCGGCTGGCGGGAGATGACCGGCCGCTGGTTCACCGGCGCGTACGACGAGTTCGGGCCCGACGTGAAGCTGATCCGGGTGAGCGGCGGCCCCGTCGTCTCGGGCGTGCACCCGCGGGCACTCCGCACCGGCGCCGAGGCCGCCGAAGTCCGCGTCCACGGCGTGAACCTCCCGGTGAACCCGGCGGCCGCCGACTTCGACTTCGGTCCGGGGGTTCGCGTCGAGTCGGTGCTGGGCGGCGACGCGAGCCGGGTCACGGTGCGCGTCGCGGTGGAGGCCGATGCGCCGGTCGGGGGGAGGGACCTCTTCCTCGGCGGCGCGAGCCTGGCCGGGGCGCTCCAGGTCCACGACGGCGTGGACCGCATCCAGGTGACGCCGCGCGCGGGGATGTCCCGGATCGGCGGCGCCAACTTCCCCAAGGGATACCAGCCCTTCGACGCCATCGGGTGGAACGACGGGCCGGACGGAGAGCCGGACACGGAGGACGACCTCCGGCTCGGACGCGTGCCGGTGAGCTGGAGCCTGGAGGAGTACACCGCCACCTTCGACGACGACGACATCGATTACGTCGGCGCACTCGGCCCGGACGGCGTGTTCACACCCGCCATCGACGGTCCCAACGAGGATCGCCGGGGGAGCCGCAACAACGTGGGCGACGTGTGGGTGGTCGCGACCTACGCGGGTTCCGACGCGGATCCGGACGCGGCCTCCGGGAGACCGCTGCGCGCCCGCGGCCATCTCATCGTGACAGTGCCGCTCTACCTCAAATTCGACCCTTGGCAGGGCGTACCCACGGGCAGGCTGATCCCATGATCCGACCCCCCCACCAACTGGCGCTCCGCGAGTTCCACACCTTCGAGGCGGCGGGCGAGAATTTCCTCTACCTCGTCCCCTCGGCCGGCATCTTCCGGATCGACCCGGCGTCCTCGGCGATCCTCGACCTGCTCAGCTACGGCCCGCGCCAGCCGGGCGAGGTCGTGAACTCCCTTTCCGACCGCTTCCCCGTGGACCGGGTGCGGGAAGGCCTGACCGAACTCCAGCACATTCGTGCCGTCGGGGAAGCCGGGGCTCCCGCCGAACAGGTCGTGAACGACCTGCCCCCGGAGGGGTTCCCGCTCACGACGATGGTCCTCAACGTCACGAACAAGTGCAACCTCGCGTGCACCTACTGCTACGAGTACGGCGAGGACAAGATCGTCGACCCGACGTGCACGGACGATCCGAAGTTCATGGCGGACGAGACGGCGCGGGAGGGCGTCGAGTTCCTGCTCAAGGAGTCGGGACCGCTCGAAGTCGCCCACCTCACCTTCTTCGGGGGCGAGACGCTGCTCAACTTCCCGACACTCCAGGAAACCGTGGCCTATGCCCGCCACCGCGCCGAGGAGGAGGGGAAACGGATCGAGTTCAGCCTCACGACGAACGCGACGCTCCTCCGGCCCGACATCATCGAGTGGCTGGCGGAGAACGAGATCGGCGTGACCGTCTCCATCGACGGGCCGCAGGAGATGCAGGACCGCATGCGGGTCTTCCACAGCGGGAAGGGCTCCTACGAGACCGTCCGCCCGCGGATCCAGGAACTGCTCCGCCGGCACAAGACGCGCCCGATCGGGGCCCGCGTCACCCTCACGCGCGAGAACCTCGACATCCACCGCATCTACCGTCACCTCACCGAGGAGATGGGGTTCTGGGAGGTGGGATTCGCCCCCGTCACGACCTCCTCGGGCCGCGACTGGGAGATCACGGACGAGGGATACGTCGGCATGCTGCGCCAGTTCGACGAACTGGCCCGGGATTGGCTGGAGCACGCGGTCCAGAACCGGCACCACGGCTTCTCCAACGTGAAGGACACGCTGGAGGAGATCCACAAGGGCGTGAGCAAGGCGTATCCCTGCGGGGCCGGGCTCGGGCTCATGGGAGTGACGACGGGAGGCGACGTGTCGCTCTGCCACCGCTTCGCCTATTCCGACGACCACAGCTTCGGGACGGTGCGGGACGGGATCGACCGCGAGCGCCAGCGGGAGTTCCTCGAAGACCACCATGTCAAGAACAAGACGGACTGCCACACGTGCTGGGCCCGCCCCATCTGTTCGGGCGGCTGCTACCACGAGGCATATACGCGAACCGGAAAGACGACCGCGCCCAACCTGCACTTCTGCACCTGGGTGCGGACGTGGACGCATACCTGTCTGGAGATCTACGGAGAGTTGGCGGAGCGGAACCCGGCGTACCTGACCCGCTTCGACCATTGACCGGGAGAGAGCCGTGAAACACTTGAAGGCGATCAACCAGAAGGCCGGCCGGATCGAGGCGCAGGTGGCCCGCGAGCAACTCGACGTGGTCGGACTCGAGAGCCGGCCGCCGGAGGGGCCGCACATTCCGCTCGGGTGTTCGCTCGTCTTCTCGCCCGGCTGGGAGGTGGACTCGAGCGGCGGGACGGCCGGGCTCTGCCAGCCGGTGGAGCGGGACCTGTTCGACTGCCACCTCGCCTGCTTCTGGCCCGCGCATGTGCCCGACCAGCTCAACCACTCGCCGGACTGGACATCGCAGTGCGCCTCGGCGCAGAAGGACTGGCGCAAGCTCGACCTGGTCTTCCCGTGATCCGGCGCAGGCGCTCCCGGGGCCGGATGGCCCCGATCATGGCGTCCGCTTGCGGGCTCCTCTTCGCCACGGCGCTGGCGGCGCAGGAGAACGGCGGCGGCGCGGCGAACGGCCGCAACGCCTACTGGTACATGGGCAACTACAGCAACGAGGTGCTCGTGTGGGACGAGGCCTCGGAGGAAGTCGTGGACCGGATTCCGGTCAAGCGCGCGATCTCCCTTCGTCTCACCCTCTCCGACGATCGATCGCGGCTCTACGTTCTGGATCCGTTCTTCGAGACGGTGGAGATCATCGCCCTCCCCTCGAAGGAATCCGTTGGCGAGTTCACGTTGAGCGAGGGTTCGACGCGGACGTGGATCCGGTCGTTTCAGGTCCATCCGAGCCTGGAGTGGGCCGCCATTCTCGTGCAGAGCCGGACGAAGCTGGCGGACCGCTACCGGATCGACGAACCGACGATCCTCCGCTTCGACCTCACGAGCTACGAGGTGACGGATACGATCCCGTGGCCCGGCGAGGAGCTGCGCCAGAACGCCAACTTCCGTTTCTCCCCCGACGGGGACCTCCTGTACATGTTCTCGGACGACCTGATCGCGGTCGACTCGGAGACGTTCGAGGAAGTGGACCGCTGGGCGATCTCCGAGCCGTTCGAGACGGGGCTGGGCGCGATGACGCTCCCCTTCGGAGAGAGTCCGTACCAGGAGGAGGAAGGTGTCTACACCGGTCTCTTCCGCGTGATGGATCCGGTCCAGAACCGGCGGCTGATGGGCTTTGCGACCGTGGACCTGGCGGAGCAGCAGGTCGAGTTCCACCCCATCGGACCCTCCGAGCGCGTGTCGTTCGCGCTCTCTCCGGACGGGACGAAGGGGTACGGGCTCAAGTCGGAGATCGGACACTACGAGATGTGGAAGTTCGACCTCGCGGGGCGGCGGGTCTCGGGACGCATCACCTTCCCGGGGCGGCCGCGCATGGCGCTGATGCCGAGCGCCGACGGGGAGCGGCTCTACATCTACAACGCCGGCAGCACGATCGACGTCTACGACGAGGGAACGTTCGAGCTGCTGCGCACGGTCACGCTGGACGCCGACATGACGAGCGTCGTCGTGGTGCCCGATCCGGGTTGACCCCGGCACCTGACCCGGCATCTGAACTCGTGAGGTCCGGGTGATCCGGGACCCACACCTTCGCCGGGCCCTCGCCTACGTCCGACCGTACGCGAGGGCTTTGCTTCCCGTGGTCCTGCTCTCCACGGCGGGCACCGCGCTGGGGCTGGTGCTCCCGTACCTGTCGAAGACGATGATCGACGACGCGATCCTCGGCGGCGACTTCCCCCTCCTGCTGCGGATCACGGGACTCTTCGTCGGGATCACGATCCTCGGCTTCGGCGCCAACGTGGCGAGCGGGATGCGCTATACGCGGGTCTCGGCCCGGATCCTCTTCGACATGCGGCTGGCGCTCTACCGCCACCTGCAGAAGCTCTCGCCGCGCTTCTACGCGCGGACGCCGCTCGGCGACATCGTCTCCCGCATCAACAACGACATCGCCGAGATCCAGCGGGTGACGGCGGACGCGGCGCTGAGCCTGTTCGGGAACATCCTCTTCCTCCTGGGGACGGTGGGGATGCTGGTGTGGCTCGACGCGCGGCTCTTCCTCGCCGGGCTGGTCGCGCTGCCGCCGAGTCTGTGGGCGCTGGTCCGATACCGACGGCAGCTGGAAGGACGTGTGACCCAGTTGCGGGAGCGGAGCGCGGACATCGGGAGTTTCCTCATCGAGACCGTGCAGGGGGTGCGGGCGGTGGTCGCGGCCAACGCGCAGGAGCGCGAGGCGGAGCGGTTCGGGCGCCACAACGACCGCTTCGTGCGCGCGCTGATGTCCATGCGCTGGTTCACGTACATGGCGGGGGGGCTGCCGGGGCTCCTGCTGCAGACGGGGACGGCGGCGGTCTTCCTGTACGGCGGCTACCGGGTGATCACCGAGGCGACGACGCTGGGGACGTTCATCGCCTTCATGGCCTACCAGATGCGGCTGCTCTTCCCGGTGCAGGCGCTGATGGGGCTGTACGCGAACCTCGCGAGCGCCCGGGCGTCGCTGGTGCGGGTGCACGAGTTGTTCGACACGCCGCCGGAGGTCGAGGAGGCGGAGGCGGCCGGGCGGCTGGACCGGGCCGAGGGGGCGCTGGTCCTCGACGACGTGCGGCTCGGGCATGGCCGCGGGGGCGAGGTGCTGGCGGGAGTTTCGCTGGAGATCCCGGCGGGGCAGGTGGTGGCGCTGGTCGGCGCGAGCGGGAGCGGGAAGTCGACGATCGCCGACCTGCTCTCGCGACAACTCGACCCCGACGGCGGGAGGGTACTGCTCGACGGGCGGGACCTGCGCATGCTGGCGCTGGCGGACGTCCGGGGGCAGGTGGCGGTGGTCGAGCAGGACCCGTTCATCTTCCACGCCTCGATCGCCGAGAACGTGCGCTACGCGAGACCGGACGCGCCGGACCTCGAGGTCGCGGGGGCGCTTCAGGCGGCGGCGCTCGACGGACTTCTCGTCTCCCTGCCGGAGGGAGCCGACACCGTCGTCGGCGAGCGCGGACGACAGCTCTCCGCCGGGGAGCGGCAGCGGGTGGCGGTGGCGCGGGCGTTCCTCGCCGACCCGGCGGTGCTGGTGTTCGACGAGGCGACGGGGGCGCTCGATCCCGCCTCCGAGGCCCAGTTGCTGGAGGGCTACGCGGCACTGATGCGGGGGCGCACGACGGTGCTCATCACCCACCGGGCCGAACTCGCACGGCGCGCGGAGCGGGCGGTCGTGATCCGCGACGGGCGCGTCGCGCAGGACGGGCGGCCGGCCGACCTCGACGACCGGCCCGGGCCGTTCCGCGCCCTGTTCGGGACCGACCGCGGGTGAGTCCGCCGCGCGCGGTTCGACTAGGCGCGGCAGCCCTTCGCGGGCGGACGGGCCGGGGGGTCTCGATCGCGGTCATCGACAGCGGTGCGCATCCGGGCCACCCGCACCTCGGCCTGATCGCCGGCGGGATCGCGCTTACTCCCGACGGGACCGCACACGACGACCTCGTGGACCGGCTCGGCCACGGGACCGCCGTCACGGCGGCCATCCAGGAGAAGGCGCCGGGCGCGCGGGTCCACGTCGCTCGCGTCTTCCACGCCGAGCTGGCGACGAGTGCCCCGACGCTGGCGAAGGCGATCGACTGGGCCGGAGAGCAGGGCTGCCGGGTGGCGAATTTGAGCCTCGGGACGCCGCGCCAGAGCCGCATCGAGGTGCTGCAGCCCGCGGTCGATCGAGCCGTGCAGCGCGGGACGCTCGTCATCGCAGCCTACTCGCACGAGGGTGAGCGCTGGCTCCCGGGCAGCCTCCCCGGCGCACTCGGCGTCTGCCTCGACTGGGACCTCCCCCGGGACGCCATCTGCAGCGGCCGACGCGACGGCCGGCGAGTGCTCTACGCCTCCGGCTATCCCCGCCCGATCCCGAACGTGCCTCCGGAGCGCAACTTGAACGGGATCAGCTTCGCAGTGGCGAACGCGACCGGCATGGTCGCCCTGGCGCTCGAGCCCTTCCCGGAAGCGCGCGGCCGAGCCGAAACCCTCGCCGCGCTGGAGTCGCTGGCCGCGGTCTGACGTCCCGGGGGACTCGTGCAGCACTGTGGGCGTTGCTATTCTCCTGGGGTAGCAGACATACGCCGTCTCGCCAGCCGTCCTTCGAGGGTGCAACGCCGAAGAGGCCCGCGCTCGAGCGGGACGGAGACCAGCGCGAGTCTACGTACGGCGGTGATGCCAGGAGCGCCCGCGTTTCTCAAGTAGAGGACTGAAGATGAAAAAACTCACATCCGTTCTTTTGGTCTCCGCCCTGTCAGCCGGCTGTTCAATCCTGTTCATGGAAAAACCGCCGCCCGGCGACAGCCCGGTTGCGCGAGGCTACTGCACGCGAAGCATCATCGCGCCGGTCGCCGATGTCGTCTACGGAGTGGTGTCGCCGCTCGGGGTTCTGGCAATGGTAGCCGATGATTCCGATGGTCTCAGCTCTGAGGACTCCGGCGGCGTCGTTGCCGCTGCCGCTTGGGCTGCGGCAGGATCGTACTCTGCCGTCCGCGGGTTCGGGTGGAGCGGCGAGTGCAAGCGGCGTAACGCGCTCAGCGAGCAGGCGATAGCCGACTATCTCCGCAAGGTTGCGGACCGTATGGAGAGGGAACCGTAATCCTCTCTCCGAATCTGCGTCAAAGGGAACCGTCGGTCGGGTCTTCATCTCTGGCAGAACAGGAGGATGACGCGATGAAGCCTCTGGCATGTGTGGTCGCCGTCGCGGCTCTGGCACTCATCCCCGGTTGCGGTCCGCGGACGGGCGCGCCGGAGGAATCCGCATCCGCGGAGGAAGGCGTCGTCGCCACCATCGCCCCGTTCCGCAGTTACGGCCACGTACACGACGCCGACAACGTCGAGGCCATGCGGCCGCGCGTCATGGGCACGCACGGGGTGATCTCCTCCGGGCACTACCTGGCCACGCAGGCCGGGTACGACGTGCTCAAGGCCGGAGGCAACGCCTTCGACGCCGGAGTGACTGCAGGGATGGCGCTCAAGGCGCTCAAGATGGACTACGCGGGATGGACCGGGGTTGCCCCGCTCATCCTCTACAGCGCCGCCGAGGACCATGTGATCACTCGGGTCGGCGCGGGGACTTCACCCACGCTCGCCACCCTCGACTACTTCCTCAAACGCGGCAAGTCGCCCATCAGCAACGCGCTGATTCCCGCGGACGTGGATGTCTGGCTCGCCGCTCTCGACCGTTTCGGCACCCTCAGCTTCAGTGAGGCCGCGCAGCCAACGCTGCGCATCGTGGAGGAGGGCTATCACCTCTACAAGATGCAGAAACGGATGATCGAGGATCAGATGGAGGGGATCCTCACTTTTCCCTACAATCGCGGCTTCTGGTTCCCCAACGGGGTCGGCGAGCAGCGTCTGGGCGATCTCATGGTGAATACCGATCTGGGGAGGCTCATCCGCTACATGATGGAGGCCGAGCGGCAGGCGCTGGCGGCGGGAGGAAGCCGTTCCGAAGGGATTCGCGCCGCTCGGGACGCCTTCTACCGGGGCGACCCGGCGCGCGACGTGGACCGATTCTTCCGGGAGCATGACGGCATCGTCCGTTACGAGGACATGGCCGGATACGAGGGTCGCTGGGAGGAGCCTCTGGGAACCGGTTTCAACGGCTACGACGTCTACACCGGCGACGGATGGAGCCAGGGCCCGCGCATCATTCTGATGCTCAACATGCTGGAGAACTACGACCTGCGCGCCCTCGGCTACAACACACCGGAGTATATCCACGTCGTCTCACAGGTGATCAACCTGGCGATGGCGGACGCCCACAGGTACGTCGGGGATCCGGATTTCGCCCCTGCTCCGGAGGGACTGTACGGGAAGGCGTACGCGCGCGAACGCATCGGGCTCATCGACGAGAAGAGCGCATTTCAGGACATGCCTCCGTGGGGCGATCCGGAACGGATGGCGGCGGTGGCGGACGGCGCGCCCACGAGCTTCGTGGCGCCGGGAGGTCGGCCCTCCGGTGAAGCCCCCTCCATCGACACGTCTTCCCTCAACGTCATGGACGGGGAGGGCAACATGTTCTCCCTCACCGAGAGCGACGGCCACACCTTCACCCCCATGATCCCGGGATGGGGATTCGGGCTGGGCAACCGCATGGGTCAGTTCAACCTGGACCCTGACCTGGCCAACGTGATGGCGCCCGGAAAGCGGCCGCGCAACACCAACTCGCCCCTTCTCGTGATGAAGGATGGCCAGCCGTTCATGGGGCTCTCCACCCCCGGCGGCGACCAGCAGATGCAGGCTCTCCTGCAGGTCTTTCTGAACGTGACCGTGTGGGGGATGTCCCCCGAGCAGGCCGTCGACCAGCCCCGCTTCGGCAGCTACAATTTCCCGGCCACCGGGAGCGAGGTGAACCGCAGTCCCGCCGTCCTCTACATGGAGGATCGGATCCCGGCGGAGACGGCCGAGGCGTTGCGCGCCCTGGGCCACGACGTGCGCTCGTGGGGCCTGTGGAACTGGCGCGCGGGCGCTCCCACGGTGACCTGGCGCGACCCGGAAACCGGGGTGATGACCGCGGCGGGGGACGTGAGGCGGGAGACTGCGTCGCTCGGATTCTGAACGCCGCCAAGCTCGAGGCGGGTGCCGGCGCCGCGAGACTCGACCGGGCCTGACAGACTGCTAGAGCGGCTCGATCGCAGACCAGATGTCTCCTCCGGCCACCGCTCGGATCCCCTGGGCCAGCGGAAAGGTGTCGCGGCCCACGTGCACGACATCCAGGCTATCGGGCCCGAGGTGCCGCATCGCGGCCCGCATCGACGCCGTGGTCCGAGGCGCATCGGTGCGCTTGAACTCGTACCCCCGTCGCCGGCGGCCGCGCACGACGAGAAGGTCCAGTTCCGGGCCGCCGTGCAGCGACCAGAAGTAGCATTCGTTCGGGCGCGCGCCAAGACGCCGCACGACCTGCTCCAGGGCAAACCCCTCCCAGCTGGCGCCGACTTTCGGATGGGCCGCCAGGTCGCGCTCGCTCTCGATGTCGAGCAGCGCGTGCAGCAGGCCGCTGTCCGCGATGTAGACCTTGGGCGACTTGACGACGCGCTTGCCGAGGTTCTCGCGCCACGGCCGCAACTGGCGCATCACGTAGGCTCCCGTCATGCGGTCGAGGTGGCGCCGGACGGTTGTGTGCGCGATTCCGAAGGCGCGCCCCAGTTCCGATCCGTTCCAGACTTGACCGTGATAGTGTGCGAGCATGGTCCAGAAATCGTGCAGAAGGCGCGGTGGCATGGCGATGCCCAGCCCCGGCAGATCGCGTTCCACGAACGTCCGGATGAAGTCGCGCCGCCACTCCAGACTGGCCACGTTGCCGCGCGCCAGCCATGCCCTCGGGAATCCGCCCCTCAGCCACAGCCTGCGCCACCGCTCCGGGCCGACCTCCGCCTGGTCGAGGCCCGTGAGTTCGTGAAATGACATCCGGCCCGCGAGCGATTCCGATCCCTGCCGCGGGAGTTCGGGCGATGCACTCCCCAGAACGAGGAAGCGCGCGGGCTGCGGCCTGCGGTCGGCGAGCACGCGAAGCACGGGGAAGAGGTCCGGCCTGCGCTGGATCTCATCGATCACGACCAGGCCGCGAAGCGGCTCCAGGGTGAGAGTGGGTTCGTCCAGCCTGGCGAGATCCCGCGGATCCTCCAAGTCGAAGCGCGTGGCGGGGCGGCCCGTCTCGGCGAGATTGCGGGCCAGCATATCCGCGAGCGTGGTCTTGCCGACCTGCCGGGCGCCGAGCAAGGCGACCACCGGGTTCGCATCCAGCTTCCGGACAAGCTCGGCGAGGTGTGCGGGGCGCGCGATCATTTTTGAAATATGAATATTAGATGCTCATATTTCAAGATCTTCAGCCGATCTCAGCCATGCTCCCACCGGGTGGGGCGACCTCCGGCATCGGGCCTGCTCGGGTGCCGGGGGGTTACTCCGGCGAGGGACGCTCGAAGTCGACGATGTTCTCCCACTCCTCGGCGTCCGAGCGCGCCACGACGGCCACCACGGGCTCCGTGTCGCTGAGGTTGAACACCTCGTGCGGGACCCCGGGCTCGATGAAGATGAAGTCTCCCGCCTCGTTATCAAGCGTCTTCTCGAGCCGCGGACCGAATTCGTGGCGGACGTTCCCCTGGAGGATGTAGAGCATCACCTCGAAATCCACGTGAATGTGCGCCTTGGCGACGCCGCCGGGCGGGATCATCGCCACGTTCATCGAGAGCGCGTTCGAGCCCACGTTCTCCGCCCACATGCCCGTCTTGTATTCGATCCCGTTCCAGGCGCGGTGTCTGCCGCCGCCGCGCACCGTGATGATCCCCTCGTGGCGCTCGACGTGACCGGGCGCCTGTCCGTTTGTCTTCATTTCTGCTTCCTCTGCAGTTCCTGGCTCTCAGTTGCCGAAGCTGGCGGCGATCTCGGCCAACCCCTGCTGGATTTCCTCCTCGGACTTCCATACGCCGCGCACCATGACGCCCGCGCGGTCGGCGACGTTCGCCACGTCGTCGAGGGGGTTCGAGTTCGTGAGGATGAGGTCGGCGCGCCGGCCGGCGGCCACGGTCCCGAAGGAGTCGTAGCGCTGGAAGTAGTCCCCGACGTTGCGGGTGCCGGAGACGAGGATCTCGTAGGGGGACATCCCGGCCTCGGCCATGGCCGCGATCTCGCGGTGGATCGAGAAGCCGGGGACGCTGAACATCTGCGGCGAATCGGTGCCCATCAGGATCCCCACGCCGGCCTCGTTCATCATCCCGAGGAGCTGTGTCCGGTTGCTCGCGTGCAGGCGGGCGCGCTCCACGTCCCAGCCGTCCGACGCCTGGATGGCGGAGAGGCGGTTACTCCAGCCCTCGACGCCCTGCGGGGGCCAGTAGCGCATCTCCGGATAGGCCGCGAGCGCTTCGGGGTCGCCGAGGCCGATCACGCCGACCTCCCACAGGACCATGGTGGGGACGACCCACGCCCTGGCGTCGATGGTCATGGCGAACAGCTGCTCCATCCTCTCCTCGTCCATGGGGCCGCGGATGCCCCCGGCGTCCTCCATGTAGCCATCGAGGTGGTCGAACGTCTCCTGGCCCATCAGAATCGCGTGCCGGATCCCGACGTCGGCCGGTACGTGCCCCGCAAAGCGGATGCCTGCCTGCGCGGCCGCGGCGGCCATGGCGTCGTACTGCAGTACGGTGAGCCCCGGATGGATCTTCAGGTGGTCCCACCCTTCCCGCTTCTGCGTCCACACCCGTTCGACGGCCTGCTCCGCCGAACTGATGGAGCCGCCGCTGAAGCTCGGACCCGCGAGGTAGAGCGTGGGTCCCCAGACCCCGCCGGTGTTCGTCCGCGCCTTCAGGTCGAGATCGCCGGGAAGGCCCAGCATCCCGCGCACCGTCGTCACCCCGTTCGCGGCGTAGAGGAACATCACCTGCTCCCGGAACTCATCGCTCGCGTTCCCGCCGGGCGTGTGGCCGTGCATCTCGGACAACCCCGGCAGGAGGTACTTCCCGGATCCGTCGATCCGGTTTGCGCCGTCCGGCACCTCGACCGACGCTGACGATCCGACGGCGACGATCCTGTCGCCGCGCACGACGACCGTGTGCCCGGGCAGGACCCGCTCGGAATCCATCGGGATGACGGTGACGTCGACGAAGGCCGTGACGCCGGCCCCCGGCGCCTGTTGGCAGGCGGCGACGAAGGGGGCGGTGGCGCACACGGCGAGCGCGAACCCCAGGGAGAGACGAGTGGACTTCATGTGACCTCCTCGGCGTTGCGGGTTCGGCCGCAACGACTTGCTCTCGATAACCGTTATCCGTATTGACAGAGCTTCCGTGACCCGGGCCCGGATTGCGGCCCGGCGTCGAGGTTCGAACCCCCACCGGAGGAGCCGCAGACTTTGCGCGCAGCCGACGCTCAACCGAGTCTCCATCCGGCCGCTCTCCTCTTCATCGTGTCGGCGCTGCTGCCGGTTCCGCAATCGCTGGAGGCCTCCCAGACCCCGCAGGCCGTCCCGGACGGGATGGCCCTCTACGAGGCCGGCTGCGCGAGCTGTCACGGATCGGATGGCCGGGGCGCCCCCGCCGACCGGATCGCCTTCGAAGACCCCCTTCCGGACCTCACCGATTGCAGCTTCGCCTCGCGCGAGCCGGACGCCGACTGGATCATCGTGTCAAAGGCCGGCGGTCCGATCCGCGGCTTCAGCGATGTCATGCCGACGTTCGAGGAGGCGTTCGATGACGAGCAGCTGCAGGCGGTCATGGACCATATCCGGACCTTCTGCACGGACCGCGCCTGGCCGCGCGGCGAGCTCAACCTCCCCCGGCCTCTCTTCACGGAGAAGGCGTATCCGGAAGACGAGTGGGTGTGGACGACGGGGGTGAACGCGGAGGGCGCCGGCGCGGTCATCAACGAACTCCTGTACGAGAAGCGCTTCGGCTCCCGGAACCAGATCGAGGTCGCGCTCCCCTTCGGCTTCGCCGAGTCCCCCACCGCTCCGGTCCGACGTGACGCGGGCCCGGCTTCGGATTGGGGCGTCGGACTCGGCGACATCGAGGTCGGTTACAAGCGCGCGCTGGTGCACAACCTGGCGACGATCTTCAGCTTCGGGACCGAACTCAAGCTCCCGACCGGCGACGAAGAGCGGGGCATCGGAGAAGGCGAATTCCGGCTCGAACCGTTCCTGGCGCTGGGGCAGATCCTCCCGGGGGACGGTTTCTTCCATCTGCAGGCGGGGGCGGAGTTCCTCGGCGAGACGACCGAAGGGTTCTGGCGGGCGGTCCTCGGACGCACGTTCACGAGCGGTGAGTTCGGCCGCTCGTGGTCCCCGATGATCGAAGTGCTGGGGAGCGCGGGTCTGGCCGAGGGTTCGCGGTCGCAGTGGGACCTGGTCCCTCAGATGCAGGTGACGCTCAACACGCGGCAGCACGTGATGCTCAACGTCGGGGTACGGCTCCCGCTGACCGATTCCGACGCGAGGAGCACACAGTTCCTCGCCTATCTCCTATGGGACTGGTTCGATGGGGGTCTGTTCGATGGCTGGTAGCTGGCCGAAGGGTCCGGTTCTGGCGTGCTCGCTCGCGATCGTCACCGTTGGGACCGGCTCGACCGTGGGTGAACGCGACACCTCGGCGGCGACGAAGCCCGCGATGATCACGGGCCGCATCCTGCTCGCCGAGGGGCAGGTGCGCTTCACGGGGGAGCCACCGGCCGGAGCGGCGATCGACATGTCCGCCGACGCCTACTGCCGGGAACAGTACGACGAGGCTGTGATGGACCGGCCCGTGCGCGTCGGCTCGGGCGGCGGCCTGGCGGACGTCCTCGTGCGGGTCGTCAACGCGCCCGCGTCGGGTGCGGCGCCGGAGGCCGAGGCGCTGCTCGACCAGACCGGGTGCCTGTATACGCCGGGGTCGGTGGCCGTGCGCGTGGGCCAGCCTCTCGTCATCCGCAACAGCGACGCGACGCTGCACAACGTCCGGGTCGTCCCCGCCTCCAACGCGGGATTCAACCTCGGCCAGCCCCTCCGGGGGATTCAGAGCACACGCTCGTTCGAGACACCCGAGATCGGGATTCCAGTGCGCTGCGACATCCACGGCTGGATGACCGCTTCGATCCACGTCCTCGAGCACGAGTTCTTCGACATCACGGGTGAGGACGGGGCTTTCACCCTCCCGATGCTTCCGGCGGGCGACTACGAGATCGAAGCCTGGCACCCCACGCTGGGGACCGTGTCGGGACGCGTTTCCGTGACCGCCGATGGGGCGGCCCCACTCACGCTCGATTTCTCCCCGAGCCAGGGGCTTAGTCCTCCCAGAACCGGCTCCAGAGGCTGAGGGTCGCCTCGCCGCCGTTCGGGCCGTGGGTGCCTTCGAGGCTCAGCGTGAGCCCGCCCGCCTCGAGACCCGCGGCGAGGCGCAGGGCGCGCCGGCCGTAGCCGTCCAATCCCTCGAACCTCAGGTCGAAGAGGGACTCCGTCCGTAGCGCCAGACCCACACGCCGGGCCTCTCCCATGAGGCCGCCGTAGGGCATCGCGATGAGGCCGCCGAGCGGCACCCCGTAGCCGACCTCAGCCTCCATGCGCCCGGCCGCGCTGAGTCCCATGGCGCGGCCCGAGGCGATGCCGCTCATGTCGCGGCGCTCGAAGAGCCTGGCCGCGCCGCCGTCCGCATAGCCCCAGGCCGGGGCGACGCGGAGCGAGAGGCCGCGCCCCGAGGGGTCGGGCTGGACGCGGAGCACGGCCGAGCCGCCCCATTCCCTGTAGGTGTCGTCCTCGTGCGCCACGAGCCCGCGCGCGCGTCCCTGCAGGGTCAGGCCCAGCGACGGGATCGTGACGCTCAGGCCGCCGCCCATCTCCATCCCGGCACCCGTCTCCGCGTCACCCATGTCTCCCCGCACGCCGACCTCCGCGAGGGGCTCGAGCGTTGCGCTGCCGACCCGGAAGCCGTGCGACCCTTCCACCAGCATTCGCGCCCGGTTCGCGGTGCCCTCGTGATCTCCGATCGTCTCATCGCCGCCGGTGGTCCGCGACATCACCGCGTCCGAAGTCAAGGCCAACGCGAAGCCGTCCTCGCCGCTCGTCCCGACCACGTCGCCGCGCCAGCCGAGAGCGGCCATGGCGAGGTTCGCGTTCGGGTCGGAGTCGGAGCCCCCGTCCAGGGAGAGGCTGCCGCCCGCGTAGCCCAGCATCGCCCACACGGACAACTGGTCCGTGACCGAATACCGGGCCCACGGATACACGCCCGTGAGGATCGTCCCGACCTCGCGGCTCCGCGGCCCCGCTTCGCCCAGCGTTCCGTCGGCGCGGTTGTGCGACAGAACGACGCCGCCCAGCCACCGGCCCCGCGCAAGGTCGAAGCCGCCCATGAAACCGTTCATTTCGCCGTCTACCGAGGCATCGCCCACGCCGCCGCTGAAGTGGGTCCTCGCGCCGCGACCCCACACGGACCAGTAGCCGTCACCGCCCTCCAGCTGCCCGGACGCGGAGAACGACGAGCGGCCGAACAGATCGCGCAGCGTCGTCTCGCCGTTCGGCCATCGCCCGAGCGGCCGCTCGCCGCGTGACCACATGGCCAGGCGATCGGAGGGCTTGATCGAGTAGTGGTCCCCCAGGCCTTCCAGGTCCCAGCCGCCGATCACCATCCGGGTTCCCCCCGGCCCGCGCGTCATGCGCCCGCGCACGGTCTCGACGACCTGGTCCGACGTCGTACGACCGACGCGGGCCAGCCACCCGCTCAGGTCGAGCGGCACCACCTCATCGTCGTCCTGCACCGTCACGGTCGCCGAAGCGGGCGTCCCGAGTTCGTATCCCGCACCCGCGAGGATCTCCGCCGTGACCATGCCGGCCACGATCCCCTCGTCGACGTCGTCATCCTCGGTTGCCACCATCAGGATGGCGCTGTCCTGCCCGGCCTCGATCGTCACGGTCGGACCGGGGGTGCCCGCGAGGACGTCGTTCGTTCCAATCACGCCCACGATCACGGTGAGCGCACTCTCGGCGGCCGGGGCAGCCCGAACCGCGAAGCGCGCCGCCTCGCCCTCGGTCACAGTGGTCTCAAGCGCCTCGACCGTCACCACCGGCGTGACCGGCTTCGCCCTCACCTCGTCGGTGGGCGCGCTCGCCAGACTCTCCGCGTTGCCGGTGTCGTCCTCGAAGTCCACCCGAACCTTCAACCGGCTCCCGACGTCTGCCTCCTGCACGAGGTAGGTCAGTTCGGTGGCACCCGAGATCTGGGGTTCCGAGCCGCCCGAGACGCGCAGCCACTGATACCGCCACGCGACTTCCGTCAGGCCGTCCGCGTCGCTGATCCCGTCCGTGTGCGCCGTGAGCGTCTCGTCGACCTGCGGGATGCCGGTGATCGTCGGGGCCCCTTCCGCCGGGGAGTTGTCGTTGTCCGTGACCCGGACCGTCAGCGTCCCGCCCGAGATGCGATTGTCTTCGCTCACGGCCGCCGTGAGCACTACGAGACGGTCACCCGTCGCCTCGTCATCATCCTCCGTGTCGAAGCTGAACGTGGCCCGGGCCTCGCACGCCGGAATCATCACGGTCGTCGGAACCGTGGACGAGACCGCGCCGCCGCTGTCCTGGACCGCGATCGACGGCATGATGTCGAAGGGGATGACGCACCCGGCACCCGTCGGCTCGACGACCACCGACACCGTCACCGAACTGCCTTCCTCGACGGTCGGGGTCTCGGTGACGAGCGCGATCGTCGCCATGTCGTCGTCGAGGATCTCCAGGGCACCCGAGGCGACCTCGCTGTCGTCCACGCTGGCCCGGACTGTCACCGTCTCCGAATCCTCGAGACGAGCGTCGTCGAGGATCGTCATCTGCGCCGTCGTCTCGGTGCTCCCGGCGGGGAGCGTGATCGTGGTGCTCTCGAGCTCCCAGTCGGATCCGCTCTCCGCAGAACCTTCACCGGAGAGGGTGACCACCATCGGCTCGGATGGGGCCCCGCCGCGCGACACGACGATCTCCACGCTGCCCGCCCCCTCAGAGACGGAACTCACCGTGGAGCCGTCCGACCGGAACTCCAGCGTCCACGCACCTTCGTCGTCCTTCTCGACCGCCGTGACGGTCGCGGTGAGGCCGTCGTAGTCGCCGCCGGAGGCCGTGTGTGTGATCGTCGCGGTGCCGTGTTCGTCGTCTTCGTCGTGCGCTGCGCTCAGCGTCACCGTCTGCGGCACATACCAGTCGTTCGCCGTGAACGTCAGCGTATCACCACCCGTCACCGTGATGTCCTCGTCGCCGGTCCGCGTCGCCGTCACCGTCACGGTCGCGGTCGGCTTCGACTCCAACACCAGGGTGTACGTCGCCGTTTCGCCCGCCGGCACCGTCACCGTCCGGGGACTGGGGAAGAGCCCGCGCCTGTCGTCGTCCACGATCGTAAGCGTGGCCCCGTCGACTGTGAGTCCCGCCGCCGAGCCCGACACCGTCACCGACTCATCTCCCTCAGCGACGTCGTCGTCCGTCGGCGTGATGTTGAACGTGCCGCTCCCGGTCGTCGCGCCCGCCGGGATCTGGAAGGTGAACCCGGCCACCGTCCCGTAGTCGGTCCCCGCCTCCGCGCCGTCGCCGCTCGCCCCCACGCTCACCGTCACCGTCGTCGGCGACGACAGCGCCGCGCCGTCGAGCCAGCCCGTCACCGTGACCGTCGTCTGACCGTCACCCTCTCCCATCTGGTCCGGACTCAGGCTCAGCGTAACCTTCGTCGACGCACCCATCTTGTCCTGCTCGATCGCCGTCACGCTCGTCGTGACGCCGTCGTAGTCGCCGCCCGACGCCGTGTGGGTGATCGTCGCCGTGCCGTCGAGGCTGTCCGCGTCCACCGCGGCGCTCAGCGTCACCGTCTGCGGGATGTACCAGTCGTTCGCCGTGAACGTCAGCGATGCACCGCCCGTCACCGTGATGTCCGAATCCCCCGTCCGCGACGCCGTCACCGTCACCGTCGCCGTCGGCTCCGACTCCAGCACCAGCGTGTACGTCGCCGTCGCGCCTTCCGGAACCTCCACCCTGCTCCGGCTCGCAAAGAGGCCGCGCCGGTCGTCGTCGACGATCGTCAGCGTGGCACCGTCCACCGTCAGCCCCGTCCCCGTCACCGTCGCTGATACCGTCACCGACTCATTCGCCTCATCGAAGTCGTCGTCGGTCGGCGCGATCGTGAACGTCCCGCTCCCCTCCGTCGTCCCGGCCGGGATCTGGAAGGTGAACCCGGCCACCGTCCCGTAGTCGGTCCCCGCCTCCGCGCCGTCGCCGCTCGCCCCCACGCTCACCGTCACCGTTGTCGGCGACGACAGCGCCGCGCCGTCGAGCCAGCCCGTCACCGTGACCGTCGTCTGACCGTCACCCTCTCCCATCTGGTCCGGACTCAGGCTCAGCGTAACCTTCGTCGACGCACCCATCTTGTCCTGCTCGATCGCCGTCACGCTCGTCGTGACGCCGTCGTAGTCGCCGCCCGACGCCGCGTGCG
This sequence comes from Candidatus Palauibacter sp., assembly GCF_965222475.1. Lineage (GTDB taxonomy): Bacteria > Gemmatimonadota > Gemmatimonadetes > Palauibacterales > Palauibacteraceae > Palauibacter. The sequence continues at coordinate 429,778 of NZ_CBDCUB010000008.1, read as the reverse complement.
TGATCGTCGCCGTGCCGTCGAGGCTGTCCGCGTCCACCGCGGCGCTCAGCGTCACCGTCTGCGGCACATACCAGTCGTTCGCCGTGAACGTGAGCGTGGCGCCGCCCGTCACCGTGATGTCCTCGTCGCCGGTCCGCGACGCCGTCACCGTCACCGTGGCCGTCGGCTCCGATTCCAGCACCAGCGTGTACGTCGCTGTCTCGCCCTCCGGCACCGTCACCGTCCGGGGACTGGGGAAGAGCCCGCGCCTGTCGTCGTCGACGATCGTCAGCGTGGCACCGTCGACCGACAGTCCCGCCGCCGAGCCCGACACCGTCACCGACTCATCTCCCTCAGCGAGGTCGTCGTCCGTCGGCGTGATGTTGAACGTGCCGCTCCCGGTCGTCGCGCCCGCCGGGATCTGGAAGGTGAACCCGGCCACCGTCCCGTAGTCGGTCCCCGCCTCCGCGCCGTCGCCGCTCGCCCCCACGCTCACCGTCACCGTCGTCGGCGACGACAGCGCCGCGCCGTCGAGACGGCCCGTCACCGTGACCGTCGTCTGACCGTCACCCTCTCCCATCTGGTCCGGACTCAGGCTCAGCGTCACCTTCGTCGACGCACCCATCTTGTCCTGCTCGATCGCCGTCACGCTCGTCGTGACGCCGTCGTAGTCGCCGCCCGACGCCGCGTGCGTGATCGTCGCCGTGCCGTCGAGGCTGTCCGCGTCCACCGCGGCGCTCAGCGTCACCGTCTGCGGCACATACCAGTCGTTCGCCGTGAACGTGAGCGTGGCGCCGCCCGTCACCGTGATGTCCTCGTCGCCGGTCCGCGACGCCGTCACCGTCACCGTGGCCGTCGGCTCCGACTCCAGTACCAGCGTGTACGTCGCCGTCGCGCCTTCCGGAACCTCCACCGTGCTCCGGCTCGCAAGCAGGCCGCGATGGTCGTCGTCGACGATCGTCAGCGTGGCCCCGTTGACCGACAGTCCCGCCGCCGAGCCCGACACCGTCACCGACTCATCTCCCTCAGCGAGGTCGTCGTCCGTCGGCGTGATGTTGAACGTGCCGCTCCCGGTCGTCGCGCCCGCCGGGATCTGGAAGGTGAACCCGCCCGACGTCCCGTAGTCGGTCCCCGCCTCCGCGCCGTCGCCGCTCGCCCCCACGCTCACCGTCACCGTCGTCGGCGACGACAGCGCCGCGCCGTCGAGACGGCCCATCACCGTCACCGTCGTTAGGCCGTCCGACTCGCCCACCTGAGCGGGGTTCAGGCTCAGCGCCACCTTCGTCGGGACGTCCATCCCGTCCCGCTCGACGGCGGTGACGCTCGTCGTGACGCCGTCGTAGTCGCCGCCCGAGGTCGTATGCGTGATCGTCGCCGTGCCGTCGAGGCTGTCCGCGTCCACCGCGGCGCTCAGCGTCACCGTCTGCGGGATGTACCAGTCGTTCGCCGTGAACGTGAGCGTGGCGCCGCCCGTCACCGTGATGTCCTCGTCGCCGGTCCGCGTCGCCGTCGCCGTCACCGTGGCCGTCGGCTCCGACTCCAGTACCAGCGTGTACGTCGCTGTCTCGCCCTCCGGCACCGTCACCGTCCGGGGACTGGGGAAGAGCCCGCGCCTGTCGTCGTCCACGATCGTCAGCGTGGCACCGTCGACCGACAGTCCCGCCGCCGAGCCGGACACCGTCACCGACTCGTTCCCCTCGTCGAAGTCGTCGTGCGTCGGCGTGATGTTGAACGTGCCGCTCCCGGTCGTCGCGCCCGCCGGGATCTGGAAGGTGAACCCGCCCGACGTCCCATAGTCGGTCCCCGCCTCCGCGCCGTCGCCGCTCGCCCCCACGCTCACCGTCACCGTCGTCGGCGTCTCCAGCGCCGCGCCATCGAGTTGGCCTGTCACGGTGACCGTCGTTAGGCCGTCCGACTCGCCCACCTGAGCGGGGTTCAGGCTCAGCGCCACCTTCGTCGGTGCGTCCATCCCGTCCCGCTCGACCGCCGTGACGCTCGTCGTAACACCGCCGTAGTCGCCGCCCGAGGTCGTGTGCGTGATCGTCGCCGTGCCGTCCGCGTCGTCTTCGTCGTGCGCCGCGCTCAGCGTCACCGTCTGCGGCAGATACCAGTTGTTCGCCGTGAACGTCAGCGATGCACCGCCCGTCACCGTGATGTCCGAATCCCCCGTCCGCGTGGCCGTCGCCGTCACCGTCGCCGTCGGCTCCGACTCCAGTACCAGCGTGTACGTCGCCGTCGCGCCTTCCGGAACCTCCACCCTGCTCCGGCTCGCAAAGAGGCCGCGCCGGTCGTCGTCGACGATCGTCAGCGTGGCACCGTCCACCGTCAGCCCCGTCCCCGTCACCGTCGCTGATACCGTCACCGACTCATTCGCCTCATCGAAGTCGTCGTCGGTCGGCGCGATCGTGAACGTCCCGCTCCCCTCCGTCGTCCCGGCCGGGATCTGGAAGGTGAACCCGCCCGACGTGCCGTAGTCGGTGCCCACAGTCGCGCCATCCCCGCTCGCGCCCACGGTTACCGTCACCGTCGTCGGCGTCTCCAGCGCCGCGCCATCGAGTTGGCCTGTCACGGTGACCGTCGTTAGGCCGTCCGACTCGCCCACCTGAGCGGGGTTCAGGCTCAGCGCCACCTTCGTCGGGACGTCCATCCCGTCCCGCTCGACCGCCGTGACGCTCGTCGTAACACCGCCGTAGTCGCCGCCCGAGGTCGTGTGGGTGATCGTCGCCGTGCCGTCCGCGTCGTCTTCGTCGTGCGCCGCGCTCAGCGTCACCGTCTGCGGCACATACCAGTCGTTCGCCGTGAACGTCAGCGTCGCGCCGCCCGTCACCGTGATCTCCGAATCCCCCGTCCGCGTGGCCGTCGCCGTCACCGTCGCCGTCGGCTCCGACTCCAGTACCAGCGTGTACGTCGCCGTCGCGCCTTCCGGAACCTCCACCCTGCTCCGGCTCGCAAAGAGGCCGCGCCGGTCGTCGTCGACGATCGTCAGCGTGGCACCGTCCACCGTCAGCCCCGTCCCCGTCACCGTCGCTGATACCGTCACCGACTCATTCGCCTCATCGAAGTCGTCGTCGGTCGGCGCGATCGTGAACGTCCCGCTCCCCTCCGTCGTCCCGGCCGGGATCTGGAAGGTGAACCCGCCCGACGTGCCGTAGTCGGTCCCCACAGTCGCGCCATCCCCGCTCGCGCCCACGGTTACCGTCACCGTCGTCGGCGTCTCCAGCGCCGCGCCATCGAGTTGGCCTGTCACGGTGACCGTCGTTAGGCCGTCCGACTCGCCCACCTGAGCGGGGTTCAGGCTCAGCGCCACCTTCGTCGGTGCGTCCATCCCGTCCCGCTCGACCGCCGTGACGCTCGTCGTGAGGCCGCCGTAGTCGACGCCCGACGCGGTGTGGGTGATCGTCGCCGTGCCGTCCGCGTCGTCCGCGTCGTGCGCCGCACTCAGCGTCACCGTCTTCGGCAGGTACCAGTCGTTCGCCGTGAACGTCAGCGACGCGCCGCCCGTCACCGCGATGTCGGAGTCGCCCGTCCGCGTTGCCGTCACCGTCACCGTCGCCGTCGGCTCCGACTCCAGCACCAGCGTGTACGTCGCGGTCTCGCCCTCGGGGACCTCCACCCGGCTCCGGTTCGCAAGCAGACCGCGTGTATCGTTGTCGACGATCGTCAGTGTGGCCGGATTCACCGTCAGCCCCGTCAGGGATCCAGCTACCGTGACCGACTCATTCGCCTCATCGAAGTCGTCGTCGGTCGGCGTGATCGTGAACGTCCCGCTCCCCTCCGTCGTCCCGGCCGGGATCTGGAAGGTGAACCCGCCCGACGTGCCGTAGTCGGTGCCTGCGACCGCGCCATCGCCGCTCGCGCCCACGCTCCCGGTCACCGTCTTGGGCGTCGTCATTGCGTCGCCGTCGAACCGGCCCGTCACGGTGATCGTCGTCTGGCCGTCACCCTCCCCCACTTCCGTCTGGCTGAGACTCAGAGTCACTACCGTCGATATGATGTTACCATCGTTTTCTTCGCTGGTGTCCGCCTCGGTCGCCGTCACGGTGGCGCTGACGTTGTTAGGGCCGTAGTCCCCTCCCGACATCGTGTGCGTGATCGTCGCCGTACCGTTGGCGCTGTCCGCGTCTGCCGCCGCGCTCAGCGTCACCGTCTGCGGCTGGAACCAGTTGTCCGTCGTGAATGTGAGCGACGCGCCCTGCGTCACCGTGACGTCGGAGTCTCCCGTCCGCGACGCCTTCACCGTCACCGGGGCCGTCGGCTCCGACTCCAGCACCAGCGTATACGTCTCCGTCCCGTCCTCCGGGACCGTCACCGACCTGAGGCTGGGGAAGAGGCCGCGCGCATCGTCCTCGACGATCGTCACGACCGTCTCGTCGTTCCCGATGATCGCGGGCGAAGACGCGTTGCTCAGGACGAGGCTGAAGGTCTCGTTCCCCTCAGCGATGTCATCATCGGAGATCGTGATGGGGTGCGTGCCGGACGTTGTCTGTCCGGCAGTGATCGTCAGAGTTCCCGCCGCAACCTGGAAGTCCCCGGCCGTCGCCGTTCCGGCCCGGGCGGAGACGTTCACCGTCACGTTCTGGCTCAGCGCCCGGGAGAGCGAGACGCTGTAGCTGTACGTGCCGACGCCTTCCGCCAGGCTGAGGGTTGCGGGTGCATCGATGACGGGGTTGGACGCGGCCGTGTTGTTCGTCACCGGGTAGTTCGTCAGATCCGCCGCCCTGTTCTCTGCCTCGTCCCGGATCGCACCAGTGGATGGCGCCGTGTAGCTGACCGTGACCTGATCGCCGTTCGCCACGGCAGTACCGAGCGTCAGAGTCACCGTCCGGCCGTTCAGATCGAAGCTGGTCGGGTTGGTCCCGCTCCCGCCGTTGATGCGGACGCTATAGGCGCTCGTCCCGGGCTCCGACGTATGGTCCAGCGCCTCGTTGTACCTGATAACGAGCGTCGAGCCATCGACCGTGGCGCTCTCCACATCGGGAGGCCCCACGTCGCCTCGGTTCCGCGTACCCGCCGGCACCACGACCACGCTCACCGCCGACGTGTCCGCCACGGCGTGGTCCTCGAACACGCCCCGGAGCAGGGCCGTGACCGTCCGCCCCGGCGTATGCGCGTCGTTGGGTTCGGCCTCTACCTGGAGTCTCCACTCACGGGTGAGTTGTTGCGGGGTCCTGAAGACGAAGGCGTACAAGTTCCAGCCCGTGATGTCCGACTCGATGCCCCGGACGTTGATGTCGCCCCGAATCTGCTTCTGCATCTCGCCCCGCCGCCGGATCGTGAACGTCACCCACTCGCCCACCTCCGCCGTGTCCCGGTCGACCTCCAGCGACACATAGGCATACTCTCCCGGCGCCATCGGACCCACTACGCCCGAGAGATTGCTCTCCAGCCTTTCCCAATTGCCCTCATCGTCCTGGAAGGTGACGCGGACCTTCAGGCGATGACCGAGGTCGCTCTCGCCCACGTAGTACCAGGAGCGGATCGCTTCGGCGATTTCGACCTGCCCGCCCCCATCGAGCACGCGTATCCACTGGTACTCCCACTCCACATGATCGAGCCCATCCGCATCCTTGATGCTGTCGGTGTAGACCGTCGCGGACGCCCCCACTCGGACAGAGTCCTCCCAGCTGTGCGTGCCGTAGGCACCGATGCGCAGTTCACCAGTTGCGGGTGGATTCGGCCTGGCGGAGAGCTTCCGCTCGGGGACATCGGTCGGCGAGGAGCCGCCCGTCTCAAAGTCAACCTCGGGGAGAAGGAACGCGGAGGCAGCCTCGAGACCAGGGCCGTTCAGGTCCAGGCGTTGGGGCGCTTCCTGCGCCGTGACTGGGGTGGGGGAAGCTCCGACGAGGGCCGCGGACGCCAGGGAAGTCGCGACAAATCGGGAAAAGCCGCGAAGCGCGAGTCCGAGGGACACACCCCTCCTGCGCGTGCCTCCGACTGCGTAGTCCGCATCCGCGGAGAGAATGGTATGTCCCGCCGTCAACGGACCCCGCGTGGGGCCAGTCTCCGAACCCGCCATGCCCGTTTTCCGCTTCCCCATGGCGCGCCGACCGCGACAACGGCCAGTCGCGCGCTTCCACCCCTCCACCCCGGTACATGCCGGTTGGGGGAACCCCGCATCACCTCTCCCCGACGACTATTTGAGAGGTCGATGCGAGTATATCCTAGCGCCGAAGCGTCGCCCGTTCAAGTTGGAACAACGGCGGGCGGTTCAAGATCCCCCGGGACATGGGCTGGGAGACCTTCAGGCGCGGAAACCCGTCAGCGGATCTCGACGTAGCGGGCGAGGCGCTCCACCTCGTCTTCGTCCACGTATTTTCCGATTTCGCGCCGGAACTGCGCCATCGACGCATAGGGGCGGTATTCCTCGAATTCGTGCTGCATTCGCGCCCCCACGCCCGGGATGCCGAGGATCGCCTCCTCGGTCGCCGTGTTGAGGTCGATCCGGACGTAGACGTACTGGGCGAGCCGCGCGAGTTCGTCATCGTCCACATACTTCCCGATCTCGCGGTGGAACTGGGGGAGGGCGACGTACGGGCGGTATTCCTCGAACTCGTGGAGCATGCGGTTGCCGACCCCCGGAATGAGCAGGATCTCCTCGTCCGACACATCGTTGAGGTCGATGGGCACGAACATGGCGCGATAAACGGACTCATGCCCCTCCCCCGGGACGTGCCCGGCCACCACGGTGTGCAGGTCGGCCATCCGCAGGAAGGGACGCGCTTCCATGATCGCGGCGACCGCGTCCGCGTCGAGCCCGGGCACGCCGGCAAGCTGCTGCTCGGTCGCGAGATTCGGGTTCACGAGGCCGAGATTCTCCCTCACCCGTGCGTGTGCGGGGACCACGGCCACGAACGAGGCGACGAGCATGGCGCCCGCGATACCGAAGTGAGCCCTGGATTCCATTTCTATTCCCCTTTGTCCAATGATTCCGGGCGTGCGAGGGCCGGGCGGCCCAAGGCGACGAGAAGGCCGAGCAAGCCCATCTGCATCATCTGCCCGGGCGCCAGAGCCGGCATGGCGCCCATGAACACCTTCATGATCAGGTCGAAGCCGCCCGCGGCAGGGTTCATCTCCATCTCGAACTCCATGTTCGACTTCAGATGGAGGTATACGCCGAGACCGCCCGCGCACAGATACAACCCCATCAGGAGCTGAAACACGCGAAGCCGCCCCCGCGTGGCACGGAGCGCGAGCAGGGCGCCCGCCACGATACCCAGCCCCAGGAGGACGATCGGCGTCCACTGCCATGGGTCCTCGAAGTGCTCGAGCAGGAGCTCCGCGGCCGTCCCGCCGCAGCCGAGCAGAAAGAGCCCCAGCGCGAGACGCCGCCACATGGGAGACAACCCGCGGCGGTCGAGGAAACGGTTCAGAGATTTCAAGGCGGGTCGCCCGCGCCGAACAGGAGGTCCGCCTCCGCGGCCAGGGCCCGGACGCCGGCCGAGGGCTCCACCCGATACACGGTTCCGGCCGGCTCGAGTGAGCGAAGCTCCTCCGGGAGCGACGCGCAGGAGGACCGGACGCGTTCGCGGATTTCGTCCAGCGTCGGATCGGGGGCGACCCGTTTCCCCGCACGCATGACCGGTCGCAGAAGCGGCTCCCCGCCCGGATCTTCCTCGTCGAGCGCGAGGACATCGCCCGACAGGAGGCCGTCGGCGTACCGCCTGAACACCTGTTTCCGCCCCGGCCACGTCGCCTTCCCCTCGGAACGCTTGCGGCGCGGGCGGCCCGCGTACTCCTGGAGCTTGTAGACGCTGTCGAGCGTGGGAGCGTCCGTGGACACGGTGAGCGCGCTCCCTACCCCGAAGCCGTCGATCGGGGCCCGGACCAGCCGGGCAACGTCGTACTCGTCGAGGGAACTGCTCGCGAAGATGCGGACCTCGGGGCAACCGCCCTCGTCCAGGATCCGGCGCACCCGGTGCGCGTGCGCGGCGAGGTCGCCGGAGTCGAGGCGCACCCCGGCGATCTCGATGCCTTCCGCTCGGAGCCGCGGGGCGAGGCGGACGACGGTCGCCGCGCCGGCCTCGGTGTCGCAGGTGTCGATGAGGAGAACCGCGTTGTCGGGATGCGCCCGCGCGAAGCGAAGGAACGCCTCCGCCTCGCTGTCGTGCGCCTGGACGTACGAGTGTGCCATGGTGCCGTACGTCGGGATCCCCCAGCGCTGCCCGGCGGCGACGGTCGCCGTGCCGTCGAAGCCCGCGAGGTACGCCGAGCGCGCGGCGAGCAGCCCGGCCTCCGAGCCGTGCGCCCGCCGCAGGCCGAAATCCACCAGGACCGTCCCCGGCACGGCCAATGCGAAACGCACCGCCTTGGACGCGATCAGCGACGAGAAGTTGATGAGCGAGATCAGCCGGGTCTCCACGAGTTGCGCCTGCGGGAGCGGCGCGGTCACGCGCAGCACGGGCTCCTCGGGGAAGAAGACGGTGCCTTCGGGCATCGCTTCCACGTCCCCCCGAAAGCGCAGATCGGCGAGCCAGTGGACGAACGCGGCCGGAAACCCGGGCTGTCCCTCGAGCCATTCCAGTTCGTTGGGCTCGAAGCGCAACCCCTCCAGATAGTCGAGCGCCGGGGCCAGCCCGGCGGCGAGGAGAAAGTTGCGCTGCGGAGGGAGCCGCCGGACGAACAGGTCGCACACCGCGACCTCGTTCATGCCGTGCTCCCAGTACGCCTTCAGCATCGTGAGCTGGTAGAGGTCGGTGAGCAGGACGCTATCGCCCGGATCCCTTCGCGGCTCGATTCGGCCGGCCCCGGCTGCTTCCACGGCTTCCATCACCCGCCGAGAGCCGCTCGCGTGAGCGCGAAGTCCGCCCCCGCGTCCCGCATGCGCGTGATCGCGCGGGCCCCATCGCCGGACTCCACCTCCACGGCGCGCACGGCATCTTCGAGCACGATCACGTCAAAGCCCTCCTTGAGGGCGTCGAGCACGGTGTTGAGTACGCAATAGTCGGTCGCCAGCCCGCCCACGAAGACGCGTGCAACACCCTCCTCCGACAGTCGTTGCGCGAGGTCCGTCCCCGCGAACCCCGAATAGACATCCGCATCCGAACCCGCCGCCTTCGAGATGATCGCCGCCGAGGCGGGGAGCTTCAGCGCCTTCGCGAACGCCGCGCCGTGGGTCCCGGCGACACTATGCGGCGGCCAGATCCCGCCCCGATCGACGAACGAGCAGTGATCCGCGGGGTGCCAGTCCCGCGTGGCGAAGACCGGAAGGCCCGCCTCCGCGAACGTGCGGATCGCTTCGTTGAGGGGCGGAATCACGGCGTCCCCCTCGGAGACGGCGAGCGCGCCCCCCGGGAGGAAATCGTTCTGCACGTCAACGATGACCAGAGCGTCCTCCCTGCCGGGCGGTGGCCCCTTCATCTCGTCTCCTGCCTTGCCCACGTTCTCGTTTCCTCGGGGTGCCCGGCGTCGGCCGCGATCCGCTTCCGGCCCTACGTTACCACGCGTTGCCGGGTGGTGCGAAGACACGTTACAAGTGGCTCACCAGGGTCAGCCGCGAAGTCCAATCCGTATTGAAGAGGTGTATGATGGGAAGGAAAGCCGTGGTCCTTCTGAGCGGCGGACTCGACTCGGCGACCGCCCTGGCCATCGCCATCGAACAGGGATATCGGCCCTACGCGCTGACCCTTCGGTATGGCCAGAGGCACGAGATCGAGGTCGACGCCGCTTGCCGCGTGGCCAAAGCGGTGGGCGGAATCGAGCACCTGGTCACCGAGATCGACCTCCGGACGTTCGGCGGCTCCGCGCTCACCGGGGACCTGGAGGTGCCGAAGGATTCGGGCGCATCCGCCGCTTCCGAGGGTATCCCGGTGACCTACGTCCCGGCGAGAAACACGATCTTCCTGTCGTTCGCGCTCGCCTGGGCGGAGGTTCTCGAGTCTTCCGACATCTTCATCGGGGTCAACGCCGTCGACTATGGCGGGTATCCCGACTGCCGCCCCGAATTCATCGAGGCGTTCGAGAGACTCGCGCGTTGCGGCACCCGGGCAGGTGTCCAGGAAGGCCGCCCTTTCCGGATCCACGCCCCCCTCATCGACCTGACCAAGGCGCAGATCATTCGGCGTGGACTCGATCTGGGCGTCGACTACGGGATCACGCGGAGTTGCTACGACCCCGACGCGTCGGGCGCGGCGTGCGGGGCGTGCGAGTCGTGCCGGCTGCGGCTGGCGGGGTTCGCGGCCGCGGGATCCGAGGATCGGGTCCCCTACCAAGTCACCTGACGATTCGAACACCTTTCGTAGTCATGGACGAGCCCGGCAGCCTGGACGAGCCCGGCAGCCTGGACGAGCGGAACGGAACACTGCTGTGGCGGGCCGTGACCGAATCGCTGGGGAAACTCCCCGGGCAGAAGGTGCTCGCGATCGGGACGAGGGCGCCGACGGATCCGGGCAACTGGTGGCCGAAGCTGCTGGGCAGGGGATCCGGTCCCGGGGTGTACGTGAAGGTACTCGCGGCGGACCCCGACGAGCCGTGGGACTCGTGGAACACGGTGCGGAAGTGCAACCCGCTCCTCAACGTCTCCGCTACTCTCCGCCGCACGGTCCTCCGCGAACGTGACGCCGCCAGGAAGGATCACGCCCTCGAGCGGTCCTACCGCGCGTACAGGCTCAACCAGATCGTCGACGTGTCGGCCTCTCCTCTTCTCCCGGCCGAACACTGGCTGGTTGTAGAGGGGCGCGACGTAGAGGACCGTGAGGGCGATCCGGTGGTCGGACTCGATGCCGGCGGCGCACGGGCATGGTCGGCGGCCGTCGCGCTCTGGCCGAACGGTCGCGACGCGCTCGGCGATCTGAAGACCGCGATCAAGGACCTCGCGGGCCGCGTGCTCGTGGCCGAGAGCCAGCGGCGGAACTGGAACGACGCCGAGGCGGGCGGCGCGCGGTCGGAGGACTGGCGGCCGCAGCGCCTCGGCGCGAATCCCCCCGAGGGCCTGGTGAAGCTGTTCGTCGAGCACAGAAGGGCCGTTCTGGCCGCCTGCGACGTCCCTCCGGAGCTCCTGGGCGGCGGCGAGGGAACGGCGGGCCGGGCCTCCCGTCTCGCGGGCTTCGAGGGCTGAATCGTGGCGCTGACCGCGAAGCTCGTCTTCGAGGTCTGGCGCGGCGAGGATTCGCCGCCCGGTGAGCCCACGAGCACGATCACGGCGTGGGGTGAACCGACGTATGACACGTTCCGGTCGAAGACTGTTCCGAGGCTCAAGAGGGCGACGCCGGTCCGGACCGGACTACTTCGCCGCAGTTGGGAAGCGGAGAAGCGGACGGGCGGTGGCGCGATCGTGAACCGGGTCCGCTACGCCGGATTCGTCCACCGGGGCCGGTTCGTTCAGACCATCGAACGGGAGTTCGAGCGCAGCGTACGGACCGACCTCGAGCCTGCCCTCCAGCGGGCGGCGGACCGGTGGGGCCGTGGCGAGGGTCGCCGGTACTTCGAGCAGCTGCTCTACGACGCCCCGCAGGGCGGGGGGGTGGGGTCCCAGTTGCAGTCTCCGGCGTCGAACTTCCGGCTCACGTTCACGCTGAGGATCACCGCGTAGAGCGAGGCGAAGCTGCCGTACGCCGATCCCGAGCGCCGCCGCGAGTACCTCCGCTACTACATGCGCGATCGGAGGGCCGGTGCCGGGCGGACGGGCGAGGTCGGTCTCTGCGTCGTCGAGGAGGTCACCCCGGAGATGTTGATCCGGGTGCTAACGGGGTCCTTCCGCCCGTTCGCCGGCGTCTCTCGGGCCGACCTGTTGGCCGAATGGCGCGCGAACCCGCCGACGTTTCTGGCCGAACGGTTCTGTGACATCTGCGACGGACCGATCCCGCTCCGCTATCGCAGCGATCGCACGACCTGTTCGGATGAGTGCAACGCAAAGCGGATCCGGCGTTACGGCACCGAGCGGGCGCGGAGACTCAAGGCCGCGGCCTCGCTTCGGTAGCTAACGCGGCTTCTAGCCCCCCCCCCCCCCCCCCCCCCCGGGAGGGTCAGACGGGAACCAGTCGCGACGTGGCGGGAGGCGACGTAGTGAGGTGGCTCTCGGGGATCGAAAAGGCGCACGTGACCTTCGTCACGGTGGCCTCCGAAGTGTACGCAGGTTCCGGGATAGGAACGTGGCTTTCGAGCATGGCTTCGATGAAAAGGGCCTGAGCCTCGCGCAGTTCTCGAACTGCCTCGTTATGGCTTCTACCTTGAGCTATGCAACCAGGCAATTCCAGAATCCTGGCCACGTAGGGAGGAGCCTTACCGGATCTCTCGTACACGACGTTGATCGTGTAAGGCAGTGTCATGTAATAATTTAGTGTCTTCAACATTGTTCCTCCTCGCCCTCCAACGTATCCAGCAGGTCCAGCAGCTTCAAGGCGTCGGTGACGTAAAGTCGGTTCAGGCGGCGATGTCGTGCAACGATCCCTATGAGATGAGGGTAGCTCGGATGCTTGAAGATCGTATGCCTTCCTCCCTCCTTCTTCTCGAATCCGTAGCTTGTATACAGGCGGTGGAGCTCGCGCTCGCGGCAGCCCTGGGTGGTACGCGCCAGCTTGCTACGCAGTTTCTCATCACCCATCAAGACGCAGGAAGTTGCGGAGGCTCAGGGGGCTGCACCTGCATGAAACTGAACGAGACTTCCTTCTTGAGGTCGTTGTTGATGATGATGGAGATCGAATAGTCTCCAAATCTCGGCAGTTGGACATGCGGGCCGAGCTGCATCACATGGTTTGCGCGTATTGCGTTCCCGGTGGTCACGTTCGACGCCACAAACTTCCCGGTCGCATCGAACACCGGCGCTCCATCGGCATCCATGCACCGAATCTCGACCTCGTGCTCCCGGTTTGTTTCGACAGCCGCAAGCTCCATTACGATGACGATGAAGCAGTTGGGAAACGTTCCAGGAGCTTGGCGGCCGTTGATGTTATTGAAGATTCCGAGGATGCTCAGCTTCTGGTCGTGCGAGACGACGACGTAGTCGGCAAGCACGGCGAGAGAAACTTCCATGATGTTCGGCCCCTTTAGTGTGGGACACCGCGTAGGACGCTACGGATGAGTTATATCCGTAACTCATTGCAGTAGAATATCTTACGGTGTTATCTGCTAGCGGAGAGGGGGGGATTCGAACCCCCAAGCCCGTGAGGGCGCCGGTTTTCGAGACCGGTGCATTGCCGTTCTGCCACCTCTCCAGTGCCATGTACCGCTGACCTGCACGGTACGCGCGGCCGGTGAAGGTGTTCCGCGAAGGTGACTTATGTCAAACTTGTCTCGCGAACTCGCGAGGAGGTTCCCCGGCTTCGACACTTCGTGCGAATTGTCGCGCAGGATCGAAGAGCGCATGGAGTTCTCGGAGAACCTCCTGTTGGGCCGCGGGACGGACCAAACGGAGCGGGGCCGCCAAGACGCGTAAACGGATGGTGTCCGTTTATCCGATCTTGCAAGCTCCTATTGTTCAACACGATAGCAGCTTACGAACGCGCCCGGTATCACTTCTGGTATGCTCAGGACGCCTCGGTTAGCTACCGGACGTCTCGCCCTTCGACTGATCAGCTTTGGGCAATTGCTTGATCAACTTGAGACGCTTGAGGTCGTCGGGTGTCCATCCCGTTTCTGCGATCAGCATCTTCAGGAGCCCCGGGCGGTAGGTTTTCTTGGGGTGGTAGTGGATAACGATTCGTTTCCTCTCGTCCCCGTGGCCGTTCGCCGTGGACTTCGAGAAAGCGCGAGTCGCTCCCCTCTTATCCTCCTCTACCCATCCGTCTTATCCTCCTCTACCCATCCGTCCTTCTTGAGCGCCCTGATCAAGCGCTTGGCGGTAACCGATTTCAGCTGATCCCATACTACGCGGTCGCGTATGCGGGACATGGGATGTCGATCCTCGTCGAGACCGGGACGGCCCCGGCCGACTCGGCGGGTGGCTGGATGACCTTGATCGCGCAGTCGGGCCCGACCGGGATGGGATCGCCGCGCCGCTCCAGAGAGTCCAGGTACACGGTCAACCCATCGCTGAGGCGGCGAAGCGCCTCTTCCGCGGTGTTTCCGTCCATGAGCAAGCCCTTGAACGCCGGGCAGTAGGCGAGGAATCCGTCACCGTCGGGCTCGACGACAACGGCCACGGTTAGCTGCAACATGGTCTCCCTCCCTTTCGACGGTATGGCGGCCCTCCGGTCTCGTTCGGGTTCGAGGGGCCACCATCGGAGTAGCATACGATACCCCTCAAGAAAACAGCAAGTTTCATCGACGTGTCAACGGGGCGTTCGGTTGCCTGCTCGGCAGGCATGGGGCGGGGATTCTCGCAGGGCCGGGATGACCGCGCAAGAGGCAAATACCACCCAGAAACCGACCAGCCCTAGGCTAGTTCCCGTCCATTAACTCTTAAGTCGTTGTCACCATTGACGAAACGAGGGCGGGAGGACGGTGGATCGGGTGGAATGGGGTCGGGCAAGCGGTTATCTTTAGTCATACGACAAGGGTTTGTGCCGACGCCGGGGGGAGTTGCCGATGCGTGCGAAACGGGCACCGCAGCGGAGTCTTTTCGATGCCGGATATCCTGATCACGACATGGGGCGGGCGCTGGGCCTGATGTCGAGGCTTCTGGACGAACACCCGGAGTTTCCGGAGTGGATCGCCGCGGACGTGGACCGCGGGGTCGTGTCGTCCGCGGGCCGGCGCGGCTTGCCCTGCGAGGTGATTCTGCGCTGCGGGATCCTGAAGCATCTGTGGCAGTCGGACTACCGGGAACTGGAGTTCGTGCTGGTCGACTCCGCCTCGGCGAGGCGGTTCACGCGCGTCGATCCGCTGCGGCCCCCGAAGCGCTCGGCGCTGCAACGCTGCATCGGGACCGTCCGGGCCGAGGTGTGGGAGCGGATCAACCGGGTCCTGCTGGGCGGGGCACGCGACGACAAGATCGAGGCGGGCCGCAAGGTGCGCATCGACAGCACCGTGACCGAGACCCATATCCTGGATCCGAGCGACAGCCAGCTGCTGTACGACGCGGTGCGCGTGCTGTCCCGGCTGCTGGCCCGGGGCCGCGAGAAGCTGGGACCCGATGCCTTCCTCTTCCACGACCACCGCCGGGCGGCGAAGCGGAGGAAGTGGAAGATCCCCAAGGCGCGGATGAAGCGTAAGGTCAAGCTGTACCGCGAGTTGCTGGCGGTTGTGCGGCGGACGCTTCGGTACGCCGATGGTGCCCTGGCGGCGGTCGAGGGCCGCGAAGAGCCGTGGCTGGAGGACTGGCGCGCGCAGGTCGCACACTACCGGGACCTGGCCGGGGCGGTCGTCCGCCAGACGGTACGGCGGGTGCTGAATGGCGAGACGGTGCCCGCGGAGGAGAAGGTGGTGAGCCTGTTCGAGCCCCACACCGACATCATCCGCAAAGGCGGGCGCCGGGTTCAGTACGGACACAAGGTGAACCTGGGCAGCGGTGCGAGCGGTCTGGTGTTCGATGCCGTGGTCGAAGCGGGCAATCCGGCGGACAGTTCGCGCTGTCTGCCGATGATCGAGCGGCACGCCGCGATCTACGGATCGGCACCGGACCAGGTGGCGTTTGACGGGGGCTACGCCAGCAAGGACAATCTGGCGGATGCGAAGGCGCTGGGAGTGCGCGACGTGGTCTTCCACAAGAGGAAGGGCCTCAAGACCACGGACATGGCCTCGTCCCCGAGGGTCTACGGGCGGCTGAGGAACTTCCGGGCCGGAATGGAGGCCGTGGTCTCGTACCTCAAGCGCTGCTTCGGCCTCGGCCGCCGCAACTGGCGCGGGCTGGAACACTTCCGGGCCTACGTCTGGTCGGCCGTCGTCACGCACAATCTGTGGGTGATCGCGCGTCGCAAGTTGAAGCTGAAACCGGCCTGAACCGGCAACGGGCCGCTTCCGCGGAACCCGCCTGTCCCGGTTCGGCCGAACCGGCTGGCTTCGCATCCCCCGATACTGGAGAAAACGCCACTTTGGCGGCCGCTACGGCGGAAAGCCCGTACTCATCGGCCCATTTACGCCCAAGACCGCCTTCCCGGCCCCAACAAACACCGAATCCCCCGCAGCATTGAGCCCCTCCGACGACAGAAAACGGACAAGAACTAGGCTAGGACCCGGCCAACTCTAACGCCCGGCTCTCAACCGGCCGTCAACTCGGTCGGCCGAGACGCGACCGCAGGAACGCCGCACGGCGCCGACGCTCGCGGTCGCAACTCGCCGAACAGGTGAGCCGGCGCTTCGAGTCCCAGCGTGAGATCGGATCGCCGCAGAGCCCACACCACCGCGGCTTCGCCCGGGCCTTGGCCTTCCGGCGAGCGTGCATGAAGTTGCGGCGCCGGTGATCCTCTCGCCGGCACGCATCCGAACAGAACCGCCGCAGTCCCCGGAGGGACGTCTCGGTGATCGGGTCGCCGCAGATGTCGCACCGTATGTCAGCGAACCCCGGGGCGTTCCTGTCGACGCCGGAGACTGCAACCGGGACCCCACAGCGCCGCCCCTCAGCGCGTCCATGAGCATCCGCTCGAAGTACCGGCGACCCTCACCGCGGCTCCACCTGTCCACCGCCCGCTGGAGCGCAGGCTCGAGGTCGGTCCGGACGCTGCGCTCGAACTCCCGTTCGATGGTCTGAATGAACCGGCCGCGGTTGACGAACCCGGCGTACCTGACCCGGTTCACGATTGCGCCGCCGCCCGTCCGCTTCTCCGCCTCCCAGGACCGCCTCAAGAGCCCTGTCCGGACCGGCGTCACTCGTTGGAGCCTAGGCACCGTCTTCGACCGGAACGTGCGGTAGATCTCCTCGTCGAACTCGCGGAGGAGTGAGGCCGGAAGACCGCCGGTGCCCGAGTACCCGCCGCGGACGGGCATCTACGGAGAGGGGACCAACGTGACCCTGGCCCACCGCCGGGAGAGGGTGAGCACTTCGTCGACGGCCCACGAGCGGCCGTCGTAGTCCGCCTGGATCGCCACAACATCACTGGAATAGCGGACGGGGTGGGATTCGAACCCACGAGGCAGGGTTGCTGCCCACACGCTCTCCAGGCGTGCGCCTTAGTCCTCTCGGCCACCCGTCCGAAGGCCTCCGGGTGCGCCGGAGGTACTGAGAGCAGGCGGAGGGGGTGGGATTCGAACCCACGAGACTCTCTCGAGTCAACGCCTTAGCAGGGCGCCGCCTTAAGCCACTCGGCCACCCCTCCGCGTCCTGCGTGGTCCTGTTGATTGGCCCGCCAGGACTCGAACCTGGAATCTTCTGGTCCAGAGCCAGACGTGTTGCCAATTCCACCACGGGCCAACGTGCGTATCGCTCTCGGGTCCGGCAGCCGGGTGCCCGGGGGAGCGACACGGACCGTCGATAATATGCGCGCGGCTGCCGGCCTTCAAGGTTCGGTTGGCCGCGGGCGGTCCCTTACGGCGTGTTGTCCGTCTCCGCCGTCTCGGCGGCCGCCCGCCGTTCGGCTTCCCTGGCGGCGGCAGCGGAGGTCCTGAAGGCGGGACCGGTTCGCTCGGGGTTCTTTTCCGAGGCAGACACAACGTACCAGCGGTCGGCCCGGTCGTCCGGCCGGTCCATGTAGTGGCCGCGCACGAGCCGGTACCCGGCGATCTCGGCCCGGAAGCGATGCGCCCTCAGAATGACGCCGCGGTCGAAATCGCCGAACATGTCACCACGGTCCAGGTTGCGGTGAGAGTCGCGGTTAAGGCCCCGGTCGCTCACTCTTCTGACCCGGAGTCTGCTTCCGCGGACAACATTCTTACGCGAACCTCACAGGATTTCCATATGAACGGAACGCCGCGGCAGATAGTCGTCGTCACGCGGGCATGGCCTTCGGCATAGTCCTCCGGATAGTGCGTACGCGTCCTCGTGAATATGGCCGGGAAGCCGGGGAGTCCGGTGAGGCCATCGAGGACCAGCAGGGCCAGGATGATCAACCAAACCTGCTTCTTCTTCATGATCCCCGGACCTCCATGGCACGGTGGAATCCTTCTTTTTTGAATTTACGCGTGGAAGACGGCAACGGCTATGGCCTCCGCGGTTCGGCTCCGGCTCTCGAGAGATAGCGGTCCAGCCGCTCCAGCTCCCGGGGCGGAACGAGTCTGATGGGCATCGCGGGCACGGAGATCGGCCTCACATAGGGGAGCGCCAGACGATCATGGAAGACGACCGCCGCCGCAGACAGGGCGCGCTCGGCAGCCTGACGGTCGCGGGCGGGGTCCAGGGCCGTGAAGCTGATTCCGCGGGCGAAGTCGCGCGCGGCGAGTTCGGCCCCGAAAACCCGGACGGTCTCGCTCCGGGAGAGGAGGACGACCAGCCCCCGCCGCAGACGACGCCGCACGAACTCGCGCTCGCATGTTCCGCCGGCCAGCGCGAGCGGCAGGCACTCGACGCGGTACGCCCGGCGGATCCGTGAGAGAAGCTCGCGCCGAACGATCACCGGAGCGTCGGCCCGTTCGACGCGCGTCGAACCGGTCGCGTGGACATGGACCCGGCACATGGCCTCCAACTCGGTGGCGAGCAGGGCTCTGAGACCTGCCCGTGGTTCCCAGAGGGTGACGCGGCGCGCCGCCGCATCGCCCGCACCTCGCACGATCCGTTCCATTTCCCGCAGGAGTTCCCAACGCGAGAGCCCCTCCGCGTGGGCCCCCCGAAGCAGCGCAAGCGTCGCCTGGCGGGCCGTCGGGCGGGTCGGCGCGGTGCTGAAGTGCCGGACCGCACTCCTCCCACCCGCCTCTGGCCCACCGGGGAACGGCCCGATCGCGGCACGGGGACGCTGCCCGCTGTGCAGTTCGATGAGATTCCGCCGACGCAGCCGCGCCAGGGCCGCCCCGACCGTCCCGCGATCCACGCCGAGAAGGCGAGCCAGATCCCGTGACGATGGGAGATGGGCTCCGGGCCTGACCTGCCCATCCCGGATCCCGGCCTCGAGATCCGCGGCGAGTTGCCTGCGAAGCGGGATGTAGTGGTCCCTCGCGAGCGGATGGAGTCCGCATCCACCGGTCATGCGCCACCCTCCCTGGTCGAAATCCGTCGGTACCGGTTTCCCTCGCCGCCATTCTAAGGCCGGGTTTCAACGGAGGATCAACGCGAGGTCGCCCCAGGTTGAGGTCGGGTTCACGAACGGCGGGAAACTGACGGAAGGAGGCGAAGGAAGCGGAATGGACGCGCTGGCGACGCGGGTCTGGGGAGGGGAAGATGATACGCGTAACGGAGGCCGGGGATCTGGCGAAGCGGGTCGCGGGTTGGCTGTTTCTGGTCGTCCCCTTCATGCCTCTGCGGCTTCTGTTCGACGATCCGCCGGGCAGCTCGGGGTTGCTCGACCCCCTGGACTGGGCGCCCGGGCTCATCGTCTGCGCGGGCCTCGCATGGCTGGCGAGCCGTCGGTTTCCGCAGGCGGTCGAGCGGGTGGCCGGCACCGTCGTTGGCGCGCTCCGGCGCCCACCCTTCCCGGCGTTCCTCCTGGCTGTGCTGGCGGCCCTCGCCGCGCTGCTCACGGCCACCAGCCTCGCGGCGTTCTCGCGCCGGCCACTCCTCGTCGACACGATCGCGCAACTCTTCCAGGCGAAGATCTTCGCCGGCGGCGTCGCCTGGGTTCCCGCTCCCGAACTCGGTGCCTTCTTCGCGACGCAGCACATGGTCTCCGACGCGGGGAGGTGGTACGCGCAGTACCCGCCCGGGCACCCGGCGGCACTGGCGCTCGGCGTGTGGGCCGGGGCGCCGTGGCTGGTCCCGACTCTCTTCTCGCTCCTGTCCGCCTGGCTCGTGATCGACACCGCGCGGCGCATCTTCGGCGAGACGGTCGCGCGCGCGACGGCCGCGCTGCTCGTCCTGGCGCCGTTCTTCTGGTTCATGGGGGCGAGCCACATGAACCATGTCTCCTCGCACCTGCATATCTCGCTCTTTCTGTGGTGCTTCGCGCGCTGGGCGGGGACGGGGCCACGGCCCACGGTTGGGGACGCGGCCCGGCGGGGATGGATCCTCGCGGCGGGGCTGACGCTGGGCGCGGCGTTCGTCACCCGTCCTCTCACCGCGCTGGCGGTGGGCGGGGCCCTGGCGCTGCCGGCGCTCAGGCTGGCGGCGCCCCGCCGCTGGTCGACGGCCCTCCTTGCCGTGGGCGGCTTCCTCTGCGTCGCCTCGCTCTACCCGATCTTCAACGCTGCAACGACCGGCGACCCGCTCACGCCCGGCTATCTCCGGCTGTGGGGGGAGTCACACGGCCTCGGCTTCCACCTCTCCCCCTGGGGCGAACCCCATACGCCTCTCGCAGGTCTCCGCAACGCACTCATCGACCTCGGCCTCCTGCAGGCCTTCCTGTTCGAAGGGCCGATCCCCGCCCTCGCCCCGCTCGGCATCTTTCTCGCAGCCGGCTGGGCTCCCGCGGCAAGGTCCGAGACCTGCTCCGGCGCGGGCGTCCGAGCGGACCCCTCGATCGCGCGCTGGGACGGCCGGCTCCTCGGGGCGTTCCTCGCCATCCCGGCAGCCCACTTCTTCTACTGGCACCGCGACGCGTTCCTCGGGCCGCGCTTTCTCTACGAGGGGCTCCCCTTCCTCCTCCCCCTGCTCGCGCGCGCGCTCCTGGAACTACGCCGACAGCTTTCGGGCCGCCGTCCGGCATGGCTGGGAAGCGTCGATCTCGGGACTCTGACCACGGCGCTCATCGGGGCTGCCTTCCTCTATTCGCTCGCGTTCGGGATCCCGCAGCGGTTTCACACCTACGCGACGAGTCTCGGGAGCCTGAAGCGGGATCTGACCGCGGAAGCCCGGCAGGCGGGGATCGAGCGGGGCCTGATCTTCGTGAAGGTGAGCTGGGGGAACCGGCTCATCGCCCGCGCGCGGGGGGCGGGCGCCAGCGCCTCCGTCGCCGAGCGCGCGTACCGGCGTTCCGATCACTGCGAACTCGAACTCGTCCTGCGGGAGGCGGAAACAGAGGGCTGGAGCGGAGCCCGCCTCGACCGGACGCTGGTCTCCCTCTTCCGCCCGGCGGACGAACTGGCGGGATTCCGGCTCAACGGCGATCCGACGCTCCGCTTCGCCCCCGAGCGTCCGTTGGCCGAGGTCTGCGTACAGGAAATCCTGTACGATCGCGACGGCCGGGACGTGATGCCGGCCACGCCCTCGTACACGAACTATTCCCCCCACCTCCCGGCGAACGCCCCGGACCTGGAGGGACCGCTGATCTTCGCACGGGACCTGCGCGATCAGAACCACCGGCTGCGGGCTCGGTATCCGGACCTGCCGGCGTATCTCTATCGGGACGGGACTCTCGTTCGGCTCCCGTAGCCGGCGTCAGCCGAGGCCCGCGAGGAAGCCGTCGACGCCGCGCGTGTTGAGGACGTGCTCCGGGGTGAGCCAAGCGCGGCGCGCCTGCTCGATCCCGTAACGCGCGAGGTCGAGTTCGTCGGGCCGGTGTGCGTCCGTGGTCACGACGACCGGCACCCCCAGTTCGCGGGCGCGCCACAGGTGGGTGTCCTTGAGATCCAGCCGGTTCGGGTGCGCGTTGACCTCCACCGCGACCCCGAACTCCGCACAGGCGTGGAGGATTTCGTCGATGTCGACATCGATCGGACCCCTGCGGTTGAGGATACGGCCGGTGGGGTGGCCGAAGATCATGGAACGGGGGTGGGCCAGCGCCTTCAGCACGCGTGCCGTCTGCTGCGCCCGCTCCAGTCTGAAGAAGGAGTGGACCGAGATGATGACGACGTCGAGCCCTTCCAGCATCTCGTCCTCGAGGTCCAGCGATCCATCCTTGAGGATATCGACCTCCATCCCCCGCAGAATCCGGATCTCGGGGTGCGCGGCCCGCACTTCGTCGATCTCGTCCCACTGGCGGCGGAGCTTGGCGGCGTCGAGCCCCTCCACCATGGCGAGCGCCTTGGAGTGGTCCGTGATCGCCATGTACTCGTAGCCGCGCGCGACGCACGCGCGGACCATCTCTTCGAGCGAGACCCGCCCGTCGGACCAGGTGCTGTGCATGTGTACGTCGCCGCGCAGATCCGAGCGTTCGACCAGGTTCGGGAGCGCGCCCGCGTCGGAGGCGGCGAACTCCCCGCGGTCCGTGCGAAGTTCGGGCGGAATCCAGGCGAGATCCAGCGCTCGATAGACCGCCTCCTCGCTGGCGCCGGCCACCATCGCGCCTTCCGAGGCGATGCCGCGCTCCCCGAGGCGGTCGCCGACCGATTCGTCCGGGATCTCGAACACGCCGTACTCCGACACGCGCAGCTTCCGATCGAGGGCGCGGCCTCGGATCCGGATGTTGTGCTCCTTCGATCCCGTGAAGTAGACGAGCGCCGCACCCCAGCTCTCGGGCGGCACGACGCGCAGGTCGACCTGCAGTCCGCTCCGGAGCCGGACCGAGGTCTTGGTCCCGCCGGCGCCGATCACGCTCTCCACGCCGGAGAATCCCACGAGGGCGTCCGACGCGGCGCGCGCGTCCGCGGCCAGGGCGAGCACGTCGATGTCGCCCACCGTTTCCTTGCGGCGGCGGTAGCTGCCGGCGACCTCGAGCCGCGTGATGCCGGGCGTCGCGCGCAGATGCTCGATCAGCGGCGGGAGCATTTCATCCACCTCGCCGAGCCGGAAACGCGCCGTGTTCGTCCGGTAGTTGCGGATGCCCCGGAGGATCAGGGCCTGCGTCTTGAGTCCGAAGCCTGCGAGTTCGGCGACGCGCCCCTCCGTCGCGACTTCCTCGAGATCCTCGATCGACTCGACGCCCAGTTCGTCCCACAGCTTCCGTGCCTTCTTCGGACCGACCCCCGGCAGCCGCATCAGATCGACGAGGCCCGGCGGGATCTCGGCGGCCAGTTCATCGAGCATCGCGAGACGCCCGCTCTCCACGAGTTCGCGGATGTTCTCGGCCATCCCCTTCCCGATGGACGGGAGTTCGGTGAGGTCGGCGCCCCGCTCGAGGAGCTTGCGCAGGGGCGAGGCGTGCGCGTTGATCGTGCGCACCGCGTTGCGATAGGCCCGGATGCGGAACGGATTGGCCTGCTGAATCTCCAGGAGGTCGGCCACCTCGTCGAGGACGCGGACGATCTCGATGTTCTCCATCAGGACTCGCCTGACTCCCCTGCCCCGCCGGTGTCGGCCGGCCCGCTGCTCAGGAGTTCGAGGAGGCCGGCTTCGTCGAGGACTTCGACGCCGAGCGCCTGCGCCCGTTCCAGCTTGCGGCCCGGGTTCTCTCCCGCCACGACGTAGCTCGTCAGCTTGCTCACGGAGGAGGCGACCTTCGCGCCTTGGGCTTCGAGCCGCTTCCCCGCTTCGCTCCGGCTCATCGACGCCAGCCCGCCCGTGAGGACGATCCGAAGGCCGGCCAGGGCATCCCCGCTCCGGGGCGGCGGTACCGGGTCGACGAACCCGCGCAGGTCGTCCACGATCCCGGACACGACCGGCCGGGCCAGGAAGGCGGTGATCTGCTCCGCCATCCGGGGGCCGATCCCGTCCACCGTCTGCAGCGTCTCGTCGTCGGCGGCCCGGAACTCCTCGAACGATCGGAAGTGGGAGGCGAGTTCCCGCGCCACCGTCACCCCGACCTCGGGGATCCCGAGGCCGTAGATGAAGCGCGCGAGTTCGGTCCGGCGCGCGGCGGCGATCGCCTCGACGAGGTTCGCCGCGGACTTCTCGGCGAAGCCCTCCAGCTCCATCAGCGTCTCCGCCTCCAGCTCGAACAGCCGCGGCAGGTGGTCGATCACGCCCTGCCGGACGAGCAGGTTCGCGGTCTCCTCCCCCAGGCCTTCGATGTCGAGAGCGTGGCGGGAGCCGAGGTGCTGGATGCGGCCCGCCAGCTGCGCGGGACAGGCGAACAGGTTGGGGCAGAAGGTGTAGGGGCCGCGCGGCTCCAGCCCGGTCCCGCACGACGGGCAGGCGGCGGGCATGACCCACGGCTCCGCCCGCTCGCGTCCGGGCTCCTCGATCCGCTCCAGCACCTGCGGGATCACGTCGCCCGCCCGCTGCACGCGCACCCGGTCCCCCTCGCGGATGTCCTTGCGCGCGACCTCCTCCCGGTTGTGGAGGTTCGCCCGGCTCACCGTCACGCCGCCCAGTTCCACCGGCCGCATGAAGGCGATCGGGGTCACGACGCCCGTCCGCCCCACGCTCGGGAAGATGTGGAGGAGCCGGGTCACCTCCTTGCGCGGCGGGAACTTGAGCGCGAACGCCCAGCGCGGGTGGTGCGACGTCTCCCCGACTTCGTCGCGGGCGGCCATGTCATCGAGCTTGACGACGATGCCGTCGATTTCGTAGTCGAGGTCGTCGCGGCCCTCCTCCAGTTCCGCGTGGAAGGCGAGGATGTCCTCCACGCCGGCCGCGGGCCGGCAGCGTTCGTTGACGGGCAGCCCCCAATCACGGAGCGCTTCGAGCGTCTCCCATTGCGTGGGCGCCGGCCGTCCGTCGATCGCGAGGATGTCGTAGACGTAGATGTCGAGCGGACGGGCGGCGGTGATCCGGGGGTCCAGCTGCCGTAGCGATCCGGCCGCCGCGTTGCGCGGGTTGGCGAACGGGGGGCGGTCGTCCGCGAGCAACCGCGCGTTGAGCGCCTCGAATTCGCCGAGTCTCATGATGACTTCGGCCCGCAGCGCCAGGAACCTCGGCACATCGCGGTCCGCAGCCCGTAGCCGAAGCGGCACCGAGTTGATGGTGCGGGCGTTCTCCGTCACGCCCTCGCCGCGGACCCCGTCCCCCCGCGTGACCGCCCGCGACAGGAGGCCGTCCTCATACACGAGTTCGATCGAGGCACCGTCCAGCTTCGGCTCGACGACGTAAGCCACGTCGTCGCCGAGCGCCTTCCGCATACGCTCGTCGAAGCGCTGGAGCGGCTCGAGATCGGCCGACGAATCGAGGCTCAGCATGGGCGCCGCGTGTTCGATCGTCTCGAACGCATCGAGCGGCTCCGCCCCCACCCGCTGCGTCGGCGAGTCCGGGGTGACGAGCTCCGGGTGTGCCTCCTCCAGCGCCTTGAGTTCGCGGAACAACTCGTCGAACCGCTCGTCCGAGATCTCCGGTCGGTTACGGACGTAGTACTGGTAGGAATGGTGGCGCAACGTCTCGCGAAGGTCGCGAACCCGCCTGGCGACGTTGCCGGGACTCGAATCGCTCATGGCGCGGAAGCTACCCCCGCCGCCGGCCGCGAAACAGAACTCGGAGCGCTCCTGTGTCGCGGATTTCAGAACCTCCAGCCCGCGACCGCCCCCCACATCACATATCCGTCGGCCAGCGTGTTGAGTGCGGCGAATGGCCGCCCGAACGCGCCCTCGAACTCGAACGTGACCCCGCCTCGGACCATGGCACTGTATTCCCTGCGCTCGAAGCCAAGGTCCCCGTACACGATGTCGAGTACGCTGCTCTCCATGCTCGCGATCAGGTTGGGAATGATCGCCAGGCTGGATCCGCGTTTGGTCAGACGGTGCCCAAGGGCCAACCCGATACCCCAATTGTGACCGTTTCTCCTGGGCCTGACAGAGTGATTGCGGCTCGGGATGCCCTCGAAACCCACCGTCGCGACGGGACACAACGAGACGCCGTAATCGGGGAGCTTCACGGCCAGGTCTACCCGGGCAAACACGAAGCCGGGCCCTCTCCTGGCTTCTCCCAGCCGCGAGAACTGAAGGAGCTGGGCTTTTGCGGCCAGCTGCCGGAGGCCAAACCCGACCGCGCTCCCGAACCCCCTCATATTGCCGGACTCCTGGTGCCTCACGGCTGCTGCGGGCCCCAGGAAGCTGTTCCCGCCGAACCCGAGGCAGGCCTGTGCACCGAGGGAGGCCGGTGTCGCGAGCCCCGGCAGCGCCAGGAACACCAGCATGTGCAGTGCGGACATCCGCGAGGGAAAGAGCCGGCGTTCGAAGCGGAGTTCAGAAGGTGATGCCAAGGAGGGCTCCTGCCAGCAGGTAAGTGTCGTCGGCGGTGGTAAGCGCGCCGTACGGTCGGACGAAGATCTTTCCGATTTCAACCGTGATGCCGCCCCGAATCACGGCGCTGACTTCCCGGCCCCCTTCCACTATGTCGTCGTAGAGCCGATCCACCGCGTAGTTCTCGACGCTCACGATCAGCGAAGGGATGAGCGCGAAGCCGGAGCCCGGCGCACTGAAACGGTGCCCCAGAGCCACGCCGCCTCCGTAGACGGTTTCGCTCTTGTAGGGGAGGTCCGAGAAGTCTCTCGACAGGACGCCTCCGGTACCTACGCTGACGACCGGGCACACCGAGAGCAGCGGGATCGGAAGCTTCAGGGCGAGGATCGCCCGCGCATCCTCGAAGTCGAACTCCTGGTCGAACTCATCCGCCCCCGAGAACTTCAGGTAGCGACCCGTCGCGGCCACCGGACCCAGGTCGAGCCCGGCCGCACCCCCGATGCCCCGCGTGTCATCGGACCCTTCGCGCCACACCGCTCCGGAGCCACTCACGAACCCGGTGCCGCTGAACCCGAGGCATGCCTGTGCCGCAAGTGCGTTCGGGGCCACCGAACCCACCAGGGTCAACCCCACCACCCATTGCTTCGCCACTCCCTGGCCTATTCGGCAATTCGGTGACCCCGTCTGCATGTTGTGCCTCTTTCGCGCGCGTGATAGGAGACAGCTGGACCGGGCGCTCCCGGTGATGACCGCGTTGGTCCTACCCCGGCGGCCGGGCCGGGTTCTCCGAGGGAGGTCGCAAGCAGGAGGTGGGAGGGGGTCTCCGAGCCGTATACCACCGGCGAACATCACCGGCCGCGTACGGCGCGTTGCGCCGCCGCGGCCAGCTTCGCGCCGCGCCTTACTGTTTAACCTCGAAAGTGAACCATTGGCTGACCCACACGGCTTGCGGCCGGTCGTCGCTCCTCGCGGGATCGAAACGCATCCCCCTCGCCACAGCCGGAGCGGCACGATCCAAGGCGTCGTTGCCGCTGGACGTCCCCAGCGTTCGACGTTCGACGACCCCTGACTCGTTCACGCGTAACCACACCTCAATTCGGCCGCTGATGCCCGCGGCCCTAAGGTCGGCCGGATAGAACGCCACCGGCAGTCGCTGTACTTCGCCGGTATTCCTGAGTACCGGCAGCGTGTCGACGGGGATCTCGCGGGGCGGCAGGCCCGCCAGCTCCAGCAGCGCATCGAGCGCATCCGCCGCGGCACTCCCCCGGGCCCGCGCGGCCTCCACCTCGGCGCGGACTTGCCGGAGCCTCCGCTGCTGGTCGTCGGACGGGCCCGAGAGCGAGCCGGTCGTCGAGGGACCGCCGTCGAACTTGCCCCGAAGACCGGTCCACCAGTTTCGGATGTCGCTGTTGATGGAGCGCCAGTCGTCGGCGAGCCCCTCGATCTCGGCCATGAGTTCGCGGGCGCGCTCGAGAGCGTCCGCTGACGCATCCGGCGCGTCTTCCAGCTCCTCGAGTACCTCGGAGGCCTGACGCTCATGAGCATAGGCCTCGCTGCCCGTCGCGTACGCCGTACTCTGCAGCCCGAAGAGCGCCATCGTGAAGTCGTATCGGGCTCTGCGTTCCTCGGCCGAGACCGGCAACTCCGGATCCGGACGCACTTCGAGCAGTTGTTCGTGCGTCTCGGCGCCAGCGGTCACGCGCACCGCGAACGTCCCGGGCAGAACGAGCGGGCCCTCGGGGCCGGCGTCCAGATTGGGCACTTCGTACCGCGTGGTGTCGTGTTCCAGCGGGTCGTGCCGCAAATCCCACGTGATCCGGTTGAGGCCGGCTGCACCCGGGCCTTCGAGCCTGCGGATGTCCTGTCCGACATGGTCCAGCACATCGATCGAGACAGTGCCCTGCGTCTCCATGGGGAGCCAGTAGTCGATGTTGGCGCCGAACGCGGGGTTTTCCGCACGGAACGACCCCTGGCCCATCGAAGGCACGTCGTTGCGATACAGGAAGAGGGTCGCGGGTCGCGGGGCGAAGAACTGCATGGCGCCGTCATTCGTTGCGGCCGTGGCTGAGCGCTGCGACAAGGGCGTGATGTCGTCGAGGATCCAGATGGCCCGGCCGTGCGTGCCCAGGACGACATCGTTCTCGCGAGGATGGATCTCGATGTCGTCGACCGCGACCGCCGGCAGCCCCGAGCCGAGCGGAGCCCACGTCGCCCCCCGGTCCAGCGAGGCGAAGGCGCCGTTCTCCGCGCCGACGAGCAGCAGGTCGGGGTTGTCCGGGTGCTCACGGATCACGTTCACGCTCGCCATCCCGCCGCCCGTCGCCCGACCGGTGGCCGTCACCGCCGCCGCCGCGTTCAGGCCCTCCGCGAGCGACCGCCACGTGGCTCCGTAGTCCTCCGTCACCACCGCGTGCGGGCCGTAGTCGTTGTCCCAGTGGCCATCCAGGCTGACGTAGGCGCGGCCCGCCTCCGCGTGCGACGCCTCGACCCAGCTCACGTAGTACGGGAACGGGAGCCCGGCCGCCGCGGCCACCCGGTCGGTCAGATCCTCCCAGCCCGTGCCGTCGTTCCGGCTCACGCGCACCGAGCCGTCGTCCGCGCCGATCCAAAGCACTCCCGCTTCGACCGGCGACTCCGCCACCGCCGTGATCTCGCCGTACCCCGACGCCCCATCGTGTTTCGAGAGCGTGGTCGAGTCCGGACGGGCCCCCATAATCTCCAGACTGTCCTGATGCAGTTGCCGCGTGAGGTCTTCCGTCGCGCGCCAACTCTCCCCACGGTCGTCAGAGATGAAGAGCCGGTTCCCGCCCAGGTACACCCGAGCCGCGTCGTGCGGCGACACGAGGATCGGCGACTTCCAGTCGAAGCGGTACTGGACCGTCGTGTCCGGCGGGAAGGGCTTGAGCGCCTTGCGGTCGCCCGTCGCCAGGTTCACGCGCACGATCCCCGCGTTCTGCGACGTCACGTACACGGTGCCGAGGTCCCCCCAGTCCGTCTCCGCGTACATCCCGTCGCCGTAGTCGAGGATCTGCCAGTCCCGGTTCATGATCCCCTGATAGCGGCGCGTGCGGCTCGGCCCCCGGTAGGAGTTGTTGTCCTGCAGCCCGCCATAGACGTAGTACGGGGCCGCCAGATCCAGATCGATGTCGTAGAACTGGGCGATGGGGATGTTCCCGATGAAGGTCCAGTTGTCCCCGTCGTCCCACGTCGAATACAGCCCGCCGTCGTTCCCCAGAATCATGTGGCGGGAATCCTCGGGGTCGATCCACAGGTCGTGGTGGTCCACGTGGACGCCGGTGTTGTACTCGATCTCCATGGGGAGAGCCTCGAAGCTGTCGCCGCCGTCCTCGGAGCGGTGCAGGCTACCCGCCACGAGCCAGACTCTCCCCTCGTCGTTGGGGTCGATGCGTAGCTGGCTGTAGTACATCGGACGCTGGTTGAGTTCGTTGACCCGCGTCCACGTCTCGCCATGGTCGCGGGAGGTGAAGATGCCGCCCTCCTCGGCCTCCACCACGGCCATGACGAGGGCGGGATCCCGCCCCGAGACCGCGAGCCCGATCCGTCCCTTGTCCCCCTCCGGCAGGCCTTCCGTCACCTCCGTCCACGAGTCGCCGCCGTCCGTCGACCTGTAGATGCCGCTCCCGGGCCCGCCGCCCGCGAACCCCCAAGCGCGGCGCCGCCGCTGGTACGCGGCCGCGTAGAGCATCGACGGGTCCGCCGGATTGAGCGCGAGGTCCACGAAGCCCGTGTCGTCGTCGATGTGGAGGACCTTCGCCCACGTCTCGCCGCGGTCCGTCGTCCGGTACACGCCCCGCTCGGGGTTGGGGCCAAAGAGGTGCCCCAGCGCCGCGACCCACACGATGTCCGGGTTCGTCGGGTGGACGACGATGCGCCCGATGTGCCGCGTCTCCTCGAGCCCGGCCAGGCGCCACGTATCTCCGCCGTCGGACGAGTGGTACACGCCCTCGCCCCACGGCGAACTGTTGCGGTTGTTCGGCTCGCCGGTCCCGACCCAGACCTCCAGCGGGTCCGAGGGCCCGAGCGCGATGTCGCCGATCGACAGGTTCGCCGCGTCGTCGAAGATCGGCTCCCACGTCGTTCCGTGGTTGACGGTCTTCCACACGCCGCCCGAGGCCGCGCCCACGTAGATGTGCGACTGCGTCCCGGGCACGATCTCCACATCCGCGATGCGCCCGCCCGAGATCGCCGGTCCGATGGAGCGCCAGGTGAGCCCCGCCGCGATTCGTCCCGAAGATTGGGCGTCCGCGTGGAGAGGGGCCGCGAGGAGTGCGAGTTCCAGCGCCGCCAGCGACAGCAGCGCGCGGAACGAGACCGGGAGAACGAGGGCCGGAGCCCGCACGGGACGGAGAGTCATGGTCAGCTCACCTTCTTCTTTTTCTTCAAACCGTCCTTCTGCTCCAGATAGGGGACGCCGGTGGAGATCCACTCCGGCGCGGGCTCGCCCTTCAAATAGTGCGCGAACCACTCGAGGATGCGGCGCTGGTAGTCGCGCTGGTTGGGTTCCTCGGCGAGTCCGTGGTTCTCGCCCTCGTAGACCAGCATCACCATCTGCTTCCCGGCGCGGCGCGCGGCGTTGTAGAACTCGACGCCCTGGTTGAACTCGACCGCGCCGTCCTCCGTCCCGAACTCGATCAGGAGCGGCGTGTTCAGATTCCGGATGTGGTGAATGGGGGAGTTGGCGAAGTAGGAATCCCAGTCCTCCCACCACGGCACCTGCATCCGCCCCTGGCTGATCTCGAAGATCCGCGCGTCCGTCCCCCCGCTGTTCCAGTAGAAGGACAGATACATGCTCATGAGATTCGTGAGTGGCGCGCCGGCGACGGCGGCCGCGAACAGGTCGTCCTGCGTCACGAAGAAGGTGGTCTGGTAGCCGCCCCAGGAGTGACCGATGAGGCCCACCCGCCAGGCGTCGATCATCCTCGTCTCCACCGCCGCCGCTACCGCCGGGCGCAGCGTCTCCACATTGGATTGTCCGGGGCGCCGGTCGCGGTAGACGATGTCCGGCATGAGGACGAAATACCCCTCCTGGCTCCAGATCTGGACGTTGTAGTATCGCGTGGGGTCGGGCACCTGATACTGGTGCAGCGTCTGTGACAGCAATTCATAGTGGTATACGATCATCGGGTACGTCTCCCCCGGATCGTAGTTCACGGGATACACGAGCGACCCCTGAAGCCGGCGTCCCCATTCGTTGTCATACTCGATGAGTTGCGTACGACCCCACGCGTAGTCGTCCTGGAAGGGGTTCGTGCGGGTGACCTGCCGCGCGTCGTCCAGGTCGGGTCCTGCGACGAAATAGTCCGGCGAGTCCTCGAACCGTTCACGGCGGAAGGCATAGACGTCGGCCTCCTCCGCCTTGAGAAGTCCGCCGCCGAAGCGAGCGTCTCCCCGGATCAGCGTTTCCGGCGTTTCCCCGCGGCGGGCGCGCGCGAACCCGGCCTCCTTCGTCCACTCCCCGTAGGTCGAGTAGTAGAGGGGCTCGTGCGGATCGAAGGCGTCGGCCTCGCGGTCGATCCGCACGAGGCGGTGCCGGACGGAATCCGCCGCCCCGGCCGTGAGCCGTCTTCCGCCCGATCCGTCGGGGTTCACCTCCCAGACGTCGAAGCGGTCGTTCACGAGCATCGCCGCGTCGTCTTCGACCCAGCCGGCGATCCCGAAGGGGGGCATCTGCTCGCGGGTCGGCGTCCGGTCGAGGTCCACGAACGTGCCTCCGAGTCCGGCGGTCACGTTGCGCGTCTCGCCGGTCGTGAGGTCGTGGGTCCGGTAGTCCTCGCCCTCGAACCAGACCGCGTAGCGCCCCCCGGGGCTGCCCCCCATGTCGATCGTCACCCGCTCCCGGACGAGGGCCCGGCTCCCGCTCCGCGCGTCGACCGCGTAGAGGTCGTGGAACTGCTGGCGGAACATGGCGTCCTCGTCGTAGGGCGTCTCGTCGCGGGCCAGCACGTGCCGCCCGCCCTCGGCGATCTCGGCCCGGTCCGCGTGATCTCCGCCCAGGAGGAGGAATCCGCCCGCCGCCAGATCCCACGCGCCGATGTCGTTCTCGCGCCGCAACTGGTCCTCGCGCACGCGCTGCCGGGGCACGGGATCCACATCCAGAGAATGCCAGATCTCCACCCCGGCGTCTTCCTCCCCGTCTTCCGCCTCGTCTTCTCCGTCATCCTCCGCTTCCCCGTCCCCGTCCGCCGCATCTTCGGGGGCGTCGTCCTCGCCCGTCTCGGAGGGGATACGGTCCTGGAGGCCGAGGAAGACGGTGGCGCCGTCCTCCGACCACACCGGCGTCCGGTGCTCGACGATCCGCATCCCGGCCGGAAGCTCGGAGGGCTCCCGCGGATCGACGGCGAACGCCGCGGGCGAATCCGAGTCGAGCCCGCGCCACGCGAGCGCCACGTGCGCGGTGTCCTCGTGCGCCTCGTCTTCGAACGTCTTGAGAACGGCGAGATCGGGGGCATCCTCGCGCCAGGTCAGCTCCCGGTACGTCGCCTCGTCCGCGTCGAGCGACCGGATGCGGCCCGTCTCGGGGTCGTACAGCCGCACGCCGTTGCCGACCCGGTCCGCCGCGTCGAGCGTCATGGCAAGCAGGTTCCCCCCCTCTTGCCAAGCAAGTCCCGAAACGTTGCCGAAGCTCATCGCCCCGCCTCCGTCGAGATCCCGAACGAGCACGTCCACGCCGGCGTTCTCGCTGTCGGGGGACCCGTAGCGGCGGAGCGCCATATACCTGCCGTCATCGGAGAAGGAGAACGACTGCACCGCGTCGACATCCTCCCGTTCCCCCGTCCGAAGGTCGAGGAGTCCGACGCCGTTCCGGACCGGCTCCCCGCTCTCCCCGAGGTTGTCGCGCTCGTCGGGGGACACGCCGATGGTGTAGGCGAGCCAGCCGCCGTCCGCTCCGAACTCGGGCCGCGAGCCCTCGGAGACGACGACGACCGAATCGGCATCCGTCCGGTGGACGCGAAGCTCCGAACTCTCGTCCACCCGACGGACCACGACCGCGAGCCAGAGCCCGTGCGGCGACAGCACGGCCTGCCCCAGACTCTCCCACTGGTCGTAGTCGCCCGCTCCGAGCGTCGGTTTTTCCTGGGCCCACGCTCCCGCGGGGAGCGACGCCAGGGAGGCCCCGAGCGTAAGCGCGAGGGCGGTTGTGATTCGGCGGGTGTTGTTCCTCATCTCTCTGTCTCCTCACTCGCGGCAGCGGCCCTGCGGAGCACTCGGCGGATGGCGAAGTCCGCGCCGCCGCAACATGCACAGACCGCAGCCACTCCCGGCAAGGGCTCAACCGGCGGGGGTGCGCCGGAAGACAAGAGCGAGTACGGCATTCCGTTGCAACAAGTAATCAAAACAGCCAACTTATTGCTATGAGATTCTCGGAACTTCTGGCGGCCGTGGAGGATGAACCCGTCTTCGAGACGGGGCTACTGAGGGCGGGGAGGGCGCACGACTCCGCCCTGCCCGGACAGCTCGGGCGCTGGCGGCGAGCCGGACGCATCCATCAGCTCAGGCGCGGGCTGTATGCCGTCGCCCCACCCTATCGGCAGACCGTCCCCCACCCCTTTCTGGTCGCGAATCGCCTCGTGCCGGGATCCTATGTGAGCGGTCTGTCGGCGCTCGCCTTCGCGGGCATGATTCCGGAGTTCGTGGCCGAGGTCACGAGCTGTGGCCCGGGGCGGCCCCACATCCGGCCGACGCCGCTCGGCCGTTTCTCCTTCCGTCATGTGAAGCCGGCGCTGCGGAGGGGATACCGCCTCGTCGAGGTGG
The DNA here is from genome assembly GCF_965222475.1 of Candidatus Palauibacter sp. Classification (GTDB taxonomy): domain Bacteria; phylum Gemmatimonadota; class Gemmatimonadetes; order Palauibacterales; family Palauibacteraceae; genus Palauibacter. Next base: position 396,265 of record NZ_CBDCUB010000008.1, on the reverse strand, counting down.
GCGGCGGGCAGACCGCGTTCGTCGCGACGCCGGTCAAGGCGTTTCTGGATCTCGTCCATCTGCAGCCGGGGGGCGATGACCCGGCATGGATCGACGGGCTGAGGCTCGACGTGCACGCGCTCGCCGAAGTCGGGCCGGAAGAGGCGGCCGCGGCCACGGGGAGCCCGAAGCTGGTACGCGCGGCCCGCTACGTCCGCTCGCTGGCCGACGACCCGGCGTTGACGTGGGAGGAAGTGTGAGGGACCACCTGCGAAGCCTGGTCCGCGACGTGGACCCTCTGCGCGGACGAAACATCCTGCGCGAATATCTCCAGGCCCGGGTGCTGGAGGGCCTGCAGCGCGCCGGGAGCTTCGCCGTACTCGCGTTCCAGGGTGGGACCGCATTGCGCTTCCTGTATGGGCTGCCGCGCTACTCCGAAGACCTCGACTTCGCGCTCGAGGGCGACCGCGACCGCTACGATCTCCACCGCTGGCTGGACTCGGTCAGCCGCCAGTTCCGCCGCGAGGCGTACGAAGTGCGGGCTTCGATCCGCGACCGCGGGGCGGTACACGGCGCCTGGCTGCGCTTCCCTGGCATCCTCCACGAGAATGGGCTCTCGGCACACGCGGACGAGGTCGTTGGCATCAGGATCGACGTCGACTCGAACCCTCCGTCCGGGGCCGTGACCGCGACACGCCTGGTGCGCCGGCATGTGACGTTGCGGCTATGGCACCACGACCGCGCCTCTCTCCTCGCGGGCAAGCTCCACGCGATCCTGCGGCGCCCCTTCTTCAAGGGCCGGGACATCTACGACCTCGCCTGGTACCTCGGCGACCGGAGTTGGCCCGCACCCAACCTGGCGCTCCTCAATGCGGCTCTCCGTCAAGGTGACTCGGACGCGACCCGGCTCACACCCGCCACCTGGAGAGAGACCGTCGCCTGCCGCCTTCAAGCGATGCCGCGGGACGAACTGGCGGCCGACGTTCGACCCTTCCTCGAGAGCGGAAGCGAACTGCCCGGCCGCGCCGAGATCCTCGGACTGCTGGACGCCGATGCTGGGTGATGGACCCCTCGTTGTTGCGAAGACTCTCGGTGCGAGGCTGCTGGATGAACCCGACGGACTTCGTTATCGACGGGCCATTGTGGAGGCTCGCTCGCGCCGGATCTCGGCTGCGACACTCCTGGAGACCGCGATCGTCGCCGAGAGCAAGGGCGGGATCCGCGCAGGGCATGAACTCGACCGTTTCATCGAACTGACGCAGATCGAAGTCGTTCCCGTCACCCTGGAGCAGGCGGCGGTCGCTCGGGACGCGTGGCGGTGCTACGGCAAGGGAAGCCACGCTGCGGGGCTCAACCTCGGGGACTGCTTCGCGTATGCGCTGGCGAGAACGGCCGGCGAGCCACTGCTGTTCAAGGGCAGGGACTTCGCGCTCACCGACATCGAAGTCGCCTGAAGACGGATCCCGTGCCATGGACGGTCTTGACCGCCGATCTGGCTAGAGCGATAATCTAGCTAGATGAGTTGGATATGGAGGATCTGATGACCGAGTGGCCACTCTACGATGCAAAGAACCGGTTCAGCGCAGTCGTCGACGCAGCTGTGGCGGGCGAGCCTCAGCGCGTTACCCGCCGGGGCAAGCCGGCCGTGGTCGTGATCGCGGTCGGGGAGTATGAACGACTTCGTCGGTTGGAAAAGGCGAAAGCCCCCAGCTTCGCGGAGCTGTTGCTCTCGATGCCCGACCAGGGTGAGGAACTGGAACGGCTCAAGGTGATCCCGCGGCCCGTGGAGTTCTGATTGTTCCTGCTCGATACGGACGTGCTGTCGGCGCACCGCAGACCGGACCGGGCGCAGCCCGTCGCGAACTGGCTGGCCCGCCAGAGGACGGCAGATCTCCACCTGAGCGTCATATCCATCGGGGAAATCGAGCGGGGGATAGCTCGGCAACGGGCTCGCGACCCGGCATTCGCCGAGGCTCTCGCCGCCTGGCTGGACCGCGTACTCCTGTTGTACGGGGAACGTCTCCTCGGTGTCGACGCGGCGACGGCTCGACGTTGGGGTCAGCTCTCGGCCGCAATCGGCCATGAAGGTTCGGATCTGTTGATCGCGGCCACCGCCCTGGAGCACGGCTTGACCGTGGTTACGCGCAACGTTCGCCACTTCGAGCCGACGGGCGTGCGCGTGCTGGACCCCTCCTCGCATGGATGAGTGTATCCGGAGGCGGCACGGCATCCCGCACTACGGTGGCTCACCGACGGGATTGCGGGACGCGGGCCAACTCGGCCGCGCGTGCCCAGATGGCGTCGAACATGGACTCGGTGAGCGTGCCCGTGAAGGTGTTCTGCTGGCTCGGGTGATACGAGCCGATCAGCACATGGCGTCCGATCTCGACCTCCACCCCGTGGCCGAAGCGGGGCGCAGGCCGGGGCACCACCTCGCCCCGCCCGCGGAGGATCCTCAGTAGCGCGGCGAAGGCGAACCCGCCGAGGGCGACGATGACGGGGGCGCCGGCGAAGATGTCCAGTTCGCGCTCGAGATAGCCGCGGCATCGTTCGCGCTCCCCGGCGGTGGGCTTGTTGGCGGGCGGGGCGCAGCGCACGGCGGCGGTCACCCAGGCGGCCCGGAGCACCAGCCCATCGTCGCGTCCGGTCGAGCCCGGCTGCGAGGCGAACCCGGCTCGGTGCAGGGCCCGGTAGAGCCAGTCGCCCGACCGGTCGCCGGTGAACATGCGCCCCGTTCGGTTGGCCCCGTGCGCGGCCGGGGCGAGCCCGACGATGAGGAGCCGCGCGGCCGGGTCGCCGAACCCCGGCACGGGACGCCCCCAGTACGTCTCGTCGCGGAAGGCGGCCCGGCGTTCGCGCGCCACCCGCTCGCGCCACTCGACGAGCCGCGGACACCTGCGGCACGCGGTGACCTCCCGTTCGAGAGCGGCGAGGGTCGGATCGGTCAAGCGAGCCCGCGCCCGGGAAGGCCGTACTTCAGCCGGTACAGCAGCCCCTCGAGCCGCTGCGACACCCGCACCGGAGACGGGAAGCTCGCCCGGTGCAGGGTCGTGACCTTCACGGAGCGGATGCCCGCCAGGCTGGCCGACGCGATGTCCGTGAAGTACTGGTCTCCGACCATGAGCGCGGCCTCCGGGCGATCCGCGAAATCGAGCACGTCGAGCGCGGCCCGCACGAGACGGCGACTCGGCTTCCGAATCGGCCGCGCCCCCACACCGCTGCCGGGCGCGTTGGCGGGATCCGACCCGTCCCCGGCGCCCGGCCCGCGCCATTCTTCGGCGGCGCCGCGGCGGACCCGGAACGCCGCCCCCGCCCCCGTCTCGTAGCCGAGCACGATCGGCATGCCGGGGAAGATGCGCCCGAGTTCGGCGAAGCGATCCTCCTGGCAGTTGGAGACGATCGCGTGCCGCAGCCCCGGCGCGCCGAGCAGGGCCTCGAACGCCGCCGACAGCGGCGGATCGACTCGGTCGGAGTGGTGCGCCATGAGCGTTCCGTCCACGTCCCAGAGGACGGCTTCGACCCCCAGATCGCGCAGCGTCCCGGGGCTGATCTCGTTCACCGAATCGAGATGGAAGGTGGGCCGGATCTCGCGCGACAACCGAGCCAGGCGCGGAAGGAGCCGCCGCGACGTCTGAACCCAGGTCGCACTCATGCCGTGGCACTCATGCGCGGCGGTGACGCGGCCGCGCCATGCGGGGGGCTGGCCCGGCCCGGCCGCCTCAGTTCGCCTCCAGGATCCCGTCCTCCTGGCCCGTCATCTCCCAGCGGGTGAGGACGATGGGGATGACGCCCGCGTCCTGGAACGCGTCGAAGAAGCGCTTCACGCTGAAGTCCTCGCCCTCCTCGATCGCGTACTCCGCCAGCAGTTCCTCGATCTGCACCTTCCCCGTCACGTAGCTCGTGCCGTAGCCCGGCTGCCGCAGGTAGAGGCTCTGCTCGCCGCGCACGAGATCGCCGTCGGGGAGCCAGCCGCGGGGCGTCCACCGCATGGCGTGAGCGACCGCCTCCTCCATATCGAATACGTCTCCGTGCAGGTACAGGCCGCTGAGCGCCCGCGCGGCCCGCTGCGCGAGCATGATCCAGGTGAGTTCACGCGAGCGGGGCGAGCCCTCGAGCAGTCCCAGATGCATGAACATCTCCTCGACCCCCGTGGCGAGCCCCTCCGAGCGTGAGTCGAAGATGTTGTAGAGCGATGGCGTGGCCCGGATCGGGCTCGCGTGCGGATCCTCGCGCATGCGGGCGAGTTCGATCCAGTGGTGCATGTGCGGCCGGAACGAATCCGGGTCGCGGTAGTTGACCTCCGAGAAGAAGTTCCGGATCTGGCCGGCCTCGGCGGGGGTGAAGCTCCCGTTCACCGCGCGGAGGGCCGGGTCCATCCACTCCGCCGTCGTCTGCACCTCCTCCTCTTCGAGGAAGCGCATGTAGCGGTCCACGGATCCGTCCAGCCGGCGGTCGTATTCCTCTGGCGAGGCGATGCGTTCGAGTTCCGGGAGGGCGCGGTTGCGGTTCTCCTCCAGCCGCATCGAGGCGTGGGCGCGGGCGAGTTCGCGCCGCATGATCGTCACCTGCTCCTCCCACGAGTACGGGACGAGATGCACGTTCTGCATGTACCAGGTGTAGTTCTCCCTCCCGACCCCCGACGGACCCGTGCGCGAGGGCGCCTCCTCCTCCAGCCAGGCGATGAACGCCTCCGAGGCGGCGCGCGCGGCGGCGATGGCCTGGTCGAGATCGGCGCTCGTCCCCGCCACCCGGGCCGCGAAGTCGTCGAGGTCCCTCACCTGCCCCCTGAAGGCCCGCACCCCGCCCAGCCAGAGGTCGCGCGCGTTCGAGCCGGCGAGGTTCTCCCGCGCCTGCTCCAGCAGCGGCGCGATGGCGCCGATCCTCGCGGCGAGTTCCGCGGCGTCGGCCCCGGAAAGCGGATAGTCGTACGTCCAGAGGTCGATCCAGCCGTGGATCACCGGGCCTTCGTGCGCCGGGACGTCGCTCTCCGCCGCGAAGATCGTCGCGTAGAAGGCGGGGTCGCGCGCCCACGGACGCCGCACGCGGTGATCGAAGTCGAGCCCGTTCATCTCCGCGCGTACGAGGTGCCAGTCGATCTGCTCCTCGACCTCCCATTCCCCGGGAGCGAGCGCCTGCAACCGCGTCTGCCATTGCGGCAACTCCCCCTGCTGGCGCGCCATCGCCGCCGCCGAGTAGTCGGGCACGCCCTCCACGAACTCCGGCCGCTCGAACTCGCGCCACGCGTCGAACAACTCGACAAGGTCGGCGTGCGCGCCCGGGCCCTCGGCCACGATAGAATCCACCGGGTCGTTCGCGACCTGGACCAGGAGATAGCCGAGGACGAGAATCGCGACGGCCACCAGGATGAAGGATGGACGGAGTTTACTGCGAGACATGGCGCCTCCCGAATTGGGGGGGGCTCGTGCGCACACCGGCGGCGCGTCGCATAATCATACCGAGGATGTGACCACATGCCGAGGGGCGATCGCCATGAGCTTGCCTGTTTCGTCGTGCGTAGAGAACGCCGCAGTGCCTCTCCTGACATGGAAACCACTCGCTACTGTTGGCAGAACGGAGTGATCATGAAGGCTTCTTCATTCCTCGCCCCGGCGGTCCTCGCAACCCTTGCTTCGACCGGCTCGACATCGGCCCAGGAACCGCCGGACACGGTCGTCGTGGTCGAGGAGCTCGAGGTCGTGGTGGGTTCGCGGGCGGGCGTCGCGGATCCCGCAACCCTTTCCGTCCCCGTGGACATCTACAGCGCCGAGGAAATCGCGCGCCTGGGCGAGGTCGACCTTGCAGAGGTGCTGGGCAGCATCGCGCCGTCCTTCAATTCCACGCGGTTGTCCGCCGGCGATGGCGCGGCCCTCCACGTAGCCACGTTGCGCGGCATGAACGGCGACCAGGTGCTCGTCCTGGTCAACGGCAAGCGGCGGCACGGAGTCGCATTCGCGAAGCTGCTCGCGGCGGCCGGGCAGGGGACGACGGGTACGGACCTGCGTGCGATTCCGGTCCACGCCATCAAACGGATCGAAGTCCTGCGCGAGGGCGCGGCTTCGCAGTACGGCTCGGATGCCATCGCCGGCGTGATCAACATCGTGCTCAAGGACGACGCCAGCGGGGTCAGCGCGGCCACCTTGCTCGGCCGAACATCGCGTGGCGACGGAATGAGGCTGTTCACTTCGGCCAACGCCGGGGTTCCGCTCGGAGACGGCTTCTTCAACATCACGATGGAGATCGCGCGGCAGGATGTCACGAACCGGGCGGGCGCCGCACCCACCTGCTTCGGTCCGGACCCGTCCTACGGCCCCTGTGCGGATGGCGGAAAGGTCATCCAGCTGCAGCGAAACGGCGAGCCCGACTACAAGGGCGCCGCTTTCATGGCCAATGCCGCGGTCCCCGTCGGCGAATCGGCCGAGTTCTATGCCTTCGGGGGATACTCCGCGCGCGAAGCGGTCTCGGACGGCCTGTACCGCAAGGCGGACTGGGTGCCTCGCTCGGTCAGCTACGTCTACCCGGATGGCTTCTTCCCCATCGAGGAGTCGGACCTCACGGACAAGTCCGCCGTGGCGGGGCTGCGCGGCGACATGGGCGAGTGGTCGGGAGATCTCAGTCTCGGGTTCGGGCACGGCCGGTTCGCCTTCCACGCCGAGAATTCGATCAACCCGTCCTACGCGGCCGAGTTCCTGGCAAGGAACCCCGGCGCCGACGGAGCCTCCATCGCCGCCAACGCCGGACCCAGGAACACGTTCAGCGGCGGGCTCAACGTGCGCCAGTGGACGCTGAACGCCGACGCGACGCGGGAGCTCGAGGTGGGTTCGACCCCGGCGTTTCTGTCAGTTGGCGGCGCTTTCCGGAGGGACTCGTACTGGATGGAAGCCGGCAACCGGGCCTCGTGGGCGTGCGGACCGAGCGATACGCCCGGCAGCTTCCCGGCGGCCCATCACCAGAACGACGGGACGGTCTACGCAAGCTGCGGGATACAGGGCTACCCCGGCTACAGCCCGACCTCGGCTTCACTGAGCGAGCAGGACCGCAACAGCGTCGGAGCGTATGCGGACATGGAGTTGCGCTCGCCGGGCGGGCGCACCCTGGGCGGCGCCCTTCGTTACGAGCACTATACCGACGCCGGAAGTTCGCTGACCGGCAAGCTTGCCGGCCGCTTGGGGCTGGGCGAATCGGGCGCCGCTCTCCGCGCCGCCGTTTCCACAGGCTTCCGGGCCCCGCGACTACCGCAGCGGGGCTTCAATACGATCGGGTTCGTGGGCGGCAGCGAGGGTCTGGTGAGCGCCGGATTCCTGCCCGAGGGCGATCCGATCGCGTGCTCCGACTTCGGGGCCTGCTCGCTGAGCCACGAGACTTCGCTCAGCTTCACGGGCGGACTCGTCTATTCCAACGACGCCGGCCTGCTGGTGACGGCGGACTACTACCGTGTCGCCGTCAGCGACGCGATTGCCCTGACGCAGAGCCTCAATCCGAGCCACGGGCTTCGGCCCGGCGCACAGTTTCAGGGTCGGCCGGTGGATGCCGTGGCGTTCTGGACCAACGCGATCGACACGCGCACGCAGGGGTTCGACGTGGCGGCGAGCTGGCGCTTCCGCGGCATGGACTGGGGGGCCGCGGATCTGTCGGCCAGCCTGCACCGGAACAGCACCAGGATCACCGCCAACCGCAACGAAAACTTCATCGGAGACACCCAGCAGACCCTGATCGAGGACTCCCAACCCGGACGGCGGATCGGCGTCAGCGCCGACGTACGTTTCGCACAGGGGTTTGGTGCGAGGTTCGGCTTGAACCACATCGGCTCCGTCACAACCCCGTTCATCTTCGAGGAGAACGTCACGATCGACGCGGCGGCCATCGCCGACCTGGAGGTCAGGTTCCAGGTGGGCGACCGCATCCAGGTGGGCGTCGGGGCCAACAACCTGCTCGACCGTCTGCCAAACCGGCTCCCGGACGACGCCGTGGCTCAACTCTGGACGATGGAGTACCCCTCGGAGTCACCCTACGGTGTTGCGGGACGCATCTGGTACCTGCGGGTCAACGTGGTTGGGAACTAGGCCACCGACGGCGGCGGCTGACCGGAATGACCCCGGCTGGACTCGAACCAGCGGCCTCGGGATTAGGAATCCCGCGCTCTATCCACCTGAGCTACGGGGCCGTGGCGGAACCGCGTCACATGGGATAGACCACACACCGCGCCCCGCACCGGGAATCTAGCGGCCGGGCCGGAGGGCGGCCAAGCAACCCACTCCGGCTCAGTCACAGCCAGCGATTTAAAATCACCGCGCGAGGGAGAGAGATTGCGCCGACCTGCGGCTGGGAGGGCATCTTCTCGCCGCCACAGCGACGGGCCTCCGCGCCGACCGCGGTGTAACGTCAGTCTCGCCGGAACCGTGACATGCAACCTGTAGACACGCTCATCCTCGGCCCGCTGGTCGTCACCATGGATGCGGGGGAACGCGTCCTCGACCCCGGCGCCGTGGCGATACGGGACGGCGAGATCGTCGCCGTGGGGACACGCGCCGAACTCGAGGGCTGCGACGCCGCCGAAACCGTTGACGCGACCGGGCAACTCCTCATGCCCGGCCTCGTGAACGCACACACACACCTGGGCGACTCCCTCTTTCGCGGCCTGGTCGAGGAGCTGCCGCTGGAAGCCTGGCTCGAGCGCCTGTGGATCTCGGAACGGGAGTTCGTGAGCCGGGAGAGCGTCGAGCTTGGGGCGCGGTTGTCGCTGGCCGAGATGATCCGCAGCGGGACGACCTGCGCGCTCGACATGTTCTGGTATCCCGAGTCGGCCGCCGATGCCGCGATCGGTGCGGGCTTCCGGCTCGTGACCGGTCCGATCTTCTTCGATTTCGAGGGACCCGACGGTGTCTCCGTCGAGAGCCGGGTGGCCATCGGGGAGCGCTGGCTGGAACGCTACGCGAACGAACCGCTGATCACGCCGTGCGTGCAACCGCACAACCAGCTCACCGTATCGCCGGAGGGTCTCAGGGCGGCGCGCGACCTCGCGGACCGTTCCGGGGCGCTGTTCCACACCCACTGCTCGGAGACGGCGACCGAGGCGCGGCAGACGATCGAGCGCTACGGACGCACGCCGGCGGCGCACCTCGACGAACTCGGGATCCTCGACGGACCGACCGTGCTCGCGCATTGCGTCCACCTGACGGACGATGACTTCGCCCGCCTCCGGCGGAAGGGGACGGCGATCCTTCACAACCCGCTCTCCAACCTCAAGCTCGGGTCCGGCATCGCGCCGGTCGCGCGCATGCTGGACGAGGGCATCCCGGTGCTCATCGGGACGGACGGCCCGGTGAGTTCCAACGACCTCGATATGTGGACCGCGATGCGCTTCGCCGGACTCCTTCAGCGCGGCGTCCATCAGAACCCGGTGCTTACGCCCGCGCAGCAAATCGTGCGCATGGCGACGACGGTCGGCGCCGAGGGGCTGGGCCTGGGAGACCGGGTGGGTCGGCTGGCGGAGGGGTTCCGGGCAGACCTCATGCTCGTAGACCTCGCACGCCCGCACCTGACGCCGATGTTCGACATCTACGCGCATCTCGTTTACGCGGTGGGCCGGGATGATGTCCGTTCGGTCATGATCGACGGCCGCTGGGTCATGCGCGACCGGACGCTGGAGACGATCGATGAGGCAACGGTCCTCAACGAGATGAGAGAGGCTGGCCTCCCGGATCGAGCAGCACGCCGCAAGGCTCGAACCGGCCTGAGTCGGGCTCAGAGAGAAAAGACGAGCCCCGCCACAATCGAGAAGACACGGGTCTTCGTGTCCTCCAGATCAATGTCCGTCAGACCCAGGTCGTACAAGGCCTCGAGCGCCACTCCCATGCTGTTCGAAACACCGACTTCCAAGCCCACGCCTCCAGAGATTCCGAAATCGGTGGTCGACAAATCGCCTTCGAAATCGGCCTCGCAGTCGGCGCTGAAGCTCACTCCCTGCTCTGCGATCGACGTGGAGCAGCCCGTCCTGAATCCCGCGAACGGCCCGGCCAGGAGGTATACGGCCACATTGCTGCTCTCCATGGGTAACGCGGCCCGCGCCAGAGCCGAGAGACGGAAGTAGTCGAGGTTGATCCCGGCCCGGACGCTCGAGCCGTCCTCCCCGAAGTTCGGCAGGGCGAAGCCGCCGCCGGCCTGGACGTAGCTCCCCGCGAATCGGAGGCCCAGGCTGCCCGAGACCGGGACGGTCGCGGACACGCCGACGCGGACCCCGGACCGAGATTCCTGTTCTACGAGCGCGTCCAGATCGGAGAACGTCGCGCGGGTCAGGCCCCCATGCAGGCCGACCGTGGTCTGTCCGGCGAGGACCGGAACAGGTGAAGCGCAGGCGGCCACGAGAAGCACTCTCAGCAGACGGCGGGGGAGCTTCACGGCATCCTCCGAGGTGGACGAGCGGGGGGTGATCCACGAATCGTGCCCGAAGCTACCTTCGTGTCGCGGGGGCGGCAAAGCGACCACGCTATGTGGAGGGTGTCGCGCGGTCGGGTGGAATCCGCAAATCAGGGGTGCCGTCGTTTCGTTGATTCGATGGCGGGGAGGATGCGGCCCTGCAGCGCCGTCCAACTGGTCCCGATCACGCGCTCGTTGCGGATAAGGAGGAAGTGGTCGATGAGGCCGTACCGACCGGCATCGATGTCCGCGATCAGCGAGTCGATCGCGGCTGGATCGATGCCCTCGGACTCGGCCGTGGACACGGGTCACGTCTCTCCGGGCCAGCCGGGATCCTCGGTTCCCGCGTCCGGGGCGCAGCCCGCGAGAGCGAGCGCACCCGTGAAGAGAAGGGTCTTCGTTCCCCGCAATTTCATGATGCCTCGATCTCACGGATGCGCAGATTGTCATTCTGATTGACAATCTGCACCCGCCCCGCCCCTGTCAGCGGAGCGCGGCGGCGACGTTGCCGCCGTCTACGGTGAGGACGGCGCCGGTCGTGGCTCGCGCGAGTGCCAGGGAGACGAACGCCTGGGCGACATCGTCGGCCCTGACCTCGCGACCGAGCAGGTTGCCGCGCATGTAGGCGTCCTCGCTCACGCCGCGCGCCTCGGAGCGGGACGCGATCATCTCGTCGGTGAGGACGCCGCTCCGGATGCGGTCGGCGTTCACGCCGTTCGACCGGATCCCCTCCCAGCCGTGTTCGATGGCGTACTGGCGCACGAGTCCGAGGGTCGCCGCCTTCGGCAATCCGTACGGGCCGAAGTCGGGGCCGGGGTTGACGGCCTGCTTCGACACGTTGAAGAGCAGGCAGCCGCCTGTCCCCTGTGCGCGCATGATGCCGACGGCGGCGCGGGTCACGCGCTGGTGGGCGAAGAAGTTCAACTCGAAGCTCTCTCGCAGCACCTCGTCCGACACGTCGGCCATGGGACCGCGCCATGCCGCCCCGGCGTTCGAGACGAGGATGTCGACGCCGCCGAAACGGGCGGCGACGGTGGCGAAGGCGCGGTCGACGGATGCGTCGTCCGTCACGTCGCATGGGACGACGAGCCCCGCTCCGGCTGCGGCGGCGTCGTCGAGCGCGGGGCCGGGGAGGTCGAACAGGGCGACTTCGGCGCCGGCGGCCCGGAAGGCGGCGGCCGCGGCCCGGCCGATCGCGCCTGCGCCGCCCGTCACGACGACGACGTGCCGGGCCAGCGCCTTCTCCTTCGCGCCGGCCAGTTTCGCCTGTTCGAGCGACCAGTACTCGATGTCGAACAGCTCCGCCTCGGCGATGCTCTCGAAGCGGTCCATGCACTCGGCGTCCGTGATCACATCGACCGTGGTTTCGGCCAGGTCGGCGGCGGCCGACGCGGCCCGGGCGTCCCGGCCGCTCGCGAACAGCCCCACTCCGGGCACCAGGACTACGCGCGGACTCGGGTCGAGCATGCGTTTCGTCCCGCCGTAGCGCGGATTGTGCCGCTCGAAACAGGCCGCGTAGGCCTCCCGGTAGGCGTCGACCGCGGCCCGGGCCTGCTCCGTCCAGGCGGCGAGGTCGCCGGCGGGCGGCGCCGGCAGCACTACGGGCAACGGCTTGGTGCGTATCGCGTGATCCGGCGTCACCGTGCCGACCTGGCTGTAGCGCGACAGTTCGTCGCCGCCGACGTAGGCGAGGATGGCCGGGCCGGCCCGATGTTCGAGGATGAAGCGTTCGCACTCCGTCCCGCCATCCTCCCGCTGGTTCGCCAGCATGCCACGGATGGCGGGCGCGATCTCGCTCTCGGAAGCAGCCGCGCCGGGTGTTGCCGTAGTGGCGAATACGGTCCTCCGCCCGCGCTCGATGCGCGCTTCGGCGAGGCTGACGAACTCGATCATGAGTTCATACGCCTCCCGCGCCGTGTCCCCGAAGGTGAACAGACCGTGCTTGATGAGGACGAACCCCTCCGCCTCCGGATGGGCGTCCGCCGCCGCCTTCGCGGCCTTCGCGAGGTCGAAGCCGGGCATGATGTAGGGGACGATCGCGGCGCGGTCGCCGTAGACCTCGCGGCAGATCTCCTCCCCGCCGGGCTGGTCCGTGAGCACGAGGGCCGCATTGGCGTGCGTGTGGTCTATGAACATGCGGGGCACCCACGCATGCAGGAGCGTCTCGACCGAGGGGTTCGGTGCCTTCGAATCGAGCAGATTGCGGCGCTGCAGGTTGACCATGTCCTCGTCGGACAGGGCGTCGATCTCGGCCAGCCCCAGGAGTGGATCGAGTTGCACCGCGGGGAGTCCGGGCGGCTCGATCGTCCCCATGTCCCACCCGCTGCCCTTCACGTACAGCACGTCAAGCTCGGCGCCCGTCACGTCCCGCGCCCTCGACTTGACCGACGTGTTCCCGCCCCCGTGCAATACGAGCCGCGGCTCGCAGCCCAGCAGCCGCGTCGTGTAGACCCGTAGCGCGAGCGCTTCCCCGACTCCGTCGACCGCATAACGCTCGACGAGCTCGGCGGCCTCCTGATCGTTCCACGCGCTCTTCATCTCATCTCCCCGTCGCCAAGGGTGTGTCCCGCCAGCGGATGGGGTCGTCCCGCCATCGCAAGCGTTGCCCCGCCACCGGCAGAGACGGTACGGACCTCCCCGGAACTCGTCCAGCAGCGTAGGATTGTGCGGTCCCGGCGCCGGGCCGGGTGGCTCGCCGGAGATCCGATGACCTGGCCCCGAGCGCCCGTGGCGAAACCCTGCGTCAGCGCCGAGAGTGGTGAGGCGCTGCCGAGGACCCCTCCGGGGAGAGGAGCGATCAGGGAGAATACAGCGCTATTCTGCGTGAATCCTGCAAGTCTCTGTTATACCCCCCTCACCGGCGCGCCTCTGCCGGATCCGGGATCCCTCGGCTGAAGAGCACCTGGAACTCCCGGCGCGCTGCCGCCGCGGCATCAGGAGGCGGAGCCGGCTGCGCCGGAGGACCATCGAGAATGCCGCGGATCTGGCGTGTCGCCGGGTCGCGCAGGATGGTCATGGGCAGGTCGGTGCCGCGGTCGAGGCTGGTGGAGCCTCCCGGGCCTTGCAGCGTGATCCGCGCCAGCTCTTCGGTCCACGTCACCGGCACGGCGAACGAGAACCCGGCACGTTCGTCGTCGGTGTCGGTGAACTCCGCCATGGCGAATGACAACGAGAAGAGCACCGTGCCTCCGGAATCCTCCCCGGTGAGCGACCATGGGCCATCGGCCTCCGGCAGCGCCGGCGGGGCGTCGATGAAGAAGGAAGGCCTGAGGCGCGGCGCACCCACCCCATCCGAACCGCCCCAGAGCAGCAACGTGCGACCGGACGTGGCCGCGGCGACATCCGCGGCAGCGATCAGGATCGAGCCGCTCTCCGTCTCGATTCGGTAGCGGAGGGCGTTGGTGAACTGGTAATCGCTGGTCCATGTGGGGTCGCAGTAGGACATGAAGTCCGCCCGGCCCGGCGGAACCAGCTCCCCGGTGTCGAAGTCGTAGCCCCACGCGCCGATGTTTCCCTCGCCATAGGGATAGTACCGGTCCGTACCGCCGGGGAAGCCGCAGGGCGCGTGGTACAGGCTGCGGTTGTGGCCGAACTCATGGGCAATGACCTCGGAGTTGAGGATCGAGAAGCTGGACCAACTGCCGGAGCCGTTCGCGGCGCCATTGAGCCCCCTTGGTGTCGTTGGGGGCGCCATGACCGCCAGGTAGTGGCCGCGCCCGCCCTCGGCGACCCGGATCATCTCGACCTCATCGAGGAGTTCGAATCCGTCGTTCGTCGACGTCAAGACCGATCCGTGCGCCGTCGCGTCGATCTCGGAAACCGGCAGCAGCAGGTGCGTGCGCTCGAACAGTTCGTGGCCCTCCGGGTCGTCGGCCATGGCAGCGACGGTCTCGAGGATCGAGGCATCCGGGCTCTGTTGCCAGAGGAAGGGCACGAGCGTCACCTCGAAGACCGGCATCGCGCGCACGTCCACCGCCATCCGGCCTGCGGCGGGGATGCGCCGCGCCACGCCCAGCGCCGGATCGAGCGTCCCAGCGGGGTCCGGTTCGATCACGACCTCAAGGTCGGGCTGGATCACCCAGCCGGGGATCTCCGCGTTTGCCGAGTTCGACAAGGAGCCCTCGTCGATCACCGCCGGGATGGGATCGGACGCGCCGGGAATCTCCACCTGGTGGGTTACGGTCCCGTCCCGGTGGAAGGTGGCCCTGACAGGGGGCATGCCGACGGCGGCTCCTTGCGCCGCCGTCACGAACACGCGCAGCAGGGCCGGCTCGCCTGCGACCAGGGGCACCGGAAAACCGCGGGACTGGACGGCCTGTGTGAGATAGGCGGCCGCGCCGCCGCCGCCGCAGCGCGCCACCCGCTGCCGGGTTACGCCGTCGAGCCAATCGAGGAGCTCCAGATCCGCCGGGGCGCAGAGATTCGTGCCGGTCGTGTGCAGGTCCTCGAGTCCCTCCAGCGCCGTCAGGCCGAAGGGCAGTGCCCCCTCCAGCCCGACGTTGTCGGCAAGGCTCAAGCTCGTGAGGCCCGTGAGACCGAGCAGCCCCGCCGGCAACGCGCCGCTCAACTCATTGGACGAGAGATCCAGAGTGTCCAGGCTTGCAAAGCTGCCGGCCCGCGACGGTAAGGCCGGCGACGAGGGATGGTCCGATTCGCTCAGTCTCCCGGATAGGGACGGCAACTCGATGGCGTGGGAGGCAAGCCGCGTCTCGCTAGCGCCCCGGCCGAGTCCGGGCGGAATGTCCGTCAGCCGATTCCCGTCGAGTTCCAGCACCCTGAGGTTGCCCAGTTCGCCCGACTCCCACGGAAAGGTCGCGAGCTCGTTGGAAGAGAGATCCAGGATCATCAAGCTTGCAAAGCCGCCAGGTGCAAGCGGAAAGGAGGTCAGCCGGTTCCCCTCCAGGGCCACCTCCCACAAGCTGTTCAATGCGCTCAGTTGCTCCGGGAGGGACGTGAGCTCGTTCGATTCCAGCCAAAGGAACCGAAGACGCTGCAAGCGACCCAGTTCCGGTGGAAGAGATGCGAGCCGGTTCTCACCGAGATCCAGCGCCCTGAGGTTGCCCAATTCGCCCAATTCCAGGGGGACGTACGTCAACTCGTTGGCCCAGAGCCTCAGCTCTTCCAGGTTGGCGAGACCTCCGAGCGCCCGCGGGACGGAAGCCAGCCGGTTGATGGAGAGATTCAGGAGCTTCAAACGCTCCAACCGGCCCAGTGTCGCGGGGATCCACGTCAACTGGTTCCCTTCAAGCGACAGGACCTCAAGCTTGGCCAGGCGGCCCAACTCCGGCGGGGCGGAGGTCAGCTGGTTGCCACTGAGCCGCAGTTCCTCCAAGTGCGCCAACCCGCCCAACTCCGGCGGGATCGGCCCCCTCAGTCCGTTCGACTGGAGATCCAGGGAAACGACCGTCCCGTCCGCATCCACCTCCACGCCATGCCACTCTCCGATCGTAGCGTCCATCAGCCAGTTCTCGGAATTGGTCCAGTTCGAGCCGTCGGTCGCGTGGTAGAGCGCGACGAGGATGTCCCGGTCGCTCGCCTGCGCCGCCGAGAACGCCGGGTTCGATTCCGACAGGGGTGCGATGGCCGCCGGAGGATCGACCACCGACTCGTCGCCGCAGCCGAAAACTGTTGTAATCGCCAGCAGCACGACGACGCTCGGCTGCGCGCGGAGTCTGTTTCTCATCTGGTCCAATCCTGCACGCGGTCTCCACCCGGCTCTCCAGCGGGCGGGCGGGAGGCCCGGACAGGAATGTCCGAGCGGTCGCCGTCGTCCGGCGGTCGCCGCCCGGTCGAGGACGTGACGATGGTCAGCCGGGCTCCCTCCGAACAGTTGTTGCGCGTGTTGGTTTCGTCCCGCACCGAATCGACGCACATGCCTATGTAGATCGTTCCCGCCGCGCTTCGGGCGTCGACGGATATCGTGAGCGGGAAAGTGCGCTCCTCGGAGGCGCCCAGCGGCGAAAACGAGTACGACCTTAGCTCGGTGTCGCGAGTGCTGACGATGTCATTCGGCGACCTCATGCCGCGGATTGTCGTCGCGCTCGAAGCGACCGCGCCCCGGTTGCGGACGCGGAAACGGAACGTCACCGAACTGTCCGGCGTCAGCGTGGCCGAAGCCGGCGACACGCCCGTGAAGATCAGATCCGGTCCCGGGGCCTTGACGGCTACGTCTGCGGTCAGGACTGCGTCGGCGTCATCGGGGTCGGTGGCGGTCACCGTCACCGTTGTTTCGCCGACCGCGACACCCCGGATCGTCAGCATGGCGCCCGAGACGGATGCCGTCGCGACAGAGGCGTTGACCGTTACGGCCGTGTAGTTGAGCGTGTCCCCGTCGGGGTCGGTGAAGTGGGCCGAGACATCGAGCGTGACCGAGTCCCTGGCGTGGACGGTCTGATCCGGAATCGCGCCCACCGGCTCCGGCGCCCGATTGGGGACGCTGGCCTCGAAGCTCTGCGCGGCGCTGAGGCCTCCGGGATCGGTGGCGGTCACGGTCACGCTTACGGTCCCCCGCGCAACCGCCGTTACCGTCACCAGGTCGCCCGATACCGTCGCGGAAGCCACGTCGGCGCCGGTGCTCGTGGCCGCGTAGGTCAGCGCGTCGCCGTCCGGGTCGATGAAATTGCCGGCCACGTTGACAGTGGCAGTCTGTCCCACGTTTATGGTTAGAGCCGGAATCGAGCCGCTCGGCAACGGTGCCCGGTTCGGAGTGGGTGCGGGCTCCGTGACACCATCGCCGCAGGCCGCTGTCCATAGCGCGGCCAGCGCCGCGACCACAACGACAGAATGAACCTTTGCCTGAAGGGGTTTTCCGGCTCGGAAGACAAGCGGAAGAGGAATCGTAGGATGTGACATGCAAACAGTTTAGCCCATGGCGAGAGGTGGTGGAACCTATGGAGGCGCTTCGGACGAGGTCAAGAGTGTCGATCGGCAGAACTGAGTCACACTCCGGCCAACGATGGAACGCAGCAGGGCTTTTGCCACGGGCTGCTGGAAGCGCCCTCGTCCCAGTCGTGCTCGCCGCGCCGCTCGTGGCTCTCCCCGTCGTGGCGCAGGAGCCGCCGGCCCCGGGGGAGGCGGAAGCCGGCGTGGCATCCCTGCCCCGCCCCACGCTCGTCGCGCGGACGCTGACGGCCCCGATCCGCGTGGACGGGGTCCTGGACGAGCCCGCCTGGCAGGCCGAGCCGGCCACCGGCTTCATCCAGGCGGAGCCCGACGAAGGGCTGCCCGCCACCGAGCATACCCACGTCTGGGTGGCGCACGGCGACGGCAACCTGTACGTGGCCGCCCGCCTGCACGACGCGCGGCCCGGCCGGCTCGTGGTGAACGACATCCGCAAGGACTTCGACGACCGCGTGCAGGATGCGTTCGCCGTCATCCTCGACACGTTTCACGACCGGCGGAACGGGTACGTCTTCGTGACGAACCCGGCCGGCGCCCGGACCGACCGCCAGATCGCCAACGAGGGCCGCGAGATCAACGCGAGCTGGGACGCCATCTGGCGGGTCGAGACGGCCCGCGTGGAGGACGGCTGGACCGTGGAGATGGAGATCCCCTTCCGGTCGATCCGCTCCGCCGCCACCGGCGAGGTGTGGGGGATCAACTTCAGCCGCCGCATCCGACGCAACAACGAAATCGCCTTCTGGGCGCCGGTGCCGCGGGCCTACGGCCTCACCCGGCTCTCGCTGGCAGGCACCCTGTCCGGCCTGCCGGGCACGCGCACCGCGGGCAGAGACCTTCGACTCACCCCGTACGCGCTCGCCAATACCGTCCGCGGCACCGGCGGCCCCTCGTTCGACAGCGAACTGCAGGGAGGCTTCGATCTGAAGTGGGGTCTGACACGGGGGCTCGCCCTCGACCTCACGGTTAACCCGGACTTCGCCCAGGTCGAAGCGGACGAGCAGCGCGTGAACCTCACGCAGTTCAGCCTCTTCTTCCCGGAGAAACGGCGCTTCTTCCTCGAGAATTCGGGGCTCTTCTTCGTGGGCGACCAGGCACGGAACACCCGCGGCAACCTCCTGCCCCGCGTGGACGAGGACCTCCTCCCCTTTTTCAGCCGGCGTATCGGCCTCACGGAGGATGGAAGGACCCAGCCGATCCATGGCGGCGCGCGCCTCACGGGCAACGCGGCCGGCTTTCAACTCGGCGCGATGGCCATGCGCACCGGCGATGTGGAGGGGGTGCCCGGCAGCGACTTCGGGGTCTTCCGCGCCCGCAGGAATCTGTTCCGGTCGTCCGAGATCGGCGGAATCTTCATGTTCCGGCGCGCGACCGACGGGGGCGGGGAGAACTTCAACCGCATCTACGGCGGCGACACCAACATCCGCTTCCCGCGAGAGATCGATCTCAGCGTGTACTATCTCGCCTCGGACGCGAAGGGGCCGGGGGGAGAGGAGGGGGTCACCCCATCGCCCGCCGGCGAGCGAGGCGGCCACACCGTACGCGCGTCGATCGGCCACGACGGCAACTTCCTGCACTTCAAGCTCGCCTACATGGAGATGTCGCCGGACTTCCAGAACGACCTCGGCTTCCTCCGGCGCACCGGGTTTCGGAAGTATTTCGTCGATTGGGGGATCCGGCCCCGGTACGAGTTCGCGCGCCGGCTGGGGGTGCGTGAGATCCACCCGCACCTCGAATGGCACTACTACGACGACCTCGACAACCGGATGCTCGCCAAGTGGCTGCACACCGGCGTCACATTCTTCATGAACAGCGGGGGCAACGTCCAGATCCAGGTGGACCCGCGCTTCGAGCGCATCGACCGGCCGTTCACGCTCGACCGCCGCATCGACCCCATCCCGCCGGGATCCTACAGCTGGGCTCCGTGGTCGCTGACGGGGGGGACGGACGCGAGCCGCATGTTCTCGTTCCGCTGGCGGGGCACGCTGGGCGAACTGTGGAGCGGGACGCAGAAGACGCTGTCGCTGACGATGAACTTCAAGCCGTCCCACACTTTCCGGGCCTCGGTGGCGGTGACGCGGACGGACGCGACTCTGGACCTCCCCGACGCCAGCTTCGAACGGACGCTGTGGACGGTGCGGACGAACTATTCGTTCAACCCCGACATGTTCGTCGACGCGCTGGTCCAGTACGACCCCGCATACAACGTCTTCAACTCCAACGTCCGCTTCAACCTCATCCACGCGCCGCTCAGTGACCTGTTCCTCGTCTGGAACGAGCAGCGGATCACGACCGGCGACGGCACCCCGCCGGGCCGCAGCCTGACCCTCAAACTCACCCGAATGCTCTCCTTCTGAGCCCGGACCGCCCTATCGGCCGGCGGTGGTGACGGCCTCCTTCTTGTCGGGGTGGACAGGGGAGGTCTCCCACTCGTACTCCTCGTCCAGTACCCACTGGTAGTACCAGTCCAGTTCCACGTTCGCCTTGAACAGCCGCTGCTGCAGTTCGACCCAGCCGTGGCCCTGTTCCGGCGCGACGTAGAGGTGCGTGGGCACGCCGTTGTGCTTGAGTCCCTGGTACAGTTCGACGGACTGCGGCATGGGCACGCGCTCGTCGTTCTCCCCGACCAGTACGAGTGTCGGCGTCACCACCTTGTGGAGGTCGAAGAGCGGCGAGTCGGCCATGTACTGTTCGATCGGCGCGTCCTCGGACCAGGGGGTGCCCCCGAACCACGGGGTGCGATAGATCCGGACGTCGGACTGCGCGTACATCGACATCCAGTTCACGGCGCCGGCGCCGGATGAGGCGGCTTTGAAGCGGTCCGTGTAGGTGATGATCTTGTTCGTCATGTGGCCGCCGGCGCTCCAGCCCATCTTCGCCATGCGGTCCCCGTCCACGAGTCCGCGGTCGACCAAGTGGTCCACCCCCGCCATGACGTCCTTGTGCGCCTGGTCGAAGTAGTTGCCGATCATGTTGCGCAGGAAATCGTCGCCGTACCCCGTCGACCCGCGATAGTTGGGCTTGAAGACGAACCAGCCGCGCGCCGCGAGCACGGCCTCAT
This sequence comes from Candidatus Palauibacter sp., assembly GCF_965222475.1. Classification (GTDB taxonomy): domain Bacteria; phylum Gemmatimonadota; class Gemmatimonadetes; order Palauibacterales; family Palauibacteraceae; genus Palauibacter. The sequence goes on along the minus strand of NZ_CBDCUB010000008.1, from coordinate 375,915 downwards.
AGTTGCTCGAGCGCGAGAATCCGAACTTGTCCGAGGACGGCGGCCCGCCGTGCGTCTGCACGACGAGCGGGTAGCGGACGCCCTCCTGGTAGTCGATAGGATAGAAGACCAGACCCTCGACCTGGACCCCGTCCTCTCCCGGATACCGGACGGCCTCGACCCGGGGCAGGAGGAACTCCGCAGCGAGATAGTCCAGGACGCGCGTGACCTGCCGCGGCGACCCCGAGCCCGCCATCGCCCACAGATCCCCGGCGTTGGCGGGGTTGTTGATGGAGAAGAGGTGGGTGCCCGAGGCGGGGTGATAGTCCCAGGCGCCCACGGCATGATCCCCTTCGGTGACCGGCTCGGCCCGGCTCGCATCCGAGGCACCGGCGGGAACGGAATAGAGCTGCTGGCGAACCCCCGTGTTGGCGCGGAAGAAGATCGTGCGGCCGTCCCGCGACCACATGGCCGCGTTCACGTCGAAGCTGCCGCCGGGGAGCACGGAGACGGGATCCCCGCCATCCGTCGGGACGACGAACAGCCGCTGGTTGAAGTAGAAATCGCTCAGTTCGTCGTTCGTATTCGCGATGAAGAGCGCGTGTCCGTTGTCGGGTGAGAGGGACACGTTGACCTCGCCGACGTGATTGTCGGTGATCTGCCGCCCGCCCGAGCCGTCGGGGCTCATCACCCACAGCTCGGAGTTGAGCAGATCGTCGTAGAGGGCGGTGGGCGCCAGTTGTACGAGGAGCAACATCCCGTCGCGCGAGATCGAATAGCCGCGCACCATCATTCCGGGCTCCGTCACTCGCTCCGCGGGGCCACCCCCGCTCGGGACGCGCCACAGCCCCGTCGGGCGCTTGTCTTCCTCATAGCGGAAGACGTTGTCGTTCACGGCCTCGCGCGCCTTCTCCGCCTCGGACTTCTCGTCGATGGCCACGAAGTAGATCCACGCCCCGTCGGCGGACCACGTGATCGAACCCACGGGCGCCGGATGTTCGCTCACCGCCCGTGCCTCGCCGCCGCGGGTCGGCATCACGTAGACCTGGTTGCGCTCGGTGTCGTGGCGGTTCGCCACGAACGCGATGCGCGAGCCGTCCGGCGACCAGCGGGGGGTCGATTCACCGTCCTCGCCGTTCGTCATCTGCACGCTGCCGGAGCCGTCCATGGCGACCCGCCAGATATGCGAGACCGTTCCGTTGGCCTCCCAGTCGGTGTCCCTCCGCACGTACAGCACCTCCGATCCGTCCGGCGAAATGCGGGGATCGCCGAGGCCCGGGATGTCGATGAGATCGACGATCGTCATCGCGCGGCCTTGCGCGGCGAGGGGGATGGCGGTGACGAGGAGGGCGAGGATTCCGAGTCCGAGGATACGGCGAGACATGGCATACTCCTGCGGTTCGCGGTGGCTCAACGCGGTCCATCGATGTTGGTGGGCCTGTCCCCGGGGGACAAGGGTACGTCGGCTCCCGGCGCCCGCCCGGCGGGGCCCGCCGGGGTCAGGACACCGCGTCGCGGAGGGCCGCGAGGTGCTCGTCGGTGAGACCGTCCATCTCGAACGTGGAGACCCCTGACGCGCCCGCCCGCCGGGCCGTGGCGACCGCCTCCCCAAGCGCGCGAGGATCGAGGGAAGGCAGGTAGAGTCCGGCGTTCAGCGGCGTGGCGTCTCCCCGGTCCCGCAGCGCCGCGACGCCCTCGCGCACGCCGTCGCCGATCCAGGGGATGTCCTCCAGGTAGAACCCCTGGTAGAGCATCGAGAAGAAGCGGTCGAGCGGCCAGCGGTCCCAGTCCTGCCGCACGAGACGGCGCGCGATGGAGGGGGTCGGGAAGACCGCTGCCGTGATCGGCTTGCCGTTCTCGTGCGCCGCGTCCGCGAGTTCCCGGACCGCGCCGGTCACGCTGTCCCAGCGGAAGCGCCGCCAGGCCTCGTCGGCCGTCGGATCGGCGATCACCACCGGATCCCGTCCGTCCAGGGCGGCGAACTGCTCCCGGCAGACCTCGCAGTAGCAGAAGTCGAACTCCGGGTGCTCGACATCCTGCACGAGGTCGTACCTCTCCCACAGGCCCCGGGGCAGGATGACGTCGCAGTGGCGTACGTAGTCGAGATGGACGCCGTCCACCGCGGGGTTGGCCGCGAGTTCGGCGATCCGTCCGCGCAGGTACTCGCGCACCGGCGCGCGCGAGGGACAGACCCACCTGTAGTACCCTACGTAGGGTGGGTGCTCGAGCGAACTCTCGAGATTTCGGCTCACGGTGAACCATTCCGGGTGGTCCTCCTGCACCCGGGCGTCCCCGTTGCGGTTGAGCGTCCAGAACCAGCGGTGGTACTCCAGTCCCTCGGCACGCGCGGCCCCGGAGACGAGTTCGATGTCGCCGCCGCCCACGAGGACCGCCTGGAAACCCGCCTCGCGCAGGCGGGCGAAGAGACGGCGCCACTCGGCCGCGTCGCGGTCGCGGTTCCCGTGCACCCACGACCAGAGCGTGAAGGACGACTCGGCGGGGGGCGGGGTCGCGCAGGCGGGCAGCGCCCCGAGGACGACGGCGCTCCCGGCGCTGCGGACGAAGTCCCGCCGCCTCATCGAAATGTCCCTTCCCGGGCGGGCGCCGCGCCCGGGAAGGGGTCCGCCGAATCGACGAACCGCACGACGCCCCACCTCTCCGGGATGTGCATGTCGATCTCACCCTGCGGTGACCAGACCCAGTTGTCCTCGGGATGGTCGCTCCAGTCCCGGGGTTCCCGTTCCTTGCGGTACTCCCCGTCCACGATCTCGAGGGGCCACTGCACGCGGGAGAAGTTGACGCGCCAGGTGTCTCCGGGCCGGGGAGGGCGAACCGCGGCCTCCGGCGCCGCACCGGGCGGGCGGAGCGCGGACCAGGGGATCGCGATCTCGACGGACCAGCCGGCGTCCTCGTCGGACGGGTCGTTCAGCGTACCGTCGAGGCGGACCGCGGTGCGAAGGCCCTCCATGTCCCATTCGACGTTCGCCCTCCCCTTGCGGCTGTAGGGCCTGTCGAGGAAGAGATCGAACTCCGTGCCGAGCGCGTTGATCTCGAGTTCGTAGTAGGAAAGCGCGTCGCCGTCCGGATCGAGGAAGACCTCGAAATCGTGCTCCCTGTACACGATCGCGTCGCGGTCGGCGAGCGTGGCCCACAGGTGGGGCTCCTCGAGTTCGGCCCCCACGTACAGGTGGCGCTCGTCCCATGTGACCTTGGCGCGCGTGGTCAGGGCGGGCTCGGGCCAGCCTTCGCCCCGGATGTCGACGAAGGGTTCGGTCCAGGGCGCGTTCCTCCACGCCGCGTCGTCCAGCGCCCCGTCGATCGAAGGCGGTGAAGCGGCCCGTCGAGCCTCATACGAGCGGACGGGGGCCGAGGATCGGGCGGCGGCCGAAGCAGGCGGCAGAAGGACCGCGGTCGCCATGAGCCCGAGAACGGGGATCGCCGGGAGCAGATGACGGGGTGATCCCGGCACCTGTGCTATCCCGCGGCCGACGGGAATACCCTGAAGATCCCGCTGGTGGCGGGGGTCTCCGCGACCCGTTCCCCCTGTTCGTCGAGGATCCACATGTTGACCCGGTAGTAACCCTGGAAGGCGAAGGAGTGAAGCGTCAGAGTCTCCTCGAACGACGCTCCGGACTCGAGTCTCACCATGTTCGCCCTCACGTCCGCCTCCGTGGCTCCTCTGCCGCAGCGCAACCGCGGGTTGTACTCCTCCTCGAACTCCCGCGAGAGACTCGTCACGCCTACGAGCTTGGTCGAGCAGGCGTCCTTGAAGATGGGACGCGATGAAACGTTCCGGGTGGTGATCGTGACGGGCTCCGTCCGCTGGTACTCAGCCCGGTCGACGCACACCTGGGCACCGTGTTGCGTCGCGCACAACTCGGCCGAGGGACCGGTCAACTCCTCGCCGCACGACACGACCAGAGCGGCGGCCATTATCGACCCGAGAAAACCTCGTGACATGTTGCGTCTCCGGGCGCTCTTCCAGGTTTAGCTGCTGGCGGAGGGAAAGACCGTGAAGACGCCGCTCGTCGCCGGCGTGTCGGCGGCCAGCGTCCCATCCTCGGCCAGGATCCACACATGCACGCGATAGTAGCCCTGACGGACCGAACCCGCGATCCTCAGCGTCTCCTCGAACGATGCCCCGGGCGCGAGTCTCACCATGCGCTGCACGATTTCCGCCCGCGTGACCTCCACGCCGCAGCGCAACCGTGGGGCGTAGAAGGGCCTGAAATCCTCCTCATCGTCCGGTACGCGCACCCTGGTTGTCGCGCACGCGTCCTTGAAGATCGTGCTGCCGGAGACGTTTCGCGTGGTAATGACGATGGACTGGTTGAGCCCGTACTCGGGCCGGTCCACGCAAACTTCAGCGCCGTGCCGGGTCGCGCACAGGCTTCCGCCGGGTCCGGTCGGGTCGCCGCTACACGACAGGGCCAGAGCGGCGGCCATTATCGAACCGAGACAACCTCGTGACATCTTGCGTCTCCTGGCGCTCTTACCAGATCCACACGTGCACGCTAGATCCACACGTGCACGCGATAGTAGCCCAGACGGACCGAACCCGCGATCGTCATCGTCTCCTCGCTCGAAGACACGCGTCCCCCGCTGATCCCGCCCCGTCCTGGAAGATCGTGCCGCCGGCGAATACAGCCGCGACGAGGCCGGCAGGACGGTCGCCGGTTTTCTCACGGTTCAATTTCTGCCGGAGGGGAGAATCGTAAAGAAGCCGCTGGTGGCCGGCGAATCGGCAGCCAGAGTCCCGTCCGCAGCCAGGATCCACACGTACACGCGATAGAAGTCCTGGACGGCGAAACCGATCTGCAGGGTCTCCTGGGTCGACGCTCCGGGTTCGAGCCTCACCATTCTCTCGACGATCGTCGCCAGCGTGACACCGGGACCGCAGTTCAAGTGTGGCGCGTAGATCGGCCTGACGTCCTCGGAGTCCATCTCGGCTACCCTGCTGGTCCCGCAGGCGTCCTTGAAGATCGCGCGGTCGGAGACGTTCCGCGTGGTGATGGCTATGACGTCGTGGAGGCCGTACTCCGCCCGATCCACGCACACCTCAGCGCCGTGCCGGGTGTCGCACAGGCTACCCCGAGGCCCGGTCGCGCCGGAGTCGCACGAGAGGGCGAGAGCGGTCACTCCCATGGAGATCGCCAGATTTCGCAACATCATAGGGCCCGGCCTCGGGCGAGATTCTGAACCTCGGGGAGGACAGGGCGGGCTGACAGGTTGCCCGCCGGAGCGTCCCATCGGACTGTAGGCGTCGGGGGAGAATAAGTTCCCGGGGGTGGCGCGACAGCCTCACATCGGTCTCTTGGAGTGGAACGAATGACCCGAAGCAACAGGCATGCCGGCGGGTTGACCGGTCTGGTTCTGCTGGGCGCGGGGTTGGCCTGCGGGCCACTGCCCCTGGCGGCCCAGACCGGCGCAGCGGACGGAGAGTGGCGTTACTGGGCGGGAGATGCCGGGTCCACGCGCTACGCCCCGCTCGACCAGATCGACGCCTCGAACGTGGGCGACCTCGACATCGCGTGGCGCTGGCAGGCGCGGAACTTCGGCCCCACGCCCGAGGCCTACTACCGGGTGACGCCGCTGTACGCGAACGGGACGCTGTACGCGACGGCGGGCTTCCGGCGCGCCGTGGTGGCGATCGACCCGGAGACGGGCGAGACGCTCTGGATGTACCGGCTCGACGAGGGGGAGCGCGGCCGCAACGCCCCGCGCGGCAACTCCGGCCGCGGCGTCGGCTACTGGACGGACGGGCTCGAGAAGCGCGTGCTGCTCATCACCCCCGCCTACCACATGGTCTCGCTGGACGCGGATACGGGTCTCCCCGACCCCGACTTCGGAGAGGACGGGATCGTCGACCTCAAGCTGGGACTCGGGCGGGAGGTCGATCTCGTGAACGACCGCATCGGGTCGAGTTCGCCGCCCGTCGTGGTCGGGGATGTGATCGTCGTCGGGGCCGCGCTTCCGCAGGGAGGGAGGCCGCCGACCAAGGAGATGCCGCCGGGCCACGTGCGCGGGTTCGACGCGCGGACGGGCGAACAGTTGTGGACGTTCCACACCATCCCGCAGCCGGGCGATCCGGGACACGAGACCTGGGAGGATGGATCGTGGGACTACACGGGCAACGCCGCGGTGTGGACGCCGTTCACCGCGGACCTCGAACTGGGCTACGCTTACCTGCCCGTCGAGGCGGGAACCGGCGACTACTACGGAGGCCATCGGCCGGGAGACAACCTCTATTCGCAGAGCCTCGTGTGCGTGGACGCGAGCACCGGCGAGGTCGTGTGGTACTACCAGACCGTGCACCACGGGATCTGGGACTTCGATCCGCCGGCCGCGCCGATCCTGATGGACATCACGGTGGACGGGCGAGACATCGCGGCCGTGGCGCAGGTGACGAAGCAATCCTTCACCTACGTGTTCGACCGCGTGACGGGTGAGCCGGTGTGGCCGATCGAGGAGCGGCCGGTGCCGGCGGGGGACGTGCCGGGCGAGTGGTACGCGCCGACGCAGCCGTTCCCGACGCTGCCGGTCCCGTTCGACATGCAGGGCGCGACGGAGGACGACCTCATCGACCTCACGCCGGAACTCAAGGCGGAGGCGCTGGAGATCGCGAAGAACCTCACCCTGGGTGAACTCTTTACACCGCCCACGGTGCTCGTGGAGGGCGGCAATCAGGGCACCCTGATCACGCCGGGCAGTCTCGGCGGCGCGAACTGGCCGGGGGCCGCGTACGACCCGGAGACGCAGCGACTATTCGTGGGGTCGGCCACACGGCCCTCGGTGATCGGCCTCGTGAACGACCCCGAACGCTCGAACATGCGGTACATTGCCGGGCAGCCGCGGGGCGTCGGCGGACCGCAGGGACTCCCGCTCCTCAAGCCGCCGTGGGGCCGGATCACGGCGCTCGACATGAAGACGGGCCAGAAGGTGTGGGCAATCGCGAACGACCACACGCCGTCGTTCATTGAGGAGCACCCGGCGCTCGAGGGGATCGACGTTCCGAGGACGGGGCGGCCGAGCCGGGCCGGGCTCCTCGCGACGCGCACGCTCCTGTTCGCGGGGACGGGTGGGGGGACGATGTCGGCGGACCTCACCGGGCTCCTGCGGGCGCACGACAAGGCGACGGGGGAGATCCTGGCAGAGATCGAACTTCCGTCTCACCAGACCGGGGTGCCGATGACGTACATGCACGAGGGGGCACAGTACATCGTGGCCGCGGTGGGGGGACGGGGCGTACCCGGGGAACTGGTCGCGCTGCGGCTCCCGAACTGACCGCCTCCGCGGCGGGGGTCCTGCGCAGGACCCCCTTCCACGAGCGGACCGGGCCGCTCTGCCGGGCGGCGAACTGGCGGCGCTGGGCCGGGCACTTCGCCGCCGGATCCTACGAGCCCACGCACGAGCACGAATACCAGGCCATCCGCTCGGCGGCCGCGCTCCTCGATGTCTCCCCGCTGTACAAGTACCGGCTCTCGGGCCGGGGGGCGGAAGCGGTCGCGAACCGCGTCGTGACGCGTGACGTCGCGCGGCAGGCGGTGGGGCAGGTGTACTACACCCCCTGGTGCGACGGGGCGGGCAAGGTCCGGGACGACGGGACGCTCCAGCGGCTCGATGAGGCCGACTTCCGGCTCACCTCGGCGGAGCCCACGCTCAAGTGGCTGCACGAGAACGCGCGGGGCCTCGATGTTGAAATCGAGGAAGAGACGGAGCGGGTGGGGGCGCTCGCGCTCCAGGGGCCGCTGTCGCGGGATCTGCTCCAGCGCATCACCGACGCGGACGTGGCGGGACTTGGCTATTTCCGCGTCATGACGGCGCGGATCGCCGGGCTAGCCGCCGAGATCTCGCGCACCGGGTACACGGGCGACCTGGGGTACGAGATCTGGGTGGACGCCGGGGACGCGATCCCCCTCTGGGACGCGCTCACGTCGGCGGGGGAACCGTTCGGCCTCGCTCCGGCGGGTCTGCTGGCGCTCGACATGGCGCGCCTCGAGGCGGGTCTGCTGCTCGTTGACGTCGACTACGTGCCCGCGCAGCGCGCGGTCATCGAGGACCAGAAGTCCTCACCGTACGAACTCGGCCTCGGCTGGGCCGTGGCGCTGAACGCGTCGAACTTCGTGGGCCGGGCGGCCCTCCGCGCCGAGCTCGCCCGCCCTCCGGAATGGCGATTCCGGGGCATCACGCTCGACTGGGAGTCGCTCGAGGACGCATACGCGGAGGTGCGGCTGCCGCCCCAGCTGCCGGGGATGACGCTCCGGGAAAGCGTTCCGCTCTACGCCGGCGGACGCCAGGTCGGGTATGCCACGAGCCGGGGCTGGTCGCCGACCCTCAAGACCTATCTGGGACTCGCGCACCTGCGCGCGGACTTCGCCGACATCGGGACCCGACTTCAGATCGAGGTGACGGTCGAGCACCAGCGACGCAGAGCGCGGGCCACGGTGGCGCGGACCCCGTTCTTCGACCCCGAGCGGAAGCGGGCGAACCCGTGACGGCCGCCAACAGGTACGACGCGATCGTCGTCGGGGGCGGGCACAACGCGCTCATCAACGCAGCCTATCTCGCCCGGGCCGGGCTGCGCGTCGTCGTGCTCGAGCGCCGACACCTGGTCGGCGGAGCCGCGGTGACGGAGGAGATCTACCCCGGCTTCAAGTACTCGGTGGCGTCGTACGTCGTGAGCCTGCTTCGGCCCGAGATCATCCGCGACCTCCAGCTGGCGCGGCACGGACTCGAGATCCTTCCGCTCGAGAGCACGGTCACGCCGCTCCCGAACGGCGACTACCTCGGACGCTGGGCGGACCACGACCAGACGCGACGCGAACTGTACCGGCATTCTCCACGAGACGCCGAATCGTACGACGACTTCGCGACCCTCATGTACCAGCTCGCCTGGGCCGTGAAACCGCTCCTCACGATGGTACCGCCCGACCCGATCTCCCCGGGCCTCCGCGATCTGCGGACGCTGCTCTCCCTCGGCCGGCACGTGCGGGGCCTCGGCGAAAGGCAGTTCCACGCCCTCTTCAAGCTGGGGACGATGAGCGCGGCCGACTACCTGGACGAGTGGTTCGAGTCGGACGTGCTCAAGGCAACGATGTCGGCGAGCGGGATCATCGGCACCTTCCTCGGGCCGCGGTCGCCGGGGACGGCCTACGTCCTCCTCCATCACTACATGGGCGAGATCGACGGCGTGTTCCGCGCGTGGGGATTCGCGCGAGGCGGGAACGGGATGGTGAGCGAGTCCATCGCTTCGTCCGCGCGATCCCACGGGGCTGAGATCCGGACCCGCGCGACGGTGGACCGCGTGCTCACGACGAACGGGCGGGCTGCGGGGGTCGTCCTCGAGGACGGCGAGGAGTTGCGGGCAAAGACGGTCGTGTCCGGCGTCGACCCGAAGCGGACCTTCCTCGGACTGCTCGATCCGGACGATCTGCCGGATGAGTTCGCCAACGAGATCCGGCGCTTCCGCATCCGCGGCTCGTCGGGCAAGGTCAATCTCTCGCTCGCGGAACGGCCGGAGTTCGCCTGTCTGCCGGGCGACGGGCCACACCTTCGGGGCGCCTTCTCGATCAGCCCGAGCGTCGACTACCTCGAGCGCGCCTTCGACGACGCGAAATACGGCGGGTTCTCGCGGCGGCCCTACATGGACATCGTGATCCCGTCGATGATCGACCCCGGGATGGCGCCGCCGGGGCGGCACGTGATGTCGATCTTCGTCCAGTACGCTGCGTTCGACCTCGAGGGGGGCTGGGACGACGCGAAGCGGGAGGCGTTCGGGGACGCCGTCGTTGACACGCTGTCGGAGTACGTGCCGAATCTCCGGGACTCCATCCTCCACCGGCAGGTGCTCACACCGCTGGACATGCAGGAGCAGCTGGGGCTCACCGAGGGCAACATCTTCCACGGCGAACTCACGCCTCAGCAGCTCTTCTTCTTCCGTCCCTCCCCGGCGTGGGCCGACTACCGGACGCCGGTGCGGGGCTTCTACCAGTGCGGCTCGGGCACCCATCCGGGGGGCGGGGTGTGCGGCGCGTCGGGGCGGCTCGCCGCGCTCGAGATCCTGCGGGATCTGCGGCGGGGACGCCGGTGAGCGGGCACGACGTCGCGGTCATCGGGGCCGGGCACAACGGACTCATCGCCGCCGCCTACCTGGCGCGGGCCGGGCTGCGGGTCGTCGTGCTCGAGCGGCGCGAGGCTGCGGGCGGGTGCGCCGCGAGCGAGGAGCTGTGGCCCGGCTACCGCGTGGACACGGGGGCGCACAGCCTCACCGGGGTCGACACGCGCGTCGCCGCGGACCTGGGCCTCGCGGCGGCCGGGTTGGAGGTGATGTCTCCGGACCCGTGCGTCGTGTCGCCGCAGGCGGAGGGCGAGGCGCTCATCCTGGAGCGGGATCCGACGCGCACGGCCGAGCGGATGCAGCGCTTCTCCGCGCGCGACGCGGCGCGCTGGCCGGACTTCGTGGCGGCGATGGCCCGCGCGGGCCGGGTCCTCTCGGTGCTCTACGAATCGCCGCCGCCACGTCTGGCGGGTGCGGATCGGGGGGACCTGTGGGAGATGCTCCGTCTCGGCGCGCGCATGGGCCGCGTGGGGCGGCGAGACGCGATCGAACTCATGCGCCTCATCCCGATGACGGCCGAGGAACTGCTCTACGAGTGGTTCGAGAGCGAGGCGCTGAAGGGCGCGCTGGCGGCGGAGGGGGTGCGGGGGATCTGCCAGGGGCCGCTGGCCTCGGGCACCGGATACATGTTCCTCCACCACCTGGTCGGCGCGGGCGGGGTCGTCCGGCGAAGGCGACAGGTGCGCGGCGGGATGGGCGCGCTGGGCGCCGCTCTTCAGCGCGTCGCCGTCGCGGCGGGCGCGGAGGTCCGCCTCGGCCACGAGGTGGCCTCGATCCGCGTCGAAGATGGGCGCGCGAAGGGCATCTCCCTCGCCGGGGGCGGCGGGATTGCGGCGTCCCGCGTCGTCTCGTCCGCCGATCCCGGCCGGACCCTGCTCGGCCTCGTCGACCCCGGCGAACTGGCCCCCGAGTTCCTCCGCGCGCTGGACAACATCAAGTACCGGGGCGTCGTCGCGAAGGTGCACCTCGCGCTGGGCGAGCCTCCGCGCCTGCGGTCCGGTGGCGACGCGGCCCGGGACGCCCTGCTTGCCGGCGCCGCCATCACGGTCGCGCCGAGCATCCACTACATCGAGCGCGCCTACGACGATGCGAAGTACGGGCAGCCATCGGAGCGGCCGGTCGTCGATGCCGTCCTCACGACCGCGCTCGATCCGTCGCTCGCGCCGGAGGGCCGTCACCTCCTGTCCGTAGCGGCCCAATACGCGCCCTTCCGATTGGCCGACGGCTCATGGGATGACACGCGCCGCACGACGCTGGGCGACGCGGTCGTCGCGGCGCTGGCGGAACACATCCCCAACCTCGAAGCGGCGATCCTGCGCCGGCACGTGCTGACGCCGGCCGACCTCGCAGATCGGTTCGCGCTGCCCGAGGGGAACATCCATCACGGCGAAATGACGCTCGACCAGGTCTTCTTCGGACGCCCGGTCGCGGGTTGCGCCCGATACCGGACGCCCATCGAGGGACTCTACCTGTGCGGGGCCGGCACGCACCCCGGAGGCGGGCTCAACGGCCGGCCCGGGGCCGCGGCCGCCGCCCGGATCCTCCGCGACAGAAAGCGCCGCCGATAGCCAAGCCGCGGTACGATCGTCAAGTTGCGTGGCGATGACTCCCTAAGACTGCGTCAGGTTGCGCGGAGCACATGCATTATTTCAGAGACTTCAAGAGCTTCCGGGACGCTCGGATCGACTTGTTGCGGCAACCCCTCACGATCCTCATCGGCCCGAACGGCTCCGGAAAAACCAACGCGCTTGAGGCGATCGAGGTGCTCTCGACGATCGCGTCCGGACGACACTTGCACGAGATTGCGGACCTCGGCAAGAGGGCCGCCATCAACGTTCGCGGTGGCCTCCAAGGCTGCGTGCGACGCGGCAGCGACACGTTTTTGTTGTCCTTCACCGCTAGGATACGATGGCAGCGGAGAGTCCGTGGAATTCGGTATTCCGTATCCGTTAAGCCGCGTCCCGAACCCCGCATCGCCTCCGAGTCTCTGTGGCTCACGAATGACGACACGATGTTGTTCGAGACGCTCGGAACCGACAGCCCGAGCTCCGCCGACATACGGGTCCAGTATAACAACTTCGCGCAAGGCGGGCGGAAGCCCCAAGCGAGCGCGTCCGCGACGCGTTCCGCTCTCTCTCAGTACGAGCAGTTTGCCGTGAAGAACCGAATGTTGGACGCCTCCCTTCGGCCGATTTCGGCGCTGCGCCGCCATTTGGCCGCTTCCTTCGTGTTCGACCCAAAGCCGCACGTATCGCGCGGGTATGAGCGGATCGGAGACACCGTCCTGCGTCGCGACGGCTCCAACCTCTCCTCAGTCCTCTTCGGCCTCCAAAGCAACGGCTTGGAGAGGCGAGAGATTCTGGACTCGTTATTCGAGTTCATCCGCCATGTGCCGGAAGAGCCCTACAGTGAATTCAAGTTCATCGAGACCCCGGCGGGCGACGTGATGCTTGGATTGCGGGAGCGGGGTTCCGACGCGCCGACCGACGCCCGAATCCTCTCCGATGGCACGCTTCGCTCCCTCGCCGTGCTCACAGCGGTAGCAACCAGCCCTGAGGGGTCGCGCGTGGTGGTCGAGGAGTTTGACAACGGCCTCCATCCGAGCCGCGTATCGGCACTTGTCGCGGCCGTCGCGGACATGGGCGACAGGCGTAGCGTCAACGTGGTGCTCACCACTCACAATCCGGTCACGCTCGACTCCCTGACGGAGGATCAGCAACAGGGCGTGGTCGTTGCGTTTCGATCTTTGAAGGACGGGAGTAGCCAACTACGTCGACTGGTGAACCTCCCTCGCCATGATGAGTTGCTCGAGCGGGGCACCCTCGGGGGCCTCGTGACGCGCCGAATCATCGATCAGTACGTCGGCGACGACATCGACCAGATTCGCGCCAAGCGAATGCGGCAGTGGGTTGAGGCGCGCGGCTAATGCCGACGGTCCTCGTGCTCGACACCAGCTATCTTTGCGAGTTGTATCGAGTCCCCGGCTTCCACCGGTCGGAGTTGCCTGCGCAAATCGAGGAGCGCATACGGATGCGGGGGGAGGACAGATTCTACGTCCCGCTGGGATGTCTTTATGAGCTTTGTGATCACATCGGTGACGTCGCCGATGGCGGGCGGAGACATGAGATCGCCGGGCAGATCGTTTCAGATGTCGAGACGAGTCTGGAGGACGGGTTGCCCTGGCTCATAATCCCGGCTGCGGATGTGGAGGCTGAGCTGCCCGGCCTGTTGCGGAGATTCTCCGAAGATCCCGCCCACCTGGAAATGGGCCTGACGGACTCCACCGTGATAAGCAAGGCGAATCGCCTCAGGGAAAAATACTCGACGTCTCTCGGTTACAGGGTCCACATCTGGACTACGGACAGGACACTCAAGGCATACGAGCCGGACCGGGAACCCGAGCCACTGCTGTAGAGGAGTGCCGCCCTTGGTCCGCGTCGATGCCGCGGCTGACGCGGAAGACGTGACCGTCGGGGTGGCGCAGGTGCATCTCACGCACACCCCACGGCATGTCCGTTGCCGGCCACGTAATCTCCAGCCCCTGTTCGACGCACCGCTGCTGGACGCTGTCCACGTCGTCCACCCAGATCGACATCCACACGCCCTTGTCGGCGGCGTCGTCGCCGCCGGGGCCGAACGTCCGTTCGACATCGCTACGGCCCCGGCCGCCCCGAGCGTTCTGGCACAGAAAGATCTGGCACTCACCGCAGGTGACGCCGCCGAAGTCCGGTGGGCTGCCCCATTCCCAACTCTTCTTCCATCCCCACCGCTCGAACCACGCGAAGCTCTCCTGCAGGTCCGAAACGTTCAGGATCGGGGCCAGTCCCTTCACCACGCCTTTCGCGACCATGGTCAGCGAAGGAGGTCGGCTACGGCTTCGCGTTCGGCGCGGAGTTCCGCGTCGGTCACCTCCATGCGCGAACGGCTGAACTCGCTCACGTCGAGGCCCTCGACCACGGAATAGTCGCCGTCCGTGCACGTCACCGGATGCGAGTAGACGACACCTTCGGCCACGCCGTACCGGCCATCGGCGTGGACGGCCATGCTCGTCCAGTCGCCCTCGGGCGTGCCGTGCGCCCACGTCCGCATGTGGTCGATCGCGGCCGAAGCCGCCGAGGCCGCCGACGAGGCGCCGCGCGCCTGGATGATCTCCGCGCCCCGCTTCTGCACCTTCGGGATGAAGGTGTCGCGGTACCAGTCGGCGCCCACGAGGGCCTCCGCCGGGGCGCCGCGCACGGTGCAATGGCTGAGGTCGGGGTACTGGGTGGCCGAGTGGTTCCCCCAGATCGTCATGCGGCGGATCTCCGTCGAGTGCGCCCCCGTCTTCTCGGCCAGCTGGCTGATCGCCCGGTTGTGGTCGAGTCGGGTCATGGCCGTGAACTGCCGGCGGTCAAGTCTCGGAGCGTTGGCCGCAGCGATGAGGCAGTTCGTGTTCGCCGGATTCCCGACCACGAGGACGCGCACGTCGCGCGAGGCGTGGTCGCTGAGGGCCCGCCCCTGGGGGCCGAAGATCCGGCCGTTGTCGGCCAGCAGATCGCCCCGCTCCATTCCCGGTCCCCGAGGCTTGGCGCCCACGAGCAGGGCGTAGTCGGCGCCCTCGAACCCCTCGTTCGCGTCCGCCGTGCCGACGATCCCGTGCAGGAGCGGGAAGGCGCAGTCCGCAAGCTCCATCTCGACCCCGCGCAGCACGTCGAGCGCGGGCGGGATCTCCAGTAGTTGAAGGATGACGGGCCGGTCCGGCCCGAGCATGTCGCCCGCCGCGATCCTGAAGGCGAGGGCGTATCCGATATTGCCTGCGGCCCCCGTGATAGCGACCCGCGCTGGTGCTGTCATGTTGTCTCCGCACGTCGAAGTGAGCGTTCTTCCCCGCCGCTTCCCGATCGGGGAGCGCCAAACTCACAGCGCCGACCCTCCAAGTCCAGCGCGGGGCGGTCTCGCGCTTCGGCTCACGGCGTGGCAACTTCGGCGCGTCTCGAACCAGGGGGGATCCGGATCCGCGATACGGCTCGCATGAACCGCCTGATGGCGCTGCTTCTCGCGCTCTGCTCGGTCCTGCTCGGGCTGCTCGTGATCGCGTACGCGGCGGCCGGCGGGCGAGCCGCGCCGCTGCCCCACCCCGAGTTCGGCCCCATGCAGGTCGGAATCGACGCGGGCGAACTCGGTGCGCCCGTGTGGGCCGCCTACTTAGCCGGCATCGTGATGCTCGGGACCATGTGGGTCACCATGCTGATCGGGTTCCGGGCGGGACACTGGATCCACCGGGCGGTATCCGCGTGGACGGTGGGCTACATCCTCATCTTCGTCATCCTCATGTGGAGCTTCGGCGCCTACGTCGCCGGCGACACGACGATCGTCCTGGGCTTCACCGCACCAACGTCTCTGCTGGTGTACGGGCTCTCGCTGGCGCCGTGGATCCCGCTGATCGGGATCACCTGGAAGTTCGAGGACGCCTACTTCGGCCCCGAGGATCAGGCCCGCTTCGACGAGATCGTCGCCGAGTCGAAGAGCCGGCGTCACTCCCCCCTCAGCGGCGAGGATTAGCGGTCCGTGGAGGCGAACCGCGCCCTGATCACGCTGCTCGCGGTCATCGCGTACCTGGTGCTCTGCGTCGCCATCGGGCTCTGGTCTCTCCGCCGCACCACGTCTGCGCAGGACTTTTTTGTAGCGGGGCGCAGGCTGGGGACGTTCGTCACCGCATTCGCGATCTTCTCGAGCACCATGAGCGGGTTCGGGTTCGTGGGCGGACCCGGGCTCATGTACTCGATGGGGACGAGTTCAATCTGGATTCTCGGTACGATCGTCATCTCCAACATCATCGTGCTCAACCTGGTGGCGAAGCGCATTCGAATGGTGGCGGAGCTTCGCGAATGCGTGTCGCTGCCGGACGTGGCCGCGGCCCGTTATGGCGCACAATCGGTGCGCGCCTCCGTGGCCGTCGTGATCCTGCTCGGCGTGCTGGGCTACCTCGCGACGCAGATCCTGGCCATGTCGATCGTGCTGCAGGGCGTGTTGGCGGACGCCGGTGTGCTCCAGGAGCCGAGCCTCGCGCTCTGCGTCGCCATCTCCTGCTCCGTCCTCATCTTCTACTCGGTCACCGGGGGCATCGTGGCCTCGGTCTATACCGACGTGATCCAGGGCGCGATCATGATCGTCGCCTCCACGCTCGTCTTCGTCACCGTGCTCGGGACGTTCGACGGCGGACTGGCCGAGATCAGCCGGATCGTGGCGGCGGACGACCGGGCGGCAGGCGGGCCCTGGGGAACGATCGGCATCATGGGCGCGCTCGCCTGGTTCTTCGTGTTCGGTATCGGCGTGGCCGGGCAGCCTCACATCATCACCAAGTTCATGATGCTCCGGCGCATGAAGGAACTGCGGTACGTGATACCGCTCGGTGTGCTCGCCTACAGCGTGGCGGCGCTGCTCTGGATCGGGATCGGCTTCGCGATGCGCGCACTGGTGATTACCGGGGGACACCCGGCGCTCGCGACCCCGGACGCGGCCTCGCCGGAGTTCCTGCAGACTTTCACCCATCCGCTGTTCGCCGGCGTCGTCTTCGCCGCGCTACTTGCCGCGATCATGTCCACCGCGGACGCGTTCCTGAACATCGGAGCCGCCGCCGTCATGCACGACCTCCCCATCGCGATCCGGGGGCGCTCGCTCGGGAACGAACTCGTCTGGGCCCGCATCATCACCGGCCTGCTCGCGGTCGCGGCCGCCCTCGTCGCGCTCTCCTCGGGAGACCTCGTGGCCCTGCTCGGCGCATTCGGCTGGGGGACATTCGCGGCGGGACTCGTCCCGGTCATCGCCATCGGACTCAACTGGAAACGGGCCAACGCCCTCGCGGCCAACGTCGCCATCGCGAGCAGCCTGTTCGTCAACTTCGGACTCCGGCTGGGCGGGGTCCGTCTCCCGTACGGGGTCGACCACGGCGCCGCGGCGCTCCTGGTCTCGCTCGTGCTCTTCCTCTCCCTCTCCTTCCTCACGAAACCCGATCCGCTTGATCGGGACATCGAACGGGTCATGGACCTCTGATCCTGGAATCGTGACACTCGCCGGGGGGAACGGTAAGACTCGCTGATTCGATCATTTGCAAACGATGGGAAGCGAGACGCATATTCGGGACATATAGATGGACAAATATCGTTACATAATCGCCGTGGCATCGGCAGGACATGATGATGGAAGAACGCGCGTACGAGCAGAGTCACCCGTGGATCCGTTTCCGCCCGGGCCTCGCGAGGGCGACGCCGAAGCTGTGGTCCCTGCTCGGTCAGGCGGCGGCTCGCTGCGAGCAGGTCGCCCGGGCCGTCCTGCCTCCTGCCGCTGCGACCGAGATGCACAAGCTCTACCTGATCAAGGGTGCCCGAGCCACCACGGCGATCGAGGGTAACACGCTGAGCGAAGCGCAGGTTCGGGACAGACTGGAGGGTAAACTCGAACTTCCGATATCACAGGAGTACCTGGGTCGGGAAGTCGACAACATCCTGGGAGCCTGCGAAGACATTTTCGGGCGGGTCATGGCCGGCGAACCAATACGCCTTACTCCGGACTGGATGCGCGAGGCCAACCGCCTCGTCCTCGCGGGATTGGAGGAGCACCTGGAGGAAGGAGTCGTCCCGGGGGAGGTGCCCACGTTCTCCGTCGGGGTTGCAAGGTACTCGGGAGCTCCGCGGGAGGACTGCCGGTTTCTGCTCGAACGGCTGTGCGGATGGGTGGAGGAAGACGCAGTCTGGCCGGACCTCGAGGAACATCTGGGCAGTGCGGTCGCCGTGGCGCTCCTGCGTGCGATCCTCGCGCACCTGTACATTGCGTGGATCCATCCCTTCGGCGATGGGAACGGCCGTACGGCGAGGCTCACGGAGTTCCTCATCCTGGCGCGCGCCGGCGTGCCCTCCCCCGCCACCCACCTCCTCAGCAACCACTACAGTCTCACGCGCGCGGACTACTACCGGCAGTTGGACCGTTCGAGTCGCGCCAACGGCGGCCGTGGGGACGCACTCGGGTTCATCGTCTATTCGCTTCGGGGGTTTCTGGACGGCCTCGAAGAACAGTGCCGTTACGTGGAAGGGGTGCAGTCATGGCTGGCATGGGAACATTACGTCTATTGGAGGTTCCGACTCCATCCTCGTTCACCCGCCATGAATCGGCGCCGGGAGGTGGTCCTCGTCCTGGGACGGCACGCGGAGCCCGCGAGGAAGCGCGACATTCCCGATCTCGCTCCCGTCCTGGCGCGTCTCTATTCCACGAAGACCGCGAAGACGCTCACGCGAGATCTGAACTGGCTCCTGGCCAACAACCTGCTCGAAAAGGACGGAGACGAATACCGCGCTCCCGTCCACATGATGCAGCAGTTCCTTCCCGTCCGAGTTTAGCACGGCGGGGCGTCCCGAAACCTCCGGCCGAGGGGTTCGTAGGCTCCGGGAAAGGCCCGATCCCCTCCGAACCGTTCAGGACGAGGAGGTTCTCCGAACGATGTCTGAAGAACCCATCGCCCGTCTTTCGGGCGTGACCCATCGATACGGATCCGTGGTCGCGTTGGAGGAGGTGGATCTCGAGGTCCGGCGCGGCGAGGTGCTGGGTCCCAACGGGGCGGGCAAGACGACCGCGATCCATCTGCTGCTGGGGAGCCTGCCCGTGCAGACCGGAAAAGCGACCGTCTTCGGGCGACGACCCGACGCCCCCGAGGTTCGAGCGCGCCGAGGCGCGATGCTCCAGATCTCCGGCGTACCCGATACGATGACGGTAGGCGAGCACATCGACCTTTTCCGCGCCTACTACCCCGCTCCGGTGTCGGCTTCCCGTCTGCTCGCCATGGCGGGGATCGAGGGACTCGCGGGACGCAGGTTCGGCAAGCTCTCCGGGGGACAGAAGCAGCGGGTCATGTTCGCGCTCGCTCTGTGTGGCGACCCGCAGCTTGTCTTCCTCGATGAACCCACCGCGGGCCTCGACGTGGAAGTCCGGCGCGGCCTCTGGGAGGAGATTCGCCGGCACCGCGAGTCCGGCCGGACCACCGTTCTGACGACGCACTATCTCGAAGAGGCGGACGCGCTCGCGGATCGAATCGTCGTCCTCCATCGCGGGCGCGTCATCGCGGAAGGGCCGCCGTCGACGATCAAGTCCCGCACCGCCGCGCGCCTGGTTCGCTGCGTGACCCGCGTTACGGGAGACACCGTGACGTCCGTGCCCGGTGTCGTCAGATCCGAGACCAGAGGCCAGCACCTCGAGGTCCTGACCTCCCGCCCCGAGGCGCTGGTTCGCGAACTCTTCGACCGGGATCCCGACCTCCACGACCTGACCGTGGTCGGCGCCGGACTGGAAGAGGCGTTCCTCGCCCTCACACGAGAATCCAACGAACCGGAACGGGTCCAGTGACGGCGGCGCGACTGGCCCGTCGCTGGCGCATCTACGTGCTGGAGGCCCGGTACCAGTTCCTGATGGTGCTGCGGGAGCCCGCCTTCGCGATCCCGACGCTGCTCTTCCCCCTGATCTTCTACCTGTTCTTCGGCGTGCTCATGGGGGCGGGGAGCTTTTCCGCCGCCGCGCCCACGTACATGCTGGCGACGTACAGCGTCTTCGGAGTCATGGGCCCTTCCTTGTTCGGTTTCGGTGCCGGGCTCGCCATCGAACGCGACTCGGGCGTCCTCCTCCTCAAACGGACCACGCCGATGCCGGCGGCAGCCTATCTGCTCGCCAAGGTGGCGATGGCGATCGCCTTCGGAGCGGTTGTCGTCCTGGGGATCTTCCTTCTCGGCGCCTATGGGGCCGGCGTGATGCTGTACCGCTGGCAATGGTTCGCCCTCGCCGGAGTGATCCCCTTCTGCGCTCTGGGGCTTGCCGTCGGAGCATGGTCGAGGGGGCGTGCCGCAGTGGCCATCACCAACCTCGTGTTCCTTCCCATGGCCATGCTGTCCGGACTCTGGATCCCGATCACGATCTTCCCGGCGGCCCTGCGGGACGTCGCCAACGTGTTGCCGGCCTATCACCAGGCGCAGCTTGCGCTCAAGATCATCGCTATGGATGGGGGACAGACCACGCTACTGCACGTCTCTGTGCTCGGTGTTCAATCGCTCGCCTTTCTCGCCGTCGCCGCTTTCGGGTTCCGGCGGGCGGGGACTGGCGCCGTCTCGATTCGCCCGGGAGGAATGTCATGAATGCGTGGAACCGATCCGGTATCCGAAGCCTGTGGATTCTTGTAGCCGCGGCCGGGGGATTCGTCGCCGCGTTGGCGACGCTCCCGCTTCCGGGTGACGCGGCCGCCCCGGGACAGGAGGCGCCGGAGGAGAGCTTCGCGATTGTGGGCGTGACGCTGTTCGACGGCGAATCGTTCGGACGGAATCAGGATGTCTGGATCGAGGACGGTCGGGTGCGCGCGCTCGGACCGAGGCTCCGCCTGCCGGACGACCTGCCCCGCGTCGACGGGCGCGGCCACACGCTGCTGCCCGGCCTCATCGACGGCCACGTCCACACGTTCGGCGGGACGCTGGGCGACGCGGTGCGCTTCGGCGTGACCTCCGTACTCGACCAGTTCACGGACCCTGCCCTCCTGGCCGGTGCAAGGACGGGCCGCGGCGAAATCGCACGCACGGACGAAGCCGACCTCTTCTCTGCGGGCATGCTGGCGACGGCGCCCGGCGGTCACGGCACGCAATTCGGGCTGCATGTGGAGCCGCTTACGGGGCCGGAGGGCGTTGAGGCATGGGTGCGGGCGCGGAAGGCGGAAGGATCCGACTGGATCAAGATCGTTTCCGAGGACGGAAGCGCGTACGGCGGGGAGAGGCCGGCTCTCGGCCGCGAGACGATCGGGGCGCTGATCGCCGCCGCTCATGCCGACGGGCTGCTGGCGGTCGTGCACGTCAGCACGCTGGAGCGGGCGCTCGAAGCGGTCGCCATGGACGCCGACGGTCTGGTCCACGTCTGGCACGACGCCGTCATCTCCGAGGAGGATGCGCGCCGGATCTCGGAGGCGGGGACGTTCGTCGTCCCCACGCTGTCCGTCATCGCCGGCATGTTCGGGGATTCCACCGGCCTGCGGGTCCGCGCGGCGCTCGACGAAGCGCGGGTTTCGCCGATGCAGCGGCAGACGCTCGGTGATCGTTCACGGGTGCGCGCGGGGCCGGACACCGGCGTCGCGCTCGAGAACGTACGGCGCCTGCACACGGCGGGCGTCCGGATCGTCGCGGGCACGGATGCTCCGAATCCGACGACGGCCGCCGGGATCTCGATGCACGGGGAACTTCGGCTGCTCGCGGAGGCCGATCTGGAGAGCGCCGACGTGCTCGCCGCAGCGACTTCGGCCGCCGCCGAGGCTTTCGGCATCCCCGAGCGCGGGCGGATCGCGGAGGACTACGTCGCCGATCTCCTGCTGGTGCGGGGCGACCTGGAAAGTGACATGTCGCGCACGATCAACATCGTGACGATCTGGAAGGACGGCTATCCGGTCGTTCGTGAAGCCGCCGCGATGACGTTTCCGCCGGAGATCGCACCGGCGCCGGAGGGGGCGGTCGTGGTCGACTTCGAGGACGGGATCGACTCCGGCTTCGGGTTCGGCTGGCAGGTGACGACGGACGCGATGAACGGGGGCGCTTCCACGGCGGACCTGGCCGTGGAGGAGGGCGCGCTCGTCGTGCGCGGAGAGACCCGGAAAGGGTTCGCGTTCCCTTGGGCGGGCGCCATCTGGTTTCCCGGCCCGCAACCGATGCAGGCCGTCGATTTCTCCGGTCGTAGCGTCCTGCGCTTCCGCACCCGCGGAGACGGACGGAGCTACACCGTGATGCTGTTCGGCGCGGGGACCGCGGCCACCGTGCCGCCCATGGTCCCCTTCGTCGCCGGACCGGAGTGGACCGTCGTCGAGATCCCGCTCGAGAGCTTCGCCGTCGCCGACCCGTCGATCATCGCCGGCCTCGCCTTCGGGGCCCAGGCTCCGCTCGGATCGTTCGCCTTCGAACTGGACGACGTCGAGATCCGCTAGACACGCAGGTGTGACCGCATCTCTTAGTTTCGTGAAAATCAGTTGTTGAGATGCGGATGTTCAAGTATTATCGTTCGAAATGTTCATCGAACGACCGATACCGACACGTCGCATTCGCGAAGAATTCTCGGTGCATCCCTGCGTCGCGCTGACCGGTCCGCGCCAATGTGGAAAATCCACCCTCGCCGAGCGGATCGTGGCGGACGCCCCGGCGAGTTCCTACTTCGATCTCGAGGCCGGGGTCGACCGCCGCCGTCTGGCCACTCCCGAGCAGACGCTTGGCCCCCTCGAAGGACTGGTCGTCATCGACGAAATCCAGCGCTCGCCGTCCCTCTTCGAGACGGTCCGGGTGCTCGTGGACCGGCCCGCGAACCGCGCCCGGTTCCTGCTCCTCGGCAGCGCCTCTCCCCGGCTGGTCAAAGGCGTCTCCGAGTCGCTGGCAGGCCGGGTCGGACTCGTCGATCTGGGAGGGTTCCATCTTGGAGAGGTGGACGCGAAGGAGTGGCGAAGGCTCTGGACGCGCGGTGGCTTTCCGCGCAGCTACCTGGCACGCGATGACCGTCGCTCGAGCCTGTGGCGACGGAGCTTCATACGCACCTTCCTCGAACGAGATATCCCGCAGCTCGGGATCACGATTCCGGCCGAACGGCTGAGACGATTCTGGACCATGATCGCCCATTGCCACGGACAGACGTGGAACGGAGCGGAGCTTGCCCGCGCGCTGGGCACCAGCGAAGGCACGGCGCGCAGGTATCTCGACATCCTCACCGGCGCCTTCATGGTGCGTGCGCTTCCGCCGTGGTTCGAGAACCTGAAGAAACGGCAGGTGAAGGCGCCGAAAGTGTATGTGCGCGACACCGGACTCCTGCATGGGTTGCTCGGGCTGTCCGGCGAGAGGGAACTCACGGGTCACCACAAGGTCGGGGCGTCCTTCAAAGGGTTCGCAGTGGAACAACTGCTCGCCGGTCTCGACACGCGGGACGCGTATTTCTGGGCGACGCATGGAGGTGCCGAACTGGACCTGCTCGTTTTTCGCGGGGGGAAGAGATACGGCTTCGAGTGCAAGTTCGCCGATGCGCCCGGTACGACGCGGTCCATGCGCGTAGCGTTGGAAGACCTCGGCCTCACACACCTCTGGATTGTCTATCCGGGGGAGGAAACCTACCCGCTCGACGACCGCATTTCGGTTCTCCCCGTGTCTCAGGTGGGCGAGTTGGCGACCACCCTCGCGCGCTGAGCCCCGGCGGCGGTCAGCGGACGCCGACCTGGCCGGCGACGGCGGCCGTGAGCCTGTCCGGGTCGTAGCCCAGCCCGTCCTTGAACACCAGGCGCACGTTGCGGATGTCCGAGGGCCGGAGTTCGATGTCACCCTCGATCACGACGAGGTCGGCGAGCTTGCCTGCGGCGACCGTCCCCAGTTCGTCGTCGAGGCCGAGGATCCGCGCCCCGTTCGCGCTCACGATCCGGACGGCGGCGGCAGGTTCGAAACCCGCTTCGACGAGGATCTCGAAGTTGCGCTGGTCGCCGTAGCCGGGTAGCGCGCCCCAGGCCGGGTCGACGCCGGCGGCCAGCACGCCCCCCGCTTCCACGAACGCGAGTTCGAACTCGAGCATGTTCTCGAACAGGTCGATCATCCACGGCATCTCCGTCGTCCGGAAGATCGACCGGCGCTCCATCTCCGCGTCCACCACATGGTCGGGAAGGGCCGCCAGATCCCGTTCCGCGAGGTCCGGCACGAGCGGCGTGGCCTGCTCGGCGACCGCCAGCGTGGAGGTCATGCCAACGCCCGCGGCGACCATCTCGGAGATCGTCTCCGCCACCCTTGGGTCGTCCATGTCCAGTTCCGCCACGCTCCTCTGGTAGTTCGGGCTGCACCTGTCGGGTTCGCGCGTCGTGTCGTACTCGGAGTTCGCCCACAGACCGTGCTCGAGGTTGTCGATCCCCATCGCGGTGGCTTCGAGGAACCCCACCGAGCACAGGTGCGCCGTCACCTTCATCCCCTGCAGGTGCGCCTCGTCGATGATCGTGCCCAGCGCCTCCCGCGTGATCTGGGTGTAGGCCTTGATCCACTCCGCCCCCTCCGCGGCCCAGTACCGCACGTAGCGCCGCGCCGCCTCCTCGTCGCGGATCGCGTACATCCCGAGGTCGCGCAGACGCTCGTCCGGCCCCGGACTGATGACGTACGGGGCGGTGATCAGAATCCGGGGGCCCGGCGTCTCTCCCCTCTCGATCGCCCCCTTGAGCGAGATGTCCTGATAGGGGGACACGCTGCCGGTCGTGCGAACGGTGGTGACGCCGGCCCCGAGGTACAGGCGCGGACCCGAGTACTGCATCTGCGACGTCCGGGGCGTGGACTGGTAGTAGAACATGTGGTTGTGGAGGCCGACCATCCCGGGCATCACCGAGTGGCCCGCGAGGTCCAGCCTCTCCGCGCCGGGCGGAATATCGATCTCGCCCGCCGCGCCGACGGCTTCGATCCGGTTTCCGCGGATGAGGACCGTCTGTCGGGGTCGCGCGGGGTCGCCGGTGCCGTCGAAGAGGAGGACGTTTTCCAGGGCGATGACGGGTGCCGAGACGCTCAGGTAGGACCGTACTTCGTCGGATAGCGAGTCGCGCTCCTGTGCGGCGGCACCCTCTCCGCCGAAGCAGAGGATCGCTACCGCCGCGAGGATCCGCGCTCCATTGCGCGTTCCGTTGCGCCCTCCGTTGCTCATTGCGCCCTCCTTGTGTCGAACCGGGATCTTTCTCAGCGTAGATCCGGGCGTCGGAGCCGGAAAGGCCCGCGCCGGCAAGGAAAGCGACCTCGACCACAGGAGTTTCGCCGTGCGTGCTGCCAGGGTTTCGTTCGTTCTCTGCTGGATGTTGGCCGGACTCGCACCCCTCGCAGCCCAGGACCGATGGCTGGCCATCGAGGGGGGTAGGGTCTTCGATGGGACGGGAGCCGTACACGAGAACGCGACCGTGCTGGTGCGAGGCGACCGCATCGAACGGATCGGGCCCGCGGGGCAGATACAGATCCCCGCCGGAGCCGAGAGGATCGACGCCGCGGGCAAGTTCCTCACGCCCGGATTCATCGACCTCCACTTCCACTATTCTCCCGGGCCCCACGCCTCGATCGACGGGACCGGGACCGACGCGAACCCCGAGTTGCCGCTTCTCTTCCTGGCCAACGGCGTCACGACGCAGCGCGAGATGGGGCAGTGGATCTCGGACAACGAGGACTGGCTGGCCGCGGTCCGCGCGGACGGACTCCCCACGCCTCGCCTCCTGTATTCCGGTCCCATCCTCGACGGGCGGGACACCGCCTATCCCACGATCTCGCGGGTCCTGCTCGACGACATGGACGCGCGGCTGGCCGCCAACGAACTCATGGACGGTGGCGCGACATCTCTCAAGGTCTATTTCCGGCTGTCGGTCTCTCAGATCGCGGCGATCATCGAGGAGGCCGACCGTCGCAACGTGCCCGTTCACGGCCACCTCGAGATCGTCGACCCGCAGGCCGCCATCCGCCTGGGGCTGGACGGGATCGAGCACACGAGGTCGGTGGGCCGGGCGCTCGTCTCGCCCAAGCGGGCGGAGGAGTTCCGCCAGGCCGTCCTGCGGGAGAGCATCCACCGCGGCGAGGGAGGGCTGGAGCTGTGGGCGGCTCTGGATCCCGCCGGCCCCCGCGCCGACGCGCTCATCGAACTCATGCTGGAGCGCAACGTGAACCTGGACGGCACGCTGGCCGTCTTCGAGCCGGAATTCAGCGAAGAAGGCCGTGACGTGCAGTGGGCCGCGATGCGGAACATGGCGGCGTTCACGGTGCGCTATGCGCAGGCTGGCGGACCCGTCACCATGGGATCGCACGGCCTCGTGGCGAACGCGCCGCCGGGGCTCGCGTACCAGCGCGAAATGGAGACCCACGTGGAGGCCGGCATGACGCCGGCGGAGACGCTGGTCGCCGCCACCCGGACGGGCGCCGAGGCCCTTCGTCTCAGCGACCGGGGGACCCTCGCGCACGGCATGCTGGCGGACATCGTGCTGTTGGACGCCGACCCCCTCGAGGACATCGCCAACACCCGGCGAGTCCACGCCGTGATCCTCGGCGGGCAGCTCCTCGATCGCGACCGGCTCCTCGCCACCGCCGACGGCCTGGTCCCCTGAGCTAACAGCCCCCTGAGGATTGTTACGTGACACCGGGAACCACTTCTCCTATGCTGGTTCACGATCGAGGGCAGATCCCGGCGAGGCCCCCTCCGCTTCGTGTTCGACACCGGCGCGAACGCGCACGGCCTCACGCGGGGGGGTCGCGCGTCACCTCGATCTCCCGCGCATAGCGAGCCACCAGGTCTCGAGCCGCTAAGCTGGCCGGGCCGGCCTACGCCCCCGTTCGTCCGACGGAGTACACGACGAAGCTCTGGATGTCCAGTTCGTCGGTCTCCAGCGCGACGACCCGGCCGTCCGCCGTGAACGTCGCCGGCCACGGGGCACCCTCCGGCAGCGTACCCTGATACACGCCATCCGGGTCGAAGACATCCGTGACGAAGCGATCCGGCTCGGACAGCGGAGCCGCGTGCCGCCGGGCCCAGATCCACCCTTCGCCGTCGACCCTGATGCCCGATACGACCTGCCGCCGCTCTTCGAACCCTCGCGTTTCCAGTTCTTCGACGGGGTCGATCCGGCAGCGCCGCCCGGCGACGCCCACCGTCGAGCCCTCGCCGATCCTCTCGAGCGCGACCTCTCTGTTCACGGCCGCTGCTTCGATGGGTCGCTCCAGGAATCGGGCCCTCGTTCCTCCCTCGAAGATCTGGATCACATACTCCGGCTGATCATTGACCGCGACCACATCACTCATCGCATCCCAGACGAGGACAGGATCGAACAGCGGCGAAACCGAAATCGACAGGATTCCGCACTCCGGCACGGCAAGATCGCCCCGGGCACGCTTCACGAGCGTCGCGAGGGCCAGCGTGTCTCCCTGGCCGCGGACCAGGAGCACCTGATCACTCACGGTGGGGGCGTCCGAATAATAGCCCACTTCCCGCATGACCATCGTCCCCCCCTCGACCAGCCTCTGCCGAGTCCCCAACTCGAAGATCCCGTCGACAGGCTCCTGCCAAAGGAATTCCCCCCGGGAGTCGAAGACCTCGTAGCTGGACGACGGGCCGTCGAGCACACGAATCGTGTCACTGCGAGGCCCGAGAATCGCGACCGGATAGCCGAACGCCGCCGGACCTTCTCCCTGCGAACCGAATTCGCCGACCAGAGTCCCGTTCGGATCGAATGTGAGGACGCGATAATTCCCCTTGTCCAGTACAACGAAGGTGCCCTCCGGACCGAGCGTGATCGAATGCTCGTCCACGCCGTAAAGCGCGTCCGGACCCGAGGTCGACCCGAGCCGCAGCGTCGGCGTGAAGGTCCAGTTCAGAGGTGAATCCGCAGTGGCGTCGGGCACCTCGCACGCGTTCAGCGAGAGCAGCGCCAGCACAGCGACGCACGCACCCGGCGCAGTCGGCATCTTGCGGACGGCTATCCTCCCCGCGCGGGACCTTCGATGTGCAGGGTCACGATGTCGGCGTCGTGGTATTTCTGGTGCCTCACGGATGTGGCCAGGTGCCGGAGAATCCGGAGCGAGAGTTCGTGTTCCCGCGGCTCCGCCGTACCGTGGCTGGCCAGCACCGCGATCTGGTCCTGGATGTTCCCCTCGCCACCCGCGGCGATGAACTCCAGCTCCGCACCTTGCCCCCACTTCCTGGCGAGAAGGCGCAGGCGCCGGTCCCCGCTGTCCTCGTCCTGTTTGGCCTGCTCTAGCAGGAGGAGGAGCGTCTCCTCCGCGGCCTGCAGCAGTCGGTCGCTCATCTCCATGGGCCACTTGCGGCGGATCGAGAATTTGTCGAGGAAGTTCCGGATGTTGGGAAGGGCTTCCACGTTCAGCGTCGTCTCGACGCGCAACGGCCGTGACCCCGTCAGTTCGAGCAGGGCCGTGAGGAGGATCGCCACCAGCCCTCCGGCCGTCATCCCGTTCTCCAGCAGCGGGGCGAGACGGGGACCGAGGTTCTCGGTGAAGAAAGCCCCCTCCTGGAATCCGACCCCGGCCCAGAACGACACGCCGACGATCGCGGCCTTCCGATAGTCGATGCCGTCCTGCACCACGACCCGCATCCCGATGACGAACAGGATCGCGATGAGGACGAGGCCGTAGGCGGCGAGCACGGGATCGGGGATGGCGAGCACGACCGCGGCGACCTTCGGCAGGAACGCGAGCACGCAGAAGATGACCCCGATGCAGACGCCCACGCGACGGGCCGCGACGCCGGTGATCTCGGCGAGGGAGATGCTGGTCGAGTAGGTCGTGTTGGGGACGGTGCCGAGGAGTCCGGAGAGGAGATTTCCCAGGCCGTCGGCGGCGACCGCCCCCTGCACCGCCCCGAAGTCCGTCGCCCGCTTCTCGCGCCACGAGACGCGCTGAATCGCGACCCCGTCCCCTACGGTCTCGATCGCCCCGACCAGGGTGACGAACACGAACGTCGGGAGCAGCGTCCAGAAGGCGGGGCCGAAGGTGAAGTCGAAGCCCGGCCACCCGCCGCTCGGGAGCCCGATCCAGCTTGCGTCCGCGATGCGGCCGAAGTCGTAGATGCCGAACGCGATTCCCGCGCCGCAGCCGACGGCAATCCCGATGACCGGACCCCAGAGCCGCATCACGCCGCCGGCCCGCAGGACGATGAGAAGCGTGGTGAGGATGGTGATGCCGGCCGTCAGCGGAGCGGCGGAGGGGCTCGCGCCCTCGGGCACCTGGCGCAGGAGGTCGAACAGGAGCGGCATGACCGTCACCGCGATGAGCATGATCACGGTGCCCGCCACGACCGGCGTGATGATGCGCCGGAGGAGCGCGAGCTTCCACGAGAGCCCGAACTGGAAGAGCGAGGAAGCGATGACGAGCGTCGCGAGCAGGCCGGGGCCGCCCTCGACGAGCGCGGTCACGGACGCGGCGATGAAGGCGCCCGACGTCCCCATGAGCAGGACGTAGCCCGCCCCTACGCGCCCGAGGCGCCGGGCCTGGACGGCCGTCGTCACCCCGCTCACGATCAGCACCGCGAAGCTCGCCCAGGAAAGGTAGGACTCGGTGCCGCCAGCCGCCCGCACCACGATCGCCACCGTGATGACGATGGCCGCGATCGTGAGCACGACGTACTGAAGGGCGAGTCCGATCGCGACTCCGTAGGGTGGCGTCTCGTCCGGCTGATACCGGATCGCCTGCCGGGTGTCGCCTGCTCCTGCTGCCATCGGTCACTTCCGTCGCTGGAGAAACGCCGGGTCCGAACGCACGCCGTCGAAGCTCAGGCCGGTATCGAGCGCCCGCAAGGCGGCGCCCGCCGCCTGACCTGCGCGGCGACATGATCCATATTGTACTAGTTTATGTTAGACTAGTATTGGACAGAACGTACCGGGTCAGGGAAAGGAGGCGTGCCCATGGATGATTCCGACCTGGCCCGCACATGGACGGTTGCCGAGGCGAAGGCGCGCCTGTCGGAGATCCTGCGCCTCGCAGAAGAGCAGGGGCCGCAGCGAATCGGCATCCGAAGACCCTTCGTCATCGTTTCCGAACGCCTGTGGCGGGAGAAGGCTCCGGCCCGCGAGCCACTGGGCCGTTGGCTGATCGAGAACGTGCCTCGTGGACTGAACCTGGAGCCGCCCCGTGAGAGAGCGTCCCGTCGCGAGATCCCCTTCACTTCGGACGACGCCGGGTGACGGGCGTGCTGCTGGACACCAACGTGGTCTCGGAGTTGACGAGGCCGACTCCCGCCCCACCCGTACTCGCGTTCCTGCGCGTGCAAGACGACCTCTGGATGTCCACTGTCGTGTTGCACGAGCTCGAATTCGGTCTGCTTCTCCTGCCTCCGGGACGACGGCGAGACGCGCTCCGCGACGTGCTGTCCGAATTCATGCAGCGATACGAGGATCGCATTCTCTCTGTGGACAGGACGGCGGCCGCCTGGGCCGCCCGGTTTCGAGCGGACGCCCGTCGGCAGGGGCGCCCGCTCGACCTGGGAGATGCCTTGATCGCCGGAACGGCCAAGGCCGGGGATCTGTCGGTGGCGACAAGG
The DNA here is from genome assembly GCF_965222475.1 of Candidatus Palauibacter sp. GTDB lineage: Bacteria > Gemmatimonadota > Gemmatimonadetes > Palauibacterales > Palauibacteraceae > Palauibacter. Next base: position 345,764 of record NZ_CBDCUB010000008.1, on the reverse strand, counting down.
AACGTGACGGACTTCCGGGGCCTCGACCTCGTCGTCACGAATCCGTGGGACTTCGGCTGAGCCGCTGCCAACGGGGGAAAGCGGGCGACCGGGGTCGAACCGGCGACCTTCAGCTTGGAAGGCTGACGCTCTGCCAACTGAGCTACGCCCGCGAGGCCGTCGAATCTGGCGACGGGCCCCGCGCCGGGGCAAGTTTGCGGGCCGCGCGCCGAGCCGGGCCACGCCGCGCGACCGCGTCGTACAGGACTCCAGGAGGATGATCCAGTGAGCGTTCGACATGTATCGGAGTTCGGACTCACGCCCGTCGCCGCCGGGGCGGAGACCGAAACGCAGGTCCTGATCGGTCCGGACCAGGGGCCGAACTTCGCGCTGCGGCGCTTCGTCATGCAGCCGGGTGGCGGGATGCCGCGGCACACCAACGCCGTGGAGCACGAGCAGTACGTCCTGCGCGGACGGGCGCGGGTAACGATCGGAGAAGACGTGCACGACGTGAAATCCGGGGACGTCGTCTACATCCCGGCCGGCACGCCGCACTCGTACGACGCGGTGGGGAACGAGCCGTTCGAGTTCCTGTGCGCGGTGCCGAACCAGCCCGACAGGATCGAGATCGTCGACTGCTGACCCGCGGCCGGACGGTCGGGTCGCAGGCAGTCGTATCGGATGCTCCAGGCTGCCGTCAACTACCTCGCTCCCCTATTGATGTCGCGCATCGCTCGGCCCGTGTGGCGGCTGTCCGGGCGAACCCGCCGAGCACTTCCCCGTCCAGTCCCGGCATCATCAGCGCATCGGCGACATTCGTCGCGCGCTGGATCACGGCCTCTGCGATCTCGGGGACGCGTCGCCGGATCAGAGGGAGTCCCACGGTCGCTTCCCTCGAAAAGGCGGCCCAACCGCGCAGGTCCATTTCGGCCAGCCTCGCCCGTCCGCCGATCGGCATGGCAAGAGCGGACGCCAGTTCCGGATAGGCGGCCGTCATCGCCAGGTCGTAGAGCGGTGCGAGACGCGGTCCGGCCGCGTCATGGAGGATGGAGAAGTTCTTCCCGTGTGCGTCGGCGTTGCCCACGATCAGATTGAAGACCACGGCGTCGAGGAGCTTGAGGATCTCGACCGCGGGTCGGGCCGCGACCTGGCGCAGGAGCGCAAAGGCGTCCCCCAGAGTCGGCCCGCCCTCACCCGCGTACTTGATTTCGGGGGGTACCGCGAGGGCCTGGCAAAAGTCTTCCTGATGGATGCGGCGGACACAGCCGTCCGGGCCGGCCGATCGATCGTACCGCTCGACCAGGAGCAACGTCCTGTCCCCCACCTTTCGAGGCTCCACGGCGGCGACCGGCAGGCCGACGGCGCGCGCGAGGCGCATCGCGAAGGCTTCGTTCTCGGTCGTGTGGGGGAAGTCCGGGATCGCCGGCTTCAGGATGTGGGTCGTGGGCTGCCCCGGTGCCGGAAGGGCGATCACATCTTCGACCATGACGACGGGCAGTTTCGACTGGGCTCCGGCGAGCGAGAGGCGCAGGCCTTCCTCGCCGGCGAGCAGGGGACGCCAAGGCAGAGTGTTGAGGACGTCGAGCAGTTCCGCCTCGTCGAGCGGTTTGGGCGAATAGTCCGCGTCAGGCTCCGCTGGCGATTCTCCGGGCGACAGCAGCTGGAGCGCCCCGGCGACGTCGCCGCCGAGGCGATCGAGGAGGGCGAAGTCGTTCAGGGAGGATACCCCCAGCGTTCGCGCCACGCGGTCCCGCTGGCTCTCCTCCGGCAGGAGGCCGGCGAAGAAGGGGCGGCATTCGCGGCGGGGAAACGGCTCCGCGCGTATGGGCAGCGACACGGACAGCGGCGGGGCCCGGTCGTCCCGCAGCCAGTCGTCCGCGTACCCGAACTCCAGGGCGCCAGGTCGGGGCTGTGTCAGTTGCCCGACGAGTCGCCCATCCCACCAGATGTCGAGAACGCGGTTCATGTATCGCGGGGGCTTGCCGGTCCGGTCGCGTCGGCTTCGAGTGGGGGAACGATGTCGACCGAACAGCCGAGCGCCGCAAGAACCTGAAGGACCTTTCCGATCTGCGCGGTCGGTTTTCCCGCTTCAAGGTCTACGATGAAGCGCAGGCCCACTCCCGCTGCGCCCGCAAGTTCATGCTGGCGCAGCCTCGCGTCCTTGCGCGTTGCCCGGACGATGTCACCGATATCGGCAGGCGTGACGTTTCGTTTTCTCATGATATATTCCCGCTCGGGAATATCGCCTGCTCTCGCGCCCCGTGTCAACATTCTCGTTCCCGCTCGGGAATATATTCGACTGTTGGGGCCGGAGGACGGCAGTAGTTTACCGTTCGGGAACGTGGCGAAAGGCACCACGCGAATCGGCCGGGCTCAGCCGAAAGGGATCCGGGGAGACGACATCGTCGACTGCTGACCGGCGGGCGGCCCGTTAGTTCGTGAGGACGACCCTCCCCACCACCCGGCCCGCTTCCAGATCCCGCAGGCTCGCCTCCGCCTCTATCATGGGTCGCGTCGCGTAGGGGATCGGGTCGACGCAACCGGAGAGGACGAGTGCCATCAGTTCCGTCATCTCCTGCAGACTCCCGAGGTCGGACCCCTGGACCGCGAGATCCTTGAGCACGAGCAGGGGGAGGGGCACCGAGAGCGAGCCGCCGAGCAGTCCCACGACCACCAGACCACCGCTCTTCGCCACGGTGCGGAAGCCGAGCCCGGCGGAGGCCGTGGAGCCGGCGAAGTCGACCACCGCGGCGCACCCGCCGTTCGTGAGCCGTTTGAGTTGCCGTGCCGCGTCGTCCTCGCGGGCGTCCACGACGTGGGCGGCGCCCGCCTGCCGTGCCGCCTCGAGCTTCGCGGCGTCGACTTCGACCGCGATCAGCTCCGCATCGAACAGCGCCCTGGCCAGTTGGAGACCGGCGAAACCGACGCCGCCGGCACCTATGATGACGAGCTGGTCTTCGAGCCAGCGCTCCGCCTTCCGGAGCGCGCTGTACGCGGTGAGGCCGGAGCACGCGTAGGTGCAGGCCAGCTCCGGTGCGACATCGCCGTAGTCGAACAGATAGCACGGATGCGGGACGATCACGTGGTCCGCGAACCCGCCGTCGAGGTGCGTACCGAGGGCTTGGGGGCGGTTACACAGATGCTCTCGAGCGCTGGCGCACAGGTCGCACGCGCCGCACCCGATCCAGGGGAAGACGACGCGGCGGTCGCCGATGGCTACGCCGTCCGCATCCGGCCCTGCGGCGGCGACCTCGCCGACGATTTCGTGCCCGAGCGTGAAGGGCAGTTCGCGCACCGCCCGCACATCCAGCTTTCGGCCGCCGCCCATCTCGAAGTAGCCCTCCCACAGGTGCACATCGCTGTGGCAAACGCCGCAGGCGTGGATGCGGACGAGCACTTCGGTGCCCGTCGGCTCGGGAGTCGGCGTCTCGGCCAACTCGAGCGGCGCGCCGTACGCGCCGAACTGGTAGCTCTTCATCTGTTCAATCCAGTCGTCTTTCGGAGGTTCGGGGCGCCGTACGCGCCGCCGACAGGACCTTCGCGAACGCGTTGACGACATCCCGCATCTCGGCGGCGCCCCCGAGCAGCACCTCGTGTTTGATCCAGATCGTCGTGCGGCACAGTGCCTCGCACACGGGCAGTCCCCGCTGCAGCGGCGTCGTGTAGCCGGGATGCACCGGGACACCCTCGGCCCGGAGCGCCTCGATGACCCAGTTCCGGTCCACCTCGGTCCCCGACTCATCGAGCCGCACCATGAAGATGTGGCACCCGTGACTGGTGATACGCTCATCGGGACCCGGCACGAGAACTCCGTCCACCCCCGTCAGACCCGTGGACAGCGTGTCCATGGCTTGCCGGCGGATGGCCTGCTCGGTCGGCAACCTCTCCAGCCCGTAGCACAGTATGGCCGCCTGGAACTCGGTCATCCGGAGGTTGAGACCGGCGGGTGCGTACTCGTGCGGCGCGCCCTCCGGATCGCGTCCGCAGTCGTGCCAGGACCACGCCCGCCGGTACAGCGCCTCGTCGTTCGTGAGGAGCATCCCGCCCTCGCCGGCGGTCAGGTTCTTGCTCGACTGGAAGCTGAACGCGCCCGCCTGGCCCAGCGTGCCGACTCGGCGGCCGCGCCAGCCGGCGAGCCACGCCTGGCCGGCATCCTCGACGACCCGGAGGCCGCACCGGGCGGCGATCTCGTTCACGCGGTCCATGTCGGCCGGGCGCCCGCCGATATGAACGGGCAGGATCGCCGTCGTGCGTTCGGTGATCGCGGCCTCGATCAGCTCCGGGTCCAGGTTGTGCGTACCCGGTTCCACGTCGACGAAGACCGGAACGGCGCCCAGCGCCCGGGCGGCGTGGGCCGTCGCCACGAAGCTGTACGGGCTCGTGATGACGTCGTCGCCGGGCCGCACCCCCGCAGCGATGAGCCCGAGCTGGATCGCCACTGTCCCGTTGCAGCACGCGACCGCGTACCGGGCTCCGTGCAGCGCGGCGAAGCGCGCCTCGATCTCGGGCACGGCCCGGCCGCCCCGGCCCCAGCGCCCCGACTCGAGCACCTCGAGCAGGGCGCGTCGCTCAGCCGCGCCCCAGCGCGGCCACGACGGCCAGGGGGCGGTGCGGACCGCGGGACCGCCTTCGATCGCCAGCCCTCCGGCAGCCACGCGCGCTCTCCTCTTTCGCGCTACGGCCGCTACGAGACGGCGCGCGGGCGGTTCCGTGTGATGACGGCCGGGACGCCCGATTCCCGCGCAAGCTGGTTGAACGCGTCGAGCATGTCGCCGAGCACCCGCGACAGTGCCGCCTCCTCCACCACCCATTCCGCCTGAAGGTCGCGCCACCGCTCGAGCACTCCCATGCGCGGCGGCAGATCGGAGCCATCAACCTCTCCGATGAGCGAGGTCAGCTGCATGTTCAGCAGCCCCTCGTAAGCGACCATGTCCTGCTGCGCCGCCCGCCGCTTCTGGAACAGGCGGTCCTCCAGCGCCGTGATCGAGTCCGCGAGCATCGTTCCCGCAGTCTCGAGCGCTTCCGCGCCGGCGAGTCCGGCCTCCGCCGCCTGCGCTACGACCCCGTCGACCTGCGAACGGACATCCCGGATGTCGTTCACGCCGCCGTGGAGCGCCACGACCACTCCGAACACCGACTCGAGGAAGCGCCGGTTCGCCGCGAAGTCGGTCTGCGAGGCGGGGACCCGCGGATCGCCGCGCACCTCGAACTCACGGGTCTGTGCCGGCCCCTCTCCCACCGCAAGGCGCGCGCTGTACCGGCCGGGTATTACGCGATACCCCTGCGCATCCCCGAAGAAGGAATACGACTCCGCGATCCGCGGTCCGCTCTCCACGCGCAGGTCCCAGAACACCCGGTTGTGCCCGGGGCCCGCGGGAGCGCGAGTGTACCGGATCCCGTCGGCGTTCACCGTGGTGTCGGTCGAGAAGGTGCGGATCACCGCGCCCGCCGCGTCGAGGATCTCGAGGGCCGGCGTCTCATCCTCGAGCGCGCCGCCCATGACGTAGTCGATCGCGACCCCGGGTGTCTTGTTCTGGCCCGTGGTGGTCGGGCCCACCGCCCCGCCGAGTCCCTCGTTCACGCGGTACGCGGTCGAGGGCGTGTACAGGTGGTGCCCCTCCGCCGCCTCGGCTTCGGCCTCCTGCCGGAGCGGAGAGAGGTCGTCGAGCACCCAGAAGCCGCGGCCCTGCGTCGCCGCGGCGAGGTCTCCCGCCTGCACACGCAGGTCCGTGATGGAGGTCAGGGGCATGTTCAGATCCAGACTCCGCCACGAGGTCCCGTCATCGAAGCTCACGTACATCCCGAGTTCCGTGCCCGCGTAGAGCAGCCCCCGCCGCTCGGGGTCCTCGCGTACGATCCGCGCCCACGCCTCCGGCCGGTCCGCGGCGATCTCCGCGTCGATACGAGCCCAGCTCTCCCCGTAGTCCGTCGTCTTGTAGATGTACGGCGTGAAGTCGTTGAACTTGTACCGGCTGAGCGTGATGTAGGCGCCGCCCGGCGCGTGCGGCGACGGATCGAGCGAGTTCACCATGCCCTCCGGCATCCCGTCCGGCGTGACATCGGTCCAGGTCGCCCCGTCATCCCGCGTGATGTGGACGAGGCCGTCGTCCGCCCCGACCCAGATGGTCCCGGCCTCCAGGGGAGATTCGGCCATGGTGAAGATCGTGTTGTAGACCTCGCCGCCCGCCGCCTCGTTCGTGAACGGCCCGCCCGCCGGGACGTGCTTCGCGGGCTCGTTGCGGGTGAGATCGGGCGAGATCTCCTCCCACGTCACCCCCCGGTCGCTCGACCGCAGGAGGTGCTGCGCGCCGTGGTAGATCACGGTCGGGTCGTGAGGCGACGCCACGACGGGCCCGTTCCAGTTCCAGCGGTAGCGCATGTCCTCGGCATCCATGCCGAGTTGGAACTGCGGGTACGCCTGCACGCTGCGCGAGGACCAGAGTTCGGTGTCCAGCTCGCCGATCATCCCCTGAATCGAGGTCGCGTAGAGGAAGCGCGGGTTGTCGGGGTCGAACGCGACCCAGGCCGACTCCCCGCCCCCCGCGTCGAACCAGTCCTTCCAGCCCAGCCCGCCGGAGTGCGTCGCCCAGCCCAGCATCGCCACGCTCGTGTTGTCCTGCTGGCCGCCGTAAAGCCGGTACGGGAACTGGTTGTCCACCGTGAGCCGGTAGATCTGCGCGGTGGGCTGGTTCTCCTGCGTCGACCAGGTCTCTCCCCCGTTGAATGTGATCGTTCCTCCCCCGTCGTTCGCGGAGAGCATGGCCTGGTTGTCGAACGGGTTGATCCACAGGTCGTGGTGGTCCACATGCGGCGTCTGGATCGTCTCCCAGGTGCGGCCGCCGTCGATCGACCTGAGGAAGGGCGAGTTCATCACATAGACGGTCTCACGATCCTGCGGGTCGGCGTAGATCTCGACGTAGTACCAGGCCCGGCCGCGCAGCTCGCGTTCCGAACTCATCAGCGCCCACGTCTTGCCGGCATCGTCGGACCGGTACACCCCGTCCACATCCTCGTCGGCCTCGATCAGGGCCCATAGCCGGTCGGGGTCCGCCGGGGACACATCGATCGCCGTCTTCCCCATCATCTCGGGGAGGCCCTGGTTGATCTCCTCCCACGTATCCCCGCCGTCCGTCGACTTCCAGAAGCCGGAACCGGGGCCGCCGCTCCGGATGTACCAGGGTTCGCGATCGTGGTCCCACATCGAGGCGTAGAGCATGCGCGGGTTGGTCCGGTCCATGGCGAGATCCGAGGCACCGGTGTTCTCGTCCACGTGGAGGACGAGTTCCCAGTTCTCCCCGCCGTCCTCCGAGCGGTAGATGCCGCGCTCCGGCGTGGGGGAGAAGGGGGAACCCTGCGCGGCGACGTATACGAGATCCGGGTCGTCGGGATGAATCCGGATGCGCGAGATGGCCCGCGTCGGGGCGAGCCCCATGTGCGTCCAGGTGCGGCCCGCGTCGGTGGAGCGGTAGACCCCATCTCCGTGTGAGGTCGTGACGCCGCGGATCGAGTGCTCGCCCATTCCGGCGTAGACCACGTTCGGGTCGGACTCGGAGACGGCCACGGCGCCCACGGACGAGGTGGCGACGAAGCCGTCCGTGACGTTGCGCCAGCTGATCCCGCCGTCGGCGGTCTTCCACACGCCGCCGCCGGCCGTGCCCATGTAGTAGGTGAGCCGGTCGTCGGGGACACCGGCCGCGGCCACGGCCCGCCCGCCGCGGAAGGGGCCGACGTTCCGCCACCGCATCGACTTATAGAGCGAGGTCTCGTCGTCACCGTCCGTCGCCTGCCGGGCGAGAGCGACGGTGCGCGCCTCGCCCGCTTGCGGCACAAGGATCAGCGCCAGAAGCAGCAACCACGCGCTTCGCACAACACATGTTCTCACTTCGGTCGACCACATGGGAGCGGACCTCCGAGTTGGGATGTCGGCACCGGCGCCGATCCGTTTCATATTGGGCGCGAAGAATAAGCCCCGCTGCGGCGCTGCCGACAGAAGCCCCAACCCCCGAGATCCCATGGACGTACTCCTGAAGCGCTTCGCCGGACGTTTCGCCCTCACCTTCTCGTTGGTCGTGCTGGAGGCCGCGGGCTGGATCCTCTTCCCTCTCGTCATCGGGAGAGCCATCGACAGCGTTCTCTCGGACTCGGCCCGGGGCCTCTACGAGCTTGCCGGGCTCGGCATCATGACGATCGTAATCGCGATCGTCCGGCGTCTCGTCGACAGCCGCGCATACGCCAGGATCTACATCAGGCTCGGCGAGGAGATGGTGGCCCGGGACGAGGAGAGCGACACTTCCACCCGAACGGCGCGGCTCGGGATGCTCCGGGAGATTGTCGAGTTCTTCGAGAACTCTCTGCCCTCGCTGATCAACGCCGTGCTGGGGCTGGCCGGCACGATACTGATTCTGTCGGCGCTCAACTTCCCGGTCTTCGTGGCGTGTCTCGTGGTCGCCTGCGCCACAGTGACCCTCTACTCCCTCACTGGAAAGCTGACGACGCGCTACAACGAGGGGCTCAACGACCAGTACGAGCGGCAGGTCGATGCCGTCCACAGCGGCGATCCCCGGCGACTGCGCGAGCACCTGCGCGCAATGATGCGCTGGAACATCAGACTTTCCGACCTCGAAGCCGCGAACTTCGGGATCAACTGGGTGTTCATGATCTGCCTGCTGGTCTTCGCGGTGGGAGCCGCCGCCGAGCAGACGCTGGAGTACGGCGTAGTGTTCGCCGTTGTCATGTACGTGTTCCAGTTCGTGGAATCGATGATGGGGATCCCCTTCTACTACCAGGAGTGGCTGCGGCTGCGTGAGATCTCGGGCCGGCTGGCGGGGGCCACCCCCTAGCAGCCCGTGCTAGTCGCGACGGATCGCCTGGCCAGGGAACGCAACCTCGACGAGTTCGGCGTCCCGGACTACGAACGTCCCTCCGACGATCACGTGTTCGATCCCCGATGAAGGCTGAGTGGGCGCCTCGAAGGTCGCGTTGTCGATCACGGTATCGGGGTCGAACACCGTGATGTCGGCGTCCGCCCCGACCCGTATCCGGCCCTTGTCGGCCATCTGCGGGACGTAGGCCTCGAGCCGCCGGGCCGGCATCAGCGTCATCTTGGAGAGCGCGTCCATCAGGCTGAGCAGGCCCTGCTCGCGGACGTAGCGCCCGAGGACGCGAGCGAACGTACCGGCCCCGCGCGGGTGTCCGCGACCATCCACGAACGGGACCCCGTCGCTCGCGACCATGACCATGGGGTGGGCGAGCGCCAACTCGAACATCTCCCGCGGGATGATGTGGGCGATGATCCGTCCGCCCTCGGCCCGGCGCTGGTTGAACGTCTCTTCCGTGAGCCGCGCTCCGGTCGCGCCCCATTCGATGTCGCCGTAGTCGGAGCCGAAGCGCTCCCGCCAGCCGGGGTCGAAGATCGCGGCGCGGATGTCGGTGGAGGCGGCTGTGTAGGGATAGACTTCGGTCGTGACATCGAGCCCGCGCTCATGCGCCCCCTCGATCATCGAGAGAAGCGACGGCACCTGGTGCAGACCGCTCGATCCGAGGTGAACGATGTGGACGCTCGCGCCGGTCCCGGCCGCGTTCGCGATCATCTCGTGGACGGCCTCGATCGAACTGCCGGGTTCCACGACCCCGGCGTACCGGATGTGGACGAAGTTGGTCGCGCCCTCCTCCGCCGCGAGCTCGAACAGCCGGTGGATCTCCTCGCGCCGCGCCCCGGGCGTGTACTGGATGCCGTAGCCGATCCCGAGCGCCCCGCGTCCCAGCTCGTCCCGCAACCGGTTCTCCATCACCGCGACCTGCTCGAGATCGGCCGCCAGTCGGACTGCCTCCTCGCGCCCTCCCAGGGCGAGGCGGCGGGCGGCCCCGTGCGAGGCGGTGGCGCCGCAGTGGATGACGGCCTTCCCTTCCCGGCTCCCGTACCACTCCTCCACGTCCCCCGTGCCACCCTCCAGTTCGAGCGCGGTCGTCACCCCGTCCCGCGCCTGCAGCTGGCTCGAGTAGAGGTCCTGGCCGTGCGCGTGCAGGTCAATGAAGCCGGGCGCCACCACGAGCCCGCCCACGTCGACCACGGTCGCGCCGTCGAGCGGGGACTCGGAGATCGCCGCGATCGTCCCGTCGCGGATCCCGACGTGGCGGACCGCCTCGAGCCCGGACTCGGGGTCCATCACGCGGCCGCCGGAGAGGACGATGTCGTAGCTCTGGGCCGTCGCCTCTGAACCTGTCGCGGCGAACGCGGCCAAGACGGCGATCAGCGTTCCGTACCGCATGGCGAATCCCTTCATCCGAGCAACCCCGGGAGCACGCGCGCAACCAGCAATCCGAGGAACGTGCCGAGGGCGTTTCCCAGCGACCCGATCAGTACGGCCGGAAGCACCAGATCGCCGCGCCCGAGGCTTCGCGCGAGTGCCAGCGCGGAAGTTCCGCCGCCCACGTTGGCCTGGGAAGCCACGGCGGCGATGTCCACGTCGAGGCGGAGGAGCCGGGCCGCACCGAACGTGATGAGTCCGTGCACGACGACGATCGTGAGGGTGAAGGCCAGGAGCGCGAGACCGAGGGGGCCGATGTCGGCCAGCGCCCGCACGTCACAATGTGCCCCGATCACGCACAGGAAGAGGTAAACGGAGAACAGGCCCAGCGTCCGGCTGCCGGCGAGATCCGTGATGGCCCGAAACTGGGCGAGGATGAGCGCGATCACGGTGAGGATGAGGATGTCCGGGATCGGGACACCCAGTGAGACGGTCCAGGCCTCCAGCCGCTGCGACGCCCACAGCGTCCCGAACCCGATCGCGAGGACCAGGGCCAGATCGACCGGATGCACGCGCTCGGTGTCCTCCGTGATGCCGAGGTCCGGGGCCCGGTCACCGGAGCCCGGTACGGCGTCGGCCAGCCCGCCCCAACTCCAGCCGGACTGCGGCCAGTGCGGCCGAAGCAAGCGAGGGATCGCGATCGTGGCGGCCATCCACACCGTCGTCATGATCGAGTCCACCGCGGACGCTCCGCCGAACAGCACGCCCTCCCGCATGACGTCGTACTCGAGCGCGACCGCGTTGAAGTTCACGCTCCCGCCGGTGTAGGTGCCCGTGAACATGCCGCCCAGCGGCCCGAACAGCGGGCCGATCCGCTCCGGTCCGTCCACGATCGCCATGCCGGCGATCACGCCCGCGACGGTCCCCAGCGACCCGATGAGGAAGAGGGTGATGATCGGCAGCCCGGCCCGGAGGATATCGCGCAGGTTGACCTTGAGGAGGAGCCACACGATGGCCAGCGGGGCGACCGTGCCGAAGATCGCGTCGTAGGCGGGGACCGGATCCGCCTCGGTCGAGGAGGTCGGGAGCAGGCCGAAGTTCGCGATGACCGCGGTGAAGATGATGACCATCAGCGCGGTGCCGCCGTGCCGCAGGAAGCTCCGCCGCACGAGCCATTCCGTGCCCGCGATCACGAGGCACAGGACGGCGACGATGTACAGCGTCTGCGCGGTCACGGGGCTCGGGCGGGCGGGGTCTCGCGCCGGGCGCCGAGCGCGCGATCAGTCACGGGCATAGAGCGAATCCGCCTTCACGGCGGAGGTCGTGATCCCCTTGATCAGCGCCGAGGAGAAGCCCCGGTGCTCCATCTCGTTGAGGCCGGCGATCGTGCAGCCGCGCGGGGTCGTCACGCTGTCGATCTCGCGCTCGGGGTGCCGTCCCTGGTCCCGCACGAGGGCCGCGGCGCCGAGCGCGGTCTGGGCCGCCATCTGCAGCGCCTCCTCGGGGTGGAAGCCGATCTCGATGCCGCCCTGGCAGGCGGCCCGGACCGCCCGCAGGAAGAAGGCCACGCCGCAGGCGCAGAGCGCCGTCGCGGGGACCATGTGCTCCTCATCCACCACGAGGGTGGCCCCCACGGCCGAGAACAGATCCGCCACTCGGTCGAGCGCCCCCGAGTGGGCCGGCTCCGCCGCGAGACAGGTCATCGACTCGCGCAGCGCGACCGCCGTGTTGGGCATCGCCCGGACAATCGGGACATCCGGCCCCACGTGTCGGCGGATCGCCGCGATTCCGGCCCCCGACACAACGGACACCAGCAGATGCCGCCCGGAGTCCAGGGCCGCGGCGATCTCCATCAGCACATCGTCCAGGTGCTGCGGCTGGACCGCGATGACGACCGTGTCGCACGCGGTCACGGCGGCCGCGTTGTCCGCCGACACCCGGAAGCCCCGCTCCGCGAGGTCCTCCAGCCGGTCGGCGTGTCTGCGAGTGACATGGATGTCAGCGGGCGCACGCGAGCCCGCGGCTACGAGTCCCTCGGCGATGGCGCACCCGATGTTCCCCGCTCCGAGTATGGCGACGCTGTCCGCCACGGTCGTCAATGCGGATCCGGTTCACCCGAGGGGCGGAGCGTCGGGTAGGTGATCCCCAGCTGTTCGAGATACGTGCCGTACTTCGTCTCGTCGAAATAGAACGGCTCCAGCAGCGGCCGGAACTGGGCCATGATGTCCGTGTTCAGGTCGGTCGGAGGAGGATCGTCCGCCGTGATGAACGGCTGATACTGCTGGTCCTTGCTCTGCACGTCCCGGAAGTACGTCCGGGCCTCCTCCACCAGATCGGGCTCCATGAACAGCTGAAGCGCGGTCCGCGCGAGCACCTTGGCGCCCGCCGTCGCCCCCTTGTGCGCGATCGGCGTGGCCATCGCGATCGCGTTCGACCAGTGGTGGCCCTGGAGGCCCGGGATATTGGACGGGAAGCGGAGCGTGACCGTGGGCACCGTCCAGCCGATGTCGCCGATATCGTCCGAGCCGCCGCTCCGCCGGTCGTTCTCTTCCTCGGGCGGAGCCCCGATCTCATCGAGTTCGCTGTTCAGCCCCGGCGTCGAGTCGTTCCCGACCTCGGCCTGGACCGCGCGCGCCAGCGCCTGGTCGTCCTCCGTCCACTCCGGAAGACCCACATGCTCGATGTGCTCCCACATCGCCTCGGCGACGACCTTGTTGAAGTGTCGCGGGGCAGCCGCGCCGCGCACCCGGTACGTCATCTCCGTGTCCGTCATCAGTGCCGCGCCCTGAGCGATGTTCTTCGCGATGTCGTAGTTCCGGAGGATGTCGTCGAAGTCCATCTCCCGAATGTAGTACCACACCGACGCGGTCTGCGGGACGACGTTCGGCTGGTCTCCACCATCGGGGATGATGTAGTGGGACCTCTGGTTGGGGTGGAGATGCTCACGCCGGAAGTTCCAGCCCACGTTCATCAGCTCCACCGCGTCGAGCGAACTGCGCGCCCTCCACGGGGAACCGGCGCTGTGCGCGGCCTCGCCCGCGAAGCTGAACTCCACGGACACGAGACCGGTCCCGTTCGCCTGCCCCCAGCTCACGCCGAGGTTGTTGCCGACGTGCGTGAAAATCACGAGATCGATCTCGTCGAAGTATCCATCGCGTACGAACCAGGCCTTGCTCGCGAGCTGCTCCTCCGCCACGCCGGGCCAGAGTACGAGCGTGCCTTCGATCCCCTCCTCCTCCATCACCTTCTGGAGGGCGAGCGCCGCCGTGACGTTGACCGCCTGCCCGGAGTTGTGCCCCTCCCCGTGTCCCGGAGCACCCGGCACGAGCGGATCGTGCCACGCCACGCCCGGCTTCTGGTTCGCCTTCGGAATCCCGTCGATGTCGCTGCCGAAGGAGATCACGGGCGAACCCGATCCCCAGCGCGCGAACCAGGCGGTGGGGATGCCCGCCGAGCCGCGCTCGACTTCCCACCCGTTCTCATCGAGGATGCCCGTCACGTAGGCGGAGGTCTCGAACTCCTGCTGCCCCAGTTCGGAGAAGGAGAAGATCTTGTCCACCATGACCTGCGTGAGCTTCTCCATCGAAGCGACCTCGGCCTGGACCCGGTCGAACGCATCCTGGCCCCCGAGCGAGGCGGGGAGCATCGCGGCAAAGCACACGGTAAACGTGGCCATCGCCTGCCTGAGTTCCGGAAGTTTGGAGTAACGCATACCTGACCTCTTCGTGAGTACTGGGAACCGGTCGCGCGGGCCCGCGTAGCGGTCGAGCGCGGCGCGAGGCGAATTGTCGCCCGGGGGCCGCGCAACCCGCAAGGCATTCGCACCAAAGCGGCATGCCTCCCGCCGACGACTCGTTGGCGATCCGGCGATCCACCCAGGCGACGCGTCTTCAAGGCTCCGGGGCCTCGATACAGCGTACCTTGAGGCCCTCGAAACGCTCGAAGTCGCGGTCGTTCGTGAGAATCGCGGAGATGCCGTTCTCCCGGCACAACGCAGCGATCTGCGCGTCGAACATCAGGTTCCCGCGGGCATCCGCCCGGCGGGACGTGGTAGCCAACAGGCCCAGGAACCCGGCTCCGGGCAGGACGACGCGGCAGCTGGGGGAGGCAATGACGCGTGAAGGTCGGTCTCGGCGCGATGCGCGTAGATCAGGACGTTCGTATCGACGGCGATCACGGGCGATCCAGAACGTCGTAGAGCGCCTCTCGATCGGAGATGTCGACGTTTGGCGGGGCCTCCCCGCGCACCGTCCTGAGTTCGAGCTTGAAGGCCCGATCTCCACTCGTTACCGTAACCCTGTCAGGTCATGGAGTGAACCGGCAACGCGACGCTGTTCCAGCCATAGCGTAACTATATTATGGCATTGAGATAAAATATTGTTCGTATTGCCGAGACATCTGTCTCCGGTTAGTTGCTCTTGCAGCCGGAAACCACACCGAAGGGGAGCATGAAGTCGAACATTTGACCTAGTGCCTCGAGTCGATAGCGTGATTACTCGCCACTCAGGAGCGGCGATTGGCGCGCGGGGCGGCGCCCGGCGATCGCCGGGCGCTACGCGTCCTGTATGAGGAGTATTCGGAGCAACTGTTCGCCGTCGCATATCGTTTGACGGAGTCATTTTATGCTATTGACGAGACGGTTTCATCGGACCCGCGGTTCTCCGTCAAAATCGCTGCTGGAACTCCCATGGGTACGGCGCTGCGCGGCAGCACGCGATTCGGTTAACAGGGGGCCGAATGTATGGTTGTCAGTGGCAACAGCGAAGAAGGATTGACGTGGCAGTACGCTCCGGCTTGGCGTGCACTTCCTGGGCCGAATATCGCCTCCTCACGCCGGAAGACCCGCTCCTTGCACAACAACACCGCGCCCGCGTGTCTGTTCTCTCTTCTCCCCCAACCGTCATCCGCTGCGCATTTCGTGCTATGAACTCACGTGCCATGGCGGCCTTCCCCATCGCCGGTGCGCTCCTGTTCGGGTTTGGCACGGCCGCGCATGCCCGGACGGTCGAGGAAGATGGCGCGACCACCGGGCCGTCGGCACCCGATCTGACCCTGACCGCCGGTGACCGCCGGGCGGCGCTGTCGTGGACGGCTCCGTCCGACGACGGCGGCAGCGCCATCGCCAGGTACCAGTACCGTCGCAAGGCGGGGTCCGGGACCTTCGGTGCCTGGACGGACATCGGAGACTCCAGCGACTCCGGCACGAGCGCCGGCGACGAGACCGCACTGACGGTGAAGGGTCTCTCGAACGACACCCTGTACACCTTCGAGTTGCGCGCGGTGAACGAGGACGGCGAGACGGGCACGGCGGAGGAGGAGACGGTGACGCCGACGGCACCCAGTGGCGGTATCTGCGCCCGTACAGATGCGGTACGCGACGCCCTCGTCGCCCGGATCACGGCCGCCCGCGACTGCACGCAGGTCACCGCCGCCCACCTGGCCAGGCTTAAGGGCGAACTCGGACTGGCCGGCAAAGGGATCGGCTCGCTGAAGGCCGGAGATTTCGCCGGCCTGTCGAAGCTGGAGATCCTCGAATTGGGTGGAAACCAGCTCGACACCCTGCGATCGGATGTCTTCAACGGTCTGCCGACGCTGTGGTTCCTCGATCTGAGCAACAACCGCCTGACCAGCCTGTCGGCGGGAGCGTTCAACGGTCTGCCGGCGCTGGAGCAACTCGTGCTGGGCGCGAATCCGTTGAGCACGCTGCCGGCGGAGGTGTTCGACGGCCTGTCGGCGCTGTGGTTCCTCGATCTGGAGGGTCTCCAGTTGAGCGCCCTCCCGGCGGAGGTGTTCGACGGCCTGTCGGCGTTGGAGGAGCTCAATCTGGAGGCGAATCGGCTGAGCGCCCTGCCGGCGGGGGTGTTCGACGGATTGTCGTCTCTGACGGACCTCACGCTGATGGCAAACCAATTGAGCAGCCTGCCGGCGGACGTGTTCGACGGGCTGTCCTCGCTGACGACGCTGCGTCTCGACCAGAACCGGTTGAGCAGCCTGCCGGCGGACGTGTTCGACGGGCTGTCCTCGCTGACGGCACTCACACTGATGGCAAACCAGTTGAGCAGCCTGCCGGCGGACGTGTTCGACGGGCTGTCCTCGCTGTACTGGATCAGTCTGCCAAGTAACCAATTGGCCACCCTGCCGGACGGCGTGTTCGAGGGGCTTTCGGCGCTGGGAATCCTTGAAGTGCAGGACAACCCGGTGGATCCGATGGTCCTGTCCGTTTCCCTGGAAAGAGTCGGGAACAACGGGTTCAAGGCCACGGTACCCGCGGGCGCGCCGTTCACGATGACGCTTCCGGTGAGCGCGACGAACGGGAGCATCGACGGCGGGGCGACCACGCTCAGGATTCCCGTCGGCGCGGTGCACAGCGGCGCCGTGACCGTGACCCGCACGGCCGGAACGACGGCCGCCGTCACGGCGGACATCGGCCCGTCCTTGCCTCCGCTGCCGCCGCGCCATCTCGGCTACACGCTCGCCAGGGCCCCCGGTCTGCCCCTGGACGTTCTGCCCGAGCTGCCCCCGGCACTCTCGGTGGCGGACGCGCGGGCGACGGAGGGCGTGGACAGTGCGCTCGTCTTCGTGGTGACGCTGGACCGGTCGGCGTCCGGGGAGGTGACGGTGTCCTACGCAACGTCCGACGGGACGGCGGCGGCGGGCGAGGACTACGAGGCCGCGTCGGGGACTCTGTCGTTCGCGGCGGGCGAGACGGAGAAGACGGTCGAGGTGGCGGTGCTGGACGACGCGCACGACGAAGGTGAAGAGACCCTCGCGTTCGCCCTGAGCGGCGCGGCGGGCGCGGCGATCGCGGACGGGGAGGCGACGGGAACGGTGGCGCCCGCCCCCGGCATCTGCGCCCGCACGGAGGCGGTGCGCGACGCCCTCGTCGCCTGGATCGGGTCCGCCCGCGACTGCACGCAGGTCACCGCCGCCCACTTGGCCAGGCTTAAGGGCGAACTCGGACTGGCCGACAAAGGGATCACCTCGCTGAAGGCCGGAGATTTCGCCGGCCTGTCGAAGCTGGAGATCCTCGAATTGGGTGGAAACCAGCTCGACACCCTGCGATCGGATGTCTTCAACGGTCTGCCGGCGCTGTGGTTCCTCGATCTGAGCAACAACCGCCTCACCAGCCTCTCGGCGGGAGCGTTCAACGGTCTGCCGGCGCTGCAGAAACTCGTACTGGGCGCGAATCCGTTGGGCACGCTGCCGGCGGAGGTGTTCGACGGCCTGCCGGCGCTGTGGTTCCTCGATCTGGAGGATCTCCAGTTGAGCGCCCTCCCGGCGGAGGTGTTCGACGGCGTGTCGGCGCTGGAGGAGCTCAATCTGGAGGCGAATCGGCTGAGCGCCCTGCCGGCGGGGGTGTTCGACGGATTGTCGTCTCTGACGGACCTCACGCTGATGGGAAACCAATTGAGCAGGCTGCCCGAAGACGTGTTCGACGGGCTGTCGTCGCTGACGACCCTGCGTCTCGACCAGAACCGGTTGAGCAGCCTGCCGGCGGACGTGTTCAATGGGTTGTCCTCTCTGGAGGAACTGTTTCTTCATACGAACCGGTTGACGTCGGCCGGCCTTCCCCCGGACGTGTTTGAGGGGCTTTCTTCGCTCTTCAGGTTGAATCTGCGAACGAACCGGTTGACGACTCTCCCGGACGGTCTGTTCGACGGGCTGTCGGCGCTGACGATCATCGAGTTGTACGGAAACTCGGTGGATCCCATGGTGGTGGCCGTTTCCCTGCAAAAGGTCGGGAACAACGGGTTCAAGGCCACGGTGCCCGCGGGCGCGCCGTTCACGATGACGCTTCCGGTGAGCGCGACGAACGGGAGCATCGACGGCGGGGCGACGACGCTCAGGATTCCGGTCGGCGCGGTGCACAGCGGCGCTGTGACCGTGACCCGCGCGGCCGGCGCGACGGCCGCCGTTACCGCGAACATCGGCACGTCCTTGCCGGCTCCGCCGACGGGCCATCTCGGCTACACGCTTGCCAGGGCCTCGGGTCTGCCTCTGAAAGTACTGCCTGAGCTGGTCTCGGCGCCGCGGATCGTCGGGGTGCCGCAGGTCGGCAACGTCCTTGAGGCATCGTTCGCGGAACCGCCGAGTGGCGCTTTGGCGTATCGGTGGCTGCGCGGATCGGAAGTGATCGCGGGAGCGACCGCGAGCGCCTATGTACCGACGGCGGCGGACGTGGGCGCGCGGCTCTCCGTACGGGTTGAGCGTGGAGGTGACTCGATAACGAGCGCGGCAACAGCTCCGGTGTGGCCCGCACCTGCCAATCCGCCGCTCGCAGGCGGCGAGGAGGAGCTACTGTCGGCGACCGTAACACTGGGTTGGCGTCAGTTCCCCCTTTGGGTCGCGGGGTACGGCCGGGTGCGAGGCGAGTCGTTCGGAGAGATGGACATCACCTCCTTCGAGTACGGCGGCGCGACTTACGTAATCGATGCGTTCTTCGTGAATTCGCGCGGGCTGTTTGGGCTGGCGACGGGTTCGACGCTGCCCGACGCGTCGGGGCTGGTGGCGTACTGGAACGGATACCGTATTCCGGAGCTGGAAGCGCATGCGGGGAACGGGGGCACATCGCCACCGATGCTGGTGGGCCGCACGCCACAACCGAGTACTGAATATTCGCGCTACGCGGACGGGGTGTCGGACGGCGTCCGGGTCGCGGTGTCGCTGCGCCGGGCCGGGCCGCCGGAGGAGTCACCGGCGGCGACCGTGGCCGATGCGCGTGCGAGCGAGGGCGACGCGGTGGAGTTCACGGTGTCGCTGTCGGCGGCGAGCAGCCGGCAGGTGACGGTCCGGTACGCGACGTCGAACGGCACGGCGGAGAGCGGGACGGACTTCACGGCGGCGTCCGGGACGCTGACGTTTGCGGCGAACGAGACGTCGAAGACGGTGAGCGTCGCGACGACGGACGACTCGGCGGACGAGGAGGACGAGACGTTCACGCTGACGTTGTCGAACCCGGCGAACGCGACGCTGGGCGACGCGACGGCGACGGGCACGATCATCGACGACGACGACGCGCTGACGCCGTTGACGGCGGAGTTCCGGGACATGCCGGAGACGCACGACGGCGAGAGCGCGTTCACACTGCGGATCGCGTTCAGCGAGCCGCTCAGCTGGATGAACGGTCGGCGGTTGCGGGAGGACGTGGTGGCGGTGGCCGGGGGCCGGGCGACGAAGGCCAGTCGGGTGAACCGGCGCCGGGACCTGTGGCAACTGACGGTCGAGCCGGATTCGCTGGTGGACGTGACGGTGACGCTCGCGGCCGGGGCGGCCTGCGGCACCCCGGCGGCGGTCTGCACGAAGGACGGCCGGGCGCTGTCGGAGACGATCTCGGCGACGGTCGAGGGTCCGGCGGCGAGCCCGGCGACGGCCGATGCCCGCGCCGGGGAAGACCGGGCCGCGCGCCTCTGCTCCGCGCTGGCCGGCGGCGACGGCCTGACCCCGGCGGCGGCGGCCGCGGCGTTGTGGGGGGACGGAGATCCCGGCAAGGACCGGCTCGACGCCCTCGACGGTCTGGGCAACGGGAACGGAGCGTATGACCTCGGCGACATGCTCGCCTGGGCCGCCCGCTGCCGCGGGGGCGAAGCCCAATCCGGGCCGGCCGCCGGCTCCGGACCGCCCTCCCCGCCCCCCGCGCTGCCTGCGTCGCGGCCGGAGGGAGGGGCCAGCCGCCGGCGAAGGGGCGCGCGAGGCGCCGCCCGCCGCCGCGGGACGGTTCCCGACGAGCCCGCCGGCCCGCGCTCCGTGAAAACCCCGCGCGCCGGGTGGTTGCGGCTCGCGCTGCTGGTGGCCGTAACCTCGGTCTGGGGCTGCGGTCTCGGCGACGGCATCGCCGGGCCGCCGGACGACGCCGCCCTCGATGGCGGGGCCAACGCGGCGGTCGTGGATCCCGGCCCTCTGTACGTCCGGTTGACGGCCCCGGCCGGTGCCCGAGACATCGGAGCCATGCTCGTCGTCGAGGGCCCGGCCATCGACTCGCTGCAGGCGCCGGGGCTCGAGATGTTCGAGAGGAACGCGTCCTCCTCGATACGGCGCGAGGTCGTCATCGCCGGTGCGCTGCCGCCAGAAGGACCCCTGCTGCGGCTCTGGGTGCCGCACCGGGGCGACGACGCACGCTACCGCGTCAGACTCCTGCAGGTGGCGGGCGAGGACTTCACGCTCAGGGAACTGACCGTGTACGGGACCGTGATCTCCCGCTGAGCGGAGGGGGTGGGATTGGGTCGCCTGCTCCGCAGGCTCCCCGAGCTCGCTCCCTTCGGTCGCTCGGTTCGAACCCACGCGGGCGTAAGCCCGCCGGTTTTCAAGACCGGTGCATTCAGCCGCTCTGCCACCCCCCCGGGTGAGGCACCGAGCTACTCTCGTGCGCCGCGAACCTGCCGGGCCGCCAATGCGCCTACTCGCCGTCCCAGCGGCGGATCGCGAGACAGGCGTTGTGTCCGCCGAAGGCGAAGGAGTTTGACAGCGCCACCGAGACGGACTGCTCCAGGGGGCCGCGGTGAGCGTACTCGAGATCGCACTCCGGATCGGCCTCCTCGAAGTTGATCGTCGGAGGAATCGCGCCGTGCTTGCAGACGAGCATGGAAATCACCGCATCGATCGCTCCGGCCGCCCCGAGCGGGTGGCCCGTCATCGACTTCGTCGAGCCCGCCACGATCGATCGCGCGTGATCGCCCAGCACGGCCTTTAGCGCCTTCGTCTCGGCGGCGTCACCGGCGGGAGTCGAAGTGCCGTTCGCGTTGACGTAGTCTACGTCGGCCGGGGTCAGCCCCCCGTCTGCGAGCGCCTGCCGCATGGCCAGACAAGCGCCGACTCCGTCCGGAGCGGGAGCTGTCATGTGGTACGCGTCCGCGCTCTGCCCGAAGCCCACGATCTCCCCCAGAACCTCCGCGCCGCGCGCCCCCGCGTGCTCCAGCTCCTCGAGCACCAGCATCCCGGACCCCTCCCCGAGCACGAAACCGTCCCGACGGGCGTCGAAGGGGCGGCAGGCTCTCTCCGGATCGTCGTTGCGCGTCGACATCGATCCCATGGACGCGAAACCGGCGACCGCGAGCGGAGTGATAGCGGACTCGGTGCCCCCGGCGATCATCACATCGGTCTCTCCCCTCCTGATCGAGCGGAAGGCGAGTCCGAGCGAGTGGCCGCTGGAAGCGCAGGCCGACACGGTCGCGTAGTTCGGGCCCCGCGCCCCGTAAAGGATGGACAGCAGTCCCGTCGTCATATCCGGGATGAACATCGGTATGAGGAGGGGGGAGATGGCGCGGGGTCCCCGGGACAGGAGCTTCCTGTGCTGGGCCTCCAGCAACGGGAGCCCCCCGATCCCCACGCCGACGATGACCCCCGTCCGGTCCGGACGCAGGTGGGCGAACCCATCGCCGAACCCCGCCTGTTCCATGGCCTGGGCCGCCGCGGCAATGGCGAACTGCAGGAACCGGTCCGCGCGGCGCGCTCCCTTCCTGTCCAGATATTCGAGCGGATCGAAACCCTTCACTTCACAGGCGAAGCGAACGGCCTGATCGGACGCGTCGAACAGGGTGATCGGACCCGCGCCGCTCACGCCTCGAAGCAGCGCATCCCACGTGGCATCCGGGTCGAGGCCGATGGCCGTGACCATCCCGACGCCGGTGATCGCGACGCGCCTTTCCGCATCCGTATGGATCAAGCTGATCGTCTCCGGGCACCCTGGTTTGGCCTCAAGACGGAAGGACCCCGTCAGACAATCGTGGGATCGGCCTCGTTCCGCACCTCACCGCGCTGGGGGGAGATAATACTGTGAGGCGGAAGGCCTGACATGGCCCGCCCGGGACACGTGGGCTTTCGCCCTACTTCTTAACGGAGGGGGTGGGATGGGCTCAGCGCTCCGCGCTTCGCCGAGCTCGCTCCCTTCGGTCGCTCGGTTCGAACCCACGTGGGCTTGCGCCCTACTTCCAACGGAGGGGGTGTCCCCTACCACCCGGTTTCGGACACTTCCTCAACGTTTCGTGCGTACCGTAACTCGTTGCTGGTCCATGTCATACGGTTCGTTGACGTTTCGGT
Organism: Candidatus Palauibacter sp.; assembly: GCF_965222475.1. Taxonomy (GTDB): domain Bacteria; phylum Gemmatimonadota; class Gemmatimonadetes; order Palauibacterales; family Palauibacteraceae; genus Palauibacter. Next base: position 323,505 of record NZ_CBDCUB010000008.1, on the reverse strand, counting down.
CAGTACCCCCTAGTCTCAACTTAAGTGTGGTACGCGGCGTGGTACTGGATTCCGCACAAGGAGGACCCAAATGGCGAAGCTCACCGCGGCCTTCGTGAAGACCGTCCGGCACAGCGGTAAGCCCTCCGGCCCGGACAAGTATACCGATCAGCATGGACTCATGCTACGCGTGCTCCCGAGCGGGTCTAAACAGTGGATCTGGCGCGGCACTGTGCGCGGCCGCCGCCTCGACCTTGGCCTGGGGGGCTACCCGTATACGACGCTCGCCGAGGCCCGCGAGACGGCGTTCGAGTACCGGAAGCTCTCAAGGGCGGGAGGCGATCCGCGGGCGCTCAAGCAGGAGATGCCCAACTTCGAGCAGGCGGCCGAGACGGTGATCGCGATACACCGCGCGTCCTGGCGGGCCGGCGGGAAGAGCGAGGCGCAGTGGAGGTCTTCTCTCGCGACGTACGTCTACCCATGTCTGGGCCGCAAGCGTGTGGACGCGATCACGACGGCAGACGTGATGGCGGTCCTCCTCCCGATCTGGAGCACGAAGCGGGAGACCGCACGGCGGGTCCGTCAGCGGATCGGTGCCGTGATGAAGTGGGCCGTCGCTCAGGGGTACCGCGCGGATAACCCCGCCGGCGACGCGATCGGCGCCGCGCTTCCGAAGAACGGGGGCCTTCGCAAGCACTTCGAGGCCCTACCGCACGGCGAGGTGCGCGCGGCCCTCGACAGGGTGAGGAATTCGGGCGCCTACTGCACAACCCGGCTCTGCTTCGAGTTCGTGACTCTGACGGCCGTCCGAGGCGGTGAGGCGAGGCAGGCGCGGTGGGGTGAGATCGATCTGGAGAACCGCGTCTGGACGATCCCGGCCGAACGCATGAAGGCCGGGCAGACCCACCGCGTACCCCTCTCCAAGCGTGCGCTCGAAGTACTCGAGGAAGCCCGCAAGCTGGCTGACGGTTCCGGACTGGTCTTCCCTTCCCTCTCGGGACAACCGTTGAACCCCTCTACGTTGAGCAAGCTGAGTCGGAGCCTCGGCCTCGAGGGGACCATGCACGGCATGCGCAGCGCCTTCCGCGACTGGTGCAGCGAGACCGGCGTCCCACGCGAGGTGGCGGAGGCGGCTCTGGCGCATACGGTGCGAGACAAGGTGGAGGCGGCCTACCGTCGAACCGATCTCTTCGAGCGTAGGCGCGAACTCATGGAAGAGTGGTCAACTTACGTAGCGCAGGCGTGACGCTGAGACGTTCCTTCAACCGGTTCCTCGACTCGTCTTCTCCTACGCCCGTGCCCCGACCTACGCCTTTGGCACTGCCCCTCGGCGTCCCATGGCCCCCGTACCTCTTCCGGTCCTGGACGATGGCCACCAGTTTCCTCCAGCGAGCGGGCGTCGATGAGCGACCGATTCTCCACGTCGAACCGACCGAATCCAACCGTACGCGCGGCTCTGGGTGTAGAGTGCCTGCAGCAACCCGAATGCTCTCATGGCCTCGTCGCCAAGGTCGTAGATGGCCTTGACCGTGATCCGGCCCGTCTGCGGCTCAAGTCCGGGCGGATGACCGGCGGGCCAGCCCCGGATGACAGCCCAATCGGTCGGGAACCACAGCAGGCGGGTACTCCCGACCGTAAGACCAGCCATGCGTCCAAGAGACTACCCGCCGATTCCCCTTGGCTCCGGCGCGAGGCGCTGTAGACTCAAAGGGATCTCAGATCAAGAACCAGCCAAGGAGCGACGCTTGTCGAGGTTGACCAACCTGATTCGGCAGCTAGAAAAGCAGGATCCGGAGCTAGCAGCCGACCTGAAGCGCGAAGTGGATGCGCTCTCCGGGAGGCGTGCGTTCGGCCTCAACTTCGAGCGGCACATCCCCGAGACGGTCGAACTGGCAGGTCGCCCGGTGCGCCGGGGCGACAAGGTCCGATTCCTGCCTAGACGTGGCGAGGAACCGTCGGGAGCCGACCGCCGCCTGTGGCGGGTTAGCCGGATTCGGCGAAACGCCGGAGGGAAGCGCCTCGCCGATCTGGTGCCTCACCAAGACACGCAGGCGAGCGCCACAAGCCGACCCCTCGATGACTTGGTCGTTGTTGCAGAGTTCCGCGATCCGGTCTTCCCCGGGATGGTGTCCACCGGCAAGGTTGAGCGGGGTGGGGACAAGCCATTCCACACCGTCATCAACGCCGAGAACTTCCATGCGCTCCAACTCCTGCTCTACACCCACGAGGGGAAGGTCGACGCCATCTACATCGACCCCCCCTACAACTCCGGCGCGAGGGACTGGAAATACAACAACGACTACGTGGACAGCGAGGACGCCTACCGCCACTCCAAGTGGCTCGCGATGATGGAACGGCGGCTGAGACTGGCAAGGCGGCTCCTCAACCCAGAGGGCTCGGCGTTGATCGTGGCGATCGACGAACGAGAATTGCACCGACTCGCGCTGCTGCTCGAACAGGTCTTCGAGGACGCTGAGATTCAGATGGTGACAAGCGTCATCAGCGCGAAGGGAGTGGTCCGTCCCGGGAAGTTCTCACGGGTCGAGGAGCATCTTTTCGTAGCGACGATCGGTGGGCTCGGTGCTACCCCATGTATGCGGAACATGTTGGACCTGATCAAGGGCGACAAAGGGGCCACGGCGAGGCTTGAGTGGCTCGGGCTGCGCCGCCGGGAACCCACAAGCGTACGAGCGGCACGTCCCAATCAGTTTTATCCGATCTTCGTCGACGAGGAAACAAACTTCATCCACTCCATCGGAGATCCCATCCCAGACGATGTCGATAGGCTCTCAGTGGCGGCCCCCAAGGGAACCATGGCCGTCTGGCCGCTGAAGCCTGATGGGACGGAGATGCTGTGGGGGTTGACGCCGGAGGTGTTACGCCGGAACTGGAGGAACGGGTTCGTGCGCGTCAGCAAGAAGGGGACTGTCCAATACCTCCAGACCGGAACCATAGCGGAGATTGCGGACGGAACCATTACGGTCACCGGGCGGAGCAAGGACGGTTCGGTCAGAGGAACGAAGCCGGTTGACGACGACACGCCGACGCCGAAGCGCGTATGGAACGTGCCCTCCCACAATGCGGAAACTGGTGGGACGCTCGTCCTTTCGAAGCTGATTCCCGGGCGGCGGTTTCCGTACCCCAAGTCGCTATACGCGGTCGAGGATGCTCTCCGGTTCTTCGTCGGGAGCAAGCCGGACGCCATCGTCTTGGACTTCTTCGCGGGATCAGGAACCGCGGCACACGCAGTGATGCGCTTGAATCGCCAAGACGGGGGCCGCCGCCAGTCCATATCAATCACCAACAACGAGGTGTCTTCCGTCGAGGAGGCGAAGCTTCGAGGAGCAGGGCTGTGCCCTGGGGATGCGGATTGGGAGCGGTTGGGCATCTGCGAGTACATCACGAAGCCGAGGCTGGAGGCGGCGGTCACGGGTGCGACACGGAAGGGAGATGCCGTTGAGGGAATGTACGGCTATACGGACGAATTCCCCCTTGCGGAGGGGTTCGGGGAGAATCTTGAGTTCTTCGCCATGACCTACGAAGCGCCGCGGCCGGTGGCCCACAACCGGGCGTTCGAGGTGGTCGCTCCGCTGCTGTGGATCAGGGCCGGATCGCGGGGACGCCGAATCGAAGTGGAATGTGATGACTACGACGTGGCGGACACGTATGGCGTACTTTTCGATCTGGACGCCTCCGGGGGCTTCCTCTCCGCCGTTCGCCGAGCCCAAACCGTTCGAATGGCGTTCGTTGTGACGGACGATGACCGGGGGTTTCAATCGGTGTGCGGCGAACTGCCCACGAGGGTGGAGGCCGTTCGGTTATACGAGTCCTACCTCACAAACTTCACGATCAACGCGGGGCGGGTCTAGCCGTGCGGTACACGCTGAAGGACTACCAAGAGGACGCTGTCGCCGATGTGCTCGATCGCCTCGCTCGGGCGCGGGACGACTGGCATCGACGACGGTGGCCTGTAGCATTCTCGTTGACGGCAACAACCGGCGCGGGCAAGACCGTGATGGCGGCAGCCGTGATCGAGGCGCTGTTCCACGGCAACCCGGCCCTGGAGTTTGATCCTGATCCCGGCGCTGTCGTGCTATGGTTCACCGACGACCCATCGCTCAACGAGCAGACCCGGTTCCGCCTCATGGCCGCCTCGGACCGGATCGCTCATTCGCAGCTGGAGGTTATCGAAAACACCTTCAACCGAGCGAAGCTCGAACCGGGCAAGGTCTATTTTCTCAATCGCCAGAAGCTGGGGAAGAAGTCGCTTCTGGTCAGGGGAACGCCAGAGAACTCTCCAGCGGATGGCCAGCGCGAACTCCTGCCTATGCCGGATGCGCGCGCCTACACCATGTGGGACACGCTGGCGAACACCATCGCCGACGAGCAGCTAACCCTGTACCTCATCCTCGACGAAGCCCACCGGGGCATGAGACAGCCCAACCCCGGGGATCGGGCCGAGAAGGCCACCATCGTGCAGCGGCTCATAAACGGTGCCAAGGGCATACCTCCGCTACCGATCGTTTGGGGCATCTCCGCTACCGTCCAACGCTTCAACGAGGCGATGGAAAGAGCTGAAGGGCGGACCACCTATCCTCACGTGGTTGTTGACCCCGTGCTGATTCAGGAATCCGGCCTGCTCAAGGACGACATCCGTTTGAGCTTCCCCACCGAGGCCGGTGAGTTCGACACCGTCCTGCTGGCTCGCGCCACGCGGAAGGTGAGGGAGGCGACCGACCGATGGCACGCCTACGCCGAGCGGGAAGGCTTGGCACCGGACGCGGTGGTGCCGCTCTTGGTGGTCCAAGTGCCCAACACGCCCTCGGACGAGTTATTGCTGTCTGCGATCACGACGGTCCAGGAGGCGTGGCCGGAACTCGACGACCGCATGATGGCCCACGTCTTCGGCGACCACGCCCCGATTAACGTCGGCGGGTTCTCGGTCCCCCATGTGCGCCCCGAGACCGTACAGGACCGCTCCCAGATCCGGGTACTCTTCGCAAAGGATGCCATCTCCACCGGCTGGGACTGTCCACGCGCCGAGGTGCTTGTGTCGTTCCGCCCGGCGCGGGACGAGACTCATATCACCCAACTGCTTGGTCGGATGGTCCGGACGCCCTTGGCCCGGAGGGTCCCGGGCGACGACATGCTCAACTCGGTTGCGTGCCTGTTGCCGCGTTTTGACCGGCAGACAGCCACCAAGGTCGCGCAGACCATGATGGGTGAGCGGGAGGCCGACGCCGATGGCACCGGCGGCGGCGGCGGCCGCCGCGTTCTCCTCGCCCCGGTTGACATGGTCGCCAACAGCAACATCCCGGAGGCGGTCTGGGAGGTTCTTGTTGAAGTTCCCTCACAGACGTTGCCGCGGAGGGTAGCCCGTCCGGTGAGGAGGCTCACGGCGCTGGCCCAAGCGTTGTCGCGAGATGGACTGAGAAAAGACGCGCGCAAGGACGCCTACCGGAACCTCTTTGCGAAACTCGACGGGCTGACAACCCAGCACAGGGAAGATGTCGCAGCCGCCAGCAAGGGCATCCTCGAAGTGCGTGGCGAGACTCTGGTTGCTCGCTTCGGTGGCGGTGAGGCTTTTGAGTACCTGCCCTTCGTGGCGGTCGCCGACGAGAAGTCGGTCGAGGCCGACTTCAGGGCGGCCTGTCGCACGCTGACGACGGATGTCGCGCGCAAGTACGCGGACCACGTCGCTGGCGCGGAAGAGGACGACGACGGCCTGCACGACGCCCACGTCCGGGTGGCGGCTCTTGCACAGGTCGAGGAAGTGCCCGACGCACTCGACCGGGAAGCCGAGAGAATCGCCAAGAGGTGGTTCGCCGATTACCGGGTCGCGATCAAGGCGCTGAGCGACGAACGGCAAGCGGTCTACGACGAGATCAGGAGCATGTCGCCGCAGCCCCGGGAAATAGAGGTCAAGCGGCCTCGGATCCGCACCGAGGAAACCCGGGACGCCGATGGCAACGAGTTGCCGACCCAGACAGGACACCTCATGTCCGACGGCAACGGCGACTTCCCGGTCGGCTCATTGAACAACTGGGAGATCGAGGTCCTCGATAAGGAGATGGCGCGCACAAGCTTCCAGGCTTGGTATCGAAATCCCTCTCGCCCGTCCGGCGATGCTTTGGCCGTCGCCTACCAGAATGATCGCGGTGAATGGCGTCGGATGTGCCCGGATTTCCTTTTCTTCCACGGTGTCGAGACAGTGAGGGTCTCCATCGTCGATCCCCATGGCCCCCACTTCGCCGACGCGCTTCCCAAGCTTCGCGGCTTGGCGGAGTTCGCCGAAAAGCATGGGGAGTTCTTCCACCGGATCGAATCGGTTGCACGGATGCCGGGGGGAGTTCTTCGTGTTCTGGACCTTACGGAGCCTTCCGTTCGAGAGGCAGTCGCCAAGGCGCATGACGCGGAATCTCTTTACCAGAGTGACGAGGCTGCGGACTACTGAGCGTTCCTCGCACCGCCAAAGCCGCGCCGCCCGGCTGGCTGGCTGCCCCACCACCCCCCGATCTCGGCGAGACGGTCGTCGTGGTTCTGACGCTTCCCGGCGCGGACGCGAGCCCTTACCGAGTCGCTTAGTCTGGCGGTGCGGCGGACTCCGGGGCATCGTTGCGTGGCGTCAGGTCGTCGTTTCACGAGCGCTGCTCGGGAACCGGTTTTCGGGTGCTTCGCCCGCCTCGCGCGCATCTCTGACGGCCAGCTATACAGCCTCCGGGAAAAGCCCTCGACCTCTCGGCAACTTGCTAAATGGACGCCCGACACCGTCCGGACGACGATTCCGAGAGTCGCACCGGTTGGGGCGGGCTTAGCTCGACCCAACCGGCGGATCTGCGAACATGGCATCCTCGCGTTGGATGCTGTCAGCTTGTTTCATCACCGCCTGCGCCGCCAACCGGCGGACGTACGCCTGCGCGCACAGGTGGCGGTGATCATAGTCCCAGGCTTCGCCAGCCAGTTCGCGGGCGAGGGCGCGTAGCTTCTCGATGGTCGTCATTGGATGCCCTACAGGGGTCGGGTTGCGGATGTCCGACGATGCAACTCCCTCATCATCGATCCATCATTGATTGCATCACCTGCCGGGCCCCTCCAGCAGCCTGGGTCGCCGGAGTTTCCCTACAGGTACACGGAGAAGCCCGTCAGCGCGGGGGCAGGAGTCCGACGCGCCCCGCTATCGCCTCCGCGGCCGCATGATGGCCCAGTCTGCGCTCATCTCAGGTCACGACATATCCTGCATTAGCCTGGTGTGGCCCGGATCTGTCGCCCCTTCGATAACAGATCGACAGTCGCACAGGCCAAGCTTCGCTATTCCCATTTGCCCACAGGGAAATCGATGAGTACGTTGCCGGATTCCACCACGGGAGGGTCGGGCAGTGAGCATCTTTATCATCGCATTGGGGGCATGGGCCGTGTTTGCCCTGTTACGTTTCGTGGTTGTTCCACGGGCGGACCGTAAGGCGGCCAGAAACAGAGACATCAGTGGTACTGGTGCTGCGGCAGTTTCGAGCCTGTCGGGGTTTCTAAGCTTCGCATCGCTCATGGTAGCGATTGGCACAACGGCTGCCTTGAGCGTTCTCGCCTACGTTAACGCAACAGGCGGCACCACGTTGCAAGAGGCACGCGATGCCTTGCTGCGGATCCAAGGAATCGAAGCCCTTCTCGCCAACTTCGACGCCCGGATTGGCATTGCGACCACCATCGTCCTGATCTTGGCGTTCGCCTATCACGCCTATCGAAGCGGCGGCATGCGGCTCAGGAGTGCCCTCAAGGCACACATCGATCAAGAATTGTCACGGCTGGAGGACGAAGATCTGGAAGAGCTCTCCCCGACGCAGGAGATGGAAACCCTTGCCGGCGTGATTGAATCGTTGCAGGGCCACCTTGCCGAACTCAACGACAGTCATCCAGCCAGAGGGCAATTGCTTTCCCGGCTACACGAGCTAGTAGCGCAATACCACACGGAGGACTTGCTGAGACGGATCGACACCAATCTGACGGAACGAGAGACAGAAGTGGAATCTTCTTTCGGACGGGTTCTACTATTCTGCTCGTCCGCTGGAATGCTCCGTTCCCTCACGGGCTTGGGCAGACTAACTGTAGCTGCCGGACTGCTTCTACTGATTCCCACTTCCATGACGGTCGGGTTATCTGCAATACAGGACGCGACGGATGAGCGCGTCATCGCCGTCAACAAAACGATCGCACAGCTCGAATTCGAATTGCTGCTGACGAACTCCGCACAGGAACCGTTCTCTCCAGATGACGAGCAAGCGATCGACGCAATTGCCTCAGTCTTCGAATCGGAGGTCGTCCAAGCCAGGTATCTGCAGGATGCTTCAGCGCTGCAGGCCAGTAACGAAGTCGCGCGTGCCACGGCGAGGATTCGGGCCAGGAACCTGATCTTCGAGGCGTCTGGGTCACACCCTACTGCCCCATCACAGTCTGTCAGGTCGTCGTCGTTTGAGCCACTCGAGCAACGCGTCCTCGCTCTGAATGCGGAAGCTACCGGCCGGCGGCGACCCGTCACACCCGTCAACTCCCGTTTGATGAGCAATCTCCGCGAGGGTAGGGGGGACACCTGAAGCAAGAGCGAACAGAGTTGGACCGGCGATTCGACGCCGAGATGTGGGGCCTGTACCACCGCGCACGGCGGGAATGCAACTACACCGCTAAACGGTTTGCCAGTATGCTCTCTGAGCAGGGTGGAGTGGATACGGCGCATCGGTTGCTTCAGCCCACACCGGGACCAGAGTACGCTACTGGTTTGACTGAACTAGTATTTGCGTGGTCGCCCCGATTTGACGGTTGAGACCTTGGTTCAGCAACCGGAGTTCGAGAACCTGTTCAGTCCCGGTGAATTGAAGATCGCTCGTGAGCGGCTTCATAAATTGGAACGAAGACTGAAATGAAGATGATGCTAAGCGGTGGGATCGCCGCAGCGAGGTAGAGGATGAGCAAGAAGACGAAGAAGGAACCAGAGTCGGTTGACGGTACGCCGTCACCCCCGCTGTCGGAAGCGGAGCGGCTGGCGCTCATCGAGGAGTGGGAGAACACGCCGTCGCCGAACCCTCGATTGAAGGAAGAACCGGAGCCGTTCGACGTGCAGGCGGTGAATCCGCGTTATGGTACGGCGAGGATGTCGGACGTGGCGCTGGCGCTCATGCGCCCGAAGAATCCGAAGGTGGCGGCGATCATCGAGGCGCGACGTGACGAGTTGGAAGACATTTAGACCGATGAATGATTCCATATGGAAAGCCACCAGTCAGAGTGAACGACGAATCGAGTCGAGGGAAACGACGTTTGAATTTGTCCAACGTCATCCTGAGATGCACGATGTGCGTAACTTGATTGATGTAGCTCTTGGACAACTCCCGACCGATGCAAGGAGAGTGGAGGCTGTACAGCGAATGAAGTCGCGTAGACACCACCAATTTGTTGATGTTCTTTTTGAATTGTGAGGTGGTCCCAGTTTTTTGGACAGGTCGTTAAGGTGGATTCCAGGACGGAACGGGAGGCACCGAGATGGCTGGGAAGAGACGGCGGTTCACGCCGGAGTTCAAGGCGCGGGTGGCGCTGGAGGCGCTGCGCGAGCACGACAGCGTGCAGGCGATCGCGAGGCGGCACGAGCTTCATCCGAACCAGGTGAGCACATGGAAGCGGCAGCTGCTCGAGGGGCTGCCGGAGGTGTTCGCCGGGGGCGCGGGCCGCAAGCTCGCCAAGGAGCACGAGGCGAAGGTCCGGGAGCTGCACGCCAAGATCGGGGAGCTCACGGTCGAGCGGGATTTTTTTCGGCGCGGGCTCAAGCGCTGAGCCGGGCGGAGCGGGGGCGGATGATCGAGCGGGACGGACCGCTGAGTCTTTCGAGGCAGTGCGCGCTGGTGGGCGTGAGCCGGTCGTCGCTGTACTACCGGCCGAGGGGGGAGAGCGCGGAGAACCTGGCGCTCATGCGTCGCATTGACGAGCTGCACATGGCGTATCCGTTCTACGGAAGCCGGCAGCTGGTGCGGCATCTGCGTCGCGAGGGCGTTGCCGCGGGCCGGCACCGGATCCGGCGGCTCATGCGCCTGATGGGGGTGGAGGCAACCTACCGGCGGCCGCGCACTAGCGTGGCGGGTCCGGAGCACCGGGTCTTCCCCTATCTGCTGCGCGGCCTCACGATCTCGCGGGCGGACCACGTGTGGTGCGCGGACATCACCTATGTTCCGGTGACGCAAGGCTTTTTCTACCTCGTGGCCGTGATGGACTGGGCGACCCGGCACGTGCTCGCGTGGCGGCTGTCGAACACGATGGACGCGTCGTTCTGCGTCGAAGCCCTGGACCACGCGCTGGGCTGGAGGGCTCCGGAGATCCTGAACACGGATCAAGGCGCCCAGTTCACCAGCGAGGCGTTCGCCGACCGGGTGCTGGGCGCGGGCGTGGCATTCTCGATGGACGGCCGGGGCCGCTTCCTCGACAACATCTTCATCGAGCGGCTGTGGCGGTCGCTGAAGTACGAGGCGGTGTACCTTCACGAACTCCGCGACGGGCTGGACGCCGAACGGATCATCGGCTCGTGGTTCGACTTCTACAACGAGGTGCGTCCGCATTCGTCCCTCGGCGGACGGACGCCGGGCGAGGCCTACCGCAACGGCACGGGGGCGGTGTGAACGGCGGATCTCGGCGTGCGCCGACGGTCGCCTTCGCAAAGCAGCAGCGGGGCGCGGGAGAAGCCTGGGATCTCCCCATGCCGCGCACCTCGTTCCGCCCGCGGCCAAGCCCCCGTCGCCGACCGGGTTCCCCTCCCGCCGGCCGGGGTTCATTTTGGAACCTGTCCCTCCCCTGCCGGGGGAGGACCCATGGGTGGAGCATCCACCCCGAGAGAACACACGGAGAAGGCTCCCGAGGGCTCTCACAACCACTCGGAATCCACCTTAACTTTGCCCTCGGACTGTCCAACGAAGTAAGACCACCTCATTGTTTATTAGTTCGCACGTCACTGATTGTGGATTTGGCACGGCAGATCATGATGGTCCTGATGTTCTCGTTCCCGGTGCGTTCGCGGTTGAAGCTACGATTTGTCATACTCCTAAGCACAAGTCGCCTGATAGCCAAACCGCTCTTCTCGATGAGTTGAGGGATCGTCTTGATATAGGTGATCCGTTAGGTGCTATTTTCGCTCTGAGTACTAAGGGATGCCTAGCGAACAGTGATGGCATTTCTCCGAAACAGTTGGAAGATGAGATACGTAAGCAGGTGGAAGTATTCTTGGCCACTGAAGAACAACAGCAGCATTATCTCCGACCGGATGAAGGATGGAGGAATCGGTGGCGAAATACTGGACCCTTGGCTGTGTACTTGTATGAATCCGACGAATGGAGCTTATGGATCAATTGGATGGTTAAGACCGAGGGGCGCGGTGGCATTGGTGCGTGGCCAGCAATATCGTTTGTAGGTGAGCAATGGCAAGACGCATTTAGGAATAGGCTAAAGGCAAAAGCGCAGCAAGTACGCAAGTGGAATCTGGACGTGCCAGTGTATTTGGCAGTTGGGTTTGGAGGCTTCTTCGGTGGTGGTGAGCGTGATGCGGTTCAAGATGTGTGGCGTAAGTCTGAATCAAGCAGACGGTTTTGTGGATTGTGGGTGACGAACTTCGTGTTGAGCCCAGAGTTAGGTAGGCCCGGTCTTGGACTAATTCCTCCAATCGACGGAGAAGCTCCGAGCGAATCAAGACTCATGATTCCACGCCTTAGAAGCGAAATCTAGACAAGCGTATAATTCCCTAAGTTTTGGTGATCTGTTTCCGGGTCAACTCGACGAACCCGTCAACTCGGTTCGCGGGAGAACGGTTCGCGAACTGGCCCCCAGGGCCAGTCGAGCCAGCGTCAATCGCAACCTCAGGGCGGGGTATGCACGCGCTCGCAGCTACACCCGACTTCGTGGTTTCTCGCGGGTTGGTGGCGTTGTCCTTGGGCGGCCTCCGCAATCTGGAACGTCAATGGTGGCAGAGGAGCTCGATTGGAGCGTGTCTGAGCGAGAGTTGGTCCTGCGGCTGATACGTTCCGAGGGGTTACCTATTGAGATTGGTCGTTACGATCCTGCCATTGTCCACAATGCCCTCGCATATGCCGCTGATGGACGGGTCATAGCCGTCACGATGGTCCGCGCAGAGCCCTTGCCGGATCTGCGCATCCTCCTTCATCCAGCCCTTGTCGACACCGGCCTTGGCTGCAGTGCCATTCGACTCGACCAGCTTGTAGATGGCGCAAGCGCACGCAATCAGTCTCTCCTCGACCATCGCGCGTCTGCAATCACCAACGTGTTTCGCCAACACACCGCGTATGAACGGGCTTGGTCGATCCGAATGCACCGGCTCGTTGTCCAGCATGAGACCAACTTCCGCAGATTAGGAGACCTCGGGGTTGAGTTCCTGATCCAAGCTTTTGGAATCGCGGATCCCGAGGACGCATTCCCGTATCCCGCGGAAGAGATCGAGCCGGAGTTGCCAATAACCGATTTTGGCTTTCTCTCATTGAATCCCGAGTTCTACGACCAGCGTCTCGTGAATGCCATAAGCCGGTGTGGGTCGTCCGAGTCGGTCATGGCCTTTGATGGGTGTATTCGTACTGCTTCAACAGCAGACGTCTACGGGCGAGATTTTTATGCCACCTGGGCGGCGCCACCTCCTGAATTCGACCGATGGAGCGGTGTCCGGGAGCAACCCTGGGCCGTCGACGAGGCGATCTCGTTTATGACATCGCAAGAACCACTCGGGCCATTTCGCGTCATGGTACAGATCGCCTTCACGTCGCCCCCCTGGTTCATCAGCGAGGGCCGATGGTATGCCGATAACGCCGTGCTCGAATCGTTCGACGATGAGACCCCGTACGAGATAACGTCGCTCGAACAACCGCTAATGGACGAGATCGCTTCACATGCGGAACAAGATGCGGAAACCGCGAGAGTGCTTGCGAGGATGGCTGAATTCACGCACTTGCAGCGATTATTCCGAGCAGCTCTCGACGGGCAACTTGTCCTTACCGGCATGGATTTGGAGGACCTAGCCGGACTTACGATTGAAACTGCACCATACGTGAATCGCTCGGAGACGCTACGCTGGTTGCCACGGGACTATTCGATCGAGGACTTCGCGCGGGCGATGATTGCTCCAGATAGTGCAACGGCAGATTCACTTGTTACAACGCTTCGAAATCAGATCGTAGGGCTAAAGGAATCGCTGGGATTGGACGACAAGCAGATCGCGCTGGCGATCTCACAAGGAGTAATCCCATTGGACGAGCAGATGGCGCTGGCCATCGGACTACGGGAGCAACTGTGCCCAGCGCCGGGAACATTTCCGTGATACTCGGGGGTGAGGGCGATTCCGGGTTGTACAATTACGGTAATCACCTGACACCCGGCCTCGCCGAGATCAGCGCTTCAGGCTGCGGTCTTCACCTCCTTCTTGGTTGACTTCTTCCGGGTCCTGGGCTTCCGGATCCCCTTCTTGAAGACCTGATAGGGCGTCCGCCCCTCCATGCCGCGGCCGCGGTGCGGACGGTTTCGGTTGTAGGTCTCGGCATACGGTCCAGGAGACCTTCGGCCCCGTACACCTGGAAGTTCCTTCGGATCTCGTATCCAATCAGCACCCGGTGCAGGCAGTCCCCAGAAGTTCCATACAGTGCGCTAACCTGTTGCACCCCCGCGAAGTACAGCATCGTCGTGTCTCGGGAAGCTACCACAAGGTTCCGTGCGATCCCACGCGTTCAGTGGGACAAAAGTGGGGAGACGATGCGATGCAAAAAGCAGCGGAGAACGGGCGGAAGAGCCCACGGCGATCCACCCTCACGGCGGCCTTCGTCCGCACGGTCAATACGCCCGGCAAGTACGGTGATGTGCACGGGCTGATCCTACGCGTTCGGCCCTCCGGATCCAAGCAGTGGATCTGGCGCGGCTGTCGTACCAAAGTAGAAATGTCCCCCCTTAGCCAAGTAGAAATGTCCTCTTACGGTCCATGTTCGGTCAACGACGGAACGGGATCCGGGAGAGGAGCGGATGGACTTGAGGCTAAGGGAGAGGGATCGCATCTCGGTGCTCAGACAGGTGAGCGAGGGAGTGCTGACGGCCGCGGCGGGAGCGGAGCGGATCGGCGTGACGCGGCGGCATTTTCGCCGGCTGCGCCGGAGGTTCGAGGCCAAAGGCGATGCGGCGGTGGTTCACGGACTGAGGGGGCGGCGGTCGAACCGGGCGCTGCGCGCGGAAGATCGGGAGGGGGCGCTGGAGGTCGCGAGGGATCCGCTGTACCGGGACTTCGGGCCGACGCTGCTTGCGGAGCACCTGGAGAGACGCTTCGGGCTGCGGCTGAGCGCGGAGACGCTGCGGTGCTGGATGCTCGAGGCCGGACTGTGGGAGCGTCGCCGCAGGCGCGCGAAGCACCGCAGCCGGCGTCCCAGGCGGGCGGCGCTGGGCGAGCTGGGGCAGTGGGACAGCTCGGTGCACCCGTGGATGGAGGAGAGGGCGGCGGGAGAGCAGGTGCTGATCTCGATCCACGACGACGCGACGAGCCGGCTGCTGATGGCCCGCTTCGTGGCGCGCGACAACGGGGCGGAGAACCGGCGGGCGATCATCGCGTACCTCCGCAGCCACGGCCGCCCTCTGGCCGTCTACACCGACCACGCCGGACACTTCGGGCAGTGGCTCTCGAAGAAGGAGGAGCGCACGGATACGATCATCGCCCGGGGGCTGGGCAAGCTGGGGGTCGAGGTGATCCTCGCGGGCTCCCCGCAGGCCAAGGGCCGGGTCGAGCGCAGCTTCGGCACCGCGCAGGACCGGCTGGTCAGGGAGATGCGCGTGGAGGGGGTCGCCACCCTGGAGGCGGCCAACCGCTTGCTGGCCGACTACTGGGTCCCGTTCTGGAACGAGCGCTTCGCCGTCGAGCCCGCCGATCCCCGCGACGCGCACCGCCCGCTTCCGTCCGATGCGGACCTCGAGGCGCTCTTCGCCGAGACGGAGACCCGCGTCGTGGCCCGCGACTTCACGATCCGGTTCCGGAACAGGCGCTGGCAGATCCCCGAGAGCGAGGCCGCCGGCATCGCCCCCGGAGACGAGATCGTCGTCGAGCGACGCCTCGGCGGCCAGACCCGCTTCCGCTTCGGCGAGCGCTACCTGGAGGTCGAACCCGCGCGCCAAGGCCCGGCCGTTCCCGCGCCCGCCAAGCCGGCGAAGCCGAGGCCCGCGCCCCCGAAGCCCGGCCCGGACCACCCCTGGCGCAAGCACTTCCAAGCCTCCGTCCGGCGAGCCATCGCGCGCCGAGACCTCCGCCGCGAGCGAGAAGCGATATCCAGGGAACACGAACCGCCCCGCTCCCCCGAACCGGCCCGGGAACGGGGCAGAACCGAACCGCCGCGGGAGGACATTTCTACTTTGGGCTAACCCCGGACATTTCTACTTTGGTTTGACAAGGATCTGGCGCGGCACGGTCCGCGGCCGCCGCGTGGATCTCGGCCTGGGCGGCTACCCGTACACCACGCTGGCGGAGGCGCGCGAGAAGGCCTTCGACTACCGGAAGCTGGCGCGGGACGGCGGAGACCCGCGGACGCTTGCTGCAGGCGCCCAGAACGGCGTCCCGACGTTCAGGGATGCCGTCGAGAAGGTGATCGAGATCCACCGGGTCGCATGGCGCGGAGGGAAAAACGAGGCTCAATGGAGATCCTCCTTGTCGAGCTACGCGTACCCGCGCATCGGCCGCATGCGCGTTGACGACATCTCAACGACCGACGTGATGGCGGTGCTGCTCCCGATCTGGAACGAGAAGCGCGTCACGGCGAAGCGGGTCCGGCAGCGGATCGGTGCCGTCATGAAGTGGGCCGTCGCCCAGGGCTTCCGCACGGACAACCCGGCCGGCGAGGCGATCGGGGCGGCCCTGCCGAGGGGTGGCGCCCGCACGAAGCATTTCAAGGCACTCCCGCACGCGGAGGTCGCGCAGGCGATCGCGACGATCCGGGCCACCGCTGGCTGGCCGCCGGCGAAGGTCGCGCTCGAGTTCCAGATCCTGACCGCGGCTCGTCCCGGGGAGGTCCGCGCGGCCGACTGGTCGGAGATCGACGTTGAGAATCGCGTGTGGACGATCCCCGCGAAGCGGGCTAAGTCGGGCCGCGAGCACCGCGTGCCCCTCGTGGCCCGAGCGATCGAGGTCCTCGAGGAGGCGCGGCTGTTCTCCCACGGATGCGGGCTGATCTTCCCCTCGGTCACCGGGCGCATGATTCACGGCGGCACACTGCCCAAGCTGCTCGCGCGGCACGGAATCCAAGCTGTTACCGCACGGATTCCGCAGCTCGTTCCGGGACTGGTGCGGCGAGACGGGGCAGCCGCGGGAGGTCGCCGAGGCTGCGCTCGCTCACGTGGTCAAGAACCAGGTCGAGGCGGCGTACGCTCGGTCGGACCTGTTCGAGCGCCGGCGGGAGCTCATGGAGGCGTGGGCAGCGTACGTCTCAAGCTGAGGGTGGCAGTCCTGCCCTAGAAGGGGGGCGAGGCTCGCAGGGACGATCCCTGACGAGCCTCGTTACCGGCGTTATGATTGAACGACGGAAAATTTGCGTTGCCGATCATCGGGCGCGCCCTCACTCGATACCTCGACGCCGCTGCTCGGCTGCGAACAGGGCGCGTGGTTCCAGCTTTTCGGCCGGCGTCAGGGCTCCGAGGATGGTCGGAATCACCCAGTCGTCGCCGCGGCGGATAAGCCGAATGATGACCGTGATCAGCGTGAGATTCTCTACCGACATGCCGACCCTTGTGCGATGCGGACCAATGCCCCGCCCGAGACAACGAAGGACGAACCCATGCCCGCGACTGATCTCTCCTCGCTCACCGACGACCAGCTCCTGGATCTCGATCGGATGATTCGAGACGAACTGTCCGCCCGTGGCGAACCTCCAAGTCGACGAGAACGAGAAGCTCGTCAAGCTCCTCTCTCAGGAGGGCCTTTAGAACCGGCTTGCCCAAGGTGTCTTGCTTTACGCACCGGATGAGAAACTCCAGCAGCGACGTTTCGGAGATCGGCATTCCCCGCCTACCTGTGCCAGAGGGGGGAGAGGCACGCGGCGCCGAAAATGAGGGCCATGAACAGCACGCAGGCGGTGCGCCATACGACCCACGGCCAGCGCTGACGACGAGCCTGCTCATTGCGTTCGTCCCGCTCGTCGAGTTCGCAGATCATGGCGAATTTTGGACGACCAGGCACACGTAGCAGGTGTCCGCCAGCAGGTCGTGAACGACCATCGAGTCGCGGAGAATCTGGTCCTTGTGCATGTGGATTACCGCGACCCAGCCGGCAGATCCTCGGCCCTCTCTCGGGGCTCGCATCCGGGCGGGAGGCGCGCTCCAGATCTAATCGTGCTTCGGTGGCGTCCGAGTTTCCTTTTGGTCGCCATGTTCCACTTCCTTGCTTGGCGGAAACCTAGCGTCGATCCGTCGCGGCGGCGGGAACTCCTGGAGGCGCGGGCAGTGTACGTCTCAAGCTGAAGCCGGGTCCACCGGCCCGGCGGCGTCCGCAAACAGATGCTCGTCCGGCGATGCGATGATGAGGGCTCCTCTGTCCGTGTGTGACCCGCGAAGTAGCACGAGCCGGAGGCGCGAACCGTCTTCGAACTCGATGCAGTTGCAGAGGTGTTGGCTGTCGGGCCATTGATCGCCACGGCACCGGATGTCCGCCGGGAAGCGGTCAGCGGAATCGAAGCCGGCGGAGTATCGACCGGCGAAGCCCATTCCATCGAAGTGCGTCGAAGATGTCCATCATTCGCGTTTCCCCAACCTCCAGCGGAATCCGCGCCGCCGAGTAAGTGCGAGAGCGTTTTCATGGTCCTGCTCCTCATCCCGCGCGGGCGGCGGGACTCATGGAGGCGTGGGCAGCGACTGCGGGGGCGGGGTACTTGGCTTCGACCGCCAACGGGCACGACGCGCTAGGTCTACCGCCTGCGTCCTTCTTTGCTGCGGCGCCTCATCGGGCAAGATAATATCGGCATGGTACGGGTTGTCCGGCTCCGGCGATGCCATCACTTGCCTGTTCTCCTTCATCGCCTCGTGAACTTCCAGTTTAGCCCAGCCGTAGAACTTTCGGCTGGTGCCCTCCGACTTGCTCCGTCTGCCAGCCCTTCGCTCGCCCAGCAGGACTAGGTTTTCGATGGGAGCATGTGTACTCCTGTCGACTGAAAGTACCGCTCCAGTTTCAAGGAAGGCTCCGTGCCGAACGCGGCCCGTGGAAGAACTGAACCCACTGCTGCTGAATACCCCTCGTGCAAGGGTTTCATCGAGATCCAGCACATCGTCCATGTACGAATCTGCCTCCTAGTTAGAGTTAGAAGTTTCAGGAGTGCTTCCTGCATGAACCACCCGAACACCATGGCGCCGTTTCCGTACCACGCCCGCCTCTGGTCGCCGTCCATGCTTACGAAACAGCGGGCGCTTCCCGCCGGTTCGAAGAGCACGACGATGGAAATCTCATCTTCGGTCGCGTCAAGGATAACCTGTCCGTCCTCCGAGTAGACGTCGTACCGGTACGGAGCGAAGCGATACATATCGTGGAGGGTGTCCCGGGCCATGCTAACGGTCTCGGAGGTTACGTGGCCCTGTGCGCCGAGTTCCGCAAGGTCTCGCAAAGCCGCTACCAACTCCGGACTAAGTTCGCCTTGCCTTTCGCTTTGCCCAAGGAAGTACAGCGGCGACCAGCGGGCCTCAGAGATCACAGGGGTCGCGGTCATGACGACTCCCCGTCAGGCACCTTAAACTGAGCGGCCGCCGCGAGCTGCTCGGCGAAGAGAGCAGCGGTAGGGAAGTCCAAGAGTACGGATACATGCACCTTGCAGTCCATCGAATTCGCAGGAACCCTCTCGGCCTTGCCGTCCGCCACCTCGGCCTCGGCCTGGTTGCCGGGCAACACGACGACGTTATCAGACAACGCCGGGGTCACCGTGAGCAGGTGGATCAGTATGCGGTCCCTAGAAACCGACAGCACGCATCCATCTACGGGGATGGGCGGAGGATAGTTCGCACCCTCCACTATTTCTATCTTCTGTTCCATGGGAGTAGCCTGTTCCATGGGGAGTAACCTAATCTTTTTCTACGCGCCGACGCGTGAAAAGGTTCAGCCACGCGGCGAGCCATCTAAGGATGCGGCTCAAGGAGTCAACTCCCCTGCACGCACGCTGGGCACGGCTTAACGTAGGGCTTCATGATGCGGCGAAGGTACGACCTACAAAGCAAGGAGACAACCGCCCGCAGGCCGCAGGCCGGCCTCGCCCTTCGAGCTTCTTAGCCGGGGCTCGCAACGGAATCTGCTGCCGCTTCGCCCGCTCTCGTGCACCCCGTCAGCTCCCCGGCCCCGCGGCGAACTCCCATGCGTGACCGCACAACGTGCCCGACAGCCCTTCGGACCACTCGGGGCCCGACAGATCCTGTGTGATCTCCAGCTCGATTTCGCAGAAGCCGGACCTGTCCTCGAGTTGCCAATCCAACCCGCCGGTGATCGTACCTTCGATGCTGCGCTTCTCAATCCCGGGATAAGCGCGGGTGACGGCGTGTGAGCGCACGCCGGGATGCCCGTCGACGGTGAACGGGTGTCCCCCTTCCGAGAACTGGCAGCCGGCGGGGGCGAGCGTGATGTCCACCTCCACCCTGAGCGTGTCGCCCATGCTCGTTTCCGACAGCCTTCCCGTCACCCTCACCTGTCCGGCGATGGGACAAGCCTCGACGGCCATGACAGTGCCGTCGTCGCCCGCTTCCAACGTCGTCGGGTAGCGCGCGATGTAGCTGCCCGCGAACAGCTGCACGGCCTCGTCCGGTGCGAGGACATCGGGCGGCTCGGGACCGGGGCCGCAGCATGTGTCCCCGCAGCCGAGCGCGACGAGCAGGAGCGGGCCAACTACGACCTTCAGCCAGGGCAGCCGGGCGTCTCCTCGACCCCTGTTCGGTGTCAACGTGACTGCGCTGCGGCCGCTTCGCGTCTGGCCACCCGCTTCCAGCTCTCCAGCCTGCGACACCGCCGACACGTTTTCTTGCCGACGCTACGCGGCCCGCCGCAGCGATAGCAACGCCCGGCCTTCCTGTACGACCGTCGACGCGCGTCGACGGGCGGAATGAACTTGAGACAGCCGCCCGGACAGAACTTCGCGCCTCGTCCCCAAGGCTCACCATGCTCAGCGAAGTCCCGCCCGCAACCGGAGCAGTGCGTGACGATCGGGGGAGAGTAGACCTTAATCTCCATTTCGACTCCTGTTCCTAGGGTGCCCGAGCGCGCACGACCGATGCCGGAAGCTTCACGCTACACGAAGAAGTCCCAGCCCGTCTAGAGGGACGTGTACAGCGCGACTCGTGCGAGCCCCGAACCTCACGGCGTTACTCGTTGGCCGGGCGCCGGGGAGTTCCCTCAGGGCTTCTTGCCAACGCTCAAGGTCAGCGCCGGCCAACTTCTCCCGGACCCAGGCCGACGTGTTGGCGACGAGAACGACCGGACCCTCTCCCCTCACCGCAAGGATCCCCTTTGCACGCAACGCGCGCTGTGCCGCTTCGGGCGAAATCGATGGGTGCCGAATCGTCTCCAAGGCGATCTCGACCAACTCGCCGATCATGGGCCTCTTATTCTCCACGTACACACGCGCGCGAAACAGGATGCCAAGGACTTCGGTTCCCGCCAACATGACCGTCGCAAGCCTCTCGATGTCGCGGTGGCTGAGCCACTCCCATACCTCCTTCTCGGTGGGCACGTCGTTGCCCTTCAAGAGCCACGCCCCGGCGATGAGCGTCCCGAGCCAGTAAGAAATTCCGGCTCCGCAGAAGACCCGGTTGCACGCAGCCTGGCAGACTTTGATCGTCGCGTCGAGACGCCCATCGCGTAACGCCTCGACGGTCCGCCCGACGAGCTGTCCACCCAGAGCCGGATCGATCGGCTCGAGGACGTCAACCGGTTGCTGGAGCTTGACCAAGTACACGCGGTTGCTCCCAAGCCCGTGTGGCGAGGAGAAGCGGAACATGGACCGCGCGGCGAAGGTGTCCGAGTGGTCGTGCGCCGCCTTTACGACCTCGCGCATCGTCTTCGCGCCCTCAGGCGTTTCTGCCAACCATTGATCCTGCTCATACAGAACGCCCCAAGCATCGCCACCGATACCCGCTCTCACGTCCCTCTCGTCCGCATTCCGAAGGGGATTATAAAGCTGACTTGATCGAGGGGTCTTACTCTGCAACCTTGTCGCCGGTGACAGACCGGCCCCGCAACTTGTCGAGCGCGGCCCGCGCCTTCGGGTTGACGGGCCGCAGCACGGCTCGCACGACATCACTCAGCATCGCGCCCCGGTAGCGCGGATTCAATGCGCGCACATCGACCGGGCGTCCGCGCTTCTTCTTCGTCTTCTTGGCCATTAGATCATCTGTCAGCGAGTGCGGGGAATTGTGGATCGACCACGCCGACGAGTTGGGAGCGCAAGGTTAGCAGGTCTCTGTGAATTGCCGTGACTCGTGTTTCGACCGTTGCGACTCGTGTTTCGACCGTTGCGACCCGTGTTTCGACCGACTCCAGTCGTGAATCTACTCGATCAAATCGCGTGTCCATGTACGCGCGTTGTATTGCCATCTTCTTTTCAACGCCGTCGAGTATCGTCGTCACGGCGTTGAGGAGTTGGGCGACAGTGGCGGGCTGATCGTCACCGGGGCGGGGCACAAGCGGGTCTGGTATCTTCGTGTCGGCCAATGGAACATCTCCTTGCTCTGGCAGAGAACCTATCCTCGGACCGGCTGGCGCATCGTCGTCACGGTGCCGGCGTCGCAGTCCGCGAAGACCCACTCGAGCCCCGACCTCGTGCACTTCTCACCTGCATCAGGGCTCACTTTGGCTCGGGAGGCGACGCGAGGATAACCTTCGCGAGTTGCTCCGGCTTCGATGCCACTGCGGAGGAAGGACAGGGGCGCTCCATGTGGCCCTCGAAAAGCCCTTCCAGCCGCGCAAGACGATCCCGAAGCGAGAAGACGCCGCTGATCCAGAGAGTAAGAAGCATGAGGACCGACGCGGCGAGCGACCCGCCAGCAAGGAGGCGGTCGGTGTTGCTCGCGACACCGGTGGCCGTGTCCTGATTCGTCGTCATTGGTCATCTCCTTGCTCAGGCCGCGAAGATAACGCCGACCGGACCCGTGCGACAACTTCGGGGCAACGCCTCCCCTCCATCGTCGTCTCCTTGCTCCGCCGGTCGCGGGAAATCTAGCCTCAACCCCCGGCCTCACGCCATCGGCAAGGCCCTCGGCGACCCGTTGCCTGACCCCGTTGCATCCCGTGCGCCAAGTGACCATGCTTTCGGGGTGCAACGCTGTCGCTGGAGGCTGTAGATGTGCCGTGGGACCCGAGGGATCGCAGTTGCCGTTGTCGGGATTCTTGCGTTCTCTCCCGGTGTTCAAGCCCAAGCCGTGTCCGACTCGATGCTTGTGTCCGTCGATCGTTTCAGCTTGTTCGCGGACTGCTCTCCCGTCATGCCGTTTGTGTCGGTCGACACCAGCCATCGCCTCATGGGCGGCGAACTGGGTTGGGAGATGTTGCAGGGCCTCGCCGAGTACAAGCTGCGGGTTGCGGGCCTTTTCGACCTGTCTCGTGCGCACGAGGCGGTAAGCTTGGTCATCAGAGTCGAGCTTCTCGATGGTGCTTACAGCGCATCCGTAGAGTTCTCCAAGCGGCTCTACGATGCGATCTCCGACGAGCGCGGGTCCGCCAGCACCTGGACCCTGGCGGTTCCCGGCATTCACGAGAACGATCTCTCGCGGGTCTTGCTTTCCGTCTCGTTGTTGCTTGACCGTTTCGTCGCAAACTACCTGCGCATCAACGGGTCTGCTTGTGACTCCTGAACTTACACAGACCGACAAACCGACCGCGTTAGTAAGTCGCCGCACCGCGTTGATCCTCCGGCCGCAGTGACGTAGCGTGTAGATGCGCCGAGGCCCCCGCTCCGCGTCGGAGTCGAGGGCCTCCAATCCTTCACCCGCTCCGCGAGTTCACGCTCGCGGCACTGCACTAGGAGTGTATCCACATGCTACGCGACTCACCCCGAGCGCCGCAAGGTGCCGTCCTCCCGATCCGTCAGCCAGTCCGGCCCAACCCCTTCATGGTGGAACTCAGCCGGGGCCTCAAACGTCGAGCGGGCCACCGCCTGCGGGCGCACGCAAGACGCCGCGCCATCTTGGTGCCGCCCCTCACGACTGTCGACCTGTCGCCCGACCCGCCCGTCACACATCGACCGCTTCGGCCCGTGCCGTGTGGGTGCGCGATGTGCGGTGAGTACGGAGCGGTGGGCTTCGGCTTCCGCGTATGCGGCGCGGTCGGCTAGCTGACGAGATCGCGGTACATGAGGCGCCGCCCGACCATCCCGGCGACGACGTGCTGCATCCTTTGTCTAATCTCGCGCGACAGCTCCCAATACGGCGTTGGAATCGGCCTTAATGTCCGTGTGCCTACCCGCGAAGTAGACCCGAACCTTGCCCCCGCCGTGGTCCTCGATGAGCTGCACCTGCATCAGGTTGATGAGGAGCCTCTGGCCGTTGACATGCTGAGCCTCAACGAAGTCATCCGGCTTCCTGACGGGCAGGGTGTCCACAGTTTGCTCGACCATTCTCGTTTCCTCCTTCTCAGACGCCAATGATGAGTTGGTGACGCTTCGGGTCGCGGGCGACCTCCGCCCAATACCGCCCCGGTCGCGCCGCCTCCAACAGGATGCGCTTTGTGCGCTCAATCCGGGCGTGCTCCGTGGCCGCCCAGCGTTGCACGTCGGCAAACGTGAGCGAGCCGTCCGCTTGACACGGGGGAACATCTGCCGCCATGCTTGTAGCCTCCTGAGGTGGAGAATCCCCTGATCAACCCGAGCGTCTACTCGGGCGGGGGGTGACGAAAGCCCGGCCAAGTGCCGGGCTTCGTCGCATCTGTGAGGGTAGCGGTTGGCGGGGCTGGCCGAAAGCTCTCTAGGCGATGAGGTCGCGGTACATGAGGCGCCGCCCGACCATCCCGGCGACGACGTGCTGCATCTGCGCTAGCGTGTCGAGGTCGCGGATGTTGTGCCGACCGGCGAATTCGTCGACGTACCGCTGGAGGTGCTTGGCGCTCAGCTTGTGATAGACGCCCTTGTGGGCGCGCTTGAGCATGCTCCAGAAGCTCTCGACCCCGTTGGTGTGGGCCATGCCCCGGACGTACTCGCCGACCGAGTGCCTCACCGTCTCGTGGTTGGCGAGGTGGCCGTACGAGCTCGAGCCGTCCGTGTAGAATTGCGCCACGTCCGGGTCCGCGTGCTCCCGGACGAAGCCGCCGAGCGTCTCGGCGTCCGTCCGGTCTACCACCCGCGCGGCCACGCGCTTCGTCGCCCGGTCCTTGACGCCGACCACCGCCACCTTGCCGACCGGGCCGCGTCCCGCGTTGAGCTTGTCCCTCGCGTGCTTGTTCTTCTCCAAGCCGCCGACGTAGGTCTCGTCGACTTCGACCGGCCCCTCGAATACGGCGGTCACGTCCGCGAAGGCCGCGCGGATGCGGTGCAGCATGAACCACGCGGTCGGCTGGCTGACCCCGAGGTCGCGGTGGAGCTTCATCGAGGAGACGCCCTTGAGGCTCGTCATTTCCAGATAGATCGCCCAGCCCCAGGCCCGAAGCGGGAGCTTGCTATCCTCCATGACGGTCCCGGTCTTCATGGAGAAATACCGCCTGCAGTCCCGGCACCTGTAGGGCATCGGCTTGCCGGACTTCACGCGGTAGGCGTTGACCGATCCGCACCGCATGCAGCACATCTCGCCGCTCGTCCCCCAGTGCCACGTCTCAAACCACTTCACCGCCCGGTCCTCCGTGGCAAACATCTCGGCCACTTCCATGACGCTGATACCTTCGCGGTCGGCCCTTCCGGGTGCGTTGCAACCGATGCGAGACATGCGGCAAACTCCTTCCGTGTCAATGTCTTAGCGTACATGAAAGGTACTATCGGAGGGCGCCGAAGTCAAGTCAGCTTTATAATCCCCCTTTCTTGGGCGCGGCAGCCCGTCGCTTCTGGGCTTCGAGCATGTTGACCACATCGACCGCCGGCACTCCCCAGACCTCTGCGGCCAGCTCGAGGAGATCGCCGCTCTTGGCGCAGTCGTCGTCCGTACAGGCGAAGCCCTTCTCGTCGACGATCAGCCGGTCGTGGGCCTCATCCGCTCCCGGGTCGCAGAACGGGCACGAAAACCAGCCCGGCGCGTCTGCCGCCGGCAGGCCCCTCGTGGCGACCTCGACCGTCAGCTGGTCGGCGACACGCCGTCGCAATTCCGCCGCCGGATCCTGCGTCACCTAGATTTCGTCCCAACCGATGCCGCCCGGCGCGCCGATCCAGATGACGCGCCGAAACAGGGCGCTCCACGTCCACAACGGGTCATGGAGCGCCATGCTCGCGCCTTTCTTCTCGACGACGGCGAGCGCCGTCCCCGGCCGCGCGGCGAGTTGGGTCGAGGTCATGAGTCCTGCGCTTCCTCCTTCTTCTTCCGGCGGCTCTCCTTCCAGTGGAAGACGGCGTAATTGCCGATGATCCACGCGACGATCCCACCCAGGAACAGGCGCGGGTACGTGTACGTGGCGTGATGATGATGGTCGGGATCGCGAGGAAGACGAGGGCCGTCTGGATCCCGTTGTATCGGAGCTTCGGAGGTTCGGTCATGGGTTCTCTCCAGCGTTTCGAGGGTGCGCGCGAAAACGCCGCGGTGTCAAGAATCCGGACGCTCGCCCGGTCCATCGACAAGCTCCGGCTGCTCCGGGGACGGCGCGCCGAAGAGTTCGGAATTGAGGCAGTGGGTGCAGCACCAACCCCACTCGTCGCGCTCCGCGCCCGGTGCGGGCTTCGTGTGGCATTTGCGGCAGGCGACGTTGGGGGCGTGTTCGGCGGCGGCCCGAGTTCGAGGATGGGTTGGTCGGCCATCAGCAGCCCGCGCAGTGTCGCCAGCCCTCTTGCCAGCGGGCGCGTTCGATTGAGCAGACGCCGCGCGGGCACCAGAACAGCACGCGTTCGTCGTCCCACGCGATGCAGGTGCCCGCTTCGTCGAGTTCTCGGTACGCGTCGTCGGGCTCCTCGCCGCCGAGCGCGATCGGGATTTCGTCGTGCCAGTCCGCGTCGATGGCGAACCGGGGCATCAGCGGCGCCTCGAACATCTCGGCCTGACCGTCACCGGACGGCTTCAACTCGATCAGCGGCCAGCCGATCAAGCGCGCCGCCTTCCACGCGTCGGAGTTCTCGACGAACCCATCGGGGATCGGACGGCGCGCGCCCTTCGGCTTGCGCGCCTCCCGCTCCCTCTCCCGCTCGCTCTCGGCGGTCTCGGAGGACAGGTAGCCCGTCATCAGCCCTTGCAGGGCCTTGAACCGCTCGCTCGCGGTCATCAGAACACCACCCGGACGCGGCACTCATCACACCGGCCCCTCCGGGCCTGGGCCGAGTCCGACCCATCGCAGTTGACCCCCCCGCACCGCGGGCAATACCCAAAATGACGGGCGGGCGGAGCAACGATGGGCCAGTCGTCGCCCCGGCTCGTGATCTTCCGCCCCCACGTCATGCGGCCTCCCGGTCGGCGGGCTCATGCCACGGCCCGCGCCAGTCGTCGCGCTTCGCCGCCGCGCGCCGCGCGCCGCAACCGCACGTCTCGACCACGTAGAACCGCAGCAGATGAAGACGGTCTCTGACTGGCAGCCCGCGCGTCATGCGGAGGGGAGTCCGTCGCGTCGGCTCGTGCCTGCACCGCCGCCGCCTCATGCCGCCACCTCGCCGCGCCGGATCGGGCGGACCTTCTCGCCGTGCAGCGCGTCGCAGCGGGCGTTCTCAAGCCGGGCGTAGATCGTGTCGCATGGTCCGCACCGCCAGATGCCGTCCTCGCGCGCGATGGCCCAAACGAGCGGGTCAGGGTCCGTGCAAGGTGTCCCGCAGTCGTCACACCACATCGCGCGGCCCCTCATCGGAGCCACGCTTCGGCGGCGCAATGCTCGGCTCCGCAGTGCCGGGTGATCCCGCCGCCCTCGTTCTCGACGGCCTTGGTCGGAGTCTCGCTCCCGCAGATCGCGCAAGCCTCGTCCGGGTGGGTCGGCTCGACCTCGACGGTCCGCGCCTCGATGATCGACTCCGCAGCGCCTCCGATCGCACCGGAGATCCCGTGTCGCAGGTCGGAATCGACCTCGACGTATGCGGAGTAGCCGAGATCCTCGGCGGGGACGTGGAAGCTCTCGTACTCTCTCGTTTCGCCGTCGTGGCGCGTCGCCACGGTGATCGTTACTCGCATGTCGTCCTCCTCGGGTTGGGTCGGGGGGTTGGGATCGGCGCCAGAACGGACGCCAGCGGGCGCGTCTGTGCCGTCCTCGTCGTTTCGCGGCGTCGGCCTCCATGGGGAGGGGTCAGCCCGGAGACGCGCTCAGAGGCGATTTGCGAGCCTCGGTTGGGCCGGGGATGGTCCGTCTCGCACGTCGCGCACCATCCGCAGTCAGCACACGAGGGACCGAAGCAACCGAGACAGGTCTCCGACAGGTCGGCGCACGGGCACCGGGCGGTCGTCACGCGACCGCCCGCCCCGCACCCGATCTGCCCGGCTTCGTGCCAGCCCTCGCGGCGCCGACACGGCCACGGCCCGGCCACTACGCGGCCTCCTCGTGCAACAGGTCGCCGAGTCCGGCGGCCCTCCACGCCGCCGCCCGCGAGCCCGCGTCCACGCCGAGCCAGTAGCCCGCCTCGACGGCCCACTCGCGCAGCCGTCGCATCTCGCGGGCGAAGCTCTCCGGCGTCGCGCATGTCGTCGTGATGACATCGCCCTCGGCGAAGCACAGGATCTTGCGCTCGCGGAGGCTGGCCCACGTCCCGAAGTAGCTGGCGTCCTGGGTCGTATCGACCTGCACCCAACCCTTCGACCAGGCGCACCCGGCCCTCGTCGAAAGCGTAGCGGTCGGCCACGGGCCAGAACTCGCGCGTGATCGTCGCTGCGGCGCTCATCGCGGCTTCTGCGCGGCGAAGGCGCGGATGCGCCGGTTGTAGCGGTCGATGTGCGCGTGACACTCGGGCGTCCCGCACACGTCCGCCCTGCCGCCGTCCGCGAGCTTGGCCTGCCGGTCGGCCTTCTTCGGCGGGTGATGCCCCCGGTCCAGACACGCCTCGCAGTCCTTCCCGCGGCGGCTCATTGCCAGCCCCGCAGGTCGATGCCTTCTTCCTCGATCTGGTCAAGGTCGAGTACGCGGAACTGGTCGCCCGCGTGAACGGTCATGCTCCACGCGGCCTCGGCGATCCGGTTCGTCACTTGGTGCGAGATGTCGGAGTCGTCGTGCTCGTACTCGATCGGCTCGCCGAGCTGGGTCCAGTCGCGGGGGCCGGGCTCTGCCGGTCCCCAGATGACAACGGCGGTTCTCGTCATGTCGCCTCCTTCGGGCTTGGGTTGTCGCACTCGAAATCCCAGTGCTCATCGCTCCCGCATGTGGTGCAGGGCGTGTTGATCGGCGCGCGTCGGCGGCCCTTCGCCCTCGGGGTCGAGGCGATCAGGTAGCCGCGTCGCGTGACGTGCCGGACTTCGGCGGCGTGAACGGCTGCGGGTGTCCCACGGACAACCGATTCCGGCGCGAGTAGCACGACATCGCCATCGCGCACGAGCGCCGCGTTGAGGCACTGGAGCGCGTCGGCGTGGCGCTTGTGCCGATGGCCGCAGTCGCGTTCCCCCCCGGTCTCAAGCGTGACGGCGGCGACGTAGTGATCGTCGCGCGTCCCCTCGGCCGGGAACGTGTGGTCGAACATCTGCCAGAACGCTCGGCTCATCGTTTCCTCCCTTCGGTTGGGGTTTCTCGGTCCTGCCAAGCGGGCGGGGCGGGATCGAACCGCCCCGGAGGCGCGCCAGCGCCGCCCGTGTCGTCCGTGGTCAGTCGTACCGGCACCCGTCCTCGCACCCGTCCTCGAGCGCGCCCTCGCACTCGGGGCATTTCCCGCCGCCGAGATGCCGGTGCTGCTCGATCCGCCGGGCGATCTGGTTAGCCGCCATGCTGCACAGGTCCTCGAAGCGGTGTAGCGAGCCGCCCGCCTCCTCGAAGTCGAGCCAATCGGTCTCCCCGGCGGTCGTCTTGGCGCGGGCGCGGAGCTTCTCGGCGTCCTCGCGGAGCGCCTCGATGCCGCGCTTGTCGGCGCATAGCCGGTTGGCGAGCGCGCGGTGCTCGCTCCGTGTCAGGTCGAGTTCGGCCATCGTTGTCGTCCTTTCGTTCGGTCTCGTGTCGTCTACGAGGGGACGCGGGCGGAATCGAACCGCCCCGCGAGCGCCAGCCGCCCCGGATCGTTCAGCCCCCGCAGCCAGCGCACCGGCAAGCCGGGCAAGCCTCCCGCTCGCATGGGCGGCAGGCTGAGGTCATCGCTTCCCCGCACCGCTCGCACGGCTCCGGGTTCGTGGGTCGTGTCATGGCTTCCTCTCTCGTCGTGGGTGGCGTCCAGCCGATCGGGACACGGGGCCTCGCCTCGGCGGGACGGATGGCAAGCTCTTGGGCGCATAGGTGGGCGACGTGGCCGCGCTGGCGGGGGAGCGGGCGCGCCCAGTCACGGGCCGCCAGCAACTCGCCCTCGGAGAACTCCCGGACGCGGGCCGGGTCGTCGCCGAGTCCGCGGCTCACGCGCTCGTAGTTGGCCGCGAGCAAGCGGGCGGTCTCCGGGTGGCTCATTGCACCCTCCCGAGCATTCGCATCAGCCGATCCCGGATCAGATCCTCGCCGGCCTCGATGCCGATGTTCGGGTCGTCGATGAGCGCCCCGATGAACCGGCGCAGGTCGCGCACACAGGGGCGGCAAATGCGCGTGTCGGAGCTTCCGAAGCGCCGCGCGCCCTCGTGCCCGCAGGTCTTGCCGGGGACGGCGGCCAGCGCCGCCCCCGGTGTGGTCGGGTTCATCATCAGCAGACCCCCCGCTCTCGAAGGCTCACGAAAGCGCGATCGCCGATGACGACGTGATCGCGCACGGGGATGCCGAGCAGTCGGCCCGACTCGACGAGTTGGCACGTCACGGCGACATCCTCCGGGCTCGGCTCCGGGTCGCCGGACGGGTGGTTGTGCGCGAGGATGACGGACGCGGCCCGCAGCGCGATCGCCGGGCCGAACACTTCGCGCGGGTGGACAAGCGACGAGTTGAGAAGCCCCACCGTCAGGCACCGCTCCCGGATGACGCCGGCTTGGGTGTCCAGATACAGGGTCCAGAATTGTTCCTGACGCGCGTCGCGCAGCTTCGGGCCGAGCCGTCCGAACACGTCGGCGGGCGAGCGTATGCGCGACGTGGTGTAGGCGGGTTCAGCCGCGAGCCGTCGCCCGAGCGCGAGGGCGGCGAGGATGCGGCCCGCCGTGGCGGGACCGATCCCGTCGACCGTCTCAAGCTCCGGGCTCTCGGCGCGCCCCATGTCACGGAGCGAGCCGCGGAACCGTTCGAGGACGCGGCCCGCCGGGGTCACGTCCCCGCCCGCGAGGACGGCGAGCAGTTCGGTAGTGGACAGCGCGTCCGGCGAGTAGCGCCGGAGCCGTTCCTGTGGGCGCTCTGCGAGCGCCGGGGCCGTCACGCCATCCTCCCGGCGTAGTCGGCGCACTTCTCGGCGCGCCCGGCGTAGTCGGCGCGCTTCCGCTCGCAGTGGGCGACGAGCGTCGGCCCGCACCCGCCGCCGACCGCATCCTCGTGCATGAGCGCCCAGAAACGGGCCTCGGCGGCCTCGTCGTGCTTGCGCTCCGTCCAGTAGACCGACTCGAACGGCGTAGCGGCCTCGGGCGAGCATTGGAAGCAAGATCCGCCCGACTTCTCGGCCCGCTCCGGGTCGATCGTTCGGCGGCACCGCTTGCACATGCCGAACGCGTCTGGCGCGTTCGGGGCGCTCAACGTGCCCTCCGGGTGTGCCTGCGGGCTTCCTTGCGCCATTCCCGGCGCTCGCGGCGCTCTCTGCGCGTCCTGTCGGCGCGGAGCCGTCCCCGCTTCCCCGGTGACTGCGTGCGGCTGCGGTTCGGCCTGCCGCGCTTCCTGCGGTCGGTGTGACCCATCGGTTCCCCCTCGGTCTGAGGTCGACCGCCCGCCCCGGCGAGATCCGGGACGGGCAACACGGGGGCCGGGGCCTTGAACCCCGGCGCGCCGGGCGGCGCGGGCCTCATCCCCCCGTGGGCGTGGATCACGCCTCCGCGCGCTCGCGCGGTTCGAGGATGACGAGGTCTTCAACGACGACATCGACGGTCGGAATGGCGATCCCGTCGCGCTCAAACGAGCCGTATTCGAGATGCCCCTCCACGTAGAGCCGGTCGCCCTTCGTGACCTTCTCGCCGACGAGTTCGGCCTGCCGACGCCAGAACGTCAGCCGGTGCCAGTCCGTGCGGCGTTGGGTCTCGCCGTTCCGCCGGTAGATGCGGTTCGTGGCGAGTGAGAGGTGGGCAACTGCGGTCCCTGCGGACGTCTCGCGGACGTCCGGGTCGCTCCCCGCGTTGCCGACGAGGATGACCCGATTGACGGTGCGTGACATGCTGCGCCTCCTTGTGAGGGGTGGGGGAGGCGATGCACCGGGCCGGAACGTGACCGCCGCGCACGACAAACGGCCGGCCCCGGCCCGCTCGATGCGGGCCTTGACCGACCGTGATGCGGCGTGCAGTTTTCCGGCGCTCATTCGGAGCTCTTGCCTCCGTTGAGTAGTCGAAACGTCGTCCGGCGGCCTCTAACCGTCGGCGACGTTTCGCATATTAGCGGGATAGTCGGTCCCCCGCAACTGTCCGGAGATAGTCGCCGCTCGTCACATAGTCGCGGGCGCGCCCGACCTCCTGGGGATAGTCGGCCCGTCGCCCGACAGGTCAGGGCCGATCCTGCCCTTTCGCGTGTCACATCGCGGGCCAGGCGCGTAATAGATGTGGCCAGTCCGGGGGCCGTCCTCGTGCTGGGCGAGCGTCCCGAGGCCGAGGCACCGGGTGGACGCGGGCCGATGTGCGGATTCACACATCGGGGGGACGCCTCGCGGGCCGGATCGGGGCGCGCGACCCCGCCGGGCCGAGCGCGGCGGGCGCGAGGGGTGGGGGGGGGAGGGTGCTGGCGCGGCGCGGGGCGGGCGGCGGGGGGAGGGAGCCCGCCCGCCCGCCCACCCGCGTACGTACGGGGCGCGTTTTCGCGAAAAAGCGCAAGTTTTGCACTACTACTACTACCTATCTCTAATAGAGATATAGAGTTAGAGGGCTTGCGGTACGGCTTGCGGTAGCAACTTGCACCCGGCTTGCGCTTCGACGACCGCAAGTTGGCCGTCTCGGGCCGGTTCGCGCTCCCGGTGTGGCCCAGTCCGGGGCCGTCCTCGTGCTGGGGGCGCGTCCCGAGGCCGACCCGCCGGGGGCACGCGGGCCGATACGGGGATTCCCGCATCGGGGGGACGCCTCGCGGGCCGGATCGGGGCGCGCGACATCGCCGAGGGCGAGCGCCGGGGGCGAGCGGGGAGGGGGGGGAGGGTGCTGGCGCGGCGGGCGGCGGCGGGCGGGGGGAAGCCCGCCCGCCCACCCGCGTACGTACGGGGCGCGTTTTCGCGAAAAAGCGCAAGTTTTGCACTACTACTACTACCTATCTCTAATAGAGATATAGAGTTAGAGGGCTTGCGGTACGGCTTGCGGTAGCAACTTGCACCCGGCTTGCGCTTCGACGACCGCAAGTTGGCCGTCTCGGGCCGGTTCGCGCTCCCGGTGTGGCCCAGTCCGGGGCGCCTCGTGCTGGGGGCGCGTCCCGAGGCCGACCCGCCGGGGGCACGCGGGCCGATACGGGGATTCCCGCATCGGGGGGACGCCTCGCGGGCCCCGGATCGGGGCGCGCGACATCGCCGGGGGCGAGCGCGACGGGGCGAGGGGGGAGGGGGGGAGGGTGCTGGCGCGGCGCGGGGCGGGCGGCGGGGGGACCCCATTCACGAAGATTTGTAGTCGTTTGTATATTATTGTACTTTGCCGAGCGAGAATTGTGCGTGTACTATCGTATTCGTGTACGTCCATGAGTGTGCGACTGTTCATTGTTGGATATGCTCTTGTTCGGCGGGGCGGCGTTCGAGGTGATAATGCCTGTCCCCAGGGTTGGCGGAGAAGCAGGCTTATGCATCTGACTGGATTTCGCTTATAGCCCTAACCAAGACATCTCGCTTATGGACCAAACCGCTTGACCACGTGGGCGTACAAGGGCCGGCAATGGGTGCGCAGAAGAGCAAGCGCGGGAGGTACGTTGCGCTACAAGAACGAGGCGCGTACGATCATGGCTGACGCACACACGCGGGTAACCGAGTCGGGTTACCTGCTCCATACAACAGCGCGGCACAGCTGACGGGTAGCTCCCCGAGGTTCGCGTGAAAAGGCAGGGCTTCTCGCCGAACACCTGCGTGTGAGCGTCAATGGCCCGGCGCTTGCCGGTAAGGTTCGACGCCCGTAGCAGGGAGATATAGATGTATCCGCACGATGACGTACGCGATGGTGGTCGCGCCGCACGACCCATCCCTCTCTCCGTCGTTTCTGCGAGATGTAGGGAGACTCAATCCCCCATACCGGCCGCCTCGTAGCCGGAGGCCACAGCGATGTTCGCCGCTCAGCGCGCAGGCTCTGCCTTGGGGCGGCTTGCGTTTGAGGTGTTCGTGCTGATGATGCTTTGCGTGCCCGCCGTGTTGATCTTGCGCCTGCAATCGCAGATGGACGAGGAACGTATCGCAAGCGAAGTGAGCCTCGTTCTGCTTACCCTCTCCGATGCATCCCCCGACTCGCTCTTGAAGCATGATCGCGTGATCCTGCACTGGATCGAGAATCTCGGCCCCGTGAACGATGCGGACTCCTCCTTGGTGAGCATCATCTGTTTCAACATCGGGGTCGCAAGGTGGAAGAGGGCAGGGTCGGCCGCTGTAATGCCGCCATGCGTAACAGACTACATGCCAGCATTTGAAAGAGCACTTCCTGACGAGAC
Source organism: Candidatus Palauibacter sp. (assembly GCF_965222475.1). GTDB lineage: Bacteria > Gemmatimonadota > Gemmatimonadetes > Palauibacterales > Palauibacteraceae > Palauibacter. The sequence continues at coordinate 289,598 of NZ_CBDCUB010000008.1, read as the reverse complement.
CGTTCCCGCCATCCCTACCTATTACCGGGGACGACCGGGCCGCATCCGGGGTGAAAGAGGCCGACCCGGGCGAAGCAGAGGCAGTCGATCGCGAAGCCGACGTTGACGAGGAGGCTGGCCATACATGTCTCGCCGCCATGAGTTCGAACACCGGGCCCGACACCGTTTCTACACCCGGTTGAACCGTGACCGACTGAAGGCATCTGCCATCGTGGGCTGGGTAACAGCGGGATGGTTGACACTGGCTCTCGCGTGGCATGAAGTCGAGGTGGTCGGCGTTGGATACACGATCTGCTTGATTGTTTGGGGACTCGTCCATCTGCGGCTGTGGGGGAAACGTGAACGGCCCCTTGAGCACCTCGACGGACCCATGTTTCCAGGAGAACCCATATGTAGCTGCGGACAGTACCCCAACGACCGCCCCCTGTACGGAGAGGAGGCCGACGATGACCGGCAGCGAGTGCGAGTACCATGAACGCCAAGGACGCATTCTATTCCACCGCCAAGTGTGGGGCGACGTGATCGCGGACCTCAGCGAAGGTGCGGCTGCACGCGTCGCACGGCCAGACGACATCGGCGCGGACAAAGCCCGGCCCGCCGTCACCCTTGCCGCTTACATCTACGAGGCACTCGCAGTAGCAACTCGGCCTATACCCCAAGACCACTTGGGCGTGTCGAAGCTTGTTGAGAACGGCTTCGAGAAAGAGCGTGAGCGCATGAAGCAGATACTCGACCAATTGCCGGCGTCTTGAACTCATTGTCTGTCTGCTCTTGAAGGGGGGAAAGATGAACGACTGGAAGTCGAACCTGCCGTGGTTCCTCGCCGGGGCCTCGACGGCGGCTCTCGTGACCGTCCTCCTCACGGCCGGACCAGGACCGCAAGCCGTGCCGTTACAGGCCGGAGGCGTGACGGACAACAGCAACCCGGACATCACGAACACGGTAGCGCCGGCCGGCCCCATCACGATTCCGTCCCCGACACGGCGGCCGCCTCCGGTAACCACCGCCGGCTCACCGCTCGCGCTCTACGACGACAACGGGAACGGGCGGATCTCCTGCGCCGAAGCTCGAGCGCACGGGATCGCCCCTGTGACCCGTGACCACCCCGCCTACGCCTACATGCGCGACGGAGACGGAGACGGGACGGTGTGCGAGTGATGGCAAGTGCGGATCGAACCTGTCGCCTAACGCGGCATGCATCATAACCCCGTGGCTGGGAGAGAAGTATGTCAGACGAAGAATTCGTAAAAGAGGTTGACCGGATGCACCAAGTGGTGGGCCTCCTCGTCGGGGTGATGACCACATCGGATAAGCATCCCGCCTTGGAAGACGGAGTGCTGCGGGAGAAGGCGACAGCGATCGCCGATGGGCTGGCCTATCTCGTTGGGCGGTCAGACCTGAGGCGCGGGCTGACACAATAATGCAACCCCGTGGCCTCCCTCTTGTCCTCGCGATCGTTGTCACAACCGGTTGCACGAGCTGGTCTTATTGGAAACCTGATTCGGTACCTGTCCAGAGAGCCTACTTCGTACGTGCGAATCTGGATCGTACCTGGGAAGCAATGGTGGCCGCAGCCCGGGAACACGGATGGGCGATTGACATTATTGATGTCGAGGCGCGGGTGGTCGACTCGAAGTGGATGAACGCCAGCGCAGTCGTTGAACACATGAATTGCGGTTTGGTCACCGGCCATGGCTTCGTTGATGACCAAAGCGTGCGGCTCGGCCTCTATGCCCGCGAGGTCCCGGGCGGAACGCGGTTGACGGTCCATAGCTGGTTTCGGGGCACCGTTAGGTATGCGCCGTACTATCTCGGTGAGCAGGTACCCTGCAACTCCCGTGGGACGATGGAGCCACTTATTGCTGACCGCGTAATCAACATCGCCGAGGGAAACTGATGCCCCCCCCGAACCTTCAACGGAGCGCAATGAGATGCCGCGACAATCACACGCATACCTCCTCGGCGCCGACCGGGCCAACCAAGCGGTCCGTAACGGACTCGTCAAATATCTGCTCGAAGCAAAACCGGCAGACTCCGGTGTAAACGATTCGCCGTTCCGTGTAGAAGCTGCCCGAGAAAGTCTCCAGCACGCCCTGCCGCTCCTCGTCGGTGTCCTGCAAGAAATCGTGATGGAAGCAAGGCCGGGGACAGCGCCGCGCGACCCGCAGGAAAACGAGGAGTTTCAGAGGGGCTTCAAGGATGCCGTAGATGAGGTATTGAAGTCGCTTAGCAATCTCTAACGATCCTGTCATCTGCCGTCACGGCTCGCCGACCCTTCGGCTCTACCGTCCCCCTGTACGAGTGAGGTTTCCGATGTCTATCAAGCCCGGCGACTTTATCTGTCAGCACGCCGAAACCATCTCCGATGTACGCGGAACAGCCAACGTCGAATCGGGCCTCGTCGTGCTCGAACTTGTCCACGACGCATCCGCTCAACGATCCACGGTTCTAAGAATGTCAGGTCGCGTGGCGTCTCTATTAATCGACCATATCCGCGGTCCTCTAGATCAACTGCGGGAGGTTCGCTAGGGCGGGTCATGGTTGCCTCCGGTCATCATGGGCTCCTTCCGTCTACCGACCTGCGTAGGCTCCCAACTTTTGGGGCTACTTCACTTTCAGGGCAAACTGGGTCTCTCCTCCAGCAGGTAACTGCGACTGGCTGAGCGCGCGACGGAACGCGGAGCGGCGTGGAGGCCCCAAGCTCCCTGCACTCGGGTCCATCGTCATCGACCGCTGGTCGCCTTCGCACTCCGGGGTCTCGAACAGAGGAAGACCGGCTTGATGCGGCCGTCAGCACCGCACGGCAGCTCGGCTGTCAACTCTCGGCGCTTCTCCGGGGAGACATCGAAGTGTTCGCAAACGGACCACAACGGAATCGCGCTCCGCCGACGGCTCCGAACCCTCAGCTTCTTGCTGGCCAGCCGCCCGGTCTTGCAGAGATACGATACGTTCTGGGGCGTAACGCTGAAGTGATGGGCTATCCAGTCGCGTGAGACCATGACCCTCTCGCGGTCACCGCTCAGCCCCACCAACTCCGCCAGGAGCAGGCTGAGGGCTTGCGCCCGTTCGCGCGCCTCGGAGCGCAGGTCGTCCTCGGCGGAGGCGCCCAACGCTGCCGCGATCTCAGAGGGTCCGGCCCCGCGAGCCAAAGCCAGCTCGACCAGCTTCCCCACGACATTGCACAGCAACCGCCTCTCGCCCGGCGTCGTACCGGGATCCTGTTGAGAGGCGGTCACGCGGCGGGTCGCCCGCGGAGCCACTCCTCAATTTCGCTCCGGTGCCACCCGACCGCGCGCGACCGCGCCCCGCCGAGGCGCACGGGGCGGGGGAACTCCCCCTCCCGTATCCGCCTCCACAGCGTGGTTCGCGAAAGTTTCGTCATTCCCAGCACGGCGGGCATCCGGAGAATCTCCATGGGGTTCGCTTGGGCGTTCACGTGCTGTTCCATCGGTACTCCTGGGTTGGGCGTGTTTCCGCCCTAGACTAAGCCTGTTGTGCAAGTAGTCGCAAGTCGTACGCAAATGATCTCCAAGGCTAGTATCGGGAAAAGGCTGGGACGTTTCACGGCGTCGCTGAAGCTACGACGGGTGCAGCGGCATGGGAGCGGAGTACCAGCGGACTCCCCTAATCCCGGGGGCCGGGGGGCACGGGCATCTCGTCGAGCTTCGGAAACGGGCTCGAACGCACGCTGCACGAGCCCTCCACGACCGGATCTCGAGGGCCCGGACATCTCAAAGTGCTGCCGTCGTCCGCATCACCGAGCACTTCCTCCCGCCCGTCCTCGAAGACCTCCCGCCGGCCTTCCCCTTCCGCGTCGAGGGCTTCCACGCCGACAGTGAGTATTCGAGAGCCGGTTTCCTCGCCGTGGTCTGACTCGAACACCGACTGACGCCTTGGAGGTCTGGTGCGGGGGCGGCCGCGGCCGCCCCCGCGTGGCTTGACCCGCACGCCGACCGACCGAGCTGTCATGCCCTTGACTCGTCGGCCACGCGGGGGCAGCCGGCCGAGGCGCCGACCTCGACCGACGTCGTGACCTGATGAGAGCCCGGCCCGAGGCGTCCCTTCACTGTCGTGTCCGACATCGGCCGGGTTCGGCTTCCAACCCGTTCACCCACAATGGACACAGGGAGGCCGGCATGGCGAGGAGGCCAGTTGAACGCGGCGGGATCGTCGGTGGCGTCGACACCCACCGGGATCTGCACACCGCCGCCGTCGTGACGCTCGAAGGCACGGTGCTCGGCACCGAATCGTTCCCGACCACGCGGGCCGGATACCGGGCGATGCCGCGGTGGTTCCGGTCGCACGGCAGGCTGCTCCGCGTGGGCGTGGAGTCGACCGGCAGCTACGGCGCGGGCATCGCACGGCACCTGGGGCTGTCCGGGGTGCCCGTTCTCGAGGTGACCGGTCCGGACCCGGCCGCGCGACGAGCCAGGGGGAAGGACGACGCGCTCGATGCGGTCGCGGCGGCCGAGGCGGCTCGCACGGGATGCCGGGTCCAGGTCGCCAAGGACCGCGGCGGCGCGATGGAGGCCCCGCGGGTGCTGCGCACGACCCGGAAGACGGCGGTCAAGTCCCGCCGGGCCGCCCCGCAGCAGCTCCACAACACCATCGTGGCCGCGCCGGACGAGGTGCGCGACCGGATCCGCGACCTCACCCGCATGCGGCGCCTGCGCGTCTGTGCGGCCTGGAGGCCGGACGCCACGCGCTCCCGGGACCCGGCGGTGGCCACCAGGCTCTCGCTGAAGTCCCTCGCCCGCGGGGTCCTGGCCCTCGACGAGGAGATCGCCGCGCTCGACCGCCACATCGCTCCGCTCGTCGAGGAGCTCGCTCCCGATCTGCTCGCGCTCGAAGGCGTGGGCGTCGCCAGCGCGGGCGAGCCGATGGTCGCGGCGGGCGAGAATCCCGGCCGGCTGCGCTCCGAGGCGAGCTTCGCGATGCTGTGCGGCGCCTGCCCGCTGCCCGCATCGAGCGGGAAGACGCGGCGCCACCGTCTCAATCGCGGAGGGAACCGCCAGGCCAACTCGGCCCTCCACATGATCGTCGTGTGTCGCATGCGCACCGACCAGCGAACCCGGGACTACGTCGAGCGGCGCACCCGGGAGGGGCTGTCCAAGCGTGAGGTCATGCGCTGCCTGAAGCGCTATGTGGCACGCGAAGTCTACCGCGTGCTCACCGCGCCACCGCCCGCTTGACAAACATGAGAGCGTCAACGGCTCCGAGTACATCAACCACCGCGTCGCCCGGATGCTCGAGAAGCTCCGCATCTCCGAGTTCGCCAAGTCCCGGCCACGGCGCTCCAACGACAACGCCCTCGTCGAGTCCGGGAACGGCGCCATCGTCAGAGGGTGGCTCGGACGCGCCCACATCCCCGCCCAGTGCGCCCCCGCCGTCAACGGCTTCCTCCGCGACCACCTCCGCCCCTTCCTCAACTTCCACCGGCCCTGCCTCTTCCCCTCCGAGGTCGAGGGCCCCCGCGGCCGCATCAAGAAGCGCTACCGCCAACAGGACGTCGCCACCCCCTACGAGAAGCTCAAGTCCCTCCCCGATGCCGAGAACTTCCTCCGCGACGACGTCACCTTCGAGCAGCTCGACCGCGTCGCCTCGGCCACCTCCGGCCTCCAAGCCGCCAAGATCGTCCGCGAGGCCCGCCGCGACCTCTTCCACTCCCTCGACCCCGCCGCGTCGGTCGCCTGAGTCCCCGTGTCCGCCCCCCCGACTCCCGTTGCGCGGCTCTCCCTCCATCGAGGATCATCCGGAAGAGAATCGAACGCCAACGGCCCCGCGGCCACGGCTCACGACTCCTCCTTCCTGCTTGTCCGTTTACTTCTTGCTACACTCAAGTTCCGGGCTACTGGGAAGACCCGGCCCGCAGCCCCCTTGGTGGCGGCTCCGCGGGGGATGGTGGCCGGGTCGCTTCAGGCTTGGCCGCGAGGGCCGTACGTGAGTTCGACCGCCACCGTCCTTCCCGACGTCCCGAATGGATACACGAGCATGGAGGCTCGCACGACAAGCACGGGAGAGGGAACCAATGACCGGACACACCGTCGGGATCGACATCTCGAAGGCCCACCTCGACGCCTGCGCCCTGCCCGGGGGCGTAACGGCCCGCTTCTCGAACGACGCGGCCAGGTTCCGGAGGCTGATGGCGTGGATCGGTCCGGATACCGACCGGGTCGCCTACGAGCCGACCGGTCCCTGGCCCCGCGACTTAGAGGAGACGCTGCTCGGCGCCGGAGTCCCCATCTACGCGATCGACCCGTACCAGGTGCGCTGCTTCGCCAGATCGCGGGGGCGGCGCGCGAAGACCGATGCGGTGGACGCCCGCACACTGGCGCAGATGGCGGCCGCGATCGACGACCTGCGCCCGACCCGGGCGATGTCGCGTACCCGGCGCGACCTCGCCGAGTTGCAGCTCGTGCGCGACGCGCTGGTCGCGGACCGGACCGCCACGCTCAACCGCGGCAGGCACTTGCGCCACGACCTGTCCCGGCGGGTCAACGACGAGCGGCTGGGGCAGATCGAGGACCAGCTGAAGCGGGTCGACGGCGAGATCCGGAAGCTGCTGGGAAGCGAGGAGAAGCTGAAGCGCACGTCGGAGATACTGACCTCCATCCCCGGCGTCTCCGACGTCACCGCGGCGGGGCTGATCGTCCACATGCCTGAACTCGGCACCCTCTCCGGACCCCGGGCCGCCAGCCTCGCCGGGCTGGCGCCGGTGACGCGGGAGTCCGGCAACTGGAAGGGGCGCGCCTTCATCCAGGGGGGCAGGGGGAAGGTGCGGCGGGCGCTCTACATGCCGGCGCTGGCCGCGATCCGCTGGAATCCCGGGCTGAGGCGGAAGTACGACGCGCTCCTCGCCGCCGGCAAACCGCCCAAGGTCGCCCTCATCGCTGTCATGCGGAAGCTCATCGTCCTCGCCAACGCCCTCGTGCAGCAGGACCGTCTATGGACTCCCGAGCCACCGGTTGCGGCCTGACGTGGCTGCGCGAACGCTCCGCATCGACCCCGGTCGCGAACCCCGGCCCGCAGCCCTGCCGAGGCATCCCTTGCGACATGGATACTCACTTCCCGTTGGACAAGACTCCCACTTTCCCGCAATCCTGCATGCTGGTAACATTATGGCAACACCACCCCGGTCACATCTGGGTCTGGGCGGCTCAGGTTCCCGAATACGCGGCAGGTGCGGCTTGGGCAATGCAGTCGCCGGCATCACCCCGGATCTCATCAGCGGAATAGTCGTGAGCCGCTTCCGAATCCTTGTCCTCGCGACGGCGGTGCTGGCGGGCCTCAGCCTTGCCTCCGGATGCGGGGACGGCGCCACGGAGCCGCCGACACTCGCGCACGGCGCATTGGCCGACCAGCCCGGGCACAAGGTCGACGGGGTCGCGCCTGTGCTCAAGATCTTAACCGTAGGCATAGGGACAGAGACAAAAGTCGGTGATAACGGGGTCATCTACGAGGCCGGCGATCATATCCCCTTGATAACGCTCTTCACCGAGGATGTCGTGGTGGAGGGATCTCCCTCCATCGAGATGATCGTTGGAGATACAACGCGGCAAGCGGCGTACCACGGCCCGGTGAAGGTTCTCGGGGTCCTGAATGGCCAGGAATTCCGCTATCCGGTGGTGGCTGCCGACCTCGACAAGAACGGCATAGCCGTCCCGGCGGATCCCGTGCGGCTGAACGGCGGCAAGATTCGGGATGCGGCGGGAAACCAGGCCGTTCTTAACCATGCGGGTTTCCCGGACGACAAGGGGCACGTCGTATACGGTGTGGAGGTGACGACGGCGGTGGACTTGCCGAAGGGGCCGGTGGGCGGTTCCTTCGACGCGACGATCACCTTCAGCCACGCCGTGACGGGTTTCGAGAAGAGCGACATCACGGTGGAGGGCGGCTCTGTGACCGCCTTGGGGGCGATAGACGCGCGCACTTACGTGGCCACCATCAAGGCGGCCGCGCCGGGCGATGTGACGGTGAGCGTGCCGGCCGGCGTCGCGCAATACACCTCCAACACCGGCAACGGGAACCAGGCGTCCGAGCCCGAAACCGTGCGAGTGGTAACCATGCCGACGGTCTCGGCGGTGTCGTTCGCCTCGGCGCCGGCTTCCGGCCAGCACGACACCTACAAGAAGGGCGACGAGATCACGGTGCAGGTGGTGTTTGACCATGCGATGGCTGTCACGGGCGCGCCCACCGTGGATGTCAGGATCGGCGACACGATCAAACAGGCCGCCTACACCGGCGGCGGCGGCACGACAACCCTGACCTTCACCTACACGGTGGCTGCGGGTGACGAGGACACGGACGGAGCCGGCATCGTCCGAAACGGCTTGAAACTGAATGACGGAACCATCAGGAAGATCGAGAGCAACGTGGAAGCGGAGCTGGGGCACGCAGCGAAGGCCGACCAGCCCGGGCACAAGGTCGACGGGGTCGCGCCTGTGCTCAAGATCTTAACCGTAGGCATAGGGACAGAGACAAAAGTCGGTGATAACGGGGTCATCTACGAGGCCGGCGATCATATCCCCTTGATAACGCTCTTCACCGAGGATGTCGTGGTGGAGGGATCTTCCTCCATCGAGATGATCGTTGGAGATACAACGCGGCAAGCGGCGTACCACGGCCCGGTGAAGGTTCTCGGGGTCCTGAATGGCCAGGAATTCCGCTATCCGGTGGTGGCTGCCGACCTCGACAAGAACGGCATAGCCGTCCCGGCGGATCCCGTGCGGCTGAACGGCGGCAAGATTCGGGATGCGGCGGGAAACCAGGCCGTTCTTAACCATGCGGGTTTCCCGGACGACAAGGGGCACGTCGTATACGGTGTGGAGGTGACGACGGCGGTGGACTTGCCGAAGGGGCCGGTGGGCGGTTCCTTCGACGCGACGATCACCTTCAGCCACGCCGTGACGGGTTTCGAGAAGAGCGACATCACGGTGGAGGGCGGCTCTGTGACCGCCTTGGGGGCGATAGACGCGCGCACTTACGTGGCCACCATCAAGGCGGCCGCGCCGGGCGATGTGACGGTGAGCGTGCCGGCCGGCGTCGCGCAATACACCTCCAACACCGGCAACGGGAACCAGGCGTCCGAGCCCGAAACCGTGCGAGTGGTAACCATGCCGACGGTCTCGGCGGTGTCGTTCGCCTCGGCGCCGGCTTCCGGCCAGCACGACACCTACAAGAAGGGCGACGAGATCACGGTGCAGGTGGTGTTTGACCATGCGATGGCTGTCACGGGCGCGCCCACCGTGGATGTCAGGATCGGCGACACGATCAAACAGGCCGCCTACACCGGCGGCGGCGGCACGACAACCCTGACCTTCACCTACACGGTGGCTGCGGGTGACGAGGACACGGACGGAGCCGGCATCGTCCGAAACGGCTTGAAACTGAATGACGGAACCATCAGGAAGATCGAGAGCAACGTGGAAGCGGAGCTGGGGCACGCAGCGAAGGCCGACCAGCCCGGGCACAAGGTCGACGGGGTCGCGCCTGCGACCGTCCGCCCACATTTGAGCATGGACCAAGCGCCGGACAGCACGCATGCAGCAGGTGACGAATTCATCTGGATTCTGCTCTTCAGCGAGGCCGTGAATGTGGAGGGCGCTCCCTACCTCGAATTCTCAGTCGGAAGCAAGACCCGAAGCGCTGCTCATATGGCGGACAGGACATCTCTCAGTCCGAATGAGGATCTTCTCGAGATCCAGGGGTTCGGCTACACGATTGCAGCCGACGACTTCGATCCGGACGGCTTGGAGCTTGAGGCCAACAGCGTGCGGCTAAACGGCGGCAAGATCCGGGATATGGCGGGCAACGACGCGGTGCTCGACCATGAAGGCACTGGTCGGTACGACCATCACAGGATCCTCGGAACGAAGGTGACGACGACGGTGGCGGTGCCGAAGGGACCGGTGGGCGGTTCCTTCGACGCGACGATCACCTTCAGCCACGCCGTGACGGGTTTCGAGAAGAGCGACATCACGGTGGAGGGCGGCTCTGTGACCGCCTTGGGGGCGATAGACGCGCGCACTTACGTGGCCACCATCAAGGCGGCCGCGCCGGGCGATGTGACGGTGAGCGTGCCGGCCGGCGTCGCGCAATACACCTCCAACACCGGCAACGGGAACCAGGCGTCCGAGAGATACACGGTGATAGTGCTGGATCCGGACCCGCTCACGGGCTTCGTGTTGTTCGACAACGCCAACGGTGGGGCAGAAGATGTGCAGGCGCTGAGCGACGGGGCGACGCTGGAGGCGCTGACCTCGGACCGGCTCAACGTCCGGGCGGAGGTTGAGGCCGGTGCGGCGGTAGGGAGCGTGTACATGGAACTGAGCGGCACGCTGACCTCGGCACGCACCGAGAACCTGGTCCCCTACGCTCTGTTCGGGGACAAGGGCGGGCAGGCGTTCCCGGCGGGCGAATACCGTCTCCGCGCGACCGCGTATCCGGAGTCAGATCTCGGGGGCACGGCGCTACAGACGCTGGAGGTCGCGTTCACCGTGGCGGCGGCGGAGCCCGAGGTCTCGATAGCGCCGGGAACGAGTCCGGTGAGCGAGGGTACGGCGGCGGCGTTCACGTTGAGCCGCACCGGTGCCACGACGCAGGCGCTGACGGTGGACCTGAGCGTGACCGAGACCAGGGCGATGCTGGGAGGCTCTCTGCCCTCCACGGTGACCTTCGGGCCGGGCGAAAGGGAACAGAGCCTGAGCGTGGCGACCGCCGGGGACAGCGTAGTGGAGCCGGCGAGCACGGTCACTGCGGCGGTCGTGGGCGGCGCGGGCTATCGGGTCGCCCCCGGTGCGGGCTCGGCGGACGTGACCGTAGAGGATGACGACGCGGCAGTGTTCACCCTCTTAGTCGATCCGGCCGCGATCGCCGAGGGAGAGGCCTCGGCGGTGACGGTCGCGATCACTAATGGTGCGACTTTCGCGTTGGACCAGACCATCGCGCTCTCTGTCACCAGCGGTACCGCGGCGAAGGGGACGGACTATACGATCGCGCCGGAGAGCCTGACCCTGCCGGCGGGGCAAGGCTCGGCGGCGGCCACCATCACGGCGGTGGACGATGCCGATGAGGAGTCGGCCGAAACGATTGTGGTCGCAGCCACCCATCACGGCAGGGATATCGGGACGGCGACCGTTACCATATCGGCCAGCGACGCGCCCTCAAACCCGCTCACGGGCTTCGTGTTGTTCGACAACGCCAACGGTGGGGCAGAAGATGTGCAGGCGCTGAGCGACGGGGCGACGCTGGAGGCGCTGATCTCGGACCGGCTCAACGTCCGGGCGGAGGTTGAGGCCGGTGCGGCGGTAGGGAGCGTGTACATGGAACTGAGCGGCACGCTGACCTCGGCACGCACCGAGAACCTGGTCCCCTACGCTCTGTTCGGGGACAAGGGCGGGCAGGCGTTCCCGGCGGGCGAATACCGTCTCCGCGCGACCGCGTATCCGGAGTCAGATCTCGGGGGCACGGCGCTACAGACGCTGGAGGTCGCGTTCACCGTGGCGGCGAAGTGACGGTCTCCTTCGCCGGGGGTCACGGCGAGCGGGACGACCGCTGCGACGGTATCGCTTGCCGACGACGACACGCGGGCGTGACCGTCTCGCCTGAGACGCTGCGCGCGGCCACGAGCGGCGCGGCGGAGTACACGGTGGTGCTGGACTCCGAGCCTACGGATACGGTGACGGTCGAGCCGATGGCCTCCTCGGACTCGGACCTGTCGGTGTCTCCGGACTCGCTAACCTTCGCACCGGCGGACTGGGTTACGCCCCGGATGGCGACGACGGTGGTGAGCGCGCTGGAGATCCAACAAAGGTGGTGCAACGAATCCCCGTGCTCCGCAGCCTTGCTGCCACCCAGGATGGCCGCGTCTGGGTGCAACGCCGAGGCGAGGAACCGGCAAGCAACGAACCCATTGATCTGCTGACCGCCGAAGGTGAGTAGGTCGGCACCTACTCTGCTGGCGCGACCGCCCTGCCGGACGCCTTGAGCCCGGATGGACTGGCCGCGTTCATCGACCTTGACGAATTCGACGTGCCCAGCGTGGTGGTGCGGAGGCCGCCGGTCACGGTAGGGGGCGGTCTCAAGTGGTCGACGCAACGGTCTTGGCGAAGACTTCGCATGGTTTCAGCCAGTCGAGGGTTTGTCGAGGGCGGCCATTGAGTTGCCGGGCGGCGGCATCGAGGTCGGCCTGCGAGTGGGCGGAGAGATCGGTGCCCTTGGGGAAGTATTGGCAGAGCAGGCCGTTGGTGTTCTCGCTGGTCCCGCGTTGCCAGGGGCTGCGCGGATCGCAGAAAAAGACGGATACGCCGCTCTCGATGCCGAGCGGACGTGTTCGGCCATCTCCTTGCCCTGGTCCCAGGTGAGCGAGCGCCTGAGCTGGTCGGGCAGCGCGCGGCGCACATGCGGGGCGGTCCGCCCGCCGGGAAGGTGCAGGAGGAGCACGTAGCGGCTGCGGCGCTCGACGAGGGCTCCGATCGCCGAACGTCCCAGCTTGCCGAGGATCAGGTCCCCTTCCCAGTGGCCCGGTACGGCCCGGTCCGCGGCCTCGGCGGGCCGCTCGGAGATGGAGACCCATGTCCTTCAGCCGCCCCTCTCCGGGTCTGTGCCTCGGTGACCGGCGTCGCGTGCGACCCGTGCGCAGGCAGGCCGTGAGTTCCTTCTTGAGTGCGCCTCGGGTCTGCACGTACAGCGACTGATAGATCGTCTCGTGAGACACGCGCATCTCGGGATCGAGGGGTGATCGAGCCGAAGGCGATGGGCAATCTGCCGCGGAGACCAGCACTCGGCGAGCAAACGTTCCACCTTCCGTCGCAACCGGGGGCGCCGGGCGAGCTTCGCCACCTTTGGGCGCCGGGCCTTCCCGGCCGCCCGTCGCTCCGCCCTCCACGCCCGGTATCGCCCTCTCGAGCCGTTGGCCGCGACCTCGCGCGAGATCGTTGAGGGCGCTCTGCCCAGACGCCCGGCGATCGCCCGGTACGAGTCTCCCGCCGTCAGGCCCCGCGAGATCTCCTCTCGCTCGGCAACCGTAAGGTGGTGCGGCGAACGATGTCGACCCCGGGGCGCCAGTCCGCCGGTGCGTATCAACAGCCGTTGGACCGACTTGGTCGAACACCCGACCGCCGCCGCGACCTCGGCGTGTGTTTGCCCGTTCTTGATCCGGTCCCCGATCTCGACCCGGTCCGCTTCGCTCAGCCTCCCGTACTTCTCCCGTTGGCGCATCGCATACCTCCCGGCAGTTGAACAGCTGCCAAGATGTTGCGTTGACCGGTTGAGACCGCCCCTCGTTCCCCGGACACCAACTTGCCACAAGCGCAACGGTCACAACTGTTGTGAGCATCAATCTCCTCCTCCCGATTCTACTTCATCTTTGCACGTACCGTGGCGTCTGCCCAAGGCGAGGTCCTCGCCGAGCACCTGACGGATTTATTGCCTTCAGGCCCCATTCTTGCCCCTCGAGCGTCGGGTTGAGTTAGGTTCTGGCAAAGGGTCCGTAGCCCCTCTCTCTCGACCACGACATCACCAAGGACCCCCGGGGTGTTACCAAGCTCAGCCCTGCTCCAGCGTCCCGTGAGAGCCGGGCAGGGTCGACAAGTCCTACCATCCGGGAGGCAGCCACTCTTCGAGCCCGAAGGAGCGGATGGTGGCCTCGGCGGACTCGGACAGCGGGTACTCCCAATGCCGGAGAAAGCGGACCAGATCGCGCTGCACGATGGCGCTGAACCGGATCGCGAACCCGTCGAGTTCGCCGCCGTACGTCGAGCGCGGATAGGCCGGATCGTAGTAACTGCGGAAGACCGCCTTCATCGGCTCCCATCCGAACTCGAAGATGAGCTGGCGGTACATTTGGAGCCTTTGGAATACGTCCGCTGTGGGCCAGCGGAGATGCGATAGAGCGGCATGGTCCACCGAGTTGGGCATGCGGTGGTCGGCGATAATGTCCGAGTCGTCTCCGCCGAAGATGTACCCGTTGAGGGTGTACATGGTGAACAGGTTTACGGCGACTTCGCCGATTTCCGGGTAGGTGCTCCCACCGCCCCAGTCCTCGGTCTGCCACTGGTGACCCAACTCGTGGCCGAAGAGCCACCAGTTCACGCCGTGTGCCGCCGGGGAGTAGGGTGTGGGTGGTGGGCGTACAGGGGCCTGTGGACCGTCGTTGGGCAGAGTGGCGAGCCAAGCCCGTCCCTCCGCCGTGCCCGGCACCAGCACCCAGTGTTCTCCGTGAAGCGGATAGTTGATTGTCAGCCAGCCCGCGTTGGCGTAGCCGCAGCCGACCTGGGGATCGAAGATCCAGATGCTTTCGTACGCGCGGGAAACGGGCTCACCGGCGAGCTCCGCATGGTGTTGCCGGAATCCGTCCCAGAATACCGAGACTTCGCCCGGGTCGGTGATGCGGCGCGCGGACTCGGCCGAGATCACAAATCGGATGCCGCCGGGTTTCTGGATGATGGCCTGTGGGGCTCCCGCGCTCAGAGCCGCGAACCAATCGGCCCCGTTCGACTCGCCGGCCGTGTACACGGCCATGGGGATCGCCCCTTCCACGGTTACGGGTATCGTCCCCCGGTAGGATCCGGGAACGACGAGGGCAAGCGCGCCACCGTACGCATTGGTGACCTCAGTCTCCGCGGTCGTAACGCTGAAGGTGCGACGCAAAGCTGGCGCCCAGCGCCATACGGCGTGCTCCGGGATCTGCCGCAGGTCATTGTGTTCCTGGCCCACCGTGATCGCCAGCTCGCCGGTCGCGTGCGACGAGGGAACCGAAATGGTGACGAGACCGCCCGGTGGCGCGTAGAACTCCAGCGGGAAGTGACGTTCCCGCCGACGAGCATCGGCGGGAAACTCGCCCCAGGTGGCGTCCACGACGACGGACCCCCTCTCACCGCGGGTACCGCGGGCGGGAAGGCCGGGGAAAGTCGTTGCCCAAGGGTGTGTCTCCGGCCACTCGTGAGGACCCAAACTGCTCGCCACGTCGGCTGAGAGTCGCGCCTCCGGCGCGTCGGCGGAGGCGGGCAACGGAGGCGTCTCCGACACCAGGCGGACGAGGGCTGAGTCCAGTTCCTCGGTACGACCGAGTTCAAGTGCCGCACTGAACAAGCCCGGCAGCTGCCACATCTGCGCCGCGTCGAGCCCGCCTCCGCTGAGGTATTGCCCCCATATGAGACCGGGCGTCAGTGCACGCAGATCAATCCGGGTGGAAGCGGACGCGATCGTCTCGATGCTGTCCTCGTTCCACGAGATGCCCGTCCCGCGCAAGAGCGTGTTGCCCGAGAACGCCCCGTGGCTTCGCTCGATCCACCAACTCCAATGGAAGGCCGAGCCGGCGATGACCAATCCGCCCCCGCGCTCTACGAAACGCCGAAGTGGCCCTACGGACTCACTTATCAGGCGTGCGGTGCCCCATTCGTTGACCTGAACCACGGCAACATCGGCGCCGTCCAACGCGCTTGCACTCCAGTCACGGTCCGCCGAGCCCCGGCCGCTGCTCACCACGTCCACGCCGTCCAGCCCCTGCGCCGCGAGCGCGTCCGCGATGCGCTGATTGTCCGCCAAGACCCGCAGGGGTGACGCACGAACACCTGCGGTCCAGCGGACCGCGTTGGCGAGGAGGCGGTCAGCATGCCCGTGCCCCAAGAGCGTGGCTCGGTCGTCCGATCCCAAGAAATCTTGCCCCGAGAAGGCAACCACGCGTCCCGACCCCAGGAATGAACCGGCCACAAGCAGGGACAGGCCCATGTCGCCCTGATCGCCGATCACGGGGAACGCGTCGGGGTTCAGGCCCAGCCGCAACGTGCCGACCGTCTTAGTGCTGCCCTCCGTCTCGCCGCCGGTGGTGTTCGCAAACGGGTGTTCCGGCAGTCCCGCGGTGAGCGCCGCGTGGTGATCTGCGGGATCGCTCGACTGCACCACCACCCGGGACGACCCCGCCACTTCTCCCGAAGCGGCGGTGACCGTCGCCGCGCCGACCCCGACCGCGCGGACGAGTCCGACCGCGTCCACGGTCGCGATCGCCGTGTCGCTTGAGGACCACTCGAACTCCGCGCCTGACACCTCGTTGTCCCGCGCGTCCAAGGCCGCCGCTTCGAGACGCGCAGTGTCTCCCACCAGGAGCGCCACCGCCCCCGGCGATACGCGCACCGCGTTAATCGCCTGCTCTACGGCAATCCGCGCGCTTCCGGACACCGCTCCCGAGGTCGCCGTGACCGACGCGGACCCGTTGCTCACCGCCGTCACGAGTCCGGAAGCGCTCACGGTCGCCACCGATGGGTCGCTGCTGGCTCACGAAATGGCCGCGCCGGTCATGGGCCGTCCGTTCTGGTCGCGCACCTCCGCGCTCAGTTGGACGGTTGCGCCAAATGCGGTCAGCTCGGCGGTGGCCGGGCTGACCGTGACCGCCGTGGGACGGGCGGGTTCGGGCTGCGGGGGCGGGGCGGGTCCGGCCGTGTCCTCGCTCCCGCACCCGATGAGCAGGACTGTGATCAGTCCCGACATCGCGAGCCCGGCTAACGGGATCTGGCGTCCACGGCGCATGACGCCTATTGTACCGCTTCAAATCCGATCCGTGGACGAAGATTTGGCCCATTTCGGCGAGCATTTGGCGATTACGCCGTGCGGGCTCGCGCGCCAGCGTGGGCAGGGCCCGGGGAGCGGTGAGCGATGACAGACGATTCCGTGGCGCTGCGGCGCCGGGTCGACGCGCTGGAGCGGCGCGTCTTCGAGTTGAGCCGCGCCGCGGTGCGCATCAGCGCGAGCCTCGATCCGGACGCCGTGCTGCAGGAGGTCGTCGACAGCGCCCGCTCACTGACCGGCGCGCGCTACGGCCTGATCACAACGGTCGACGAGGCTGGCCGGCCCCTGCGCCTCGTCGGCTCCGGCATCACGGAGGCCAAGCAGCGGCACTTGGAGGACTGGGCCGATGGGCCGCGGCTGTTCGAGCATGTGACGCGGCTTCCGGGGGCGCTGAGCTTCGAGGACGTGCCCGAATACCTGCGGCGCCACGGGTTCGGGGCGGGCGGGCTGCCCTACGGCACCGCGCGGGGCGCGCGGATCGATTGCCGCGGCGTGCGCGTCGGCTATCTCTTTGTCATCGACAAGAAGGGCGGAGGCGAGTTCACGGCCGAGGACGAAGAAGTGCTGCCGCTGTTCGCGACGCATGCGGGGACGGCGATCGCCAACGCGCGCGTGTACCGGGGCGAACAACAGGCGCGGGCCAGGCTGGACGCCCTGGTCGACACTTCTCCCGTCGGCGTTGTGGTCTTTGACGCCAAGACCGGCGGCGTCGTGTCACTGAACCGCGAGGCCCCGTAAGATCGTTGAAGCCGAGTCCCAAAATCCACAGGTTGGCCAAGTCGCCGAGTTCGGCCGGGATCGGGCCGGTCAGCCCATGCGACACCTTTCCTCCCCGCATCATCCAACCTGCCACCAAGGTCGATCCCGATGACTCGACCGTCAGCATCCGTGTCCACGCCGTACCAATCTCGAAGCGGCGCGTCCGTCAGCCAGTTCTCGTTGTTGAGCCAGTTCGGCCCGTTCGTCGCCTCGTATAGCGCGACCAGCGCCGCCCGATCCGCGAACTCGACCGTCACACCGACAGTGAGCGCCGCCGTAAGTCCGCCGGGATCGCGGGCAGTCACCGTCACCTTTACTGCCATATGAAGTCCAGAAACGTCCCAAGATGTTCATGAATGTTCATAACATACAGTAATAATAACATTTTACAGTACTCATCCACCGAACCCATAAGCTAAGCACCGTCCCTTGCAATCCGCTTCCATCCCACATATTATGTGGGGATGAGTACTGGAACGAACACCGCCGCAAAACCCCGGAAGACCAAGCCCAAGGGCCGCCATCCCCACAAGGCCCTGTCGGCCGCCTTCATCCGCTCCGCTCCGCGCGGCAGACACGCCGACGGCAACGGGCTGTACCTCTACGTCCAGCCCAGCGGAGCGCGCAGCTGGATTCAACGGCTCGTCATTCGCGGACGGCGGCGCGAGCTCGGGCTCGGCAGCGTCGCCCTTGTCTCGCTGGCCGAGGCCCGCGAGAAGGCGCGGGCCAACGGCAAGCTGGCCCGCGAGGGCGGGGACCCGCTGGCCGAGAAGCGGCGGACTCAGGGAGTCCCCAGCTTCGCGGAAGCCGCCGTCAAGGTCGTTGAGCAGCAGAAGGCGGGCTGGCGCAACCCGAAGTACCCGAGGGCGTGGCTGAGCAGCTTGGAGCGCTTCGCGTTCGGGCGCATCGGCAAGATGCCGGTCACCGAGGTCACGGGGGCCGACATCTACGAGGTCCTCGCCCCGATCTGGCATGTGAAGCCCCCCACCGCCCGGACGCTGCGCCGCCGCATGCGCGCCGTCCTGGAATGGGCCGTGGCGATGGAGCTGCGGCCCGACAACCCGTGCGACCGCATCGGGCGGGTGCTCGGTCCTCAGAACGACGTGGTGCGGCACATGAAGGCGCTGCCGCACCGTGAGGTCGCGGCGGCTCTTGAGACGGTGCGGGCGTCCGACTCGCTGCCGGTCGTCAAGCTGGCCTTCGAGTTCTTGGTCCTGACTGCGGCTCGGTGGGGCGAGGTGCGGTGGGCCGTGTGGCCGGAGATGGACCACGGGGAGGGCGTGTGGACGGTCCCGGCCAAGCGCATGAAGGCGAATCGGAAGCACCGTGTGCCGCTGTGCGGGCGGGCGCTGGAGATCCTCGACGAGGCGCGGAGGCTGGACGATGAGAGCTCCATCGTCTTCGCGAGAGGGCACGGACGGGAGCTTGCGGAGAAGCAGGTTCGCCAGATGCTTGAGAGGCTGGGGATCGCGGCGGTGCCGCACGGCTTCCGGTCGTCGTTCCGGGACTGGGCGGCCGAGGAAACGGATCATCCAAGGGAGGTGGTCGAGGCGGCGCTGGCGCACATCGTGAAGAACAAGGTGGAGGCCGCCTACATGCGCTCCGACCTGTTCGAGCGGAGGCGTCGGCTTATGGATGAGTGGGCGGAGTACGTCGCGGATCGGAAGGCTGGCACCCGAGCCTGATCCGGGACCCGCGACGGGGCTCGGGGGCCGTTTCTGTGGGTTCCAGAGGCTTTTCGGGTAACGTACGGGGCGCAGGATCGCCCCTGACGCACGATCTTCGGTCTCCGAGGGGTAGAGGTAGGGGGGGAATCGGTGCGCGGCAGAGGAGCGCCGGCATCACCGGCGAGGCCGGGGAGCTTGCCCGCGACGGTCCGGTCGAGGCTGTTCCGGGCGTTGCCCGGAGCGGCGTTTGGAGGCGTCCGCAGGGGGGCGGCGCGCTCCCCTTGCCAGTCCGCCACGTTCAACGTGGCGTCGGCTGGCTTAGGCGGCCCAAATGCCCTCAGCCAGCCGTGCTCACCCGCGGCCACCCTGTCCCGACCCCCCCCGAGCGAAACGCCCTCCGCCGGTCTCTTGGATTGCCGACTGGCACCCCGTGCCCTGACGCCGCTGGACCGGGGTGAGGGGATTTTCCCCGCAGGACGCACCCGGAAATCTCCCGTCAAAAGTCAGGGGTTTTTCCCGGCTTGGCGCCGACTAGTGCTCCCTAACTTATTTGTGCGGGAAAAAAAATGGAGATCCATCCCTCCATCACAGGAGGTGGATCATGAAGTGCCGGATTCGCCGGCCTTCGAACTTCCAAGAAAAGGAGGAGTGACATGCGTATCGTGATGAGATTCGCCTTGGTGGTCCTTTGCGGGTTCGCGGGTAGTCTCGCGGCCCCCGACCCCGTGGTCGCGCAGGACTGCGCTCTCTGCAAGAACTGCAGTAACTGCGATCGCTCCGAGTACGGCAGCGCATCGTGCGACTTCAAGGGCGAAAGTGAAGACGGGAAAGGGTGTTGCCGGATGACCGGCCAAGCCTGCAATCCCACACAGTCGCTCAACGTTCCAGATGCCGATCTGCGACTCGTTGGCGACGACGACGAGCGGACGCTGGTGGTGCGTCTTGAGGACAGCGTCTTCGGGACGTGGACCTGCGGGGAGGGGTCGCTGCGGGTGGCCTATCGCGAAGTGAACGATGATACGTGGGTGGAGATCGACGGAGCGGAACTGACGGTTCTCAAGGACAAGTATCCGCTCAGGACATACGTCCAACGCCTTGGTGGGCGCCGCACGACCTACGCAGTGTCGCCGTCATGATGGGCTGGCTCCCGAGCGGGATCGCCTCCGCTGCGATCCCGCTCGCGGTCTTCACGCTCGGAGTCCACGCGGTCGCAGCCCAAGATGTCGCACACCTCCGGCGATTGACGCTGACCGAGGTGTGGGCCGTCGATGGGCATACGCGCCTCGAACGGCTCTCCGACGTCAGCGGCGTAGCAGAGACTCCGCTCGGGACCGTGTGGATCGCGGGTTTCACGGAGATCCTCGCCGTTGACCCATCGGACCCGTCGGGCACACGCGATTTCATGGTTGCCAAAGGCAAAGGGGACGGACCGGGTGAGCTATTGGGCGCCGATAGAGTCGCCATCACGCCCGACGGCAATGTGGCCGTCCACGACCTCGGCCGCGACGCGATCGAGGTATACTCCGCCGCCGGGCAGCCGCTCCAACGCGTCCAGTTGCCCTTCAGCGTTCAGTGGACGAAGGGGTTCGCGGTCCTTTCCTCGGGCGACTTAGTGCTGAGCGGCGGCGTGCCGTGGATCGAAGCCGGAATCCACCGCTTCAGCTCGGCGGGCGAACACCTTGGCAGTTGGGCCGATGGTGCCCGGGCCGAGGAATGGATGGCCCGCGTGGTCGGTACTGGCGGCTCAACGCACGCTCTGCAGGATGGCTCACTCATGTATTCCAGCGGTGCGCCGCACTCCATCGTTCGCTACGAGTTCCCGATGACTGGCGGGGGCGAGCCGGTGGGCCGAACCGTCTCGGAGATGCCGGAACTGCTAGAGGCGCCGGGGGACGCCGTGCTCGTACGGGGCGTTGACGACGAGGGCGTGAAGTACACGTCATTCAACGTTTGGTATCCCCAATCCCACGCTGTGTTTGCGTTGGACGGCGGTAAGGTTCTCAACGTCATCCGTCGGCGAGGCGGAGACGGCGATCTCGAAACGGTGTGGCAGTTGTTCGAACCAAGCCACGAGACCTCCGATGCAGGCACCCATGCTCTCGTCGGTGAGGAAATCGTAAGCGTACCGTACCGGCTGTGGTTCCTGTGCGGCAACGGCGACATCCTCGCGTCCCGAGCGGACGACCTCGGAGTGCAAACCGTCGTCCGACTACGGCTAGCCGTAAAGTAACGCTAGACCGAACTTCCGCAGCCCGGAACGCGGCAAGTTGTTGCGACGTGGTCACATGACTCGATTTCGGGGGTGGGTGCTACTGGGTACGGGTCACGGTTTGACGCCGAGGAGCCGGAAGGCCTCGGCCTGAAGGGGGGTGGGACGGGCGAGGATGTCGGCGGCCGGGGCTCCGGGCGCGACGGGTCGGACGCGGTTTTTGGTGAGGGTGGCGAGGTCGGCCAGGAGTGTCCGGAAGCTGTGGACGGGCAGCCCCTCGGGAGTGCGCTTGCGGGCGGCCTTGGCGCGCGCGGCGGGCGAGGGTCTCGCGGGCGCGACGGGCGAGGCGCGTTGGGCCTCGGCGGCGTCGGGGTCGTCGTCGTCGAAGAGCAGCGGGGCGAGGGCGCGTCTCATGTGCCACTCGACGTAATAGGCGAGCATGCAGAGGAAGACGTGGGCCCGCACGCGCCCCTCGAGGCGGTGGTGGACGGGACGGACCTTGAGGTCGACGCTCTTGAAGCTTCGGAAGGCGCGCTCCACGCGGCTGAGGCTCTTGTAGGAGCGGACCACGTCCCCGGCCGGCAGTTCGTCGGCGGGCACGTTGGTGCGGATGACGTAGATGCCGTCCAGGGCCGCCTCGGCGGCGATGCGCTCCTCGTTGCGCGCGTACGCGAAGCGGCCGTCCCCGGCGACCTCGGTGTCGAAGTGCTTGCCGACCTTGCGGGATCGCAGGGCGCGGTCGGCGCGCACGGCGATCTTCTCGGGGTCGGTGAGCGGGCTCCGCTCGCGCCGCGTGGCCGCGGCGACCTTCTCCAGCTCGCGTTCGGTGGCCTCGAGGAGTTCCTCGCGCTTGCGGGCGCGCTCGGCGGCCAGGAGCGGGTTGCGGCACGCGACCAGCCGCTCCCCGGGATAGTCGGGCGACTCGATCTCGGCGAGGTTCCGCTCGTCGAAGAGCGACAGCTGGAGGTCGCCGCCGCCGGCGAGCTTGCGGATCGCGTCGGCGCGCAGGGCGGTGATCCACCCCAGCCCCGCGGGCCGCAGCTCCTCCCGGATGCGGGCGCCGGTGATGAGCCCCCGGTCGCCGACCAAGACGATCCGGGACAGGGAGAAGCGCTCGCGCAGCTTCGCCACCTGCGCGCCGACGACACCCGGATCGGCGGTGTTGCCCTCGAACACCTCGACGGCCACCGGACACCCCTCTCCGTCGCACAGCAGCGCGAACACGATCTGGAGCTTGCCGCGTTTGCCGTCGCGGGAGTAGCCCCGCCTGGCGAGCGGACACTTGCGGCCCTCGAAGTAGGTCGAGGTCACGTCGCACAGCACCAGCGAGCCGTCCGCCAGGCGTCTCCCCGCCAGATGCCGCTCGATGCGGTCCCGGCGCCTCAGCAGCCAGTCCATGGCCCGGTACAGCTCGTCCGCGTCCGCGTCCCCGACGCCGAGCTCCCCGCCCAGCGTGTGGCTCATGGTCTCCCCGCCAAGCGAGCGCGCGGTGGCCAGCTTCGAGCGGGGGTCGAGGACGCGGGCGACGATCATGGCGACGGCGAGCGCCCGCTCCCGGGACGGACGGCGGTCCAGCAGCTTCTCGAGCCCCAGGGCGCGAAGGGTGCCCAGGACGGCGGCGACGTGGCCGTGGGGCCGGGAGCGAAGGATCTCGAACGCGTCGTCCATCGAGGGAAGCGCGACGCCCCCCTTCAGGAGGATGCGGAGCCCCTCGACGAGTTCGTCGGGCCACTTCGAGAGGTTGGCCAGCGTGCGCTTCCTGACCTTGCCGCCCTCGCGGTAGGACTCGCGCAGAAGGACGGCGGGCGGGGAGTTCCGGTTGGGGACGCGCTCGACGTACATGGACATAAACATAACGCATACAACACATCGTGGCAACGCTATGCATCTTACGCTACATGGGTACCGAGAACCGCGCATGAAGCCGCGTATGCGGTTCCCCGTTAACGAGTTACGGCCTGCAGCGGCCCCGATTCACGCGGAAGTTCGGGCTAGATGGGAACTTACGGACGGAAGCCGGGGGGGGACCGCGAAGCGGACACCGGAAGGCGCGGTGTGGGGTCACACGGAAGGACCCCACACCGCTTGGTGACATTCATCACGGGCTATCCCTTGGTGAACGTCACCGCAGGACTGTCTTGTATCCCCGAGAACCGCTGCGGGGGTACCGACTACATCGCCGGAGAGGAGACTCTCATGAACAGGTGGCTGACGCCTTTCGTCCTCGCCATCACCGCCGTGGTTCTGGCCATGATGCCCGTCAAGGTGAACATCCGGGGCGCGGATTCCGTCTTGGCACATACCTCCCACCAGAGCGATGATCGCATGCCCCTGACGGAGCGGATCTGCGGTGGCTGGAACGGTCGTCCTTGCGACCCCACGTCGAGATCAGGTCCACCAGCGGCTCGTGACGGGTTGATCGAGGAGGAGGTCGCCCGGTGGCTGGATCGTTGGGAGACTGGGCGGCGGGGTCCGGTGCAGCGCGGCCTGAAGCGGATGGGCAGGTACGAAAACTACGTCGACGCCGAATTGGCGGCGCGGGACCTGCCGTCCTCGCTCCGCTACCTCCCCCTCATCGAGGCCGACTACTACCACTTGGCCGTTTCGCCGGCGGGGGCGGCCGGGCTCTGGCAACTGATGCCCGAGACCGCCCGGTGGCTCGGGCTCGAGGTCAACTCGCTCGTGGACCAGCGCTTTGACGTGCATGCGGCCACCCAGGCCGCGCTGGACTATCTGGTTGCTCTCCATGACCGGTTCCAGTGCTGGTTTCTCGCGCTGGCGGCCTACAACGCGGGGCCGACGCGTATCGAGCGGGCGATCCGGCGGCACGGTGGAGCCCGGCCCCGCAACGACGCCCTGTTCGGGCATATCCGCGACCGGTTGCCGAAGGAGACCCGGGACTTCGTTCCCCGGTTCCTCGCAAGCGTTCGCCTGGCTGGCGACCTCTCGGCCGTCAGGCTTGCGGCATCCGAAAAGGATCCGCCGGAGCGCTTCGATGTCGTCCGTGTCGAGGGAGCGACGTCGGCGGATGTCCTCGCCGATGCCGCGGGCATCGCCGAAGACGAGTTCAGGACTCTGAACCCGCACCTCCGCATCGGCCTGGTCCCGGCGGGCAGGTCGACACGGTTGCGCGTCCCCGTCGGCGCGGGTGAAGTGTTCCTCGCCCGCCTCGCCGAAATCCCAGTCGGGGAGCGCTCCACACTTCGTGAACACACCGTTGCCCCGGGGGAAGCCCTGGTGCGCATTGCACGACGGTACGGTGTTCCGCTGGACGCCTTGCGCACAGTCAATCCGGACGTGGAGCCTCGGCGCATGCGGATCGGATCCGTTCTGTTGATTCCCCGCAGCGCGGGAACGATGACTGCCGGTTCCCTAATTGCAACCAACCCGTCACCCATCCGGTCGACGAAGGGACGGGATCTCCAATGAACAGAAAGGCGCGGCCGCTCCGCACCGGATCCGCTTCCTGGCTCCGCGGCGGCGCGGCGCGATTACGCCCGACCGGCTCAGGCAAGACGGCCTGATCTGACGATGCCAATGCGGGCTCCGGCCCTTCTCCCGAGGAGTGGAGTCCCGCGCCCGGAACCAGAACAGACTTCGATGCCCACGGACCCGATGACGATTCGCTCTTCCATTGACATTCCTTGGAGACGCACATCTCATGGGTGAACACCGGGCAGTGCCGGGACGTGGCCGCGTGAGCGGGCTGCCGGTCCACCCGAACGAAAAGACGGAGCCGGGCGTGCTCAAGCGGAGGGACTACACCGCCGTGTTCGACGCTTCGCCGGACGCGATGCTCGTGGTGGATGCGGACGGCGTGATCCAGGATCTCAACCGTCAGGCCGTCGCGATGTTCGGATGGAGCCGGGAGGAACTTGAGGGCAGCGAAGTCGAGCGATTGATTCCCGACGCCGGCCGCGCTCGGCACCGCCGGCACCGGCGACGCTACGGCGAGTCGCCGCAGCCCCGCCCGATGGGAGAGGGACTCGAACTCGAAGCCCTGCGCAAGGACGGCACGACGATCCCGGTCGAGATCAGCCTGAGCCCCTCGAAGCTGGGACGGGGCCGGGAACACGTGATCTGCGCGGTCCGCGACATTTCCGCCTGGAAGCGGATGCGACGCCTGTCGGGCAAGATGATCGCGGCGGCCGAACAGGAGCGGAAGCATCTTTCGCGCGAACTGCACGACGAGTTCCTCCAGAACCTCGTGGCGTTGAAGATCCGGGTGAAGCTGTTGGCCGACGAGAGGGACGACGGTGAACGGGAGCGAGCGCGGGCGCGGATCGCCGAAGACATTCGAGGCACGATCCTCGGGGTGAAGCGGATGATCCGGGGACTCCTGCCGCCAGAACTGGACCACGGGGGGCTTCCCTCCGCCCTCGGCTCTGTCTTCCGCGACATCGAGGCCGTTTACTCCAGCCTAGTGTCACGTCACACATCAAACGTCGGATAGAGACGCTTGAGCTTGACACGTGCGTCGCCGGCTTGGATTCAGAACGACCTCGGCGACATGCCAACTGCCGTGCTTGGGAGTATGGACGAACTCGAAGCGATCCCAAAGCGCCTTGGCCTCGGCGGGTTCGAAGGTTTCGTAGAGCGCGCCGGGGCGGTGCGTGTTGAGGTTGTCCATCACCAGCGTGATTCGGGTGGCGTCGGGGTACTGCGCGGCGATGTCGCGCAGGAAGCGGGCCCAGTCGGTTTTGGTCCTGCGCTCGGTCACCTTGGTCTGGCGTCGGCCGGCCAGTGGTTCGGTGGCCATGAACACGTTGCAGGTGCCGAGGCGCCGGTACTCGTAGTCTTCGGGTCCCCGCCATCACGGTCAAAGCCAGCCTAGGCCGGGTGGGCGGCGAGTTGGACGAGGTCGCCACGCTCGCGCTGTACCGGATCGTGCAGGAGGCGGTGGGCAACGCGGTGAGGCACGCGGGGGTGAACGAGGCGACCGTGACGGTCGAATTGGCGAACGGCGCGGTCATGGCCACCATCCGGGACGAGGGGTGCGGATTCGAGTTGCTCGACGCGGAAGGGCTGCCGGGCGACGGCTGCGTGGGTCTCGCCGGGATGCGCGAGAGGGCCGCGCTCGTCGGGGGCTCCTTCGTCGTGCGGACCTCCCCGGGCGGGGGAACGACGGTCCGCGCCTCCGTTCCCGCCCGGAGTGCGGGCGGACGGAACGGATGAGGGATTGCCGACGATGGTGAGGGCGCTCCTGGTCGATGACCACGCGGTCGTGCGCGCCGGTCTCCGGGCATTGCTCGAAGCATCGGGAGGGGCGGAGGTGGTGGGAGAGGCGTCGTCGGGCGAGGAGGCGGTGGCGAAGGCCCGTAGCTTGGAGCCGGACATCGTCGTCATGGACCTGGCGATGCCCGGCATGGACGGAGTTCAGGCGACCCGTCGCATCGCCGCCCTCGGCATCGAAACGAAGGTCCTAGTGCTCACGGTCCACGACGAGGACGATTTCCTGGTGCCCGCCCTCGAAGCCGGCGCGGATGGTTTTCTGAACAAGTCGGCCGCCGACACCGATCTCATGGGAGCCATTGAGGCGGTCGTGCGCGGCCACTCGTATCTGCCGAGACGCGCGGCCGCGCTCATCGCGCACCGGAAGGCGCAGCGGCGCGGCGCGGGCGAAGAGCCGGAGCCGCTATCGGATCGCGAGCGGACCGTGATCGAATTGACCGCGCGGGGGTTCTCCGCCGCGGAGGCGGGCCGCGAGATGTGCCTCAGCCGCAAGGACCGTCGAGGGCTACATCGCCCGCGCCAAGTCGAAGCTGGGCCTCAAGCACCGGCGCGACATCGTGCGCTTCGCGCTCGAAAGCGGGATCCTGCGGCCCGAAGCCGAGGAGTAGCGGAACCCGGAGGTCCCGCCAGCTTCCCACGGTCCGCACGGAATGACGGGAATCTCCCGTCAGGACGGTTGCGGGTTTCTCCCCCCAGAATTCGCGGAATTCTCCTCTCAAGGCCCGTTGGCGCGTTGCTGCATATTGGCCGTAGGGCACCCCGAAGCGAATCGGGGGCGTGTAACCCGAGGCAAGGAGTCGGGAACCATGCGGCAGGAGACCCCAAGCTACGAAGCCATCGTGGACACCCTGCGTTGGGCCGCGCGGGGTTACGTGACCGGCCACGGAGAGTCGGTTCGGCCCATGCCTTGGCGGCGGATCCTCGATCATCTGGCCGGGCTCGGACGGGACGAGTTGCTGTGTATCGACCCGAGCGCCAACGGCACGGGAAGCGGAATCACGGTCAGGCGGATCGACGCGAAGGGACGACCCGGCACCAAGCCGTCCGCCATGAATGGCGCGCGCGCGACGACTTGGACAGTGAACACCCGTGAACGGTCGAGGGCGAAGGCGCGGTTCGCCCAGCGCATCGAGATGGCCGTGCGGAGCGGCGAGTACCCTTCCGTGACCTGCATGCGAAGGGGGTCGAGGATCTTGGCGGTGATGACCGGCGGCTCGGCACCCGCCACAGAGTCGAACGGAAACCACCGCCCGCCAACGCCCCGCGTTCGCGGCGTGGCTTCCGCCAAGGGACTGTACCGGATGACTCGGTACCAGAGGCGAACCCGAAGGAACAGGTACGCAGCGTACATGACCTTGGCCGCGTCGTTGCTGCTGTCCCTCGCGGTTCTCCTATCCGCCGCGACCGGGCGCAACGACAACCCCCCGCCACCGATGCCCGCCAACGCCATCGTGGGATACGTGATGATCGAGGGACGGGGAACCGACGGCGTGACCGTCGCCCTGGACGGCCGGGCCGCAACCGTTACGACCGGCGGGGGCGCGTTCCGGTTCGATGACGTGGAGGCCGGCATCCACACCATCACCATCAGCAACTATCCGGCTGACGCGCGCTTCGACCGCACCTCCGCCACCGCGAGCATCGACACGGACGGCCGGGCGGCCACCGTCAGCTTCTCCGGTTCCTACATCCGCAGGTCTCGCATCAGAAGACCGACCGTGATGGCCGAAGGCGGTGCCACGGGAAGGCACTGGACGCCGCTGGCTTCGTGGGACGCCGGCGGGCGGGCCGCAACCGCCATGTAATGACCGACCTGCAACCGGCTATGAAGCCTCCCGCAGCGGTCGAGCCTTTCGTTTGCGGCATGGGCCGCAATCCGTCGCAATGCTCAAGGAAACCGGCTGACCGGACACAGATGCGCATCTACTCGCGGATTCCCGAGGTCCGTGTCCGGGGAGGTCTTCGGAGGCCCATTGCATTCCCGTTCGGGAAGGGGGATGAGATGAGGGGATACAAGAACCAGTTCCAACGTAATACGTTATCATAACTTAGTTTATGGACCCTCAGAAGATCAACGTCACCGTCGCACTCCCCCGCGCCACGCCCACGATGGTCAGCATGCGGCCCGACACTGATACGGAGGCAACCGCGGACGCCGACGACCTAGCCGTGTAGGTCAGCGCATCCCCGTCCGGATCCCGGAAGTAGCCAGTCACGTCCACCATCGCCGCTTGGCCAGCCGTCAAGGTCGGGTCCGGGATCGTGCTTACGGTTTCCGGCCCCCGGTTCGCTCTCGTAACGGTCACGGAGAAGCGCTGGGCCGTCTCAAGGCCGCCGGGGTCGCGGGCCGTGACCGTCACCTTCACACGGATGATTACATAAAACTGATCATATCAATTGTTTATCTCGCATTGAGTCGCGCGTCCCCGCATTCCATCCCTCTACTCATACGGGAACACAAGAGCGCTCCAAAGATCTCCCCGCACAGTTACCGGTGGGTTCAGGTGGGCCGGTCGATGAGTGGATGGATACTCGGTGAAGCGCCGAGCCGCGGATCAGGTATCGGCATCACTGGAACGGCCGTCCCACGGAATCCGGCCAAATCACTCCGTCCGGCCCAGCCAGCGGTCCGCCGCTTCGGGTTCCACGCGCAACCATGGGAAGCACCACGACCGATGGGGTCACGGCGTCGGCCGGGTCGGCGACGTCCGCCGCAACCGCCCCGGTTCGGCCACGGGTAACCGGCCCGGGGAACAGCTTGATGTCTCCGACGCTCTCAGGGTGTTCGTCGTCGCCGATGTTCTCGCGGAAGGGGTAACCGAGGATGCCGCCGTTGTATCCCCAGCAGCGCAGTCCGCCGGCCCGCATGACCGCGCAGGTTCCGTCTTCGAACAGAACGATCCGTCCGACCGGGCCGCCGACCCTGACGGGAGGCACGGAAGTGATCGGCTCATCGTCGCCCAACCTGATAACGCCGGGGATGCCAAGTTGCCCCGCGGTGTTCCCGTCTCCCCAGCAGCGGACGGATCCGTTTCGGAGCAATACGCATGTGTGCCAGTACCCGGCGGCGAGGTCGACGACGGGAGACTCGAAATACAACGGGACCGTAGCTGCCGCGGTCTCGTCGTCGCCGATGTGCTCCCACCACTTGTTGACATGGCCGAGGTTGCCGTTGCCCGCATCTCCCCAACAGCGAACAGCGCCATCGTCCATGAGGGCGCACATGTGGTATCCGCCGACTGCGATCTTCGTCGCCCTTCCGGGGAGCTCCAGATCACCGGCCTCGGAAGGAGGCTCATCGTCCCCGATAGGCTCGATGGTACCCAACTCGCCGTACCCAAGGCCGAAGCTTTGGCCGATCACCACCTTGTTCCGCCAGTCCCAGTCCTCGGCGTTTATTCCCCAGCACCGCACTTTCCCCGTGTCGAGCAGCGCGCATGCCTTGTAGCGTCCGCCGGCCACCTGAACTGCCTTGCCACCCAGGAGTACATCGCTGTCCATGTCCGCCGGGGTCTCGTCGTCGCCCACGTTGATCTGCCTCTGGTGTCCCATGCCCAGTTGCCCGGCGTGGTTGCTGCCCCAGCAACGAACCCTGCCCGAGTCGAACACGGCGCACACGAAGTCGTCCCCGCCTCCGATGTCCACGACGCGCCCGCCGATGCCGATCGGAACCGGACCGGCATCGGCGGGCGTCTCGTCGTCCCCGATGCCGTCGAGGTTGCCATAGCCCAGGAGGCCGCCCGTAGCCGTTCCCCAGCACCGCACGTCGCCAGCCAGCGTGCGTACGCATTCGCTCCCTGATCCCCACCGGAATTGCGCGGCGAGCCCCCCGATCGGCATGTCCCCGACTTCCCGGGGTGCCACCCGCCCTCGGGTCCGTCGGCCATATCCCCACAGCGGCCGCCAGCGGTCGCCCCAGCAACGGACCGCGCCCCGATCGGTGATCACGCACATGACGTCATTGCTGAAGCGGACGTCCGTGATTGCGTAGACCTCGACGTTGGCCACTAGATCCCGGTCCAGGTAGGTCGCGCGCAACGCGGTCGATCCGCTCGCTCTCCCAGTCACCACGCCGCCGTCCATGGCCAGGACGGTTTCGTCGGAGACCTCCCAGGAGTCGGCCCATTCCGGCTTGATCGGCACCCCGGTACCGAGATCATCCGTGAGGATCAGCCGCATGGGATGGGACTGGCCCACCCCCAGTTCCCATTCGGACGCTTCCATCGCGACCGTCAGGGGCGGTTTCAAGA
Organism: Candidatus Palauibacter sp.; assembly: GCF_965222475.1. Taxonomy (GTDB): domain Bacteria; phylum Gemmatimonadota; class Gemmatimonadetes; order Palauibacterales; family Palauibacteraceae; genus Palauibacter. The sequence continues at coordinate 258,918 of NZ_CBDCUB010000008.1, read as the reverse complement.
CGTGGAACCGCGCGTATTCGCCCACGTACTTGAGCGTCGTCGTGTCCCAGGCGCTCACGGCGACCCGCGCCCGCCCGACGGAGTGCCCGGTGACGCACAGCCGGGCGGAGAGGCTGTCGGAAGCGACCACGAGCGAATCGGCGCTCAGTACCTCGGGATCGAAGGAGCGCCAGTCCGTGTGGTCGAACGTCGGTAGGCGCACGGCGTTTCCGCCGGAGTCATGGCCGACCAGTTCCAAGCATCCCGATTGGCCCGGAACGGTCCAGTTGGGTCCGCTCCAGGACCCGTTCGCCCAATCCCAGTTGGTGGCGACTGCGTGTCCGGAGTGGCCTCCGGAGCGGGCGAAGAGGGTGTCCCGGCCCGGCCGGCCGGGATGTACGTTGGCGGTGGCGCTCAGGCCATCGCTGGATGCTCCCGTCTCGCCGAGGCGCAGGCCACCTTGTTCGGACACCTCCCACCGCATTCCCGGAGGGGGCGGCACGACGGGTGCCCCGGCCGAGTCGAGCAGTTGGGCCGAGAACTTGATGGCGCGATCCGGTTGCCCCGCCCTGAAAAACAGCATGGCCGCGCGCGGCGACACCCGAACGGTCATCCCCGTCCCATATACGGCGGACGGATCGACGGCCGCGGCAGTCTCGGCGGTGGCCGATGCGGGCGGCTCCGAGGGCGATGTCGGATCGGCGTCCCGCTGGCACGCAACGGCCCACAGAAGTCCCGCCAGCAGCCAGTGCAACGGTGCTGCCCCGTTGCCGCGAGAACCCGCTGCAAGGGTCATCGTTGTCGTGGGCCCCGGGACGGCGAGCGGTCCTCCCATGTCCGCCCGCTCCCTTCCCCCCCTCTTCGCTTGAACGGCGCGCATCACCTGTACCGGACCAGCTTCCACTCCAGGTGCGCGTCTCCGTCGGTCACCTGGAGGTGTACGCTGCCCCCGATGCCCTTGGGGTCGTCGACCAGGAAGTAGTAGTTCCCGCCCACGGCCGACTGGCCTCCAGCGATACGACCCCCGCCGACGCGAATCGTCTCCCATGCCGGGAAGTGCTGCCACGCCCTGTCGATGAACGGGATGTCGTACTCGGGCAGTCCGCCCCGGTCGTCCAGAGCGAAGGACGCCATCCAATCCAGCCGCGACTCGATGGGATCCCAGCCGGGAACCACCTCGCGCATCCGTTCGACGAGGCCCGGCCCCCTTCCGCGAAGGTCCCACTGGTTCCACTGGACGAAGTAGTGCCCGTACCAGTCCTCGGAGGCGCCCGTGACCACCCGCCGCACCGCGGAGGCGTAGGACTGGCCGTGGTCGAATATCAGCCCGGTCACGAGGAATCTCAGATACGGGTGGCTCTCCCGGTAGCCGGCGAGGAAATCGCCGCTCCAGGGCAGACGCAGGCGGAACCCCCGCAGCGGTTCGTCCACGTCCCAGTTCGCGTCCAGCGGGACGTTGGTCGCAAGCCGGCTGTTCTCGTCCGCGAACCAGTTCGCGATCCCTTCGCTGGACCAAGGACCCACGAACCCGGCGTTGTTGCGCAGGTCCCACGCGTGGGCCAGTTCGTGCGCGGTAAGGTTGTGGTACCACCCCTTCGTGCCCCATGCGGCGTCGCGCACGTGAACGGTCGTCGTGGTCCGCTCCCCGTCGATGTTCTGAATCATCACGCCGGTGCTGTGGTCGTCGCTGCCCGCGTTGTAAAGGACCACCATCTGTTCGTTCTTCGTGTTGGTGATCGGCAAGCGCGGCCCGAAGACCGTCTTGTAGAGGTTCTGGACCTCCTCAGACCCCAGCCAGTTCATGATCTCGTCGAATTCGGCGGCCCGCGCGTCGGTCCAAATCGAATCCAGATCTTCCTTGAACACGGCGAACACCACGTTGGGGGGGTAGAGTTCGACCACCCGGAAGACTCCTTCGCGCTCGTCGTTCGTGTACCACTCGAACTCGTCGCCCACCTTCCACTTGTCGGTCTTGGTGTCCAATCCTTCCAAGGAGTCGCTCTTCACCGCATACGTGCTCGGATGGAGCCTAGGCGGGGCAGGATGTCGCTCTGCGGCCTCCTGCCACGCCGCTTGGCGCGCGAGCGCGAGCTGTACGCGGGCGGACGGCTGGACCGTCCGGTCGGTCACCTCGATCCAGTATGGCGCGCCACCTCCGTATTCCACGGGAGTCGGACTGCGGCGGGAGGCGTCGATGGCGCTGCGCTCGACCCCGGCCAGCACATAGGCGGCGCTTGGCCGGGCCCAGAGGCGCAGGCACGAGTCCGGCCCGCCGAAGCGGAAGGACTCGCCTGGATCGAGCGCGGCAACCGGTCCGGCCAGTCTCCCGACTGTGGTCGGGCCCGGAGCCTGTACATCCAGGATCTCGACCAGCCCCTCGCCCACCGGGTCGCCCGAGCACGCTCCGCCGTTCAGCGGCGCGGGCATGAAACGCATTGCCGCGCTGTCGCCGAAGGCCTCCAGTGCCGACTCGCCGCCAACCCGGAAGGCCGGCAACGGTATTCGGTCCACCCCGTAGCCTCTCGCCGTGACGATGTCGGCGGCCGGCCAATCCTCCTGCGTCAGGGAAACCACGAACGGATGTGTCGGCGCAACTTGGACGCGCACTCCTTGTACGCGTCTGCCTGCCACAGACGGGTCTACACGCACCCAGCCGGGACCGACGACCTCGATCATGACCCCCGGAGGATCCTCGCGTCGGCTCACGCTGGCCACCGGCATTTCCGGCAGCCAGCGGGATTCGGTCACCCCTAAGGTCCAGCTCCGACCTGACGCACTAACGGGGACAACGATGGTCGTGTCCAGACGCTGAACCTTGACTTGGACCGCCTCCACCAGGATGACAAGCGCAGTGGAGGCCGCCGAGTCCGCGGATGCCGTGATCAGCGCCTCGCCCCCTCCTCCCACGGCGGTCACGAGGCCGTCGGCGCTCACCGTCGCGACGAGGGGGGCGCTGCTCTCCCAAGCCACGATCGCGTCGACGACCTCGTAGCCGTTGGCGTCCGCCGCCTCCGCCGCGAACGTCGCGGTGTCGGCGATCCCGAAGAGAGAATCGAGGGCAGGCGAGACGGCGAGTGACGCGGTGACCTGTTCCACGGTGACCGACGCGGTCGCGGACACGGACCCCGCGCTCGCCGTGATCGTGGCGCTCCCGTTGCCCGCTGCCGTAACAAGTCCGGACGTATCGACCGTCGCAACGGCCGCGTCGCCGCTGCTCCACGAGACCACCATCCCGTTCATGATCCGGCCGAGTTGGTCGCGCACCTCGGCCCTCAGCCGCACCGTGTCCCCCAGGGCCGTGAGATTCGCGGTATCCGGTGTGACGCTCACCGCCGTCGGGCTCGTTCTCGCGACGTTGAGTCCCGCGCTCCCGGTCTCACCATCGGCCGTGGCCGAGATCACGGCGTCTCCAGCACTCACTCCCGTGACCAGCCCCAACGCGTCGACCGCAGCTATCGAACTGTCGCTCGATGACCAGGAGAACCCGGTGACATCCACAGCGTGGCCGTTTGCGTCCGCAGCCGTCGCCCTCAGCCGCAGCGTATCGCCTTCGACCACCGTGGGAGCGGGAGGCGACACCGTGACCGCGCTCACTCGCTGCGCCACGGTCACGGTCGCGTTCCCCGACGCCTCTCCCGCCGTGGCGGCTATCGCCGTGGCCCCGTTGCCCGCTGCCGTAACAAGTCCGGACGTATCGACCGTCGCAACGGCCGCGTCGCCGCTGCTCCACGAGACCACCATCCCGTTCATGATCCGGCCGAGTTGGTCGCGCACCTCGGCCCTCAGCCGCACCGTGTCCCCCAGGGCCGTGAGATTCGCGGTATCCGGTGTGACGCTCACCGCCGTCGGGCTCGTTCTCGCGACGTTGAGTCCCGCGCTCCCGGTCTCACCATCGGCCGTGGCCGAGATCACGGCGTCTCCAGCACTCACTCCCGTGACCAGCCCCAACGCGTCGACCGCAGCTATCGAACTGTCGCTCGATGACCAGGAGAACCCGGTGACATCCACAGCGTGGCCGTTTGCGTCCGCAGCCGTCGCCCTCAGCCGCAGCGTATCGCCTTCGACCACCGTGGGAGCGGGAGGCGACACCGTGACCGCGCTCACTCGCTGCGCCACGGTCACGGTCGCGTTCCCCGACGCCTCTCCCGCCGTGGCGGCTATCGCCGTGGCCCCGTTGCCCGCTGCCGTCACCAGACCGGACGAACTCACGGTCGCCACGGTGGCGACGCTGGTCGTCCATGTAACTGCGGCCCCAGTGATAACGTTGCCGCCCTGGTCGCGCGCCTCCGCCGTCAGCTGAACGGTGGCACCCAGCGCAGATAGTTCGGCCGTGGCGGGGCTCACCGCCACGGTGGTGGGACGAGGTGGATCGGGAGACGGCGCGACGGGGCTGTCACCGTCCCCGCACCCCTTGACCAAGGCCACAGTCGCTAGCAGGGTGAGCAGCCGGATGATCCGTCCGAGACGCGTCCGGAATTTCCCCGATGCGGCCAAGCCGAGAAACGGCGACCATCGGCTGTCCATGCTCGACTCCCGCTATTATGCGGACAAGGGCGCATCTGGCTTCCACGCCGCATGACGCCTATTGTACCGCTTCAAATCCGATCCGTGGGCGAAGATTTGGCCCATTTCGGCGAGCATTTGGCGATTACGGCGGGCGGGCTCGCGCGCCAGCGTGGGCAGGGCCCGGGGAGCGGTGAGCGATGACAGACGATTCCGTGGCGCTGCGGCGCCGGGTCGACGCGCTGGAGCGGCGCGTCTTCGAGTTGAGCCGCGCCGCGGTGCGCATCAGCGCGAGCCTCGATCCGGACGCCGTGCTGCAGGAGGTCGTCGACAGCGCCCGCTCACTGACCGGCGCGCGCTACGGCCTGATCGCAACGGTCGACGAGGCTGGCCGGCCCCTGCGCCTCGTCGGCTCCGGCATCACGGAGGCCAAGCAGCGGCACTTGGAGGACTGGGCCGATGGGCCGCGGCTGTTCGAGCATGTGACGCGGCTTCCGGGGGCGCTGAGCTTCGAGGACCTGCCCGAATACCTGCGGCGCCACGGGTTCGAGGCGGGCGTGCTGCCCTACGGCACCGCGCGGGGCGCGCGGATCGATTGCCGCGGCGTGCGCGTCGGCTATCTCTTTGTCATCGACAAGAAGGGCGGAGGCGAGTTCACGGCCGGGGACGAAGCAGTGCTGCCGCTGTTCGCGACGCATGCGGGGACGGCGATCACCAACGCGCGCGTGTACCGGGGCGAACAACAGGCGCGGGCCAAGCTGGACGCCCTGGTCGACACTTCTCCCGTCGGCGTTGTGGTCTTTGACGCCAAGACCGGCGGCGTCGTGTCACTGAACCGCGAGGCGAAACGGATTGTCGAAGGCCTGCGGATGCCGGATCGCTCCATCGAGCAGCTGCCCGAACTTCTCACCTGTCGGCGGGCCGACGGGAGCGAGGTCGCCCTAACGGACTTCCCGCTGGGGCGGCAACTGCGCCGCGACGAAGCGGTTCACGCAGAGGAGATCGAGCTCTCGGTGCCCGATGGCCGGAGCGTGAGGACGCTGATCAACTCGACGCCGATTCATGCGCCGGACGGCGAAGTCGAGTCGGTTGTGGTCACGATGCAGGACCTGGCGCCCTTCGAGGAACTCGAACGGATGAGGACAGAGTTCCTCGCGATCGTGAGTCACGAGTTGCGCACGCCGCTCACCTCTATCCAGGGCTCGACGGGCGCGGTGCTTTCCGCCGAGCCGGGATTCGCCCGGGCCGAAATGATGCAGTTCTTCCGCATCATCGACGAGCAGGCGGCCCGGATGAGTGGTTTGATCCGAGACCTGCTGGATGCGGGGCGCATCGCGACGGGCACGCTGTCGGTCTCGCCCGAACCCTCGGACGTGGCGGTGCTGGTGGACGCGGCGAGGACGGGTTTCCTCGGCGGCGGGGGCCGGCACGCGATCACCGCCGACTTGCCCGCGGACCTGCCCCGCGTGATGGCCGACCGGGAGCGCGTCGTTCAGGTCCTGAACAACCTTTTCTCGAACGCGGCCCGGCACTCGGCCGAGTTGTCGCCCATCCGGGTCGCCGCCCGGCGCGATGGCGATGCCGTGGCGATTTCGGTCTCCGACCGGGGCCGGGGCATTCCGCCGGAGCAGCTCCCGCACCTGTTCAGGAAACACGCCATCGGCAGTGACGAGGACCGCAGTCTCGGCAGCGGCCTCGGTCTGGCGATCTGCAAGGGGCTCATCGAGGCCCACGGCGGGCGCATCCGTGCCGAGAGCGGCGGGGCGGGCCGGGGTGCTCGGTTCACCTTCACGGTGCCGGTGGCCGAAGAGGACATGCCGCTCCTCGAAGCGGCGGGTGCGGCCCCGAGTCGGGCCGTGGTGCTACGGGAGGGGCGGGAGCCGGTGACGATCCTCGTCGTGGACGACGAGCCCGAGGTGCTGCGCTACATCCGCGACGTGCTCCGCACGGCCGGCTACGCCACGTTGTCCACGGGCGATCACCTGGAGTTGTCCAGCCTGCTCCGGGCCGAGAAGCCCGACCTCGTCCTGCTCGACCTGATGCTGCCCGGGACGGACGGCATCAAGCTGATGAAGCAGGTTCCGGAGCTGGCCGATCTGCCGGTCGTCTTCATCTCCGCCTACGGACGCGACGAAACGATCGCCAGGGCGCTCGGAGCCGGGGCCGCCGACTACATCGTCAAGCCGTTCTCGCCCACGGAGCTCACGGCCAGGGTCCGGGCGGCCCTGCGGGGCCGCGCCGAGCCCGCGCGGTTCGAGCTGGGTGAGCTATCCATCGACTACGACAGGCGCCGCGTGACCGTGTCCGGCCGCCCCGTCAAGTTGACGGCCACCGAGTACGAGGTGCTGCGCGTGTTGTCGGTGAACGCGGGGCGGGTCTCGACCTATCGCTCGCTGCTCCGGCAGGCGTGGAGCCGGCATGACGGAACCGTCAAACCCAAACTGGTACACGCCGTCGTGCAGACGCTCCGCCGCAAGCTGGGCGAGGACGCGGCCCGGGCGGCCTACATCCTCAACGAGCGCGGGGTCGGCTACCGCATGCCCGCACCGCGCGAGGAGTAAGGAACGGGAATTATATACTAAGACCGGCCCCGAGACCGCGCTCCCCGGCGCCGGCGCCGGCGTACTTCTGGAACAGGTGCGCGAGCTGTTCCGGTGGAATGCCTCCGCCCCGGTCGGAAACCGAGATCGCGACGTAAACGCCATCGCGCTCCGCGGTGACCCGGATGGGCGAGGACTCGGGCGCCTGCCTGGCCGCGTTGGAGAAGAGGTTGTTCAGAACCTGCACAATGCGCCGCCGGTCCACGAGCACGCGAGGTAGGTCCGGTGGAAGGTCGGCGAGGACCGTGTGCCGGCCGCCGCCGCTCAGCAACGTGTTCCTCGCCCGGTCCACCAGCACCACCGCCTCCGACGGTTCCGGCGCGACCGACAGCGTGCCCGTCGCGATGCGCCCCGCATCCAGCAGGTCGCCGATGGGGCCGCTCATGTGATCGGCCTGCGTGTCGATGATGCGGAGGAACTGCAGCATTTCGGCCGGAGCGAAGCCCGGCGAGGCGGCGAGCACCGTGCTCGCCGAGCCCTTGATGGAGGTGAGCGGCGTGCGCAGCTCGTGACTCACGATCGCCAGGAACTCGGTCCGCATCCGCTCGAGCTCCTCGAATGCCGCCAGATCCTGCATCGTGACCACGACCGACTCGACCCCGCCCTCCGGCGCATGGATCGGCGTGGCGTTGACCAGCGTCTTCACCATCCGGCCGTCGGGGACCGAGAGCACGATCTCCTCGGTGCGCAGCGTCTCGGCGGTGCTCAGCTGCGGCCCCAGCGGGAAGTCCGCGAGGGCGACCTCACGCCCGTCGGCCCGCTGGCACGTGATCACCTCAAGCAGCTGCTCCGGGGAGCGCTCCGGCATCCGCAGGCCCTCGACAATCCGCGCCGCCTCCCGGTTCACCGACAGGGCATCGCCGCTCCCGGCGTCGAAGACCACCACGCCGACCGGCGAGGTCTCGACCAGCGCCTCCATGTTCGCCCGCGCGGGCGTTGCCGATCGCCGCGGCCGCCTGCGACGCAAACAGCACGAGCATCTCTTCGTCCTCGCTCGTGAACTCGCGCCCCCCTTCCTTCTCGGTCAGAAAGAGGCTCCCCAAGTGCACGCCCCGATGACGGATCGGCGTGCCCTGAAGCGTCTTGCCCGGAAGCACGGGCGCGCTCAAGCCGAGCGACCGGACGTAGCCGGGCAGATCCGCGACTCTCAACGGGCGCGGAAGGTCCCGAAGGTGCTCGAACAGCCGCTGCCCGTCGGCCCAGTTCGCCAGTTGCCGGTGCTCGTCAAGCGGATGCCGGAGCTGAGGAACCGCTGCGCCCTGCCCAGCTCATCGACCATCGTGATCACGCCGCGGCGGGCGCCCGTCAACGCGCGGGCGCCGTCGACGACCTCCCGCGGCACGGTGTCGAGATCGAGGCTCGCGCTGATCCGCAGGAGGGCCCCGCAAAGCCTGGCGATGCGCGGCCGCAGCACCTCGACCCGCCGCCGCAGCGCGTCAGTATCGGTCGTCATCGGTCACCCCTTCCGCAGGCGGTGTCGCGTATGGCGCGCATGAGTTGGGTACGGTGCTTCGCGGGAGCGTATACGCATGGCGCCACCCTCCGATCCGTTCCACCGCGCTGATGAATGACCGACGACGCGAAGAACGTCCTCGTCGACGATCGAGGGCCTGGCGGCGTCCACGACGTACGAGGTGCAGGTGCGCGCGACGAACGCGGAGGGCACCGGCGGCTGGTCGGACTCGGGGGAGGGCGCGACCGGGGGTGGCGGCGGTGGGGGCGGCGGCGGTACGCCGCCGCCTAACGCGGTGCCGGAGTTCACGAGCGATTCGGCGCCGGAGACGGAGGAGAACGTGGCCGCGGTAGTAACGGTGTCGGCGACAGACGCCAACCGCGAAGACGCGGTGACGGGCTACGCCATCGTGGGCGGGGCGCTGTTCGAGATCGGCGCGCGGTCGGGGGCGCTGGCCTTCGAGTTCCGGGTGCGGGCAGTGAACGCTGTGGGCGCCGGCGCGGCATCCGACCCGGTCGGTGCAGCGCCGCGAACGACGGCGAGCGAGCCGCGGAACTTGCGGGCGCGGGCGGCCGGGCGCGGGCGGATCGATCTGGCCTGGGACGAACCGGCCGGTGACGGCGCCGCCGCGGTGACGGGCTATCTGGTCGAGGTGTCCGCGAACGACGGCTCGATCTGGAGCGATCTGGAAGCCGACACGAACTCGACGGCCACGACCCACGCGCACGAAGGCCTCGCGCCGGACAGCCAATGGCGCTACCGCGTGTCGGCGATCAACTCCGCGGGTACGGGTGCGGCGTCGGAGGTGGCGAGCGCCACGACGGACGGTCCCCGCGGGCGCGCCGGCCGGATCAGTGAGGTGGTGCTGCCCTACGCGACGGCGGCGATGACATCGAGCGCGATCGGTGCGATCGGGGACCGGATCGGAGCGGCGGTCTCCGGCGACGGACGGCGCGGGCGGGTTAACCTGGGCGGCTTCTCCCCCCTGGCCGGCAACCTGGCATCCCTGGCCGGCGATGTCTCGTCGATCTGGGCGGTGACTTCACGCCCCTCGCCGATGGGCTGACGACCACGCTGCGCCGCGGCCCGGCGTCCGGGCTTCGAGGCCCGCCGAGCCCGGGCGACGACGCTTTCGGGGGCGGCCTGCCGACGGGGCGGGCGGGTCCGGCCGGCGTGCCGGATGCGGAGCGCGGCGCGGGCCCGGCGGGTCGTGTCGACTTCGGGGTGCGGAGGCGGCTCCCCGGCCTCGGGGGCATGGACCTCCGGCGGTCGCTGGGCGGGGCGTCTTTCGTCCTGCCGCTGGGCCGGGGCGGCGGCGGAGAGGGTGGCCAACAGACGGGCGCGTCGCCCACGGCGGCGGTTTGGGGGGGAGCCGATTTCCGCAACCTGACGGGCCCCGGCGACGACGCGGTCGAGTGGAGCGGCGACATCCTCAGCGTCCATGGCGGGGCGGATCTGCGGCTCGGCCGCGGTCTTCTGGCCGGGGTGGCGCTGGGAGCGGCCACCCGGGCCGTACGTCGCCTTCCCCGTGCCGGGACCGCCGGGAGCGATGTGTCTCCCATCCGGGGAGCGAACCGCCGCCGACGCCGGCAAACGCTCCCCCCGGCTCCATGCGGCAACCAGTAATTCTCGATGAGATCGGGTCCGAACAGGGTGAAGGCCACCCTCCCCGGGCACCCGGGGAAATCGAGCTGGGTGCGGAGATGCCGGAACCGTTCGCACCGGCGGCCGCGGCATGGAGGGGCGAACTTCCTGTCAGGTCCTCAAGAAAAGGGATCCGGAAGCCCCGGAGCCGCAAGAAGTCAACCGGTAAGGGGGTGAAGACCGCAGCCTGAAGCGCTGACCTCGGCGAGGCCGGGGGTCGGGTGACCACCGTACTTTTACACCTGCCCCGCCCTACTCCAATATCTAATCGTCTTTCCCTTTCGTGTCTCGCACTGCGTTGGCGGAGATGTGCGACGATGATCGGCCGGCTCATCGCCCTATCTCCAACACGTTCAGCATCTCCGGAGTGGGCCGGGCCACCGACGACGGCGACGCGAGATGGGTCGAGGCTCCTTCCAACCCGTACAGTTCAGCCCAATCGAAAATCGCATTGTGACCCGTGCCCTCCCCCCCCCACATACCAAGCACCACTGCCCGAACCGCGCGCGGTGCGTTCTCGGTGTAGTCCGCGAGGTCAAAGCTCAGTAGCTCTTCCCCCCCCCACATCAACGACGACATCCGTTCCGTTCAGCCACAGCCGGGTCTCAGCCAACTCGCCGAGGTCCGGGACCAGCGACGATTCTCCATACAGGTCTTCGTTCGTCCTCCACCCATCCTCCTGCGCCGAGTACCATGCGAAAAAATAGTCTACATCGGTGTCCGTGCCGTCGATATTGAGGGTCATGTCCCCGGCGGCGAACGTTATCACCTGCACGGATCCCAGCGTGTAGAATACCAGTTCAAACCCGCCCTTGGACCCGTAACCCGCCTTGGCGACCATCTCCGCGCCGCCCCGCAGCACGTGGTCGAGGTCCCGGAACGCCCACCCGCGGCCGACTGTCGAGGTGTCCACCACGTGCAGGCGGCCGACGCTGTCGATTTCGAGGATCGCGCGTAGCGCGACCCAGTCGTCCAGGCTGTCGTCGTAGCTGAAGTCGTCTCGGAACGCCCGGGAGCCCCGCCCCCGCTGCTCCGCCACCTCGACCTCAACCTCCTGCATTGCCGTGAGCCCCGCCGGGTCGGATGCCTCAACCGTTATCGTGACCGTCCCTACAGCCACACCGGTCGCCGCCAGCACGGATCCCGAAACGGCTACCGTGACGAGCGACATGTCCGACGACGATGCCGAGTACGTCAGCTCCTGACCATCCGGGTCCTCGAAGTGCTGCGACAAGTCCCACCGCTCCACCTCACCCGGCCCGACTCGCGCCTTCGGAATCTCGGCCCGCACCACGGGCGGGCGATTCGGGCCGACGACCGCGGGTCGTCGCAAGCGGCCAGCAGGACCGCCGCCGCCGCGATGGACGGCAGGGCGCGAGATGGTCGAAAGGCTACCGACCCATGCGCGGGCCTGGATTGGAAACAGTTCATGAGTTGAGATTCCTGCTCTACGGGTGCTTCAAGAATTCTGGGTCGGCTCGTGAGGGCGTGGGGGAACCGACCCGAAGTGAACGAGCGGCATACCCCCGCGTTGCGGAGAATGTTCCGGGTTCCCGGATCCAACGAAGACCCGCTCGCCGGGAACTGGCGCGGCAAGGGGGCGTCAACACGCTTCAGCTTTCGTTGCCGGGGTATCGCGTGACGGGCCCAAGACGGGCTAGCAGTACAGCCGGTTACGCGACCGGAGCCGGAATGGACGCCAGCGGTCGGCAGCTTCGTGGAAGGGAGGTCACCAATGGGACGGCCGGGGAGGCTCAGCACCGGGGCGGCTGTCGAAGACGTGGAGCCGGCGGATCCCGGATCCGCGGCGGGACGACGAATCTCGGGCTCGGGGTCTTCCCCGCGGTCACGCTGGCCGAGGCGTGGGAGCAAGCGCTCGCCAACCTCCGAGGGAGCGCGGCGGGAGGAAATCGACCATCGGGGCGGCCACCCGGACGATTCCGGGCGAGCGGATGAAGACGGGCAGGTGGCATCGGGTGCCGCTGGCGCCGCGGGCGCTGGAAGCGCTGGCCCCCGGCCGGCGCACTTGCGCCCCGCTCGCCGCTGGTCTTCCCGGTCGGGGCGGGTCGGCCGCTCGGCGGAAAGACGTTGTCCGTCCTCGCCCGCCCGCTCGGTTGCGTTCCCCGCGGCTTGCGCACGTCGTTCCGGAACTGGTGCGGGGAGACCGGGGTCCCGCGTGAGGCCGCGGAGCGGGTGTCGTGGCGCATTTGGTGAAGAACCCGGCGGAGCGTGCCCATTCGCGCACGGACCCGCTGGAGCGGAGCCGCGAGGTCATGGAGGACAGGGCGGCGTACCTAGCCGGAGAGAGCCGAGCCCGGCAACCCGGACCGATCCGCTGATCCGTCGTGTCGCCGGTGCCCGAACGGGCTTCCCCGTCCGGCCGCGCGGAGCGAACATCGAGGGTCTTCGCGAGGTGGTTGGCTCGGGCTTCCCGGCAGATCCCCCAGCGAACCGCCGCCGAGACCGGCACCCGGGGATCACGAAACGACGTGGCGGATCGTTCCGTTTCGGTGCGGATCGCCCCACGAGGAATGTGGGACATATCGTAGGACGGCGCGGGCACCGTGATCCGCAAACGATGCTACATCAAAAACTTACGGCGTTGTGAAAACGGAGGGGGTGGGATTCGAACCCACGTGGGCTTGCGCCCGCCGGTTTTCAAGACCGGTGCATTCAGCCGCTCTGCCACCCCTCCGGGGACGGCGCCATTGTCCCCGCATCAAGGCTCCGCGCGGAACCGGGCCGCTGCTTGCGGGGCAAGGTACTGCCCTCGGAGCGGTGAATCCATGAATCCATCATGAAGACCGGCGCACTCAGCCGCTGTGATCTCTCAGGGTTGGGATTCGAGGGCGATTCGGTAGCGGACCACGCGCTGGATATCGAGTTCGTCCCGGCTGACGGCCCACACCTCGTCGCCGTTGAAGACGGGTGGAGGATACACGGAGAAGTCTTCGGGCGGGTTGACGGCTCCCAGATAGGTACCGTCGGCTTCGAATACGTCGAACCGGAGGGGAGCTTCCCACCGGACCGCCGAAGAGAAGGGGTTACCCGGCTCGTGGTCGGGGTTCTCGACCTCCCGTCCCTCGGTCGAGACCCGTACCCACAGTCGCCCGCCCAGACCCACATACAGTCCGGTGATGGGGGGGTTCGTTTCCGGAATCGGTGGCCCGTCCCACTGCCATCCGGGAATGGACATGCCGATCATGCGCTCGGCTTCCTCCCGCTCCTGATCCGCCTGGCGCGGGGACACCCGGACAGGCACGTAGACGCGTTCGATGCGCAGGACCCCGTCCGGGAGGCGCGATTCGATCGAGTAGTCCGAAGAGATGCCGCTGACGAATCCGCCGTCGCGGTGCATGACCGAGATCACGCGCGGCGAGAAAGGCACACTTCGGATGACGGTAGCGCCGCCGCCCTCCGCCCTTACGACCGCTTGCCGGAATCCTGCGTGGGGCTGCCGCAGAGTGTCGCGCACCACTCCGTCGGGGTCGAAGACGATGTAGATGTTGTCCCTGGCTCCGAAGGGCTGGGAGAGATCGGGAGCAACGACGTATGTCCTGCCCTCCCGGTCGGTCCAGAGGGGCTCGCTTGACCCGTAATTCCCCGAGTTGTAGCCCCATTCTTCAGGAGGCGCGTCGCCGGGGCCAAACACCTGGACGCGGTTGTTTCCGTGGTCGCGCACGAGGATCCGCCCGTCCGCGAAGACGGCCATCGCCGCGGCGTTTGCGAGTTCGCCCGGCCCTTCTCCACGTCGTCCCCACGACCGGACCTATTGTGCGTCGACGTTGAAAGACCGGATGTACTGGCCCTGTCTGTCCAGCACATGAACGTTGCGGTCGTCGTCTACCGCGATCGACGCAACGCTCCCGAAGAGATATTCGTCGGGGCCGTCCATCTCGCCGATCGAGAGTTCGGGGGTAAGCGTGGCGTCGCTGCCCCACACGCTCCCGGAGACCGTGTGGACGACGATGGTGTCGCCGATCGTGTCGGTCACGACTTCCGGGCCGCGGGCCACCTCGGTTCCCGGCCCGCACGCCGCTGCTGAAATCGAGAGGGCCGCAACCCGGAGCTTCCGCATGGCACCGCCTTTGTTTCGTTGAGCACGCCCCCAGGAACCTTGCAAAGGTGGGCAGTACGCCGAAACCCTACCCGATTGGGCGGCGTACGGTCTCGATATTGATCCTTGTTCCTCGGGAAGGGAGATAAACGATGACGAGCATCGGTCGCGGTGTCGCGCGGGCCGGAGCAGGACTGCTGGCGAGCCTGGGGACGATGGCCGTGCTGGTCGGCACTCTGGCAGGCCAGGAGTCGAGACTCGTCGGGACGTGGGACGTCACGGGCAGGCTGGAGGACATGCCGCCCGAGATCGCCATGACCTGGACGTTCGAATCGCAGGACGACGGCACTGTCACGGGCACGTGGACCGGCGGGGCGGAAGGAGAAAGCTACAGCCAGTCGGCGAACGAAATCTGGGTCGACGGCGACGCCTTCGGGTTCACGGTCAGCATCGTGGATCGGGGGCAGACCGGCGTGTTCACGTTCGAGGGCACGCTGTCGCTGTCGGAAGACGAAGTCTCCGGCACCTTTCACGTGCACGCTGAAGGGATGCCGGAGACACTCGTGGGCACCTTCACGGGCAACAAAGGGGAAGGAACCGACCCGGCACAGAGCCCCCGGGGGACGGGGGCTCTCGGGAAGCGGGCGACCGGTCTCGAACCGGCGACCTTCAGCTTGGGAAGCTGACGCTCTACCAACTGAGCTACGCCCGCAGGCGATGGGGCGGGAGGGACTCGAACCCCCGACTTCTGCGATGTGAACGCAGCGCTCTAGCCAACTGAGCTACCGCCCCGGGAGCCAGCAGCCCGTGGCCAGCGATGTTACCCTGCGGCCCTGTCCCGTGTCAAAAGCCGCCGCGGGGTCAGTTTCGCCAGGGGGTGAGGATCTTGAGGAAGGCGTCCGAGTTGTCCTGCACGAACTCCTTGAAGCTCTTCTCGGTGTTGGCGCGCGTGGAGATGTAGCACTGCTCGCAGGTGTTCTGCTTCGTGAACTTCTCCAGCATGTCCTCCTGCCGGTCGAAGTAGGCCATCACCATCGCGCACGGCGTGAGGCGGCCGTCCGGATTGATGACGAGGAAGCGGCGCCCCGCCTGGCAGCCGGGGATCCCGCCCTCGGTCAGGAAGCGGTGGAATTTCCACAGGACGCGCGGCGTCGTGTAGATCGGATAGCCCGCGTTGCGAAGGTCGATCACCTCCTGGATGCTCTCGGCGAGGCCGTCGAGCCCGTCCCCCTCGATGAGGCCGGTCCGATCCTGCACGCGCAGGTGTGTGTAGACGGAGAAATTGATCGGCACGCCCCACTCCTTCGCGACGCGCACCATGTCCCCGATGTCCCGGTAGTTCCAGGCGGTGATGCAGACGTTGAGCAGGAGGTCGTCCTTCTCGTCGCTCTGGCGCGCGATCTCGGGCACGACCTTCGCCATGCGGTCGAAGAGGCCGGGGATGCGGCGGAACTCGTCGTGCCGCTCGTCCGGAAAATCGAGCGACGTGGACAGCTGATGCATCCCGCTGTCCTTGAGCCGGAAGAAGCGCTCGGGGGTGAGGTTGGACGAGTTCGTGACCACGATCATCCAGGGCAGACCGCCCTTGTTCGTCATCGCGTCGACGATGTCGTACACGTCCCCGCGCGCCAGCGGTTCGCCGCCGGAGGCGTGCGAGACCACGGGCCGCAGTTCCCGGCAGATCGCGGCATACTCCTCCGCGCCCAGCCGCTCCTCCTTGACCGGGCCTCCCCAGTTGCAGTGCCAGCAGTTCGCCGTGCACGCGTGGGTGATCTCGAACGAGACGGACAGCGGCTTGTTCTGGATCCTGTTGCGGATCCCGCGCGCCAGCATGCGAGCAGCCATGGCCCCGGAGATGTTCGGCATCCGTCTACTTTCCGTGTTGCGAAGACCCGCTCACGTCTCTGTCCCCTTTCGGGCCGCTCGGCGCCGGGCCTCGAGACGCCTGTAGCCCTCCGGAATCGCCTTGACGAGGTACAGCCCGAAGACGACGGCTACGCTCGCGATCAGAATCCAGTTCGGGATCGGGACCGTCGCCCCGAGGAGGGCCAGAAGGTAATAGCGTGGAAAACGCGCGACCACCAGCGCGGTCGTCCACTTCCACATGGGATACCGGATCGAGAAGACGAGGAACTTGAAGGGGAAGAAGGGGATCGGCGTGAACCCGGTGACGACGATGGTGGCGAACGGCCAGCGCATGAAGTACCTGATCGCCTTCCGGTAGAATCTCTTCTCCTTGTACGACTGGATGCTCCGGAGATTGAGGACGGGGACGAAGACCGCGTGGTCCATGATCGCGGCTACGATCGTCCCGGCGGTGGCCCACGAGGCGGCCAGCCACAGATTCGCGACCTTCCCGAAATAGATCAGGACCGGTTCGTGCGGGAAGACGGAGATCGCGGTGTTGGCCGGGATGGAATAGAAGGCCAGGTACACGTAGCTGTCGGATCGGAAATCCCGCAGCATGAGGATCGATGTGACGATGCCGATCGCGATCATGAGGCCACCGGCGATCCAGACCGCCGGACCGAGTGCGGTTTGGCCGTCGGCCTCCGGCGCCCCGCCTCTGCCGATCCGATCCTGCCCCAATAAGCTCTCCGTCGTAGCTTGTGTCTCGCGGTGTGGCCGGGCCCCGCGCAAGGTATCGTTGCGGTGGCATCGGCGCGCCGGGGGCGGCCGCGAGGAGTTCGCGGGCCGATGTCGTCGCCGGCCCGTTCCATGACGAGGAGGCTCCCATCGACGAGAAGCGGATGGACTGTCCGGAGTGCGGCGGGCCCGTCGGGCTTTCGGACCAAACGTGCCAGAAGTGCGGCGAACCGCTGTCGTTCGCCCCGGACGAAGTGGGGGTGCACTGCGCGGTCTGCGGGACGGAGATCGGCGCCTACGCCGAGGCGTGCCCGAGCTGCGGCGAGACGGGCTATCCCGCGCTGCGCCCGCGTCGCGGCCGCAAGTGGAAGGGGTCCCTGCCGGAGGGCCTGACCCGGACGTGAGCGCAGGCGGTACCCGGCTCGACCGGACGGTCATCGTCCTTCACGAACCGCAGGACGTGGTCAACATCGCGCTCGTCGTCCGCGCCATGAAGAACATGGGCCTCTCGCGGCTGCGGCTCATCGACCCGGCCGAGTTCGACGCCTGGCGCATCACCGGGATCGCGCACGATACGCACGATGTCGTGGACCGTATCCGCGTCTTCGACGACCTCCCGTCCGCTCTGGCCGATGTCGGCTATGCGCTGGGTGCGACGGCCCGGCGCCGCGCCACCCGCCAGGACTGGTGGAACCCCGAGCAGGCCGCGACGAGGCTTACCGCCCGGGAGACGTCCCTGGCCGTCGTCTTCGGCCGCGAAGACCGCGGGCTGTCCAACGAGGCCCTCGACCTGTGCCACGGCCTGGTGTGCATCCCCACCAACCCCGAACACACTTCGATGAACCTCGCCCATGCAGCCGTGATCATCATGTACGAGCTGCGGAAGGCGGCCCTGGGCCCTGAGGATTGGACGGAGCGCGACCTGTCGCTCAAGACGCGTAAGCAGACGCCCCCCGCCACGCACGCCGAACTCGAGGCGTTCTTCGAAACGTGGCAGCGTGCAATGGAGGAGATCGGCCTCTTCCACGGGATCGACCCGGTTCCGAAGATGCGGAGCTTCCGGAACATGTTTCAGCGTGCGGGCCTGGACCGGCGGGAACTGGGGCTGATCCTCGCGACGGCCTACGAGGTGTTGAACTTCGCGGAGCGCGAGACGAAACGAGCCCTCGACCGCGCCGAGGCGGGCCGCTAGATCCGGCGGCGCAGGATCGAGACCAGCTCCTCGTTCGATTTCGTCTTCCGCATGAGGCCGAGGACCTCCTGCATCGCCTCCACGGGCGGGTAGGCGCTCAGCTCGCGGCGCATGGCTTGCGACACCAGCAGTTCGTCATCTTCCATGAGGCGCTCTTCGCGGCGCGTCGCGCTCGCGTTGAGGTCGATGGCGGGGAAGATCCGCCGGTCCGAGAGGTCCCGGTCGAGCAAGAGTTCGCTGTTCCCCGTCCCCTTGAACTCCTCGAAGATCACCTGGTCCATCCGCGATCCGGTGTCCACGAGCGCCGTCGCAACGATGGTCAGAGAACCGCCGCCCTTGCTTTCCGGCACACAGCGCGCGCTGCCGAAGAAGCGCTTCGGCTTCTCGAGCGAGTTCGCGTCGATGCCGCCCGTGAGGGTCCGGCCGCTCCCCTCTTCGACGGTGTTGTAGGCCCGGGCCAGCCGCGTGATCGAGTCGAGGATGAGGACCACATCCTTCCCCATCTCCGTCTGCCGGCGCGCGCGCTCGAGCGTGATCTCCGCGACCTGAACGTGACGTTCGGCCCGATGGTCGAAGCTCGAGGCCGTCACCTCGCCCAGACCCGTCGCCTCCATCTCCGTGACTTCCTCGGGCCGCTCGTCCACGAGCAGGATGAGGATGCTGCAGTCCGGACGGTTCTTCGAGATTCCTTCGGCGATGGCCTGCAGGACCATCGTCTTTCCCGCCTTCGAGGGCGCCACGATGAGGGAGCGCTGACCCGTCCCCATGGGACAGATGAGGTCGATGATGCGGTTCGTGTAGTCGGGCTGGCCACGGCGTTCGAGTCCGCATTCGAGACGCAGCCGGCGATCAGGGTGCTGCGCGCCCAGGCGGTCGAACCGCCTTCGGTTTCCCAGTTCCCCCGGGGGCTGGCCGTTGACGGTGTGGAGGTGTCGGAGCGGGGGGCTCTTGCCGGGGCGTGGCGGTCGGCCGGCCTGCCCGCAGATCTCGTCACCGGTCCGGAGGTCGTACCGGGCGACGATCTTCGGGCTTACGTAGATGTCCTCGTCGCTCGGCGTATATCCCGCGTGCTGGCGACGCACGAAACCGGTTCCGTTGCCAAGCCTCTCGAGCAGCCCCAGATACGCATCCCTGGGACCTTCGGGCACCTCGGCCGCAGGTGGTTCTCGCTGCGATGGAGGCGGCCGGCCGCCCTGGCTTCGCCGTCCCCGCGAGCGTCTGCGACGGTTGCGGTTCCGGCCACCGCGGCCACCTCCCGACCCTTTGCCGGGACCCTTTCCGCGCGGCGGCCCGCCCTGCGGCCGCCCACGGCCGGAAGCCTTTCGCTTGCCGGAACCGCCGCCCCCCTCGGGAGCGTTTCGTCCGCCGTCGGCTGTGTCGTTCGTCAATTCACCGCTCTGCGTAGCCGTGTCTCCCCGCGAACCCGGACGGGATTCTCGAGCCTCGAAGCTCCCCGGGCCGGAATGAACTCTCTGGGACGGGGGATGTAGATCAGAAGATCGATCGCGAGGCAGACCGGAATCACGAGGAAGTCTCCCGGGGTTCCTCGCCATCGCGAACGCTGTAGCGACATTCGACCGGGATCGACCCGGGGTCGAAGCCCGGGGCGTCGTTGCGCAACATGAGACACGTTAGTATGGGGTGCGCTCCTCGCGTGCGCCAGATTTCGTGTGTTTCCCGGCATGGCCAGAGGTCCGGGATCTTGTATATTCCCGCCTCCCCGGGTGTCGCGATCCCGCGTGGCCGGGGCTCGCATGTGCGAATTGGATTCACCTGTCAAGACTTTGGAGTGGATAGATTCATGACACGATCAACCATCATGACTGTCGCCGCATTCTTGCTCTTCGCCTGCGGGGGCGGAGGCGGTTCGGACACGCCCTCGCCGGCCCCCGCGCCCGCTGCGGCGCCCGCCGGGCAGCAGATCGCGGCGCCCTCCGCCGGTGCGGCCGCCGTGGACTGGATCGCGGTCGACGAGGGGTCGCGGACCGTCACGATCGACCTCGTCGCCGGGTCGACGGACTCGAACAACCGCTGGAACTTCAACGGCTACGCGAACGGCGAAGCCACGGTCGTCGTGCCGGAGGGCTATACGGTCACGGTGACCTTCGAGAACAGGGACCCCGTCAACTACCACAGCGTCGGAGTCCTTGAACGCGCAGCCAGCTATCCGGCGATCTTCGACGACGCCGTGCCCGTGTTCGAGGGCGCCATCACGGCCAACGCCACCTCCATGACGGAGGCAACCGCACCGGGGGGCGGCACCGAGACGATCAGCTTCACCGCTTCCACCGCGGGTGATTACGCGCTCGTGTGCCCGATTCCGGCGCACGCGGTGACGGGTATGTGGATAGGATTCGAGGTCTCGGCGTCCGGCGATTCCGGATTGCGCACCTGACCGGCCGTTTGCCGAAATGATGCGGCGGGGTCTCCTCTGGGCTTCCACGAATCCGTGGCTCTCCATCAGTCTCCCGCAACGCCGTTTCGTGCGGCGCGCCGTGCGCAAGTTCATGCCGGGAGAAAGCCTTGAGGAGGCCCTTGCCGAGGCGGATCGCCTCGGCAAGCTCGGCGTGCCCACCCTCGTCACGACGCTCGGCGAGAACGTCGAGACGGCGGAGGAGACGCGCGCGAGCGTCGATGAATACGTCCGGGCCATGGAGTTGGCGGAGGAGATGGGGCTGGATGCCGAGGTGTCGATCAAGCCGACGCACCTCGGACTCGACGCGGACCCGGGGGTCGCGCTCGAGAATGTCCGCGAACTCGCGGCGGCGGCCGAAGGGCGAGGCACCCTGTGGATCGACATGGAGGGGTCGCCCTACGTCGAGGCCACGCTGTCCCTCTTCCGGTCCGCGCGACGCGAGCACGAGAACGTGGGACTGTGCCTGCAGTCGTATCTGCGTCGTACGGCGCAGGATCTCGAGTCTCTGATCGAACTGGGACCGCGAATCCGCCTCGTGAAGGGAGCCTACGCCGAACCGCCGGAGATCGCCTTTCCGGACAAGCGTGACGTGGACGCGAGCCTTCTGGCGCTCGCCCGGCGCCTCATGGACCACCTGGCGGACGGGGGAGATGGCTTTCTGGGACTCGGCACGCACGACCCGGCCATGATCGAACCGCTCACGCGGTACGCGGGTTCGGCGGGCCTCGACGGCCGCCGGTTCGAGATCGAGATGCTGTACGGGATCGGCCGGAGGGAGCAGCGGAGGCTCGTGCGGAACGGCACCCCGCTTCGGGTGCTGATCAGCTACGGGGACGCCTGGTTCCCGTGGTACATGCGCAGGCTGGCCGAGCGGCCCGCCAACGTGTGGTTCGTTGCCCGAAGCATGTTCCGGTAACCCGGCCAGGAGTCTGCCATGAGTCGCACAGGAGAAGCGGACGAGCTGTTCGCCCCGGGGATTCTCGCCGGACGCTCCGCTTTCATCACGGGCGGTGGGAGCGGCATCGGTTACGGGATCGCCGAGTGCCTCGCGGCGGCCGGGGCGTCGATCTGCGTCTTCAGCCGCAACGAGGCACGGGTGTCGCGCGCGATGGAGCGACTGGCCGAGACCTACGGCGTGCGGACGCTGCCGACGGTCGGCGACGTGCGCGAGCCGGAAGCCCTCCGACGGGCCGCCGGGGAGACGCGGGAGCGATTCGGCTCGATCGACATCCTCGTCAACAACGCGGCGGGCAACTTCTACGCGCCGACGGCCGACCTGTCGCCGAACGGCTGGCGCGCCGTGGTGGAGATCGACCTGTACGGGACCTTCTACGCCTGCCAGGCGGTGTATCCGGTGATGGCGGAGCAGGGGTTCGGACGGATCGTGTCCATCTCGATGACGATCCACTACCGGGGCTGGCCGCTGATGGCCCACGCGACGGCGGCCAAGGCGGGGGTGGACGCGCTGACCCGCACGCTGGCGATCGAGTGGGCGCGGGACGGGATCAACGTGAACGCGGTCGCCCCCGGACCGATCCCCACCGAAGGCGTGCGAAAGGCCTTCCAGGCACCGCCCAGCGATGACGTCGACATGTTCGGGACGAGGACCGGGGGCGGATTCGCCGACCGGTTCATCCCGGCCGGGCGCCTCGGCCAACCGCACGACATCGGGCGGATGGTGGCCTACCTCTGTTCCCCCGGCGGTGACTGGATCACGGGTGCGATCTTCGTCGTGGACGGCGGCGAAACGCTCGTCAGCCCGCGCACGATCCCCGGCGTGGCCGATCGATGAGCCGTCGCGCGTTCGTAAGGGTCCCGGGGACTGGCCCGTCAGCAAAGGTGGACAGCCGTTCGGATGACAGATCCGACGATTCGCGACACTTGAGGGCTCCTGGGCAGTGCCTATGAAGATTGATTGCTTCCGGTGTCGCGAAGAGGGAACCACGCGGGCTGGCACCACCGACGTGGCGCCGCATGGATGGGGCAGCTACCACCATCGAGGCGTGCCGTTCTACCTCTGCCCAAGATGCGAAACGGAATTCGGGCGGGAGGCGCCCTATCCCGGGAACGAGGCTTGGAACGTGGAGTGCGAACGCTGCGGAAGCGCCTTCCCGGACCGAGTCAACGAGCCCGCGACCTTTCGGCAATGGGGTCGCGCGTTCCCTGACGACTCAGGTTCCGGTGTTTGCCTCAACTGCGACGCGCGTCACCCCCGCATCGAGCGTCTTCGTATTCGCGGCTTCCACACCAAGTCGGTCGATGATCTTCTTCGGGTGATCGCGGACCGCATCGGAGAATCCGGCCACGGGTTCGTCTTTCCGTACATCCAGATGCACGAGTTCGAAGGGCTGCTCTTCTCGAATGTGGAAGCGTTCGAGAGCCTGCTCGCACAGGCACCGGTCGATGCCCTTCGGGGTGACCACGTACTCCGGACCCTATCCTCTCCCACTTGCGGCGGCCGCTGCGGTCAGTGACGTGGTCGGCACTTCGGCCACCAGGGTTCCCGCGCGTCCTCCGAGGACCGCCGAGAAGCGGTCTCCGGGCGCGGCGCGGCCGGATAGCCCGACCTTCAGGTAGTCGCCCGTGACGCCGAGGACACGATCGTCCCGGCCCTCCACGACGATATCCGCCATCTCCCCGACCCGGGTCGCCTCGTATTCGCGGCCCTTGCGAAAAGCCAGTTCGCGGAGGGCACGCGAACGGGCGGCCGCCACATCGCCCCGGACGCGACCCGGAAGCGTCGCCGCCGCGGTCCCGTCCCGGACCGAGTACGGGAAGACGTGGAGATAGGTGAAGGGCAACTCCTCGACGAGGGCGCGGGTCTCCACGAACTCCTCCTCGCCCTCACCGGGGAAGCCGACGATGATGTCCGCCCCGAGGCCCATGGCGCCCACGCGCTCGGAGATGGCAAGCACGCGCGAGCGATACGCTTCCCGCGTATGCCACCGCCGCATCAGCCGGAGGACCCGGTCGGACCCGCTCTGGAGCGGCACGTGCAGGTGCGGCGCGAGGCGTCCGCCGGACTCGGCGAGCAGGTCGACGAGCCGGTCATCGATCTCGGTCGCTTCGATGGACGAGAGACGGAAGCGGGCCGGGATCCGCTCGAGGAGTCGTTCGCACAGTTCGGCGAGCGTGACATCCGGCTCCAGGTCGCGCCCGTAGTGGCCGATGTGGATGCCGGTGATCACGAGTTCGGGGTGCGAGCGCGCCAGGATCGCCGCTTCGGCCACGATCTCGTCGGGCGGCCGCGAGACGGAGGCGCCACGCGCGATCCGGGTCGCGCAGAACGAACACTTGCGATCGCACCCGTCCTGGATCTTGAGCCACGCGCGGGTGCCGCGGGCGTTGCGTGCCAGGGGGGCATCGATCGCGGCCGGCCCCCTCTGCAGGCCGGGAAATACCTGCGCCACGGCGACCGGATCGTGCCCGGGGACAACCCCATCGACTTCATCCAGGACGCGGTAGTCGGCCTCCCGGAAAGCGGTCGAGCAGCCGGCGACGATGATCCGGAGGTCCGGGTGGCGGCGGCGCAGGCGGCGCACGAGGTGACGCGCGTTCGCGTCGGCCTGGTTCGTGACGGTGCACGTGTTGATGACGGCCACGTCCGCGGCGTCGGCGTCGGGCGCCGTCTCCGCCCCGCGCAGCTCGAGTTCCTGGCGGATGCGCTCGGTGTCGTACTGGTTCGCCTTGCACCCGAAGGTGTGAAACCAGACGGCGGGTCTGTCGCTCACGGAGGCGTTCGCACGTTCTCAGATGGACCGGTTGAGAGAGCCCTGTTGCGGCGCGGGCACGTTTCGCCCGGCGGCGCGTATCAAAGATCGTCGCCTCGCGGGCGACGCGCCACGCGACGCGCTTCGCCGGGCGGCCTCCGCCACCTGGTCCATCACGCGGCGCGTCGGGTGGACTCGGCCCGATGGTGCTATACTTTTCGAAGCGTTTATGCGGCTTGAGCGGGGGACGCCCCCCCGAAGAGCGGCTTTGGAGGTTCAAGGATGCGGTACATGAGAAAAGCCTGGTTCCCGGTCATCGCCCTCGCGGCGATCGCGTGGTCTCTCTCCGGCTGCGGAGACAGCGACCCGATGGTACCGGAGCCGACGTTCGACAATCCGTCCACGGTCCGGGTGATCAACCGTCTGGCCGGCCCGGTGCTCTTCGTCCACGCGAAGCCGTGCGGGACGCAGGACTGGGGCGAGGATCTGTTCAGGACCAACCACCCCATCGAGGGGACGATCCAGCCGGGCAACTCGAGGGACTTCACCGTGGAAGCGGGCTGTTACGACCTTAGGGCCAGACACCTCGAGACCACCGAGGCAGGCCCGCAGATCGAAAAGTTCGCCTTCAATCAGGCCGCCTCTCCGGTTACGCCCATCATATGGACGCTGGAGGAGGATTCCCGGGACCCGACCTGATCGGTCGCTCCTATCGTCCCTCCGGTTCAAGGCGTCCGCGTGCGCGCACCGCGCACGTTGACGCCCCCCGCCGCACTCGGGAAGTTGCCCCGACCTGAGCCATCATCAGCACGATCCATCACCATCCATACGTGCCGGAGGCAAGCATGAAGCAGCAGCTCGTCCAGATCGCGGAGGCCATGGGGGCCAGGGGCAAGGGAATCCTGGCGGCGGACGAGAGTTCGGGGACGATCAGGAAGCGGTTCGACGGGATCGGCGTCTCGTCGACCGAGGACAGCCGCCGCGACTACCGTGAACTGCTCTTCCGGACGAGCGAGGCGCTTCGGGACTGCATCTCCGGCGTCATCCTGTTCGACGAGACCCTCAGGCAGTCGGCCGCGGACGGCACGCCGCTGGTGCAGCTCATCTCGGACGCCGGCTCGATCCCCGGCATCAAGATCGACAGGGGCGCGAAGGATCTGGCGGGCGCGCCGGGGGAGAAGATCACCGAGGGGCTGGACGGACTGCGCGAGCGGCTGGCCGAGTACTACGAACTCGGCGCCCGCTTCACGAAGTGGCGCGCCGTCATCGACATCGGACGGGACGGAGACCGCGCGATCCCGAGCGCCTACTGCATCGGAGCGAACGCGCATGCGCTCGCCCGCATGGCGGCCCTCAGCCAGGAGCAGGGACTCGTCCCCATCGTCGAGCCGGAAGTGCTCATGGACGGCGACCATGACATCGATCGCTGCTTCGAGGTCACCGAGGCCACGCTCAAGCAGGTCTACATGGCGCTCTTCCACCAGCGCGTGCTCCTGGAGGGTTCGGTCCTCAAGCCCAACATGGTCCTGTCGGGCAAGCTGTGCGCGGAGCAGGCCGGGGTCGACGAGGTAGCCGAGAAGACCGTGCGCTGCCTGAAGCGGGCCGTCCCCTCGTCCGTGCCCAGCATCGTTTTTCTCTCGGGCGGCCAGTCGGACATCGAGGCCACGGCACACCTCAACGCGATGAACGCGGCGTCCGATACGCCGTGGAATCTGAGCTTCTCGTACGGCCGGGCGCTCCAGACGGCGCCGCTCAAGGCCTGGGGTGGCCGGGCGGAGAACGGCCCGGCGGCACAGGCCGCGTTCGCGCATCGCGCGCGCATGAACGGGCTGGCGACGGAGGGCCGCTGGTCGATGGAGCTGGAGCCGGCCGCTCCCTAGCAGCCCGCAGCAGCCCGCGCGGCCGCTAGGACCAGAGGGTTCGCACCGCCTCGCTGAAGCGGGCTTCGATCTCGGCCTCGCGCGCGAACGAACCGCGCTCGACCAGGCGCTCACCCGCCACGTACACGGCTTCGATGTCGCGATCGTCGCCGGCGACGAGCCACGCGTCCATGACCGTCTCCAACCCGTGCCCCAGCGTGTGGGGCGCGTCCTGACCCAGCACGACGAGATCCGCCCGGTACCCCGGCTCGATGCGCCCCAGCCGCGCGCCCTCGGGGCGGGATCCGGCGACCGCCTCGCCGCCGCCTCCCGCCAGCCAGGACCAGATCGCCGCCCCCGCCCCCTCTTCCGTCGCCACGCGGGCGCGTCGCCGATCCCTGAGACGCTGGCTGTACTCGAGTTGGCGCGCCTCTTCGATCGCGGAGATGCGCACGTTCGCGTCTGTCCCGATGGCGGTCGCGCCCCCTCCGAGAAAGTGCTCGCGGGCGGCGAAGATTCCGTCGCCCAGGTGGGCTTCCGTGAGCGGGCAAAGGACGATGCCCGCCCCTGCGCGGCGAAGCCGGTCGCGCTCCGCGGCCGTCGCGTGCGTCGCATGCACGAGGCTCCAGCGCGGACCCAACTCGATCGTGTCGGCGAGAAGGTCGATCGGCGTGCGGCCCCGCGTGGCGAGACACTCCTCGACTTCCCGCTCCTGTTCGCTGATGTGGATGTGGAGGGGCGATTCCGCGCCGAGCAGCGCATCGGCGCCCGACACGAGTTCCTGGAGGTCGGCCGGCGGCACCGCGCGGAGCGAGTGCGGCGCAATTCCGGCCGCCGCGGCGCCAAGCCCCTCGACCGTGGCCAGGAAGTCGCCGACGGATGCGTGCGCGAACCGCCGCTGCTCCGGTAGCACGTCCTCTCCGCCGAAGCCCGCAGTGCGGTAGTAGACGGGGAGAAGACTCAGCGGGAGCCCGACATCCGCCGCCGCGGCGAGCACCGCTTCGGTCGTCTCGCGCCCGCGGCCGCCGTCCGGACCGTGGTGGAGATAGTGGAACTCCGCGACGTGGGTGAACCCCGCCCGGAGCATGCGGGCGTACCCGTGGCGCGCCACGGCGAACAACTGCTCCGGCGTAATGGACCCGGCGAGCCGGTACATCGCCTCCCGCCAGCTCCAGAACGAGTCCCCGCCCCGCGCTTCCTCCCCGAAGCCGGCCAGCGCGCGCTGGAAGATGTGCGAGTGCGCGTTGGGCATGCCGGGGATCGCCAGGAAACCGTCG
Source organism: Candidatus Palauibacter sp. (assembly GCF_965222475.1). GTDB lineage: Bacteria > Gemmatimonadota > Gemmatimonadetes > Palauibacterales > Palauibacteraceae > Palauibacter. The sequence goes on along the minus strand of NZ_CBDCUB010000008.1, from coordinate 231,642 downwards.
TACGGGGCGCCCCCGGCGCGGACCGCCCGGATCGTGCCATCGCCGGCGATTTCGATCGACCGGTCGCGCTCGAGCCCTTCGGACCCCAGGATCGCACGAAAGGTAAGCGTGGTAGTCACGGCTCCGACAATACGCGGCGAGCCTGCGGAGTGGGTAGCCCGACTCCCCCGCCGTGCCGGAAACCGGGTGCCCCGGCGTTGTTCTAGGGGACATGGGGTCGTGCCTGGGAAGATGGGACTTCCGATGGGGAGCCTTCGAACATGAGCGAACGGATCGCGGCAGATCGTCTTTGCGGCCTCGTGCTGATCGGACTGGCCCTCGCGCTGGCCTTCCTCCCATCGGGGATCTCCGGCCAGGGTATAACGACGGCCGGCGCGGCCGGACTCGTCCTCGACCCGGACGGGCGTCCGGTCGCGGGAGCCCGCGTCGAGTTTCGTCACGTTGAAACGGGCGCGACCCACACCACCGTCAGCGACGAGGCGGGCCGTTTCAGCCTGAGCAACCTTCGGCCCGGCGGCCCCTGGACGCTCGAGGTCACGCGCATCGGCCTCAGCCCCGTGACGCGCGAAGACCTGACGCTCAGCGCCGGACAGCGGCTCCGTCTCGAAATCCGGCTCTCCGAAACGGCGGTCCCCCTCCCTGAAATCGCCGTCCGCGTCGAGACGGACCCCGAGTTCGACCCCACCCGGATGGGCACGACGACGGTCGTCAACCGCGAGATCATAGAGGCCATGCCCACGATCTCGAGGGACGTCACGGGATTCGCCCGGCTCTCGCCGCTGGTGGCGGTGGACGACATGGGCACCTCGGTCGCGGGGGCGAACATCCGTTTCAACAACATCCAGGTGGACGGCGCCCTCAGCCAGGACGTGTTCGGCCTCTCGCCGACCGGCGTGGCCGGAGGACAGGCGAGGGGGCGGGTGATCCCGCTCGCGGCGATCGAGGAACTCCAGGTGCTCGCGGCCCCGTACGACGTCCGTCACTCGGGGTTCACGGGGGGCGTTCTCAACGCCGTGACGCGGACCGGCTCCAACGACTTCCATGCATCCGCGTTCGGGTTCTTCCGCAACGACGCGCTCATCGGCGACGCGGTGATCGGTGGCCGCCCGCGGGCGCCGGGAGAACTGGAGAACGTGTTCGCGGGCTTCGACGCCGGCGGTCCCATCGTGCGCGACCGGCTGCACTTCTTCGTCGCGGCCGAACTGGAGCGGCGAGAGCACCCGCCCGATGGGTTCACCGTGGGCGTGGACGACCTCGTGCGGACGAAGCTGGAGCCCGATACGGTGGCGCGCGTGGCGCATCTCCTCACCGGCTATGGCGCGGACGCGGGCGAGGCCGGCCTGTACACGCTCGAGAACAACCTCGCGAATGTGTTCGCACGCATCGATGCCCGTCCCGACGAGGACAACTCGCTCATGCTGCGGTACAACCTCGCCCACGCGGGAGACGATCCCGCCACCAACCGGTTGGCCGGCGATGCGTACGAGATGTCGTCGAACGGGACGTCGATCGAGTCGCGCAACCAGTCGATCGGGGCGCAGTGGCTCTCCACGCTGAGCCCCCGGCTGTCGAACGACCTGATGGTGAACCTGCAGTTCCTTCGCGATCGGGAGACGGTCAACTCGCTCTATCCCCGGATCGAGGTCGCTCTTCAGGGCGGGATCCCGGGGGCGGGGTTCCGGAGGGAGTTGCGCGCGGGCTCAGACTATGCGGGCCCCGGCGAACTCGATCAGAACATCCTCCAGATCTCGAACGCGCTCACGCTGTCCCTCGGAGACCACCATCTGACTTTTGGAGCCGGGTTCGACCGCTTCTCCATCCGGCGCGACTACCTGCCGGGCGGGCTCGGCAGCTATTACTTCCGCTCCGCGGACGATCTCGAGGCGAACGTACCGCTGGAATACGTGGTCCACGTGCCGCTCACGGAGGACGCGGGCACGACGCGATTCTCCGTGAACCAGCTCTCCGCCTTCGTTCAAGAGGAGACGCGGCTCGGGGAGCGGCTGAACGTCCGGCTGGGTCTGCGCATGGACATGCCCCTGATGCCCGATGCCCCGGCACACAACCCGGCGGTGCAGCGTTCGTTCGAGTTGAACACGAGCCAGCTGCCGAGCGGCGTCGTCCAGTTTTCGCCGCGGGCCGGATTCAACCTCGGCCTCGGCGCGGACCGCGATACGCAGATCCGGGGGGGCCTGGGGCTGTTCACGGGCCGGCCGCCCTTCGCGTGGCTCGCCAACGCCTATCAGAACACGGGACTTTCTTCCGTCTTCGTCACCTGCCGGCGGCGAAACCTCGGGGTGCCCGACCCGGAGATCGTGCCGGCCTTCGATCCGCTAGCGCCCCCTCCGACCGCCTGCGCGGACGGGTCGACGGGCAAGTTCGGGATCCCCGGCGTGACGGCGTTCGATCCCGGCTTCCGATTCCCGCGGGACTTCAAGACGTCCCTCGCGATCGACCATCGCCTGCCGAAGGGCTTCGTCCTCTCGCTGGAGGGGATCTACACGCGCGCGGTGAACCAGATCTCGTTCGAGGACGCGAACATCGGATTTCCCTTCCTCGAAAGCGGGAGAAGGGAGGCGGCCGGATTCACGTACGGCTTCGGGTACAGTCGCCGCGAGGTGTTCGGGATCCCCGGCGCCGGCAGCGAGTACATCGACCCGCCGCCGGGCCGCCCCCCGGTCGAGCGGGAGCCGATCTTCATCCCACACCGGCGGGACGAGGGGTTCGGACAGGTCATCAGGATCGGCGACCGGGCGCGGAACTTCTCCTACGCGCTGAGCGCGCGACTTCGGAAACGGTTCGGCGACCGGCTCTCCGTGGATGTCGGCTACGCCTTCAACCGCTCCGCCGACGTGCGCAGCCTCGCCTCCCTCGATGCGATCCAGAACTTCGGATTCACCGCCGTCGAAAGGGACCCGAACAACCCGACCCGGCAGGCGTCTCTCTTCGACCGGCCGCATCGGATCGTGGCGAGCGCGACGGCCGCCCTGCCCCAGGCCCTGGGCGGCGGCAGGCTGTCTCTGCTCTACGTCGGACAGTCGGGGAGACCCTATTCATACGTGTACGCCGACGACATCAACGCCGACACGTACCCCGGCTTCGGACGCGCCCTCGACCTCGCGAACGACCTGATTTTCGTGACCGAGGGTCTAACCGACTTCCCCGGCGGGCGGACCCCGGTCAGCGGCTTCCTGTTCGAGCAGCTTGTCTCCCGGGAACCCTGTCTCGAGGAGAGCCGATCGCGGATCATGCACCGGAACTCCTGCCGGACACCGTGGTCGAACGAACTGGATCTGCGGTTCAGCCAGCCCCTTCGCCTGGGCGGCGCGGAAGTGACGCTGACGCTCGACGTGCTCAACGTCCTGAATCTGATCAACCGCGAGTGGGGGCACGTCCAGACGGTGAACCCCGTCGTGCAGCTGCTGAGCGTCAAGGACCGCGTTCACGACAGCGACCCCTCCTTCGGGGGCGTCCTCCCTGTGGACCCCAACCCGCTGCGGGCGCGCTACGCGGGCCCCCTCGAGAGGGGAGACGAGGGCGGCATTCGCGCCGCGGTTCCCTACGTGCCGCAGATCGGGGCGTCGCAGTGGCAGGCCCAGTTCGGCGTCGGCATCCGCTTCCGCTAGCGGCGGCCAGTGGCGGCGCCGCGCCGCGGCCTGCAACAGTGAGGGCTGCGGCGCTGTTCTTCCGGACAGGAACAGGGGGGACACCATGACAAGGCTTCTTGCGGGCCGCGCGGCACGCTTCACGCTGGTCACCGTCGTCCTGGCATGCGGGGCCGGGCCGGCGGCCCTCTCGGCGCAGGGGGTCACGACCGCCGGCGTCGCCGGCCGCGTAGTCGATGCCGGCGGCGGCCCGGTTCCCGGCGCCCGCATCGAGTTCCGCCACACCCTCACGGGGGCGAGCCATACCGCCCTCAGCGACGCCGACGGCCGCTTCAGTCTCGCCAACCTGCGGCCCGGGGGGTCCCTATACGCTCGAAGCCACGCGCATCGGGATGCAGACCGTGATTCGGGAAGACCTCACGCTCAGCGCCGGACAACGGCTCCGACTCGAGGTCGAACTCTCCGAGACGGCGGTGCCCCTGCCGGAGCTGTCCGTCCGGGTGGAGACGGATCCCGAGTTCGATCCCGCGCGCATGGGGTCGACGACGATCGTCACACAGGAGACGCTCGAGAACCTGCCCACGATCTCGAGGGACTTCACGGCCTTCGCCCAGCTGTCGCCGCTCGTGGCGATGGACGAGATGGGCGCCTCCGTCGCCGGCTCGAACATCCGCTACAACAACATCCAGGTCGATGGCGCCCTCAGCCAGGACGTGTTCGGTCTCTCGCCGACCGGCGTCGCCGGCGGCCAGGCGCGGGGCCGCGTGATCCCGCTCTCGGCGATCGAGGAACTGCAGGTTCTGATCGCCCCCTACGACGTGCGGCAGTCCGGGTTCACGGGAGGCGTCCTGAACGCGGTCACCCGGACCGGCGGGAACGAGTTCCGCGGCTCCGCGTTCGGATTCCTTCGCGACGACGCCCTCGTCGGCGACGCGGTGATCGGGGGGTTCGCGCGGGAGTCGGGCGACCTGGACAACCTGTTTGCCGGCTTCGACGCCAGCGGCCCCATCGTGCGCGACCGCCTGCACTTCTTCGTCGCCGGCGAACTCGAGCGCCGCGCGCGTCCGCCCGGCGGCTTCACGGTGGGGGTCGACGAGGCGGTCCGCTCGCAACTCGATGCGGACTCGATCGCTCGCGTCTCGGACATCCTCGGGGGGTACGGGGCGGACGCCGGCGAGGCCGGGCTGTACACGCTCGAGAACGACCTCGCGAACCTCTTTACCCGCCTCGACGCCCGTCTCGACGACGACAACTCGCTCATGCTGCGCTACAACCTCGCCTTCGCGGCCGACGATCTCGCGCCCAACCGGCTGCCGGGCGACGCTTACGAGATGTCGTCGAACGGGACGCATATCGAGTCCCGGAATCACGCGGTCGCCGGACAGTGGCTTTCGACCCTCGGTCCCCGGCTGTCGTACGACCTGATGGTCAACGTGCAGTCCCTGCGCGACCGGGAGACGGCGAACGCCGCCTACCCGCGCGTCGAGGTACAGATGCAGGGAGGCGAATCCGGCCGGGGATACCGGCGCGAGTTGAGGCTGGGGTCGAGTTTCTCCGGGAACGACAGCGAACTGGACCAGAACATCGTGCAGATCTCCAACGCGCTCTCGCTGTCGCTGGGGAACCATCACCTCACCTTCGGGGGCGGGTTCGAGCGTTTCTCGATCCGGCGCGAGTACCTGCCGGGCACGGTCGGGAGCTACCTGTTCAATTCGATGGATGACCTCGCGGCGAACACGCCGTCCGAATACGTCGTCCACGTGCCGCTCACCGACGACGCGGGTACGACAGAGTTCTCCGTGAACCAGTTCTCCGCCTTCGTGCAGGAGGAGGCCCGCGTCGGGGAGGCCCTGAACGTCCGGCTCGGCCTGCGCATGGATGTGCCGGTCATGCCAGACTCGCCGGCGGAGAATCCGGCGGTCCTGAACTCCTTCGGCGTGAGCACGAGCGAGCTCCCGAGCGGCACGCCTCTCTTCTCGCCGAGGGCGGGCTTCAACCTCGGGCTCGGCGAGGGCCGGAGCACGCAGATCCGGGGTGGGGCCGGACTGTTCACGGGGCGGCCGCCGTTCGCGTGGCTCGCGAACGCCTATCAGAACACGGGGCTGTCCTCCGCCTTCCTGACCTGCCAGCGGCGGAACCTGGGCGTCCCCGACCCGGAGCTCGTCCCCGCCTTCGATCCGAGGGCGCCTTCGCCGACATCCTGCCCGGACGGGAGGGGGGCCGAGTCCGCGACCCCGATCGTCACCGTGTTCGACTCCGACTTCCGCTTCCCGAGGGACTTCAAGGCGTCGCTCGCGATCGACCAGCGCCTTCCGGCGGGATTCGTCCTAACACTCGAGGGGATCTACACGAAGGCCGTGAACCAGATCTCGTTCGAGGACCTCAACATCGGCCCGGCCGTCCCCGCGAGCGAACGGACGCCGGAGAACGGGTTCACCGACGGATTCGGCTATGGGAGCCGCGTGACGTTCGGCAATCCCGGGGCCGGGAGCCAGCTCGTCGACCCGCCGCCGGGTGACCCGCCGGGCCCGAGGGAGCCCATCTTCTTCCCGCGCCGGGTCGACGACGCCTTCGGACAGGTCATCCGGATCGGCGATCGCGCCCGAAACTTCGCGTACGCCTGAGCGCACGGCTCCGTAAGCGGTTCGGGGGGCGGCTTTCCGTGGACGTGGGGTACGCGTTCAACCGGTCGGCGGACGTCAGGAGTCTCGCCTCGCTCGACGCGATCTCGAACTTCGGCTTCACCGCGATCCAGGGCGACCCGAACGACCCGAGCCGTCAGAGTTCGCTTTTCGACCGGCCCCACAAGCTCGTGGGGAGCGCCACGGCGACGCTCCCGGAGGGGCTCGGGGGCGGCCGGATCTCGGTCCTCTACGTGGGGCAGTCCGGACGGCCGTATTCCTACGTGTATGCCGACGACATCAACGGCGACGCCTATCCCGGGCTCGGGCGGGCGCTCGACCTGGCCAACGACCTCATCTTCGTGACCGAGAGTCCGTTCGATTTTCCTGGCGGAGAGGGCCTGGAGATCAGCGGCCTGCTCTTCGAGGGACTCGTGGCCCAGGAGCCGTGCCTGAGCGAGAACCGGCTTCGGATCGTGCACCGGAACGCGTGCCGCACGCCGTGGTCGCACCAGGTGGACTTCCGCTTCAGCCAGGACTTCCCGGTGCGCGGCGCGGAGGTCGTGCTCACCTTCGACGTCCTCAACGTCCTCAACCTCTTGAACCGGAATTGGGGTCACGTGCAGGCCGTGAATCCGGTCGTACAGGCGCTCAACGTGGAGAGCCGCGTCGAAGACGACTTCGAGCCGTTCAGCGTGCTCCCCGAGTCCGATGACCCGCTCCGGGCCCGCTACGTCGGCGCACTCCAGAGGGGCGAGGGGGGCGGGATCCGGGCGGCGGTCCCCTACGTCCCGCAGATCGGCGCCTCGCAGTGGCAGGCCCAGTTCGGCATCGGAATCCGCTTCCACTAGCGAAACCGGCGCACTCAAGGGTCTGCTCGTAGAACTCGCGCTCGACCTCCGGTATCGGAAACGCGTCGAGTGCCGTGAGCCCGGAACCCGGGGCGTACCTGTCGATCTTTCGCTCTCCGTGGTTCCAGACATGCAGGTTCGCACCGTCGTCCACCCACAATGGCCAAGGCAGGCTGGCGGCCATCGTCCGTCCAAGGGTGTGCGTCGCCAGAACCTCTCCGAGGGAATCGAACACCGTGAGCCGATGGTGAAGCGCGTCCATGCCCCAGAGGAGACCCGGCTCCTGCCAGGCGATGCCCGCGAGCATGGCGAACTCCCCCGGTCCCTCGCCGGCTCCCCCGAACACCCGAAGGCATTCTCCTTCCGGCGAGAAGACCCGAATGTCGTTGGCCTGGCGGTCGGCCACGTAGGGGACTCGGCTTGGCGCCATGCCGGTCGGGTCCGGATTGGAGATGACGATCCGGCCCCCGCGAAGCGTGTCGACCTGAACGCCTCGGACGGAACTCTCCTGCGCCGAGATTCCGTAAACTGCCAGCGTCGAAACAACGAGAGGAAGCGCGAGTGAAGCGGCCGACCTGGGTCCCTGCAGCATCTACACTCCTCAAGGCCAGTGGTACGCTGTGAGGGTCGCACCGTCCGTGTTGTCGCGCGATGTGACAGTTACGCCGGGCAGACGGTTGTCCTACTTTTGCCCCCTTCGAAGCGCCGGGCGGTCCGTTGTGGCGCGCTCGTGACCCAGCGGGAGCCCAGCATCATGCGATCCCAACGATCACGTCTCGCGTACGCAGGCGCAGTCGTCGCGCTTCTCGCCCCGGGACTGTCGAGTCCGGCGGGAGCGCAGACCCACGCCGGCAGCCTGGCCAACGCCGCCGCGGCCCCGATCATCGGCTTCGGGGCGGCGGCGGTCGTCTCCGGCGGCGAGATCTTCGTCTCACGGCCGGGTGAGTTCGTGGCGTTCCCCATGCCCGGGTCGGAAGCCGGCAGCGTCCACGTATTTCAGCGGGGGGCGGAGGGCTGGGCGGAGGTCGCCACCATCGACGCCCCGAGCGGCGTGTACGGAGATGGATTCGGGACGGCACTGGCCGTCCAGGGTGACATCCTCGTGGTGGGCGCGCCCAAGGAGAACGAGGGACGCGGCGCAGCCTACATCTTCGTCAGGGAAGGCGAGATGTGGAGCTTCTGGGAGCGGCTGGAGGCGCCGGACGCGCAGCCGGGCGACGCGTTCGGCTCCTCGATCGCGATCGGGGCCAATGCGGAGAGCGGGTTCATCGGCGCGCCGGGACGCGGGGCCAGCGGCTCCGTCTTCGCCTACCTGGGCGGTGCTGGCGAACTGACGGCGATCGAACTCACCGGCTCCGGCGCGCCCGCCGACGCCCGGTTCGGGGCGTCCGTAAGCCTGGAGGGCGACCTGGCGCTGGTCGGCGCTCCCGGACCCTTCAGTCTCAACAGCTACGGTCCGCCTCCGCAGTTCCAGGCCGGGGTGGGCTACGTATTCCGCCGCGCAATCGACGGGTGGGACGAGGTCGCCCGGCTGACGCCCGCCGGGGGCGGAGCGGCCGGCCTGTCGACGCTGCTCGCGAACGGGGAAGCGCTCCTCGGCGCCCCCATCGCCAACCAGGGGCGCGGCGCGGTCTTCGGGTTCCGCGCGGACGCCGGCGGAACATGGTCGCAGACCGGGACGATCGGGGCGGCCCCGTCGCCGGGCGCCCTCTTCGGCTACTCGCTCGGACGGGCCGGCGACCAGCTCATCGTCGGCGCGCCCGGCTCCGGGGGCTCCTTCGGCCAGGCGCACGTCTTCTCACCCGGCGGCGGCGGCGCGTGGAACGAGGACACCGTGCTGGTCGCCGAAACCCGGGGTCTGATGGGCTTCATGGGCAATTCGGTGGCGGCGGACGGGGACCTGGCGGTGGTCGGTGCCCCGGGGTCGGAGTTCTTCGAGGGAATCGGCTTCGTGTTCGAGCGCGATGCCGATGGGGCGTGGGGCGAGGCCACGCCGTTCCATGAGGCGGCCTCGGGACTGGCGGCCGTTACCGGAGAGGAGCGGCGCTGCTCGGACGACGGCACGGTGGCGGGCTTCCCGTGCGCCGACGTGGACCTCGTCTCCCTGCTCCCCCCGCACGAGGTGGGAGGCTCGCGCGGGATCATGGTCAGCGATGTCTGGGGGTGGGTGGACCCGCAGACCGGCCGCGAGTACGCGATCCTCGGCCGCTTCGACGGGACCTCGTTCATCGACGTGACCGACGCCGAGAACCCGGTCTATCTCGGGGACCTTCCCCTCACCGAGGGCGCGATGCCGAACCTGTGGCGAGACATGAAGGTCTACGCCGACCACACCTTCATCGTGGCGGACAACGCGGGCGAGCACGGCATGCAGGTGTTCGACCTCACGCGGCTGAGGGATGTGACCAGCCCTCCGGTCGAGTTCGGCGAGGATGCGCTCTACGCGGAGTTCCACTCGGCGCACAACATCGTGATCAACGAGGAATCGGGTTTCGCCTACGTGGTGGGCGGCAGCGGCGGCGGCGCGACGTGCGGGGCGCACTCCACATGGTGGACATCCGCGATCCCCGGCATCCGACCTTCGCCGGCTGCTACGCCGACCCCGAGACGGGGGTCGGAGGATCCGGGGGCTATACCCACGACGCACAGTGCGTCATCTACCGGGGCCCGGACGCGGACTATGCGGGCAGGGAGATCTGCTTCAACGCGAGCGCGACGAAGTTCGGCATCGGAGATGTGACCGACAAGGACCATCCCGTGCCGATCGCGAACGCCGAGCACCCCAACGTGGCCTTCTCCCACCAGGGGTGGCTGTCGGAGGACCAGCGGTACTTCTACGTGAACGACGAACTCGACGAGATGCAGGGCCTCGCCACGGGGACCCGCACCCTGGTGTGGGACGTGCAGGACCTCGACGAGCCGGTCCTCGTCCGGGAGTTCGTGCAGGACAATCCCGCCACCGACCATAACCTGTACGTCCGCGGCGATTTCATGTACCAGTCGAACTACGTGGCGGGGCTGCGGATCTTCGACATCTCGGATCCCGAGAACCCCGTCCCGGCGGGCTACTTCGACACGGTCCCGGGGAGTCCCGACCAGCCGGGATTCGCGGGATCCTTCAGCAACTACCCGTTCTTCCCCTCCGGGAACATCCTCGTCTCGAGCATGCGCGAGGGGCTGTTCGTGCTCAGGAAACGGGAGCCGGAACTCGTGCCCTGACGGCTCAGGGCAGCGTCTCCACCAGGTTCGCTTCGATGATCCTGCGGTCGTGCGTCAGCAGCGTCGCGCCGAACACCCGGGCCGTCGCGACGAGGATCCGGTCCGCGGGATCCCGGTGGAAGGAGGCGGGCAGCGCGGCGAGTTCCGCCGCGATGGCCGGCGAGATCCCCTGCCGCCTGACGAGGGGCGGGGCGACCGCCTTATCCAGCCACTCCCGCAAGGGGACGGCCAGCAGGATGCGGCCCAGGTCGTAGAGGGTGGCGACTTCCCAGAGCGAGATGTCCGACACGAGCAACGGCGAATCGGCGCTCGCGGACTCGATCACCTCCCGCTGCTCCGGCGAGAGTCGCGAGATATCGTTCAACCACCAGATCAGGATGTGAGTGTCAAGGAGCGCCGTCATCGCCGAGACTCTCCCAGTGGTCTTCGGGAACGGCCGGTCCCACGATGTCGCCGACCACGGTCACCGTTCCCTTCAGTTCCCGCTGCGGGTACTCGGCCCGGGCTCGGCTTGGAGGCCACAGTTCGGCCACCGGCCGCCCGCGTTTGAGGATGACGACGCGTTCCCCCGTCTCACAGACGCGATCGAGGATGGCGAGGCAGCGGGCCTTGAAGTCGGATGCGTTGATGGTTTCCATATGACCAGTATTGATGACTGGTTATATTGTGTCAAGCAGTCTCGGTTTTCGCGGGCCGTTGTGTCAGGGAGCGTCGTTCACTCAGTCGGCTGCCGTGCGGGTCAAGCGGCGGAAAGCGAGGGACGCGAGGAGGCCGATGGCGCCGAAGACCGCCACGGCCGCGAACACGTGCTGGTGGCCGGGGAGGCCCGGTGAGTTGTCGAGGAGGACGCCCATGAGCGGGCCCATGAATACATCCGGCGTGAAGCCGAGCACGGACACGACGCCCGCCGCGCTCCCGGTGTAGGCGAGCGGCACGGCGCCCTCGGCCAGGAGGGCGAAGTAGACGCCGCGGAGCGCATAGATACCCACGCTGGCGGTCACGATCGTGACGATCAGCATCCAGGCCGGGCCGGGCACGAGGACCCCGGAGGCGATCGGCAGGCAGCCGCCGATCAGGATCGCGAAGCCCCCGGTGATGACGCGGGAGGCATCGATCCGGTCGCCGAGATAGCCCGCCGTCACGGCCGCCGCAGCACGAATCCAGAACGCGAGCGTCCCGACCCCCGAGGCCTGCACGTCGTCGAATCCGAGCGCGTCGCGCGACAGGAGCGAGAAGTCGTCCGTCGCCTTGTAGCCGGTGTAGGCGCAGACGACGATGACGGCCTGCAGCCACACGGCCGGCATGCGGCAGGCGGCCCGCACGCCACTCAGCGACAGCCTCTGGCGCCCCCCGGCCTCGTCGCGGGGCGTGCTGTCGGGAACGAAGATCCATACCAGCGCGGCGATGCCCAGCGTGATCCCCGTGAAGACCCAGATCACCCCGCGGAAGGCGGCGGCCCGCTCCTCCGCCGTGGCCGAGGGCGCATCGCTCGGGAGCAGGACCGCGAAGACCGCGACGGAGAGCGACGCCACGAGCGCCGCCAGCAGCCCGCGCCCCCCGTCGAGCAGACCGTAGGCCCGCCCCTGCATCGTACGCCCGCCCCATTCGCGGGTGGCCCGGATCATCGCCGCCCAGAAGAGGAGGATGGACGTCATCCCCCAGAAGGCCCACAGGAAGTTCATGATCCGCGGCGGGGGGAAGCCCGCCAGGACGATCCCCCCGAGCCCCGTCGCGAGGAGGGCAAGGGCCATCAGCCGGCGGGCCGAGTACCGGTCCGCGAGCGGTCCGCCGGCGAAGTAGGCCGCCATCGCCACGACCCCGTACAGCGAGAAGGCGGTGCCCAACTCCAGGTTGGTGATCCCGAATACGTCGAGCAGCGTCGGCCGGAAGACGCGCGCGAGGACGAAGGGGAGGAAGAAGACGGCCTCCCCGGCTGCGATGAGGGCGAGGAGGACGAGCCCCCGCCTCATCGGACTCCCCTCCGCGTGCGGGTCAGCCGTCGGGTCCGGCCGGTCGGCAGTCAGGTCGGCCGATCAGCGCTCGGGCCGGCCACGTGGAGAGGGTCGCGCTTCGACCCGCCGCAGCGGCTGCAGCGTGCGAGCCGGGCGGTAGGCCTCGCGCTCCGCCAGATCGAACTGGTCGCCCGGCGCGAGGAGGAAGAACGGATCCCCGCTGTCGAGGATGCTCTGGTGGTCGTAGATGGCCACGTACGACTCCCCGATCACCTCGAAGCGGTCGTTCTGGACGACGATGGCGGTGTTCTCGTCGATGCCGATCCCGAGGAGTTCGGGCCGGGCCTCGATGATCTCCAGCAGGTCGAACTGGCGGTTTCGATACAGGAGATGCTGGTCGATCGCCGTGTTCCGGAGGAACCCGAGCCCCTCCTCGTGACTCCCCATCATGATCGTGTTCGTGGCGGTATCCCCGCGGGCCAGGTACGAGCCCTGGATCGTCGCGCCGGCCGACGAGCCGCCGATCACGCCGCCCCGTTCGAGGAGCGCCCACAGTTCCTCCTCGGTCCGGGTTCCCATGTAGGAATCGACCAGGCGCCACTGACGCCCCCCGCTGAACCAGACGCCGCTCGCCTCCCGGATCGCGGCCGCGAAGGCCTCGCTGTCCGCTTCGTCGCGGTCGTTCGTGTGCCGAAGCGTGAGGTTCCGGACGCCGGCCAACTGGAACGGCCGCAGCCCACCGAACGACTGGTCGTAAGACTCCTGTCCGCCAGCCGTGGGGATGACGACGATCCGGGCCCCGGGCCCGCCCGCCAACTGGACGAAGCGGTCCACGATCTCCGGGCTTCGCATCGCGCCGCCCACGACGACGAGCGCTCCGTTGGCCGGGCCGACTTCCTGCGCCGCGATCTCGACCGTGCCGGCGGCCGCCAGCCCGAACAGGCCGCAGGCCGCGCCCAGGACCGCACCTGAGACTGTGCTCGACGCTCTACGCTTCGCCCTCGTTCCTCGCATGCTTCGACCCTCCCGCTGCGGTGGCACCGGACGCCGCAAGCGCCCGACTGTCCGGCATCCCGGTCTCTCGCCGGGGATGGCACGGTAAGCCGATCGCCGATTCCGGTCGAGGCGCGGGCGCGAACCGCGCTTGTCGCCCACCGCGGGCCGCGCCACGTTGCGGACCTGACCACCTCGGGAGGATCGGCCATGTACGCACCGTCCACTTCGCTCGTCGGCTCTTCCGTCTGCCTCGCCGCCTTCGTCGCGGGGATCGCGACCTTCCCCTCTCCGCCGGCCGATGCCTCGCTGGCGCGGCAAGCCGACGCCCTCGAGGGCGCCTGGGCCGCTCGCGAGTACGTCCTCGCGACCGGCGCGCGACACCCCGTCCGGGGACGGATCATCTTCACGAGCGGGGAATGGCAGGTTCTCTTCTTCGTCATGGACGGGGACGAACCGAAGCGAGGCTCGGGCGAAGGCGGGCGCTACACCTTCGACGGCGAGACCCTGACCTTCGAGCACCTCCATCACCTCTCGATCGGACGCACGATGGCGGGGCTGCCGGCGAGCCCGCTCGCCATGACCGCGAGGGAGGGCGACGGTCCGCTCGAGCCCACCGGCGTCGAGATCGACGGAGACGAGCTCAGACTGCTTTTCCCGAGCGGAAACTCCATGTCGTTCGTCCGCATCGCGGGCTGATGCGATGAGTTGCGATGGGTGATGTCATGACGAATTCGCCGGATCCCGGGCCGGGACTCGTGGATCGAAGGGAGTGGCTCCGGCTGGGCGCCGCCGGCGCCGCCGCGCTGGGCCTTCCCGCCTGCGCGGCCTGGAACGAAGGGGAGGCGGCATCCGAAGCTCCGCCCACTCTGCAGCCTCCGGCGGGCGTGGAGGACGCGGATTGGGAGGACGTACGCGCGCACTTTCTCGTCGAGCCCGGTACCGCCTATCTCAACAACGCGAGCATCGGCATGCCGCCGCGGCAGGTGGTCGACGCGGTGGCCGCGGGGTATCGGGCGATGGCCGAACTCCCCGCCCGTGGCCGCTCCGCCCTGTCGGCCCGGATCGCGGAGGATGTGGTCCCCGGACTCGCCCGTCTGTTCTCGGTCGATACGGACGAAGTCACGCTCACGCGGAACGCGTCGGAGGCCCTCCACCTGCAGAGCATCGGGGTCCGGCTCGATCCCGGTGATGAGGTCCTGATCACGAGCCAGGAGCACCCGGCGGGGCGTCGGCCGTGGGAGTTCCGGCAGACGCGCGAGGGGATCGGGGTGAACCAGGTGTTCATCCCCAGCCCGCTGCCGGCCGAAGAGGAGATCCTGTCCCGGATCGAGGACGCGATCACGCCGCGTACGCGCGCCGTCGCCTTCTGCCACGTCACACGGGGCGGACACCTCTACCCCGTGCAGGCGATCTGCGGGCTGGCGCGGGAACGGAGCCTCGTGAGTCTGGTGGACGGCGCACAGGCCGTGGGCCAGTTCCCGATCGATCTGTCGTCGCTCGGCTGCGACGCGTACGCCGTCAGCCTCCACAAGTGGATGCTGGCTCCGGCCGGTACCGGCTTCCTGTGCGTGCGGCGGGACGCGCGCGACCGCATCCGCACGGCCTTCGCCCCCGACGCCACGCCGGAACGGCCGCAGTTCGAACCCCCGGGCACGGCGGCCTTCCCGGTGCGCGCCGCGATCGGCTCGGCCGTCGACTTCGTCACGACCCTCGGCGTCGAGGCGATCGAGGCCCGGTGCCGCTTTCTCTCGGACCATCTGAAGTCCCGGCTCGCGGAAATGACCGGCGTCACGCTACTGAGCGGGGCCCGTGAGCAGAGCGCGCCCGGCTCGACCATCTTCGAGAAGGAGGGTCTCGACGCGGTGGCGGCGGTGGGCGCCATCGAGACCCTGGCCTCGGCCCATATCGACGAGCACCAGCGCGACGGACACAACGCGATCCGGGTCTCCACGCACATCTACAACACGACGGCGCAGGTGGACCGCTTCGTCGAAGCCCTGGCCCGGACGACGGGCTGACGGGGCGCGGCCAAGCGACCTTCATCTTCCCTCACCTCTTCCCTCATTTCGGGAGGCACGAATGATCTGGCCCACACGAAACGCAGGGATCGCCGCGGTCGGTGCGATCTTCCTCATCGGCGTGACCGCCTGCGCCAGCGGGGAGTCCGGCGAATCCGACAGCGCCGGCGGGGAGTCCGCTGCCGCCGCATCGGCCGGCGTGGCGCCGCAGGAGGGGGCCATCTACGAGGTCCGCAACTATCACTTCGATCCGGCCCGTTTCGACGAGTACGCGGAGGTCGCGAGAGGCGAGTATCTGCGCTATCTGCGCGAGCACCTCGATATCGTCGGGTTCTGGATCGACTCCGGCATCCCCGCCGAGGTCAGGGGCGCGGAGCAGGACGAACTCGGCACGGCGAACATCACGTGGATCATCCGCTGGGCGTCGAAGGCCGAGCGCGACGAGAAGCTCCCCCAGGTCCTCGGCACCCCCGAATGGGGCGAGATCTTCGCCGAAGTCCCCGGCGGGGGCGCGAGCTACCTGAGGATCGAGGCCCGGTTCATGGAGTCGCTCTACTGACGATGGGCGCTCCGTCGGCGGCGATCGCCCGGCCGGCGGCGATCACCCGGCCCGGCGGCGTGAGTCGTCAGCAGCGGTCCTGCCGGAAGTCGGCCGGACGGCAGGTGAAGCCCCACTCCGCCCACAGCCCCCGCCCGGCGGCCGACGCCGCGGCCTCCGCCGCCACGATCCGCTCCTCGTAGCGGCGGTTGGGCGGGAAGATGAAGGCAAGCGCGTACCCGCTCGCCACCATGTGCTCGTTGAGCATGTCGCCGCCCGGGAGGTAGAGGTAGGCGAGATCCCGGCCGAAGGTGTCCGCGCGTTCGATGTCGTACTCGACGGTGAGCGCGGTCCGGACCGGGGCGGCCCGCAGCAACTCTTCGCGGGCGAGGCCGCCCCACGGTTCCTGGGCGATCTCCGGGGCGTCGATCGACAACAGACGGATCTCGCGGCCGTCGGCGCAACGGATCGAATCGCCGTCGATCGCGAAGGAGAGGACGCACTCCGCGCTCGGCACGGGAGGCGGAGGGGGAGGCGCGGCCGGCGTCGACCCCGAGCACCCCAGGGCCGCCAGCGGCGCGACGGTGGCCGCGACCGCGAGCGACGGAACCCTGCGGGACGACGTCACGGACCGACGCGGATCTCCCCGACCTCGTCCGTCCCCAGATGCCGCCCGTCGGCGTTCACGTACCACGCCCTGAGCCGCGGCAGCCGGATTCCGCCGCCCTCGGCCAGCCCCTCGAACGTGATGTACTCGCCGTCGTTCGCGCTCTCGTCGTGGTAGAAGCGGCAGCCCACGAGCTGCGCCGTCCCGGGGTCGAAGTAGAAATACCACGTATCTCCGCCGACCTCGGGCTCGTACGTCACCTTCGCCGCCTGCACCGGCCGGTCCATGAACGTGGTCTCGATGACGCCGGGCTCGAGGTCCGCGCCGGGGTCGGCGATCTTCATCGGGAGACCGGCCAGGAAGCCGTAGTAGCTGCGCCAGAACATCCCGTCCTCCCGGTGCAGCCGCATGCTTTCGCGGTCCGCGGCGGGGAGGTCCGGCTCGGCGACCCCGTCGACGCTCGCCGACCAGCCGTCCGTCGTCGTCTCGTACTCGATCTCGGAGCCGCGGTACCGGCCGGAGAGGGCGAAGTCGCGCTCGTCCGCGCCGAACCGGAGGTTCACGGCGACCCTCTCGCCGCCTTCGCCATCGGTCCCGACCCACGACATCGAAATCGCCTCGCTTCCCCAGACGCCGTACGGGTCGTGGAAGGCGGCGGACCGCGCGACGAGGTCGAGTGCGGGGGTGGTCTCGGCCTGCAGGGCCTGGTCGGCCGCACCGCCGTCCCGCGAGGGAGGGGCATCGGCACAGGCGGCGAGGAGGAGCGGGGAGACGGCGAGGACAAGTCGGAACAGCGGGTGAGTTTTCATATCACGATACTAGCAGGCCGCCTTGAAACGCCGCTACATTCGGGCGATCCGACGACTCTCCGCACTCTGTCCCGCGGCGGATTCTCTCGACACCGGAGGACTCTCATGCAGTTGGATCGAACAGCCACCTGGTTCCGCCGGCTTCCGGCCGTGCTGCTGCTGCCCCTGGGCGCGGCGTGCGGCGGCGAGGCCGCGGAGGAGGCCGAACCTGCGGAGAGTGAAGCGGAGATGCCTGCCATGGCCGAGGCCTCGGACCCGCCCGAGGGCGTGATCACGGACGTGCGCGAGTTCACCTTCGTGGCGGAGCTCGAGGTCGATCTCGACGCGATGGAGGAGACGGAGAGCGGACTCTTCATCCAGGTGCTGCAGGCGGGGAGCGGCCCGCCGGCCGGCTTCGGGGACGAGATGGGCGTCCACTACACGGTGTGGCTGCCGAACGGGAGCAAGGTCGATTCGAGCCACGACCATACGCCGCCCGAGCCCTACGACTTGGTTCTCGGTTCGACCTCGCTGATCGACGGCTGGGTGGAGGGCGTGACGGGCATGCGGCTGGGGGAGCGGCGCCGGCTGGTGCTCCCGTACGACCTCGCATATGGCGCGGACGGACGGCCGGGGATCCCCCCGTACAGCCCGCTCGTGTTCGAGGTCGAACTCGCCGAGCACGTGCCGGTCGGAGAGGGGTGAGCGAAATCGGGGTGGACGGATGACGGCATACGTCCGGTACATCGCGCCCGACAGCGGGGACGGCGCCCGCTGGGGGGTCATTGAGGATGAGGTCGTCGCGGACGGCGTCGTGGAAGACGGCCGCGTCGAGGAACTCGCGGCGCCCCCCTTCGAGGGGGAGGTTCGCGCGGGCCGGGGACTCCCGATCGACCAGGTCCGGCTCCTCGCGCCGACGACGCCCTCGAAGGTCATCGCGGTAGGCCTGAACTACCGGAGCCACCTCGACAACAGCCCCCTCGGCAGCCGCGAGGCGCCGCCCGAGCCGGGCCTGTTCGCCAAGTTGCCCTCCTCGATCATCGGTCCGGACGCACCCATCCGGATTCCGCCCGATGCGGAGATCGTGCATGCGGAGGGTGAGGTCGTCATCGTGATCGGCCGCCGGGCGCGCAACGTGAGTCCCGGCGAGGCTGGCGAGTGCATCTTCGGCGTGACGGCGGGCAACGACGTGAGCGAGCGCGTCTGGCAGCGCGGCGACCTGCAGTGGCTGCGGGCCAAAGGCAGCGACTCGTTCGGCCCCCTCGGGCCGCGGATCGTGACCGGCGCGGACTGGAGCGACCTGCGGCTGCGGACGCGTCTCAACGGGCGGGTCGTGCAGGACGCGCGCACCCGCGACCTCATCTTCTCCATCCCCGAGATCGTGGCCTACACGAGCCGCTACGTCACGCTCCTCCCCGGCGACGTGATCTATACCGGGACGCCCGGAAAGACCGCGTCGATCTCGCCCGGCGATCGGGTCGAGGTCGAGGTGGAGGGCGTCGGGGTTCTGGCCAACCCCGTGGAGGCCGGCCTGTAAACGGACGGGACAGGAACTGGACATGAAGACGCTCGCGAAACGGCGGCCCCTCGCCGCCACCCTCAGCGGCCCGTGGCAAAGCCCCGCGTCAGCGCCGAGAGCGGTGAAGCGCTCGTCTGACAAGGAGCGACGAGGGAGCATAGCAGCGCTATGTGACCGAGGAGAGACGCAGAGCGAAGCGTTTCAGGCGAGATGCAGCGCCGCTCGAACGCAGCGGGGCTTTTTCCACGGGCTGCTTGCGCTGGCGGCCGCGTTCGCGATGCCCCCGGCCGCATTGGTTCCGGGAGCCGGATCGAGCCTGCTCGGTTCTCTCTCCGCGCAGGAGCCCCCCGCCCCCCCCGACCTCGCGTCGCTGTTCGACCTGGGGACGCTCGTACTCGACGCGAACGGCGACAGCGTGCCCGACTTCGTGAACGCGGCGTTGATCCTCGGGGACGACCCCTCGGCGGTGGTCCTCGCCGCGGCGGGAGAGGTTGCGGCGCGACTGGGGTTCGAGACGATGGCCATGGATCTGCCGCTGTCGCGGGCCGCCGCAGGCGACGAGGTCGCCATCGTCATCGGGCGCGCCGGGCTCGCGGCCTCCGGACTCGGGTCCCCGGGGATCGACCCGGCCTCGCTGGATTCCGGCGAGGGGGCGGTGGCGGTGCGGCAGGAGGGCGGGCGCACCTGGGTGCTGGTCATCGGCGGGGATGACGAAGGGCTCCAGGCCGCGGCCCGCCTGTTCGCGGGAGTGCTCCCCCACACCCGGACGCTTTCGACGGCGAAGCTGGATCGCGTGCGGGAGGATCTGACCGCGGCGCTCGAGGACGGGGGAGTGACGGAGGCCGACGTGCGTCTGACGCAGGCGCGGGCCCGGGCCGGTCAGGCCGGCGTCGGACGGGTCATCGCGGAGGTCGCGGTGGCCGACGCGGACCTCGGAGCCGCGGAGGAGGCGCTGCGGGCGCTGGCCGCCGGCGACGAAGCGCCCGAGGCGGAGCCGGAAACGGAGCCTGAGGCGGAGGCAGAGGCAGGGGCGCAGGCAGAAGCAGAGGCAGAGCCGGACACCGAGGACGCCGGCGAGGCCCCGCGAAACCCGCTCGCCTATCCCGGGCTGGAATCCGTGGAGGCCAGGCTGACGGGTGGCCCTACCATCCGGATCGCGGGGCGCGCCGTGCCCGACCGCCCCGGTCCGATCGCGGGCCGGCCGGGCAGCGGCGGCAAGGACGGGATGGACCTCTCGAACCTGTACACCTCCGACGGCCTGCTCGGCGGCGGGCTGATCCCCGACCGCATCGATGCGATGCTCGCGCCGGGCGAGGACGGGGTGGACGGACTGCCCGATCTCGCGGGCCGCCTCGGGCTGGAATCGACCGGGCTCGTCGTGCCGCTGACGGAGCCCGCCTCGGCGATCGACCGGCCCGGCGGGCGCCCCACGCTCGTGCTCGCCGGGGTCGACAACCCGCTCACGCAGCAACTCGCCGACAGCGCCCGGATCGACCTCGGGGCGCTTGGGCCCGGCGAAGGGCTCATTCAGCTCGTGCCCGAGGCGTTCGGCTCCAAGCCGGCGCTCGTGGTGACGGGCGCGGACGCCGCCGGGGCGGAGCGCGCGCTCGACCAGCTGGCCCTGACGTTTCCGCACCTGGCGGAGCGCGGAGGCGACCGCCCGACGGTCGACGATGTCGAGCGCGGGCTGTGGGACGCGCTGTCGGGGCACGCGCCCGCGGGCCAGGCGGCGACCGGCCTCTACAAGCTCGGCCGCATCGCCGCCGAGCTCGCCGAGCGGCAGATCGCCCGCGCGCACGTGCTGATGTCGGTCGAGAAGGCCGACCCGCGGCTGGAGGCGTACCTGCGCGATCGCGCCGCGGGGGCGCTGGGCCTCGCCGACATCGGCGTCACCATCGACGAACGCGACGTCCAGCGGGCGGCCACCGTGTTCGCCGATACGCTCACGCTTCCGTCCGAGGTCGACCGGTTCCGGGAGCTGTTCCGGACCCAGGTCCTCCCCGCCGCGGGGTCCGCCGGGCCCATCCGCGTCGAAGCCCGCCTCAGCGAGCCCCCCGAGATCCGCCGCCAGCTCGAACAGGACGCGCGCGCGGCGCTGATCGATGCGGGCGCGTCGCCCTCGGCCGTCGAAGTCCGCGTCCTGTCCGCCTTCAAGCAGGGTTACTCGTGGCTCGAGGAGGTCATCCTCCCGCAACTCCAGGGCCCGGAGAGTGGCCGGGGCGGAGGCGGGGGCGCGAGCCGGGACATCGGCGAGATCGTCATCCGCTTCCGGCGCAACGACCCGCCCGCCGAGTGGCCGCAGCAGGCGATCCAAACGCCGGTCCGGTGGCTGCACGAGATCTTCCCCATCGACGAGGTCCTCGCGCGCGAACTCGGCCTCGGGCTGGAGCAGGTGCGCTTCGAGGAGACGACCGAAGGGCCGATCTACGAGGTCGCCGTCACGGACGAGGACGGCGCCGAGATCGTGCGGGACAGCTTCGAGCCCCGCTGGGTGCTGCGCCCTTACTTCGACCGCTTCCAGGACTACGAGCACGTCCGCGTCACGACCGGCTGGATTCACGCGACCGCGGATGACCGCACGCTCGTCGACGAGCGCATCGTCACGGACCCCGAGGCCTTCTGGGACCACTACCAGAGCGCCGTCCTCCCCGCCGTCTACGACTACGTCATGGACCGGCACGACGGGATCCCGACCGGCGGGAGCGCGGACGCGCCCTATTTCGGCGCGCTGACGGTCGAACTCGCCATGAGCGAGCCCAACTACCGGCTCGATATCGACAACGAGATCCACGCCCCGATGGACGCCCTCCACGAGGAGATCTACTTCGGGACGATCGAGTTCTTCGACGTGCTGGGGCGGAACTCGCGCGGGCAGGGCCTCACCTTCCCGGGCCGGATCCTCCCGGTCATGCGGCCCCGGGCGGACGGGGCGCCGGCGGAACTGCGCGTCCACTTCACGGGCTTCGCGACCTCGCGGCCCGCGGTGGTCGTGGCCTTCGAGGACGCGGCGGGCGCGGCGGACACGATGCGGCTCGACATTCCGAAGACCGGGCTCGAGCGACCGTCCGCGAGGCTGGCCGTGGTGCGGGCCGGCGAAGCGGGGATCGCGCACCTCGGCCTGCGCGTGCGGGTCGATACCGACGCCGACGTGCGCGACAGCCTCCTCACCTACGCGTCCGCGGAACGGGTGGACCGGAGCATGGTGTCCGCGGAGCAGGTCGAGGCGACGCTGCGCGAGATCGAGGCGCTGCGCGCGGCCGGCCTCTACACGGCGGAGCTTGCCTGGGCCGGACTCGGCTCGCTCGAGGTGTGGGCCGAGTGGACGCACGAGCAGGACCCCGACTCCCGCCGCACCGCCCGCCTCGCCGCGAACGGGACGCCGCCGGACCTGCCGGATTGGCGGCCGCTCCTCCCGGAGGGCTGGAGCTACGCCGGCGAACGCCTCGTCCAGTGGGAGACCCCCATCCCGCCGCCCGAAGGCCACGAGATCCTCGCCAAAATGGCGGAGACGTTCGACGAGGCGACGATGTACAAGGTCGGCGAATCCTATCTCGGCAAGGACATCTGGGCGCTCGATCTCATGCTGCCGACCCAGGCGTCGCACTGGGCCCGGGTCAAGGCGACGACGTTCAAGCCCACGATCATCTACTCCGCGCGCCAGCACGCGAACGAAGTCTCGTCCACAAGCCACGTCCTGCGGCACGCGGAACTCCTTCTGACGGATCCCGCACAGCGTCCCAGGCTCGACGACGTGAACGTCATCATCCATCCGTTCACGAATCCCGACGGGGCGCAACTTGCCTATGACCTGTACCGGATCACGCCGGACTTCATCCTGCACGCCGGCTACCTGGGCTCGCTGGGGATAGATGCGACGACGGGCTCGCGGGACGACCACCCCATCTATCCCGAGGCGCCCGTCCGAAACCGGCTGTGGGGCCGCTGGCTGCCCGACATCTTCCTCAATCCGCACGGGTACCCCTCTCACCAGGTCGTGCAGTTGTTCAGCGAATACACCGGTCTCGTGCGGCGGGGCCGCGTTACGGAGCGCAACTGGGGATTCAACAAGGGCTGGTTCATGCCCGGCTTCGGGTACGTGGACAGCCCCGACATGCCCCGGCACCGCGACGCGGCGTTCGAGATCCGCGACTACATCACGCGCGGCATCAATTCCAATCGCGATGTGTTCGAGATGAACCAGCGCAACTACGAACGCTACCGGCGCTACGGAGCCGAGTACGACGCGGACGTATTTCGGCTGCCGATGACGGACAGCGTGCTCATACAGATGCCGCTGAAGGGATCGAGCGGCGAGAGCCGCTTCGGGTTCGACTCCCGAATCACCATCTGGAGCGGAACGACGGAAGCCCCGGACGAGACCGCCTACGGACCGTGGATGGAGCTGGTGGCGAAGGCGGGGCTGTCGTGGGACCAGGCGCTGCTCGACTACCTGTACGAGGGAGAGCACGAGGTGAACCGCTCGGGTTCGTCGTTCTTCGGGGGCGTGTCGTTGCGCATGAACCGCCCTCGGCCGCCCGAGGATGGCTCGGAATCAGACGAAGACGAGGCCGTGACCACGGCGGGACCGGGCGCGGGACCGGGCGGCTGAGCGCCCGCACTTGCCCGGGGCTCGGTCTCGAAATCAGGTTGGGGCCACTTTCCCGACGTCGGCAACCAGAGAGGGAATTCGATGCGGATATTGGCAGGGGGACCATGGCGGAGCCTCCGCGGGTCGATCGCGGCGACCGTCATCGCGACCGTCTTCGGAGGATCGGCGCTCGCCGCCCAGGATGAAGAAGCCCAGGAAGCGGAGGCCGAGGCCGGCGTCACCACCGTGCAGGGCGTGTTCAGCGACGAACAGGCCACGCGCGGGGAGGACGTGTTCTACAACATCTGCGCCGAGTGCCACTTCGAGGAGGATTTCGGAGGTCCGTTCATTCAGTCCTGGGCCGGCGCCTCGGTGAAGGATCTCGTCGACGAGATCGTGGCCACGATGCCGGAGGACAATCCGGGCGGGATGCCCACGGAACAGTACCTCGACGTCGTCACCTACATGTTCAAACTCAACGGCATGCCCACGGGAGAGGACGAACTCGCCACCGATGACATGGATGCGGTGGAGATCGCGGTCGAAATCGACCCCTGACGCCCTGAGCGAGCCACACCGGTGAGACCGGACCCAAGCTCGGAACCCCCGGCGGTCGACGCCCTCCGGATGTCGCCGGACGCCATGCTCGACCTGCAAAGGAGGCTGAGCTTCGAAGGCAACCGTCAGGGCATGGCCCAGGACTCGGGCCCGATGCACGGGGCGGTCTTCGGCCTCTCGATGAACTGGTAGAAGACTTGACCGCAGCACACTCGGCACGGGCCGACCGTCCCTCTTCGGGGCGGGCGGCCCAGCCGGCCGCCGCCGTTTGCGCACCGGTGTGAGCGACCTCTCGGTTACCTACGCGACGGGGGACTCGTTGGCAGGGGTCCAGGCCGGGATCGACAGTTGCCTCGCGCGAGCGCTGGACCGCCCGCGGCTTTCCGTATCCGCGCCCGATATTTCGGCGTGGAGCGTTCAGGACCATCTCGAGCACCTGCTTTTCTCCGACCGGAAGGTGCTGGGCTGGGTCGTTGAGGCGTTGGCCCTCCCGAACCCGGAAGCGCGGGCGCAATCCCCCCGGGAACTCGGGGTGGCGCTGCTGGCTCGCGGCTCGATTCCGCGCGGGCGGGGACCCGCGCCGGACTTCACCCTGCCCACTGGATTGGAACCGGGCCTGCTGGCGGAAGGCTTTGAGCGCCTCCGCGACCTGGCCGAGAGGCTGATCTCCCGGACGGGGGAGGTCGACGCCTGCCTCCACACCCACCCGCACCATGTGCTCGGCCACTTCACCCCAGCGGCGTGGCTACGCTTCCTCCACCTCCACCACCGCCATCACGACGCAATCATCCGCGACATTTTGGCATGAGGGGCTTGCTCTTGGTAGCCGCTCTTCTGGCCACCCCGGCTGCCCCCCCGGCCCAATCCCCGAACCCACTGCCCAGCCCGAGCGTGGACACCCTGGAGGGGGGACGCGTCCCGGTGCGGAATCCCTCACCCCGGCGTGCGGATAACGCCGAAGTGTGGGAACTACAGGAGATCCTGCGGCTCGGCAGATTCGAGGGCTCCACGCCGGACGGCTTCGGCGACATCCACGACGTAGCGGTCGACTAGCCCGAACTTCCGCGTGAATCGGGGCCGCTGTAGGCCGTAACTCGTTAACGGGGAACCGCATACGCGGCTTCATGCGCGGTTCTCGGTACCCATGTAGCGTAAGATGCATAGCGTTGCCACGATGTGTTGTATGCGTTATGTTTATGTCCATGTACGTCGAGCGCGTCCCCAACCGGAACTCCCCGCCCGCCGTCCTTCTGCGCGAGTCCTACCGCGAGGGCGGCAAGGTCAGGAAGCGCACGCTGGCCAACCTCTCGAAGTGGCCCGACGAACTCGTCGAGGGGCTCCGCATCCTCCTGAAGGGGGGCGTCGCGCTTCCCTCGATGGACGACGCGTTCGAGATCCTTCGCTCCCGGCCCCACGGCCACGTCGCCGCCGTCCTGGGCACCCTTCGCGCCCTGGGGCTCGAGAAGCTGCTGGACCGCCGTCCGTCCCGGGAGCGGGCGCTCGCCGTCGCCATGATCGTCGCCCGCGTCCTCGACCCCCGCTCGAAGCTGGCCACCGCGCGCTCGCTTGGCGGGGAGACCATGAGCCACACGCTGGGCGGGGAGCTCGGCGTCGGGGACGCGGACGCGGACGAGCTGTACCGGGCCATGGACTGGCTGCTGAGGCGCCGGGACCGCATCGAGCGGCATCTGGCGGGGAGACGCCTGGCGGACGGCTCGCTGGTGCTGTGCGACGTGACCTCGACCTACTTCGAGGGCCGCAAGTGTCCGCTCGCCAGGCGGGGCTACTCCCGCGACGGCAAACGCGGCAAGCTCCAGATCGTGTTCGCGCTGCTGTGCGACGGAGAGGGGTGTCCGGTGGCCGTCGAGGTGTTCGAGGGCAACACCGCCGATCCGGGTGTCGTCGGCGCGCAGGTGGCGAAGCTGCGCGAGCGCTTCTCCCTGTCCCGGATCGTCTTGGTCGGCGACCGGGGGCTCATCACCGGCGCCCGCATCCGGGAGGAGCTGCGGCCCGCGGGGCTGGGGTGGATCACCGCCCTGCGCGCCGACGCGATCCGCAAGCTCGCCGGCGGCGGCGACCTCCAGCTGTCGCTCTTCGACGAGCGGAACCTCGCCGAGATCGAGTCGCCCGACTATCCCGGGGAGCGGCTGGTCGCGTGCCGCAACCCGCTCCTGGCCGCCGAGCGCGCCCGCAAGCGCGAGGAACTCCTCGAGGCCACCGAACGCGAGCTGGAGAAGGTCGCCGCGGCCACGCGGCGCGAGCGGAGCCCGCTCACCGACCCCGAGAAGATCGCCGTGCGCGCCGACCGCGCCCTGCGATCCCGCAAGGTCGGCAAGCACTTCGACACCGAGGTCGCCGGGGACGGCCGCTTCGCGTACGCGCGCAACGAGGAGCGCATCGCCGCCGAGGCGGCCCTGGACGGCATCTACGTCATCCGCACCAACGTGCCCGCCGACGAACTGCCGGCCGGGGACGTGGTCCGCTCCTACAAGAGCCTCAGCCGCGTGGAGCGCGCCTTCCGAAGCTTCAAGAGCGTCGACCTCAAGGTCCGTCCCGTCCACCACCGCCTCGAGGGGCGCGTGCGGGCCCACGTCTTCCTCTGCATGCTCGCCTATTACGTCGAGTGGCACATGAGACGCGCCCTCGCCCCGCTGCTCTTCGACGACGACGACCCCGACGCCGCCGAGGCCCAACGCGCCTCGCCCGTCGCGCCCGCGAGACCCTCGCCCGCCGCGCGCGCCAAGGCCGCCCGCAAGCGCACTCCCGAGGGGCTGCCCGTCCACAGCTTCCGGACACTCCTGGCCGACCTCGCCACCCTCACCAAAAACCGCGTCCGACCCGTCGCGCCCGGAGCCCCGGCCGCCGACATCCTCGCCCGTCCCACCCCCCTTCAGGCCGAGGCCTTCCGGCTCCTCGGCGTCAAACCGTGACCCGTACCCAGTAGCACCCACCCCCGAAATCGAGTCATGTGACCACGTCGCAACAACTTGCCGCGTTCCGGGCTGCGGAAGTTCGGACTAGCCGGCTTGACACAGTTGCTAAGACTCCCCTTGCGGGACGGCGCATCAGGTGCCACTCATCTCTATCATCACCCACCAAGAGGCGGACATGATGAAGCGCATCACTGCAGCCGTCGGCCTTCTTGTGGTTAGCGCTCTCGCGCTGACTGCTCCGCTCTCAGCCACCCTAGACGACTCTGCTGCTCGCCTTCCCGAAGTCGAAGCCCTCGGCGCAACGACGATGGTCGTCGTCAACAGCCCCACACCTCCTGCGGGTGTCCGTTCCACCTCGCCCACCCTATCAAACTGCATCGATTCCAACCAGCCTGCCACCGCTCTCAGTTGTCCGGAGGACGAGGAGTTTCGAAATCAAGTCATCGCGCAAATCTCGCAAGCATGTGGTTCAGACGACTTCATCATTTGGCACATGGACTGTGCCGTGATCGGTGGGAGCATCATTATCCACGCCCACGTTACCTGCCTGTACTGGGAATAGAACCATTGGCTGACCCCCGGATGAAGTGGTGGCGGCAGTTGCGGTTCCACCGAACAAGACGCGCCCTTACTGCGGCATGTATCGGTTGGCTGATGCCCTTGTCAATGCAAGGGGAACCGCGATGGGACGGGGTGTTCCCGCAGCAAGAGGTAGCCATAGACACCCTTGGGGGTCGCCTTCTGGTGACGACAGTTCGCCCGGGATCGGACAACGATACCGAAGGGTGGAGGCTGGTCGAGGAACTCAAGCTCGGCACGGTTACTGGGGATCGGCCGCAAAGCTTCGCCGATATCCACGACTTAACGGTCGACGGAAGTGGGCGAATTTACGTGCTGGATGTCGGATCGAAGGAGGTCCGTGTTTTTGATCGTAGAGGTGGCTTCGTAAGGAGTGTGGCGCCCGAAGGTGGTGGTCCGGGTGAGTGGCAGTACAGACGGCGTGCCAATCAGCAAGTCGTGTGGCAGGCACCCAACCGGCTCTGGATTACGGATGGCCGGCAACGGATGATCCTCGACACGCTTGGAAACGAGCTGAGTCGGCTCGCGTCGGATCGCAACTATTTCCGGGCGGGCGAGTTACCGACATCAGCCAAGGTGATTGGCGCGGATGCTCGGGGGTCGGTTTTTGCCCGCGTGGATGTCATCGACATCCGAGGCTTCGGCCAAAGCGTTGTTCCCCAGTACACGTATGTTGCCCGCTTGCCAGTTTCGGCAGCACACGAGGTGCTTCCGGGAGATACGCTTTTGATCGAGACGCGGAATATCACGATGAGTGGCGGCAACCCACAAAGTGTGGGAGATGGGCGTGGACAACTAACCCTGGAGCGGCCACAGGGTACTGCGACCGCTCGATTCGCGTGGACTGTTGAGCGCGACGGAACCTTGTGGCTGGTACAAAGAGCGAGGTATCGTTTTGACAAGCTGACGTTCAAGGGAGACACGATTCGTACGGTTCGGATGGGAGACGCTGAGCCTTGGCCCGCGAACGAGTCGGAGTTCACCCCCGTGATTGCGGACCTCGATTCGTCACCCGAGGGGTGGCTCTGGGTGAGGCGAGAGGAGGCGGAAACGGAAGGTGCGACGACGTGGCATGTCCTCGACAACTGCGGTCGATACCGCGGCACGGTTACTGTGCCTGTCCGGCTCCGGACGCTGCACGTTGGAGGGGGCGGCGAGGTATACGGTGTTGCGTCGGACGCTTTGGACATCGACTACGTATACCGTTTTCGTCTAGTCAGCACCTCCGGCATTCCGGTATCCGCCGAGACCTGTTCCTTCTAACGGGTCGCTCATCAAACGACCACGCGGGTTCGCAGGGCTCCCAAAGGGTTGTCACCTCCACGCCTGTTGGCGGGCATTGAAGACTGGCTCCTCGCTGTTCGAGGTGGATGAGCGGCGGTAGAGTGGCGGGATCGGCGGCGGTGGCGGCCGGTGCCCGAGCGGGACCGTGACTTGTCCGGTGGTCTCCGGGGCCGGGCGGGCGGTGGAGGGACGCGGAGCGGCCGGGCGGGACGGCGGCATGGCGGAGAGGGGACTGTTCGAGCGGGCGCTGGGTCTTCAGCGGCCGTGGCGGGTGGAGCGGACGGAGTTCGACGCTGCCGAGCGCCGCCTGGACCTGCACTTGGACTTCGAGGCGGCCTGAAACAGCGAGGAACCGACTTTCTGGAGGCCAAGCAGCGACCCAACGCCTTCACGTCCCGGCTCTTCCCGCCCGCACTCGGCGGATCGCGGCGGCGCCCTCGAGCAGGAGCCAGATCTCGAGGATGAAGATCGCGGCCCCGATCACCAGCAGCATCCACTGGTTCGTGCCGAAGAAGCGGTCGAGGTTGATGACCATGGCCCAGGTCGTCATGAGGAGCAGGAACGCCATCGGGATCATCGTCACCCAGTAGGGGCGCCCCTTCCGCATCAGGAAGAGCGACACAATGAGCAGCGTGAGGCCGGCCAGGAGCTGGTTCGTCGTCCCGAACAGCGGCCAGATCATCATGCCCCCCGCACCGCGGTCGGCCGAGAGCGCCAGCAGCGCGCAGCTGACGACGGCGATCGCGGTCGCCACCCAGCGGTTCTGGATCGCCTTCACGTTGTACTCGACGCCGAGTTCGCTGATGATGTAGCGCTGGAGCCGGATCGCCGTGTCGAGGGTGGTCGCCGCGAAGCTGATCACGACGACGGAGGCGAAGATCACGGCCACGCTCTCCGGGATCCCGAGCCCGCCCGCGAGCACGCCCACGCCGTTGACGAAGGCCACCGTGGCGCCGTCGATCGCTCCTTGCCAGCTGCCGTAATGCTGCTGCCAGAGGGCGAGCCCCTGCGTCGCCCCCACATCCCGGCTCAGGTAGATCGCGAAGCCCGCCGTGCACGCGATGATCGACGTCACCGCGAGCGTCCCTTCCCCGATCGCGCCCCCGTAGCCCACGTAGCGGGCGTCCGTCTCCTTCGCCAGCTGCTTGGATGAGGTGCCCGACCCGACCAGACCGTGGAAGCCGCTGATCGCCCCGCACGCGATGGTGATGAAGAGGAGCGGCAACCAGCCGGGCGTGTCTGCGGGCAGGTTCGTGTTGACCGTCGGCGCCACGACCTCCGGGTTCACCACGATGACCCCGAGGCTGATGATGCCGAGCGCGACGAACAGCTGGTGCCCGTTCACGTAGTCGCGCGGCTGCAGGAGCAGCCACACCGGCAGCACCGAGGCGACGAACGTGTAGGCGAAGAGGATGGCGATCCACCCCACCCGCCGCCCGTCGGCCGTCGCCGCCTCCCCCGCGGCACCCGCATCCCCTCCCGCCGCGGCCAGCTGCGCCTCGGTCGGGCTGAACCCGATGAAGTCCGGCAGCGTGAACGGCATGTCCTGCCCGAACCAGATCAGCACGTACAGCGTGGCGAGCGCCCCCAGCGGGGGGAGGAGGATCCCCGTCCCCGTCCGGTAGATGAGGAACCCGACGATGAGCGCGACGACGAGCGACCCCCACACGGGGACGACGGCGCCGGGATTCGCCATGAACAGGTTCGCGATGATGACGGCGAACACGGCGTTCACCATCAGGAGCAGGAAGAAGATGATGAGGAGGAAGAGGACGCGGGCCCGCTTGCCGAGGATGGACTCGGTCAGCGTCCCGATCGACCGCCCCTTGTGGCGGGTCGAGAGCCAGAGGGCGGCGAAGTCGTGCACCGCGCCCGCGAAGACCGTCCCGACCACGACCCACAGGAAGGCCGGCAGCCAGCCCCAGATGACGGCGATCGCCGGTCCCACGATCGGAGCCGCTCCGGCCACCGAAGTGAAGTGGTGCCCGAAGAGCACGTGTTTGTTCGTGGGCACGTAGTCGACGCCGTCCTGGAACTCGTGCGCCGGCGTCACGAAGTCGGGGTCGAGCTTGAACACCTTGCCCGCGATGAAGCGCGAGTAGATGAGGATTCCGGTTAGAAAGGCCAGCAGGCCGATCACCAGCAGGACGATCGCGCTCATCGGGTCACCTCCGCCTGGAAGTCCGTACTACGGTTCGTATACCGGAATCCGTCTCAGGGCGTCCACCCCCACCGGATCGGAGTCCTGGAGGTCGACGCGGAGGACAGGCCAATCTCCGAGTTTTTCGGAGATCCTCGCAAGATGGCCGGCCTGACGCTCCCGCCTCGCGGCGAGAAACGGATCCTCCGGCGCGCCGCTGCCTCGGGTCGGCAAGAGCTGGTTCACGACGATGGCCCCCACCGGGACCCCGTGCTTCGAGAGCGCCTCGACCGCCTTCTCGGTCTCCCAGATCGGGAGGCGTTCGGGGATGACCACGAACACGAACGCCGTCCGCCCCGGGTCGGTGAGGATGCGCCGCGCCGCGCGGAAGCGATCACGCCGCTCCTCCAGCGCCCGCAGCAGGGGGTCTTGCTCGAGATCGGCCGCCTCGGTTCCGGCCACGTTCTTCCACATCTGCGCCAGCGCCCCAACCTTCCGCCGCCGCTTGATGAGCCCGCCGATCCAGGTCGTCATCAACTCGGGCAGGGACAGGAGCCGCAGCGTCTGCCCCGTCGGCGCGGTGTCGAAGACGATCCGGTCGTAGTCCTCGCCTTCGTCCTCGAGGATGCGCGTGAAGCGATCGAAGAGCGCGGACTCCACGGCCCCCGGAGAGACGCGCGCGATGTCGATCTGCCGGTAGACCTCGCCCAGGAGCCGGGGGGGTGCCGCCGACTCCACGCGCGACTTGACCCCATCGATGTAGCGGTCCGCCTCGCGCTCGGGATCGACCTCCATCGCCCAGCACCCCTCCGCCACGCGTCGCGGCCGGGCACCCAGTTTCGCCTGCAGCACGTCCGCAGTGGAGTGCGCCGGATCGGTGGATACGAGCAGCGTCCGGTATCCGCGTGCGGCCAGATCGAGCGCGGCCGCAGCGGCCATCGTGGTCTTCCCCACCCCACCCTTGCCGCCGAAGAAGAGGATCGGCCGGTCCGGAAACGGAAGACGCGAATCCGCGTCGCTCAGCAACAGCGGAAACCGCCCTCGGGCGGGTGTTCCATGCCGACCCGGACGTGCCACTCGTGAAACTCCTCGATGAGCGACGGATAGAGTTCGAGCATGTAGAACTGGATCGGGTTCGGCACGCCGAGCAGGTCCGAGAACCCCATCAGCATGAACGCGTCGTGCTGGCGCAGGTACTCGCGGTGGATCGTGGCCCGGTACGGGGCGATGTACAGCCCCTCGTAGATGTCGCGCGCCTCCCGAAGCCAGCGCCGCCAGCGAACGTCTCTCTTCACAACCACGCCAGCGGCCCCTGGTCCGGGACGAGGTTGCGAAGGAAATCCCGGACCGGCAGGCACCAGATCCCGCCGACGCGCAGGCGTTCCGCGCCCCGGTAGAGCACGGCGGCCTCGGCCTCCGGGTAGTCCTTCCGGAAGGTCTTCAGCGCCCTCGGGTCCGTGGAGTCCACCCGACCGGTGTTCTTCACCTCAAACGCGTGCAATCCCGTGTCTCCGTAAACGATGAAATCGACCTCGGACCCACCCCGCGTCCGCCAATAGTAGACGCGGACGTCGAATCCGGAGTAGGCCGCCCACGCACGCAGATGTTGGGCGACGAGACCCTCGAGCGCCTGTCCGTCGATCTCCTCGGGCCGAATCGAGAGGTCCCCGGGGCCGCAGCGACCGGAAGACGCCCGCATCGAACAGGTAGATCTTCTCCCGCACCACGGTCGCGCGCCTGGCCCGCTTCCGAAACACCGGGACCCGGAACGCGAGGAGCAGGTCTTCGAGGATGCCGACGTAGGAAGAGACGACCTTGCGCTCGACTTCGCACTCGCGGGCCACGGCCGCGGCGAGGGAGCCCAACGAGTATCGTGGTTAAGCGCCCGGTGGCGAAGACGGCCGCACACGGCACTACCGCTCGCGTCAGGGGCCGAGCGCACCGATCGGAATCACGGCAACGCCGTCCCTGCGAGTGTACCCGTACCCGGCACCGACGATGACGCCGAGCGCAGCCGGTTCCCCGCAGCGTTCCGTGTCGATCCTGTCCGCGAACTTGAGCAGGCTGCGCGCGGCGTCGTCGATCCGGCCCGTCCCCAGCTTGATCTCGAAGGCGGCCCACCGATCCGGCCCGGCGTCCACGATCGCATCGACTTCGAGGTTCGTTTCGTCGCGGTAGTGGAACACGTCCGCATCCATGGCCTGGGCGTACACGCGGAGATCCCGTACGACCAGGGACTCGAACAGAAAACCGAACCACTCGAAGTCCCGAAGGAGGTGCCCGGGGGTGGCCCGCAGTGCGGCCACCGCCAGGGAGGGGTCCACGAAATGCCGCTTGGGCCCACGTCGCAGGCGCGACCGCGACCTCAGTCTGGGCGACCAAGGCGGCTGGTCCTCCACAACCATGAGACGCTCAAGAGTGGTAAGGTAGTCACGCGCAGTGCGATTCGTCATCGATCCATCCGGGCCGGCGACATCGCGTCTGATGGTCGCGAGCGATGCGCACGTGGCGACGTTGCGAGCCAGCGAGCGAAGGAAACGGCGCGTCCAGGGCCCCTTTTGCGGCGTTCACATAGTCTCGTTTGCAACACCACTACGGCTTCGTTTGCGGCGCGCCCGGGGCCTCCTTTGCGGATCCGGGACCGACTTCAGCCCCCGGAGCCGTCCGCCAGTTGGCGCCGTTCCCAAGCGCGGACGCGGGGGATCGCCGCGTCGAAGATGCGCTCGTAGTTGAGCCGCTCGACCTGGGCCCGGACCGCGGGATCGAGCCGCTCCCACAGCGGTGCATACACCGTGTAGTTGCCAACGTAGGCGTCCCAGCCGGCGGGGGCCACGGCGTCGGTGCCGAACAGGAAGCGCGTCGGGTGACGTTCGATGAGCGTGGCCCACGCTTCGAGGGTCGCGTCATCGCCGACCACATACTTCGCGACTTCGTCCCACGAGATGTCGAGGGCCACATGGTCATGGCGTGGGTCGGAGAGCATGCGGTCCAGCCAGGCGACGTGCCCTTCGGACGGCGCAATGAAGCGGCCCAGGCCGGTGTGGGCCCAGATGATCGTCGTCTCCGCATGACGCACGAAGATGTCCAGCAGTTCCGCAGCGTGATGCGGCGGCTCGCTGGGGCGAACATGGTCGATGTCGTTGTGGAAGATGACGACCAGGCCGATTTCCCCGGCGGTGGCCAGGATCCGGTCGAGAGCCGGGTTGCGCAGGCTTGCCGCGTGGCCCGAGACCTTGGACGACACGAACTCCTTGTGGATGCTGAACTCGCCGATGCCCGCGAAGACGCCGGGGAAGGTGAGCAGGACGCGCTCGATGTGGTCGGAGGCGTACATGTCCGCCGGGTTGAAGCCCGTGATCATGGGGTCGACGCGGCTGCGATCCTCCTCGGGCAGCGACAGATACTCTCGCGCGATCACGGCGTCCACGAACGAGTAGTAGTACAGGTCGGCGTTCGAACCCAGGTAGTAATCGGGCGCCTCGTCACCCGACAGGAAGTAGTCCCATTTCTGCTGCAGCGGGATGCCGAACATGGCCACCCGCCCGACGCGGCCGGCTGTCATGTCCAGGAACTCCCGCGCCGTCCCGCCTCGCTGGATGTAGTTCAGCAGGTGGAAGTGGGAATCGTTGAAGAGCACCGTTGGGGATCCCGATACCGCGGCGGCCTCAAGCGCGGACGCTGTCGTTTCGGAAGAAGATGTCGCCGCGCCAGCGACGGATGCGGCCGTGGATGGATTCTCGATCGCCGGCATCCCGACCGGACGCGGCCCCGCCGCGCAGGCGGTGAGCAAGACGACCGTCGTGAGCCCTCCCGCCGGCCGAACCCTCTGGCGCGCCCTCACCAGGCCACCGCGGCGCTGTTGTTGCGGTTGTGGGATGCCGCCCGCAGCGCACCCGTCTCGGGATCCCTGTAGATCGCGACCCACAGGCCCTCGCCGCCGAAGCGCGCCTCCTCGGGGAAGATCTCTTCGTACGCGTACCCTGTCCCGTCCAGCACCTCGCGCGGGAATTTCCCCCCGGGCACGCGGAACGTGAGCTGGCCGGTGGCCGGGTCCGAGTTCGGCATGAAGAAGTCCGGCGCGTCGATCGCCTCGTCCACGGTCATTTCGTAATGCATCACGTTCAGCAACCCCTGGAAGGTCCGATGGTGGAGGCCCGACCCCATCGAGGCGAAGCCGAGCACGGGCTCCCCGTCCCGGAACAGGATCCCGGTCTGGGTGGGCGCCGGCAGCCGTGAGCCGGGTTCGAGGCGGGCGATCTGCGTCTGCTGGAAGGACGCGGGATCGCCGATCGTGATTCCGCCCACGACGATCGCGGTCTTACCCCACAGGACCGCGTTGATGCTGTGGGTGATGGCGGCGATGTTGCCATCGGCGTCGATGGCCACCACGTCGTCGGAGTGCCCGGGGCCGCGCGGCGCCCAGTTGCCGAAGGGCAGACCGGCCTGGATGACGTCCCAGAGCCGTTCCGCGTGTTCCGGCGTGACCCGCGCCTCCGGGGTGAACTCGCCGCCCACGAGCGACGCGGCCATTTCCGGCGGCACGAAGTCGAGCAGCGAAGCGCGGGTCACGTCGAGCGCCGTCCGGAGGGCCTCCGGCGACTCCGTCCAGTGGCCCTCCTCGAGCAGCCCGGAGGCCGCCGCGAGCCGCTGCGCCTCGATCATCGCCACGCCGCCCTGATTCGGCGGCGGGTTGGTGTGGAGTTGCCAGCCGTCTCCCAGCTCCGCCACGAGCGGCTCGTCCCAGATGACCTCATAGGCCGCGAGGTCCTCGACGGTCATCCGACCGCCATCGGCCTGGATCGCGGCCGCCGCCTTCTCGGCCCACGGCCCGCCGTACATGTAACCCGTGCCCTGCTCGGCCACCGCGCGCAGCGTCGCGGCCAAGGCGGGCTGACGCAGTACGTCCCCCTCGACGTACGGCGAACCGTCCTCCTTGAGGAACGTCGCCTTCGTCTCGGGAAGACGCCCGAGATCCGCGGCCCGCCCGATCCAGTATCCCGCCACCTTCTTCGAGATCGGAAAGCCCTGCTCGGCGACATGGATCGCGGGTTCGAGAATCTCCTCCCAGGGAAGCCGCCCGAAGCGCTCGTGCGCCGCCCCGACGCCCTTCATGAAGCCCCCGACGAGCGCCGTGCGACCGCTGACGGCGGTGCCGCAGATCCCGTCCGGCGACGAGAGGTCCACCCCGCCGGGGATGTTCGCCGGATCGTCCTCCCCGAGGACCGTGTTCCACTCGGCGTTCATCGTATGGACCCGGTCCGTCTCCGCATCGTAGTAGACGAGCGACATGATCCCGAAGTAGCTGATCGGCGCCCCGGCCGTGAGCGCGACCTGCATGAGCGCGGTCGTCATCGCCGCGTCGATCGCGTTCCCTCCCTGCTCCAGCGCCTCCAGCCCGGCCCTCGCGGCGAGCCCGTTGTACGCCACCGTGACCGCGCCGTTGTCGCCCGTCGCCACCCCGGCTTCCGTCCGGTCCACGAGTTGCGCCTGCATGAACCGGCCGTAGTCCTCCGACCACCGCTCCGGCGACAGGTCCACCCCTCCCCCGCACCCGGCCAGGAGGAGGAACAGCGCCGAAAATGCCGCGCGCCCCGCCGAGGGCGTCACGGAGTCGCTCACGCGGGCCCTCACTGCTCGGACATCGAGGGGGAGCGCAGCCATTCCTCCCACCACTCGAGTTGGACCCACATGCGGTGCATCATGCGCCACGGCGTCCATCCCCCGTGGTACGACTCGGGATAGCGCACGAACTTCGCCGGCACCTGCTGCTTCCGGAGCGCCACGTACATCTGTTCGGCTTCTTCGACCGGGACTCTGTGATCGTACTCCCCGTGGACGAAGAGGGTCGGCGTGGTCACGCCCTTCGCGTGGATGATGGGAGAGGAGCGCAGGAGGTTCTCGAGGCCCCGCTGCTCCCACGGCGGTCCGAAGAACTCGCTCTCCTTGGTGCGCGGGATATCGGCCACGCCGTAGTCGCTCACCCAGTTCGAGATCGAGGCCCCGGCGATGGCGGCGGCGAAGCGGCCGGTCTGGGTGATGACCCAGTTCGTGAGGTAGCCGCCGTAGGAATAGCCGGTCACGCCCATGCGGGCCGTGTCGATGTCGTAGTTCCCGATCGCGTGGTCGACACCCGCCATCACGTCGTCATAGTCGTTGAAGCCCCAGCCGCCCCACGTCCCCCAGCGGAAGTCCTCGCCGTATCCGGTCGAAGCACGCGGGTTGGTGAACAGCACCATGTAGCCGCGCCCCGCGAGCATCTGCTGGTCGAACGAAAACGTGTTCCCGTACGCCCCGTGCGGCCCGCCGTGCATCTGCAGCACCATCGGGAACCCGCCCTGCCCGGCCTCGTACCCGCGCGCGGGGAGCATCCACCCTTCGATCTCGGTCCCGTCCGGACTCTGGAAGAGCAGGCGCTCCGGCCGCGACAGTTCGATCCCGGCGAGCAGGTCTCGATTGACCTCGGTGAGGCGGACTTGGTTCCCTCCTCCCGCATCGGCGGTCCAGATGTCGCCCGGCTCGGTCGGTGCCGTCATCCGGAACGCCATGCGTGAGAAGTCCTCGGAGAACGAGAAGCCGCCGAGCCGGCGGTCGCCGTCCGTCACCTGTTCCACCGCGCCCCCGGCCTCGGCGACGCGGAAGAGATGCGTGTTGCCCCGGATTCCTGCGGAGAAATAGACGTACCGGCCGTCCGCGCTCACCTCGGGTCCCCCCGGGATCAGATCCCATTCGGCCGTGAGGTTGCGGACGCGCGTCCCGCTCGCCGCGTCGAACACGAACAGGTCGGACGGCGCGCCGCGGTCACGCCCTTCGGAGATGATGATGTCGAGACCCTCGTTGCCCCGCATCACGATCCGCTCGCCGTCGCCCGACCAGGCCGGGGACGAGTAGTTGTAGCCGTCGTCCGTGAGCCTCCGCATCTCGCGGTCCAGATCGACTACCCAGAGATCAGCCCGTTCGTAGGTGTGTTCGTCGCGCTGGTGGGCGTCGGCGGTGAAGGCGAGTTGCCGGCTGTCCGGACTCCAGGCGAGCCCGGAGGCATCGACGCCGAGTTCCGTGAGCTGTCGCGGCTCTCCGCCCTCGGACGCCAGCAGGTACACCTCCCGGGGCGGCGTCGCGTTCGGGTCGCGCGGGTCCGCCAGGTAACCCCGACGGTCGAAGCGGTAGTTCATCCAGTCGTACACGCGCCCGTCGAACCGCTCCACCGTCCGGCGCTCGAAGTCGGATTCCCAGGCGGGATCGGGCGGGGGCGGGGGCGGCGTAGGACGGGTGAAGGCGATCCAGCGGCCGTCCGGGCTGAAGACGGGAGATCCCCGCAGCCCCTCGAGCTGGAACGCTTCGCCGGCCGGCCGGTCCATACGGAGGAACCACGTACTCCCGGCGCTCGACCCGCCCGGGTCCGGCCGATTCGACGAGAAGACGAGGTAGCGGCCGTCCGGACTCCACCGCGGCGAGGAGGCGCTGAAGCTCGGGCTCGTCACCTGCGTGGCTTCCCCGGACCCGTCGGCGTCCACGAGCCAGATCTCGCTGTGGCGCCGGTTCTCGTCCTCGAGGACCGACGTTACGACGTAGGCGACGCGGGAACCATCGGGCGAGAGGGCCGGACTCCCCGCGTCCTTCAGTCGATAGTAGTCGGCGAGTTCGAGCGGTCGCCCCTCCTGCGCGACGAGACCGGGCGCCGCGAGGAGCGCGGCGAGGGGGATCCAGGGGATCAGTCGAGAGTTGCGAACGCGCATGGCGGCCTCCGAAACGGGCTTAGCGTCGTACTCGATAGGCGAGCAGAAGATTTCCGGGCATCTGGCTGAACAGGTCGTATCCCGAGTTCACGAGAACATAGCCCCGCGCGACGACGGGGCCCGGTCCGTCGAGCGCGCCGCCTCGGCCCGGCACGCCGTTGACGGTTTTGAACTCGCGGGCCGTGTCGACATCCCACAGCACGGACCCGTCCTCCGTGGAAAAGGCGCGCAGGTGCCCGTCCAGACTCCCGGCCAGCACCGCTCCTTCAATCGCGGTGGGCGCAGCCGAGAAGAACGGCATGCAACCGGCCCGGCCGGCACAGACCGACGGATCGGGCGGGGCGTGCCACAGGACTTCTCCGGCCGCGAGTTCGAGCGCGTAGACGCCGGGGGTCGGCGGATCCTCGGCGTTCGCCTGCGTGGAGGCGCCCGACCGCGGGTCCGAGATGATGGCGAACGGGTTGTCGACGTTGGGCACGTAGGCCCGGCTTCCGTCGGAGGTGATCCCCCAGTGGACGCCGCCAAGCGAGCTTCCCCTCCCGACCCGGCGCGCCCAGACGAGTTCGCCCTCCGAGTCGGGGTCCAGCGCCCACACGATGCCGGATTTCTGGCCGGCGATCAGGAGCTGAGATCCATCCGCGGCGGTGACGATGATGGGGGCCATGCCGAAGTCGTGGTCCGGACCGGTCGGGGCGGGACAGTTCTGGAAGCGGGGCGACAGGCAGGACATGTTCCACGCGTCGTCCTCCCGTCCCTGGAAGGTCCACACGGCCTCTCCCGTCTGCATGTCGAGTGCGATGAGGGCGTCGCTGCCGTGGGTCGTCGGTCTGGTGTAGTTCTCGCCGGTGCCGATGTAGAGGAGGCCGCGCGCGGCGTCGACCGTCGGACTGGACCACACCGGCGCCCCGGAGGGCGCGAATAGCCGGGTACCCGCCTCGTTCTCGCCCATGTGTCTCGGCTCCTCGGCCACCGTCCGGAATTCCCACAGGGCTTCGCCCGTCTCCGCCGAGAAGGCGGCGACCCCTCCGCTGGATGTGCAGCACTCGTAGGTCGGATCGCCGGCGCTGATGATCTCCATCGACGAGAGGGGGACGAAAACGCTTTCTTCGTGGACGGCCACGCTTCCCGTGACGACGTGATCCGCGTGGGTCCCGGCGGTGACACGCCAACGGAGGGCGCCGGTCGTCGCATCGATCGCGTACACGTTCGTCCGGAAGTCCGCGAAGAAGGCCAACTGTCCCCCGTCCGGGCCATCGCCGATCACGATCGCGCCGCGCACGGCGGCGTCCCCCGCGAACACCCAGTGCACGCAACCGCTCTCGAGGTCGATCGAGTACACCTCGCCGTACGCCGAGCCGACGATGATCCGGTCGTCGATGATCGCCGGCTTCGAGCGCACCTGGCTCACGTCCGGGAAGCCGAAGGCCCACGCCAGTTCGAGGTTCGGCAGATCCTCGGCCGTCAGCCCCGCCCGGCCCGCGTCGACGAAGCCCGTCTCGCCGCCGCCGCCCCCCCAGCCGGACCAGTGCACGACGCCTTCCTCCCGCGGCGCGCTCGCGCAGAAGGCGGAGGACGGCATGCGGGTCTCGACCAGCGTCTCGCCGGTGAGCCACTCCGCCACGGCGCGGCGCTCATCCGGCGTGAGGTCCTCGCCGTGCCGGCGCATGCGGCCGCCCTCCAGCGCACTCAGGACCGCGCGCGGCGTCATGGCCCCGAGCGTCGTGAGCCCGGGGGCGCGCACCGTGCGTTGCCCGGAGTGACATTCCGCGCACGAGGCGACAAACACCTGCATGCCGGGACTGTCGTCCATGGGGGGCGGATCGAGCAGCCCCCGTACCGGCTCCTGGGCGGCCGCCGGCGTCATGCCCGCAGCGGCGAGTATCGCGGCGAGGACGGCGGTGATGCGCATCGAGCGATTTCTCCCGGGTGACCCGACTGGAGGACCACGAGTAAAGTACACGCCGACATCGCACGGCGGCACGGCAGATCCGGGTCTTGCCGCGGACCGCGACAGTTCCGCCAGCGGCGACCCCGCTACGCGCGTGTCCGCGGCCGCCGCCGTCAAACCGGGCAACTCCAATTACACTCCCTGCAGGCGCGGCCCGTCCCAGTCTTTTCCAATACGGAGATGAGCCTGAAGGAGGCCTCGGGCCTGGGTGAGGGCGCGGGGCCGGTTTAGCATCTGGAAGCAGTGTTGATGCTGGCGGTACGGCTCGCAACGGCCGGGGCGTGCGGCGGCTTTTCAGTGGTTCCTCATCTGGTTCTTCACGCGGCGAAGGTGCCGGCGTCGGCGAGGTCTCGGAACAGCTGCCGGGCGGGCCACGCGAACGGCCTTGGCGGCCTCGAGGCCCGAGGTGGCCGCAGCGGTCTTGTCGAGCTGTTCGAAGGTGACGCCGTCACGGAGGAAGTTCTCGGCATCGGGGAGGGACTTGAGCTTCTCGTAGGGGGTGGCGACGTCCTGTTGGCGGTAGTCGACGCGGACGAAGCCGGGGCGGCGTTGGGGGTCGGGCCTGCGGCGGACGCCGATGGAGACCCGGACGGGGCGGGTCTTGTCCAGGGAGAGGGCTCCCAGGCGGTAGTCTCGCCGCGCGCGGAGGTTGTGGATGTGGCCGTTGGAGATGCGGGCGAGGCGCTCGAAGCGCCCGTCGCCGTGGACTTCGTACTGGCGGCGGGGGATCTCCTTGGTGGCGGGTCCGGAGAGCCGGCCGTAGGCGGCGTCGACCTCGGCCAGGAGGGCGGCGTCCTTGGGCGTATAGCGCCGCTGGAAGGCGTTGGCCGGGGGCTTGCGGCGGCGGTCGCGGATGTCGCCGGTCGCGGATGTCGCCGGTCCTGCGGTGCTGGGCGATCAGCCGGGTGAGCTGAGCCCGCGAGAGGCCGGTCACCTTGGCCAGGTAGGCCCTGAGGAGCCCCTTGTCCGACCTCCCCGGACGGTGATGGTAGCCGAACCTCTCCAGCGTCCGGCGTACGAGGACGTAGGCCGAGTCACGGTCGGCCAAGACGAAGTCGGCCGCCTCGTTGCCGTCGAGGAAGGCGCGAACCTGCTCCAAGGTGCTTGCAGGGCCTCTTGATCGGATATACTGGTGCGTGAGTCCCGGGCGTGAGTCCCGGGCGCGGCTGCCTTAGACCCGGGAGGCTCGATGTTCAGTTGTTCACGCGCCGGTTCCCGCTCTCCGTTTCCCGACCGGCCGTTGTCTGGCCCTTCCGTTCGATGCCGCGTCGGAAAGCGCGCAGATACCGCTGTTCGCCCTCGCCGCGCCAACTCGCCGCTCTCGGCCGCCCGGCGCTGGCCGTGGCGTGTCTTGTGGCACTGGCGGGGTGCGGCGAATCCCTGGTGCCGGACCCGCCGCCCTTGACCGTCGGGCCGCCGGTAGCGGCTTCCGTCGTCCCGGCTACGCCGAACACGGGGATTCTCGCGGATGCCGCGGAACTCCCCCGGGTCAAGGACGTGGTCGGGGGCCTCCTGAAACCCGGTTGCGTGCTTCATTACCGCACGCGGGAGGATCTGTACGTCGAACACCGGTTCGAGCTCCGGTTCAGCCCGTCGGCGCGCGAGGCTTCGGGTCGTTTGCGTATCCTGTTGTACGGGGTGGACGTAACGGTGAAACGGCCGACCGCCGACACGGCCGACGCGGAGATGGAGACGCTGCCGAAGGGGCTGGGGATCAGGTCGGTGTGCAAGATCCCGGACACGGCGCTCGGCGAGTCGGAGGCGCGGGCGTTCATCGAGGACGAGCTGCGCAACAAGGGGATCGACGTCGCCGCCAGTCCGGCCCAGGGGTCGGCGGCGCGCGGGCCGGTGGCCGAGGCCGCCCGCCTGGCCCGGTCCGGAGTCCGGGGAGTTTGGAACTGGCTGGCGCCGCGACCGCTGAGCGCCGCGCAGGGCAGGATCCAGATTTGTGTAGGCGCTGTCGGCCCGGACGAGGACGTACTTGGTTCGCTCCCCGATCTCAGCGTCACGTGCATCAACATCACCGTCACATGTCCGTTCGGAATGGATTACGAGGCTTCGAGCGGCGACTGCGTCGGCGGGTTCACGAGTTCGACTCCGATTCTCGTGTTCATAACGCCGCCGG
This sequence comes from Candidatus Palauibacter sp., assembly GCF_965222475.1. Lineage (GTDB taxonomy): Bacteria > Gemmatimonadota > Gemmatimonadetes > Palauibacterales > Palauibacteraceae > Palauibacter. Next base: position 189,040 of record NZ_CBDCUB010000008.1, on the reverse strand, counting down.
GTTCCAACCTTGGTGGCTTGCCGATCGGAGGTACGAAAATACCGGTCGATCCGGGTGATGACGGCGATGACGATGACGACGATGATGACCCCGTAATCGCCGACTGCGAGGACGCGAGAGACGGTCTGGCCAGGGAGTACGCCGAAAGGGGCGTTTGGGGCGACTGGCCTTGCACCAAGTTCAACAAGACTCATTCCGAGCTGATTGGCGTCGGCACCAGCAGCGGCTACCACAGTCACCACGAGGGCTTTGGGTACATCAACGGAGCGCTACCGAATGGAATCACGAGGGTCGAAGCCCTCTTCAACATCTCGATGGTCTACACGTCGGGCTATCGCTGCCCGGAACGGAACGCTGCGGTATCGACCAGTCGCAACCCGGACGGGAGCCACCACATCTTCGGCCAGGCCGTGGACTTCTATACGGCGTCGGGGGGGGGGAAGACCTGAAGAGACGGATCCATGAGTGGGGCTCAGACCCCCAGAACGCAGCCGAATCCATCAACTATTCTTACGCACTTGGCAATCACAACCACTTGGCCTGGAGGTAGGAATGAGACAGGGTCGCTATCCAATCATACTCGCTCTGGTAGCGCTCGCTACAGCCGCCCCGTCCTTGGCCGGGCAGGCCGGACCGGCTCGGTCCCAAGCCGAGATTGCCCGGGACCTCCGGAGCCATGACCGCGACAGGGTGGCCCACGCACTGGGCGAGGTGCCTCTGGGCTACGACCCGGACGATCTGTTGGGGTGGAAGTTCCCCCCGGACTACGTGGTGACACCCGAGCTGTCGGCAGCGCTCATCAGCGCGCTGGACCGGGAGGCCAGGCTGCACATGGACGGCTGCACCGTGACGGGCTTTGAGGGCAGCAGACACCTGGAGCTTTCGCTGGACCTTGAGCACTACGTGATCGCACTTCGGGATCCCGCCAGCATCCCGGCCCTGGTGCAGGTGATCTGTTCCGGTGGGTCGGTCCAGCAGGCGTTGCTGGAGTTCGGCCCCGCCATCATTCCGGCTGTGGTGGAGTGGGCGCAATCCCCGGATGCCGCTTGGGACGATATCATCGCTTCGTTGCGGGCACTGGCCGCAGCCGAGGCTCGGTGGGGAAAGACCATGCCCGCCGAAGCGCGAGCGAACATCAAGGAGGTCGCGCGGCTGCATCTCGGGCCGCCGCAAGAGCGTGTTGTGAACCCGTTGGAAAGAGAATTCGTACTTGAGCAGGCGATCACTCTGGCCTCGATGTTGCGAGACCCCGACCTGCTGGAATCTCTGGAGAACATCGCGGAGAATGGCCATGAGGCGCTGGACGGCACAAAGCGTCCGGAGCTGGAGGCAGAACTGAGAGAGTACGCCCGGCAGGGGTCCGCCCGATCCCTGTGGGCAACACGACGCCAGTGAGGACACAACACTCAAGCGGCGGTGAACGGCACACCCCTTCCCGTCTCCAGAGGGCAAGCGAAGCGATATCGGCGGTCCTGCCTCTCAAATTCGAGGATCAGAGATTGCACGAGAGGAAGAGACGCTGGCGTCGGATCGGACGGCGGTGGAGTCGCTGATGTCTCCATACTCGATGGATGGGACAGCCATGAGCCTCGACTTCTTCGACCGAAACGTAACGAAGGTGCCGGATCGTGCGCGCCTTCTGCTGTCAACGCTCACGAAGGAACCGCTGCAATCGATTTGCGTCCGTAATCAGCGGCCCTCTCCGCGTCGGTACGCGAAGGGCCACACGTAGAAGTAGTCTTTCACGTTCCGCCACAGTTTGGACAGACCCTCCGGCTCGGACACGGCACCACGCCCGTCCCGCGGTCGTAGCGGCGGGACCCGGCCAGCGAGCGAAGCCCGGTGAAGCGGGGTGACCCGGGCGCTCCCCCTGACTGGGTGGCGCGCGGGATCTTACTCGTCGGATAGACTTGGGGCGTGAGTCCCGGGCGTGGCTGCCTTAGACCCGGGGAGGATGGATGTTCAGTTCTTCACGCGCCGGTTCCGGCTCTCCGTTTCCCGACCGGCCGTTGTTCTCGTCCTTCCGTTCGATGCCGCGTCGGAAAGCGCACAGATACCGCTGTTCGCCCTCGCCGCGCCAACTCGCCGCTCTCGGCCGCCCGGCGCTGGGCGTGGGGTGTCTGGTCGTGCTCGCGGGGTGCGGCGAATCCCTGGTGCCGGACCCGCCGCTCTTGACCGTCGGGCCGCCGGTAGCGGCTTCCGTCGTCCCGGGGGGCTGTCAATCGGCATCGAAAATGTCCCACTCCTGGGCATCGAAAATGTCCCACCTCGGGGGAGGGCGGCGCGGAGCCGTGCGGCGGTCATGAGGCGGTCGCTCCAGGCGGGGAGACGTCGCGGGCGGCGCCGGGGTGGATGGCCTTGGAGAGGTCGGCGTGGCGGCGCATGCGGTAGCTGTTGCCGCGGATGTTGACGATGTGGCAGCGGTGCGGGAGGCGGTCGAGCAGCGCGGCGGCCATGACCTCGTCGCCGAGGACCCGGCCCCACTCCTCGAAGCCCTTGTTGGAGGTGAGCACGGTCGAGGCGTGCTCGTAACGCCGGTTGACGAGCTGGAAGAAGAGGGTGGCTCCGCTCTGGGTCACCGGGAGATAGCCGATCTCGTCGACGATCAACAGCGCCGGGTGGGAGAGGGTCTTGAGGCGCCGGTTGAGGTTGCCGGCGGCCCGGGCCTCCTCGAGGGAGTCGATGAGTTCGGCGAGGGTGCCGTAGTAGACCCTGCGCCCACTCTCGGCGGTGGCGATGGCGAGGGAGATGGCCAGGTGCGTCTTGCCGACGCCGGGCGGGCCGAGGAAGACGACGTTCTCCTTGCGCTCGACGAAGCCGAGTTCGTGCAGGGCGTCGATCTGTTCGCGCTTGACCGAGGGCTGGAAGCTGAAGTCGAAGTCGATCCGGGTGATGACGACGACGACATCCTTCAGGCGTGCGGTGACGCAAGGGACGGCTTGGCCACCGAGTTGGCAATGTCTCAAGAGTACGCAGGCCCTCACCGATCCTGTGATGACTTCTTCAAGGATTCGTGGTTGATCAAGCAGGACTCCGACACTGAGAACGGGCTACACGAGGGGTACGGCTACATCGACAACGCCCTATACGATGGCCTAGACCGGCTGTCGCACGCCGCGGGGCGCCTGCACGTCACCTCCGGATACCGATGCCCCAGAGGGGATTTGGCGGCGCCCAACGGCACCGGCAACGGGTACCACACCTACGGGCGGGCGGCCGACCTGTACGAGTACAGCATAAGAGTAACGGAAAACCGATACCCCACTCCCGAGGAGTTCACAATATTGGAGACGCTTGCCAGGATGGAGGGCGCGCGGACGTTGGGAGGCTACGCCGATTGGCACCTGCATGTACGGTGGTAATCCCGGAACAGCGTATCTTAGAAAAACGGAGAGTTGGAAATGAACCGGAGACTAGTGGAAATGTGCGTAGCGACGATCGCCTGTATGGCTCCCGGGGCGCTGGGGGCACAGGAGCGTCCATTGCCCGCGTTCGACCAGAGCCAAGCCGTGCGGATGCTCCGGGGCGGTGATCCGGCAGCGGTTTTCTCGGTCGCGCACCGGTCCGCGACCGATATGACATTCGGGGGACCGGGGGCAAGCCAGGAGCTGCGGGCTGCTCTGGTCAACACTCTGGAACAGGCGGCGGTGAAGGAGGTGGAACGGGTTCGGCGTGGAGACTTCGCGACGGAGGCAGAGGGGGAGGTACGGTTAGCACTCGTGGAGGCTGTGGGACGACTGGGAGACCCGTCCACCATTCCGCTCCTGGCCGATGTACTGGCCGACTTCAGCCGGGATTATCTGGCTGACTTCGGTGAACCGGCTCTGGACGATGTGCTGAGGGTGGTTCAGAATCCCGAGAGCCCGGTCGGGGCGATCACAGAAGGGCTCACCGCGCTGCGTTTCATGGTGGAGGATGGATCGCTGGGGCCGGCGTCACTGGACAGGGTGCGCATCGCGACGAGAAGGCACTTGGAGCGACCCAGCAGTTTTGCGGTGCTCGGTGGCGCCGCCCAACTGGGCTTCGTGCTGGGCGATCCCGAGTTCGTTGCGCTCGTCAAATCGTTCGCGGAGGATCCAGAGGCGCTTATCGTTCGGGGCATCACCAGTCCGAAGAGCATCGAGTTCGTTCAAGAGCACTATGCGGGTGCCCTCTTGGCTGGCCTCCCGCCCAAGCCCCTACGAAAGTCGCGACGTTAATCCGCATGGAGCTGCCCGCCCCCCGCGCGAACGCCATTTTCGGGCCGTGAACAGCGGCCCTCTCCGCGTCGGTACGCGATCGGCGGGCTCACGAGTTCGACTCCGATTGCCGTGTTCATAACGCCGCCGGGTTCCAAGCTTGGTGGCTTGGGCATTGGAGGTACGAAAACACCGGTCGATCCGGGTGATGACGACGATGACGACGACACAACGTGCACCGACGATCAGGTAGCGATCGACCGAGTACGATCTCCAAATGATCGGTGGCGACTGGCCGTGTGAGAAGTTCACGCATGGGGTCACGCCTGGCCGCGGGACGCACGGTCACCCGACCGGCTATCTCACGGACAGCTACACCTCCGGCAGGGGGCAACGTGCTCACGAATGTCGCGAAGCTTGGCGTGAGCGGCGCGGTTATCACCTCCGACTGGCGTTGCCCAGAGGGCAACCTCATCGTGGGGGCCACAGGGCTGACGCACGTCGAGGGGCGGGCGGGCGACTTCCGGGCACCCGGATTCCTCGATGAGCCCGACGGAGCGAACGCGACGCCCGAGGAGGCGGCGGCGGCGCGCGCGCTCCATAGGAAGTTCGTGGACGCGGCGGGTGCGGCGCCTGCCACGTGGGCTTCGCCCTTCGGATACCGGGGTACCCACAAGGACCACATCCACATCTGCTGGTAGGGGGGGAAATGCGGCACGGAACGATGAACGGCCTGCTCGTGATCGCGATCGTGATCGCGGTTCCGGCGGCCGCCGCCGGGCAGGCGCGCGAGACCGGGCACAAGATAACCGAGCGCGAGGCCGCCGCCGTGCTCTTGGACGACGGCGACTCGCGGGACACTTGGCGAGCGATTGGGCTGGCGGTCGAGCTCGGACCGCGAGCCGGGCAGGAGCTTCGGGCCGCCGTGATTGAGGCGGCGTGGGCCGAGGTGCGCCGCGAAGCGGCCGCTCGTGGGGGGGTCGGTCCAGCCGGGGGCGATCCCGACCGGATGTTCATGCTCTTCGATGCGGCTGCGGCCCTCCGGGATCCGCGCACGATCCCGCTCATGACCGAGGCGCTGAAGTACGGTAGCGGCGGATCGAACGCGCTGGCGAACCTGGGCGCGGTCGCCTTCCCCGCCGTTTTGGCCGCAGTCAGGGACCCCGGCGGCCATCCATACCAGGTGTCGGGCGGGGTGACGGCACTCCGGTTCATGATCGAGGACGGTTGGCTCAACGCCCCCCGGCTGGAACAGGTCCGAGAAGTAACGCGTGAACGCCTGTCCGGCTCGCAGGATCATTTCATCGTGAACGCCGCCGTGCGGCTGGCACTCGCGCTCGGCGATCCGGAGTTGCGGCGGACCGTCGAGCGGATTGCGACCGACCGTGCGTTTGTCGCAGCGCTGATCCCGGCTTACTGGGACGATGGGACGCCCCGCAAATCGGAGCACCTCGTTTGGCGTCTCGACAGCGTGCAGAAGTACGCGCGGCTGTTTCTCTCCGGCGGCGGGGCCGACATCGGACCGCTCCGTCGCCCGGCCCCGCCCTGATAAGGGGGGGCGCTCAGCGACGGGCGTAGTAGTTGGCAACAGATCCCCGCCCCGCCGACTACCCGCTGACCGTGATCGCGCGTTCGAGGCCGCACTTCTGATGTACGAGCCGACGGGATTCCGACGCCGGCCTCCTGCACGAGTTGGACCCGAGCGGCCCGTTCCGCTCGCCCTACCGGCGCATCGGACGCGCCGCGGCGATGACCGGACGCACCACGAGATCGGCCACGCGACCGGCCTGTTCGAACGCGTAGTCCCGTACCCCTCGCCAGTGGGCCTGGCTGACCACGACGAGCTGCCGGTCGGGAACCACCCAGACAAACTGTCCCCCGTATCCCCACATGACGCACGCGCCGGCGTCGGGGCCGCCCCCCGCCCGGTCGCTCCAGGTCCGATAGCCGTAACCCGCGTCCCTCAGGACGCCGCCGAGGTCTCCGACTCGTACCTGGACTCAACACCATCATCGACGACGGCAAGGCGGGCCCAATGGACGCGGAGGAGAGCGGCGGCGACCTTTGGCACCATCGCGAAGTTGGCTTCTGGACCGTGGGCACGGCGTCCAGCGACCCCCATACAGGGACACCGTGCTCGTGAGGGCGACGAAGATGCCTGAACGGATGGCGGCTATGGAGGGAATCGAGAAGGCGCTGTTGTTGATGGCGCTGTCAGGGCTGTTGCTGGGTCCCACTCCCGCCGGGGCGCAGGAGTTGCCGCAGGGCGTCCAGTGGGAAGAGCGGGGTTCGCTGGTGCTGGACGAGGAGACGGGAGCCTGGCAGTTTCCGACCCCGGGGTCGGCGCTCCGGGAGATTCTCGACCCCCACGACGGAGGAAAGTCGGGCCACGCACCGGCCGCCGCCGTGTTGACGCAGCGGTTCGAGTCCTGGCCGCGCGGGGAGTTGGATGCGCTCGCCGACGAGCTGGTCCGGCTCGCGTTCGCCGCCGACACGCCTGGCGGGGATGTTCGGTTCCGCGCCCGGGTGGCGCTGGAAAGCGCGGCGCAGGCGGAGGAGCCGTACGAGGGCGCGTTTCCCGCGCTTGCTGGGCTGTATGAGATGTACCTGCGGGACTTGCCGGAAGAGGAGGGGCGAACCAACCCGCTCCGAGCCATCCAGGGAGCCCGTGGGGGCCACGCAGGCCGGGCCGCTTGGGGGGCCACTCCTCAGCATCCATAACGCGGAGCCCGCGGGTCGCGGCCGGGAATACGTTGTCGCGGTGATTGAGGCGGCAGTCCCTCCGAAATCTCTTCGCGATGCCGAGTCGAAGAGTTACACCTGGTGCGCCGCCAACGACTTCATCTTCAATCGACTCTACTACCCCCGCCCCGGCGAAGAGCTACCCCGGTCCGAAGCCACGACGGCGAGGGTGAAGGCCGAAGCGTTGGAGGCGCTGCCGCTGGACGACGTCACCCCGTATGTCCGTTACTGCGGCGCGGGCGTGTCGGTTGTCTCCTGACACGCGCGCGAGTGTGTCGAGCCGTCCGTTGGTCTTCTGTGGACTTCGGTTATCTATTGCTAGCGGGTCCCCGCCCCACGGCCTCATCGCGGAGGCCAAGCCGTGCTCAGACGGCGACGTGCCGCAGGTTGATGTGACCCCATCAGCCTTACCAGCGCTACGGCGCTCCTGAAGCGGACGCGCCTCGAGTGGGGAGGATGTTGGCGGTGGCACGGCGCGGCAGAAAAATCTCTCGCTCTCAGCGCCCGATCGGGAGCGCCGCGGCGATGACCGGACGCACCACGAGATCGGCCACCGGACCGGCCTGCTCGAAGTCGTAGTCGCGCACGCCCCGCCAGTGCGCCTGGCTGACCACGACGAGTTGGCGGTCGGGGACGATCCAGACGAACTGCCCTCCGTAGCCCCACATGACGAGCGCGGACACGTTGCCGCCGCCGCCCGCCCGGTCGTTCCAGGTCTGGTAGCCGTAGCCCGCGTCCCGTAGCACGCCGCCGATGTCCCCGAGCGAGACGAGGCGGGCCGTCTGCGCCTCCACCCACGCCCGCGACACGATTTGCTCCGCGCCGGAACGGCCGCCCTGCAGCAGGAGCTGTCCGATCCTCGCGGCGTCCCGCGCCCGAAGCGCCAGGGCGGCCCCGCCGACGATCACGCTGTCCTGCATGACCGGCCAGCGCTTGTTCACGATCCCGAGCGGGCCGAACAGCCCCTGCTCGGCGAACTCGAGCGCGTCGCCGCCGACCGCGCTACTTACGATCACGGCGAGCAGGTGCGATCCGCCCGTGTTGTACATGAACTGGCGACCGGGCGCGGCGACGATGGGCAGATCGAGGACGAAACCGACGGGCCGCCCGGAACGGGCCCAGGGCGTGAAATGCTCGTCGTCGGACCACCGGATGCCGCTCGTCATCGTCAGAAGGTCCCGCACGCGGATGGCGTCGTGTTCGGCCCGCAGCGAGGGATGCTGCAGCCACTCCGTCATGCGGTCGTCCGGGTCGAGCGACCCGCGCTCCGAGGCGAGACCCACGAGGAGCGCCGTGACGGTCTTCGTCACCGATCGCATGTCGAACGCCGAATCCCGGTGCATGCCGCCGAAGTACGCCTCCCGGACGAGCCGCCCGTTCCTCACCACGATCAGCGACCGGAGATTCGGGACCGCCTCGTCCGCGTCGTCGAACGCGGCCTCGAGCGCCCCCGTGTCGAACCCCTGCGCGGCGGGCGTGGAGGTCGCCCAGGCCGCCGAGAGATCGACGGGAGGCGGCACCGGATCGGGTCCCTCGGGCGGCTCCGGCGGGGCAACCGGCGCCGCCGCCTCGCCGCACCCCGCCAGCGCCGCGACGCCGATGGCGAAGCCCATCCCGACAAGCGACCGCGAGGGCCATGTGCCGCGCCGCCCGCGGAAGCGCTTCACGGCATGCGGTCGGGGTCGGTCGGCGCCGAGGTCCGGCCGCGGCGACGGCGGAACGGCATGGCCAGCATGCCGCGCAGCGTCCCCCACTCCGAACGGTCCAGGTTCTCGAGACCAAGCCGGATGTCGCGCGGCTCGGCCCTCAGCCGGAAGCTCCCGAAGGCCCGGTCCCAGAACGAGAAGATGCTCGAGTAGTTCGAGTCCGTCTCCGGCTGATGGTCGGAGTGATGGACCCAGTGCATCCACGGCGTCACGATGAGCCAGCGCAGCCGGCGGTCCACCGCGCCGGGCACCCTCAGGTTGCTGTGGTGGAAGAGGATGATGGGAAGGAGGATCGTCTCGTAGACCAGCACCTCCGCCACCGTCAAGCCCAGAATCGGGAGCACCGCCAGGCGCGCGACCGACGACAGGACGATCTCGCCCGTATGGAAGCGGAGCCCGGATGTGGCGTCCAGTTCCGCATCGGAGTGGTGCACCTGGTGGAAGCGCCACAGGAAGGGGACGCGGTGGTTGAGCCGATGCCACAGGTACTGCCACGCGTCGAAGATCACGACGGCCAGCGCGATACGGGCCCAGCCCGGCAACCCGAGCGCGTGGAGGAGGCCGAAGCCGCGTTCCCTCGCGCCCTCCGTGACGAGGAGCGTCGCGGCGGCGAAGATGAGGGCCGTGACCGCCGCGTTCCCCACGCCGAGGGCGAGGTTTCGCGCCCCGTGCCGCGCGCGCGCGCTCCGCCCCTCGAACATCGGCAGGACGCCCTCGACCAGCCACAGGGTCGCGAGGGCGAGCGTCGCCCCGGCGGTCTTCAGCGTAACGGGATCGTCGAACACGGCAGTGAACATAGCGCGGCGGGCCGGATCCGGGCACGGCCGGGGGCGCCCGGCGCGGCTCTTGTCGCGGCGGCTACCGCTCGGGGGCGATCGCCTCCGCGACGCTCACCTCGGCCGCCTCGAAGAGGCCGAACGCGAACCTGGACGGGCGGTCCAGATTCGTGATGTTTCCGCGCACGCTCGCGGGCGGGATGGAGAACGGGTTGCCGGTTCCGAGCGCATTCTGCTCGAAGAGCGCGTAGTAGTAGTCGTAGGCCAACCGCGAGAGCGCGATCTGGCGGATCTCGGTATGCTGGCCGGGCTGGATGGCAACCTCATCGCTGGGCTGGAAGCCTGTGACGTCCCGCCCGTCGTAGAACTCATCCTTGCTCACGAGGTTGAGGTTGTTTTGGGGATCCGGTGGAATCTCGTTCACACCGTCCACCAGTTGTTCCCAGAGGTAGTAGTTCTCCACGCCGACCGGGTCCACGAAGTCGATGGCGGCGCGGAAGCCCGCCTCCTCGATGATGAGCGACTCCTCCTCGAACTCGAAGTACAGGGAGTCGATGGGGGCCACTTCGTGCAGCAGGGCCGAAGCCTCGTACGTATCGCCCTGGTATTCGAGAATGAGCGTGTACGTCTCTCCGACGTCCGCGAAGAAATTCTCCGCCTCGTACAGGCCCGGCTCGACCTCGGGGAACGGGAAGGCAAGGCCGGCCCCATCGACCACGATGACGGTGGCGCCCGTCGCGGGCGGCGGCAGCCGGTTGTCGAAGAAGCCGGCCGTCGTCGAGAGCCGGATGCGCTGCCTGCCGCTCGGCGCCTCCCTGATGCGTTCGATCCGTCCTTCCACGACGAGTCGCGGCTCCGGCTCCGGGATGTCGACGTCCACGACCCGTTCGCATCCCGCCGCCGCGAGGCACCCGGCGCACGCGAGCACGCGGCCCAGCGCGCGGGCGCGATTCTTCCCGTCGCCGGCCATCCCGCGGCCGGCCATCAGAAGTTCCACCGGTAGCTGATGCTCGGCACCAGACCGAACACCGCGGTCTCGACCGCCTCCGTGGCGAGGGGCGAATCACGGTTCTGGCGGAACGCGATCGCCTGAGCGTTGAAGCGGTTGTAGACGTTGAAGAACCCGAACTGAAGCTCTCCCCGTCCCCACCGCGGGTGGCCGAGATATCGAGGCGGTGGTAGTTGGGGAGCCGCTCGGCGTTCCGCGGGCCGAACTCTCCCAGAATCAGGGAGGCGAACCGGTATCGCGCCACGGGGAAGGTCGTGGGCACGCCCGTCGCGAAGATGAAGTTCGCGCCCAGACTCCAGTCATCGTTCAGCCTGTACAGTCCCGTCAGGGCGAAGTCATGGGTCCGGTCGTAGGGCGAGGGATACCACTCTCCGCCGTTGATCCCCGGATCCTCGGCCGTGAGCCCCGGGGTCCGCTGCTCCGAGCGGGCCAGCGCGTAGCTCGCCCAACCGGTGAGTCGGCCGCGGGTCTTCCGCACGAGGAACTCCAGCCCTAACCCGCATCCCTCCCCCTCGAGGAGGAGCGTCTCGAGTCGGCGCGTGATGAAGATGTCCGCCCCGTCCACGTAGTCGATCAGGTTGCGGGCGTCCTTGTAGTAGACCTCTCCCGAAAGGGCGTAGAGGCCCCGGGAGAGCGTCGTCACGTAGCCGAACGCGAACTGGTCGGCGACCTGCGGCTCGACGTACGGGCCCACGGGGTCCCACAGGTCGAGGGGGGTCGGCGAGTTCGTGTTCGTGACCAGCCGCAGATGTTGCCGCGTGCGGTAGAAGCCGAACCGGTTGGTCGCGATGGAGAATCCCCGCTCGACGATCTCGAGCCGGGCGACCCGCAGCACCTCGTCGTTCGCCGCCGACCGCACGTAGCCGGAGAGGCGGACGGACTCCGGTTCCTGCGCGTGCGCCGCTCCGGCGGCCGCGAAGATCATCGAGATCAGGGCCAGCATCGGCAGGCCCGCCCGTGCCTTGAGGCTGATGGTCGGTTTCTCGACTTGTCGTGACAATCCGACCGCGCGGCGGGCCAATCCGGCCGCACGGCGGGGCCGTGGCCGCGCGCAGCCGGGGCATGCAAGTTCCACGCCCGGGGCTGGCGCCCGCAGCAGTCTAGCCCCTCCGGAAACAACGTACAAAGGATCGAGCATGATGAAGCGAATTCCCGCCTCCGCGTCTTTCGCCCTCCTTGCGCTCACCGCGTTCCACGCCGGGCCGGGCGCGGGCGATGCGGCCGCCCAGACCTTCCCCACCGACGACCCCGTGATCCGTCTCATGTGGGAGGAGGGGATGGGGGACGGCTCGCAGGCGTTCGACCTCTCGCAGGCGCTGATGGACTCGATCGGCCCGCGGCTGATGGGATCTCCGTCCTTCGACGCCGCGGGCGACTGGCTGCTGGCGCGGTACGCGGAATGGGGGATCGAGGCGGAGAAACAGGAGTACGGGACGTGGATCGGGTGGGAGCGGGGCTACAGCCACATCGACCTCACTGCGCCGCGCGTCCGCTCGCTCGAGGGGATGATGCTCGCCTGGAGCCCCGGAACGGACGGTCCGGTGGAGGCCGATGTCGAGCTCCTCCCGCAGGCGGGGTCGCGCGAGGAGTTCGACGCCTGGCTGCTGTCGGTGTCGGGCAAGGCGGTCCTCATCTCATTCCCGGAGCCGACGTGTCGCGAGGACCAGTCGTGGGAGGACCACGCGACGCCCGAGACGGTCGAGAGAATGCGCGCCGGCCGTGACGAGGCGCGGGGGGCGTGGTTCTCCGGCATGCGCAACGCCGGAGGCGACTTCGCCCAGCGGATCGCCGATGCCGGGGCGGTCGCGCTTCTGACCGGGCGCTGGTCGCAGGGGTGGGGGGTGGACAAGATCTTCAGCTCGCCGACCCGCACGGTGCCCGGTCTGCACCTGAGCTGCGAGGACTACGGGTTGCTGGCTCGGCTCGCCGAACGCGGCCAGTCGCCGCGGGTGCGGATCGACGCGCGGGCCGAGTTCCTCGGCGACGTGCCCGCCTTCAACGTCGTGGGGCGAATCCCCGGCGTCGAACTGCCGGACGAGTACGTCCTGCTCAGCGCGCACCTCGACTCGTGGGACGGCGCCTCGGGCGCCACGGACAACGGCACCGGCACCATCATGATGCTGGAGGCGATGCGCCTTCTGAAGGCCGCCTATCCGAACCCGCGACGGACCATCCTCGTCGGACACTGGGGCGGCGAGGAGCAGGGCCTCATCGGCTCGACCGCGTTCGCGGCGGACAACCCGGAGGCCGTGGACGGCCTGCAGGCCGCCTTCAACCAGGACAACGGCACGTGGCGGATCGACTACATCCGCATGCAGGGATTCACCGGCGCCGGGGCCCACTTCGGCCGCTGGTTCTCAAACATCCCGGTCGAGATCACGGGGCACATCGAACTCGACATCCCCGGCGTCCCGGAGACGGGCGGCAGCGACCACATGTCGTTCATCTGTGTTCCGGCGCCCGGGTTCCGGCTCCAGTCGAACTACCCGGACTACCGGCAGTACACCTGGCACACGAACCGGGACACGTTCGACAAGGTCGTGTTCGACGACCTGCGGAATAACGCGACGCTCGCGGCGATGCTGGCCTACCAGGCGTCCGAGGATCCCGAGCGGGTGCCTCGCGACATGCGCGTATTGCCGGCCGGCCCGCGCGGCGGACCCGGCCAGTGGCCACAGTGCCGCCCCCCGCGGCGCAGCGCCGGAGGCTGAGGGCGCAAGACCGGCTGCGCTAGCCGGGAACCGTGAGGACCTGTCCCGGATAGATCCGGCTGCCGTCGAGGTTGTTCGCGGAGCGGAGGCGCGTGACGGTCGTGTCGTGTCTGCGGGCGATCGCCCACAGCGAGTCGCCCGGCCTGACCCTGTACTCTCCCGCGCTCGCGAGCGAGATGCGCTCGACGTACGCGGCGTACTGGCGCGGGAAGAGCGCCACGTGATAGTGCGGCGGCCAGCGTTCGATCGATGCCTCCAGAACGCCGGAACCCTCCAACTGCAGGAGGACCCGCTCCAGCCACGCGCGGCACTTCGAGTCCGGTCGCCGGAGGTCAATCGCCATGCCCGTGGGGTGGACGGAACGGGGAGAGGCGTTCCTCGGTTGCCGGCTCTTTGGCCGCGTAAGGCTCGTCACGACGAGTTGCTCGCCGCAGGCCCGCCGGTACTGCGGCGCGAGCCGCGAGATGAACAGCTTGACCTCGGGGCGCGCGTAGGGGAACGAGATGTTGTGGAGCCGATAGTCCCGCGATTCGGGCACGCGCACGAGATAGCCGCCGTCGACGAACCGCCGGACCTGCGCCGGCGTGGCGATGTACGTGAAGTCGTGCTCGCGGGCGGCGCGGTTCTGTCTGTCCAGCGAACTCGTGGACCCGCGCAGACTCTGGCCCGGGAGGTGTGCGGGGACTGCCGCCGCAAGGCAGATGGCCGACACCGCAAACGAAAAATGCGAATTTCGAAGAGATCGCGCGCCGTAGCGCGACAACGCCGAACGGATTCTCACCACCGCCTCCACCCCGCTGTCCACCCCAATCCGAACTGCATGTGGATCCGGAATATAAGAAAATCAGGCTCTCGGATTCAACCCCGACCGGCGCGATCCCCCAAAAAGTGGGTCACAAGGCGCGCGATGTCAGTGATCTCCGATCCCGAAGAAGGACTCGCGACGCACCAGGGCACGCCGCAGCGGCTCCGGTTCCGCCCGGACGAAGCGGACGATCGTGCCGGGCCTGGCCTGGGCAAGGGCGTCGAGCGCGATCGGGTCCAGGGCACCGAGCTTCGGATAGCCGCCGATCGTCGGGCGGTCCCGCATGAAGACGAGCGGACGGCCGTCGCCTGTGACCTGGACGGTGCCATCGACGAGGGGCGCGGAGTCGAGGACGCGCGGGCCGGAAGCCAGGGCGGGGCCGGCCAGCCGGACCGCGGTGCGATTGCTTGCCGGGTCGACGGTCCACTCCGCGGCGAACGCGCGGTCGCGATCGGCTGGCGAGAATTCCGGCCACTCGTAGGCGACGACGAGCGGGAGGGCCAGCGCGGCGCGGGGTGACGGGACGAGCGTGGGCGGGACGCGGCGGACCGGGCAGGCCCGGTCGGGGGCGCCCCAGCGGAGCGCTTCGCCCGCCCGCAGCGGCCGGCCGAGCCGCCCGGGCAACCCGTCGCGGGCCACGGCGGATGCCGAGCCGAACGCCCGGTCGACCTCCAGCCCGCCGGGGAACGCGAGGTAGGCGCGCATGCCGGTCGCGCTGTACCGGAGCCGCAGCACCTGGCCCGGTCGGGTCCGGAGGGTCCGCCAGGCGCCCGTCTCGACGCCGTCGAGCGAGGCGGCGCAATCGGCTCCCGTCAGCGCCACGATGGTCTCGACGGCAAAGCGGAGGTCGAGACCCCCCAGGGTGACCTCGAGCGCGGCCGCCGCCGGTTCATTGTCGAGCAGCCGATTGGCCCACAGGTACGCGCGCTGGTCCATCGCGCCCCCCGGCGCGAGACCGGCGCGGCGGCCGCTCCGCCTCCCCAGGTCCTGGACCGAGCAGTACGGCCCGGGCCGATCCAGCACCCCGTGGGGGCCCGCGTCCCCGCCCGCTGAACTCACTCGCACTCCGCCTCGTAGTCCTTCCGTCCGATGCGGCGGAACTCGACCGAGCCGCCGGGCGCGAAGCGCGCGATCCGCTCGGCCGCGTCCGCGAACAGGGCCCCCGGGACGCGACCGACGAGGCGCCACCCACCCGGTCCCTCCGCCGGGTACACGCCGGTGCGCCGGTCCGCGATCCCCACGGCCCCCTGCGGCACCCGCGCGCGGGGAGACGCGAGGCGGGGCGCGGCGATTCGCGCATCGAGGTCCCCGAGGTAGGCGAACCCCGGGGCGAATCCCGTCGCGAGCACGAGGTACGTCGAGCCACAGTGCAGTCGCGCGACCTCATCGGGCGTCAGCCCGCCGATCGCCGCCACCTCCTCCAGATCGGGCGCCAACTCTCGCTCGTAGCAGACCGGTAGCGCGACCGCGCCGGCCGGCGGCGTCTCCGGCTCGGCCTCCAGAGCGATCCGCGCGCCGGCCGCAAGGCGCGCTTCGACTTCCGCCGGATCCCAGCGGCTGGGCGTCCCCTCGACCAGGAGTCGGTTGAAGGCCGGAATCGTGGCCCGCAGATGTGGCAGACTCTCGCGGGCGAAGCGTTCGAGGGTGAGTACGCGGGCGATCCCATCGCGGTCGGGCTCGACCGGCAGCGTGACCAGGGCGCTCGCGGGCCCCGGAAAGGCGATCACGCCGGGCGCGGTATCAGTTCGCGGATCCGGAGCAGAGCCTCCCGGGCCGCGGGATTGTCGCCGTGCACGCAGAGCGTCTCGGCCGCCACCGGCAGCGGCCCCCCGGGTGTCTCCACGAACCCGTCCAGGAGGCGCGCCACATGCGACGCCACCGCGTCGGGGTCCGTCAGAACCGCCCCCTCGATCGAGCGCGACCGCAGACGCCCGTCCGCCGCGTAGCCGCGATCCGCGAACGCTTCGAACACCAGTTCCAGCCCGGTATGCTCGAGCAGCGCCGCGTGCCGTTCGCGATCCGGTGTCGCCTGCAGGACGAAGGCGAGCGAACCGTCCACCGCCTCCACCCCCTCCGCCAGCCTCCTCAGCAGTTCGTCATCCGCCATCATGGCGAGGTACAGCGCCCCGTGGGGTTTCACGTGATGGAGTGGCGTCCCCAGGGCGGTCGCGACCGCCTGCAGCGCGCCGATCTGCGCCTGCACCTCGAGCACGAGCGAGTCCACGGGCCAGTCCAGCTTCAGACGCCCGAAGTTGCGCCGGTCGGGATAGCCCGGGTGGGCCCCTGCCTTCACCCCGTGCTCGGCGGCCAAGGTGAGCGTTCGGGCCATCGTATCGGGGTCCCCGGCGTGTGCCCCGCACGCGATGTTCGCCCAGTCGGTCAAGGGCATCACCGCGGCGTCCGCCCCCTTCTCCCAGGGCCCGTAGCTCTCCCCCATGTCGCAGTTGAGAAGCATGCCGGAACATATCTCGCGCGACCCCGGCTCCGCACCCGCGACGGCCGGAAGTCGCACGGCTGGCGGCGGATCGGTTCGGGCGCGAGAATCGTAGGGTGACCGGTCCATCCTTCCACCTGGAGGCGTGAGGATCATGCAGGTTTCCGTTCGGTCGGCGTTGCGAGTGCTCTCCCCCGCACTGGCTGCGGGATTCGTGGCGCTGATGCTCGCCGCGCCGGGTCTCCGGGCACAGGACGAACACCTCGAGATCGCCAGGCGCGTCCTCTCCAGCGTCCCGATGTTCGACGGCCACAATGATCTGCCGTGGGCGATCCGCAACGCGGACCCGCCGATGGACGTCCGGGCCTACGACATCTCGA
Organism: Candidatus Palauibacter sp.; assembly: GCF_965222475.1. Taxonomy (GTDB): domain Bacteria; phylum Gemmatimonadota; class Gemmatimonadetes; order Palauibacterales; family Palauibacteraceae; genus Palauibacter. The sequence goes on along the minus strand of NZ_CBDCUB010000008.1, from coordinate 172,299 downwards.
AACCCACACAGGGCCACACCGACCTCGCCCGCCTCCGGGCCGGCGGCGTGGGGGCCCAGTTCTGGTCCGTCTACGTCCCCGCCTCGGTCATGGAGGAGGGCGGCGGCGCCCGCATGCAGCTGGAGCAGATCGACATCGCGCACCAGATCATCTCCGACCACCGCGAGGATCTGGGTCTTGCCCTGACCGCGGCGGAGGTCATGGACCAGTTTCACCGGGGGAAGGTCGCCTCCATGCTCGGCATCGAGGGCGGCCACGCGATCGAGAACTCGCTCGGCGCGCTGCGCGCTTTTTATCACCTCGGCGTCCGGTACATGACGCTCACGCACAGCGCCAACATCGACTGGGCGGACTCGTGTTGCGAACCCGCGGAGTTCGGCGGGCTCACCACCTTCGGCGAAGAGGTGGTGCGGGAGATGAACTGGCTCGGCATGCTGGTCGACATCTCGCACGTGTCGCCCGAGTCGATGCACGGCGCGCTCGACGTCGCGGAAGCCCCCGTCATCTTCTCCCACTCCTCGGCCCGCGCCGTCACCGACCATCCGCGGAACGTACCCGACGACGTGTTGCGGCGTCTGCCGGAGAACGGCGGCGCGGTCATGGTGACGTTCGTGGAGTCGTTCGTGAATCAGGCGGTCGCGGACTATTCCGGACCGCCCGAGGGGCGCCCGCGGGCCACGATGGCCGACGTGGTGGCCCACATCGAGCATGTGCGGGCCGTGGCCGGGATCGAGCACGTCGCCATCGGCGGAGACTTCGACGGCATCGACCGGGGACCGGTCGGACTCGAGGACGTCTCGACGTACCCGGCCCTGTTCGCCGAACTCTCGCGCCGCGGATGGACCGAATCCGAGCTTCGCGCTCTGGCCGCCGACAACCTGCTCCGGGTCATGCGCGCCTCGGAGGCGACGGCCCGGCGGTTGCAGGCCGAACGCGGTCCTTCGACAGCTACGATCCAGGGACTGGATGGCCTGGTCCCTTGATCCTTCCGTACGCCAACAGAGAGGAGAGTCCCATGAGGACATCACTGAGATCAGCACCGAAGCCTGCACTGCTCGGACGAGCGGGTATGGGATGGGCGCTCGCAGCGTGTTTGGTCGCGGGCCTCTCTTCCTCAGCTTCCCTCGCGGCCCAGGGCGAGCCGGATCTCCAGATCGCGGAACCGTTCAAGGTGGGGACGTTCGAGATCGGGGGCCTGCGGACCGTCGGGCTCGTGCTGCGCGACCACTACATCGTCGACATCGCGGCGGCGAACCGGGAACTCGAACGGAATCCCGACTATCCGCGGGTTCCGGCGCCCACCGACATGCTCGACCTCATCGGCCGCTACGAGTACGGGGTTCGGCTCCGCCTGTATGAGATCGTCAACCGCCTCGTGGCCGGCCAGCGCCTGACCGGACCGGAAAGGGCGGAATTCGTCCACGATGTCGAGGATGTGCGGATCCTCCCGCCCATCATGTATCCGGGCAAGATCCTGAACGCGGCGACCAACTTCTACAGCCGCGTCGCCGAGACGGGCAACGAGGAGGAGAGAGCCGAAGCTCGCCGAGAGCGCCGCGAGAACCGGGGCGTGCCCTACCTGTACCTCAAGCCGTCGCGCGGCGTGGTGATCGGGGCCAACGATCGGATCGTCGTTCCCTACGGCCGCGACCAGACCGACTGGGAGGTGGAGCTGGGCACGGTCATCGGGCGGGCGACGAAGTACGTCACCGCGGAAGATGCCCAGGACCACATATTCGGGTACACCGTGACCATCGATGTGTCCGACCGGGGCGGGCGGCCGCCGGGCGGCAACCCCACGGCTTCGGACTGGCTGGTCGAGAAGGGTCACGACACGTTTGCGCCGATGGGCCCGTGGATCATCCCGAAGGAGTTCTACGGCGACCCGATGGAGATGCTCCGGCAGACGCTGGACGTGGGCGAAGAGCGCATGCAGGAGGCGACGGCGACAGACATGATCCACTCGCTGTGGGAACTGGTCGAATACGCCTCCTCGATCCTGACCCTCTTCCCGGGTGACGTGATCAACAACGGCACCTCGGGCGGCGTCGGCGAGGGCACCGCGCGATTCCTGCAGCCGGGCGAGGTCGTCACGGCCACCATCGACGGGATCGGTACGCTCCGGCTCCCGGTCGTGGCGGGAACGCCTCCGCCCGGCGAAATCGGCGTTCGACTGCCTCCCTTGTGGTCGTACAGGCGGGACCCCGGCAACTGATGCCACGAGCGCGGGAGACAGCTCCATGAGACAGACGACTTCGACCGCTTCGGCCACGACTCGCGCGGCCCTCGTCCTTCTGGCGGCCGCGGCCCTCGTGTCCTCCGCTCCGCTCTCGGCCCAGGGCGGGCCGGAGATCGAGATCGCGGAGCCGTTCAAGGTGGGAACGTTCGAAATCGACGGCGTTCCGCGCGTCGCCCTCGTGCTGCGCGACGCCCTCGTCGTCGACATCGAGCATGCGAACCAGGCCCTCGAGCGAAATCCCGACTATCCGCCGGTGCCACCGCCCGCCGACATGGTCGACCTCATCGGCCGCTACGAGTACGGGGTTCGGCTCCGCCTGTACGAGATCGTGAACGACCTCGTGGCCCGCGGCCGGCTGTCGGGGAGTGGCAGAGCCGATTTCGTCCACGATCTCGAGGACGTGCGGACCCTCCCACCCATCATGTACCCCGGCAAGATTCTGAACGCGGCGGTCAACTTCTACAGCCACATCAACGAGGCGGGCACGGAGGAGGAGAGGCGCGAAGCCCGCCGCCAGCGGCGTGAGAACCGCGGCGTCCCGTACCTGTTCCTCAAGCCGTCGCGCGGCGCGGTGATCGGCGCCGGCGACCAGATCGTGATCCCCTTCGGCCGGGACCGCACCGACTGGGAGGTGGAACTCGGCGCCGTGATCGGGCGCAGCGCGAAGTACGTCTCCGCCGAGAACGCCGAGGACCATGTGTTCGGCTACACGGTGTCGATCGACGTCTCCGACCGCGGCGGACGACCGCCCGGCGGCAATCCCATGACCTCCGACTGGTTCGTCGGGAAGGGGCACGACACGTTCGCGCCGATGGGCCCGTGGATCATCCCGAAGGAGTTCTACGGCGACCCGATGGAGAACCTGCGCCAGACGCTGGACGTCGGTGGGGAACGCATGCAGGAGGCGACCGCGGGGGACATGATCCACACGCTGTGGGAACTGATCGAGTACGGTTCCTCGATCGCGACCCTGTTTCCGGGCGATGTGGTCAACAACGGCACCTCGGGCGGCGTCGGCATGGGGACCGCGGTCCGCGGGGAGACGCGATTCCTGCAGCCCGGCGAGGTGGTCTCGGCCTCGATCGAGGGGATCGGCACGCTACGGCTCGAGGTCGTGGCGGAGACGGAGCCGCCCGGCGGGACCGGGGCCCGGCTCCCGCCCGTGAGGAGCTACCGGGGGAACCGCTAGCAGCCCTTTGCATGACCTGGCGCCGGCGCCGAGCGCGGGATGACGCGGAGACCCGCGCTCGGGCTGTGGATGTCTACGGCCCTCGTCGTCGGGAGCATGGTGGGCTCCGGCGTGTTCCTGCTGCCCGCCTCTCTCGCCTCCTACGGCGGCATCAGCATCCTCGGCTGGCTGGTGAGCGCGGGCGGCGCCATGTGTCTGGCGCTCGTGATGGCGCGGCTGGGTGCGTTGATCCCGAGGGTCGGAGGTCCCTACGCCTTCGCGCGGGAGGGGTTCGGCGATTTCATCGGATTCTGGGTCGCGTGGGCCTACTGGATCTCTCTGCTCACGGCCAATGCGGCGCTCGCCGTGGCGACCGTGAGCTACTCGACCGTCTTCTGGCCCGGGCTGGGCGACTCGCCTGTCGCGGGAGCGGTCGCGGCGCTCGTCGTTCTCTGGGGTCTGGTGCTCGTCAACGTCCGGGGGGTCCGGACCGCGGGGCAGGTGCAACTCGTCACGACCGTGCTGAAGCTGCTGCCGCTCGCCGCGATCGGGACGATCGGCTTCCTGTATTTCCGGGCCGGCCATTTTCGACCCTTCAACGCGTCGGGAGGCAGTCCCCTCGCCGCCGTCACGGCCACGGTCACCCTCACGCTATGGGCCTTCATGGGACTCGAGGCCGCCACCGTCCCCGCCGCCGATGTCCGGGATCCGGCCCGCACCATCCCGCGAGCCACCATCCTCGGCACCGTGATCGCCGCGGCGATCTTCATCGTGAGCACCTTCGCGGTGATGGGGATCATCGCTCCGGCCGAACTCGCGGTGTCCACGGCGCCCTTCGCCGATGCGGCCGGATCGATCTGGGGCGACGCGGGGCGCTGGGTGATCGGCGCGGGCGCCACGATCGCCTGTTTCGGGGCGCTCAACGGCTGGATCCTGATCTCCGGACAGCTTCCGAGAGCCGCGGCGCTCGACGGCCTCCTCCCCGCGGCCTTCGGGAGGCTCAGCCCACGCGACGCACCGACGTTCGGGCTCATCTTCGCGGGGGCCGTCGCCACCGTCCTCATCGCAATGAACTACACGCGCGGCCTCGTGCAGGCCTTCACCTTCCTCATCCTGCTCTCTACGCTGTCGACGCTGCTGGCCTACGTGTTCGCCAGCGCGACCGGGCTGCTCTTCGCCCTCCGCGAACGCTTCGCCTCGACCGGTACGACGACGGTTGCGGCGCCGCTCGGGCGCATGGCCGTGAGCGTCCTGGCGTTCGGATTCTCACTGTGGGCGATCGCGGGGGCGGGGCAGGAGACGGTGTTCTGGGGGTTCCTGCTCCTCGTCGCCGGGGTCCCCGTGTTCGTCCTCATGCGGGTGCGAACGTCCGAGTCGGAACCCCGCTAGAGAACGTGACGGCGTTGCGAAATCGCTTTTCGTCCAAGGGGCTGAGAGTCCTTCTCGGCGGGTTCCGGGCCGCGGCGTCGAGGCCAGCGAAGCTACCGGCGGCAGGGTAGCTTGAGCCAGAAGCCAGGTAGCCGATCCGCTCACACGGGAGCGTGCATGACTGAGATCGCTGGCGCCGCGAGTTTCGGCGTCGCGAGCATGGTGGCGCCGCTTCGCCGGGTCGCGATGCGCCGCCCGGGCCGGGCGACGTTCGAGGCGGACCCTGGGCTCTGGCACTACGCGAGGCCGCTCGAGCCCGACCGGCTGGCGCGTCAGTACGACGCGTTCGCGGGATACGTCGCGGAGGCCGGAGTGGCGATTGAGTGGATCGATGGCGCGACGGACGACGGACTCGCCGACTCGATGTTCACGTTCGATGCGTCCTTCATGACCCCCGGCGGCGCGATCCTGCTCCGCCCCGGGAAGCCGCTTCGGCGTCCGGAGGTCGAACTCCACGAAGCGCTCTACGCGAGGCTCGGCGCACCGGTCCTCGGCGCGATCACGGCGCCGGGAACGGCGGAAGGCGGCGACCTGCTGTGGATCGACGACCGCACGCTCGCCGTGGGACGCGGCTTCCGAACCAACCAGGCGGGCATCGACCAGCTTCGGGCGTTCCTGTCGCCGTTCGGGATCGAACTCCACGCGTTCGACCTGCCGATGTGGAAGGGAAGCGCCGCCTGCCTGCACCTGCTGTCGCTGGTGAGCCCGCTGGACCGAGACTTGGCGCTGGTCTATCCGCGTCTCTTCCCCGTCGCGCTTCATGGATTGATGCGGGAACGCGGGATCCAGTGCCTGGAGGTGAGTGACGAGGAGTTCCACGCGTCCGGCGGGCTGAACCTGAACGTGCTCACGACGGCTCCGCGCCGTTGTCTCGCCATCGATGGATTCCCGGAAACGGTGAGGCTGATGCGAGACGCGGGCTGCGAGGTTACCTGCTTCGAGGCGGACGCGCTCTGCATCCCCTGTGAGGGGGGTCCGACCTGCCTGACGCTGCCACTTCTCCGAGACGGGAGCCGAGACGGAACGGAAAGCCGAAAGGAAGAGAGGCCATGAAGCGGATCGTCATCGGCATGCTCGTCGTCATGGTGGCGGCCTTTGCAGTCGTGTACGGTATCGGCCTCAGCCTGCCGGAGGACCACGTAGCAACCGTCCGGGCCGAGTTCGCCGCAGCGCCCGAGCAGATCTTCGCGACCATCGCCGACTTCCGCTCGCAACCCGACTGGCGACCGGCCGTCGAACGCATCGAGGAACTGCCGGCCGAGGGCGGAAACCCGGCCTGGGTGGAGCTTGGCGCGACCGGACCGTTACCGATGACGCTCACGGAGAGCGAGCCCCCCGTCCGGCTCGTGACCACAATCCTCTCGGAGGGCCTCCCGTTCGGCGGCACCTGGACCTACGACATCGAACCCACGGGCACGGGATCGACCGTCTCGATCACGGAGGAGGGGGAGGTCTACAGTCCCATCTTCCGCTTCGTCAGCCGCTTCATCATGGGCCACCACGCCTCCGCCTCTACCTATCTCTCCGACCTCGGCACCCGCTTCGGCGAGAAGGTCACCGTCGACATCGTCCGCTAGTAGAGCCGGGTCGGACCCGGGAACCCACGGACCCCAGGGGTGGTAAGCGTTGTCACTCGCGCTCGACTGCGTGAGTGATGGGCAGCCGGGGATGCTTCCCCGGCCCTCCCGCAACCCCTATTCGGGAGTCAAAGATGAAAGCAACACGCATTTTCGCGCCCTCGCCGGGGCGTCGACATAGTCTTACGGGGCTCTTGCTGATCCCCGTCACCACCTTGGCGCTCCTCGGGGCGGCTGCCTGCAGGGATTCGATCACCATTCCCGGTCCTGCGGCCGGGCCCAACCGGGCCCCCGAGGCCCGCGGTGAGATCCAGCCCCAGCTTGTCAGCGTGGGAACCGAAGTCGAAGTGGATGTGTCCCCGTTCTTCGTGGATCCGGACGGCGACCCGCTGATCTTTAGCGTGGGGTCGTCGGACGTCAGCGTCGTTACAGCGCAGGCGACTAGCAGCAGGGTGGCCATTGCGGGCGTCACGGATGGCATGGCGACGGTGACCGTGACGGGAACCGATGCCGACGGATTGCAGGCGACCCAGATCATCCGGGTGACGGTCCGGGCAGCCTCGGCGGTCTTCCGGGAGGAGTTCGGATCGAATAGCAGCCTTTCGAAGTGGACCGTCTCGCAGGCGGACGCGACCGCGGACGGGGGGCTGCGGGTGACCAATCGCTCCAGGGGCCAAGTAGGCCGGGTAGGACACGACCTCGTCGCGCCGCTCGATTCAGACTGGAGAGTGGCGGTGCGCATGGGGCGGGAGGATGAGGGTGTGACGCCGGTGCTGTTCCTGCGGACGACCGATGCCCGATTCTCCTTGTATCGACTCGACATCGGACCGGTCGAGCTGGACGAGAAAGCCGTCAACTACTGGTTCGGGGTTTTCGACATGGCCGAGCGATCCTGGACGGTTCTGAGGTCCGGTATGTCCGAGGCCATGGACGACGAGCCGGGTGAACTCACCGAGATCGCGCTCGTGTTCAACCGCGGACAATACCGTGCCGAGGCGGGGGGGGCGCTCCTCTTCGGGGGCGTTGCCGCCGATTGGCTGCCCACAGCCATTGCATCCGTCTGGCTGGCCGGACGGTCGGCGGAAGGTGCTGTCGGGGTAGCCTGCCTGTTCGACTGGGTCGAGATCGACGGTCAGCCAGCGGACCCGAACTCCGTGGCCGACCCCGTCGTCCCGGTGGACGAGGCGTTCTCCAACAACATCAACTAACCACAGCGAGGGGGTGGATGAAGCTCGTTCCGCTCCGGCGGAACGAGCCCGTCCTCCTCCGACTCTCCCCGGGTCCGAGCGACGTCATTGCGGCGCCCGCATGAAGAACTCCCGGATGCCGCCGAGGACCATCTGGCAGCCGATGGCGAGCAGGATCAGACCCGAGAAGCGCTCGAAGATCCGGACCGCCCGCCGGCTGAGCGCGTTCGAGAGAATGCTGGCGGCGAGGAGCACCGCGAGCACTCCCACCGATGCCACGACCACGGCGATCAGCGTCGCGACGGGAACTCCGATCAACACACCGGGCTCATCGAGCGCCAGCGTGATCACCGCGGTGATCGACGCCGGCCCCGCGATCAGCGGCATGACGAGAGGGACCCAGAGGTGGTCTTCCGTCTCGCCGGGGGCGCGACGCACCCCGGTGATCCCGAACCCTGCACCACGGAGCATCTCGAGCGCCGCGAGGATGATGACGAGGCCGCCGGCCGTCCGGAACGCGGCGAAGCTCACATCGAAGAGGCCCAGTATACGCGCGCCGGCGACCGCCGAGACGCTGAGCACGATGAGGACGCCAAACGCGACCTTGACCGCCGCGCGGCGCAGTTCTGCCCGCGAGAACCCGTCCGTCGCCGCGAAGAAGAAGGGCAGCTCGGCGAGCGGGTTCGTGAGCGCGATGAGCGCGATGGAGGCGTAGAGTATCTGGTCGATCACACCGACAGCATATTCCCACCCACTCCGTGGCGCGACCGCGACCGTCCGCTCTTGGCTGGCCCGGGGGGCGTTGCGCATGTTGAACCGGCTCTGACGCGTCTCATCAGATTCCGGGGGAAGCCATGAAGCGCCTCACGTTCGCGGCCATCGCGCTCGTCCTCCTCTCGCCCGCGGCCGTCCAGGGCCAGCGGGGAGGGTCCTACGACTACTTCGCGCCCCAGCGGGAGATGATCCAGCGCGGCGTCCAGGCCATCCTGCAGTGCAACGGCCTTTTCACGGGAGACCGCACGCTGGAGCAGGTGTTCGACCAGGAGCTGGCCTACCTGCGCGACCCCGTCGGGACGGCGGAGGGCGGCGACTACGTCGTCGACTGGGAGAGGAAGGCGGTCGCCATCGGGGCGCCCGGCGCGATCCCGGTGATGCGGGCCGCGTTCCGCGACGGGATCGGCTGCGTGATCATGTCGCCGGACCAGACGTTCGACGACATCGATGAGCTGCCGATCCAGACGGCCGCGCAGCTGGCGGGCGACCCCTCCACCATGGCGTGGCCGGACGGCGACATCGTCGCGGACGGAGGCCTCCCGGCCGGCGTCGATCCAGTGGCCCTCCAGGCCGCCTCCGACTGGACCTTCGAGCGCGAGTCGGAGGAGCAGGTGACGCTCAGCTTCATCGTCGTGCGGGACGGCCAGATCCTTCACGAGCGCTACGCCCCCGGCGTGAACGTGTCTACGAAGACGAGGACATGGTCGACCGCGAAGAGCATCGCCTCGACCCTCATCGGGATGCTCGTCGACGAGGGCAGGCTGGACCTCGACGCGCCGCTCCCGTTCGACTGGCTGCCCGAGGACGCCGGATCGCAGGAGACGGATCCGCGCCGCCACATCACGCTTCGGCACGCGCTCAACATGTCGAGCGGGCTCTACCCCGTGGACAGCTGGGGGATGGAGTACGCGACCGGGTCCGGTTTCTCCTACTGGGCCGGCGTGAGTTCGGTCGAGGGGGCGCGCAACCGCTCGCTGATGCGCGAGCCCGGCACCTTCTGGGACTACGAGAACTACGACACGCTGCTCGGCGTGTACGCGATGAAGCTGGCGATCGGCGATCCGCAGGCGTACCTCGAGTTCCCGCGGGAACGCCTCCTCGACAAGCTCGGGATGCGCAACACCTTCCTGAGCACGGACCGCTTCGGCGACTTCATCCTCAGCAGCCAGGTCTACACGACGGCACGCGACCTGGCCCGCTTCGGGATGCTGTACGCGCAGAACGGGATGTGGAAGGACGAGCGCCTGCTGTCCGAGGAGTGGATCGAGTTCGTGCGCACGCCGGCTCCCGCGACGTCGGAGAGCGGAAACTTCTACGGCGGCCAGTGGTGGCTCGTGCCCGACGACCGCACGGACGTGCCCTCCGATGCCTACTCGACGGCGGGCAACCGGGGACAGTACGTGGTCATCGTCCCGTCACACGACGTCGTCATCGTCCGCCGCGGCCTCGACTACGGCCGACAGGGCTTCGACCGCTGGGACATGACGCGGGAGGTCCTCAAGGCGTTCGAACCGGTAGCCACGAACCGGTAGCCTGCCTAGATCGGAGTTCGGCCCGACAGAGCCTAGCGGGGAGCACGACGCACACACACCTTGGCAGCCGACCGCAACCATCGAGATCGCTGCCAACGGAAACGATCCGGGATCCCAACGACATGATCCGTAAGCTCACATTGGAGAATTACCGTAGCTTCGAGTCTTACATGCTCGAGGATCTCGCCCGCGTCAACCTCCTGGTCGGACCCAACAACTGTGGCAAGACCTCGATCCTCGAGGCTGCTCATTTCCTAGCAGTGCAGGGTGATCCGCGTGCCCTGGTCCACTCCACGTACCGCCGTGGCGAGGTGCTCCCGTCAAGGAGTCACGATGGTGCCGAGGATCCGAGAACCCGCGAACCCTACGACCTTTCTCACCAGTTCTATGGACATCGTTTCGAAGTGGGAACTTCGTTCCAGATCTCGTCCGACGATGAACTCGGCAACGTTGGCGTAACGATCCGGCAAGCTGAGGACGGACAGGCCGAAGATCTCTTCAACATCGAGACCGGTCGCACACAAAGCCTCGTCCTTCGAATCAAGAGCCTTTCGCAAGGCAACGTCGATCTCGCCGTCAACGACGACGGTTCGTTTACTTGGAACCCCCGCGCACTTCGGAGAGCGGCGGCAAACACCCCAACGGCGACCCGGCCGGTTCAGTTCCTGGAAGTCGACTCGCTCGAGCCGCGTCTCATGGCCTCGATGTGGGACAACGTACTCGTAGATGGGCGGGAAACCGAAGTCGTTCACGCGATGCGTATACTGGGAAGCAACCTGAGTTCGATTCACTTCCTCTCGGGTGAGCGGGTGCATCGGTTCAGGGGCTCTCCAGGCATAGTTCTCGGCTTCTCGGATCAAAAACGACGCGTACCCCTCGGCAGTCACGGCGACGGGATGCGTCGTCTCTTGGCTCTGTCACTATCTCTCACTCAGCTACGGAACGGGTTGCTGCTAGCGGATGAGATAGATACGGGACTCCACTGGAAGGTCATGGAAGACATGTGGCGCCTCGTGGTCGAGACAGCACGCGATGCGTCGATCCAAGTGTTTGCGACAACACACAGCTACGACTGCGTTCGAGGGTTGGATTCGCTACTTGGTGCGAATCCGGAACTGGGAGATCATGTATGCATTCAAAAGATCGAACGGTCGCTGGACCAGGCTGTGGCCTTTGACGCGGATCGAATAAGGGCGGCCGTGAAGCACGGGATCGAACTCCGGTGACGTCAGTTCCCAGGACCGAACCTTGTGTTTTCGTCGAGGGCAGAGATGATGAGCATGCGATACTCCATCTTGTTATGCGCCACGGGCTCACCAAGGAGACCTTGTCGAGCTTCCCTTGGATCGAGCCGTCGGGTGGCAAGGAGGGTGTCCTCGAAGCCATCGAAGCTGCGGTCAGCGCTGGTACGGATCGAACTCTCGGCTTCGTACTTGATGCCGATGACAACTTGGGAGACACGTGGCGAGCTGTAGCCAGCCGACTTGCAAGAGTCGATGTGCAGGTGCCCGGCGAGATTCCCGAAGAGGGGTTCGTTGATGTATCCAGCCGGTACCGAACCCGGGTCGGTGTTTGGATCATGCCTGACAATGAGCGCCCCGGAGAGTTGGAGGACTTTTTGGAGGGTCTTGTGGATGGCGGGAACCCGTTGCTTCCTCATGCGCAGGAGTCGACCAACCACGCGAAGTTGCTTGGTGCCGCCTTCCCCGACGCCAAGACTGGCAAGGCTGTGCTCCACGCGTGGCTTGCGTGGCAGGATAATCCCGGCCGCCCATATGGGACGGCGATCAAGAGCGGATATCTTCGGCACGACAGCGAGGCGGCCGAGCGTTTCGTGGCTTGGTTTCGTCAACTGTTCGCCTTGGACGGCTAGCCACTAGCCTTCTACTCCCGGTTCCCATGGATCAACACGTGTTGACCCGGAAGGTGCGTCAGGCCCAGCGGCTGCCGTTCAGGTGCAGGAGGAAGGGGTTGGTGCCGCGCTCCAGCCCCACGTTGGTCTCGGGGCCGTGTCCCGGGTACAGCCGCGTCTCGGCCGGCAGCGTCAGGACGTGTGAGCGGATCGACTCCATGAGCACGCCGTAGTTCGAGTTCGGGAGGTCCGTCCTTCCGATCGAACCCCGGAAGATCACGTCGCCCACGATCGCCAACGGGTGCGAGGTGGAGACGAACATCACGTGCCCGGGCGCGTGGCCGGGAACGAAAACCACCTCGAACTCCGAGCCGCCGAAGGAGAGGTTCACGCCCGGCTCCAGTTCGACGTCGGGGGGCGGGAGCGGATCGCACGGCACCCCGAAGAAGGCGGCCCACTCCACCGCATTGTCGTACAGCGGCTGGTCCAGGGGGTGCAGGTGGATCGGGGCACCGGTCTCCGCCTTCGCCGCCGGGATCCCGTCGACGTGATCGACGTGGGCGTGGGTCAGAAGGAGGGCCGCGATCTCCAGTTCGCGCTCGCGGGCCGCGGCCAGGGCTTCCGGCGTCGCGGCGCCGGGGTCGATCAGCAGTCCGGTGCGGCCATCTTCGCACACCACGAGCAGCGTGTTCTGCACGAACGGGCCGCCCGCGAAGGTGAGAATCTCGATCTCGTCCCCCTCCCGTTGAGAAGAGGCGGAGTCTATCCGCGGCACGCCGGGCCGGCAACGCGATTGCGGGGCGCGGCGTCCGGGCCGAGGATGGCGCGATGAACCTCACCCCCCGCCGTGCGGACCTGCGGCGCATGCTGCGCCTGGCTCTCCCGATCGTGACCGTCCAGGTCGGCATCATGATGATGGGCGTCGTGGACACGCTCATGGTCGGCCACCTGTCGGCGACCGATCTCGCGGCCGTCGGCCTGGGCAACCTCTACTTCTTCCAGATCGCCGTGTTCGGCAGCGGCCTGCTGATGGCCCTCGATCCGATCGTCGCGCAGGGGGTGGCGGCGGACGATCACGAGGCCGCCGCGCGAGGGATCCAGCGAGCGTTCGTCCTCACCCTCTTCCTGACCGTGATCACCTCGCTGCTCTTCCTGCCCGCGGCCCGGGTCTTCGCGCTCCTCAGACAGCCCGGGGACGTGGTGCCGGTGGCCGGGGGGTACGCGGTCGGATCGATCCTCGGGATGCTGCCATTTTACGGGTTCGTGGTGCTGCGGCAGAGTCTGCAGGCGATGGGGCGCGTGGCGCCGATCGTGTGGACGATCGCGGGGGCGAACCTCCTCAACGCCTTCCTGAACTGGGTCCTGATCTACGGAAACCTCGGCGTGCCGCAGCTGGGGGCGGTGGGTTCGGCGTGGGGCTCGAGCCTGGCGCGCTGGTGCATGGCGGCGGCGCTGCTCGCCCTGTCGTGGCGCTGGATGCGTCCCTACCTGAGCCGGTTCAGGCCCGAAGCCCTCGATAGAGCCGCCCTCGGTCGCATGGTGCGCCTCGGCACACCGATCGGCTTCCAGCAGCAGCTGGAGTTCGGCGCCTTCGCGGTCATCGGCGTGATGATGGGCTGGCTCGGAACCGAGGCCATGGCGGGGCATCAGGTGGCGCTGAACCTTGCGGCGCTCACTTTCATGGTCCCGCTCGGGATCGGGGCCGCCGCGGCCGTACGCGTAGGCCATGCGATCGGACGCCAGGACATGGAGGGGGCCCGGCGCGCCGCGGGCACCGGGATCCTGATCGGCGGGACGTTCATGTTCGTCACGGCCGGCGCCTTTCTCGCCGTCCCCGGCTTCTGGGCGGGTCTCTACTCACACGACCCGGCGGTGATCGCGATCGCCGCGTCCCTGATCCCGATCGCAGGCATCTTCCAGGTCGCCGACGGCCTTCAGACGGTCGCGGCCGGCGTGCTGCGGGGCGCGGGGGACACGTTCTTCGCCTCCTTCTTCAACGCCATCGGGTTCTGGGGGCTCGGCGTGCCGGTGAGCGTCGTCCTCACGTTTTCCCTCGACTGGGGACCGCGCGGCCTGTGGTGGGGTCTCGCCGCCGGCCTCGCCGCGGTGGCCGTCCTCCTCTTCGACCGCGTACGTCGCGTCCTGCGCCGGGAGGTCCGCCGCGTCGCGATCGACGCGCCCGGCGCGTAGCGACCGGCGGTCCGCCGCTTTCAATCGGTCGGGCCTCGACTTTCAATTGGTCGGCGTTGCGGTCGCGCGTATCCGGCGGCACCGTGACTGTGTCCGATCGGCCCTGCCGCCCAACGTTGGCACGAACCTCAGCCCTGGAATGACGATGACTCGTTCGCGCCCTCTCGCGGTCTCCTTCGGCGCCGTCGCGGTCCTGGCCGCCGGCGCCATCGCCGCCGTGTCCCCCGCCCCCGCGGCGGATCTCGTCCCGGCCATGACGTGCGAGGAGCTTTCCGGCCTGTCCTGGGGCGGTTTCGTCCTCGACGAGGTGTCGGAGGTCGAGGCCGGCGCCAACGACCCGGCGCACTGCCGGGTGCTGGGGACGATCGACGAGGAGATTCACTTCGAACTCCTCCTTCCCGCGGCCGCCGACTGGAACGGCCGCTTCGTGATGGGCGGGGGCGGCGGGTACGTGGGGAGCGTCCAGAACCAGGCCCTGCAGTTCGCGGGGCCGGTGTCGGTACTGAGCCGCGGGTTCGCTACGGCCGGGACCGACACGGGCCACGAGGGCTCCGGGATCGACGCGAGCTGGGCCCTGAACCGGCCCGACCGCGAGGTGAACTTCGGCCACCGGGCGGTCCATGTGACGGCCGAGGCGGCGAAGACGATCATCCGTCTCTACTACGGCCGCGACATCGACTACTCGTACTTCGTCGGCTGCTCGCGGGGCGGAGGCCAGGGCATGATGTCGTCGCAGCGCTATCCGGACGACTTCGACGGCATCGTCTCCGGCGCGCCGGCCTACAACTGGACCGGCCTGGGCGCCTTCTTCCTCCAGACCCAGCAGGCCCTGTATCCGGATCCCGCCGACCTCTCGACGCCGGTGATCGACGCCGAGGCGGCGGAGATCCTCGAGACGGCGATCCTCGAGGCCTGCGACGCGGACGACGGCGTGCGGGACGGGTTCATGACGAACCCGCTCGAATGCGACATCGACATTTCATCGATTCCCGGGCTCAGCGCAGAGCAGCGGCGGGCCGCGGAGGTCATCTACGGCGGCGCCCGGGTCGGCGACCGGCGGGTGTATCCGGGGTTTCCATTCGGGGGCGAGAGCGACGCGGCCGGCTGGAGGCTATGGATCACGCAGGGCGAGGCGCCGGTCGGCCCGGACATCCCGAACCTCCACTACGCGTTCGGCACGGAGATGCACAAGTACATCATCTTCGACGATCCGGAGTTCGACTACTCCACGTTCGATTTCAGCGACTACTTCGCGTGGGAGGAACAGACCCGTCGCGCCGCGAAGATCCTCAACGCGACGGACACCGACCTCAGCGGGTTCAAGACCGGCGGCGGCAAGCTGATCCTCTGGACCGGCTGGTCCGACCCGGCGATCCCCGCCGCCGGCACGCTGAGCTACTACGAGGGTGTGGCCGGAGGTGACGAGGAGGCGGACGACTACCTGCGGCTGTTCATGCTGCCCGGCGTCCTGCACTGCGGCGGGGGGCCGGGGCCCGATTTCGTCGACTGGATCTCCGCCATCCAGGACTGGGTCGAGGTGGACGAGGCGCCCGAGCGGCTCGTCGCGACCAAGGTCAGCGAGGGCGCGGTCGCGATGCAGCGGCCCGCGTGCGCGTGGCCGGCGCAGGCGGTGTATGACGGCTCCGGCGATCCGAAGCGCGAGGACAGCTTCGAGTGCGTCGCTCCGTAGCACGCGAGACGATCGACAACCAGCACGACAAAGGGAGTCCACCGATGAGTGAGATCACGCTGAGGGTGAACGGCGAGACTCACGCGCTCGATGTCGATCCCTCGACGCCGCTGCTTTACGTGCTGCGCAACGACCTCGGGCTCCGGGGACCGCGCTTCGGGTGCGGCCTCGGCCAGTGCGGGACGTGCACGGTGATCATGGACGGGCGCGCGATCCGCTCCTGCATGCGACCCGTCTCGCGCGCCGACGGCGAGATCACGACGCTGGAGGGGCTGTCCGCCGACGGGGCGCTGGATCCCGTCCAGCAGGCGTGGATCGAGGAGCAGGTGCCGCAGTGCGGATACTGTCAGAACGGACAGATGCTCACGGCAAAGGCGCTCCTCGACCGGAATCCGAACCCGAGCGACGACGAGATCCGGCAGGGGATGAACGGTGTCCTCTGCCGCTGCATGACGTACTACCGGATCCAGTCGGCCGTGAGGCGCGCCGCGGCCTCGATGGCGGGCGGGGAGGTGGAGCGATGAAGGCCCCGCGGGAGCTTCCGCCGGCGATCGACGACGCCCTCGCGCCGTGGGAAGGGACCACGTCACGCCGGGACTTCCTCCGGACTTCGGGACTCTTCGTCCTCGGCTTCAGCGGCTCCGGCATGGTCGGGATCGGCCGCCGGGGGCCGGGAGGCGGGCCGCCGGGGGCCAACCCGTATCCCGATCCCGACTTCCTGCAGCTCGACTCGTGGCTCGTCGTGCACGAGGACGGGACGGCCACCTTCTACGTCGGCAAGACGGACGGCGGCCAGGGGACCGGGACCGCGATGCGGCAGATGATGTGCGACGAACTCGACATCGCGTACGCCGACGCCACGCTCGTCATGGGCCGCACCGACATGACCGTCGATCAGGGCGGCTCGGGCGGCTCCGATGCGATCGAGCGCGACGCCATCGCCGCGCGCCGGGTCGCGGCGGAGGCGCGGCGGGTCCTGCTGGAACTGGCCTCCGAGCACTTCGAGCTACCGGTGGAGGATCTCTCCGTGAGCGAAGGCGTCATCTCCGGATCGGCGGATCCCTCGCGCGCGGTCACTTACGGCGAACTCGTCGGCGGGCGGCGCTTCGATGTCGCGCTGACGGGGAGGAACGTCAACGAGACCACCGGCCTCGCGTCCGTGAAACCGGTGCAGGAGCTGAAGATCGTCGGCCAGCCGATCCCCCGGTACGACATCCCCGCGAAGGTGGACGGCTCGCTCGAGTGGGCAGTCGACGTGAAGCTCCCCGGCATGGTCCACGCGCGGAACGTGCGGCCTCCCTTCGCGGGGGCGCGGCTGGTCGCGGTCGACGAGTCGTCGGTGCGCGACATCCCCGGTTTCCTGCGCGTCGTGCGCGAGGGCAACTACCTCGCCGTCCTGTGCGAGCGCGAAGAGCAGGCGATCGCGGCGGCGGAACGCCTCGAAGCGGAGTGGGAGAAGCCCGGGACCCGGCCCTTCCCCTCATCCGAAGATCTCTTCGACTACATGCGCGACGCGCCCCCCGTGAACGCGGGAGGCTCCGGAAGGACGCCACGCGCGCGGGTAGAGGGGGATCCGGACGCGGCGCTGGCGAGCGCGGCGACGGTCGTCGAGGCCGCCTACGACATCCCGTTCCAGGGACACACGGCGATCGGGCCGGCCCATGCTGTGGCCGATCCCTCGGACGGCCAGATGACGGTCTACACGAACGACATGAAGCCCTACAGCCACCGCACCGGGATCGCCGAGTTCCTCGGCATGCCACCCGAGCAGGTGCGGGTCATCTGGATGGATGGTCCGCAGCTGTACGGGCGGACGGCGGCGGACGACGCCGGCTTCGAGGCGGCGTATCTGGCGAGGGAGTTGGGCCGTCCCGTCCGGGTGCAGTGGATGCGGCACGAAGAGACCGCCTGGGACACGAAGGGCCCCGCCTTCGCGATCGACCTGCGCGGTGGGCTCGATGCGGCGGGCAACCTCCTCGCGCTCCACTACCGGGCCCGGATCGCCAACTACGCGCACCTCGGCTACAACCAGGCCGACACCGTGCTCATCGCGCAGCTCATGGGGATCCGGCCCGAGCGGCCGGCCCCCGGGGGCGGCGGAGGCCCCGACGAGATGTACCACATCCCGAACCGGCGGGAGGAGACGCTGCCGGTCCGGTTCCCGCTCGCCTTCGAGACGCCGCTCCGCACCGGCAACCTGCGGGACCCCAACGGCCCGCAGACGACCTTCGCCGGCGAGTCGTTCATCGACGAACTGGCCGCGGCCGCCAAGGCGGACCCGGTCGAGTTCCGTCTCCGGCTCCTGCGCGGGACGGCCGCTGACGACGAGGCCTTCCGGCGCGCGCGTTCGATCGCCGTGGTCGAGGCGGCCGTCGAGACATACGGCTGGGATCCCCGACCTTCGCCCGCCGCACCCATCGCGGGGGCCGCGGATGCCCGGCGCATCCTCACCGGCCGGGGCATCGCCTACGCCTACCGCGCCCGAACGGCGGTCGCCACGATCGCCGAGGTCGAGGTCGACCGCGAGAGCGGCCGCGTCCGGGTCAGGCGCATGGTCTGCGCGCACGACTGCGGCCTCGTGATCAACCCCGACGGCCTCGAGAGCACCGTCCAGGGCAACCTGCTGCACGGGATCAGCCGGACCCTGTACGAGGAAGTCCGGTTCGACGGTGAGAAGGTGACGAGCGTGGACTGGCGGACGCACCCGACGCTGACGCACACCGACGCGCCCGAGCGGATCGATGTCGTGATCGTGAACGGGGACCCGAATCCGGACCGCCCCGACCTGCCGCCCTACGGCGCCGGCGAGCCCTCGCACCGCACCGTTCCCGCAGCCGTCGCGAACGCGATCCATGACGCGGCCGGTGTCCGCATGCGGCGCGTTCCCCTGCGTCCCGAGCGCGTACTGGCAGAGTTGGCGGCGGCGGGCGTATAGATCCTGCCCGGGGCGCTCCGCCCTTCTCCGCGCGCAGACGACTGAGAGGATGAGCCGGACAGCGACCGGGCCAGCCCTGCGTCCCGGCGAGTTCGTGTCCCTCATCGCCCTGTTGATGTCGCTCGTCGCGCTCTCGATCGACGCGATGCTGCCGGGGCTGCCTGCAATCGGCCGCGACCTCGGGGTACTGCGCCGGAATGACACACAGTTCGTCATCACGGCGTTGTTCCTGGGGCTTGGGCTCGGCCAGATTCTCTTCGGCCCGCTCTCCGACCGCATCGGACGCCGGGCCGCCATACATGCCGGCCTCATCCTGTTCATGGCCGGATGCCTCGTGAGCCTCTTCGCACCCACCTTCGAGGTGATGGTCGCGGGCCGTGTCCTGCAGGGCATCGGCGTCGCGGCTCCACGCATCGTGACGATCGCCATGGTGCGAGATCAGTACGAAGGCCGCCGAATGGCCCGACTCATGTCATTCGCGATGGCCGTGTTCATCCTCGTTCCCACCATCGCCCCGGCCCTCGGGCAGGGGATCCTGTGGCTCGGAGGCTGGCGGGCGATATTCGCCACCATCTTCGGGATTGCGGCGATCGCGTTGGCGTGGTTCTCGCTCCGCCAGCCGGAAACCCTGCCCGGCGCCCGGCGCCGACCCTTCTCCCCGCGGTACATCGGCGGGGCCGCCCTGGAAGTCCTGAGAACCCGGGCCGCGCTCGGGTACACCCTCGCCGCCGGATGCGTGTTCGACCCCTTCCTCGCCTACCTGAGTTCGGCCCAGCAGATCTTCCAGGATGCCTATCGAACCGGCGCGCTCTTTCCGCTCTGGTTCGGCGTGCTCGCCCTCGCCACCGGGTGCGCCTCGCTCCTGAACGGTCGCCTCGTGATGAAGCACGGGATGCGACGGCTCTCGAGGGCGGCCACGGTGACGATCACACTGGTATCGGTCGCCACGTGGCCGCTGGCCATGGCCTTCGAAGGGCTTCCTCCATTCTGGCTCTTCATGGCCTACCTGCTCGCCGTCTTCTTCTGCATCGGCCTCCTGTTCGGGAATCTCAACGCGCTCGCGATGAGGCCCCTCGGCCACATCGCCGGGGTGGGAGCGGCCGTCGTCGCTTCGCTCTCCACGTTCATCGCGGTGCCGCTCGGCACGCTCGTGGGCCAACGCTTCGACGGGACCATGTACGCCCAGATCGCCGCCTTCGCCGTCTTCGGAGCGGGGACGCTTGCCGCCTCGTGGTGGGCCGGGCGGTCGTCCCCGGGGCAGGTCAGATCTTGATGTGGATGCCGCGCCGGTGGAGGATCCACATCAGGACCAGCCAGAAGCCGACCTGGGCGAGGGCGAAGGCCAGCGACCCGCCGTAGTCGCCCGCCCACGACCTGAACGCGTTCTCGTACAGCCAGGCGCTCAGGGGTATGGTTTCCTCTCCTCCAACCGAGATCCGGGTCAGGGTCTTGGCGAACATCCCCGAGGCGACGAAGACCGCGATCGAGTTCATCCCGTACACGACGAGCGGGGTCACCCACGCGCCCCGCAGCCGCCTCACGTCGATCACCCAGTACATGGCGCCGAACAGGAGGAGCGCCGTCCCGGCCGTGAAGAGGACGTAGGAACTCGTCCACAGGTTCTTGTTGATCGGGAAGACCACGATCCCACAGGAGGCCCGCGACCACCAGCCCCGCGCCCCACACCCACATCCGGCGCGAGATCTCGCCCCCGGAGCGACCCGACCGGAGCCACTCGCCGCAGAAGATCCCCAGCAGACACGTCCCGACCGCGGGCAGCGTGGAGAGGATCCCCTCCGGGTCCCATGTCCCCTGCCACAGACGGTCGCCCATGACGAGACGGTCGAGCCACGCGGCCAGGTTCCCGTCGGGAGTCAGATCTCCGGCTGCGGATCCCGGGGCCGCGACGAGCGTCATCAGAGCCCAGTAGCCGAGGAGCAGCCCCACGGTCCACGCCGCCCGGGATCGCGCCGACCCCCACAGGTAGAGGGCCGCCGCCGCGCAGTAGACGAGCCCGATCCGCTGCAGCACGCCGTACAGGCGCATGTCCAGGACATCGAAATCGGGGATGGCCCGCATCGCGAGCCCGAGCCCGATCAGGATGAGCGAGCGCCGAACCACGTGCCGGAACAGCCGGCCCCTGCCCGTGCCCTCCGCGAGCCGCCGCGAGAAGGAGAAGGGGATCGCGACCCCGACGATGAACAGGAAGTAGGGGAAGATGAGATCGGTGGGCGTCCACCCGTGCCATTCGGCGTGGGCGAGGGGCGCGTAGACGTAGGACCAGCTGCCGGGGTTGTTCACGAGGATCATCGCCGCGATGGTCAACCCGCGGAACGCGTCGAGCGACACGACCCGGCCCGCCGTCGGTGCGGTCATACGATCCCTTTCATCCGCCCCGGCCCCGGCGAGGATCAGGTCCCCGGGCTCCAGCGGCTACCTCCGGGGGCTACCCCCGGAACCGGCCGCCGCCGCGATGCCCGCCACCGCCCCCGGCCATCGACCGACTGCCCAGATACCAGGTGAAGTTCAGCATCACGTACTGGGTGAGCGACTCCACGCGGCGTTCCTGGATGAAGCCGGGCGAGTTCGTGTACGTCACGCCCTGGTTCTGCCCCAGCACGTCGAACGCGACGAGCCGGAGCTCGGCCCGGTCGTTGAACAGGAGCCGGCGGAGCGACGCCTCCCACAGCGCGACGTTCCGTCCCGGGCCGAACAGGTCCTGGTCGTAGAGGCTCCAGGTGAACTCCGTGCCCAGCGTCCACGATCCCAGGTAGACGTCGCCGCGCGCGTACAGGGTGCTGTTGAGGTAGCCCTCGTTCAGTTCCTCGTTCAGCGAATACCTGACGTCGCTGAAGGAGAGCTTGGCCCCGCCGCGGACGTCGAAGTCCTCCTTGGCTCGGTTCTCGAGTTCGATCCCGACCGTGTGCGACAGCGTCTGGTTCCGGTTCTCCGCCTGGTTCACGAACTCGGTCGAACTGGAGTACGAGAGCCTGTAGTTCAGGTCCACCTGCCCACCCATGAAGCGCAGCGGCGTGCCGAAGTTCGCGCCGCCGGAGGCCGACCACGCGTTGCCCAGGTTCACCGGCGCGATCGTCTGGACGCCCCGCGGGGTCACCGTACGCGACTGCGAGATGTCGTTCCCCGTGAAGCTGACGTTCGCGAAGGTGAACAGGTTGACGAAGCTGAAGGTGTCGAAGAACCGATATTCGGTGCGCAGACGGTGCGTGTACTCCGGCTCGAGGTCCGGATTCCCCATCCGGATCCGCAGCGGATCGCGATTGTCGACGAACGGCTGGAGATCCGTCATGCGCGGTTCGCGCGTGGAGGTCGTGTACCGGAAGTTGAGCGTCCGCGTGTCCGTGAGCTGGAGGCGGTATTCCGCGTTGGGCAGGACGTGGGTGTACCCGTTGGCGATCTCCTCGTCGCGATCGACGATCGTCCCGTTCAGGTTCGAACCCTGGACCCGCAGGCCGAGCACCAGACGCCCGGCGTCGTTCGTGCGGTTGAAGCGGAAGCCGCCCCGCAGATAGCTGTACGTCCGCTCGAAGCCCGAACTCAGGAGGGCGTTCCGGGTCCGCCCCTCGGCGAAGATGTCGAACACGGACTGGTCTTCGTTCTCGTCCGTCGCGCTCCGCTCGCCGTAGACCTCCAGCACACCGCGCCCCACGGGCTGGGTCATGGAGAGCCGGAGGGAGTGGGTCAGCGTCTGGCCGATATTCGTCTGTTCCTGGAAGAGATCCCCCCGCTGGGCGCGCGGGTTCCCCGGATCCCCCTCGATCGTCGACGTGAGGTCCGTGAAGCTGTCCGAATCTCTGAGGTTGACCCGCGCTTCGGCGACGAGGCTCCGCCCGCTGTCGTTGAGGCGCTTGCGCCACGTGAGCCGCGCGTCGCCGCCGAGACTGTTCGAGTCCACGTCATAGTCGGTCGCGGCCGTGGTCAGGAACTGCCCGGCCCCCGAGCGGGTGTCCTGGAAATCGACGCGGTCGAGCAGCGAGTTGCGCGCGTTGAGATTGCCCCGGAGCCGGATGTCGTGCCCTTCCGAGAAGGTGAACTGGGAGTTGAGGTTCACCCGGTGCGAGGCGTTGTCCGTCTGGGTGCGGGTGGCGCGATCCACGAGCGAGGACGCGTCGGTGCCGAGAAGCTGCTCCTGCCGGCGGGTCTCGTTCTGGAAGTTGTCGAGCATGCTGAGGAAATAGCTCGTCCGCACCCAGTTGTCCGTGCCGAAGTCGTGGCTGCCGTTCAGGCCCAGGGCGACGCTCTCGGTGAGGCCGTCGTTGCCCCCGCCCCCGAAGTCGCCGCCGCCGCCCCGACCGCCGCCGGCGAAGGAGATCACGTCCCCCCAGCCGAACCCGGCCTGGTTCACGTTGTTGCCGCTTCCGATGAGGCCCAGTTGCGTGGTGGGGGTAAACCGGTTGAGCGTCAGCGCGCCCGCGTAGGGGATCCCGCTGCCGAAAGCGCCCGACTCGCCCCGGGCCGGAAGCCGCGCGGCCACGGATTCACCGAAGCCGGGGGACACGGTGGTGCCCTGGACATCGGCGCCCAGTCCGCCGGACATGCGGCCGAAGTAGCCCGTGCGGGCTTCTTCCTTCAGCTCGAGGTTGATCGTGCGTTCCTCTTCCCCGTCGGCGATGCCCGTGAACTCGGCCATGTCCGACTCTTTGTCATATACCTGCACCCGTTCGACGGCATCGGCGGGCAGGTTCTGCGTCGCGATCTTGGGGTCGCTCCCGAAGAACTCCTTCCCGTCCACGAGGACGTTCTCGACATCCTCTCCCTGTGCCGTGATCGTTCCGTCGGTCTCGACGTCGATCCCCGGCAACTGCCGCAGCAGGTCCTCCACCGTCGCGTTGGGCCGCGTCTGGAAGGCGAGCGCGTTGTAGCCGAGCGTGTCCCGCCGGTTGAGGAACGGGACGTGGTCGAGGGTGATGACGAGCGGGTCCATCTCGACGGCCATCACCTGCATCTGGATGGTGCCGACGTTCACGTTCTCGCCGCCGACCGTGAGATCCTGCCGGATGGTCGCGTGGCCGATGAGGGTGACCTGCAGGATGTACTCGCCGGGGAGGAGGTTTCCGAGGACGAAGACGCCCTCGCCGTTGGTGGTCGTGAACGTCGTCAGCACGGAATCGGGCTGGGCCAGCGCCACCACCATGGCGCCGTTCAGCGCCGCGCCCGCGGTGTCGGCCACGACGCCGTTCACGCGGAACTCCGTCTGCGCCTGGGCGGTGCGGGGCGCGGCCGCCAGCAGGGCCAGCCCCGCGAGCACGCCCAGCCTCGCAGCCGGCCTCAGCCGGACCGCCTGGGGGCGCCTCATCGGAACTGCCCATCGAACGGGCGCCGCCGGTTACCCGCCGCGCGCAGCGTTCGCAGCTCCTCGATCCTCTCCGCCACGATCTGCTCGTACTCCTCGCGGGAGACCATGTCCCCATCCTCGGGCGGCGCGATGCTGTCGTCCCCCAGCCCTGTGAGGTCCACCTCGGTCGCCGAGTAGAGAGTGTGTCCCGCGTCGCGGGAGAGGACGAGAATGAGGCCCGGGAGGCCGCCGAACTCACCCGGACCGGCCTGGACCGGGATCTGCGGCGTGAACCAGGCTTCGATCTCCGACCCGTCATGGACGGCCGTCGCCTTCTGGACCATGTAGCCGAGGAATTCGCGCTGCTCGCTCCCCAGCTTCCACTGATAGGTCGGCCGTTCGCCCATGATCAGGAACGTTCGGCCCATGAACTCGCGGGTTTCGGCGACCGTACCGCTCGCGAAGTCCACGTAGGCCTCGCGCAGGTTCTCCTGATCGCTCCGCGAGGCGGATTGCTGCCGGAGCCGCATCATCATGCCGAGCGCCCGGCGGTCCCCCCCGCCCGTTGCGCGGCCGCCGGCCCGAGGCGGACGCGCCTCCTCTTCCTCGGCCGACCGCTTCATGAGGGAGCTGGAGCCGTCGAACAGGAGAACCATGGCGGTCGTGCTCTGCGCCGGCATGCGGTCGCGCATCTGGGCCCAGCGCTCGGGCACGTGAAAGTCGAATTGCACGGAGCGCAGGTAGTGGACCCGGCCCTGCTGCGCCGCCGCCGGGGGCACGAGCCCGAAGCAGGCGACCAGGAGGGCCGGCAGGATAAGAAGCCGCAGGCGTCTTGGAGTCTTCATGTCGTGTGGTCGATCCCTGTGCCGAGTCCGCGGCCGACTGCTCGTCCGAGGCCGCGTTCTTCGGCGGTGATTACGTAGATGGGACACACCGGGGGGGAGTCGCGTTTACCAGACCGGCGTCGTCCGGGTGCTTGGCGGCCCGTGAGACACCGCACCATCTTTCGGGCGTAGGCCTCGCGACCCGCACCGGGGCACGCATGGACCTGACCACAGACGAGCGCGGCGCGGAGGACCCCTTGACCTCGGCTTCAAGGCGCGGACGAGAGGAACTCGGGCGCGGCATCCGGCTCCGGTCGCTCTTTTCGCTCGCCTTCGGCACGATCATCGGCGTGGGCTGGATCACGGTCATGGGATCGTGGCTGAGCGGCGCCGGGGCGCTCGGGGCCATCATCGCGTTCGTG
Organism: Candidatus Palauibacter sp.; assembly: GCF_965222475.1. Classification (GTDB taxonomy): domain Bacteria; phylum Gemmatimonadota; class Gemmatimonadetes; order Palauibacterales; family Palauibacteraceae; genus Palauibacter. The sequence continues at coordinate 147,188 of NZ_CBDCUB010000008.1, read as the reverse complement.
GGCGGCGGCCTCGCGATGCTCGCGATCGGCCTCTGCTACGCGGAGATGGCCGCGGCATATCCCGTCACGGGCGGCGAAGTCGCGTACGTGTTCGAGGCGTGGGGGGCGCGCTGGAGCTTCGCCGCGGCGTGGCTCCTGGCCTTCCTCTACATCTTCACGACCTCGTTCGAGGCGATCTCGGTGGAGTGGGTCGTCTCCGCTCTGCTCCCGGGCTTCGGCGGGCCGGTCATCTACACCCTGCTGGGCCAGGAGGTGAGGCTGTGGAGCCTCGCTCTCGGACTCGCGGTGATGGCCGTGATCACGCTCATCAACTACCGGGGCGGGAAGACGGCAGCGTGGTTTCAGGATGTGATGACGGCGGGACTCATCCTCCTGACGGCGGTTTTCGTCATCGCGGGGCTCGCGGGCGGGAGCGTCGCCAATCTGGAGCCCACCTTCGTCGGGACGACGCCGAGCGCGGCCCTGGTCGGCGTCGGCGTCGTGCTCGGGACCGCCGCGTTCTGGTACGCGGGTTTCGACACCATCCCGCAGGCGATGGAGGAGGTGGAGGAGGGGGCGAAGCTGCGGCTTCTGCCCCGCGTCATGGGCGCCTCCATCCTCTTCGCGCTCGTCTTCTACTGTCTCGTGATCCTGGCGGCGGCCATGAGCGTGCCGCGGGAGCAACTGCTCGCGGCCGAGTTGCCCGCCGCCGCGGCGATCGAGTCCGCCTTCGGCTCGCCGCTCCTGGGCCGGGTGGTGCTGTTCGCCGGGCTGTGCGGACTGATCACGACGTGGAACGCGATCTTCTTCGCGGGCACGCGGATCGTGTTCGCCATGGCTCGCGCGCACATGATCCCGCGCCGGCTCGCACGGGTGCACGACCGTTACGGCTCGCCCTCCGCCGCCGTGATCTTCGTCGGCATCATGGGGTCCGTGGGCACGCTGTTCGGGCGCAACGCGATCCTCGTGATCGTGGCGGCCGCAGCCATCTCCGCGGGACTCGTCTTCCTCGTCGTCGTGCTGGGCGTGATCCGGCTCCGGACGACGAGACCCGAGCAGCCGCGGCCCTACACCGTGCCCGGCGGCCGGGGGTTCCTGTATCTCAGCGCGGTCCTCGCGCTGGGGCTGCTCGGCGCCGCCATCTGGGAGCCCTTCCACGCGGCCGGCGGCCGGATCCCCGCCGAGTGGATCGTCCTCGGCGCCTGGGCCGTTCTCGGCCTCGTCTTCTACCGCGTCGCGGCACCTCTCCGGCGGGCAGTGAGCGACAAGGAACTCCGCTGGCTGATCCTCAGCGACAAGGACCCGCAGGAGCCATCGACGTGAACACCAGTTGGCCGGCCCGCGACGGTCTCCCGGCCGGCCCGGGGTCGCGGATCAACGCGGCTTGTCGGGCAAGCGCAGACGGACGTCACGAGCGCCCATATGGGTCTGGAGGATTTGCTCCGCCTCGTCGTGCGTGATCTCGCCTGCCTCGACGGCCGTCTGAAGCCGACGAGCCTCCATGGCCAACTCGGTGGTCATCTCCTCCAACCTGGGCACCGACTCCCCGAGGCGGTCCAGCACGGTCCCGAGACTCAGCCACAGATCCCTGGGAATTTTTTCTTTCGTAATTTCGCCCGCTCACAGGCGCTCCCCAAGCTTCTTACGCGTACTTTCGACCTCACGCTCAAGATGCTCAAGCACTCCGCGGATGCGCGCTTCGACTTCCGGATCGAGCTTGAGCGCCTGGAAGGTTCCGTCTTCGTCCACGTACCCGACGCCCGCTTCCGGATCGACCGTCCATTTCCCCGAGTGGACCAGGTAGGTCCCATCTTCGTCCACGTACCCGATTTCCCCTTTCAGACCGACACCCGCGTCCGGGCCGCCAGCTTTTTCCGCGCCAATGACTCCTTCCACGCTGACGGCGCCTTCCGAGCGGAAGACGCCTTCCAGACGCGAGGCGCGCTCGGGCTCGCCCGGGCTCTGCGGAATCGGCGTGTCGCAGGCCAGGGCGAACAGCCCCAACCCCGCCGCCGCGGCCACTATGGAAGCCCGGATTCGGGGTTTCCTCGTCGCGGTCTTGATCATGATCAGTCTCCTTTCGATTGCGGAGTGGCCGCCGCGGATCAGGGCAGGCGCCGGATTCGGCGTCCGCCGGGACCCGGCGGCGACCGTCAAGAGAAGGCGCGCGTAGCTTGGCGCCGGTGTGCCGCGGGCCAGGACGCGGCGGTCGCAGTCCCCCTCGACGGCGAGGCGGAGCCTTGCGAGCGACCACCAGACTGCGGGGTTCCAGGGCGAAAGCGAGGCGAGCAGGAGCCCCGCCGCCAGGAGTGCCGGATCGCGCGCTCGGACGTGTTCGCGTTCGTGCAGCACGACCATCTCAAGTCCCCTCTCGCCGAGAGCGAAGGTCCACGACGGAAGGACGATCCGGGACCGAATCAGCCCCACGACCGCCGGCCCGAACCCCTCCGAGCGCAGGATTTCCTCACCGCAGACGTCGCGAGGCTCCCACCTCGCGCGCAACCGCCGCAGCCGGAGGCAGAGCAGGGCGAAGAGGACGAGGACGAGGACCGAACCCAGGGCCCAGAGCGCTCCGAGAGCGTTCTCCACCCCGATCCCGGCGAGAACGCTCCCGCTTGGTTCGGGAAGCGCGGGCCCCGGCGTGCCGAGTTCGTACAGAGCGCGAACGGGAAGAGCGAAAGCTCCGGGACCGCCTCCGGGCGCTGTGACTGGAAGGAATCGGGGAAGGAACGGCGCCAGCCCGCCGACCCCGAGGGCGCCGATCCAGACCCAACGGGTCGGCCGACCGAGGGCCCGGAGCCCTTGATCGAGGAACCACGCGGCCCCGCCGACGAGAGCGGCGACAATCAGTCCGTAGATCATCGTGGCCAGAGTCATGGCTCGCTCTCCTCCAGTTCATCGAGGATCCGCCGCATGCGCTCCAGTTCGTCCGGCGAAACCTCCCTGCCCGAAATGAGCTGGGCCAGAACGAGTTCCGCCGACCCGCCGAAGATCTTGTCCCGGATCCGGGCCAGGGCCGTCTCCCCGGCCGCCTCGGAGGCGACGAGCGGGAAGTAGCGATAGGCGCGACCCTCGGCCTCGTGACGGACGGCGCCCTTCTTCTCCAGGATCTGGAGGATCTTGAGGACCGTCGTGTAGCCGACCTCGTCCTCGAGCGCGTCCATGACCTCGCTCACGGAGCCGGACCCCCTGCGCCACAGGACGCTCATGATGTCCAGCTCGCGGTCGCTGAATGTCGGGTCTCTCAAGGCTTCACCCCCTCTTTGCTACCTCCCGTCCAAGCAGATACGAACATCTTCGTACGAAAGAATACGTGGTGTGTCCCGCGCTGTCAACGAAGGTCTTCGTAAGAGGAGAAACTCACGCCCCGCGGCGCGCACCCGTAGGCGATCCGCCGCCCCATGGTGCCCGCGCCGATGATGGCGACGGTCCGTACCACGCCCTCCGCTTCGGACATGACATCCTCCGGGCTCTCGTGAACCGCTCTTGTGAATCCGCGTTCCGCGACCAAGGCTCCCGGGACGATCATGAACCTCCGACGAGGCGACAGCCAGCCGTTCAGCCCAGACGCCGCCGCGCCTCTCCGCAGGACCGTGAGCGGGGAGAGGCTGCGCTGGCTCATCCTGAACGAACGGGACCCGGGGAGCGCGCCATGAACACGAGTCGACGCCACTTCCTCCGCCGGTCGGCGGGCGCGCTGGCCCTGGCTCCGATCATGCCCGTGGGGCGACTTGCCCTGCGCGCCGGGCGGGACGGCGCGCCCCCCGACCCTGCCGGCCGCTCGCCAGTCGGTCCGGGGAGTCCCCCGGAAGCCCCTGGGTGGCCCGGGCGCGCGCCGAGATCCCCGCTTCGACGGAGAGCCTGTACTTCCAGACGGGCGGGATCGGCCCCGCGCCGACCGCCGTCATCGCTCGCGTGGCGGACCGGCTCGACTTCCAGAACAAGAGTCCGGCCGAACCCCGCATCTCGGCTGAGATGGCCCGGATCGAGCCTGACCTGAGGGCCCAGCTTGGGCGCGTGTTCGGCGCGGAGACCGAGGAGGTGGCGCTCACGCACAGCACCTCCGAGGGGATCGCCAATCGTCGCGTGGGGCCTGAACTGGGAGCCGGGCGACGAGGTCGTGATCTCCAACACGGAACACCCCGCCAACGTCATCCCGTGGTACGTCCTCAGAGACCGGTTCGGGATCGTGATCCGCGAGATCGACCTGAGCACGGGAACCGGACTCATCGACGAGGTCCGCGGCCAGCTCTCGGACCGCACGCGGATGGTGAGCATCAGTCACGTGTCGCGGAACAACGGACGCGCGCTGCGGACCGGCGAGTCCGCCGAACTGGGAGACCTCCTGCGTACCCGCGGCGTGCGCTACCACCTCGACGGCGCGCAGGGCCCCGGCTGCGTCGCCACCGACTTCCGCGCCCTCGGCTGCGACTGCTACTCCACCTGCGGCCACAAGTGGCTGCTCGGTCCCAAGGGCACGGGCGCGCTGTTCATCCGCCGGGAACTGCTCGACGACGTGCAGCTCAGCTGGGCCGGCTCACACAGCCACGCCACGATGGACTATGAAGGTGCCTACACCCTGCTCCTCAGCGCCGCCCGCTACGAATTCGGCACCCGTGCCCTCGCGGACTTCGCCGGCTTCGCTCGTGCGGTCGAGTGGATGGAGAACGTGGGTCTGGAGAAGATCGAGGAGCGGATCCAGTCGCTGGTGGACCACGCCATGGAGGTGGTCGACGCCGCCATCGCGGCCATCGCGGAGCGCTGCAACTGATCGGGAAGGGGCTCTACACCACCCGTCTCGGGAGGCGCGGATTCATGGACTGGATGATGCCGAGGAACCCGAGCCTGGTCCGCTCGGCGACGGTGTGGGGAAGCACGGACGGATGATCGGGGCCGATGAGGGTGGCGACATCGCCGACCTCGACGGTCTTCTCTTCCCCGATGTCGAGAATGGTGTGCGCGGAGTTGACCCCTCCGGCCACCGGGTACAGACGGCCGTTGATCAGCACCTCGCAGGTGCCGTTCGCTTCGGAGGGATAGCCGTCGGTGCGGCCGATCGGCAGAAGCGCCACCCAGGTGGCCCGGTCGGGCATGTAGGTGCGGTTGAAGCCCGCGCTGTCGCCCGGCTCGAGGCGTTCGACCCGCACCACGCGCGTGTTCAGGCGGAACACGGGCTTGAGGTCGGCCATTTCCGCAGCGCCCTCACCGCCGGGGTGGTTTCCGAACAGCGCGTTCCCGGGCCGCACCATGTCGTAGTGCGCCTCAGGCAGGTGGAACAGCTCGAATGTGGGTGAAGCATGGAGGGTGCCAAGCGGAAGGTTCCTCCCACGGGCCCAACCGAGGAGCTCCTCGAAGCGGGCGTGCTGCTCCCGGTCGAAGTCCAGGTCGTGCGTGAACATGGTGTAGGTGCCGTTCACGTCGACGTATTCGCTTTGCACGAGCTCCTCGATCCAGCGGCGCGCGCGTGTGTACGGCATTCCCTCGCGGTTCATCCCCGTGTCGATGAAGAGCTGGACGGGTACGGGACGGCCCAGTCGCCCGGCCACGCTCCGCAGCCGCCGGGGCGCATCGTCGAGCCAGACGGACGGGAGCACGTCGTGCCTCGCCAGCTCCTCGATCTCGTCCTCGGATCCCTCGGCCATGACCACGATGGGCTTGGTTACCCCTTCCTCGCGCATGGCAAGCGCTTCCTCGACGCGCACGGCGGCGATGCCACCCACCTGGGGCATCTCGGCGAGGAGCGGCCCGACCGTACGGTCGCCCAGGCCGTACGCGTTGTTCTTCACGACCGCGAGGATGGGGCGGCCGCTCGCCAGCCGCGTGGCCTCGCGGACGTTGTGGGTCCACGCGGCGCGGTCGAGTTCGATCCACGGGTCGAAGCGCCGGGGAGTGTAGGTGCGGTCGATGGTTGCACCGACAGGTAGCCGGCCGGCGCCTGCACTGCGCGTCCTCGTGGCTGTTGCGCAGGCGGAGGTTGCGGCGAGGCCCAGGGCGGCGCCGGTCAGGTGGAGGAAGCGGCGGCGCGGGAGAGGGGATGACGGGCGATCCATGGGCCCTCCGGGCTTAGCGTGGCGATGCAGGTTGACCTCGGCGTTGCCATCTTTTTCCTGAAGACACTACGCTTCGGCCATGAGCACCATCAACATCTCGCTCCCCGCGCGGCTGAGATCATTCGTTGACGAGCAGGTCCAGGACCGTGGCTACGGCAGTTCCAGCGCATACATCCGTGAGCTGATCCGCCACGACCGAGACCGCCAGCTCCTTCGAGGTCTCCTGCTCGAAGGTGGTGAGTCCGCTCGCCTCGGCACTGCCGATACGCCCTACTTCGAAACGTTACGCGGCCGGGCTCGCCGACACTCCCCGGAGTGACGCCGGAATCGGCCCGGGGGCGGCCGGGGCGTAACGTCCCGACGTATGTGTGGACCCTGCTGGCGCTGGTGGTGGGACTGGCTGCGGGCGGGCTCTTCCCGGGGCCGCTGGCGCCGGTGGCGGACGCCACATCGACGCTCATCGCCTGGGTTGTCGCGGTGGTGCCGCTGCTGATCCTCGCGGCCCTGAGTCCGGCCATCGCCACCCTGGTGCGGCGGGGGCTCGCCGGACGCTTCGCCGGCGCGGTCGTCCTCTGGTACGTCTTCACCTCGACCGTCGCCGGACTCATCGCCCTTGCGACCTCCGCCGCGATCTTCCGCATCCCTCTGACCACAGCGGATCGGGGCGTCTGGACCGAGGCCGTCGCGATGCTCCGGAGTCTGGGAGAGGGCGGGGCCTCGTGGCCGCTGCTGGCGATCCTCGCCGGCGTCCTGCTGGGACTCTTCGGCGCCCGCCACGATTCCATCTACCGCGTGCTCAAGAGAGTCGCCGACGCGATCGAGAGGGCGGGCGGGCGGCTGGTGTACGTCATGCTCCCGCTCATCCTCGCCTTCGGTGTCACGCTGGGCGTGCGCTTCGGGGCGAGTCTGGGCCTCTCGCACTACCTGAGCATGACCGCCTATACGGCCGGACTCGTCCTGGTCTGGTGGGCGTTCTACACGTTCGTGCTCGTGCGCAGGGTCGGACGTCGGCCGGTAGGGCCCATCCTGAGAGGCTACTACGTGCCGACCGCGGTCTTCGCCGCGGGCACCTGTTCGTCGCTGGCGACGCTCCCCGTCAACCTCGCCAACGCGAAGAAGGTCGGTGTGCGCGACGAGGTGGCCGACTTCGTCCTCCCGTTCGGCGCGGTCGTGAACCTCGACGCGAGCGCTCTGGCCTACCTCGCTTACGGGCCCTTCGTCGTGAGCCACGTCTTCGGCCTGGAACTCAGCTGGATGATGATGCTGGCCGCCTGGCCGGCCGTCGTCCTGTTCACGATCGCGGCACCGGGACTCCCGGCCGGCATGGGGACCGCGCTGTGGAGTGCGACGCTGTTCGCGAGCATCCTGGGGCTCGAGGGTCAGGCGCAAGGCGAGTTCATCGCAAGCTGGATCGCGCTATCCGGCGGCCTCCCGGACATGCTCCGAACCGCGACCAACACGACCGGGGACGGCTACACGGCGATCATCTTCGACGGCCGTTTCGATCAGTTCTTCGCGAGGGACCGTGGCTGACGGGAGCGTGGGCGACGTGCACGCGGCCGGGGCGGGCGTGGACCTGTCGCCGGGCGCGCGGCGGCTCGTGCGCGTCAACGGGCGGGTGCAGCCGGGCGAGGTCGTCGTCGTCGTGACCGACCCGACGATGCGGCGCTATGCGGAGGCCGTCGCCGCGGCCGCCCGCGAGGCCGGAGGCGCCGTCACCGTCTGCATCATCCCGCTGCGCGAACAGGACGGACAGGAACCGCCCCCGCCCGTCGCGCGCGCCATGGCCGAGGGGGCGGTGATCTTCTCCCCCGTGCGTATCTCGATCACCCACACGCGGGCGATGCGGGCGGCCCTCGAGGCCGGGGCGCGCGTGTGCATGATGACGGCCTACACGGACGCGATCATGACGAGTCCCGCCCTGCTCAAGACCGACTTCGAGGCACAGGCCGACGTCTGCCACCGCCTCGGCGCGTCGTTCACCGAGGGCGAATCCGTGCGGCTCACCTCTCCGCGCGGCACGGATCTCCGCTTCGGGATCGAGGGCCGCGTCGCCAACGTGTTGACGAACATCCCGAATCCCGGAGAACTGGCCCCGGTCCCCGACATCGAGGTCAACGTGGTGCCGGTCACGGGGTCGGCCGAGGGCAGGCTGATCTTCGACGCGTCGGTCCCCTACCTCGGGATCGGCATCCTCGTGGAACCCATCGTCTGCGCCGTCCGCGACGGGGCCATCGTCGAGATGACCGGCGGGGCCCAAGCCGACTTCCTCCGTGAGCATCTGGAATCCTTCGGAGACCCGCACTGCTTCAACGTCGCGGAACTGGGCGTGGGCCTGAACCCGAACGCCCGGCTCACCGGAGAGATGCTCGAGGACGAGGGCGTGATGGGCACGATCCACATCGGCATCGGAACCAGCCACACCCTTGGAGGCGAGATCGTGGCGCCGACACACTACGATCTGCTCATGTGGGAGCCGACCATCGCCGTCGATGGCCGCGTCGTGCAGCGAGACAGGCAGGTGCTGGTATGAGACTCGGATGAGACGCCCATGAGAGACGGCGCGGAGATCCTCGTGCGGACGTGCGCCAGCGTCCAGCCATCCGAGGACGTCGTCATCGTCACGGACCCCGAACGGGTGACTATCGCCCGGGCCGTCGCCGATGCGGCACTCGAAGTCGGAGCCGTCCCCAGCATCCTGGTGCCGCCCGAACGATCGATCGACAACGAGGAGCCGGGACCGGCCGTGGCCGCCGCCCTCTCGGCCGCCGACGTAGCCTTTCTGCCGGTGACGCTCGCGCTGGCGCACACCCGCGCCGTGCGCGAGGCCATCGGCGCGGGGGCCCGGGTTCTCTCGATGACCGCATTCACGGAGCGGATGATGCGCGAGGGCGGGCTGTTCACGGCCTTCCGCGCGCGCAAACCGCTCTGCGACACCCTCGCGGCGAGGCTCACCGCTGGCGGGTGACGAACCCAGCCGGCACCGATCTCAGCATGAGCCTCGTCGGGGTGACCGGGAACAGCCATGCCTGCCTGCTGGACGGCCCCGGCTTCTCGGCCGTCCCCAACATCGAAGCCAGCTGCGCCCCCGCGCAGGGCACCGCCGAAGGCGTGTTCGTCTGCGACGGGAGCATCCCCTACTACGGCGTGGGCCCGATCCGCGAACCCGTGACCTTCCGGATCGCCGAAGGCTTCGTCACCGACATCGAGGGTGGAGACCAGGCCGATTTCCTTGCCGAGCTACTGGCCCGACAGGACGACCCGTGGGTCTACAATCTGGCCCAGTTCGCGTTCGGTCTGAACCCGGCCTGCACCGATTTCACCGGCGAGATGCTCAACGACGAAGGCGTGAACGGCACAGTCCACATCGGCATCGGCACGTCTGCCAACTTGGGTGGAAACGTCTCCGCCAAGACCCACTTCGATGCTGTCAACCGCGCACCGACGGTGTGGATCGACGAGGAAGTGGTACTCACAGCGGGGAAGTTTCTGCCCGAGGCGTGATCCTTGGGGCACCGATGAACGCTAGTATCGTTCACCCAGGTGGGGGCTGCTTTGCCACGAGACCTCGACCGTGCGAAGGTGTCACCCCTCTTGAGCAACTCCAAGGCACCGGATGGCATGCGATACATCGGCAACAAAACCAAGCTGCTTCGCTTCATTGCCTCGTACCTCGACGATCTTGACCTTCACGGCGGACGGGCGCTCGATGCGTTCGCCGGCACCACTGCCGTGGCCCGCCTACTGAAGGCCCGCGGGTTCGCCGTCGATACCTGCGATATCATGAGTCTCAGCTACGTGTTCCAGCGGGCCTACGTGGTCGCGGATGAGTACCCAAGATTCCGCGGGCTCGCGGAGGACTCCGATCTGCGGGCGGCCAAGCTCACCCCCGAGTTCCGATCGCACGTTGAGTCTCGTTTTGGAGGACAAGGTGACCTCTTCGGGGGCATCGCGAACCTCCAGCCCTTGGAGGAGACCCTCGTTTATCTTGATTCTTACCTCGAACCGCGATCCTCGTTCATCGACGTAAACTTCGCAGCTTCAGAGTCGCCGGCCGAGGGTCAGCGCATGTACTTCTCGCGACGGAACGCGCAGCAAATCGACGCGATTCGACACAAACTCCAAGATTGGCGCGCCGCGGACCTCGTCACGGACGACGAATTCTTCATACTCCTCGCAGCCCTATTGGAAGCGGCCGATTCTGTTGCCAACACCGCTGGCGTTTACGCCGCATTTGTGAAGGCCTGGCAGAGCAACGCGGTTAAGCCCCTTCGCCTGAGCGTGCCCGATCTGGTAGTCGGGACGGGGTTGTCGTGCGTCGCACACCGAGGTGACGTCGTGGACCTCGTGGGCGACCTTGGGCACTTGGACCTACTCTACCTCGATCCACCCTACAACACGAGACAATACAGTGCGTATTACCATGTCCCCGAGTTGATCGCCGAGGGTTGGTTCGGTGCTAAGCTGCCGACCCTTAGGGGCAAGACGGGATTGATCAAGGACTCGCACAAGAAGTCGCAGTGGTCAACACGTGCCGGCTGCGGACCAGCCCTGGAGCAGCTGCTGGAGGCGGTTGACGCGACCCACGTGCTTCTGAGCTACAACAACGAGGGTATCATCCCAGAGCGGGAGATCGACAGATGTTTCAGGCACTATGGTGTCGCGTCAACGTATCGTCGGGTGGGAAAAGAGTACAAGAGATATCGGGCCGATCGGGACAGCGAGGCTCGCCAGTACTCGGGTGATCACGTGACCGAGTACCTCTACTACGTGAGGTTGCGATAGTACACCGCCGCCACGCCCTCCTTGGATAGGTGATCTTCATGGCAGAACAGGCAATTACTCAGGAGCAACTCTTCCTTCCGCTGCTGCACTTCATGGCCGATCACGGCGGTGAGATAGACCGCCAGAAGGATGACCTGCTCAACGCTCTTGCTGATCGGCTTGGGCTTACAGATGAGGAGCGGGACCGGACGACCGAAGGAGGGCGAAACCAATGGCAGTCGACCGTTGAATATTCTCGCTTCAAACTCCTTGCAGTATACGACGCGATTGACGAGGACAGTCCTCACGGAACCTGGCGCCTTACGGACCGTGGCTGGACGATAGTCAAGTCTCCTCCCGCCGAGATGGAAGAGTACTTTCGGGAGTGGTGGGAGCAACGAGAAACCGAGAGGCCGGCGGACACTCTTCCACCGCCTTCTCGACCGTCCGGGCTCCCGTCGGCCCGACTCGAAAACATGACCCAGGGGCTCATCCGCGAAGTCACGGAGGAGCTGCGTGTCAAGCGCAATGGTGAGCTAGCTCGAGCACTTCGTGAGGAGTATGGGTATCGCTGTCAGCTTTGCGACCTCGAAGATCCCGAGTGCCCCCGGATTCCAATGGCAGACGGGCGATACTACGTCGAGGCTCATCATCTCGGGGGGCTGGCTGAGGTTGTGGCCCGATACGAGCACGGGCAGCTCTCCGACTCAGAGTATGCGAATCTCACCTCCTGGCATAACATCGTAGTTGTATGCCCCTACCATCACATGTTGATCCACCACCACGATCCAACCATTGAGTTCGTGCAGGAAGAGCTCGTGTTCCGCACGGCAGACGGAACAACGGAGTTGCCGATAGTACGGCGCCTACCATCTCACCTTAAGCCGGTGGATAATGACGGGGAGGACACATGAGGATCGGCGATGTCTTCCGTTACGCGACGCCGAACGACTGGAGGCCCCCGGCAGCTGTCAGGTGATTACCGTATCAGAACAGACGGATGTCGCGATATGGGGATTGGAAGCGACGATGCCGACGTGGCCTTCCTGCCCGCGAAGGCGGACTGTTCACGGACTTCCGCGCGCGGCTTCGCCAACCACCGCCGGACGGCCAAGAGCGCGAATCGGGACGGGGTGCCGGAGGCGGCCCCCGCCCTCGCCGCGCCGACACCGGTGCGGAAGCCTTGGGGGGTCCAAGGGGGGCGGAGGCTCCCCTTGCCAGACCGCGACGTCAAGCGTCGCGTGTCCTGGCTCATGACTCCCAACGGGTCAAGAGCCATCGGGGCGCGCCTTCGGTCTTCTCAACGGCGGTCGTGGTGGCGTCGAACCGGAGTGAGGGATTGCGGATCGCTGATGCTGGAGTCTATGGTGGCCCCATGCCAGGTCGGACCAAAGCCTTTTATTTGAAGGAGCCCCGCTCCACGCGCTCGTCGTGCCGGTCAGGAAGAAGGGGATCACGGGTACGCTCCGCAATGGCTCCGGGAGTGGCTTGAGAGGGCTGACCGTGAGAGGGGTTGAGGGCCGCCGGCCGCCGGTGATCCGGCTGGGAATCGCCATGGCGGTCGTTGCCGCCGTCTCCTGCCGTACACCGGAGCCTGTGCCGTGGGTACAACGGTTCCCGCTACTGACATCCTACGAATATCCCCTCGTGGACTCCCTGTGGGTGCTCTCGCGCGATTCGTTTCCCGAGATCCCGGTAGAGCGGGTCAACAGGATCCTCGGCCGCGAGCCCGGCGCACCAGTCAACGTTCGGTTCGGACACTTCTCGGGCTACATGGACAAATCGGACGGCACGGTTGTGTTCGGCCATGCCTCTTACCAAGGGTGGACCGGAGGTGAGGTCTGTGAATGGCATGACGAGATCCAGCCCCGGGAGGAAGCCATCTTCGGGTCCTGCTTCCGGCACACTGTCGGCATCTCGCCCGGCTACGAGATCGATGTCGTGGTGAACGGCTACCGGCCGCGGGAGGACTTCGAGTACGTCAAGCTTCGGGCGGTGAGCGTCCGGGTTCCCTGATTGGGAAGCAGGGCTCGCCACCTCACCGGCATTCCGCAATCCACCTCTCCGCTGGCGCATCGTCGGGAAACTCATTTGTTGGCCGTCCCCAACATCGAAGCCAACTGCGCACCCGCTCAGGGTACCGCCGAAGGCCTCTTCGTCTGCGACGGGAGTATCCCCTACTACGGCGTGGGGCCGATCCGTGAACCCGTGACGTTCCGGATCGCCGAGGGCTTCGTCACCGAAATCGAGGGCGGCGACCAAGCCGATTTCCTCGCCGACCTGCTGGCCCGGCAGGACGACCCGTGGGTCTACAACCTGGCCCGGTTCGGCCTTCGGCCTGAACCCGGCCTGCACCGATTTCACCGGCGAGATGCTGAACGACGAGGGTGTGAACGGCACTGTCCACATCGGGATCGGTACCTCCGCCAATCTCGGCGGCACCGTCTCCGCCAAGACCCATTTCGATGCCGTCGCCCGCGCCCCGACCGTGTGGATCGACGACCAACGAGTGCTCTCCGAGGGCGAGTTCCGCCTCGATCCGGCCGATGACGCGCCTTCGCCAACCGGTTGATCGCACAACATAAGCCGCTTATGATTATTCGATGGACGAAAAGATGCGGCAGTACCTTGCCGAAATCGGACGGCGGGGAGGACGGAAGAGCCGGCGGCGCCTCGATCCGGAGACGGCGCGGGCGATGGTGCGCGTCCGCGAGGCAAGACGAGCCTTCCGCGAGTTCTACGCCACCTGCTTCTGGTCGTACCGCCCGGATCTTGAGATCGGCTTGAACGATGTGGATTGGGTGGCCGAGACCCTCAGGAGTAACGGGAACCTGGCGGCCTGGCAGGCCGCGAGCCGGCTGTGCCCCTGACGGGCTTTCAGCGCGAGGTGCTCTCCGTCCTCGCCGCGGCGCGCACGACTGACGGTTACCTGGCTGGCGGGGCTGCGTTACACACTCACGAACGATCGGTTCGAATCAGCCGTGACCTCGACTTTTTCCACGATGCGCTGGAAGAGGTGGGCGCTGCGTTCGATGAAGACCGTGCGGCGCTGATCGAGGCCGGCTACTCCCTGCGGGTGCTCATGAGCCAGCCCGGGTACGTCCGCGCGTTGGTCGGACGCGAGGGGCGGCAGACGCAGATCGACTGGGCCCACGACTCGGCGTGGCGCTTCCTGCCCACGGTCCGGACTCCCGAAGGCTTTCTGGTGCTTCACGACGTGGACCTGGCCCTCAACAAGACCCTTGCGCTGGCGGGCCGGGACGAGCCCCGCGACTTCGTCGATATCCTCCATGCGCACGAGCGGATCCTTGTCCTTGGCGCCCTGGTCTGGGCGGCCGTCGCGAAGGATCCGGGGTTTACTCCCTTCTCGCTCCTCGCGCAGCTGAAGCGGCGCGGACGCCATCGGCACGAAGACATCGCGCGGCTGCACCTCACGGAACCCTTCGATCTTGCCGGAGCGAAGTCGATCTGGCTGACCGCGTTGTCCGAAGCGGAGGACTTCGTGCGCTCACGACCCACCGACGAGGTGGGATGTCTGTACTACTCTCCCGGCCAGGACCGCTTCGTAGCGCCCTTGCCGGATACGCCACTGGATGAACAGGGCCTGGTCAAACACTTCGCGCGCTCCGGCGGTGTGCTGCCTCGTCCGGCCGGGTTGGAGATCGAGCGGCCGGAGTAGGACGTTCCGGATCGCCGAGGGCTTCGTCACCGAAATCGAGGGTGGAGAGCAGGCCGATCTCCTTGCCGAGCTACTGGCCCGACAGGACGACGCGTGGGTCTACAACCTGGCCCGGTTCGCCTTCGGTCTGAACCCGGCCTGCACCGAGTTCACCGGCGAGATGCTCAACGACGAACGGGTGCTCTCCGGCGGAGAGATCGTCATCGCCCCGTGAACGAACAGCCTCACCGGGGTTGGCCCGCTCCCTCCGCCCTCGCCAGCACCTCGAACCCCCGGCGCGCCCGGTTCCCCATCTCGTCCACCACCGTCACGACATGCCACCCATCGGCAACGTCCAGCGCCTGCTCGTGGAAGACGCTCGTCGATCCCACATAACGGTCGTCCAGGTGCCAGTGCAGGGTGGCGTCCGGGTCCCGGTGCGCCGCCGCGAAGACCGCCCGCCCCTTCCGTCCCCCCAGCTCGACCGGGATGTAGATGCGGGTCCCGTCATCCGGGTACAGGAAATCGACCGGACTGCGCGCCGCCGCCTCGGCCGAGGTCCCTGCACAGTCCGCCCGATAGGCCGGCATGGGACGATATCCGGCATTCCACCGCCGGTAGAACGACTCCTGCCCGGGGGGCAGTACGAACCAGGTCTCGTGTGACATCGCCTGCACGGACTCGCACCTGCCGTGAACGCGCAGCCCACTGGACGGATCCAGATGCACCGTCCGGTGGTGCGGACTCGGGCGCTCGAAGTGGCTGTCCCTCGGGGCCCGGGCCACGCTGGTTTCGCAGCCCCCCGCGGCGCGATACCCATCGGACCGGCACACCTTCACGTCCTTCAGGTGCGCTTCCGGCCTGGGGAACCACGCTTCCCCCTCCAGGCGGTTCACGATGTCGAAGAGCACCGGCGCGGCGGCTCCGATCCCGGTCAATTCCGGCCGCCCCTCCCCGCTCGCATTCCCCGCCCACACCCCCACCGTGTACCGTGCCGTAACCCCGATGGCCCAGGCGTCCCGGTGACCGTAGCTGGTTCCCGTCTTCCACCCCACCCTTCGCCCGCTCCCGAACACACGCCATTGAGATTCCGCCCCGGGCCGGGCCACGTCGACCAGGGCCTCCAGAGTCAGCCACGCGGCCCCCACGCTCAGCGGGGGCCGGCCAGCGCTCGCGTGTGGCGCGTCCGCGAGGATGCGTGGGCGGTAGAGACCGGGCGCGAGTCCCCCCGCCCCTTGCCCACGCGCGAACCCGCCCGCGGCGTGTCCGGGGGCCGGCGACCCCGCGCCACCCCCGATCCGCGCCACATTCGCATACATCGCCGTGATGTCCCACAGCGTCCCCTCGGCGCCGCCAAGCACGAGCGTCAGCCCGTAGTCGCCGGGCGGACGATGCAGTGTGGTCATCCCCATCCCGCGCAGAAAGTCGTAGAACCGGTCCACCCCGTGGTGCCGCAACATCCACACGGCGGGTACGTTGAGCGAACGCGCCAGTGCCGTCCGGGCGGGGACCGCTCCCCGGAACTCCCGGTCGTAGTTCTCGGGCCGGTATCCCGCGAACCGGGACGGAATGTCCGGCACGAGCGTCTCGGGCAGGATCTCTCCCGCGTCCAGCATCCGCGCGAAGAGCAGCGGCTTCAGGATGCTCCCGGTGCTGCGCGGACGCCGGATCAGGTCGATCGCGTGGCCGGTGCCCTCACCCACCGCCCACCGGCTGTTGCCCACGTACGCGACCACCTCGAAGGTGCGATTGTCGACCACGAGAGCGGCCAGGTGGCGGATGCCCATCGAGGCCAGCGAGCGCGACTGCCGCGACGCGACGTCTCCCACCAGCCGCTGCAGCGCGACGTCCAGTGTGCTCGCGTACCTTCGCCCCGCCCCTCCGTCCCCCGCCGCCAGCGTCTGCAGCAGATGTGGCGCTATCTGTGGCAACGGATGGGGCGCGTCCGGCAGCGGTTCCAGCAGGGCCAGCTCCAGCTCCTCGTCGTCGATCATCCCGGCTCCCTGCAAGCGTCGCAGGAGCCGGTTCCGCTTCTCCAGCAGCTCCGCGCGGCTTCGCCCCGGATGCACCGCACCCGGGTTGTTGGGGAGGATCGCCAGCATCGCGACCTCGGCCCAGGACAGATCGGCGGGCCCTCTGCCGAAGTAGCGCCACGCCGCAGCCTCCAGCCCGACCACGTTCCCGCCGAAGGGCGCGTGGGCGGCATAGAGTCCGAGCACCTCGTCCTTGTCGGTGCCGAGTTCGAGCCGGAGCGCCAGCGCTGCCTCGACGAACTTCTCCCGATAGGTGCGGGGACGGGAGCCACGCGACATGCGGATCACCTGCATCGTGATCGTGCTGCCGCCGCTCACCACCTTGCCCGCCCGCAGGTTGGCCCACGCCGCCCTGGCCAGCGCGAGCGGGTCGACCCCGGGGTGCCGGCGGAAGCGCTTGTCCTCGGCGGCGAGCACGGCGGCCTGGAACTTCCCGGGAACCGAGTCGCGCCCGGGAAAGCGCCACTGCCCGTCCGACGCGATCCGCGCGCCCAGCAACGACCCGTCACGCGCCTCCAGGACGGACGACACCGGGTCGTCGAAGAGTGGGGCGGGAAGCCGCGTGGCGAAGCCCGCCGCCACGACGAGGCCCGCGGCCACACAGGCCCACGCAACCGCTCGCCTCGGCCCCACCCGCCGCAGCCTCACTGCTCGTTCCCCTCGCCATCGACCACGCGCACTCTCATCCCCTTGATGCGCGCGTACACCGAGGCGTCGTACATGGCCTCGACCGAGACCGTCGGCAGGTAGTAGTCGCCCAGATAGGCGGCGTTGAATCGCATTGAGAGGGTGAACCGCTCTCCGTCGCCGAGCGAGAAGTAGGTGAGGACCCGGTCGTCGCGCACGTCCTGGTAGTCGATCCGGTCGTCCCCCGGCCCTTCGCCCTCATCCATCCTCGCGTTGTGAATCTCCCACCCCGAAGGCGCGCGGTACTCCAGCGCCAGATCCCGGAGGTCCCGTCCCGACTCGTTCCGGACCGTGACCCTGGCCTGCAGGTCGGTCCCCTGCAGAAGCTGGCGAACATCGACCGGTCCGCCATCGGGGGCCGCGTAGATCACCTCGACCGCCAGTCCGGACGAAGCCGCCGACTCGTCTCCCGCCGCGGGCGATCCCCGCGTCACCAGACTCACGAAGAGCGGCGCATCCGAGGTATTTCGCACCTCCACACGCCCCCCTTGTTCTGCGATCTCCGCGAGATCCTCCGCATACACCGGTGACGAAGACGCGGCCTCCTGCACGTCGTTCCCCACCCGGCGCTCGAAGGTGAACGCCCCGGTCGGCTCGCCCAACCCGTAGAAGCGGGCCATTGCGAGCAAGGCATAGGCCAGCGAATGGGTCCCGTGCCAGTCGTCCGAATAGAGCGCGGCCGAGATCTCCTCGGCGACCCGGGTCGCCTGGACCTCGCGGTCCAGCGTCACCAGGGCTTCGAGATGAATGCCGCGGTCGCGCAGCGGAGATCCCATGCTCCAGCCGGGCGCCGCGTACTCCGCGACCCGGTCGTCGTCGCGAAGCAGGCGGATGCCTGGCCCCACCCCGGCGAGTCCGTAGGCCGCGGCGAGGTGCCATCGGGCCGCGGCCGCCAGATCGTCCGTCTGACGCAGCCGGTTCATGGCCCCGACCTCGTAGTCGCCGGCCAGCGCGAGCGTGTACAGGCGGTATGCCTGGGCCATCGCCGGCGTGTCACCGCGGCTTCTCCACGCGCGCGCGCGGCGGCGCTGGTGGGCCTTCCAGCTCGAGATCACCTCCGGATCGACGTAGTAACCCAACCGCTCCGCCTCGATCATGAAGTGGCCCGCGTAGTTCGTCACCCATGCGTTGCGGGCGTTCGCGGCCGAATACGTACCCGGCCAGTACGAAAACCCGCCGGACGACACCTGGAACCCCCGCAGGCGGTCGATCCCGGCCCTCACGTTCTCCTCCACCCGCGCCCGGTCGTCGGCGTCGAGGTTCACCAGCAGCGGCAGGTACATCTGCGCGAAGACCGCCGAGACGATCTGCTCCAGGCACCCGTGCGGGTAGCGCACGAGGTATCCGAGGCGCGCCTCGAGGTTGAGCGGCGGGAGCGGCGTCACCTCCAGCGTCGCCGAGTTGGTCCCCGGTATTCCGTGCGGGTCCACCTCGGCACTCCACTCCTCGCCGGGCACGATCCGGGCCCTCAGCTGGGTGGCCGTGGTGGGATTCGTCATGCGGATCGGCAGGGCGATCTCCGAGCGCGCGCGGTGCTCTCCGGCCACCGCGGCGAAGCGCAGGACGCCCACGCCGGGCCGGTCGCCCGCGCGGATCCGTAGCCGGGCCAACTGCTCCTCGGCGCCGTCGAAGGTGACCGTTTCGCTGGCGCTCCCCACCACCTGGAATGCCTCGCCGACGTCCACGGTCACGGTGGCGCGTTCGATGCCGTCCTCCATTGCGAAGAGCGACACCGGAACAGCGATCTCCTCACCCGGACCCACGACGCGGGGCACGGTGGCCAGGAG
This sequence comes from Candidatus Palauibacter sp., assembly GCF_965222475.1. GTDB lineage: Bacteria > Gemmatimonadota > Gemmatimonadetes > Palauibacterales > Palauibacteraceae > Palauibacter. The sequence goes on along the minus strand of NZ_CBDCUB010000008.1, from coordinate 128,230 downwards.
CGACAGCGGCTGCCGCACGAAGACCGACTCCGAGGCCGAACCGTAGGCGCCTTCGTGGCCCGCCACGACCATCACGCGCACCTGCCCGATGTACTCCGGGATGTCGATCGAGTGCGTCCCGCTCTGCCCGGGCCGCAGGGTGAACGGCCCCAGGAACCGTACCACCGGCGGGAACCGGCTGCGCTCCCGCTCCTGCAGCTCCACCGCGTCGTCCCCGCCCAGGGCGAGCAACCGCTCCAGCTCCGCGCCGTAGGCACCGGCTACTTCGTCGAAGATGTCCCAGGTGGAGACCCCGAGCGCTTCCTTGCTGAAGAAGTGGTCGTGCAGATCGGGCGTCTCGAAGTTGGTGAGGCCAAGAAGCCCTTCGTCCACGACGGCCAGCGTGTAGGTCATGGGCCGGTCCGCCACCTCGGACACCCGCACGGTGACGGTCGTGTCGGGACGCCACTCTTCGGGAACCGCGACCTGCGGCCGCAGCACCGTCGCCGGATCCTCCACCTCGAGCGGGATCACGCCGTAGAGACGGATCGGCCGGTCGTTGGCGCGGTCCGAGTGCGGCTGGATCAGGCTGACGCCCACGTAGACGTTCGGGCTCATCTCCGCGGTGATCGGCACCTCGAAGCGCGTGCGCCCGCCGCCCATCTCCACCCAGCGCTGGTCGAGAATCCTCGTACCCGTTTCCAAGGTGACGAGCGCCCGGCCGGTGTTCGCCTCCGGCAGCTGAATCTCGGCTACGTCGCCCACCTGGTAGCTCGTCGTGTCGGCCAGCAGCGTGAGCACACTCGCCCCGGCGCCCGACTGCTCCCGGGGCCGGCCGGCCCAGCCGGGCCAGTCGATGTACACGGTCCTGCCGGTGCAGTGCCCGGCTTCCGCGTCGCACGCCCGCAGCAGATACCGGCCCCAGTCCGGGTAGTTGACGCTGAAGTCCCAGCTCCCGCGCCCGTCCGTCGTGGCGACGCGCCCCCGGGCCACCACCGAACTATGCTCCGACTCGCTGTAGCGGGCCAGCGATTCCGCAGACCGGTCCCACCACCATCGCCAGTCGATCTTGTAGAGGGCGAGATCGACCGAATCGGCCGGCATCGACTCGCCGCCGGGCGAAAGCGTCGCGACCTGCACCGTGTGCACCGTGTCGGTGAGGAGCATGCCTCGCCGCGCGTCGCCGGGAGGCAGCCGGACACCGACGTAGCGGTCGTAGGGGGAGAAGCGCAGGCTGCGCCGGTTGGTGCTGAAGGCCCCGCCCGGCTCGAAGACTCGGGTGGTGAAGGTTGCCGAGAGCATGCCGGGGGAATGGCCGCCGGGTGCCAGTTCCGTGGCGAAGGCGGCATGGCCCTCGTCGTCCAGCGTGCCTTCGAAGACCGTGAGCGGCTCGTCGGAGTAGTCGCGCGCGGGGTCGTCGAAGACGTAGTCCGAGAACCGGGTGAAGGCGGTGGGGACGGGCCGGAACGTCACCTGCACATCGGTGTTGAGGTTGCGCGCCACGGCACCGCTCAGCCATTGCCCCGACAGGGTGGCTTCGTGGCGCACGCCGCCCTGAAGGAACTCGCCTTCACCCAGGCCGAGTTCCACCTTCAGGCGGTTGGGCATCACGGTCTCGATCTTGAGCGGGGTCGAGAAGCGAGCCCCTCCGACCTCGACGGCCGCGTTCCAGTTCCCGGTGGGCGCGTCGGCGGCCGTCCCGAGCGCGAAGGCGTAGAAGTCGCCGACCGGGTCGGCGTTGGTGACCGTGTGAACCACCTGGCCCAACGGATTGAGGAGTCGCAGGGTGGCGGGGTGCCCTGCCGGCAGGGGGTTGTCGGCGTCGTCGAGCACGAAGGTGAGGTGGATGTCGTCGCCGGGACGCCACACTCCGCGCTCGCCGTAGATCGCCCCCTTGAGCCCCTCGGCCACGACTTCGCCGCCCACGTCGAAGTGGCTGGTCGGGAGCGCCGTGCCGGGGCTCATCTTCAGGTAGCCCCTCTCTCCGCCCCGCGTGGCCACCGCGTGGTGCGGCTCCGCGGGAAGCGTGGTGCGGGCCAGTCCCCCGGGGCCCGTCACCACGGTCTCGAACGGCTGGTTCTGGTAGTTCATGAACGTCACCGCCACGCCGCGCATCGGTTCGGAGGTGCGCAGGTCGGTGGTGGCGACCAGGGTGCCGCCCCGGGCGTCCCGCTTTGCCGTCATGCCGATGTTCGAGGCGAGGAAGTTCCGCGAGCCGCTCGCCCGCGAGGACCAGCGGAAGTAGGCATCGACGCAGGGGTCGTTCCGGTCTCTCCAGTCGACGGAGCCCTGGTAGGAGGCTTCGATGGCGTCCCAACTGCCGGGCGAGCTCCCCGCGGCCTCCAGGTCGGCGGGCCACGGTTCCTCGAGCACGGGGATCCGATCCTGTGCCTCACTGCACGCGAAGGTGGAGTTGCCGCGGTTGAGCGACAGGGTCAGACGGACCAGGTTTCCCGAGTAGGCGCGGGCGAGGTCGCTCACATCCAGGGTGTACCGCGTCCAGCCCCCGCCCGGCTCTTCCGGCAGTTCGACCGTGCGCCGCCACAGGGTGCGTCCGGTGCGCCGGAGTTCGAGGCCGCCGGACAGGTCGTTGGCCTGCAGGAACTGCCCGATGTTGGTCTCGTACACCCGAAAGGCCGTGACCTGCACCGAGTGCACGTTGGCCGCCTCGATGGGGACGGTCAGCCGGTCCGCCCGCGGGAGCACCACGCCGCGCCCGGCAAAGCGCACGCCGGGCTTCACGTCGACAAAGGTCACCTCGGTCTCGCTGCGCTCCTCGAGCCGCTTGCCGTCCGCGCTGCGCAGGCCCTCCTCGAGCACGACCGCCACCGGTCCGATGACGCGCTCGCCGGGTATGATCCGGAGTGCGTTGCCCTGCACCTCCAGAGTGATGCTCTCCTCGCCCAGGCTCACCAGGCCGTTGAGGTTCTGGTTCGGGTCGAGCGGGTCGGAAAACCGGACCAGCGCGTACTGTCGGTCGTCCGACTCGGCGCGCACGGTGATCATCCGGAACACGTCCTGCGCCGGGATCGGAATGTCCTGACTGCCCCGCTCGTAGATCGCGATGCCCCGTCCGTTCCAGCGCAGCCGGACCTCGTCGTCGCGCCCGCCGCGGGTCACGCCTTGAACGGCGAAGCGATGATTGAGCCCTTCAGGGCCGTGTTGCCACCGAATCTCCAGATCGGCCCCGTCCTGCTCGGCGCTGAGAACGCCCTCCACGGCCTCCGAATCCGTGAAGTCCGCGGTCACCAACGATCCGGTCAGAACGAGATCGTCCTCCTCGCCGGACTCCGCGTCCAACCCGTCCACAACCAGTTCCACGCGTTGCTGCATGACGCTGAAGTCGAACTGGTAGTCGCCCAGGTCTTCGGGCAGGCCCAGCAGACCCTCCCGGACGAGTGTGACGCGAAACTCCTGTCCCGAAGGCAGGTCCGCGGCGGGTGCGAAGACGAGCTCGCGGGTGCTGACGAAGGTGGCCACGCCCTCCACAGCCGGTTCGAGGGCGAGCACGCCGGTCGTGGGACGGCCGATCGAGTACTCGCCCGCCACATCCCGGGTGAAGACGATCGTGATCCTGTCTCGCTTCGAAATGACGCCGTAGGTGCGCTCGCTGATCAGCGATCCCCAGCGGGGGTCGTCTGGAGGGGCGTCGGACGCGCCGCAGCCTGCGAGAGTGAGGGCGGCGAGGGTAGTGGCCAGGCAGGGCAGGAGGCGGCGGCGAAGTGCCGGATGGGGACCGTGAGCGGTTCGACCGCGGCGGGAGATTCTGCCGTGGGCTGCCGGGGCCGGAAAGGCGCGGCAAGACGAGAGAAGGACCATGACCGTTTCCTCCGGTACCCCTTAGTAGTCTTGAACCAGCTCGCGCATGCGGCGCTTCGTCGCCTCGTCCGGGAGGCGTCCGAAGGCGGCCCCGATGTTCTCCGCCATGTGGTCCGGATTCGTCGTCTCGGTGAGGGCGCACGTCACGGCGGGGTGCGCGAGGATGTACTTGAGGGAGAACTGCGCCCAGCTCGTGCAGTCGAACTCGGCTGCCCATTCGGGCAACTCGCGTCCGCTTACACGCCCGAAGTAGCTGCCGTTCATGAACGGACGGTTGATGAGGACGGCCAGCCCGAGGTCCTGGGCGAGCGGCAGGAGGCGCTCCTCCGCGTTCGGCTCCATCGCCGAGTAGTTGATCTGCACGAAGTCGAGGGGCTCCGCCCTCATGAACGCTTCGAACGCCTCGTGCTGGCCAATGCTGGAGGTGGTGACGCCGATGTAGCGCGCCTCTCCCGAGTCCTTCCACCGGAGCACGTTGGGCCAGTGTACGTCCAGATCGCGCATGCTCTCGACCTGGAGCAGGTCCAGGGTGCGGCTGCCGACGACGAGTTCCTGGTTCTGCCGCATCTGTTCAATGCCCGACGCTTCCCCGTCCGTGTTGATCTTCGTCGCGACGAAGAGGCGGCCGCTGAACTCCGGTGCCGCGAGGACCTGGCCGAACTCCTCGTCGATCTCCGGCGTGCGCGGCGAGGTGTCGACGACCCGGCCCCCGTACTCGAGGAGCATGCGGATCACGCCGGCCACAGGCTCGGTTCCTTCGGTCGGGATCTCGAGCACCGGCTTCGAGGAGCCGAAGCCGACGATGGGCAGCGTCTCCTCGGTTCCCGGGATCGGCCGCGTTGGGAGCGTCTCCTGGGCCGACAGCGTGCGCCCGAGCGCCGGGGCCCGGGTGGCCAGCAGCGCTCCGGCACCCGCCAGACCAATCAGGAAGTCGCGGCGGGTCGTGTCATTCGGGATCGCCATGGAGACCGTCCTCGCAAATCGCTCGGTGGCGCTATGGGTCAGGGCCCCAGCGCCCCTACCGGGATGACGCTCACCCCATCCTCCCGCGTGTAACCATACCCGCTGCTCACGATCACGCCCAGCGACGTCGGCTCGCCCATACGTTCCGGATCCACCTTCCGTGCCAGCCGGAGGAGGTTGTCGGCGCCTTCAGCTGCCCTTCCCTCGCCGAGCTTGACCTCGAAGGCGGCCCAGCGACCGTCGTTGCACTGAACGATCGCGTCCACCTCGAGGCCGGCCTTCTCGCGGTAGTGAAACACCTCGGCGTCCACCGCTTGGGCGTAGACGCGCAGGTCCCGCACGACCATCGACTCGAAGAGAAATCCCAGGAAATCGAGGTCACGGAGCAGCCGCGCAGGTGTCGCTCGGACGGCGGCCACCGCGAGCGAGGGATCCGCGAGGTGCCGGATCGGCTTGCTCCTCAGCACCGACCTGGAGCGCAGGTGAGTGGGCCACGCAGGCTGGTTCTCGACGACCATGATCCGTTCAAGCGCCCTCAGGTATTCGGCTGCCGTGTGCTCCTTGATGGCGGACACGCCTTCGCCGGTGTCGGAGGCGAGGGTCGCGGTCGCGGCTGGCGTCGCGACGTTCCGGGCCAGGGACCGGAGGAGCATGCCCACCCTCACAGGGTCCCTCCTCCTGCCGTCGCCGTTGGCGATGTCCAGACGACGGATCTCGTCCAGGTGATCCCTGTTCGCTCGGAGCGCCGTTTGGGTGGTGCTTTGGAGGTTCAGGGGCCAGCCACCGATGCAAATCAGTTCCGCCAGATCCCCAAGCGGGATCACCGACCTGCCCGCCGCGGCACGCGCTCCGTCCAAGAGGCCCGCAAGCGAAACTTCGCCCGAGGAGCGACCCAGTTCGAAGAGCGAGAACGGGCGCATGCGAAGCCGGGTCAGACGTCCGGCCCCGGTGTGGCGGGTCGCGTCGTCGGCCGGAACGGCGGATCCGGTGAGGATGAACTGACCCGGAAGGCCGCGATCATCGACCGCCCTCCGCACGTGGTTCCAGACAGCCGGCTCCAGTTGCCATTCGTCGATCAACCGCGGCACGTCGCCCATCAGGACGCGGGCGGGCTCGAGCCTGGCCAGGCGCCGAGCCACATCGTCAACGTCCAGCCGTGCCTCACTGGCGGCGATTTGCCGCGCCGTGGTGGTCTTCCCGCACGCGCGCGGGCCTTCGATGACCGCCGCTCCCGTGGCCTTCAGGCGCTCGGCCAGTTCGCTGTCGACGACTCTGGGGCGATAGGTCATGCACCCACCTGAGTGGCGAGACTTCGACGGTTTCCGTAGGGGGATCCTAGCGGCTGGGAAAGCCTGCGAAAAGCCTCAACGGCATAAACGGCAATTGCACAGCGGCAGAAAAGGCAGAACCATAACGGCAGAAACGGCAGTCATCCGGCATTCCGCGTGTAGGGGATCTCGGCGTCGCGGGAGGGCCAGTTGCGCCGGACATACCAGACGAGCACGGGGAGCGTCACGGCCAGCATGGCCACACCCGGGAGCGCCATCGCCTCGATCTCCTCGAGCTTGGCGGCGGGAGCCAACGCTTCTTCCCACGCGAGAGCGTCTCCAACCACCTTGCCAACCAGGTTGTTGGCGGCGTGGAAGCCGATCGGGACAATCAGCGTACGAGACTGCAGATACAGCAGCGCGGCGACGACGCCAAGCACCGTTGCTTCCACCGCGTCGAACCGGTTCATGGCCCCGAATATCACCGCGGTCAGGACGATGCCGGTCCCGATTCCCCACTTCACTCCCCAGCGGCTGAGGAGGACCCCCCTGAAGAGAACCTCTTCCGTTACCGGGATGATCGTGATCAGGAGGATCGGCCACACGACGCTGACGGTGATCGAATCCCGACCGCGTCCTCCGACGTCAGCAGCGACTCAACGAACTCCGGCGCGAGCTGCGACAGGCCGTAGCCGGTCACAAACGACCAACCGAACGAGAACATGACTGTGGTCGCAAGGAGTCCCACCGCGGGAAGCCAGTTGTATCCCGCCGGGACACGTCCGATGAGCCGGCCCAGATCGACGTCGGCCCTGCGGCACGCCCACACGATCCACGCCCAGGGGAGGCCATAGAGGGCAAGACCGGAGATGAGAGCCGCGATCGGGGAGTCCAGAGGATCCATCGCCGACGGCGAGCCTGCGAAGGCAAGGACCAGGCCGAAGCCCATGCCGCCGACGATCACCCACGGAATCAGCGTTCGGCTACGCAGCCTCCGAAAGGGGTTGTCGGGCGCATCTCCCGCATCGTGAGAGCGTTCAGGACCCATTTCGCCGTCCTCTCCATGCGGATTGACCGTCAAGGCGCTCGCATATCGCTTCCCACTGGACCCAGTGACCTGTCTCGGGTGGCGTGCGCACGGTCACGTCCTCGTGGGGCTGCGCTACGAAAGCAAAGTCATCGCGTGCCAAGGCGTGCAGTTCGTCGCGCGCAAAAAAGTGGACGGGAAGACCCTGCTTGGGACCGGCTTCATAACGGATCGTGAACCCGCCAAAATCATTCTGCTCAATGACCGTATGCGGTCGACGTACCTGAGTCGATGCGGCGTTGGCCCGGAGGAAGAAGAGGCCACCGGGAGACAGGAGGGACCCGACTCCCGCGAAGTACCTGGCGACATCGGCGGCAACGCCGTGCTGAAACACCTGAATCGCGATGGCGTAGCTGAAGCGGCATCGGCTGACGAACGTCCGGAAGTCGGCGCAGATCAGGCGCGTAGACAGTGCTGGCTCCCGAGCAGCCAACTGCCGAAGCGCTTCGGCAGACAGATCCAGTCCGTAGAGATGAAGTCCCGATCGCACGAGCGGAAGATAGTTCCGGCCGTTTCCGCACCCGATATAGAGCCCCCTGCGCTCGGCCAGCGAACTGGCACGTATCGTGGCGAGGATTTTGTCTACGAAAGGCAGGGGAGGCTCTCCGGCGTATCTCCCCTTGCGGTACTCCGCGTCCCAGCGTGCCGAGACCAGAGATTGGCTCATCTCCTCCAAGGGGGCCTTGATCTCCTTCTGTATCGGAGCTTCAACAACCTGACAAATCTTACATCACAGTTTTTCGCTCGGTCGGAACATCGAAGCTGTCCCGTTGAGCGAAGTCCGCACGGCATCGATACAACGGCACGAATGGCATCTGTTCAGCGACGCCCGGTGCACGAACGGGACAGCCATCCGGCGGCGTCCGCCAGACCGCCGAAGGTGAAGAGGTGAATGTCGACGGCAGGCGCCTTCTCGCGGTCGGCCAGGTGCGAGGCCAGCGCCAGCGCAATGGGGGTCGGCGACCATCTGCCCGCCAACCGTGCGACGCCGGGCTTGCGTTTCAACGCACGTGCGGACGCCCCGACGCCGCAGCGGACCGCGTATCCGATCAGCGTGCGTAGCGCGACGGGCCCCGGCACCCCGATGCGAACCGGCAGCGTGCAGCCGGCCTCCCTCGTCCGCGCCAGCCAGGCGAGAGCGGGGGCGGGCGAGAACACGAACTGCGTCACCACCCAGAGCTCCGAGCCCGTCGACCGGGCGTATTCCGTCTTGCGCCGAAGTGCTTCATCCAGGTCGGCCGGGCCGACGAGGGGATGGCCCTCCGGATACGCCGTGACGCCAAGCCGCCGCAGACCGCGCTCGGCGAGCAGCCCGGAGTCAAGCAGGGCCGGCGTATCGGGATACGGGCCGACGGGCGCGGTGCGGTCTCCGGCCACCAGCATCAGGGACTCCACCCCTGTCTCCACCAGCGCGGACAGCCAGTCGCCGAGCTCGTCCGGGCTCCGCACCGAGCGCGCCGACAGGTGCGGCACCGGCTTCATGCCCGCTGCCAGCACCCGTTCGCAGGCGGCAATCGTGTCCGGCCACCGGCCCTTCGGCGGGAACGGCACGTAGACGGCGGCACCACGCGGGAGGTGGCCGGCGAGGACTTCCGGGGGCGGCACCTTGCGCGCCAGAACCTCCACGGATGCACCGAGGGCCAGGTCGCGGAGCGCGGCCCGGGTCCGGGTCTCTGAAGGAGGCGGCATTCGGCCGGACGCGGCCGGCCTTCAGATCCGGCCCGTGCGGCGCAGCATCCTGGGGTGGTTGCGCACGTTGTCGTGCTCGAAGTAGGCGTCCTGCAGGTGGCGGTTCCCGGTCGAGCGCAGCGCGGTGCGACCGTGCAGCACCCGGTGCCCGGCGCACAGCAGGATCTGCCCGCCCTCCAACCGGAAGGATACCTGGGCGCCGGGGTCGTTGACACGCCTGGACAGCTCGTGATAGGCGGCGTAGAACTCGCCCAGCCGAGGCTCCGACAGGGGAATGGCCTGCATCTGCGCGGTGTTGAAGCGCATCATCCGGACCTCGCCGTCGCTGTCCAGCGCGACCATGGGGTTGGCCGCGTAGCACTCGTATTCCTCGCTGAAGATGCGGGACGGTACCGGCACCTCGCACAGCACGTCGAACTTGTGGGGGTGATCGCTGCGTAGATGCATGAGCAGGGCGAAGCCGTCCACGACGGTGGATTCGCCGCCCTCGCACTCGTTCACCAGCATGTGCAGCGCCTGCACGCTCGGCGGCCAGGTGTAGCTGGTGAAGTCGTTATGCGGTGCGACGGCCAGACCCGTGTGCGCGATGTTGTATCCCCTCGGATCGAGCATGACGTTGTGGATGCGCTCGAACAGCACCTCGCGGACCGGGCCCAGACGGGTCGCGAGCTGCTCCAGCGAATCCGGTTCGGTGGGGGCGTCGACCAGCACGCAGACCCCCGTCCGCAGAAACTCCTCGATCATCTCGGCCGCCGCGCGGTCGCTCGCCTGAAACCGCCCGTAGTCGAACCTCCGAGGCTGGAACCGCCCGTCCCAGTACTGCAGGTCGGGACGAGGCGGGATCAGGAGGCCGTGGATCTCGCTCGACCGGTAGCGGGTGCGGTGTCCGTCCGGCCAGGCGATGGAGAGCGCCTCATCCTCGGATCCGGCGCCCTCGATGTCGACCGTCGACGGTTTCAGGTCGCTGGGGACCCGGAAGAGGTGGAACCGCTTCTCCGTGGTCTGCTCGACGCAGCACTCGCTGCAGCCGCAATTGTCGCGCAGCCAGAGGTAGGGAAGATCGGTCCGTTCGCCGCCGCTCCAGACGGCGGACAGGGCATCGGCATTCCGGGCGACGCTGCTGATCGAGTGATGCATGGTCGATCCCCTCAATCCGTTGTGACCGGCCTGAAGCGTGCGCTACCGAGCATCAAGCGCGCTCATCCCGTGCGTGTCAAGCACCGAGCCCGGGCGGGCGCGGTCAGGCGTCCCGCCGTTGACAGTGCCCTCCGTTTCTGTCCACGCTGCGTGGCGAGGAGACTTCAATGGGAGAGTGACGAGCATGACCCGTATGGCGACGCCGGACACAAGGCCGGGCGGCCCTGTGGTGAGCTTCACCCGCATGGCGGACGGCACCCGCGAGGACTACGAGCTGCTCGCGCACCTCGAGGAGGAGTTCGCCGCCGGCACCGCCGACCGGGTACTGGCGCACCTCCGCGAGCTGTCCGGTTCGCTCTCCGGCTACCGGGTCGACCGGCTGGAGCATTCTCTGCAGAGCGCGACCCGCGCCCATCGGGACGGGGCGGAAGAGGAGATGGTGGTGGCGGCGCTCCTGCACGACATCGACGACCTGTTGGCCCCGCACAGCCACGGCGAGCTGGCCGCGCTGCTGCTGCGCCCCTACGTGACCGAGCGAACACACTGGATCGTCCGGCACCACGGCCTCTTCCAGCACGTCTACTACGCCCACCACGTGGGCGGCGACCGCAACGCGCGCGACAAGTACCGCGACCATCCCTGGTATCAGGACGCCGTGGACTTCTGTCACCGCTGGGACCAGTGCGCATTCGATCCCGACTACGATTCGCTGCCGCTGGAGTTCTTCGAGCCGATGGTGCGCCGGGTGTTCGCACGCGAACCGTTCAGCCTCGCACCGAGGAGGCGGTCCTGACCACGCACCCGCGGAGCGTCGACCTTCATCTGATCGGCGCGGCCGCAGTCGCCGCGGTCCTGGTCGGCGCGCTCACAGGGTGCGCCCCCGAGGGCGACGGCGGGATGGCTGCCCGGGTCGACGCCGTCTTCGCCGACTACGCCGGCGACGACGGGCCCGGCTGCTCCGTGGGCGTGATCCGGGACGGTCGCCTGAACCACGCCACCGGCTACGGATCCGCCAACCTCGAGTACGGCGTCCCGAACGGGCCCGCGACCATCTACCGCATCGCGTCGGTCTCCAAACAGTTCACGGCCGGCGCGATCGCCCTGCTCGCCCTCCGGGGAGAGGTGGAACTGGACGCTCCCGTGCAGCGCTACATCCCCGAATTTCCCGACTACCCCGACCCTCCCACCGTCAGACACCTGATCCACCACACCTCCGGCGTGCGCGACTACATCGTGCTCTTCTCCCTGGCGGGGAACCGGAGCGAGGACTTCATCACCAACCAGGACATCCTCGACGCGATCACCCGGCAGCGCGAACTCAACTTTCCTCCGGGCTCCGAGTACCTGTACAGCAACTCCGGTTACGTGCTGCTCGGCGAGATCGTAGCCAGGGTTTCGGGACAGAGCCTGCGGGAGTTCGCGAGGGCCGAGTTCTTCGACCCCCTGGGCATGCCGCACACGCACTTCCACGATGACCACAATGAGGTCGTCCCCAACCGGGCGACGGGCTATTCGCCGACCGATGATGGTTTCAGGATCAACATGACGACGCTCGACGTGGTCGGAGACGGCGCGATCTACACCTCGGTGGAGGAGTGGGCCGCGTGGGACCGCAACCTTACCGAGGGCACGGTCGGCGGACCCGAATGGGTGGCGCTCATGCACGAGCGGGGCGTACTCACCTCCGGCGACACGATTCCCTACGCCTTCGGTCTCTCCCACGGCGAGCACCGGGGGCTGGCCACGGTCGGGCACAGCGGCTCGTGGGTCGGCTACCGAACGGGAATGTCTCGCTATCCCGACGCCGGCTACTCGTTCGTGGCCCTGTGCAACCGGTCGCGGATCGATCCCATGTCCCTCATCGCGACCACGGCCGAGATCTACCTGGAAGACGCGATGCACCCTCCCGAGGACATCGCGGAGGGGGAGGCGGAGGAGACGGCGGACGAGGACGCTCCCGAGGCTCCGCCCGACCACGACATCCCGAATCGCGCGCGTTACGCCGGATCCTTCTACAGCCCCGAGTTGGACGCCACGTACCGGATCATGGAGGAAGACGCGGCGGGGCTCACACTTCACGTCGGTCGGCGGGACCCTGTCACGCTCGCGGTCGAGTCGGACGGGCTGCTCGCGATCGAGGGCGGGCGGATCTTCCGCTTCTCCGGACGCGTCGATGGCCGGTACGAGGCGATGATGGTCGACGCGGGTAGGGTCAAGAACCTGCGGTTTGCGCGGACTCAGGAGCAGGGGATTCGACCATGATTGAATGGCTTGGCATCAGCCACCTGTTCGAGCTGTCCGGGACCGAAGCGCTTGCGGGTTTCCTCACCCCGCTGGCGATCTGCGCCGCGTTCTTCGCCGGGTTCCTCACCTTCTACGTCTTCGACTACTTCATCTTCGAGCGCGTCCAGCTCTACACCTGCGACGTGATCCATGAACGGCTCGGCTTCGAGATGATCCGGGGCGGCATCATGGTGTACGGGTGGCTCTACATCCTGCCGTTGTGGGGCATGGCCGCGTACCCGGACCCCGGCTTCGCGACGCCATGGAGGGAAGTCTGGCTCATCGGCGCGCCCGCCCTGTTCCTCGTCGGGTGGGGCATCGCGCTTCGCCCGCCACTTCAACTATCTGGGCGAGGGCTTCTTCTCCTTCTCCATCGCCCTCGTATTCTACTTCGCCAACCTGTGGGCCTGGACCTACTTCGTCTTCATCGTCGGCCTGTTCATTTCACGCCAACGCCTGGACGATGAGTTCTGCGCCGAAAAATACGGCCCCGAGAAGTGGGCGGAGTATCAAGCCCGGGTCAAATACCGGATCATCCCCGGCATCTATTGATGCTCAGGCGAACGGCGATTCGCCCCAGAGGAGGCAGTGAAAGAGATGACATCCATGCGCGGCTGGTCGCGGAGGCGGTTCCTGGGGAGCGGCTCGGCGGCCGCCGCGGTCGCCGCCGTTTGGGGATGCGCGCCGGAGGAGGGGACGCGCGCGGGCGGGGGTAGGCCATCGGCGCCGCTCACGGGCCCTCGCCGCTCGCTTGCGGAGCCGGGTCCGATGCTTCCGCCCGTCCCGGCGATCCTGCTCACCGTGAACGGCCGGCCCCGCGACCCTGACGAGATCTCGGTGCTGTGGACGTTCGTCGTGAGCGGCGACCCGCCTCAGATCGGGGTGAGTGCGGGCCTAGAGCATCAAGCGAGGGAACTGCTGGAGATCCACGACGAGTTCGTGCTGAACGTCCCGCTTGCATCGATGGTCGAGGCGTTCGACACCGTCGACATGAACTCCGGACGCGTAGCCGACAAGTTCGAGCTCTCGGGTCTGACGCGAGGCGCGGCGACCGTAGTCGATGCGCCCACGGTGGAGGAGTCCCCCATCCATTGCGAGTGTCGGATCTTCGACTCGCTCGAGGTGCCGCCCGAGCGGAAGCTCTTCCTCGCGGAGGTCGTGGCCACGACCGTCCTCGAGGGCGCGGTCGACGACGCCGGTCGCCTGATCGTGCCCGATGTGGACTTCTTCGGGATGACCGCGGGGAGCGGCGAGCACTACACGATGGGTCGCCGAGTCGGCAACATCGGGATGACCGTCGGCCGGAGCGACATCAAGTACTGACGGCCCGACGCCAGCGTCTGGGGCACCCCGCATGCAGGAGTGGTGTTGGCGGAAACTATCCCCATGGACTACATTTCGATACGTGATTAACGCATGTAGGAGCGGTAATGACGTATCATAATATAATAAGCCTCAGCGATGCCGAAGCGTCATTTCTTACCATCTTGGCAGCAAGTGGGAAGCAGATCTTCGCAACGAAGGATGCGTACGAAGTACTCGGCGAAGGCAAGGCGACCAGGGATGCGTTGGCACGACTCGTCGACAAGGGCTGGCTGGAGCGCATTGAGAAGGGGAAGTACCTCATCGTCCCACTCGAAGCCGGCCCCGACCGCACCTGGACCGAGGACGCCTACGTCATTGCGGGGCACCTGGTGAGTCATGCCGTGGTCGGCTACTGGTCCGCCCTCAACTACTGGAACCTCACCGAGCAGGTCCCACGCGTTACCTACGTGCAGACGACCGCGCGCAAGGAACGCCGCACACCCCAGGTTCTCGGGATGCGGTTCCGGATCGTCCGGGTGAAGCCTCGGAAGTTCTTCGGTTGCCACGTATACCGCGCCGGGCCATTCCAGGTCGAGGTCACGGATCGGGAGAAGACGATCGTGGATTGCCTCGACAGGCCCGAGTTGAGCGGAGGAGTGGGCCAGGTCGGCGAGGCGTTGCTTGCAGGAGACGGCGACTTCGACTGGGACCGAATGACGGATTATCTGCACCGCTTTGGCTCCGGCGCCGTTGTGAAGCGGCTCGGGTTTCTGGTCGAGAGCGTCGAGCTGACCCATCCTCCGGAGCGGGCGGTGCTGCATGGATGGCTGGATCTCCTCACTGCCGGAATCAGCAAACTCGATCCGTCCACTCCAAGGAAGCCCCACCGGATCGCCACCCGCTGGCGAATTGAGGTCAATCTCCCGGAGGAAGGGCTCCGGAGGCGGACATGATTCGGGACGCGGAGATTCGCCGACGCGCGCGAGTGGCGGGCGTCGAGCCTCGGACCATGGAGCTGGATTACGCACCTAGGGTGGGCCCTCCGAGGCATCGCAGAACACCCGTTCCTGGCCGGGCGGTTGGTCTTCAAGGGTGGAACCTGCGGTCGACGACGCCGGTCGCCTGATCGTGCCCGCCGTGGACTTCTTCGGGATGACCGCGGGGAGCGGCGAGCACTACACGATGGGTCGCCGAGTCGGCAACATCGGGATGACGGGCAGCCGGAGCGACATCAAGTACTGACGCCCCAGCCGGTTCATCGCATTGATAGCGCCAGCCTTACTCGCCGTCTCCCCGCCGACGCGGCGTCTGCTGTGCCGAGTCGGCCCCGTAGGCATGACTTGAGTCGGGTCTGTCGGTGAGAAGACCTGACAAATCTCCGGCCGATTGACGCTGGAGATAGCTGAGCGCCGCGCGAGCCAGCAGGCCGGACCTTGACTGGCCTTCGCGCACCGCGGCTTGGTCCACGATGGCCAGTACCCGCTCGGGCAGTGTGATATTGATTCGTTTCGTCTTGCTCGAGAGCTTCGAAATGTCCACTTCGGCGATCGCCCACACACCACCCCGGTAGTCATCGTTCCCCTGGTGTGCTTCCAGCGAAGCCCTGGCCGGGACCGGTTCGCCGTCCAGCAGGAGCCCCTCGATATGGCACGCGATCGCCTCCCGGGCCGACTCGATCACCTCGTCGAGGGTGTCGCCGGCCGAGAAACAGCCGGGAAGATCGGGCACGGTGACTCCATACCCGCTGTCCGCGTCCTTGTGAACCACGATCGGAAAGCGCATCAGCGATCCTCCCATTCCCAACCGGCCTGCCGATAGATGCTGCAAAGCGTCCCGATCGGGATGTCCTTGCTGGGGTGCTTCACCGTCACTCGACCGGGCTTGTCGGGATGAACGAACTGGTGGTGGCTTCCGCGGGTGTTCCGAAGCGTCCAGCCATCTGCCACCAGTTTGCGAATGATCTCCCTGCTCGACATGGTGTGTATTATACACACGGCACGGTGTTTCGTTCAAGAACCTCACTGCCTTCAATACCCCAGAAGTTCCGGCAGGAACAGGACCACCCCGGGCAGGAACGCGATGGCCACCGTGAGCGCCAGCATGAGCGCCAGGTAGGGCCACAGCGGGCGCGCGACCTCCGCCGGTTCGACTCCTCCGACGGAGCAGGCCACGAGGAGGCTCACGCCGACGGGCGGCAGGAACACCGAGATCCCCTGGGTCGCCACGATGACGGCGCCGTAGTGCACCGGATCGATTCCGAGTTGTGTCGCGAGGGGCAGGAGGATCGGCGTCAGCAGGACGACGGCGGGTACGCCCTCGAGGATGGCGCCGAGCAGCAGGAAGATGAGAATCGTGAGCGCCATGAAGCCGATCTGGCCGCCTCCGATCCCCACCACCGATGACGCCAGCGCCTGCGGCACCTGCAGGACGGCGAGGACCCATCCCAGGAGGCGCGCGGCACCCACCACGAACAGCACCATCCCCGACACCATGGCGGTCTTGACGATCTTGCTCCACAGCTCCGCGAGGGTGAGAGATCGGTACACGAACCCGGCCAGGAGCAGGGCGTAGGCCACGGCGACGGCCGCGGCTTCCGTGGGCGTGAAGAGGCCGAAGCGGATGCCGCCCAGGATGACCACGATCATGAACAGCGGGAGCACGGCGTCGATCGCCGCGCGGCGGAGGTCCGCGAGGGAGGCGCGCTCGGCGGCCGGCCACCCTTCCCTTCGCGCCTCCCACCCGATCTGCGTCATCAGGCCCACGGCGATGAGGAGCGCGGGTGCGATCGAGGCGACGAACAGGGCGCCTATGGAGACGTTGCCGATGACGCCGTAGACGACCATCACGATGGCCGGCGGAATGAGGATCCCCATCCCGCACGCGGCCGAGACGATCGCGGTGGCGCGCGCCCGGCCGTACCCGTTCGCGGTCAGTTGGGGCACCATGATGCCCCCGATGGCGGCGGCGTCCGCGGAGGTGGAGCCCGACACGCCCGAGAAGAAGATCTCGGTCACGATGACCACCTGCCCCAGCCCTCCGGGGAGGTGTCCCACGAGCGACCGCGCCAGCGTCACGAGGCGGCGGCTGATCCCCCCGACATCCATGAGGAAGCCGGCCAGAATGAAGAGGGGGACGGCGAGCATGGGGAACGAATCCATCCCCGCGACGATCTGCTGCGGGATGACGACGAGCGGAAGGTCCGCTACAAGGATGGCGACGACGGCCGCGATCGCGAGCGCGAAGCCGATCGGCACGGCGGCCAGCACCAGGAGGCCGAAGACGCCGAGGAGGAGCCCGCCCATCAGCCGGTCTCCCCGACCGAGTGCCCCGCCGGCCCCGCCTCCTGCGGCTGCTCCGAATCGCTGACCGCCGGCCCTGCCAGGAGGTGGATCACCATCAGCACGCCGGACGCCGGCGCAGCAGCATACACGAGCGCGACGGGCAGGTTCAGCGCGGCGGAGCGCTCTCCCATGGTCAGGTCCATGAGGGCGATGCCCGTGGCAATGAGGAGGAGCGCAAACACCAGCACGACGGCCCCCGCGAACGTCTCCACGACCCGCTTCGTGCGCGGGGCCAACCGCTCGGTGACTTGATCGAACCGGAAGTGTGCCCGCCGAGCCACGGCCAGCGAGGCCCCAAGCAGCGACATCCAGATGAAGCAGAAGCGCGACACCTCCTCGCTCCAGGGATTCGGGTAGGCGAAGAGGTAGCGCATGAGAACCTGGAGGAGGACCACGTCGCAAACCGCGATCACGAGAATGCCGACGGCATAGGTCTCGAGCGCGATCAGGGTTCGGTTGAGCGTCCGCAGCCGCTTTGTCATTCGAAGAGTTCGTAGCCGCTTTCCGCTGCAAGCTCCTCGGACAGTTCGTCCGCGCTCGGCAATCGCGCAGCGCGCTCTCTCACCATCTCGTCAACCTCGGCCATGGCCGCGCGAGTTTGCGCGTTCGGCAAGGCCGTCGTCGCCTTCCGTCTCATCTCGGCTTCCATCTGGACTTGGAGCAGCGAACTTGTGTGCCTTCATCGAGCCCTCCTGTATCCCTGTTGCGATACAACGTGTCATGCTGCCGCGTGTCCACGTCAACCTGATTGCTGATGATATGCATTGCTACTGCAAATTATCATGATAACTTGCAGCTCATGTTCAAACGATCACTGATTCTGCCGGACGCCGGCACGGAGACGTTCTTCCTCTGGGGGCCACGCCAGGCCGGCAAGAGCACCCTGTTGCGCCAGTGCTATCCGGATGGCCGGTGGGTCGACCTGCTGAAGAGCGACGAGTTCCGGCGTTACCTGACGAACCCGGAATTTCTTCGCCAGGAAATCGAAGCGGAGGGGTCCCACCGGGACCGTCAGATCGTCATCGATGAAGTCCAGAAGGTGCCCGCACTCCTGGACGAGGTTCACTGGCTCATGGAGAACCGGGGCGTCAGCTTCGCGCTGTGCGGATCGAGCGCGACCAAGGTCAAGCGGGGCGCCGCCAATCTCCTGGGGGGGCGGGCCGTCCGCTACGAGCTGCTGGGGATCGCCGCGGCCGAGCTCGGTGACGACTTCGACCTGACCCGTCTGCTCAACACAGGCTATCTCCCTCGCATCTACCAGGCCCCCCGCCCCGTTCGTCTCCTGGACGCCTACATCAGCGACTACCTGGTCCAGGAGGTCGCCACGGAGGGGGTTGTCCGGAAACTCCCCGCCTTCTCACGCTTTCTCGACGCGGCTTCGTTGTGTGACGGAGAGATCGTCAACCTCTCGAACGTCGCCGCGGAATGCGGCGTCGCGCAAAACACGGTGAAGAACTACTTCCAGGTCCTGGTGGACATGCTTCTGGCTCGCTGGGTCCCCTCCTATCGTTCGCGCCCAAAGCGGCGGGTCATTCAGGCGCCGAAGTTCTATTTCGCTGATGTGGGAATCGTGAACCGGCTCGCGCGGCGTGGTCCCCTGGCTCCCGGCTCGGAGTTGTACGGAAAGGCCTTCGAGAACTGGGTGTGCCACGAGCTGTTCGCCTGGCTCAGCTACCGGGAATTCGATGGCGAGCTCTCGTACTGGCGGCTGGCCGGCGGGACCGAAGTGGATTTCGTGGTTGGCGACATGCAGCTCGCGGTCGAGGCCAAGGCGAGCGCGAAGATCGGCTCGCGCCATCTCCGGGGTCTCCGCAGCGTCATTCGCGATCACCCTTCGATCGCGCGCCGAGTCATCGTTTGCCTGGAACCTCGTGCCCGGCGGACGTCTGACGGCATCGACATCCTGCCCGCCGAAGAGTTCACCCGGCAACTCCGCCACGATCGCCTGGTGTGACCCTGGCGCGGACCGTACCCCGGACTTCTACCGGCTGCCGGAAGCCGTGCGCTCCGCTTCTGCCACCAGCCTTGCGATCAGCGCCTCGCCGTCCGGCAGCCGATCGGCCAGCTCGTCCCGGATGCGCGGTCTGACGACCGGAGCGAACGGCGCCAGGTTCGGTCGGGAGATCTCCACGCCTGCCGCGCGCATTTCCTCCACCGCGTCCACCTCCATCCGGCGGGCGAGTTCGCTCTGGTAGGCGAGCGCGTCCGCCGCGGCGCGGTCGATGGTCTCCCTGATCTCGGGGGGAAGCCCCTGATAGAACGGCTCGTTCACCAGGAGGGTGATCGGGTTGTAGGTGATGGACGTGAAGCTGTAGAACTTCGCCACCTCGTGGAGCCGGCTGCTCACGAAGCCGATCGCGTTCGCCTCGCCGCCGTCGATCACGCCCTGCTGGAGCGCGGAGTAGACCTCGCCGTAGTTCATCGGCGTCGCCTGGACGCCCAGCGCCGAATAGGCCGCCAGGTACGTCGCGTTCTGAAGGACCCGGAGCTTGAGTCCGGCGAGATCCTCGGGCGTCTCGACGGGTCGGCGCTTGTTGTAGACGTGGCGGAACCCGTAGTCGAGGAACCCCAGCGAGCGGACGCCCGTGCGCTCGAGGAGGAGATCGCGCCACCAATCTCCCATGGGGCCGTCCATCACCGAGAGCCCGTGGTCGCGGGTCTCGAACAGGAACGGGAGATCGAACATCTGCCCTTCCGGCACCCAGCCCGAGAGCACCGGGGTCCCCGTGATGGCCATGTGGACCGCGCCGACCTGGATCTGCTCGAAGGCGACGCGCTCGCCCCCGAGCTGTCCCGACGGATAGATCACGACCCGGAACCGCCCGTCGGTGCGCTCCAGCATGAGCTCCCGGAACCGCTCCGCCATGAGGTGGAACTCCGAGTTGGTCGAGAGCACGTGGGAGAAGCGAACTTCCCAGGCGAGCGAGTCGGTGGGCGGGTCGGAATCGCCGGGGCCGGGGCCACGGCACGCCACCGGCAGGAGCGTCGCCACCCCCGCCAAACCGAAGCGGAGCCGGAGGAGCGCTCTAGGCACCGCCAGATCGTCTGGCCGGCGTCGATGAACAGGGTGGCGCCCGTCACGAGGCGCGCCTCGTCGTTCGACCGCGAGGAAGTACGACGGCCCCCACCACGTCGTCGGGGGCGCCGATCTCCCCGAGCGGGATCGTCTGGCCGGCGTCGATGAACAGGCGCCGCACGAGACGCGCCTCATCGTTCGACGAGGAAGACAGCCCCCACCACGTCGTCTCCTGCGGGCGAGGCGGCGCTCGCGGAACTCGTCCTGGCGATGTCCGCGTTCATGTCGGTCTCGATCAGACCCGGTGCGATGGCGTTCACCCGGATCTTGTGGGGCGCGAGCTCGAGCGCCATCTGCTTCGTGAGCATCTCGACCCCTGCCTTCGACACGCAGTAGTGGGTGAGGTTCGGGGCGGCCACCGCCTGCCCGGCGGACGACACGTTGACGATCGCACCCGGCGTTCCGGCCTCGACCATGCGGCGTGCTACCGCCTGACCGACCAGGAAGTAGCCCTTCAGGTTGACGTTCAGAATGGCGTCCCACTCCTCCTCGCGATCTCGAGGAGGGGCGTGCGCTTCAGGATCCCGGCGTTGTTCACCAGGATGTCGAGGCCACCCAGGAAGTCGTGCGCCTCGGCGACGAAGCGCTCGACGTCGGATCGGGAGTCCGTAGAGCCCTGCACGGCGACCGCGCGGCGCCCCATCTCCTCGATCTGGCGGACGGCGCTCTCGGCGTCCTCGCGACTCCGCCGGTAGTTGACCGCCACGTCCGCGCCCTCACGGGCCAGGCCCAGGGCGATGCTCCGACCGATGCTCCGCGAGCCGCCGGTGACCAGGGCGCGTTTGCCTTCTAGACGCATGGGGCACTTTCTCGTCGACGAGGAACTTCACCCGGGCGGATCGAAACGAGCCTGCGCTCACGCTCCGCCGCAAAAACCAGCGCTGCCCGGATGTCTTCGAACTCCAAGTCCGGGAAGTCCGCCAGTATTTCCGCTTCTGTCATCCCGGACGCCAGGTACTCAAGGACATCGCACACGTGGTCCTGAGCCCGCGAATGCACGGTTTGCCGCCTCTCTTCCCCGGCTCCAGGGTGATGCGATCCAAGTGGTTCATGCCCCAGAGTATCCGTTGGCCAGATGGGAGGGTCAAATCCCGCCCGCTGGCACGGCTCTCCGTGACCGCCATCGAGCCCAAGCTCATTCCGCAGCCCGCTGGCCACCTCTACCTTCGTGACGGTGGTGCGGTATCGGGTGTGACAGGTCCTATCCTCTCCCGGAGCGATCCATGAAGCCCTCGGTTCGAGTCGGACTCGCCTCTTCGGTGGCATCCCTTTTCGCCTTGACCGCTCCGGTGACGCCAGGCGCGACCCAAGCGGCCGCGGCCGCCCAGTCGTTTCCCTCCGACGATCCGGTCATCCGGGCGATCTGGGAGGAGGGCGTCGAGCGCTCGCAGGTCTACGCGCTCGGCCAGGTGATGATGGACTCGATCGGGCCGCGCCTCACCGGCTCGCCCGCCATGGCCGGCGCCAACGACTGGGCGCTGGCGAAGTACGCGGAGTGGGGCATCGAGGCGTACAAGGAGCAGTACGGCACCTGGCGGAGTTGGGAGCGAGGTATCACCCACATCGATCTCGTCTCGCCGCGGGTGCGGTCGCTCGAGGGCACGGCGGCCGCGTGGAGCCCGGCCACGGATGGCCCCGTCGAGACGGAGGTCGTGATCCTGGCGGACGTGGGCGGCCCCGCAGCGTTCGAGGCGTGGCTGCCGGAAGTGCGGGGCAGGTTCGTCCTCATCTCGCGACCGGAGGCGAGCTGCCGCCCGCGGGAGAACCTCGAGCAGTTCTCACGACCCGAGACGCTGGCGCGCATGTCGGAGGAGCGCGAGCGCGCGGCCCGAGAGTGGCGCGAACGCGAGGAGAACACGGGTGTCGATCGGCGCGCGCTGCCTGAAGCGCTGGACGCTGCCGGGGCCGCCGGGATCATCCGCTCGCAGTGGTCCGAGGGGTGGGGCGTAAACAAGATCTTCGGCACCGGGAACGAGCGGGCCCCGCTGCTGGACCTGAGCTGCGAGGCGTACGGGCTCGTATACCGGCTGGCCGAGAACGGTCAGGGGCCGGTACTGCGCGTCGACGCCCAGGCCCGCTTCCTCGGCGAGGTGCCGGTCTTCAACGCCTTCGCCGTGATCCCCGGCACCGCCGAACCCGAGGAGTACGTCATCCTCGGAGGCCACTACGACTCCTGGGACGGCTCCGACGGCGCGCTCGACAACGGCACCGGCGCGGTCGCCATCATGGAAGCGATGCGCATCCTGAAGCGGGCGGTCCCGAACCCCCGCCGCACCATCATCGGCGCCCTCTGGAACGGCGAGGAACAGGGTCTGAACGGGTCACGCGCCTTCGTCGAGGACCACCCCGAGATCCTCGAGCGCACCCACACCGTGTTCAACATCGATCACGGGAACGGGCCGGTCACCTTCATCCCCATGCAGGGCTTCGCCGCGGCCGGCGGGCGCTTCGGCGACTGGCTCGCGCAGGTCCCGAGCGAACTCGCGGATCTCGTCACCCTCGAGATCCCGGGGATGCCCGAATCCGGCGGGACCGACCACGCGTCCTTCCTGTGCGCGGGGGTCCCGGCCTTCAGCTTCCACGTGGGCGCCGGCCGCAGCGAAATGACCATCGCCGACAACCGCTGGGACACGAGCACCTACACCTGGCACACCAACCGGGACTCCTTCGACAAGATCATCTTCGAGGACCTGCGCGACGACGCCGTGATGACCGCGCTGTTCGCCTACCTGGCCTCCGAGGACCCGGAGCCGATGCCCCGCGACCAGCGCGCGATGCCGGATGGCTCGCAGTGGCCGGATTGCCGTCCCCCGGCTCGGAGTTCAGGAGAAAGCACCCGCTAAGGCTAAGGGAGATCTCGTAAGAATCTCCGCGACCGCAACGTTACTAGGGGGAATGGTCACACCTCTTCGGTGACCTGACATCCCTGGTGATGAGTATGCGACATCGAATCGCGGCGCGCCGTTCCCGGCGCCTGTATCAGCTTGCGGGCTTGGGCCTCCTTGCCGCGTGCGGGGGCGACGGTCCGCTGGCCGTGCCCAGGGATCTGCCTCCTGAAGAGTGGGTGTACGACCAATACGTCGCGGTTGGAAGAACCATCGAATTGGATCTCGTTACCATCTTCAGCAGCCTGGACAGCGTCACGCTCCGCTTCCACGCGGAGACATCGGACCCAAGTCTCGTGACGGTCGCTATCGACGATGGTGTGCTGACGCTGGAATCCGTCGGGGGCGAAGGTTCAACCGACGTGACCGTGTGGGCCACTGCTCCGCGAGGCCGGTCCGCCGTCGCCGATTTTGCCGTGTTCACCGACTACGGCGGCTCGATCGAGCTGGCTGCGGCCGCATCCGTCGGCGATACGATAC
Organism: Candidatus Palauibacter sp.; assembly: GCF_965222475.1. Classification (GTDB taxonomy): domain Bacteria; phylum Gemmatimonadota; class Gemmatimonadetes; order Palauibacterales; family Palauibacteraceae; genus Palauibacter. Next base: position 104,918 of record NZ_CBDCUB010000008.1, on the reverse strand, counting down.
AGGGGGTTCTGGGGCGAGGGGACGAGGATTATTTCGAGGTCTTCGTCCCGACCGACGCCTTCCGGCTCCGCGCGTTCACCCAGGGCGATACGGACCCCGTGGGGGCATTGTACGACGCGAACGGTACCCGCATCGCGCATGACTACGACACAGGCGAGGGCCTGAACTTCCTCATCATCCGGGAGCTGGCTGCCGGAACGTATTACGTGAGCGTAAGCCGCGGCGCCGGGAGTTATTCGTTGATTCTGGAGGAGGCCGAGGCCGACGATCACGGCGATTCGTTTGCGACAGCCACCTCCGTGTCCATCGGTGATACGGTGCGGGCCGTCCTGACGCCGGGGGACCAGGATTACTTCGAGTTCTCGGTCCCGGACGGCTTCACCGTGCGCGCGTTCGCGCAGGGCGATACGGACACCAACGGAGTGCTGTACGACGGGAGCGGTGTCAGCATCGCGTCGGACAACTCGGCCGGCGAGGGCTTGAACTTCCACATCGTCCGGGACCTGGATGCGGGAACGCATTACCTGAGCGTCAGCGGGTGGGACACGGGGAGTTATTCGCTGATCGTGGAGGAGGCCGGGGCCGACGATCACGGCGACTCGATCGCTACCGCCACGCCCGTGTCCATCGGCGATACGGTTCCGGGCGTTCTGACGCCGGGGGACGAGGATTATTTCGAGTTCTCGGTCTCGACCGACGACTTGCGCCTGGGCGTGTTCACGCAGGGGACGACCGACGCGGTCGGAACACTCTACGACGGGAACGGCTCCCGCCTGGCGGATGACGCCGACTCCGGCGTGGGGGACAACTTCCACATCATCCGGACCCTCGATGCCGGGCGGTACTACCTGCGCGTCTTCGGAAGTTACCGCCGCGAAGCGGGGTATTACTCCCTGATTCTGAAAGAGGCCGAGCCCGACGATCACGGGAACACGATCGCTACGGCGACGTCCGTGTCCATCGGCGATACGGTTCCGGGCGTTCTGGCGGCCCGGGACCGTGATTTTTTCGAGTTCTCGGTCCCGACGGACGGCTTCCCTCTCGGCGCGTTCACGCAGAGCGATACGGACACGGACGGGGTACTGTACGACGGGAGCGGCTCCTGGATCGCGCATGACTATTCGTCCGGGGAGGGCTTCAACTTCCGCATCACCCGCGTGCTGGATGCCGGAACGTATTACCTGGAAGTGAGTGGGGGAGGCGGAAGTTATTCGTTGATTCTGGAGGAGGCCGATACGGATGCCGGGGGGCCAGCGCGCGATACCGGACGGCCCGGGCCGGCTCCACGCCGCGATGAAATACTAAATCTTGTTGAATTAGTACGTCAGTAGTAGGTTGCGCGCTGCGGGTGGCGCGACAACCGTCCAAATACTAATCTGACACAAATTAGTACATCGTTAGTACTTGGAGCATGCTTCGGTGAAGATCCCCACGTCCGGGCCGACCCTTCGCGAGCTTCTGAGCGACCAGGATCTCATGTCCGAGGCCGCACGCATCCTCACGGCCGCGACCGGGCCCGAGGTGAAGGGCCGCTACCGCCACTGGGACAAGCTTCGGCACCTCGATCCACCCGCCGGTCTCACCACCCGTGCGTGGTGGCTTGCGCTCAAGTTCGCCCGCGCGCAACTCGCCAAGCCGATCACCCTCCTGGACAAGACCGGCACACCGTTCACGTTCTCGATGACGGATACCGTGCTCCAGGCCATCCAAAAGATCGACCGGGACGCGAGCGGGAAGATAGAGATCAGCGAGCAGGTCACGAGTCCGGAAACGCGAGACCGGTACATCATCAACTCTCTGATACAGGAGGCCATCGCTTCCAGTCAGCTTGAGGGTGCGGTCACAACGATCGAGAGAGCCAAGGACATGATCAGGACCGGCCGAAAGCCGACCGATCAGAGCGAGCAGATGATCCTCAACAACTACAGGGCCATGCGCAGGGTGCGGCAGTTCGCGCGTGACCGCCTGACGCCCGAGCGGATTCTCGAGCTCCAGAGAGTCGTCACCGCCGGTACGCTTGATGACCCCGACGCCGCCGGCCGGTTGCGGCGGCGGGAGGACGACGTCGTCGTGAGCGACTTCGATGGCAAAATCCTCCACCGCCCACCGGACGCCAACGAACTTGAGGCACGCCTGGACCGGATGTGCGCGTTCGCCAATGGGGAGGATGGAGACGCCTTCGTACACCCGGTCATCCGCGCCATCATCCTTCATTTCTGGGTCGGGTACGACCACCCGTTCGTCGATGGCAACGGTCGAACGGCCAGGGCGCTCTTCTACTGGTCCATGCTGTCGCAGGGCTACTGGCTTTGCGAGTACATCTCGATTTCGACGCTTCTTCGCTCGCAACCGGCCAAGTACGCTCGCGCCTACCTGTATACCGAGACGGACCAGAACGACCTGACCTATTTCGTGCTCTACCAGCTAGGCATAATCCGGCGGGCGATTGAGGCAGTGCACGTCCACCTCGACGTGAAGATAGAAGAGGTCCGACGTGTCGAGGCCCTCCTGCGGCAGGCGGTGGTTCTCAACCATCGACAGCTTGCGCTCCTCAGCCACTCTCTGAAGCACCCCAACGGTCGGAGCCGCTACTCGATCCGGTCTCATCGGAGCAGCCACAACGTGGTCTACCAGACCGCTCGCACCGACCTGCTGGATCTTGCCGCTCGCGGGCTCCTGACCAGACGGAAGCTGGGCCGGACGTTCTACTTCTATCCGCAGCCGGATCTCGCCGATCGCCTCAAACGCCTCGAGGCTTGACTACCTCCCGCGTCACCCGCGCATGTGATGGCATCCTGTTGTCGAGAAGACCCGTTGAAGTATCCGGCCGTCCGCCGAGCGATCGCCTGGGAGGCCTTGATCAGCTCCCGGGGGGGCGTCCCCCTGAGCGCACCGAGAATTCTGCCGGGCGCTGGTGCTCAAGAAAGGACGTGCCCGGGAGAATTCGGCCAGCGAAGGGGAGCGAAGCTCCACGAGCGCACCGAGAATTCTGCCGGGCGCTGGTGCTCAAGAAAGGATGTGCCCGGGAGAATTCGGCCAGCGAAGGGGAGCGAAGCTCCACGAGCGCACCGAGAATTCTGCCGGGCGCTGGTGCTCAAGAAAGGACGTGCCCGGGAGAATTCGGCCAGCGAAGGGGAGCGAAGCTCCACGAGCGCACCGAGAATTCTGCCGGGCGCTGGTGCTCAAGAAAGGACGTGCCCGGGAGAATTCGGCCAGCGAAGGGGAGCGAAGCTCCACGAGCGCACCGAGAATTCTGCCGGGCGCTGGTTGACTTCCGAAGGAAGGAAACATGCGCCCGGGAGAATTCGAATCCCCAACCTCCTGATCCGTAGTCAGGTGCTCTATCCAGTTGAGCTACGGGCGCTCGATATGTCATGCGTGCGGAATCAGAAGATCCCGCGGTACTGCATGCCCAGGAGAGGATTCGAACCTCCACGTCCGTAAAAGGACACTAGCCCCTCAAGCTAGCGCGTCTGCCAGTTCCGCCACCTGGGCCGGTGGATGCTCGGGGGGGGAGTCGAACCCCCACGGGATGTTAATCCCACAGGATCCTGAATCCTGCGCGTCTGCCATTTCCGCCACCCGAGCCTGCGCCCCCGCCTCAGGTCCGGGAGTCGCCCCACGGACCGGCCCTGCCAACTCCGTCGGGACGAGTGCGCCCGACAGGATTCGAACCTGTGACCTCTTGCTCCGGAGGCAAGCGCTCTATCCAGGCTGAGCTACGGGCGCAGACACGAAACGCGTCGCCGGAAGAGGCGACGCGCCGTGGACGCAATCTAATGAGGTGGGGACCCGGCGTCCACAAGTCCGACGACAGCTCAGCCAAGGTCTAGGCCTCGGCGCATGTCCGCCACGTCTCGTTCGCCAGGGGCTCCCGGGCCAGTGCGTCGAGCCGGTGGCGCCAATTCGGCAGCACGCGGTCGAGGATGCCTCGGAAACGGTCGTCGTGCCTCCGCTCGATCAGGTGGACCATCTCGTGCACGACGACGTACTCCAGACACGACACGGGCTTCTTGGCCAGCTCCGAGTTGAGCCAGATGCGGCCGGCCTCACGGTTGCAGGTGCCCCATCGCGTCTTCATGCGCCGGATCCGCCAGTCGGCCACGACCACCCCGATCCGCGGTTCCCACTTTGCGATGATCTCGGGAATCCGCTCCCGTAGCCGGGCCCGGTACCAGCGATACAGCATGGCCTCGCGCGCGTGGCAGCCCGTGCCGGGACGAACCCGCATCTCGATCCAGCCCGCGTCGCGCACCCGTATGCCGCTCGGGCCGTCCGACACGACCACATCCAAGCGGTAGCGGCGTCCCTCGAAGTAGTGGCTCTCGCCGGTGCCAAACTCGCGTTGCGACTGGCGGTCCTGCCGCTGAAACTCGTCGCGGCGACGGCGAATCCAAGCCAGCCGGGAGATCACTGCCAGCCGCACCGCGTCGTCGTCGAGCCGTAGCGGCACCGCGACCCGCACCCTTCCCTCCGGAGGGTAGACGCCCACGTGCAGGTGCTTGATGTCCTTGCGGGCCACTTCGACCGCGATGCCGCGGATCTCCATCCGGACGGCCTCAGAACTCATGCTGCGCCTTCACGATCTTGAAGATCGCGAGCGCGTGTTCCTCTCCCTTTGGGCCGAGCCCGTCGCGGATCGCCCGCAGGATCCTCCGTTCCTTGATGGGATGGCCACGCCAGCCGGCCATCAGGGTCTGGCGAACCGCCTCATCGATGGCCAGCGCAGCGACTTCGCCGGGATCAGGCCAGGGTTCCGCGCCGGGCTCGGCCACGCGTTCCGAAAGCAACTCGTCCGGCAGGTTGTCGTAGATTGCCCGGAGCGCCGGCTTGTTGATGCTGGGGGGATACGAACCACCGCCTTCCCCGCGCTTCACCTTCTCCGCGAGCTCGATGACCTTCTTCAGGTAGGCTTCGTACTCGATCACCTCTTCCCTGCGTTGGTTGACGAGCGCCTCGAGCACGGCCGACATCTTCTCGTAGTACTTCGGGTTTACGGCCATCTCGTCGACGATCAGGCGGCGGACGTTGTTCTCGATCGTCTCGGCGACGGCGCGACGGCTGCGCCGGATCCCTTCCGGGAGCGAGTCGATCGCGTCCCTGCCATTCTTGATAAGCAGGTCCACGAGCGTCATGTCGTCGAACGCGGTAACGACCTCGCTGTCCTCGGCTCTGATGTAGTTGTCGAGGAGGTGCCTCATGGCGGGCTCGAACAGCTTGAGATCGACGTAGTCCCCGCTGGCCAGCTTGACCTCCTGGCGGACCTTCTAGTAGTGGCTCACCTCCTCCCGAATGGCCTGCCGTTCGGCCTCGGCGTAACCGGCCTCGATCATCTCGTTGGCCAGGTTGGCGTAGGCACGCAGGTAGGCGGCCACCATTCTGTACAGCGTGAGCCGCTTCCGTTCGTTGGCGGCGAGCCCCCCGGCGGGGTCGCCTGTTCCGTCGTGGCAGAAGTAGCGCAGGTACGCCTCCGTGTCCCGGGGCGGTTCAACGGGTTCGCACAGCGCCTTCACTGCTTCGCGGGTCTCCTCCAGCCGCTCCCGTCCCTGTTCGAGACGATCCTTCAGCAGCCCTTCCACGTCCTCGCGGTCATAGCCCTCGAACGCTTCGCCCGTGTAGTCCCGGATCGCGCCCTCCAGCGACCGGAACAGATCCTGTAGTCGATGACGTAACCGTACTCCTTGTCCTCCCCGTGCAGCCGGTTGACGCGGCAGATCGCCTGGAAGAGACCGTGGTCCTGCATTCTCTTGTCGATGTAGAGATACGTCGCCGGCGGGGCGTCGAAGCCGGTGAGCAGCTTGTCGACGACGATCAGGAGCTTCATCTGCCCCGGCTCGTTCACGAAGCGCCCCTTGACCTCCTTCTCGAACTGCTCGGCCCTGTGCATGGCCCTTTCGGCAGGTTCGCTGAAGTGGTCAGCGAGCATCTTTCGGTACACCTCATACTTGAGGAGCTTCTCCGTGAGACCCTCGCCCGTCTCTTCGCCCTTGATGTCCCCTGCCGCCGGGCTGTAGGAGGTGACGATGGCGCACTTGCCCTTCAGTTCGGATTCGCTGAACACCTCGAAGAAGCGGCAGGCCGCGTAGACGCTGTCCGACACGAGCATGGCGTTGCCGCGGTCATTCTGCAGGCGGTCCCTGGTCTCCATGTCCATCAGGATGTCGGCCGCGATCTTCCGAATCCGGTCCAGCGAACTCGTGACCTTCCGCATCGTGCCCCACTTCTGCCTGAGCTGCGCGCGGGCCAGGTCACTGAGGCCCTTCGTCTTCGCGTCGAACCACCGGTCGATCTTCTTTTCCGACGTGATGCTCTGGTCGATGTCGCGCGCCTCGTAGCGCAGGTCCAAAACCACGTTGTCGTCGACCGCCTCGTCGTACTTGTAGGTGTGGATGTACGGGCCGAAGATCTCGATGCTGCGCTTCTTGTCGGACTTGAGGAGCGGTGTCCCGGTGAACCCGATCGGCGTGGCTCCGGGAAGGATCGCCTTCATGGCGGCGTGCAGCTTGCCGGACTGCGTACGGTGACATTCGTCCACGAAGACGAAGATCTCCCCCGGGGGCTGGAAACCATCTGACAAGTGAGCCCAGAGGTCGTTCACGTAGCGGTCGATGTTCCCCTCCTCGGAACTGCCGAACTTCTGGACGAGGGAACAGATCAGCGACTTGGCGGGATCACCAAGTGCTTCTACGAGGTCGGCTCCGTCCTTCGTCCGGTAGATGTCCTCGTCCACACCGATGAAGACCTTCTCGATCTGCTCGTCGAGTTCGGTGCGGTCCGTGACGATGAGGACGCGGCCATCCACGCCCTCGAGTTCGCGGATCCACTTCGCCAGCCACACCATCGTGAGGCTCTTGCCGCTGCCCTGGGTGTGCCAGATGATCCCGCCTTCGCGGCGGCGGACGTAATCCCGGGCCGTCTTCACGCCGAAGTACTGGTTGTGGCGGCAGATCTTCTTGACGCCGGCGTCGAACACCACGAAGTCGTGGATCAGTTCGAGCAGGCGGTCGGGCGCGCACAGATGACCGAGTTCGGCAAGGAGGGGAGAGGCGGCGTCGTCGTGGCTGAGAGCGTCGGCTTCCTTCCAGCGGAGCCAATACTTCTCGCGGGTCTCGATCACGCCGTAGCGCAGCCCTTCGGTGTCGTTGCCCGCCATGACGAGCTGCACGGTGGTGAAGAACGGCTGGATGAACTCCTTCTTCTGGTTGTCCAGGTTCTGGCGGATTCCCTCCGCCACCGAGACCGTCGAGCGCTTGAGTTCGAGTACGCCGAGCGCGATCCCGTTGACGTAGAGCACGATGTCGGGCCGCTTCGTGTTATGGCCGAGGACCGTGACTTCCTCCGCGATGGCGAAGTCGTTGGCGGCCGGATTCTCCCAATCGATCAGGTTGACGGTGAGAGTGGACTCGCCGAGCGCGGGCCGCACTTTCGCACCGTAGCGGAGGAGGCCGTAGACGTCGCGGTTGGCGTCGTAGAGCGCCCTTCCCCCGCCCAGAGCCGCGGCCTTGTCGAGCCTGTCCAGCACTTTGGTCGTGATGGCCGGGTCGTGGCCCTGGCGCGTGAGAAACTCCGTGAGGATTTCGGGTTCGATGTTCCGGTTGTTCGGGCGTTCGTGCCACTTGCCCAGGTATCGGTAACCGAGAGTGTCGCGGAAATGGTCGATGACGCGGCGCTGGGTCCGGATCTCGAGTTCGCCGACGGCGGTCATCGGGGGCCTTCGGGGTCGGGGCCGGCAGGTTTCTGGTTGTTTTCTGGTTGCTTTCTGGCTGAACCAGAAATTCCGGGTTCGAGGACCTGCCAGTGGCCTGCTCGCGACGAGCCGACCCGAACGATCGCCCCGGATGCCTTCAGGCGGCGCATGTGGTACTTGATTCCATCCAGCGTGAGGCCGACGCGCTCCGCAAGCTGCTTCCGAGTCATCCGGGGTTGAGCGGCCAGGAGAGCCAGGATTCGTTCCGGGACGGTTTTTGGGGTAGTGATTGGGGTAGCTTGCCCCGTTTTTGGGGTAGTGATTGGGGTAGTCGAGGCAGGTTTCCGGGTAGTCAGCTCCGTTTTCGGGGTGGTCTCCGCCTTCCGCCAGATCCGGGTCACGAAACCCGCGCCGGCCTCGAACTCCGGCTCCGGCAGGCCCGCCTCGGCGCAACGCCGGATCATGTCCACCGTCCCGGTGCCCATCCTCTCGATGTAGCGCAGCAGGTACATCGACTCGGCAATCAGCGGATTGGCGGGCAGCGACTGGTGCGCCACGCGCAGCTTCTCCACGGTGAGCGAAGGAGGCAACCGACCGGAATTCATGACTTCCAGCCGGTCCGCGAAGAGCATGACCTGAACGCTGCTGTTGTCGGTGTAGTCCCGGTGCGCCACCGCGTTCACGATGGCCTCCGTCACGACCTCCTTCGGGATCTCGTAGGCCGCGGGCGCCTGGACGGTCTCCGCCCTCGTGCCCACGGCCAGAGCGATCTTGCTCATCACGAAGTCCACCGCCTGGTCCACCAGTTCGAAGACCGTGCCCTTGTACACCTGGTAGGAGGGAATCGGCTTGGCGACCTCGGTCCCGTGGAAGTGCGCACACTTGACCTCCGAGGAGATAAGGAAGCGTTGCGGAGCCTTGCCGAACAGCAACACGGCCGCGTTCGTGAGCCGTCCCCCGCTCAACAGGTTCAAGTGCCTGAGCAGGTCCGGCGGGGGCGTCTCTTCCGGCAGCGGGAACTTCCGCGATCTCCGCGCCACGCGGATGAAACGGTACATGCCCTCGACATTCAGGTCGTCAAGGGCGGCGCCCGAGCAGCGGGCGTCGTCGAACGGTCCGAAGCGCAACAGTTCCTTCGCTTCCAGATACTGGACGAGTGCGGCGTATAGGCCTGCCACCAACTCCGCCGGGGTAGCGAAGCGCCTCCTTACCAGACCGGCCTGCGCCCGGTTGATGAGCGCACGCATCTTCGAGTGGCGCTCGTCTCCCTCGGCGCCCTTCACGAAGATCAGCCGATGCTTCTCCAGCTCGGTGGCCCGGTCGAACTCGCGCTCGGTGGGCGAGATTCCATCCTCGTCCTCGAATCCGTAGTCGGTACCGAACAGACCGACGTAGATGTCGCACCGCCCGACTTCGTCCAGATAGACCTCGAAGAAGCGTCGCATCAGCGGATCGCCGCGCACGTAGTCGCGCAGATGCTCACGCTCCCGTGCGAACTCGCGCTGGACGCTGCTGATGAAGATCCGGATCGGCCCGGTTCGTCCTCGGGAACGGCTCCGGGGATGGGAAGGCGGATGGAACCGGTGAGGAGCTGCTGCATCATGCCCTGCTTGAGGGCGCGGGTCTTGTCGAGGCGGCGATCGAGCGCGGCGATCTCAGTGTCCATGTCGAAGAGGACGCCAGCTATGGCTTGCTGTTCAGGGAGGGGGGGTAGGGGGCACTCGACTTCGGCCAAGTGATCGCTGCGAATATGAACGACTGCATCTCCCTGAGCCATACGCGCCTTCTGGCGGGCTGCGACCGGGGCGTTCAGTAGGTGCGCGAGATGAACCGGATCCTGTCCAGTGGCCCTCAGGACGATGATGTCTCCACCGGCATAGGCGAGCTCTTCGCCGATGTACGCAACACAGATGCCGATTTCCTCTGCCGTCTCTCCCGACCCGGCAAGCAGCAGTTCGCCCTTCTCGATCCGCAACGCCGTTGCCGCTACGTCCTTCGGAATCCGGGATACCGGGTTGACCACATAGTTCTGATACCGGGTGTAGAGCTCTCCGTACCGTACGCAACGGGATCCGATCTCCCGCAATTCGGTTCGCCTGATGCCCTTGCCTTTGCGGAATACCCCAAACTTCTCCTAACCGCTTCGTCTCCCACTCGCCGCTGAATCCGGGCAGCCGGATCCTGCCGGTCAGGAGTTGTTGCATCGCGGCCCGCTTGACGGCCCGCTTCTTCGCGATCAGCGCCTCCAGCGACCCGATCAGCTCGTCAACGTCGGAAAGGACGGCGGCGATGGCCCGCTGCTCGCGGCGTGGAGGCAGCGGAATCAGCATGCCAGCGATCATCTCCATCCGAACGGAATCAACGGACGACTTCGCCGTCATGGACATGATGCGATGGTAGAATCGTTCGCTGAACTGGAAAAAAAATACTGTCCGTTCAGCTGATCTGAAAAGTCGGAAATGCGATAGACTCGTTGATGCACGTCGAACCGGCCACGAACGTAGTGAAAAATTTTCCCGGTTCCGACTCCCGTCGCCCGCCGTTAGCACCGCTTCGCCATCATACGAATAGGTGCCGATGCGCTCGACATCCGGAGATCGAACAAAGAACGGATACTGTCCGCCCTCTTCCTTGTCCTCCGTATTCTTCGAGCCAGTCTTGATGCATGTATGTTGGTCGATTCTGTCTACCTTCCAATCCTCCGGAATCACCCCTACGTCGGTCCGCCGGTATCCCGCAGGTACCTTCGGCCCGTACTCCGGACCGTCCGGATCACGGCTCTCCCCGGCCATCTGCCCCTCAGTCATGGCCTACCGTCGTTCCCCTCAACCTCCCGGCGAACGATCGCCAGCTGGTCGGCAAGCTCCTGCTTCGACGGCAGGTAGAGCTGGTATTTCGACGCGTAGATGTTGGCGTCTTCGGGGAGCGTCAACTCGACGATGGCGTCCTTCTTACGGTCGCAGAGCAGGATACCGACCGTCGGCAGTTCGTCATCGGTCCTCACGTAGCGGTCGAAGTAGTTCACATACATCTGCATCTGGCCGAGATCCTGATGGGTCAGATTCCCGGGCTTGAGGTCGATCAGCACGTAGCACCGCAGGAGGCGGTTGTAGAACACCAGGTCCGAAAAAGTGACTGTCGTCGAAGCTGAAACGCTTCTGGCGCGCCTCGAAGAGGAAGCCCTTTCCCAGCTCCAGCAGGAACTGCTGAAGCCGGTCGATGATCGCAGTTTCCAAGTCGCTCTCGGAGTAGGCGGGCCTCTCCTCCAGTCCCAGAAACTCCAGGACCACCGGATCCTTGATCAGGTACGAAGCCTTCTCCACCACCTGCCCCTCGCGAGCCAAGCGACGAACCTCATGCTTGTCGCGGCTGAGCGCGAGCCGCTCGTACAGGGAGCTGTCGAGCTGGCGTTTGAGTTCGCGGACACTCCAGCCGTTGTCCGCAGCCTCGATCTCGTAGAAGCGGCGGGCGTCGGGGTTGGTTACGGACAGCAGGGTGACGTAGTGGGACCAGCTGAGAACGAACTCGTCTCGAAGTTGAGCGACAATATCTGCTAACGAGGCCGAGCTCGAGTGAGGGGATTGGTCCGACGGCGTCGGGCGAATTCGACCGGTCTCGTCGGCGGACGCCGGAAGTGACGATTGGTCCGACAGCGTGGGACCAATCGGCCGACGCTGCCGGTAGAACTGCCGAAAGAGCTTCAATCGGGTAGTGGATGCGCCCTGGATTTCCGCTTGGCGAAACCGGTCCGACATGCGGGAGAGGAGTCGAGCGCCGTACTCAGCCCGATCAACCCCGTTCTGCTCGTACTCCACGATGTACCATCCGAACAGCCAGTTCCGCACGACCAACGAGCGGTCGATGGCGCGGGAGGCTGAGCGCCGGGTCTCCTCGTGAGTACGCCGGCACAGCTCGACCAGGCGCTCGAAATCGAACTCCCGACTCATACCGACAGCCCCATCCGCTTCAGGTGGCCCTCCACCTTCGCGCCACAGTCCTCAGCTTGACGAGCAAGATCCGGCAGCGGCTTCGCATACCGCCCTTCCAGCACCCTGACCCGATCCACCAGCCCACCCGTCAGGCGCTCCACCACGTGCCCGATCGCAACCTCCACGCTAGCCATCCACTTGTCGCCGACCACGAGCTCGGTGATCTCCGCCTCGGTCAGCGTCGCGTACCGCGCGAGCACCTTTGAATCCAGCCGAGCCTGTGCCGTCTTCGCCGCCCTCTTCGCTGCGGCAAGGGCCTTCATCAGATCGAGACACGCTTCCAGCACGTCCCGCTCCTCCTGCCCTTCGGGATCGCCGGCCACCCCCTTCAGCTTCAGCCGCGCCCTCACCGCGGCCTGAGTCACCTTCCCGGAATCACTCGTCGCGCCCTCCAGCAACCCATCTTCCCCAGAGTACTCCTCGACCAACTCTTCCAGCTCGCGAGCGATGCTCTCCTCGTCCGTCCGCAAACGGTCAACCTCGGCCTGCTCCGCCGCAAAATACCGGGCGACCACAAGCCCTGGAGGCGCCAGATCCATTCTGTACTTCTTCCGGTTCACGGTCAGATCCGGTGTTTCCGCGGTCCCCTTGCCCTTGACAGGTACCAGCACCCGCGGCCGCGCCGCCTCCGTCCATCCCTCCGTCACCACCAGGTACACATCGTCCTGCATGACCTCGTCCCAGTAGTCCATCAGACACTGGTAGACATCGTAGCGGTCGAGCAGCGGCAGTCCGGCGAAGCGGTGCAGCAGGTCCTCCGACAGGTCCCGAATCAGATCCTTGGGCGAATCCGCCACAGCAAGCTCGCGGAGGGGCGGAGCATGTTCCCGTCGCCAACCGTCAAACACCCGGCGGACGCGGTCCCCATACGCTGGGCTTACCCCGTTTCAGTGGACAGGTGAAAGTGGTGGTTTCCTCCTTTCTCGCCACCTCGCGGGAGAGAAGAGCGGTCGCCGCGCCGAAGGCGTGGCGGACCGTGGGAGAGGGACGCGGCCCGGGGGTCACGCCGCCTCTCCCTTCTCGCGCGCCTCGAAGCTGGCGGGCGACTCGTAGCCGAGGCTCGAGTGCCGCCGGCGCGGATTGTACCAGCCCTCGATGAACCGGAACACCTCCCGGCGGGCCTCGCCGGGCGTCCGGAACGAGCGCCGCCAGATGAGTTCGCACTCCAGCGTGGCGAAGAACGACTCGCACATGGCGTTGTCGTAGGCGTCGCCCACCGAGCCCATCGAGGGCCTGACCCCGGCCCTCCGGCAGCGGCCGCCGAAGGCGTAGGACGTGTACTGGCTGCCTTGGTCGCTGTGGTGGATCACCTCCTCGGGGCGCCGCCGCGCCAGCGCCATGTCGAAGGCGTCCAGCACCAGGGACGTCCTCAGGTGCGTCGCCATCGACCAGCCCACGATGCGGCGGCTCCAGGCGTCGAGCACGACGGCCAGATAGAGGAAGCCCGCCCAGGTCGGCACGTACGCGATGTCGGCCACCCAGAGTTCGTCCGGTCCGGAGGCCGAGAAGTCTCGGTCCACGAGATCCGGCGCGGGCCTGGACTCCGCGGCCCGCTTCGTCGTACTGCCCTTGCGGCGCCGGCTCACGCCCTCGACCCCGGCCGCCCGCATCAGCCGGGCGACCCGGTTCACGCCCGCCTCGCGGCCCCGGGCCCTCAGCTCGGCGTGGATCCGCGGCGCCCCGTACGTTCCGTCGCTCATGGCGTGAATCTCAAGGATCTCCTCGGTGAGCGCCGCGTTCGCACGCGCCCGCTCCGACGGCTCCCGCGTCCGCCACGCGTAGTACCCGCTCGGGGAGAGACCCGGCAGGCGGCACATCACGCGCACCGGATAGGCGGCCTGGTGATCAACCGCGAACCGGAACCCCCTCGGGGGATCGATCCGCTCTCCTTGGCGAACCAGGCCGTGGCTTTTGCCAATATGTCGCGCTCGATCTTCACACGGCGCAGTTCGCGCTTCAGTTCCCGGACTTCCTTGCGCTCAGCCGTCGTCAGACCGTTGGTGCGACGCCCCTCGTCCAGATCGGCCTGTTCCACCCAGCGCCGGATCGCCGTCGCCGAGGGCTCGAACTCGCGAGCCAACTGGTCCGCGCTCTGCCCCGCACGGACCAGATCCACCATCCGCGCCTTGTACTCCGGCGCGTATCTCCGTCCCGACATGCGACACCTCCTCGTTGTGACCAACGCTCAAAGGTGTCCACCAACTCGGGGTAACTCCAGACCGACAACGCGAGCGACCAGGGGCAGTTGGTGGAGCGGGTTGACGAGGTGTCCGGGCGGTGCGGGGAGACGCCGGGCGAGGTGCTGGCCGACTCGGGCTACTCGAACGAGGAGGACCTGGCGGCGCTGGATGCGCGGGGGATCGATGGCTACGTGGCGCTGGGCCGGGAGGGCAAGGGGGCCGGAGAACCCGACCCGGAGACGTGCCCGGCGAGGGCGCGCATGGCGAAGAGGCTGGCGACTCCGGAGGGCCGGGCGGTGTACGCGAAGCGCAAGTGGATCGCGGAGGCGCCCATGGGCTGGATCAAGGAGGCGATGGGGTTCCGGAGGTTCAGCCTCCGGGGCTTGGAGAAGGTGCGCGGCGAGTGGGACCTCGTGTGCCTGGCGCTCAACATGAGGCGCCTCCACGTCCTTCAGGCAGCGTGAGGGGCCGAAAATCCGTGTCAAGCGTCCCCCGGGGCACAAAAAGAGGTCCGCGGCCCCGCCCGAACGCCGCCCGCCGGGCCGTCTCCCCGCCTACAACGCGTTCCCGTCCGGAAAACGACCGACACTTCGGCTCGCGAGACCCCGCGGGCGGCATCCGATGGCTTCCGCCGCGCTCCTGCGGCGCAGGCTCCTAGCCCCTCAAGCTAGCGCGTCTGCCAGTTCCGCCACCTGGGCTGGTGATGCTCGGGGGGGGAGTCGAACCCCCACGGGATGTTAATCCCACAGGATCCTGAATCCTGCGCGTCTGCCATTTCCGCCACCCGAGCCTGCGCCCCTGCCTCAGGTCCGGGAGTCGCTCCACGGACCGGTCCTGCCAACTCCGTCGGGACGAGTGCGCCCGACAGGATTCGAACCTGTGACCTCTTGCTCCGGAGGCAAGCGCTCTATCCAGGCTGAGCTACGGGCGCAGACACACAACGCGCCGCCGGAAGAGGCGACGCGACGCGCAGATAATCTGACGGGATGGCAGCCCGGCGTCCACAAAGGAGTCTGGACCAGGTCAGGTCCGAAGCACGGATCCGGGAGCCTCGGTCCAGCGGTGCCGGGGAGGGGGCTACAAGCGCCGGTTCCAGAGAAGGTTGGCCGTGAGCCAGGAGTTCACCTAGAGTAACGCCGCCACCGAACATGGGATTCGAAAACAGTGAGGCGCACGATGACCATTGACTACGACATCATCGTCCAAGGCAACAACCTGGGCCTGCGCGAAGGCTTCCTCGGGCTGGCCAATGTGACGCTGATTTCCGCGCCGAGCGGCCCGATTCTATTCGACACGGGTCACTACTGCAATCGACTCCAGTTGCTGGCCGGCTTGAAGCGCCACGGGCTGACACCTGCCGACATCGGGACCGTATTCCTGTCACACCTGCACTTCGACCACTCCAACAACATCGACCTGTTTCCGGACGCTCGCGTCCATGTCAGCCGGCGCGAATGGGATTATGCGCGCAAACCCCACGAGCAGGACATTTTATTGCCTTGGCTGATCCACGAGCAGCTCGAGAAGCACGATGTCACGTTCGTGGAAGGCGAAGGAGAATTGACGCGCGGCGTGAGCTATTTTCCGGCACCCGGCCACACCCCTGGCTCGTACGCGATCGAACTGGACAGCGACGCCAAGGGTCGGGTAGTCATCGCCGGCGATGCGATCAAGTACATGAAGGAAGTCATCCTGCGCCGAAGCGATCTGGTATTCGACACCGCCGAGAACAGCGCGCGCACGATCAACCGGATCCTCGACAGCGCTGACCGCATCGTCCCCGGGCACCATCCGGAACTGATCAAATGCGATGGCGGATTCGTATCGGACGATGGCGCGGAATTCACTCTGGTGGTTCGATGACACCGACCGATGGCGTCATCTTGTCGGAGGCGACCGTTCGCGCCCTGATCGACGACATTTTCGGCGCACTCGGCTTTGCCGCGGGCGAGCGAGCATTGCTGGCCGACGCCCTGATAGACGGCAGCCGCGCAGGCCATCCCGCCCATGGCGTGAGCCGCATTCCGGTCTACGTGGACGACTTCCGCGACGGTATGATCGAGCCCGCGGTCGTGCCTCTGGTCACGCACGAGATGGCGGCGGCCGTGGCCGTCGACGCGCGCGGTTGCCTCGGCCAGGTTTCGACCGTTTTCGCCATCGAGGCAGCCGCGGCCAAGGCCCGCCAGGCGGGCATCGGCTGTGCCACGGTGCACAACGGCAACGACATGGCATGCCTCGGGCATTACGTTGTCGGCCCGGCGCGCGAAGGGCGGATCACGCTTCTCATGAGCAACGGCGCCGGCGGTGCCGCCAGCGCGCCGCCCTTCGGTTCCGCCGCCCCTTTTCTCAGCACTAACCCGATTACCTGCGGCATCCCGCGAGCACCCGGCAAACCACCGCTGGTGATCGACCTTTCGACCAGCGTCGTGTCGCAGGGCAAGGTGAGAGCGGCCGCGAATCGGGGTGAAGCCGTGCCGGAAGGCTGGCTGGTTGACCGCGATGGTCGCCCGGTTACGGATCCGGCCGCGTTCTTCTCGACACCCCGCGAAGCCGCACTCCTCCCTCTGGGCGGCGTATCGAGCGGACACAAGGGGTTTCTGCTGAGCTTGATGGTCGAGACGTTTGCCGGGGCCCTGGCCGGCGTCGCCATGAGTTCGGGTGCCGAGCCCCGGCGAGCGCGGCGTGGTCTCTTCGTCCTGGTGGTCGATCCGGATGGCCTTCGGGGAGGCCCGGGTCTCGCCAACGAGATGGAGGCTCTCGTCACCTCCCTCGAGGCGCTGCCCGCGGTCGGCGATAGTGGCGGAGTGCGCATGCCTGGCGCGCGGCGTGGCGACCCGCCGGCCGGAGGGATTCCGGTAGACGGGCTCACCTGGGCCCGCATCGCCACGGTCCTCGAGGAGCTCTCGCTTACCGGCGACTATCCGAAGATGGACACGGTCGCCTGAGCTGCGGGGGCGGAGGACTACGACCTCCGGAGCGCCTTCTCGATCTTGATCCTTACCGTCACGATGTCGGTGTCGTGGTATTGCCGGTGGCTCACCGACGAAGAAAGGTGGCGCAGCAGTCGGAGCGACACCGCATTCTCCATGGCCATCTCGGCCTCCGCTTCCTCCAGAACGGCGATCCGGTCTGCGATGTTGGTTCCGCCGACCGCGGCAACGAACTCCAGGTCGATGGCATCCCGGCGGACGTCGGCGGCTACGCGGAGGCGCCGCGCTTCATCGCGAGTTTCGTCCTGCCGAACCAGGGTCAGAAGAGTCTCTTCGGCAGCCAGGCACAGACGGTCGTTGGTTCCCGGACCCCAGCCCTGGCGCGCGCACAGGCGTCCGAGAAATCCTCGAATCTCGGACAGCGCCATCATTTCGAGGTCCGTCTCCATGTCCCGGGAGCGGGAGACCCCCATGGCCATCGTCAGGAGGATCGCGGTGAGGCCTCCGGTCGTAATGCCGTTTCCCAGCAGTCCGTTCCACCTCCCCAGAGAGTCGGCAAGGATCCAGCCGTTCTGAAACCCCATGCCGATCCAGAAGGACACCCCCGCCACGGTCGCCTTGCGGTAGTCGAGGCCGCTTTGCGTGACGATGATCCTCACTCCCGCCGAAAAGAGTATTCCCATGAACACGATCGTGTAGGCTGCGATCACCGGGTTGGGAATCGCCTGAAGGAGGGCTGAGATCTTTGGCAGGAACGCCGCGACAAGAAAGATGATGCCGCCGCACACACCGACGCGGCGGGCAGTGACCCCGGTGATCTCGGCGATGCCGACGCTTAGCACGTGCACCTTGTTGGGCACGGTGCCGGCCAGGCCGGACAGGAGAGTGCTCAACCCGGTGGCGGAGACCGCACCCTGCACCGCGCGATAATCCGTCGCCCGCGGCTGACGCCACGAAACCCTCTGGATGACGATGGCGTCGCCGCATGTCGCCATCCCGTCGACCAGGGCGACGAAAACGAACGCCGGGAGCAGTGACCAGAAGGTAACGCCAAAGCCGAAGTCCCAACCCGGCCACCCGAGCTCCGGCAGACCGAACCAGGAAGCCCCGATGATCCCTTCTACCTCGTACAGGCCGAAGCCCGCGGAAACGATGCAGCCCACGAAGATCGCGATGACGGGTGTCCAGATCCGCCAGGGGCGCGGGGCCCTCAGCACGAGAACCAGGAGAGTCACGAAGGTTGTGGTGGCGACCACGGGAGCGGCTGCCCCGTCCGTGCCTGCGGGAACGTCCGTCAGCAGGTCGAAGATGATCGGCATCACCGTGACGGTAACCAACATGACCGTGGTGCCGACCACGGTCGGCGTAAGTACCCGCCGGAACAGCGCCAGCCGTGCTCCGAGCGCGAACTGTAAGAGCGACGAGATGAGAACGAGGACCGCGAACATGCCCGGCCCGCCCACGGCGATGGCGGTTACCGAGATCGCGATGAAGGATTGGGAGGCGGCCATGGTGAGAACGTACCCGGACCCGATCCGTCCAACGGGAGCGGACTGCAGCGTCGTCACCAATCCGCAGATAACCAGGGCCGCGAAGGTGGCCCACGAGAGATAGGCGTCGCTGCCCCCCGCTGTCCGGATGACGATGGCGGAGATGACCACCACGTTGATGACCGCCAGGAGCGTCGACTGCATTCCCACTCCCAGAGCCAGGGCGAGGGGAGGTGATTCGTCGACTTGATAGCGCATGCACACTCCGGCTGGGAACCGCCATTGGGGTGGCTCTTGGGGGTTCTACCGGTTGGACGAGGCCGCAGCTGCGTCGTCGATCGAGTCGATGACGAGTTCCAGCAGTCCGTCGATCGCACCGCCGGGGATCCAGCGGGCCACCACGACCAGGTCGTTCACCGGGTCGCAGTAGATCATGTTCGTCCCGTTGCCGAGGTGGGCCCACGCCTCCTCGGGGGCGCTCGGATAGCGCTTGTTCCCCTCCTCGTCCGCGACGTTGAGCATGAAGTTCATGAAGCCGTAGGATCCGTTCGCCGGGCCGGGCGTCGTCGCGAGGTCGAACCACTCCTCGGCGAGAAGTTGCCGGTCCCCCCACTTCCCGCGCCGCAGCGTGAAGAGGCCGAAGCGCGCCTGGTCGCGGGCGCTGATGAACATGCCGCCGCCCCAGTGGCCACCGCCGCTCACCGACTGAACGCGACGGCCGTCGATCGTGACCCACGAGTTCTCGTAGCCGTTCCAGCGCCACGTCGGGGCGGCGCCGATCGGTCCCATCACGCGCTCGTGCAGGACCTCGGGCAGCGCGCGCCTGAGGACGCTCGCCGCGGCAAGCGCGAGGAGGTTCACCCGCGTGTCGTTGTACTCGTACACCGTGCCCGAGGGATGGCGCTCGCGCGTCAGCCAGGTGGACGGGTCGCCGCTCGGCCGATCGGCCCAGTCCGGCTTGCCCCACAGCGTGCCCTCCCAGTCCGACGTCTGCCGCAGGAGGTCGTCCCACGTGATCGTGCGGTTGTGCTCGGACTCGAACAGCGTCGTCGGATCCGGCTTCCCGAATCCGATCCGGTCCACGCCCGGCTCCCCATCGCCCGCGGGCACGTCGATCGGCGCCATGTACTCGCGCACGGTGTCATCGAGCGAGCCGATGAGCCCCTCGTCCCACGCGAGCCCCACCGACGTCGACAGGAAGGACTTGGTCACGCTGTACGTCATGTCGACCCGCTTCGTGTCCCCCCACTCCGCGACGATGTAGCCGTGCCGCACGATCATTCCGGCCGGCCCGCCCCGAACGCTGAAGGGGCCGATCCCCTCCCCGAGCGGTTCGCGCCCGAAGCTCCGGCTGTGCTGGAACTCCCGGTCGCGGGCCTGGGTCGTCTCATGCTCGAGGGCGTATTCGATGGCCGCCTCGATGCCCTCGGCGGTCATCCCCACCTGCTCCGGAGTGCGCGTCTCCCACGCGTCCCCGCGCGCCGGCAAGTACTGCGCGGCCACCGCCGCCGGAACGGCGACCATCGCCGAGACCGCAAGAACTCCTGCTCGCAGCGCACCGGGGCGTGCGCGAATCATGCCCTCCACCTGCATGAGAACCTCCAGATGCGGGTCGACCGCAGGGAGGCATCGTAACGACTGACACGGTGCCGGTACACGGGGCCCGGCGTCCGGACCAAGGGCCCTCGGCGTACGAGCGGACGCTCTGTGCCTACCGCGGCGAGAAGCGGAGTCGCACCACGCGCTGCACGTCGAACTCCATCCGCTGGACGCCGAGCGCCACGTCGCCGCTCACCCCGCCCAGCGTGAGATCGATCCCCCGCGGCCATTCGGACGTGTGAAGCCCTCTGCGCGTCGCCGATCTGCGGTGTACGAGGACGAATCCGGATCCGTCCGACGGCAGGTTCCAGAGGCTCGCGTCGCGTACAGGGAGGACGACGTATGACCGGATCCGCGGACGTATCCCTCCTTTGGTTTCGGCAGTGCTTGGGACGCGCTCCCACGCGGCCACCGTGTCCCGAAGAACCCCCTCGTGATCCAGCCTGAAAATGTACTCGCTTCGAATCTCGCCAGAACTGGCCCACGGCTCCGCGAAGGATTCGCCCATCAGGAGCGAGCCATCGGCCAGTCCCGCCAACCGGGTGAACCTTGCGCCAGGCGTGGAGGGCTGGACTCGCACGGTTAGGGAAGACACATACGCGTGGTCCGCGTCGAAGGACGTGAGCCGATAGCGGTCGGCCGCCCACACGGCGCTTTCCCGGGCCCCGATCTTGCCAAGGTTGCGGAACTCTCCGGGTCCCTCGCCTCGGCGGCCGATGAACCCGACGAAGTCGCCCTCGGTGGTGAACACCCGGATCCGGCTCTCCTGCGGCTGACCCACGTAGAGCCGGTCGCCGGCGACGGCGACGGAGCCGACCCGCGTCAGTCCCCGCTCTTCGTCCATGGCGTCGCCGATGACGACGGTTCGCTCCAGCGTCCAGCGTTCTACCTGTTCGGCCAACGTTGGGGGAGCGGCTGCGAACAGGACGGCTCCCAGCGGAAGCCACCGAAGCGTACCGGCACAGCTGGATTGCCGGAACCGGTGAGCGGCTTTCCGCCGTTGAAGACCGGTTGCTCCCCTCCTGCGGCGTACCGGATGGCGACGGAAAGGGATCCGGAAGCCCGGAACAACGGAGGGGAACTGTCCCTCATCTCACGACGACCGTGCGTTCAACTTGGATCGTATCGGCTCGACTATTGGAGCCAAAGGATGGATACGCGATGTCGTTCAACCCGAATACCGTCACGGTTCCAACACCCCGCGACGTGAACCGCGTATGGACGACCCGGTCCTTCACACGAAGAAAGTCCGCGCAGTTCCTACCGGGGATCGTGCGCATGAACGGAGTCACCTCCGCCCTGAGGCCGCGAACGTCGATCTGTGTTCTACCGTCCTCGAGAAGACAACCGGAGTACGTCCGTATGGTCACGGGAAAGGATTGACGTACGCCTATCGTGTCGGGGGCGCGAACTACGATGGTATCCGGCGAGGGACCACCACGCGAAAAGTCGATGGTCGCCATGACCTCGCCTTCTTCGCCCGAGAAGACAGTCTCACAGCTGGTCGTGAAACCGGCCGTGAGTACCGCCACCATCATCCAGCGCATCGCCATCCTCATTACGACGAGCTTTCGACCCCGTTTGAGAGCCCGTTGACATCATCTGGTAAACGTCCGGGATGGCGCCTTGGAGACACCCAGGGGGACCACGGAGCGGCCGCATACGCGCGGACGGTGGACGCGCGACTCCAGTCGATGCCGCCCCGGAGCCCGGCCCACCTGCATGGCGCCGGGACTACCGCGAGGGACGGAGCCTTGCGAGCCAGCGCCGCACCCAGCGGAGCGACACGCTCGAACCGACCGCCATCACACTCGCCAGCAGGTCGAACAGGATATCGAACCAGTCGAACGTGCGGCTCGGCAGGAAGAACTGGATGCACTCGTCAACCACGCCGACCAGCGTCGTCCCCACGATGGCCAGCACGGCCGGCACCGGGACGCGCCGCCCCTGGCCGTTCCGTTCCACCAACGCTTCGTGGACGATGAGCGCCAACACCGCGTACTCGATGAGATGTGAGCGCTCGGCCGCGCTTATCCCCCGGGCGAATCCGATGACGGCGATCGCCGCGACGCCCAGCGCGAAGCCGACTTCGACGCCGCGCGAGCGCTCCCTCAGCCCCTGAACCACGATCATCGCCCCGATCAGGAGCATGCCGGCGCTGAACATGGAGGCGGTGGCCTCGAGCAGCCCGCTCTCGCGCAGCGCGTCGGCCAGCGTCCGGGCCAGATCGGCCGTCGAATAGATCGCCACGACCACCGCCAGCGCCCAGATCCACAGGTGCCGTTCCCGATCAGACGAGAAGTCCGGCATCCGCATCTCCATCGTGACTCGTGTTGATGAACACCCCGTGAACCATCGCCCAACGAGTCATATGATTAGGAAGTGTCGACGTTTCGTGTCGCTGAGACGCTGAACTGCGAGGGGCGTTCCGATGAAGATAACCACAATTCGAGCAGCGGTGGTGCTGGCCGCGGTCGCCGGCGTATCGATCTCCGTCGCGCGGGCGCAGGACCAGGGGGCGGTGCCGCGCACGCCGGACGGGCGGGCGGACCTGCAGGGGAACTGGACGAACGGAACGATCACGCCCATCGAGCGGCCGCAGGGGTTCGAGGCCGTGCTCACCCCCGAACAGGTGGCCGAGATCGAGGGCGGCCGGCAGGAGTGCATCGAGGCCCACTCGCAGCTCAGCGATCCCGACCGCGACGCGCCGGCGGCGGGCGGCGTCAGCCTCGGATGCGACTTCGTGCTGGACGCTGCAGCCGGGGGCACCGGCGGCTACAACGTCTTCTACCTCGACCGGGGCGACCAGGTCGCGGTCGTGAACGGCGAGCCGCGTAGCTCCCTCATCACCGTCCCGGACGACGGCCGCATCCCCGCGCGCACCGCCGAAGCGCAGCAGCGGCTGGGCCAGCTCATGGCGACCCGCGGCCAGCACGGCGAGTACGACAACCCCGAGAACCGGCCCCTCTCCGAGCGCTGCATCGTCTCGTTCGGATCCAACGCCGGCCCCCCGATGCTCCCGAACTATTTCTACAACAACAACTACACCATCGTGCAGACGCCCGACCACGTCGTGATCATGACCGAGATGGTGCACGATACCCGCATCATCCCGTTCGTGGACGCCCCCGACTCGGGTGAGGCAGTCGAGACCGGAGGGCCCCGACCGCTCCCGGACGAGATCCAGCCCTGGTTCGGCGACTCCCGCGGCTGGTGGGAGGACGACACCCTCGTCATCGAGACGACGAAGCTCAACCCGGAGCAACTCACCGGTTACCGCGAGTTCTTCGGCGCGACTCCGAACATGAAGATCACGGAGCGGCTCACGCGCGTGGACGCGAACACGATCAACTACGAATTCCTGATCGACGACCCGGACACCTGGGAGAGCCCGTGGGGCGGCGAAGTCCCCTTCATGAAGATGGACGATCTCCTGTACGAGTACGCCTGCCACGAGGCAAACTACGCGCTGGAGAACGTCCTCCGGGGCGCCCGCGCGCAGGAGCGCGAAGAGAACCGCTGAGGGGGAGAACGCCGAGGGGGAGAATGCGCCGTCAGGGAGTCGAACCCCGAACCTACTGATTAATAGTCAGGGATTACTGGGTTCCTGCCGCGTCTCACTGAGTCCAGATTCTCGCGGGACCGTGTGCTCGGAGCCAACGAGATCCGTAAGGTATATGGCGCGCCCTAGAACCCGAACGGCCACGCTTGGCCTGTTCCCTCCGCCTTGTGCTTCTCACGGCCCAAAGGCCGGGCGAAGTGCTCGGCATGCGGCGCGACGATCTTGACGGCATGTGGTGGACCCTACGCGCAGGCGCGACCAAGTCCAGCCGTACGCACCGAGTCCCACTTTCGCCGGTCGCCCAACACGTGTTGTCAATTGCCCTCTCCGCCTCCAGAGGAATAGCGGCGCCCGTCTACGTATTCCCTAGCCCGCGCGGCGACGGTCCGGTCCGGTGGTTATCCCATGCTAGCGCACGGATACGCAGGCGGATCCCCGACGTACCGCACTGGACCCCACATGACCTGAGACGCACGGCGGCAACGCACATGGCTCAACTTGGCGTCTCCCGGTTCATCATTGGTCGGATTCTGAACCATGCGGATCCGAGTGTTACGTCGGTGTACGAACGGCACGATTACGATGCAGAAAAAGCCGAGGCCCTTGGCGCTTGGGGTGAGCGTGTCGGACAGATCCTCACGGCTGACTAGTCGCCGATGGAGTGCGTTGGGGGAGCCGAAACCGCGCGATACGGCTCAGTTGGAACTGTCCCGCTTTCACGGACGGTTAGATCAGAACCGACGGTCGCCATCGTAAACCAGACCCAAGGCCAACTTCGACAAGTCGCGTCAGCGCTCCCCGAAGGCGAGCGAGGTGTACTGCGAGGAGGGCCGGGTGGGTGAGGATCTTGAGCCGGTGCTGGAGCCGGCCGGCGGCTTGGGCCTTCTCGAGGGAGGTGATGATCATCGTGATCGAGCATGTGGGAGCCTCATCCGCCTTTGACGTTCGGTTCGAGCCTTCTCGCGAGATCCCCAAGGACGCATGGAGCGTCGAACGACTGCCCGAAGGCCAGAAACTGGAGACGATGCGGGAGGGACCGTTGATCGAGGGCAATCCCGGTTCTCGGCCCAGGCAGTCGCCGGATCTTGACATGGGTTGGGCCGGCACCGGAAGGCCCTGCCCCACCGCGAGGTGGGGGCGGCCATCGAGAAGGTCCGGGCGGCGAAGGCAGGCAAGGTGGACGCGCTGGCCTTCGAGTTCATGGTGCTGACGGCGGCGCGGGGCGTCGAGGTCCGCGGGGCGGTGTGGAGCCGCCGTGCACCGACACCGTATCCGACGGCTGGCTGTCCAGAACCGTGCTACGCCATGCGCGGTGCTGCCGGCCACCCGGCAGCACCGGAGCGGCGAGCAGGAAGGCGAACGCCAATGCAAGTCCCGCCGCCGCACGACACAGGCGGTGTTGCGACAGGCGGGTCGGGGCGTTTCCGGGGGGGACTGGAAGTTCCGGTCGTGAAGCCGGACAAAGCACACAAGAGGCGGCGCCCGCCGCCCCGGAGGACGCCAGAGGCTTGTGCAATGTCAAGATGTCCGCTCGCTGTTCCTGCCAATGAAGATCGTTCGCCACAACCGTACCTCCGAGGTCCGATCCACCCGTGAAGCGGAAGCCGCGCGGAAGGGGCAGCTCGCTCCCGTGTCAATCGTGACCGGCCGTTATCCCCCGTCCCGTCAATCCAGCCGGCTTCAACCGCGATCTTGGCCACGCCGATGATCCCGTGGCCGCACATCGTCGAGTAGCCCTCGTTGTGCATGAACAGCACGAGAAGTCCGATCCGGACCGGACGGGAGGCATCGCGAGACAACCGTACATGTCCGGTGGCCCTGACGCCCATCTGGCACGCCAAGCCGCCCACGGCGCGGTTCGTCCACATGCGCGTCCGGGCGGTGCAGGAATGGGCCGTCGCGATGGACTGGAGAACGGACAACCCGTGCGAGCGGGCCTACGCGATGAGAACATCGTGCTCCGGCGAGGGGATGCTCCACCTCCTTCGACCCCCCCGAGCCCCGCCATGCCGGCCCGGCGTTTTCTACACGAACCTCAGGCTGGCCAGTCCCACCTCGGGTAGACCCTCGCGCACGCGACGCTGGGCATGCCCTTCGTCGTCATCACCGTCGTCGCGCCACCCTGCCGGGCTTCGACCACAACCTGATCGCGCGCGGCCGCGAGCCTCGGGGTGGGACCCGTCCACATCTTTCGCACGGTGCAGCTACCTCTCATCGCGCCAGGGGTCATCTCCGGGGCGCTGTTCGCCTTCGCCACCTTCGATGAGGTGGTCGTCGTACTCTTCATGGGCGTCGTCGAACAGCGCACGATCCCCTGCCACATGTGGTCCGTGATCCGCGAGCAGGTCAGCCCCGCGATCCTCGCCGTGGCCACCTTCCTGATCGTCTTCGCGCTCGCGCTCCTCCTGACCGTCGCCTGGCTGCGCCGCAGGCGCGGTGGCGGGGGCTAGGGAAGCCGAGGCCGTCTCACCGTTCACTTCGACCCAGTCGAACAATGCGGTACGCTCCGTCGCATCCCCGAACGGTACAGCCCAGACGCCGAGGCCCGTCAGTGTCCTGATGCTGATCGGAGCCCCCACCAGATTCTCCATGTGGACGGTAGTGCCGCCGGCGCTCACACCGAACATCGTCCCCTGCATGGAAATGCTGATCTCCGTGAAGGCTCCGGCACTGTCACTGACCGCGTCATAGTACCCGGCGTTGATGAACTGCCACTGTCCACCGACAGATTGAACCAGGATCCGGACGTTGGTGTCCTGCCCTTGCACTTCGATGCCGGACCCGATTTCGATTGCGAAAGCCGGGAACCGCGCGGACCCCGTATAGGCGACCACGCGCGCCCCGACATCGTCGTGGAGGCGCCCCACGCTGGCGCGTACCTCCCAATCGAGCAGGTCCACCTCGAGCGGGCGGTCGGCTTGGCCGGGCAATCGGGACGAGGCGTTCGCGAGCTGCAGGACACCCTCGGACAGGGCCGTGCCGGCGGTCGTGAGGTCCCATCCCGCGAGTTCGGCGGACTCGAAATCGTCCCGGAAGCTGCCCGACTCCTCTCCGACCACGACCTCGATGCCCTGCGTCGCCGAGAGACCGGTGGAGTCGGCCGCCGACACCGACACGGTCGCCGTCCCGTCCGCGACCGCGTTGATCGTCACGACGCTGCCGGACACGCCGGCCGTCACCACGGCGGTGTTGCTCGACGTCGCCTCATAGCTGAGCACATCTCCGTCGGGGTCCGAGAAGTAGGAGGACACCTCCACGTTGCGCGACGTTCCCGGGCTCATGTCCTGCCGCGGGACGACCCCGACGGCCACTGGGGGCCGGTTCTCCGCCAGTACGGTGACGCGGCTGTTCTGCGCGGCGATGAGGCCGCCCGGATCGGTCGCGGTCACCGTGACGGTCGCCGTCCCGCTCGCGATCCCCGTGATCGTCAGGTCGGTCCCCGAGATGTCGGCGCTTACTCGCGAAGGATCGGTCGATTCCGCCCGATAGGTCAGCGGGTCTCCGTCCGGATCCTGGAAATAGGTGGAGACGTTCAGACTTGCGGACTCTCCGATGGCCAGGGTTGAGGCCGGGATGGTTCCCACGGCCGCAGGTGGACGGTTGGGAGCGGGGGTCGGTTCGTCCATCATCGTCATTGAGTCGCCACACCCGAGGACCCAGGCGGCGGTAAACATCGCCAGCCCGGTCCGGGAAACCCTTCGCTCCGGCAGCATCGCGAGAATCATGAGTTCAGCCTCCGATTACGTTGGTCACGCGTCCGTTCCGGTCGAGCACTACGATCGGATTGTTGAGCACATCAGCGCCGAGATGGAGCAGCTCGAGTTCGTCCGCAGCCGCAGCGGCCGCGGACGAAAGCGTGTAGGGTTCGGCCAGCTTGACGTTGACGACGTAACCCAAGTCGGCGAGGGACTGGATCGTAATGGCGCTCAGCGGGTCGGGGCGTCCGATCGACGCGAAGGGCGTCATCAACTCCGTCCGCAGCACCGATTGCCGCCAATGCACGTCGCCGGAGCCGGGGCCCGCCCGGTTTTCCACCGGCACCTTTTCGCCCTCCGTGTAGCCAGCGCCGCCCGCGTCGTCGAAAGCGGCGATCGCCAAGGGTCCCGAGAAGTGCGTATCCTGCTGGCCACGCCCCCCCAGAGATGGGTTCTGCAGGAGCCCGAAACGCTCCCAGAGGGATCCGATGCCGAGGACGTGGCCCACCTCATGGAGGATCAGTTCGCGCTGGTCGTCCGCGTTCAACAAGTCGAGATCGTCCGCATCGACCTGGACCACGCCGAGGAACGGAAGCATGGACTCCGCCCGGACGCCACAGGGCTGCGCGCCCGCCAGGACGCCGCCCGGGCCATCGATCTCCCGCAGAGACACCACGACGATGAGATCGTCTATGGTGCCGATATTCAGGTCGGAAAATACGTCGCCACAGCCCAGCCGGCCGACTTCGCGCGTCGGCATGTCCGGCAGTTCCACGGCCGCCAGGATCGTCATCCACCAGTTCACCGCCTCGTGAACCACCGCCCGCTGTGGCTCCGAGATCGGGTCGGCGAAGACGACATCGATGTCGTAGGACCCGGGTATGGGGTCCCGGACATGCACCACAAACGGCAAACTGGTACTGAGACCGGCGGGGTCGCTTGCCGTCACCAGGACCGAGGTGGTCCCCCCCCCTTCCGGCGCCACCCTGATCCGGCTCCCCATGATAGTGACGGACGCCACGACTGGATTGTCGGCCGCCACCTCGTACGCGAGTTCGTCGCCGTCCGGATCCCTGAAGAAGGAAGCGGCCGCGAACGTCGGTCCTTCCGCCCCCTTCCGCAGCCGTTGCCACGGGATCTCGCGCAAGGCAAACGGAGCGCGGTTGGCGAGTTCTCCGAACAGAACGAGCGGGTCGCTGAGGACGATCTCGAATCCCGTGAAACCGTAGGGATTCGTGGGAGCCGGCCCCGCGCTCACCTGCACGCCCGTCCCGCTTCCCTCGTCACGGGTTACGGCGACTTCGGAGCCTGTTTCCTCGCCGGCCCCGATCACCACCGCCTCCCCGGCAAGTCGGCCGGCATATGCGGAGAGCGGAATGCGCATGGCAAACGGCGCGCCGTGCGCCATCCGGGCGGTCACGGCGCCGGGACCCGGCGCAAGCAGGTCGTCGTTGTCGGCGCGTTCGACCTCGACCGCGAACTCGAACGGAGCCCCCGGATTGTCCACGAGCGACAGCCGTTCGAGCTGAGTGAGCCCCGAGAACAGGCCCGCCGGCAGCTCGCTCAGTTGATTATCGCCCAGGTAGAGCCTCTCGAGACTCGACAGCCCCGCGAACAGGTCCGGCGGGAGATCCGCAAGCTGGTTCTTCACGAGAAAAAGTGTTCTCAGGCTCGAGAGTCCCGCGAACGTCCCGGCCGACAGATCGGTCATCTCGTTCTCGGCCAGAGCCAGGAATTCCAGCTCCTGGAGTGCCGTGAAGAGGCCGGCCGGCAACGCACGCAGCTTGTTTCCCCAGAGCCACAACCTCTCAAGCCCGGCCAGGTCGGCGAAGGCATCGCCGGGCAGTTCGCCGAAAGGGTTCCTTTCCAGCGACAGCCACGCCAGCTTGGAAAGCCCGGAGAAAGCGTCCGCCGGCAACGCCGTCAACTCGTTGCCCCCCACCCTCAGTCTGTCCAGGCTGCCGAGATCCGAGAACGCGCCAGGGGGCAGCTCACGCAGCTGGTTGTCGTTCAGGTTCAGATGCACCAGACCCGGGGCACCCTGGAGCCATCCCACCGGAAGTTCGGCCAGTTCGTTCAAGCCGAGCTCAAGTCGCTTAAGGCTTGGGGGCGTCTCGGAGGGCAGGCGTGTCAGACGGTTACCGTTGGCCAGCAGAACCTCGAGGCTGGAAAGCCCGGCAGCTCCGGCCGGCAGTTCCGTGAGGCGGTTGCGGTTCAACGACAACGTTCTTAGCTCCGAGAGAGACGAGATGCCGGCCAACTCGCCGATCTCGTTGTCGTCGATGGAGAGTTCCTTCAGACCCGACACGCCCGAGAACACGTCCTCAGGCAACGCCTCCAAGCGGTTCCCGTTCATCACCAGCCTGATCAACCTGCCCAGATCCGAGAAGAGTGCCGGAGGCAGGTGCGAGATCTGGGTCTCAAACAGGAACAGCTGTTCGAGGCTCGTGAGGCCGGCAAACACTCCCGGCGGTAATTCCGTCAGTTCCAAGTTGGCGAAAATCAAGAAGTTCAACCGGCTCAGACCGGCGAAGTCGCGACTCTTCAGAGACAAGATGCCGGCTCTGCGGGCCGATTTCGCATCGGCGGCCGGTTCGGTTCTCGCGGGCCTCGAGGGGCCGACTACGCACTCGGGTGACTCGCCGGATTCGCGGGTGCGGTCAACATCACTGGAGAAATAGTAATGGTCTCCCGGTACGCAGTCGGGAATGTCTGGTTCATCGAGAGTGGCCAGCCAGGACTCGACCGATTGGCCCAGCCCAAAGGCCAGGATCAAGATCTCCTCCAGATGGGAGTCGTGGACCGCGGCGCACCCGTCTGCGCCCGCCTCCCGTACGATCGCGCCCGCCACCGCCGGCGTGCGGTCGCACACCCCCTCCGCGATCTCGAGGACGCCCCGCGTCAGCGAGCCAAGCTCGTACCCGGCACCGGACGCGGGCACGTCGAGGGTCAACGTGAAGACCTCCCGGGTTGGTTCGATGTCGCCATCATCGGCAACGCGAATCTCGATCGAGGCCTCGCCCGTCCCGGCCTGGATCTCGACCGTACCACTTGCCGCACTCTCGAAATCCGCGGGACTCGCATCGTCCGTGGCCGGATCGCTGTCAACGCCGACCGTGTACGCCACGCTGATCGGGGTCGGCGGAGGTGCCGAGAGCACGAGTTGCACAACAGCAGTGCCACCCTCGGGCACCGCCGGAACCTCAGCCGCAAGCTCGACCACGGGCGGTTCAGGGACCGCCACCCTGAACGACTGTTGGGCCGCGAGGCCTTCCGGGTCGGTGGCCGTCACGATGATGGTGGCGGTCCCTGCCGAGATCGCCGTCATCGTGACGACGCTGCCCTGCGCGGAAACTGAAACGATTGTCTCGTTGGCGGTGGCGACCTGGTACCGAAGAGCACCCTGCTCGGGGTCGCTGAAGTGCTCGCCCATGTCGACCGTCGCTGTCTCCCCGGCGGGGAGGATCAGGTCGGAGATGCTGCCGACGGCGCGGGGAGGCCGGTTGGGTTCGGGCTCAGGCCCGGCGGCGTCGCCGCAGGCAGCGACCGCCAGGAGCGCGCCGATCCAGCCGACGTGCAGGCCGGCACGTCTCATTCGGCGTCGAGAAGCTCTCCTGGTGCCATGGCGCGTCAGTTCACCGGTCGAGACCGCCCCCGTATCGATCAGACCACCGGTGCGGTCAGCCGCATTAGCATTAGCCGTAGCTTCCAACATGCTCGCACTTCCTCCCGTCGTGTCTCCGTCGCTCGTCATCGTTGCTCCTGTGCTCTTTGCTCTCGACAGCTGTACTTATCACGAGTCAAGAGTCTTGCGGGATGGATTTACGTGACTATGAATGAACGGATGGGGGCGAGGACTGCCAGATGGGTATGTTTCTAGCTCTAGGAGCAATTCATTTCGGGGTACGGCGCGATCGATTCGGGGGGCGCGTCCCATGCCCGCATCGGAACGCGGTCTCCTGCCGGAAGGACACATCGAGGGCGCCTTCAGGGGGGCGACGGGTCGGGGTGTCGAAGGCGCCAGCGTGCAGTTGGCCGTCGCTGTGGCCCGACGCCCTCAGCCGTAGCCCTGGCCTCGCGCGGCGGGCTACGCCGCGGGCTGCCCGGCCGCAGCGCCCTTCCGCGCCTCGGCCCGGAGCCAGTCCAGGAACGCCCGCGCCTCGGGCTTCTCCCCGGAGCCGGGAGCGATGGCGAGGAAGTAGCGCGCCGGGGCCGCGATGGGCGGCTCGAACAGCGTCACCAGCGTTCCGCGCTCGAGATAGGGCGCGATCAGCAGGGAGTGACCGAGCGCGACGCCCATGCCCTCGAGCGCCGCCTGGACCATCATCGAGTACAGACGGTATCCCGACGCCCGGGACATGTCCGGCGCGCCGGCCTCCCTGCAGGCCAGCCAGTGCGCCCAGTAGTCCTCCCAGGCCAGGTCGTAGAGCAGCGGCCATCCATGCAGATCGGCCGGGTGTACGGGCCGCCCCTTCGATGCAAGCAAGCCCGGGCTGCACACCGGGACGAGTGTCTCCTCGAACAGCACCTCGCTCTGCACGGTGCGCGGGACCCCGGCGACGAATGCGATCCAGACGTCGAACGCGCGCCGTGCGGGATCGACCTCATGGTGATCGGTCTCGAACTCGATGACGATCTCGGGGTGTGCGCGTCGGAACGCGGCGAGCCGCGGCATCAGCCACAGTTCGGCGAAGGCCTCCACTGCGACGAGCTTCAGCGCCCCGGCGTTCGCGCCGGCACGAAAGCGCTCGGTGGCGTTGTCGAGGGCGGAGAGGGTGTGCTGGACCTCCACGAGGAACGCCTGCCCGCGCCTGCTCAGGGCGACCCCTTGCGGTTGGCGTTCGAACAGCTGCTCCCCGAGGTATTGCTCGAGCGTCCTGACACGATGGGCGACGGCGCCGGACGTCATGCCGAGTTCGCGTGCCGCCTTGGCGAAACTCTGGTGCCGCCCGGCCACGTCGAAGAAACGAAACACCTCGAGCGGCGGCCTGCCTGCCGCCTCATCCATAATGCCGATCCCGGCTCCCGCTCAGACAACTCCTCTCTGCCAGCACTCGCGGGCCCAACCACGCGGGAACTTGTTCAACCCACTCAAGACATCTTGAACGGGTAGTCCGAAGACTTCAAGGTAGGATATGACCCCCAGATCCTGGACACCCCACCATTGTGACGATTGACCTCCGGGCGTGGTGCTGCTCAGGGTAGAACCTGGCAGACCGGAGGGAGGTTGTCATGGCACGGCGGCGGTACACGCCCAAGCTGAAGGCGCAGGTGGTGCTGGAGGTCTTGGGGGGCGAGAAGACGCCTGGGCAGGTGGCCAAGGCGTATGGGGTGCACCCGAACTCGGTACAGCTCTGGAGGCGGCGGTTCGTGGACCGGGCGCCGGAGGTCTTCGCCGAGGAGACGACGGTGAAGGAGTACGAGCGCCGGATCCGGGATCTGGAGCAGCTGTTGGGCAAGAAGGAGGTCGAGATCGCGCTGCTAAAAAATTTCTTGGGCCGGAGCGGCTGAGCGTGGCTGAGAAGGTGGCGCTCGTCTCCGGCACGCGCGAGGCGTACGGCCTGGCGCCATCGCTGCGGGCGGTGGGGTTGGCGCGCTCGACGTGGTACCACCACACGCGGACGAGGGTCGCCTACGCACGGAAGTACGCGCACCTGGAGGCGCCGCTCAAGGCGATCGCCGAGGCGCACCCGGAGTATGGGTACCGGCGGACCACCGCCGAACTCCGGGAGACATACGGATACCGGGTGAACCGGAAGGTCGTGGCGCGGCTGCACCGGCTGTGGGATCTGTCCTTGAGGCGCACGGTCACGCGGCCGAAGCCGAGCGCGGTCCGGCGGGCCATCGACGCGGCGGGTCCGCGCGCCAACCTGTTGTCGGGACGGCCGAAGGCGGAGATCGGAGCGCTGGAGGTCTTCTACACGGACTTCACCGAACTCCTCTACGCCGGCGGGACCCGGAAGGCGTGGCTGATCCCCATCCTCGATCACCGGGCGAAGTACGTGCCGGGCTTCGCCGTTGGAGCGTCGGCCAACTCCGATCTGGCGCTCTCGGCCTGGACGGCGGCGGAGCGGGCCCTGGCCCGCCTCCGGAACTCGCTGGACGGGATCATCGTCCACCAGGACCGGGACCCCGTGTTCACCGGCTACGCATGGACCGGCCGGCTGCTGGCGGCGGGTGCGCGGCTCTCCTACGCACTCCGCGGACCGAGGGACAACCCGGAGATGGAGAGCTTCTTCGGACGGTTCAAGGTGGAGAACCGGTCGCTGATCCTCGACGCCGGCTCGCTCGAGGAGCTCGCGGCCGTCGTGCGGGATCGGATCAACTACTACAATCGGGTGCGCCGTCACTCCTCCCTTGGAGACCGGCCACCCATGACCATCATCGAGGACTTCTACCGCGAGGGCTGAGCAGCACAATAAACCCGGAGGTCGGGTGTCCAACTTTTGGGGGTCACTTCAGTATTTGCTATTCTAGCTCTAGGCACAAGTTCATTTCGGGTACGGCACGATCGATTCCGGGTGCGTCCCATACCCGCATCGGGGTGCTGTCTCCTGCCCAAAGGACACATCGAGGGCGCCTTCACGGTGTAGACGTCAGGGTGTCGAAGGCGCCCGCGCGCAGCCGGCCGCCGCTGCGTCCCGACGCCCTCAACCGCGGCTTCCCGGCCGCGGCCCCGAGTAGTAGGGAGCGGCCCGCGCCAACCCGGCCCTCCAGCACCGCCCGCCCGAACAACCGCATGTCTTCCCTGCCATCCTTGAAGCCTTGCCCGCGTCTCACAAACGCACGCCCACGTCCCCCGCCCGCCTCTCACTGTGGTCCAGTGTAACCAACCACCGCCCGCCGCCGCTTGAACCGGCCCACGGGTCCAGCAACACGGCTCGACCGCACGGTTACGTCCGTTCACGGCTAGGGAGAGTCAAGAGAATCCGCTTCGTGACGGCGGAAATAATGGTGGCTACGACACCATCGACCAATCCTTAAATACTTCATAATCATCGGGGTACAGTGGACGATGGGCTAGCCGTTCTGGGTAGCGGCCAGCTTCAGCCAGAAACCGCGTGTCCAACCGTATGCGGCAACGACAGCGAGGATGCAGGAGCGTCCTACGCCCAGCCTTCCGACAGGCAACTCAGCGCGAACCCCTACGCCCCCCGTCACGATCGGGGTTCGTCGCAGCCGGGCAACCGACTCGGTTGGAGCCGCGCGCCCGCGATGCGCTCCTCGACGTTGCCGCTGGTGACGCCGATCTTGTGGATCAGATCGCGATGTTCCCTCATGGATGGAGAGTTCGGATTCGGCGGGGCGTTAGTGCGTGGTGCCGTCGGCGGGCCCGCCCCGGCCCGGGTAACTCCCGCGCCGGGGCTAGCCCCAAGACAAGCGTGATTCGTCGCGGACCCCTGTTAAAGAGTACCGGAAAGGCCTATCCTGATTGTAGATAGAGGATTCGGGCGCGGACGCCCGGTCCCAACCAGGAGGCCTTTCCGGTGAAGAGAATATCGCATCGCAAGAGCAGGAAGAACAGTGCCCGGCGGAAGCGGAAGGTTCGGGCGCGGCACTGTAAGGCGGGACGCCGGCGGGCGCGGGCGAAGCCCGTGTTCTCGGCGGGCGCGGTCCACTACGAGATCGGGGCGCGGACGAGCGCGATGAGCTTCGGGGGCATCGGCGCCGTGCGGCGGCTGGTGGCGAAGCTGGGGCTGGCGCGGGAGATCGACCGGCACCTGGAGCTTCTGCAGCGGCACCTGCCGTACCACGAGTCGGACCACGTGCCGGACATCGCCTACAACCTGCTGTGCGGGGGCGCGCGGCTGGAGGATCTGAACGGCCTGCGCCACGACGCGGCGTACATGGACGCCTTGGGCGCGGAGCTGATCCCGAGTCCGACGGCGGCGGGCGACTTCACGCGGCGCTTCTCCGAGTCCGGCGTGATCGAACTCATGGAGTGCGTCAACGCGGTCAGGCCGCGGCTGTGGCGGGGCCGGGGCCGGGATCTGCCGGGGCCGGTGGCCTATATCGATGTGGACGGGACGCCGGCGCCCACGCTGGGGAAGAAGAAGGCGGGCATGGACCAGTCCTACAAGGGGGTGTGGGGCTACCACCCGCTGGTCGTGTCGCTGGCCAACACGGACGAGGTGCTCTACGTGGTGAACCGGCCGGGCAACGCCGTGAGCCACTCCGGCGCGGCGGAGTGGATCGACCGGGCCATCGGCCTCGTGGCCCCGTATGCCGAGCGGGTGTGCGTGCGCGGGGACACCGACTTCTCTCTGACGGTGAACTTCGACCGCTGGAGCGAGAAGGCGGACTTCATCTTCGGCTACGACGCCCAGCCGGCGATCGTGGCGCGCGCCGAGGCGCTGGAGGCGGACGCGTGGACGCGCCTGGAGCGCGAGCCGCGCCATGTGTCGCCGACGGGGGCGACGCGGAGCAAGCGGGAGGACGTGAAGGGACGGATCGTGCGCGAGCGCGGCTACGTGAACAAGCGGCTCAACTTCGAGGACGTGGCCGAGTACGACTACCGGCCGGCCAAGTGCCGCGGGACGTACCGGATGGTGGTCGTGCGCAAGAACACCGGCAAGATGAAGGGCGAGCTCGCCCTGGTCGACGAGATCCGCTACTTCTTCCACATCACCACCCGGAGGGACCTGGGCGCGGCGGAGGTCGTCCGGCTGGCCAACGCCCGCTGCGACCGGGAGAACGTGATCGAGCAGCTCAAGAACGGGGTGAACGCGCTGCGGGTGCCGGTCTACGACCTGGTGAGCAACTGGGCCTACATGGTGATGGCGGCGCTGGCGTGGAACCTGAAGAGCTTCCTGGCCATGATGATGCACCTGAAGGCCGACCGCCGGAAGTACGTCGCCATGGAGTTCAGGCGCTTCGTCCGCGAGATGATCCTCGTGCCCTGCCAGGTCATCCGCCGGGCCCGCCGGACCACGCTCCGGATCATCGGCTGGCGGCCCACCACAGACCGGCTGTTCAGCGTCTGGCGCACCATCGAGAGGACCGCGTTCCAGACCGGCTTCAGCTGACGCCGCCCCCGGTTCTCCCGCTCGTCCCACGCCTCCACCCGAATCCGCCGGGACCGGTGTCTCCCGGCGCCGAATCACGCCCCCCAAAGCCCCGGCCGACGAGCGAAAAACCCCGCATCCCCGCCCCGGCGCCACCCAAAACCGGCTTCCCGGCACACTCTTCGGCCCATAATCCGCAGCCCAACGTCATAATGACGCCTCGCCAGCGCTACTCGCTTGTTTTAGGGCTAGCGTGGCCGGCTTGCGGGGGAGGCGGGAGATACCGGGGAAGAACGGCGGAGCCCTTCGCTACGGCTGCGAATGTGGTCCGTTTGGACGCCATGTGGACGCCACAGCAAACGAAAGCTCAAATCTGCTTGTCAGACTCGACTTGGTAACGTCATGTTCTCACTTCAGTTAATCAAGATGCGCCGTCAGGGAGTCGAACCCCGAACCTACTGATTAAGAGTCAGTTGCTCTGCCAATTGAGCTAACGGCGCGCATGTCACAATGGAGCCGAGGGGATTCGAACCCCTGACCTCTGCAATGCCATTGCAGCGCTCTCCCAGCTGAGCTACGGCCCCGTGCTTCCGAGGACGGGCTGTCGGCGCTCCCGTCCGGTCCCTCCTCCATACCCCCAAGGGGAATCGAACCCCTATCTCCACCTTGAAAGAGTGGTGTCCTGGCCGTTGGACGATGGGGGCTCATCCCGAAGTCGTCCCTGTCTGCCACGCGCCCGCCAGGACTCGAACCTGGGACCCCCGGCTTAGAAGGCCGGTGCTCTGATCCAACTGAGCTACGGGCGCCCGTTCCGCAACCTCCAAGCTCGCGGCGGGATTTGAACCCGCGACCTCATCCTTACCAAGGATGCGCTCTACCCCTGAGCTACGCGAGCGACAGGGGCGGAGGGACTCGAACCCCCAACCGCCGGTTTTGGAGACCGGTGCTCTACCAATTGAGCTACGCCCCTCCGCCGCTTCCCGCGAACCGGCCATCGGCGGCTCGCGGCAATGGCTGGGGGCGGAGTCGAACCGCCGACACCGGCGTTTTCAGCGCCGTGCTCTACCGCCTGAGCTACCCAGCCCTTGGCAGCGCGTGGCCACGCGCTGCTACTCCGGGGGTGGGATTCGAACCCACGACCTAGTGGTTAACAGCCACCCGCTCTGGCCACTGAGCTACCCCGGATTGTACCCCTCTTCCGCGCCATGGGTCGGAGAGCAAAACGCCTCGCCCCGCAACTTGGCGAGGCGAGGCGAGT
Organism: Candidatus Palauibacter sp.; assembly: GCF_965222475.1. Taxonomy (GTDB): domain Bacteria; phylum Gemmatimonadota; class Gemmatimonadetes; order Palauibacterales; family Palauibacteraceae; genus Palauibacter. The sequence goes on along the minus strand of NZ_CBDCUB010000008.1, from coordinate 67,523 downwards.
GATAGCGGGGGCAGGATTCGAACCTGCGACCTTCGGGTTATGAGCCCGACGAGCTACCAGACTGCTCCACCCCGCAACGCGACCCGGAGGATAAGAAGGCGGGGGTCACGTGTCAACCTCGAAAACCGCCGATGGCTGAGCTTCGTGTGCTTGGCGCGTGGTAGAAGAATTATGCCGCAGGGAGGCCGCAAATCGTCGATAGGCGCTTGCAGACCAAGTTGCGCTTTCAGGGGTGCTTTGGCGACTTGGCCATACAGCCATTCCCGTGACTATTCGCCTGCTGGTTCGTCGACCGATTCTTCCGGCGGGGACTTGGGCAGAGAACGAGGTTGACCTGGATCTTCCGTTTCGAGCATTTCTTCGACTGCCTCGATGTAGGGTGCATACTCGGGGTTCTTCTTCTTCCAGACCTGTCTCCCATCTACGATGAAGCTGCGGTATCCGTTGGGGAGCGTAATGACACCGATGATCTGACCGTCGCTGAAGTGGAATACTTCCTCCCCGGGACGGTTTCCAGAAAAACTGAAGACCACGGTCCCGTCCGGGAAGGTCGGCAATTCCTTGGAGGCACGGCGATACCGGCGGCGGTCACGGAGCCACTGGTTTACATCGAAGCGGATGGTAACTCTCATGCCGAGAGCGCGAGCGATAGCGAGCAAGAGGAATAGGGCAATGAGCCATGTGCTCATCTCCATGGCGGATTAGGGCACCATCGTCTTGCTGTGGTTCGCATACTCTCGGACTGCAAGGTTTACCAATGCGTCCCAGGTAGGGAAGGTGGAATTGCGGGCAATGAAGCCGTCTCTCACCGGGGCGGGGAGGGCGATGAACGCCTCATCGCTCGTGACGCCGCCCGGGCTTCTAGCGATCATGTCGTCCAAACTGGAGAACGTCGTATGGTTCGTTAGAAAACGGGGTGTAAGAAGCTCGCGGAGGGCGACGGCGTGCCGCCCACGCACGCTCTTCTCCACGCCTGTGAGAATGATCCTCCTAGTTTGCAACACGGCCCAACTCCCTTTCCTCGGATCGGCTACGGCAAACTTGCCGCCACGGCTCAACCTAGCACAGAACGATACGCCGAAGCCAGGAAAAGAGTTCCTATAGGGCAATCCCGGAGCCTTACCGCACGGTAAGCACCCGATAGCGGACCCGTCGACTTGCCATGCCAGCAACGGCCGATTCCCTCTGTAGATTGCGTCGTGGTCACGGAAGTTGTGACGGTCAGCGCACTCGGCTACTAGACCGTGGCCGATCCTCCCCCCCACCCGCGCGGGTCCGCGCCGCCCGACAACCGCCCGGTATCCGGGTCGATTCCGACCGCGTGGAGCTGCGCGACAAACGCGTCGTTGGCGACGTCGAGACCCCGCCCTTCGAGTTCGTCCTTGAGGTGGTGATAGAGCTGCGGCTCCATCTCCAGCAGGTGATCCTCCCAGTGCCAGCGCGGGACGGACACGGCTTCGAGCGCCGACATGCCGAAGTCGACCGTATTGCTGATCGTGTGCTGGACGGCGCCCAGGATCCGTGTGCCGCCCGCCGCGCCCGTGACCAGGATCGGCTGGCCATCGCGGAGCACGATCGCGGGCGAGATCCCCGTGATGCGCGCCTTTCCGGGTTCGATGCTGTTCGGCCGTCCCGCGACCGGGTTGAACTGGAACATGCAGTTGTTCCAGGTGAAGCCGAGGCCTTCGGTGACGACCCCCGAAGCGGATCCCAGCGTGTGCGTGAGCGCCACGCAGTTCCCTTCCCGGTCCGCAGTCGAGAGGTGCGTCGTGTCCGGGCCCTCCGGCGGCTCCTCCACGATGTCCGGGGGGAGTTCGCGGCGGTCGATGAAGCCTCTCAGTTCGGCGGCGCGATCCTTCGACACGAGGATGTCCGTCGGGTCATCGATGAACTTCGGGTCGCCGTGGTACCGGCGCCGGTCGATGAAGGAGAGGATCTGGGCGCGGCCGAGGAGTTCGACGTGGTCCGCCTGCCCGTGCTCGATATCCGGAACATCGTATCCCTCGAGCAGGTTCAGGATCTCGATCACCTGGGCGCCGCTCCCCGGCAACGCGTTCGAGAACACGTCATGCCCGCGGTACGTGCCATGCACCGGGTCGTAGACGTCGGGCGCGTACGCCTCGAGGTCGGCCAGCGTGATGAGGCCCCCGTTCCGCTCGAAATCCGCCGCGATCCGCTCGGCGATCTCCCCCCGGTACACGACATCGGCGCCGCCCTCGGCGATGAGTTCGAGCGTACGGGCGTAGTCCCGCTGCACGAGCCGTTCTCCGGCTCGCCACGGAACGCCGTTGTTGAGGAAGATGCGCGCGGAGGGTTCGGTCGTCTGGACCTTGGTGAAGAACGGAACCACGCCGGAGGACGACTCCGTCCGGGTCGTGAAACCGCCCGCCAGGGAGCGGGGGATGTCGAAGCCGTCGTACGCGAGCCGAATCGCCGGCTCGACGAGTTCGGCCCACGGCCGGGTCCCAAACCGGCTCCACGCCTCCCACAGGCCGGCGATCGTGCCGGGGGTGACGACGGACCGGTAGCCGATCTGGTTGATGTCGCCGCGCACCTTCCAGCGGTCCGCGTGTCCGTAGATCCGCCCCTCGAGCGCGCTCCGGTAGATGTCGGGCGTGGCCTTGCCGCCCGCGCGCCCGTGGAAATCGATGGAAACGGCCCGCCGGGCGCTCGCGTCGTACACGACCATGCAGCCGAATCCGCCCACACCCGCTGAAAACGGGGTCGTGATGAATTGCGCGAAGGCCGTGGCAATCGCCGCATCAATCGCGTTGCCGCCGCTCCTCAGGGCGCCGACCCCTGCCTCGACGGCGATCGGGCCGCGCGCGACGACGATCCCGCCTCCGGCCCCTGGCGCCCTCGTGCCCGAGGCAAGTGCGGCCTCCTCCCCGCCCGGACGGCACGCGCCGAGCGAGCCCGCCGCGATGGCGCCCACCCCGGCCGCCGCCGTCGCGAGGAAGGCCCTTCGTGACTGAGTGTCTGCAGGTCGGAGGTCGGTTTCGTCAGTCTTCACGTCACGACTCCTTTGGTGGCGGGGTCTCATCACGGGCTGTTAAGGTTCGCTTCGCGGAGGCCGTTGCCCCCGGACGCGGGCTCGCCAACCGGATCCCCGACGATCGGACTCGATTGAAGATATACACCAGAGGCGGCGACGGAGGAGACACCACCCTTCTGGGCGGCGCGCGGGTAGGGAAGGACGATCCGCGCGTGGCCGTGTACGGCACGGTCGACGAACTGAATGCCGTGATCGGGGCCGCGCTCGCCCTCGACGCGGACGGAACGCTCGACGATTCGGCGGCCGCACTCGGCGTCGTGCAGGAGGACCTGTTCACGGTCGGGGCCCGGCTCGCCGCCTCCAATCCGGCCCGGTCGATTCGCGTGGGGTCCATCCCGGTCCTCCCCTCTGACCGTATCGAAGCACTGGAGGCGTGGATCGACAGGCTGACCGACGAGCTTCCCGCGCTCGAGGCGTTCGTTCGGCCCGGCGGCTCGCCGGTCGCGGCGCAGTTGCATGTCGCGCGCACCGTCTGTCGGCGCGCGGAGCGGGGTGTCGTCGCTCTCCTCGAGGACCAGCCGGACCTCGGCGAGATCATCCTCCCCTATCTGAACCGTCTGTCCGACCTGTTGTTCACGCTGGCCAGGCACGCGAACCGACGAGCGGGACGCGAGGACACGCTGTGGCTGCCCCAGCGGCAGCGGGACGATTCCTCACGAGGAGGATCATGACGCGAATCATACACCGAAGCTCATTCCGGCTCACGCCGCCGGGAGCGGACCTGCGCGGCGACTACTGGACGAGCGATGCCCCGGTCGAGGACGCGGCGCTCGTGGTGTGCCACGGCTTCAAGGGGTTCAAGGACTGGGGGTTCTTCCCCTGGCTGTGCGAGCAACTCGCGGGGCGGACCGGTGTCGCCGTCGTCTCGTTCAACTTCGATGGCTCCGGCGTGCGCGAAGTGGACTTCGACGACCTGGAGGCGTTCAGCCACAACACGTTCTCCCGCGAACTGTGGGACCTCGAGGCCATCCTCGACGGGCTCGCGGCGGGACGGCTCGGGAACCTGGAGGTTGCGCCCGCGTCGCGCTTCGGCCTGCTGGGCCATAGCCGGGGAGGCGCGACCTGTCTCCTCAAGGCGGGTCTCAGGTCGCAGGTCCGCGCCCTCGTCACCTGGGCCTCGATCTCGTCGGTTACACGCTACGAAGGCTTCGTGGAGCGGTGGGAGGCCGGCGAGACGGTCATCATCCCCAATGCGCGCACGAAGCAGGACATGCCGCTGGAGCGGAACGTGCTCGACGACGTACGCGCCAACCGGGACCGGCTCGACGTGCTGGCCAGCGCTGCGAGCCTCACGATTCCGGTGACGGTGTTGCACGGGACGGCGGACGAGTCCGTGCCCTTCAACGAGGCCCGGCTGATCGCGGACGCGGTGGGAGACCTCGGGCGGCTGGTCGGGGTAGAAGGGGCCACGCACACGTTCCAGGCCGGACATCCGTTCGCTGGACCGACCCCGGAACTCGAGGCGGCCGTCGAAGCGTCGGTCGATCTCTTCACGCGCGTCTTCGGCTGGAAGGGTTCACACACATGATCCGCAATCAACCGCATTGGACGCGACCCTCGGTCGGGGGGCGGGCGCCCGGAGCGGGCGTGCTCATCGTGCTCATGGGGTTCATGGGCCTGGCGACAGGCGGCTGCCACCTGGAGCGGGTGGACGGGAACGGCGGGACTTCGGCGAGCGAGCCCGACTTCGCGACCCAGGTCGAGTCGCTGCTGAACGCACAGGCCGCTGCCTGGAACGGCGGGGACCTCGAAGGGTTCATGAGCGGCTATTCCCCCTCCCCGACCACCACCTACTTCGGATCCGGCGGACTCATTGATGGCTATGACGCGATCCGCGCGCGATATGCGCCCGACTTCGAGGCACGGGCGGTGAGGGACAGTCTGCGCTTCGAGGCGCTGCAGGCGCGTGAAGTGGACACGCGGGTTGGAGTGGCCACGGCGCGGTACGTGCTTGAACGTGGCGGGACGGTCACCTCGACCGGACCGTTCACGCTCGTCCTGCTGAACGTGGAGGGCGCCTGGATGATCGTGCACGACCAGTCGGCCGAGGACGCGGGGAACTGACCGTTCGATGAGGACGTTCGACTACGTCATCGTGGGTGGGGGACTGGCGGCGGTCTCGGCGGTGGACGGGATTCGCCAGTTCGACCCGGACGGCTCGATCGCGATGTTCACCGATGAATCCGACCCTCCCTACCACCGGCCCCCGCTCTCGAAGGAATTCTTCCAGGCGGAGGGCGCGCCGCGAGACCTCCTGCACGTGAAGCCCGCCCGATGGTTCGACGCTCAGGACGGGCTCTCGCTCTTCACGGACAGACCCGTGACGCGTCTGGACGCGCGTGCCATGACCGTCTGCACGGCCGATGACCGCCGGGTGAAGGGCGGCCGCATCCTCATCGCGACGGGGGGCAGGCCGCGGCGGCTCGAGGTGCCGGGAAGCCACTTGGCCGGCGTGGCGACCCTGCGCACCGCCGCCGACTCCGAGTATCTGCGGGAGGCGGCCCGCTGCGCGACGCGCGTGGTTCTCGTCGGCGCCGGGTTCATAGGAATGGAGCTCGCGTCGACGCTGTCGAAGATCGACGTGGACGCGGTCGTGGTGGAAGTCGCACCACGCGTTTGGGACCGCGTGTTCCCCGAGGCGGTGTCGAGCTTCCTCCGCCGCTACTTCGAGGAACGCGGCGTCCGCTTCATGCTGGGCTCCGCCGTGACGGCTCTGGAGGGCGAGGGACGGGTGTCCCGGGTCCTGCTCGACAGCGGCGAGGAGGTCGCCGCCGACCTCGCGATCATGGGGGTCGGGATGACGCCGAACGACGAACTGGGGGCCGAGGCCGGCCTCGCGGTTCACGACGGCATCGTGGTGGATGGGTTCGGAGAGACCACGGCCGCGCACATCTACGCGGCGGGTGACGTGGCGCGGTTCCCGGACCCGGTGGCAGGAGGGCTCGCGCGCGTCGAGCACTGGGATCATGCCCGGGCCCACGGCCGGCACGCGGGCCGCAACATGGCCGGAGCCGGCGAGCCGTTCGACCACCTCTCCTACTTCTTCACGCACGTGTTCGACCTGAGCATCAACGTGTTCGGGGAGACCGCGGACGTGGACCGCACCATCGTCTCGGGCGAGTTGGGATCGGGCCGATCGATCGTCTATTGTGTCACCGGGAACCGGCTGACCGGGACCATCCTCATCAACGCGACCGGCGCCATGGATGACTGCAAGGCGCTGGTGCGCGCGCGCCCGACCGTAGAGGATCTGTTGAGGGAGTTCGAGAAACCCGGCGCCCGTCCGGGGGAACTGGTCGGGTGAAGGGGCTGACTGTCAGATAGAAGCGAGAGGTGATGGATATGATGGAACCGACGGAACCTGTGAATCCGAGCGAGCAGGACGGGGCGGCGGCGGAAGGCGGCGTCGAGGAACAGGTGAGGACCGCGCTGCGCACGGTGACCGATCCGGAACTCGGCATCAACATCGTGGATCTCGGGCTCGTGTACGACGTCGAGGTGGAGGATGGCGCGGCGCAGGTCACGATGACGTTGACGAGTCCCGGCTGCCCGGCCGGAGGCCAGATCCTCGGCGGGGCAAAGGACGCGGCGGAGTCGGTGGACGGCGTGGAGGAGGCGGTGGTGAGCCTCGTGTGGAAGCCGTTCTGGACTCCCGAGAAGATCGACCCGAAGGTGCGGGCGATGCTCGGATTCTAGTGGTACCCGGATTCTGACGATGCTTCTTCGGCTGTTCCTGCTGTTCACGATCATACCCGTCGTCGAACTCGCCCTCCTCATCCGCCTCGGCGGTTACCTGGGGCTGGGGCCGACGCTGCTGCTCGTCCTCGGGACGGGCGCCGCAGGGGCGTGGCTCGCGAGGCGTGAGGGGCTGCGGAGCTGGCTTGCCGTGCGAGATGAACTCCAGGGCGGCGTGAGCTTCCGGGCGAGTCGCTCGTCCACGCGCTGCTCATCCTGGTGGCGGGGGTGGTCCTCATCACGCCCGGTGTCCTCACGGACATCGCCGGCATCCTGCTGCTGGTCCCACCGGTGCGGCGCGGCCTCATATCGCGCGTGCGGGGCTGGATGGGCCGCCAGATCGAGAACGGTGCGATCCATGTCGTGGGGGAGGCCCGGCGTCCGCTTCACCGGCCTGCACGGCAGCTTCGGGACGCGTCCCGGGCCCCGCCGGCCGAGTCGCGCGGGACAACGGCCGTCCGGACGTGAGATCGTCATCGAGGAGGAGGAGGAACCGGAGGCCGACTGACATTCTGGCTACGGCCCGCCCGACGCACACGAGCCGCGGCACGCACGTCGGGCGGCCCATCTCAGCCGAGGCGGTCAGTTCGACGTGATCACGGCCCGGTATTCGCCCACGTCGCTGAGCGCGTAGTCCTCGCCCGTGACCTGGACAACGCGGACCCGGTACTCAGCGAGTCGGCCGCGGTCCGGCACGCGGAACCGCACGAGCGGACCCGCGTCGAGCGAGCCCGCCACGACGATCCGATGCCGCCCGGGCGCACTCGATTGGTACAACTCGAGACCGGGCGCCTGCACGGCCTCGATGCCGGGACCCTCGAGCTCCAGCAGGACGCCGGCGGCGCGGCCGGCGGCCGGCGCCGTCCACTCGATGGTCAGCAACCCCGGCCCCTGCGGGGCGGTCGCCGGGACTGGCCGCTCGACGGCCGGAGCGCCCGGATCCGGATCGGCGGCGGGCGGCCCCACCGGATCGGCGGTGCACGACCAGGCCGTGACGGCCGCGAGCAGCACGGCGAGCCGGCAAGCCGCGCGCGCGGCGGCGCCCGGAACCCCGCCGCCTTGTTCGCCCGGAGGCGCCGCGGCGTCCGGCCGCCGCGGCGCCGAACAGGAGGGCCGAAGACGCGGAACCGGGATCGGTGGAGGTTGTGCCGCAGCGCGCCTCGCCGCTCCGGCAGCGCTCCGTCCAGGAGAGCAGGTCGCCGAGGTCGTAGCGGCCGTTCCGGTTGCCCAGGCGGTCCAGTGCGTCCAACTGGGCCTCGCTCAGTCCTCCCTCGCCGAACAGCGACGCCGAGGCCGCGTCCGGCGTCACGCCGCCCAGGAGCGCAAGCGCGTCCTCCACCACGTCCCCGCCCTCCGCGGCGCTCGCGGTCGACGAGGCCGCGTCGACGACCGTCGCCGACAGCGAGTGCGACAACGGCCGACCGTCCTCGCCCTCGGTACAGATCGCGTCAACGGCACGGCAGTCGGTCGTTTCCTGCAGCGTGATGGTCACCGCGTCGCTCGCCGAAGCCGGCTCGACCGTGATGTTCCAGGCCCGGTTGCTCCCCTGCTGTTGGCGCCGGGCCGTCTTCACCTCGCCGCCGGTCACCGCGAACGCGGTGTCGCGCAGCGTCACGTAGCTGAGCTCGACCTCTTCGCTGAACGCCAGCCCGAACGTGAACTCCCCGCCCGTGTGCGAGGCCGGCATGTCGCTGAAGCTCGCCGTCAGCGGCGCCGCGTTCTCGGTGTTCCGGATGGTCCCCGTCGCCTCCGCATCGCCGAACTCGACGCCGGAGGAGGCATTGCTTAGGGTGAGCGTGAACGTCTCGCCGTCGTCGTCCAACGTGTCGTCGGTGATCGGCACCGAGATCGTCTTCCTCGTATCGCCCGCCGCAAACGTCAGCGTGCCGCTCGTCGCGGTGTAGTCCTCTCCCGCCGTCGCCGTGCCGTCCGACGTGGCGTAGTCCACCGTCACGGCGTCGCTCGCCGCCGGGTCCAGCGTCACGACGAATTCCATCGTCGTATCCTCCTCCTCGGTCGCCTCGGCGTCGGCCACCGACAGGCTGCTCGGGTCCGCGCTCGGTCCCGGGATCGTCAACGCCGCCGGCACCCGCGTCAGCACCGTCCCGCCGGCCGTGCAGATGCCGCCCGAGGCGCACGCCGCGTCCGCGACCAGCGCGAACGTCACGTCGCCGTCGCCGTCCGGCGTCATGAAGAACACATAGGCGTTCTCGAGCCCGTCCTCCGTGTGGGCCTGAACCGACAGCCCCGACGCCCCCGTCACCGACACCGACGGCGTGTTCGCCGCGAATTCCGCCGCCGCCTCGCTGAACGCCACGACCACCTGCGGGCGGTCGTCCGATCCCGTGTGCCGCTTCGAGGTGAACGCGCTCTCGGGGAAGTCAGCCGACAGTTCGGCCGCGGTCTCGGTGTTCCGGATCGTGCCGGTGGCCTCCGCGTCGCCGAGCGTCGCATTCGCCGGGCTCGACAGCGTCAGCGTGAACGTCTCGTCGTCCTCGTCCACCGAGTCGTCCGTCGTCGCTACGCTCACGGTCTTCGAGGTCTCGTTCGCCGCGAACGTCAGCGTCCCGGACTCGGCCGTGAAGTCGGTGCCGCTCGTCGCCGTGCCGTCCGACGTGGCGTACTGGACCGTCACCTGTTGGCCGCTCGTCGCCGACAGCGACACCGTGAAGGCGACCGAATCGCCTTCGGCCGCGCTCGCATCGGACACGCTCACCGCCGGCTGACTGTCGTCGTTGTCGTTGATCGTGCCGGTGGCCGTCGCGTCGCCGAGCGTCGCGTTCGCCGGGCTCGACAACGTCAGCGTGAAGGTCTCGTTCTCCTCATCGGCCGAGTCGTCCGTCGTCGCTACGCTCACGGTCTTCGTCGTCTCGTTCGCCGCGAACGTCAGCGTCCCGGATTGCGCGGTGTAGTCCTCGCCCGCCGCCGCCGTGCCGTCCGACATCGCGTACTCGACCGTCACCTGCTGGCTGCTCGCCGCCGACAGCGACACCGTGAAGGCGACCGCGTCGCCCTCGGCCGCGCTCGCATCGGACACGCTCACCGCCGGAGTGCTCACCGCCCCCGCGACCACGCTCGACAGCGAGTGCGACAGCGGCCGGCCGTCCCCGCCCTCGGTGCAGATGGCGCCGCTCGCGCCACAGTCGGTCGTCTCCGGCAGCGTGATGGTCACCGTGTCGTTCGCCGAAGTCGGGTCGACCGTGATGTTCCATGCCCGGTTGCTGCCCTGCTGTTGGCGCTGGGCCGTCTTCACCTCGCCGCCGGTCACCGCGAACGCGGTGTCGCGAAGCGTCACGTAGCTGAGCTCGACCTCTTCGCTGAACGCCAGCCCGAACGTGAACTCGTCGCCCGTGTGCGAGGACGGCATGTCGCTGAAGCTCGCCGTCAATGGCGCCGCATTGTCGTTGTCGTTGATCGTGCCGGTCCCCGTCGCCTCCGCATCGCCGTAATCGGCGCCCGAGGCGTTGCCGAGGATGAGCGTGAACGTCTCGCCGTCGTCGTCCAACGTGTCGTCGGTGATCGGCACCGAGATCGTCTTCGTCGTATCGCCCGCCGCGAACGTCAGCGTGCCGCTCGTCGCGGTGTAGTCGGAGCCCGCCGTGGCCGTGCCGTCCGCGGTGGCGTAGTCCACCGTCACGGTGTCGCTCGCGGCGGGGTTGAGCGTCACCACGAACTCCATCGCGGTGTCGTCCTCCTCGGTCGCCTCGGCGTCGGCCACCGACAGCTGACTCGAAATGGCCGCCGTTACCGGGTCCGTCGCGGCGCTGACGCGCGTCTCCCGCGTGCCGCCGCCGTCGGCAAACGTCACCCGCACCTTGATCGTCTTGCCCGCATCCGCCGGGATCGGCGTGTAGATCGAGTCCGTCGCCCCAGCGATATCCGTGTCCGCCACCCCGTCGTTCGACAGCCACTGGTAGGCGAAGGTCGCGTTCTCAAGACCGTCCTCGTCCTCGATCTCCTCCACCGACGCCGTGAGCGTATCGCCCACCCGCGCCGTTCCGGAGATCGCCGGCAGCCCCGTGGCCGGATGGTTCCCGACGTCGTCGTCCACCGTCACGGCGACCGGGTCCGCCGCGACGTTGTTGGCGCCGTAGTCGCCGCCGCTCACCGCGTGGCTCACCGTCGCCGCGTCGTCGGCCGCGTCGTCGTCGGCCGCCGATCTGACCGTCACGGTCTGCGCCGTGCTCCAGTCTGCCTTCGTGAACGTCAGCGTATCCGGCGACGCCGTCACGTCCGAGTCGCCCGTCACCGTCACCGCGACCGTCACGGTGCCGGTCGGCGCCGACTCGAGCGCCACCGTGTACGTCGCGCTGTCGCCCTCGCCGACCGCCAGCGCCGTCGCCGACACGTCCACGCCCCGTGTGTCGTCGTCGGCGATCGTCACCGTGTCGGCGGTCACCGTGAGCTCCGCCACCGCGCCCTCGACCGCCACCGTCTCGTCGCCCTCGTCCACATCGTCGCCGGCCGGGGTCAGCGTCAGGTCCGCCGTGCCGCTCGTCTGGCCCGACGCGATCGTCAGGGTCACCGTGTCGGCCGTGAAGTCGGTCGTGCCTGCTGTGAGGGCGTGCACCGTCAGCGCCACCGCGGTATCCGCCTTGAGCGCGATCCCGTTCAGCGTCGCCGTCACCGTCAGCGTCGTCGCGCCCGCCTCCTCGCCCACCTGGTCCGGCGACACCGACAGCGTCATGCCCGTCGACGCCGATAGCAAGATCGCCTGCGGCAAGCTGCTGTCCTTCTCCAGCGCGTAGCCTGAATGGCCCGAGGGCAGACCGGGCAGCGAATCGATGTCCACCGTCACGGCCGCCGTTGTGTCGGCCGCCCGCGTGATGTCCAGCGGGCCGCTCTCCACCGCGCCCGCCGGGATCCTGATCGCGGTCGAGTCGCCTTCGATCGAGCCGTTGGCGGCGCTCACCGGAAGCACGAACTCGAACGGCGCGCCGGTCGGCGCCACCGCCTTGAACCGGCTCTCCCCCACCTTCTCCAGCGTCACAGCCAGCGGCAGCGGATCGGTGGCGTTCCAGCTCAGATTCAGCGTCTCAAGCGAGGCCAGCCCCGCGAAGACGCCGGCCGGCAGGGAGGTCAACTTGTTGCCGTGCAGAACCAGCATCTCCAGCGAGGTCAGCCCCGCGAAGACGTCAGCCGACAGCGTGCTCAACTGGTTGCGGTACAGAACCAGCGTCACCAGCGAGGCCAGACCCGCGAAGACGCCGTCCGGCAGGGAGGTCAACCGGTTTTGGGTCATACCCAGCGTCCCCAGCGAGGTCAGCCCCGCGAAGACACCGGCCGGCAGGGAAGTCAACTGGTTCTTGCTCAGCCACAGCGCCTCCAGCGAGGTCAGCCCCGCGAAGACGCCGGCCGGCAGGGAGGTCAACTGGTTTTCGTACAGCCACAGCCACTCCAGCGAGGTCAGCCCCCCGAAGACGCCGGCCGGCAGGGAGGTCAACTGGTTGCCGTCCAGATACAACCTCTTCAGCGAGGTCAGCCCCCCGAAGACGCCGGCCGGCAGGGAGGTCAACCGGTTGCCGTCCAGATGTAGCGTCTCCAGCGAGGCCAGCCCCGCGAAGACGCCGTCCGACAGGGACGTCAACTGGTTTTCGTCCAGAAGCAGCCACTCCAGCGAGGTCAGCCCCGCGAAATCTCCCGCCGCCAGGGCCATGATGCTGCCTGACCGAAGATTGAGTCTGGTAATCGCGGCCAGGTGCGCGTCCGTGACGTCGGCGCAGGCGGTCACCCCCACCGCCGCCGCCACGATCTCGTCCCGCACCTGCTCCGTGCGGTCGCAGACATCCGTGTTCCTGGTAATCGTCACCGTGTTGCGGCTCGGCGTGATCTCGAGCGCCGCCCCGGGATCTTTCCGTACGTCCCCGGCTGCCGTCCTCGTCCGCATCGCGAGCCCGTCGATCGCGGCCAGGGTCAGACTGTAGGGCGACGAGAGCGTCGTCCCGGCGCTGTCCGCCACTGTCTGTGCCCGAACGCTGTCGTGGCTTCCGGCCAGTGCGGCCAGGGCCAGCGCCACGCCCCCCGCGGCGCGCCGCCAGCCGGCCCCCGCGATGGTCCATCCCATCCGCGCTACGTCTGCTCGCGACCGTTCGGCCACATCGCCGAACTACTGTTCGCCATGGCGCTCCCGGACAACCCCGTTACAGCGACCCGTTTGGACGACGTTGCTCGCCATTCTTCCTCCTTGCCCGTTACTCGCGATAACTGGACTTATCGAGTCAAGACACGCGGTCCTTGCGACCGAACCGGAGGCCACTGAGGTTGGGTCAATAGGGTAGAATACCTACATGCATAGAATACCGATAGCATGGGGAGGCGTGTCCGGTTAGTCAAGATCGCCTTCATCTCGGCGGGAAAAATGGTGGGAATGGCGCCAAGCAAGATCACGTAAATGCTTGCCTATGAATAGTGTATAGTGAATGCGAAACAGGCCGTACTGGAAGTACAGCGAAGGGTCGATAGTCCGGAACGCGCGCCGCCACGCCGACGCTTGCAAGGCGGGACGCGGGAAGCAACCTTTTGACGCATGAACAGCATGAAGCAGCCCACCAGCACGATCGGCGCGGCCGCCGTCTTCGCGGTCGCCCTCGGCACGCTCGTCGCCGACGAGGCGCGGGCCGCCGTTACACCCGACATCCCGCGGCTTGTGGACGCGATGCCGTGGGTCGGCGCCTGCCTCCTCACGCCCGAAGTGGTTCCGCTGTCGGGCACCCAGAGCGCGCCCGGGAGCCGCGGATCGATGACGCTCACGCAGCCCGGCTCGCCGTTCGAGATCACCGTGGACGAGGGCGGCTTCCAGACGTTCGACATCGAGATCCAGGTCGACCGGATGCGCCGCCGCCACGGGGCGGTCTACGTCGCGTGGGCCGCGAAGCCCGAACTCGACGAGTGGATGCAGCTCGGCACGCTCTCCGAGGAGAACCGGCTCGAGGCGCGGGTCGCCTGGAACCAGTTCCTCGTGTTCGTGAGCGAGGAGGCGTCGGCAGACGTCGAGCGCTGGCAGGGGCCGATCATGCTCACCGGCCTTTCCCCCTCCGGCCGGCTCCACACGATGGCCGGCCACGGCCCCTTCGAGGCCATGAACTGCCAGCTCTACTACTGAGCCGAGCGGTGAGCAGACCGGGCGTGCGGCTGGCCCGATACTTTGCCGTCGCAGCGACCCTCCCCGCGCTTGTCGGATTGGCGGGCACGCCGGCATCGGGGCAGCAGCACGAGGGCCACGTGATGGCGGCGGACAGCATGGGGGTCGTGTGGCGCATGCCGCCGCAGCCGATCCCGATGCCGATGATGCTGCCGGGCCTGATGGGCGCCATCCCCGGCGTGACCCCGTTCCTGCCCGACCCCGGCCACGACCCCGCGATGCTCCCGGAGGCGGTCTTCCGCGAAGTCGTGGAGATGGCCCACGGCGACACGCTCCGCCTCGAGGCCGGGTTCGTCCGGCGCACGATCGGGATGCGGACCTTCACGATGTACGGGTTCAACGGGCAGTATCCGGGGCCCCTCATCCGCGTCCCGCAGGGAGCGGAGATCGTCGTCCTGTTCACGAACAACATCGACCTCCCGACTGCGGTTCACTGGCACGGGGTGCGGCTCGAGAACCGGTTCGACGGCGTGCCCGGCGTCACCCAGGACCCGGTCGAGCCCGGCGAGTCGTTCATGTACCGGGTCCATTTCCGCGACGCGGGCCTGTACTGGTACCACCCGCACCACCGCGAGGACATCCAGCAGGACCTCGGCCTGTACGGCAACATGCTCGTCGACGCGCCGGCCCCGGACTACTACGGCCCGGCGAACGGCGAGGACTTCCTCATGCTCGACGACCTGCTCGTCGACGAGGCCGGGCTCTTCCCGTACGGACGGGAGGCTGCCATCCAGACGCTGATGGGACGGTTCGGGAACCAGTTGCTCGTGAACGGCGAGCCCCGCTGGGAGACGACGGTTCGCCGCGGCGAGGTGCGGCGTCTCTACCTCACCAACGTCGCGAACACCCGCACCTTCAACCTCGTCCTGGAGGGCGCCGCTCTGAAGCTCGTGGGCGCCGACGTGAGCAAGTTCGAGCGCGAGAGGTTCGTCTCCAACGTCGTCCTCGCCCCGGCCCAGCGGTACATCGTGGACGCGCGCTTCGAGGAGCCCGGCACGTACGCCCTCCTCAACCCGATCCAGGCCATCGACCACTTCAACGGCCGCTTCTACCCGCACACCGATACGCTGGGACTGGTCACGGTGCTCGATGAGCCGGTAGCGGAGGACCACGGGGCCGCGTTCTCCACCCTGCGCGAGCACGCCGACGTCATCGAAGACATCGACCGCTACCGGGGCGAGTTCGGCCGTCCGGTGGATCACGAGATCGAACTCACGGCCCGCGTGGGAGACCTCCCCAGCGACATCGTCGCGGTGATGGCGCTCGACACGCTCTACTTCCCGCCCGTCGAGTGGACCGACGCGATGCCGATGATGAACTACCTCTCGACATCGGAGAACCTGACGTGGGTCATGCGCGACACGCGCACGGGGAAGGAGAACCGGGACATCGACTGGCGCTTCACGGAGGGAGACATCCTCAAGATCCGCATCCACAACCAGCGCCGCTCGTTCCACCCCATGCAGCACCCGATCCACATCCACGGGCAGCGCTTCCTGATCCTGTCGCGGGACGGGGTCCCGTCGGACAACCTCGCGTGGAAGGACACGACGGTGATCCCGGTCGGATCGACGTTCGATATCCTGCTCGAGGCCTCCAACTCTGGCCGCTGGATGGCGCATTGCCATATTGCGGAGCATCTGGAGGCCGGCATGTCCATGGTGTTCACGGTGGACCCCGGCTAGCCGCGGGCCGCAAGCGGGGACCCCTGCGGGCCGCCAGCCGGGCCCCGGCGGGTTGCCAGCTCAAGAACGGAGGAAAGCAATGAAGTTCGGAAATCGCACGTTCGCCCTGGCCGCGGTCGTCGCGCTCGGAGCGGGTCTCGCCGCGCCGGGGGCGCTCTGCGCGCAGGTCATCGATGGGGTCGTCGAACGCGGCAGCCGGAACATGGACGTGCTCGGGCACGTTCCTCTCGGACCGCGGCTCAGCATCGCGGACATGGACATGGAACAGGAGATGCACCGGCCCTACGCCTACGTGGCGCGCATGCAGTACGGGCCGGTCGGTCCCAAGGGGTTGGACATCGTCTCGATCGCCGACCCGGAGAGGCCCGAGGTGCTCTACGAGTGGCGGATCGAAGACCAGGATCTGCACCAGCGCACCGGCGGGATGGACGTCAAGCACTTCAAGTGGGGCGACCGCTACTACGTCGTGCAGTCGCTCCAGTTCGGCCAGGGCGGCCCGGATTCGGACATGGGCGCGGTGGTGCTCGACGTGACCGGACTGCCGGACGCCTCGACGGTGCGTGAGGTCGCCCGCATCAAGGAGCCCGATCTGCCGGGCGGCTTCCACAACATCTTCGTCTACAAGCACTCCAACATGAACGTGTACCTCGTCGCCACGGTCTCGGGACCGTACGCGGCGGTGTACGATCTCGGGGCGCTCGTGGACGGACGCGGCGACGCCATGGTGGCGCAGATCCCCGTCCCGGATCAGGGGATGGCGGGGAACCGGCGGCGGGGATACCACGATTTCTATCTCGGCTATCACCCGGAAACGGGCACGGACCGCTTCTACGGCGGCGGCACCGGCGGCTACTACATCTACGACGTGACAGATCTCGACAACCCGGAGCTTCTGACGCAGATCGTCGGGGTGTCCGGGATCCGGAGCGGGCACACGTTCACGCCCACGCCGGACGGCAACTTCGCGATCGCCGAGACGGAGTATCAGTACGCCCCGCTCAGGATCTTCGACCTCAAGCCTGGGCTGAACGGCGAGGTGCCCGCGATTCGGAGCCCGATCGCGGCCTGGACGGCGAACTGGAAGAACCTCGTCCACAACCACGAGGTGCGGTGGCCGTACGTGTTCGTGTCCGGCTATCTGGACGGGCTCGTCGTGTTCAACATGATGGATCCGACGAACCCCATGACGGTAGCGCACTACGACACCTACCTCGGGCCGCCCAACGCCGACCGGACGCCGGTGTTCAACGGGACGTTCGGGGTCGATATCCGGAACGAGGACGGACTCATCGTCGTGAGCGACATGACGACCGGCCTGTGGACGTTCCGGATGGAGGGGTTCCAGGGATGGAACGGCGAGGACTGGGGCATGCCGAACATCTCCAGCGCCCAGGACTGGGACAATGGCCCGGCCGGCGCGGCCGCGCGCATCACGACGGATCAGCAGGGAGGCTGACCCCGTCGCCCCCCGCCAGCCGCGGCTGGCCTCCGGGTCGCGGAAGGCCTCCCGGCCACGGCTCGCCTCCCCGCCGCGGCTCCTCGTGGTCGGGAGCCCTTCCCTGGACCTGCTGCATTTCGGGGGCCGGTCCGTGCGTTCGGCGGGCGGCGCTGGGCTCTACACGGCGCTGGCCGCGCAGCGGGCCGGCGCGGATGTCACGGTCGTGTCGCCGCGGCCCGATCCCATGCCGCTCGAACTCGAGCCGGCGGATCGTCTGCTCGACTGGCGAGGCCCGAGCATCCCGCCGGACGCGCTGCCCCACTTCGAGATCGAGTATCTGCCCGGCGGCGAGACCGTCTATCACCAGGCGGTGCGCGGTTCGGAAGGGGACATCCGCTACGACGACGTTCCGGACGCGGGGCCGGGCGCGTTCGCGTATGTCGTCCCGCTTCTCGACCCCGCGCTTCAGTTGGGGTTCGCCCGGAGGCTCTCCGCCGCGGGGGTACGCGTCGGGTGCGGGACGTACGCCCCGGGGGTTCGTCAGCACGGTGACATCGTCGCGAGGGTGGTCGGGGCGTCCGACTACTTCTTCTGCAACGAGGAGGAAGCCGGCCTGCTGTTCGGATCGATCGACGACGTGGCGGTCGCGCCGGGGCGTGTAGTGTTCGTCACGCGCGGCGCGCGGGGTGCCCGCGTCATTCTGGGCGACCACGCGATCGACATCGCGGCGCCCACGGTTGACGAGCTGGATCCGACGGGCGCCGGGGACACCTTCTGCGGGACGGCGCTGGCCCGCATCGCCGCCGGAGACCACCCCGCCATCGCGGCCCGCGGCGCGGCGGCCTGTGCGGCACGGACCGTGACCCGCATCGGCCCGGCGGCCCTGCTCTCGGACGAACCGCCGCCGCTGACGCCGCGGGACGATCGCCTCCGGCTTGATCCCGACCGCACCCGGCGCGTCGCCGAGATCATCGCCTCGGCCCCGGAGGCGACGGCGTTCGACTTCACCGGGCCGCCCTTCCCCGAGCCGGGCGACCCTGTGGCACTCGATTTCTTCTTCGCCGGCACCCTCCAGCAGTTCGGCTTCTGGTCTGAGCGGGGCGGGCGCTACGACGCGCCGATGATCGCGTCGCTCGGGGGCCGTGCGCTCAAGGGCAGCGACTACCTGTGGACCGCCTTCCGGCGCTGGGCGTCCGAGGCACGGGACGAACTCACCCCCGGCGGCCAGGCGGCCCTCGCCGACGCCGACTTCAACCACCGGCTCCGCGACGAGGACGGGGTCAACCCGTTGCCCCAGGGCCCCCTTCACCCGGCGTGCGCGCGAGCGTACGGGCGCGACATGCTCGCCCTCGGCCTGACGCCCACCTCGCTTCTGGCCGAAGCCGACGCCACGGAGCGGCCTCTGGCCCGCTTTCTGCGCCGGCTGGATCAGCTCGGCGGCTACAAGGAGGACCCGTGGCGCAAGAAATCCGCCCTCCTCACCGCTATCCTGAGCCAGCGGCCGGAGCGCTTCCTGCGGTTCGGTGACGGGGAGGATGTGCCGCCGATCATCGACTATCACTGCCAGCGCAGCTGTTTGCGGCTCGGCGTCGTCACGGTGGTCGAGGAGGCGCTGGCCGCGAAGCTCGCGAACCGGGAGGTTGTGAGTGCGGACGAGGAGGAGGCCGTGCGCGCCGCCTGCCATGAGGCGGTCGCGGAGATCCGCCGCCTGAGTGGGCGTCCGATGGGGGCCGTGGACTGGTTCTTCTTCCAGAACCGGACGCGGTGTCCCGAGATGAGCGAACCCGACTGTCCGGCCTGTCCTGCCGACGCGGCCTGCGCGCACCGAACGGAGCTGTTCCAGCCGGTGTTTCGGACGCCGTCATATTGAGCGACAGACCACAGAAATCCGGAGGAATCTCATGAGAAAGTTCGGAGCGACAGTGCTTCTCGCCGCGGTGGCGACGACCACGCCTGCCTATGTCGTGGCACAGGATGACGCCGAGGCCGGAGCGGTCGCGGCAGTGCAGGCCCTGTTCGACGCGATGGCCGCCCGGGACGGTGACGCCATCCGCGACCTGCTGACCGACGGAGCCGTTTTCACGAGCATGGTCGAGACTGCGGACGGTGTCCAGGTCGGGGAGAGCACGGGCGCCCAGTTCGCCGCCTCCATCGGCCAGCCGGGTCCCGTGCTGCTGGAGCGGATGTGGGATCCGCACGTGATGGTCCAGGGTCCCATGGCCGTCGTATGGACGCCCTACGACTTCCATGTGGACGGCCAGTTCAGCCACTGCGGGATCGACGCGGTGAGCCTCGTGCACACGGATGAGGGCTGGAAGATCTCGAGCATCGCCTACACCCGCGAGCGGGACGGCTGCGCCCCGAGCCCCCTCGGCCCGCCCGGCGGCTGAGAGCGCGGCCCGGCGGCCCTCATGCCGCGCGAACAGCGCTCAGGAAATCTCGGCTCACACTCCGCCCGGCGAAAACTCGAGGCCGACGGTGATGGCCAGCGAGGTGACGCCTGTCCAGCCATCCAGTTCCTGTGGCGCATCGCCTGGCCATCCCGGAGGGTAGTTCCCATCGCTTTTTCTCGTGAACATGCGGTGGAGTGTGACATCCGCCACGAGGGCCGTGGGAGCCC
Organism: Candidatus Palauibacter sp.; assembly: GCF_965222475.1. Taxonomy (GTDB): domain Bacteria; phylum Gemmatimonadota; class Gemmatimonadetes; order Palauibacterales; family Palauibacteraceae; genus Palauibacter. The sequence continues at coordinate 47,849 of NZ_CBDCUB010000008.1, read as the reverse complement.
CCAACGCGAGGCCGCCACGGGCTCCCAGCCCGAGTACAGGGCCATCGTACCCGATGTCGGGCTGCAGGAGTTCGACGGATCCCATCCTCTCGGAACGTCCATATCCCGCATGTACCAGGACTTCCATCCACGGCTCCCCGAAGCCTCTCCATTCGCGCACTCGGTGGCCGGCTCCCACGAGGAACTGTGTCACCAGCAATGCCCCCAGGGAGAAACCGCGAACTCCGACCTCAACCCTCGATGATGGGGACGTCCGGCACCCCACCCGAGCCGCGAGTTCGGGTCCGTTGTCAACCGAGACCACGCGCACCGGACTAACCAGGCCCTGCAACCCGATGGCCACACCCCCACCTAGTGAGATGTCGCACCGCTGGCCGATGAGTGGCCCAGGGCACAGAGCGATCGCACCGGCCACGGCGCCGGAAATGAAGGCGGTCGGTCGTGAGGGGGATCCGCCCCAAACTGCAGCGTTTGACATCCTTCAGCCATTCCGAACAGCGTGCAGGAACTCTCTGACGAAAGCTGCGACGTCAGCGCGCAGGGCCTCGTCCGGGATCCCGGCAACGAAGCTTACGGCGCGGACTGGCCCGAGGCCCTCGTGATCCAGGAAATCCCGCTCCAGGATGCCCAAGGCTTCTATCGCTTTCTCGTTTGACCCGACTAGGCCGAATCGACTCGCCACATCCCGGGAGCCGCTCCCGTAGTTCCGAAGTACGTAGAAGAGGTCGTATGCATCCTTCGGATACCCTCTTCCCGCGAAAGCCAGTGCCTTGAGCGCCACGAACGCGGCCGGACCGCACACCCAAACGTCTCGCTGAGCCACTTCATCGTCGAGTGTTCTTCCGTTGAGCCGTACGGACACTCGATCCGCGAAGGCCATTTCGACGCCGGGGGTGACGAACGCCGCAAAGTCGCTCTCAAGGTGCTGAGTGCCACCGGGCGTAGCGTCAGCCGAACTCGGTTCCATCAGGAAGTCCACGCGTGCGAGTCCCAAGGCCTGGGATGCCCGGCACCAGCGCTGACGCGTCGGATTGCCGGCCTCATTCTCGTCCATCGTGAACCCCGCCTCTCGAAGCCGCGCGGAGATCTCTCGATATCGTTCGTTAGCGAGCAGTTCGAGTCGGAGACCGAGGTCGAGATCCATCGTTCCGGGGTGGACTTCGGCGCCCGGAGGCAGTAGCTCCCTGGAAATCAGCAGGCGAGGTACCAAGCCTCCGACGACGACGACGCTGTCACGCATGAGATCGCCGAGAACCGTGGCGACATGGAGTAGGCAACTCTCGATCAGGCGGGTGGCGTTGTCATTGTAGTCCGCGGCGGTTGGATGCAGCTCTTCCCTCATCTCATCGACCACGGTAACGCGGAGCGCCGTAGCTCTTGAGCGGCTTCGGCGGCTCGCTCAGGCTGGGCCTTGAGGTCGAGGAAGGTCTGAACAGCTGAGACGCACCGCGTTCCGTCCAGGACGTTCGATCCATGGAAGACGCCATCATCGTTCGGTACTACGATCCAGACGTTGGCTCCGGCACTCTGTTCCCGTACACCCGCAGTCTCCAGCGACGCAACGGGCAATGAGTCCTTCACGTACGCCGTGACAAGGCGAAAGCTGGCATACGAAGAATAGAGCCACGCGGCGACTAGTCCGGTGAACGCATGGACCACGCGTAAGTTGGTCAGTGTTTCGCCAACCCTTGTAAGCGTCTCTTCGCCAGATCTTGACGCCATCGCGCCCCGCCAAATTCGGTGGTCCTCGAAGCGATAGACCTCAGCCCAGACATCCAACAGCAGGTCGGGGTCTTTCGCCCGGATTCTGTTTGTCTTTCGGTCGCTAGACCCGCACTCGCGAGTAACCAGCCCTGCCTCGGCCAAGCTCCTCACGTGACGGCTGATATAGCCCTTGTCGACCCCTGTTGCGCGCCACAGTTCCTGTTGAGAGAAGTGCTCGTTCGGATGCAGGAGGAGGTGACGTACAATCCTCGAGCCGCGCGGTGCGAAGAGCGTTCTTGGCTTCCCCCTCCGCGGGAACCGGTTCGGTCGACCGAGCAGCCTGACGTTGAGGCCTGTGGCGCGGATGGATGCGTTCCCGGAGAGATCAAGCCAACTCAGACCCGCGTTCTCCGCTATCCGGCGGCCGACATCGCCCATGTAAGGAACAACGAGCAGTGGGATGGTGAGGTCATCGGCAACAGTGCGGTATCGTGCGAGCGTACGAACGCCGGCACCGACGGCTTCTGCGGTGCCCGCGTGCTTGAACTCGACGACGAAACTGTATTCGCCCAAGCGAACTCGGAGGTCCGGGCGCGGGTTTCCAGGCGGCTGCGCCTGGACAGAGTCAATCGGCAGACCCATGGCACCGGAGAGGAGTTCAGGGATCAGGGAGGAAATCTCTTTGAATTTCATGGTTGCACAAAATAGCATGGTTGTTCACGTGGTCAACTAGGGTAATATACGCAACCCATTGCGGGAGAGGTCGGTTCAAGACGCCGGCAGGGCGGTCGTCTAACGCGGCTTCAGGCGGGCCAGCCTCATGGCGTTCAGCGTCACGGCGAGGCTGGCCCCCATGTCGCCCACGAGTACGGCGACGATCAGGCTCACGAAGCCGCCCACGGCCCCGATCGCCAGTACCACCTTGATGCCGAGGGCGAAGGCGATGTTGAACCGGACGAGTCGCCGGGCCAGCTGCGACACGCGACGGGCGTAGGGGAGCATGCCGAGGTCGTCGCCCATGAGCGCGATGTCGGCCGTCTCGATCGTCGCGGGTGAGCCGGCGCCGCCCATCGCGATCCCGACATCCGCCGCCGCGAGGGCCGGGGCGTCGTTCACGCCGTCGCCGAGCATGGCCGCGCCCCTGTGCGCGCGGACGATTTCGCGAACCGCCTCCACCTTCCCTTCGGGCTTCAGGTCCGCCCGCACCTCGTCCATGCCGACCGCCTCGCCGATGGCCCGGGCGGCGTGGGGCTGGTCGCCGGTGAGCAGAATCTGGTGGTGTACCCCTTCCTCCCGGAGCCGCGCCAGGACCCTCGGGGCCTCCGGGCGCAGGGTGTCGGCGAGACCGATCAGACCGAGTGGAACGCCGTCCCGGGAGACGACGACGACCGTCCCGCCCGCCCGCCGGAGGGCGTCGAAGTGGTCCCCGAACCCTCGGGCGTCGCCGGCAGGTGCGAGCAGTTCGATCGTTCCGACCGCGACCCGGGCGCCGTCCACGGTGGCCGTGACTCCGAGGCCCGGATGCGCCCGGAAATCCTCGACCGTCCACCCATCCTCCCGGAGGCCGCCCGCCTCCGAGGCGTAGCGGATGATCGCCTCGGCGATGGGGTGCTCCGAGCGCCGTTCCATGGCCGCCGCGAGCCCCAGCAGCCGATCCCCGGACATATCCCCCAGCGGAACGACATCGGTCACCTCCAGCTCGCCGAGCGTCAGAGTTCCGGTCTTGTCGAACGCGATGGCGCACGTCGCTCCCAGCGACTCGACGTACTCCCCGCCCTTGATGAGCACGCCGTGCCTCGCGGCGGAGGTGAGCGCGCTGACGATCGTGACCGGCGTGGCGATCACGAGCGCGCAGGGGCAGGCGATGACGAGCAGCGTCAGTCCACGCTCGAACCACATGAGCCCGGTCCCGAGACCGAGGAGGGGCGGGACGGCCATCACGAGCACCGCGGCGGCCGTGACGGCCGGCGTGTAGTAACGCGCGAACTTCTGCACGAACTGCTCGGTGGGAGAGCGCTTCGACTGGGCCTCGCGGACGAGCCGCGCGATCCGATGCAGTGTCGTGTCGCCGGCATCGGTCGTGGCCTCGATCTCGAGGAACCCGTCCGTGTTCATCGTGCTCGCGAAGACGGGATCGCCGACGCCCTTGGCGACGGGGACCGACTCCCCTGTCACGTTGGCCTGGTTGACTCCCGACTGGCCTTCGACCACGACGCCGTCGATCGGCACCTTCTCGCCCGGACGTACGCGCACCCGCTCACCCGCCCGCAGATCCGATGCGGGAACGGTCCTCTCCGACCCATCCCCGGCCACCAGCGTCGCCACCTCGGGCGCGAGCCGCAGCAGCGCATCGATGGAGTGCCGGGCACGCACGACCGCGCTCGACTCGAGGAGTTCGGCCAGGGAGAACAGAAAGGCGATCGCCGCCGCCTCCAGCGGCTCCCCGATCAGGACCGCACCGGCGATGGCCGCGGTCATCAGGAAGTTCATGTCGAGCCGGAGCGTCCGCGCCGCCCGCACGCCCTTGGGGAAGAAGTTCCACCCGCCCACGAGCGCGCCCGTGAGGAAAGTCCAGCCGGCGGCGTCCGTCCGGATGCGCCACCAACCGGCCTGGTCCGGCCCGTGCCCGATGACGAACACGAGGCCGAGGCCGACGACCCAGAGCACTCCGGAGACGTAGGTCCGGATCGCCTCGTGCGTCTTCCACGGTGAAGGCCGCCTGGTCTCGTTCATCGCCGTCCTCTCGCGTCCTCCACGGCCGCGGCACGTTCCCGCGGGAACGTCTCAGGCATCAACGTGCCGCGGGACGGGGAGTCGCGCGGTTCAGATGACCTGCATGTCTCGCTGGAAACGGCTCGCGAGGGTCGCGATGCCGGAGCCGGCGAACAGCAGTGTCAGGAGGCCGGCGACGAGAAGCAGGTTGAACTCGATGCCCCCCTGCCCCGGTCCCACGACGTAGAAGCCGTTCGCGAGGTGCACGAGGAAGATTCCGGCCAGCATGTGTGCGACCAGGAGGAGGGCAACGGGTGTCACGAACAGGCCGACGACCAGGCACGCGCCGCCCGCGGTCTCGAGCAGGGCGATGCCCCAGGCCGCGACGGCCGAGAGCGGAACACCGAGCGATCCGAGGAACGCCGCGGTGTCCGGGATGCCTCCGGCCAGCTTGGGCCAGCCGTGCATGACGAAGATCAGTCCGATGACGACGCGGAGTATGAACAGGCCGAGGCCGGGCTTTCTGCCGCCGAGCATGCTGCCTCCTCTGTTGGGGAAGCGGCGGGTCACCGGGGGGGTCCCGGCCTCCCGCGGCGTAGGGTCCGTCTTCGGGAAAGCTACGCCGTCACCATGAGGGCGGTTCCGTACATCACGAGCAGGCCGAGCAGGAGGCCGGTCGCGTTGAGCGGCGTGAACAGGCCGCGGGGCCAGCTCTTCCGAACCAGCCGCGTGACTTCGACGATCACCTGCAGGATGGCTCCGGCGCCGAGCGCGAGGAAGAACGTCGCCAGCGTGGGCGAGTAGGAGAAGCCGCCCGCCCACGCGCCGAGCACGGTGGGAAGGCCCGCGAGGCCGCCCATGAACGCGAAGTGCCGGAGCGCCGGCCGCTTCTCCGCTACCGGCGCGACGATCGCGAGCCCCTCGGTCGTGTTGTGGAGCGCGAAGCCGATGACGAGGAAGCTCCCGAGCGCGATCTCCCCGAGCGAGAAGGCCGCCCCGATGGCGAGGCCCTCACCCAGGTTGTGGAGCCCGATGCTGGTCGCGATCAGGTACGCGACCGTGAGGCCGCTGCTCGCGCCGCCTTCCCCCCGCCCGCGTCCGAAATTCCCGATCGCTCTCAGACCCACGATGGCGCCGATGACGCCGACCGCGATGAGGCCCGCCGCCTGGAACCCCTCCGGCACGAGCGCCGACGCCTGCAGCGTGTCCTCGAACGCGTCGACCGCGAGGAAGGCGAGGAGGCCGACGGTGAGGCTGAGGTAGAAGTGGATCCACTTGCGGTCGATGCGGCGCAGGAACGGATACCACAGGAGACCGAGGAGGACGGGGATCACGCCCGCGTACACCCCGAGCAGGCCGAACGTCGTCAGGTAGCGGGCGTTCGGGCGCGGCGACAGCGTCGCGACGGCCACCTCGCGGTCGAAGGTGAGCCCGGTGGAAGTGACGATCCGCACCACGTGGACTTCGCCTTCGACCCAGGGGTAGTCCAGCGACAGCGTGGCGCGCGCCAGCCGCGGGAGAGTCGGATCGCGGTCCATCTCGAACCGCCAGTACGCGTCGTCCACGACCACCTGCGCGATGGTGACCGCTTCCGGGCCGCCGTTCACGACGTGTACGCGCATGATCCCGCGTTCGGGGAAGCTCACGCGGTCGATCGTGAGATCCTCCACGGGCGGGAACGCGGCGCGGAAGGGCGCCGTGGGGTCGGCACCGAAGAAGAAGGCCACGAGTCCCGCGAGGAGCGCCAGCGGCAACAGGCCGAGGACCCAGCGCGGGGGGCCGGGCCGACCCTTCGGCCCGGCGGGTCGGTCGTCAGACATGGCCGCGCACGGGAACGCCTTCGTCGGCGGCGAGGCGGTCGACGGCTTCGAAGAAGCCCATCCACCCCAGCTCGGCGAACTCGCTCTGGTGCGCGTGGAACATGTGCATGCCGGGGTTCTCGAGCCGGAACTCGAGGACGTGACGCTCGCCCTGGCACAGCATGATCGTGTCGGCCAGCTCGTATCGGTCCAGTTGCGTCCCGGTCTTGAACACCTTGAACATGCCGGCGTGAAGGTGGAACGAGTTGATGAGGTCGAACTCGGTCACGTTCACGAGATAGATCCTGCACAGATCGCCTACGCCGACGCGGACGGGGTGATGGTGGTAGTAGAACGCCGAGGTGTTGACGGCGTACACCTCGTTGTCCCCGTCGAGGTTGCTGTCGAAGGCGTTCATCACCATCACCATCTCCCGCGCCGGCTCCCGGCCTTCGGGCGGATCGACGATGAACGTCCCGTACAGACCCTTATGGATGTGCCGTTTGAGCGGCATCGTGTGGCAGTGGTAGAGGTGAAGTCCGAACGGCTTCGCCTCGAACTCGTAGGTGAACCGCTGCCCCGGCTCGACGATGGGCTCGAAGCCGTCCATCTCGGGCGGGTGCGTGCCGTGGAAGTGGATCGTGTGCGGATGCGAGCCCGCGTTCGTGAACTCGACCTGCAGGATGTCCCCCTCGGTACAGCGCAGCGTCGGCCCCGGCACCTGTCCGTTGTAGGTCCAGGCGGGGAAGAAGACACCGGGGGCGATCTCGATCTCCCGGTCGAGTCCGACGATCTCCCACCGGCGCACGACGCGTCCGTCGGCGCGGGTCGTGACCTCGCCGTAGTCGAAGTCGGTCAGAAAAGCGGTGGGATCCAAGCTCTCGTCGGGCCGGGGCATGCCGACGATGCCCATGGCTTCCTGGTGCGCCGCGTGGCTTCCCGCCGGGGGTGCAACCCCTCGCGGCCCCCGCGGCGCGATGCCGCTGGCCGCCAGCGCCTCGCGAGCACCGCCCCGCGAGGCGAGGTCCAGCACCGTCGCGCCGGAAACGCCCGCCACGCCCGCGGCACCGAGCTTCAGCCAATCGCGCCGACTCAACTTCTCCGGCTTCAACCTCGTCCTCCATGTCTCGCAGCGACCCGGGAAGATGCGCCCGGGAGGATTTTTAGCCTACGCTAAAAATTTCTCCGCAAGATGGGGATCGGCCTGCCGTTCGTCAACTCGTCGGGGTCAGTCCGTGGCGGGCTGCCTCTCGAGCGTGATGGCTTCGACGGCGCGAAGGAGGCGGGTGCGGGCAGCCTCGCGAGCCCTCTCCAGTTCAGTGCGGGCTTCCGACTTGGCGGCGTCGAGCCGCGGGAATTTTCCGGTCCCGACGCGGTCCAGCCGGGCCCGGCCTCTCGCGGCGGCACGGTCGAGGCGGGCGAGGCACTTGGCCTTTACTCGATCGAGACGGGCGTGCCGGGAGGAATCGAGGCTCGCCCGTTCGCCCATCCGGAGCTTCTCGAGCCGGGACCGGCCTTCCTCGCGGGCGCGCTCGATGCGCCGCAGGCCGGCTTCCCGGGTCCTCTGGATGCGCGACGCCGCGCGCTGGAGTCGCCGGCTCACGCGGTCCGCGGAGTCTCGGTAGAACCGCGCCGCGAATTCCCGGGGCGGCGCCGTGCGCGCGTAGAGCACGTTAGCCAGACCGAGGAGTTTCAGGATCCGGATGTAGAACCAGCCGATGTCGAACTCCCACCAATGGGCCTTGAACTTTGCCGAGCGCGGGTCCGCGTGGTGGTTGTTGTGCAGTTCCTCGCCGAGGATCCAGATGCCCCACGGATACAGATTGTGACTGTCGTCGCGGGTGCCGAACGTCCGGTATCCGAGCGCGTGCCCGAGACCGTTGATGATGTTCCCCGTGAGCGGCATCCAGAACACCATGCACGTCCAGACGATGAGTCCCGGGATGATCCCGAACAGGAACAGGTTCAGGACGAGCACGATCCTGATCCCCAGGCCCCGGCGCCTCGTGTAGACGTTGCGCTCGATCCAGTCGTCCGGCGTCCCCTTGCCGTACTTCTCGAGCAGAGCTTCGTCCTTCGCGGCTTTCTGATAGAAGAAGAGCCCGCCGAAGGCGATGTTCGCGAGACCTTCGAGGGTGGGCGAATGCGGATCGCCCTCACGGTCCGCGTAGGCATGGTGCTTCCGGTGGATCGCGACCCATTCCTTCGTCACGATCCCCGTCGTGAGCCAGCACCAGAAGCGCATCATGTGCTCGACCACCGGATGGAAGACGACCCCGCCATGCGTGGCGGAGCGATGCAGGTAGAGGGTGTTGACCATGTTCGTGAGGTGACCGGCGACGAGGATCCAGATGAGGGCGATCCACCACGGTTCACCCAGGGTCGCGTAACCTGGCATGCGCTTCGCTCCGAATTTTGGGGTCCGATCTCTTCGGGGGGTGGCCAAGCTAACGCCGGGACGCGACCGGCGCCCCCCCCCCGGGGGGAGGCCACCTCGCTATGCCGTCCCTGAGGATTCGAGGCGGTTGAGGGCCCAGCGAGCATGTTCGCGGACGAGTGGGGCCGGGTCGGCTTCGAGGCGCCGGAGGACGGGGCGCGCGGCCGGGCCTCCGGCGTTGCCGAGGCCGACGGCCAGGTTGCGGAGCAGCCCGTCGCGGCCCGGGCGGCTAAACGCCGTGCCCCGATAGCGGGTCCGGAACTCGGTCGCGTCCAGGCCCGCCAATTCCTCGGCCCAGGCGACCATGTCCGCCGGCGGCATCGGCTGCCCGGGTCGCGGCGCGAACGGCGCCGGGGCCGGCGAGGGCGCATCCGAGTTCCAGGGGCATACCTCCTGGCAGATGTCGCACCCGAACACCCGGTTGCCGATCGCGGGGCGCAGCGCTTCGGGGATCGACCCTCTGAGTTCGATCGTCAGATAGGAGATGCAGAGACGCGCGTCGAGCAGGCGGCCGTCGAGGATCGCGTCCGTTGGGCAGGCGTCGATACAGCGCCGGCAGGTGCCGCAGCGGTCGTGGACGAAGGGCGGGTCGGGTTCGATTTCGAGGTCGGTCAGCAACTCCCCCAGCATGAGGTAGGACCCGAACTCAGGGTGGATGAGCATCGTGTTCTTGCCGATCCAGCCCAGGCCGGCGCGCTGGGCGTGGTCACGCTCGAGGACGGGACCGTAGTCGACGTAACGTTTCGTCCGCGTGCCGGGTGCCAGGCGCGCGATGGCGGCGGAGAGTTCTTCGAGCCGCTCCTCGAACACGCCATGGTAGTCGCGGCCCAGCGCGTAGCGCGCCACGATCGGCAGTCGGCGGGCGGGCGGTGGCGGCGGCGGCGGACCCGGCGTCGAGCCATACAGCATGCTGACGACCACGAGCGTCCGGCAGCCGGGGAACGCCTCTCCCGGGTCGAGGCGGCGGCGCACGGCGTCCTCGCGCGCGAGGTAGGCCATCTCGCCGTGGTAGCCGCGGGCCAGCCAGTCCTCGTATTCGTCCGCGTGCCGCGGTGGCTCGGCGGGGGCGAAGCCGATCTGGTCGAATCCGCAGGCCCGGGCGGCGGCGCGGATCTCTTCCTTCAGCGCGTCGGCGCCAGCTGTACCCGGGACGCCCTCGTCGCCCGTGCCGGAGGGGGCCATGTCACCCGAACTTCCCGGCGCTGACGCAGAGGTCGGCGACCGGGCACTCGGCGCAGCGGGGTCTTCGGGCGTAACAGACCGTGCGCCCGTGGAGGATCGACCGCCAGGCGAAGGGGTGCCATGCCTCCTGCGGCAGCACACGCATCAGGTCGCGCTCGACCTTCGGCGGATCGACCTCGTTCGTTAGGCCGAAGCGGTGGGCGACCCGCTTCACATGGGTGTCGACGACGACGCCCTCGTGGATCCCGAACGCGTTGGAGAGCACGACGTTCGCCGTCTTGCGGGCGACCCCGGGGAGGGTGAGCAGATCCTCCATCGTCGAGGGCACCTCGCCTCCGTAGGCCTCGACGAGCCGGCGGCCGAGGCCCTGGAGGTGGCGCGCCTTGTTGTTGAAGAAGCCGGTGGGGCGCACCGCTTCCTTCAACTCTTCCAGCGGCGCGTCGGCGTACGCCAGGGCGTCGGCATAGCGCGGGAAGAGGGTCCGCGTGACCTGGTTCACGCGTTCGTCCGTGCACTGGGCCGAGAGCACGGTCGCGACGATCAACTGGAGCGGCGTCTCCCAGTCCAGCGAGACGGTGAGGTCCGGGTAGAGGGCGGCGAGTCGCGGCGAAAGCGACGCGGCAAGCTCGGAGCGGGCCTTCCAGGAACGCGGCCGGCGCACGGTCAGGCGCTCTTCGCGGGGGGCGTCCGGACCCCCTCTCCGTCGGGGCCTTCCGGCGCGGTGACCTGGTCGGGCGACACGAGGCCCAGCCGCTGCATCCGGCGCACCCGCGCCACGACCTCGCGGGGATCCAGCGCGCCGACGACGAATCCATCCCGGATTACGAGCAGGCTCGAGGCCCCGCCTCGCGCCCGGAAGAGCGCGTCCACCAGAGACTCGTCGGGATGGGCCACGGGGAACTCCTCCGCGGGTCTCGTGACCGCGGACACGGGCGTCCCGGCGCGAAGGTTCGCCGGCACCTGCGAGGCCGCCCGCACGTCGACGACCCCGATCAGGCCGCCATGGCGTTCCACGGCGTAGGCCTCCTGCCGTCCCCGCAGGAAGAAGTCGGAGATCGCCCGCTCGACGGACAGACCCGCCTCGATGGAGCGGGGGCGAGGGCTCATGACCGCCGCCACGGGGATCTGGCGCATCAGGTAGCGGAGTTCGAAGTGCCGCAGGCTCGAGGCCGCGGCGTTGACGACGAACCAGCCGATGAACGCCGCCCACAGGCCCGAGATGAACTGTCCCCGGCTCAGGTTGAACAACCCGAGAGCGATGAGCGCGGCGCCGAACAGCCGGCCGCCGCGCGTGGCCCAGCGGGTCGCGCGCAGGAGATCGCCGGTCACGGCCCACACGATCGAGCGGAAGATGCGCCCCCCGTCGAGCGGGAAGCCCGGGATCATGTTGAAGACGGCGAGGACGAAGTTGAGCAGGGCGAGGAAGCCGAGCACGGTGATGACGGGCGGCGAAGCGTACCAGGCTTCCGCGGCCAGCCGAGCCGCGTGGAAGAGGCCGGCCAGCGCCAGGCTCGTGAGCGGGCCCGCCGCGGTGAGGAGGAACTCGTCCAGCGGACGCCGGGCCTCATCGCGGGCCTGCGCGATGCCGCCAAAGATGAAAAGCGTGATATGCTCAAACGTCACCCCCCGCAGCCGGCCCGCCAGCGCGTGTCCAAGTTCGTGCAGCAGGACCGAGAGGAAGAAGAGGAGCGCCGCCGCCGTGCCCATCGCGAGGTACGTGGACGACGGATGGAAGGGCAGCGCGCGCGGGAACTCGCGCGTGCTGAAGGTCCAGATCACGAGGGCCGCGACGGGGAACCACGAGTAGTCGATCCGGATGGGGAATCCGAACCAGCGTCCGATCCGGAAGCTGCCGAAGAGCGGCAACGCTCAGCCGCCCTTCGCGGGGGCGGGGCCCGCCGGGCCGGAGAGTTGCACGGGCTGGCGGCCGGCGCGCACTCCGAAACGCCACCACGGACGGCGTCGGCGCACGGCCACGCACAGGCGCCCTCCCGCCAGGTTCGTTACCTCCACGAACGCGCGGGCCGCGGAGGCCGGCACCTCCACCGTGTAACGCCGCCCGCGCCACGCGAAGACGGCTTCCACCGCGCGTTCCGGAACGGTCGATTCCACGAACAGCTCCGACTCGAGCTTTACGACGCCGTCCGGGCCGGTCGGCACCGCCCGGTAGAAGTCCGGATCGAACGGCTCCCCGGCCAGTCGGCGGAGGTTGTGCTCCTGCGCCCAGTCCACCTCATCCAGCCCCATCTCCCCCGCGGCGGATTCCCGGTGGTGGAGCAACTCGTGCAGGATCGTCTCCCACAACTCGCCCTCCCAGTCGAAGTCGGGATCCTGATCCGCCAGGGCCCGGAAGGAACCGTGGTAGAGGACGAGTTCCGAGCGCACGTCTCCGTCACCGCCGGCGCCGCTCGGCCACGTCTCCGTCAGACACTCGCCCATCGTGTACACCCAGTCGAACTCGGGGTGGGCGATGGCCTCCGTCTCGATCGTCAGCCCGTCCACCCCCTCGCGCGCCTCCTCGGGGATGTCGTTCCACATCCGGCGCGCCGCCGCCTGGAAGCGCCGGAAGTTCAAGGCGCGATCGAACGGTAGCCGCCCCGGAAGTAGAGGAGCGGCGGACAGTCCTCGTCCTCCCGGTACGCGACCCCGACGACCCGTCCGATGTAGATCGTGTGGTCGCCGGCGTCCACCGCCCTCTCGACCGTGCAGTCGCAGTGCGCCATGGCGTCCGCGAGGATCGGCGCGCCCGTCTCCCCGGGCGTCGTGCGCAGGCCCACGAACTTGCCCGGCCGGCTCGAGGCGAAGCGCCGCGCGAGGGCTTCCGAGTGCTCCGGGAGCAGGTTGAGCGCGAAAGCGCCGGAGTCGTGGATCGCGCGATGCGTCGCCGCCTCGCGATGCACGCACGCCATGACGAGCGGGGGCCGGATCGACACGGAACACACCGCCGTCGCCGTCATCCCCCTCGGCCGCCCGTTCCCGTCCGAGGTCGTCACGACGACGACCCCGCCGGCCAGGTTCGCCAGCGCGCCCCGGTAGTCCCGGGCCGAGACGGACACGGGGCCGCGCGGTCAGGCGTCGTCGGCCGTCGCCGGCAAACCCGCGGCCTTCGTGGCCAGCCAGCGATTGAGGCCCAGGAAGACCGCGATCGCGATGGCCCATTGGACGAGGACCGTCCCGACGTTGAACTCGGAGAGCGGCGTGAAGGAGGCGGCCAGATCGTTCAGGTCGATAGCCTGCCACAGCCACCAGACGGTGATCACGACCGCCTGCACGGCGACGAGTCGAATGACGACGTTCCACCACTTCCCGATCACGAGATCGCTGCCCTCGCTGTTGACGAACCTCGTGCGGAAGCGGTCGACGCCGTGCCGCATGACCATGATCGAGAAGAAGAGGCCGCTCAGCATCAGCCCGACGCCCCAGACCCAGTCCTGGTTGCGGAAGACCTCGATCCAGATCGCCGACGGGAGGCCGAGTACGAAGCCGAGCCCGCCGATCGTCAGCACCGCTCTTCGCCGCTCGATCCCGGCATCGGTGAGAACCCGGGTGGGCAGTTCGATCATCGCGATGAGGCTGCTCCATGCCGCGAACACGAGCGCCAGGAAGAAGAGAACCATGAACACTGATCCGCCCGGCATGAGCCCGAACAGCTGCGGGACCCAGATGAAGGTCAGTCCCTCGTTCCCGGCCCCTACGATCTGGTCGGCCGCGCCCGGCAGGATGGCGAACACCGTGCACAGCACCATGATCCCGGCCAGCAGCGACACCGAGTTGTTGCCGAATCCGAGCATGAACGCGTTTAGCGTCGTGTCTTCCCGCTTCCTCATGTAGATCGCGTAAGCCGTGATCAACCCCCAGCCCGCGCCCGTGTCCCACGCGTTCTGTGTGAGGGCCTCGAGCCAGATGTTGGCATCGCCCAACTTCCCCCAGTCCGGAGTGAAGAGGAACGCGAGACCCGCGCTCGCCCCCGGCAGCGTGACCGCCCGAATCGCCAGCACGACGACGAGCAGGAGGAGGCTCGGGATCAGGAAACGGGCGGCCCGCTCGATACCGCGTACACCCCGCAGCACGACAAACACCGCAAGCCCGATCGCGAGGGCGTGTGTGAGGATGGGCCACGGCGACCCGATGAATCCGTCCCAGAACTCCTGGGGGCCCACGCAACCCGCCGCGCCGGGCTCGCAGGCGGCGGTGGGAACCGTCCCCGTCACCGCGCCGAACAGATAGCGCAGGGTCCAGCCCATCACGACCGTGTAGTAGAACATGATCGCGGTCGAGACGAAGGCGACCCAAGCGCCCATCCAGCTGTATCTCTTCCCCGCAAGCCTTGCGAAAGCTCCGATCGGCCCCGAGCGGGCTTCCTTCCCGGAAGCGAACTCTACGAGGATCAGCGGCACGGACCAGAGGAAGAGGAAGACGACCCAGGCGACGAGGAAGGAGCCGCCCCCGTTAGACGCGGCGATGCGCGGAAAGCGCCAGATGTTGCCGGTTCCGACCGCCATCCCGAGCATGGCCAGCATCATCGCGGCCCGGGAACTGAAGACGGGTTTCGTCATGCGTCGCCTCCGTCCGATTCGTGTGGCGGGTCGGGTATCGGTGTCCCCTTTGCCCCCTGCGCCTCGGCGAGCTTCCGCAGCCAGCTTTCCAGCGCCTCGTTGAACGCGCCGGGCCGGGAGATATGGGAGCAGTGCCCGGTGCCGGGGATGGGGACGTACTCGGTGTCGGGCAGCAATTCCACGATCTCCCGCGCCCACTCCACCGGACAATACACGTCGTGTGGACCCTTCACCACGAGCGCGGGCGCCGTGATCCCGCCCAGGTCGGTCAGGATGTCAAACTTCCGCAGGCGGCCGACTCGGCGATCGGAGACGCTGGGGGGTACGGTCCGCGGCCCGGTGAAGAGTGCGTACTCGATGAGGGCGTCGCGGCCCGGCGAGTCGTCGAAGATCCACACGCCGAGCCGACTCCAGCTCCGCGCCAGCTCGCGGGCCAGATTCGTCGGGAGGTACCGCGTCGTGGCCATGGCGAGCGGGGTCAGCACGGCCCGGTTGAGTCCGACGTGATCGTAGGAGACACGCGCGACCGGATTGCAGAGAACGAGCCCGCCCAGCCGTTCCGGAAACCTGCTCGCAAAGCGCAGCGAGATCGCGCTTCCGAGGCTCGTTCCGATGAGGACGAAGCGATCGAGATTGCGCGCCTCGACCAGTTCGGCCACGTCATCGACCAGACGATCGAACCCCGCGTCGCCGGCGAACTTCCGGCGCAGATCGGCGCAGACCACGCGATGGCCGCGGGCGAAATGCGGCAGCTGGTAACGGAACGTCTCCTTCGGTCCGTCGGCGCCCGGGATCCAGACGAGCACATCGCCGGATCCGACGTCGACGTACTCCACGGACTCGCCATCCGAGTATTCGATCGTGCCGGTGGGCAGCGCTTCGCCGGAGAGGTCGCGGACGGGCGGCCGGACGAGCGCCGCGTTCCGGCGCGTCATGGTCCACCAGTACGCCGCGCCGGCCGCACCCGCGAGCGCGCCGAGCGCGAACCCGCCGGGCAGGCCGAGCCGGCGCGTCACGCTCACCGCCAGCGCTCTACACGCGCCAGGAGCGGGTCGGCCGTGAGACCGTCTGCGCCGAGCTGGGTCGCGAGTTGCGCGGCGTTCTCCCGCTGCCCGGCCGAGAGGATCTCGGTCATGAACTGCCCGGCCGCCGGGTTGCGGTACCATTCCCCTCCGAAGCGCTTCTCCAGACGGTCGAGCACGATCGCACTCAGCATCCAGCCGCGCAGCCGCCGTCCCGAGCGAAATCCCCTCAGGTGATCCGTGAGGTACGTAACGGGGTGGTGCGCGAATCCGGTCGCATCGCTCATCAGTTCGGCGTAGCGATCCGCCAGTTGGCCCGGCCGCTCGGCGCTCGCCAGTTCGAGTTCCCACAGGAGCCGCGCCGCCTCGCGGCGCAGGCGGTACAGGCGCAGGAAGCCCGTCAGCGGTCCGTATTCCGCCAGGGCATCCCCGCTCAGCCCGGTGGCCGCCTCGATCCAGGCGCGCTTCAGCGCAAGCTCCTCGAACAGCAGCGCGAAGCACTCACCCACCGAGTCGTCGCCCAGCGCGCGCTCTTCCCAGGGGATCGCGGGAGACGAGTAGGCGTGGTGCAGCGTGTGTCCCAGTTCGTGGAGGAGCGCGCGGGCGTCGAGCCAGCCGCCGAGCGGACACACGACGAGGACGACTTCACCCGGGATTTCCATCGCCGCCGTGAACGAGCGTTCATCCTTGAGCGGACGGCGATCGAAGTCCACCCGCACGGACCCGTCCTGCGCGAGGGGAAGCCCCATGCCTTCCAGGGTCCGCCTCACATGCGGGTACAGCGGCTGGATCTCGAACGGCCGCCCCAGCCATCGCATCCCCATCAACCACAGGGCGTCGGAGCGGGACGCCGGCCCGCACCCTGTGTCGATCCGGCGGTCGGTTTCCTCGGCGAACGCCTCGCGATAAGGCGCGTCCGTACCCCGCAGGATCGCGGACGCGGTGCGCCCCACTTGCCGCAGGTCCAGACCGACCAGCCGTTCGCGGGCCGCTATGTAGTCGCCCAGACCGAGCCGGGCGACCGCCTCCCGCTCCCGATGGACGACATCGAGGCGGAGCGCCGCCGCCTCTTCGATCCGGCCGTGCCGCGCCGCCTCCCAGGCGAGCCGCTCTCCTCGGTCCTCCGCCCGCACGATCCAGTCCGGCACTCGCCTGAGCGGGATCTCCCGCTCGGCTACGGACACGGTCGCCCCGGTCTCCCACGACCGCAGTTCGTCCTCGAGCGGCGCCAGTTCGGCTTCGATCTGCTGTCCGGCCACCCAGTTGAAAAGCGCCTTCAGGCACTGGCGCTCGTCACCGTACGCCTCGGAGAGTTCATGCTGGATGGCCGGAAGCACTGCGGGATCGAGGAGAATCCGGTGCTCGCGGTACAGCGCAGCCAGCGAAGACCGCTCCTCGAGTCCGCTGCGAAGTCGGTAGTGGGCGCGCGCCACGGCGCTCTGCAGCCGCTGCGCCCGATCCCGGATCTCCTCGACGCGGAACGGCATGACCCTGCTAGCCGGTCAGGCGCCGGGAGAGGCGCCGCGGACCGCCGCCCCCAGCCAGGCCGCGACGCCCGACAGCGGCACCCGTATCTGTTCGAGCGAATCGCGGTCGCGCACCGTACACGTCTCGTCCTCGAGCGTCTGGCCGTCGATCGTGAGACAGAACGGCGTCCCGGCCTCGTCCTGCCTCCGGTACCGCCGGCCGATCGACCCCGCGATGTCGTAGAAGACGTTGAACCGGCCCCGCAGTTCGCCGGCCAGCTTGTCGGCGATCTCCGGCATTCCGTCCTTCTTCACGAGCGGGAAGACCGCCGCCTGGAACGGGGCCAGCGCCGGCTCGAGCCGCAGGACGACCCGCTTGTGTCCCCCGACCTCCTCCTCATCGTAGGCGTCGGCCAGCACGACCAGCAGGGTGCGGCTGAGCCCGGCCGAGGTCTCGATCACGTACGGCACGTACTTCCGGTTCGCCGGCTGGTCGAAATACTCCAGCTTCTTCCCCGAGTGCTGCTGATGACGCCCGAGATCGTAGTCCGTCCGGTTGTGGATCCCCTCGAACTCCTGCCATCCGAACGGGAACCGGTACTGGATGTCGGATGCGTCCTTGCAGTAGTGCGCCAACTCGTCAGGTCCGTGCCGGTGAAAGCGGAGACGGTCCTGGCGGATCCCCAGAGACTCGACCCACGCCATGCGGCGCGTCTTCCACTCCTCGAACCACTCGTCCTCGGTCCCGGGCGCGACGAAGAACTGCATCTCCATTTGCTCGAACTCTCGGGTACGGAAGATGAAGTTCCCGGGCGTGATCTCGTTCCGGAACGCCTTTCCCACCTGCGCGATCCCGAACGGGACCTTCTGGCGCACCGACTCCTGTACGTTGCGGAAGTTGACGAAGATTCCCTGCGCCGTCTCCGGACGGAGATAGACGGTCGCCGCGTCGTCCTCCACGACCCCCATGAACGTCTTGAACATGAGGTTGAACTGGCGCGGGTCCGTCCACTGGCCCGTGGTTCCGCACACCGAACACTGCTGCGCCTCGGGATCTCCCGCCTCCAGCCGCGGAAGGTCGTCGGCCCGGAAGCGGCGGTGGCAGTTGCGGCACTCGACGAGCGGGTCCGTGAACGCGCCCACGTGCCCGCTCGCGACCCATACCTCGGGGTTCATGAGGATGCCCGCGTCGATGCCCACGATGTTCGGGTAGCGGTGCACCATCTCCCGCCACCAGAGCTGCTGGATCCGGTTCTTGAGTTCGATGCCGAGCGGGCCGTAGTCGTAGACGGACCCCACGCCTCCGTAGATCTCGGAGGACTGGAAGACGAACCCGCGCCGCTTGGCGAGGGACACGAGCTTGTCCATCAAACCGGGCGGATGGCCCGAATCGGCGCTGGGTTCCGTATTCGTTTCGTCGGTCATGGATATCGGTGGCGGCCGCGCGCATCGGGCGCGGCGGCGGAATCGGCTGAGATCGCCGGAGCCTCGGGAATCGCGAAGGTGGCCCCGGCCGCGAGCGGCAACGATAGCCGTGGCCAGCGAAGACCGGCAACCAAGCCTCGGCTAATCCACGAAGCGGCTAGCGGTTCTCGGTGAGCTGTCGCGCTGGACCCTTGAGCACCTGCCCCGGCTTGGCGCCCGTGACCGAGCCGTCGAGGATCACGGGGACGCCGTTCACGATCACGTGGTGGATGCCGACCGAGTAGCGGTGCGGGTCCACATAGTCGGCCTGGTCCATGATGCGGTCGGCGTCGAAGATCGTGATGTCGGCCCACATGCCGTCCGCGATCCGGCCCCGCTCGGACTGTCCGATCTCGTCCGCCGACATCGAGGTCATCTTGCGGATCGCCTCCTCCAGCGTGAGCACGCCCATCTCCCGCACGTAGCGCCCGAGGATGCGCGGGAACGTCCCGTAGCTGCGGGGATGCGGGAAGCCGAGCCCGTAGCCGACCGGATCACCATCCGTCTCGAACATCGCCTGCGGGTGCTGCATGATTCGGACGACATCCGCCTCGTCCATGAAGTGGTAGATGGCGCTGAACCCGCCGGCCAACTGGAGTTCGATCGCGAGCTGGACGCCGGTCGCGTCGTTGTTCGGCAGCCCCCGGTCCGCGGCCAGCTCCGACATCCGCTTCCCGTTGTACTCGGGGAAGGCGCGCAGGGTGCGGAACTGGATGCGTGACAGGTCGCCGCCCGTCCAGTCGCGGTTCATCCACTCCTCCGTCTCCCGCTCGACCCGCGCACGGGTCTCGGGATCGGTCACGCGCACCCGGAACGAGTCTATGCCGCCGGCCAGCACCCATTGCGGGAAGAGGACGCTGGAGCCGGTACTTCCCGCCATGTACGGGTAGAGGTCGACCTTCACGTCGATCCCTTCGGCCCGCGCGGAATCCACCAGCGCGAGCGACTCGACGGTCTGTCCCCAGTTGTCGACCCCCATCGCCTTGAAGTGATTGATGTGAACCGGAAGCCCGCCCTCGGCGCCGACCCGGATCGCCTCTCGCACGGCCGGCAGGAGCCCCCGCGCCTCGTCCCGCATGTGCGTGTAGTAGATGCCGCCGTAGTCCGCCGCGACCTTCGCCAACTCGATGACCTCCTCGGTCTCGGCGTAGTTGGCGGGGACGTAGAGGAGCCCGGTCGAGAACCCGAGCGCGCCGTCCTCCATCGTCTCGCGCACGAGATCCCGCATCTCGTCGAGTTCCTCGGGGGTCGGGGCCCGGTCTTCCATCCCGATCACCTGCCTACGGGTCCAGCTGTGGCCCGCGAAGAACCCGATGTTGGGCGCGACCTCGAGGTCGCCGATGTAGTCGCGCAGCGGCCACGGCTGGTCGCCGCTGTGGAGAGACGGGAGGATGGTGGTGATCCCCTGGCGGATGAAGTTCTCGGCCAGCGGGCGCCGGTGGACCTGGTTCTGGACGTGGTTGTGGTGATCGACGAACCCGGGGGAGACGATGAGGCCGGTCGCGTCGATCTCCTCCGTCCCCTGTCCCGCCAGCCCGCCGTCCCGCGCGATCTCGACGACGCGGCCGTCTCGGATCCCGAGGTCGGCGGTGAAGCGGTCGGCGCCCGTCCCATCAACGACGGTGCCCCCGACGATCACCAGGTCGAAGGCGGCGTGGCCGGTGCCCGCCGACGACGGATCGTCCGCCGACTCGGGCACGACGGTGCAAGCGGCGAGCGCCAGCCCGGCCGCGAGGGTCGGGAAACGGCGGATCATGAACCGCTGGTGCTCGTCTGCGCGCGGTTCATCTCCCACACCGGGACGCCGTTCCGCTTGTAGATGATCCCGTCCTTGATCACGTCCGTCACGTAGCCGAGCACGTTGATGTCGAACAGCGGGTTGCCGTCGACCACGATGATGTCGGCCAGCTTGCCGGGCTCGATCGTGCCGGTCTCACGGAGCCCGAGGACCTGGGCGGAGACCTTGGTCGCCGCGGAGATCGCCTCGATCTCCGTCATCCCCATGTCGACGAGCGCGGACACCTCCCGCCACGCCGACTCCGCGTGGAAGTTGAGTGGCGATCCCGTGTCCGTGCCCATGGCCATGACCGCGTCCGCGTCGATGAACTGGCGCGCGGCGCGCTCGCTGTTCCGGATCTGGCGCGGCGTGCTGCGGAAGTAGGGCTTCCGCCAGAAGTCGTCCTTGGTGTAGGAACTCAGCACCTGCTCGCGGATCGGCTCGGGGAAGCTGTTGATGATGTCCGGGTCCCACAGCCGCTCCGGGAACTCGAGCGTGGCGGGGTAGACCCAGATCCGGTGCGAGATCGTCTGCACGACCGGGATCCCCTCCATCGCGATATGGTCGACGAGTTCCTGCGAGTAGGCGGGGACGCTGCCTCCCGAACCCGCGTGCTGGAGCACGTCGCACCCGCCGCGGATCGCGCCCCACACGACTTCCTCTTCATAGACATGGCAGTGGATGGGAACGCCGGCAGGGCCAGCCACGGACTTGATCGCGCGCATGTCCTCCTCGGTCGTCCCGATCCACGTCTTGATGACGTCGACCCCCGCGTCGATGAGCATCCGCGTCCGCTCCGCCGCCTCCTCGGGCGTGCGGTGCAGGACGCGGAGTTCGTCCGGGAGGAAATCCCAGGCGTAGCGCGTCACCCAGGGGCCGCTGACGAGGAGCCGCGGGCCGGGCACCTCGTTACGGTTCACCCGGTCGCGGAAGGCGAGGCTCGACATCGGTGCCGAGAGGTCGACGCCCGCCGTGACCCCGGCCATGAGCAGTTGTTTCGCCGACGTCTCGTAGACGAGGTCATCATTCCCCTCGAACCAGGGGAACCAGTCCGCGTAGTCCCCGTGACCGAGGATCATGATGTGCACGTGCGCGTCGACCATTCCCGGCATCATCGTCTTGCCCCGGGTGTCGATGACTTCGGCGTCGGGTGGAATCTCGATCTCGGCCGCGGGTCCCACGGCGACGATCCGGTTCCCCTCGATCACGACGGCCGCGTGATGGATGGGGTTCGCCTCGTACCCGTCGAGCAGCTGGCCCCCGACGAGCGCGATCGTCCGGCCCTGGGCTGCTGCGGGCAAGACCGCGATCAGAGCGGCGAAGACCGCGAGCGCGAGAACCCCGGTCATCCGGGCGGAGCGGCGGGCGGAAACCATCATGTCCTCCTCTGCCTGCGCGGGCTGGGTCGATGAATCCGTCAAACGTGCGGCGCGTACTGGCGGGGCGGCAATGGCGGCGGATTGAGCGCAGAGGTTCCCGCGGGAACGTCCCGAAGCGTCCCGAGGCCCGATGACACTCCGTTGACCGGCCGCGTCATCCTGGTCTCGGAAGCGTCGTCGTCGCGCGGTCGCGCGGCGTAGCGCCAAGGCCCTACGTTGGATCGACGATCACGGAGATTCCGAATGACCCGTCTTGATCACGCCGGACCATCTTGTGGGCGGGGTGACGCCTCGTCGCCCCCCCTGGAGGCACGCCCATGAGCGGGGAGATGATCGCCATCATCGCGGTGGCCATCGCCTTGGCCGCGCTACTCGTTCCTGGCCAGCGCGGCATGCGGAGCGACATCAAGAAGCTGTTGACGACCACCAGCCGCATGGAGGGGCGGCTGGACGGAGTCGAGGAACGCCTCGGCACCGTCGAGCAGCGCCTCGGCACTGTCGAGAGCGAGGTCGCCGCGGTGCGGACGGAGGTGGCGCGAGTCGAGACGCGGCTTACGAGGTGCATTGGGAAGCTCGAGGCCGAACTCAAGGAGCGTCTGGCCCGGCTCGAAGGCTACTTCGAAGCCATGGGGGCTGGAGGCCGCGCGATCCGGAAGGGGACCGCCAAGTAAGGAGCGAACCGCCAAGTAAGCGGAGCGGCTACGCGGTCACTTCGCGAGCGTGAACAGGCTGCTGCGCGCCGCCCGACGATCAAAGGTGCAGGTCCGGGCGCAACCACATGCACGGTTGGCACGCCCGATCAGGTAATCGGCAAAATCGGCTGTGCCCGACTCATAATCCCGCAAGGCGAGTTGAACCACCCCCGCACTTTCCACGATCAGTTCGGCCGCACCCAGAAGCGCGCGGATGGCCTGTATGACGGCGGCCCTCTCGTAGCGATAGCCGCGCCTCAGCACCCATACCAATTCGACGAGCACGGGCACGCCCACGTAGCCGGGCGACTCCGACGTACAACGGTCCTGGATCAGCCGTGTGGCCACGGTGGCGAGTTCCGGATCGTCCCCCGTGATGAAGCGCACCAGGAGGTTGGTGTCCAGTCCGATCAACGTCGTAGCGTTCGGCGAATGGCCGCCCGGGCGATCACTTCGTCCATCTCATCCTCGCTGAGCGGAACGGCGGGTCTCGGGAGCATGCCCGCCAGCTCCATTACGGACCCCGTGATGGGTGTCACCCGGAGGGTCCCGTCGTCCTCCAGCGCGAAAGCGATCCTGTCACCCGCCTTGAGATCGAGCCGGTCCCGGATGGGCTTCGGCAGCGTGACCTGACCCTTGCTCGTGATCGTCGCTTCCATGGCAGCCGCCCCCCCGAACAGAATTTCCTTACCGCGAGTAAGGTAGAAGGGTCTGTACTCCGTGCCTACGCGTGGGATCCTTCGTGCGGCTACTTCCCCCGGTAGGCCGGGTCGCGCTTCTGCGCGAAGGCCTCGAGGCCCTCGCGCCAGTCGTCCGAGGCCATGCAGGTGAAGAGCGCCTCGGCTTCGAGCCGCAGCGCCTCCTCGGCGTCGACGGATTCCGCCCGGTCGAGGAGGCTTTTCGCGAGCCGCATCGAGATGGGCGCGTTTCGGGCCAGGCGGGCCGCCAGTTCGCGGGCCGCGGGGAGCACTTCGGCCGACGGGAGCATCTCGTTGGCCAGCCCCCACGAGAGGGCCTCGGCCGGGGTGAAGTAGCGGCCCAGCAGGATCAGTTCGGCCGCGCGCGCGTGCCCGACGCGCCGCCTGAGCGTGTAGGCCGTGCCGCCGCCGATGAACGTGCCCAGCGCGACCTCGGGCATGCGGAGCCTGGCCTCCTCCGCCACGATCACGAAGTCGCACGAGAGCGCGAGTTCGCAGCCCGCCCCGATCGCGTGTCCGTTCACGGCCGCGACCACCGGCTGCGGCAACGTCTGGAGGGCGCGATACACGCGCTGGCTCGTGTCGATGTAGGCGTGGCGCTCCGCCAGCGACGCCTCGTGGTCGCGGTGTGCCTTGAGGTCTGCGCCGGAGCAGAACCCCCGGCCCGTCCCCGTGAGGATGACGACGCGCGTCTCGAAGTCCGCGCCGATGCGCGCGAGTTCGGCCTCCAGCGCCTCGTACATGGGGAGGCTGACGGCGTTGAGGCGGTGCGGACGGTTGAGGCGGAGAATCCGGACGGGCCCCTCCGCCCCTACCAGGAGCGGGACTTCGGCCGCCGTGTTCATCGGTCCCCCTTCAGCTGTTTCTCGAGCCAGCGGTCCGTCTCCCACAGCACGTGAAGTACCGACTCCCGGGCCCGGTAGCCGTGGCCTTCGGCGGGGAGCACGACGAGCCGGGCTTCCCTGCCAAGCCCCTTGAGGGCACGGAAGAAGCGACGGCTCTGTATCGGGAACGTGCCCCGATTGGCATCCGCCTCGCCATGGAACAGGGGTAGCGGCTCGTCCACTTCGTCGGCGTGCATGAAGGGCGAAATGGCGTGGTACACCTCCGGAACATCCCAGTAGCTGCGCTCCTCACGCTGGAAGCCGAACGGGGTCAACGTCTTGTTGTAGCCACCGCTCATCGCCACGCCTGCCCGAAACAGATCCGTGTGCGCGAGCAGGTTGGCGACCATCAGGCCCCCGTGCGACTGGCCCATGATCGCGACGCGCTCCCGGTCCACGGCCCCGTACCGGACACCCGCGTCGATCGCCGCTCTGGCGCCCTTGGCCACCTGCTCAACCCAGTCATCGTGCGGATCGTCGCCCCTTCGCCCTACCACGGAGATCCCCGCATCGTGCAGCACGGCGTAACCCCGGGTGACGTACGGCAGCGCCGCCTGGGTTCCGATCCGGTTGAACCGGTACGGGGAGCAGCATGATCAGTGCGGCGGTGCTGCCGCCTCCAAGCGGGCGGGCGCGCATGGTTCGTGGAGCGGCCGGCCTGTACGTCAGCGTTCGGCGTTGTCCGTCGTGGTGACGGGCTTCGCGGGCTTCACATGCATGTCGAGCCAGCGGTCGGTCTCCCACAGCACGTGCAGCACCGACTCGCGGGCCGCGTAGCCGTGGCTCTCGGCGGGCAGGAAGACGAGCCGCGCGGTCGCCCCCAGCCCCTTGAGCGCCGCGTAGAAGCGGCGGGACTGGATCGGGAAGGTGCCCGAGTTGTTGTCGTCTTCTCCGTGGATGATGAGGATGGGCTCGTTCACCTTGTCGGCGTGCATGAACGGCGACATGTAGAGGTAGAGGTCCGGGTCCTCCCAGAAGAGTCGCTGCTCGCGCTGGAAGCCGAACGGCGTCAGCGTGCGGTTGTACGCGCCGCTCCGCGCCACCCCCGCCCGGAAGATGTCCGAGTGCGCGAGCAGGTTGCCGGTCATGAAGGCGCCGTAGGAGTGTCCGCCCACGCCGACCCGGTCCGGGTCCACCACGCCGCGCCGGACGCCCTCGTCGACCGCGGCCTGGGCGTTCGCCACCAGCTGCTCCCGGAAGCTGTCGTTGGGCTCGGCGTCTCCCTCGCCGATCACCGGCATCGACGCGTTGTCGAGCACGGCGTAGCCGCGCGTGACGTACGGCACGGCACCTCCATAGGGGATCCGCGTGAACTGGTAGGGCGAGTCCCGGCGTTGGCCGGCGGCCGCGGCGCTCTTGAACTCGGTCGGGTAGGCCCACACGAAGGTCGGGAGCGGCCCGTCACGCTCCTGATCGTAGTCCGCCGGCAGGTAGAGCGTGGCCGAGAGCGGGATACCGTCCCCGCGCTCGTACTGGATCGCTTCCTTGCGGATCCCGGCGTACTGCGGGTACGGGTGCGGGAACGCGGTCACCGCGCTGATCGTGCCTCCGTCGAGATCGCGCAGGAAGTAGTTCGGCGGCTCATCTACCGACTCACGGCGGGTCATCAGCCGACCGTCCTCGAGCAGCGTCACCACGCCCTCGTAGTACGGCGCCTCGGAGCGGAACAACTCCTCCTCTTCTCCCGTCTCGAGGTTCCGCTTCCTGAGGAAGGGACGGTTGCCCTCGGGGGAGGCGCCCTGCCCCGCCAGGTAGACTGAAGCCCCTCCGTCGGCGGTCATGAGGACGCCCTGGCCGCGCTCGGTGGTCGTGAACATCGGGAAACCGGGGTCGTTGTACCGGTCTTCCGTCTGGAGGTCGAAGATCAGCTCCATCTCGCCCGGGGCGTCCGGATCGATCCGGTAGGTGCGCTGCTGGCGGGTCGAGAACCAGTTCTCGCTCACGAGCGCGTAGCCTTCCTCGGCCCACATCACGCCGCCGTAGCGCAGCGGGAGCGCGGCGAGTTCCATCGGCTGGCCGGAGAAGGGCGCCGCATGCGTGAACACCTTGTCGCGGATGTTGGCCTCGGCGAGGGCGTCGCCCCCATCCTGCGCCTCCGTCCAGTAGAGGGTCGCGTCGGCGTCGGCACGCCACGAGATCGAGCGCACGCCGGTGGCGACCGATCCGAACGACGTGGGGACGCCGTCCTGCAGCGGCAGTTCCGCGACCTGGTGGACCACGTTCCCCTGCGCGTCCCACACTTCGATCGTCCTCGGGAAGCGGGAAGCCGGAACCTGGTACGAGTAGGGTCGGTGGGTCGTCTGGACGAGCAGGTGCTGGCCGTCCGGAGACGGCGTGGCGCCCGAGAAGATCGACGGTTCTCCGATCATGGCCACCGACCCGTCGAGACCGACGCGGGTCAACTGCGCCGTCGAGTAGTACTCGTACAGGGCTTCATCGTGCTGGTCCTGCAACAGATCCTGGTATGTGCGGGCCGGGGCCGCCTCTCCCGAGCTCTCCTCGATCATCGGGGCCGTCGGCACCATCGGCTCGGCGGGCGCCGGGCCGCGGCCGGGCGGAACCGCCCTGGCATAGAGGAAGTCCCCTTCCGGCGACCAGTTGAACGGGGCCCCGAAGCCCACGTTCACCATGTCGAGGTCGGACAGGCGCCGCGCCGCCGCGGACGCGACGTCCAGCACCCAGAGCTGCACGGCGGAGTCGGTGTCGTGCGTGAACGCCACCGTACTCCCGTTCGGCGACCAGCGCGTGTTCCGGATACGCGGGTTCTCGGGGCGGCCCGTCACCGCGCGTTCGTCACCGTCCAGCGTTCGCAGCGCGAGACCGTTCGACGGCCGGGCCCGGCTCGGGCCGTTCGTGCGCGGGTTGATGCGCAGACCGGCGATCCTCAGTTCGGGCGCGGCCACCTCTCCGATCGACGGCAGGCTGGGCCGCATCGTGAGCAGCATCATCGATTCGTCGGGGCTCAGGCTGACGCCCGGGGTCGCGGGCGCGTCAACGAGCGCGGTGAGTTCTGCGGCCGGCGTCTGGTAGCCCTCGGCGCCTTCCTGCGCGGCGAGATCCGTCGTGGCCGCGAGAAAGATCAGCGCGAGAGGGAGGGCGAGTCGGGAGGGGAGGGGCTTGAAACGCATGGTACAGGCTCCGGCTAGTGACTTCGATCAGGACAACCGTGGCATAGTCCCAGCCGCCGGTGGCGGGCGCAAGACGACGCGGACACCGCGGAATGCCGCGCGGTTGGGGCCAGCAGCCGCAGGCTTCTGTCGCCCGGGACAGCGGATCGATAGCGTTGCGGGACCTGCGGACGGGGACTCGAGTCGCAGGTGGAACACTCGAAAGGAGCGACGGAATGTTGGACGCACGCTACCTCCGACTTCTCGCAGGGGGCGGAGTTCTTGCCCTCGGGCTGGGCGGCTGCGCGCCGGGGGATGAAGCCGGAATGGAGGGCGAGGCGCCGGCCGAGTCCGCCGAGGCTACGCAGGTCGCTCTTGGCCCCGTGGACGGCCGCGACCTGCCACCCGCGGACCTCGGGCGAGTGGCGGCCGGCAATGCCGCACCCGACTTCACCGCCCTGGCGAGCACCGGCGAGCCGATCACCCTTTCGGACTACCGCAGAGAGAAGAACGTCGTCCTCTTCTTCTACCGCGGACACTGGTGACCCTACTGCGCAAAGCAGCTCGGAGAGCTGCGTGACTTCCTGACCCCGGAGCAGCGCGAGCGGACCGAACTCCTGGCCGTCGCCCCCGACACGCCCGAAGAACTTGTGATGATGGCCGACCGCGTCCTGGAGGACTACGACTACGCGCTCGACTTCCCGCTATTGGCCGATGAGGGCTCCGCGATCATCTACCGCTACGGACTCCTCAACGAGGACGACGGGCGCGGACGCCAGATCCCGCACCCCACGACCTACGTCATCGACATGGACGGGACGGTGCGCTGGAGCTTCACCGAAGTCGACTACACCATCCGCCCGGAGAACGCCGACATCCTCGCCGCACTGGAGGCGTTGGAGCCGTAGAGAGGGTCGGTCGCGATCGCCGTTCCGGAGGCGTCTTTCTCCCGACCGTCCGTATCAGGGCCTGACGATTGCCAGGACCTCCCCGCTGCTCGCAAGCGGGTCGGCTCGAGGCCAGACCGTGGCGTATTTGCCCACTCGGTACAGAGCCTTGAAGACCAGCACAGGACGGGCAATCCTCCACTCGCGCATCAGCCACCGACCAGGCGCGACGTGTTCGGGGAGGCGTTCGAAGTAAAGCACGCCGCCAAAGCGGGACTCATCTATTTCGATCGGGTGGAATGTGCCAAGAGCACTCCGCGTAGGCGCGGCCCCCTCTCCTGTGCCGCGAGGGGAAGCGACATCGGCGCGAGGCCGAGGCTCGCGAGCCAGACCGAACGGATGGGCCGAGGCGTCGTTTTCATGCCGGGTAGACGTTCAAAGCTCCGCTGAAGTCACGAGGTCGTCACGCACGGGACGGTTGGTGCAGCAGCGGGAGGCATCGATTCGTCACCGGCGCGATGGCTGAATCCGGTACGTGTGAACGCTCGGCACGCCGAAACCGTCCCGCACCTCACCCCAGACGCGGTCACCGTGGACGGCAAGGAGCCTGATGCCATCCGGCACAGCCACGTGCGAGACCTGGTCTCCTTCGCGTGAGACGACGATCCAGTCGTTCGCGCCCTCGGCCGGGTCCGAGGCCTGAAGCCACACGACGCCCCCGGAATCGACCAGCACGCTCTCGTCTACGATACCGCGTCCACGGTTCTCGATCGGCGGATAGTAGTCGGGTGCATCGAGCGTGTCCAAGACTGCCTCGACCCCGGCCGCGCGGCTCGGGAACACGCCCAGTTCGACCATTCGCCCCAGGGGGCCGAGGGCCTCGGCCCACGCTCGCACATCCCTGCTTGAAAGAGGCCGCGGCGTATACGGCACCTGGATCGACCCCGTGCCGCCTTCAGGCACGCTGTGGCGTTCCACGACGAAGAATGCCCCGGGGTCGGCCGGCTCCGGCCGCCGAATGACGGCGACCTGTCTTCCGGACGGATCGATGGCCAGCATGTCGCTGTGCGAAAACGGGTTGCGCAGTTGGAGGCCGCCACCCCCGGCCGGCACCGGGACCACCAGCAATCGATCCCGCAGGTCGAGGGTCGAGAGCGAGACTCCCGCGGGACCGGTCCGTTGTCCCGCCAAGTCGAACGCGAGCACCTCGGCGGTCGCATCGCTTTCCGTCCGCCTGGTCGCCACGACACGATGGTCGGCCAGAACCGCGAACGGCCGCAGCCGCCCCCCACCGCCTGCGGCTTCCCATCCGGCCGACCCGAAGTCCTCGAGGCTCATCCCGGTCGACACGTCGTAGAGGTGGACGCTCGACCGTCTCGCATCGGTGACCCACAGCGTATCCCGTCCCAGCAACCCGAGGCGCCACGGAGAGAGCAACTCGCCGGGACCTTCGCCCCGCCGGCCGATCTGCCGGCGGAACACCCCGTCCGGACCGAAGGCCAGTACGCCGTCTGTCTGCGCGTCGAGCAGAAAGACCGAGCCATCCGCCCCGGGAACGAGCTGCAGGACGAACGTGAGGGGCACTGTCCGGGACCGTGAGGCTGGACTCGAGAACGAGCGTGTCCGACGCCTCTTGCGCCGCGAGTCCGCCGACGGCGGCGACAGTCGCTGCGACGACCGGGAGCAAACGGACCGGAGTGCGCGGCGATCCTCCGTGCGTCAGGGGACGAGTTCCTCCTGGACGAGGCGGGCGATCCAGAGCCCGGAGTGAAGGTCGGAGGTGTAGATCCGGCCCTTGAACAGCTGGGCGCCCCAGGTCATCGACCAGTTCGGTACGGCGGCCTCCGGCGATGAGGTCTTGATCGCGCCGATCTCGCGGCCCTGGCGGTAGAGGTCGCCGCGCAGTTCGCCGGAGATGTCGAGGACCCGCAGCCCCGCCTGGTAGTAGCCGACGTAGAGCCGGTCGCGATCGTCGCTCCACAGGTTGTGGGCGCCCGCCTCCGGCACCGTGTAGTGCGCGACCTTCACGGGGTTCTCGATGTCGGTCATATCCAGGACCTCCACATAGCCGCGGGCCTCGATGGGGCCGAACGCGTTCGCGTCCCAGTCCGAGGGATAGATCTCCGCCGCCACGAACAGGTACTTGCCGTGGCGCCAAGCGACGTGGGTGTTCCCCTGCCCCGAGACCCACCGCGAGACGAGCTTCGGATCGCGCGCGGTGCCGCCGTGCGTACCGGCCCCCGCGTCGAGGATGTAGATGCCTTCGTTCCAGAACGACGCGTAGGCGTAGCCGTCCTGCACGATGACGTCGTGGAGGCTCCGGACCGGCTCGTCGTGCACCCAGCGGTTGATCTCGCGCGGGTTGGCGGGGTCGGCGATGTCCATGATCACGATCTCGCTCGTCCCGTTGTGGCAGACATAGACGAGATCCTCGTCCCCGAGAATCCACACGTTGTGCACGCCCCCGGTCACCGTGTCCGTGTACTCCGACAGGATCGTGGGGTGGGCCGGGGTCGAGAGATCGAGGAAGACGATGCCGTTGCGCCGGCTCGAGGCCCCCTCGCGGGTGACGATCCCGAGCCGGTTGTTGGGGTGGATCTTGACGTCGTTGATGCGGCGGGCGTCCAATTGGATCGAGTCCGTGAGCACCGGCTGCGTGGGGTCGGTCACGTCCCACACCTTCATCCAGTCGTGGAAGAAGGTCCCGATATAGGCGTAGTCGCGCTCGTCCACGCCCTCGAAGACCCATGTGTCGCCGGCCCGGTGGGCGGTGGCGATGCCGCTCCCCACGATTTCGAGGTGCGCGGTGTGGCGGCGAGGCTCGACGCGGACCGGCATCGTGCGGGTGATGGCGGGACCCACGATCGCGGTCACGCTGTACGTCCCCGGCTCCTCGGCCACGAAGAGCCCGCGGCCGTCGACGGGGTGGACCTCGGCCCCGCCCGGGGTCACGCTCCACAACGGCTGGAAGCCGATCTCCCGGCCTTGGCCATCGCGACCGATGACCTGAAGCGCGGCGACATCTCCCGTCGAAAGGGAGCCGTCCCCGGCAGCGACCAGTTCGTAATCCTCGGCCGGGTTCGGTTCGACCGTCACCTCGACCTGAACCTCGGCGTCTCCGGCGGAGATCGTGAGGCGGGTCTGTCCGGGTCCATGGCCGAGGACCCGGCCTGCCTCATCGATGGCCGCGATGCCGGGGTCGGCGGACGCGTAGACGAACTCGATGTCCTCAACGGCGCTGCCCAACTCCGTATAGGCGGCGAGTTCGAGGGCGGCGGTCGCCCCGACGTAGACCGGGCCGCCGACACGGGCCTCGATCCGGGCGGCTTCGAGCCGGGGCACGCGGATCGTGACCCAGCTCGGCTGGCCGCGGAACATGGCCGCCACTCGCGACTCGCCCGGCCGCACGGCCGTCACGAGGCCGACGTCCGATACCGTCACCCCGTCGTCGGCCGCGAACCAGCGCACCTCTGAAGCGGCGTTTGAAGCGGCGTCCTCTTCCGCGGCCCCGTGAATCTCCGCCGTGAGCTGGAAGGTCGCGCCGACCTCCAGTTCGAGTTCGGCGGGCGACGCGACGGCGTACGCCCGCTCCTGCGCGGTGACGGCCGATGGGCCCGCGACGCCCAGGATGAGGGCGGAAGCCAGAAGCTTGGAGCGGAGCGACATCGTTTTCTCCATGTGCGGATGCGATTGGACCGGGGCTCGAAAGCTCGGTTCGACGGACCCGGGCGGCAACAACCGGGGCGGTTGACCGGGCATGAACCGCGTGGGAGCTTCGGCCACCATGGAGACGCTGGATGCCGGATACGCGGCGGGGAGACCGTCCGTCTCGGAGGAGACTGCGGCAGGGCTCGTCCTGGAACACTGGAGCGTGGACGGGCGGGCCCGCGAGTGCGCGAGCGAGCGCGACCGGGTGTTCGAGATTTCGGACGGGGGCTCGGATGGGTCAGGAGTCTGCGGATATCTGAAGGTCTCGAACGCACTCGAAGACCGGGCGGTCCTGGCGGAGGAAGCGGCCATGCTGACGGCGCTTTCCGAGTCCCAGTCCTGTTTCACGCTTCCCCACTGGCGCCCCGCATCCGAGGGCGACGCGCGTGGTCGGCGGCTCATCGAACGCGCCCTCGACGGGAGCCGCCATTTCGTCCGTTTCCTGGATGCGGTGCCGGGCCTCCCGCTGGATCGGTTCCGGCCTCAGGGTCCCGAACTTCGGAAGCAGATCGGACGACTCGTGGGGATCCTGGATCGATCCTCGGCGGGGGTGAGCGGCGCGGACCGACCGATGATCTGGGACCTGCGCCATGCGGCCTCGCTCATCGACGAGAATCTGGCCGCGATTCCGGGGCACGAGCGCCGAGAGATTCTCGCCCGCATCCTCGAACGCCACGCCGCGGTCGTGAAGCCGCGGGCCGCCGAGTTGCGCGAGAGCGTGATCTACAACGACGCGAACCCGGCCAACATCCATGTCGACCCCGGGCGGATGCGGGACGGAGCGCCGCACATCGTCGGAGTGGTGGACTTCGGCGACGTGATCCGGTCCTGGACGGTGGCCGATCTGGCGGTGGCCTGTGCGTACGCGGGATGCGGGACGCGCGATCCGCTGCGCGCGTTCCGCGACGTGGCCCGCGGCTATGCGGCCGAACACGAGGTCACCGAGGCGGAAGCCGACGTCGTATACGAGTTGGCGCGTCTCCGGCTCGCGCTCAGCGTGACGGTGTCGTCGGTCCGCGGCGCGCAGGAACCGGACAACGACTACCTTCTCGTCAGCCAGGCCCCCGCCTGGGACGTGCTCGAACGGCTGGACGGCACGCCGCCGAACCTGGGACGCTACCGGCTGCGCGAAGCGTGCGGGCACCCGCCCTGCCCCGAGACGGGGCGCGTGATCGCGGCGCTGGAGCGGGCCGCCCCGGACGCCGCGCCTGTGCTCGATCCGGACCCGCGCGTGGCACCGATAGTCACTCTGGACTTGAGCGTCGAGTCGGGCGACGACGGCGGGAGCTTCGATCCCACCGACCATTCGGCGTTCTCGCAGCGGTTGTTCGACCAGATGCGCGACGCGGGCGGGGCGATCGGGATTGGGCGCTACGACGAGGTCCGATGGTGGTACACGGGCGAGGCCTTCCGGGCGCCGGGCAACGAGGTGGACGAGTGGCGCACCGTCCACCTCGGCGTCGACCTGTTCGCGGAGCCGGGGACACCGGTCCTCGCACCGCTCGCCGGTCGCGTCGTGTCGGTGCACGACAACGCCGAGCGACTCGACTACGGCCCGACGGTCATTCTCGAACACGAACTCGAACCCGGCACGGAAGTTGCCGAAGGGTC
This sequence comes from Candidatus Palauibacter sp., assembly GCF_965222475.1. Classification (GTDB taxonomy): domain Bacteria; phylum Gemmatimonadota; class Gemmatimonadetes; order Palauibacterales; family Palauibacteraceae; genus Palauibacter. The sequence continues at coordinate 14,764 of NZ_CBDCUB010000008.1, read as the reverse complement.
GGTGCGCTTCCGCACGCTGTACGGACACCTCTCCCCCGAATCGCTCAACGCCGTCTCGCCGGGCGACCTCGTCGACCCCGGGCACACGCTCGGCTGGATCGGCGCGCCGCCCGGCAACGGCGACTGGGCGCCGCACCTGCACTTCCAGATCTTCGTCGACCCGCTGGGCTACGACGGGACGTTCCCGGGCGTCTGTGCCCCGAGCGCGCGCGACACCTGGACGGCGGTGAGTCCCGACCCGGACCACCTGCTCCGGATCCCGGGCGAGACGACGGCGTCCCGTCCCCGCACCCACACCGCGCTCATCGAGGACCGCGACCGCCGCCTCGGCCCCTCGCTGAGTCTCTCATATCAAAGGCCGCTCCACATCGTGCGGGGGCGCGGAAGCTGGCTGTACGACATCGAGGGCCAGCCCTTCCTCGACTGCGTGAACAACGTGGCCCACGTCGGCCACTCGCACCCGCGAGTAAACGAGGCTGCGCGGCGGCAGATGGCCGCGCTCAATACCAACACGCGCTACCTGCACGAGGCCATCCTCGATTACACCGAGCGGTTGACCGCCCTCTTCCCGGCCCCACTGGACGTGTGCTTCCTCGTCTGTTCCGGCACCGAAGCGAACGAACTCGCCCTCCGCATGGCGCGGACGTACACCGGCAAGGTCGGTGCCGTCGTCCTCGACGGCGCCTATCACGGGAACTCCAGTTCGGTCGTGAACCTGAGCCCGTACAAGTTCAACGGCCCCGGGGGGAAGGGCCTACGGCCCTGGGTCCGAATGGCGCCCATGCCGGACACCTTCCGGGGGCTTCACCGGGGGCCGGACAACGAGGTCGCGCCGCTCTACGCCGGGTACGTCCGAGAGGCGGCGCGGGCGCTCGAGACCGAGCCGACCTGGTTCGGGGATCGTCCGCCCGGCGCGGCGGCCTTCTTCCACGAATCGATCCTGAGTTGCGGGGGTCAGATCCCGCTCCCGGCCGGATACCTTGCGGCTTCCTACGCGGCGGCCCGCGAGCACGGCGCCGTCTGCGTGGCCGACGAGGTGCAGGTCGGCTTCGGCCGCGTGGGGTCGCACTTCTGGGCCTTCGAGGAGCACGGCGTCGTCCCCGACATCGTCACCCTCGGCAAGCCGATCGGGAACGGACACCCTCTCGCCGCAGTCCTCACGACGCGCGAGATCGCCGAGTCCTTCGCCAACGGGATGGAGTACTTCAACACGTACGGCGGCAACCCCGTCTCCTGCGCCATCGGTCTGGCCGTCCTCGACGTGATCGAAGAAGAGGGCCTACGGGAGAACGCCGCCCTCGTCGGCACACGCCTGCTGCGCGGACTCGAGTATCTGCGCGACCGGCACGGTCCGGTCGGCGACGCCCGGGGCCGCGGCCTGTTCACGGGGATCGAGTTCGTGCGCGAGGGAGAAGATCTCGAACCGGCCGCCGCGTTGGCGGACGCCGCCGTCCAGCGCATGCGCGACCACGGCATCCTTCTGAGCACTGACGGCCCCGACCACAATGTGATCAAGATGAAGCCGCCGCTCGTCTTCTCCGAGGCCGACGCGGATCTGCTGGTCTCGAACCTCGACGAGGTCCTCTCGGAGACCGCCTTCCTGCGCTGACGCGCGCGGCTCGGCGTTGGCGACGCGGCTGCGGCTGTGAGGGTCGGAGGTCCCAGCCGGACGTTGCACCCGGAATGTGTTCTGTTACGTTAGTTGCCTTATGAACGAACAAAACCACTCCGCGACGCCTCGACGAGGACGTCCCCCTCGCCGCGATCTGTACCATCAGCTGCGCACCGAGGTGTCCGAACTCCGCGAACGTCTCGGCGGGCTCCCTCGACCCGAGGAGGCTGGAGATATCTGGCGCGGAATCTGGTACGAGGAAGCTCACCACTCCACCGCCATCGAGGGTAACACGCTCCTCCTCAAGCAGGTCGAACGACTGCTGGCGGATGGAGTGGCGGTCGGCAACCGGGAACTTCGAGAGTATCTCGAGGTGCGCGGATACGGTTCAGCGGCCGAGTGGGTGTATCGGCAGGCACTCGACCCGGCCGGGCTGTTCCACCCCGGAGAAATCCTCAGCCTGGCGGAGGTGCGCCAGATTCACCACTCGGCAATGGCCCCTGTGTGGGAGGTTGCGCCACACCCCGACGCGACGGACCGGGAGGCACCCGGCAGTTTCCGCGAGCACGACATCCGGCGGTTTCCCGGAGGCATGATTCCGGTGTCGTGGCCGCTCGTACCTGCCCGGATGGCCCGTTGGCTGGCTGAGGCGAACGCGATCAACCCGGCCGCGGTCGCTTTCCCGGAGGCACTTGCGGAACTCCACTGCCGCTTTGAGCAGATTCACCCGTTCCTCGATGGGAACGGCCGTACGGGCCGACTCGTCCTGAACCTGATCCTTGTGCGGCTGGGGTATCCGCCGGTGATCATCTACAAGCGGGATCGCGCTCGGTATCTCACCGCGTTGCGGAGAGGCGACCGGGGCGACTTCGGACCACTCGGCGAGATGCTCGCGCGGGCGATCCTCGACAACCTTTATCGTTTCGTCATACCGGCCGTAGCAGGCCCGGCCCGGCTGGTCCCGCTGGCCGCACTGGCAGATCAGGACCTGACGGCACCTGCCCTGCGGATGGCGGCAGCCCGGGGTCGGCTCAAGGCCGTGCGAGGCCCGGACGGCCGCTGGCGAAGCTCCCGTCGCTGGATCGAGGAATACCAAGCCTCCCGTTACCGCCGGGACCGCGCGGAATAGCCGTCCGGACAAGGTCGGCGAGTCCCGTGGAGGGCCCCTAAGGACGATGGCAAACCGCAGATGCGCTCCCACACGTCGCTCTCCTGCAGCCTTGGTCGCCCCTGCAGCACTTCGCAGGCGGTGCGTCCGCTGTTGTCCCTCGCGGTGACATCGACCCCGGCATCGAGGAGCATCGCGATCGCTTCGGGTTCGGCCGCCCAGGCCGTGTGCAGGGGCGTTCGGCCATCCTCGCGGCGGGCCGCGACGTACGAGCCGGCTTGAAGGAGAAGCCTCATCGCCTCGGGGGTGCGTACCTCGTGGAGGGGGATCGCGCCACTGTGGTCTCTCGCATGCGCATCTGCTCCCGCCTGTAGCAGTACATCGACCAGTTCGGGCATCCACATCACCGCCGCGATGTGGAGCGGTGTCTGCCCGCGATGGTCCCGCGCACCGACGTCGGCGCCCGCGGCGAGGAGAGCGGAAGTCCTGTCGACGGCCGCGCGCGTGTCCTGCTCGTGGGTCGCACTGTTGGACCCGTTCGGCACTGCCAGGTGGAGGGGGGACGACCCTGCATCGGTGCGCGCGTTCGGATCCGCGCCCGCCGTGACAAGCAACCGCAGAATGACGGGATCGTGACCGTCCCTGGCCCAGTCGTGCAGGGGCATGGCTCCAGCAGTATCCCGCAGGTGGATATCTCCCCCGGCCGACCTCAGTGTTTCGAGGAAGACGGGATTCCCGCGCCGCACCGCATAGTGGACCGGGCTCTTGCCCGCTTCATTTCCGCGGTTCGGGTCGGCCCCCGCTTCGAGGAGTATCCGAAGCGCCTCCGGGCTTTCCGCCCTCGTCGCGGCGTGCAGCGGCGTGTCGCCGTTCTGCCCCGGCACGTTCGCGTCGGCGCCCGCCGTCACGAAGGACGCAAGCAGCTTCGGAATCCCGACCGCTCGGTGCAGAGGGGTAAGGTCACGTGCGCCCCTGATGTGAGGGTCCGCACCCGCTGCGATGAGGGCGGAGATCAACTCCGCGTCGCCGCCGTCGTGCACCGTCCGGTGGAGAGGCGTGTCGCCGTTCCCGTCAGTCGCATTCAGATCCCCGCCCGCGGCCACGAGCGCCTCGACGATGCCGAGTTCCGCCCGGGTCAATCGGGCGGCGTGATGAAGGGGTGTGGAGCCCCTGGAGTCCGGAACAGCGACATCGGAGCCAGCCGCAAGCAGCAGGTCCACGGCCTCCGGACTCCTGTTCCTCGTCGCCACATGCAACGGCGTTTCCCCGCGGGCGCTGCGCGCGTTCGGGTCACCCCCGGCCTCCAGCAGAGTCCGGAGCAACTCGGGCTCACCTGTGGCGCGGTGAAGCGGCGTCTCCTCGTCGCGGCTGCGGACGTTCGCATCCGCACCGGCAACCAGCAGAGCTTCGATCAATGCGGGCTCCCCCGCGCGCGCCGCCGCCGCCAGGGGAGTGTCGCCGTTTTCGTCTCTCGCGATCGGGTTCGCCCCGGCCGCGAGCAGCGCGTTCAACACCGGGGCGCGTGGCGAACAGGTTGAGTATCCGGGGACGGCGTGCAGGACCGTCGTGCCGTCGTCGGCCCGCGCACCTGGGTCGGCGCCGGCGTCAACGAGTACCGTGACGTGTTCCGCCGTCGCGACACCGTGGAGCGGCGTGCCTCCAGAGTCGTCGCGCGCTCCCGCGTCGGCACCAGCCGCGATCAGGGACCGCAGTACCCCGGAATCACAGCTATGCTTTGCGGCCAGGTGCAGCGGAGTCTCACCCTTGTCGTTGCGCACCTCCACCTCGGCGGCGGCCGCCAGCAGGACCGAGACCGCTTCCCGATCTCCCCCGCGCGCTGCGTCATGAAGTGGCGTGCCACCCCATTCCTCGCGGGCTGCGCGGTCCGCCCCTGTCGCCAACAGCGCGGCGATGCCATCCGCTCCGCCCCCCTCGTAATGGCCGGCCAGCGTGTGAAGCGGAGTTCTTGCACGTCGGTCTCTTGGATCCACCTCCGCGCCCGCCTCCAGCAGCAACTCGACGGTCCGTGCGATCTCTCCGGTGCGCCGCTCAGGCGCCAGGAACCAGAGCGAAGTGGCGAGAATTCCGTTGCCGGGCGTGGCGAGGTGCAACGGGGCGTGATCTTCGACATCTCTCACGTTCGGGTCGGCGCCGGCCCCGAGGAGCGCGGCGACCAGGTCCGCCCGGTCGCGGGCGACATCGCCGGTGATCTCGGCCTGGTCCCGCAAGACATCGCAGGGGGACCTTGCCTCGGAATCCAGCGCCCTCGCGTCCGCCCCCGCATCGAGGAGAGCCTGGGCACGAGCCCGCCCTCGCCAGGACCGGACCGCGTTATGCAGGGGAGTCGACCCGTCGTCGTTGGGGATGTCGACCTCTGCCCCCGCAGCCAGGAGCAGCCGGACGACGCCCGACTTCCCGGCGCCTCGATGGAGTGCCGTCCTCCCATCGTCGGGCAACGCCCGCGGATCTGCCCCGGCGGCGAGGATGGCCGCGACGACCTCGGGACTCAGGTGCTCGGCCGCAGAATGAAGCGGGGTCACACCATCATCCGAACGCGCGTTGATGTCCGCACCCGCTGCCAGCATGAGGGCGAGGACTGCCGGATGTTCTGCCCCGTTCCGAGCTTCGTGCGGATAGTGAAGCGGCGTTCGTCCGCCGTTGTCTCGTGCCCCAACGTCCGCGCCAGCGCGCAGCAGTGCGGCGACGACCGCCGCTCTTCCACCGGCGACGGCATCGTGGAGGGGCGTCCGGCCGTTGTTGGGACGACCCCACGATAACCCAGACCCATCCAAGACGGCGCCGGGCGCGGCGTTCACGTCCGCCCCGGATTCGATGAGGACCGCCATGGCCACAGTGGCGCCGAAGGCGGCGGCGAAGTGCAGCGCCGTTCGACCGTCGTCGTCGCTCGCGTTTGGATCGGCACCGGCGGCGAGGAGGACCGCGAGGGCTTCGTCGGGCTCCATGGGACCCCATCTTGACCGCCGTCCGCTTACAGCCCTGATCAGCGGAGTGTCGCCGCCATGTCCCCTTGCTTCCGTGGCCGCGCCCGCCCGCAGGAGACTCTCCAGTTCCGCGGCTGAACTCCACCCCAGTGCCAGATGCAATGGCGTGTCGCCCTCCTCGTTTCTCGCGTGCAGGTCGGCACCACCCGCCAGGAGCGCCTCGACCCTCGAGCCGCCTTCGTCGCACGACGCATAGACATTCTCGTGCAACGGCGTTCCGTCAGCCTCGCTACGGGCGTTGGCATCGGCCCCGGCGGCCAGCAAAAGTGGAACCTGTTCGGCCCGCGCCCGATGGAGTGGCGTGAATCCCAACTCATCCCGCACTCCAGGGTCCGCACCGGCGTTGAGCAGGAGCGCGACGATTTCCGGGTTGCAAGTACCGCTCGCGGACAGGTGGAGAGCCGTTGACCCTTCTTCTGTCTGGGCTGTGATGTCCGCGCCCGCGCCCAGCAGCGCCGTGACGACCTCGACGATTTCCTGCCCGGCCGCATCGTGAAGGGGGGTTCGACCCCTTTCGTCGCGGGCATGTACATCCGCGCCGGCAGCCAGTAGCGCACGGATCGCCGCCGGATCTCGCTCGACGACACTCCAACCCCCCGCACCTCCCGCGCTGCGATGGAGCGGTGTGCGGCCCTCGGCGTCCCTTGCCCCCACGTCACAACCGGCGGCGAGGAATCGGGTCACGTCGGGGAGATCGAGCACCCCCTCCCAGCAGGCCTGCCGAGGCAGACCCACCTCTTCGCGCGGCACCGGCTCCTGCGCGAAGAGGGGCCCGCCAGCCGCTGCCGCGGAAGCCGGAAGTAGCGCTACCCTCAAGATGGTGCGAACGCTGAACCGCAAGTCGAGCCTCCGTTGCAAGGGGCCGGGATTCCCCTTCCCGACTAACGATCATAGCGCGAGGATCCCTACGTCCTACAACGCGCGAATTGCCCGGATCAGGGACACGGGCGATGGGGACGATGGTTGCGGCCCCCGTCTCGCTTCTCCCCGCGGGCCGGCCTTCAGGTCGGGAGTTGCAGGAGGAAGTCCTCGAGCGGGAGCACGTCCACCCCATCGAGCCGTTGAGGGCGCTCACCCAGGAACACGACGATCCGGCGCGCGACCCGGTCGCAGCGGTCTTTGAGCGACGACAGTCCGCTCAGCATGCGCCGACTCACTTGCCGGCTTGCCTTTACCTCGATGCCCCATACCTCGCGCCCCACCTCCAGCACGAAATCCACTTCGGCCCCGTGCCGGGTGCGGTAGTGGTAGAGCGCGGCCTCGGGCCAGAGCGTCCCCAGCCTCCGGTACAACTCGCAGGCGATCAGGTGCTCCAGCAGGACGCCGCGTTCGTCGGGGAGCGGCGCGTCCAGCGGCCGCCGCAGCAACGCGTTGCGTACCCCGATATCGAACAGGAAGATCTTCGCGTGGCGGACGAGGCTCGCACGGCTCGAACCACTCCAGGCCGGGACGCGGAACATGACGAGCGTGTCCTCAAGGACATCGATGTAGCGGCGGGTGGTCTCGTAGCCGAGACCCGCGTCCCTGCATAGCGCCTGTACGTTGAGGATACGGCCTGACGAAGCGGCCATCAGGTCCAGCAGCCGGGCAAAGCCGCCGATGTTCCGTACCAGAGCTTCCGCCTGGATTTCCTCCCGAAGATAGGTGTCCGTGTAGCTCCGGAGGTCGGCGGCGCGGGTGGCGGAATCGCGTTCCGAATAGATGCCGGGCAGCGTCCCATGTGCCAGGACGCGGTCGAGTTCGAAATCCTGTCCCAGTTCCGCGGCGAGGAGCGGGTGCAGGTGGTGGACGTGGACTCGTCCCGGCAAGAGGTTGGCCTGCCCGCGCCGGAGCTTGCGCGCACTCGATCCGGAGAGGAGAAACCGGAAGCGGCCGGGCTGGTCATCCAGGCAGACCTGCACGGCGTCCAGCAGGGCGGGCACGCGCTGCACCTCGTCGAGGAAGACCGTCTTCATCGTCGGTGGTGCCGCCTCGAGTTCCCGCTGCAGCCGTTCCGGGTGCTTCGCATAATCGCGGAAGGTTCGCGGGTTCGCGAGATTCAGCGAGAGGTCCGGCCCGATCGACGAGAGCAGGGTAGACTTGCCCACCTGTCGCGGCCCGAGCATAAGGGCGCTGCGACCCGTGGTCTGCAGGTATCGGACCAGGATTCTGTCGTACATGTGGGTAAATCTACCGCATTGTTACCCACATGCAAGCAGGAAACACCGTTTTGTGTTCGTACAGCGGCCACCAGCGTCGGGCCGGGGATACTGCAGGCCTTCGATCAGAGCGCGATCTCTCTGAGGCGCTCGGCGATGAAGGAGTTCATTGACATCCGCTGGCTGCCGGCCTTGGCGGCGAGCTCGCGGTGAAGTTCCGGGTCGATTCTAATGAGAACCCGACCGGAATAGGGCTTACTGGGCTCTCTCCCCTTCTCCTCACAGAACTCCAGGTAGTCGTCCACGGCGCGTCGCATCGACTCCTTCAACTCCATCACCGACCTGCCCTCGAAGTTGATGCCGTCTCGGGTATCGATGACGTGGCCTGCAAAAAACTCGTAGTCCTCGTCGTACTCGAAGACGCCGGTGTATCCCTTGTACTCGATCATGGCGCGACTCCTGCCCGTTCCAGGAAGCTACGCATCCGCTTCACGAGTCCTTTGCCGCATTCCGGACGCGGGTGAGGACGGTGGACGGTCTCCGCTTCGCCGTTCAGTTCGATGATCACCAAGGAGCCGCGCCGCTCGTGAATCTCGGCGCCCAGGCTCCGAAACATCGCCTCGACGTCCTTCCACTTCAGATTCCCTCTCGTTTGCTTGTCAAAGATCGTGGCGAGGGTTCTCTGATGGCGTCGGTTCATGGTATTATGATATCGATATTCGCTATCGTCAAGCAAGCGGAACGGAGGCCCTGCCTCGTCGCCCTTACGCTCGATCCAGTACCAGACGGAAGGGGCGGCCCTCCTTCGTGCGGTAGGTGCGGAAGCCTCTGCGGTCGAGCGTCAGGACCGCGCGCACATCGAGTCGCTGCGCGAGAAGGACGAGCGTCGCGTCGGTGAAGTCCATGGGCGTGTCCGCGTAGCGACCCATCAGGAGCGCCGCAGTCGTGATCCCGGGGGGCTGGCACGCATCGTGGACCCGCATGTCGCTGCATGTGACGAAGTCCGCGAGAGCCGAGGGGCCGAGGCGCGAGCGGGCGAGGAAATGCATGGCCTCCGTCACGACGGCGCCCGTCGTGTGGAGCATGCCCCGGGAACGGTCGAGGAGGGCGCCGACCTCCCTATGGGCGGGATCGTCCGGATCCAGATAGGCGACAATCGGGCCCGTATCGACGAGCCATTCCCTCACCGGCGCCAGTTACGGCTCCGAAGCGCAGTCCGCCACTCGTCGTCGTCGCGAGCAAGACGAACGGTGCCTCTGAGGTGACGGATCCGTTCGCCGATGGGCCGGTCCGCCACGGCCGCGCGCAGCGTCTCCCGCACGAAGCCGGACACCGTAGTCCCGTCTGCGGCGGCACGACGATTGATCGCCTCTCGCAGGTCCTCCTCAAGTCGTACGGCCAAGATCGTTTTACGCATGTATAACAATCTACGGCGGAGCAGGTCCGTGGCAAGCACTCTGCCGTGTTTCCGGCTGCGACCGTGAAGCTAGGGGCAGAGACCGACGCTCACGGCATGCGCCCGGGTCGTCTCATCGACCGTCCGGGTGATCTCGCACGGCGATAATCCGCTGTCGTCCCTGGCGTTCGGGTCCGCGCCCGCCCCCAAGAGCACCTGAATCAACTCGGCCGCGAGGAATCGGTTCACGTCGGGGAGATCGAGCACCCCTTCCCAGCAGGGCTGCGGAGGCGCGATGGCCTCTGGACGAGGCAGGGGCTCCTGTGCGACAAGCGAAGGGCCGGTGACCATTGCAACGGCGACCAGAATCGCAGGTCGCCCCAAACCAACTGCCGTCCTCCGCATACATGACCTCCCGGATGGACCAGGCGTTCCGTGACAGCAAGACAACGCGCGACCTGCCCGGTTAAGGGACACGGGCGAGGGGGAGGACGGTTGCGGCTCCGGTCTCGCCTCCCCCTGGACCGCCCTCCGGATCGGACCATCGGCCTTCGATCATAACGCGATCTCTCCGAGGCGCTGGGGCCACGCAGGCGTTCATTGACATCCGCTGGCTGCTGGCCTTGGCGGCGAGCCTGCGGTGAAGCTCCATCCGCCAAGCCGACCGTCGGACGGTAATCTGCCGCGGATCAACTTGCGGAAGTTCGTCCCGGGCAGATGTCCAGCTGCGTGATGTGCGCCCGAGCCTCTCGACTGTATGCGGCCTCACACGGGGAGTGTTTGAGCGCGTTCCTGGCGTTCAGATCCGCGCCCGCTTCGAGGAGGAGTTCGAACACCTCCCATGGCGCCATGTAGTCCACGGCATGGTGCAGGGGCGTATCGCCGCGTTCGTCCGAGGCGTTCACATCCGCTCCGCCGTCGATCAGAGACCGGATCAAGTCGCGTTCCGCTCGACCGCTGACGGCGAGGTGAAGCGCGGTCTCGCCCCGGTCAACCGTGGCGTTGATGTCGGCACCCGCCTCAAGCAGCGCCAGCAGGACGTCCGGGTTCTCGGTTCTCGCCGCCAGGTGAAGGGGCGTCTCGCCTCGTTCGTTGCGAGCTTCGACCTCCGCTCCTGACCGTAACAGCAGCAGAAGGCAGTCGAGGGCGCCGGGGCGGTTGCCCCCGTACGCCGCGCTGGACAGCGGCGTATGATCCCATTCGTCCCGTGCATTCAGATCGGCGCCGGCCTCGAGGAGGCGCTTGACGGCCCCGGCGTACCCGCGGCCGGCCGCGGTGTGAAGCGGCGTCTCTCCCCAGTTGTTCCGCGCCTCGGGGTCCGCCCCGGCGGCGAGGAGCCCCTCGACTACGGATGCGAATTCCGAGGCGCTCAGTTCAGGCGGAGTGGAGGCCGTGCCCGGCAGGGCATTCGAAGTCAGATGAAGCGGCACGTTGCCTTCGCGGCTGCGGGCGTTCACATCCGCGCCTCCCGCCACTAGGACTTCAATCGTCTCGAACCCCTGATAGACGCCTGCGTGAAGGGGCGTCCGTCTGCGAACATCCTGCTGGTTCACGTTCGTACCCGCCTGCAGCAGCGCCTGGACCGTTCCCACCGCCCCGCTTGCCGCAGCGAGGTGAAGAGGAGTGCCTCCCCCATCATCTTGGGCGTTCACGTCGGCGCCATATGCGAGAAGCAATGAGGCAACTTCCGGCCCACAGGAAGCGGCCCCGTGCAGGGGAGTACGCCCCGATTCGTCCCTCGCGTTCACGTCCGGCGGAGCTTCCGCGCGCAACAGGATCTCCAGGGATTCGGCACTACAGGCTTGTCCAGCCACTACGTGGAGGGGCGTCCGCCCTCCCCGGTCCTGCGCGTTCACGTCACAACCCTCGGCGAGGAAGCGCGTAACGGCGGGCACGTCGAGAGGTTCTTTCCAACACGTCTGCGCCGTCGTGAAGCCGACATCGTCAGGGGCATTCGGGTCGGCACCTGCGTTCAGCAACGCTTCGACTGCACTCGCAACGCCGTTCGCGACGCCGTAGCGCAGGGGTGTGGCGCCCTGGTCATCTCTTGCCTCGATGTCGGCGCCCGCCGCAAGCAGTCGTGTGACGGCGTCCTGTGCCGAGCTTGACCAGCGCCAGGCGGCGTGGTGCAGGGGTGTGGCGCCCCACTCGTTGCGGGCCTGCACGTCCGCGCCCGCAGCCAGCAGGGCAGAGATCGCTTCCAGCGGCCCCCAAAAGGCCGCATCGTGCAGTGGCGTGCCGCCTCTCCGGTCCCGTGCGCCGATGTCCGCGCCCGCTTCCAACAGAGCCACTACGATAGACCTTACGACCTCCTCCGAGGCCGACTTTGGGACGATCGCGTCGCCGAAGTGATAGGTGCGGAAGTGAAGTGGCGCCTGACCCCGGAAATCGTGCACCGAAGGATCCGCACCGGCTTCGAGGAGCGCTTGTACGATGCCGAGATCGTGGAAGACGGCTTCGTGAAGAGGGGTCCGCCCATCGTAGTCGCGAGCATTCACGTCCGCGCCCACATCCAGGAGCGCCCGTGCCGCGGGCTCCTGTGCCGTAGTCGCCGGCCATATGGAGGGGCGTCCTGCCCGTTTCGTCCAATGCACCGACGTCCGCCCCAACTTCGAGCAGGAGGTTGATGACGGTAGCGGTACACCGCCCCCAACGCGCTGCGTAGTGCAGCGGTGTGAGGCCCTCGTCATCGACCGCACCGACGCTGGCCGATCGTCCCAGCAGCAATTCCACCAGCCGCGCCTCACAGCCCGGTGAGAACGCGCTGTGCAGTGGAGTCGCGCCCCGTTCGTCCCGCAAATCCAGCTCCGCACCCGCCGTGAGAAGCGCGGCGGCAGCTTCCGGGTCATTCGCGGCCGCGACCCGGTGAAGAGGAGTCTTCCCCTCGGCATCCCGCTCGTGGATGCCGCAGCCCACCTCCAGGAAACGGGTCACGGCCTGCATGTCGAGCTCACCCTCCCAGCACTCCGGCTCCTGCGCGAGGAGCGAAGGCTTGGTGGCCATGGCCACTGCACCGAAGAGCACAATGTGCATCACGCCGGCCACCGTTCGTCGCATTCCTTCACCTCCCTGGGTCGGGGCGGGCTTCGCGCCCACAGCCAGAGAACGCGCGGCTGCCCCGACTCAGGGACAGCGACGATCAGGGCATGGTTGCGGCCGTCCGATCGTCGTCGTGGGTGCCCCAGCGCTCGAACCACTTCCGCAGGATGAGCTGCGTGCGGAGGAAGTTCGACGGCAGGCGCGACGTGCCGTGCCACTCGCCCTCGAAGCGGACCATGGCGGTCGGCTTGTTCTGCGCCTTGAGCGCCTGGTAGAACTGTTCCGTCTGCGCCATCGGCGTACGCAGGTCGAGGACGCCCGTCATGAGCATGGTCGGCGTCGTGACGTTGCCCACGTACGAGATCGGCGAGCGCCGGATGTGCTCGCTTGGGTCCTCCCACGGGAACTGCCGGAAGTCGGCGTACCAGCGCAGGTAGTTGCCGTCGACCTCGTTGGGGAAGTTGAACCAGTTCACCACGGGACAGTTCGCCGACGCGGCCCGGAAGCGGTCCGTGTGCCCCACGACCCACGACGTCAGCACGCCGCCGCCCGAGCACCCGTACACGAACATGTTGCCGTCGTCCACGTAGCCGCGTGAGATGACCTCGTCCACGCTCGACATGAGGTCGTCGAAGTCGTGGTTCGGGTAGTCGTACTGGATCGCGTTTCCGAACTCCGTCCCGTACCCGGAACTGCCGCGCGGGTTGGTGTAGAGGACGACGTAGCCGTTCGCCGCGTGCTCCTGCCAGGAGAAGTTGAACCCGCCGTTGTACATGCCGTGCGGCCCGCCGTGGATGATGAGGATGAGCGGATACTCCCGCGACGCGTCGAAGTCCGGGGGCTTGATGACCCAGCCGTGGATCGGGAGGCCGTCGTGGGACGACTCGCTCCAGATCTGCTCGACCTCGCCCAGCGTCACGCCGGCGAGCACGTCCGCGTTCACGTCGGTGAGCCGGGTGCGCCGGTCCGGCTCGTCCAGCGGGAAGGCGTAGACGTCGCCGGGTTCGTGCGCGTCGCCCCACATCCCGACCGCCGTGCCGCCGTCGCTCACGTCGTTGAGGCCGAACATCTGCGCGCCATCGCTCATCGCCCGCACCTCGCCGTCGAGCGACGCGTGGTAGATGTTGCGATAGCCGTCCGCGGTGACGTCGAAGTAGAGGCCGCGCCCGTCCGGGGCCCAGTGCAGCGCCCCGGGGCTGCGGTCCATGTCCGCCGTCAGGGCGCGCGGGTTCGACCCATCGGCGTTCATCACGTAGACGGCGGACTCGATGTAGTCGAACGTCGTCGTGTCGTGCCCCACGTAGGCGATCATCCGCCCGTCCGGCGACGCGACGGGCCGAGTGTCCGGCCCCTTGCGGGTCGTCACCTGGCTCAGCTCGCCGGATTCGGCGTCGAGCCGGTAGATCTCGCTCTCCTGCCAGCGATAGTCCGCGTCCTCGATGATGAGACCGCTGAACAGCAGCGACCCGCCGTCGGGCTCCCAGGTCGGGACGCCGTAGTTGAAGTCGCCCTCGGTCAGCTGGCGCGGGGTCCCGCCGTCTGCGGGCACGACGAAGATGTGCTGGTACTTGTCCCCCAGGAATCCGACCCGGTCCTGTCGATAGACGAGGCGCTCGATGATCCGCGGCCCCGGGGTCCACGTCGCCCCCTCCGGCTTGGGAAGCGAGAGGGACCAGTGACGCGCGGTCGGCTCCTCCGCCCCCATGCGCATGGTGAACGAGAAACGGGTGCCGTCCGGTGACCAGGCGAGATTCGAGGGGCTCTCGGTCAGCCGCGTGACCTGTGACACCGCACCCTCGGCGTCCATCCAGCGGACGAAGATCTGGGTGTTCCCTTCATCGTCCGGCGCGAGGAAGGCGAGCCGGCTCCCGTCGGGAGACCAGCGCGGCGAGGACCCGTCGAGGAGGTGACGAGGTCGCGTCCCGTCGCTGTTCACGATCCAGATCGAGGTCTTCCACGCGTCGTTCATCTTGTCGACCCACTGGCGCTCGTAGACGACGGAGCCGCCGTCGGGCGAGATCTGCGGGTCCTGGAGGCGCTCCCAGTCGAGCCACGTCTCGAGCGGGAGTGCCCCGTCGGCCTGCTGGGTCGCGAACGCAGGGGCGGGCGCACTGACGCCAACGAGCACGAGAAGCGGGACAAAGCTCTGGAACAGGCCGCGGAAGGTGAAGCGGAAGGAGAAAGAGGGGAGGGAGACGGGGGCGCGGGTCTTCATGATACCTCCAGGTGCGAGAACCACCGGCACGTCCTCGAAACATGGCAAACGCCTCTCCGTCTGTATAGACCGCGGCGTTCGCCCCATGCCGGTCCCGGTCAGGCGTCGTATGTTGATCCCGGAACGACTGCGGCTGCCGCGCCGGGATCGCGCCCGGATGCGGCGGCCCTCAGCACGGGAGGTTTCCGTGACGACTCGCACGCCCAACGCGCCCCACCTGCCCGACCGACGACGATTCCTGAAGCGGGCCGCGG
>NZ_CBDCUB010000007.1:0-773880 GCF_965222475.1 Candidatus Palauibacter sp. | reverse complement strand
TTCCGCGGCGCGGTCCGCGCTGTCCCGCATCATGACGCGCTCGTTGTCGCTCCACTCGCAGTGGATGCGAAGCGCCGGGATCCCCCAGGCATCGACCCGCTCGGGGTCCAGTTCGATGTAGTTCTCCTCGCGCGGCAGACACTCGCCGAAGGCGCCGAGTTCGAACTCCCACACGCCGGGTTCGGTCAATTGGCGCTTGTACTCCGCCCCGAACCCGGGCATGTCGAGCCCGCGGCTCCAGCCCTGCCGCGTCGACCAGCCCTGGTAGCCGTACCCTCGGATGAAGTCGGGAGAGGGCTCCGTCACGTTCCGGAAGCGAGGGATGTAGATCCCGTTGGGGCGCTCGCCGGTGTAGCCATGGTCCTCCCAGCCGGGGAACTTCGCCTTCGCGCCCGTGCTCATGGTGTGGTCCATGAGATAGTGGCCGAGGGCCCCGCTCGAGTTCGCGAGGCCGTCGGGGAAGTCGGCGGACTTCGAGTTGAGGAGGATGCGCGTCGACTCGAGCGCCGAGGCGCCGAGCATGACGATCTCGCCGAAGAACTCCAGAGCTTCACCGGATTCACGATCAATGACGCGGACCCCTGTGACGCGGCCGCGGGCGGGATCCCAGATCACGCTGTGTACGACGCTGTCCGGGCGCAGCGTCATCCGTCCCGTGGCCTCCGCCGCGGGGAGCGTGGCGTTGAGCGAACTGAAGTAGCTCCTGGTGCTGCAGCCGCGGTGGCAGGGGCCGCAGTAGTGGCAGGCGCTGCGTCCCTTGTGGTCGCGGGTGAGGACGGCCGTGCGCCCGATCGTCATCATCCGCGTGTCGCCGAAGTCACGCGCGATCGCCTCCTTCACGGCGTTCTCGACGCAGGTCATCTGCATGGGAGGCAGCAACACGCCGTCCGGCAGCTGCGGGAGGCCCTCGGCCCGGCCGCTGATGCCGACGAATTCCTCCGCGTGCGCGTACCACGGGGCGAGGTCCGAGTAGCGGATCGGCCAGTCCACGCCGATCCCGTCGCGCGCGTTGGCCTCGAAGTCGAGGTCGCTGAGGCGGTAGGACTGGCGCGCCCACATGATCGAGCGCCCACCCACCTGGCGGCCCCGGATCCACAGGAACGGCTTGTCTTCGTCCGTCGTGTAGGGGTTCTCGATGTCGTTGACGAAGAACTTCCGGCCCATCTCGTCGCAGGCGTAGCACTCGCGCTGCACGGGCTGCTCGGCGGCCAGCGCCTTGCGGTCGTTCCAGCCGCGGTAGGGCATGCGGTAGGGGGGCACGTGTTCGACGTAGTCCCTCTCGGGGACGATCATGGGCCCGGCTTCGAGTACCAGCACGCGGAGTCCGAGTTCGGTGAGTTCCTTCGCGGCCCACCCGCCGGTGATGCCCGAGCCGACGACGATCGCGTCCCACGTCTCCTGGCGGCGGCTCACCGCGCGCTCCCGTTTCCGTTGCGCTCCCCGGGGCGGGGTTCGCCCGTGCCGTACTGGTCGAGGAGGACGCAGCCCTCGAAGGCGCCGGGGATGATGCGGTATCCGAGCGTGCGGAGTCCGGCCTCGGAGGTGAAGTAGCCGGCGAGGGTGAACCGCTTCACGTCGTAGAAGAAGGTCCGGGTCTCGTCGATGTCGGGGTCCCGGCGGCGGCGGTCGAGGTCTTCGTCGAGTTGTGCGACGAGTGCGGCCTGCTGGGCCGGGGCGCAGTCGGCGAAGTCGGCGCCGTGGGCCGCCCGGGCGATGGGGTCCACTTCGTCGAGACCGGCCAGGAAACGGTCGCGGTCCGACGCGTCCAGCCAACCGGTCAGGAGGGCATCGACGAATGCGGTGACGCCCGCCTCGCTCGCGCCGGGCGTGTCGGTCCGGGGCAGGATGACCTCGGCGAGCGCCGTCAGCGCCCGGGCCCGCGCGGGCGTAAGCGTCACGGGCGGCGCGCCGCCGACCGGGCCGACCTCCGCGCGGATGCGCTGCCCGAGCGCCAGCGCCTGCGCCACCGCCCCTCCCGGCACGAGCAGCGGCGCGCCGGTGGCGGCGCCCATGATCTTGAGAGCCCTGCGCCGTCTCACAGCCGATCCTCCAGAGTGCCCTTCGTCGATCCGACGCGGCGAGGCGTTCGCCGCAGAACGCCATAATACCCGACCCCGCCGCCCGTGCGAAGACCACCGTTCGACGGGGACGCCGGCGAGCGACATATTCCGGACATGGACAGACGAAGATTTTTGGAGAATTCTCTTGGCGCGGGACTGCTCCTCACGTGCGCCGGGCGCGCGGCCGCCAGCGGCCGACCCCTCCCCGAGGCGTGGGGGCTCCAGCTCTACACCGTGCGGTCGCTGATGGCGGGCGATGTGGAGCGGACGCTCGCGGATGTCGCGCGCATCGGCTACGGCGAAGTGGAGTTCGCCGGTTACTTCGGCCGCACCCCCGCGCAGATCCGGGCGGCGCTCGACGCGGAAGGGCTCAGCGCCCCCGCCGTGCACCTGTCGCTTGGCGAGTTGCGGACCGGTTTCGAGGCCCACGCCGAGGCCGCGGCCGAAATCGGGCACCGATACCTGGTCCTCCCCTACCTGGCGGGCCCCGAGCGGCCAGGCAGCGGTGGCGGCGAGGAGCCGACCGCCGTCGCGGCCGGCTACCGGCGCCTCGCCGACGAACTCAACTCGATCGGCGAGCGGTGCGATCAGGCGGGGCTCCGCTTCGCGTACCACAACCACGACTTCGAGCTGCAGGCGTTGGAAGTGGAAGAAGAGGGAGAAGAAGAGGTCCGCCCCCTCGACGTCATGCTCGAGAACACCGACCCGGACCTGGTCCGTTTCGAGGTCGACCTCTTCTGGCTCGTGCACGGCGGCGGCGACCCGCTCGACTATTTCTGGCGCTTCCCGGGCCGGTTCGAACTCTGTCACGTGAAGGACCGCACCGCGCGCGGCGAGATGGTGGACGTGGGCGCCGGGGTGATCGACTTCGAGGGCATCTTCGAACGCGCCGGACAGGCCGGCCTGCTTCACCACTTCGTCGAGCACGACTCGCCCTCCGATCCGACCGCCTCCGTGCGGGCGAGCTACGAGTACCTGGCGGCTCTCGATGGCTGACCCGACCGCGCCCGGGGGAGAGGCGCTCCAGGGCGGAAGGCCGCTCAGCCGGCGCGATGCCCTCCGCGCGACGGGAGCCGCCTCGCTCGGCCTGCTCGTTCAAGGCGCGGCGAACCCAGCTTCGACGCGGGCGGCCAACGCGGCGCCCGGGATGGCAGGAAGCACGCCACTCGAGGGCCGGATCACGCAATCCGTGGCGCGCTGGTGTTTCGAGGAGATCCCGCTCGTCCCCTTCTGCCGCGGGGTGGCGGACATGGGTCTCACCGCGATGGACCTGCTCACGGTCGAGGAATGGCCGGTGGCGCACGATCACGGGCTCATCGTCTCCTGCGGCGATGTCGCGGCCGGCACGATCGAGGACGGCCTCAACGAGCCCCGAAACCACGCGGGCATCATCGAGGCGTTCGAACGTCACATCCCGCACGCCGCCCGGGTCTCGGTGCCCAACGTCATCTGCTTCTTCGGCAACCGCCGCGGGATGGAGGGCGGCGTGGGCATCGAGAACTCGATCCGCTGCCTGCGCGAGTGCGCCCCGATCGCGGAATCGGAGGAGGTGACGATCCTCGTCGAGGTCCTGAACTCGAAACCCGGCGGGCACGTCGACTACATCGGCGACCGCATGGACTACGCGCTCGAGATCATCCGGGCCGTCGACTCGCCCCGCGTGAAGATCCTCTACGACATCTATCACATGCAGATCATGGAAGGGGACATCATCCGCACGCTGACGGAGGCGAGCCCCTGGATCGGCCACTACCACACCGGCGGGGTTCCGGGGCGGGCCGAGATCGACGACTCCCAGGAGTTGAACTACCCGCCGATCGTGCGCGCCATCGCGGACACGGGCTTCGAGGGCTACATGGCGCACGAGTTCATCCCCCGGAGCGGGGACCCGCTGAAGTCGCTGCGGGAGGCGGTCGAACTCTGCGACGTCTGACCGCGTGAGGTCGGTCTCCGGGCGCGGCTATCCGGCGTCGGCCGCGTGAGGTCGGGGCGTGCCGCTTCCCGCCAGCACCGACTGCTTCTTCCCCAGCCACAGCGCGACCGCCAGCCACAGCCCCGCCAGCGGCACCATGGTCAGCGCCAGCGCCGCACTGCCCAGTCCGAGCGCGCCCAGCCCGGCGAAGGACCACACCCCGATCTGGTCGCCCGCCCGGTACACGAACAGGTCGTTGAAGTTCTTCGCCTTGTACTTGTCCCGCCGCGGGAGGACGGTGTAGAGCACCTCTCTCGTCGGTACGGCCAGCGCGAAGTTCCCCGCCCTCCGCAGCACCTGGAAGACGACGAACACGGCGAACACCGGCGCCACGCCCAGCGCGAGGAAGCCGAGGATGCTGATGACGGGCAGGATCCCGATGGTCAGCCGGACGCCGAACCACTTCAGGAGTCGTCCGGTCAGAAACAGTTGCGTGCACAGGGTGAGCACGTTCACGGAGAGGTCGATGCGCGCGAAGACCGAGGTCCGCTCCGTGGCCGTCGCGAACGTTCGCGAGATGATGTCCGCCTGGATGTTGTACAGAAACGTGGAACCGATCGTGAACAGCAGCATGAAGGCGCCGATCCCGAGCAGGTAGGGAGACGCCAGCACGCGCCGGATCCCTTCCAGCGCCGAGCCCCCGATCACGCGTTCCGCTTCTTCCAACCGGGAGCCGGGCGCCGTCCCGCCCGCGCAACGCGCATCGAGCGCCTTGAGGCAGAGAACCGCCCCCTCGAGCAGCACCACCGAGAACAGGAGGAGGGTGGCGGGCGAGAGGAACCCCACCAGGAACGCCGTGATGGAGGAGCCGACGATCCCCCCCACCGTGCCTCCGACCCCGATGAGGCCGAACAGGCGCCGACTCTGCCGCTCGCGGAAGATGTCGGTCATGAACGACCAGAAGACGGAGACCACGAACAGGTTGAAGACGCTGATCCAGACGAAGAACGTCCGGCCGACCCACACCGAAGCGACGCCTTCGGGCACCAGGCTCAGCAGGGCGAAGTAGATCAGGAGATTGAGCATGAAGAAGCGGTAGGTGACCGTCACGAACCGCCTCCGGGTCCACCGGGACACGACCGCCGCGAAGATGGGGTGAACCAGGAGCATCCCGACCAGGGTCCCCGTGAAGAGCCAGGGGATGTTCTCGACCCCGCCGGCCACGGCCATCTCCTCCCGAATTGGCCGGATCACGTAGTACGCGGAGAGAATGAAGAAGAAGTAGAGGGCGGAGAGCAGCACGAGCCCGGCTTCCTCCGGACGGGCGCCGGTCAGACGCGCGGCGACCGTGCGCGGACCGCTCTCCGGAGGCGGGGTCATGCGGGGGAGGTTCCCGGGTGGCGGTTCACGGTGGCGCTGCTTGCCGGTCGATGGAGAAAGGGATTCTCTTCAGAGGACGTCGGAACCTAA
This sequence comes from Candidatus Palauibacter sp., assembly GCF_965222475.1. GTDB lineage: Bacteria > Gemmatimonadota > Gemmatimonadetes > Palauibacterales > Palauibacteraceae > Palauibacter. The sequence goes on along the minus strand of NZ_CBDCUB010000007.1, from coordinate 768,438 downwards.
CGGGGGGAGCGAGCGTGGCCAGCTTCACGGAACGGATCCTCAACATGAGGCGCGGCGAGTTGGGCCTCGCGCTTCTCTCCGCGCTCTTCTTCTTTCTCGTCCTCTGCGGCTACTTCTTCCTCCGTCCGGTGCGGGAGGCGATGGGGGTCGCCCGCGGGATGGACGACCTGCGCTGGCTGTTCGCCGTGACGTCGCTGGCGTCTCTCTTCGCCGTGCTCGTCTTCGGGGGCGTCGTGGCGCGGACGAACCGGCGGCGCTTCATCCCGGTCGCGTACCTGTTCGTCATCGCCTGCCTGATCGGCTTCGCGACCCTCCTCATTCAGGACGCGAGGGCGGGAGGCGGGTTGATCGGCACCGACGCGGAGACGGGTCTCGCACGGGGCGTCGGATACACCTTCTACGTATGGCTCAGCGTCATCAACCTCTTCTCGACCAGCGTGTTCTGGGCCTTCATGGTCGATGTGTTCGACGTCGACCAGGGGAAGAGGATGTTCCCCTTCATCGGGATCGGCGGCACCCTCGGGGCGCTCGCCGGGGGGCGCGGCGCGAGCCTCATCAGCGGCCTCACCGAGAGTCCGTACCTGCCCGCCGGCCTCATGCTCATCGGCGCGGGCTGCTTCGCGCTGGCGATCGCCGTCATGCTGATCCTCGACCGAAGGGCCGGCCGATCCGCCCTCTCGCGGCTGGAGGCGGGCGGCGCGGCGGCGAGCGCGGGTCCGAGCGCGGAAAGCGCTGGACGTGGGGGCTCGAACGCCCGGATCGGGGGCGGGGCCCTGGAAGGGATGCGGGCCGTGGCCACGTCGCCGTACCTGCTCGGCGTCGGGCTCTGGGTCGTGTTCATGGCCGTGTCGAACACGTTGATCTACTTCACCCAGGCGAACGTCATCCTCGAATCGACGGACACGTTCAGCCAGCGGGTCGGGAGCTTCGCGGACTTCGACTCCCTCGCGCAGTTCGCGACCCTGCTGACGCAGATCTTCATCACGACGCACCTGATCCGGAAGCTGGGCGTAGGCTGGACGCTCGCCATCCTGCCGCTCGTCACGGTGCTCGGTTTCGTCGTGCTGGCGGCGTGGCCCGTGTACGGCGTGATGCTGATCTTCCAGGCCGTCCACCGCGCGACGCGTTACGCCGTCTCGCGCCCCTCCCGGGAGACGCTCTTCTCGGTCGTGGCGCCCGCGGAGAAGTACAAGGCGAAGCCGATCGTCGATGTCTTCCTGTATCGGGGCGGTGACCTCGCCGGAGCCGGTATCGACAGCCTGTTCGCGATACTCGGGCTGGGGCTGGCGTGGGTGGCGATGTCGACCGCGCCGCTCGCCGGCATGTGGATCGCGCTCTCGATCGGACTCGGGCGGGCGCAGGCTCGGCGGGTGGATGCCTGACCCCCCGGCGCCGGGCCTGCGCGACGACCTGTTCGGTCCCGGTTCCCCTCTGCGGGTCATAGGCCACCGGGGCGCCGCGGCGTTCGCTCCCGAGAACACGCTCCCTTCCTTCGAGCACGCGGTCCACGTCGGGGCCCACGCGGTGGAGCTCGACCTCCACCGGAGCGCGGATGGGCACCTCATGGTCATCCATGACCCGAATCTCCCTCGCACCACCGACGGGACCGGGCCGGTGGAAGACCGGACGCTGGACGAACTGCGCGCCTTCGACGCCGGATACCGCTTCAGTACGGATCGGGGGAAGACGTTTCCCTTCCGCGGAAGAGGGGTCCGGATCCCCACCCTCGAGGAGGTGCTGGAAGCGCTCGGCGACCTGCCGGTCGTGGCCGAGATCAAGTCGGCGGCGGCGGGGCACGCGCTGGGGGAGTGGCTGCAGAAGAGCAGGGACCGGGACCGGATCCTGGTCGGCGGGTTCGAGCGCGAGGAGGTGGAACCGGCGAGCCGGGAGGCGCGCTGGCGCTGCGCTTATCAGGACGAACTCCGGGCGTACGTGCTCCTCGGCAAGGTCGGCCTGGGCCGTCCGTTCGCCCCCGCCGGGTGCGACGCCGCCATGCTGCCGGAGCGGCAGGGGGCGATCCGCATCGTCACGCCGCGCTTCGTGCGGCGGGCGCACGCGGACGGCATGGGCGTGTTCGTGTGGACGGTGAACGATCCCGACGACATGCGGCGCCTCCTCACCTGGGGCGTCGACGGACTCGTGAGCGATGCGCCGGGGCGGGCGCGCCGGATCCTGGATGAGATCGAGGTGTGGGGCCATGCCGCAGCCTGAGGCGCGGACGCGCACCATTCTCCACGTCGACATGGACGCGTTTTACGCGGCGGTCGAGATCCGCGAGGACCCTTCGCTGCGCGGCAAACCCGTCGTCATCGGCTCCGACCCCAGGAACGGCCGGGGCCGCGGGGTCGTCTCGACGGCCAACTACGAGGCGCGGCGCTACGGCGTCCACTCGGCGCTCCCGATCTCGCAGGCGTGGCGCCGCTGCCCGCAGGCGGTGTACATCCGCCCCCGGATCCGGTTCTACGCGGAGATCTCGGCCCGAATCTTCGACATCTTCCGTTCCTTCACGGACCAGGTGGAGACGCTCTCTCTGGACGAGGCCTTCCTCGACGTCACCGCGAGCCGCCGGCTGTTCGGCACCGGCCCGGAGATCGCCGGCCGCATCAAGCGGCGCATCGCACGCGAGGAGCGGCTGACCGCCTCGGTCGGCGTGGCGGCGAGCAAGTACGTCGCCAAGGTCGCGAGCGATCTCGAAAAACCGGACGGCCTGGTGGTGGTCCCGGCCGGCACCGAACGCGATTTTCTCGTGCCCCTCGAGGTGTCGCGGCTGTGGGGCGCCGGCCCGAAGGTCCAGGCACGGCTGGCACAACTCGGGTTGCATACGATCGGGGCGGTGGCGCAGCTGGATCCCGACGCCCTCGAGGCGTCGCTGGGCCCCAGCCTGGGCCGCCGTCTGCACGATCTCGCCAACGGACGCGACGCGCGGCGGGTCAAGCCGGCCGCTGGCCGGAAGTCGCACGGGAAGGAGGTCACCTTCCCGCAGGATGTCGCGGACCGGGACCGCGTCGAGCGCACCCTGCTGGGGCTGTGCGAGGGCGTCGCGCGGGGACTTCGCAGGCACGGGATCGCCGGACGGACGATACACCTGAAGCTCCGCTGGGACGGCTTCGAGACGCACACGAGGCAGCGGACGCTCGAGCGGCCGGCGGATACGACGGAGACCATCTGGCCGGTGGCCCGATCGCTGTTTCTCGAGGCCGACGACCCTCGGCGGCGGGTTCGGCTCATCGGCGTGAGCCTGTCCGGCTTCGACGCGCCCGCCGCCGAACAACTCGCGCTCCTCGATGAAGAAGGCGGCGCCCCCTCCGCTCCGGCCGGCGGCGAGTGCCCCGAACGCCGCCTGGCGGAGACGGTGGACACGCTCACGGAGCGCTTCGGCCGCGACGCCCTGAAGCGGGCCGCGCTGCTGGACTCCCATCCGAGAGGTTCGTAACCATGCAGACGTTTCCGATCCCGCCGGCAGGTGGCCGGGGCATCCTCTGGTTCATCATCATCATCATCGTGATCCTCATTGGGGTGACGCTCATGTTGGGGTGGGCGGCCTGGTCGACCCGCCACAGCCGCGCCGAGGTCTCCCCGGACGGCCTGAAGCTGGTGGGGGATCTGTGGGGACGGACGATCCCCCTGGACCGCCTCCAACTGGACGACGCCCGGATCATCGACCTCCGCGGCGAACCCGATCTCGTTCCGCGCCGCCGGACGGCGGGGACGGCGCTCGGAGGCTACTCCTCCGGCTGGTTCCGGCTTCGAAACGGGGAGAAGTCCCTCCTCTACCTCACGGACCGGCGGCGCGTGGTGTACATTCCCACCCGCGACGGGTACTCGCTCCTCCTCAGCCAGAGCGACCCCCGCCGCTTCCTCGAGGCGCTGCAGGACGCAACCGGAGGAGGGTGAACCACCGATGATCCCGAAGCGGGATGAAGCGCTCGCGCTCGTCCACGAGTACACCGGGAGTCCGGGGCTTCGCCGCCACATGCTGGCCGTGGAGGCGGCCATGCGCGCCTACGCGCGGAAGTACGGCGAGGACGAGGAGCGCTGGGGCATCGCGGGACTTCTGCACGACTTCGACTACGAGCGCTGGCCCAACGCCGACCATGCGGCGGACTCGGAGCATCCTTCCATCGGGGTCGCCATCCTCCGGGACATGGGGGTGGACGAGGACATCCTCGAGACGATCCTGGCGCACGCGGACTACACCGGCGTCGAGGCGACCTCCCTGATGTCGAAGACGCTGCGGGCGGTGGACGAACTCACCGGCTTCATCACCGCCTGCGCGCTCGTTCGGCCCACCCGGCTCGATGGGATGAAGACGCGCTCGGTGCGAAAAAAGATGAAGGACAAGGCGTTCGCCGCCGCCGTCAGTCGCGAGGAGATGACGGAGAACTGCGGCGAACTGGGCGAGGACATGGGTGAGCACATCGCGTTCGTCATCGCCGCCATGCAGCTTGCGGCCGAGGATCTCGGCCTGAACGGCCCCGCCGCCCGCTGAACGACCGGCGGCTCAACGACGCGGGGCCCGCCACCCGCTCCGGAGGTGAGCGACCATGACCACGACGACGATAGTCATGATGATCGTCATCCTCGGATTCGTCTGGGGAGGACTCGCCTTCCTCGCGTCGATCGCCTGGCGGAGGGAAGGCGCCAAGCGCAAGCAGACCTAGCGACACATGCCGCGACCCGTGAACCCCGCGAACCGGCCGAGGCGCCGCAGTCCCCGCGTTCTCGCGGTGATCCTGGCGACGCCGGCGATCGCGTCCTGCTTCCTCCCGCGCATGATGCAGCCGCCCGAACCCCTGCAGGATCCGCCCGCGGAAGCTGTCGCGCCGCAGACCGATGTGGTGGAGCCGGAAGAACCGCCCGTCCCGGCGGAGATCGCCGTCATCATCGACTCGATGGAAGCCGCCGTCGAGGATTCGATCGCTGGGCGCGGGCGGGACTCGGTCACCACCGCATCAAGCGAGGCCCGGGCCGCCGCTCGGCGTGATTCGATGCTGGCCGCCGCGCGGCGGATCTCGCGCGCGGTCTCCGCACGACGCGACTCGCTCGACGCCGCCACGAGGCGTGACTCGGCTGCCGTGGCCGGCGCGGCGCGGCGAGACTCGCTGGCGGCAGCTCGGCGGGACTCCCTCGACGCTGCCGCCCGGCGCGACTCCCTGGCCACCGCTCAGCGTGACTCGATCGCGGCCGTCGCGCGGCGTGATTCCGCGGCAGGGCCCGATGCGGAGACGGAACTGGAGCAGCTGCGGGCGTCGGGTCCCACCTACATCTCCTACGACGAGGGTCCCCGTCTCGTATGGGACACCGAGGCCGAGGCACTGCTCGCCACCACCCTCCTCCCGGTGATCCGTGCCGAGGAACTGGACGCGAACACGGCGGCCAACCTCTGGCTTCTCGTCCGGGCCGATGGGCGCGTGGACGCCAGCGTGGTCCAGACCTCGTCCGACAACTCCGCCTTCGACGCGGCGGCGGAGCGGGCCGCGCGCTCCCTCATCTTCGCTCCCGCCCTCCATAACGGACGTGCGGTACCCCTCTGGATCCTGCGCGAGATTTCGCTCCTCATGCGGTAGCCCCCGCCGAGGGGCTGCGATCTCCCATTTCAGCGGATAGCTTGCGCGCCCGATGCCACGCCGTGACGACATCTCCTCGATTCTCCTCATAGGCTCCGGACCGATCGTGATCGGCCAGGCCTGCGAGTTCGACTACTCCGGGACGCAGGCCTGCCGCGCGCTTCGGGAGGAGGGATATCGGGTCATCCTCGTGAACTCGAATCCCGCCACGATCATGACGGACCCGGACATCGCCGACGCCACCTACATCGAGCCGCTCACGGCCGACTGGGTGCGGCGGGTGATCGAGGTCGAGAAGCCCGACGCGCTCCTCCCGACCATGGGCGGGCAGACCGCGCTCAACGTCGCCCTCGAACTCGCGGAACTGGGGGTGCTCGACGAGCACGACGTGGAGCTGATCGGTGCCGACGTGCGCGCGATTCAACTGGCGGAGGACCGCGAGCAGTTCGCCGAGGCCATGACGCGGATCGGACTCGAGCTGCCGGCGGGGGGCTTCGCCCGTTCGCTCGACGAGGCACTGGTCCTGGTCGAGGAGACCGGCTTCCCCGCCATCATCCGTCCCTCCTTCACTCTCGGCGGGACGGGCGGGAGCACCGCCTACAACCGCGAGGAGTTCGAGGACCTCGTCCGCTCCGGGATTCGTGCCTCCCCGACCGGGGAGGTGCTCATCGACCGCAGCGTCATCGGCTGGAAGGAGTTCGAGCTGGAGGTGATGCGGGACCGGGCGGACAACGTCGTCATCGTGTGCTCGATCGAGAACTTCGACCCCATGGGCATCCACACGGGAGACTCGATCACGATCGCGCCGGCGCTCACGCTCTCGGACCGCGAGTACCAGGCGATGCGCGACGCGGCGATCGCCTGCATCCGCGAGATCGGCGTCGACGCGGGCGGCTGCAACATCCAGTTCGCCGTGCACCCGACGACGGGGCAGATGCTCGTCATCGAGATGAACCCGCGGGTGTCGCGAAGTTCGGCGCTGGCCTCGAAGGCGACCGGCTTCCCGATCGCGCGGATCGGGGCCAAGCTCGCGGTCGGCTTCCGGCTCGACGAGATCCCGAACGCGATCACGCAGGTGACGCCCTCCTGCTTCGAGCCTGTGCTCGACTACATCGTCGTCAAGATCCCGCGCTTCGCGTTCGAGAAGTTCCCGCAGGCGGACGCGACGTTGGGCGTGCAGATGAAGGCGGTCGGCGAGGTGATGGCGATCGGCCGGACGTTCCAGCAGGCCTGGCTCAAGGGGTTCCGGGCGCTCGAGAACGACCGCGCGGGGTGGCTGCCCGCCCCGGAGCCGGACGGGGACCGGCTCGAGGATGACCGGACGGACACCGTGCGAGCGGCGATCCGCACCGCGACGCCGGAGCGGCCCTTCCAGCTCTACCGCGGCTTCCAGGCCGGCCTCTCCGTGGCCGAGATCCACGACATCACGGGGATCGACCCGTGGTTCCTCTCCCAGCTCGAGCAGCTGGTGCGCGAGGGCGAGGCCTTCGCGGCGGCCGCGGACCTCACGCCGGAAGACCTCGGGCGCATGAAGCGCATCGGCTTCGGCGACGCGGAGATGGCCGCGTTGCGCGGCATTCCGGAGGCCGAGGTGCGGGAGGCGCGCAGGACGGCGGGACTCGCGCCCGTCTACAAGACCGTCGACACGTGCGCGGGCGAGTTCCCGGCCGCCACGCCGTACCTCTATTCGACGTACGAGGACGAGAACGAGTCCGAACGCTCGGACCGGCGCAAGATCGTCATCCTCGGCAGCGGCCCGAACCGCATCGGCCAGGGGATCGAGTTCGACTACTGCTGCGTCTCCGCTTCCCTCGCGCTCCGCGAGGAGGGGTTCGAGACGATCATGATCAACTCGAATCCCGAGACCGTTTCCACCGACTTCGACATCTCGAACAAGCTCTACTTCGAGCCCCTCACGGTGGAGGACGTACTCGCGGTCGTCGAGCAGGAGAGGCCCGAGGGCGTCATCGTCCAGTTCGGGGGACAGACGCCGCTCAACGTGGCCCGCAAACTGGAGCAGCTGGGCGTCCCCATCCTCGGGACGAGCGTCGAATCGATCGACCGCACGGAGGACCGGCGCCGGTTCGACGAGTTGTGCCGCGAGCTGGGCGTGCCGATGCCGCCGGGCGGTACCGCGACGAGCATCGACGAGGCGTTGAAGATCGCGGAGGAGATCGGGTATCCTGTCCTCGTCCGGCCCAGCTACGTGCTGGGCGGCCGGGCGATGGAGATCGTGTACGACCCCATCTCGCTGCGGGAGTACTTCGTCCGCGCCGTACAGGCCTCGCCGGAGCACCCGGTGCTCCTGGACCGCTTCCTCGAAGACGCGTTCGAGGCGGATGTCGACGCCGTGTGCGACGGGGAGACGGTCGTCATCGGGGGGATCATGCAGCACATCGAGGACGCGGGCGTCCATTCCGGCGACTCCGCCTGCGTCCTGCCGCCCTACCTGCTGCGGGATGTGGACATGGAGGCCATGCGGCGTTTCACGCGCGCCTTCGCCCTCGCACTCGATGTCCGGGGGCTCATCAACGTGCAGTTCGCGGTCCACCGGAAGACCGTCTACGTGCTCGAGGTCAACCCGCGGGCGAGCCGCACCGTGCCCTTCGTCAGCAAGGCGACCGGGGTCCCGCTGGCCCGGGTGGCCGCCCGAGTGCTCGCCGGCGTGAAGCTCGCGGACCTCGGCCTCGGGGATGAACTCGTGCCGCATCAGGTCTCGGTGAAGGAGGCCGTGCTCCCCTTCGACAAGATCCCCGACGCGGACACGGTGCTCGGGCCGGAGATGCGGTCCACCGGGGAGGTCATGGGGTACGCGGACAGCTTCGGGCTGGCCTTCGCCAAGTCCCAGATCTCGGTCTATCAGGGGCTGCCGACCGAGGGGGCCGTCGCGATCACGGTGCACGACCAGGACAAGCCGAACATGGTGCCGATCGCGCGGCGCTTCCACGAACTCGGCTTCGACATCCTCGCGACGGAGGGCACGGCGAAGTACCTCCGGACGCGGGGCGTGCCGTGCGAACGGATCCTGAAAGTGCACGAGGGGCGCCCCAATCTCCTCGACCGCATCGTCTCCGGCGAGGTGCAACTGCTCCTGAACACGCCGCTCGGCAAGCACGCCCTGCATGACGACTACATGATCCGGCGGGCGGCCGTGTCCCGCCGCGTACCGTACACGACGACGCTCTCCGCCGCATCGGCGGCCTCCGACGCCATCATCGCGCTTCGACACCGCCGCCACACCGTCCGCAGCCTCCAGGCCCGCAACGCAGGGGAGGATGGGCTCGCCCGAGCCGCCGGTTCCGCCTGAGCTCTCTCCGTCGTGGAGCCGAACGGGTCTACGCGAGGGGCTGGGCTGGGCGCAGCGCTTCATCGTAGAGGTTGTGCCACGCGGTCAACGAGTCGTGCCTCAGAATTTTGCGTCAGGGACAAGCGTACGGTAGGTCGCGCAGGCGCATAGCAAAGACGGACAACTTCGTGACGGTGTGCAGGAAAGGACCAAAATGCAGGTAGCGCTCGCGGTTCTCGCCGACTTGGCCATCAGGTCGGAGGACGGGAAACTCTCGGTCATCGGCCTATTCGACGGGATAAGGGTTGGGAACCTCCCCGCCAAGCATTCGCAGCTCTCCCTGGTCTTGCGGATGACGGCGGAGTCATCGGAGACAGGTCGAGAACATCCGATCCAGATACGGTGTATGGACGCAGACGGCGAAAGCCTTTTGACGATTAACGGAGAGGTCACGCCGCAACCGCCCCCGCACCCGGACCTCCCGGCGACGGTCGATCAGATCATCAACATCAAGGGCATGAGGTTTGAGAAATACGGCGGCTACTCATTCTCGATCTTTATCGATAGCGACCTCAAGAAGACTGTACAACTACAGGTTGTGGAACTTGACACCACCTGATGGGGAACGAGAAGCTCCTCCAGAGGATGGTGAACACTAAAGCGGCTCTATGCGAGCTTCGGGTTCGAGAAATGGGAAGGGGCGAAGCACATCAGGTATCAACACCCTTTGTTCCCACGGCGCTTCAGCTTATCGAGGAGTACAAGTCTCAGTCCGCGAAGGAAGGCAAGAGAAGGAGGGCACAATGAACAGTTTGGACCATTACATGGCGTTGCCCTACACTGAGTACGCCGCTTGCGAGCAGGACTGTGATGGTGAGACGATCTGGTCGGCTTGGGTAGAAGAGCTGCCCGGTTGCGAGACGCATGCCGATACCAGGGAGGAGGCCCTCACCGACCTCCAAGACGCAAAGCGCGTCTACATCGAAGGACTCCTTGAGCGCGGCGTTTCTCCGCCTTTGCCCAGTTCCAGCGTGTGGGAAGTGACAGTGCCAGACACTCCCGCCTCGATCCGTATCGGCGAAGGAACGCGCGAGGGGGAAAATATCTGCTTCAGCTACCCTCCCGCGGCACCTCCGCTAGACAAGGCTGTCCCCGCCTAAGCCTTGACCGTGATCTCGTTCAGATCCCGGGTTGGCCAACGGCACACCTACGCGCGTGTGGAACCGCGTTCAATCGGCTCTTGCCTGTCCCCAGACAAAACGATGCGATAAGCTTGCATTATTATGCAGGAAGCTGTATCTAATTCCGCCTACGTAATAGGAACCCGGTGGATCAGAAGATCGGGATCGAGCGAATGAAGAAGGCAAACGCGAAGCGGGTCGCACTGGCGTACTCGGGCGGCCTCGACACCTCGGTGATGACCACCTGGCTACGGGAACACTACGGCTGCGAAGTCGTGGCGGCCGTCGTGGATGTGGGCCAGAAGGAGGACTTCGAGGTGATCCGCGACAAGGCGCTGGCGACGGGCGCGATCGCGTGCCGTGTGGTGGACCTCCGCGAGCGGTTCCTGACCGAATGCGCCTTCCCGGCGCTCAAGGCGGGGGCCGTGTACGAGGGCCGCTACCTGCTCGGGACATCGCTGGCCCGGCCGGTGATCGCGGCGGCGCAGGTCGAGGTTGCGCGGGCGTTCGACTGTGACGCCGTGGCGCACGGCTGCACCGGAAAGGGCAACGACCAGGTCCGGTTCGAACTCGCCTACCAGGCCCTGGCCCCCGATCTGACCGTCATCGCGCCGTGGCGCGAGTGGGAGATCACGTCGCGGGAAGACGCCTTCGCCTACGCCGCGGAGCGCAACATCCCCGTTCCGGGCAGCCCGAGGAAGCTGTACAGCATCGACCGCAATCTGTGGCACACGTCCTTCGAAGGCGGCATCCTCGAGGATCCGGGGGCGGCCGCGCCCGACGACCTGCGCGAGCTGACGGTCGCCCCGACCGAGGCGCCGGATACGCCTGAAGACGTCGTGATCACGTTCCGGCGGGGCGTTCCCGTCGGGCTGGACGGCGTACGGTTCGACCCGGTGGACCTGGTGGGCCGCCTCAACGAGCGGGTCGGAGCCCACGGCGTGGGGCGCGTCGACCTCGTGGAGAACCGGCTCGTGGGGATGAAGAGCCGCGGCGTGTACGAGACGCCGGCCGGGACGGTCCTGCTCGCGGCACTCGCGGACCTGGAGTCGATCACGCTCGACCGAGACACGGCGGGCTTCAAGCGAAGCGTGGCCGACCGGTACGCGGAACTGGTCTACCAGGGCCTGTGGTTCTCGCCGCTGCGCGGCGCCTTCGATGCATTCCTGGAGCAGGCGCACGAGACGTCGACCGGCGACGTCACGATGCGGCTCTTCAAGGGGCGGGCGACGGCGGTCGCGCGCACGTCTCCGTTCTCGCTGTACCGGGAAGATCTCGCCACGTTCGAGGAGGACTCCGTCTACGACCAGGCGGACGCGGGCGGGTTCGTCCGGCTATGGGGACTGCCCTCGAGCCTGGCCGCGCGAGTCCGGGCCCAGGCTTCCGTCGACGCCGGCACCGTCGGCGGCGTGGCCTCCGGGTCCTCCGGGGTGGGGGCGCACGCCCCGGCGACCCCGCCGAAGCGAGCCGGCCGTCCGCTGGCATCCACTCGCAGCTAGAAAAGCCCGTGGTAACCGGCCAGTGGCGTCCGAGGTAGACGGACCCGACGCGGGGACGCCCGGAGACGTTCTCTGGAGCGGACGCTTCGATGGCCCGCTCCATCCGGCGATTCACGAGTTCACCGGCTCGCTGCACTTCGACCGCCGGCTGGTCCGGCACGACCTCCTCGCCAGTCTCGCGCACGCGCGGATGCTGCGGGAGACGGGGATCCTGGACGAAGAGGACAGCGACCTCATCCTGTCCGGGCTGTCCCGGATGCTCACGGAGGTGGAGACCGGCCGGCTCGAGGTCGAGGGGCCCGACGAGGACGTGCACAGCTGGATCGAGCGCACGCTGGTCGAGCGCGTGGGCGAGGCCGGCAAGCGGCTCCACGCGGCCCGGAGCCGGAACGATCAGACTGCGGTCGCCCTGCGGCTGTACGTGCGCGAACGCCTCGAGGACGTCCTCGCCGGAGTGGCCGGGCTGCAGCGCGTGCTGACCGGGCAGGCGGCCACGCACCGGAAGACCTTCCTGCCCGGCTACACCCACCTGCAGCGGGGGCAGCCGGTCAGCCTCGCACACCACCTGCTGGCCCATGTGGCCGCGCTGCGCTCCGACGCGGAGCGGCTCAAGGCCGCGCATGACTCGGCGGGGGTATCGCCGCTCGGCGCGGGGGCGCTGGCCGGTTCCTCGTTCCCGATCGATCCGGAGCGCTGCACGGCCCTCCTCGGGCTCGACCGCACGTTCGCGAACAGCATGCACATCGTGGGCGACCGCGACTACGTGCTCGACGCGGCCTACGCGTGCGCGCTGCTCCTCGTGCACCTGTCCCGCTGGGCGGATGAGATCGTCCTCTGGTCCACGCGGGAGTTCGGCTTCATCGAACTGGACGACTCGGTGTCGCAGGGCAGTAGCATCATGCCGCAGAAGAAGAACCCGGAGGCCGCGGAGATCCTGCGCGGCAAGTCCGCGCGCGCGATCGGCAACGTGACGGCGCTGCTCGCGCTCATGAAGGGGCTTCCGCTCACCTTCAACAGCGACTTTCAGGAAGACAAGGAGCGGCTGTTCGACTCCCTCGACACCGCGGACTGGTCGCTCGCGGCCGCCATCGCGATCGCCCGCGGCGTGGTGTACCGGACAGATGCGATGGAGGCGGCGCTGGCCGGCGGCATGCTGACGGCGACCGAACTCGCCGACCACCTCGTCCGACGCGGCGTTCCGTTCCGCACCGCGCACCACCAGGTCGGCGAGGCGGTGCGGATCGCCGAGGAGGCGGGCGTGGAGTTGTGGGACCTGGAGCTCGAGACGCTGCGGACGTGCTGCCCCATGGCGCGGGACGACGTGCACGAGGTGTTGCGGCCGGAAGCCGCCGTCACCGCGCACGACTCGCCGGGCGGGCCGGCGCCCGGTCGCGTGCTGGAGCAACTGCAGACGGCGGACCGGGAGGTGACGGAGCTGGAGCGCTGGCTCGACGACCGCCCGGACTCGCCGATCCGCCGCGCCTATCTCGAGGAGCGACTCCTGGACGAGGTGCTCGCATGAGACCCATGCCCCGCAGAGCGCGCGAGCGCGCGATCCTGCGCATCATCGACGAACGGCCCATCCAGACCCAGACCGAACTCGTGGGCGCACTCGCGCGGGAGGGCGTCTCGACGACCCAGGCCACGCTGTCGCGGGACATTCAGCGCCTCGGAATCGTCAAGCTTCCCGGAGCCGCCGGCCCACGATACACCCGTCCCGGGCCCGAGAGTGCGCCGCCGAACGCTCGGCGCGTGCTGGCGACGGCCTTGAGCGAGTTCGCGCTGGAGGTCGGCCCGGGCGATGCGCTGCTTGCGATCCGTACGCTGAGCGGCTGCGCCAACGCCGTCGCGGTCGCGATCGATGAGTCGGGCATCGATGGTGTGGTCGCGACGGTCGCGGGAGACGATTCGATCATCGTGCTGTGCCGCGACGCCGGGACCCGGTCACGGCTCGCCACCGAGCTGAGGTCGCTGGCCGGTCTCTGAGCGGCGCTACTGCCTCACGCGCCCTCTTCCCGGCCGAACCCGAGCCGCGCGCAGCTCCGAAAGAGAGATCGGAGGCCCTCCCCACCCGACCCCGCGCACCATGGCGAGCATCGTGGAGCGCAACAGCGCGTACACCACGATCACGATGGCGAGTGGAAGGAGGAGGCCGGTCCACCAGGGGTAGGCGTCGTCCCGTAACACGGTCATCGCCTGCAGCCAGCCGACGAGCAGGCAGGCGGCGAAGACGGCGGCGGGCCCGATCTCGCCGGTCGCCCACAGCAGCGGCGCCATCACGATGGGAGCGATCGCAAGCCACAACAGCCCGGTGCCGACCACCAGCGCCTCCGAGAGACGGTAGTTCCGCACGGCGAAGAGGTTCTTCTCCGTCCCCCGAACGAAACCGCCGAGGGCATCGTACCAGGGGCACGCGATCATCGCTTCGCCGTTGACGAAGTCCGATCGCATGCCGGACATCTTCACGAGTTGACCCATCCGGAGATCCTCGTCCGGCCGGAGAGCGACGCTGCGGTGGCCTCCGATGGCGCGGTAGGAACCGGCGCGCATGAGCGTATAGCCGCCGACGCCCATGAATGCCGAGCTACGAGGGTCGCGGACCTTCCAGAGACGCATGGTGGCGGAGATGCAGAGGCGGAGGGCCATCGTGGAGGCCCGAAGCCAAGTGCCGCTCACCGCGACTCGGGGGGCCGCGCTGAGATGGTCGAGGCCTTCGCGGATGAGGTGCCGCACACCGAGCGCGAGGGCGTCCGGCGCGAAGCTGACGTCGCCATCGGTGAAGAGCAGGAGCTCCCCCGAGGCCGCGTCCGCACCCCGCTGGGCGGCGTGGTTCTTGCCGAACCAGCCGGCGGGAAGCTCCTTCACATCGAGCACCGTGAGCCGGGCGTCCTCGCCCGCCAGTCGCTCGGCGATCTCGCCGGTGCGGTCCTCGGAGCGGTCGTTGACGAAGATGACCTCGAAGTCCGGGTAACGGAGGGCGAGCAGCGACCGGAGAGCCTGCTCCACCGACGGTTCCTCGTTCCGGGCCGCCACGACCACGGAGAGGCGGGGAGGCGGGGGCTCGTCCACGCGGGGCGGCGCCACTTCGTCGAGCCGGAGAACCTTGAGCTCGCTGTAGATGACGATCAGCGCGACGCCCGCCCACACGACGAGCGTGACGGCCCGCGAGCGCGACCAGAGGCGTCACCGCGTGCCGCTGGTGATCGGCTGGCCCGGGTAGACGCCAGGCACGATCTCCGCGTCCCGCACCACCGCCGTCCCCTCGACGAGGACGTACATGACGCCCTCCGAGGGCGCCGCCGGATCCGCGTACGTCGAGCGGTCGATGATCGTCTCCGGATCGAACACGGTGAGGTCCGCGTCCGCGCCGGCCTGCACCCTCCCCTTCCGCGCCATGACCGGGGCGAACCCCTCCACTCGCTGGGCCGGCAGGATGGTCATCTTCGCGAGCGCGTCCATGAGGCTCAGCGCGCCGCGCTCGCGGACGTAGTGTCCGAGGACCCGCGAGTAGGTTCCGGCACCGCGCGGATGAATCGCGGCGTACAGGTAGGGGATCCCGTCGCTCGCCACGATGACGTCGGGCTGCGCCACGATCCACTCGTTCGTCTCCTCGTTCCTCCCGTGGATCACGACCCAGCCGCCCTGCTCCCGGTAGCGCCGGAAGCTCTCCGCGTTGAGCCGCTCCGGCGTCCCCGACCATTGCAGGCGGCCGTACTCCTCGTCGCTCAGACCCTCCCAGGAGTCGAACAGCGCGGACTCGATCCGCGTCGAGCCCGCCGTGTAGGGGTAGGACTCCGTCGTGATGTCGATCCCGCGCTCGCGGGCCCCGCGGATCATCTCCAGCGTCGTGCGCGCCATCTCGTCCGCGCTGGAGTTCATGTGGACGATGTGAAGCGAGGCCCCCGTCGCGAGCGCGTTCGCGATCACCTCCTGGAACGCTCCCAGCGTGCCGCCGGAGTTCTCGCCGCGGATGTGGACGTAGGCCGGGGCCCCCTGCGCGGCCGCGAGCTGGAAGGCGCGGTAGATCTCCGTCCGTGACGCACCCGGCGTGTACGTGATGCCGAAGCCGATTCCGAGTCCGCCCTCCTCCAGGCCGGAGGCCATGAGCCCGTTGAGTTCGAGGAGCTGGTCGTCGTCGAGCGCCCCGTAGACGGCCTCGGACTCGAAGGCGCTGGCTTCGCCCGGCGGCGTCATCGTGGAGTGGCCCACGTCCACGCCCGTGATCAGCTTCACGCGCGCGCCCGGGTGGCTAACGGTCGCTCCGAAGTGGATGGGCGCCGTCCCTTCGCGTGAGGCGACCCACTCGGCCACCGGATACACGCCGATCTCCATCTCGAGCGCCGTGGTCACGCCATCGAGCGCCTGCAGCTTCGCGCTCACGGTGTCCTGTCCGTGCGCGTGCAGGTCGACGAACCCGGGCGCCACCACGAGCCCGGCCGCCTCGATCGTGTCCCGGCCCGAGACGCCCCCCTCCGCGACGGCCGTGATCCGGCCATCGGTGACCGCCACGTCGCGGACGGCATCCAGCCGCGTTTCCGGATCCATGACCCGGCCGCCGAGGATGACGAGGTCCGCGACTTCTCCGGCCCCCGCGGCGCCCTCGCCGTTCTCGGGGGAAGCGCATGCCGCGAAAGCGAGGGTCGCCAGCCACGCGGTCCCCAGCCCACACGCCGTCCACCGGTCACCCTCCGTCCGCCGGCCACGGCCGACGCGGCTGTCGATCGTCATGCGACCACCTTTCCCGGGTTCATGAGGCCCTTCGGGTCGAGCGCTTCCTTGATGGCGCCCATGACATCGACCGCCTCTCCGTGCTGCGCCCTCAGATACGGGATCTTCCCGAAGCCGACCCCGTGCTCGCCGGTACACGTGCCGCCGACCGCGATCGCGTGCTCGATCATGCGCGTGTTCACCCGCTTCGCCCTCGCCATCTCTTCCTCGTCGTCGGGATCGATGATGAAGAGGACGTGGAAGTTGCCGTCCCCCGCGTGCGCGACGATCGGCGCCAGCAGGCCCTCGGCGTCGATGTCCTCGCGGGTCCTGAGCAGACACTCGGCCAGCGACGAGATCGGGACGCAGACATCCGTCGCCCACCCGCGGGAACCCGGCCGCAGCGCGAGCGAAGCGTAGTAGGCCTCGTGCCGCGCCGCCCACAGCCGCGACCGTTCCTCGGCCCGCGTGGCCCATGCGAAGTCCGTCCCGCCCAGCTCCTTCGCGATGAGCCCGACTTCCGCCGATTGCTCCTCGACCCCGGCCGCCGTCCCGTGGAACTCGAAGAAGAGCGTGGGCCGCACCGGATAGTCGAAGTCCGAGAAGCGGTTCACCGCGTCCATCTGCACGTCGTCGAGCAGTTCGACGCGCGCCACCGGCACGCCACTCTGGATCGTGTAGATCACGGCGTCCACGGCGTCGGTCAGCGTCGGGAAGGAGCACACCGCGGAGGCGATCGCCTCCGGGATCCCGTGCAGCCGCAGCAGGATCTCCGTGATGATCCCGAGCGTCCCCTCCGAACCCAGGAAGAGGCGGGTGAGGTCGTAGCCGGCGGAGGATTTTCGGGCCCGTCCGCCCGTCCGGATCACCGTGCCGTCCGCGCGCACGACCGTGAGCCCCAGCACGTTCTCGCGCATGGTGCCGTAGCGGACCGTGGTCGTCCCCGAAGCGCCCGTCGCGGCCATCCCCCCCAGGCTGGCGTCGGCGCCCGGATCGATGGGGAAGAAGAGCCCCGTTCCCTTCAGGTGCTGCTCAAGGCCCTTCCTCGTCATGCCCGCTTCGACGCGGCAGTCCATGTCCTCGGGGTTGAGTTCGATGAGGCGCGCGAGACCGCTCGTCGCGATCGTCACGCCGCCACGCAGCGCGGCGACATGCCCCTCCAGCGAGGTTCCGGCCCCGAACCCGATCACGGGGACATCGTGCGCGTCGCAGGCGCGTACGATCGCCGACACCTCCGCCGTGGACTCGGGAAAAACCACCGCGTCCGGCGGCTGGTTGGCGTGGAACGACTCGCCCTCGCCGTGTTGCCGGCGCATCGCTTCGCCGGTCGTGAACCGGTCGCCGAGCAGCCGTTCGAGTTCGCTCTCGAGCGCCGCCGGGAGAGCCGTCTGCGTCGACGGCGTAACTGTGCTCATGTCGGACGTTGCCCGCAGACCCCGTGGTTCGTCAAACGTTCCTGCGCGGGCCGGGGCCGGGGCGAGGTGTCTTGACCCGCGTGCGGCGGGTCCGGACTTTGCGCGCATGGACATGCGCGGAGTCATGCTGTTTCTGCATCTGATCGGGCTGGCGCTCTGGTTCGGCGTCACCTTCTCGCTCGCGATCCTCGGCGTCCGGGCCAACAAGACGGGCGACCGGAACGTGATCGCGTTCATCTACCGCGCCGGCCACCGGCTGCTCAGAGGGCCCGGGCTCGTCGGCATGCTGCTGACGACCATCGCGGGATTCGGGCTCGCGGGGCTGGGCGGTTACGGGGTCTTCCGGCTCACGCCGCACTGGCAGTTCCAGATGCAGGTGCTCGGCCTGATCGCCTTCGCGCTCGCGGTGGCGATCCAGATCCCCAACTCGGGAAGGCTCGCACGCGCGGCGGAGGCCTCCGCCAACGCCGGCGAGGACAGCGCTTCGTTCGTTCGCTTCCGGAAGACGAACGCGATCGTGGCCTCGATCAATGGCGCGCTGATCCTGATCGTGACGGTGCTGGGTACCATTCGGCCCATGTAGCCGGGCGCCCCGGCAAGTTCAGTCCGAGGGCGACTCCCCGCCGGAAGCCGCGAGCCGCGCGAAGTGGTTCGCGCGCCGGTACGCCCGTTCCGCGGCTTCCACGTTTCCGTGCAACTCCTCCGAGATTCCCTGGAAAGCGTGCGCCATGGAGTACGCGGAAGGGATGCTCGACCTCGACGATGGCTCGGGCCACACCTCCATCTCGAGGAGGTCGTCGACGAGATACACGTCCTCCAGCAGCGCGCCGGTCCGCGCCCGATCGTTCCAGGTGGGTACCCACGACGCGGCAACGTGCTCGCTCAGGTCGACCAGGGTCTCCGACGCCTCGAGCGGAGCGTCCACGAGCTTGAAGGCGAGTCCGTGGCGCACGAGGTGGGGCCGGAGCTGCCACTTGTCCCAGACCTGCCCGGCCGTGGCCGCGAAGTAGACCGGCCGGTCCCCCAGCGACTGTTGCGCGATCTGGAACACGCGGATGTCCCACGGCGACACGACGTCACCCCCGCGCACGGTCCCCGTGACCCAGTCCGAGAGCCGGTATGTCGAGTCTTCGGTGACCGGCAGCGGCCGCTGGAGGTCGTCGATTCCCGAGTCGGGCGGAGGGACGGCCGCACGCGTGGGCGTCGTCGCGTCCGCCTCCGCATATAGACTCGGCGCGGTCGTCGGATCGAACGGTCGCTGGCACACCCTCGTCGTCGGGGAATCCTCCGGGGACTCACCCGGCTCGCACGGCTTCGTCAACCGGCGAAGCTGCCGATGGTACCAGTCCGTCCCCAGATACGACTGAACGATGACGGTCACGTCGCGCCGGATTCCCTCCACCTCCTGCAGATACCACAGCGGGAAGGTGTCGTTGTCGCCGTACGTGAACAGGACGGCATACGGTTCGACGGACTGCAGCATGTTGTGCGCCCAGTTACGGGCCGCCCGCTCGTCGCTTCGGTCCGCGCGGGTGAAGTTGAATACGAGGGGGATGAGTCCGACGGCGAGGAGCGCGGCCGCTTTCCGGTGGCGGGCGCTGAAGCCCGGGGGCCGCTCCGGGGCGCCGGACGGCTCGGACGCGGTCCACCGCCCCCACAGCGAGACGAGTCCCAGCCCGGCGTAGATCCCCCACAACTGGAAGCCGATGATGAAGAAGTAGTCCCGTTCCCGAACCTCGTGCGCCGCGATACCGGGCGCCTCGTCCCAGTAGATCGAGTAGCCGTACCTGAAGTTGAGGTAGTAGACGAGCAGCAGCGTGACCGTGAAGAAGAGGGTGCCGGCATAGATGAACGTCTTCCGGTCGTTCCGCAGGTGGGTCCACAGGCCGACCAGGGCGAGGAAGAGGAAGAGGATGCTCGCGGCGAGGCGGGCACCCGGTGGCAGGGAGCGCGCCCACTGCCAGTCGAAGTACTGCCAGTAGTTGGCCATCTGCGCCGAGAGCGGCGCCTGGCGTTGCTCAATCGGGGGCGGGGCGTATTGGTCGCGAATGAGCGACAGCGCGAGCGGCTCGCACGCCACGGCGACCTTGCTCTTTCCGTAACGGTCGGTGATCCGCTTCGGGGTGACGGCCGAGACGAGCGTGGGACACTCCGGATCCGCCTCGTCGATGATCGGGTTCTGCGCCGACCGGATGGGGACGAAGAGGAGTTGCAGGGAGTAGCCGACCGCGAGCAGCGCGATCCCGAGCCCGAGGACGCGCGGATTCAGCGGAGCGCGCCAGCGGTGCAGGAGTACGAAGGCGGCGAGGGCCAGTCCCGGCAGCAACGACATGGTGTGGTTGGACCATCCCAGACCGAGCAGGAGCGCCATAAGGATGAGGAGCCGGTTGCCGCGGGAGGTGTCCGCCTCGGCCAGCCAGACCAGGGCCAGATAGCTCACCACGGCGACGATGAACATCGAGAGGGGATAGACCTTCTCGTTCAGGTTCGATTGGGTCCACACCGTGAAGGCGGTGGCCCCGATCCAGACGGCGACGATCGAGGCCACCAGCACTTCGCGCCGGTCCTGGCGGAAGCGGGCGACGATGCGCGCGACGGTCAGGAACCAGAAGAAGCTGGCCCCCGCGGACAGGGTGGCGCCGAGCGCATTGATCCTCAGCGCGACGGGGAGCCCGGTGAACCCGAGCAGCAGGTCCCACACGCGGCCGACGATGACGAAGAACGGGTTCCCCGGGGGGTGGGGGAGTCCGACGATGTGTGCGGTGGTCACGTACTCCGACGTGTCCCAGAAGCCGACCGTCGGCGCGAGCGTGAGCAGGTAGAGGGTCCAGACGATGAGCGCCGTCAGCAGCCCCCATGCGCGCAGCGTCAGGGGGCCGATCTTCTCGCACTCGATTCCGGTCATCCGCTCGCTCCCGGGACGCTCCGGAGGCCGGCCCCCGGCTTCAGTTGCGGGGCACTCCGAGGCCGGCGAGCAGGCCGAAGTGGTCCGCGCGCAGGTAGGCCTGCTCGGCGGCTTCCTCGTCCCCCAGGTGTTCCTCCGTCATCCCCTGCAGGTAGTACGCGAGGTAGTACTGGGCCGGAATGCTCGACGCCGTGGAGGGCTCGGGCCACTCCTCCCAGTCGAGCACGCCTTCGACCCGGAACACGTTCCAGAGCAGTGCCTCCGTCCGCGCCCGGTCGTTCCAGGTCGGCGACACCGTGTTCGGCATGTACTCGCGCAGGTCGACGAGATCTCCGGAGGCATCGAGCGGGGCGTCCACGAGCTTGAACGCGAGCCCGTGCCGGACCAGGTGCGGCTGGAACCCCCACTTTCCGTACACGGGCGGAGCGGTGGCCGCGAAGTAGACCGGCCGGTCGCCCAGCGCCTGCTGCGAGATGTGGAACACCAGGATGTCGGGGTAGAGGATCGTCTCGCCGCCCCGCACCGTCCCGGTGACCCAGCTCGAGAGGCGGAACGCCGTGTCCCGGGCGACCGCGAAGCCCGCCCCGACCCCGTCGATCTGCGCGTCACTCAGCGCGATGATCGAACGCGAGGGCGGGGTCGCGTCCATGTCAGCGTAGGGGCTCGCCGCGTTCTCCCCGTCGAACGGCCGCTGGCACACGATCGTCGTCGGTGAGTCCTCCGGCGACTGCCCCGGCTCGCACGGTGTCGTCAGAGCCCGCAACTGCTTCGGGTACCAGTTCGTGCCGAGATAGGAGTGAACGATCACGGTCACGTCGCGCCGGATCCCCTCGACCTCCTGCAGATACCAGAGCGGGAAGGTGTCGTTGTCCCCGTTGGTGAACAGCACCGCGTACGGTTCGACGGACTGGAGGATGTTGTACGCCCAGTCGCGGGCCGCGCTGTCCCCCGTCCGATCGGCGCGGGAGTAGTTGAAGAAGAGGGGGATGAGGGCGACCGCGAGGAGCGGCGCCGCCTTCCGGTGCCGCGGCCCGAACCCGGCCGGCCGCTCGTCCGGCTCCGCAGTGCGGTATCTTCGCGTCGGATCCGGTCGCCCGCGCGGAGTCCACTGCCCCCACAGCGCCACGAGTCCCAGCCCGGCGTAGAGGCCCCACATCTGGAAACCGATGATATAGAAGTAGTCCCGCTCCCGGACCTCGTGCTCGAAGACGTTCGGCACCTCCTCCACGTAGAGGGAGTAGCCGTACTTGAAGTTTAGGTAGTAGACGAGGAGCAGAGTGACCGTGAACAGCAGCGTCCCCGCGTAGACGAACGTCTTCCGGTCGCTCCGGAAGTGGGTCCACAGGCCGACCAGGGCGAGGAAGAGGAAGAGCATGCTCGCGGCCAGACGCCCGCCCGGGGGCAGCGACCGCGCCCATTGCCAGTCGAAGTACTGCCAGTAGTTCGCGTACTGCGCCGTCAGCGGAGCCTGACGTTGCGTGACCGGACCGGGGCCGTACTGGTCGCGGATCAGCGACAGCGCGAGCGGCTCGCAGGCCACGGAGAGCTTGCGGTTTCCGAACCGGTCGTCGATGCGCCTGGGCGTGATCGCCGACACGACACTCGGGCACTCCGGATCCGCCTCGTCGATGATCGGGTTCTGCGCCGACCGGATCGGGACGAAAAGGAGTTGCACGGAATAGCCGATCGCGAACAGCAGGACCCCGAGCCCCAGGACCTGCGGATTCAGCGCGGCCCGCCAGCGGTGGAGGAGCACGAAGACCGCGAGCGCCGGCCCCGGCAGAAGAGACATGGTGTGGTTCGACCACCCCAGACCGAGCACGAGCGCGATGAGGAGCAGCAGGCGGTTCCCGCGCGCGGTGTCCGCCTCGTCCATCCAGAGCATCGCCAGATAGCTAACGAGCGAGACAACGAAGAGGGAGAGCGTGTAGACCTTCTCGTTCAGGTTCGACTGGGTCCAAACGGTGAAGGCGGTCGCGCCGATCCACACCGCGACCATCGCCGCGATGAGCACCTCGTGCCGGTTCTCGCGAAAGTGCGCGACCATGCGCGCCACGGCGAGGAAGGAGAAGAAGCTCGCCCCCGCCGAGAGGGTGGCGCTGAGGATGTTGATCCGCAGCGCGACCGGGAGTCCGGTGAACTCGAGGAGCAGCGTCCACGCGCGTCCGACCACGACGAAGCCCGGATTCCCCGGCGGGTGCGGGAGCCCCAGGATGTGCGCCGTGGTCACGTACTCCGAGGTGTCCCAGAACCCCGTCGTAGGCGCGATCGTGAGCAGGTAGAGAGCCCACACGGCGAGCGCCGTCAGCAGCGCCCACAGGCGGAGCGTCAGCGGGCCGATCTTTTCGCGCTCGATGCCGTTCATCACGCCCCTGCTACGCCCCCTGGGTCAGGAAGTTCGCGTGGAAGCTGCCGCCAGGGGTACCGGACATCCGAGGCGGTTCAACCGCGGGCCGAAACTAGCCCTCGGTGGGGGTGGGAGCGAGCCGTCGCGCGGCCCGTCAGAAACCGGAGCGATCGAGCGGCCAGAGCTGTACGCGCTCGATGCCGAAATCGTCGGATACGCTGCCGAGAATGTAGTCCTCGCCGATCTCGCGGACACTCAGATCCGGGGGCAGCTCCATGAGGCCGAGCACCCGGCCCTCGGGATCGAAAACCGTCCACGGGGGAGGGGATGCGCCGGGCAACTGGTAGTCCTCGACCCAGAGATGCCCCCGGGAGTCGGTCAGAACCCGGCCGAACGCGGGGAAGGTCTCGAGCAGCGGCATGTCCTCGAGTTCGGCGCGCGCTCTCGCCCGCTGCTGCTCGGTGCGGTCCTCGTACAGCTCGTCGAGATGGGCGTCGCTTTCGGCCCGGGTCGGACTCCGAACGTCGTGCTCCCGGCGCACGATCCTCGTCAGTGCGCCGTCCGCCGTAAAGGCCCGGATTTCGTAGAGATCGTTCGAGCCGATGACGATCAGATCCCCCCAGACTTGAGCGATGGCGGAGTGGCGGAAAGGCTGTGGGTACACGGCCATGCCTCCGCCTTCGGCGAATATGTACCACTCCGACGCCGGATACGTCCCGAGCGCCACATGCAAGCTGCCGTCCGGCGACGCGATCGCGTATTCGACTTCTCTGCGAACCATTCCGGTCCCCATGGTCCCGGCCTCGAAGGCGGGTATGGTACCCAGGCACATCTTTCCGTCAGGCATCACGCCGAACAGGCGGTAGTAGGGATCCCCCAGCACAATAGTGCGGCCGTGCGCTCCATGGGCGTCGAAGACCGAGACCCTTCTCGCATACAGGTCCGACGCCGCGATGGAATCTCCGGGCCAGGGCCCGACGTTCCAGGGAGCGGCGAAGTCGCCGAACTCGCCCGGTCCTTCGCCCCGGCCTCCCCACGATGCGAGGTGGGTGCCTG
Organism: Candidatus Palauibacter sp.; assembly: GCF_965222475.1. Classification (GTDB taxonomy): domain Bacteria; phylum Gemmatimonadota; class Gemmatimonadetes; order Palauibacterales; family Palauibacteraceae; genus Palauibacter. The sequence continues at coordinate 744,475 of NZ_CBDCUB010000007.1, read as the reverse complement.
ACGCGTCGAACACGCGCAGTTCGCCGGATCCCGCGTTGGCGACGACGATCCTGCCGTCCGGTAGTTTCGCGGCGTCCCTGACCTGATACAGCTCGTACGCCGGGTTTCCCTCGAGGGCGCCGATGGAGAGAATCGGGGCTTCGCCGATGAGCCAGCCGAGGCGAGTCTCCGATGCGGGTTCCTGGTTATCGACGATCGTGATGCCCGCGCTGTCGCGCGCGGCGGACTCAAGTCCGAGCGTCCGCCGCCGGTGCTCTCGCAGGCGATGGCGACGACGGCGGCGGCCAGGATGGACACTCCCGTCAGAGCAGTAGTCCTCATTACGGTGATCCTCACTCGATGCGGTCGAGCGACCAAAGCTGCACGTACTCGATCTGCAATTCGTCGTACGCGGCGCCGAGAATGTAGTCGGGGCCGATTTCAAACACTCGCAGGCCGGGCGGAGTCTCCAGGAAACCAAGCACTCGGCCCGCAGGGTCGAACACGGTCCAGAGACGACCCGTTTCGCCAAGCTGACGGTACTCCTCGACCCAGAGGTACTCCAGGTCGTCCACACGGGATGGTGTTGAACGCCGGGAACGCCTCCGTGAGAGCCATGTCGGCCACTGCGGCCAACGCGGCGGAGCGTTCCTCGCCGGACAGGTTCTCGTATCGCCGGGCGTGGTATGCGTCGAGGTCCGCGCGGGTGGGGCGCCGAGCGTCGTGCTCGCGTCGCACGATCCGCGTCAGCCCGCCGTCCGTGGCGTAGGCGCGGATGTCATAGCGGTCGTTGGCGCCGATCACGACCCGGTCTCCCCACACGGCGTAGATCGGCGAGCGGCTGAAGGGGTGCGGACGGACGGACATGTTCTCCGCACTGGCGGACCATTCCGCGCCCGGATGCGCGCCCAGCGTCGAATGTGCGCTGCCATCCGCCTCGACGATCCCGTATTCGAGGTCTATGCGAGCCACTCCGTCCGGGAACTCGCCGCCGGTATACCGAAAACTCGAAACCGTCCCGACGAACAGCTTCCCTTCGGGCAGCACTCCGATCAGGCGCCAGTAGGGATCGGGCAACGAAGACGTGCGACCGTGTTCTCCATCGGCGTCGAAGACGGAGAACCTTCTGGCATAGGTGTCCGACGCCGAGATGGAATCGCCGGGCCAGGGCCCGACTCCGGAGGGACCGCCGCGGCCGCATTCCCCCGGCCCCTCTCCCTCGCCTCCCCATGAGCCCAGGTGGATGCCGGCTTCGTCAAACATCCGCACTTCCGCGGAACCCGCGTTCGCGACGACGATCCGTCCGTCCGGGAGCCGGATCGCATCCGCAACCCGGAAGAGTTCGTACGCGGGGTCGCCCTCGACGGCGCCGATCGAGAGCGTGGGCTCCGCACCTATCCGCCATCCGAGCCGCGTGCCCGCCGCGGGCCTCTCGTTCTCGACGATGGTCACGCCCGCGCTGTCCCGCGCGACCGACTGAAGATCCGCGTTCGCTCCCTGTACGCTGCCGTATGCAGCGAGAGAGGCCGTCGTCGCGAACAGCCCGCCGGGCACCAAGTTCCGCATGCTCGCCTCCAACTCCCGGGCCAATCCCCAGGCCCGGCTAAATCCATCTCCGTTACGACCCGTCCTCCCGCCTCGTTGGTTGCCTCGGCTGCCCCAGTCGCGCGCCGGTCAGCCGACGGGCACGATACGGGCCCGGATCACGTAGGGCACGTCGAGTTCGTCCGTCATGATCAGCCAGACGAGATCGCCTCGCACGACCGGGGTGACCCGCTCAAAGAGGTTGAGGCCGGGCCCAAGGCTGGCCGTGCCGAGATAGGACACGTCCCTCGAGTAGACATCGAACAGGATCCCATCGCCGTTGGAAGGGGGTCCGGATCCACAGGTTGCCCTCGGCTGATTCGAAGATGTCCTCGACGGCAGGCTTGGTGGTGGGGACCCGGGACCAGTCCCATTCACCCACGCCCATGTTCGAGAGCATCTGCCTCATCGAGTCGATGACGGAATCGCGTTCCACGGCAGGGACGGGGACGGCGGGTCGACGGGTCTCGACCAGGAGCGTCGTGTCACCGCCCGGCTGCCACCGCTTGATGCGGTATTCGGGATCTCCGGGCCGGGTGGACCACACCGCGCCTCGCGGATCGAGGTAGCGGACCTCGTGCGGGTAGAACGGGATCGAGTACATCATGTAGCCGCCGCCGGACTCCTGGTAGAAAGCGCCGGGCTGACTCTCGGGATCGTACTCTTCGTCTTGCGGACGATTGCTCGGCAACGGCAGCGAGTCGACCAGCGTCATCGTCAGATTGTAGACGCGAAGCAGCCTCCGGTTCCCTGACGCCCACGATGGCCGGTAGATGCGGCTCCCATCCACCATCGCGCCGTTCCAGACCCAGTTGAAGTTGGCGTCGGCGAACGGGAAGGACTCCACGAACCCCTCTTCGGGATCGAAGACCGACATCCTCCCGTTGCGGGTATCCGGGACCCAAAGCCGCCCATCGTGATCCAGCATGAGACCGTTCGCGTCCACGAACTCGCCGGGTCCCTGCCCCTCGCGGCCGTGGGTCGCGATGTGAGCGCCATCGGGACCGAAGACGCGGAGTTCCTGCGCCTGCGAATCGAGGACGGCGAAGCGCCCATCGTCCAGCACGACAAGACCCTTCAGGTATGCGAACGCGTCCGGCCCGTCGCCCTCCACGGAACCGACGCGAAGTTCTTCGACCAGTGTCCACGTGGGGGAGACCTCCGCCGCCGGCACGGTAGTGACGCGGACGGTGCCCGAGGGCAACGTGTCGCGAACCGTCGTCCAGTCGCTCTCCGAAGCGGGGCCGGCGCAACCGGCCAGGGTCGCCAAGGCGGCGAGGGTTGCCGAGACCTCCGTGAGCGGAGTCGTTCGGATCTCCTTCATGTCTCAACGCCCCTCGGAAGGGCTCGCGAGTGCTGCCGGGAGGGAGTAGAGGGACACGTACTCGATGTCGAGTTCGTCGGTTTCCGTCGCGATCAGGTGCCGCCGGCCGACGCGGGTGAGGTTGGCGCTCGGAGGGAGCGCAAGACGGCCCATGAGGCGTCCTGCGCCGTCGAACGCGAGCCACCGTTCCCCTTCGGGATCGCCGGGGCGGGGCATCTCCCGTACCCACATGCCTCCGTCCGGGCTGGTGCGAAGTCCGGACACGGTTCCGAACTGCTCGGCGGCGGGTGTCGCGTCGAAGCGGCGCAGGGCCGATTGCCGCTGTTCCTCCGGCACCCGGCGCCTCATGGCCTCGCGGGCCGCGGCCACATGCGCCTCCGTGACTGTGCGGTCGCGTCCGGTCCAGCGAATCAGCCGGGTCAGCCGCCCCGCGAGATCCAGGACGCGGACCTCGTACGCATCCCCCAGCGTCAGCGCGATGCCGTCCTGCAGGGCGCGGGCTCCGGCCAGTCCCTCGAAGTGCCGGTCGACACGGACGGTCTCGCCGCCGATTTCGACCGGCCCGAGGTTCCAGCCGGGCACGTTGAAGATGGTATCCCGGAGGGCTCCGGACTCGTCGTAGCGCATTCCGATGAGCGGCGACCAGGTGAACTCGTCCGATCTGGTCATCACGAGGCTCTGGACGAGTACGCTCCCGTCCCGGAATCGCCCTCCGGGCAGCGGGGCGGCCGGGAGCGGGCGCATCGGGCTCACCGAGAGGAAGCCCCCGCCCGCGGTCCAGTAGGCGAGCCGCCGATTCCGCCAGTCATAGATGACGAGGGAATCCGCCCCCGCCTTCCAGACGCTCTGCGGGAGCCCGAATTCGCGCGGCCCCTCGCCCAGAGACCCGAAAAAAGCCCGAAGTGTGCCGTCGGCGGCGAAGATGCGAATGAGGGGCTCGATCTGGCTCACGACGACGACGGAGCCGTCCTCCAGTTCCAGGGCGTCCACCACCCGGAACATCTGAACCTGGGGCGGACCGTCCTGCCGGCCCAGCCGCAGGCGGGGCTCCGCCTGCAGCGCCAACTCGGGGATCTCCCCGCGATTCTCGACGATTTCGACCCCCGCGCTGTCGCGCACGGAAATGTCCTGGGGCCGACCGCCGGACGAGACGTCGCACCCGAGGGACAGGACGGCGGCGGCCAGGGGCGCGATCGCACGGACGGTGTTCATGGGTGCCTCCTACTCCGGGATCCGGGTGAAGCGGACGCGTGCGGCTCGCCACACGTCGAGAGAGTCGCGTGTCGTGCCGTAGAGCGTCGTCTCGGTGACCCAGGGAGATCCGAGGTGGGTGACGCTGCGCGGCCACCGGTATCGCGCCACCAGCGCGCCCGCCCGGTAGACATCGGCCTCACGCATCTCCTGTCCGTCGACACCCGTCTTCTCCACCCACAGCCGGCCTGCCCGATCGAAGAAGAGTTCGGCGAGAACCGGCTTGCGATCGGGGATCCCCCATGGGTGCTCTCGCAGATCGAATCTCTCCTTCTCCCGGTCGATCTGGGCCTGCGCGCGGCGGCGCTCGTCCGCGGTCAACTCCGGTCCCCGGAGCGGAACTTCGATCGATGACGTACTTCCGTCGGGATGGTGAAGCGTGACCGCGTAGGCGGAACTGACCGCCGTGGCCCACCAGCCTCCCGGCCCGTGCCCGTGCATCCACAGCGGACCGAAGGGCTGGTAGAGGAAGAATGAGGCGGCCTGATCCCCCACCATGATATCGACCGGGCTGAAGCCGGTGGCCTGCTCCTCGGCCGTCGACACCGGGACCGTATCCACGGCCGTGCCCGGACCCAGGTGGAAGCGCGTGAACCGGGTGTCGCCGGCCGCCATCCCGAGATCGACGAGCCGACCCTCCGCATCGAAGGTCACCGGCGCGATCAGATTGAAGGAGGCGTTGATGCTCCTGAGGCCGCGCACGTATTCCGCACCCTCGTCTTCGAGCCTGAACGCGCTGTAGCGGATGCTCTCCCGCACCCACAGGAGGCCATCGGGCCCGAACGTCATGCAGCAGGGATTCGTCATCTCGCCGGGCCCCTCCCCCTGGCCGCCGAAGCGGAAGGCGAAGCGGCCGTCCGGCTCGAACACCCGCACCTCGTGGGTCTGATAGTCCGCGACGATCATCCGCCCGCGGTCGTCTTCCACGACGGAGCCGATGGTCGTGAACAGGTAGGGATCCTCCCCCTCGACCTCGCCGACCTCGAGGTCGATCGACCCTTCCCAGACCGGGACCTCCGGCGGCGCGGGGGAACTACCGTTCGCACACGCCGCAACTCCCAGGAACAGCGCGATCCCGACCGGAGTTCCGGGCTTCACGAGCCGGAACGATCGAGGGACCAGGACTCCACGTACTCGATGTCGAGTTCGTCCTCCCGCGTGCCGAGGATGTAGTCCTCGCCGATCTCCTGGACGGCGAAGCTGCCCGGCATCTCGAAGAGGCCCAGGGCGCGACCCTCCGGATCGAACACGGTCCATAGCCGGTCCGCGTCCCCGGGCAGCCGGTATTCCTCGACCCAGAGGTAACCCAACCGGTCGACGAGCACCCGGGCGAAGGCGGGGAATGCCTCGACGAGCGGCATGTCGGCAACCGCGTCGAGCACCTCGGGCCGGTCGGGGTTCTGCCGGGCCACGTAGTCGCGCAGGTCGGCCCGGGTCGGTGGGCGGACCTCGTGGTCGCGGCGGACGATCCTCGCCAGCGACCCGTCCGTCCGATAGGCGCGGATCTCATAGCGATCGCTGGTGCTCATCACGACAAGATCCCCCCACACGAACGCGAACGCGCGGCGTTCGAACGGATAGCGGCGGGGACGTGGCCCGTTCGCCGTGTTGACGACGTACAGTTCCGATCCGGGGAACACGCCCAGGTCCCGGTGTACGCTCCCGTCCGCCTCCAGAATCCCGTACTCCCGATCCGGACGCGTGAGCTCCGAAGTGCCCGGCGTGCCGCCCGAGTACGTCGTCAGCGTTTGGGCCAGGACCCTTCCGTCCGGGAGCGGGCCGATCACCGACTCGTAGCCGCTTTGCGGCTGCAGCCTGAGGGCGCGACCGAACGCTCCACGCCCGGAGAAGATGGAGATCCGGCGCTGGAACGGCTCCCTGGCCATCAGCGAATCGCCCGGCCACCGCTCCACGCGCGTCGGAGCCATGATGCCGAATTCGCCCGGACCATCGCCCTGGCCTCCCCACGATTCGAGATGGACGCCTTCGGAGTCGAAGATGCGGAGTTCGCCGGAGCCCGTATTGGCGACCACGATCCGCCCGTCGGAAAGCCTCATCGCGTCGCCGACCCGGAAGAGTTCGTACGCGGGATCGCCCTCCGTCGTCCCGATCGTCACGGCCGGCGCCGACCCGACTCGCCACTCCAGCCGCGACTCCGGAAGCGGGCGCCCATTCTCGACGATCATGACTCCGGCGCTGTCGCGGACGACGCTTCGCAGCCCTCCAGCGCCGTCCGGGCCGCCCGCGCACGCCACAAGGAGGACGCCACAGAGGACACCGGTGAGGACCGTCGGCAGGAACCCGGGAATCCGCATCGTTCGGGGCGTTCGGATGGTCATGACCCGTCCTTCTCCAGGGAATAGAGGCGGACGTATTCGACGCCTTGGGCGTCGCTCCACACGCCGAGCAGGTAGTCGTCGCCGATTTCCAGACCCGGGGCGAAGTCCGGGATGAAGCCTCGTTCCAACCCGGCCGGCACGGAGACGCTGCCCAGCCACGTGCCGGCGGCGGCGAAGACCTCGAAGGGCCCGACCTCTATCCCGGCGCCGAAGAACGGCTCCACCCAGAGATTCCCCAGCGCGTCCAGGCGGATGGAGCGCAGGATGGGTAGCGTCGGGGCCCTGGGGTCCTCGCGCCGGCTCAGCGCCATCTCCTCCGCCTGCGCGCGCGAGACGCCGCCGTATGTGACGTTCGACTCGATGTACGCCTCGATCTCGGCATCGACGTGGGCGCTCGTGACGGGAATCGGTGCGATGTCGCGACGGAGGATTCGAGCGGTGCTGCCCTCCCTGAGGGAGATCGACCGTACATCGAACGCCCCCGTATCGACGGCGGCGAGCGTCCCGGGAGCGACGGCGAACCGTGGGCCCTTTCCGAAGTCGTAACCGATGTGCGCGACGCTTTCGCCGGAGCGCCGTATCACTCCCTCTTGACCGGGGAAATCCGACACCGCGTGAATCGTGCCGTCCGAGAGGTCGAGGGTCCCGATCCTGATCCCCGGCCATCTCACGACGCCCTCCACCTCCGGCCAGGCGCCACCGTAGGCACCGTCCGTGAAGTTCATGACCAGTTGGCGCCCCGATACTCCCACAGCCGATCGAGGTCGAGATTCGCGCCAGGGTGGCTCCACCCGGATTGTCCGGGCGAGTTCACCGTCCGCAGCGAAGATCTGCACGCGCCAAAGCCGGTTGTCGTAGGAAACGAGGGAGTCGCCCGCGAGCACGCCCAGGAAAGACAGGGAACGGTGTTCGCCCGGCCCTTCGCCCTCACCGGCCGCGCGCCACACGAAGGTCCCGTCCCGGTCGTAGCGGCGAAGTTCGCCGGACCCTCCGTCTGCGAGGACGATGTCTCCCGTACTCAGGCGCACCGCCCCCACGACTTCATAGAGCTGGTAGTCGGGATCTCCGATGGCCGTCCCGACCTCGAGCAGCGGCTGCTCGCCCACGGTCCAGCCCTCGTCTGGTCCCCACAGCGCCTCGACAGCGGTGGCGATCGCCACTCCGGCCGAATCCGAGTGCAGCGTGCCGGCCTGCTCCCCCGCCAAACCGCGGGCTTGCAGAGCCGACACGGCCAGGAGTGGAAGTAGGCTACCTGAGCGGACCCAACGCATCAGGAGACAACCGCGGCAGGCGTGACCCATAACTCTCTCCCCGTGGCAGGTTCAGTCGTACCGAACCGGGGACACAGTCAGCGGCGGCTTGGTTGCGCGGGGATCGAGGATCTTTCCACCAACGCGTAGACCACGACGCTCTCGACATCCATCTCGTCCCGGAACACCCCGAGGACGAACTCGCTGGTCACATCGAGGATACGGAATCCGGGCGGAGCCTCGACCTGTCCCAACCACTCCCCATCCGAGGAAATGACGGTGTACGGGGACGCATCTTCCAGGAAGCCGCCCGGCCGGTAGGAAGGCAGCCACACACGGCCCTCGCCGTCGGCGAACGGGAATCCGAAGAGCGGCATCGCTCGGCCGACGCTCGCCGAGTAGGTGCCCATGTCCTCCTCCAGGATCTCCTCGAACCGGGCCTCGGAAACGCTGCGGTACTCGGCGCGGGTCCTCCTTCGTTGGGCCGCCTCGACGGACTCCACCAGTTCCTCGGTCAGGTGGGCGGGTTCGGCCTGCCAGCGTACGATCTGCGTCACGGTGCCGTCCGGCAGACGCCAGGTCACCTCGGGCCGGTCGGACCTCGTGTAGACGAATCGCCCGTTGGCGAACAGGACCTGACCCACCGCCTCGATCGGGTCCCACCACTCGAGTTCCGGCGGGATGCGGGGCACGAAGTCGTACGACGCGATCGTGTCGAGCGCGGCGGTCTCCATGTCGAAGCGGGCCATGTGCCCGGGGCGCCATTCGCCTTCGAATCCGGTCCGGAAGCTGGGAGCGGTGAGCAGCACCGAAGTCGCCAGCAGCAACTCGCCGGATGAGCCGATGCCCGCCACACGGAGGCCGATTGACCGATGGAGTTCGGCGGCGCGCGCGATCGAACGGCCGGCGAAGAGCGTGACGCGGCCCAGGCGCCGGTCGGCCACCAGGACGCTGTCCCGACCCGGCGCGAACAGGGCGTCGACGAAGCCAACTTCGCCCGGTCCCTCTCCCCGTCCGGCCAGCACTTCGTGTGTGGTGCCATCCGGGTTCAGGACGACCAGTTCGCTGCTCCACTCGTCCGAGAGAACGGCGCCGCCATCCGGAAAGAGACGGCCGAAGTTGATTTGCTCGAATTCGTAGTCGCCAGGGTTCGCCCCGTGCCGGTACAGCGGTTCCGCCGCAAGGGCGAAGGGTGCCTCGATGTCCGACTCGCCCGCATACTCCACGATCCGCACACCCGCGCTGTCCCGGATCTGGACCTGAATGTCGTCTGTGAGCCCGGTGCCTCCCCCGCAGGCAGCGAGGGCCGACGCCAACATCAGTATGCGGCTTGTCACCGCACCGCCGAGGTTCTCGTCGCCAGCTCGTACACGGCGACGCTTTCGACGTCGAAATCGTCCCTGAGCACCCCGAGGACGAGCCCTCCGGCCACGTCGAGGATGCGGAACCCGGGCGGAGTCTCAACCTGTCCCAGCCACTCCCCGTCCGGGGAAATGACGGTGTACGGCGACCCCTCTTCCGGGTAGGCCGGCCGGTAGGAGGGCAGCCATACGTTGCCGTCGGGGTCGGCGAAGGGGGAACCGAAGAGCGGTATCGGCTGGCCGATCATGGCGCGATACCGGGACATGTCTTCCTGAATCATCTCATCGAGCCGGGCATCGGATACTCCGTAGTGCCTCCGGCCGATCATCCGGTTGTAGGCCTCGCCGCCCTCCAGGAGTTCCTCGGTCAGCAGGGTGGGCTCGGGCCGCCAACGCACGATCCGGATTACCTTGCCGTCCGGCATACGCCAAGTGATTTCGGGCCTGTCGGACCTCGTGTAGACGAACCGCCCGGCAGCGACCGTGACCTCGCCAACGGGGCGGATGATCGGCCGCGGCTGCCCCGATCGCTCTCGGTGGAAGTGGTCGTACGACGCGACCGTGTCGAGGGCGCCGGTTTCGATATCGAACAGGGTCATGTGCCCGGCGAGCCACTCGTCCTCTATATCGACCCGGGAACGGTAGGGGAATCGGTTCATGAGCAGCAGTTCACCGGATGCACCGATCCCCGCCACACCGACGTGCGCTGCCCGAGGGAGGCTCACGATGCGCGCGACCGAATCGCCGACGAAGAGAGTGAGGCGAGACTGACGATCGTCGGGCACGAGGACGCTGTCCTGGCCCAGGACGAACACCGAGTAGGGGGAGATGACTTCGCCCGGCCCCTCTCCAACCCTGGCGAGCACCTCGTGCGTCGTCCCGTCCGGACTCAAGACGACCACTTCGCTGTACCAGGCAACGACAGCGCTTCCATCCGGGAAGAGCCGGCCGGCGTCGACGAACTGGAATTCGTAGTCGCCGGGGTTCGCCCCGTGCCGGTACAGCGGTTCCGCCGCCAGGGCGAAGGGCGGCTCGACCTCCGGCACTGTCACGTACTCGACGATCCGCACCCCGGCGCTGTCTCGGACCTGAACCTGGGCCTCGCCGGTGAGTCCGGGGTCTCCCCCGCAGGCAGCGAGGGCCGCCGCGGGAATCAGCATGCCGCTCGGCGTCAGTACGCGGCTCCTCACCGGGCGAGGGGCAGGTCCGCGATGTCGTACCAGTCGAGCGCCCGGTCCGGAATCCCGTCGCCATCGTCCGCCCCGACCTGCCGGTCGACCAGCACGACCAGAGTCGACCCCAGGAGGTCGAAGGCCCTGAGCCGATCCCTGACCCGCACCGACCCGAGGTATTCGGCATTCTCGTACACGTCCAGGTAGGACCATTCGTGTTGGTCGCGCTGGGTGGCGATCCAGTAGCGGTTGGCGTCGTCGAACAACTGCTCGCCCGTGGACAGATGGTAGTTTTTCGGGGTGGCGCGATAGCTTTCCAGCCGCTCCTCGACGCCCTCGGAGATGGGGAAGCCCCGCCGCCTGTTGAAGCCCCTGAGCATCTCCTCGAGCCGTGCCACGTCGCGCTCGTCCGGGAGTTCCGGGACGTACATCGGCGCGCGCAGAACCGTGGCGTCGCCGGTGCCGCCGACAAAGATCAGATGCCCTTCGCAGGCCACGAAGACCCAGCCCTCCTCGTGGTCCGGGATGCCATAGATGACCTGCCCACACCCGACATCCCACGGCCCGCGCGGCGACCCTTCCTCCCGCACGACCTGCCCGGAGGCGAGGTTCACGTCGTACCGGGTCACCAGCGATCCGGAAGTCTCGCCGCCGAGCATCGCCATGTAGTCCAGCGACAGACCCGAAACCGCAGCTCCGAACGACGGGAGGGGCTCAAACAGCCTGTCCGGCAGCATCACATCCGACACGTAGGCGCCCGACGCCTCGAAGACCGTGAAGCGGCCCAATGCCGGATCCACCACTCCAACCGTTCCGTCATCGCCACGAGCGAGGTCCCCGGGATTGCCAAACTCCCCGGGACCTTCCCCCTCGCGCCCGAAGACTCCCGCGACGGTGCCTTCCCCGTCCACGCAGCGGACCTGGCCCTCGTAGGAGTCGATGACGCAGGCCGTGCGCTCGTCCGCAAGAAGCGCGACTTCTGCGCTTTCGCTCAACGGCACGGCTGCCGTGCTGAGGAGCTCGGGCGTGAAGACACCCGGGCCCACCGCGTCACCCTGACCGCAGGCGGCGGCGAAGGCCAGGAGTGGAAGGCACGTACCTGCCAGGACCCTCTGTATCAGGAGACAACCGCGGCGTCTTTGACCCATGATTCTCTCTCCCCCGGGCACTCTCAGGACTTGTCCAGGCGGTAAAGGCGCACGTATTCGACGCCCTGCGCGTCGCGCCACACGCCGAGCACATAGTCGTCGCCGATCTCGAGATGCGGAGCGCTGCCGGCCGTGGCTCCCCGGTCCAGCCCCGGAGGCATGGAGATGCTGCCGAGCCATGTGCCGTCCGGCGCGTAGACTTCGAAGGGGGACCGCTCGACGCCGGGACCGAAGTACGGCTCCACCCAGAGATGACCGGTCGCGTCCAGGTGGATCGACCGCAGGGCGGGGAGGGTCTCCGCTCGGGGGCGGTCCCGCCAACCCGGTTTCGCAGCCTCTGCCTGCTCACGCGTATACCTGTTATAAGTCATGTTCCGCTCGGCCATCTCGTCGAGCCAAGCTTCCACATGGACGCTGGTAACGGGTCGAATCGGCTCATCCCGCCGCAGGATGCGCGTGATCGAGCCGTCGTCGGTGGAGACCCAGCGGACGGCGTAGGCCTCGGTGTCGGCGACCGCGAGCCGCCCGGCTTCCGCGGCGAAGACCGGGCCCTTGGCGAACTCGTAGCCCTGATACACCACGCCTTCCCCCAGTCGTTCGACGAACTGTTCCCCGCCGGGAACATCCAGCAGGGCTGCGATCGTCCCGTCCTCGAGAGAAAGGGTCGCGAGGCGGATCGCGGGCCAGCGCACGACGCCCTCGGGGATCCGGCTGTAGTCCGCAGGGTCGATGACCAGACGGTGCCCCGAGACGCCGATCGGACTACCGGAACTGAACCCGGGCCAGGACCCCTCGACCCGCAATGCGCGGACGAATTCCCCGCCGGGAGCGAAGACCTGCAGGCGGTCCTGAGCGATGTCGAAGGTAACCAGCGAGTCACCGGCGAAAGCGTGGAGGGAGATCAGCCGTCGGTGTTCCCCGGGGCCGTCGCCGCTTCCCGCCGCCCTCCACATGAAGACGCCTTCCCGATCGTAGCCCCGGAGTTCGCCGGAGAATCGCTCGCCGATGACGATATCTCCGTTGCCGAGACGAACGACCCCGACGACGCTGTCGAGCTGGTATTCGCTTGCCCCGAAGGCAGCCCCGATCTCCACCAGGGGCTCATCGCTCACGGTCCAGCCATCGCCGGATTCCCAGAGAGGTTCGAGAGCCGTGGCGATCGCCACGCCCGCGGAGTCCGAGTGGAGAGTCCCGGCCGGCGTCCCCGCCGAGTCACAGGTCCTGCAGCGCGAGCATGGTCAGGAGCAGAAGGCCGGGAGCCGCGAGCACACGGTCGACCGACCCACGCTCCAACTGGCCCCGCGTCAGGAGGGAATCTCCCGCGATAACGACCAGAGCTGCACGTATTCCACCCCCAGCTCGTCGTATACCCAGCCCAGAATGTAGTCTTCGCCGATCTCGAAGGTGCGGAGATCGGGTGGGGTTTCGATCAGGCCCTGGACCCGTCCTTCCGGGTCGAAGACTGTCCACGCTGCAGTCCGGTACTCCCGCACCCAGAGATAGCCGGCGCGATCGGACAGAATCTCACTGAAGGCGGGCCAGGACTCCACCAGAGGCATGTCCCGCACTGCATTCAGGTTGCTGATTCGATCCTCGTCCGGCAGGTCGGCGTAGCGCCGGGCGTAGTACTCGTCCAGGTCGGCCTGCGCAGGGCTCTCCAGGTCGCCGGCGCGGCGGACGGTTCTCACCAGCGACCCATCGGTGGCGAATGCCTTGATCTCGTAGCTGTCCTGCACGCCGATGGCGACGAGCTTTCCCCATACGGCTCCCATGGTGCCGCGTCCAAAGGGGTGGGGCATGCCGCCCTCGAGGCTGCCGTCGGGCGCGAAGATCGCGTAGAACTCGCTTCCCGGAAACTCGCCAAGTGAAGCGAGCAGCGTGCCGTCCGCGTCCAGGATTTCCCATTCCGCGTTGGAACGAACGAGGCCCGAGGATCCTGTCATATTCCTACGGAGCCCCCCACTGCCGCTGGTGAAGATGTTCCCGTCGGGCAGCAGATCGACGACGTTCAGCAGGCTGGCGTCGAGGGGCACGTCGCGACCGTGATTTCCGTCCGCATCGAACAGTGACAAGCGGGTTCCCCAGGGATTCACTGCGGCGATCGAGTCTCCGGGCCAGGAGGCTACGACGGTCGGGCTGTAACTGACGAACTCGCCCGGGCCCTCTCCCCGGCCTCCCCATGTCGCCGCGTGCGAGCCGTCCGCGTTGAAGGCCCTGAGTTCATTGCTACCCGAGTTGGCGATCACGATTCTGCCGTCCGGCAGCCGGGTCGCATCGGTGACCTGGAACAACTGGTCGGCTTCGCCGCTGTCGACGGCACCGATCGAAAGGGATGGCTGCGTGCCGAACTCCCACGGCAGCCGCGAGTCCGGTGCGGGCGCGTCGTTCTCCACAATGCTGACGCCGGCGCTGTCCCGGACCACCACCTCAGGCCCGCTGTCGGCATCTTCGCTTGTGTCCTCGCACCCCACACTACAAAGGGTCAGAGCGAGGATCCTGATTGCGAGGCATCCCCTGGTGGTCGGCTGGCTCATTCCCCGACGCTCCTTCCACTGTCCGACCGACCGTTGAGCCATGTGGTCCAGGCTTCGAGATCGGTTCCGAAATCCTCGCCGCTTATGGCCATCAAGAAGGCGATGGCCGGTGCCTGCGTCCCGCGGTGTTCGGCGCCGGCATACGCCAGCAGAAGGTCCGGCCGTTCTCGAGCCAACTGCCGCCCGAACTCCGGATCGACTTCGGTGGCAACCAGAACCCGCAGAACCAAGTCGAAGGACCACGGATTCGTACCGCCGAAGTGCGCCAGCAGAGGCTCTCGCGCCTGAGACCAGTCGACCGGGCGCCTACGATCCGAGTAGATCAGTCCCTGGAGCAGGCTCCCAGCTACGGCTGCGACCCGGTCTTCCGGATCGGTCATGGAGAGCACCAGGCCGCGCCATGACGCGTCGCGGTCCACGAAGTTGCCGAGCACGAGGGTCGCAATCTCGCGCGCGGACCTCGATGCATCCCTCGCCAGGAGTTCGCGTGCGAAGCGGCGATCTTCCTGGCTGCTCGCACCGTCGACCAGCGCCCAGACCTCCGCGAGGGCGTCGGGGTCGGAACCGATCCATTCGGCGGCGGCGCGAGAGTGGAGCGTTCGCGCGGCCGAACTCAGCGTGTAAGAGTCCTCCTCGGCAACCGTCTTCAGCGTCTGCCACGTGTCCGGCAGAGGGAGGGTTTCGCTTCCTATCGCCCGGGGCCGGACATGCGCGCTGTCCTCCACGCCGACCACGACGGTGTAGACGTCGTCGGAACCCACGGTTCTGTAGGACATGGCAGCCGCCTCGGCGAATCCGAGTTCCATCTCCATGACCGCGGCACAGGCGTGGAATGGCTGGTCGGGAGCCAATTCCTGGATGGCGTCGAAGAGGTCGCGCGCGTCCCACTCCTTCAACCCGACGAACTCGACCGGTCCGTCCGGCCCCTCAATAACCTGGCCGAGGCCCGGCGACGCCGTTGCAACAAGCAGCGCGACCACGCCGAGTGCCGTACGGAGGCTTCTCATGGGGCTCCCATCCTTCCAGGAGTCTCGGTCTCAACTACCCCGAATCAGGACGTCGACTCCTGTTGCTGCGTCTCATTCGGGTCGTCGCGGGACCGTATCCGTCGCGGGGGGGCTCAGCAACTCGAGCAGGAATTCGACGGCCTCTTCGGATTCCGTGCGGCCGAGCCAGTAGATGCCGCGCTCCCGCACCTCCTGGTCCGGTTCGTTGCGGATGAGTTCCATCAGGACGCTGGGGGCTGTGGGGTCGGACCTCGACCGCATGTAGATCGCGTAGATGGCCTGCCGCTTCAGGAACGGTTCCGACAGTTCCCCGTAGAGGTCCGTGAGATACGCCACCGTCACCGTCGGGTGGGCCGCCCACGCGCTGAAGGCTGCGCCGCGCACCGCGTTGGATGCCTCCGGGTCGAAGGCGACCGAGCGCGCCCAGGCGGCGGTTTCCATATCCTCTTTCTCCCCCACCTTGCTCGCCACCGAGCTAAGCAGAGTCTCCTTGAGATCGTCCGAATCGAGTTGGTCGTAGATTCGGACGAAGATTCCGCCTTCCACGTGATCCCGGTCCCGCAGCGCACGGATCGCCGAAGTACGAATGCGTTCGGACTTCGAGCGGTTGATGACCGCGCTGATGAGGGCGTTCTGGATCGCGGTGGGCGCCGACGAGTCCGTCGCATACCGGCTCGTGCGGAGCCCGCTGATCGCATCGCTCTGCAGGGCTTCGTCATCCGAGACGGCGAGCGTCTCCCGGAGCACACTGAACGCGATTTCCGAGTCGAAACGCCACAATTCCTGGAGGGCGGCTCTGCGGACGGATTTCTCCGGGTGGCGATGGACGACGCTGAGAAGAACGGACTGCGCTTCGAGCGTTTCCTGTCTCCCGATGAGTTCGACCGCCTCCTCGTGAAGCCGTGTCGAACACCCGTCCTCGCGCTCCAGGACGCCGCGAAGCACCTGCATCCGGTTGATCTCGTCGTACCGCATCACCGCTTCGAGCGCCGCCAGCTGCACCGACACGTCATCGCACGGCTGCCGCTCCTGTGCCGCGGCGCGCGAGGCCTCCTGGTATTCCGCCCGCTGCCAATCGTAGGCCGCAAGCTGCTGTTGGTACTCCTCGGCCTGCCGCTGATACTCCGCCGCGCGTTCCTCGTAATCGGCCGTATTCTGTCCGACCGGCGCGACGCTCTGCACCGGCGCCTGCCCTGTCGGCCGCGGCTGTCCCCGCAGCGCGGCAGCCAGCGAGTCCACCCGCGCATGAACGTCGGCCATCGTGGAGTCGGCCTGCGCATGACGCTCCGAGAGCATCGTGTCCGCCCTCGAATAGAGTTCGGCGATCATCCAGTCGGCCTGGGCGTCGACCGCGGCGGAGTCGGCCACCAGCGAGTCCCCGTAGACCGCCAGATCGGCGACCGACACCGGGAGCGAGACGATTTCGCCCATCACCTCCACGGGCATCACGCGAAAACCAAGCATCGCGGGGGAGGCCTCGAGAGTCGCCTCTGCATCGCGCAGCAGTGCCTCTGCATCGCCAGCGTCGCCGCTCGACGCGAGTTGGCTTCGGATCTCGAATTCCAGGGCCCGCGCATCTTGGTACAGGCGCCCGGGGAGGTGCCTGCCATGTTGATCGACCGGCTGCGCCTCGTGAAACCCGATCATGAGAGTCTCGAGTAGCAACCGCGCCTCGGCCAGATCGCCGAGGCGATAGAGGGCGAACGCCTCCCAGTAGTATGAATCGGGTTCAAACGGAGGTGACGTGAGCGAGGACTCGGTCCGCACCGCCTGGAAGAGCGCCACCGCACGTTCAAACTCCTCCGCGTTGATGGCGCGACGTGCCTCGAGGAATCGTTGGACCTCCCCCTGCCGGACCGTCTGTGCGGCAAGGCTCCTCGCCCCAAGCACCTGCAGCGAACCGGGGGCGACGGCTTCAGCCGCCGTGAGACCGGCCAGGAGCAGTCCGACGGAGATCAGGTGTCTCGCGCGGTAATTCATGATATGCCTCCGTGATCGTGCATCTCCATGCGTCTTATCGTGCGTGCCGGATGATCTCGCCCGGTCACGCATCACGTTCCACTCGCTGAACGAAGCCGCATCAGCGTACCCTGCTGTTCCATGCTCTCGCGGGCCAGTTCGCGCTCGAAGTCCGGAGCATCCGGGCCGAGCCGCGCGATCTGAACGAGGACGAGTTCGAGATCCTGCAGCAGGGCCCGTTCTCGTTGACCCTCCGCGGCAGGCGTAGCGAGCCGTGACCGGGTCTCCACCAGCAGTTCCCGCGCCCACCGGGCAAGATCGCGCTGGGACTCGTCGCTCCCGATATCCGTGCGGAAGGCAACGAGCAGGGTAGCGGCCTGGTCGAGGTGCCGGGACGCGTCGTAGTCGTTGGCCTGGGCGCGTGACGGCCCATGGCCCGCGGGCTGCGTAGACGGAAGGCTGACGGCCGCGCTGCCCGGCGGGGGCGCACCCGCGCTGCCCGGGCGGGTGGCCGGGTCGGCTGCCGGCGGGGCCGTGACGGCCGCGAACTCGCGACTCGTCTCGAGGGGCTCCTCGACGAGCGAGGGCACCGACGTCGCCGCGGCGGCAGGCGGCGCGATGGGCCCGGCGTCGGTCGCGGCGACCGACGCCGGCGCCGCCGCCGCGACCATCTCCGCCTCGCCCGGTATCGGAAGCCGCTCACCCCGACCCAGCGCCGCAGCCAGCGCGACCGAGGCGGCGGCGGCTCCCGTCAGCCAAATGACCGTGCGGCGTGGCCGCCGCCCGAGCGTGCGGACCACGCCCAGCCGGACCGGCCCCGCAGTCGTCTCGCCCGCCCCCTGCCCGACCGGCCGCCGCGCGACCCAGGCCGACTCGATCCGCGCCCACATCGCCTCACGCGGCGCGGCCGGCGGCTCATGATAGCCGGCCGCGTCGAACAACTCGTCGTCCATGACGTCCGCGAGTGAGTCCTCCGCGAGCGAGTCTTCCGCGAGACGCGTCTCGACCGCCGCCCACATCGCTTCAGCCGGCGCGGGTGGCGGCGCGTGGTAGTCCGCCGCCTCGCGGCGCAGGAACGCCAGGAATCGCTCCATGTCGCCTGTATCGCCGGCGCTGCAGGCGTCGGCCGTGTGGCCCGTATCGCCCGTATTGTCCATGTCGCCCATCTGATCCTTCAGCACGCCCATTCTCCCGCGTGGTCCGCGAGCTCCTCCCGCAGGCGGCTGCGGGCCCGGAAGAGTTGTGACTTCGAAGTGCCGGCCTTGATGCCGAGCATCGTTCCTATCTCCTCGTGCGTGTAGCCTTCCAGGTCGTGGAGGAGGAACACCGTCCGGTAGCCGGTGGGCAGTTCATCGATCGCCCGGTGAAGCCGAGCCTTGACGTCCGGCTCGACCCCGCGCGGCCCGCCGCTCGCGCGAAGATCGTCGTGCAGCACCGTCTCGCGGCCGCGGAAGCGCTTCACTTTCCGCAGTCCGTTCAGCGACACCGTGGTCGCGATCGACCCCAGCCACGTCCCGAACGCGGACTCGCCGCGGAACGTGTCGATCTTCGTGAACGCCCGCACGAACGTCTCCTGAGTGAAGTCCTGTGCGAGATGGTCCTCCCCCGCGAACCGGTAGCAGATCCGGAACACACGTTCCACGTGCGCGTCGTACAGCGAACGCGCCGCGTTCTCGTCCCCGTCCTTGAGCCGTTGGATGAGCTGTGGTTCGGTCACGTTGGCGGGGTCTCCGGGTCCACGCCGGTTCCTTCGTTTCCAGACCGGTGACACAGCGAACGGGAGATTAGTTGCGCCGGTTCCGTCGGGATCCGGGCGGCGGGATTCGTCCGGATCGCGGGGGCGGGTTTCTTCCGGACCGCCGGAGGGCGGCTCGGCGGCCGGACCCGGGGGGCGACCGGCCCGCGGCGAGGGCGGGCCGGTGCCGGTCGTCCCGGGGCGGGTTGCCGGGCGCGGCGTACGCTCCCGGTCGGGCGGCGAGCGCCCGAACCCCAGGTTCAGGCGACGGCGACCGCCGCGCCCCGCAGCACCTCGGCGATGTTCTCCAACGCCCATTCCAGACTCGCCTTCTCGATCGTGAGTGGAGGCGCGAAGCGGATCACCTGCTCGTGCGTCTCCTTGGCGAGGATACCGCGCGCCTGCAGTTCCTCGCAGAACGGACGCGCCGACCCCGACTCGTCGCGCACCACGACGCCGATGAACAGGCCGCGACCCCGCACGTGGTCGATGTGCGGCGAACCGATCGCCTCCAGCTCCCGCTTGAACCAGGAGCCCAGCTCGTTCGACCGCGCCGGCAGGTCCTCGTCCCGGATCACGTCGAGCGCCGCCATGCCGACCGCCGCGCCCAGCGGGTTGCCGCCGAACGTCGACCCGTGGTCTCCGGGGTGGAAGACGTCCATGATCTCGGAGTTGGCGAGGATGCCGGAGACCGGGAACACACCGCCCCCGAGCGCCTTCCCGACGATCATGATGTCACCGCGATCTCCCTCCCAGTCGGCGCAGAACAGCTTGCCCGTCCGTCCGAGACCCGTCTGGATCTCATCGTTGATCATGAGGACGTCGTTCGCCCGGCAGATCTCGAGCGACCGCGCGTAGAACCCATCCGGCGGCACGACGACCCCGGCCTCGCCCTGGATCGGCTCCACCAGGAACCCGACCGTGTTCGGCGTGATCGCGGCCTCCAGCGCATCGGTGTCGCCGTAGGGGATCGGCACGAAGCCCGGCGTGAACGGTCCGAAGCCGAAGGTCGAACCGGGGTCCGAAGAGAAGCCCACGATCGTCGTCGTGCGGCCGTGGAAGTTCTGCTCGCAGACGATGATCTCGGCCCGGTCCCCGGCCACTCCCTTGACCGTGTACCCCCACTTGCGTGCCGCCTTGATCGCCGTCTCCACGCCCTCCGCGCCCGTGTTCATGGGCAGCGCGCGCGCGAACCCCGTCGTCTCGCACAGCTGCTGAAGGAAGGGCCCCATCCGGTCGTTGTGGAAGGCGCGGGAAGTCAGCGTGAGCTTCTCCGCCTGCGCGCGCAGGGCCGCAATGATGCGCGGGTGACGGTGCCCCTGGTTCACCGCGGAATAGGCGCTCAGCATGTCGAGGTACCGGTTCCCCTCGACGTCCCACACCCATTCACCTTCCCCGCGCTCGAGCACCACGGGCAGCGGGTGGTAGTTGTGCGCGCTCCACTTGTCGACCTGCGAGAGGTATTCGCTCGTGTTCATCGCTTCCTCATGGGCGGTCGAGCGATCTCGACCATCGGTTGGGCCTTGGCAGTCCGTGGCGGACCGGAGCCGGTCTCGCCGGATTGAACCGGACCGGGAACGGTAGGCCAAAATGGCGCTTGCGGCAAGACGATTCGGCGCCGTGCTTTCCCTCGCCGGGCGAGGGACTGCTACCTTGTTTCGCATGAGCGACACGTCCGTCATCCCCGACTTCGCCGAGTTTACCCGGCTGGCCGAACCCGGCCGCATCGTCCCCGTCGCGATCGAGATCCCGTTCGACCTCGATACACCCGTCACCGCGTTCTCGAAGCTCCGGCAGGGGCCGTTTTCCTTCCTTCTGGAGTCGGTCGAGGGCGGCGAGCGCTGGGCGAGGTTCAGCTTCCTCGGCTCCGCGCCCCGAGAGGCCTGGCGACTCGACGGATTGGACATCCGCCACTGGACCCCCGGCGGCGGGTGGGGGGATTCCGAACCGACGGACGACCCGTTCGGGGCGTTCGAGGCGTGGATCACCCGCTATGAGCCGGTCGAGGTTCCTCCCCTGCCCCGGTTCTGGGGCGGGGCCGTCGGATTCTTCGGCTACGACACGGTGCGCTGGCTCGAACGGCTGCCCGGCGCGCCGCCGGACGACCTGGGCGTGCCCGACGCCTGCTTCATGGCGACGGAGCAGGTCCTCATCATCGACAACCTCTTCTCACGGGCCTTCGCCGTGGCGGCGGTCCCGATTTCACACGACGCCGAGGATCTGGAGGCACTCTACGGGGACGCCTGCGACCGGCTCGCGGAGTGGGTCCGGGGGCTGGAGGGGCCGCACGGGCTGGGACGGCCGGGCCGCGATCCGGCGGGCCCACCCGAGGTCTCCGGGAACCGCTCGCGCGACGACTACGAGGCGGCCGTCGATCGCATACGCGAGTACATCGTGGCGGGCGACGCCTACCAGGTCGTCGTCTCCCAGCGCGCCGGCGCCCACTTCGGCGGCGACCCCCTCGAACTGTACCGGGCGCTCCGGCGCAGCAACCCGTCGCCCTACCTCTTCTTCATCGAACTGGACGGCGTGCGTCTCATCGGTTCATCCCCCGAGACGCTGGTCCGGGTCGAGGACGGGAGCGTCACGGTGCGGCCGATCGCGGGTACGCGGCCGCGCGGCGCCACCCCCGAGGAGGACGACGGGCACGCGCGCGATCTGCTCGCCGACGAGAAGGAGCGGGCGGAGCACCTCATGCTCGTCGACCTCGGCCGCAACGACGTGGGGCGGGTGGCCAGGCCCGGGTCGGTCGAGGTGGCCCGCTTCATGGAGATCGAGCGCTACAGCCACGTGATGCACCTCGTCAGCGAGGTCACGGGCTCGCTCAGACGGGGAGTCGACGCCGTGGACGCGTTCCAGGCCTGCTTTCCGGCCGGCACCCTGACGGGGGCGCCGAAGGTGCGCGCCATGGAGATCATCGACGAACTCGAGCCGACCCGCCGGGGCCCCTACGGCGGCGCGGCGGGATACGTGGGGTACGGCGCCACGAGCCTCGACATGGCCATCGTCATCCGGACTCTGCTCTCCAGCGGGGACCGTGTGTACGCCCAGGCGGGGGCCGGCGTGGTCTACGACTCGGTACCCGCGCGGGAGTGGGAGGAGACCCGGCACAAGGCCCGCGTGCTCCTGGAGGCGCTGGCCGACGTGTAGCCCCACGCTCCGGGTGGGGTCCGCGAGAGCCGGGCGAACGCCCGTCCCGTCAGAGCCGGGCGAGTCGCTCCTCGCGGGCGATGATGGGGTCGATCTCGTCCGCGTATTCCTTGGCGAAGGCGAGCGCCTCCTCGAGGGCCTCGGTGCGTGTGCCCGCGAACCGCTGGCCCACCGCGGCGCTCATCGCGCGCCCCGGGCCCGCGGCCGCCGCGACCTCCCACGCTTCGGGCCCGCCCCGCAGCGCGGCCCGCCGACCCGCCCGCGTCTCCCGAAACTCGATCCGCGGGAATCTCCGCACGCTCAACCACTCACGGAGAATCGTCCTGAGTCCCTCGGAAGGCGTCCACTGCTGCTCGAAGAAGATGCGCTCGAGTTCAGACTCCACTTCCCGCGACAGGCGGGTACACAGGGGACGAGGCAGAGACATGTATACACAGTATACGACCCGTCGTTCCTACGCCAGTTTCCTTGCGCACGTTGCTCTCCGGCCGCGGGGGTGATGTCACCCTTTTCCGACTCGGGGCGTCTACGGGTGTACGCGGGGCCGCTGCACACGAGAAGACGGCGGACCCCTTTGCCGGAACGAAGGAGTGAGGGGGCCATGAACGTTTACCGCATGTCAGCCGGGATCGGGACGCTGTTCGGACTCCTGCTCGCGTTGTCGTCTCCCGCGACCGCGAGCGTCCAGCCGGAAAGAGGAACCGTTGAGGGGAAGGTGGTCGATGCGGCCGGGAGCGCCCCCATCGCGGGCGCCCAGGTCTTCATCGAGGGAACCGTCACCGGTACGCTGACGGACGCGGCCGGCGCCTATTCGCTGGAGGATGTACCTGCGGGACGGCAGATTGTCGCCGTTCGACTCATCGGATACCGGGACATGCGGAAGAGCGTCACGGTCGTCGCGAACCGGACGGCGGTGCTCGATTTCACGCTCGAGCAGACCGCCCTGAGGATCCAGGACATCGTCGTGACGGGCGTCGCCGGAACCACTCCGCGCACCGCGCTCCCGTTTACGGTGGGGCCATTGAGCGCGCGCGCCGCGGCAGTGCAGGTATTGCACGGGGTTCCCGGCTTCAACACGGAATCGTACGCGCCCATCGAGGAGAACGACTTCCGGCTCGTGAGCGCGTCGCCGCTCTCGACCTTCTCGATCGACGTGGACCGCGCCTCCTACGCCAACATGCGGCGGTTCATCCAGGCGGGTGAGCGGCCGCCGGTCGACGCGGTCCGGATCGAGGAGTTGATCAACTACTTCCCCTACGAGTGGGACGAGGTATCCGGGGACCACCCGTTCGCGGTCGAGACGGAGGTGTGGGACGCGCCGTGGAAACCGGAGCACCGGCTCGTCCGCGTCGGGCTGCGGGCGCCCTCCGTGGAGACGGCGCACCTCCCGCCCAGCAACCTCGTCTTCCTGATGGACGTGTCCGGATCCATGTCGCCCCCGGGCAAGCTGCCTCTGCTGAAGAAGGCGTTCGCCCTGCTCGTCGACCAACTGAGGCCGCACGACCGCGTCGCGATCGTCGTCTACGCGGGGGCGGCGGGTCTCGTGCTCCCTTCGACGCAGGGGAACCGGCGCGGGAAGATCCTCCAGGCGATGGGGCGACTCGAGGCCGGGGGAAGCACGGCGGGCGGCGCCGGGATCGCGCTCGCCTACGAAGTGGCGCGGAAACACTTCATCGAGGACGGGAACAACCGCGTCATCCTCGCGACCGATGGCGATTTCAACGTGGGCGCCTCCAGCGACGGCGAGATGGTGCGGCTCATAGAGAGGGAGCGGGAGAGCGGGATCTTCCTCACGGTCCTCGGCTTCGGCACCGGCAACCTGAAGGACTCGAAGATGGAGCAGATCGCCAACCACGGGAACGGGAATTTCCACTACGTGGACGGGCTCCTAGAGGCCAGGAAGGTGCTCGTCGAGGAGATGGGCGGGACGCTCCTCACGGTCGCGAAGGACGTCAAGCTGCAGATCGAGTTCAACCCCGCGCGGGTGGCCGCCTACCGGCTGATCGGCTACGAGAACCGGCTGCTCGCGGACGAGGACTTCAACGACGATACGAAGGACGCGGGCGAACTCGGGGCCGGTCACACCGTGACCGCGCTGTACGAGGTCGTGCCGGCGGGTCTCCCGGTGCCGCGCGGCTCCGTGGACCCGCTCCGCTACCAGCCGGCCGCCGAGCCGCCCGAGGCGGAGGCGGCCCCCGAGAGCGCGTTCGAGGACGAACTCCTGTACGTCAAGGTCCGCTACAAGGATCCCGACGGTTCGGAGAGCAAACTGCTGGCGCACGCGGTCCCCGATCGGGCCGCCTCTCCCTCGGGCGGCTTCCGCTTCGCCGCGGCGGTGGCGGGGTTCGGCATGCTGCTGCGGGACTCGCCTCACGCGGGTCGCTACACTCTTGACGACGTCATCGGCCTCGCCGAGAGAGGCAGAGGGTCGGACCCGCGGGGTTATCGCGGCGAGTTCATCCGCCTCGTGGAGACCGTCCGGGACCTCGATCTCCTGGGAGCCGAAGCGACCGGGGGCGGCCAGCGTTAACGTTGCGGCTCGTCCCTCGGGCACCGCGGCTTTGACGACGATCGCGGCGGCCCGCAGCGGGGAGGGGGCCGCCCGACTTGAAGCTGAACCGACGGATCTCCGGCCGGATCGAACGGCCGGCGGACAAGCGACGGTACGTCCGCCGGCTGTTCGCGGGCGTGGCCGAGCGCTACGACCTGACCAACGACGTCATGTCGCTCGGCCTGCACCGCCGCTGGAAGCGCCGGCTGCTCGAACTGGCCGACCTGCGGCCGGGGCATCGCGTCCTGGACCTCGCCGCGGGCACCGGCGACCTCGCTCGCGGGGCGCTCGACCTCGCCGCGCGGAAGGGGTTCGAGATCCGGGTGGTCGCGGCGGACCTCACCCCGGAGATGATGCGGACGGGCAGCACGCGCGGGAGTGGGGCGCTCCAGGGCTGGATCGGCGCCGACGCGCTGCGGCTGCCGTTCCCGGACGGCGTGTTCGACCGCGTACTCGTCGGCTACGGGCTGAGGAACTTCGCCGATCTCGACGCCGGTCTGGCTGAGAGTTTCCGATGCCTCCGTCCGGGCGGCCGACTGATCTCGCTGGACTTCGGACACCCGCGCTCGACCGCGCTGCGCCGCGCCTACAGCGCTCATCTGAACGTTTCGACGCGCGTCGTCGGGTGGGCGCTCCACCGCGACCCGGAGTCGTACGTCTACATCCCCGAGTCTCTGCGGAGGTTCCCGGATCAGCGCGCCATGGTCCGGAGGATGGAGGCCGCCGGGTTCGAGAGGTGCCGCTACGAGGAACTGATGCTGGGTATGATGGCCATCAACTACGGAGACTGCTGCTAGGTGCTAACCCTGGAGGTTGGGGTTGGTCTCCGCCCTCCAGACGGTGAACTGGCGCTGGCCGCCCTCGCTCTCCTCGAGCCGGACCGTCAGCGCATCTCCGTCGCTGATGCGCAAATGGTCTCTCATCTCCTGGGGAATGGTGATACGTCCGCCACTTCCTACGTTGATGTTTCGGTAGTACATGACGCGGAAGATCGCCATCTAACCTCCAGAGTACTGGAACCGGCAAGCAAGAGAACCATTTATGATGGCGACCGAAACCAATTTGCGGTAGGCCGCGTTCAGATTGGGAATCTCCACCAGAACCTCGTGACGAAGGTCTCGCCTCGTAGCCACGGGAGAGAGCGGCCGATATGATCGGGAACGTGGACACACCCGCCATCCGCCTGCAGGGCGTCACGAAGCGCTTCGGCAAGAAGACCGCGGTCCGGAATCTCGATCTCGAGGTCCCGCGGGGATCGATCTGCGGGCTCATCGGGCCCAACGGTGCCGGGAAGACCACCACGCTCCGCATGATCCTCGACATCATCGGGGCCGATACAGGTTCGGTCGAGATGTTCGGTTCCAGCGACATCGAGGCGGCGCGGGCCCGCGTCGGATACCTACCCGAGGAACGCGGTCTCTACCAGAAGATGACCGCCGTCGACCACCTCGCCTTCTTCGGCCAGCTCAAGGGAATCCGGCGGAAGGAAGCGCTGACGCTTGCACGGGCCGGGCTGGAAGCGGTAGGGCTCGGTGACCGGGCGGACGACAAGGTGGAGACGCTGTCCAAGGGGATGGCCCAGAAGACGCAGTTTCTCGGTGTCATCCTGCACGAGCCGGAGCTGCTCGTGCTCGACGAGCCGTTCAGCGGGCTCGATCCGCTCAACGTCGACCTGTTCAAGGAGATGATGCTCGAGCGCCAGCGCGCGGGGGCCACCATCCTCCTGTCCACGCACCTCATAGAGGACGCGGAACGGCTCTGCGAGCGCGTCTGCATGATCGCGGGCGCGACCAAGGTTCTGGACGGCCGGCTGCGCGACATCAGGGCGGCGGCGGGGCGGCGCGATGTCGCGATCTCGTTCGAGGGCAACCCGGAGTTTCTGGACGCCCCGGACCTCATCGAGCGCGTGGCGGCACATGGCCGCTATGTGGAGGTCCGCATGCTCGAGGGCGCGGATCCTCAGGCGCTCCTGCGCCGCGCTGTTGATAGCGGAGCCCGGATCTCCCGCTTCGAGCTCATCGAACCCTCCCTGCGCGAGATCTTCATCGAGAAGGCCACGGAGGCCGGGCTGTCGCACGAGGACGTGAGCGAAGACGACGAGGCGGCGGCATGAACCCGTTCACGCCCAAGGTCGCCGCCGTGGTTCGCCGCGAGTTCGTGCTGCGCGTGAAATCGAAGTGGTTCCTCCTCTCCACGCTGGGGCTTCCGCTGCTCATTGTCGGGCTCGGCGCCCTGGCCGCGTTCATCGCCGTCAGAGCGGCGACGGATGTGGGCGAGACCCGAAGGGTCATCGCCGTCGCCGACCCCGCCGGACTCATCGGCGACCTGCTCATCGAGGAGTTCGTCACCGATTCGATCGACGCCGTGCGGGCCGCCGACATGGAGGAGTTCTCGATCGACGAGGCGCGGAGTCGGCTCTCCTCCTCCTCGTACGACCTGCTGCTGATGATCCCGCGCACCGCGGGCCGGCGGGCGGCGGAGATGCCGGGACAGGCCGGTGAGTCCGCGGGGAGGAACGCCGGAGACGACGAGACGACGCTCCTCGCGCTGGACAACGTCCCGGCCGTCCTCGAGGGCTCCGTCCGGGCGGCGCTGCAGAGGGCATCGGTGCGGGCGCGGCTTCGTTCGGTGGGCGTGCAGAGCGTCGACCCGGGCGCCCTCCTCTCGCGGACGTCGTTCGAGGTCGTGAACGTCACCGAGTCCGGCGAGGCCCGTTCCCAGGATCTCTACCGGGCACTCGGCTTCGGCATCGCGTTCATGTTCTATTTCGTCCTTCTCATCTACGGGCAGATGATCGTGCGGGCGATCCTCGAGGAGAAGCAGTCCGACATCGTGGAGGTCATGATCTCGTCGCTCCGGCCGTGGGAGTTGATGCTGGGCAAGATCGTGGGCGTCGGCGCGGTCGGCATCGCGCAGATGGCGGTGTGGGGCTTCGTCTTCGCGCTGGCGGCGATCTATGGCCTCACGGGCGGGGCGTCCGCGCTGGCCGAGGCGGGGATCGATCTCGCGAGCCTCCCGATCCCGTGGGGCGCCATCGTTCTGGTGCTCTTCTTCCTGGTCCTCGGCTATCTGCTCTACGCGGGCATGTTCGCCGGGGCCGGCGCGACGATCAGCAACGAGCACGACGCCCAGCAGGCGATCATGCCGATCACGATGCTGATCATCCTTCCGTTCATCGCGGTCCAGGGCGTGATCCAGAGCCCGAACGCCGGGTGGGCCGTGATCCTCTCTCTCGTGCCGTTCTTCAGCCCGCTGGTGATGCCGGCCCGGCTGTTCGTCGCCTCCGTGCCCGTGTGGCAGTGGCTCCTGTCGCTGGTGCTGCTCGGACTCTGCGTGCTCGCGGCGGCCTGGGTCGCGGGCCGGATCTATCGCGTCGGGATTCTGATGAAGGGTCAGCGCGCCAACCTGCCGCAGGTGGTGCGATGGATACGGCACGGCTGAGGCTCTCGGGCACACGCTCCGCCGGCCGACTCCTCGCGCTCGCCCTCGGCCTTGGCGCCGCGGCCTGTCGAGGTGACCCGGACTCGATCGTGCTCGGGGCCACGACATCCACCTACGACTCGGGCCTGCTCGAACATCTGATCTCACGCTTCAACGACGACCACCCCGAGGTGAGGGTGCGGACGGTCATCCAGGGGAGCGGCGAGGCGCTCCGACTCGGGCGCAGCGGGGACGTCGACCTCCTGCTCGTGCACGCGCCGGAAGCCGAGGCGCGCTTCATCGCGGAGGGATACGCGCCGCGCCGGCGGTCCGTGATGTACAACGGTTTCGTGATCGCCGGCCCACCCGGCGATCCCGCGCGGGTCGGGGGCGCGGGATCTCCCGCGGAGGCCTTCGCGAGGATCGCGGGCGGTGGGCACGGCTTCGTCTCGCGCGGGGACAGTTCCGGCACGCACTACCGGGAGTTGCGTCTGTGGCGCGAGGCGGGCCTGACCGCGGCCGGCCCCTGGTACATCGAATCGGGACAGGGGCAGGCGACGACGCTGCACGTGGCGAGCGAACGCGGAGCCTACGTGCTCACCGATGGGGCCACGTTCACCGTCCTCGCGCGGGTCCTCGATCTCGAAGCGCTCGTGGTCGACCACCCGTCGCTGCGGAACGTCTATTCCCTGCTCGAACCTCGGGCTGCGCTTCGGCCCGTTCAGGCGTCCATCTTCGCAGCCTGGCTCCTGTCGGACGAGGGGCGCCGAGCGATCGCGGAGTTCCGGGTCCCGGGGGAGGACGGGCCCGTCTTCATGCCGCGGATCGCCGGAGAGGTTGAAGGAGGACTGCCGGCCGCCGCAGATTCCGTCCGTGGATCCGCTGCTCGAGGCTCTCCGGCTCATCACGTCGGGTGACCTGTACGTCTGGAACGTCATCGTCCGCTCGCTGCAGATCAGCGGATCGGCGCTCCTCATGGCGATGGTCATCGGACTGCCGATCGGCATCGCCGTCGGCCTGACGCGGTTCCGGCTGCGGCTGCCCGTGGTGGCGGTGATCAACGCCGGACTCGCGTTCCCGCCCGTCGTCGTGGGCCTGGCCGTCTTCCTGCTTCTGTCCCGCGCGGGCCCGCTCGGCGATCTCCAGCTGCTGTACACGCCCGCCGCGATGATCGGCGCCCAGGCGATCATCGCGGGTCCCTACATCGCCGCCGTCAGTTTGGCCGCGGTCGAGGGCATCCCGGGGGACATCGCGCTCCAGGCCCGCGCGCTCGGAGCAAGCCGCTGGCAGGCCATCCTGCTCCAGTTGAGGGAGGTGCGCACCTCGCTCATCGCCGCGGTCGCCGCCGGGTTCGGGGCCATCATCAGCGAGGTGGGGGCCGTGATGATGGTGGGGGGCAACATTCTGGGCGAGACCCGGGTGATGACGACGGCGATCGTGCTGGAGACGCGACGCGGCAACTTCGAGGTCGCGATCGCGATGGGGATCGTGCTCATGCTCATCGCCCTCTGCGTGAACTCACTGCTCCTGCTGCTCGGCCGGCGATCGCTCCGCCGCGCGTCGGTCGCGTGAACGCCGCGTCCCCACCGCTGCTGAGCGGGACCGGGCTCCGGCGGAGCTACGGCGGGAAGACCGCCGTAGAGGTCGGCCACATCGAACTCGCGGAGGGAGAACTGCTCGCCGTGTTCGGCCCGAACGGCGCCGGCAAGTCGACCCTGCTCCGCCTGCTCTCGATGCTGGAGAAGCCCGATGCCGGCCGGGTGGCGTTCCGCGGCGTCTCCGGCCGGGCCGCCGAGCGCGCCCTCCGCGCCGCATCGGCCGTCGTCTTCCAGCGCGCCCATTTCTGGCGTGACTCGGTGGAATACAACGTGGGGCTGGGCCTCGCGCTGCGCGGCATCTCCCGCTCCGAGGCCCGCGAGCGCTCGCGGGACGTGTGCGAGCAGCTCGGGATATCGCACCTCCTCCCCGCCCACGTCTCGGAACTTTCCGGAGGCGAGGCACAGCGCGTGGCGCTCGCCCGGGCGCTGGTACTCGATCCGGAGATCCTCTTCCTGGACGAGCCGACGGCGAACCTCGACACCGACGCGCGGCTGGACCTCCGTGACGATCTCGAACGGGTCGCGCGCGAACGGGCGACCAGCGTGTTTCTCATCACGCACGATCGCAACGAGGCCTTCCACCTCGCCGATCGCGTGGCCGTGATCCGCGACGGCCGCCTGATCCAGACCGGCACGCCGAAGGAAATCTACGAGAACCCCGCGGACGCCTACACCGCGCGCCTCACCGGCGCGGAGCTGACGATCCCGGGCACCGTGCTGACGGCGGAGGAACGGATGGTCACGGTCGATATCGGCGGGGCGTCGGTCCTGGCTCTGGGCGACGCGGCTCCGGGCGAGCCCGTGAAGATCGCCTATCGTCCGCAAGATCTCGTGATCTCCCCCCCCGGTCTCCCGTCGACCGATCTGAGTACGCGGAATCTCCTCCACGCCACCGTGAGCGAGCGTCGGGACATGGGCGGGCTGGTGAGGTTGCGCATGCGCGGCCCGGTGGAACTCGTCGCCCTCGTCACGCTCGACGCGGCGGACGAACTGGGAGTGGACGCCGGGGTCCGCGTCGCCGTCCGCGTGAAGGCGACCGCGCTCCACGCCTTCCCCGCCGGCCGCATGAAGACCCCCACCGGGTCACCTCGGGCCCGTCCGGAGTCCGGTTAGTTCGATCGCCTCGAACCCGCGGGGCCCGTCCAGATGACGATCGCGCCGCAGCGCCCCACCGAACCGCCGAACTCCGCCGGCAGTTCGCTCGGTCCGCGGTAGACCTCGATGCCGGCAATCTCCGAGGGGGACACGAAGTTGTCGATCGAATCCGTGAACTGAGCGTTGTCGCGGATCACCCGCACGCCATCCACATAGACGTTCGCGTTCATGCACCCCCATTCCGCGCGGCTGCTCAGGCTGGGAGCGCCGCGCGTCATGCGGACGACGCAGTTGTTGTTGCCGCTCCCCGTGCACTCGGTGCGCAACCCCGGGATGCGCCCGAGGTAGTGGGTGACCCGGATCGCGCCCGTGTCCTGAATGTCGTCGCGCGTAAGGAAAACGCCGGCGCCGCTCAGTTCCGCGAACTCCCGCCGATCGTAGAAGCCCTGTAGCTCCAGCCGCTTTTCGCGGACCGCCGTGACGACGAGTGGCGGGAGTTCGATCGGATCCACGCTGAGTTCGAAGTTCACCTGAAGGGTCCGGTCGCTCGGAAGCTCGACCACCTGATCGACGTTCTCGTAGGCCAGGTGTTCGACGGCCACCTGATAGACGCCGGGATCGATTTCGTCGAAGGTGTAGCGGCCGTTGCCATCGGTCGCGCGCTGCTGGTCTTCGTCCACGAGGGTAACGGTCACCGCTTGCACCGGCCGTCCCGAGCGTCGATCGACGACGCGGCCCACGATGCGGCCGGGGACGCGGAAAAGACTCTCCGCAGTCCGCATCTCCACACCCATGCCGATGTCCCATCCGGCCGGCGGCCCCGGCGCGATGTTGACGACGACCGGTTGCGTGAGGGAGAGCGCGACCCGGGCCTGAACGGTGAGGCTCGTCCCGGACGGGAGGCCGCAGAGCACGTAGGCGCCGCGGCGGTCCGTCTGCACGGAGACCCGCCGGCGCTGCCCCTGCGCGTCAGCCCATGTCGCGGAGACCGTTGCTCCCGACATGATGACCGCCTGGATCGTGTCCTGGACGACGCCGGCCAGACCGGTGATGGCCGGGTCCATGTCGTCGGGGCAGGTCACGAGGTCCTGGGCTGCCAGCCGGATGGCGGCGGGCGGAGCCAACATGGCGCCGAGGGCAATGATGCACCCCACTAGCCGGATCCGCATCCGCCCGGCTCCATGGCTGTCGGTACGTACTGGCATGTCGCGGCGTTCCGCTCTTCACGTCGGCTCGGTGCGGGGGCCGGTGGCCGCCCCGTGCTCGAATCTAACGAGCGTACGGTTCCGGCACATGGTCCGCGTCGCTCCGGTCCGTCGGGCGGGGGGAGTCGCCCCGAAGGCGGGGTACGTCGTAAGTTTCGGGGGAGCCGCCGCCCCGCTGTCATCTTTCGCGGAGTCATGCGTCGTGCAGCACATCCTGCGTTACAGCTTCCACCGCGGAAGGGTCCTCCTTGCGGCCTTCGCCCTGTCCCTGCTCGTGGGCACGAACGGCTGCCTCGACCTGGGCCTGGGGTTGTCGCCGGCCGTCGGAGGCCTGCTCCAATCCGTGGTCAGCGAAGGGGAAGCGCTCCCGGAGTTCGCGCGCGCCATCGGAGGGCCTGGAACGATGCGCGTCAGCGGCCAGATCGTGGGTCGGCTGCGGTGCGACTACATCGACAGCGAACTCGACGTGAGGGGCGACGGTCTGAAGCTCACCCTCACGATCATCTCGGGCCGACAGGGCTGCAACAGCCTCACGCCGACGACCATCTCCTACCTGGCGAACATCTTCCACCTCGATCCCGGTCCGACGGGGATCGTCGTGGAACATCGCTACGAGGGCGTGGACGGTGTGGCCGGGGAACGCCTCGACGACGTGGTCGACGTGAGGTGAGCCCGCGACCTGCCCCCGCGGGCGGTCAGTCGAGCGGTGTGGAGCGGGTGTGCAGTTCGATCAGATCGTCGTCGGACATGCCGCCCAGCGCCCGCGTCGCTTCGGCCACGCTGCGGCTCTCGTGCGCCACCCACCGCGGGCGCTCGAACGGATCCTCCAGACAGACGAAGTAGATCCGCGACGCCCGGGGCGTGTTCGGCTGTCCCCCCGACACATAGGCCTCCCACTGGATCATCCCTCCGTCGAGGAACCTGCGGGAGAGGGCGCGCTTCGGGTCGACCGCCATGCCGCTCACACCTTCACCGAGCGGGCGAGCAGTTCGCGCAGCCCGCCGTCGCCGATCCGGGCCACCGCCTCCTTCGGCACCTTCGACAGGCCGGGCGGCGCCTGGTTGTAGCGCTGGGGCACGGAGACGTCGTCCTGGTTTCGCAACATCACCAGCAAGCGGGGCGACTGCTGCATCGTACCGGAGAAGATCGAGAACTCCGCCTCCCAGGTGGCGCCCGATTCGCTCGTGAACCGGGTGCGGGCGCTGTCGGCGGCGCCGTCCAGCCGGAAGATGAGCTTCTTCAGCAGCGACATATGCGTGTGGGGATCGTTCGTGTACGTGAAACGGCGAACTCGGCGCGGAGACAGTAGGCCCGTCGGCGGCGGCTCGCCAGCCTCCCGCCCTACCGATGCCGCGCTGAAGCTGCGATCTTGGGTGGGACCCTGACCTCGCGGTGTTTCGAGGGATCAAAGGAGTAAGTCATGCCTGTCTCCCCCCGCTGGTTACATATCCTCGCCGCACGCCGGCTGCGCCCCGCCGCGGTGGCGCTGCTGCTCGTCGCGATCCTCCTTCCGGGCGTCGCCTCGGGGCAGGACGCGAGCGTCATCGACGCCTTCTCCCGGCAGATCGCCGGCGAAGTGGAGGGGGACGGCGTGGGGGGCATCTCCGCCGCCGTGTTCAAGGGAGATCAGGTGCTGTGGGCACAGGGCTTCGGCTGGGCGGACCCCGTGAAGCGGGTCCCCGCGGGCGTGCGGACGATCTATCGCACGGGGTCGATCTCGAAGTCCATCACGGCGGTCCTGATGGCGGACCTGATGGAGGACGGCATCGTGGGGTTCGATGACGCCCTCGTGGACCATCTTCCGGAGGCCAGGGGCCTCGGGGATCCACGCGCCGGGATGGCCCCCATCACGTTCCGGCAGATG
Source organism: Candidatus Palauibacter sp. (assembly GCF_965222475.1). Classification (GTDB taxonomy): domain Bacteria; phylum Gemmatimonadota; class Gemmatimonadetes; order Palauibacterales; family Palauibacteraceae; genus Palauibacter. The sequence goes on along the minus strand of NZ_CBDCUB010000007.1, from coordinate 710,949 downwards.
GCGAGCCACACCGCGGGCCTCATCCGCGAGCCCGAACTCGAGGGTGCGGCGGCCGGACCGATCGAGGACTGGGGGCACAAGATCCTCGCGTCGATCCCTCATACGCGCTACGACACGATGCCCGGGGCCCGCTACCAGTACTCGAACATCGGATACGGGATGCTCGGCTACGCCCTCCAGCGGGCGGCTGGAACCTCCTTCATGGACCTCGTCGAGGACCGGATCTTCGAACCGCTGGGCATGCGTTCGTCCACCTTCATCGTCGGCCCCGACCTCTGGCGCCGGGTCTCGGTGGGCTTCGCCATCGACCCCGAGGGCGCCGTGGACGCGGACATGCCCGCACTCGAGCACGAAGGACGGGGATACAAGGTACCGAACGGCGGCGTTTACTCGACGGTGGGTGATCTGGCCACCTTCGGAGCCGCGGTGATGGGGATGACCGAATACGGACTCCTGGAGCCCGCCACCCGCCGCGAGTTGATGACCGTCCAGACGCCGGAAGACCCGGAGAACGGGTACGGCGTCGGCTTCTCGGTTCGTACGGTGATGCTCGAGGGCGGACGGACGGTCCGTTTCGTCGGCCACGGGGGGTCCGTCGCCGGGTACAACATGTACCTCGTGTTCGAGCCCGAGAGCGGCTACGGAGTGGCGCTCGGGCGCAACTACACCGGCGGCACGACGAACCTGGGCGAGGCCGGAAACGGGCTGCTGCGCGCGCTGCTCGAGGCCGCGGGATGACACGCGCATGGCGACCTGTCGCGGCCTGAGCGGGGGGGCGGCGCTTCTCGCCCTTCCGGCGCTCCTCCTGACCGTGGCCCCCGTCTTCGGCCAGGAGGAGGAGGAAGACCGGACGATTCGGGCGTGCGAGCAACTCGGCAACGCCGACCTCGAGGTGGGGATCGACGGGATCGTCCGCGATGAGGAGAGCCGGATCCCGCTCCCGGGGGCCACCGTCCTCATCCGGTACGAGGCCGAACGGGAGATGGCGACTCCGGAGGACGTGACGGTCGAAGCGGACGAGAACGGCCGATACCAGGTGTGCGGCCTCGTCGCCTTCCGCGAGGTGCGGGTCCGGGCCCGCTACCGGAGCCAGCGCGGCAAGGAGCGCAAGGTCGACCTGGACCGGCCCCGGCGCGTCGAACTCGAGGTCGATCTGGGGGACGCGGCCTTCCTCGTCTTCTCCGTCGTCGCGGCGGAGAACCTGCAGCCCGTGGCGGGCGCGGAGATCGACTTTTCGCCTCTCCCGATTTCGGGCGTCACGGACTCGCTCGGCCGGGTCGGGTTCCGCAGGGTGCCGCCGGGCACCTACGGCCTCCACGTCGAGCACCTCGCGTTTACGCCGGTCGACACGGAAATCAACGTCCTTACCGATCAGACCGCCGAGCTCCGGGTCGAGTTGAACACGCGGGCGATCGCGCTGGCGCCGATCGAAGTCAGGGTCACCGGCCGCGATCCCTACCTCCTCACCTCGGGCTTCTACGATCGCCGCGGCGACATGGAAGATGGCTACTTCGCCACCTTCCCCGAGATCGACAACTACATCCATCTGGGGCAGGTCTTCCAGTTCAAGCGTGAACTCTCCATCCGGTACAGACGCCGGCAGCTCATCTTCCTGAACGGCAGACTGGCGAACCAGGTCGGCTTCAACGCGGGTAACCTGGGCGAGATCGAGTTCAGCAGAGTCCGAGGAATCGAGGCCTATAGGTGCGTCGACGCGCCGCCCGGAATGTTGAACCGAGTACCAATCGGAATGAAGATGCGCGACTGCAACGTGATCGCGATCTGGACGCGCTGACGTCGCGGTCCCCGCCGACCTGACCATTCCTTGACGGCGAGCAACCTCTGGCGCTCCGTGCGCGAGGCGATTGGGGGCACCGAGCAGGACTTCACCACCGGCAGCCTGAACCGGGGCGTCCTGCTGCTCGCCATCCCGATGGTGCTCGAGATGCTGGGCGAGTCGCTGTTCGTGGTCGTCGACGCGTACTTCGTCAGCCGCCTCGGGCCGAGCGCCCTGGCCGCGCTCGCGCTCACGGAGTCGATGCTCGCGGTCATCTACTCGATCGCGGTGGGGCTCGCGATGTCCACCACGGCGATGGTCGCCCGGCGCACCGGAGAGAAGGACGAACGCGGGGCGGCGCGGGCCGGTGTACAGGCGATTCTGCTCGCGGTCGGCATCGCCGCGGTGCTCGGGCTGACCGGCGCCCTCCTCGCCCCCTGGCTGCTCCGCGTCATGGGCGGCGAGCCCGAGGTCGTGCGGGTCGGGACGAACTTCGCCCGCATCCAGATGGGGGGGATGGTCGTGATCATCCTCCTCTTCGTGAGCAACGCGATCTACCGCGGGGCGGGCGACGCGACGATGGCGATGCGATCGGTGTGGCTCGCCAACGGGATCAACTGCGTGCTCGACCCCTGCCTCATCCTGGGACTCTGGATCTTCCCCGAACTCGGACTGACGGGCGCCGCCGTGGCCACGACCACGGGGCGCGGGATCGGGGCCATCTACCAGCTGTGGCACATGTCGCGCGGAGACCGCATCCGCGTGCGGCGCGAGGATGTGCGGCTCGACCTCACCGTGATCCGGCGGCTCGCTCGCGTGTCACTCGGCGGCATCGGCCAGATGCTCGTCACGCAGGTCAGCTACATCGCGTCGATCCGCATCCTGTCCGAGTTCGGAACCGTCGCGCTGGCCGGGTATTTGCTCGCGATCCGCGTCGTCATCTTCATCATCCTCCCCGCGTGGGGCCTCGCGAACGCGGCGGCCACGCTCGTGGGCCAGAACCTCGGGGCGGGGAAACCGGAGCGCGCGGAGCGGGCCGTCTACCTCACCGGATCGTGGAACATGCTGTTCATGGCCGTCATCACGGTGATCTTCGTCTGGCTCCCGGACCTCATTCTGGCGCCGTTCGCGATGGACCCGGAGACGAACGCGGTGGCGGTCCGCGCCCTCCGCATCATCAGCTACGGCTACATCTTCTACGCCTGGGGCATGGTGACGATGCAGGCGTTCAACGGGGCGGGCGACACGGCGACGCCGACCTGGATCAACGTCGGGGTCTTCTGGTTCTTCCAGCTCCCGCTCGCGGCGACCCTCGCCTTCCCGCTGGGGCGGGCGGAGAACGGCGTCTTCTGGTCGTTCGCGATCGCCTATTCGCTGTCGGCCGTAGTCGGCCTGACGCTCTTCCGCCGCGGGCGGTGGAAGAAGAAGGTCGTGTAGGCTACGCGGAACACCGGCTCCGCCTTGCAGACCCCTTCGAACGAAGGGCGAGCACGACGCGAAGCTGTGCGCCCTCGGCGACTTCCACGGTCTGAGCGGAACTGTAGAAGCCTCCGCACAGGGCCCGGATCCGGTACGAGCCGGGGGGCAGACCCTCCAGCGAGAATGCCCCTGTTCGGTTCGTCACCGCGCGGAAGTCAGTGTCGTCAACGGTAATGCGCACCGCCTCAAGGGGCTGGCTGGTGACCTCGTTGATGGCAAGGCCCGTGACCGATCCGGGAGGGGTCACGGGCACGCTGAGCCTCACGTCCGCCCCGGCGGCGGCGGGGACCGCCAGGCGATCACCCGCGTGAGGACCGTAAGCGGCCGCCAGGTCGACCTCCGCTCCGGCGGGAAGATCGCACAACCGGTACCGCCCCAGCGAGTCCGTCCGGACGACCGTCTCCACCCGTTCGAGCCCCTCGGAAGTCGGGTACGACGAGATCACATGCGCCGCCGGCAACCTCACCGCGGTGACCTCGTCCTCCACGAACCCCTCCAGCGCCACTTCACCGGGACGACCGGTGGGCTCGCACAGCGCTACGTCGATCTTCGGAACTTCCGCCATGGCGGCGGTCCAGTTCGACCACAGGATGATCGCGCCGCACTCCATGCTCTTACCGTTCCAGGCGAACCACGGGATCTTCGTGCCTGCCGAGTACAGCTCGGCCGCTCCAACTTCGAACGTGGATAGTTCTTCCAGCAACGTCGGAGGAGGGCCGGCGGCGGACCGGTACGTGCCCGCCGGGTTGATCGAGCGCGCTCTGCTCGTCCCCCACCCGGAGGTTGTCCCGATCGGCTTGCGGTCGAGGTATACCGGTACGTCGGGACAGCGGGGCATGGGTCCGCGGCCCTGGAGCGTCGACATGAAGTCGCTCAGGCGAACGTAGCCAGCCTTGTTCGCCTCGATCCATTCGGGCTCGATGTACGTTCCCCAGCCCTCCTCCTTGCGGTCGTAGAAGCCCGTTTCCACCAGCCGGGGCGGACGTCCCTCCACATCCACGTTCAAGGGATCCAGCGGGATCGCCTGTGGCCTCAGGCGGACGTCCAGGGATCGCCCGTCCAGTCCCACCTCCAGCGCCGTGCTGAGGACCTCGTAGCCGATACGCCTCACTCCCAGAACGTACGCGCCAAGAGGAACCGCCTCGAAGGCGAACGCGCCCTGCGGGCCGGTCACCGTCTCTCGGACCGACCCCGAGGGATCCGCGAGCCGAATCGTTGCGCCCTCGACCGGCGCTCCGGTCTCGTCATCCGTGACGACGCCCGCGACTCGCAGCGTTTCCTGAGCCGCTACCCCCACCGGGCCGAGGGCTCCGTTCGCGGCCATCGTGATCGCAAGGGTCAGCAGCGGCAGCCGTACCGCCGGGCGGGGAGAGCACGCTGGACAGCGTTTGTGAGCCGTTTGCACCTTCTGCAAGTTCCCCGGGGTTGTTTGATCGTCGCACTGCCGGCGGAGGTTGAGAGCGCCCACCGACCCGCAACGTAGACGCCGCGCACTCAAACAGGGTCACATAGCGGATCCGGGGGCCGGATCGCTCAGGGGTTTCCGGTCGAGCTTCCGGCCTCCAGCGGGACGGCAGGGGTCAGCCTCACGACCCGGACGATCGGGAAGCCAAGATCGTGGGTTTCGCCATAGGCCATGAGCCCATCGGGGCCGAACGCGTCCGGGATCCGCAGGCCGCCCGACTGGATCGTGCCGAGATAGCGGGCGTCCGGGGTCACGATGTCGATGGACCCCTCCTCCCCCGGAAGCCCCCTCCGCTCGACCCAGAGGCGGCCCTCGAAGTCCAACGCGAGATCGTCGATGGCGGGAATCGCTTCGGCGAATTGCATCTGCTCGATCGTGGTCCGCCGGGCCGCGGTCATCTGCTCCTGGAAGCCGCTGGGGAGGGGAAGGCTTCCGCCCAATGGAGAACTCACGCGTACCCCCGGTCCGTCCAGCTGGTCCAGCCGCCACTCCCTTTCCGCATCGCGGATCGCGTCGGTGACCGGGATCGGGCGGACCGGACGCTCCAATACGTCCGCCACGGTGCCGGCTTCATCGACCAGCTTGATCCGGTAGTCGACCGAGTCGACGACGGCCAGCCGTCCGTCCGGCAGCGGGACGAAGGAAAGCGAGGGATCGAAAGCCCGAACGGGTCTCATCGTGAGCCGAATGGCGCCCTCGGTGCTGACGCCCTCTCCGGTCGGCGGTGGCGGGTCCCACGCGGTGTACCACACGTCACGGCCTCCGTCCGGCCCGTATCTGATGATCGGACGCTCCGCCTCCGCGGCACCGGAGTTCGTGCTAAAGGACATCCCCCCGTCCGCGGTACTGGTGATCCGCGTCTCGCTGTCGGTCAGGATGCTCCCGTCGGGGAGCCAGCCACGTACGAAGCTGGGCATCCCTCGCTGGGGGTCGAAGGGCACCGACTCCAGGTACTCGCCCTCCTGGGTGAAGAACTGGATGCCTCGGCGCGAGCGGTCGAAGACGGCGAGCCGGCCGTCGGCGAGGAGGGCTATCGATCGTGGCTCCGTCAACTCCCCCGGTCCCTCCCCCTGCCGGGAGATGGTCCGCATGTGCGCGCCGGCGCGGTCGAGCACGACGACATGGCCCGCCTGCTCGTCCAGAACGAAGAGATCGCCCGCCTCGTTGAAGACCAGGTCGGCCACGTCGCCGAAGACCTCCCAATCTTCTCCATCCAGGGCGCCGACGGTCCAGAGGGACTCCCATTCGGGGGCGACCGTGAAGTCGGGGCTGTCCATGCCCGCCGATCCGCCCGCCGGTGGCCCGGCACCGCCGTCGCCGCCGCAGGCGGCCAGCGGGCCCAGGGCGACGGCAAAGAAGCCGGGAAGTCCGAATCGACGCGAAGTTCGGGCGGTCGGTCCGGAACGCCGGGAACGCGGGCTGAAGTGCATCACGAATGACCTCCCCTGGGAAGTGCCAACCTTTCCGGGACACGACACTGGGACGTGTCCGGACCGCGGAGGGTTGCAGGGCCGGAGTACGCCGAACGCATGAGAGGCCTCCGCGCCCGCCTGCGTCTACTCCTTTTTCTTCGTGGTGATGTGGACTACGCCGTTCTTGCCCGCCTCGCCGTAGCTCTCGATGGCCAGTGATCCCTTGATGACCTCGACGTGCTCGATGTCGAGGGCCCCCAGGTCCGAGAACGCCACATCGTCGGCCTGGATCACCCCATCGATCACGATCAGGGGATCCATCGTTCCGCGAGTGCCCGGCCTGAGAATCACATCCGCCTCGCCATCCTGGTCGACGTCGCCGACTACCCCCGTGACCACGAAGTCAGTGATCTTGAGAGGCCGGTCGGCGGGAGAGGAGGCGTCGTCCTGCTCGCGGGCCGTGGACCCCACGACCTCGAAGGTGAGCCACTGCGAGATCCAGACGGCGGTCGGCTGGTCTTGGTTCTTCGCGGGCTCGAACCGCATCACCTCGACGACCTCCATCGCGGCCCCGTCCAGCGCGTCGGCGCCGCTCGAGGTCTTCATCTCCTGGTTCGCGACGAGGCCCGACTCGTCGATGTACAGCCAGATTTCGATGCGGCCGCCCACGCCCCGGTCTCTGAGGTCTCGCGGATAGGCCTCCCGCAGCGCCCGCTGAACCTCGCCGGCGTTCTGCAGCACCGGATTCGTGTCGAACGGGACGAACGTCGGCCGGTCCGACCTGGAGGTGCTCGGTGCGGATGGCGTGGGTTCGAACGTGAGCCACTGGGAGACCCAGACGGCGGTCGGCTGGTCTCGGTTCATGGCGGGCTGAAAACGCATCGCGCCGGCGACTAGCAGGGTGCCGGCGTCAAGGGCGTCGTGGCCGCTGGATGTCTCGACAAGCTTGTTCCGGACGATGCCGGTCTCGTCGATGTACACCCAGAGTTCGATCCTGTCGCCGATTCCCCCAGTCTTCAGGCCGTCGTACACCGCCTGAAGCATCAATTGGACCTCGGGTCCGTTCATGAGTACGGGGTTCGTGTCGAACGGGATGAACACGGGCCGGTCCGCCTCGGCGACCGCCTCGGCGCTGGGCGTGGGCGCTGGCAGCCATTCAATAGCTTCGAAAGGCGGGGTAGGCGCCGAGGCGGACGCCTCCGGGGCGTCCATCGCCGTCTCGGGCCGGGGGGCGCCCAGCACGAGGATGATGGCGAGCGCGGCCAGGCCCGAAGCGCCAAGGGTGCGGGTGACGCGGAGGCGCGCGAGGGGCTCCGTCATGCGGCGAAGCCGCCGCTCCACGGCCGGCTTGCGCTCGGCGAAGGCCGCGGCGGCGAGGAGCGGCGCGGAGACGCGGGCTCCCACGGCGAGCAGGGCGTCCGCATAGTCCCGCGGAGACTCGCCCCGGGCTAGTACTCGGCGGTCGCAGTCGAACTCGATCGCCAGCCGAAGCCGGGACACCTGCCACCACAGGAAGAGGTTCCACGGCATCAGCACGAGCGCGGCGATCCCCGCCGCGAACAGGCGGTGGTCGCCCGCGCGCTGGTGCTCGCGCTCGTGGAGGGAGACGAGACGCAGCAGCCGGTCCTCGAGTTCCGCGATCCACCTCGGCATCACGACGACGGAGCACCCGACGCCCACCACGGCCGGACCCCGGTCCGCGGAGAGCAGGACCGGCGACCCCTGGACTTCGGCGGGCGTCCACGTCCGCATCTCCGAACGCAGGCGCCCGTAGGCCCGCACGAGGTAGAAGCCCATGGCGAGCACCAGCAGCGCCCAGGCCCAGCCCAGGAGCGCGCTCACGGCCTCGACGTCCAGCCCGGCGGCGGCCTGCGTGCCGGTCATCGGATCCGGCACGGCGGGTACCGAGGGGGCCACGACCGCCTCGCCAAGGCCTGCGAGCGGCGCCATGGGCGACGGCGCGGCGCTCGGGAACAGCCCCGGGGCGACGAAGGCGACGATCGGCGCGATCACCGAGCCCGCGATGGCCGCGAACCAGCCCCAGCGCACCGGCTTCCGGTAGTGGCCCAGCGCCCGCTCCGAGGCGTAGGCGGCCAGCCCCAGCAGGGCCGAGACCAGGAGGCAGTATCCGATCCAGGTGATGACCATCTTCCTACTCCTTCGAGCCGAGGCGCTCGTCCACGAGGCTGCGCAGGCTCTCGAGTTCCTCCTTCGAGAGACCGCGATCCGAGACGAGGTGCGTGAGCAGTAGCTCGGGCGAGCCCTGGAACATCTTCTGCACCAGGCGGCGCACGGCGCTCGCGCCGGCGCACTCGCGCCCCACGAGCGGGTGGTAGCGGTAGGCCTTCCCTTCCTGGGTGTGGCCGGCGTACCCCTTCTCCTCCAGCGTGCGGAGGATCGTGAGCACAGTGGTGTAGGCCAGGTCGTCGCCCAGGCGTTCCTGCACCTCGGCCACCGTGGCGGCCCCCATCTCCCACAGCACCGCCATGAGGTCGATCTCGCGGCTGGTGAACTTGATCTCCACGTGGCTGGTCCTTTCCGTGTCCGAACGTTCCGGCGTCAATCGTCTCCGCTCAGCCTAAGCCGGGGTGCGAGATGTTGTCAACTAGAACCGTAGTAGAACGTCCCAAGCCGGTCGGGTGGGACGGATCGCGGATGCTACACCTGGTTCCGGGACCAGTTCGTCGCGAAGCGCACGAACCAGGAGGCGCCGGCCGACCGCAGCAAGCCGCGGGCCTCACGCTGATTTGCCATTACGCTGCGTGGCGAGAACGTGCCGGCGATCACCCTCAGCTTCTCTGCGCTCAGCCGGTCGATCGGGGCCGTCCGGTCCGCAGCATCCATGAGGCGTCGGACCGCGTGTCGTCGCCGCTCCGATTCCATGGCGGCGCTCAGGAACCACGTGACGAGGTATGCGTCGTTCTCCCCCGCGCCATCGGGCCCGTCTTCCAGGCGCTCCAGCGAAGCCCGGATCTCTGCATGATTCTGATCGAACAGGGCCAGCAGTCCATTCAGGGCCCAGGCCTGCGGACCAAAGGGGTTTCGGTCGGCCTGATCGGGCCGCGAAAGCATCTGCCCCGTGTACCTTCGGCAACCGTCGAAGTCGCCCTTGAAGAACGCGCATTGCGCCAGGTTCAAGAGGGCGTAGGCCCGATCCGCCCTGGGGCTCTCGAGTTCCTCATCCATTGCCTGACAACTGCTCAGACGCTCCAGGGCCGCATCGAAGTCTCCGAGTTCCAGGAGCACTGCGCCCAGGTTGTTGAGCTTCATGCATCCGTAGCGGTTTTCGTCCGGAGGCCCCGGTAGCGTGCGCAACAGTTCCAACGCATCGCGAAGATGCGCCCCCCGCATCGCGACCCAGAACTCCGCGGCCGCGATGGTCCTGCCGGCCTCGTAGCCGAGGTGCCCGAGCCTGTAGCGGGATCTCTCGAGCAGCAGGCGTGCCTCGCTACGCGTTTGCTGACGCGCGACCTCGTTGAAGAGGAGTCGGAACGCGTCACACCAGATGCCCGCGTAGCGGGCATCTCCCGCCGCGATCGAAAGGAGCGTGCGGCGGATGGCCTCGAATGCCGAAGCCCGATCCTGTTGCGAGCCGGCTTCCATCGCCTCGAGAACGCGGAGTTGCACGGCCATCGCACGGTCGAGCGCTCCGTCCGTCGCGTGTTCGCGTGCCTCGGAGAGACGGCGGCGCTGGAGATCCCGCGCGAAGGGATCCCCGGACGCCGTCGCGGCCCGCGCCAACGTCAGGTGGACCCGGCTGAGGTCGTTGCCGCGGTCGGCGGTAGCCGCGATCTGGTGTAGTACCGAGGTGGCCCGCCGGAATCGCCCGCGCTGAAGCTCCGCCTCGGCGAGGAGAAGGCCGGCGCGCAGCCGATCCCGACCGGAGGCAGCGCATTCAAACGCGACCTGCCCGGCCTGGCCGGCGACCGGCGAACGACCCGCCCGCAGGGCCTCCAGGGCCACCTCGCATCCTCGGTCGAACGCCCGCGAGTGCTGTCCGGCGGCCGCGCGCTCGCCCGCAGCGGCCGAGCGCGCACTCAGACTCCCTTCCTCCAGAGTTCGGGCCGCCTCGAGGTGGATCCTCGCGCGTTCGGGCTCGACGAGCCTCCAGGCGAGGACGTACCCGGCGAGGAGGCGGTTCAAGCGGATGACTCCGTCGCTCGAGTGGATCCAGCCTCTCTCCTTCAGCCGATCGAGATCGTCCCACGCTGACCGCTCGGCCACGACCGACTCGGTGTGCGCGCGGGAGGTGGGCGTGAGCACGGTCAGGACCGCGGCGAGTTCTCGCTCGCCCGGGGAGAGCGGCTCCAGTTGATGTCCGACCAGGGAACGAACCTCCGCGGATCGCTCGTACGCGAATCGACCGCCCTCCATGTCGCCGTCGATTCCGTCGGACTCGTGCTCGTGGCTGATCCACGCCCGGGCGATCGCGCGCGCCAGCCCCGGGTTTCCTCCGGAGAGCTTCGCACTCGCAGCCGCCCGTGGAAGGCTGCACAGGCGGTCGCCCTGGTGGACCAGCGCCGCGCAGACATCCGCGTCCAGCGGATCGAACGTGAGCACAAGATCCAGCAGTCGCGCGGCCTCGGCCTGTCGAGCCGGCGCCGACCCCGACAGACCGACGATCAACGTGCGAGACAGGTCCCCGGTCCGAAGCGCGGCGTCCACGTTCAGCCAGTCCCGGGCATCCGCGTCAATGACGACGAGCCGGAGCTTGCCGGCGTGCCGCCCCAATGCCTCCGCCAGATCCACCTCCGCTTCCCCGCGGTCCCCGGCCAGCCACTGCACGACGCCGCCCGCGCTCTGCACGACCCGGGCGAACTCGCGCATGACGAGGTTCCTGCCCATGCCCCGTTCGCCGACGAGTGCGATGCGCACCGGTACCGGGCCGGCACTCCGAAGCGCTTCAGTCAAACGGCGAAACTCGTCATCCCGACCCCGGAGGCGAGCTTCGCCCGGCTCGTGAACGGCGAGGAACCTCGATCCGCTCTCGCCCCCGGCCCATTCGGCCAATTCCGTCAGCTTCAGCGCCGCACCCACCCAACCGGCGTCCCGGAGAGCCTTGTAGTGGGCGAGCGCGGATGCGGGATCGCCCTTCATACACAGCCCGCGCATGAGGGCGCAGTGCGCCTCCTCGTCGAATTCGTTCTGTCTGACCATCCGCAGGGCAGCGAGACACGTCTGGTCCCAGTCGCCGCTCGCTTCCGCCGTGCGCTGCGCATTCCTGAGGGCGAGCGTGACCAGAACCCGACATCTCTCGCGCTCTCCGTCGAGCCACCGCTCGAATCCATCGGCCCCGAGATTGGCCAGTGCGGGAGCGAAGTCACCGCGGTACAGGTCGATCACCGTCTCGTGATCCCTGGCCTGGAACGCCTTCTCGAACCGGTCGAGTTCGTACACGATCCGGTTCGGCATGAGCCGGACCGAGTGGGTATCCACGGAGAGCAGCGGGCCCACGTTCGATCGGATGTCGTAGAGCGCCTGGCTCAGCGAATGGCGGGCCTTGCGGTCGTGGCCGTCCCAGAGGAGGTAGGCGAGTTCATCCCGCACATGAACCGTGCGGGGGTGAGCCGCGAGATAGAGGAGGAGGCCGGTGTGCTTGCGCGACCGCAGCGAAACCCTGAGTCCACGGGCGTCCTGAACCGTGACTTCCCCAAAGCACCGGAGCGTTAGCATGTCTTCCCCGGCAACAAGATACGGAGCCGGAGGGGTTCGACTTCCGCGAGGTCTGCAACGGGATTCGGCCCGGGGGGCGCTAGAGTTCGTCCGGGGCGTCGAGGGCGTCCAGGATCGCCGCCTCGATCTCGTCGAGCAGGTCCGGCCATTCGAGATCACCCGTCTTGGTCACCGTGATGAAGTTCTCTACGAGGAGGAGGGCCCGGACCCCATCGATCTCGAACAGCCGCGCCGCGAGCGGGTCGCCCGCGGCCGCGCCGGGATCGAAATAACTGCGGCTCCCCTCCCCGGGGACATCGCGATCGAGCACGAACTTCGCCGCGTTAGGATTCGGCGTTCCCTCGACCGTTATCTGGATGTCGGATTCTGTCATCGGATTACATGTGTGTCCGCGGACGTACGTGATCCGCTTGAGTATCGGCAGGACGCCCGCGCTCGCAAGGTCCGGGGGTGTTTCCCTTGCTCGAACCGCGACCCGCGAGCACGATTTCGATCCATGATCGCTTGCAGAAAGCTCGGATTCGGAGTCGTCGTCGCGGTCGCGGGCGCGCTCGCGTGCCCGCCCCCATCGGCGGGGCAGTCGGCCCCCGCCCGGGCGCCCCTGGACCGCGTGCTCTCCTTTCCGGCACCCGTCGGGGACGAGCGGTTGGACGTGGACCGCGGGGCCCTGGGCGCCTGGCACCGCATTCGCCAGCTGGCCACGACCGCCAGCCTCCTGCACGTCACGGCCCACCCCGACGACGAACATTCGGGCATGCTCGCGCTGGCCAGCCGGGGGTGGGGGGCGCGCACCGCCCTCCTCAGCCTCAACCGCGGCGAGGCGGGTGCGAACGCCATTGGCCCCGAACTCTTCGACGCCCTCGGCCTCATCCGCACCCGCGAGTTGGTCCTCGCGGGGCGCTACTACGGACTCGACGACCTCTACTTCACGACGGCGGTCGACTACGGCTACTCGAAGTCCGTGGACGAGGCCTTCCGCAGCTGGGACCGGGAGACGGTGCTGGAGGACATGGTCCGCGTCATCCGTCTCAACCGACCGCTGGTGGTCGTGAGCCGCTTCCACGGGTCGGCGCGCGACGGTCACGGCCATCACCACGCGGCGGGCCTGCTGACCCCGGAAGCCGTCGCGGCCGCCGCGGACCCGGCCCGCTTTCCGGACCAGATCACCGGGGAGGGGCTACGCCCGTGGAGGGTTCTGCGCACCTTCCGGGGCGGTGTGCGCGCGGGTGAGCCGTTCCATGTGGAGGTGGACGCGACCGGGGACAGCCCCTGGCTGGGCGACAGCTACCAGCGCTGGGCCAGCCGGGGGCTCGCACTGCAACGCTCCCAGACCGCGGGACGCGTGCGGACGGGGGGCGGGCGCTACCTCTACGAGCGTCGAGACCGGGAGGGAGCAGCCGAGGGCGGCGACCGTGAGGCCGCGGCTTCGTTCTTCGCCGGCCTGGATGTGAGCCTGGGCGGGTTGCCCGCGCTCCTGGGCGAGGAGGCCACGCCGCAGGCGGCCTCCCGGCTCGCCGAGCTGCAGCGGATGATCGACGGCGGCGCGGCGGAGTTCGACTTCCGCGCGCCGGCGCGGTCGGTCCCGGCTCTGGTGCGAGGGCTGGAGTTGCTGCGCTCCGCCATCGCCGCGCCGGAGGCGGCGCCCGAGACCCGTTTCCAGCTGTCGATCAAGGAACGGCAGTTCGAGGACGCCATCCTGGCCGCGGCCGGCGTGAACATCGTGGCCGAACTCGAGGGCACGCCGCGAAGCTCGGTGCTCGTGCCGGGACAGACGGCGACCGTCCGCGTATCGGTGACTACGCCGGGGCCCGGCGACATCGCCATCTCCGCGGTACGGCTCGCGGATCGCGGTGGCGGGACCCTCGCCCTCACGGCGGATGTCGGGCGCGGCGAAGGCGGGTTCACGGCGGAGTTGCAGCTGCGGGCGCCCGCCCCCGGTCGAGACGGCGCCACCGCCGAGGCCGCGGCGCCGTACTTCGGACGCGACGGTCTGACCCGCAACCAGTATGAGGTGTTGGATTCGACCGACCTCCATCTGCCGTGGCGGGGGTCGGCGCTTTCCGCGACGGTCGAACTCGTCGTGGAGGGGGGCAGCGTGGCCCACTCCGTTCCCGTGACGGCGTCCGTTCCCCGTCTCCCCTACGGTTCCGTCACGCGAACGGTGGAGATCCTGCCCGCGCTATCCGTCTCGGTCGAACCCGCGGTGCGGATCGTCCCGGTGGAGGCTGCGGGCGCCCCGAGCGTGGGCCCGGATGCCGGCGCTTCGGGCCCGGTGGAGGTGCGGGTACGGATCACCGCGAACGCCGGTCCCCTCGCGGCGGAGACCCGACTCGAGCTGCCGGACGGGTGGACGGCGACCCCCGCGGCCGTGCGCCATGACTTCCGCGACTCCGGGGAGACCGCGGACGCGTCCTTCGCCGTCACTCCGCCGCCGGGGTGGCGCGGCGCGGTGGAGATCCGGGCGGTGGCGCGCGCGGGGAGCGCGGACGACACCACCGAGTACGGGACGGGATTCCGGACCATCGAACACCGCGACCTCCGATTGGCGCGGTTGTGGCGGCCGGCCCGAGCCACGGTTCGGTCGGTGTCCGTCGCGCGGATGGATGGAGCCCGAATCGGCTACGTCATGGGCGTCGGCGACGAGGTTCCGGCCGGCATCGAGGCGCTCGGGGCCACGGTCGAACTTCTCGACGAAGCCGGCCTCGCGGCGCTGGCGCCGGGAGCGGACGCCGTCGCCGCCGGGGAGACGCGCTTCGACGCGATCGTTATCGGTACCCGGGCCTACGCGGTGAGGGAGGATCTGCTGGAGCACAACCAGCGCCTGCTGGAGTACGCACGCGGCGGCGGGCACCTCGTCGTCCTCTACCAGACCCAGGAGTACGTCCCGTCCGCCATGGCCCCCTACGCGGCGTCACTCCCCCGCGGCGCGGAGGAAGTGTCGGAGGAAGACGCCCCGGTCCGCCTCCTGCGGCCGGACCACCCGCTGATGAGTACGCCCAACCGTATCACCGAAGCCGATTTCGACGGGTGGGTCGAACAGCGCGGATCCAAGTTCTTCGCCGAATGGGATCCGGCCTACACCCCTCTGGTGGAGACCCACGACCAGGGTCAGGCGCCGCAGGAGGGCGTGTGGCTCACCGCCCCGGTGGGCGAGGGACGCTACACGTATCTCGCCCTCGCCCTCCACCGGCAGCTTCCGTACGGCGTGCCGGGGGCGTACCGCATCCTCTCGAACGTCCTGACACCCCGGGGCGAGGGCGCAGCCATGCCCGGACGGGACCCCGGCGGCCCGCGGTGAACCGTTGGCGCTGACTCCGCTCGACTGGATCGTCGTCGGCATCTACGGGGCCATCGTCCTCGCGATCGGGTTCGGGTTCGCGCGGCGGGCGAGCGGCAGCGTGGAGGACTATTTCATCGCCGGCCGATCCCTGCCCTGGTGGCTGGCGGGCACCTCGATCGCCGCCACCTGGTTCGCCACCGACGCCCCGCTCGCCACCGCGGCCCTCGTGCGGCGTCAGGGCGTGTACGGCAACTGGCTGTGGTGGTACGAAGCGGCCGGGATCCTCATGCTGACCTTCTTCTACGCGCGCCTGTGGCGGCGGGCGGGCGTCCTGACCGACGCCGAGGTGATCGAGATCCGCTACGGCGGCGCCCCGGCGCGGGCGCTGCGCTGCTTCTCGGCCGTGTACCAGGGGCTGCTCAAGAACGCCGTCGTCATGGGCTGGGTCATGCTGGCCATGGTGAAGTTCAGCCGCGTGCTCCTGGGCTGGGACCCCGCCGTCACGCTGGCCGTCTGCGTGGGACTCGCGCTGGCCTACACCGTGGCCTCGGGGCTGTGGGGCGTCGTCGTCACGGACCTCCTCCAGTTCGTGGCCGGCATGCTGGGGGCGATCACCCTGGCGGGGATCGTGCTCACCCGCTTCGGCGGCCCCGCGGCCATGGCGGAAGCCGTCCGCGCGGTACCGGAAGCGCCTGCGGGGGCGCTCGATCTCGTGCCCACCGCCGCCAACGCGTCCTCGCTCGAGATCGTCTCCTTCCTTTGCCTGATCCTGATCCTCTGGCTGCGGAGCGGGCAGGGGGACGGCTACGTGGCGCAGCGCCTGTTCGCGACGCGAGACGAGGGCCAGGCGGTGAAGGCGTCGCTCTGGTTCGCCTTCGCGGGCACGGTGCTGCTCACCTGGCCGTGGATCGTGGTCGGGCTGGGGTCTCTCCTCGTATTCCCGCCGGCGGCCATGGACCCGGCGCTGGCCGCCGACCCCGAACTCGCCTATCCGATGATGATCCGGGAACTCATGCCGGCCGGGTTGCGGGGGCTGATGGTCGCCACCTTCCTGGCCGCCTTCATGAGTACGATGGATACGCACCTGTGCTGGGGGGCGTCGTACATGGTGAACGATGTCTACCGCCGTTTCCTGCGCCGGGACCGCTCGGAGCGGCACTACGTCGCGGCGTCGCGGATCGCGGTCGTGCTGCTCGCCGGCGTCGCCGCGGCGGTGGCCTGGCAGATGGACTCGATCCAGAGGGGCTGGATCTACATCATCGAACTCACGGCGGGGGTCGCGCTCGTGTGGCTGCTCCGCTGGTACTGGTGGCGCGTGAACGCCTGGGCGGAGATCGCCGCCATGGCGGGCTCGGTGCTCCTGGCCAACGGCCGGGTCCTGCTCGCCGCGGTCGAGCCGGTCCTGCCCGCCTCGGTCATCCGGGCCGCCGACGGCTTCTACGCGCCGGAGATGGACCTCATCCGGGGGGTGATCATCCTGGTCGCCTGCACCGCGCTGTGGCTGGCCGTCGTGCTCGCGACGCGGCCCGAGTCGGACGAAGTGCTGGACCGCTTCTACCGTCGCGTGCGCCCGGGCGGCTGGTGGGGCCGGGTGGCCGAACGCACCGGAGTCGTCTCCTCCGACCCGTCGGCCAACCGCATGTGGCCGGGCTTCCTCCTCGGCGCGCTGTTCGTCTATGCCAGCCTTCTCGGCGTGGGGTATGTGCTCACCGGCCGGGCCGGCATCGGCGCGCTCCTCCTCGCCGTGTCGCTCGGCGCAGCCGTGATCACCGTGCGGATCGCGAACGCGACCACCTCTCCATCCGCGCCGGGAGGGGCCGCGTGAGGGACGCGCTCAGGATCGTCCTCGTCGGGGCGGGCAGCCGCGAGTTCGGCCCCGCGTCCATACGGGATCTGCTCCTGAGCGACGCCCTCTGCGACCGCGGCCTCGACATCGTTCTCGTCGACATCGACCCGCCGGAGCTGTCCCGGACCCGGGCTTACGCGGAGTCGGTGGCCGAACGGCTCGGGCGCTCCGTCTCATTGTCCGCGACCACGGATCTCGCCGAAGCGCTCCCCGGCGCCCATGCCGTAGTCATGGCCATCGAAATCCGGCGCTACTTCTACTGGGCGCAGGACTTCCACGTGCCCCGCACCTTCGGCTCCTCGCAGATCTACGGCGAGAACGGGGGCCCGGGCGGTCTCTTCCATGCGCTGCGCAACATGGGCCCTTCTCTGGCCGTCGCGCGCGCGATGGAGACCCACTGCCCCGACGCGTGGCTCGTCAACTACACGAACCCGCTCACGAAACTCTGCGAGGCCCAGAGCCGGCTCTCTTCGGTACGCGTGGTGGGGCTCTGCCACGGCGTGTTCCACGGCACCGCGCAGATGGCCCACCTCCTCGGACTCCCGCCGGAGCGGCTCGAAGCCCGGGCCAGCGGGCTCAACCACTTCTCGTGGTTCGAGTCCGTCCGGGACCGGGAGACGGGGGACGACCTCTATCCCGAACTCGAGAGGCGGGAGCGGGAGGCGCACTGGCTCCACGACTGGGACGAGATCGCGCTGAGCCGGATCCTGTTTCGGGTGTTCGGCCGCTACCCGAGTCCGGGAACGAACCATATCGGCGAGTATCTGGGCTGGGCGCAGGAGTTCCTGGGCAGCAGCCTTCTCCAGTTCTTCTACGACCCCGCCGAGGGCACGCCGTGGGAGACGGGAGAAACACCGGCGTGGATCTACAACCTCGGCGACCACCCCACCGACGTGCCCGCGTTCCCGGCGTCTCCGCTGCACAGGGTGAAGCCGGGGAAGGAAGACGAGGCGGGCGACGGGCCGGCCCCCTCCGGCGAACTCGCGGTCCCCCTCCTCGAGGGAGTGCTGTGCGGTATCGACACGCGCCTCGCCGCGGTGAACATACCGAACGCGGGATACGTGCCCGGCCTGCCCGACGGCGCCGTGGTCGAGGTCCCGGCTCGTGCCGACAGCGGCGGTCTCCATCCCGCCACAATGGCGCCTCTGCCGGAGGGAATCCTCGGGCTGCTGCGGACACAGACGACGATCAACCGGCTGCTGGTCGAGGCGTTCGCGGAGGGGGCTCGCCGGACGCTCCTGCAGGCACTGCTTCTCGATCCGACGACGCACTCATACCGCGCGGCGGTTCAGACGATCGACGAGATGTTCCGTCTGCAGGGCGATGTGCTGCCCGACATGGAGTGGTAGCGCCTGTTGGCCCCGGGGCGGGCCGGGTTGTCGGGGCGGCCCCTCCTACCAATTGTAGGCGGTCCATGCGCCGCATTCGGAGCCCGGACAGGCGAGGCGAATCCGAAAGGGCGAGTCGTCGGACCGCGGTGCCGGGTGCTGTTCGACGCAGCGCACCATGCGGGTTTCGCACCGGGGGCACTCCGGCTCACCCCCGGGCCCGGCGTGCCGGCGGTCGTGCCGCTCGAGGGCCTCGCCCGCCTCGAACTCGAGGAGAGGCCCGGCGGTGCGGGATGACTGCGGCGGGTCGCTCATGGAAGGGAAGGATATTCTGAATCAGCACGCATCGGCCAGTGCGGCTGCCGACGCCGCCGCCACCCCCGTGAGCGGCCTTCCGCTCGACGACCGCGTCGACGAGCTGAGGCGGCAATTCCCGATCGTCTCGAGGAAGGCCTACCTCAACTCCAACTCGCTCGGCGCACTCTCCCTGCGCTCGCTCGACGAGCATCGGCGGTTCGAGGAATTGTGGAACGAGATGGGCGCCGGCGCGTGGTACGAGATCTGGGTCGCCAAACTTGAAGAGGTTCGTGAATCGTTTGGTCGCACGGTCGGAGCCGGCGCGGACACGATCGCGCTCATGCCCAGCGTCTCGGCTGCCGTCGCGGTCGTCTGGGGGGCGGTGGCCGCGAGCGCCCGAGCCACCGGACGGAACAGAGTCGTCCTCACCGAACTCGATTTTCCGACCGTCGGCCACCACTTCCTTTCCCAGCGCGCGAACGGTCTCGAGGTCGAGATCGTGTCGAGTCCGGACGGGATCCACGTGCCGCTGGAATCGATCCGGGAAGCCGTCGACGAGCGCACGGCGCTCCTCGCGACATCGCACGTCTTCTTCACCAGCGGCAACACCCAGGACGCCGCCGAACTCACCCGGATCGCACACGATTCGGGCGCGTTCATATTATTGGACGCCTATCAGTCAAATGGACAACTCGAGATCGACGCCCCGGCGCTGGGTGTGGACTTCCTGGTGGGCGGGGCGCTGAAGTGGCTCTGCGGCGGCCCCGGCATGGCCTACCTCCACGTGCGCCCGGAGGTCCGTATCGACCCGGTCACGTTGTCGTGGTTCGGTGTCGAAAACCAGTTCCTGTTCGACATCCGGGACGCGACGCCACGTGCGGATGCGCGACGGTTCGAGCTGGGCACGCCGGCAACGGGCGTCGCCTACACCGCCGCCGGGGGATTGTCGGTGCTTCTGGAGTGCGGAATCGCCGCCATCGAACAGCGTAACCGGGGTTTGGCCCAAGATTTGCGAGACAGACTGGCGGACCTCGGATACGGGCTCCATCAAGCCGCGGATCCGGCCGCGCGGTCTGCTCTTGTCCTCGTGGAGCACGAGGACGCCCCCGGGGCCGTACATCACCTGGCCGAGCGACACATCATCGTCGATCATCGGGGCCCTCTCGTCCGTTTTTCGCCTCATTTCTACAACACGATCGAGGACAACGAGCGGGCCGTAGCGGCGCTTGCGGGAACGTAAGGCCAGGGGGTACTGCTCGAAACGCCTTACGGGACAAGGTAAAGCGAATAAGTAAAGCGATTCATGGGTTCACGCGGTCTCGTCGTCGCCTTCCACAACATCCGGGGCGGGGGGCCGCGACGGTGCTCACGGTCTACGGCTGGGCACCGCTGACCAAGGGTCTCTTCTATCTGCTGTTCCCGACACTCGGTCTCAAGGGGATCGCGCGGGGCCTCAGCCTCGGCGCCGGGCAGTGGAGAGCGGCCGGTGGTTTGGTCGCAGTGCTCGGGATCGTCGTCCTGTGGTACGCCCTGGCCTAACCGCCCGCCGCAAATCACGCCGGCGGCGGGCGTCGGAGCGGCCGACATCTCTTCGTCTTTTGTTCGGCTCAGGCCAGCGCCGCCTCGGCGGACATGGCCAGGGCTCCGGCGTCATCCAGCGCTCTCAGACTCACCTCTCGCTCCCTCGGATCGCCCTCGATGGTGATCGGGCGGTCGACAAACATCGGGCGGCGGGCGCGGAAGGTCAGCGAGCGCAGCGACCGTCCGGAGCGGCGGGTCGCGAGGTCGGCGAGCAGGAGCGCGGTCAGCGGGCCGTGCACCACGAGATCGGGATACAGTTCCACGCCGCGCGCGTAGTCCCGGTCGTAGTGGATCCGGTGGGCGTTGAAGGTGAGGGCGGAGAAGCGGAACAGCATGGCCGCATCGGGCGTAACCGACTCCGACCACGCCATGTCACCCTCCGGGCCCGCGACCCGGGGTAGCCTCGGAGGCGCGGTGGGTCGATCGAGGAAGACGAGGTCCTGCTCCTCGATGATCTCCCCGCCGGCCCCCGAGATCCGGTGTTCGACCGTCACCAGCACCAGTGGGCCGCTCCGACCCTTTTTGGGGGTGATCGCGCGAATGGTGGACCGGCGGCGGATCGACTCTCCGATCCGGACGCTTCCCTCGAATCGGAGCCGTCCCCCGGCCCACATGCGACGCGAGAGCGGCAGCGCCGGCAGGAACTCGCCCCGCTTCTGGTGACCGTCCACGTCGAGCCGGCTGCCGGGTGCCAGCTCGCGGCAATACATCCAGTGGAACAGCGGCGGCAGCGGATCACCTTCGCCCAGCGTCCGCGGGTCCCGGTCCAGTGTCGCCAGCATCGCGCCGGCGAGCGCCGGCGAGGCCCGATCCGTCACCTCATCGCTGCGCCCGACCCAGGCGGCCCATTCACTCACAGTGCGCTAGAACGACTTGGGGAGACCCAGGACGTGGGTCGCCACGTGGGACAGGATCAGATTCGTCGAGATCGGCGCGATCCGGTACAGCCGCGTCTCCCGGAACTTGCGCTCGATGTCGTATTCGGTGGAGAAGGCGAACCCGCCGTAGGTCTGCATGCACATGTCCGCCGCGGCCCACGAGGCGTCGGACGCCAGGTACTTGGCCATGTTCGCCTCCGCCCCGCACGGCGCCCCCTCGTCGAACAGGGTGGCGGCCCGCTCCACCATGAGGGCGGCGGCCTCCGTCTTCATGTGGGTCTCCGCGATGGGGAACTGGATCCCCTGGTTCTGTCCGATGGGACGCCCGAACACCTCGCGCCCCTTCGCGTATGCCGCGGCGCGCTCGACAAAGAAGCGCGCGTCTCCCACGCACTCGGCCGCGATGAGCACGCGCTCCGCGTTGAGTCCGTCGAGGATGTAGCGGAAGCCCTTCCCCTCCTCCCCCACCAGGCTCGCGGACGGCACGCGGAGGCCGTCGAAGAAGACCTCGGTCGTGGAATGGTTGATCATCGTCTCGATGGGACGGATGGTGACGGCCGACCCGACCTCGTCCCTCAGATCGACGAGGAAGACGGACATCCCCGCCGTCGGCTTCGCGCTCGCCTCCCGAGGCGCCGTGCGCGCGAGCAGGAGCATGAGATCGGAGTGCTCGGAGCGGGAGATCCACGTCTTCTGGCCGTGGATCACGTATTCATCGCCGTCGCGGGTGGCCGTGGTCCGGATCCGCGTCGTGTCCGTACCGCAGGTCGGCTCGCTCACGCCGAACGCCTGCAGGCGCAGTTCGCCGGCCGCGATCCCGGGCAGGTATCGCCGCTTCTGCGCATCGCTCCCATGCCGGAGCAGCGTGCCCATGATGTACATCTGGGCGTGGCAGGCCGCCCCGTTGCACCCCGCGCGCTGGATCGTCTCGAGGATGACGCTCGCCGCCTTGAGGTCGAGTCCGGCGCCCCCGTATTCCTCGGGGATCAGCGCCGCGAGGTATCCCGCCTCCGTCAGCGCCTCGATGAACTCCGTCGGATAGGCGCGCTCGCGGTCCCGGTCCCGCCAGTATTCGCCCGGAAAGCGCTCGCACAGGCTCCGCACGCCGTCACGGATCGCCTCATAGCCATGTTCAGGACCCGCGAACACTGTCTGCCCCTCCGGTTTGCCTGGTCCGGCGTTCAATCGCACGGACGGTACGGTGTGCCGACGGCGACCGCGATGGCTCGCGTCCGGGTCCGGCAGCATATTGCAGCCGAGGCTTTCCGTGGAAGTACCGCGCCCCCCGCCCCGCGCGGCGAGGCGGACCCGGGTGTCCGCCTCATCACGCTCACCACCGAGGAAGAAGACCCCTGGCAGGTTCCCATCGGACGTGCGGTGCCCGAGGTGCTGGTCGCCGAGGTCCTGCGCCACCGAGGCGACGCCGCCGTGATCGCCGGGCTCGGTTCGCCGGCGTGGGATTACCACGCGGCCGGCGATTCGCCGCTCAACTTCTACTTCTGGGGCGCGTTGGGGGGCGCGAGCATGCTCGGACTCGGCGTGGCCCTCACCCAGCCTCGGCGTCGGGTGCTGGTCATCACGGGGGATGCGGAGTTGTTGATGGGCATCGGGAGTCTCGCCACGATCGCCGCCCAGGCGCCGGCCAACCTCTCCATCCTCGTCCTCGACCAACGAAGCCTTCGGAGAGACGGGGCGTCGGGCGGGACTGACCGGGAAGAGTACGGATATCGCCGCGATGGCACGCGGGGCCGGGATCCGGACCGCCTTCACCGTCGCCGGGGACGGAGCGCAGGAATCGGCCGTGGCGACGGCATCCAACGTGCTGGCGCCCGCGCTCCTCGAGCTGCCGGGGCCGGCGGTGTGCGTCGCCAAGGTCGACCTCACCACCGAGCCGGGCTCGTTCCCGCCCCGGGAAGGTCCACTCCTCCGAGACCGCTTCCGGACCGCGCCAGGCGGCGGCGAGGATCAGCTCTTCAGGAGGTCGGACGGATCGTAGCCGGCTCCCCGGATGATGCGCTCCACCGCCTCGCCGATCTTCGAGTTCGGCGTCGAGGCGCCCGCCGTGATCCCGATCGCCACGTCCCCCGGCGGCAGCCAGGCCTTCTCGACCAGGATCTCGTCGCCGCCGATCTTCTTGTGGCTGATCCGCCCTCTCACCGTATCGATGCAGGCGGCGTCCTCGATGTGATAGGTCGTCGTATACAGCCCGCAGAGGTGCGCGAGCTGGTTCGTGTTCGAGGAATTGTAGCCGCCGATCACGATCATGACGTCGGGCGGAGCCTGCATCATCTCCTTCACCGCGTCCTGGCGCTTCTGCGTGGCGGAACAGATGGTGTCGAAGCTGCGGAACCGCTCCGGCACTTTCTCCGGGCCCCATCGGTCCTGGATCGCTACGCCGAGCCTGGCCGCGATGTCCAGCGACTCGGAGGCCAGCATCGTCGTCTGGTTGGCGACCCCGATCCGTTCCAGGTCGCGATCCGGGTCGAAACCCTCGGACATGGACGGTTCGAACAACTCCATGAAGGCCGCTCGCTCACCCTCTCCCCGGATGTACGAACATACCTCTTCCGCCTGCGCCATGTCCCGCACGATGAGGAACTTCCCGCCTTCGTACTTCAGCACCTGCGAACTCGTCGCGCGCGTCTCCTCGTGCCAGTGCTTGCCGTGGATGACCGAAGTCAGGCCGTCGCGCGCGTACCCCTCCACCCGCTTCCACACGTTGAGCACCGAACCACACGTCGTATCCACGAGAACGCAGTCGAGCGCCCGCAGCGCCTCGAAGTCGTGCAGCGTGACGCCGAACGCCGGGATGATCACGACATCGTCCGGAGTCACGCCATTGAAGTCGAATTCGCCGGCCTCCGACGGATACAGGAACTCGATCTCCATCTCCTGGAGCCGGCCGTTCACGTGCGGGTTGTGGATGATCTCACCCACGAGGAAGATCCGCCGGTCCGGGAACTTGCGCCGGCTTTCGTACGCATAGTCCACCGCGCGGTCGACGCCATAGCAGAATCCGGAACTCCTCGCGAAACGGAGCTGCAGCCGGTCGATGCGGAGCTCGTAGTCCCGCTCGCGAATGAGGGCGACGAGGGCGCTCCCGTACTCGAAGTCGATCACCGGCTGGATCTCCTTCTTGAGCCCCAGCCCCCGCCGGAAGTAGCGTTGCTCTCCGGTCGATGCCTTGCGACCAGCCGGACCCAGCGCCTGTTTCGTCATGAGCAGCAAGATGGAGCGTGGCGCGTGTCGGCGCCACAAGCGGCCGCGGACCCTGCCGGCCTTGACGCGGGCGTGCCGCTTCGGCAGTCGTCCGGTGGGGGGGATGCGCCAAACAGGCAGGGCTTGCGGCGGGATTCCCGGGTCCGGCGGGTCCGGAACGTGCATCTGCAGGCGGGACCCGTCTTCGGACGGAACGGGTCGGCGTCTTTGGAGTTCCATATTTCGATGGTCCGGCAGGTCCGGCAAATGCAGCGTGCCTCCGGGCGCGCGAGGCGAATAGAGACTACGCGAGCATGAGCGAACAGAACGGACGCAGCGAGGGAACGGACGCGCCCGCCCCGGCGGAGGGTGTCGTCACGCTCGAAGCGGAGGAGACGGCCGGCGCCAGCCCCGAAGCGCAGGTCGCCAAGCGTTTGCGACTGCCGGTGCTGCCACTCCGGGGCACGGTCGTATTCCCCGCCGTCGCGGCGCCGATCGCCGCCGGCCGTGACAAGACGATCAAGGCGATCGACGAGGCGATCGCGGGCGACAAGCTCCTCTTCGCCGCCGCCCAGCTCGACGCCGCTGTCGAGAAGCCCGATCCCGATCAGCTGTACCGCATCGGCACGGTGTGCCGCATCGCCCAGATGCAGAAGGTGCCGGGCGGCGTGCAGATGGTCATTCAGGGCGACACGCGCGCCGCCGCGCTCGAGTACGTGGAGCGTGACGGATACCTGGAGGTCGTCGCGCGCGAAATGGACGACATGGATCCGCTCGACGCGGAGGAGCGGGCCTTCGCCGCGCTCTACAAGGAGGTACATGAGCGCGCCGCCGAGGTCAGCCGTCTCCGGGGGGTGCCGAAGGAGATCGTCGACCACCTGCTCGGCGGCGTGTCGACGCCCGGAGAACTGGCCGATCTCGTCGCCTTCTACACGGAACTCGAGGTGGAGCAGAAGCAGGAACTCCTCGAGACCCTCTCCGTCGAGGCGCGACTGAGGTCGCTCCTCGTCCACCTGCAGAAGCAGATCGGGCTGCTCGAGGCGCAGGAGGAGATCCGCGAGCAGGTGCAGGAGGAGTTGGGGGAACGGCAGCGCGAGATTTTCCTGCGCGAGCAGATGAAGGCGATCCAGAAGGAACTGGGCGAGGACATCGACTCCCAGGAGGCGAACGACCTCCGAGAGCGCATCGAGGCCCTCGAGTTGCCCGCCGAGGCGCGCCAGGAGGTCGACCGCGAGCTCCGCCGTCTGGAGCGCCTCCCGCGCGAATCCGCCGAAGCCCAGGTCGTGCGGACGTATCTGGAGATCGTGGCCGACCTTCCCTGGTCGGAGACGACCGAGGAGCAACTCGACATCGCCCGCGCCGAGGAGGTCCTGGAGCGGGATCACTACGGCCTGCGGGACGTGAAGGACCGGGTCCTCGATTTCCTCGCGGTGCGGAAGCTGCAGGGCCAGCTGGACCCCCCCGAAGCGCCCGCAGCGGAGGCCGCAGCGGAGGCCGAGGCGGAGGATGGCGAGGACGCCGCGGCATCCGGCGCCGGCGCCGATGGCCCCGCGGAGGACGCGGAAAGGACCGACGCGGAAGAGACCGACGCGGAAGAGACCGACGCGGACCGACGCAGGAGCGACGGACGCGGAAGAAATCCGGGGATATGAGGACGACCGTGCGGGGGAGACGCTGCTCTTCGTCGGACCGCCGGGCGTGGGCAAGACATCCATCGCCCGTTCCATCGCCGATGCGATGGGCCGCAAGTACGTCCGTGTGTCGCTCGGTGGCGCGCGGGACGAGGCCGATATCCGCGGACACCGGCGGACGTACGTGGGCGCCATGGCGGGCCGCATCATCGAGGGGCTCAAGCGGGCGGGGACGAAGAACCCCGTCTTCCTGCTCGACGAGATCGACAAGCTCGGCGTCTCGTTCCAGGGCGACCCGTCGGCGGCCCTCATGGAGGTCCTCGATCCGGCGCAGAACGTCGCCTTCGTGGATCACTACCTCGGCGTGCCCTTCGACCTTTCGGAGGTCCTGTTCATCGCGACGGCGAACGTCTTCCAGCAGATCCCCGGGCCGCTGCGCGACCGGATGGAGGCGATCGAGTTCCGAGGCTACACGGAAGCCGAGAAGCTCGAGATCGCCAAGCGCTTCCTCCTCCCGCGGCAGAAGCGGCGCAACGGCCTGCTGCCGGAGCAACTGGAGTTGGAAGACGACGCCGTCCGAACGATCATCACGCGCTACACGCGCGAAGCCGGAGTCCGGAACCTGGAGCGGGAACTCGGCTCCGTGTGCCGGAAGTCGGCGCGCAGGATCGCGACCGGAGCGTCGGAAGTCGCCATCGACGCGGACGACCTGCGGGAGCTGCTCGGACAGCCGAAGGTGCATGCCGCGAAGAAGATGGACGGCGATGCGGTCGGCGTGGCGACCGGGATGTACTACACCCCCGCGGGGGGCGACATCATGCTCGTGGAGACGAGGGTCCTGGAGGGCAAGGAGGGGCTCCTCCTGACCGGACAGCTCGGCGACGTCATGAAGGAGAGCGCCCAGGCGGCGCTCACCTTCGCGCGCAGCCATGCCGGCGACCTCCGGTTGAGCAAGGAACGCCTGCGGGACCATGAGATCCACATCCACGTTCCCGCCGGCGCGATCCCCAAGGAGGGGCCGTCCGCCGGAATCGCCATGGCGGTGGCGCTCGTGAGCGCCCTGGGCGACCACCCGGTGCGCCACGACGTCGCCATGACCGGCGAGATCACCCTCGCCGGACGCGTGCTCCCGATCGGGGGCGTGAAGGAAAAGGTGCTCGGCGCCGCCCGCGCCGGGATCAACGAGATCATCCTCCCCGCGGTCAACGAGGGCGACATCGAGGACCTTCCGGACCAGGTTTGCGACCAGCTCGAGTTTCGCCTCGTCGAGACGCTTGACGAGGCGCTCGCCGTGGCGCTTGCCAATGGGTCGCTGGAGGCGGGGGCGCTCGCCTTCTCGGAGGATGGCCGCGACGGCCGAAGCTGACGGCCGAAACGCCTCAGGCTGGCGGCGGCGCTTCCGGCAGGGCGGCGTAGCGGAGCAGGTCCTCAAACGCGTCGAGCATGATGTGCGGTCGCTCGATGGCCAGTTCGCGCTCCGAGAACGGCCCCCACAGCGCAGCCATCGTCGTCACGCCGGCCGCGTGCCCGGCCCGCATGTCCCACACCGAGTCGCCCACGTAGGCCGCGGTCTCGGGCGACGCATCCAGCCGCTCGAGCGCCAGGCGTACCGGGGCCGGATCGGGCTTGTGCGGTACGGGTTCATCCGACGTCACAATCACGTCGAACAGCGTCTCGTCGAGCGCACAGGCCGCCAGACTCCGGGCCGTTCCGGCGCTCGCCTTGCTCGTCACGACGCCGAGGCGGGCGCCGCTCTCCCGCAACTCCACGAGGGTCTCGGCGACGCGGGGGAAGGAACGGATCAGGCGCTCGTGTTCCCGGAAGTTGTGCTCCAGATAGGTCTCGACCATGGCCTGCACCTCCTCGGCCGTGTCGACCAGATACCCGAACTGCGCCCGAAGAGGCTGACCCAGCGTGCGGAGCCACACCTCCTCGGATGGAGGCTCGTCGAAGTGGGTTCTCATCGTATGGCGCCAGGATTCTGCGATGAGGTCGGTCGAGTCGACAAGCGTGCCGTCGAGGTCGAACAGGATCGTGTCCAGCGGGCGGCGTGGTGACATGGGGAGCGAGGGTGCCGACCGGCGGGCGTAGCGTCAACCCCGGGCAACACCGATAATCGGGCCATGAACGAGAGGGAGGCGATACCCGGCGACGACGATCTCGCGACGACCGCACCGCGCGCGGACGGAGCGGGAAAGATGCGGAAGATCGCGATCAACACCGGCGGAGGCGACGCGCCGGGACTGAACGCGGTGATCCGCGCCATCGTGTTGAGCGCGCTCCACCGCGGCTGGAGCGTGGTGGGCGTCGAGAACGGCTACGGGGGGTTGCTGGCGGATGATCCCGGGCGGGTGATTCCGCTGGGGAGCGATGAAGTGCGGGGGATCACGCACCGCGGCGGGACGATCCTGGGGACGACCAACCGCTCCGACCCGTTCGCTTGGCCCGTGCGCTTGCCGGACGGTTCGATCGAGGAGCGCGACCGATCCGGCGAGGTCATCGAGAGCCTCGGGCGGCATGGCATCGACGCGTTGATCGCGATCGGCGGCGACGGCAGTCTCCACCTCGCACACCGGCTGTCGAAGCGGGGGCTCCCGGTGGTCGGCGTGCCGAAAACGATCGACAACGACCTCTGCGGAACCAGTCTTACGTTCGGGTTTCTCACGGCGGTGGCGACGGCGACCGACGCGATCGGAAAGCTTCACTCCACGGCGGAGAGCCACCGCCGCGTCATGGTGGTGGAAGTCATGGGGCGGCACGCCGGATGGATCGCGCTCTACAGCGGGCTGGCAGGCTCGGCCGACGTCATCCTCATCCCCGAGATTCCTTTCGACATCGAAAGGGTGTGCGACAAGATTCGGGAGCGTGAGGCTGCGGGGCGCGACTTCAGCATCGTCTGCGTGGCGGAGGGCGCAACGCCCGCCGGAGGCGAGATGGTGATGAAGACCGTCCACGGGGGCGTGGACGACCAAGAGCGGCTGGGCGGGCTGGGCGATGTGGTGGCGCGCGAGATTGCGCGGCGCACGGGGAAGGAGACGCGATCGCTGACGCTTGGCCACCTGCAGCGCGGCGGCACGCCGAACTCCTACGACCGCGTCATCTCGCTGCGCTTCGGCGCGGCGGCCGTGCGTTGCGTGGCCCGCGGCCGATTCGGGACGATGGTCGCGCTCGATCCGCCGCGCGTACGGGCGATCCCGCTCGCCGAGGCGCTCGCCAATCCCAAGGTGGTGCCGGTGGACGGCGACATCGTGATGACAGCCCAGGCGCTCGGGGTCAGCCTCGGCGACTGACCCCGGGACACTTGCAACTCGCTGGAACTGGACTATCGTGCTGACCGAGCGGGACTACAGAGCCGTTTTCGAAGCGTCGCCGGACGCGATGCTCATCGTGGATGCGGAGGGGACGATCCGCGACCTCAACCCGCGGGCTGTCGCCATGTTCGGCTGGAGCCGCGAGGAGATGGATGGCTCTCCCGTGGAACGACTGGTTCCCGCCGCCAGCCGCGCCCGGCATGAGCAGCACCGCCGACACTACGGCGAGGCGCCGCGGGCGCGTCCCATGGGACAGGGACTCGAGTTGCTTGCGTTGCGCCGGGACGGCGTCACCATCCCGGTCGAGATCAGCCTGAGCCCCGGGAGACTGGCGTCGGGACGGGAACACGTGATCTGCACGGTTCGCGACATCACGGGCTGGAAGCGGATGCGGCAGCTGTCCAGGACGATGGTGACGGCGGTCGAGCACGAAGGTGGTGAGGTCGATGGTCAGTATCTGTTCAAGGTCGGCCAGTTAGGTGGTCGCAGCCACGGTCGGGTCCAGCATGATTGCGTCGATATCTACGGCTGGCCCGACAGCCAGACAAACTACGCTATCCGCTGCCAGAACGTGGCGAACTATCCTCGATACGGCGGCGACAGCGGCGCGCCGATCTTCCACGGATCGAACGAGAAGCTATTTGGTGCGCATGTTGGTCGGATCGGTGACGCTGGAACCAGTTCCGAAGACGACTTGGAGGGGCTGGTGTTCTACTCGCCAATCGCGAACATTGAGGAAGATCTTGGTGTAATGAACACCGAGGGTGACGAACACTTGGCATGGTCGGTTCCAACTCATGTGCATCGTGCCGTAGTGGACGAAGAGGGGGATCAGCCGAGATGAACCGCATCGTTGCAATAGCCCTCGCAGCCGGTCTCACGGCCGGTTGCGGGGAGCTGTTCAGGCCGGACGATGAAGAAGTGATGGCGGCTCTCGTTATGGCTGGGGCAGGATGGCCGTACGACACAGTTGCGGTGACGACGCCCGATACGGTGAACGTGAATGAGTTGTTCCCAGTGACCGTCCAAACGTATCACATCTGTCTTCTGGAAGAAGGCGGAACACGGATCGACGTTGATGGTCTCCACACAACAATCACTCCCTACAAGCGCTATTTTGGTCCCGGCAGCTGCCCGGATTTTCTCGCCGCACCGACACGTACGGTCGACCTGCACTTCGATGCGCCAGGCATCGCACGGGTCACCGTGGTCGGGTTGGACGGGATCCGCTACCCGCACGAGCAAGACGAGAATCCCGCCAACGTCATCTACGTCTCCCGCAAGATTGTTGTCCGGTAGCCGCATTTTTCGCGCATCATCTGCTAGCTCGAACGAATCGCCGCAACAGTGCGAGTCTCGGGGAATTATAACGAAGGGCCGGCGGAACACGCGGCGTCGTAGCGGTTCCGGATATGACCCCCAGATCCTGGACACCCCACCATTGTGACGATTGACCTCCGGGCGCGGTGCTGCTCAGGGTAGAACCTGGCAGGCCGGAAGGAGGTCGACATGGCACGGCGGCGGTACACGCCTCACCGCGGCCGGTCTCATGGCCGGCTGCGGTGGCCTGTTCTTATCCGAACCGCAGCAGGGCGAGATCGCAGGTGCGATGTACGGTGACATGGAATCGGTTGTTCTTGTACCGGACACGGTTCATGTGAATCAGCCGTTTCCGATATCGATTCGGACGTTCTTTGGTTGCAACGTGGAGCCTGGACGAACGGAGACCGAGGCGACGCGGCTTCACGCGACAATCACACCATACATGGACTGGCGGTACAGCTTGAGTTGTCCAGATCGAGGGATAGGGAACGATCTTCGGCAGATTTACATCCGATTCGATCACGAAGGGACAGGCGAGATCACGGTGGTGGGGCTGGACCGGATCTCATGGCCTCCGCACGAGCCCCCGGGCGACACGGTTCGCATCTACCGCACGGTCCAGGTGGTGCGCTCCAAATAGACGCAGGGTCGCGAACCAGGCCGCTGGCCGGGGGTCAGGGCAGCGGTACTCCTAGGGCAGTCCGTGGAAAAAGTCGCGATGTCCCGCGCCGGTGTTGATGGCTGGATTGTGGGCGGGACAAGAGGCAACCGGCGGTCACGGGAGGTTGGCGATGGCGGTGGGCAGGATGCCGGGTGAGCGTCAGGAGGAGCTGTTCATTGCGGCGAGTGCGGTGGGGGCGCTGGACTGGACTTACCCCGGCGGTCTCAACCGGTGAACGCAACGGTCCCGGCGAAGACTTCGCATGGTTTCAGCCAGTCGAGGGTTTGTCGAGGGCGGCCATTGAGCTGCCGGGCGACGGCATCGAGGTCAGGCTGTGAGTGGGCGGAGAGATCGGTGCCCTTGGGGAAGTATTGGCGGAGCAGGCCGTTGGTGTTCTCGCTGGTCCCGCGCTGCCAGGGGCTCCTCGGATCGCAGAAGTAGACCGACACGCCGCTCTCGATGCCGAGCGCACGTGCTGGGCCATCTCCTTGCCCTGGTCCCAGGTCAGCGAGCGCCTGAGCTGGTCCGGCAGCGTGACCATCCGCTCGACCGGCGCGCGGCGCACGTGTGGGGCCGTCCGCCCGCCGGGAAGGTGCAAAAGGAACACGTAGCGGCTGCGGCGCTCGACGAGGACTCCGATCGCGGAGCGTCCCGGCTTGCCCAGGATCAGGTCCCCTTCCCAGTGGCCCGGCACGGCCCGGTCCGCGGCCTCGGCGGGCCGCTCGGAGATGGAGACCATGTCCTCGGCCGCCCCTCCCCGGGCCTGTGCCTCGGGGATCGTCGTCGCGTCCGACCCGTGCGCAGGCAGGCCGTGAGTTCCTTCTTGAGCGCGCCTCGGGTCTGCACGTACAGCGACTGATAGATCGTCTCGCGAGACACGCGCATCTCGGGATCCGAGGGATGATCGAGCCGAAGGCGATGGGCAATCTGCCGCGGAGACCGGCGCTCGGCGAGCAGACGCTCCACCTTCCGCCGCAACCGAGGGCACCGGGCGAGCTTCGCCACCTTCGGGCGGCGAGCCTTCCCGGCCGCCCGTCGCTCCGCCCTCCAGGCCCGGTATCGTTCTCTCGAGCCGTTGGCGGCGACCTCGCGCGAGATAGTTGAGGGCGCTCTGCCCAGACGCCCGGCGATCGCCCGGCACGAGTCTCCCGCCGTCAGGCCCCGCGAGATCTCCTCTCGCTCGGCAGCCGTAAGGTGGTGCGGCGAACGATTTCGGCCCCGGGGCGCGAGTCCGCCGGTGCGTATCAACAGCCGTTGGACCGACTTGGTCGAACACCCGACCGCCGCGGCGACCTCGGCGTGTGTTTGCCCGTTCCTGATTCGGTCCCCGATCTCAAGCCGGTCCGCTTCGCTCAGCCTCCCGTACTTCTCCCGTTGGCGCATCGCATACCTCCCGGCAGTTGAACAGCCGCTGCCAAGATGTTGCGTTGACCGGTTGAGACCGCCGGGTAACTCCAGGACAACCCGTTCTACGCGGCGTTGGACAAGCTTCTGCGCAAGAGCGGCTTTGACGAGTTCGCGGAGGAGGCGTGCCGGGAGTTCTACGCGGCGCGGATGGGCCGGCCGGGCCTTCCCACCGGGCGTGTACTTCCGGATGCTGGTGGTGGGATACCTGGAGGGGATCGGCTCGGAGCGGGGCATCGCGTGGCGGTGCCGGGACTCGATCTCGCTGCGGGAGTTCCTGGGCTACGGTCTGGCGAAGACGCCGCCGGAGCATTCCACGCTGTCGAAGACGCGCAAGCGGCTGAGCGTGGAAGCGCACGGGGCGGTGTTCGGCTGCGTGTGGTCGGCCATCGTCACGCACAACCTCGTCGTTCTTGCCCGAAGCAGGCTGAAACTCAAGCCGGCGTAGCGCCGGCCCCCTCGGATGGACCGCATCCGGCCGGCTCGCGAGAGCCGGGGGCTCCCGCGTCTCCGCGGGTCAAAAAAACGCGCCGGAGATGCGCGAAACCACCCCCGGTGACGGTCCGGAGCGCCGGGACCGGCCGGATCAAGGGGCGAAAGCCTCGAGGAACGTCCCGCGAAACGGCATTTTATGGACGGGAACTAGCTAGGCCGTTCGACCACCCGTTCTCCCGGCCGCCTGCGCGGCGCGACCCCGTCGGGACCACCCCACAGCCCGCAATGGTCTCTCTCTCTCGGAGTCCCCGTGTAGGGGTTTTCCCGCTATTGAGGGCTGGCATGCGTGGCGAGGATAGGAGTGCCGGTTCCGAACGACTCCGGGACTCGCAAGACCCGCGAGCTACTGGGAGCGCGGAAGAAGAGAGGTACATGAGAGGTACGACGCGGTAGATGTTCACTTCAACGCGGGAGTGGTACGATGAGAAAGCAGCGAGACGTTGTGGGACGGTGGCTCCGGCCGCTACGCGGGCTGGTCGGAGTCCTGATCGTACTCGGTATCGTGCTGACTGAGGAAGGCTGCAGCAACGACACCGACGTGGCGGGCATCGAGCCACGGATCGAAGCACCCAGCCTGGCGGAGGCCCTCCACATCCCGCCTGTCACAAACACCGATATCGGCACGTTAATTGGACCGGACAAGCGGTTCAACGAAATCGCCAAATCGGTGCCGGAGTTCGGCGGCTACTGGATGGACGCGGGCGGGAACATGGTCGTCGCGCTCACCGACCTGACAAAACAGACCGCTGTCGCGAACATCACGCGAACCGAACTGCAAAACACGATGGGACCTGGTGGATCGATCCGGTACGAACAGGTCACCTACGGATTCAATCGGCTTCTTGGTTGGCGGGAAAGCCTCACCGGCCGGCTGCATGCGCGGAGTGATGTCGCGTTTCTCGATATCGATCAGGAGAGCAACAAAACCGGATGTCGGACGTGATGACGCTGAAATCCAGGAACCTCACAACCATATGCTAGGGAACTGGTTCCCACAGACCCTAGGCGGGATTCGAGTGAAGTTCAGCTCGGATCCACAAGTTTCATGTACACTCGGACTTGCAGTTACGATGGGATCGTCCCAACGGTACATTACGACATCACATTGTTCCGAGTGGGCGAGCCTGGAAAGCAGCATGTCGTTTCATCAGCCTAGCACCAAGACAGTAGATCGTCTTGGATACGAATTGGCGGATCCATCATCCACATGTACCGTGAATTCGCCGAACAACGATGACAACACGGACTGTCGGTGGGCGGATGTTGCGCTATATGGTCAATCCGGGTCGAATTCACGATTCACTCGTGGCTGGGTTGCCACGACGGAAGCCACCAGCGGGGCTGCCGGGCGGAGACACAACCACGATGATGGAGACAGCCTCTATGTGATGGTGAGTGAGGGCGGCGAGATTCCCAGCACTGCAGTCTCTGGCCAGAGCGTGATCAAGGTGGGGCAGGCACAGGGACGAAGGCACGGTCGTGTGCGACATGATTGTGTTGATATATATCGATGGCCTACAGAGGACCAGAACTACACAATCCGTTGCCAGAATCTCGCGGATTACGAGCGTCAGGACGGTGACAGCGGCGGGCCCGTATTCTCCAGCGATGGGAAGTTCTTCGGCATCCATGTGGGCCGGTTCCCGGGCGGGAATACGGGCAGCGGAGAACTTCCGGCGCATGCGATCTACTCGCCAATTGCGAACATCGAGGAGGATTTGGGTTCCATGAATACGCGGGGCGAGGAACATCTGGCCTTCCGCGTTCCGATCCATGCGTATCGAGCAATCGTATACGGAGATCAACCATGATGAACAGGTTAGCACTAGCACTAATCGTGGTCACCGCAGTCGGCTTCATGGTGGGCTGCAGTGACCTATTCGACCCGGATGATGAGGTGGTGGCGGCTATTGTCATACCGACCGGTGTCGACACCATTCGTATATCAGTACCGGATACGGTGACTGTGTGGAAGTCGTTTCCCGTGACGATCAGAACGTATCACGGCTGTCTGCTCGAGAAGGGCAGGACGCAAGTCGATATTAGAGATCTCCGCGCGACGATCGTACCGTACCAACGTTATTTCGGTCCCGGTAACTGCCCGGATTTTCTTGCTGAATGTGACCGAACCGTATACGTGCGATTCAAGTCACGAGGTCTTGGATCGGTGACGGTGATCGGACTGGGTGCAATCAAACATCCTGGCGAACAGACGGACACGATTCGTGTGGTTCGTACCGTCGTGGTGAAGTGACCGATTGCGAACATTCGAGGAAGATCTGGGTTCAAGAGAACACGGAGGGCGAGGAACATCTGGCGTTCTTCGTTCCGTACAACGTGTGGCGGACTGAGGTGGCTGATGATGGAGACGATCAACAATGATGCAACGAAGGGCGGGTTCTGGACCGCTACGACCCGGATGCCATACCGGAGGGCTACCGGCGCCAGCCGGGACCGTTCCGAAAGGTCAGGCCCGGCGCCACGCCCGAAGAGGACGGACAAGATCTCGCGGCCTCCTTCGCAAGCAGCGCCTCCTGCGGCTCAAACGAGGTATGCGTGGAGGTCTCGTACATGGATTCGGACCTGGGGACGTCCGTCGGCATGCCCGATGTCTACTACGAGTACACTATCGTGGATGGACAAACCGGCAACGTGGAGCGCGAGGCGGAAGGCTACACCGACGAGGACGGGATCTTCGAGCTGGGGTGCCCCAGCGTCGGCGAGGAGGTCTCCGGTAGCGCGTCGCTCGACAACTCCGTGGCGAGGATCGTCCCCAACACCGGAGCTGGCGGCTTCAACTTCGGCCTGGGCGACCGCGGTTATACGCTCGACATCGTCGTCTCGCCGGATGAGGGGCGGACTTGGACGAACGCGATGTATTCGATCGGAAACTCCCGAGATCAGATGAACTCCCGCTCAAAGCTCGATATCGAAGTGAACGGTCCCGGGAACACGGACGAGTGTGAATGGGAGGACGGTATCAACACGATCCAGCTTGTTAACCCGGATCCTGCGATCGTCGGCGCGGGGCTTGTCCGGGAGGGGGCCGGTGGCCGGGCCGGATAGGCCTTGACGATAGTGTGATCATAGTGTCGGACTATGGAAAAGCACCGCCCGGGGCCCTACGTTCAGGGGGACTGTACGAGAGTTCACCCCGGAACGGAGGACACCCGAATGGTGCGTGGAAGCGACTATACCGGACGGCGGCCGCACGTGCAAGGATCGCGGGCCGCGCCGAGGGTCCGCGGGGACGGCGGACGGATCACCGACGCGGGCGGCCTCGTCGTGGTGCGGAGGCTGTGGGACGCGCTGGGGCTGGGCCGGTGGATCGACGACCGGGCGCGGGAGGTCCCCGGCCGCTACCGGCCGTCGCTGATGGTCGAGTCGTGGGTGGTGCCGCTCCTGTACGGCGGCGGGGCGATGGACGACCTGCCGCTTCTGGAGCGGCGGGGCGTGCGCCGCATCTTCGGCTGGGCGCGGGTGCCGCACCCGGCCACGTTCGGGCGCTGGCCGCGGTGCTCGGCCGCGGTGATGTCCCCCCTGCTCGACGAGCTGCTGTGGCGGATGGTGCGGCGGCGCTGGGAGCTGGCCGGCGGGGCGCCCCGGTCGGTGACGATCGTGATGGACTCGACCGTCGTGGTGCGCTACGGGCTGAAGCGGGCGGGGGCGGAGCGGGGCTACAACCCGAAGAAGCCGGGCCGTCCCTCGCACCACCCCCTGCTGGCCTACGTCCTGGAGACGGGCGACTGCCTCGGGGTGCGCTGGCGGCCGGGCAACGCGCACACGGCCCGGGGGGCGGAGGCGTGGCTGGCCGGGCTGGTGGCCCGCCTGAGGGGGGCGGGGGTGCGGCGGATCGCCGTGCGGCTGGACAAGGGGTTCTTCTCCAGGTCCATCGTCGCGCGCATGGAGGCGCTCGGCGTGTCCTACCTGCTCAAGGTGCCGCGGCACGCCTGGCTCGGCGGCTTCCGGGGCGCCTGGGAGACCGCCGCCCGGGACGGGGCCGGGGACCGGGAGCTGAGGACCGCCTCCGGCGAGCTGTGGGGGACGCGGCTTCTCTCGGTCGAGAGGCGGAGACGGATCGGCCCCGTGGAGGGGGAGCTCGATCTCGCGGCGTGGGAGACCACGATGAGCGCCGACGTGCTGACCGACATCGAGGACATCGGCCCCGTCGAGGCGTGGCGCGCCTACAACGCGGGGGCGGTCGTCGAGCGGCGGATCGGCGAGCTGGGCCAGCTCTCGGCCGGGCGCACCGCGGTGGACGACCTCGGCGGCAACGCCCTCCCGTGGGGCCTCGCCGCGCTCGCCTACCAGCTTCTTCACGTCCTGCGCGCGAACTGCCTCGGCGGCCGCTGGCGCGCCGTGCAGCCGCGCGGCATCCGGCTGCGCCTGCTGCGCGCCCCCGCCAGGATCACCTCCCACGCCCGCCGAACCTCGCTCGGGTTCGCGCGCGCCGAACCGGCCCTCGGCCTCCTCCGGCGGGTCCTCCGGACCATCGAGGGCGGTCTCCCGCCGCCCGTACCGGCCTGAACGGTCCCGGCCCCGGCCTTCCGAAGGCGCCGCGCGGCGGCGCCCCCTCCCCGTGTCTCCGCGAGCCGCCCGGGACGCTCCCCGAGTGCCCCCGGGCCGTCCCCGACGCCCGGCGCCGCCTCGAAAACGCCCCTCCCGGCACCGAACCGCCGCCCCCGCGGGTCATAATCACGCCCCCGGCCCACGACTATCCGCCATTGCAGGATCCGGGTTCAAGAATGAGAGAACTGAGCGCATGTTGTCCCTGTGGTGTACGGAACATACTGCTGTTGACGAAAGTAGAGATTTGGGTTCGACTCCCATCAGGGATGCGCCAGTCTTCCGGTTTACATATTCACCATGTTAGTGCTATTTTTCGGGGGCTGTGGGCCGTTGGCACTCACGTATATAAGTCCCGAGGGTACTGCTGGTCGACGACCACCCAGTGGTGCGCGCCGGCCTGAAGGCATTGCTGGAGACGGCCGAGCACGTGGAGGTCGTGGGCGAGGCAGCGTCCGGGGAGGACGCGGTGGAGAAGGCCGGGGACGCTGGAACCGGACATCGTCGTCATGGACTTGGCGATGCCGGGCATGGACGGAGTTCAGGCGACGCGGCGCATCACCGAGCTTGGACTCGGAGCGAAGGTCCTGGTCGTCACGATCCACGACGAGGACGAGTTCCTCGTACCCGCCCTGAAGGCCGGCGCGGCGGGCTTTCTGAACAAGTCCGCCGCCGACACGGAGCTCATCGGCGCTCTTGAAGCCATCTCACACGGGCACTCCTACCTGCCCCAGCACGCCGCCGCCCTGCTCGCCCGGCGGGAGACGCAAGGCGCCTCGAACCGCGAGACGGGCAGGGAGATGTCGCTCAGTCCCAAGACCGTCGAGGGCTATCTCGCCCGCGCCAAGGCGAAGCTCGGCTTCCACACCCGGCGCGAGATCGTGCGCTTCGCTCTCGAAGCAGGGCTGCTGCGGACCGAGGACGAACGCTAGGCCGTTCGACCACCCGTTCTCCCGGCCGCCTGCGCGGCGCGAGCCCGTCGGGTTCGCCGTCACAGACCCCGCAATGGTCTCTCTCTCGGAGTCCCCGTGTAGGGGTTTTCCCGGTATCGCTTGAGGGGAATTTCCCCTCACGAATGTAGGGGTTATCCCTCTATTGCGGGCTGGTATGCGCTGCGAAGATGGGAGTGCCGGTTCCGAACGACTCCGGGGCTCACAAGACCGGCGAGCCGTCGGGAACGCAGCACGTACTCATGTCAGAGGTGCTGCGTTGTAGGCGTTCACTTTAGCGCGGGAGTGGTACGATGGAGAAGCAATCGGACGTACGATCAACAATGATGCAACGATGTGCATTGGTGCTCACCGCGGCCGGTCTCATGGCCGGCTGCGGTGGCCTGTTCTCATCCGAACCGCAGCACGGCGAGATCGCAGGTGCGATGTACGGTGACATGGAATCGGTTGTTCTTGTACCGGACACGGTTCATGTGAATCAGCCGTTTCCGATATCGATTCGGACGTTCTTTGGTTGCAACGTGGAGCCTGGACGAACGGAGACCGAGGCGACGCGGCTTCACGCGACAATCACACCATACATGGACTGGCGGTACAGCTTGAGTTGTCCAGATCGAGGGATAGGGAACGATCTTCGGCACGTTTACATCCGATTCGATCACGAAGGGACAGGCGAGATCACGGTGGTGGGGCTGGACCGGATTTCATGGCCTCCGCACGAGCCCCCGGGCGACACGGTTCGCATCTACCGCACGGTCCAGGTGGTGCGCTCCAAATAGACGCAGGGTCGTGAACCAGGCCGCTGGCCGGGGGTCAGGGCAGCGGTACTCCTAGGGAAGGTCTGAACAGGCCGGCAGATCGGCCGGTGTCGGGCTGAATGACGCCGACTCGGCCGGTTGCCGGCCTCCGAGGGCGCTCGGGGACGCGAACAACGGGCGTTCTGGGCCTGCGACCCCCTGTTTCCGTCCCGCCGGGACGGATGCCCCCCGCGGCGGTCCGCTACGCCGTCGCATAACGACCCGCCATCAGCAGGTTCGAGAAGCCGAGCAGCAGCGCGATCCGCTCGGTGTTCTTCGCCAGACCCCGGTAGCGAACCTTCCGGTAGCCGAAGTGCCGCTTCAGGTAGAGGAACGGGTGCTCCCCCTTGGCCCGCACCGAGGCCTTCGCCCGCCCCCGCCGCCACTGCGCTCCCTCCGGATCCAGGAGGCGCCGCCGACCCGGAGCCATCGCCACCGTCCACCGCACGTCCCGGCCGCCCGCCTCTGGAGTTACCCCGAGTTGGTGGACACCTTTGAGCGTTGGTCACAACGAGGAGGTGTCGCATGTCGGGACGGAGATACGCGCCGGAGTACAAGGCGCGGATGGTGGAACTGGTCCGTGCGGGCCGCGGCGCGGACCAGCTGGCTCGCGAGTTCGAGCCCTCGGCGACGGCGATCCGGCGCTGGGTGGAGCAGGCCGACCTGGACGAGGGGCTTCGCACCAACGGTCTGACGACGGCTGAGCGCAAGGAAGTCCGGGAACTGAAGCGCGAACTGCGCCGGGTGAGGATCGAGCGCGACATATTGGCAAAAGCCACGGCCCGACCACCGCTGCGCGGCGGTGCCCCGCGAGGGAGAGCGGATCGATCCCCCGAGGGGGTTCCGGTTCGCGGTTGATCACCAGGCCGCCTATCCGGTGCGCGTGATGTGCCGCCTGCCGGGTCTCTCCCCGAGCGGGTACTACGCGTGGCGGAAGCGGGAGCCGTCTCGGCGGGCGCGGGAGAACGCGGCGCTCACCGGGGAGATTCTCGAGATCCACGCCATGAGCGACGGGACGTACGGGGCGCCGCGGATCCACGCCGAGCTGAGGGCCCGGGGCCGCGAGGCGGGCGTGAACCGGGTCGCCCGGCTGATGCGGGCGGCCGGGGTCGAGGGCGTGAGCCGGCGCCGCAAGGGCAGTACGACGAAGCGGGCCGCGGAGTCCAGGCCCGCGCCGGATCTGGTGGAGCGCGACTTCTCGGCCTCCGGGCCCGACGAACTCTGGGTGGCCGACATCACGTACGTGCCCACCTGGGCCGGCTGGCTGTATCTGGCCGTCGTGCTCGACGCCTGGAGCCGCCGCATCGTGGGCTGGTCGATGGCGACGCACCTGAGGACGTCCCCGGTGCTGGACGCCTTCGACATGGCGCTGGCGCGGCGGCGCCCCGAGGGGTGATCCACCACAGCGACCAAGGCGGCCGGTACACGTCCCACGCCTTCGGCGGCCGCTGCCGGAGGGCCGGGGTCAGGCCCTCGATGGGCTCGGTGGGGGACGCCTACGACAACGCCATGCGCGAGTCGTTCTTCGCCACGCTGGAGTGCGAACTGATCCGGCGACGCTCGTTCCGGACGCCCGGCGAGGCCCGCCGGGAGGTGTTCCGGTTCATCGAGGGCTGGTACAATCCGCGG
Organism: Candidatus Palauibacter sp.; assembly: GCF_965222475.1. GTDB lineage: Bacteria > Gemmatimonadota > Gemmatimonadetes > Palauibacterales > Palauibacteraceae > Palauibacter. The sequence continues at coordinate 669,968 of NZ_CBDCUB010000007.1, read as the reverse complement.
CGGCGGCACTCGAGCCTCGGCTACGAGTCGCCCGCCAGCTTCGAGGCGCGCGAGAAAGGGGAGGCGGCGTGACCCCCGGGCCGCGTCCCTCTCCCACGGTCCGCCACGCCTTCGGCGCGGCGACCGCTCTTCTCTCCCGCGAGGTGGCGAGAAAGGAGGAAACCACCACTTTCACCTGTCCACTGAAACGGGGTAAGTCCACCCCCGCCGGCGGCTAACCGGTGGCGGCGGCGTAGCGGGCGGCCACGGCGGCCCAGTCCACCACGTCCCAGAAGGCGGCCAGGTAGTCTGCCCGGCGGTTCTGATAGTTCAGGTAGTACGCGTGCTCCCATACATCCACGCCCAGGAGCGGTGTGTCTCCCTGCATCAGCGGGCTGTCCTGATTCGCGGTGGAATACACGGAGAGGTCCCCCCCGTCGCCGACCACGAGCCACGCCCAGCCGCTGCCGAAGCGGGTGAGTCCCGCCTTCTGGAAGGTCGTCTTGAAATCATCGAAGGAGCCGCACGCGGCGTCGATGGCGGCGGCAAGGCCGCCTGACGGACTCCCGCCGCCGTTCGCGGACACCGAGGTCCAGAACATCGAGTGGTTCGCGTGGCCGCCGCCGTGGTTCCGCACGGCCCCGCGGATGGCTTCGGGCACGTTGTCGATGCCGCGGAGCAGGTCCTCGACCGAAAGGCTCGCGAGGTCGCCGTGACCCTCGAGCGCGGCATTGAGCATGTTCACGTACACCTGATGATGCTTGCCGTGATGGATCTCCATCGTGCGCGCGTCGATCGTCGGTTCAAGTGCGTCGTGGGCGTACGGCAGATCGGGCAAGGCGTGCATTCTACCTCCTCGGAATCAGAGCCCCCGGACCGGGGCGGTCGCGACGAATGTCGGGTGTTCAGACGGCTTCGCCAAGGTATGCGAGGGGTGGGGAGCGTGACCAGCCGTGCCCCGATGAGGCGCGGGGCGTGACTTCACCCGCGGCCGTCTCGTCTTCCCCGTGTCCAATCGCAGGAGATCGGGAGACGTTCGAGACGGGCGGAACGAGACATGGAATCGCATGGATGGTCACGTGAACGGCGGAATCCTGAATGGTCCGCAGGGAGACGGGTCGCGCGCGCCGTGAGGTGCCGGGCCTTCGCGGCGGGGCTGCTCGCTCTGCTGGCGGCGGGGTGTGCGGACGGCCGGGGCATCATCGGCCCCGCGCCGCCCCTCGACATCCCGTTCGATCCTCGGGCGACGGCGAACTCGATCTACTCGCTGCGCTTCGCGGCGGACAACGCGATCGTCGTGCAGGTGCGGACGATCTCGGAGGCCCTCGGCCTCTCCGACCCGGCGGCGAACCGGGTCGCGCATTCCCGGACGCGGGGCACGACGGACCGGCTGGGCCTGTTGCGCACTCTCGCGCCGGGATCGCTCGAGCGCGGCGTGGCGAACGTCGCGGCGGCGCGGGCGCGGGGCGCGAAGGTCCCGCTCTTCCCGATCAACTATCTCGGCAAGGAGTTCATCTTCGACGCGGGCATCGACGCCTACATCGAGGTCGGGGAGGGCGGTCCGGAGAACGGCGTCCGTTTCGAGCTCTACGTGGTGGACCTGTCGTCCGGATTGCCGGCGCTCCCGCTGCGACCGTTCGGGTTCGTGGATCTCACGGACGAGAGCGACGCGGTGTCCACGCGGCTGCGGGTTCAGGCCTTCGACACGAACGGCGGGCGCGCCGCGCGGGTGGCCGACTATTTGGTGGATGGCGCGTTCGCGACGGAGCGGCGCGGCGTCTCCGTGAGCCTGTTGTCGGAGGGGTTCGTGGAGGACCAGAACGGTCGCTTCGACTTCGAACTCGATGAGTTACTGGAGTCGGACGACGCGGCGGGCGTCACCCGGGTCACGTCGCAGCACCGGGTGCTCTCGGCCGAAGAGACGGAGGTGCGGTTGAGCGTCGAGGGAGACCTGTCCTTCGACGGCTCGCATGCGGATCTCCTCTTCCGAATGGACATCGATGGTACGGCCGGGCTCACGCTCGTGGATCTGCGGGTGGTGGACGGCGCCCAGGATGGCGAGATCCGGCACGGCCACCGTCGGGAGGCGCGGGTGGAAGGGACCGTGGACGCGCCCGTTTTCGTCGATCTCGCGGGGCGGGGGTTCACGAACTCCGAACTCGCCGCCCTCGACGAGATCCTGTTCGGCATCGACGATGTCCTCCTGTTCGCCGGCGAGGCCTACGTCCCCCTGGCCGACCTCTTCGCCTACTGAACCGGCCGCCTTCGGTCAGGCGGCGGCGATCTCGTTGAGGGCGCGGCGCACGAGGACGGGGACCATGGCGCGCCGCCACTCCAGGTCGACGGTGATGTTGGCGAGCGGGTGACACTGGCGGAACGCCTGCTCGGCCACGGCTTCGATCACGCCCGGGCCGAGCCGGTTCCCCAGCGCGGCGTCCTCCACCTTGCCCACATGGCGCGGATACGCGCCCATCGCCGAGACGACGAGGCGGAAATCGGACACGCGCCCCTCGTCATCGCGCCCGACACGAACGGCGAGATTCGCGAGCGGGAAGTCGATCGCCTGCCGCGGACGAAGCTTCTGGAAGGCGATCCGCGTTCCGTCGGGCGGCCGCGGGATTCGGATCGCGACGAGGAGTTCGCTCCGGCCGATCGAACGGTTCCAGATCCCGTCCGACGTGAAGAACCTGCGGATCGGCACCTCGCGCTTCCCGTCCGGACCGGCCACTTCGAGTACGGCGTCGAGCACGGAGAGGACGGGCGGGGTATCCGCGGAGTGTGCCGCGACGCAGCGCGTGCCCCCCTTCACCACGTGACAGACGTCGCCGTCCTTCTTCAGGCAGTAGCCGAGCGCCTTCCGCCAGAACTTGGTCTGGTTGTAGTACGCGCAGCGGGTATCGAGACAGACGTTGCCGCCGATCGTGCCCACCCTCCGGAGTTGCGGCCCCGAGACGAGTTCCGCGGCCCGGGCCAGACTCGGGACGGCGGCGAGGACTTCGGGATGCGTCGCGACGGACGTCAGCGTTTCGGCCGCCCCGATGCGGATCTCCGCGGGTGAGGAGGTGATGCCGCGCATCTCCCTTACCCGGCTGAGGGCGACCAGGTGGCCCGGGGTGAAGAGACCGTGCTTCATGTTGGGCACGAGGTCGGTGCCTCCGGCGATGGGCATCGCGTCATCGCCGTGGGCGGAGAGCAGCGACAGCGCCTCGTCGAGCGCGGCCGGCATGTGATATTCGTAGGGATGCAGCCTGAGCATGGCAGGCAAGGTATCCTGTGAGCGGGATGGCGCCCAAATGGGGGAGAGGTTGGATCCTGATTCGCTGAGGGACTTTGCGGCGGAGCTCGCCGAGGCGTCGGGCCGGGCGATCGCGGGCATGTTCCGGCACCCCGACCTGGCCGTCGAGTCCAAGGAAGACGACTCGCCGGTGACCGTGGCGGACCGTTACGCCGAAGCGCTGCTGCGGGAGCGGATTCTGGATCGCTTCCCCGACCACGGGATCGTGGGAGAGGAATTCGGGACGAAGGATGAGGACGCCGAGTACGTCTGGGTACTCGACCCCATCGACGGGACGATCTCCTTCGTGGCCGGTGTTCCCTTGTTCGGTACGCTCATCGGGCTGTTGCACGAGGGGGAGCCGGTGCTCGGGGTGATCCACCAGCCGATCACGCGTGAGCTCGCGATCGGCACGGCATCGGGCACGACCGTCAACGGCGAGGTGGTCCGGGTGCGCGAGGATCGTTCGCTGGCGGAGGCGATGCTCCTCACGACGGATCCGGGTGCGGTCGGCGAACACCGGGACCTGGCCGGGTTCGAGACGCTGTGGTCGCGCGCGGCGCGATATCGGGGCTGGGGGGACTGCTACGGCTACCTTATGGTCGCGTCGGGGCGGGCGGACATCATGCTCGATCCGATCATGCACCCGTGGGACATTGCGGCGCTCGTCCCGGTGGTTCGCGGGGCGGGCGGCGTGATCACCACCTGGGAGGGAGCCGATCCGATCGGGGGCGCCTCGACGGTCGCGGCGGCGCCGGGGCTCCATCGGGAAGTGATGGAGATATTGAACGGGACTGGAGCGCGATGAGGCGAAGGAAGCGATACGCGGCGTCGGGGACGGCGGCGCTCGCCATCGGTCTGGCGGCGTGCGGCGGGCCCGGCTCGATCGTGATCGACAACGCGAGCATCATCGACGGCACGGGGATCGTGTGGCCGAACGGACGGCTCGTCGTGGTCGACGGCCTCGTGACCTGCGTGGGCGCGCAAGCCGACTGCGCGGGGCCTTCGGGCGTGGACGTGCTCGACGCCGATGGCTTCTGGGTAGTGCCGGGGCTGATCGACGTCGAGGGCGCCCTGGAAGAGCCGAGCGACGAGCAGGCAGCCTACCTGGCCTTCCTGCTCGGCGTCACGACGGCGGCCGTACGGGAGGCGCCGCCGGGGCCCGAGGGGGAGCCGCGGCCGCCGGCGGGAAGCGACGATCCGCGCATCCCGGCGCCGCGACTTGCGACCCCGGTCGAGGCCCCGGAGCGTCCGTTCGGCATCTTCGGCGATGCGCTCGCCGCCACCATCCCGCTCGACAGCGGGCCGGCCGCGCGCGGGGAGCGAGATCTCCGGGTGTTCGCGCGGTCGAGGTGGGTTCTGGCGGACCGGGAGGCGCTGTTGGACTCCGCGCGCGCCATGGGCGCCAGGGGCCTCCTGTTCGCGCCGCGCCTGCTCGAGCAGGAGCGCTGGGCGGCGCCCTATCGACTCCCGCACGGAATGAACCGCCTCCTCGAACATCCGATGATCACGGAGCGGATTCAGGATCGTCTCCTCCCGGGCCGGTCGCCCGAGGAGGCCGAGCAACTCGGCGCGGCGCTCGAGGTCCTGCGGGCGTTCGTACGCGAGTTCCACGCGGCGGGCGGCGCCGTGTCGACCGCCACGGCCGGGGCGCTCGCGCCCGGCCTCGCCCTGCACGAGGAGATGGACGCGCTCGCCGCGGCCGGGCTGTCGCCGGAGGATGCCCTCTACGCCGCGACGCGAGAGGCGGCCCGGGCCCTGGGTCTCGAGAGGTCGAGGGGGACGCTCGAGGCGGGCAAGCTCGGCGACCTCCTGATCCTCGAGAGCGACCCGCGCGTCGACATCTCGCTCACCCAGACCGTCTCGCGCGTGGGCAAGGGCGGGGTACTGTACGATCCGCCCACGCTCTTCGATGCCCTGCTCGACAACGCGGGGAGCCGCGTGTCGGACAACCCGCTGCGGCTGCTCGTGGGCGGCGGCGCGTTACTTCTGACGTTGCTCCTCTTCTGGCGCGGAGTGCGGCGGCACCGCCGTTCGCTGGGTCCCCGCCTCATGCTCTGATTTCGGCCAGCACGGCCGAGTTTCGGCGAAGGCCTGCCAGGCCGCTCTCAAACGCGGCTCGGCGGACCGCGCCCACCTGGCCTGCCAGTCGTTGACGAGCGACGCTCCCGCAGCAGCCTCCCGATCATCCGTGGCCACCTCGCGCGAGACCTTCCGTGCGACCGCCGCATCATTCATGTGACCGAGATCGTCCTGCAGTCCGGAGAGGCGTTTCAGGTAGTCACTGGTCGCCGGACCCGGAAACAGCGTCCGGGAATAGTCGCACGCATAGCGCAGTTTCTTGAGGTCGATCCGCACCCTGTGGCGCTGCGCTTCGGTCAGTCGGCCGAAGTCCCGGGCCGACCTCATCAGGGTTCGGTGCCTCCGGGCAAGCCCGCGCGTCGCCGTCGGAGCGAGGGACGCGTCCCGGCCCTCCACGACAAGCCCCCCGGACTCCGCCACGCTCAGCAGGTCCAGCACGAGACAGTTGAACCGAGGGCCGCCGATCAGGCGACATACGTCCTCATAGGCCGCCGCCCTTCGATTCTCGGCCGCTTCCCGTAGCCGGATCAGGGAGGCTCCGTCCGGGTTCGCCTCGATGACAGGGGGTAGCGTCTCCAGCAGAAACACGTCGAGGTCGCGCGCGGCGCCCAGCCGCTTGAGCGCCCGCCTCGCCTCCCTGTCCAGCGCCGCCGCGCGGGATCCCAGATGGTGCTTGAAGAAGAGGAGGGCCGAGCGCAGCCGACGCAGGGCAACGCGCAGTTGATGCACACCCTCGGCGTCGGACTTCTCCATGATGGGGGCGAGATTCCCCATCACCTGCACGGAGGTCACCCGGCCCACCCTGGCCAGCGCCCGGTCGATCGTGTCGGACGGGTCGAGGTTCGGCCTCGCGGCCCGCACGGCCGACGGGAACGTCCCCAGCAGGAGATCCGTGCCTCGGGCTGCCTTCGAGCGTGTGCCGATCGCGAGACGTCGGTCACGCACGATCCTGCGGACACCGGCCAACATGTCGGTCACCGGGCCGCTCAGCAGTTCAAACTCCAGTTCGGCCACGGGCTCGTGCCGGTCCCCTGCCACGATCCGGCCGGTATCCAGCGACGCCTCGACCACAGCGTCGCCGATCCCGATCTCCTTCGTCCGGCGTTCGATTTCGGTGAAGAACGTGGGCTCGAGGGCACCGGGATCCGTGAGTCCGAGCGCGGCGCGCGGAGCCTGTCGCGGGAGCAGCTCCAGATCGGGCGGACATCCTTCGTCGAGGGGCGCTTCCAGGCGTGAGTTCCACTCACCGCGGGAGAGCCCGTCGCCGCAATCCTGCTTCAGCGTCAACTCCTGGCGACCGTTCCGGTCGCGCACCCGGAGCGCGAAACCACGACGCCTGAGATGACCCGCCGTTGTGTCGTAGTAGGTGCTCAGCAGCTTCCGGCGGTCGAGGCGGCTCTCGCCGAGGTCGGCGAACGCCACGGACAACGCGGCCGGACTACCGGTGAGCTTGACCTCGACTTCGATCGCACCAGGCACGTGGATTCCTCAAGCGACCGCCGCACACGCCTCTTCGAGCAGTGCCGCCACCCGCCCGAGCGCCTCCTCGAGTTCCGCGGCCGGGTTCCCGAAGCCGACGCGCAGGTAGTGGTCCATGCCGAAGTGGTCTCCGGGGACGACGAGAACGCTCTTCTCGGCCCGCAGGCGCTCGGCCAGTTGCGTGGAGTTGATGTCGAGGTCGTAGCGGACGTAGCAGATCGCCCCGGCGTCCGGCGCCCGGTACGAGAACATGTCTCCGCGCTCGTCCAGCCAGCCGGTGATCGCGGGGAGGTTGGCCCGGATGATCCCGCGGGTCCTCTCCAGCAACCGGGGCCGCATCTCGCGGCTCAGCACACGCCGCGCCACCACATCCGACAGCGTCGCCGGCGTGATCGTGGTGTAGTCCTTGTGGCCCCAGAACTCCTCGTGCAGGTGGGCCGGCGCCACGATCCAGCCGAGCCTCAGGCCCGGCAGTCCGTAGGCCTTCGAGAGGGATTGGGTCACGATCACTCTGTCGTACCGGCCCCAGAAGCTCGGGGTCTCGGGGCCCGCAACCTCCGCCCCGATGTAGACCTCGTCGGAGAGGATCCACGCCCCGACCGCCTCCGCCGCGGCCACGATCTCGTCCATGGCCGAGGAGGTGAGCACGGCACCCGTCGGATTGTTGGGGTTGGTGACGACGACGAGACGCGTCCCCGGAGTGATGGCCTCGGCGGCGCTCCCCGGTTCGGGCTGCCAACCGAGGTCTTCCTCGAGCTTCCACGAGACGACGTTCGCGCCCAGCCCGCGGGCCAGGCCGGGCGTCTGGCCATACGTCGGCTCCAGTGCCACGACCCGGTCGCCCGCGGACAGCAGACTCCAGAGCACCACGTAGTTCGCCTCGGCCCCGCCCATCGTGGCGAGGATGTTGTCGGGATGCGCCCCTTCATAGAGCGCCACGATCGCGGACTTGAGGGCATCCGAGCCGTCGCTCTGGCCGTACTCCAGGCGCACGTCGCCGGGGTCCAGGCCGATCAGGTCGAGAAGTTCCGAGAGGGTGGGCGGATGCACGCCGCTCTCGGAGATGTTGTAGTCGACGCGATGCTCGAATGTCGACTGCCACCGCTCCATCGCGAAGGGTGGGACGCGCATGCCTATCTCCTCGGTCGCTTGATCCTGCTCGTCGCCGGCAGGCTTCATCTACCCTTGAACCCACGGCTACGCCACCCTGACGGAACGAGCCGCCGGCGGTCCAATCGGTGGCCACCGCGTCGCGCGGGCATCGGCCTCGGGTTACCATCGCCGACGCAGGAGCCCCGTTGCCTTCACCCACTTTCAGCCTGGGAGATGCCTGGAGATGACGCCGGACGCCTTGGTCGCGCTGCTCGACTATCACTATTGGGCTCGAGATCGGTTGCTCGCTGCCGTCGAGCGAATCACGCCGGAGCAGTTCCGTGCGGATCTGGCGAACAGCTTCCCGTCCATCCGCGACACGCTCGTCCACCTCGTATCGGCCGAATGGGCGTGGTGTCGGCGCTGGCAGGGCGAGTCGCCCCGTCAGCCGCTGGGCCTGACGGGGCTGGGGACGCTGGAAGACATCCGCACCCGCTGGATGCGGGAGGAGCGGCGAGTGCGGCGGTGTGTGGGTGGGCTCGGCCCCGACGGTATCAATGGCGTCTTCCGGTACACCCTGCTCGATGGAGCCGCCGGAAGCTCCGTCTACTGGCAGTCTGTGCAGCACGTCGTCAACCATGCCTCGTACCACAGAGGCCAGGTGGTGACGATGTTGCGACAGCTCGGTGCAAAGGCTCCCGAGAGTCAGGATCTGGCCGCGTTCCAGCGTCGCTGAGGTAACAGTCTGGTCACGACGGTTTGCCCGACTCCGAAATCGGCCTAGGGTTGCTGCGGACATTACCGTTGTGCGACATCCAGCCACGGTCGGTACCCGGCCGGAACGGCGCTCAGCCAGGGGTTGATGCTCTTGTTCGAGACCATCGCTCTCCTTCTCATTATTGTGCTCGCAACCTTCGATCTCTGGGTCGGGGTGGCGAACGACGCGGTGAACTTCCTGAATTCGGCGTTCGGGTCCCGGGTCGCGCGCCGGCGCGTCATCGTCATCATCGCCGCGGCGGGGATCCTGTTCGGCGCCCTCACGTCGAGCGGCCTCATGGAAGTGGCGCGGCGCGGAGTGTTCGATCCAAGCCACTTCGTCGACGCGCAGGGGGCGATCATCCTGACTTCGATCCTCGCGCTCTACCTGGGCGTGATGGCGGCGGACGTTCTTCTCCTCGACTTCTTCAACACGTTTGGACTTCCCACGAGCACGACGGTGTCGATCGTGTCCGAACTGCTGGGGGCATCGATCGCGGTGGCGTTCTGGACCAACGGCGGAGGCATCGGTGGGGCGCTGGGCGTCATCAACAGCGGGCCGGTGCTCGGCATCTACTCGGCCATCTCCCTCTCCGTCGTCACCGCGTTCGTGGGCGCGGCGGTGGTGATGTTTCTGGTGCGCGTCGTGTACGGGCACGACCTGGGGGCGAGCTTTCCGCGCTGGGGTTGGCTCTGGACGGGAATCGCGTTCGCTGCCATGGCCTACTTCGTGCTGTTCAAGGGACTCCAGGGCGCGGCGATCCTCGACGACGAGACGATGTCGATGCTCCGCGACCGGATCGTTTTGATCCTGGGCGGGGTGTTCGCGCTGGCGGGCGGCCTGGCGGTGGTTTGGCGGCGCCACCCCGCGAAGGTCATCGGGGCGATCGTGCTGACCGGCACGGGAGCGCTGTCGATCGCGTTCGCCGGGAACGACCTCGTGAACTTCATCGGCCCCTCCGTCGCGGCCTTCCAGGCGGTGCTCGTCGAGGGCGTGGACCTCTCCGGCCGCGTGGGCACCCCGCCATGGGCGCTGCTGCTGGCCGGCGCGATCATGGCCACGGCGCTCGCGCGGTCGCAGAAGGCACGGCGCGTGACGGACACGGAGATCCGGCTCGCCGCCCAGGGCCACACGCGGCAGCGCTTCCGAACGAGTCGGCTGGGCGCGGAGCTCGTCACCTTGGGGTACGCCTGCCTGGGTGCGGTGCGACGCCTTACGCCGGGCAGCATCCGATCGCGGGTTGAGGACCGCACCGCGCCGCCGCCGCTCGATCCTTCTGCCCCTCCGTACGACCTGCTGCGGGCCAGCGTGAACCTCACGGTCGCGGCGCTGCTCATCTCGATCGGCACGGCCAACGGGCTGCCGCTGTCGACGACCTACATCACGTTCATGGCCGCGATGGGCGCCTCGCTCGGCGACCGCACATGGCGTGCGGCCGACGCCGAGCAGCGCGTGACCGGCATCCTGGTCGTGCTCGGCGGTTGGCTCCTCACCGGGCTCGTCGCGGCCGCGGGGGCGTTCGTGATGGCCTCGCTCATCGTCCTCACCGGGACGGCCGGACTACCGATCGTGGCCGTGCTCGTCGCGTTCGGCGTGTGGCGGCTCGGACGCATCCACCGGCCCGAACCGGAGCACGGCTGACGCGTCAGCTCCGAACCGGAGCTTACGGGCCGGGTCAGCCCCTGCGGGCATCCAGGGTCATCTCGTCCTCATCCATCGTCCCCCACAGGACCATCGAGCCGGCGAACACGATGAGCGACGGGTAGAAGAGGACCTGCGATCCCTCGAGGACCCAGCCCCACGGATCGAGGATCGACTTCCACACGGCGAGCGCCGTGATGAGGAGGACAACGAACATCACCGGATACACACGCTTCCTCCACAGCCCGAGCACCACGAGCAGACCGAGGAGCGCTTCCAGCCCGCCCAGCGCGTTCTGCACGACGGCCTGCGTGCCGAGCCCGAGATAGAAGCTCTCGGCCACGCGCTGGCCGTGCTCCACGTTCACGATCTTGTCGAGCCCCCACATCACCAGCAGCCACCCAGTGCTCACCCTCAGAAGCAACAGACCCCAGCGTTTCATCTCGGCCTCCTGACCAGGTCTCGGGGATGCTCCGCTCTCCTGAGTCTGGGTCACCGTCGCTGCACGCGTCAATCGGTCGGGTGTTTTGTGGCGGGGAAGGCTGACAACTAATGTTCGTTACGAGTGGTCGGCGGTACGACCTGAGCAAGGACCTCGGGGAACGCGGGACGATGGTCGTCGGTTTGCGAGGCAGGACATCGGAGGCACGAATTCGCCGGGAGCGCGGTCCGGCGCCGGCGATCGCCGTGCTCCTGGCTGTGGCTGCGGGGTCGGTCTTCCCGACACCGGGATCGGCGCAGATTCCTCGGCAGGGGGTGTTTGACCTCGAGAAGGGCGACATCTCGGTCGCCCTCGACCGCACCGCCTACCTCGCGGGCGAACCGGCGGAACTCGCGGTGCGCCTCGTCATCGAGGACGGCTGGCACGCGAACAGCAACCAGCCGACCTACGACTACCTGATCGCGACCGCGGTCGACCTCGAGTTGCCACCGGACTGGCCACCCGCGGACGCGCTCCGTTACCCGGCCGGAGAGATGAAGACGTTCAGCTTCGCGCCCGCCGCGATCTCGGTGTACGAGGGCGAAGTGTTCGTCCGGGCCTCCGTCCCGACGCCGGCCGGCGCGTCGCCGGGCACCTACCCCATCCGCGCGAACGTCACCTACCAGGCGTGTGACGATAAAATGTGTCTCGCGCCGGTCACGACGCCGGCCACGGTGGGGCTCACCGTGGGCACGGGCGGTCAGGCCGCGAACCCGGAGTTCTTCGCGACGGACGCCGGGGACGGGGCGGGCGCTGCCGGGCAAGCGGCGAGCTCGGGCCGGGGGTTCCTCTGGTTCGTGCTCCTCGGCTTCGTGGGCGGCCTGATCCTCAACGCCATGCCGTGCGTGCTTCCCATCCTGTCGCTGAAGGTGTTCGGGCTCGTGAAGAGCGCGGAAGGCGGGCGGCGGGCGGTCACGGCGGGCGGCCTGGCCACGGCGGCCGGGATCATCCTCTCGTTCCTGTTGCTTGCGGCGGCGGCGATCGTGGCGCGCTCCGCGGGTGTCGCCGTGGGCTGGGGCATCCAGTTCCAGGAACCGCTCTTCGTCGGCGGGCTCGCCGTGGTGATGCTCTTCTTCACGCTCAACATGTGGGGGCTGTTCGAGATCCCCCTCCCGGCGTCGCTGGCGAAGGTGGGCTCGACGGGGCCGTCCGAGGGCCTCGCCGGTCACCTGGTCACGGGATTCTTCGCGACGCTGATGGCGACCCCGTGCTCGGCCCCCTTCCTGGGGACGGCGCTCGGCTTCGCGCTCACGCAGGACGCGGGCACGACGACCGCGATGTTCGGCGCCATCGGGACGGGCATGGCCTCGCCCTATCTGCTGCTGGCGGCTTTTCCGGCCGCGGGCCGGGTGCTGCCGAAGCCGGGGGCGTGGATGGCGACGTTCAAGGTCGTGATGGGCTTCCTGCTCGCGGCGACGCTGGTGTGGCTGCTCTTCGTGCTCTCGGCCCTCGTGCCGGCGCCGCGCGTGGCCTTCTTCGAGATCGGCCTGCTGGCGGTCGCGCTCGCGGTCTGGATCGGCAGCCGCCGGGGTCACGGAGGGCCGGCGCGCCGGGTCGCCGGGCTCGCGGCGGCCGCCCTCGCCGTGCTCGCCGTCGCGACGGTGGCGCAGGCTCGCGGCGAGGCGGGGTCAGCGGCCATCGGCGTCGCGCCGGAGGACCGGCTGATCGCCTGGGAGCCCTTCAACCGCGACCGGGCCGAGGACCTGTCCGCCGCGGGCAGCTACGTGTTCGTCGACGTGACGGCGGACTGGTGCTTCACCTGCAAGGTGAACGAGGCGCTCTTCCTCGAGACCGAAGAGGTGGCGGGCGCGTTCGAGGAGCACGACGTGATCGCCATGCGCGCAGACTGGACGCGCCGCGATGAGTCGATCGGCCGGTACCTGGCCGACTTCGGCCGCTACGGGATCCCCTTCTACGTGCTGTATCGGCCCGGCGGCGATCCCCACGTCTTCTCGGAACTGATCTCGAAGTCCGCGATCCTCGGCCTGCTCGGCGACTAGCCGTTCCCTGTAGCCGGTCGCCGTGCGTGCCCGCCGCTACCGGGCGGAGAGGCGGTCGAGGAACGGGGCCACCTCCAGCAGCACGATGTCGTCGCGCGCCCGGAGTTCCCGCAGGAAAGGTCCCTTGTGGCCGGCGCCGTAAGTTAACAGGAAGCGGACGCGCTCTCCCCGGTGACGGTCGAGGGCGCGCTCGATGTTCGCCCAGTGCGAGGCGTTGATCGGCCCCCAGCCTCCGGGGCCCAGATCCGCGTCGAAGAGTCGGGCGTACGTCCGCATCCGGATATCGTACGCCTCATCGTAGGCGTCGGTGTGAATCCGGCGCGGGTCGTCGGCCGCACCCGCCGCGAGGGCCTCGGCTGAAGCCTCGGCGGCGGCCTGGTATTCCGCCCATCCCTCGGCGTGCGCCGGATCCCGGGAGTAGGCGTCGAGATACGCGGCCCGGAAGTCCGACATCGGTTCGGTCCACCCGGCCGTGGGGATGACCTCGAAATCAAGCTCGCGAGAGAGCGGGAAGAGTCCGTCCATGTACTCGGGGAAGCGGCGGACGCGGGGCTCCTCCACCGTCCCCGAAGCCTGGAACTCGGTCCAGGCCCGGTCCCACCGGTTGGGCGGAATCTCGGTCAGCCAGTAGTCCGGGTCGATCTCCCGGACCAGATCCCCGACCACCTCGAGACTGAACATCTCGCTCGTCTCGTGGCCCGCGTGGATCATCCCCAGGACGACGACCTCGTTGAGCGCCGCCTCCGAGGCAGCGGGCGATTCGGGGGGCGGCGCGGTCGGGACCAGTTCAACCAGCGTGCCCGAGATCTCGTTCGCGACGAAGACGCGCTCGCCGTCCGGGTGGGCGCGGAGGACGATCGGCTGCTCGCCCACCTCGATCCGTTGCACGACCTCGCGCGCTTCGAGGTCCACGACCGAGACCGTGCTGCCGCCGGCGTTGTTGACCAGCGCGTAGCGGCCCTCCCCGGGACGACAACCGAGAAGGGGCGCGGGCCGAGGCCGTCCGTGACCCGGCCGGTGATCTCGAAGGAAGCCGTGTTGATGAACGCCACCTCGTCGGAGCCGCCGCAGGCGACGAGGTAGGTGACCTGGTCGGGCGTGAGCGCGCCCCCCGGCGGCCCCGGGCAGACGTCGACCTCGGCGTCCGTCTCGTCATTCAACAGATCGATGACGGAGACGGTGCCCGCGTCGAGGTTCGGCACGAAGGCGTACGAGCCATCCCACATGACATCCGCGGGATAGGGCCGGTCCCCCGTGGCGTGGAACGAGCGCGGCGCTCCCTGGCGAGTGTCGACGACCCACAGCCGGTCCGAGAACTCGGTCGTGATCCAGCTCTCTCCACGGACCGTCCCGGGGGTGAACAGCGACGGACCCGCCCCGACACCCCACCCGGCGTCGGGCACCGTCCTCCCATCGGCGTCGAGCATGATGAGGGTCGAGTCCCGGAACTGGCTCACGAGCCAGCCATCGTCGACCCGGACCAGGTCCAGCGGCGTCGTGCCCGCCTCCCAGCGGTCGATGATGGCGCTCGCGGCGAGATCGACGATGGCGATCCGGCCCTCGCCGCTGAGAGCCACCCAGGCGGTGTCGCCATCGGGACTGAAGCGGATGCCGTGCGGGGCCGCCCCCACATCGATCATCGCCCCGACCCGGAAGGGCCCGCCCGCGTCATCGAAATCTTCGGCGGGGGCACCGCAGGCGAACCCCGCCGCCGCGAGCGAGACGACCGCGCCGAGAGCCCGGAAGCTGGCGGTCAAACGCCGTCCGCTGCCCGCGTGTGGCGTCCCCATGCGACGGATCAGCCCCCGGCCTGCTGAAGCTCCGCGGCGACGTCTTCGGCCGCGCGCCAGATCCGCAGCGTGTTCCCGCCCCAGAGCTGGCGGATCTCCTCCTCGGAGTAGCCCCGCCGCACGAGTTCGAGCGTCACGTTGAAGGTCTCGGAAGCGTCTCTCCAGCCGTCGATCCCCCCGCCGCCGTCGAAGTCCGAACTGATCCCGACGTGGTCGATCCCGATCAGGTTGACGGCGTGGTCGATGTGGTCGACGAAGTCCGCGACGCCCGGGCCCGGGTATCGGGACCGGATCTCGGCCATCCCCGCGCTGAAGGCTTCCCGCTGTTCGTCCGTCATCCGGGAGAAGCTCGTGAAGCCGATCGACTCCCGGAGCGCCTCGACCGCCGCCTGCCGTTCCTCGGAGGGCGACTTCACGAACCCGCCCAGCGCCACGGCCTGCATCACGCCGCCGTTCTCCCGCAGGGCCATGAGTTGCTCGTCGTCCATGTTTCGGGCGTGGGCATTCACCGCGTGCGCGCCGGAGTGCGAGGCGATGACGGGCGAGGCGGAAAGCCGCATGGCCTCGAGACTGGCCGCCTTGGAGATATGGGATACGTCCACCAGGATCCCGAGCCGGTTCATCTCGGCGATCACCTGCTCCCCGAACTCGCTGATGCCGCCGTTCTCCTCGGGCGTGTCGCCGTAGGCGGGGTTGGGCTGCGCGGAGTCGGCGATGTCGTTGTTCCCGTTGTGCGCCAGCGTGATGTAGCGCGCCCCGAGTTCGTGGTACGTCTCGAGGAGCGACAGGTCCGTCCCGATGGCGTAGCCGTTCTCGATCCCGATCGCCGCCACCAGCCTGCCCTCGGCGTGGATCCGTTCCGCGTCGTCCGCCGTATGCGCGAGGCCGATGAGGTCCGGATACATCTCTTCCGTCATGCGGTGGATCGCCTCGAACTTCGTCATCGCGCCCTGCTTCGCGCCTTCGTAGTTCTCCGGCGTGCGCTCGGTCTGCCCCACGTAGACGACGAAGAAGCCGACATCCAGCCCGCCGGCCCGCATCTTCTCGAGGTTCACCTGGCGGTCCGCGTTCAGCGGATCGACCTCGGGCGTGGCGAAGTTGAACGGGATGTCGTCGTGCGTGTCGATCGTGAGCACGTTGTCGTGGATCTCGCGCGCCCGCCGCTCGGGTTCGTCCGTTGGCCCGCCGCAGCCGGCGACGAGAGCAAGGGTCAGGACGGGCAGGAGGACGTGGTGCGGGCCGGCGGGCTGTCTCATCTTCAACTCCCTGAACGGTCGGAATGCGATCTCACGCAAGCTTGGCCGAGTCCCGGCGAGGCGCAACGAGCCATCGGGCCGGCGGGACGCGAGCGACCGAGGCTGAGCCCGGGAGGACTGGCAACCGTCATGAGCGGATGGAAGGAAAACGGGCTGTTTTCCCACTCCCGGCGCGGGGGTTGGCGCCGACGAGGGGTTCTTGCCGCGGCGCTGGCCTCGGTGGTGCTCGGTTGCGGGGACGCCACGGCTCCCGAGCCCGTTCCGAACGGCCAGATCGTCTTCACCTCGATCCGCGAGAGATACATGCGCATCTGGGTGGCGAAGACGGACGGGACCGGTCAGACGCCGCTGACGATCGAAGGGCAGACCAACCTCGAGCCGAGCTGGACCCCGGATGGGTCGGGGATCGTGTTCACGAGTTGGCGCGACGGGAACCCCGACATCTACCTCATGAGCGCGGACGGCTCGAACCCGAGGCCGGTGACGCGGGATTCCGCGAACGACCGTTCCGGGCGCCTGTCACCGGACGGGAGGCGCGTCGTCTTCGTGTCCGAGCGGACGGGTGACCCCGACATCTGGGTGATCGGCGTCGATGGGTCGAACCCCGTCAACATCACACGCAGCCCGGCGTCGTTCGATGTCGATCCAGACTGGTCCCCGGACGGAAGCCGCATCTTGTTCGCATCGGACCGCGAGGGTGGCCAGGTGTTCTCGCTGTGGACGATGGCCCCCGATGGGAGCGGGCTCGCGCGGCTTCCCGTGGAAGGCGGGGCGCGGTCGCCGTCGTGGTCGCCGGACGGATCGAGGATCGTCTTCACCTCGTCCCGGGACATCGGCGACGCCGAGATTTACGTGATGCGCGCGGATGGGAGCGGGCAGACGAACCTCTCGCGCATCGCGGGGGTGGACGAACTGCCGCGCTGGTCGCCGGACGGAGGGTACGTGTTGTTTTCGACCAAGCGGGAGGGGAATTCGGAGATCTACGCGATGCGCGCCGATGGATCGGACCCGGTCAACATCACACGCAACCCGCGATGGGATGCCATGGCCGCGTGGAGACCGTAGTGTGCGGGCGGCACCGGAATCCGCGTCCACGTTGCGCGACGTAGCCCGGCCGGAGTTCACCCCAGCGGGATCAGGCGAATCATGCGTACTCGCGATGTTTCCACGACTCTCGTCTCCACCCTCACCGTCGTCACCGCCACGGGGTGCGGGACCGCGGACGCGGAAAGCCTGCGAGACCCGTCACAGCAGGAGGCAGCGATGAGTGCTCCCGCGTCCATGGCGGGGCGATCGACGGTGTACGCGCCGAACGGGATGGTCGCGACGAGCCAGCCCATGGCATCGAGCGTCGCGCTCCGGGTGCTGCAGGAGGGAGGCAACGCCTTCGACGCGGCGGTCGCCGCCTCCGCCGTACTGTCGCTCGTCGAGCCGCACATGACGGGGCTGGGCGGCGACCTGTGGGCGCTCTTCTGGTCGGCGGAAGAAGGCCGGCTGGTGGGCCTGGACGCCACAGGCCGGGCCGGGACGAACATGACGCCTGAGCGGATCCGGGCCGACGGCTACGATCGCGTGCCGGGCTCGGGGCCGGGCGCTGTCACCGTGCCGGGCGCGATCGCCGGCTGGGGCGCGCTGAACGAGACCTACGGGAGTCGGCCGCTGGCGGAACTCGTGGCCCCCGCCATCGCGCTCGCCGAGGAGGGGTTCCCGGTCACACCGATCATCGCTCGCCAGTGGCAGGAACAGCTGCGCAAGCTTCAGGCGGACCCCGGTGCCGCGGCGACGTACCTGATCGATGGCGAGCGGGCACCCGAAGCGGGCGAGTGGTTCCGGAACCCCGACTTCGCGCGCTCTCTGCGCACGATCGCGGAGGAAGGCCCATCCGCCATGTACGGCGGGGCGCTGGGCACGCGGGTGGCCGAAGGGCTGGCCGAACTCGGCGGGTACCTGACGCCGGCCGACATGGCGGCCATGGAAGTGAGGTGGATCGAACCGCTGTCGGTCGACTACGAGGGCTGGACGCTCTGGGAGCTTCCTCCCGCGGGCCAAGGCGTCGCGGCGCTGCAGATGCTCGGGCTGCTCGAACCGTTCGACCTCGCCGGCATGGGCCACAACTCGCCGGAGTACCTTCACCACCTCATCGAGGCCAAGAAGGTCGCGTTCGCCGACCTGGCCCGGCACGTGGCCGATGCCGACCACATGGAGATCGACCCGCGTGAGCTGATCGAGCCCGACTACCTCGCGGCGCGGAGAGCACTCATCAACCCGGCGCTGGCCGCCGAGCGGGTCGAGCCCGGCGAGTTCGCGACGGCTACCGAGACGATCTACCTGTCCGTCGCGGACCAGTACGGGAACATGGTCTCGTTCATCCACTCCATCTACGGGGCCTTCGGCTCGGGCGTGGTCGTCCCGGGGACGGGCTTCGTGCTCCAGAACCGGGGTGCCGGCTTCACGCTCGAGGACGGACACCCGAACCAGGTGGCGCCGGGCAAGCGGCCCTTCCACACGCTCATCCCGGGGTTCGTGACGAGGGATGGCGAACCGCTCATGGCGTTCGGGGTGATGGGCGGCTCGATGCAGCCACAGGGGCACACGCAGGTCATCCTCAACATGATCGAGTTCGGGATGGACCCGCAGCAGGCGATCGACGCGGCCCGGTTCCGGCACATGGGCGGCCTGCGGGTCGCGGTCGAGCAACTGACCGACGGACTCGAAGCCGGCATGGGTGCGCTCGGCCACGAACTCGTCGACTGGGAGAGCGCCTCGTTCGGCGGCGGTCAGCTCGTCATGAAACTGGAGCGCGGCTGGGCCGGGGCGTCAGACCCCCGCAAGGACGGACTCGCCATCGGCCACTGAGGCCAGCAGGCCTTGGCAACACCCCCGCTGCTCAGGATCCCTTATCAGCCCGGAGGGGCGTCACGGACAGCGGGTTCTCTCTCTCTCGACATCAAGATCGTAGCCCGTCTGGAGATTGAGCCAGAACCTCGCCGAAGTCCCGAAGTAGCGCGAGAGCCGCAGCGCCGTATTCGCGGTGATCGCGCGCCTACCGTGCACGATCTGGTTGATCCGGCCGGGAGCTACACCGATGTCCGTCGCCAGGCGATGCTGACTGACTCCCAGCGGCTCCAGGAACTCTTCCATCAGCACCTCGCCGGGATGTATGGGCGCCAGCTTGTTCGGAGACATCTCACTCACCCTAATGGTAGTCGACGATCTTTAGGAGAACGCGCGACCGATCCCGGCGCGACTCGGCCGTCGGCATCCGGCACCCAGAGAAGTGACAGGACCTGCCCCAGACTTGGGATGGCATGCGTACTCTCGAGGAGGGTAACTTCACATGCATGTGGATCATCGAGCCACTCGGCCGCGTCCACGCGCTCACAACGGGAATTGGCCGGCTCTCGGCGGGTCACGGCCGCCGCCAACGTACCGCCGCGAATACGCTGTCCATGGGTAGCCATGCGGTAGTAGAAGTTAGAGCGCTCCTGCCACTCGACGGATCCATTTCGGGTTGCAACGAGCGCGCAACTCTCTTCGGACACCTGCACGATTCGACGTGCGGCGGCAGTGGCAGAGACGCTGTATCCGTCAGGGGACATTAGCTGATAGGCGGCCTCGAAACTCACACCGAGTTCTCGCGCGTCTGCTCTGAATAACCTGGCCGGCATCAAGAGTTCAGCTGCGAACGAATTGGCTTCCCACTCCACTTCACCGCCGAAGCCCCGGGTCGCTTGGAGCGACGACTCCTTGCAGCGGCGGTCTCTTCTTCGATGCGTGGGGATATGGTAGTGGGCAAGCTCATGAGCGATTGAGAAACGACGGCGGCCCGTATTCTGACCGGGCTTGAGAAAAATCGCCCCCCCATCGCCGTGAGGGTTCGGGAGGAGGCACGCCGTACACCCGGGGTCCGGGTCGTCAAAATCGATGACCTCGATGCCGTCCGCGGCGGCGATTTCGGTCAGATCGCATTGCCGCACGTCCCTAAGCTCAAGGGCTTGGCGGAACCGGCGTGCGAACCGGAGGCCTTCCGAATTCACCCTTCTCCGTCCTCCGCCGTATCGATGCCTTGTGTCTTCCGGAGAAACTGCGCGTACTGGCTGAGTTGACGACGGGCACCCTCTGAGAGACTACGGTATTCACGAAAATGTGCTTCCTCCTCTGGCCTCAGATCGCTGACCTCGGTCTCCCCCAACACGTACCCTACGGAAACGTTCAGTGCGGACGCGAGTCTGCGGAGCATGTTGTACGACGGGTTCCGCTCGCCAGCCTCGATCTGGGAAATCGTTGATTGCGACGTCCCGACCAACTCGGCGAATTCTGTCTGCGTGAGGCCCTGGTCCTCACGTATCTCCTGCACTCGGGCGCCTAGCTTCAAGCTGCGGGATACCTGTCGGAACTCCGGCGACGTGGTCGTGCCGCCGGACTGCCCTGGGGACCCTAACGTGACATGAACTGAAACCGGCCTTCCCCTCTTCGTGCGCTTGCTTTGTCACGTCCTTGGCCCCAGAAACCTGTCTCCGTCGAAATGGATCATGTGATCTGGCACTTCACCCACCCACACTTCCGTCTCCCAAGAGATGTGCTTGATGTGCCTCTGAAACTCCCGGAAGTCAGGAAAGGCACTCACGTAGACGGTGCCTACGGGACACGCGGCCAACATCTCCTCAAGCTCAAGGACGCGCTTCGGCGACACCGGACCGTGTGACGTCACGGCCTCCACTAGGAACAGCCAATTTCGCTCGGCGTCATAGAGCACGACGTCTGGAAGCTTGTCGTGATCATTGATGAAGATGCCAAGTCTTTGCAGCGTTACGCCGTCAACGAACAGATCCTTCTTCGCTGTATCGCCCAGATACAGCAGTTGGGCACCGGGCGCAAAGCGTGGCGCAAACTGCTCGACGATTGCCTTCTGTAGCTCCGCGGCAGAGCACGACGTCTGGAAGCTTGTCGTGATCATTGATGAAGATGCCAGTTGTGCCTCCCCGGAGAAAGCCTTAGTTCGTTACCGTCGCCAACTGCAACCGGGATCATCGCCCGGTCTCGGTCTCGCGCATAACGCTCTTGAAGGGATCCCTGCTCGCTGCGGAATCTTGCGGTTGCGTTCGGCCACCCATCCCCACCGTATGCCTGTACGGCCCTCAACGCCGCCTTCGTGACCGCGTAGTGGGCACGTGGGCTATTCGTGGGCAAGGTCCGGTTCGAACGGGTTGTAATCGGCGACCCGGCCCTGTATGAACTGATGAAGCACTTGCCGCCGGAACGTCTCTCTGGTGTTGGGCGCGTACTCAATACCGTAGTGGTCCTTGACGTGACTCATGATACTCTTGGTCACGGTGCACCGCTTCCGGCTCGTGTCCGACCAAGGCTCGTTGGGTGTGAGGCCGCACAATGCCAGCAACGTGAGTCCAGACATCTTGTTCGTCTGGGCCGTTGGCATACCGAGCGCCGCAAGGATTTCCCGGGCCTCCTCAATCGTTGCCAACGGCCCTGCTTCCTCCGCTCCCCGGTGCCCGCACAAGAGCGGCAACGAGTTCTTCCAGACCGCGCGTTCGGTCCGGAAGGCGCCTTGCCCGCCTGCCAAGAGCCCTGATTGTCTCCCGTGATGGAAGCGGCATGGCCCGCATCTCCGTAGCACTCACCTGCGTGTTTCCGCTTATGGTCCTGAAATATGTGTCGAGTAACTGGCTATTGTAGAGAGCCGCCAACCCCCACGCTTCGTCTACAGAAAGATCTCCGCCGGGTCGATGAATGTAGTTCAGGTGATTCTCGAACCCCACTGCCGGGACTGCGAGATCGCCCGCAAGATAAGGGGCAGCCGTCAGCCTGCGAGCTTGTTCCTTTGCGCTGAAACGGCGCAAGAGAACGTAGTTTCGGTTGGGGACGAGCAGGGACCGCGCGCCGGATCTTGCGATGTATTCCGGCTTGTGCCGTCTCAGTGGCCAAGTAGTTCGCATCGCCCGCACATGGTTCATCCAGAGCAAGGGCACATGGGTTGCGGGTACGTTGCCCTTCGTTCGGATCAGCGGTCGCGCGCGGAATGGGACGACGCGGCCCGTGGAGATATTGAGTCCCAGGGTCCGAAGGTTGTTCGGCCAGGAATCTACGAGCGCAATGATCCCATCCGCTGTCGTGTCCGGTGACAGGCGTAAGACCCTGTCCCTGGAGGTGATGTCAAGAATCCGAGTGGCGTGAACGGTACGCTGATCCGCATGGCTAAGATCGTCTACTCCAGCACTTGTAGAAATGGCGATGGACGAGACTGCATGGTTCCCGTGCCAGCGGGATTCCCGAAGGCCTGCGAAGATGAGGTTTTCCTGCAACACTTCATCGCGTCTGAAGGCAGCGCGCCGCGATTCGAATAAGTGAATCTCGGCTGGTCGAACTTGGTCGAAGAACACTTTTCGGAAGCGTCGGAAGTACGGACCCGACGCGAAGCTACGGGGCACGATGAATACGAAGCTACCGCCGTCGCGTAGGAGCCTCGCGCTCACCGCCATAAAGAGCGCATAAATATTCGGCTGGCCATGAACGACCGACGATGCAGCGACCGCGCGCGGGTCGGTCTTACTGATCTTGAAGTATGGCGGGTTGGAGATTACGACATCGAAATCGGAGGCTCGCGGGTCAGCTGTGAAGAGGTCATCCTCTGAACGCAGAGCTTCAGCGTTGGAGAGAATGAAGTCGACTGCCTCGACGCGAACGGTCACCTCGCGGTCGGCTGACGCCCGAACCCAATCCACTAGGTAGGCTAGTACTGCTTTGAGGGGCGCGATGAGGTCTTGGTCGATCTCGAAGGCGACCACTTCAACGTGCTTCGGGCCTAGGTAGTGCCGCTAAAGTGGAGTTCGCACGGTTCACTTTCGCCAGGATGTCCTCCACGGCGGCGGTCCACTTGAACGGCGCCGGGTCCCGGTTCCGGTCGTCGATGTAGGCCGCGATCGTGTCGGTCAGCTGCTTCACGCCGGTCACGGCGAGCCGCTTGAGCTGGCGCTGCGTCAGCTCCGAGAAGAAGCGCTCGACGAGGTTGAGCCACGAGGACGACGTGGGGATGAAGTGGAACTTCACCCGGGGGTGCTTCTCCAGCCACGCCTCCACCCTCCCGTGCTTGTGCGTCGAGTAGTTGTCGAGGATGACGTGAAGGTCCAGCTCCGGATCGACCCGCGTCTCCACCTCGGCCATGAAGCGGAGGAACTCCCGGTGCCGGTGGCGGGGCATGCACTTGTGGATCGCCTCCCCGGTCGCCACGTCCAGCGCCGCGAACAGGGTCGTCGTCCCGTGGCGCTTGTAGTCGTGCGTCATCGTGCCGCACCGGCCCTTCTTCCACGGAAGCCCCGGCTGCGTGCGGTCCAGCGCCTGGATTTGGCTCTTCTCGTCGAAGGCGAACACGACCGCCCGCTCCGGCGGGTCCACGTACAGCCCCACCACGTCGCGGAGCTTCTCCACGAACTCCGGGTCGGTCGAGAGCTTGAAGGTGCGCGTGAGGTGGGGCTTCAGCCCGTGCGCGCGCCACACCCGCCCCACCTGGCTGTGGTGCACCCCGGCCGCCTCCGCCATCAGGCGCGTGCTCCAGTGCGTCCCCCGCGGAGGCTTCTCCTCCAGCGTCCGGCGCACGATCTCCGCCTCCACCTCCGGCGTGATGCTCGTTCGCGGACGCCCCGCGCGGGGCCGGTCCTCCAGTCCCGCCGGACCGTCCGCCTCATACCGGTCCAGCCAGCGCTTCACCGTCGGCGGCGAGACGCCCACCTCCCGGCGTAGAGCCCGGGCCGACAGGCCGTCGGCCGAGCCGAGGATGATCCGGGCGCGCTCGACGCGCCGCTGCGGGGTCGTGCGGGCCCGAACCCAGCTCTCGAGCTCCCTGCGGTCCCCGGGTCGCAATCGGATCCTTCGTATCTTGGGCATGCATGAAAGATAGCACCCCCTCAACGTTATGTACATCGCTCTTTAGCGGCACTACACTAGATCGCGACAGACGAGAGATTCGACGGCAGAGCAGCAAAGGACCCCGGCCCCGGCGGCCGGATCTAGGACGCGAACCCGACCTGTTCTCGAGGCAATCTTGACGGCCATGAAGTCGGCGACGGGTACTGGCGTTAGGTAGAGCCCGTGGTCCTTCCTGTGCCGAGCCGATTTGCGCGATACGTACCACTCACCGACTCGGTCGGCGTATGCCGCAGGCCGCTCTCCCTGTCTGGGCACCGGCATGGCCACAACATCGGATTCGCGGGTGCGAGCTTCGATCCGTTTTGTACTGTGCTGCTGAACCGTCATCCCCGCCTCGCCTCTACCCTGCCTCCCAACTCAACCGCTTCAAACCTGGGGCCGAAGGTCATCGGACCGTTAACTTCCATACCGTACTCGTCGAAGGTTGAGTAGGGCAAACCGCGCGGTGCTCTAGCCCTCAGCCCCCGGGGAGGCGCCGACCGGGGGTCCAGGGGGCGCCGGCGGCCTCGAGCGCTGCCTCGGCCCGCATGAAGTCGCCCGACATGAAGCCCTCGAACTCCGCCAGCCACGCGCCGAAGTCCGTCTCGCCGATCTCCAGGTTGCGCCGGTGCGTCGCCGTCGGCATCTGGCGCGTGTCCCAGTGGCCTCCGATCACCCGTCCCACGCGGTTCGAGATCGAGGGCACGGTGGATTCGTTCAATCGCTGCCGGGCCGGGTCGCCGAAGAGCCGGATCGCGTACCCCTGTAGCCGGCTGTCGAGCGCGTCGAGGTCGCCGAACAGGGCGAGCGGGGCGGCGGGCGCCTCGA
Organism: Candidatus Palauibacter sp.; assembly: GCF_965222475.1. GTDB lineage: Bacteria > Gemmatimonadota > Gemmatimonadetes > Palauibacterales > Palauibacteraceae > Palauibacter. The sequence goes on along the minus strand of NZ_CBDCUB010000007.1, from coordinate 645,389 downwards.
GGAGCGCGGCCCGCATGTGACGGAGCCGGTCCCGGGCGCGGCCGAGTTCCTCACCCGCAGACGAGATGCGGCGCATCAGCTCCGACGCCTCGCTCTGGAAGGCGACGACGGCCCGGAAGTCCGTCCCCGCCTCGGCCGTGGGCAGCGCCTCCACGGTGAAGGTTTGTGGCAAACCGACCTCCCGGGCACCTTCGGCCGTGACGACGATGAGTTGCGCCGAGTAGTCGCCCGGCGCGGCGAGGGGTCCCCGCGGCGGGCCCACCCAGGGCGGCGTGAACCCGGGCACGGTGAGGTCGATGGGATCGGGCGCGGGAGCCCGCAGGTCCCAACTCACGCGATGCAGCCCCTTCCCCGCGGGACCGGCGACCCAGCGCACGGTCCGCCCGTCGCCGTCGGCGATCGCGATCAGGGCCCGGGGACCGCTCTCCGTCGACTCCTCGTTGAGCACGTCGTAGCCGGGGAACGCCACATCGCCACCCTGGTCTCGCACTGCCCGCTCGACGGCCCGGCGGGCCTCGCCTGCCGTCGTCAGCGTCTCCGGCAGGTAGTACGTCAGCGTGGCGCCGAAGTCCGGGTTGGGCGCGGTGTAGTCATCCGTCCCCAGCGTCGGCTTCCCGCGCGCCTGCATGGGCACGGACGCGATGTACCACCACGCGTCCCGAACCGGGAACAGCGCCCCCCCGTCGGCCACGGCGCCGCCGGCCATCGCGCCGTCCGCCAACTCTCGCAGCGGGGTGTAATCGTCCAGCACGTAGAAGCCGCGACCGAACGTGGCACCGACCACGTCGTTGTCGCGCCGCTGGATCTCCACGTCCCGGTGCGGAATCGTGGGGCCGGGGAGCACATGCCAGTTGGCGCCGCCGTTCACGCTCACGTACATGCCGAACTCCGCTCCGAGGAAGAGGAGGCTCGGGCTCAGGTGGTCCTGTTCGATCGCCCACGCGGTCGTCCCGGCGGGCAGGTCTCCTGAGATCGAGCGCCACGTCCGGCCCCTGTCGTTGCTCTCGAACACGAGCGGCCGGAAGTCGCCCTCCTTGTGGTTGTCCGCGACGGCGAACACGGTGGCCGGGTCGTGCTGCGAGGCCTCCACGTCGTTGATGAACGCCCGCTCCGGGACGCCGGGCAGTTCCGCGGCCCGCCGCCAGGTGGCGCCCGCGTCCTCCGTCACGTGGATGAGCCCGTCGTCGCTCCCGGTGTAAATGACGCCCTCGGCGACCGGGGATTCCGAGATCCCGGTGAGGGTGGCGTACTTGGACATGGCGCCGTTGTCGATGAGGTCATCGACGCTCCACACGCGTCCCATGAACTCGAGTTCGTACCGGTTCACGTCCGTCGTCAGGTCGCCGCTGATCGCGGTCCACGAGTTGCCTCGGTCGTCGGAGCGCCACACGCGCTGCGAGCCGTGGTAGATACGGTCGGCGTCGTGCGGGCTGATGAGGACCGGCGCGTCCCAGTTCCAGCGCTCGGGCGGGTCGCCGGGCGCGGGCTGCGCCTGAATGTCGAGCGCCTCCTCGCTCCCCCGGTCGTAGCGGTAGAGGTTCCCCTGCTGCGTCTGCAGGTAGAGGATGTCGGGATCCCTCGGGTCGATCTGTACCGCGTACCCGTCCGCCCCCATGGGCGCGTACCAGTCGCGGTTGCGGACGCCCTCCACGTTCATGGTGCGGGCGGGTCCCCACAGCGTGCCGAGGTCCTGCGCGCCGCCCAGCACGTTGTAGAACGGCGTCGCGTTGTCGAGCGCCAGCTTGTAGAACTGGGAGATGGGCAGGTTCGGGAAGTGCCGGAAGGTACGGCCGTCGTCGAAGCTCTCGTACAGCCCGGCGTCCGTGCCGACGATCAGGTGCTGCCCGTCCCCGGGGTCGATCCAAAGCGCGTGGTTGTCGCTGTGCTTCTCGCTCCCCGTCTCCAGGTTGCCGAACGTCGCCCCCCCATCCCGCGTGACCTGGATGAAGACGTCCATCTGGTACACGACGTCGGCGTCGTGCGGCGAGGCTTCGATCTCCTGGTAGTAGTGAGGACCCGTGCCTCCGGAGATGTAGGAGTTCCGCTTCTCCCAGCCCTCCCCCTTGTCGAGGGACCGGTAGAAGCCGCGCTCGTCGTCTCCCGCCTCCATCGTCGCGTACACGACCTCGGGGTTCGCGGGGGTGACGGCGAGTCCGATCTTCCCCACGTCGCCCATCGGGAGGCCCGCCGTGATCCGGCGCCAGTTCTCGCCGCCATCGGTGGACTTGTAGATGCCCGAGTTGGGCCCGCCGGCGAGGTGTCCCCAGATCTTCCGCCGCCGCTCGTAGGCCGCCGCGTAGACGACATCGGGATCGCCCGGCGCGAACTCGATGTCGGTGACGCCGGTGTTCTCGTCGATCCCGAGCACGAGCGTCCACGAGTCGCCGCCGTCGGTGGACCTGTAGACGCCGCGGACGCCGCCCGGAGCCCACAGCGACCCCTCGGCCGCGACCAGCACGACGCGGCTGTCGCGCGGATCGACGAGGATCTTCCCGATGTGCTGCGAGTCGCGGAGTCCGACGTTCTCCCACGTCTCCCCGCCGTTGCGGCTGCGGTAGACGCCGTCCCCCCAGCCCACGTGCCGGCCGCTCACGTTCTCTCCCGACCCCACCCAGATCACGTCCGGGTTGTTTGGATCGATCGCGACGTCGCCGATCGAGTACACGGGCTGGTCCTCGAACACGGGATCCCACGTCACGCCCGCGTTGGTCGTCTTCCACAGTCCGCCGGAGCCGGCCGCGACGTACCAGGTGCTGCTCCGGTGCGGGTGCACGGCGATATCGGCGATGCGGCCGCCCATGACCGCCGGGCCGATCTCGCGCAGCGGGAGGCCGGCGACGACCTCCGTCGCCAGCGATTGGTCGACCTCCTGGGCCCGAACCTCCTGCTGCACCGGCAGCATGGGTCCCAGCAGCCCCGGAAGCATGGCCAAACCGACGATCGTGTGCGCTCGCCCTGGTGAGTCGTTCATGGGAATCCTCTCCTCCAAACTTCTGTACCGTCCGCCAGCGGAGACTCCGCAGGTACGCTAAGACGGCGGACCCGCTCCAAACAGGCCGGAGAGCCTACATTTTGGGATTCCAGGCCGCCGCCAAGCCCCGATCGAAAGTCATTAGGCCTCGAGCCTTTCGCCGGAGGCAACAGGCGAGGTGAACAAGATCCCGGGCCTCGAGGCCGGGATGTCGGGTCACGAGGTGGCGAGCCATCATGATGTCTGACTGTTCCACGGCCCAGACTTCGTCGATGCAGGCTTCCACGAGGGTGAACGCGTCGTTGAGCGCGGAAACCCGTCGGCTCCGGAGGTAGAAATGGAGCAGTTCCTGGAGGACTTCCGCCGACGTGACAAGATGCTCACCCTCACTCAGGGAGTGAGAGATGCGTTCGCGTGCCTCCCGGCGCAGCGGATGCTTCCGACCCACGTGGTGAATGAACACGTTCGCGTCAACGAAGATCACGTGATCTCCAACCCGGAGATCTTCGATTCCGCGATCATACGCTTCACTTCGGGCCAGTCGGGCTCCGGCTCATTGGAACGTCGTGCATCGCACTCTGCGTTGAATTCGCGGAGTTCCTCGACGGTGAACAGGCGTGGACGCGCGACGGCCAGCTTCTCGTCGGCCGCTTCACGCAGCCATTGACCGAGGGACTTTCCCTCACGCTCCGCCTCGGCCTGATAGCGGATCTTGGCGCTTTCCTTGACGACGAAGTGAATCCGCGACATGCGTTCTCTCCGGTTGTGCAATATAGTTGTGCAAGCAGAACTTAGTGATGCATGCCGATGGCATCAACCGCCAAGCGGCGGCGCCGAAGGCGGGGGCCGGCGGTGGTGCGTCGCCTGCTCGAACGCGTAGCCGAAGCGCAGGAGCATGGCCTCCGTGAAGGGGCGACTCAGGAACTCGATACCCACCGGCAGGCCGTCGGGCGTGAATCCGGCCGGGACGGTGAGCGCCGGGAAGCCCGTGAGCGGACTCAGCGAGCGGTTGTCGCCGAGCGCGTAGCGGTCGGCCGGGGCGGGGTTCGTCTCGACGTCCTCGGCGATCAGGTCGGGCGGATGGTCGAAGGTGGCGTAGACGAGGGCGTCGAGGTCGTGCTCCGCCATCGTCGCGATGACGTCCTGCCGAACCTGCTCGCGGGCAAGCAGGTACTCGAGATAGCCGGGGTCGCGGGTCGTCTTCCCGAGGAGATCCGCCATGCCGCGGGCCCGCCACGGATTGACCCGGCCGCTGAGCAGGATCGAGGCGAGCGTCCGGTGGGGGGCGTCGGGGAGGTCGGCCAGGTAGGCGTCCGTCGCCTCCTCCGTCTCGTAGGAGTTGAGGCCGAAGACGGCGGCCACGCGCTCGATTCCGGGGACATCCACGTCCATCACTTCGGCCCCCAGTTCGCTCAGCGCGCCGATCGCCGCCTCGATCCGGGCGCGCACCTGCTCGAATCCGTCCGAAGCTGTGTCCACGGAGCGGTCCATCGGGTCGCGGATGATCCCGAGCCGGGCGCCGGCCAGAGCGTCGGCCGCCAGACCGTCGGTGTACGAATCCGGAACCTCTCCCACCGAGTACGCCGTCACGGGGTCGTTGGGGTCGTAGCCGGCGATGACGTCGAGCAGGACGGCCGCGTCCGTCACGGTGCGGGTCATGGGGCCCATGGTGTCAGTGGTCGGGTTGGCCGGCATCATCCCGAAGCGGCTCACCAGCGGGAGCGTGGGACGGAGACCGACGAGCGAGACCACGGCCGCCGGTCCGCGGATGGAGCCGCCGGTATCCTCGCCGATGCCGATCATGCCGAAGTTGGCGGCCACGCCGCTCCCGGTGCCGCCGGAGGAACCGCTCGGGTTGCGCCGCGGATCGTACGCGTTGCGGATGATCCCGAACCCCGACCCGACGTAGCGCGAGGCGAACTCGCCCATGTTCGTCTTCGCGATGATGAGCGCGCCGGCGTCCTTCATGCGGGTGACGATGGTCGCGTCCCGCCCCGACACGAAGTCCTCGAAGAGCGCGGACCCGAAAGTCGTGGGCATGTCGCGGGTCTCGACCTGGTCCTTGAGCAGGACGGGGATGCAATGAAGCGGTCCGGTGAGCCCCGCAGCCTCGAGCGCGGCGTCGAGGCCGCGGGCTTCTTCGAGCGCCGCAGGATTGAGGGTCGCGATCGCGTTCAGCCGCGGCCCCTGCTGGTCGTAGGCCTCGATGCGGTCCAGATAGCTCTGGACGAGCCCCTCACAGGTGAGGCCACCCGATTGGAAGGCCGCGTGGACCTCCGCGATCGTCGCCTCCTCGACCGCGAAGCTCTGCGCTTCGAGCGGGCTTCCGCGCGCCATGAGCACCAAGGCGAACGAGAGGGCAAACCTGATTCCAACCGAAGTCCGAGCAGACATGGCAGCACCTGTTTGGAGGAACTTGAATTGGGCAGCCGTTGATGAAGCTACGCAGTCTGAACCTTGTTGAGACGTGATCCGACCGGAAGGGCGCAATCCCACACTTGATCGCAGGCAGTGTGCTTGCCGGCGGAGTTAGGGCGCGCGTTGAACGAAGAGAAACGGCGGCGCGGGACGTCCCTTAACCAGACGGTGCTGGACCTTCTCCAGCAGAGTCTGGGTGTCGGGATCCTTCGGTCCAACGGACTGGGACGCTTCGCCGGGGGCTGGACCGACGCGGAATTCCGGGCATTCGAGGCCGCGACCCGCGATTTCGGGAAGATCGACCCGGAAATGTGGGAATGAGCCGCTACTGCCTGGACACCACGGCCTACAGCCGCCTGCGGAGGGGTAGCGAACGAATCGCGAACATCCTGGACCGGGCCATCTGGGTGGGCGTACCGGCCGTCACGCTGGGGGAACTCCGGTTCGGTTTCCTTGGTGGCGCTCACAGAACGCGCAACGAGACGGAGTTGTCGGACTTCCTCGCGGCGGCACCGGTCGAGGTCGTGCCGGTCGATGACACCGTCGCCCGCTGTTACGCCGAGATCGTGGCCGACCTGAGAAGGGCCGGGACACCGATTCCCACGAACGACGCCTGGATTGCGGCCTGCGCGGCTCACACGGGATCCACCGTGCTGACGAGCGACGGACACTTCGAGCAGATCGCCAGGATCGGCACCCTGCTCGTCACCTGATAGCGGTGTGACCCTTCCGTCACGGCCGGAGGCCGCAGAAGCGGATCGCGGTGACGGCGAGGATGCGGGCGGCTTCGACGAGGTCCCGGGCGCGGATGCTCTCGTCGGGGCGATGCGATGTGCGGACATCGCCGGGGCCGAAGAGCACCGTGGGCACCTGGCCCTGGTTGACGAGGAGCCGCATGTCGGCACCGTAGCGCATGCCCCCGAGACGTGCCTCCGTGCCGCCGAGGGTCTGCACGGCGCCGGCCAGAGCGCTCACGACGGGGTCGCTCTCGTCCGTGCGGGCGGCGGCGAACTGCGCCCCCACCCATTCGACTGCGGGCGGGTGGTCGAGTAGCCAGGCGTCACCGTCGGCGCCCTCGGCCACGGCGTCCTCAAGCGCCCGGCGGGCGGCGGCGAGGTCCTCCCCGGGCGCGACGCCGAAGCGGCCCTCCACAACGAGATTCTCCGCCACGGTCGAGGGCCAGATGCCGGCCCGCAGCCGTCCCATCGTGAGGGCGTAAGGCAAAGCCCCCGCGCGAAACAGCGGGTCGGCCACGTCGCGGTTCCGGGCCGCTTCCAGGGCACGGAGCCGCTGGAACACCGGGATGAACTTCTCGACCGGGTCCACGCCTTCCTCCCGCAGCGCCCCGTGCGCGGCGAGCCCCGGGACGGTGAGCCGGAAACTGAGCGCGCCGGCCTGCGCGGGTGCGATCACGAACTGCGTCGGCTCGACGACGATGGCGCCGTCCCCCGTGTGGCCCCGCTCGATCGTGGCCAGCATGCCCGAACCACCGTCCTCCTCGCCGATCACGCTCTGGATCTGGAGCGCCCCGTCCAGATCCACGCCCGCATCGCGCAGCGCCTGCGCCGCCTCAAGCGCGCAGCACAGCCCCCCCTTCATGTCCACGACGCCGCGGCCGAACAGGCGCCCGGCATGGCGCGTCAACTCGAACGGCGGGTGGGTCCAGCGCTCGGTCTCGCCGGCCGGGACGACATCGATGTGGCCGTTCAGGATGAGCGTGCGACCCTCCCCGCGGCCGTCAGTGTGACCCATCGTCCCGACGACGCCGAGTCCCTCGTGACGCTCGACATCCGCCGTGTAGACGGGATGGCGACGCAGCCGCTCGAAATCGATCTCCCACACGTCGGTCTCAAGGCCGATGGCCCGCATCTCTTCGGCCACCCGCTCCTGGGCCGGAGTCTCGCGGTTCGCGACACTCTCGATCGCGATCAGGTCGCCGAGAAGCCGGAACAGGCGCTCTGCATCGACCGCCTCGGCGGCCCGCCGTTCTTCGGGCGTCATCGCGTCGCGCGTCCTTTCGCTTTAGTGGCTTCCGGTGGTCCCGGGATGTGCGGAGTATGTCACGAGTCAGGCCGTCCCGGCGATCCGGCCGGAGGCGGTCTCGTCCCCGTCTTCCGCAATGGCTACCGTACGGCAATGCCGGCCGCGAGTGGCCGGACGCTGTCGAGACCATGAGGACCACACAAGGAGCACGACGCATGCGCCTCCGCACATCCCTTGCCCTCGCGACCCTGGCGGTGGGACTGCTGTCCGCGCTTCCGGTCACCGCGCAGTCCGTGATGCCGGCGGGCGACGCCGGACTCGGCCGCCTCCTGGCCGAGATCGAGCGTCTCGCCCCCAACAGCGGGGGTACCGTTGGCGTGGGCGCCGTCCACCTCGAGACGGGCCGCGCCGTGTGGTTCAACGAGGACGAGCGCTTTCCGATGGCGTCCACCTACAAGGTCCCGATCGCGGTGCAGCTCCTGACCCGGGTCGACCGGGGCGAGATCACGCTCGCGGACATGGTCGAACTGGAGCCCCCGGACATCCACCCGGGCAGCGGCACGATCTCGAACCTGTTCGACGACCCCGGCGTGTCGCTTTCCCTCCGGAACCTGCTCGAGCTGATGCTCCTCATCTCCGACAACAGCGCGACGGACCTCACGCTGACGGCCGCCGGCGGCCCGGACGCGGTGAACGCCCGCATGAGCGAGCTGGGGGTGGAGGGCCTGAGCGTGAACCGTCCGACTTCGGTCCTCATCGGGGACTATTCCGGCGTGGAGACCCCGGCGGACGGGCGGATCTCGGTGGCGGAATTCCGCGACCGGGCGGGCGGAGTCTCGGCCCCGGAGCGGGATGCGGCCCGGGAGGCGTTCTCGACCGACACGAGGGACACGTCGACGCCCCGCGCCATGGCCCACCTGCTGGCCATGACCTGGGCCGGGAAGGCGCTGGGCTCGAAGAATACGGAGGTGTTCAAGGACGTCATGCTGCGCGTGCAGACCGGCGCCGGGCGCATCAAGGGCGTGCTCCCTCCCGGCACGCAAGTCGGCCACAAGACGGGCACGATCGGCGGCACGACGAACGATGTCGGGTACATCTATCTCCCGGACGGGGCCGGGCACGTGCTCACGGTGGTGTTCGTGAAGGATTCCGGGCGGCCGGTCCCGGTGCGTGAGGCGACGATCACCCAGATCTCCCGCGCCATCTACGACTACTTCCTGTTCAACCCGGGCGCTCCAGCCGACGTGGCCGCCCGGCGCGACAACCCCCGCTACGGCGTGTGGAAGCTGCGCTCCGACGCGCCGCCCCCGTCGCTCAACGTCATGACGTACGAGCCCTGGGGAGACGGCGGGATGAAGATCACCGTCGAGTCCACGAACTCCCGCGGCGGGGAGTCGAAGTGGAGTTACGACACGATGTTCGACGGCGCATTCCGGCCCGTGACCGGCCGGGAGGGCGTCGAGACGGCGGTGGAGGTCGTCGACGAGTTCACGAACCGGATCACGAGCCGTCGCGATGGCCAGGTCACGCAGGTCATCATCAACGTCCTGTCGGAGGATGGGAACCGGATCGACAACGAGTACCGCAGCACCGACGCGGACGGTAACGAACGGGTGTCGCACGCCGTCTACGAGCGCATCGGAGAGGTCGAAGGCCGCTGAGCGGGGCGAGCGCGCGTCCGGCGAGGAGGAACAGGGACGAAATGTCGAAGGACTACGACGCGATCATCATCGGCGCCGGCGTCATCGGCGTCTGCACCGGGCTCGAACTGGCCAGGCGCGGGTTCCGGACGCTGAACGTCGACAAGCTCCCCGCCGCCGGATACGGCTCGACATCGAACACCTGCGCCATCATCCGTCTCCACTACTCGACGCCGGACGGCGTGGCCATGGCGCGCGAGTCCTACTTCTACTGGCTCGACTGGGGGAAGTACGTCGGCGTGCCCGATCCGTCGGGGCTGGCGCGCTATGTGAGCACGGGCTGCCTCGTGACGAAGACGGAGAAGAACCACTACCTGAAGAGAGTGATGGAGAGTCTCGACGAGCTTCACGTCGCGTACGAGGACCTCGACGCCGCGGGGATGCGGGAGAAGCTTTCCTTCCTCGACACGCGGCAGTTCGGTCCCCCCCTGACGGAGGAGGACCCGGGCTTCGGGCGGCCCTCGGGCGGCAACGTGGCCGGGGCCCTCTATATCCCCGAATCCGGCTACATCGACGACCCCCAGTTGTGCTGTCACAACGTGCAACTCGGTTGCGAGGCGCGCGGCGGCGAGTTCCGCTTCAACACCGAAGTGACGGAGATCCTGCGGGAGGATGGGAGGGTCGGGGGCGTCCGGCTGAAGGACGGTTCCGAGATCCGGGCGCCGGTCGTGGTCAACGTCGGCGGGCCGCATTCCTTCGTCATCAACCGCATGGCGGGGGTCGAGGAGGGGATGAACATCCGGACGCGGGCTCTCAAGCAGGAGGTGTGCCACGTCCCGGCGCCGGAGGGCGTCGACTATAACGTGGTCGGGATGTTGATCTCGGACAGCGACATCGGGTGCTATTCGCGGCCGGAAGTGGGGAACCACATCCTCATCGGCTCCGAGGATCCGCCCTGCGACAATCTGGAGTGGGTCGACGACCCCGACGACTATGACAATACGTTCAGTTACCAGTGGAGGACGCAGGTGCTGCGCGAGGCCCAGCGCGTGAAGGGGCTGCCCATACCGGAGGCGCGCCAGGGCCTCGTCGATCTCTACGACGTGTCGGACGACTGGATCCCCATCTATGACAAGTCGGATCTGCCCGGCTTCTATATGGCGGTGGGGACATCGGGGAACCAGTTCAAGAACGCGCCGGTGGCGGGCCAACTCATGGCCGAACTCATCCAGGAGGTCGAGGACGGACGGGATCACGACGCGAACCCGGTCCAGTTCCACATGAAATATACGAGACGGAGCTGCGACCTCGGCTTCTTCAGCCGGCTCCGGACGATGAATCCGGACTCCTCCCACTCCGTCATCGGCTGAGCTGTCGTCGGCCGACCGGTGATCCGCTGAGCCTGCGCCGGCCGCACCCCCGCTGGGGGCGCTGAGATTGGGCATCGCCCCGGGGTTCCTCCGCTCGGGACGCCTGTGGGAGGAGAGGCCGCTCCGACGCCACTACGACGTGGTGATCATCGGCGGGGGCATCCACGGGCTCGCCACCGCCTACTACCTCGCGAAGGCCCACGGCGTCCGCGACATCGCCGTCCTCGAGAGCCAGTACATCGGGTTCGGGGGGTCGGGCCGGAACACCGCCATCGTGCGGGCGAACCAGCGTACGCAGGAGAACGTCCGGCTCCACGACGAGGGCCTGAAGCTGTGGCCGATCCTCACGGACGAACTCGACTTCAACCTCATGTTCTACAACTGCGGCAACCTCAACCTCGCCCACAGCGAGGCGGCGGTGGCCTCGTTCCGGCTCGCCATCAATACGGCGAATTTCTGCGGCGTGCGCTCGGAGTTGTTCGACCCCCGGCAGTGCAAGGAGTTGCTCCCCGCCCTGGACGTGTCGGACCGGCCCGCGCATCCGATCCAGGGGGGCATGTATCACCCGCCGGGCGGCGTGGTACGGCACGACGCCGTGGTATGGGGACTCGCGCGTGGGGCCAGCCGGCACGGAGCGGAGATCCACCAGGGGGTGGAGGTCCAGGGGATCGACGTGGAGGGCGGGCGGGTGACGGGGGTGCGGACGAACGCGGGGCCGATCGGCTGCCGGAAGCTGGGGATCATGGCGGGCGGATACGGGCCGGCGCTCGCGGCGATGCTGGACATCGAACTGCCGGTGAACCCGCTCACGATTCAAGCCATGGTGACGCAGCCGCTGAAGCCGTTCCTGCACCACGTCGTGAGTTCGGGCGCCTACCACGTCTACGCGAGCCAGACGTTGAAGGGGGAGATCGCGACGGGCGCGCACATGGACCCGCAGGTCAACTACACGACGGACGTCACGGCGCGCTACTTCAAGCACCAGGCCGAGGCGCTGGTCGACTTCATGCCATGCCTGAAGGGCGTCCGCTTCCTGCGTATCTGGGCGGGGCTCGCCGACATGACGCCGGACATGGCCCCGATTCTGGACGGCAACTTCGCGTATGAGGGCCTCTATCTGGATGTGGGGTGGGGATACTTCGGGTTCAAGTCGGGGCCGGTGGCGGGGAAGTACATGGCCGAGTTCATGGCGCGGGAGGAGGCGCCGGAGATCCTGCGACCGTTCGCGCTCCGCCGCTTCCTCGAGAACCGGTACATGGGGGAGACGGCCACCGCCATGAAGTACGGACAGTGGGACTGACGCGGTGGGTCTGAAGTCGTGACGTTCCGGTTGACGTGCCCGGTATGCGGGAAGCGCGACGTGTACGAGTTCACGTACGGGGGACCGGAGCGGGGTCCGCGGCCGGCGGATGACGTGCCGGCCGAAGCGCACCTCCGCTGGTCGCAGTTCCGCATGAACCGGCCGGGACCGCGCGAGGAATGGTGGTATCACGGAGCGGGGTGCGGCGTCTGGTTCTCGACCCGGCGCAACCCGGCCACGAACCGCGAGGAGCCGCGGTGAACCGGCTCCCTCCCTTCCCCACGCAACGGATCGATCGGGCGCGGCCGCTTCACTTTCGCTGGTGCGGGCGACGGCTCGGGGGGTTCGAGGGGGATACGGTGGCCTCGGCGCTGTGGGCCGCGGGGGTGCGCACCTTCGGGCGGAGCTTCGAGTACCACCGGCCGCGCGGGCTGTACGACCTGGAGGGGGAGGGGTCGAGCCAGCTCGTGTCGATCGACGGGATCCCGAACCGGCCGGCGGGGACGACGCCGCTCCGCGAGGGGATGGTGGTCGGGGCCCAGAACGTGCGCGGGGACCCGCGGTTCGACGTGTTCGGGTTTCTGGACCGGCTGGATGGGCTCATGCCGGCGGGGTTCTACTACCGGCTGTTTCACCGGCCCGCCTGGGCCGCCCGGTTCTTCCAGGAACGCATGCGCGGGCTGGCGGGTCTGGGGGTGCTGCGTCTCGACCTGCCGGACGGCGGGGACCGGGGGGAGCGCGCCGAGCGCTACCTGAACGCGGACGTGGCCGTAGTCGGCGGGGGCCCGGCCGGCATGTCCGCGGCGCTCGAGGCGGGGCGGCTCGGTCTGCGGGTGTGCCTGTTCGAGCGCCGGCCGTGGCTGGGGGGGCACCTCGACTGGCGCGTGGGCGAGGGGCGCCCGCTCGCCGGGGAGACGACGGACCTGCTCGAGCGGCTCGGGCGCATGGAGTCGGTGCGCGTCTTGTCGCACGCTCCCGTGACGGGGATCTGGGGCGAGAACCTGCTCACGGGCTTCCAGACCGGGGGGCCGGAGGCGCCGTTCGACGAGACGCACTGGGAGTGCCGGGCGCGAGCGGTGGTCGTCGCGACGGGCTCGATCGAGCGCCCGCTCGCCTTTGAGCACAACGACCGCCCGGGCGTGGTGCAGGTCGATACGGCGATCCGGCTCGCGCGGAGCTACGGGGTGCGGCCCGGCGAAGCGGCCGCGTTCAGCGTCGGGGACGACCTGGGGCTCGAGGCCGCGCTCGACCTCGCGGCGCTGGGCGTGAGGGTGCGCGTGGTCGCGGACGCCCGGCGCGAGGGCCACGACGCGGCCCTGGTGGATGCCCTGGCGGCGGCGGGGATCGACTTCCGGCCGGGGTGGGCGGCGAGCCGCGCGCGCGGGTGGGGCCGGGTGCGGGGCGCCCTGGGAGCGGGCGGCGGTGCGCCGGGCTCTTCGATGGGCGACTCGATGCGAGTCGCGTGCGACCTGCTCGTGGCGAGCGCGGGACGACAGCCGGACATCGGCGTCCTCTCGTGCGCCGGCGCGCGCTTCCGGCACGGCGACCACACCCGGACCTTCGAACTCGAGCGCCTCCCGCCCGACGTGTTCGCCGCGGGCGGGCTCCTGCGGCTCACCGACCTCGATGCCCTCAAGTGCTCGGGCCGCCTCGCGGGGCTGGAGGCGGCCGCGGCCTGCGGCCTGGACGTCGCGGATCCGCTGGCCCGCGCGCGCGCCGCTCTCGCCGACCGGCCCGGGCCCGCCCGGGGCGCGTCCATCGTCCGCGGACCGATCACCGGACCGCATCTCGCACCGGGCCGCAAGGCGTTCATCGACTTCGACGAGGACGGCACCTGGAAGAACGCGGCCCAGTGCGCCGCCCTCGGCTTCGACGTGCCCGAGCTCGCCAAGCGCTACGGCAATTTCGGCCTCGGCCCGGGGCAGTACCGGGCGCCCGGCCAGAACCTGGCCATGGCGATGGCGGAGATCGCCGGGCGGCCCGTCGGCGACTTCGCGGCGACTACGGTGCGGCCGCCGGTCATCCCGCCGTCACTGGCGACGCTCGCCGGACCGAACCATGACGTCTGGAAGCGGACGCCGCTGCACGACGACCTGGCCTCCCGCGGGGCCATCTTCCGGCGGGCGGGGCCCTGGAAACGCGCACGGTACTTCAGCCCGGACCCCCGGTGCCTCGAGGAGATCCGCAACGTGCGGGGGAACGTCGGGCTCCTGGACAGTTCTCCGCTCGGGAAGTTCAGGCTCTGGGGACCCGACGCCATGCGGGCCCTCCAGCGCGTCTACATCTCCGACATGAGCCGGGCCCGGCCCGGCCGCTGCACCTACTCGGCGATGTGTAACGACACCGGCAACATCGTTGACGACGGCGTCGTGGTGCGCACCGGAGAGGACGAGTTCTACTTCACGACCAGTTCCAACCGGGCGGGGTCGACCGTCGAGTGGTTCCGCTTCCACACGCGGTACGACGGATGGGACTTCAACCTCGTCAACCTCACCGACGCCCTGGCCTCGATCAACGTGGCGGGACCCAACGCGCGGCGGGTACTCGAGAAGATCACGAGCGCGGATCTGTCGAATGACGCCTTCCCCTATCTGGGCTACCGGCAGATCGAGGTCGGCGACGGCGTGGCGGCCCGCTGCCTGCGGCTCGGGTTCGTGGGCGAACTGTCCTACGAACTCCACGTGGACGCGAGCACGGCCCGATACGTCTGGGACCTGCTGTGGGAGGCCGGGGCGGAGTTCGGGATCCGGCCGTTCGGGCTGGAAGCGCAGAACTGCCTGCGGGCCGAGAAGGGACACGTCATCATCGGTACGGAGTCCGAACAGCGCGTGACGCTCCTCGACATCGGCATGGGATGGATCTGGGACCGCGAGGATACGGTCTCCCGGAAGGTGGGCGCCGCGGCGCTCCGCGCCTGCGAGAAACAGGACGGGAGGCTCAAGCTCGTCGGGCTCCGGATGGACGGCGCCGACGGTCAGGCTGGCCGCCGCGCCGGACACTGTCCCGAGGACGGCGCGATCGTGGTGGACGGCGACCGCATCGCCGGGTTCGTGTGCACGACGCGCCTCAGCGAGACGCTGGGCTGGCAGTACGGCCTGGCCCTCGTCGAAGACCGGCTGGCGAAGCGCGGCGGGACGCTCGACCTGTACGAGTCACTCGGTTCGCGGGCTGTGCGATCGAAGGCGACCGTAGTGCCGCCCCACTTCTACGATCCGAAGGGCGAACGGCTCCGCGCCGAAGCTGGCGGGCCGGCCGCCGCGGCCGGACCAGGCCGCCCACCGTCCGCCGCTGCGCCCCGGGCCCGCCGGCGGTCGCCGGTCCGCTTCGACGCCGTGCCCTCGCGCGTCGAGCGCCGGGCCGGCCGGGATGTCGTGCTCGACTACGAATCGGACCGGGCGAGCGAGGACGCCCCGGGCCGGACCAGCTTGATCGACCTCAGCCACCGGGCGCGCTGGGACGTCCAGGGGCGCGACATCCAGACCGTGCGGCCGTTCGGCCTCGACGTGCCGCCCAACCCGGGGGAGGCCACGGTCGAAGCCGGGATCATGGTCAACCGCATGAACCGGACACAGGCCTCGCTGTGGCACGTCGGTCCCGTCGCGCCACCCTCTCCGCCGACAAGGCCGCACTACACGGACACGACCGACTCCCACTGCTGGCTCGCCATCGTCGGCGACGCGGCGCCCGCCGTGCTCGAGTGCGTCACGGACCTCGACCTGTTCGATCCCGCACGCTCCCGTCCCTTCCTGACGCAGGGGCCAATCCTGCAAGTCCCCTGCCAGCTCGTTACGTGGCGCGAGGACCTCGTCCTGATCGCCTTCAGCCGGGGCTACGGCCAGCCTCTCGTCGAGGCACTACTCGGGTCCGCCCACCTCGAGGGCCTGCGGCCGGCCGGCGAGCGGGTCTTCACCGATCGGGTTCGCGGACTCGACAGCTGAAACGTTCCCGCGGGAACGTTCTCGGTGGTCTCTAGCGGACGGCGTGGGCGAGGGCCCGGGCCAGGTCCTCCTTGAGATCCTCGGGGTGTTCGAGGCCGACGGACATGCGGAGGAGGTTCTCCGGGGCGCGTGTCGCCGGCCCCTCGACCGAGGCCCGGTGTTCGATCAGGGAGTGCGTCCCGCCGAGGCTCGTGGCTCGAGCGATGATCTTAACCGCGGCCGCGACCGCGAACGCCTCTTCCCGTCCGCCCACGACATCGAACGCCAGCATCCCCCCGAAGTCGGACATCTGCCGCGAGGCGAGCGCGTGTCCGGGGTCGTCCTCAAGGCCCGGATAGTGGACCCGCTCCACACCGGGGTGCACATCGAGAAACCGGGCGAGCTCGAGCGCGTTGGCGCAGTGCATGGCCATCCGCGGCGCGAGCGACTCGAGTCCGCGTCGCGTAAGCCAGGCGTCGAAGGGTGACGGGATCAACCCCCCGTCCTTCTGGATCTTTCGCAGCGCGTCGAGCATTTCTCCCGGCTCGCGGACGATGACCCCACCGCCGGTCACGTCGCTGTGGCCGCCGAAGTACTTCGTCGTCGAGTGCATGACGAGATCCGCGCCGAGTTCCAGCGGCCGTTGCAGGAGCGGCGTCGCCCACGTGTTGTCGCAGCACGAGAGCGCACCGCCGTCCCGCGCAATCCCGGCGATGGCCTCGATGTCGGAGACCCGGATCAGCGGGTTGGATGGCGTCTCCATCCACACCAGCCGCGTGTTCGGACGCATGGCGGCCCGCACCGCGCCGAGTTCCGTCATATCGACGCACGTCGCCTCGATGCCCCGCTCCGCGAACTGCTCCCGCAGGAGGACGCCGGTGCCGTAGTAGGCGTCATCCGCCGCCACCACATGATCTCCCGGAGAGAGGGAGAAGATGACGGAGAAGGTCGCCGCCATCCCGGAGGGGAAGGCGACCGCCTCCGGACCGCCCTCGAGTGCCGCCAGCGCCACCTCCAGCGCCTTCCGGTTCGGGTTCCCCGAACGCGAGTAGTCGAACCCTCCCGGGTACGACCCGTCCTCCCCGCGCTCGAACGTGGTCGAGAGCGTGATCGGAGGGGCGATCGCCTTGCTGGCGCCGTCCGGTTCCAGCCCTGCCTTCACGGCCAGCGTCTCGGGTCTCATGTGTAGTCCCCTCCCTGCATGCACAGTCCGTCCTCGAACCTGCCGACGACGAGGATGGTCCGCTACGGCGACTCAGTCTGGCAAGTTGGAACTGTCAGTTTCGGGATGAACTGCGCGTTTTAATGGTGGCCGGTGCCCCGGAAGGAGGATCAGAGATCGCTACCGCAGATCCCGCACGGCGCGGACGCCCGCGCAGATCCGGGCGCCAATCGGCAGGTCGGACGGTCGTCACTGCCGTCGCGGCGGTCGTGACGGCCATCTCGTGCGCGGAGAGCACCACCGAACCGGCCGAAGTTCCGCGTCCGACCTCCCTGTCAGTCGACCCTCCCACGGCCCGGCTGTCGACGCTAGGTGACACCGTGAGCCTGGAGGCGACCGTCCGCGATCAGGACGGACGGATCATGTCCGGGGTGACCGTGAGATGGTCGAGTACGGATGCGGTGGTCGTGACCGTCGATGGGCAGGGACTGGTTACGGCGATCGGCTACGGTTCGGCGACAGTAAATGCCTCGGTTGGGGCGGCTTCGGGAAGCGCTACGGTGCTCGTGACGAGCGCGGAGTCGGATCGGGAGGCACTCGAGGCGTTCTACGTGGCCACGGACGGGCCGAACTGGATCCGCAGGGACAACTGGTCGACCGATGCCCCACTCGCACGCTGGCAAGGCATCCGGGTGGACAGCGCGGGGCAGGTCGTCGAACTGAGCCTGGGACAAAACGCGCTGTACGGCCCGGTTCCGGTTGAACTCGGCAATCTCCCGAACCTGGAGGTGCTGCTGCTCCGGGATAACAGCCTCGAGGGGGCACTCCCTCCGGAAGTGACCGGCCTCAAGAAGCTGCGCACGGTGGATCTCTCCGAGAATCGCCTTACCGGCGCGATTCCGACCGAGTTGGGAAGTCTCCGTAATCTGACCCACCTGAACCTGTCCCGGAATCGCCTTACGGAGTTCATCCCCGATCAGATCGGGGACCTTCACAGGCTGAGGGAACTGGATCTCTCCTGGAATCGTCTGTCGGGACTTCTCCCATCCGGACTCGGCGGGCTCCCGGACCTGACCAGGCTGGCAGTATCGTCGAATCGCTTGACGGGTGGCGTTCCCGGCACCTTTCTCTCGCTCGATCTCCTCGAATTCCGGTTCGGGAGGAACGACGACCTCTGCGCGCCCGGCACGACCAATTTCATCGAGTGGGCGAAGTCGATTCGTCAACGCCCTCCTTCGTCGCCGGGGCGGGTCCCCTACGCGGGCCCTTTCTGCAACGGTGAGGATGTGCGGGCTCTGGAGCTGCTGTACTCGGGGGCGGGCGGCAAGAACTGGACGAATTCGACCGGGTGGCTTGAAGGGATCGTAGGCTGGCAGGAGGTCGGCGCGGGAGCCGATCTGAAGGACTGGTTCGGTGTGACCGTCGACTCCCTTGGTCGGGTCCACACGCTTGACCTGACAGACAACGGACTGGTGGACCGGTTGTGGGGACTCGACGGGCTCAAGGGCGTAGTCGAACTGAAGCTCGGGCGGAACCGGCTTTCGACCGGCGTACCCGACTTGGGGGACCTGTCGACCCTGCAACTATTGGATCTGAGCGACAACGACCTATACGGTCACATACCGGAGGGACTCGGGAATCTACAGCGCGCGCGAGTGCTGAACTTGAGCGGAAACCGCCTGGTGGGCGCAATTCCGGCCGAACTCGGGAACCTCTCCGCGCTGAGAGTGCTGGACTTGAGCGGAATGCGACCTTCCCTCGCGTACCCGCTTCCCGGTCTCGAGCACGCCCTACCGGCCCAACTGGGCCGCCTGTCGAATCTGGAGATATTGAACCTGAGCGGGAACCGCCTGCGGTACGCGATTCCACGCGAGTTCGGGGATTTGTCGGCTCTCCGGGAACTGCTGCTTTCGCAGAACGAACTGTCGGGTGAGCTGCCGACGGAACTCGGCGAACTCGGGAGGCTGGAGCGGCTGGACCTGGAGGGGAACCCGGGCCTCACACGTCCGCTGCCGCTGAGTCTGACTTCCCTTCGGACGCTCGAAGAACTCGGGTTGAGCGATACCGGCCTGTGCGTGCCTCGAGGCTCGGCATTCGTCGACTGGCTCGCAGGTAAGGGCGCAGAGGAGACGCCCTTGTGTGCGGGACTCAACGCCTACCTGATGCAGGCGGTGCAATCGCTCTCCGTCCCCGTGCCCCTGGTCGCGGGTGAGCCCGCGCTGCTCCGAGTGTTCGTGGCCTCTCCGAATGTCTCCGGCGAGACGATGCCCCCGATACGCGCCCGACTCTACCATGGGGACACGGAGATCTTGACGCGGGACATTATGGCAGGTGCGGATGTGATCCCGGCCGAGGTCGATGAAGGATCGCTGGAGACATCCGTCAACGCCGAGATCCCCGGCTGGGTGATCCAGCCCGGTCTGGGACTCGTACTCGAGATCGATCCCGACCGAACACTTGAAGGTCGCCTCGACGTGGCGGCGCGCCTTCCGGAAACGGGTCGCCTGAACATCGACGTGAGTGCCCTTTCCCCGCTTGAACTCACGGTGATCCCATTCCTGTTCCGGGCAGCACCGGACTCGTCGATACTGGATCTGACCGCGAACCTCTCCGCGCGGGATGACGTCTTCTGGGCCGTGCAGACGTTGTTGCCGGTCGGGGAATTCGAACCTGCGGTGCACGAGCCGGTCACAACCCTTACCAACCGTACCTGGGATTTGGCATGGGAAGCCGCGACCATTCGCCGGATCGAGGGCGGCACGGGCCACTACATGGCTACGATGGCGGGACCAACCGATGGGCCGCCCGGAACAGCCTCCCGGGATGGATGGTCGAGCTACGCGGTCCTCGATCCCTGGGTGATCGCGCAACAATTGGGATCCAACCTAGGACTCTACGAAGCCCCGTGCGGGGGGGAGGTCAAATGGTCCAGTCGCGCCTTCCCGAACGCGGAGGGATGGATCGGGGACTGGGGGTACGATCGCCGCGATGCCGCACTCGTTGCGCCGCACACACACGACTTGATGTCCAACTGTGAACCCGGGTGGATAAGCGGATATCACTTCACGCGCGCCTTCAACTCCCGCCTGGCCGCAATGGAAGCCCGCGTTGCGGGTGCCGCGACCGTCCGCGGCCCTTCCCGCGGGCTTCTCGTGTGGGGCAGAGTCGAGGTGACGGGCGCGCTACACCTCGAGCCGTCATTCGTCGTCAACGCCCCGGCGTGGCTGCCGGAAGCGGGCGGGGACTACAGGCTGACCGGTAGCACCGCCGCGGGCTCGGCGCTGTTCTCGCTGGATTTCGACCTGCCGCGAGTGGCCGGCCGGGAGGGGGGATCAGGCTTCGCCTTCGTGCTTCCGGTCGAACCCGGGTGGAGCGACTCGCTTGCAAGCCTCACTCTTTCAGGGCCGGGCGGAAGCGTCACACTGGACGAGAATTCCGATCGACCGACGGTGATCCTCCGTGATTCGTCGACCGGGCAGGTACGCGCGATCCTTCGCGATCTGCCGGCGGCGGCCGTTCCAGAGGACTCTCATGCCGCCATGCTTCGCGACAACGCGCTCCTCGCGGCCCATTTTGGCGGCACGCCCGCGTCGGACCTCACCGTTCTCATTAGCCGCGGCTTGCCCCGCGAGGTGGACTGGGACCGGTGAACGGCGTGAAGACCTTCGGGCGAGGGCAACGTGCCACGGTGTCGAGCGCCAAATCAGACCGAGTGCTGGCTGGGGCCTTCCTTGCCTGTATCGCCGCGCTCTCCTGTGCCGACGATCCCGTCGCGCCGGCGGGTTCGGGCGAGCGGCCCACAGCGGATCTGGCCTCGACGAGCGCCGGCCTCACTGCAACGAACGCCGACTCCGACCGAGACGCGCTCGTGGCCCTGTACAGGGCGACGGCCGGCCCCAGCTGGAGCAGAAACGACAAATGGCTCACCGACGCACCGCTCCGGGAATGGTACGGCGTGGCGATCAACCACGCGGGCCGGGTTGAGCGGCTGATACTCTGGAGGAATCAGTTGGCCGGCTCCATCCCCCCCGAGATCGGAAATCTGACGAGCCTCACGTCTCTGGAACTCGGCCGCAATGCACTAAGTGGCTCCATCCCGCCCGAACTCGGGAATCTGACCAGCCTCACGTCCCTCAGCCTGGGAGGCAACAGACTTGTTGGCTCCATCCCGCCCGAAATCGGGAATCTTACCGGCCTCACGTCCCTCAACCTGGGAGACAACGGGCTTGGTGGCTCCATCCCGCCCGAAATCGGCAACTTGACCAACCTTGCATCTCTTTACCTGAGCCGTAATCGGCTGATGGGCCTCATCCCGCCCGAGATCGGCAATCTGACCAGCCTTACGTCTCTAGGACTCGAGGGGAATGCGCTGAGCGGCTCCATCCCACCCGAACTCGGAAGACTCCTGCGGCTGCGGTATCTCTGGCTCGCCTGGAACGACCTCACGGGCGCTATCCCCCGGAGCTTCCTGGAGATGAACCTGGCCTTCTTCTGGTTTCCGGAGAACGATGGCCTTTGTGCCCCGGGGACGGCGGACTTCATCGAATGGGCCAAAGACATCGATGCTAGTCAAGTCAATATCGGAATCATCGATTACAATGGGCCCTTCTGCAACTCCGCGGACGCACGTGTGCTCCTGTCGACATACGAGTCCACGAGTGGCGAGGAGTGGACGCACGCCGAGGGCTGGCAAGGCGTTGAGTGGTGGTGGATGAACGTGGGCCCGGGCGGACGACTGCATGCCGTAGCAGCACTTGACGAGTGGTACGGCGTGACCACCGACACCCTCGGGCGGGTCACGGGACTGGACTTGAGCAACAATGGCCTTACGGGCCGGATTCCGCCGGACCTGTGGCGTCTCCGCCATTTATCGAGACTGCGTCTCGGCCGTAACGCGCTCTCGGGACCGCTGCCCGCTTCGATGGTCAAGCTTCCACTTCGGGTGTTCCGGTACGCGGAGACGGATCTATGTACGCCGCCCGACGCGTCGTTTCGGGACTGGATCTCGGGCCTTCCGTCGCACACCGGAACTGGAGAGGAATGTACGTCGCTTTCCTATCGTTCCGCCCTCGCCGCACTCTACCGCGCCACCGGAGGCGAGGGCTGGACCCGGAGCGACAATTGGCTGGACGACGCCCCACCAGAGGAATGGTACGGGGTCGAAGTGGATGCGGACGGACGCATCGTCGGACTCACGCTCGATGACAACAATCTCGAGGGTGAACTCCCCGCCGAAATCGGCCATCTCTCGCACCTTTCCCACCTGGCGCTCGACAATAACAACCTCGAGGGCGAGCTCCCGCCGGAACTGGGCGACTTGAACGAGCTCACGCGCCTCTCTATCGACAACAATCGCTTGTCGGGCAAGATCCCCCTGGAATTGGGGAGTCTCGCGAACCTCCTGGAGCTACGACTCTCCGGAAATCTGCTGCGGGGTTACTGGCCCGAACTCGGCGAACTGTCGAAGCTTGAAGTGCTGGATCTGAGCGACAACCCAATCCGATTCGCCGTGACGCTTCACACCTTCGTCGATCTCTCCCGGCTGAGGGTGCTGGATCTCAGCGGCCTGGGAGGGTTTACCTTCATTCCTGTGCAATTCGGTGGTTTTTCCCAACTTGAAGTACTGGATCTCGGCGGCAATGACCTTTTTGGCTCCATTCCCCCTCAATTCGGGAAGCTGTCCAATCTCAGAGTCCTCGACTTGAGCCATGATCCCGAGCCACGCCGAGGCCTCGTCGGGCAGCTCTCGGGTCCGATCCCTGTGGAACTGGGCCGTCTCTCCCGCCTGGAAGTGCTGAACCTCCGGGGGAACCGCCTCGACAGCCTTCCGCCGGAACTCGGCGAGCTTGCGAGCCTGGAGGTTCTGGACCTGAGCGAGAACCCGTTCGGGCAATCCATCCCGCCCGAACTGGGTAACCTCGGCAGCCTCAGGGGACTCATCCTTCGCGGCGACCACCTGTCGGGCTCTGTGCCGAAGGAACTCGGCAAGCTCGTGAACCTCGAGCGGCTCGACCTCGCGAACAATCGGACGCTTTCCGGCCCGCTGCCGCCAAGCCTCGCAGCCCTGACGGGCCTCGACGAACTCCGTGTGAGCCATACCGAGCTCTGTACCCCGTCGGATGCGGCCTTGCTGGACTGGCTTCAGGGGACGGGCGCGGAAGGCTTGCCCCGGTGCGCGGGATCGAACGCTTACCTGACGCAGGCGATCCAGTCGCTGGCGTTCCCCGTCGCGCTGGTCGCGGATGAGCCCGCGCTGCTCCGGGTGTTCGTCACCGCGCCGGACCAGGGGATGGAGACCATCCCGCCGGTGGAGGCCCGGTTCTATGTCGATGGTGTGGAGACATACCTGGCGAAGATTCCGGGTGGGGCCGGCGCAATCCCGACGGAGATGAAGGAGGGGTCGCTTGAACTCTCGGCCAACGCAGAGATTCCCGGGTCGGTGATCCGGCCCGGTCTGGAAATGGTGATCGACATCGACCCCGAGCAGACGCTGGGCCCTGAAGTCCATCTGACGAAGCGTATCCCCGAAAGGGGCCGCGTTCCGGTGGACGTCGAACGGATGCCGGCCATGGACCTGACGGTGATCCCGTTCCTGTACCTCGCAGCCCCGGACTCCTCGATCCTGGACAGGACGGCCACGCTCGCGGGGGAAGACGATCTGTTCTGGGCCGCGCGGACCCTGCTTCCTGTGCGAGACTTGGACGTGTCGGTGCACGAGCCGCTCGTAGTGCTGACGAACAACGCGGTCGACCTGACGGTCATGACGAACGTGATTCGGACCATGGAGGGCGAGAGCGGTTACTACCTGGGCACCATGGCGGGGAGTACGATTGGTACCGGTGCCGCCTATACGGTTTTCCCCGCGAGTTTCTCCGTCGCGGATCCCTGGGTGATAGCGAACCAGTTCGGGCACAATATGAGCCTGGGCCATGCGCCATGCGGGTCGGCCGGCCGGGTGGATCCGGCGTTCCCCTACATCGATGGATCGATCGGCGCCTGGGGATACGACTTCCGCGACGGCAAGCTGATCGACCCGGGTACGCCGGATCTGATGTCCGACTGTGGTCCGCCGAAGTGGATCAGTGAGTATCACTTCACCAAGGCGCTTCGGTCTCGCCTCAAGAACGAGGGCGAGGTTGCGGCGGGAGTTGCCGCCCCTACCAACGCGCTCCTGTTATGGGGTGGAGTCGACGAACGGGGGGCGCCGTTCCTGGAGTCGGCCTTCGTCGTCAAGGCTCCACCCTCGCTGCCCCGTACAGGTGGTCAATACCAGGTATCGGGGCATGCTGCGGATGGCGGGGAATTGTTCCGGCTTGACTTCGATATGGCGGAGGTCGCCGCCGGGGAGGGTGTGGCGTCGTTCGTGTTTACCCTCCCCGTACAACCCTCGTGGAGGGGTTCGCTGGCGAGCATCGTGCTCTCCGGACCGGGCGGAACGGCGATCCTGGACGAGAAGACCGAACGTCCGGCCGCCATCCTTCGCGATCGGTCGACGGGGCAGGTTCGTGCGTTCCTGACGGATCTGCCGGCTGGCGACGCGGCCGGGGACCGCGCCATCGCTGCGACCGGGGCCCTGGCCGGATCCGCGCGCTACGAGGGTGGCCACGATGTGGCCGCCGCTGCCGGGGAGCAGGGCCTTGAAGTGCTGACAAGCCGCGGGCTGCCTGATTTGCCAGCCAGGCGTCGGTGAACCTGCCGCCGGCAGCCGGCGTCGGTCGTTAGCGGTTCCTCTTTCGGAGGCTACCGCCGGCAAGGACGCCCACGGGACCCATGACGAGCATCACGACGGGATACCATGTCGGCCCGTAGGCTTCACCCGACGACGAGAGGCCGGCAAGCGAGGCGAGGCTGAAGAAGACGAGAATCGCGCCCAGGACTCCGGCATGGACCCTGGGTGCCCGGGGCGCGGCCAGGGCGGTGAGAAAGCCCGCCAGAACGGTGATCACGAGGCGCGTTCCCAGACTCGCGACGATGAAGGCGGTGTCCGGCGCCGTCCCGGGCCCGACGCCGAGGGTCGACATCAGCAACCGGCCCGTGAGTACCGAGCCGAACGTCAGCACGGCGAACCCAAGGATCACGGCCGCCACGCCGCGGAGCAGCGAGGCATCGCCCATGCGGGACCAGGTCTCGACCGCCTCATCGAGGTCGGGACGGAGCCCCGAAGTCTGGGGCCCGGTAGGGCTCATGGGATTCTCTCCATGATCGGCAGGACGATGTGCGATGCGTAGTCGGCGGCGTGATGAACTGTGTTTTCGGCGATATCCCATTCGGTCTCGTCGTAGTTGTTGCCGCCCGTGTTCAGGTTGCGGTCGAACCGGGGGAAGTTGGAACTGGAGACTTCGATCCGCACGCGGTGGCCGGGAGCGAACCAGTGCGCCACCGAGTGGAGATCGACGCGGACCTCGTATACCTCACCCTCCTCCATCATCGAGGGCGCCTCGTATCCGTCGCGATACCGCGCCCGCTTGATGCCCTCGACGATGTTGATCGCCCGCCCGTCGGTGTGGACGTCAAGGAGCTTCACGGTGAAGTCGGTGTCCGGAGCGCTCGAACTCGCGTAGAGTCGCGCCTCGAGCGGACCCGCGATCTCGAGCCCGTCCTCGCCGACCGGATCGCCCGTGTAGACGAGCACGTCCTCGCGCTCCTCGATGTCCGACTGGTCGTAGGCGCCCGGCTGGTCGGCGGGGTTCCCGGTGCAGCAGACCGACCCGCCGCGCGAGGGGACGGGGTCCCCGGGGTCGTAGACGAACACGTCCGGCGGCTCGTCGCTGGGCGGCTCCGCGCTGAGCGCCCCGTCGCCGAACCTCGAGTTCGCGTCCCCGCCGCTGCGGAGATAGAAGCGCGTCGCCTCGGCCCCGGGGGGCGGCCACGTATCCGCCGCGGCCCACTCGTTCCGGCCCATCACGTAGTAGTGGATCTTCGGGATCTCCGTGATCCCGTTCTCCTCGCCCTTGAGCCAGTAGTCGAACCAGGCGAGATAGAGCGACCAGTACGGCAGGCGGGCGTCGCCGAAATCGATCTCGCCGACGATGGTCTGTTCCGTGGCCCGCTCGGACATGCAGTGCGACGTCGGGGAGAGGATGGCGAACTGGTGCGCCCCGCCGCGGTCGCTCTCCGCGTCGTCCTGCATCATGCGCCACTGCTGCAGCGTCTCGTTGGCCCCGAGGTCGTACCACGAGTTGACGTGCAGCGCCGGCGTGTCGAAGCGGTCGTCGTCGCGTAGATAGCCGAGCTGGTCCCACCACTCGTCGGCGAGCGGCGTGCTCAGGATCTCTTCCCAGTCCGTGTCGCGGTCTGGGGGACCGTAGTTCCGCATGAGGTCGATCGTGGGCAGTTCCCGGAGCGCCGCGAACGCCTCCACGGGAGGGGCGGGCTCACCGCCGGGCCGCTTCCGTCCGTTGCCCCGGAACCAGCCGAAGCTGGCGGAGAGACCGAACGTCCCGCCCTCGAAGATACCGAAGTACCCGTAGCGGTCGCCGGCCGAACCGACCGAGCCCCCGGCGGCGAGCGGGATCGCGGCGGCGTGCGCCGGGTGCCGCTGGGTCATGAGTTGGGTCTGGTTCTCGCCGAGATAGGAGCACCCGAACGTGCCCACTTTGCCGTTCGACCAGGGCTGGTTGGCGGCCCATTCGACGGCGTCGTAGCCGTCGAGGCGGTCCGCTGCGGAGAGGAGGTAATCGCCTTCCGAGGCGTACTTGCCGCGCACGTCCTGCACGACCACGGCGTAGCCCTGGCCGGCGAAGAACCCCGCGGGCCCGATCGCGCCGCCGCTGTAGGTCTCCTTGTTGTAGGGCAGCCGGATGAGGACGACGGGGAGCGGATCCCCCTCTTCGGAGGCCCCGACGGGCATGTAGAGATCGGTGGCCAGCCGGACCCCGTCCCGCATGGGGATCATCAGGTCCTTCTCGACCCGGACCTCGAAGCGCGCCTCGGGGCGGGTGTAGGGGTCGGCCGAATCCGCCGCGAAGTGTTGGAGAGCTTCCGACGCCGGAGGCTCCGAATCGTCGGGCGGCGGGCCGCACGCACCGAAGAACGGCGCCGCCACGAGCCCCGTGGCGATCAGTCGCGTCCGGATGCGGTGCGGTTTGTCCATCGGGCCCCTCCTCAGGAGATTCATCCGCCTCGTCGACAACATACCGGACGACTCCCCGAAGCGCCGGTAGGGTCGCCGGGCGATCAAGACCCGCGGAACGAACGTCGTGACGAGAAGCGAACGGAGCCGAAACGAAGGAGGGATGAGGCACTTGCGAGATGAGACCGGCACCAGGGCTCTGCAGAGGATTCCCGGCGTCGGGCCCAGTATTGCGGCCGACCTCTCGGGCCTCGGGATCGAGCGCGTGAGCGACCTCGAGGGATGCGACCCGAACGAGCTCTACGAGAACCTGTGCTCGCAGCGAAGACGGCATATCGACCGCTGCGTGCTCTACGTCTTCCGCTGCGCCGTCTACTTCGCGGAGACCGCCGGGCCCGACCTCGAACTCCGCAAGTGGTGGAACTGGAAGGACCGCGTTCACGCGAACGAACGGCCACCCGCGCACGAACGACCACCCGCGCACGGCTGACGGGCGGGTCGGCGATGGCTTCGGACGCCCACCGGCGCATCTTCGACGTCGTCGCGCGGATCCCCGCGGGCCGCGTGGCGACCTACGGGCAGGTCGCGCGACTGGCCGGGCTCGGGGGACAGGCCCGTCTCGTCGGGTACGCGCTGCACATGGCGGATCGGCCGCTCCCCTGGCACCGGGTCATCAACGCGCGGGGCGAGATCAGTTCCCGCGCGGACGCCTTCTCCGAGGCGCTTCAGTATCGGCTGCTGGCCGCGGAGGGGGTGGTGTTCGACGCGCAGGGGCGGATTCCGCTGGAACGCTTCCGCTGGGACGGGGAGGAGGCCCCGGCCGGCCCGGCTGGCGAGGGCTCCTGAGCCGTCACACCTTGCGGCCCGGCTTTGGTATTCTCGCGCAGATCGGGAGCGTTCCCATGCCTCGTCATTTCCGCCCGTCCCTGTTCATCGCCCTCCTCGTCGCGAGCCTGACGACCGGATTCTCCGGTGGACCGCTGCTCGCGCAGGAGACGCCCGTGCAGACCGCCTCGGGCAACGTCCAGGGCGTGGTCGAAGACGGCGTCCGGGTGTTCCGGGGGATCCCGTTCGCGGCGCCGCCGGTGGGTGACCTGCGCTGGAAGCCACCCCAGCCGGTCGAATCCTGGGGAGGCGCCACGCTGTTCGCCAACAGTTTCGGGCCGCAGTGCATGCAGGGCTCGTTCCCCGCCGGATCCGTGTTCCGGGGCCCGCCCGCCCCCACCGCCGAGGACTGTCTGTACCTCAACGTGTGGACCGGGGCGGGGGACGCGTCAGAGCGACGGCCGGTCATGGTCTGGATCCACGGGGGGGCGCTCACCATGGGCTCGGGCTCCGTGAGCGCCTACGACGGCGGGGCGCTGGCGGCGAGGGGCGCCGTTGTGGTCACGATCAACTACCGGCTCGGCCCCTTCGGCTACCTCGCGCATCCACTGCTCACGGCCGAGTCCGAGCATGGCTCTTCGGGCAACTACGGCGTGCTCGATCAGATCGCCGCGCTCGAGTGGGTCCGCGACAACATCGCGGCCTTCGGCGGCGACCCCGATCGGGTGACCATCTTCGGCGAGTCGGCGGGCTCCTGGAGCGTGAACACGCTCATGGCGACCCCCCTCGCCGCAGGCCTCTTCCACCGCGCGATCGGCCAGAGCGGCGGACGGTTCGGTCGGATGATGCGTCTCTCGGAGGCGCCGGAGGGCGCGCGCTCCGCCGAGGAGGTCGGGGCCGCGTTCATCGGCACACTCGGGGCGGAGACGCTCGATGACATGCGGGCGCTCTCCGCCGCCACCCTGATGGCGGGGCTCGCCACCGAAGTCGGCCGCCGGTTCAGGACGGCGGAGAACGTGGATGGATGGGTGTTGCCGACCGACGTGACGACCACGTTCGCCGAGGGGCGCCACAACAACGTCCCGGTGCTGGTCGGGTTCAACGCCGATGAGATGACCTCCCTCAGTTCCCCGCGGTCGGTGCCGGCAACGCTCGACGCGTGGCGCGAATGGGTGGCGGGCCGCGTGGGAGACGAGGCGGAACTATTCGAATCCGTGTACCCCGTAGTCGAGGAGAGCCAAATCTCCAACGCCTTCACGCGAAGCCGCGGCGACGCCCTGTTCGGCATCCAGATGCGGACGTGGGCGCGGGCGTCGGAAGCCGCCGGGACGGACGCCTGGCTCTACTACTTCACGCACGAGCCGCCGGGACCGGCCCGGGAATATCTCAAGTCGTACCACGCTGCGGAGATCGTGTACGCGCTCGGGAACGTCGGCCCGGGCACGCGCGAGGCCGCGGACCGCCGGCTGGCCCGCACGATGTCCTCCTACTGGCTGAACTTCGCCGCAACGGGCGATCCCAACGGCCCGGGACTGCCGCCGTGGCCGGCCTACACGCGTGACGAAGAGGCTTATCAGATCCTGGGGGCGACCGTGAAGACGGCCGCCGGACTCCGCGCGTCCGAGCTGGACTTCTGGGGCCGTCGGCTCCAGGCGGGCTTGCCGTGAGCGGGCCGCTCTGCCGGCGGCTCTCCGAGATGCGCGCGGAGAAGAAAGCCGCGCGGCCGGCCGCCGCCACCGCGATCATGAACGCCGGCACCGAGGCGCTGAGGGCTTCCGGCATCCTCGGTCGCGTGCCGCGGGTGGGTGACCGCGCGCCCCGCTTCGCCCGTCCCAGCGTGGCCGGGCCCACGGTACGGCTCCAGTCACTCCTCCGGCGGGGCCCCGTCGTGCTCAGCTTCTTCCGCGGCCGCTGGTGACCCTACTGCCGAGAGGAGCAGGCTGCTCTTCAATCGGTACTGCCCGAGATCGAGGCCCGAGGCGCCCGGCTCGTCACCCTCTCCCCCCAACTCGCGGAGTACGCCCGCGGCTGGATCGAGGAGGACGGGATCCAGTTCGACGTCCTGCTCGACCTCGGCCTCGGCGTGGCGCGTGACTACGGCCTCACCTTCGCGGTCGAGGGAGAACTGCGGGACCTCTATCGTGACGGGCTCGGGATCGATCTCTCCCGATTCAACGGGGACGAGTCCTGGGAGCTTCCGCTGTCCGCCACCTTCGTGATCGACGCCTCGGGCACCATCGTGTACGCATCCGCCGACGCCGACTACACGGTGCGCGCCGAACCCTCCGAGATCGTCGCCGCGATCCCGCCTCCCCGGGCGTAGGAATGTCCGAGGCCCCGGGGGAGGTTCGGCTGCTGCACGGACTCCGGGGCCGCATGCGCGATGGAGTCGGGCTCACGGCCGATGTGTACCTGGCGACCGGCGGCGGTCCCTTCCCCACGATCGTCACGCGGACGCCCTACGAGAGCGCCCGCGACGTGTTCATCGAGAACGGGATCTGGTGGACGCGGCGGGGCTACGCGTTCGTCGTCCAGGACTGTCGCGGCCGCTTCGAGTCGGAGGGTGTGTTTCACGCCTACACGCCCGAGATCGAGGATGGGCACGACACGCTCGAGTGGGTCGCCGGCCAGGAGTGGTGCGACGGGAAGATCGGGATGTGGGGCCGAAGCTACGGCGGGCTGACGCAGTGGCTCAGCGCCACTCTCGGCAGCCCGCATCTGACCTGCATGGTGCCGCACGTGATCTGCGACGATCACTTCGGAGATTGTCACTACCTCGGCGGCGCCTTCCAGTTGCTGCTGTCGCTCGCCGCCGCCGTGATCTGGGAGACGAACCTGGCGATCGTGACGGGGGCGCAGGCCGCCCGCCTGTTCCAGAACGCGAAGTTCTGGTCACATCTCCCGCTCATCGAGATGGACCAGCGCGCGATCGGCCGGAAGATCCCGTATTGGCGCGAGTGGCTGGAGCACCCGACGCGCGACGAGTACTGGCGACGGCTCAGGCTCACGGATCAATACGACCGGGTGACGGCGCCGGCTTTCCAGCAGGGTGGGTGGTACGACGCCTACCCGGGTTCGGCTCTCCGCATCCACGAGGGGATGACCGCCGGGGCCGCGACCTCCCGCGCGCGAGCACAGAACCGTACGCTCATCGGACCCTGGTCCCACGAAGTACCGGAGTCGCAGACCGTCGGCGACCTCACGTTCGGACCTGACGCCTGGGTCGATGTCCGAGAGGAGGAACGGCGCTGGTTCGACTGGCAGCTACGGGGCCTGGATGACGGGATCAGCGAGGACCCGCCGCTGCGCTGGTTCACGACGGGCGTCAACCGGTGGCGGACGGGCGCGGAGTGGCCGCCCGCTGGCACCGAAGTGGTGAACTGGCATCTCCACAGCCACGGCCGCGCGAACCGGGATGATGGCGCCCGGCTGGACCCTGAGCCGCCGGGGGATGAGCCGCCCGACCGCTTCGACTACGACCCGCGCGATCCCGCGCCCTCGCTCGGCGGGAACCTGTCCTCGCGCCTGATCACGACGCACGCCGAGACGCCCATGCGAGGCGGCCCCGTCGAGCAGACGCCGATCGAGCGGCGCCGCGACGTGCTCGTCTACACGTCTGCGCCGCTGGAGAACGACCTCGAGGTGACAGGACCGGTCGAACTCGTGCTCTACGCGGAGTCGTCCGCCCGGGACACCGACTTCGTGGCGCGCCTGACGGATGTGGAGCCGGACGGGGCGTCGTTCGTGCTCACCGAAGGGATCCTGCGCGCACGTTACCGGGACGGACTGAATCGGATTGATCTGCTCGAGCCGAACTCGGCAGCGGAGTTCCGGATCGGGACTCTATGCGATGAGCCACGTCTTCCGCGCCGGACACCGGATCCGACTGCAGATTACGAGCAGTTGCTTCCCCCGCTTCAGCCGCAACCTCAACACGGGCGAGGACGTGGGCACCGGCACGCGCATGCGGACGGCGCGCAACACCGTGCTCCACTCGGCCGGGTATCCTTCGCACCTGCGGCTCGCGGTCGCCGACCGCGCTCGGGGCTGACCGCCACTTGATCGCCCGACGCCCATGAGCGCTCTCGACTGGCTGATCGTCCTTGGATTGAACGGGGCGATCATCGCCTACGGACTTCGCCGCGCGCGCGGCACCTCCACCAGCGGCGAGTGGTTTCTGAGTTCGCGCACGCTCCCCTGGTGGGCGGTCGGCCTGTCGCTCTTCGCCACCAACATGGACAACTCGGAGTTCGTGTCGGCGACGGGAACGATCGCAAGCGAAGGGCTGCACTTCCTCTCCGCGCACACGTTCGGCGGACTCATCGGCGTCACGATCGCCACATTCGTGATCGTCCCCGCCATCTACCGCGCCGGGCTGTACACCAACTCCGAGTACCTCGAGCACCGCTTCGGCCCCGGTACGCGCGTCCTCGGCGCCCTCATCCAGATCCAGTATCGGACCTCCGTCCTCGGCCTCATGATCTGGGCCGTCCACCTGACCCTGGTCGGGGTCGGCGGGCTGAGGCCGGGGCTCTCCTGGGCGCTGATCGTGTCGCTGGTCGTCCTGTCCGGCATCTACACGGCCGTGGGCGGGTTACGGGCGGTCGTTGCGACCGACGTGCTGCAGAGCGTGCTCGTGATCGCCGGGGGGCTCGCGGTCTGCGCGGCGGTGTGGCGGGCGGTAGGGGGTTGGGATGTCATGATGGCTGAGTTGGAGAGCCTGGGGACGGCGGTCGAGGGGCTCGCGCCGGGCCTCGCGGCGCCCGATCTGGCCCACGTGAGTTCGTTCCGGGGACGGGACGGAAACACCTCGCCGGGCGTCATCTTCATCGCGTGGATCCTCATCTCCTCCGGCTGGTGGACCGTGAGCCACACATCGACGCAGCGGATGATGGGGGCGCGATCGCTCTGGGACATGAAGATGGCCGGAGTGCTGGGCGTCGGCGTGAGCCTCGTCGTCCTCGTGTTCACGGACATGCTGGGGCTGTTCGGCCGGGCGCAATTCCCGGACTTCGCGCAGCCCGACGCCATGTACCCTCACCTCATTTCCACGTATCTGGGGGTCGGGGCCAAGGGGCTCGTCGTGGCGGGCGTCGTGAGCGCCGCCGTGAGCACGTTCGACTCCATGGGGTCGTCGATGTCGGCCGTGTTCACGCGCGACATCTACGCACGCTTGATCTCGCGCGACCGCGACGACGCCCACTACCTGCGCGTGGGACGCATCGCGACGGTCGCGATCCTGGTGCTGGGGTTCGCCTACCTGCCGTTGATCCTGCGCGCGCCGACGATGCTCGCCGCCTTCCGCTCGGTCACCTCGGTCTTCGTCACGCCGCTGCTCATCGTCTACCTGGTCGGCGCCGTGACGCGCACGAACCGGCGGGTCGGCATCGCCGGCCTCGCGACTGGCGGACTGTACGGCGTCGCCGGGTTCCTCGACCGGGAAGTGATCGATGTGTCGTGGCTGCCGGCCTGGCTGACCGGGCAGTGGGAGGCCTTCGTGTGGGCGATCGTCTTCACCGCGGCCGGCTGCGCGTTCGCGGCGCTGCACCCCCGCTGGCGGAGGGTGTCGCCCGTGACGGAGGGCGTGGCCCCAGGCGGATGGCTGGCGAAGAGTTCGGGAGAACTCGGCCCGATACGGCTCCATCCCTTCGAGGGGCGGGTTCCGTTGCTGGCCAGTCCAGTGCTCTACACGGGAGTTCTTGCGGCGATTTCGGCGTGGCTCGTCTTCGGGCTGTTCTGGTGACACTGGCGCGCGGCCGGGTCGATCCGCAGCGTGGGGCGACTTCGGAGCCGACGATTCGGCGGGCACCGCACCTCGCGACCTCTTCCTGAACGCAACGCACAGCACGCCGCGGAATACGCTGAGAGGCATATGAACCAACGCGCACAAGACCGGGACCGGCTGGAATACTGGCGCCGCAACCTCCGCTACGTGGGGGCGCTCCTCGGGATCTGGGCGCTGGTGTCCTACGGCGCGGGGATCGTGTTCGCCGACGCGCTGGACACGGTCCGGATCCCGGGCACCGGCTTCCCGCTCGGCTTCTGGTTCGCGCAGCAGGGATCGATCTACGTCTTCGTCCTTCTGATTTTCGTCTACGTCTTCCTCATGAACCGGCTCGATCGGGAGTTCGACGTCGACGAGCGTGACGAGGAGGGCGCGGCATGACGGTTCTCCAGTGGACGGCGACGCTCGTCGGGCTTTCGTTCGCCCTCTACATCGGGATCGCGATCTGGTCGCGGGCTCGCTCGACGAGCGAGTTCTACGTGGCCGGCAAGGGCGTCCATCCCCTCGCCAACGGAATGGCGACGGCGGCAGACTGGATGTCGGCCGCCTCCTTCATCTCGATGGCCGGGATCATCTCCTTCCTGGGGTACGACGGCTCGGTCTACCTCATGGGCTGGACGGGCGGGTACGTGCTCCTGGCGCTGCTCCTCGCCCCATATCTGAGGAAGTTCGGCGCGTTCACCGTCCCCGATTTCGTGGGCGAGCGCTACTACTCCCAGACGGCGCGCGTCGTGGCCGTGATCTGCGCGATCTTCGTCTCCTTCACCTACGTCGCGGGGCAGATGCGGGGCGTCGGGATCGTGTTCAGCCGCTTCCTCGAAATCGACATCGCGCTGGGCGTGGTCATCGGGATGGGGATCGTGTTCTTCTACGCGGTGCTGGGCGGGATGAAGGGGATCACCTACACGCAGGTGGCCCAGTATTGCGTGCTCATCTTCGCCTACACGGTGCCGGCGATCTTCCTGTCGATACTCATCACCGGGATCCCGATCCCGCAGATCGGGCTCGGCGCGGCGGAGCAGGAGACGGGGACCTTCCTGCTCGACCGGCTGAACGGGTTGCACGAGGAGCTTGGATTCGCCGCCTATACGGACGGCACCAAATCGATGCTCGACGTGCTCGCGATCACGGCCGCGCTCATGGTGGGGACGGCGGGGCTGCCGCACGTCATCATCCGTTTCTATACGGTTCCGAGGGTGCGGGACGCGCGGATCAGCGTGGGCTGGGCGCTGGTGTTCATCGCGCTCCTGTACACGGCGGCGCCGGCCGTTGCGGTGTTCGCGAGGACGAACTGTTGAATACGGTGACGGACGCGCCGTACGCGGAGATGCCGGACTGGTTCACGAAGTGGGAGTCCACGGGACTGATCTCGTTCGAGGACCACAACGGGGATGGGCTGATCCAGTACGTCGGGGCGGACGCGGTGGACGGGGCGGGCCAGCCGGTCCGGAACGAACTCACGATCGACCGCGACATCATGGTGCTCGCGAACCCGGAGATCGCGCGGCTGCCGAACTGGGTGGTGGGCCTCGTGGCCGCGGGCGGGCTGGCGGCGGCGCTGTCGACCGCGGCCGGTCTCCTGCTGGTGCTCTCGGCGGCGATCAGCCACGACTTGCTCAAACGCAACTGGCGGCCGGACATCAGCGAGAAGGGTGAACTCGTGGCGGCGCGGGTGAGCGCCGGGCTGGCCGTTCTGGTGGCCGGTTACCTGGGGATCAGCGACTGGGGCTTCGTGGCGGAGGTGGTCGCGTTCGCCTTCGGGCTGGCCGCGGCATCCTTCTTCCCGGTCATCATCCTCGGGATCTTCTCGAAACGGCTCAACCGCGAGGGGGCGATCGCCGGCATGCTGTCGGGGATCACGCTGACGGCGGCCTACATCGTCTACTTCAAGTTCGTGAACCCGGCCGCGAACGTGGCGGAGAACTGGTGGTTCGGGATCTCGCCCGAGGGCATCGGGGCGCTCGGGATGACGGTGAATTTCGCGGTGGCGAGCATCGTGTCGCGGTTCACGCCGGCGCCTCCCCCCGAGGTTCGAGGGCTGGTCGAGCGCATCCGGGTGCCGCGCGGGGCCGGAGAGGCGCACGAGATCAGCGGCTGACCTCATGCCGGGATGGAACCACGGCCCGGGCGTTGAGGAACGGCTCTCGCGGCTGCCGGAGCGGCATCGGGCGTTTCTCGAGGGAGCGTTGGCGGCGGTTCCGGGGGTCGATGGCATCGCCGGCCTGGCGGCGGGCGGTACGTTCATCCCGGACAGGTCGGACGAGTTCGATGAAATCTCGGATCTCGACCTCGTCGTGGCGGTGGAACCGGCGGTCTGGCCCGGGATCCTCGACCGGCGGCGGGCGATCGCACGGCAGCTGTGTCCCTCGTTTCTGGCCGGCTTCACCGCCGAGCACGTGGGGGAGCGACGGCTGCTCGTTTGCCTCTATGGGCCTCCGCTCCTGCATGTGGACCTCAAGTTCGTGTCGCTCGACGACGCGCACGAGCGGATCGAGGATCCGGTCATCCTGTGGGAGGTGGACGGCCGCCTGAGCGCCGCGTTCGCCCGCGCGGAGGCCCGCTACCCGTCCGCGGACCCGGCCTGGATCGAGGAACGCTTCTGGATCTGGGCGCACTATCTCGCGGACAAGATCGAGCGCGGAGAGATCCTCGAGGCGCTGGACGGACTGGGGGTCCTGCGGGCCCTCGTGCTGGCGCCGCTGGCGTTCCGGCGAGCGGGCGTACAGGCCACCGGCGTGCGTCGGATCGAGTCGCGGGTTCCCGGGTTCGCGACCGCTCTGGGCCGGACGGTTGGAGACGTCGACGCCGCAGCGTGTGCTACCGCGCTCGAGGCGGCGATCGAACTCTATACCGAACTCCGGGAGGCCGGCGGGCAGGGCAGCGAGGTCGAGATGAGCGAGGTCGAGCGCGAGGTCCGGGCCTACGTCGCGGGGCTTCCCGCCAGACTCGGGCTTCCCGGCCCGGGGTCGTAGGACATCTGTTCCGG
Source organism: Candidatus Palauibacter sp. (assembly GCF_965222475.1). GTDB lineage: Bacteria > Gemmatimonadota > Gemmatimonadetes > Palauibacterales > Palauibacteraceae > Palauibacter. Next base: position 608,960 of record NZ_CBDCUB010000007.1, on the reverse strand, counting down.
GATCGACGCCGCCGACATCTTGCGAGCGTCGGCTCATCTCGCGCCCCGGGAGGCTTCATGACCGCCAGACCACAGCGACCTGAACTTGCGCGCACAGCAGCGATCTGCCGTCCGAGCGCGATCCCGGCGGTTATGCTCGGGGCAGCGTGGCTGTGCGCCGGTTGCGCACCCGGGGGCGGCGACCGCGGCGGCGCGGAAGGAGACGGCCCGTCAACGACGGAAGCCGTCCACTTCGAGTTCACGGAGGTCGTGCCAGGCGTCTACCACGCGCGTGGCGCGAGCGACCTCGTCGTCGGATCGAACGCGGGCGTGGTCGTGAACGAGGCCGACGTCCTGCTCGTCGACTCCCACATCTCCCCCGCGGCCGCGAACGCACTCATCGAGGACCTGCGCAGCCTCACCGACAGGCCCGTCCGCTACGCCGCGAACACGCACTGGCACTTCGATCACGCGCACGGGAACCAGGTGTATCCGCCCGAGGTCGAGATCATCAGCCACGAGGCGACGCGCGCGGCGATCGCCGCGGGGCGCTCGAACTCGGGGCGGTCCTACGAACTCTTCGTGGGCTCGATCCCCGGGCGGATCGAACAGATGGAGGCGACGCTCGACACGATGAGCGACACGGAGGCGCGGGCGGAGCTGGAAGCCACGCTCGAAGGGCAGCGCACGTACTACGCGCAGCTGCGGGAAGTCGTCCCCACGCCGCCCAACACCACGCTCTCGGAACGGCTCACGCTCTACCGCGGCGGGCGCGAGATCCAGTTCCACTTCTTCGGGCGCGCGCATACGGAGGGGGACGTCATCGTCTACCTGCCGAGCGACCGCGTGATCATCACCGGGGACATGCTCACGGGCGGCCTCCCTTACATGGGCGACGGCTACGTGAACGAGTGGGTGGAGACGCTCGAACGCGTGAAGGCGCTCGATTTCGACTGGATCATCCCGGGCCACGGCGCCCCGTACCAGGAGCGCGAGCGGATCGACCGCCTTCAGGCCTACCTGCGTGACCTGTGGGACCAGTCCGTGGCGCTCCACGGGCAGGGCGTGAACGCCGAAGACGCGGCCGGGCGCATCGACCTCACGGCGCACGCGGCCAACTTCGGCGGGATCAGCGGCCCCGGCGCGAATCCGGTCGCGGTGCTCCGCATCTTCGAGCTGCTGGACGGCACTGCGAACTGAGCCGACCAAGGCGAACGACCAGGAACAAGGAGTCACGATGTCCACCGATTCGAACCGGCGCGATTTTCTGAAGGTCACGGCCGCGGCGGGCGCCGCCCTCGGGCTCGGGATCCCGGCCGCCGCGTGCGCGGGCCCCGCAGGCACGACCCAGGCCTCCGGGAGCGGGGGGAGGCTGCTGATCCTGGGCGGGACCGGGTTCATCGGACCGTACCAGGTGCGATCCGCGCTCGACCAGGGACTCGAGGTCACGATCTTCAACCGCGGCAGTCGACCCGGCATGTTCGAGGGGGTCGAGGAACTGGTCGGAGACCGGAACGGCGACTTCGAGTCGCTGCGCGGACGGACATGGGACGTCGTCATCGACAACTCCACCTCCCGCCCCGACTGGGTGACGAGCATCGGGGAGTTCCTGCGCGACTCCGTCGAGTACTTCTACTACGTCTCCTCGCGCTCCGCGTACGCGAGCCATTCCACGATGCCGATGACGTCGGAGGTGCCCTCCTTCACCTACGAGACCGCAGGCGTGGACCGCGCCACGGCAGACATCACGCAACTCCCCTACGGGCTCGCGAAGGCAGAGTCCGAGCGCGAGGTGATGCGGATCTTCCCCGAGCGGTACGGGATCTTCCGCCCGGGCCTCATCATCGGACCCGACGACCCCACCGACCGCTTCACCTACTGGCCCGTCCGGATCCACCGCGGCGGCGAGGTGCTGTCTCCCGGCGACGGGACGGACCCGGTCCAGATCATCGATGTGCGCGACCTGGGCGACTTCATGGCGCTCTCCTCCGACCAGGGGCACACGGGCATCTTCAACCTCATCGGTCCCGCGACGCCGCGGCCGATGGCGGAACTCCTGTACGGGATCCGCGCCGTCACGACCGCCGAGACGACGTTCACGTGGGTGCCGCGTGAGTTTCTGGCCGAGCGCGGGGTGCGGCCGTACGCCGAGATGCCGGTGTGGCGGCCTCCGACCCCGGGATCGGAGGGGTTCGCGCGCTTCGATCTCTCCAACGAAGTCGCGCACGGCCTGACGTTCCGGTCGCTGGCGGACACGACGCAGGCGACGCTCGACTTCCACTTCTCTCGCACGCCCGAACGGCAGACGGAGATGCGGCCGGGGCTCCCAGCGGAGCGGGAGGCGGAGATCCTTCAGGAGTGGCACGGGTCGCAGTGAACGCCGGGCGCCCTTGCTGCCCGGCTTGAACGGGACGACACTCGTCGGAACCGTCGCGCGGCGCGGTGCCGGAGGTGCCGGCTGAGACCGATGCAAATGGAGGCGATGTGAAGGACCGAAACGGAGAACGCGCTCCCGAGGACCTACCCGGCAACGACCTCGAGGACGGTATCGAGGCGTCAGGCGGTTCCGGTCTCACCCGGCGGGCGCTGCTCGCGGGGGCCGCAGCCGCAGCGGGCACGGCGATCACCGCGGGCGCTACACGCGGGCTGGTCTCTCAGGAGGCGCCCGATCCGACGAAGGTGCCGGGCGCCCGTCCGGTCGTGGTCGGTTCGCGTTCGCCGCACGAGACGCCGCGCAAGCTGCTCTCCGGATCCATGGGGGGCTCCTCGCGCACGCCGCTGCAGGACCTGCACGGGATCATGACGCCGGCGGACCTCCACTTCGAGCGGCACCACCACGGCATACCGGAGATCGACCCCGCGACCTACCGCCTCCTCATTCACGGCATGGTCGACCGGCCCACGCTCTTCACGCTAGATGACCTGAAGCGCTTCCCGCAGGTTTCGCAGCTCCTCTTCCTCGAGTGCTCGGGGAACGGCGGAGGCGCGTCCTCACCGTCTCCCAACCCGGAGAACACGCCGCAGTCGATCGACGGCCTCCTGAGCACGAGCGAGTGGTCGGGCGTCGCTCTCTCGACGCTGCTCGAAGAGGTGGGGGCGCACGCGGACGCGACCTGGTTCCTGGCCGAGGGCTCCGATGCGGCGGTGATGAGCCGCAGCATCCCGATGGAGAAGGCCTGGGACGACGCCATGATCGCGTACGGGCAGAACGGCGAGGCGATCCGGCCCGAGCAGGGCTACCCGGCGCGGGTGCTCCTGCCGGGGTGGGAGGGCAACGCGAGCGTGAAGTGGGTCCGGCGGCTGGAGCTCTCCGACCGGCCCTCCATGTTCCGCGACGAGACATCGAAGTACACGGATCCGCTGCCGGACGGGACGGCGCGGCAGTTTTCGTTCGTGATGGACGCGAAGTCGGTCATCACCTATCCGACCTACCCGCGGCGTCTGCCGGAGCCCGGCTTCGTCGAGATCTCCGGTTACGCCTGGACCGGCCGGGGTCTGATCGAGCGCGTGGAAGTCAGCACGGACGGGGGCGACTCGTGGCACGACGCCGTGCTGCAGGAGCCCGTGCTGCCCAAGTGTACGACCCGGTTCCGCCATGGCTGGGAGTGGGACGGAGGCCCGGCGCACCTGCTGAGCCGCGCCACCGATGAGACGGGCTACACGCAGCCGGTTCGCCAGCAGGTGCTCGACGCCCGCGGCCCCGGCACACGCTACCATTCCAACGCAATCCGCGGCTGGCGCGTGGCCAGCGACGGCTCGATCGCGTTCGCGCCCGTATGAGCCCGGCAACGACGGTGCGGAGATGGACGACGCTGGCGGCCCTGTTGCCGGTTCTGGCGGCCTGCGGCTCGGGCGATGGCGAGGGCGGCCCGGCCGCCGACCCCGGGACGGCGATGGTCGCGGCGACCGGTGGCGCCCAGGTAGCTGCGGGGCGGTCCGGCGCGGCCGAGCCCGTGTACGGCTTCGGTAGCCCCGCGACCGAGTCGCAGATCGCCGCGTGGGACATCGACATCGGCCCCGACGGCGCGGGCCTGCCACCCGGGCAGGGCACGGTGGCGGAAGGGCTGGAAGTCTGGGAGAGGCACCGCTGCGTTCTCTGCCACGGCCCCACCGGGCGGGAGGGGCCGAACGACCTGATCGCGGGGCGGATACCGGGCGACGAGTTCCCGTTCGCCAACGACCGCAGCTTGCGGTCCACCGTCGGCAACTATTGGCCCTACGCCACGACGCTGTTCGACTACACCCGTCGCGCCATGCCCTTCGACATGCCGGGCACCATGACGGATGAGGAGGTCTACGCGGTCGTCGGCGCCATGCTCTACTTCAACGATCTGCTGCCGGCGGACGCCGTCGTCGACTCCGCCACCGTCGTCGACGCACACATGCCCGCCCGCAACCGCTTCGTCCCCGACAACCGAACCGGCGGCCCCACAATCCGCTGACCGACCCGGGCCCTATCTACACCAGCTCAATCCGAAGCCGCCGCCCAAGCGCCTCGGCGGCGCCAATGAGTGTGTCGAGCTGTATCCGATCGTTGTTCGGATCCAGGATCCGGTCCAGTTGGCTGCGGCTCGTGTTCATCCTCTTCGCCAGTTGATTCTTGCTCAGTCGCTCAGCGGCCATCGCCTCCTCCAACTGCCAGGCGATGACGCGTTTGACAGCCGCAGCCGCCGTCGCCTCCAGCGTGCCCTGCTCCCTGAGATAGTCCTCGAAGGACGAACCGACGCGTCCTCTTTCTTCAACCATGCCTGATCTCCCTTGCCCGCTTTCTCGCGATTTCCAGATCGCGCTTCGGGGTCTTCTGGGCCTTCTTCACGAACCCGTGGAGCAACACGATCCGGCTCTCGTGGATCACGAACAGCACGCGGGCGATACGTCCCCCGGTAATTCGTGATCGGACTTCATGAAGACCGCCGCCCAGTGATCGGGTGAGCGGCATGCCAACTGGCCAGCCAAACTCAACGGTCGCGATGTCAGCCCCAACGACGCGACGACTCTCGCTGTCGAGTCCGAGGAGCCACTCCCGCACGGGCTCGGTGCCGCCCGATGTGGCATAGAACGAGGCCGGGAGTCGCCTAGGCGTCGACATGGTACCGTATGAGAGACATGTACCTTATGTGGTACAGTCCGTCAAGCAGCTCTCAATCCTACAGTTCGGCGGCGAGCTGGTCGCGGTATTCCTGGAGTTCGGCGCGTTCGGCCTCGGGCAGCGTGGGGTGCGTGAGGTCGAGGGTGGCGAGCTGGTCGCGCACCACCCGGGCCACGACCAGGCGCATGTAGGGCTTGGAGTCGGCCGGAATCGCGTACCACGGCGCCCAGGGTCGGGCCGTCGCGTTGATCGCGTCCTCGTAGGCGGCCATGTACTCGCCCCAGTGCCGCCGCTCCTCGATGTCGGCGCGGCTGAACTTCCAGTTTTTGTCGGGGCGGTCGATCCGGCGCAGGAACCGGCGCGCCTGCTCCTCCCGCGAGATGTTGAGCCAGAACTTGAGGATCACCGTCCCGTTGCGGGCCAGGTGGGCCTCGTGATCCCGGATCGACTGGTAGCGCTCCTCGCAGCGTTCCATGACCGGCAGGCGGCGGGGAAGCTTCTGCCGCTCGAGGTACTCGGGATGGACCCGCACGATGAGGACTTCCTCGTAGTAGCTGCGGTTGAAGATCCCGATGCGCCCCTTCTCGGGTAGGCGGAGCGTCGTGCGCCAGAGGAAGTCGTGTCCCGCCTCCTCGTTCGAAGGCGCCTCGAAGGCGTAGATCTGGAACCCGGCCGGGTTCACGCCCGTCATGGCCGCCCGCAGCGTCGAGTCCTTGCCCGCCGCATCCATGGCCTGGAACACGAGCAGGACCGCGTAGTGCCTGTGTGCGTAGAGGCGCCGCTGAAGCCGCGAGATCTCATGCACCACGCGCTTCAGTTCCGCTCTCGTCTCCCCGACCGACGGGGCGTCGGGCGGCGTCGCGGTCGCCGCCCCCGAAACCACGAAGTCGCCGTCGTAACCGACCCGGTACGGACTCTCCGGTGGCGAGAAGTCAATCATGAGGGATGTGCAGGCTCTCGGGTGCTCAGAATCTCGAGCTGCGCAGCCAGGTGTCGGCCCGGACCCAGTGGCGGTCGAACTCGCGGCGGGCCTCCTGCGCCTGGGCCGTCTTCCGCTGGGCGTCCAGCGCCTGCATGAGGCCGAACCAGGCCCAGCCCTGATTGGGCAGATCCTGGAGCGCGTCGCGGTACACCTGCTCCGCTTCGGCGGCCCGGTCGTTCTCGAGCAGGATCGCGCCGAGCGTGTGGCGCACCGGCATGTGCCAGGCCCGCGGCTCCGAGTAGATTAGTCCGTCCCCCTTGGCCACGCCGGCCTCGAGGGCCTCGACCGCCTCGTCCGCCATGCCCCGCGCGTGCAGGATCTCGCCCGCGAGGATGGATCGCGGCAGCGCGACGACGTCGGCCAGCGGGCTGAACCGAAACTGGGCCGAGGGATCGACTTCCGCCAGGACCTCATCGATCTCGTCCAGATGATCCTGCGCGACGTCGATGTGTCCCATCCGGAGGTACGCCAAGCCGCGCGAGAAGCTCCACGCGACGAGTTCCATGGGCTCATCCGACTTCGGGCCGTCGCCCGCCAGGATCTCGCTCCAGCGCCCGAACGCGGCGTAGGTGAGGGGGATGTACGAGGCCCACGGGCCGCGGTGCCCCGCCAGGTCCTTGGCGGCCTGCATCGCCACAGCGCTCTGCCCGTCCATCACGGCGGCGTTGAGCAGCATGTGCAGGTTGTGTGACGGATAGACGCCGGGAGGGCCGCCGTGCTCGGCCTTCTGGTCGGCGTGCCACGCCTGCTGGTTGCCGCGCACCGCGTCGCCCCAGCGACCGATGTTCATGTAGATGTGCGTCGGCATGTGGTGGATGTGGCTCACCGCGATCTGGCTTCCGAGGTGGTCCGAACACGCCTCGGCGAGGCCGGGATCCTCGGACGCCTCCACGAGATGGATGTAGAGGTGACAGGCGCCGGGGTGGCGGATGTCGCGGGCCAGCACGGTCTCGAGGATCGGCAGGATCTTCTTCACATCCTTCGCTTCGAGATCCACATCGCCGCGACGGGGCCGCAGCAGCATCCAGGCCTCGGCCTGGAGCGTGAGGACATCCAGATCGTCCGGGTAGCGCGCCGCGACCTTGTCCATCTCGCGTGCGTAGAGCGTGTCGAGCATCCTCCGGCGATCCCGGTCGGGATCGGCCTCGAAGCGCACGGAGAAGGCGTCGATGAGCGCCCGCTCGACCTCGCTCGCGCTCGACACGTGCTCCCTCGCCTTCTGCATGGCGGCGTGGGCCGACCGCTCGTTGCCGGGGGACATGCCGCCGTTGAGGTACGGCGCCAGCGACCACGCTTCACCCCAGTAGCAGGAGGCGCACTCCGGATCCTCCACCCGCGAGGCCCGGAACGACTTCTCGGCGATCGAGGTGCCGAAGGCGTACATGAAGAGCAGGCCCTCGTTGAAGTACGCCTGCGCCTTCTCCGACTGCGTGCTGACCGCGCGCGTGTGAGGGCCCAGGTTCCCGTACAGGGGGGTCGAGGTGCCGTCTCCGTTGCCCGCCCCGGCGCCGCCGGTCATGGAGGCGCCCGCCATCCGCGGCGCGCCACGCTGCCCGCTCGTACACCCGGCCAGGAACACCGCCAGGAACACCGGCAGGCCCACCGCCAACATCCGATCGCGTCGCCGCATGCCTTCCTCCTCTGGTCGCCTCCCGTGGCTGGAGCCTGGCGGCTAGGTCACGGGGCCCGCCGTGCACACCTCCGGCGGACAGTCGTCCTCGTATTGCCTGAAGTTCTCGTTGAAGAGCCGGGCGAGGTGCGCGGCCTTCTCATCGTACGCCGCGGGATCCGGCCACGTCGCGCGCGGCCTCAGGATCTCGCTCGGCACCCCGGGCACCTCCGTCACCACATGGATGCCGAACACCGGGTCCGGCTCGGTCGGCGCGTTCTCAAGGGCGCCCTCGTGAATCGCGTCCACCATACGGCGCGTGTTGGGCAGATCGATCCGCGAGCCCACCCCGAACGGCCCGCCGCTCCACCCCGTGTTCACGAGCCACACGTTCACCCCGTGCTCGCGCATCCGATCCGCCAGCAGCCCCCCGTACTTCGCCGGGTGCCACACGAGGAACGGCCCGCCGAAGCAGGGCGAAAACGTCGCCACGGGATCGGTGACGCCGACTTCCGTGCCCGCGACCTTCGCCGTGTACCCGCTGATGAAGTGGTACATGGCCTGCTCGGGCGTCAACCGGCTCACCGGCGGCAGCACGCCGAATGCGTCGGCCGTGAGGAAGATCACGTCGGTCGGGTGCCCGGCCACGCAGGGGACCTTCGCGTTCGGGATGAACTCGATCGGATAGCTGCCGCGCGTGTTCTGCGTGATCGACGAGTCCGACCAGTCCACGCTCCCGTCGTCCCGCAGCACGACGTTCTCCAGCACCGCCCCGTAGCGGAGCGCCCGGTAGATGTCGGGTTCCTTCTCCTCGGAGAGGTCGATCGTCTTCGCGTAGCAGCCGCCCTCGATGTTGAACACGCCCGTGTCGGTCCAGCAGTGCTCGTCGTCGCCGATGAGCAGCCGGTGGGGATCGGCCGAGAGCGTCGTCTTCCCCGTCCCCGACAGACCGAAGAGGAGCGAAGACGCCCCCGTCTCCGGGTCGGTCGTCGCCGAGCAGTGCATCGAGAGCACACCCCGCTTCGGCATGAGATAGTGCATGACCGTGAAGACGCCCTTCTTCATCTCCCCCGCGTACTCCGTACCCAGGATGCAGGCCTCGTTGTCGGCGAAGGAGAGATCGACGCTGGTCGGGGAGGTGACGCCGTCCACGGACTCATCCGCCGCCTCCTGGCCCGCGTTGTAGACTACGAAGTCGGGCTCGCCGAAGTCCGCCAACTCCTCGGGCGTGGGGCGGATCAGCATGTTGTGCATGAAGAGGGCGTGGTACGGGCGACTGCAGATGATCCGGACGTTGAGGCGGTGCTCCGGATCCCAGCCCGCGAAGCCGTCGATGACGTAGAGGAGGTCCTGCGCGTTCAGGAAGTCGCGCGCGCTGACCCGGTTCCGCAGGAAGCTCTCGCGCTCGAGGGGGAAGTTGACCGGGCCCCACCAGACATCGTTTTCGGTTTCCGGATCGCGGACCACGTGCTTGTCGTTGGGGGAGCGGCCGGTCTTGGCCCCGGAGAAGGCCACGAGGGCACCGTTGGCCGCCCTGACCGCCCCGGGTTCGCGTCCGCGCAGGGCATCGGCGTAGATCTCTTCGACGGAGGGATTACGCTTGATGCGGGTGACGGTGATGCCGTGCGCGGTGAGGTTCATGGTGCCGAATTCGGCTGTCGTAATCGCCATATGTCATCGTCGCCATATTCGGGGGAGGGCCGACACCACGGCGACGAAGCCCACGAATCGGGGACGGGCTCCCAGCGCCGGACGGAATCGGCGCCGACCGTCCGATTCACAAATAGTCGGAGAAAATACGGCTTCACACCTTCGATGACCACCGAAACGGGGATACCCTGATGAACGACCGGATGCGATCTGCCTCGACCTCCTCGACGTTTCTTCCCTTCCCGATCCCGCGGGGGCTCGCTGTCGCGCTCTGCGGGATGGCGATGGCGACGGTTCCGCCGGCGCGGGCCGCCGCCCAGGAGGCGGACGACCCGCCGTGGCGCTGGTCCGAGGCGCGCGTGTTCGAGGCCGTGAACCGGGTGCGTGCCGGCCGCGATCTCAACCCGGATTCGTGGCCGGAGGGCGGCCGGGTCGCCGTGCTGCTCTCCTTCGACGTGGACAACGAGACGGTCTGGCTGCGGAACGGCGACACGAACGTGGGCGGGCTCTCGCAGGGAGAATACGGCTCGCGCGTCGCCCTCGGCCGCGTCGTCGACCTCCTCGACGAGTACGGCATCCCCGCGTCGTTCTTCGGGCCCGCGCTCAGCTTCAGTCTCGCGCCGCACCAGATCGACCTCATCCAGGCGTCGGGCCGGCACGAGATCGGGATCCACGGCTGGATCCACGAGCGCAACGCGACCCTCCCGCGTGAGGAGGAGGAGCGCCTCCTGCGCATGGCGGTCGAGCGCATGACGGAACTCATGGGCGAACGCCCGGTCGGCTACCGCGCCCCGTCGTGGAACTTCAGCGACGCGACGCTCGACCTTCTCCTGGAGATGGACTTCCTGTACGACTCATCTCTGATGGCCGACGACCGCCCGTACGAGATCAACGCGAACGGCGAACCCACGGGCCTCGTCGAACTCCCGGTGGACTGGATCCTCGACGACGCGCCGCTCTTCAACCCCCTCGGCGACCGGTACGCCAACCCGCGTGAGGTGCTTCAGGTCTACAAGGACGAGTTCGACGTCGCGTACGAGGAGGGGACGATGTTCCTCCTCACGATGCACCCGCACTACATCGGGCACCGGTCGCGGATCGTGATCCTGCGCGAACTCATCGAACACATGCGGTCGAAGCCGGGCGTGTGGTTCGGCACGCACCGCGACGCCGTCGAATGGGTCCGAGCCCAGGCACGCATGCCGTGACATATTGGCGTCAAGAGCGTATGTTTTTATGTCATGAGAACTACGATTCGTTTGGACGATGACCTCATGCGGGCGGTGAAGCGTCATGCGCTCGAGTCGGGAACGACCGTGACGGCCGTCATCGCGCAGTCGCTACGGGAACGGCTTCAACGGCACACGGATCGGACTTCGAACCCGCCCACGGCGCTTTCTCTCGTAACCACGGGGGAGGGCGGCCTGCTGCCCGGCGTCGACCTCGATGATTCCGCGGCCCTCATTGAACTCATGGAAGACGGCGTTTGATCCTTCCCGACGTCAACATCCTCGTCTACGCCCATCGCCAGGATGCTCCGGATCATCGGCGATACCTCGACTGGCTGGTTTCCGAGGTCGACTCCGATGCGGCCTTCGGGCTGAGCCCGCTGGTCCTCAGCGGATTCATCCGCGTGGTCACGCATCCGAAGGTCTTCAAGACTCCGAGTACTCTGTCCGAGGCGACCACGTTCGCGGAGCAGCTCCGTGAGCGGCCCAACTGCATCGAAGTGACGCCCGGCGCCCGCCATTGGGCCATCTTCCGGCGGTTGTGCCATCAGGCCGGGGCGAAGGGCAACCTGGTGCCGGACGCGTACCTGGCGGCGATGGCGATCGAGAGCGGGTGCGAGTGGGTGACGGCCGACCGCGATTTCAGCCGATTCGAGGGCCTGAAGTGGCGCCATCCGCTGGCAGTCCGCAGCAAGACGCTGCATCAGCACCGAGAACAGTGAGTCGGGCCTGAGCAGCTGAGGGAGAGCCCCGGGGGAGAGGGATCCACCTCTGGCCTTGGAGGCTCGCGTTGACTCGATCCAAGCTGTTCTCGCTCGCCGCCCCAATCGTCGCCATCGTCCTTGCGCTGGCGTGGCCCACCAGCGTAACTGCGCTGGCCGAACCTTCTTTCCTCGACAGCGGGATACGGGAGGCAATCGCAGAGTGTTCCGCATTGACCTCTCACGCTGCGGAGTTCGATGTTTCGAGCTACAACGAACCATCAACGGTGTCGGCGGTGGGCTACGAGCCGGACCTCGATACGGTACGCCCCCAAACATCGGTGTCGCCTAGCTGTAAAGGGTTGTTATAGGCGGTTTCGATGATCATCGTTGCGATGGTCGTCGGGAGCACGTTGGGAATCAATCCAGGTAAACAGGAATCCATGGAGCAGCAATTGCTCTCGGCTCAGTGGGTCGACGAGTTTATGATTGGGCATCGCGCTGGTGATCGCGTGTTCTCGCAAGTGGCGGCGATGGAAATGACGCCGTCCGGTGACCTCATCGTGCTTGACGCCGGCGAGCGTGCCATCACCGTATGAGATGCTCATGGGAACGAGACTCACCACTGGGGAAGGCAAGGCGAAGGGCCCGGTGAATTCTCGAATCCCAGCGGCCTAGCGGAGTCCACTCCGCTGCTGGCGATCACCGACGGGCTCGGCGTCCACGTCTTTGAGGGCGACGGAACCGTCGTCGAGACCCTAAGGCTACCGGGAATTCAGCTCGCGTTGCGACCGGTCATCGATTCGTCGGGCCGCATATTGGTTCTGACGCTCAATTTCCTCGAGGGAGAACTCCGACTTCAGCGACTCGACGACGATGAGGTGCTGTGGCGCGTCCGGGCGGATAACTTTTTGGAACAACGCCTCTTTCGCCCCAGACCCAACTTGACTGCTCTTTCCGGCGGTCGGGTCGCGCTGAACCTGGATGCCCGGTACGCCGTAGACATCATCGATTTGACCTCCGGCGACATGGTGGGGAGTATTGAACGAGACATCGCTCCTCGGTCGATCACATCGACTGCCTCGGGGTGCGCTGGCGGCCGGGCAACGCGCACACGGCCCGGGGGGCGGAGGCGTCCTTCGCACGCAGGGTTCGGGAATACTTGGCCAACCCTGGCTCCGCGCCTTCCGGCTGGTCATCCGTCGTCGGTGACCCGAACCGGTCAGCCCTGCCGCAGGATGCGATCGATGAGATCGAGTTTCCAGCCACGTTCCGGTCCATTCTGCACATGTTTCGAGGCCCGCCCGGCGAAACGGTGTGGGCTCGACGCGGCCTTGGAGTCGACGACGAGCTTGCCCCACCCGTAGATCCACCGGACGGACTCGCCCCGATGTGGGATCTGTTCGACGGTGGCACGTACGACTACATGGGTGCCGTCCAGCTTCCCAAGGGGTTTATTCCGTATGCGGGGGATGCGACGCGGTTGGCGGGTGTGCAGAAGAACGCGCTGGATGTTCAAGCGGTGCGGGTCATCCGAATCCACCTTGCCGCCGATCAAGGCAAGCCTTGAGAGCCTTGGTGAGCCCCGAGGATACGCGCGCCTCCCCGGTAAGTGGCCGAGGCGCACGTATCCCGGGGCTGAGCGCGTTCGCCCGCTGCTGCGTGGTTACGGGCCGGATCCCGCATCGAGCAGGTCCAGGATGAAGGCGAACTCCAGGGCGAGCTCCTCGTACTGGCGGTCCCGCCCGGAGCCGCCCCCGTGGCCGGCGTCCATGTGCGTCTTGAGCAGGAGCCGGTTCTCGTCCGTCTTCACGGAGCGCAGCTTCGCGACCCACTTCGCCGGCTCCCAGTACTGTACCTGCGAGTCGTGGAGTCCCGTCGTGACGAGCAGGTTGGGATAGTCCTTCGCCTCCACCTGGTCGTAGGGCGAGTAGGAGAGCATGTAGCGGTACGACTCGAGTTCGCTCGGGTCGCCCCACTCGTCCCACTCGAAGCTCGTGAGCGGGATCGATTCGTCCAGCATCGTGGTGATGACGTCCACGAAGGGGACGTGGGCGACGACGCCGCGGAACAGTTCCGGCCGCATGTTCACCACCGCGCCCATGAGCAGGCCCCCCGCGCTCCCGCCGCGCGCGAACAGCTTCTCGGGGCTCGTGTATCCCTCCGCGATCAGGAAGTCGGCCACGTCCACGTAGTCGGTGAAGGTGTTCTTCTTGTTGAACATCTTCCCGTCGTCGTACCACGCCCGGCCCAGCTCCTGCCCGCCGCGGATGTGGGCGATCGCGTACACGAACCCGCGGTCGATGAGGCTTAGCCGGGTGGACGAGAAGGTGGGCTCCATGCTCGACCCGTATGAGCCGTAGGCGTAGAGGAGGAGGGGGTTGCCGCCATCCTTCTCGAGACCGCGCCGGTAGACCAGTGACACCGGCACTTCCACGGCCCCGTCGCGGGCGGGGGCGTGCAGCCGCTCCACCACGTAGTCGGCCCGGTCGTAGCCGCCCAGCACCTCGTCCTCCTTGAGCAACGTGCGCTCGCGGGTGGTCATGTCGTAGTCGTACACGGCGCGCGGCGCGGAGAGCGACGTGTACCCGAAGCGGAGGATATCCGTGTCCAGCTCGGGGTTGGCCGACAGCGAAGCGAGGTAGGCCGGCTCGTCGAACGCGATCTCGTGCTCCTCCCCACTCCACGCGCGCACGCGAAGGCGGGTGAGCCCCCCGGCGCGTTCTGAGAGCACGAGGTAGTTCCGGAACAGCTCGAAGCCCTGCAGGAAGACGTCGCTCCGGTGCGGCACGACCGTCTCCCACTGGTCCGTGGAGGTCCGGCTGACCGGGGTCCGCATGAGCTTGAAGTTCTCGGCCCTGTCCAGGTTCGTGCGGATGTAGAAATGGCCGTCGAAATGGTCGATCCGGTGCTCGTGCCCGCGCTCGCGGGGAAGGAAGAGCGTGAACTCGCCCTCGGGATCGGTCGCGTCGAGGAAGCGGTGCTCGTCGGCGAGCGTGTGGGAGGAGGAGATGACGATGTAGCGCTTCGACTTCGTCTTCCGGACGCGGGAGCTGAATTCCTCGTCATCCTCCTGATAGACGAGCACGTCGTCCGCGGAATCGGTCCCGACGACGTGCCGGAAGATCTGGTGGGAACGCAGGGTCCCGAGGTCGCGTTTCGTGTAGAAGAGCGTCCGGTTGTCCGCGGCCCACACCATGTTGCCGGAGGCGCCCTCGATCGCCTCGGGATAGGTCTCCCCGGTGTCGAGATTCCGGATCCGGATGGTATGGATCCGGCGCCCGCGCGTGTCCTCGGCCCACGCCATCATGTCGCCGGCGGAACTGACCTCGGGGAAGGCGGCGAAGTAGTCGTGGCCCTCGGCGCGCGCGTTGACGTCCAGGATGACCTCCTCCTCCGCGTCGAGCGACCCGCGCTTCCGGGCGTGGATCGGGTAGTCACGGCCGTCTTCGGTGCGGGTGTAGTAGAGGAAATCGCCCTCCCTGACCGGCACGGAGAGATCGGTCTGCTTGATCCGGCCCTTGATCTCGTCGAACAGCTCGCCCTGGAGATCCTCCGTGTGGGCCATCAGCGCGTCGGTGTAGTCGTTCTCCGCCTCGAGGTAGTCGATGACCTCGGGGTTTTCGCGCTGATTCAGCCAGTAGTAGTTGTCGATCCGGGTGTGCCCGTGCGTCTCCAGTTGCTCCGGGATCACGCGTGCGACGGGGGGCGTGACCCCGGCCGGGGCGGCGGAGGGTTCGCCTCCGTCCGCCTCGCAGCCGGCGGCCTGGATGCTCACGGCGAGCAGCGCCGCGACGAGGGTGAAACGGTCACGGCACACTGCCTCCGCTCGCGGCATGGACGACTCCTTCGCTTCATGCGGGTCACGCGAGTTTCCTCTCCCGGCGGTCGGACAACTCCTCCCGGGTGGACCCGCGCTCGCTCGGCCAGTCGATCCGGCCGGGCGTCCGTGTCAGCATCAGCTGCATGGCGATCCTGTAGTCATGTTCGCGGCGGCGGGCTTCCTCCAGGAGTTCGGAGACCCACTCGGACACGGTCTTGTTATCCTCGGCAGCCTTGATCCACAGCCACCGCGCGACATCTTCGGACAATGTGATGTTGATGTTGTTCACGGTCCACATCCTTCCCGTCATCTATGAGCGGCATCATACCTCGTGAGACACGGGAATCCCGCCGAAGTTCGCGTGGCGAGAGTGCCCTGGATGTGGAAAGGTTCGGGAGTGACCGCCTCTCAGCGACCGTGAGACTCCATGATCCTGGCCGGCGTCTCCGATCGCGTTCGGAAGGGGTTGACCACGCGGACGCCGCCGAAGTCATGCCCGTGCTGCATGTCTTCGGTGAGGAGAATCGTGCAACCGCACGCTTGCGCGGCAGCCACGATGAGCGCGTCCCACCAGGAGACGGCGTGCCGATCCTCCAGGAACCAGGCGCGTTCCAGCACCTGGAGGTCGGGCGCGACGGGGCGCCAGACCATGAGATCGCGAACGATGTCGCGAACCTCCGGAGCGTCGAAGGCGAGGCGCCCCTTCCTGGCGAGGGTCACATAGAGTTCGTGAAGAACCTGATAGCTCAGGCGTCCCGTCCGCGAACGCGCGAGGAAGGTGATCCATTCCTCCGCGCATGCCTGCTTCGCCGGATCGCTGGTGTCGTGCCGGTAGACGAAGACGTTCGTGTCAACGAAGACCTGGGCGGTCATATAGCTCCTCCCGAGAAGGCCTCCGGCCCTCGGGCCAGTCGATCTTGCGAGGCTTCCGCGCCAGGTAGCGCCTCATCGCGATGTCGTAGTCGTCCTCCTGGCGACGGGTCCGTTCGAGTAACTCGCAGAGCCATTTCGAGACGCTGCGGTCGTCCTGCGCCGCCTTGACCCGCAGCCACCTCGCGACATCTTCGGGCAGAGTGATGGTGATGTTCTTCATGTTCCGCGGCCTTTCTCTCGGGCGGAAGGAGAACACGATTATCGTGAAACACGAAATTCGTGTCAAGAGGCTCGTGGCGTTGACGGGGCTGGTTCTCGCGCTTGGCGCGGGGTTCGCGTGCGCTCCCGGTCCGGTCGCCGACAGCGCGGAGGCCGTCTATCCGACCGATTCGTGGGAGCGGGTCGCGGAGCCGGCGGCCGCGGGGTTCTCGGCCGAGGCGCTGGATGCGATCCATCCCTACGTGGAGGGGATCAACACGTCCGCCGTGATGGCCGTCGTCGGGGGGCGCGTGCTGTTCGAGCACGGACCCGTCGATTCGCTGAGCTATCTCGCCTCGGTCCGGAAGAGCATCCTCGCCATGCTGTACGGCAACTACGTGGAGGACGGGACGATCGACCTGGAGCTTACGCTCGAAGACCTGGGCATGGACGATGTCCAGGGCCTCCTCCCGATCGAGAGGCGGGCCCGCGTCCTGGACCTCGTGACGGCCCGCTCCGGCGTCTACCACCCGGCGTCGAACGCGGGGGACAACCTCGCGGACGCGCCGCCGCGCGGCTCGCAGGAGCCCGGCATCTACTACCTGTACAGCAACTGGGACTTCAACGCGTCCGGGGCCGTCTTCGAGCAGCTCACGGGCCGCAACATCTACGACGCGCTGGAGGCGGACCTCGCCCTGCCGCTCGGCTTCCAGGACTGGGACCGGTCGATTCACCGCAAGTCGGGCGACGAGACGCGGTCGCGGAACCTCGCCTATCACATGACGCTCTCCACCCGCGACATGGCCCGGATCGGCTACCTCATGCTGCGGGACGGGATGTGGGACGGCGAGCGGATCCTGCCCGACGGCTGGGCGGAACGGATCACGAGCGTCGTCACGCCCTCCGAGGAGATGAACCCGGAGGGCCTGCGCGGGGGCGAGTTCGGCTACGGCTACATGTGGTGGGTGTGGGACGGTCCCGCGGTGCCGGAGGGGTTCGAGGGGGCGTACAGCGGCCGGGGCGCCTACGGCCAGTTCATCACGGTCATCCCGTCGCTGGACATGGTCGTCGCGCACAAGACGGTGCCGCAGAACAGCACCCCCTGGGCCGACTACATGGGCATCCTCACCCGCCTCGACGCGGCCCACTGCGGCGCCGACTGCTAGCGTGGCCGGCACTGACGCGGGGAAGGCGGGCGCATGACACAACGGTGGAAGGATTGGTTCGCCCAGGCGGAGCACGACCTTGAACAGGCCGTGGCGTCGGCAAGGGACGACCGCCACGATTGGGCATGCTTCGCCGCGCACCAGGCGGGGGAGAAGGCACTGAAGGCTCTGCACCTCAGACAGGGACGGGAAGTGTGGGGACACATCATTTCACGATTGCTCAAGGAGTTGCCCGACTCTCCGCCTCCGGAGTTGGTCGATCGCGCTCGCATTCTGGACGGCTACTATGTGCCCGCGCGCTATCCGAACGGGCACGTGGACGGGCCGGCCTTCGAGCACTTCGGGTCGCTACACAGCTTGCAGGCGGTGGACCATGCCCGTGAAATCATCCGCTTCGTCCGTGATGCGATGGCCGGCAGCTGATGTCGTGCTGGGAGCGCTCAAGGAGTGGGCCGAAGCGCAGGCCGCCGCTCGCCCCGAACTGAGAGCGGTCGGATGTTTCGGGTCGTACGCTCGCGGGGACGCCGGCTTCGGGAGCGATCTCGACCTCGTCGCGATCGTTGACCGGAGCGATTGCCCGCCGCTCCATCGCCTCTGCGACTGGCCGTTCGAGGCACTGCCGGTGCCTGCCGACCTGCTCGTCTACACCGTCCCCGAGTGGAGACGTCTGGTCTCCCGGGGCGACCGCTTCAGCCATGTGATGGCGCGCGAGGTCGTGTGGGTGATCGGCGGGCCGCCGCCGTAGCGTCTTCGGCCCTCCTGGTCTACGAGTCCCATTTCACCCAGAGGGTCGGCGGCTTGCGGAACTCGTAGCCGTACGGGGCGGCGGGGCGCTCCGGGTCGAGGCGGAGGCCGGGGCAGCGGTCCCACAGCGTTTCGAGGACGACGCGGGTCTCGAGGCGCGCGAGCGGGGCGCCGAGGTCTCCGTCAACGGCATCCCGAGTACGGAGAGGACGGAGTGGAGCGCGACCGGCCGGGCCAATCCGGTCCGCACTTCCCCGGTCCGCCGCCCCCCCGAGCCCAGCGCCGCCACGAGCCGCTCGACCTCGGCTTTCAGCTGCGGCAGCGACGCCGACGCGAGACGGGAGGCGTGGAACGGCGGGAGACACTTCCGCTTGTAGCGGACCTGCGCCGGCCCCTCCGTCGTCATCATGTGCGCGCCGAACATGTCGCGGATCGTGGACGGCGCGTCCGTGGTGAAGAGGCCCGGATCCCGCAGCACGGCGAGGATGTCGTCGCGGCGCGTGAGGAGCCAGCGCTCGATCTCCGGCACCCAGGTGACGGGTTCCGCCGCGCGCAGTTCCGCGAAGATCGGATAGGGGTCGACCGCCAGGTCCGCGAGCCGGACGCGTGCCCCGAGCGGAAACCGGCTGGACCTCAGATTCCCGACCACGTCAGTACCGCGAAGCCGATGAAGAGCGCGTAGACGGCTCCGACCCCGGCGACGATCCAGCGGCCTCGTCCGCGGTACGTCCGGAAGAGGAAGACGGAGACCGCGAGGACGAGGACGACCTCGCCGAGCGCGGCGTATCCCCCGTAGTGCTCCGGATCCCAGTACGACACCGGGCTGATGAATCGCCAGTCGCTGAAGGGGAAGAAATGGCGGTGCGCGTCCTCCCGGTGGAGCGGGAGGTCTCCCAGTGCATGGAGGATCATGCTCGCCACGAACAGGGCTGGTGGCGCACGGAATCCCCACCGCAGCCCGGTCGCTACGCCCGACTCCAGACCGGGGCCGCCAGAGGCTGCCCGCGGGCCGAGGAACACCACCAGGCCGAGCGCGAGCGCCAGCAGCGGGATCGAACTCGGGATGTCGAACACGACCTGCCAGCCCGGGTCGAAGTACCGCTCCGACCAGATCCGGCCTTCGGACATCCCGCGAACCAGTCGTTCCCAGACGTAGAAGACGAGCATCGGGACATCCGGGGCGACGGCCCCGAGCGCGACGGGCAGCGCGTTTCGTTCGGATCGCCCCAGTACGAGCAGGTTGAGCGCGGCATGCCCCGGTGTCGTCAACCTCGGGCGCTCCCCGCAGGCGAGTCCGCGGTCAGACGCCCGCTCCGCGCTTCAGGCGCTGCAGGTGCTGCCGCCGGAACTTCGCCACCTTCGGCGCAACGACGGCCTGGCAGTAGGGTTGGGTCGGATTCCGGTTCAGATAGTCGTCGTGATACGACTCCGCCGGATAGAACGTCTCCAGCGGCGCGATCTCGGTCACGATCGGGTCCGGCCAGATACCGGCCGCGTTGATCTCCGCGACCTTCCGTTCGGCGGCCTCCTTCTGTGCCTCGCTCTCATGGAAGATCGCCGAGCGATACTGCGTCCCCGTGTCCGCGCCCTGCCGGTTCAGCGTCGTCGGGTCGTGGATCGTAAAGAACACATCCAGCAGATCTTCGAACGAGACCACATCCGGATCGAAGCTCACGCGCACGACTTCGGCGTGGCCGGTGCGCCCCGTGCATACCTGCTGGTAGGTGGGGTTATCAGTGTGTCCGCCGGCGTATCCGGACTTCACGCCGTGGACGCCCTCCAGAAGTTGATACACGGCCTCGAGGCACCAGAAGCACCCCCCGGCCAGCGTCGCCTTTTCTCTTTGATTATTCATGATGTTCCTCTTCAGAAGGCGCTTCAGGGCCGCTGGCTCTGTACGCCTGCTTGGGGTGCGTGGGATTGTCTGGATAGCGTCGCACGAGCCGGCCGGCCTCCACCATCGGCGCCAGGTGGCGGCCACCCAGATTGCGCTGGGAAAAGCGTAGGAATCTTGCGATCTCTCCCGAGGTCGTCCATCCCCTGGCTGCGCAGATCGCTTCAATGACCGTTCGCAGTCGTTCCTTACGCGGACGGAATCCCAAGCCGTCGATCATACGCTGCACGTCCGTGGGCAGCTCCCCTCGATCCGCGGGCAGCTCCCCTCGATCCGCAGGTAGCTCCCCTCGATCCGCAGGTAGCTCCCCTCGATCCGCGCGGGCAGCTCCCCCCGATCCGTCAGACAGCTCCCCCCGATCCGCCCCACGCAGACTCTCGCTGACATGCTCACGGACAGCCGGGGTCAGCGTGTAGAAGCTGTCTCCGCCACGCGCGTGCAACGTGAGAAGTTCCCGGTCACGAAGACCGCGCAGCAAATGGCTTGCGCGCAGCGTGTCGAGTCCCGTGACCGAACGCAGAGCGGCGTTGTCCACGCGTCCCCGCCGGTGGGCCATCAGAAGCGCACGAAACTCCTGACGACTCAGGTCGGCGTTCCCCAGTCTGGCCACGAAATGGCGATCCGAAGCCGTGAGGGTTGAGGTGTTACGCAGGGTAACGATCACCCGCTCGGCGCGGACCTCCACCTCGGGACGCGGCAGGAAGGCGTCCTCCATCTCCGCGAACATGCGGGGAATACCCTCCCCCTGGTCCTTTGCGAAGCCGAGATCGACCAGCACCCTTACAATCCGTGGATTGCGACTTCGGTGGACCCGCTCCAGCCTGAGCACTTCCTCCAGTGTCACGCCCTCGGGCAGCCCGCCCGCGCTGACCACCTCCATGCGGTCCTCGAACAGCCACATCTCGGTGCCGCTTCCCTGGATGGCGTAGTCGCGATGAGCCACCGCGTTGTGCAACGCCTCGCGCCACGCGAAGTCCGGGTACTCCGGCATCTCCTGGAACCGCATGCCGACCAGACGAGAGGGCCGTCGCAATAATCCCGAGACAACCTCGTGAGCTTCATCGAGCACTTGCGGCAGGCTGCCCTCGATGCGAGGTCGTTCCTCCACGTTGTGCTCCGGCCCGAACCGCCTGGCGGTTCCGATGACGCGAAACACGCGGACGCCCGCGTTGGAATGATCCGGATCGTGGCGGGCAAAGAGCAGTTCCGCAGCACGACGGAGCACGATTCGGCTTCCGCGTTGATCTGCGAGCTTACGCTTCAGCAGGTATTCCTCGTCCGACAACGCCGACAACCCTGCTCCGGAGCGCGCCCGGGCCAACAGTTTGCGATCAAAATCCTCCAACGAGCAGGAGGAACGGCGGCTTTCCCAGCTCTCGTACATCCCCTGCTGTTTGGCCGCCGCAATCTGCGTCTCCCGCGCGCGGACGGTCTTGTCGCCCACGCGAAGCGGGAATCCATTATCGATCAGCTGCACCGGCACGTCTTCGGCGGGCACGTCAAAGACGATCAGTTCGACTCCGTCGTGGGACACGGTGGAGCCGGGTGGCTGCGGCGGGTCCAGCCGTGTCTGGGGCGCAGCCAGGAGGGCGTCCACGGCCTCCGGGGGAAGCTGGTGGCCGGTCACCGAACCGTCGTCCTCGACACCCAAGAGGAGCACGCCCCCATCCGCGTTCGCGAACGCGGCCACATATTCGGCCGCTTGCCTCCACAACTCACGACGGTCCCGCGCCCGCTTGGCGGCGGGCGGACCTTCCAGCATGGACTTGCGGTCGAAGTGCTGGCCTTCGACCTGGGTCAGGAACGGCGTGACGTCGAACTGCGGGTTCGCCAAACTAGCTTCCGTTGTCTGTGGCGGTGGTCATGGCGCGCTTCTGTTCCTCGACCATCTCGGCGACGTCTGCGAGCAACTGCTTCGCGTCGTAGACGATGCCGTCCTTGATCGTGTAGAGGATGCCGCCCACGGTCTCCACCTCTCCCGTCTCATCGTTCAGGCGCCGCGCCCCCGTCCCGTACAGGACCTTGAGGTTCCGGATCGGGTTCTCGTCCACGATCACGAGGTCGGCCAGCAGGCCCGCCCGGACCACGCCGAACTCGATGGGGCGGCCCGTCGGCTTGAACAGCGTCTCGGCGGCGTGCATGGTCGCGGCGCGGATCACCTCCAGCGGATGAAACCCGGCGTGCTGCAGGAGTTCCATCTCCTGGATCGTCGAGAAGCCCATGAGGTTGTAGATGTAGCCGGCGTCCGAACTCGCCGTGACGCGGCCGCCCATGTTCTTGTAGTCGTTGAGCAGATCGTGCCACACCTCGAGGAAGTCGCGCCACGCGACCTCCTCCCACGTCGTCCAGTCGAAGTAGTAGGAGCCGTGGTCCTCCCGGTTCGCCTCGTAGAACTCCCACAGCGTCGGGAGCGTGTAGTTCTCGTGCCACGGGGCGTACATCTGGTCGTCGACGTCCCAGCTCGCCTGGTAGGCGGTCATCGTGGGGTCGAGGGTGACGTCGTACGAGAGCATTTCCTCGAGGAACGCGTGCCACTCGGGGCTGCCTCGTTCATGAATCAGGTTCCACTGCATCGGGACCTGGCCGAAGCGGTGCTGCTCGTCGTTGTAGTTCATCTCCGGGGGCCACGGCTGGACGTCGTAGTCCCTGTACAGCGACTCGAACAGTCCGTAGAAGTGCGTCACCGTGCCGAGGCCGAGGCGCGCGGCGTCGATCGCGTTCATCTGCGCGACGCCCATCTGGTTCAGGTGCGCCGTACTCCCCATACCGAGGCTGGCCGCCTCGTCGAGCAGGGCCTCCATGATCTCGGGCCGGTGCGCGCCGAGCTTGAGTCCATCACCGCCCGTTTCCTTCACGTAGCGCACCCAGGCGCGTGCGTTCTCCGGGGTGTCGACCCGGAGATCCCACCCCTCGCCACCCGCGCCGGTGAAGGGGTAGGCCCACATGCGGGGGGCCACGATCTCGTTCGCCGCGCTGCGCGCCTTCTCCGCGATCGTCCAGTCGTAGGGGCCGAAGCCGACGCCGCGGCCGGTCGTGATCCCGTGCGACATCCACAGCTTGTACGTGTACTCGGCCTCGGGCGCCTTGGGGACGCCGCCGGTGTGGAGGTGGAGGTCCACGAAGCCCGGCAGGACGTACATGCCGCTGGCGTCGATCTCGCGCACGGTCGCGTCGGGATTGCCCTCGACCGTGAGTCCGGGCCGTCGCTCCTCGTCGATCGGCCGGCGCGGGACACCGACGCCGACGACATCGACGATGCGGTTGCCCTCGATGATGATGTCCATCGGTCCGATGGGAGGCGCCCCGGTGCCGTCGATCACGGTGGCGCCGCGGATGATGAGCCGGTCGTACGGTCCCTCGCCCTCGTCCGGGCCCCGGTCGGGTGCCCCGACCATCTGCGTCGGCTGCATGGCGCTGGCCGCTGTAGCCAGAAGGATCAGCGCCGAAAGCGCGGCGCCGGCGCTTCGGGTCGCATGGTGGGTCGTCTTCATGAGTCCTCCGCTTGGCTTGCCTCGATGGTCCTTGAAGGCGTCGAGGTGCGGTTAGTCATCGAGATGGTACAGGCGACGGTTGTTCTCGTTCAGGATCATGCGGGCGGCCGCCACCGCCTCGTTCCGGTCGAGGATCCCCTGATCGACATAGATCCCGAGCGCCTGCGCAAGGAACCGGCGCCCCCACTTCGCGGCGAGCCAGTAGAACTCCGGCAGGTGGTAGGCGTCGCTCCCGAACAGGATCTTGGAGAGGGGGACGACCTCCATCACCTCGAGGAACATGCGCAGCATGCCGTGGTGGATGAGGGGCGCGGCGAGCGACAGCTCGAAGTGGCAGTTGGCGTACAGGTGCGTCAGCCACGCCGCGCGCCCGATTAGCGGATAGCCGGCGTGGATGAGGATGACCTGGGGCATGCGCATCACACCGCCGCGCTCGAAGCGGACCATCTCCTCCATGAGGAACGGGTCCTGGTTGCGCATGATCCCGCGCGGCGCCTCGCCGTCGCCGGCGTGGAACTGCATCGGCATGTCGCGCTCCAGACAGGCCTCCAGCGCGAGCGAGTGGAGATACCGCAGCGCCTCGCTCTGCATCTGCCAGTAGTCGTCGCGGTCGACGGCGTCGCCGGCCGGCACCTCGCCCCGCGCGCGTCGCGCCCGGAACTGGTCCCAGGAGCGGCTCGCCGCAGCCCGGTCGAAGAGCGGCTTCAGCAGTCCCAGCCGCGGCAGCAGGTACGACTTCATCCCGTACGAGGGGGCGCCGAGGTTGCCGTCACCGTCGAGGCCCGCCTCGATCTCCGCCATCATGCCGGTCTCGATCTCGTCGAGGCCGAGGTCGTCGCGCATGAGGCCCCCGAGGATCGTGTCCACGCGCAGGATGTGGCGGCCGCGCGTCGGGAGGATCGCGTCCTTGAATCGGGCCACGCCCTCCTGGTCCATCCCCTCCCGGTAGCCCATGTCGAGCATGGCGTTCTCGATGTTCGCGTCGGCGAACATGGCGCCGAGGTAGCTCGCGTAGTCGCGGCCCCTTTCGTTCCGGGCCTCGATCACCGCCTCGAAGGTCGCGTCGCAATCCAGGAAGGCGGCGAGTTCCTTCACGAGATAGCGGAGGAAGACGGTCTCGCCCGCCTGTTCGATGACGCGGGCCCGCGTGGCGGCGATGTCGAACTCGGCGTCGAGCGCGCTTCTCTCCGCCGCGTCCCTCGCCCGCCAGCGCTGGTAGACGCCAGCCGGGAAGTAGCGGTCCATGGGGAAGGCGGAGAGCGCCAGCCGCTCGATGAACTCGTCGGGATCCGTCTGCGCGTCGTCGAACGTCAGCGGGTGGCAGTGCGTGTCGTCGACCGGAATCTCCCGCAGCTCGTCGAGAAGCGCGCGGGCGGTCGGGTTCAGGCCCTCGCCCCCCGCCACTGTCCCGGCGAACGGGGCGCCGCTGGCGCACGCGCCGAGGAGCGCACTTCCGCCACCGACTCCGGCCAGGCTCAGAAACTCCCTGCGATCAGGCATTCGGCACACCTCCATCATTACACATGGCCACGTTCGATCCCGGATCGCGACGGCGCAAGGCGAGGCGCCGGGGCCATCTTCACGAGTGTCGGTCGTCGCAGACCCCCGTGTTCGACCGTTGTTGGTATGGACCTCTGATGCAGGAACACCGGGAGGACTCAGATGGTCTCCAGTCGGCCAAGGCGTTGGAGAGGCGCGAACATTCGAACCGTCACGACGGCGAGTATCTTGCTGCTTGTGGGTGTCACCCCCCTGGCCGGACAGGGCGTGATCAGGGGGACCGTGACCGACGCCGAGTCGCTCCGTCCAGTGGTCGGGGCGCGAGTGTTCGTCGACGGTACGTCTGTAGAGACGCAGACCGGGACCGAGGGCGGATACCGGCTCGAGGGCCTCGAAGAGGGGGCGACCACCGTGTCGGTGCGGTTGGCCGGGTATCGGGAACTCTCGCGTCCGGTGTCCGTGATCGCCGGGCGGACCGTCACCGTCCACTTCAGTCTCGATCAGTCCCGGTTGCCGTTCGCGGTGGAACGGCTCTCGATGCAGAACCTTCCGGTCTCGGCGACCGATGTCTCCTCGTTGCTTGCCGGCAAGGTGGCGGGTCTGTCGGTGATTTCCGGCAACGGCCAGCCTGGCGAGGCGGCGTCGATTGCGCTGCGTGGGCCTGGATCGATCAATACCGAGGGTCGATCGATGGCACCCCTCGTCGTGATCGATGGCGTGATTCAGTCCGACAACGCCACGCTGGCCGATATCGGGACGCTGGATGTCCATTACGTGGAGATCTTGAAGGGGGCGGCCGCAGCGGCGTTGTACGGATCGCGCGGACAGAACGGAGTGATTCTGGTCGAGATGAAGCGCGGGGCGGATCTCCCTCCGAATTCCTCACGGCTTATGGTTCGCGGCGAGTACGGGTTCGGCGACCTGGTGGGTGACGTGGGCCTCGTGCGTTCGCACCCGTACCTGATGAACCAAGCGGGGACGACGTTCATCGACAGTGAGGGCCAGGAGGTAGACTTTCGCGATCTGCTCCGTCCTGGCTTCGGGTTCGCTCAGCTATACAACCAGATAGACCCCGGTCAGCCCGCGACGACGGCGACAGCGTTTGCCAATCAGCCGTTTCCACACGCGCTGAACGACCAGATGGCCGCGTTCTTCGACCCCGGCGAGACCCTGGACCTCTACGCCGCCCTATCGGAGCGAACGACCTCGTCGAACTTCCGGGTGAGCGTGGATCATTTTCGAGAGAGCGGCATCGTGAGCTGCTCGGAGTGCATTGAGAACCTTGCCGATCTCAATGCGGATCGGGTCTCTCGGCGACTCCCGGCCCTCGAGGTCGGACTCCCACACGATGAGGGCTATGAGCGCCAGAACGTGCGCCTCAACGTCGACAAGCGGTTCGGCGATCTGGATGTCGCGCTCAGCGGCTTCTACTCCCGTGCGGACCAAGACGACAGGGCGGCGGAGACAGGTGCCTTCGCACGCCTGACGTTCATGTCGCCAGCGGTGGATCTGACCGCGATCGACCCTTGGGACGGTTACCCGGATGCTGAAGCAGACCCGCAGTCCATCCAGCACAACCCCCTCTATCTCCTTGCCGTGAACGACAGCCGGGACAAGCGGACGCGGACGATGGCGTCGCTGGCTCTCGACTATTCTCCGGCGGGCCTCGACTGGTTGACGGTCGAGGCCGACGCAGCGTTCGACCGCACGGATCTTCGCGACTACACGATCCGGCCCTGGAACGAGCGCCCGCCGGTGGCTGGAGCCACACCTGGTCCTTTCAACCACGGCTTCCTGCGCGAGTTCAACTTCACCGATGAAGCCGTCAACGCTTCGGCGGGCGTGAGCACACGCGAGACGTTCATGCGCGGCGACTTGATGGTCGGCGCGAGCGCTCGCTACCTGTTCGAGGATCAGCGCTACGAGTCGAACGGCGCCTTGGCCTTTGGGTTCTCGGTGCCTGATGTACCCAACTTCGACACGACCGTCGGAGAGACCACGGCAAGCAACGAGCTTCGCAGGATCAGGGGGAAGGGGCTGCTCGGCATCGCTGGTGTCGACTATCGGGGTCGCTACATCCTCGACGGTCTGGTCCGGCGGGACGGCTCGTCGCTGTTCGGACCGGACGAGCGATGGCAAACGTACTATCGTGGCTCGATAGCCTGGCATGTGTCGGAGGAGGCCTTCTGGAAAACTGGCGCGATCGACGAACTCAAGCTGCGCTTTTCGGTGGGCACGGCGGGCGGGCGGCCGAATTTCGCCGCCCAATACGAGACCTACGAACTCCCTACCGGCTACTACCGGCGCCCCGGATCGCCACTCAATCTCGGGAACGGCTCCCTGCGACCGGAACTCACGACCGAGCGCGAAGCGGGCCTCAATCTGGTGCTTTTCGATGATCTCGGCGTCGGCCTGACCTATGCGTGGAGGACGACGGACGATCAGATCCTCCTTGCCCCGCAACCGGTGTTCAAGACCTTCCGCTCCCAATGGGCGAACGCAGGAGAGATCGAAGCCGCGTCCTACGAGGTGTCGCTTCGGTACATGGCCATCGACAACCCGGACATCGGCCTTCACTTCCGCCTGGATTGGGACCGAACGCAGCATGCGGTCTCTCGGCTGGACATCCCTGACTTCACCCAGGAGAGGATGTTCCTTGTGTCCGAGGGTCGTCCGCTCGGGGAAATATGGGGAGAAGCCTGGGCCGCGAGCTGCGCCGACCTCGCGCCAATCGGCGTCAGCGGCCCCGTTTGTACGTCTCACTTCCGGGTGAACGACGACGGGCTCCTCGTCTGGACGGGGGGCGCCGAGTTCACCGATGGGTTCCGCAACAGGCTGTGGGGTACGTCGGGAACCGTGGTCACGGACGACGGCGAGCAGGAGTATCGCTGGGGTTTCCCCATCAAGGTTCGCGACTATTCGCCGGTGTGTGTGTCCAGGAATCCGACCGACTATTCGGACAAGTGCAACTTGACGGACATCCTGCCGTTGGGGACTACTGCGCCGGACTTCGACGCCTCCTTCGCGGCCAACTTCCGCTACAAGGGATTGAGCGTGTACGGTCTGCTCGACGCCTCGGTCGGTCAATCGATTTACAACAGGACGGCGCAGTGGGCGCTGCGAGAGCTGCGGGGTGAGGATGTGGACCAGACCGGCAAGCCGCTGGAGTTGAACAAACCGGTGGGATACGCGTCCACGCTCTATTCCGTGGGCCGTACGAACTCATGGTTCGTCGAGGGCGGAAGCTGGCTGAAGATCCGCGAACTTTCGCTCAGCTACACGCTTGCCGGGACGGTTGTCGAGCGCCTGCTCGGTGGCGTCATCGACCGGGTCACGTTCAACTTGATCGGCCGCAACCTGTTTACGGTGACGGACTACCGTGGATACGACCCCGAGGTCGGCCGCTTGACCGGACCACTCCTCGATCCGGGCCTCAATCGCGTTGACGCCTTCGGCTATCCGAACTTCCGAACGATTACGTTCGCGGCGGAGTTCGTCTTCTAGAGCCTAGAGCTGGTCCCTCCGCGTCAGTGGCGGACTTCGGTGTCCACGCCCTCCTCTCCCTCGGAGCGGGCGATGATCGCGGCGCCGCACGAGTCGCTGAACACGTTGACTGCGGTCCGGTACATGTCGAGCGGCCGGTCGATGGCGAGCATCGCGCCCACGATCGTGATCGCCTCCGGGTTGTCGCCGAGGCCGATCGCGTTGAGCACGATGAAGATCACCACGACTCCGGCCGAGGGCACCGCCGCGGCGCCGATCGAGGCGAGGAGCGCCGTCACGACGACGATCGCCTGCTGGCCGAAGCTGAGGTCGATCCCGAGTACCTGCGCGATGAAGAGGGCGCCGGCGCACTCGAAGATCGCCGTCCCGTCCATGTTCACCGTGGCGCCCATCGGCAGCACGAACGAGGAGACCTTGTTCGAGACGCCGACTTTCTCGCGCAACGTCTTGATCGTGACCGGGAGCGTGGCGCCGGACGAACTCGTCGAGAACGCGGTCAGGAGCGGTTCGCGCAGGTTCGCGAAGTGGACCAGCGGCTTGATCCGGCCCAGCACGATGAGCAGGAGCGGCATGGTGATGAAGAGATGGATCGTGAGCCCCGAGCCGATCGTGAGGAAGTACTTCGCCAACGCGGCGAAGCGATCGAAGCCGGTCTCCCCCACCATGCGCGTGATGAGGGCGAAGACCCCGATCGGGAGGAACTTTATGATCCCCGAGGTGAGCGCCATCATCGCCTGGAAGAAGGCGTTGAAGATGTCGGTGACAACCACGCGGGGCTTCTCCGGCAGTCCCGTAATCGCCGCGCCGAAGACGATGCAGAAGAAGATGATCGCCAGCATGTCGCCCGCGGAGGCGGCGGCGAGGAAGTTGTTCGGGACGATGTCGAGGATGAGCTCGATCGGAGAGTCCGGCGTGTTGAGTTCGGGGACCTCCTGCTGCGCCGCCGCACCCATGTTGGCGTTCCGGCCCGGGCGGATGAGGTTGACCATCAACAGGCCGGTCAGGGCCGCCAGCAGGCTGGACAGCACGTAGTAGCCCATGGTCTTGCTGAACAGGCGGCCGATGGCCCTCCCTCCGCCCACGGAGGCGACGCCCGACACGATCGACGTGAGCACGAGCGGCACGATGATCATCCGGAGCAGCTTCATGAACAGCTCGCCGATCCAGCCGATCGCGTTGGCCGCGGGCGCTCCGAAGGCCCAGCCCGTGGCCAGGCCCAGAATCATGGCCGACAGCACCTGCCAGTGAAGGCGTCGGTACCAGGGGAGGGTGGGGTCGTATTCCATTGGCGTCTCCGGTGTGGCGCCGATACGCGGCGCAGGTCGAGCGTCTGGAGCGGCCGGACAGTGAAGCGGTTCGGCCGCGCTTCGAGCGATCGGTCCAACGGGCGTTGATCGTGGTGTCCAGACGGCTGGCGGGCAATGGGAGTCACTTCCCTTCCCCGCGTTGAGCTCCTCGTTCGGCGGCTCTAGCTTTCCAGGTCCCGCCCTCTTCGTGCGACGTGGGGGCACCGCCGGGGAGACGCCATGCCCAGCATCATGCTTGCGGATAACCTCGAGGCGCTCCGGGGCATGCCGGACGGCCACGCCGATCTCATCTACATCGACCCGCCGTTCAATACCGGGCGGACGCAGCGACGGACCCGGATCCGGACCCGTCGGACGTCACACGGCGAACACGGCGACCGGACGGGCTTCCAGGGCGAACGCTACGAGACGACCGTCGTCGGCACCCAGCGCTTCCGTGACCAGTTCGACGACTACCTCGCCTTCCTCGGGCCCCGGCTCGTCGAGGCGTATCGCGTCCTCGCCCCGCACGGGTCCTTCTATCTCCACGTCGACTACCGGGAAGTGCACCACTGCCGGCTGTTCCTGGACGACCTGTTCGGGCCCGACCATCTGCTGAACGAGATCATCTGGGCGTATGACTACGGGGCGCGCCCGAAGACGCGGTGGCCGGCGAAGCACGACAACATCCTGTTCTACGTGAAGGATCGGTCGAACTACGCCTTCAACGTGGATGAGATCGAGCGAATCCCGTACATGGCGCCGGGGCTCGTCGGGCCCGAGAAGGCCGCGCGCGGGAAGCTGCCCACGGACACCTGGTGGCACACGATCGTCCCCACGAGCGGCACCGAGCGGACGGGCTATCCGACCCAGAAACCGCTCGGCATCCTGCGCCGCATCATCACCGCCTCATCGAACCCGGGCGACCTCGTGCTGGACTTCTTCGCGGGCAGCGGCACGACCGGAATGGCCGCCCACGAACTGGAACGCAACTTCATCCTCGTGGACGACAACCCGGAAGCACTCGAGGTGATGGCGGAACGATTCCGTGACGTACCGGACGTGCGCTGGGAGGGCGTTGGTCCGTGAGCCCTGTGCCATGACTTGCAGCACATATGCTGTCCAAAACATATTGCTTAGGTGGACTGGACGGTCGAGATCGCCGATGAGTTTGCGCCGGAGTTCCGCGCGTTGCAGGTGGAGGTGCAGGACGCGGTCCTGGCCGTGTCCCGCCTTTTGCAACACTTCGGCCCGCACTTGGGACGCCCAGGGGTGGACACGCTCAACGGGTCGCGCACTCATCCGCAAGGCGGATCAGCGCTTCGAGCGGCACCTGGCACGGCTCGCGATGGAAGGAGGATCATGATGGCGTTGAACGTGAACGACGTGATCGAGGGACTCGACACCCAGCGGCGGCGAGGGGTGGAGGAGCGCGCTGCTGAACTCATCGCGGAGGAAATGACGCTGCGCGAGCTGCGCAAGGCCCGGCGGCTCACCCAAGTCAGCCTGGCGCGCGAACTCGGCATTGGCCAGGAAGGCATATCGCGGATGGAACAGCGTAGTGACCTCCTCCTTTCGACTCTGCGCAAGAGCGTCGAGGCCATGGGAGGCAGGCTTTCGCTGGTCGCGAGGTTCCCCGACCGACCGCCCGTCGAGTTGTCCGGTATCGCCGATCCGGAATAGAAACGCCGGTTCCCAGCCTAGCCGTCGCGGTGGACGGTGTCGGGGGAAAAGGCGGGCAGGCAGACGGCGACGTACTCGGCCCCTTCCGCGCCCGGCGTGCTGTAGCGGACCCATTCGCCGGGGTGCGTAACGACCGCCTGGCCGGCCTCTACATCGAGGACGCCGCCCTCGTGCTCGACGCGTAGCGCGCCCCTCAGCACCACGGTGATCTCCTCGAACTCGGGACGCTGACCCGGTTCGACCCAGCCGGACGGCGACACCATCCGCGCCACGCTCACGCCGACGTGCCCCGACCGGACCCGGCCGGCGAACTCCTCGATCCGCTTGGGTTTGTTCCCGGCCGCCTCGATGACGGCCGGGGCTTCGATCAACGTAGGCAATTCGCGACCGGGCCGACGTGCCGGCGACCCTACATCCCGGCGTCTGCGAGGGCCCGGACCGCGTCGGCCAGCATGCGGACCCTGGCGGCGTCGCCGGATCCGGCGGCGTCACGGCCAACCGCTTCGGACAGCGAGCGAAGCGCGCCACTTCGCGCGGACCCCGTCACCTCCTCGGCTCCGGCCAGTTCCTCCCGGATTGCGCCGATTCTCGCGGCGGAGAGCCCGCGGTGCCGCTCCAGTTGGTCCAGATAGGCGTGGGCCAGCGCGAACGTCGCGGGCCATTCGAAGATGGGCTGGCCCTGGGAGTTGAGGTGGGTGAGCTGGACGGAGTTGGCCGCATCGATCTCGTTCTGCGTCATCAACTCGCTCGGAGCCAGCTCGAAGATGTCGAGGCCGCGCGCGATCTCAGAGTTGACGATGACCCCGTTGTACCAGTACACGGACCAGCTGCCGCCCATCTGCATCCGGTCGGGGTTCACGGGACCGCGGTCGAAGTAGGCGATCTCCACCGGGTTCGCGGGGTCCGTCCAGTCGATGAGCGAGATCCCGCCCTGATACCACCCCTGAATCATGATGTCGCGGCCGGGGATCGGGATCAGCGACCCGTTGTGGGCCACGCAGTTCTCCTCCGGCGTCTGCGGGGCGGGCAGCTTGAAGTAGCTCTGGAAGTCCATCTCGGTGCCCTCGATGGTGAAGATCGCGTTGGCGCCCCACTCCATCGGGTCCGAGGCACGGCACTTCGGCGAACCACCGCCACCCCATTCATCCGTGAACAGGATGGCGCTGCCGTCGTTGTTGAAGGTGGCCGAGTGCCAGTAGGAGAAGTTGGAGTCGGCCACGGCGGCGAGCCGTCGCGGATTCTCCGGATCGCTGATGTCGATGAGCAGGCCGTATCCCTCGCACGCCCCGCCGGCGAGACCGATGGCCGGATAGACGGTGATGTCGTGGCACTGCGTCGGACCCGCGTTCGGATCGATGCCCGCCATCTGCTCGGCGATCATCTCGTTCACGAATTCGGTCAGGGCCGCGGTGTCCTGGGCGGTGGGCGCGCCTTCTCCTCCCCGCAGCGTCACCATTGAGTCCAGCATCATGGTGGCGAACTGCGGCGGAAGCGCCATCTGCTGACCCATGACCTCGACGAAGAAGGCGCCCTGCGCGCGGGCTTCCTCCATCTCCGCGCGTTCCTCGGCGGTCGGTCCGTGGCGTGGCGGCGCGACCAGATCCTCGAAGATGCGGGGGGAACTCACGACCGCGGCGCTCGCGGGATCGGCGAGCGGTACCCGGATGACCTCGATGCGGAAGAGCGCCGAGTTCGGGTCCTCGTTCGGCGGAGCAGCCGAGCAGCCGGCCAGTTCGTCGGCCGGCCGCACCGGGGCGGAACCCGACACGTAGATGTAGACGTTCTCGTCATCACCGGGGTGCTCCAGCACCGTATGAGTGTGCGAGCCGCGGCACGTCTGAACGTTGGCGACGTACTCCGGGGCGGTGATGTCGGAGATGTCGAAGATGCGGATCCCGCGCAGCCGGTCGTGGCTCACTTCCTCCTGGACCCCCTGCTCACCGCAGTCCAGCCTTCCGCCGAAACCTTCCCCGGACACGAACAGCAGGTGCTCGTACACGGAGACGTCGCTCTGGGAGGCGGGACACACATACGTGATCACGGACTCGGGATTGGCCGGGTCGGAGATGTCCCAGATCTGGATGCCGTCGTAGTTGCCCTGAATCGCGTACGGGCCGGTGAAGGCGAGGTCGGAGTTCGTCTTGCCGACGAACGGCTCCGTCGGCGGGGTGGCCGATACGAGCCTGAGATTCCAGGCCGCCTCGCCCGCATCGAAGAGGCCGGGCGCGAGTCCGACGCGCGGGTCCGGCGTGGGCGGATTGGCCCGCAGGCCGACCATCGCGGGACTCGCAGCGGCGGGCGCCGGGCCCATGCCGGACTCCGCCGACCGGTAGGCGGCGCAGCCGGCCAGCCCTCCGGCGGCGACCACGCAGGCGAGCAGCGTTCTGAAGCGCTCGGAGAATTGCATTCTGACCTGTCCCTTCGTCACGGGAATCATTCTGGATCCTTCGATTGGGGTGAACTTCACGAATCAGCCGCCCGGCTCCGGCGCGGCGAGCGCCTCGAGCATCAGCTCCATGCGGGCAATTTCCGTGGCCTGATCGACGTGGATGTCGGAGGCCAGCTTGAAGACGAAGTCATCCTGCGCGGCGCCGTCCGTGGCGAACAACTCCCGCACCATCGTGACGGCGCCGTTGTGGTGCTGGATCATGTATCGGAGGAAGAGCCGGTCGAAGTCGGACCCGCGCGCGGCTTCGAGTTCCGCGACTTGTTCCGGCGTGAGCATTCCGGGCATGAGCATTGGCTCGTCCGGCAACGGGAGTCCGCGGTCGGACAGCCAGCGGCTCATGATGGCGATCTCATCGGTCTGCGCGTTGATGATTCGGGCACACAGCGTCTGGATCGAGGGGCTGGCCCCGTTGGCCGGCGCGAACCCGGCCATCACCAGCGCCTGCGCATGATGCGGGATCATGTGCGTCATGAAGCGGATATCGGCCTCGTTCGCGTTCTGCAGGCCGGCTTCCGCGCGGGCTCGGTAGAGCGCTTCCAGTTCGGCGGCGCGCGCCGCGTCCGGTCTGACGGCGATGTCGGATGGGCCGCGGCCCGTGCTCGCGCACGCCTGGGCGGACGCGAGCAGTCCGATGAGGAGGATGAGAAGCCTGGGCTGGGTCCTCATGCTTCGTGTGGTTTCTTCCGTTGCGGGGGGTCCCGACTCCTTAATGTCGGTTCAGCATACCGGGGGGACCGTACCGAATTCAATTGCGGACGGTTTCAGGGGGGGAGCGGCCCCTCGCCGGCGTCGGCGGGAAGCCGGGTGGAGCGCGGGTGCGGCCGTCGGCGCTACCGGTAGCGGTAGAGGCGGACTTCCTCCTCGTCCAGCGCGTCACGCTGGAGCACGACGAAGCGGTCGGCAGCGACGGCCAGCACACTCGCGTCGGCGGGGAGATTCAGCCGTCCCCGCGGCTGTCCGTCGGGTCCGATGACGAGCCAGTCTCTCGTCTCCTCGGCCGGGCGCGTCGCGAGCCCGATCCAGACGAGCTCGTCGGGGCCCAGCACCGCCGAGTGGAAGGCCGGGTGCGTCTCGCGGAAGGGCGCGTTTTCGACAAACTCCACATACCAGTCAGGTGCGTCCGGACCGCGCCGGGCGAGTCGTGCCGCCCTCGATGTCTCGATCTCATCCGCCGTCACCGGCCAGCCACCGCCCGTTCCCCGAATGCGACGCGTCAGATTCCCCCCGGCGGTATGGACGGACAACTCGAAGAGGTCCGTATCGCCGAGTATGGCTCGATCCCGGGATCCGCCGGCGACGATGTCCCGCCCGAACCCCGGCTCTCTGCGGGTCACGCCTCCGCCGGGAATCTCCCCATAGCTCCATTCCTTCGCGGGGAGCATGGCGAGCGTGTCGGGCTCGGTCCCGGGATCCGCGAACGCGAGCAGCGGCGTGGTATCGCGTTTGGTTCCCTCGGGCATGAAGAATCGCTGCTCGCCCAGGATCGCCAGCATGCTCCCATCGGCGGCTATCGCGAGAGGTCTCAGATCGACGATGGCGCTCTGCGCGGAGAGGGGCCACGAGTCGAGGAATTCGCCGCTCGCGGAGAACTCGGTGAGGCGCGCCAACCGCGCGTCATAGGCCACAAACCCCTCGGGCGTCCCGATCAGGGCGGTGATCGCGCTGAACTCGCCCGGTCCCTCGCCCTGGCCGCCGATCCGGGTTGCGAGCGAGCCGTCGCCGGAGAAGAGCAGGACCTCGCTCGCGCCCGTATTCGCCAGCGCCACGCCGCCATCGCCGAGGAGAATCGCATCCCCGACGTAGAACAGTTCGATGCCGCGCTCCTTCGTGGAGAACACCAGGTCAGTCGTAAGGTCAGCGGCTGGGAGTTCCTCCACGCTGCCGAGAGAGATGTTCATCACGCCCGCCGAGTCGGAGACCTGGACGGCCCTCCGGGCCGCATCGTCCGGCCGGTCCGCCGGGGAGCGAGGATCGGCGCACGCGACGAGGGCGCACAGGAATCCGACGGAAAGAATGCTGCGGCAAGCGCTCATCGTGACCGTCCCCGGCTGAGTCCCCTGCGATGGCGACCGGTGTCCGCAGACGGCGGTGCCACCCTGTAGAGGCGTGATCCCGGCCGTTGGTTGTCTCCGGCCGTCGCTAGTCGGACGCAGGCACGTTCAGCGCGCGCCGCAGGGCCGCGCTCCCCCCTACAACGGGCAGTTCGATGCGGGTGTCGCCCAGATCGACGCTCAGGGTCGTGCCGGGGTCGGGGTGGAGCGTGAACTCCCTGTCGCTGGAGAAGATCATGAGGCCAATCCGGGCCCCGGCGGGGTTCGCGGACCGGCTGGAGGTCACGAATTCCGGTCGGCTGCAGCCGCCACTCACGGTGGAGAAGCTGCGCGTGGCGCACCCGTCGCTACCCGGCAACCCACTGCTCGCGGAGTCCATGTACCTGCTCCGGTACATCGAGCGAATGGGAACCGGTACGGTGGACATGATCCGGCGCTGCGTAGACGCGGGATTGGCGGAGCCGGAGTTCGACGCCAGCGGCGGCTTCGTGACGAGAATCGAGCGGGCCGGGGCAGGACCTGACGGCGCGCCGTTGTCGGGTAGTACCCAAGAAACTACCCAGGAACGAATACTCGCTCTGCTGTGTGAGGACCCTGGGCTAACTCGCAGGGCCTCGGCGACCCGCATCGGAATCACCGCCGACGGTGTCAAGTACCACCTCGACAAGCTCGGAAATGCCGGTCGCATCCGCCATGTGGGCGCGACCAAGAAGGGACACTGGGAAATCCTGAATGATGGCTAACGCTTAGTAGGGGGCTTCTTCAACGGATCGGACCCACCGGTCCGAGGCGTCCGAGGGCACGCGGGCAAGCCGTGCGGCCTTCGATGTCTCGATTTCGTCCGCTGACACCGGCCAGCCGCCGCCCGAGCCCTGGATCCGTCGTGTCGGATGTCCGGAGGCCGGTGTGGATGGACCGACCTGGCGGGCGCTCAGGACGCAGGCACGCTCAGTGCGCGCCGCAGGGCCGCGCTCCCCCCTACGACGGGCAGTTCGATGCGGGTGTCGCCCAGGTCGACGGTCAGGGTTGTGCCGGGGTCGGGGTGCAGCGTGAACTCCCTGTCGCTGGAGAAGATCATGAGGCCGATGCGGGCCCCGGCGGGGATGACCTGATCGTCGGGCTGCAGATCGAACTCCAGTTCAACGAAGTCCCCCGGCGCGAGCGGCGTGCCGCTGCGAGGCGAGGCGATCTCCTCGGCACCCGCGTTGGCCGGGTCGGCCCAACCTCTCGTGATGACGTTGTCGTTGAGATCGTCGCTTTCGGTCCAGGGTAGGGACACCAGCCAGACCGAAAGATTGGCCGCCGGCGCGTCCGCCGACACGCGCACGCGGACGGTGGCCACGCCCGAAACATGGACGTCCTCCTGTAGTTCGGGGGTCGCGTAGAGCAGGCGGTGGTTCGACCATTCGGCTGCGGCGAGCTGGCCGCCGGTGAACGAAAAGTTGTCGATGATCGTTCCGCTTGCCGGGTCCCCGCCGTGGTCATCGGCTGGACCTTCCAGCGAGAGGGCCCCCGTCCAGTTTCCGTCGCCTCTCGGATGGAGCGCCACACCCTCGGCTTCGGGGTGGGGATAGCTCGGATAGGACGTCGGCTGCTCGCGGTCGTCTCCCTCCCGTGCGATCCACGCCGCCGGGTCTTCCTCGACCCCGTTCTCGACCCCGGCCACGTAGCGCGTGAACCACCGGTTCACCATCTCCAGCGGCGGCGGGCCGCCGTGTCCCCCCTGGTGGTAGTAGATCTGCAACGGCACGCCCCGCTCCCTGAGAGCCATCGAGATGCGGTAGCTGTGCTCGGGCATGACGTTCCAGTCGTTGAAGCCGTGACTCATCAGGGTGGCCGCGCGCACGCCATCGATGTGGTTCAGGTAGTCCCGGCCCGCCCAGAAATCGCTGTAGTCGCCGGTCGTGCGGTCCAGGCTGGCGGTCATCTCGTCGCGCACGTTCGTGAGGCAGTAGTCGCGCACCTCAAGAAAGCCGCTGAAGATGAAGTCGAACAGGACATCGACATCCTCTCCCGGATATCCTCCCGGCGACCTCACGAGCCCGTTGGAGCGGTAGTAGTGGTAGTAGGACGTGTTGGGGGCGACCGGAACGATCGCCTCGAGCCCCTCGACGCCGGTGGTGGCGGCGGCGAGCGGGAGCGTGCCGTTGTAGGAGGTGCCCGTCATCCCGACCCGGCCCGTCGCCCAGTGCGCTCGAACCTCTTCGTCCCCGTCCACGCTCGTGAAGCCGCGCGCCCGTCCGTTGAGCCAGTCGATGACGGCCTTGGGCGCCAGCGACTCGTTCGCGCCGCCCACCGTCGGACACCCCTGCGACTGGCCCGTCCCCGGGGACTGCGAGTGGATCACGGCGAAACCTCTGGGCACCCAGGTTGCAACATGCGAGGTGGAGATCCTCGGCTGGCTGGGGACGTGGGCAATCGTGGGGGGGAAGGGGTCGCGCGCCCGGGGTTCGCCCCCCACCTCCTGGCGGATATCCCAGAAGTGCGCCAAGTCGACGCCGGCGACACCCGAGTAGTAGGGACTGGTCTCGTAGATCACGGGCACCTTCAGCCCTTCGTCATCGGTCTGTGCCGGGCGCGTGACATCCGCGTGCACCCGGTCGGGCCGGCCGTCGCCGTCGGAGTCGAACTCGGTCTCGACCCACAACTCGTGGCGGATCCAGCTGGACGAATCCGCGAAGGCCGGGACGATCTGCGCCTGCCCGTCCTGGATGACGAGGCCCGTCTGGGCGGTCACCGCCGCAGGAGCGAGGGCAAGTGCGAACGCCGGCACGAGGCACCGTGGCGTGCGGGGGCGAGTCATGCCGCCTCGATGTCGGTTAGGGCAAAGTCCTCGCCCTTGAACAACAGCGGCTCGCCGGCAACACGCGCGAGTCCGTACGCGAAACAATCGCCGAAGTTCAACGCTGCCGGATGACGCCCCTTGCCGAAGCGACGCCAGGCATCACGGGCTGCGGAGGCATGTTCGAGCGAGACGGGAACCAGTTCGATTTCCGCTCGTTCGACGAAGAGGTCCAGTTCCGTATCCGCCGCGCGGGCACGAACTCCGATGACGATTGACGCCTCCAACAGGTTGGCGACCGACAGTCGGCAGCGTGAGGTCTCCGCGATCTTCCTCGCGTAGCGTGGCGCGTCCGCCTCGCGAAAGAGCACGGCGAGAATTGCCGATGTGTCAACAATCATTTGGGCAGTCCGTGCGCATCATAGAGAAAATCGCCGTGTTCGACCGCGGACGGTCCCGGATCCAGCCGCGTCGCGCAGCGTTCTCCGATGGCGAGCAACTCCCGGACCAGCGTATCGGCGTTCCGCCGACGCTTCTCGGCCCGCAGGCGGTCGCGCAACGCGGCCGTGATCGCGCCCGTCTTCGTTTCGCCGGTCAGCCGGGCCAACTCCGCCGCCAACCGGCACGTTTCCGCGTTCTTGATATTGAGGCTCATCCTTGCACCGCCGAAGGTAGAACTCTGCCAGAGATTCTACCCTGAGGTTAACCGCCGATCAACGGTGCCACCGCACTTATTGGGGGAGATCAGGGTCGTCGGATGGGGCGGCCGGCAAGCTCGCCGGTCACCTCGTCGTCCCGAATCGCGAACCGGCCGTTCACCAGCACGTGTACTACGCCCTCGGAGAACTGGTGCGGATCGTCGTACGTGGCGTGATCCGTGTACCGCCCCGGGTCGATGACCGCGATGTCGGCGACCATTCCCTCTCGGATGTAGCCCCGGTCGTCCAGCCGCAGGAAGTCCGCGGCGAGGCCCGACATGCCGCGGATCGCGAAGGGAAGCCCGATCGCCCCGTCCCGGTTGACGAAGTCATTGATCTTCTTGGGGAACGTGGCGTAGACCCTCGGGTGGACGATCTCCGCCCCCGGTGTCGGCGTGACGCCGTCCGTGCACGTCATCATCCACGGCATCGTGGCGAGATAGCGCGTGTTCTCGACGTCGTAGAGGTCGCGGTTCATCACCCACGGGTTCGACTCGGACATGATCTCGCGCACCGCCTCCGGGACGGTCAGTCCGCGGTCCTCCGCCACGTCGGCCAGCGTCTTGCCGTTGAACTCGGGCCTCGCGTCGGCGAACACGATCTTCCCGGGTCCGCCGCGGATCTCCAGCATCTCCATCGTCTGCACGTCGAGAACCCGGGCCGTGTCGGGGTTCTGGAAGCGGCGCACCATCTGCTCCGGGCCGCCGGCCTGCGCCCAGCGCGGGATCGTGTAGGCGCGCAGGCTCGACATCGTGGACGTGTGGACGTGCTGCGCCGCCGCCACCTCGAGGCCTTCCGCCCGCGCCGAGTCGATGATCGCCGCGCCCTCAGCGGCCCGTCCGTAGAGGTGGGCCCCCTGCGCGTTGAAGTGGCTGAAGATGGTCCGGAGTCCGGACTCCGCCCCGATGTGGATCGCCTCCCGGATCGAGTTGTGGTAGCCGACCCCCTGGTAGGATGCACCGAGGTCGCGGTCGTGCGTGTCGTAGACCGGGGAGTGCTCGCCGCCGATCGGGTATTCCGCCGCGACCCGGCCCAGTTCGATGACCTCGTCGGCCTCCGCGTAGTAGCCGGGCGTGTAGAAGAGCCCCGACGAGAGCCCGAAGGCACCGTCTTCCATTCCCTTCCGGACAAGCGCCTTCATCTGATCGAGTTCGTCGGCGGTGGGGGCGCGGTCGTCCATCCCCATGACGGCCTCGCGGACGGAGCCGTGGCCGATGTAGGAGACGATGTTCTTGCCGACTCCGAGGTCTTCCAGCTCGGCGTACAGCGTGGCGAGGTCCGTGGTGCTGGCCCCATCGACGCCGATGACGCCGGTCGTGATCCCCTGCGTCAGGAACTCGACCGCCGGTCGACCGTACGCTTCGTCCAGGGTGATGTGGCTGTGCATGTCGATGAACCCGGGCGTCAGCAGGAGGCCGTCGAGCGCGATCGTGTCCCGCAGCGCGAGGTCCGCGGGCGCGGCGTCGCCAACGAAGGTGATCCGGTCGCCCTCCACCGCCACGTCGGCCGTGAACGACGCTTCTCCGGACCCGTCGAGGACCGTCGCGCCTGTGAACAGCACGCTCGTCGCCAGCAACCCCGCCTCCGCTTCGGGAGCATCGCCCGGCCCGCAGGCCAGAGTCACGCCGGCGAGCACGGGACACATCGCGAGGATCCGCCGTCGCAGCGGGCTGGCGGCTGGCGTACTGTCAACGCGTTCGACGTTCATCGCTTCTCCCTTTCGACCTTTCGACCGAGGCTGCCCCATGCCGGCACGTCCGCACGGACGGGCGCTGGACGCCCTGCGACCGACGACCCTGGAGACGGGAACGGCCCCCTTCGCCGAGGGATCGTGCACGATCACGATGGGGATGACGCGCGTGCTTTGCACGGCCTCGGTGGAGGAACGCGTGCCGCCGTGGCGCGAGGGGCGAGGCGGTTGGGTCACCGGCGAGTACGCCATGCTGCCCCGGGCAACGGCCGAGCGCACGCGTCGGGAGCGGCGCGGCGCACGGGGCCGTACTCAGGAGATCCAGCGACTCATCGGTCGATCTCTACGGGCGGCCGTCGACCTCGCGGCGCTCGGCGAGCGGACGGTGACCGTGGACTGCGACGTCCTCGTAGCCGACGGCGGCACACGCACGGCGTCGATCACGGGGGCGTGCGTCGCGCTCGAGATGGCGTTCCAACGGCTGGTATCGGACGGCGCCCTCGAGGCCAGTCCACTTCGCCAATGGGTCGCCGCGATCAGCGCCGGCATGGTGGACGGCGAGGCGAGGCTCGACCTGGAGTATGTGGAGGACGCAGCCGCCGATGTCGACTTCAACTTCGTTTATCTCGATGACGGACGCCTCGTAGAGGTGCAGGGGACAGCGGAGGGCGCGCCCTTCACGCGAACTGAGCTGGACGAACTGCTCCGCCTCGGCGCGGCGGGTGCGGATGAACTGATTGCCTTGCAGAAGGCTGCCGAAGTGCCCCTTTCGACCCTGTTAGATTCTGCACGGTGACCGACCCCGCCATGCGTTGCCCGTCCGAAGGATGGGGATAGTCGCCACTGCGAAGAGACCCCTCGGATCGGTCGTGTTCGGGCAGCGCAGCAATTGAGGCCATTCGTTCGGCGGCGCCAAAGCCTGATCCGTTTGCCGTCCCATCGGCTCCCCGTTGCTCGGAGCACTCGCTCGCTAGCGGTCATCGAGCAACGTCACTGCAGAAACCTGCATCCGTGCCCGTACAGGCAGCCCTCCGTGATCGGTTGCAACGAGTGTGATCACGGCATCTCCCTGGCTCTTGCCCTCCAGGATCACATTGTTCCCGGAGACGGTTACGGGGATTCGGTGCGGTTCATCCGACGTCGCCGAGAATGTCAGCGGACCACCCTCCGGGTCGCTGAAGTACTCTGACACCCCGTAGGGAACGCGGAAGCCGACCGGAATGATCCTCGCGGGAACGCCCTGC
The DNA here is from genome assembly GCF_965222475.1 of Candidatus Palauibacter sp. Lineage (GTDB taxonomy): Bacteria > Gemmatimonadota > Gemmatimonadetes > Palauibacterales > Palauibacteraceae > Palauibacter. The sequence goes on along the minus strand of NZ_CBDCUB010000007.1, from coordinate 566,645 downwards.
CTCCACCGGGGCGGCTCGTTCGGAGGAGTCCCGGGTGGGCGGACCACGATATCGAAGATCTGATGGACAGGGTGGGTCGACGCCACGACATCGTTGGACGCCGTGACGACAATCTGCGCCGGGCCCAGGCTACGGGCCTCGAGCACGAGCGAATCTCCCGCAATCGACGCCTGCACCGCGCCCGATGACGACGTAGCGCTGAACTTCGCAGAGCTTGGGACGCTGAACAAACGGCTCAAGGGGATGGCCGCCAGTTCTCCCAGCAGCAGTTGCCGCGACGGGAGGGAGGGGCCGGCACGAGGCTGTCCCGAAGGTCTGGGAATCCCGAACTCGTCCGGATTCGGAATGGGAGGCACGCGCACTTTGACGCGGAGCATCAGATCAGCCTTGCGATCGGACGGGTCGGTCGCCGCTACGAGCACATGTGCCAACCCAACCGGCGCAGCCGGACGGAGTTCTACAAATCCGCCGGACACCCTCGCCGCCAATGCGGTTGGAGGGTGGGCCTCGACTTCGACCGTCAAGGTCAGGGCGTCTCCGGTAGGGTCGATAAACAGCGGCGCTACGGCGACACCGGTAGACACTCCAATTGTAATCGGGGGAAACTGACCGATGACTTCGGGCGTCCCCGCCCGTCTGCCGAGGCCCGTACCCCAGCCGTCGCAGGCGGCAAGGGCACAGACGGTGGCAGCGAGCAGCAGTCTGCGATTCGTCATCGCATTCCTTCAGCGCCGGCGGGCTCGGATGAGATGGTTGAGGAGAGGGTATTCGCGGTCGAGATAGGTATTGCCCTCCGCGATGATGCGACCCTGGTCGCCTCGCCGCAGGCCGCCGCCGGAGGCCTCGCTGTACCTCGAATAGAGCGCATCCACGACCTCCATCCCGCTTACGACCTCGCCGAAGGGTGCGAATCCCGTCGAGTCCAGCCGTACGTTGTCTACAAGGTTGATATACACCTGGGTCGCGCGGGTTCCGGGTTCGGTGAAGGCAAAGGCGATCCGGCCGCGGGTGTTGGAGGCGACGACGGGGTCGTCGGGGATGAAGGCGTTCATCCACTCGGCGGTGAGGGCGGGGTCGCCCGCGAGCCCCCACTGGACGATGAAGTCGGGGACGACGCGGTGGAAGCGGGCGTCGTCGTAGTAGCCGGACTCGACGAGTGTGAGGAAACGCTCGGCCCCCAGCGGCGCCCACTCGGGATGCACGGCGATCACGAACTCGCCCTGGCTCGTCTCGACGCCCACTTCCACCGGTCCGACCGCGGCGACCGTCGGGGTGCCAGCGGCATCCGGGACGGTCTCGACGCGCTCACATCCCGCGAGGATGAGAGTTGCCGTAAGCAGACTCGTGACGCGCGGATCGACCTTCACTTCAGGAACTGCTCGAAGAAGTCGAGCATGTCGAGGAGCATCTGCCGGCGGTTCGCCTTCCCGTAGACGTAGTAGTTCTCGTTCGGGTACGTCTTGTACTGGAACGGCTTGTAGTAGTTCTCCAGCGCCCGCGCGAAGATCTCCGACTGGTCGGAGCCCGGATAGCGACCCACGCCGTGCACGAGGAGGATCGGCGTCGAGACGTCGGCGACGTGCGAGATCGAGGAACTGTGGCTCCACACGTCCTCGCTCGTCTCGAACGGCCCGAGTTCGTGGTCGAGCAGCTTGATGTGCCGGAGTTCGTTCTCGCCGTGGTAGAAGTGGACCCAGTCCGTGTATCCCGACCCCGGGATCGCCGCCCGGAAGGCGTCCGGCGCGAAGGCCACGGCGTACATGCTCATCACGCCGCCGTAGCTCGTCCCCGTGATCCCGATCCGCTCCGGGTCGACCTCGGGGAGCGCCCGCAGGTAGTCGGCGCCCGCGACCACGTCCTCCAGGTCGCAGTGCCCCCAGCAGCCGTTGTTCGCGTCGGCGAAGTCCTTCCCGTAGCCCGAACTCCCGCGGATGTTGGGCAGCAGCACGACGTACCCGCGCTGGACGAAGAACTGCACGTGCTGCCGGAAGGTGTCGTGGAACTGCGACGTGGGACCCCCGTGGATCCACATCACACCGGGGAGGCGCGTCGCCGGCGGCGGCCCCCGGCGGCCGATAGAGGTAGGCCGGGATCGAGTACCCGTCCGTGCTCTCGTAGCGGATCTTCTCCGGCATCACGAGCCGGCCGCCGAAGTTGCCGGCCGGCATGGAGGAGGCGAGTCCCCGGCTGTTCCCGTCCTCCAGCGAGACGACGTACAGGTCGCGGGGGCTCAGGAGGTCCTCCTGCAGGTACGCGATCGAGCGTCCGTCGGGGGCCCACGAGGGGCTCGACGCAACGCCGTCCTTCGGTGACACGAGCACCCTCGGCTCGCCGCCGTCCGCCGGGACGACGCGCAGGTCGTGGTGCCCGTTGTGGTTCTCCGTGTAGGCGATCCAGCGCCCGTCGGGAGACCATGCGGCGGCGCTCTGGTCGGCCTCGGCCGGGGCGACCGGACGCGGCTCTCCCCCCTCCCGCGGCGCGAGCCAGTAGTTGATCCAGCCGCTCCGGTGGGAACGGAAGAGGATCGAGCCCCCGTCGGGAGACACGCTCGGATAGCCGAACGTCGCCCCCGCCCCGTAGTCGAAGAAGTCGCGGTCCTCGATCACCGTGCGCGGGTTCGCGCCGGCGGCGTCGACCTCGATCACGTCGTGGTCCTCCCACGCGTCGTCGAGGCGGACGTAGAGGATGTGGCGGGAGTCGGGCGTCCAGGTCGGGAAGACCTCGTAGCGCTTGTCCTCCGTAAGGCGGTCCACCTGCCGGGTGGCGACGTCCACCTTCCAGATGTCGTAGTTCCCGTAGCGGTCGCCGGCGAAGACGATCGAGCGCTCGTCCGGAGACCAGCTCATCGAGTTGATCCGCGCCCCGAGGTCGGTGAGTTGGACGTCGGATCCGTCGCGGGTGGACCAGATCCAGATCTCGGGGGCGCCGCTCTTGTCGGATACGTAGGAGATCCACGTCCCGGAGGGCGACCAGCCCGGCATCTGGGAGGTGAGGAAGTGGCCCGAGCCGCCCATGTCCACCGGCACCCGGGTGGGGAACCCGCCTTCGGGGGAGAGGGTCGCGAGCCCGCCCGTGAGCCCCGACTCGAACAGGATCGCCGAGCCGTCCGGCGACCAGGACGGCGCGCCTCCGACCACGGACTCGATGGAGAGGAGCTGGTCGATCGAGAGGGCGCCGTCAGCGCGGCCGTTCTGCGCGTGCACCTCGCTCCCGCCGCCGACCGCAGCGCTCAGGGCGACGAGGAGGCCGAATATCGCCGTAGGATGCGGGTCGCGAGCCATGGATCGTCCTTTCGTCGCGTCAGTGCCCCTCGGAGGTCGTGTTGCGGCGCAGCGGGTCGCCCTGGAAGCGCCACACCGACTCGAAGTCCTTCGGCGGCGCCTCCCCCAGGAGGCGGGCGCGCACCATCTCGACCGGCATGCGGCCGCCCCGGAGGATCGCGTCGTGGAAGGCGCGGTTCGTCATCTCCCCCGACTGCACGAGCTGCTCGTGCAGGGCCCGGATCTGGAGGCCGCCGATCATGTAGGCGACCTGGTAGAGCGGCGAGTAGGAGCCGTTGAAGCTCCGCCGCACCTCCGCCTCGGCGTTGGCGCGCTCGTGCCCCACGCGCTCGACGAGGAAGTCGATCGCCTCCTGCGGGGTCATGCGCTCGAGGTGGAAGGAGAGGGAGAAGATGATCCGGGCGGTGCGGTGCATGCGCCAGAACAGCATCCCGATGCGGTCCTCGGGCGTCGACGGGAAGCCGAGGTCCCAGAGCAGCATCTCCCAGTAGAGCGCCCACCCCTCGCCCCAGAAGGGGGTCGAGAACGCGCCCCGGTGCGAGTTGAAGCGGCTCGTCATGAACCCCTGCAGGTGGTGTCCGGGAATCAGCTCGTGGTGGACGGTCGCGCGGGAGAAGTGTTCGTTGTTCCCCCGCATGCTCATGAGTTTGTACTCGTGCTCCATCCCGTCCGTGGGGAAGGAGACCTGGATCACCTCCCCGCCGAGGAAGAAAGGCGACACCTTCTGGCGCTCCGGCGACATCATCTCGATGCGCCAGATCTCGTCGGCGAGCGGGGGGACGGTGACGAGGTCGCGCTCGGTGACGAAGGCGAGCGCCTCATCGGCGAGTTCCCGGATCATCTGCGGCTGGTCGCCCGGGTCGCGGTGCAGCGTCTTCACGTACTCGAGCGCCGCGCGCCAGTCGTCGCCGTAGCCGAGTTCGCGCGAGGCCTCGATCATGCGCTCCTCGCACCACGCGTACTCCCGCTCGGCGATCGCGATGAGTTCCTCGGGCGTGTAGGGGATCATCTCGTGGCGCAGGTCCGCAGCGAGACCCTCGGCCCCGATCGGATCGCCGACGATCGGCTCGTCCTCGCCCTCGCGGTATCCGATGACCGTCTCGCGCAGGAAGGTCGCGTAGCCGTCGAGCGCGGTCTTGGCGCGGGCGTACGGGTCCTCGTTCCACCACGTGAAGACGGGGTCGTAGCCAGCGTAGTGCTCGTACCAGTCCTCGAGCAGGCGCGTGTGCCGGGCGAGCGTCGTCACCGCCCGGAGCGCGACGATGCGGGAAACGTCCGTCTCGCTCCCCAGCCGCGCCTCGACGCTCTCGCGCGTGGCCTCGACCTCGGCCGGCAGGGCCGCGAGCAGGGCCGCCGCCGCCTCGGATTCCACCGGCTCCCGCCCACGCCGGCGTTCCTCCAGTTCGACGATGAGCGAGGTGAAGGGGATGAACCCGTTCATCTCCCCGGCGAGGCGAGCCTCGCGCTCGATGAGATCCAGTTGATACGTAAGGTCATTGATGAGGAGGACATAATCGACGCGCCCCTCGAGGCTCAGCGTCTCGAAGTCGAGCGCGTCGATCCGTCGCCGCCAGTCGGAGAAGAAGTCGTGAAAGCGGCGGTTGCGCTCCGGAGAGTAGGGGACGTTCCACCGGCGCCCGAGCGCCGTGCGGTCGGTGCTGTAGCGCTCCACGACGGCCGCCAGCTCGCTCGTTTCAGTCCCGATGAGCGGATCCAGATCCTGACCCGCAACCGGTGCGGCGGCTACGAAGACCAGCGCAAAAAGGGAGATCAGGGCTCGCGTCGTTCTCATGGGTCGACCCTCCGGAGGACGTAGTGGCCGGAGACGACATCCATCCGGAGTTCGCCAACCGCCCCGTTCGCGTCGCGCACGAACCGGAACCGGGTGCTCCCCCGCCCGAAGGTGTCGCCCCCCAGCCAGGTGAGGGCGCCCGCCGAGCCCGGGCCGGCGTCGATCGTCAGCTGGCCATCCTCGATCCCCACCTCGGCCACCAGGCGCTGTCCGCGCGCCGGGCCCTCGTATCGTCCCGCATAGGGAGCCGCGTCGCCGTCGAACGGGATGGGCATGACGTCCGCCCGCTGCCCGAGAATCACGTCTTCGACCTGCTGTGCGATGTCGCTCGACGCGACGCCCCCGGCGGTGTTGATGAGGACCGCGATCGACAGATCCTCGGCCGGATAGTAGCGAAGGTCGGTGACGAAACCGAAGATCCCGCCCCCATGCCGGATCCCCTTCGCTCCGTCGCGGTCCGTGATCGCCACCCCCTTCGCGTACCGGAGTTCGGTGCCGTCGAGGAGCGGCTCGGGGGTGATCATCAGCCGGTAGCTCTCGGGACTCAGGATCGTCCCTCCCTCTCCATCGCCATGGAGGGCCTGATTCCACGCCATCAGGTCCCGAACGGTCGAGCACAGGGAACCGGCGGCGTAGGGCCAGAGATGGTTGAGGTAGGGGGCCGGGAGGAGGCCGTCGTCTCCCGGCTCGTATCCCCTGGCCCGGTTGGGGACGAGTTCGTCCTTGTGGCAGTAGCGCGAGTTCTCCATCCCGGCCGCTCCGAAGAGCCGCTCCTCGACGAAGTCCTCATAGCTCATCCCGCTCGCCGCCTCGATGATGAGTCCGGAGAGGAAGTAGGCCGAATTGTTGTACGTCATCGCGGTCCCGGGCTCGAACTCGAAAGGCTCGGCGGAGAAGAGCGTGACGAGCGTGTCCCGGGGGAGTTCCAGCGGGGCGATCTCGTCCCACAGGTGCCGCATCTCGGTGTAGCCCTTGATGCCCGAAGTATGGTCGAGGAGCCGGCGAACGGTCACCGTCCGATCCCCGACCGGGTAGTCCGGAAGCCACTTCGTGAGGGGGTCGTCGAGGGAGAGTTTCCCTTCCTCCTGCAGGAGAAGAACGGCGGCCGCCGTGAACTGCTTCGTCACGGATCCGACCTCGTAGACCGCGTCCGGGGGCGTGGGCACGCCGAGTTCGAGATCGGCGTGGCCGAACTCCTCGATCAGCAGGGTGTCGGTCCCGCGCACGACCGCGATCGACATGCCCGCGGCGCGCCCCTCCTCTACGGGGGTCGTGGCGAGGGCGTGGATCTCGTCGACCTGGCCAGACGTAAGGTATCCTTCGGGCTGGGGACCGGGCTCGCCGCACCCTCCGACCGCGAGGGCGGCGGATACGACGGGGAGTCCTGCGCGGAGGGGGCGGAGGCGTCTCGGTCGTGGCATGAAATCTCCTGCATCTCGACGGGTTCAGACCTATCTTCGGACGGCAGGGTAGATGTGTCGATAGTCCGGGGGCCGTCGTTCATCCGGCGCCGGAGAAAGGATTTCGATGGAATCGACAGCGGCGCCGGCTTCGATCTTCGCGGGGCGCGAGCGTGCGGCGGAGTCGGCGGACAGGATTCCGTGGTTTCTGACCGCGATCCTGTTCGCCTCGGTGAGCGTGATCGTAGGCATCACGTGGGACATCTCGTGGCACCGGACGATCGGCCGGGACACGTTCTGGACCCCCGCGCACATGGCGGTCTACGCGGGCGGGCTGGCGGCGGGGCTGTCGTGCGCGTGGCTCGCGCTCAAGACGACCTTCGCCGGGACGGACGCGGAAGTGGGACGCTCGGTGCGGCTGTGGGGGTTCCGGGCGCCGCTGGGGGCCTGGGTGGCGATCTGGGGCGCGATCGCCATGCTCACCTCGGCGCCGCTGGACGACTGGTGGCACAACGCGTACGGCCTCGACGTCCAGATCCTGAGTCCGCCGCACATGGTCCTCGCGCTGGGGATCTACGCCATCCAGATCGGCGCCATGCTCATGGCGCTCTCGTGGCAGAACCGGGCCTCGGAGGCGGGGCGTCGCAAGCTCGCATGGGCATGCGTATTCAGCGCCGCGGCGGCGATCATGTCGCCATCGGTGCTGCTGCTGGAGTACACGTTCCCCAACCAGATGCACGGGGCGACGTTCTATCTGGTCACCGCGGGAGTCTTCCCCTTTCTCCTCTTCCTGGTGGGGCGCGCCGGACGGTTGCGCTGGCCGGCGACATGTGCGGCCCTGGTGTACACGGGGATTTCGCTGATGATGATGTGGGTGCTGCCGCTCTTCCCGGCGGAACCGCTGCTCGCGCCGATCCTCCGTCCGGTCACCGCCATGCAGCCGCCCGAGTTCCCGCTCCTGCTGTTTGCGCCGGCGATCGCGATCGACCTTCTGCTGCGGCGGTATTCCGCGCCGGGCGAGGCGCCGGCCCGGGCATCGACGGACTGGTGGATCGCGTCGGTCGGCGCCGTCGCCTTCGTGGGCATCTTCGGCGTCGTGAACTGGTACTTCGCCGACTTCATGCTCTCGGAGGGGGCGCGGAACTACGTCTTCCAGGGCGACACGTGGGGCTACACGAGCAGGCCGGGCGACTGGCAGTACGTGTTCTGGCACGGCGGTCCCTTCAGGGGCGGCGAGTTCTCGGCGGCGCGCTTCGTGGCAGGGGCGTGGTGGGCGCTTCCGATCACCTTCGTCTCGGCCCGCCTGGGCCTGTGGTGCGGCAACTGGATGTCGCGCGTGCGCCGATGAGGCGGGACCGGGCCGCCCGCCTCCTGCGCTGGGCGGCGCTCGTGGCGGGGCTGTACGTCGCGACGGCGGGGCACGTCGGGAGCAACAACGTCTTCTTCTCCGGCGAGGCGGGTCCCTACCCCGTTTCCGTCGTCATCCGTCCGCCCGAGGTCATCCCGGGGCTGGCCGAGATCTCGATCCGGGTGCCCGGCGGCGGGGTCGACCGGGTGACAGTACGGCCCGTGCGTTGGGACGCGGCCACGGAAGGCGGGGCGCCGCCACCCGACGTCGCCGCCCCCGTAGCAGGCGACCCTGAACTGTACGCGGCCGAGTTGTGGCTCATGACGGTGGGCGCGTACCGGGTCGAGGTCGCGGTCGAGGGAAGCCGTGGGGACGGGGAGGTTTCGGTCCCGGTAACGTCCATCATGCTCGGCGTGCGCGACCTGCCGCCGGGGCTCGGCTGGATCCTGCTCGCACTCGCGATCCTGCTCGTCGCCGGCGTCGTCGCGCTCGCCGGCGCCGCGGTGCGGGAGAGCCAGCTCCCGTCAGGGGAAACGGCGGGTTCCCGGCGGCGGTGGCGCGCCCGGGTCACCATGGCCGCCACCGCTGTGGGGGTCGCGGGCCTCCTCTACGTGGGGAACCTGTGGTGGGAGGCGGTGGACCGGGAGGTCCGAAGCGGCATCTTCGCGCGCCTCGCCGTGGAGGGCGCGATCGTCCACGCCGGGGGAGTGCCCGTGCTTGAGATCGCGATCACGGATCCGGCGTGGCGTGGCCGGGACTGGAGCCCGCTCGTGCCGGATCACGGCAAGCTGATGCACATGTTCGTGGTGGGGGCGCCGGGCATGGATGCCTTCGCGCACGTGCATCCGGTCCCCGTGGATTCGGCCACGTTCCGCGTGCCGTGGCCGGACCTGCCCCCCGGCGAATACCGGATCTACGGCGACATCGTCCACGAATCCGGCTTCGCTCAGACCGTGGTCGACACGATCACGGTCGACGCGGCGGCGCTCACGGCTCCCGAGGCGGGAGATGTCCCGCCGGGGACGCCCGCGGGCCTGCTGCGAGACGCGGACGACTCGGCATGGACGGGCGTTCCGGTCGCGCTCTCGGGGCCGGGCTCCGAGACGCGGCTGGACGATGGCTCGATCCTCGAATGGCAGGGCGATCAGGAGCTGCGGGTCGACGAGGAGACGGTGCTTGCGTTCCGGGTCTGGGATCCCGACGAGAAACCGGCGCGACTGGAGCCCTACATGGGCATGCGCAGCCACGCCGCGCTCACGCGGGATGACGGCGCGGTCTTCGTCCACCTGCATCCCGCGGGCACGATCTCGATGGGCTCGCTCGCCGTGCTCGCGCCGGCACCGGCACCGACGGCTGGAGGACCGACGGCTGAGGCCGGCGGCACCGGCGTAGTGGAGTTCCCGTTCGCCTTCCCGCAGCCGGGGGACTACACCATCTGGGTCCAGGTCAAGCGCGAGGGCCGCGTGCTCACGGGAGCGTTCCAGGCGACGGTTCTGGAGTGAGCGAACCCATCGCGATGTGCTTCAGCGGCGGCAAGGACAGCGCCCTGGCACTCCACGCGCTGCAGCAGTCGAGTGCCTACCGTGTCGAGACCCTCATCACGACGGTAACCGACGCCTACGACCGGGTGAGCATGCACGGCGTGCGGCGCGCGCTCGTGCGCGACCAGGCCGCGGCCATCGGCATCCCGTTGGTGGAGGTCGTCGTCGCACCGCAGTCCTCGAACGAGATCTACGAGCGCGCCATGGGCGAGGCGTTCGACCGCCTGTACGACGACGGCATCCGGCGCGTGGCCTTCGGGGACATCTTCCTGGAGGATCTCCGCGAGTACCGGGAGCGGCAACTCGCGGCTTCGGGTCTGGGATGCCTGTTCCCGATCTGGCAGCAACCCACTGCGACTCTCGCCAACTCCTTCATCCGGGACGGGTTCGAGGCAGTCGCCGTGTGCATCAACCCGGCGGTTCTGGACGCGTCGTTCGCGGGACGCGCGTTTGACGCCGGCTTCGTCGCGGATCTCCCGGAGGGGGTCGATCCATGCGGGGAGAACGGGGAGTTCCATACCTTCGTGTGGGCGGGTCCGATCCTGCCGCGGCCGGTCCCGGTGACGCGGGGCGAGGTGGTGGAGCGAGACGGGTTCGTCTTCTGCGACCTGCTCGCGGCAGAGGGCGTAGCGCCGACGGCGCGGGGGGTAGCAACTCCGCAGCGGATTGAGACGATAGACCGAGACTGAGGGTACAAGGGGTGATAGCGGATGTTCAGAGTATTCGGCCTCATGTTGGGCCTTACGGTCGTACTGGTGCTCGCGGGCGGGGCGCTGTTCGGGCAGCAGGGGGCCGTCATGTTTCTCGTTCTTTCGGCGGTCATGAACTTCGGGATGTACTGGTTCAGCGACCGCATGGTGCTGCGCATGTACCGGGCGCAGATCGTCGACCGGTCGCAGGCGCCGGAACTCTACGACCGGGTTGACCGGCTGCGCCGGCGGGCGGGACTTCCCGCGCCGGTGGTGGCGATCTCGCCCCAGCCGCAACCCAACGCCTTCGCGACGGGCCGCGATTCGGCGCATGCGGTGGTCTGCTTCACGCAGGGGATCCTGCGGGCGCTGCCGCCCCGGGAGCTGGACGGCGTCATCGCGCACGAACTGGCCCACATCAAGCACCGGCACATGCTCGTCGGCACGATCGCCGCGACGATGGCGGGCACCATCGCGATGATCGCCTCGATCGCCCGCTGGGGCCTGATCTTCGGCGGGGGCCGGGACGACGGCGACAACCCGCTTGGTGTGCTGGTCATGGCCATCGTCGCGCCGCTGGCGGCCGTCATCATCCAGATGGCGATCAGCCGCCGGAACGAGTTTCAGGCCGACCGCACGGGCGGCGAGATCACGGGCGATCCGATGGGTCTGGCGGGCGCGCTGAAGCGCCTGGAGTCAGGGGCCCGCCGCATCCCGATGGACGTGAACCCGGCCGGCGCGTCGCTCGCGATCGTGAACCCGTTTGCGGGGCGCCGCAGGGGGCTCACCTCCCTGTTCACGACCCACCCGCCCACCGAGGAGCGGGTGGCCGCGCTGCGCGCTCAAGCCTACCCCTCGGCCTCGACCCAGCGCACCACGCGCCCGCTCAGCCGGATCGGCGGGGGGAAGCGTCCCTCGGCCGACCAGTCGTAGATCGTGCTCCGCGACAGGTCCGTCCGGGCCTCCACCTCCGACACCCGCAGGAATCGGGGCGCCGGCTTCGTTCTCCTCTTGCTCTGTCGCTTGGTCATCGCTCGACTCCTCCTGGTCTTCCTCGCCCACGCCGGATGCCGCCGCCGCCGATGGGCGCGGCGCCGGTCCCAAGTGCCGCCCGCGCCGGTGCCGTGGTCCGCGATGAACGCCAGAACCCGGTCCGCCGTCCTGAGCGACGGCGAGCGGCCGCCCGCGATCTGGCGCATCAGGTTCGGGTCGCCCACGGCCCTCATTCCGAGCGTCGTCGGACTCATGCCCGTCTCTTCCGGGAACGCATTCACCCGTGTGTTGAATTGATCCTCCAGCGTCTGCATGACTGCCGTTCCAACCGTGTCAAGACCCCTAACGGTGAGGGCCTCTTCGAGGAAGTCAATTCTTAGGAAATCTCCTAAGTGTCTGTCCCGTCCGATGTTGTCCGACGTGTCCGTCCTGTCCGGGAGGCCGCCGCCAATGCGGTGGCGGAGCACCCCCGCGAGCACTTTGGGGGAACCCGTTGAACGGGTGTCGCGAAGCGCGGCCGGCGGGGGGATGGGCACCGCCGACGCCGGGCCGTCCGCGCGGTGCGGCGGAAGGGGAGTGCCGGGGCTTCCGGCGCCGCCGTCGCGGGCAGCCGGGACCGGGCGTGGGGCCGGGTGTCAGGGGTCCGTGGGGGCCGGACCGTCCTCGAGGACCGGATCGGGGGCCGCGGGCGAGGCGGGGCGAGCCGGGTTCCCCGGGAACACCAAACGGAAAGAGGGGGCGCGCCGGCCGGCGCGCCCCCTCTCACACCATCCTTCCCTCGACGCTTCTCTGCTTCGTCTCGGGCGCCCCGCGCCCTACCGCCCGATGGCGACCGCGTAGTCCTCCGGGTCCCCAAGCGTGAAGTCCTCGGCCGCGACCTGGAGCAGGCTGACGCGATAGCGTGCCTGGTCGCCCCGGTGGGGCACCCAGATCCGCAGCACCGGCGCGTCCGGCGGGAGCGCTCCGGCGATGACGATCTCGCGCCGCGTCGAGGACGATTCGTCCGTCTCGAAGATCTCCAGGCCCGGCGCCTGCACCGAGTCGATGGCCGGACCCTCGATCACGAGCATGGCTCCGATGTCGCGCGCACCCGCCGGAGCCGTCAACCGGACGTGCAGGGGGCCGGGATCCGTGAACGCCGCGCCCACTGCGTCATGGCCGGGCGTGTCAGCCGGCGGGCCGGCGATGCCGTCCCCGAGGCCGCAGCCCCAGGCCGAGATCAGCGCGGCCGGCAGCGCAGTCCGCAACCACCCGGACCGCCGGGTCCGGGAACCGGCGGCGGGCGGGGCCGGAGCCTTCCGGCGGCGGCGGGCGGGGCCGCGCGCGCCCTTTCGCCGCTGGCTGGCTCCTCGCGCCGGCTGGGACGCCGGCATCGCGGGGGGAGCGGAGGGCAGCGGTCCGGCGCCGTCAGCCGATCCGGATCCCGGCTGGCAGCGGTTGATCCAGGCAAGCAGATCGCCGAGGTCGTAGGTTCCGTTCCCGTTCCCCATACCGTCCAGGGCGGCGACCTGGTCATTGTCCATATCTCCGTCCCTCCATAACGCCGCGGCCGCAGCCCCCGGGGCCAGGCCGTCTCCGCCGGCCAGCGCCGAGCAGGCGCGCGCGGCCAGGTCTTCCTTCATGGGGACACTGGCCGCCGAACTCCCCGCCGGACCCCGCACCGTCGCCGAGATCGTCTCCGACAGCGCCCGGCCGTCCTTCGTGCAGACCGCCGCCGGGGTGCCGCAGGCCGCCCCGGCCGCGAGCGTCACCGTCACGTCCACCAGCGAATCCGGCTCGACCGTCAGCTGCCACAGGTCCCGGCGCCGGTCCACCCGACTGGCCTTCGTCGCCCGGCCCCCGGCCACCGCCACCACGTCCTCCCGCAACCGCCGACCGTTCATCCAGCTGAGCGGCTCGCTGAACGCGATCCGCAGTGTGAACGCGCTCTCGCCGTCGTGCGTCTCCGGCATGTCCCGGAACTCCGCCGTCAACGGCGTCAGCGCGTCGTCGTTGTCGACGATCGTGCCCGTCGCCGTCGCGTCGCCCAGCGTCGCGTCCGCCGCGTTCGACAACGTCAGCGTGAAGGTCTCGTCCTCCTCGTCCGCCGAGTCGTCCGTCGTCGCGACGCTCACCGTCTTCGACGTCTCGCCCGCCGCGAAGGTCAGCGTCCCCGACGCCTCCGTGTAGTCCGTCCCGCTCTCCGCCGTGCCGTCCGACGTCCCGTACCGGACCGTCACCTGTCGGCCGCTCGCCGCCGACAGCGACACCGTGAACTCGACCGCGTCGCCCTCGGTCGCGCTCGCGTCCGACACGCTCACCGCCGGTGACTCGTCCGCCGGGCCCTCCACCGTCGCCGAGATCGTCTCCGACAGCGCCCGGCCGTCCTTCGTGCAGACCGCCGCCGGGGTGCCGCAGGCCGCCCCGGCCGCGACCGTCACCGTCACGTCCGCCGGCGAGTCCGGCTCGACCGTCAGCTCCCACAGGTCCCGGCGCTGGTCCACCCGGCCGGCCGACGTCGTCCGGCCGCCGGACACCGCCACGACGTCCTCCCGCAACCGCCGGCCGTTCATCATGCTGAGCGGCTCGCTGAATGCCGCCCGGAAGGTGAACGCGCTCTCCCCGTCATGCGCCTCGGGCAGGCCCTCGAACGACGCCGTCAGGCCCTCCGACGCGACGTCCTCGATCGTGCCCTCCGCCTCTGGGTCCGGCACCTCCACCGGGTCTTCCGAACCCTCCGAGCGCGCGTTCGACAGCCGCAGCACCACCGTCTCCGCGTCCTCCGTCTCCTCGTCGCGCAGCACCGCCACCTCTACCGTCTCGCGCGTCCCCCCGGGCGCGAACCGCACCGTGCCCCGCTTCGCCTCGTAGTCCTCGCCGGCCGTCGCCGTGCCGTCCGCGGTCTCATAGTCCACCGTCACCGGCGCTTTCGCCGCCTGCGCCAACTCCATCGTGAACCGTAGCGTTTCGCCCTCGCGCGCCGCCGCGTCGCGCACCCGCAGCGCCACCGAATACCACAGCACACCCAGGTGATGCAGCTCCGCATCGTAGCCCTGCTTGTTGCGGATCGTCGCCCCGTTCCGCGCCAGGCTGTTGGGCACCACCTCCACCGCGCTTATCCGCCCGTCCCCGGCCATCACCGCGTACTCGAAGCTCAGGGTGTTCGACCCCGACCCCCCCTTGTACGACGCCGTGCGCGCCAGCAGCCGGTTCTCCGGGTCGCCCAGACGCAGACCGATCGTCGGGGTGCCCCCGGTCTTGTTCACCTTCACCGGGTCCAGGTTCCGCTGCCCCGGACCCCTGAATTTGACCGTCACCCGTACCTTGTCGCCCGCGGTCCACGCGCCTCCGCCCGGCTTCTGCACATCGACCCGCATCACCCGCGTGCGCGTGAACTCCGGCCCGACGTCGTCCCCGCCCCCGAGCGGACGGATCGTCGCGCCCCGCAGCAACACCTTGCCGTCCACCACCTCCACGCCCCGCGCGCCGGCCTCGGCCGCGCCCACCGTGTAGGCGAACATCAGCGTGGCCGTCCCCGAGCCGCTCACGTACCGCGCCAGCGCCACCCCCAGCACTTCGCCGTACCCCGGCCGCGCGTCGGAACGGAATACCACCGCCACGTACGGACCCGGCGGCTTGCACGTGCCATCGGCGTTGTAGGACCAGCACTCGTCATCACTGGACGGTTGTTCCACCGCCACCGGCAAGGTGTAGCGGACCTCCAGATCGACCTGCTCCCCGGCGCTCCACATCCCGGCCGCGCCCGGTCCGTTGACCACCCTCACGTTCCGCATCACGGGCGTGTCGTTGTCGCGGATGACGATGGTTTGCTCGGGCGACTCTCCCTTACCGGCTTCGACCGTGAACACGATGGTCTCGTCCAACTCGCCTTCCTGGTCGTCGACGATGCCGATCTCGAAGGAACCCTCCCACACCCAGACCGTGCCGGCGGTGTTGGAGAACGCCGAGGGCGGCAGCGCCAGCTCGAGAACCACGAGTCGGCCCCCGCCCAGACCCGCGGCCGCGACCGGCGGCGTGTAGTCCACGCCGCGCGTCGCGGTCTCGGCATCCCCGTGATAGAAGTTCACATCCGTGTTGGCCACCGGAGCGCCGTCCCGCTTCGTGAGCGTGTAGGTCACGGTCGCCGTGCCCGCGTCCTCGTCCACGGCCGCCGGCGCATCGACCGCGACCTCGAACGATTCCGCGTCGTTGTTGTGGATGGTCAGCGTCACGTCGTCCGGGTTCGGTATGGTCAGGTACGACACGACGCCGGAGATCGTCACCACGTCCGGCGGTTCGGGCTCGTCGTCGTCGACCGGCCGGATCGTCACCAGCCCGGTGCTCTCGGTCGCGTTCGCGGTGAAGCTCAGCGTCCGGTTCGTGCTCAGCTCCAAGTCGTCGTCGGTCATCGGCGCCACCGGGGTCGCCGAGATCTCCACCGTGAAGGACACGGGCGTCGCCGGCGACACCGTCGCCGTCACCGTGATCGGTGTTGCGTCTTCAAGGACCGCGTCATCGCTCAGATGCAGCGTCACTTCCAGCCCCTGCAGCGTCATCTCCAGCTCCGGCGGAATCACCACCGTGCCGTTGATTCTGAATCTCAATTGCCCAGTGTCGGAGGACCAGTCGCCCGTGCCACGCCTAAACCGCTGGCCGACGCTCCATCCCGCGGCTTCGCCGCTGTCGGCGGATGTCGATGCTGTGTAATACACAGTCAGATAAGCCCTTTCCCCGCTGTAGGACACGAACACGAAATACGTTGTGCCAGCTTCCAGGGTCGTGCCTGCCGGGGCGTTGAAGGTGTTGGCGGCGTCGGCGATCCACGTCCCGGTGGAATGGGTCAGCGTGGCGACCGAGGCGTCGGGCGCGGAGCCGCTCGTCGCGGACCAAAGCTCGACAGTTACATCGGCCGGAGTATTGGGGACTTCGTAAACGTCCAGCTCGATGCTGCCGAGGTGGTAGCCGGAAGCGTTGGAGCCGGTGGTGAACCCTTGAGCCTGTCTGAAACTGCCAATAATTAACGCTGGCGAACCCTCGTTGTGGGATTGCCCGAGGTTGCTCAGCAGCACGTCCTGTGCCTGGGCCACCCCGGGCGGCAGCAGCAGGGCGAGCGCAACGAGCAGCGCGTGCACGGGCGGCTGAGGACCGACCCGGCCGGGACGCGTGGCGGCGGATGCCCCCTGCGGCTTTGAACGCGTCGGTCGAGGCGGGCCACAGCGCTGCCGCGGAGCAGGAGAGATGCTGGCGGCGCGAATCCGGACATGGTGGCCGCCGCCGTCGGTTGGTGTGTAAGGAGAGGGACGGCCGCCCCGGCGGGGCGGCAGGGTGTCAGGCCGTGGAGGCGGGCAGCCGTGTTCCCTCGCGCTTGAGACGCTCGGCAAGATGGTACCCGCGCGGCGCTCGCGGCCGCGTCCGTCCGGTATCCTAGTCATCGCGATGTCCCCTTCGCTCGTTCGCCTGCGGTTTCCGCGCGCGGATTTAGCTCTCGATAATTGTAGTTATCGAGAGTAAACCGCTTGGCTGTATGTCATTGTGCAGGGGGCACTTATGCGGATTTCGGCGCCAGGAGGCGTGTCCGGCCGTCCCGACCCGGCCACTCGAAAGTCACAAACTGGCGAGCGGCTGACCGCCTACTTGGAGGACGCCCGCGGCGCCCTGAGCGGCCATACGGTGCGAGCGGTGAGAGCGGACCTGGAACGGTTCGCGGCGTGGTGCGCGGAGCGGGGATGTTCTCCGCTGCCCGCGCGCGCGGGCACGATGGTGGCCTACGTCGAGGCGATGGCGAGTGAGCGAGCGCCGGCCACCGTGCGCCGCTACGTGTCGAGCATCGCCACCGTGCACAAGGCGGCCGGGGAGCGGAGCCCTCTCGAGCACGTGACCGTGAGGCGGGCCCTGAAGCGGATGCACCGGCGGAGGGGGTGCCGGCAGAGGCAGGTGCGGGGGCTGACCTGGACGCTCCGCCGGCGCCTGATGGAGGCCGCGGGCGACCGGGCGATCGACGTCAGGAACCGAGCGATTCTGGCCGTGGCCTACGACGCCATGCTCCGCCGCTCCGAGCTGGTCGCGCTGCAAGTCGTTGATGTGACGATGGAAAGGGGCGGTTCGGCCTCGCTCCTCGTGCGCCGCGCGAAGACCGATCCGGAGGGCGGCGGCGCGATGCTCTACCTGCACCGAGACAGCGTGAGGCTGCTCTCGGAGTGGCTGAGCGCGAGCGGGATCGGTGGCGGGCCGCTCTTCCGTTCGATGCGCAAGGACGGCACGCTGGGCGGCCGGCTGCATGAGAGCCAGGTGCCGCGCATCTACAAGGCGATGGCCGAACGGGCCGGGCTCCCGGCGCGGATCGTGCGGCGGCTCTCCGGGCACAGCCCCCGCGTGGGCGCGGCTCAGGACATGATCGCCTCGGGCATCGGGATCCCTGCGATCATGCAGGCCGGGCGCTGGAAGAGCGCCCGGATGGTGCAGCGCTACGGCGAGCGGCTGCTCGCCAAGCGCAACGGCGCCGCACAGCTGGCACGGCTTCAGAAACGCAGATGAGCCCCGAAGAACCCGGTGGGGCTCTCCGGTCACAAAGGTTGCCGCAATTTACTCTCGATAACTACAACTATCGAGAGCTATCCGGAAAGCTACGCGCTATGTTGTGAGCGATTAGTGACTACGCGGGTGCAGGTCGTGGCCTGTTAGTGGCTTTTTTCGCAAAACCCGCTATCCTCCACTTCCCTCCCGATTCGGCGGAACGCTGCCGGACCGACCGGCCGGAGCCTTTTTCGGCTCCGGCCCACCCTTCGGAAGCGAGTGGAGCATTGAGCGATCCAGTCCCTGCCGGCCCCGGAAACGGAGCGTCCGGTGACCGCACATCGCGGCTGAGCGCGGCGATCCTGCGCATCAGCGCGAGCCTCGACCTCGCCACCGTGCTTGAAGAGGTGGTCGATAGCGCGCGGGCTCTGACCGGCGCCCGCGCCGGCGTGATCACGACGATCGACGGTCGGGGCCGGGTCGAGGACTTCGTCACCTCCGGGCTTTCTCCCGAGGAGCGCCGGAAGATGGACGAGTGGCCCGACGGCGAACGGCTCTTCCGGCACCTCCGCGACCTTCCGGCCCCTCTCCGGGTGGCGGACGTTGACGACTACCTCCGCTCGCTCGGCCTCTCCCCGAACCCCTGGGGCTCGAAGACGATGCAGGGGACGCCGATGCGCCGCGGCGGCGGGCATCTCGGCAGCTTCTTCCTCGCCGACAAGGAGGACGGCGGGGCGTTCACCGACGCGGACGAGGAGGTCCTGGTCCTGTTCGCCTCGCAGGCGGCCACCGCGATCGCCAACGCGCGCACGCACCGGGACGTGGAGCGGGCGCGGACCGACCTGGCGGCACTCATCGAGACCTCGCCGGTGGGCGTCGCGGTGTTCGACGCCGCAACCGGCCATCCGGTGTCGTTCAACCGCGAGGCCAGGCGCATCGTCGAGGCGCTCCGCACCCCGGGCCGTCCGCCGGAGCAACTGCTCGAAGTGATCACGTGCACGCACCCGGACGGGCGGGAGGTCTCCCTCGAAGAGCTCCCCCTGTCCCGGCAGCTCGGGCACGCGGAGACGATGCGCGCCGAGGAGGTCGAGCTCTCGGTGCCCGACGGGCGGAGCGTCCGGACGCTCTTGAACGTCACGCCGATCCGTTCGCCGGACGGAGGCGTCGTGTCGGTCGTCGTCACCATGCAGGACCTGGAGCCGCTCGAGGAGCTGGAGCGGCAGCGGGCGGAGTTCCTCGGCATGGTGAGTCATGAACTGCGCGCCCCGCTCACCTCGATCAAGGGCTCGGCCGCGACCGTGCTCGACGCCGCCACGCTCCCCTCCCAAGCCGAGATGATGCAGTTCTTCCGCATCATCGGCGGGCAGGCCGACCACATGCGGGGCCTGATCGCGGACCTGCTGGACGCCGGCAGCATCGAGGCGGGCACGCTCACCGTCCAGCCCGAGTCCTCGGACCTGGCGGCCCTGGTGGACCGGGCCCGCAACACGTTCCTGAGCGGCGGAGGCCGCCATGCCGTCATGATCGACCTGCCGCCCGACCTGCCGCGGGCGATGGCCGACCGCCAACGCATCGTGCAGGTGCTGAACAACCTGCTGTCGAACGCGGCGCGCCACGCTCCGCCCTCCTCGCCGATCGGCCTCGAAGCGGCGCGCGAGGACGGCCATATCGCGATCTCGGTCTCGGACGAGGGCCGGGGGATCCCGCCGGACCGGCTGCCGCACCTGTTCCGCAAGCGCGCCAGCACGGCCGGGGGCACCGGGCTCGGCCTCGCGATCTGCAACGGACTCGTCGAGGCGCACGGCGGCCGCATCCGCGCTGAAAGCGGGGGGACCGGGCAGGGCGCGCGCTTCTCGTTCACGATCCCCGTGGCCGGGGAGGCCGCACCCGGGGCGGCCCCGCCGAGCGCGCCGTCCGGCCGGGCCGGGAGGCAGGGGGACAAGGGTCGCGTCCTCGTCGTGGACGACGATCCGCACACGCTCCGCTACGTGCGCGACATCCTCTCCGACGCGGGCTACGCCCCGGTCGCGACGGGCGAGCCCGGAGAGGTCGCCCGCATCATCCGCGCCGAGAAGCCCCGCCTCGTGCTGCTCGACCTCATCCTCCCCGGGACCGACGGGATCGAGCTGATGAAGCACATCCCCGCGCTCGCCGACCTCCCGGTCATCTTCATCTCCGGCTACGGCCGGGACGAGACGATCGCCAAGGCGCTCGCGAGCGGCGCGGCCGACTACATCGTCAAGCCGTTCTCCCATACCGAACTGCTGGCGCGGGTCCAGGCGGCGCTGCGCGCCCACGCCCGGCCCGAGACGTTCGCGTGCGGGGAGCTCGCCGTCGACTTCGGCCGGCGCCGCGTCACCGTGGCCGGCCGAGAGGTCCGGCTCTCGGCCACCGAGTTCGAGCTGCTCCGCGTCCTGTCGGCAGGCGGGGGACGGGTCGTGACCACGGAGGCGCTACTCCGGAAGGTGTGGGGGCGCCGGGGCTCCGGCGACACCGACCGCGTGCGCACCGCCCTCAAGAAGCTCCGCAAGAAGCTCGGCGACGACGCGGCCGACCCGGTCTACATCTTCAACGCGCACGGCGTCGGCTACCGCTTCGCCGCGGGCCGCGGGCCTCCGCTGCGGTAGCGGGCAGCATCCACTGTCGGGTGTCGGGTTACGCGCCACCAGCTTTGCCCTGGTTAGGTCTTGAAGGGTTACTCTACGGGAGGAACCATCAATCCGCAGAGGAGACCCGACCGCTGCGATCCGAGACCGCTCGGCATTTCAAAGATGAGATGCGAAGAGAGATCACTCCAGCTGATAGACCTGATTGGCCGGTTCGAGGCCCGGTCATCCGCCGATCATCGGGCGAAGAGGTGAGCTTGCGTCGGCTTGCCAGTGCGCGTGCCGAGGAGGGGGCACCGCCCCCCGCCAGCCCCCGCCGGGGACCCGCGAAGCTAGCTGTCCGTTCGCTACGCGGTCAGGTATCTCTTCGGGCCGGTCCCGTTTCGAATGCACCGGCTGAGCCGCGATGTCTCTATCGAATTGAGAGCGGCAGTCTGTACACACCACGACTCCAAATTCTCGGCCGTCCCCTGTGTAGACGATGTGGAATCCGAATCCCCGTTTCGGCGCTCCCATATTGATCTCAGCGTGCTCCTCGTTCGTCTGTTGCATCCCGTTCACCTTCTGCTGAGAGTCCTTTGGCACTTGGGTTCTAAGCACTTCTTCGCGGGTTCCTTTGTTGCCAGCGGTCTTCGTATGCGGCGCAGATCCGGTGGATCATCGTTGCGTGGTGCATGGGGTCACCCGTCTGGGGTGCGGGAGTTCCCGTGACGAGCTTCGGGTCTTGCGGACGGGGGGCTCCGTACGGCGGGGCGGGGTTCTTTCTCAGACCTTGTTGGCGACCAGAACACGCGGGACACGTTCACGGCCACGGTTCCCACGGCGATCGTCTTCTCGTTGTAGCTGTGTGCGTAGCCATGGAACGCCTGCGGGTCGCGCAGCCGATTGCGGCGTGCCTTCCCGTGCTCCGTCATGATGGCCTTGGCTTCGAGGGCCAGCTCGATGGTTGCCGGAGTTTCGAAGGTGATAGACCCGTTGCTCGGCGGGATGGGTGATCCCGGTGGCGGGCCCACTGCCAGGTCGATATTCCAATCCTGGTAGTGGACCTTGACGGTGTGATTCAGCTTGGCGACGATCTCGCCCGCTTGGGCTCGTTCCGCGAAGGCCGGACAATGCGCGAGCAGGTCATCGACGATCGCGAGGCAGACGGCGTTGCTGTGGGCGTCGGATCGTGGATGGTAGTTGTTTTCGGCCAGGTGGCGAACGAACGCCTCGAGTGCCTTCAAGGGCAAATCACCTCCGCCGGCACCTGCAAGGCGTCCACCTGCCCCAGCCGTCCCCGTCCGATCTCGACATATCTCGGTTCGATCTCGTACCCGATGCTCGAACGGGCGGTGAGCATGGCGGCGGCCGTCGTCGTGCCCGTCCCCCAGAACGGATCAAGGACGGTATCCCCCACGAAGCTGAACATCTGGATCAGGCGGGAGGCCAGTTCCACGGGGAAAGGTGCCGGATGGCCTCGTTTGCGGGCTTCACCCCGGATGTCCTCCCAGATCGACCGGAACCAGCACCGGTGGTCGTCCGGTTCGATGAGGCTGAGCGCACGCTGCGCCGCCGTTGGCTTCCGATAGCTCCCGGGCTTTCGCAGCATCAGAATGGTCTCGACATCGTTCTTCACGATCGCGTTGGGTTCGTACGGCTTCCCCAGGAACCCGACCCCCTTCGCTTCGGTCGCCATGTTGGCGATCTTGTACCAGCGGATCGGCGTGAGGTAGTCGAACCCGATCCGGCGCGCACGAACCGAGATGTCGGCCGGGAGCGGAAGAACGTGATGCCGACCTCCGGCCCGCCGTGAAATGCAGACGCTTCCCACGACCACGCAGAGCCGGCCGCCGGGAGTCAGGAGGTCGTAGCACCGCCGCCACACCCGGTCCAGTTCGTCCAGGAAGGATTCGTAGTCATCGATGCCGCCGAGCTGGCCGTGGTCCGCCCGGCCACCGTCGTAGTCGACGAGGTTGAAATAGGGCGGCGACGTGACGACGAGGTGGACCGGCTCCCGAACGTCGGCCAGGTCGCGAGCGTCGCCGAGATGCAGCGTGTGCGTCGTCCGGTCCGGCGCGGCCCCGTCCCGCCACGCCTCGATCTTGGCCTGACGCTTCAGACGAATCGAGGATTCGGCTCCGGACATAATCTCGTTGACGCCTACCGTCATGCCGGCCCTTTCACCTTTCGTCGTCATGCCTCTTCACGGGGGGACGACCCAACTTAATGCCTCGTCAGCCGCGGAGCAGGGCGGCGGCTTCGTCGATCTTGTCGGCGAGGCCTGTGAGGATGCCGGCCAGGCGCTCCACCTGTTCGGACGCCTCGTCCCACCCACGTTCCTCGATCGCTTCGCGGATCCCGGGGAGCGTCTTTACGCCGTAACCCGTATAGAAGCCCGGCGCGTAGATCTGGTGCCGGAACCAGTTGCGGCGCGGGAGTCCGTCCTCGCTCGTCATCAGGCGCTCGGTCTGGATGAGCGCGGCGTTCAGGCGCCGCTGCACGTCGGCGTGCTCGCTCATGTCGGCACCACCCCCGGAACCATCGCCGCCGCTGGCCGCCGCCCGGTGCGCGGCCCGCATGGCGTCGTAGGCGGCGTCATAGGCGGCGGCGCTCGCCTCCAGGCGCGTGATCGCGTTCTGCACAGGGGCGAAGTTGAGGAACGGCACCTCGTCCTGCGCCTCGGGCGGCACGTACGACTTCGTGGGGTCGGCCGCGAGCGTGTACGCGTCCGACGCCACGAGTGCGTTGCGGCGCTCCGTCTGTTCTCGCGTCTCGTCGAGGAGGGCCATCACCTCGTCCCGGTACGTCTTCACGTTGGCCACGAACGGAGAGAACCGCAGCGGGATGACGTCCGCGTTCGCCAGTCGCAGCGTTGCGCGGGCCGTCGTCTTGGCGAGCGCCGCGCCATACTGGAAGCCGGGGTCGCCGAACCGGGTGTAGTGGTCGAACGAGTCGTACTGCGAGTGGTACGACCCGCCGCCGCTCTCGCCCCCGAAGCTCAGGTTCAGCGACGCGATGCCCAGATGCTGCAGGAAGGGCGTGTAGTCCGAGCCGGAGCCGAGCGGGCTGATCGTGATGTCCGAGCCGTCATCCGCCCGGCGCCCGCCGCCCACGGCACGGGCCGCGTGCAGCCGCTGCCACACGGAGACGCCGGTCTGCGGGTCGTCGACCGAGCGGGCCACGTCGTTGATGAAGCTCTGCAGCGTGTGCGACCCGCCCATGCTCAGGAAGCCGCGGCCGCTCCCGTCGGTGTTGATGTAGGCGACGGCCTTCTGGCGCAGTTCGTCGGCGTGGTGTTCGACCCACTCCGTCGAGCCGAGCAGCCCGGGTTCCTCGGCGTCCCAGGAGCCGTAGACGATGGTGCGCCGCGGCCGCATCCCCGCCTGGGCCAACTCGCCGATGACGCGAGCCTCCTCCATCATCGTCACATGGCCGCTGATCGGGTCCGCCGCCCCCATGGCCCAGCCGTCCCGGTGGTTGCCGCGGATGACCCACTCGTCGGGGAACTCCGAGCCGGGGAGCGTGGCGATCACGTTGTACGCGGTCTCCAGCCCCCAGTCGAACTCGAGCCGTACGCGGACGGTCGCCGGACCGGGGCCCACGTGGTAGGTGAGCGGGAGCGCGCCCCGCCACGACGCGGGCGCCACCGGACCCTCGAGCGCCCGCAGCAGGGGCAGCGCATCGCCCCACGAGATCGGCAGGACCGGGATCTTCATCACCGTGGGCGACTCTTCGGGGGTCATGCGCTCGGCGTCCGCCGTCGCCCCCACGCCCGGCGTGAGGGGGTCCCCCGGATAGAGCGGCATGTCCTGCACCGCGCCACGCTGGACGCCGAACTCCGCCCGGTAGGCCCCCTTCGGATAGGCGTCCCCCTGGAAGAAGCCGTCATCCCGCGGGTCGGAGTACAGGATCGTCGCCAGGGCCCCGTGTTCATGCGCCACCTTGGGCTTGATGCCGCGCCACGACCCGCCGTAGCGGGCGATGACGATCTTCCCGCTGACGTCGATCCCCATGCGCTCGAGTTCCTCGTAGTCGCGGGGGATCCCCTGGTTCACGTACACGAGTTCGGCCGTCACGTCACCGTCAGCGGAATACGCGTTGTAGGTGGGGAGGCGACCCGCCACGCCGGACGATCCGTCTTCGGGGATCTCGGGCTCCTCAAGCGATGCGACGAAGGGCTCGGGCTCGAGCATCTCCACATGCCGCACGAGCGGCTTGGGGAAGAGGACCTCGTACTCGGCGATCTCGACCTCGTAGCCCCAGTCGCGGAACTGTTCCGCGACAAACATCGCGTTCTCGTAGTTGTACGGCGCACCCACGAAGAACGGCTCGCGCGTCATGCGTTCCATCCAGCTCTCGAGGTTGCTCGCCCGCACGCTTTCGTCGAGCCGGGCCTCGGCAGCCAACTGCGCGGCGGAGGACTCGGCCCCGAAGCCGAGGAGCGGCCGGTCCTGGGCCCGGGCGGGGGCGGCGGCCAGCGCCTGGAACGCGGCCAGCGCGACCAGCGTCGAGATCACGTTTCGCGGCTTCGTCGCCATGGGATTCATCTCCTGTTGCCTCACTTGTCTTCGTTCCGGTCTGAGGTTCTGCTCTCCCAAGTGTGGTCGGCAGGGCACCGCACCTCGCAGTCGAGGAGTTCGTCCCCCTGGAAGCGGGCGAAGGCCTCGAAGGGACGGTCTTCCAGCAGATGCGGCAGCCAGTAGCGGTCGTCCGCCCACATCCGATCGTACGGAATGTCGTCGATGGGCGCCCAGAGGGGGACAGCCTCGTCCGTCTCCGAGGGTTCGCCGTCCAGCGCATCCGCGCGGAAGACGTGGATGAGGATCGATACGCCGTCCACCACGTCGAACGCCACCTCGCCCAGCTTTCGCGGGTCGAGGGGACGCGCCCGAAGTTCCTCCTCGAACTCGCGCACGGCCGCGTCGAGGCAGCTCTCGCCCGGGTCGACCTTCCCCCCGGCGCCGTTCAGCTTGCCGGCGCCGATCCCGCGCTTCTTGTGAATGAGGAGGATCTCGCCGTCGCGCACCACGTAGAGGAGCGTCGCGTCGATCTCGGGCCGCCAGTCGTCCCGAATCATCCGCCGCTCCACAGGACGATCGCTCCGCAGCGGTTCGAGGGAGGTGCGAAGTCGTCGGACAAGGACACGGGCCGTGGGTAGACTTCCAGGGCCGCCAGTTCGGCCGGAGTCACGAGGCGATCCACGTCCTGTTCCTCCCGGTCAACACCGCGGCTATCCACCTGCAATGCCCCGTCGAGATAGATCGGAACGCGAGGACAACTGCCGGCCTGCGACGAGACGATTCTGCACCCGCGTCCCACGCAGATCTCCCGCAGCGGGGGAACCCTCTCCAGGAGATCCGTGACGCGTTCGGCGTCCAGGGCCTCGATCTCCTCACGGGTGAAGAAGTATCCGTGTCCCAGACGCGCGCCCTCGGCTCTGCGCGCATAGAACCCGATGGTCTCGAGACGCGGATCCCGCCGTGACGAGAGGATGCGCGATGTCGACGCCTCCGGATCGGGGCTGAGTTCAGCGCGGACATCGGTCGTGGCCCCGGAAACGATGAAGATCGAGTCCGCCGCGGAGCCGGTCTCCGGATGGAAGATGAGGAGCCGGTAGTCGCCGGGACGCATCTCCGGAATCTCGAAGAATCCGTGCTCGTCGGTCGTCGCAGCGTAATCGGTCCCTTCGAGTCTGATCTCGGCGCCGACGGCGGGCCGGCCACGCCCCTGACCGATGGTGCGACCGACGAGGTGGCCAGGGCGGGAGACCGGGATCGTCAGGTCCCGCACGACGATCGTCGTATCGGCCGGGACCACGGGACCGAGCCCGCCGCTCAGGCCGGCGAAGCTGGCCCATACGTCGACGCTCCCCCGCGGATCGAGGTCGCAAAATCGGTAACGGCCGGTGTCGTCGGCGGTCGTCGTTTTCTCCCGCCGGGCGCCGCCGGGATCGGTGATCCAGGCGGTGACCGTGGATCGCGGCAGGATCACCTCTGTGAGGTCATCGGTCACGGTGCCTTCGACGACGAGAGGAGCCGGTCTTCCCGTCACCTCCGGTTCGCAGAGGACGATCCGCAGACGCTCCAGTTCGTACTCGTTGAGCCACTGCCGCGTCCAGATGATGATTGTCGTGCAGAACGGATCGGCGCGTGCATCCCTCACGACTTCCGGGACCCTGTGGGCCCCGTGGTAAACCTCCACGGCTCCGATCCCGGACGCTGACAGGGTGGTGATGAGGCCGCTCCGATCGAGACGGCCGTCGATGATGACCTGGGGAGACCCGCCGCACGCCAGGCTTCCCCCGCCGCGGCCCCGGGCGAGGATGATCTCTCGGATGAGGTTCGGGGCGGCCGCCCATGTACCGACGCCCCATCGTGGGGGCGCCTGTGCCTGCGTCCACCACGCGTCCGACGACATCCGTGGGCTGCTGTGGCATGGCGCTCGCACCCTGGGGCAAAGCCGAGTAAGCGAGGACGAGCGCGAGGACGAGTGCGCTACCCAGGGATCCGCGCCACCTCGACCCTCGGGTACGGCGCGTTCCAGGAAAACACGACGAAGCCATCGGTCACCGCCAGCATGGAAGGGAAGGAATCTCCCCAGTACTCACCCTCTCCCGTTTCGGGATCCAGAACATACGTCTCCACGGTAGAGCGGCCCGTCTGGTTGAGGATGTCCTCCCTCAAGCTGTAGCTGTATTGCACGAAGACGGGGACACCGTTGCCGCCGGCGACCCGTCTAAGGAAGTGGAGGGCCCGCTCATCTCCGAAGATTCCCGTGCCGACTTCTCGCCCGCCACGTCCTTCTCTCGCCTCCGTCGGCTGGAGACCATCGATTCGAGCGTTCCACAACAACTCACCGTCCACGATGTCATATGCCTCTATGGCGTTGCGCAGCCGGTAGGCGATCACGACCCAGCCTGCGCGATTAACGCCGCACGCCACCTGTCCGCGCGACAGCATCTCGTAGACCAGGCTCGGCGAATAGCGGTAGGGGACGGCGAAGCTCAACTCCGATCGCGGGCCCGCAGGCATCCGATGGAGGACTTTTTGCCCGGCGCCGGAGCGCATCCCGTGAACGATCAGATCGTCCCCCACCCAACAGGCGTCCCGGGGTTCGCCCTCGAAGCGGCTGCGGTCGTGGTATTCGAAGCGGTCGCCCCGGCGCACGAAACGGTGGATGAGCTGGGCCTGGTCCGCCACCAGCAGGTCGCCGCCGGGTTCAAGCACGAGTGCCTCGCCGGGCGGCGCGGTCAGGCTGTCCGGGATGGGATGGATGACCACGCCCCGACTCCCGGGGGAGTCGCACGCCGCAAGGAGTAGGACCTGTGCAAGCGACCATCGGAGCATCCTCGACGACGTCATTCGTCCCTCGACCAGGTCCACTCGCGAATCACGACATGCGGTACGGGCTCCGCGACCCTGGAGAATGCAAGATCCCCCGAGAACAGTTCGATGCGCGGAATATCGTACGATTCGTCGAGAATCTCGCCGCTCTCCCCGTCTATCAGGAACGTTCTTGCGACCGTGGCGGGATCCGTGGCCTGACCCCATACGCCCTCCTGCACCTGAACCAGGAATCGTCCTCCTGGCGCTGGAACTAACGTAACAGGTCTGTCGTTTGTGCTTCGGCCTGGCGGAGGGTTCCAGCGGACGACACCGCGCTCGCGTGTGATGACCGCGGTTTCAACACCCGGCAATTCAATGTCCCACAACAGCGCCCCGTTCGCCGAATAACCGCGCGCACGAGGGACTGCGCGGGAGACCACGTAGACCCTGCCGTAGGCATCATCGCAAGCCAGGAGGCCGTCATCCGTCGCGGCTGCCATGAAGGCATCACCCTCCACAAACGGCGATCCGAACGACGACGCAAGGTTGGCCGCTTGATCAACGCGGTGGACAATGTGGCCAGAACCCTCCTGGTATCTCAGCAAGAACAGAGCATCGTCGAGCAGGCATACCTTGGTGGGACCGGCGACCGGCAGTCGCAACTCACCGGCGTACCCGAGATTGTCCGAATCCAGCTGGAACCGCGTGAGTCGGTTCTGGCCCCAATCGACGACATGGACCGAGCCCCAGGCGGAGACCATCGCTACCGGGCGCGTGAACTCGCCGGGACCCGCACCCTGGCCTCCGGCCCAATCGATGAATTCGCCCGCGATCGTGAACGCCGAGAGGCGATGCCCCAGCCGGTCCAGGACGAACAGGACTCCCCTACTCTCGTCGACCGAGAGCGCCGTCACGTCTCCGAACATCTGTGTCGGATCGCCCTCCAGGACGCCAAGACGACCTACTTCACTGAACTCCAGCGAATCCAGCGAAGTGTACGCGGGGTCTTGCAGCCCGCCGAGCGATGCTCCGGCGGGAATGATCCATGGGAGCGTCGCACCGAGGAAGGCATTGCGGAACCGGCGTTTGCTGGGCGTCATAGGCCCCCAGGGATCGCGCGCCGCGGATCGGTCGAACACCACTTCGCCATTTAAGACGGTCATTTCGCAAGACATGTCACGCAGTTCGATCGTCGGGACGGTGAGGGGATGTCGTCGACGGGCGCCCAGACGGGGACCGCTTCGTCCGTCTCCGAAGGCTCGCCCTCCAGCGCATCGGCGCGGAAGACGTGGATGAGCATCGATACGCCGTCCACCACGTCGAACGCCACCTCTCCCAGCTTTTGCGGGGCGAGCGGGCGCGCGCACAATTCCTCACGGAACTCTCGCGCGGCCGCAGCGAGGAGGCTCTCGCCGGGGTCCACCTTCCCCCCGGCGCCGTTCAGCTTGCCGGCTCCGATGCCCCGCTTCTTGTGAATGAGGAGGATCTCGCCGTCCCGCACGACGTACAGGAGCGTCGCGTCGAAGTCGCGACGCCAGCCGTCCCGGGTCACGCTCGCGGCTACCCGCTCCAAATGACGATCGCGCCGCACCGGTTGGATGGAGCGGCGAACTCCCCGGGCAGGGAGACGGCCCCGAGGTAGACTTCGATGGCGACGACCTCATGCGGAGCCGCCAGGTCGTCCACGCCCCCCTGCTCGAAGTCCCAGGCGCGGCCATCCATGACCAGGGTGCCGTTCAGGTAGACGGACACGTGGGAGCATCTCCCCGCCCTTGGCGAGACGAGGCGGCAGGTCTGTCGCGGGCAGACTTCGCGCAGGCCGTCCACCTCGGTGAGGAGGTCGGTGAGGCGGGTGGGCGCGAGGGCCTGAATCCGCTCCCGCGTGAAGAAGTGTCCGCGGCCCCGCGTCGCGCTCTCCCGCCTGCGTTCGTAGAAACCGACCTCCGTGAGACGCGGATGCCGCCGCTCGGCCACGATCCGCGGCCCCGCCGCGGGCGAGGCGGCGTCGGGCGCGGGAGGCGGCGTGGGGTCGAGTTCGACGCGGACATCCACCGTTGAACCGGAGGGGACCGGGATGGTTTCTCCGGCGACACCGGCGTCGGGGTGGGATACGGCGAGCCGGTAGTCCCCAGGGATCAGGTCCGGGATCGCGAAGAGGCCGTGCTCGTCGCTCGTCGTCAGATACCCGGCCTCCGCGGGCGGGCCACGGTCGCCGGGGGCCGGTGCGGCCGCGCCCGCCGCCAGCCTGATCTCGGCCCCCGGCACGGGTTCGCCTCGCCGGAGATCGAAGACGCGGCCGGCGACGTGGCCGTGACGAGAGATGGGGACCTCCAGATCCCGCGTCACGGGGGCCGTATCGGCCGTCACGGGGGCTGTCTCGGCCGCCACGGGCGCCAGTTCGCCGCTGAGGCCGGCGAACCTGGCCCAGATGCTCACGTCCGTCCGCGGATCGAGGTCGCAGAACCGGAAGCGACCGTTGTCGTCGGCGGTCGTCTCCTTCTCGCGCCGCCGGCCGGCCGGTTCCGTGATCCAGGCCGTCACGGTCGCCCGGGGCAGGAGAATGCCGGTCAGCGCATCCGTGACCGTCCCCTCGACCACGAGCGGAGCCCGTTCCGTTGTGGGGCCGGGCTCGCAGAGAACGATCCGCCGCTCTTCAAGCTCGGCCGCGGTCAGCCACTGTCGTGTCCAGACGATGACCGTGGGGCAGAGCGGATCCTCGCCCGCCGCGCGTATCAGAGGCACGAGGCCCGGCACCTTGTGCGGCTCGGCGTGGACCTCGACGCCTCCCATTCGGTGATGGGCGAGCGTGGTCATGAGGCCAACGCGGTCCCGGCGGCCATCGATGAGGATCTGTGGAGCGCACCACACGCCGCCGGACCGGTTCATGTTGAGAATGGTCTCGCTCATGTTTCGCCAGCCGACGATCAGGCCGTCGCCCCCGCGGCGGATGTCCTCGGGATCGTAGAATCTGCCGCTGCCGTGCGCCCGGCGCTCGTAGAAACCGACCTGCTCCAGGGACGACGGTCTCCACTCGACGTTGACCTCGAGCGGGGCGACTTCGATCGCGGCCGGTTCGATGCGGAACTCCAGCGAGAGTGTGCCGCCGGCCCGCGCCTCGACCTCGGTCGTCCGCGTACCGTAGCCGATGTGCCGGATCTCGAACGTGTGGGAGCCGGCGGGGACGACCAGATGGAACGCTCCGTCCGTGTTGGTGAGCGTCGAGATGTCCAGCGCGGGGATGGAGACGAGCGCCACCGAGATGGGTGCTCCGGTGCCGGCGTCGAGGAGGTGTCCCGCGATCTCTACCGGCTGCTGCGGCAAGGCGCTCCGAGGGAGAGCCAATCCCGCCAGCGCGAGCGCGGCGAGCGCGCCAACGGCCGGGCGACGTGAAACGGCCGGGCGTCGGGAATCGAGCGCCTCGCCCGTCTCGGCGCTGACGCGGTGTCTCGCCACGGGCCGCTAGGTGTAGATGCCAAGGACGTTGGTGACCCTTGGCTCGACGAGTCTTTGCATGGGTGTGAGCCGTCCGATGGCGGTTGTCGTCGCCTCAGGTTGTACGCACTCGAAGCCTCAGACGCGGAGAACTTGCGCCCGCACTAGCACTAGCGAAGCCAGACGCGGAGAACTTGCGCCCGCACGCGCGAGTGCGGATAGGACCGGCCGTAGGCCCACTCCGCGAGCGAGGTGCGGATGAAGCGCTGCACCTTGCCGTTGGTCCTGGGCGTGTACGGGCGGGTGAGGATGTGGCCGATCCCCAGTTCCCGGAGCACCCGCCGGAACCGTTTCGACCGGTAGCAGCCCCCGTTGTCGGTCATGAGCTGGCTGATCTTCACCCCCTGGCGCCCGAAGAAGCCGACCGCGCGCAGAACGCCACCGCGTCTGACAGGAACTCTCATTTTACTCGTCGATCCGGTGAACAACCACCGTGGCATCTACAGCTAGGGCATGAGCGTGCCGGAACGGTCGAACACCACTTCGCCATTGAAGACGGTCATTTCGCACGACATGTCACGCAGTTCGATCGTCGGGACGGTGAGGGGGTCGCGGTCCCATACCGCGAGATCGGCGTATTTGCCGGGCTCGATGGAGGACATCCTGGCGAAAGTGAACCGTTCCGAGCTTGTCGGTGAGGGGGTCTCGAGGAACATCTGGTGGGCGACCCAGGTCGTGAACGAACGCAGCGCCGTCTCGACGTCCACGGACTCGGCGGTGCCGTAGGGTTCGCTGCCGTACACGCCGAGGAGGGGCTGGCGGGCGACGGAGGCCCATACCCCGTAGCGCGCCGGGTAGGGGGTGACGAAGAAGTCGGAGCCGCTGGCCCAGATCATGCCGCGATCCCGATAGGAACGGAACGGGTTCAGCCGCAGGGTGCGCTCGGGCCCGAAGTTCCCGGCGTAGGTGTCGCCGATCCACCATGTGAAGGTGGGGGAGGGCTCCGGATAGCCGGCCTCCCACTCGCGCTGGAGTTCGGCCATCGCGTCGAGCGCGCGATCCGTGGGGATGTTGGAGTGGATGATCCCGTGGCGGAGGCCCCGCGTGGGGGTGGCCTCGATGGCCTCGACGAAGCTGTCGACGGTCCAGTCGATGGCGCGGTCCCCGATGGAGTGGATGGAGACGTGCAGCCCCGCGTCGTGGTAGGCCCGGAAGCGGCGGCGCAGTTCGTCCGGGTCCATGGTGGGATAGCCGCGATTGCCGGCATCGGTGCCGGTGTGGTCCCGGTTCCAGTCCTCGTACAGCCAGGCGGTGCGGGCGCCGCCGCTGCCGTCGATGTACAGCTTCACGCCGCCGGGGATGAGGCGGTCGTCCCCCGTCGACTCGTAAGGGCGGGTGAAGGTCGCGAGGCTGTCCGCGTAGGCGCGCACCTCCTCGAGCGTCCCGCCTCGCCCCCGCCAGAGCGCGAAGATGCGGACCGAGAGGTCGCCGTCGGCGAGCACGTCGCTGTAGGCCTCCCACGCGCCGCGCCCGATCCCGGGGTCCTTGCCGCCGGTCATGCACTCGGCGTTGAACGCGTCGGCGAGGGTCCGGATCCCCTCGCGCTGCTGCTCCGGGCCGAGGGAGGGGATGAGCCGCGTGACGAGCCCCATGGCGGATTCCTTGAGGACGCCGGTCGGCTGCCCGGCCGCGTCGCGGTCGATGGTGCCCCCGGGCGGATCGGGGGTGTCCGCCGTGATGCCCGCCATGTCGAGGGCAAGGGAGTTGGCCACGCCGTAGTGGCCCATCGTGTGGGCCAGCCACACGGGCTGCCCCGCGGCCACGGCGTCAAGGTCCGACGCGTAGATGTAGCGCAGTTCCTCGAGCTTGCCCTCGTCCCAGCCGCCGCCCCGTACCCACTCGCCCTCGGCCAGGCGCCCGGCCTGCTCCGCGACCATGCCCTGCACGTCCGCGATGTTCTCCACGTTCGGATAGCTGAGGTCGAGCCGGTACAGCCGGTTCGCGCCCCCGTTCGCGAAGTGGACGTGCGCGTCCATGAGGCCCGGCGTGACGGCGCGGCCCGCGAGGTCGACACGGCGGGTCTCCGGACCCGCGAGCGCCTCGATCTCCGCCGTCGAGCCGACCGCCACGACCCGCTCGCCGCGCACGGCCACGGCCTCGGCGACGCGGCTCTCGGCGTCCAGCGTGATCACGGGCCCGCCCACGAGGATCAGGTCGGCCGGGTCGGCCGGCGGCGGGCTGGAGCAGGCGGCCAGGACCGCACCCGCCAACACGGCAGGCAATGCGACAGATCGGTTCGGTCGGTTCATCATCTGGCTCTGCAGTAGGGGCGAAGCGAAGGCTGCATGGCGAATACGGCGCCGAGCAGCAGGAGCGGCATCGACCAGGCGGTCGCCGCGACGGGCCCGAACGCGTCCGCGAACCCGCCGACGACCGGAATGATCAGCGTCCCCACGGCCCAGGCGAGCCCCATCACGATGCCCGAACTCGACGCCGTCCCGGAGGGGAGGATCTCCTGCGCCATCACGACGATCGGCGGCAGCAGCGCCATGTTGAGGAAGCCCGCGCACACGGCCATCACGATCGCGGCCGGGCTCGCCGGCGCCAGCGTGAGGGCGAGGATGTGCGTCGGCATGGCGAGCACGCTGATCGCGGCCAGCAGGTGCTGCCGGTTGAACCGGTCCGTGAGGAAACCGGAGGCGAGCGTCCCCAACCCCTGGGCGCCCAGATAGATGCTCAGCACCACGGCGCCCGCCGTCTCGCTCTCGCCCGCGCGGTGGGCGATGATCGGGATGAAGGTGAGGACCGCCTTCTGCGCGAAGGAGCCGACGACCGAGATCCCGAACACGAGACCGAGCGGCCCCTTCAGCATCCGGATCAGCTCCATCGGCGGCGGCGGCGGGGTCCCCGGCCCCACCCGGGTCCGTCCCTTCACCCCGAACCAGAGCGCAATCCCGAGCAGGACGCCGGGGATCATCGCGATCCACAGGCCGGGAAGGCCGAACAGGCCGACGATCGCGACCGCGCTGATCGGCCCCAGCGCGAACCCGATCGCCCCCCCGAAGGAGAAGACTGACATGCGCACGCCGCTGCCCCGGCCTTCTCCCGCGCGCGCGACGAGCGAGGCGCCCGGCGGATGAAAGGCAGCCGACCCGAGGCCTCCCACCATGAGAAGCAGGAGAAGTACGGAATAGCTGGGCGCGAGCCCGAGGAGCGAGATGAACACGCCTCCCACGATCGGGCCTGCGGCGAGGAAGGCGCGTCGCCCGTACCGGTCGGCGAGGTAGCCGAAGGCCGGCTGCGGGAGCGCCGTCGAGATGGAGAGCACCGTCGACAGCGTCGCGGCGAGCGTGATCGAGAGGCCGAGGTTGTCCATGATCCGCGGCAGGAGCGGCGGCAGGAACGCGGTGTACGCGTCGATCGTCGTGTGCGAGACGACGATCATTGCCACGACCGCTGCGGGCCGCATCGAAGTGCGTCCCGAGAGGCCGGTGGGGGGATTGGCGAGCGCCGCGCTCGGTTCGTGCAGTGTCGAACTCCGATCCGGTTCGGATGGCAGCCGGTTGACAACCCATGTTAACTGAATCGAGGTGGTCATGGTTAAGGCGACTCCACGGGACCGGACGATCGCAGGCGCTTGGCGACATGTGGTTGCCTCGTCATCGCTGCAGGTCTACATTATCGATAACCCTAAGCGTTAATATCTTTTATGGAATGGTGGCGCCGAGGTGGCTTTCGATTGGACATCGTTTTCAGGACCAAACGGCTTGAAAAGCAGTGTAATTCGATTCACGCAGGGACCCGGGTTTGGGGGGCAGATGGAGCCAGAAGGATCAGGCGCCGCCTCGACGACCTACGAGCGGCAGAGAACCTCGAAGTGATGAGGAGATTGCCCGGTCGCTGTCATGAACTGAAGAGGGAGTTGGCCGGAGTGCTCTCCCTCGATTTGCGTCACCCGTATCGCCTCTTGCTCGAGCCGGCAGACGAGCCCGTACCGGTGAAGCCGGATGGAGGGCTCGATTGGACCGGCGTCACAACCGTAAGGATTCTTGGAGTCGAGGACACCCATGAGTGAGTCCGCGAGGAGCCGATACTCCCCCGATGAGGTGTCGCCGCCCGGCGACACTCTGAGGGAAATCCTGCGTGAGCGATGCTTGACACAGGCTGAGCTGGCGACCCGCACGGGACGACCGAAGAAGACGATCAGCGAGATTGTCAACGGAAAGGCCGCGATCACGGTCGACACGGCGCTGCAGTTCGAATTGGTGCTGGGAGTGCCGGCCGCGTTTTGGAATACTCGAGAACAACACTATCGCGAGTATCTCGCACGTCGGGCACAAGAGGACGCGTTGGCTCGGCGTGTGTCCTGGCTCTCGAAGTTCCCCGTCGCGGAGATGGTGAAGCGAGGCCTGCTTCGGCGAAGGGCGAGCAAGCCCGAGCGTGTGCGGGAGTTGCTGGCGTTCCTGGGCGTCTCCAGCCCTGAGCAGTGGTCGGATCTCTTTGCGCTTCAGAACGTTGCGTTCCGAAAATCGGCGGCTTTCGATGTCGATGAAGGCTCGCTGGCCGTCTGGCTGCGGCAAGGCTTGATCGAGGCTGAGAGAGTACCTGGCCAGCCATATGACCGGGCGACTTTCAGGGCGGCGCTTCGGGAAGCCAGAGCCCTGACCCGGAGAGAACCGGAATTCTTCCAGGACAAGCTCGTTGCCGCCTGTGCGCGGGCCGGCGTCATCGTTTCGTTCGTTTCCGAGTTCAAGGGTTGTCGTGCGAGTGGCGCCACGCGCTGGATTGCGCCGGACAGGGCGCTGGTTCAGCTGAGCCTTCGGTATCGTACCGACGACCATTTGTGGTTCACGTTTTTCCATGAGGCCGCCCATATCCTGCTTCATGGAAAGAAACTGATCTTCATCGAGGGGCATCGGCACGAGGGAGAGCAGGAAGCGGAGGCCAATCGGTGGGCGGCCAATGCGCTGGTTCCGAGACCTGAGTTCGAGCGACTCCGGAGGATGCGGCCCTACAGCAAGGCCGGGATTCGGGCGTTTGCCCGCGAGTGCGGCGTATCTCCGGGCATTATCGTGGGGCGGTTGCAGCACGAGGGTCTGTTGCCGCATTCGCATTGCAACGAGTTGAAGCGTCGCTTCAAGTGGGCCGACGAACCTGACACCGGGAGGAGTCGTCAGCGATGACTGCGAAACGACCGTGGCGGGGTTCGATCTTCTGCCTCTTCGGGATCGCGGCAGCAGGGGGGTGCGGGGACCTCGGGGACCTGCGCGACCTCGTCGAGGGCGAGGCGACCTACGTGATCGCCGGGGGGCGCTGGCTCGACGTGCATACCGGAACGCTCGTGGAGAACGAGGGCATCACCATCCATGACGGGCGGATCATCTCCATCGGCCCGCCGCCGGATACAGCCGACTTCACGATCACCGTCAACGTCGAGCGGGAAGACACGATCCTTCCGGGGTTCTTCGACCTCCACGCTCACTACGCGGTGGACCTGTTCGGCGAGGGCCGTGTGGATGAGACCGCCGCCTATCCCGAACTCTTCCTCGCCAACGGCGTGACGACGACGTTCCCGGCGGGCGAGATGGACCCGGTCCGCATGCGCGAACTGCGGCTCGCCATCGAGAGCGGCGATCGCAGAGGTCCCCGAATCCTCAACTCCGGTCCCTACTTCGGGTCCTGGCGGCGAGGATGGGACGACGATGCGATGACCGCCGACTCGATCCGCCGCGAAGTGGACCACTGGGCGTCACTCGGCGCGGCCGGCTTCAAGGCCAAGGGGATCCGGCCGGAGCACCTCTCCCCTCTCATCGAACAGGCGCACGAGCACGGACTCACGGTCACCGCCCACCTCGATTCCGGCTTCGGGAATTCGGTGAACCCCCGCGGCGCGATCCTCATGGGCATCGATCGCGTCGAGCACTTCCTGGGCGGCGACATGATGCCGGCGGATCGCACGGCGTACGCCTCGCTGCAGGAGTTCGACGACTTCGAGGGCGACGCACTCCGCGACATCATCGACCTCTACGTCAGCCACGGGGTGAACTTCGACGCCACGCTTTCCATCTACGGATACTGGGGTCCGCACGACCCGGAGATGACCGAGTACTGGACGGATGAACTCCGCTTCCTGACGCCCTACATGCGGGAGATCGTCGAGGCCCGTCCGCTCCGCCCCGTGAACGAGTCGTTCGCGAAGATGTCGCCGATCAAGTGGAGGACGCTGAAGGCCTTCTACGATGGCGGGGGACGGGATCTGATCACCCTCGGCACGGACCACCCGAGCTGGGGACAGTACTGGTCTCCGTTCGCTGTGCACCGTGAATTGCTGGCGCTCGCGCGCGCCGGCGTCCCGCCAGCGGACGTGTTCCGCATCGCGACCCTCAATTCGGCGCGCGCGATGGGCCTGGAAGCCGAGTTGGGCAGCATCGAGGAAGGGAAGATCGCGGATCTGGTCATTCTGCGCGGGAACCCGTTGGAGGATGTGCGGGCCGCCCGGGATGTCCGGTTCGTCTTCGCGCGGGGACGTCTTCATTCGCCGGACGAACTGCTCGCGAGGACGGAAGGAAGGATCGGGCCGACGGACGCTTCGGAGGAATCCGCCTGGCGTCCCGGCCGGCGGCGCTAGTGTCACGTCACACATCAAACGTCGGATAGAGACGCTTGAGCTTGACACGTGCGTCGTCCGTGGTGAATTGCCAGTTGACCTTGGCTTGGATTCGGTCTCTGGCCGCCTGCCAGGCGGCGACTTCGGCGCGTAGGGTGTCGATGGAGTCGATGCGGCGATTGAGGCATTGGCGGATCATGACGTTGAGTTCGACCTCGGCGACATTCAGCCAACTGCCGTGCTTGGGAGTATGGACGAACTCGAAGCGATCCCAAAGCGCCTTGGCCTCGGCGGGTTCGAAGGTTTCGTAGAGCGCGCCGGGGCGGTGCGTGTTGAGGTTGTCCATCACCAGCGTGATTCGGGTGGCGTCGGGGTACTGCGCGGCGATGTCGCGCAGGAAGCGGGCCCAGTCGGTTTTGGTCCTGCGCTCGGTCACCTTGGTCTGGCGTCGGCCGGCCAGTGGTTCGGTGGCCATGAACACGTTGCAGGTGCCGAGGCGCCGGTACTCGTAGTCTTCGCGGGCCGCCCGCCCCGGTGCCGGCGGGACGGGCGTGCGCGTCTCGCCGATCAGCTGGCGCGGCGTCTCGTCCATGCACACCACCGGGAAGTTCGCATCGTACGGACGCCGGTAGACGTCGAGCACCCGCTCCATGCCCGCTGCGAAGTCGGCATTGCGCCGCGGCGGGATCACCCAGCCGACGCGCCGCCACGGTTTGAGGGCGTTTTTTTTAGCACCCGCCGCACCGTCTCGTGCGAGACGCTGTCGATATAGCCAAGTTCCACCGCGCGGTCCGCCAACAGGCGCAGCGACCACTGCGCGCGCCCCTCGGGCGGATCGCCGCAACTGAGCGCGACCAGCCGCGCCTCGAATTCGCCGTCCGCCTTGCGAAGGTATTTCGCGCGACGACCCTGCCGGCCCCCAAGCGCCGCATCCAGACCGTCCTCCACAAACCGCTTCTTGACCCGGTCCACCCTGCGCGCGCTGATCCGCAACACCCCGGCGATCGCCCCGCCGGTCGTGCGCCGCTCGTTGAACTCGCCCTCGTCGCAATTGAGCAGAACCAGCGCGTTGATCACCTTCCGCGAACGATGCGAACCCTTGCGTGTCATCGCCGCCAACGCCTCGCGCTCCCCCGCTTCCAACTCCACCGAATACCGTTTCATGCCAGCCTCCCCGCCATCGTGAACCGGCAAGAAGTCTATCACGATCCTTACGACATATCACGTGTGACATGACACTAGTTCAGAAATCCGTAGCGAAACGCCCGGCGGGGTCCTCGAACGCCTTCCCAATCCGCGCGGGGGACGGATCGCCGGTCATCGCGGAGAACGGTCGGTGCGGCGGAACAACGCAAGCACCTTTCCGCTGTACGCGAGCGGATGCGCGGTGGGCGAGACGGAGATCCCCATGTGCGCATCGGTCCTGAGGCGAGGGAAGAGGCGCGGCCTGAGTATCCACCACTCGCCGATCAGCCAACGATCACCGGCTACACGCTCGAAGCGAAGGTGCCCCCCGAAAAGAGACTCCTGGACGTGGGTGCGGCTAATGCGGGCGCGGCGTCCAGGAAAACGACGACCCTCTATGTCATGCCGTAGCAGCGGAGCCAAATGTCGATCGAGGAACGGCCGCAGCGACGTGTAGTTGAACTCCAGTTCCCGCGGTTCGTTGGCCACGGTGTCGATCCACAGCACGCCCCTGACGTCGACGGCCTCCCGGCCGGGCCTCGGCTCGAACGCCAGTCCGGCCGTGACCTCAGCCCCGGTTCGCGCGGAGAGTTGAGGCCGGCTTGCCCCCGCACGCCCGAACGCCAGTCCGGCGGTGATCTCAGCCCTGGTCCCGGCCTCGGCTGTGCTCAGGCAGTGCGTCGCGAGGAACCCCGGCGACGCCAGCGCGGCACCGTCCGGGGCGTAGAACGTCGTCATGGAATCACGAACGACGTCCGCGTATCCGTACGCCTCCATGTGTCCCGGCGGCGCGTTGCTCAGCGGCTCCGAGACCATGACGGTCACGGTGTCCCGTCCCCAGCGGAACCCGTATTTCCAAATCCTGACCGGCCGTTCCAGCCGCACCAGCAGAGAGTCGCGAGTCTCCGCGGTCGACATTGAGTCCAGGATCGGGAGGACCGACTCGTAGAGTTCGAACGCCCGCCGCCGCTCCTCGGGCGTCGTCGGGCAGTTGTTCTGCTCCGTGACCATCAGCTCCGGGAGCGGCACCGGTCGCACCGGGATCTCCAAGCGCAGGGTGAGCGGCTCCACGTCGGATGCCACGCTGATCGTGTCGGAGGCCCACGACTCGTAGCCGATCCGCGACACCCGAACGCGGTAC
This sequence comes from Candidatus Palauibacter sp., assembly GCF_965222475.1. GTDB lineage: Bacteria > Gemmatimonadota > Gemmatimonadetes > Palauibacterales > Palauibacteraceae > Palauibacter. The sequence goes on along the minus strand of NZ_CBDCUB010000007.1, from coordinate 526,831 downwards.
GTGCCCGGAGGCGGCAGCGGCAGGCTGAACGCGCCGCGCCCGTTCGACAGCGTCTCCCACACGACGACGCCGTCGAGACCGTCGAGCGACACGACCGCCCCGTCCACCGGCGCGCCATCGCGCTCCGACACGAGGATGCCCGTCAGCCGCGCGCCCGGCTCCTGCGCGGCGACCGCGGGCGCAAGCAGGGCGAACGCGAGGCTCGCGGCGAGAATCGCGCGGACGCGGGCGTAACGAGTCATGCGGTCAGCCGCCCGCGCCCTGGATCCGAAGCACCTGGACCGCCGGCACGCCGAACGCGTCGCGCACCTCCGCCCATACCCGGTCTCCGCTCACGGCGAGCAGCCGGGCGCCCTCGGGGACCGCCACCCGCGACACCACCCCCGCGCCGCCCTCGCCGGAGACGACGATCCACTCGTTCGACCGTCCGGACGCGTCGTAGCGTCGAAACCACATGCCGCCATCGGGGTCTATGATCACGCCCTCGTCGACGATGCCCCGCCCTCGGTTCTCGACCGGCGGGTGGTGGCCGGGCGCGTCGAGCGCCTCCAGCACCGCTTCGACCCCCGCCGCGCGGTTGGGGAACACGCCGAGTTCGACCACCCGCTCCACGGGTCCGAGATCTTCCGCCCACGCCCGGATCTCGCCGGCGTCCAGGGGGCGCGGCTCATACGACACCTGAACGGTGTCCACGATACCTCGCAACACGTCGTGCCGCTCCGCGACGAAGAACGCGGGCGAGCCCTCCGGCGTCGGACGTCGGATGACCGCGACGCGTCTCCCGCGGGGGCCCACGGCAATCATATCGCTGTGAGAATACGGGTTGCGCAACCGCAGGCTGCCGTCGCCCGTCGGTACTTGGGCCGCGACGGATCGGTCCCGGAGGTCCAGAAGCGCAAGGGGAGCGCCTTCCGGAGCGGTCCCGCGCTCGACGCGAAATGCAAGCACCTCCGCCAGCACGTCCCTCTCCGCCCACCTGAAGGCCATGATGCTGTGGTTCGCCAGCGCCGCGAACGGTCGCACGATCTCTCCGCCCGCCGTCGCGGCATCCCACGTGGGCGGGCCGAAATCCGCCAGACTCTCCCCGGTCGAAGCATCGTAAAGGTTGACGCGGCGCCGCGCATCCGCGACCCACAGCGTGTCGCGCCCCAGCAGCCCGACGCGGTCCGTCCGGCGGAGGGCCAGCAGTTGCCCCCGGTCCGGCGTGGTGTCGAGGATCCCGAACGGGACGTCGATGACCCGTCGACGCCTGAACGCACCCGACGAGTCGTAGATGACGAGGTGACGTCGGTCCGACGCGAGATCGGCCAGCACTTGCACGAAGCCGGAGTCGAGCGCGAACACTCCGGTGCCGACCCAGGGGTCGCTGGAGTAGTAGGCCTCGTTCCCCGGAGGGATGCGACCGGATGCCGCCGGGCCGCCGTCCCCTGTGGCTGCCGACCACCCAAACGGGAAACTGCGGGACGACACGATGACCCCGCGCGGCGTACCCGACACGGCCACCGCCGCGCTGTCGGACCAAGGGCTCCGCAACTCGGTCACCGGATGGGAGTAGGGATCGCCCCCGGCTCGCAGCAGGGAGACTCGGGTCGTTGGGGCTTCGGCATCGCCGCCAGGGGCCGTGCCGACGACGAACACCCAGCCCCTTGAAGCTCGGAATCGTTATGAAGCTAGGAGCTCCTCGGCAGCTGGATAGTGCCAAAATCGATGAATTTTGTTGCGAAAACGATGAGTTTTGTCAAGAAAACGATGAGAACGAGAAAAACCATCCTACGGCGGAGGCTCGCTGATCCGTCGGCGGCTGGCACCCGGTCGCGGGAACCTCGTCCAGGAGCGGCGGCGGCACATGCTCCGAAATGAACGCCGCGAGCGGCAGGTCCGGGGCCGGTCGCTCCAACTCCCTGAGGTGTGCCTCGGCCACCGGCGGGATTGCGGGTCAACGTGCACCGGAGAGTCCGAGCCGGACCGCTAAGTTCTCCCAGCGGGATCCTGGATCGGCGAAGCTGCCGCGCCCTCAGAATCACGAGGCCCGAAGACAGCCGGCCTAGTGGTCGTCACGCAGCCGGGCCGTGCGCCGAACTCGTGGGACGGGGTCCCCGGAGAACAGCGAACGGCCTGGACCCAGCGCTGAAGCCGGGTTCCGATGTCGTTGAACCGGACAAGCTCGGTCATTTGCACTCGTGCCGGAAGAACGTCAATCCGACCCGCGTCACCGCGACCTCCGGTCTTGGTGGCCACCATCCCGCAGTTGGTCGGGCGACCGGGAGGAGGGGCGGCTCGTGCACCCCAAAGGCGTTCAACACATGGGGCAAGGCGGTGGTGGTCGAGCGGGACGTGCCCGCGACGTGGGCACGCCGAGACGTCTGTCCTGCGGAACCTGGTCTTGCGCCGCGCGCTACGCCGACGCTCAGATGCAGAGCAGGCCCGCCTCCGAGGGAGGCAATCCACTCACCGTCCGAGGTTAATCATGAGATCCGGCACCCTGAGCCAGCGAAACCCGATTCCCCGACGACAAGTGCTGATCCAGGGAGGCGCCGCGGCGGCCGGTCTCGCGGTCCTGCCGACGGACATCTTCCGCGGCTGGCTCGCCGGATTCGAGCAGGAGGTCGTGATCCCGTGGGTCCAGCGCCCGCACCCGGGGCTGACCGAGCGGATGAACATCCTGAACTGGGAAGAGCTGGATTCCTGGATCACGCCCGTCAGTCAGATGTTCCGCGTGGGGCACTACGGATCGCCGGTTATCGCCGAGAGCGACTGGAGTCTTGAGATCGGGGGGCTCGTCGACCGGCCCCGCACGTTCAGCCTGGCCCAACTTCGGGAGCGACCCCGTCAGGAGGTCGTGTTCACGCTGGAGTGCTCCGGGAACCGTGGCCGTCCCTCCTTCATCGGCGGCGTGCACAACGCGCGCTGGGCGGGGGCCCGGCTCGCGGATGTCCTTTCCGACGCGGGCGTGCAGGACGAGGGCATCGAGGTCGTCTTCTTCGGGGCCGACGAGGGCGAGGAGGAGATCCGGGGCAACACCGTGACGCAGAACTTCGCGCGCAGCCTGTCGCTCGAAGACGCGATGGACCCCGGCATCATCCTCGCGTGGGAGGTCAACGGCGAGCCGCTGCCGAACGCGCACGGGTCCCCGCTGCGCGTCATCGCGCCCGGCTGGTACGGCATCGCGAACGTGAAGTGGCTGACGCGCATCGGACTCCGCGACCGGCGCTTCATGGGCAAGTTCATGGCCCGCGACTACGTCACGCTGCGGGCGGAGGAGCGCGACGGGGCCACGGTGTGGACGGAGACCTCGGTGGGTCGCGTCAACATCAACTCGGTCCCCGCCAAGGTGACGCGAAACGGCGACAGCTACGCCATCCACGGGGCCGCGTGGGGCGCCGACATCGCGCGCGTGGAGGTCCGCGTCGACGATGGCGCGTGGCGGGCGGCGACGCTGGGCGAGGGCCAGGGCGACCCGCACACATGGACGTTCTGGCGCGCGGATTGGGACGCGACGCCGGGGGAGCACACGATCGTCTCGAGGGCGATCGACGCGAACGGGAACGTCCAGCCGGCGGCGGACGACCCGATGCTCGTGAACAAGAGGACGTACTGGGAGAGCAACGGGCAGCTGACCCGGACCGTCCTCATCGACTGAGCCGGTCGGCCCGCAGGACTGCTAAGGGCGTAACCTGACGCTCTTCGCGCGGATCCGCCGGATCAGCCAACCGTAGGCGGCCAGGTTCAACGCCAGCACGGCGAGCCCGAGCCAGATCTGGATCTCCCGGTTCAGCGCGCCGGGATAGATGATCGGCAGCAGATAGCGCTCGATGAAGCCGCCGGAGTAGCCGGCCTGACCGCTCGCGACACGAAGGTTGTTCTCGAGCGGCGTGAGCGGGCAGATCCAGCCCGCGAATTCGATCAGCGCTCCCCACACGAAGCAGGGAACGTGCGCCCACGCGAGCCTCGGCCAGCGGACCGCCGCGAACCCGCCGGCGACGACAAAGGCGATGAAGAGGAGGTGTGTGACGAGGACGATGTCCGCGAGCAGCCTCCACCCCACGACGCGGAGCTACTCCACCTGGACGGGGTGCGGAAGCGGGACGTTCAGCAGGTAGCCCTTGTCGTTCATCAGAGGCTCATCCGGCTGTGTGTTCCCCGCCGCATCCGTGGCGCGCGTGACGAGCGTGTGCGCTCCCGCCCTCGCCTCCCATTCGAACTCGAAACGCTGCCAGGCCAGGGGGAGGATCGGTTCGACGATCGTGGCCTGCAGCCAGGTCGCGCCGCCATCGGGGCTCCATTCAACCGCCGCCACGGGACCGTCCGGGGCGTGTGCGAAACCGTGGATGGCGTGGGAACCCGGCGCCAGCCGAGCGGGACGCGGGAGAGCCAGCGCGCTCTTGACCACCAATTCGTTGATCACCTTCCCCTGCGCCGGCGCGTAGTCCTCAGCCGGCCACTCGTCGCCGATGAGGACGTAGGAACTCGTGTTGTTGCGGTTCCATACGCGTTCGGTGGCGATCTGGATCCGGCCCAGCCACTTGATGCTGTTGGAACCCGACCATCCGGGCACGATCGACCGGGCGGGAAACCCGTGGTCGGCGGGGAGCGGCTCCCCGTTCATGCGAAGCGCGATCAGGGTGTTCGGATCCAGCGTCTTGTCGAGCGGCATGGCGCGCTCGAAACCGGAGCTGTCCAGGCCCACGAGGTTCACGTCGACGGCTTCGGGTCGGACGCCGGCCAGTTCGAGGACGGTGGCCAGGGAGGGCCCCGACCACTCCGCGCAACCAACCGCGCCCGTCGACCACTGCCCGCCGCTGGCGCGCGTGCCGGTGAGTTCGGGGTACAGGCCCCGCCAGTTGCCGGCACATTCGAGGTAGGCGGTGATCGTACGCTGCGGCAGGGCTTCCAGCGTGGACAGATCGAGGCTCAGTTCGGTCTCGGCGCCGTCCCCTTCGACCCGGAGCGAGTAGCTGGCCGGGTCGATCGTCAGCGTGGGAGAGTGGTTGCGGACGAAGAAGAGTTCGTTCGGCGTGAGGAAGCCGTCGATCAGTTCGAGCCGGGTCTCCAGATTCGTGACCCGCTGCACGAAGGGCGAGGGATCCTTCACCCACCGGGCCGCCGCGGCTACTTCTCGTCCGGCGGCCGCCGCCGATCCCGCGTCGCCGGCACGTTCACAGGCGGCGAGCCAGGCGGCCGCGGGTCCCACGCTCGCGGCGCGGACGAAGTCTCGACGTGTGAGGCGGAAGGTCCCTTTTTTCGGTTTCATCTGCGCAGTCTCGCGGTTCGACGCTTGGCAGGGCGCGTTCAGAGAGCATATTAGGCGTATGCGACCGAGGAGCAACGCAGCCGGGACGGCCGGGGGGCGGCGGGGAGCGGGCGGTGTCCACCGGAAGCGACACTCGGTCCCGGCGCTGCTGCTGGGCACGATGGGGGCCGGATGGGCGTCGTGCAGCCCGGAGAGCAGCCCGGCCTTCGAGGTCGTCGAGACGACGATCGCCGAAGTGCAGGCGGCGATCCACGACGGGACGACGACCTGCCGAGCGGTCGTGGAGCGGCACCTCGCCCGGATCGCGGCCTACGAAGATCTCATCAACGCGATCACCGTGCTCAACCCGCGCGCCCTGGAACGAGCCGATGCGCTCGACGCGTCGCTGGCCGGCGGCGAAGCGACGGGACCGCTCTTCTGCGTCCCGATGCTGGTCAAGGACAACTTCGACACGCACGATATGGTCACCACCGGTGGCTCGATCGCGCTCGCTGACAACCTTCCGCCGGACGACGCCTTCATGGTGCGGAAGATCCGCGAGGCCGGCGCGATCGTCGTCGCCAAGACAAACATGGCCGAGTGGGCGTTCAGCCCGCGGCAATCCGTCAGCTCGTCCTTCGACACCACCCGCAACGCGTACGCCCTCGACCGCGTCCCCGCCGGTTCCAGCGGCGGCACGGCCTCCGGGGTGGCCGCCGGCTTCGGCGTGATCGGGCTGGGGAGCGATACCGGCAATTCCATTCGAGGGCCCAGCTCGCACCTCGCCCTGGTGGGCATCCGATCCACAATCGGCCTCACGAGCCGGGACGGCGTGATCCCCCTCTCCTTCGACCGGGATATCGCCGGTCCGATGGGCCGATCGGTGGAGGATGTCGCGCGCGTGTTTGATGTCGTGGCCGGCTACGACCCCGCGGACCCGTACACTGAAGCCGGACGCGAGCGCGTGGAGGAAGACTACGCCGCCTTCCTCGAGGTGGACGGGCTGCGCGGGGCGAGACTCGGCGTTTTGCGCGCTCTCGTGGACCCCGCGGAGACGGACGACGAGATCCTCGCGCTCTTCGAGACGGCGATCGACGACCTGCGGCAGCTGGGGGCGGAAGTCGTCGACCCGTTCGAGTTCGATGTGGAGGCGGAGTCGCAGCGCGAAGGGATGTTCTGCCGCCGGTTCCGCTACGACATGTGGGTCTACCTGCAGTCGCTGGGCCCGGGGGCGCCGATGGCCGATGTCCTCGAGGTGCTCGAGGACGGGCGCTATTCCGACCATGCGCAGGCATCGCTGCGGCGCAACCAGGGCGCCCCTCTCGATGTCCATCCATCGAGTTGGGACGAGCCCTGCCCGGACTACGCGGAGAACGAGGGCCGACAGGCGTACCTCGGCAACCTCGTGCGGGCGATGGACCTCGAGCGTCTGGATGCTGCCATCTACCCGTCCTGGCTTTGCGTGCCGGCCGCGATCGATCGGGGTGACGAGGACTACTGCGGGGACAACAGCCAGCGCGTGGCCCCGGCGACCGGCATGCCGGCCATCACGGTTCCAATGGGTTACACGTACGGCACGCTGCCGGCGGGCCTGCAGATTCTGGCGCGTCCCTATGATGAAGGTCTGCTCCTGCGCCTCGCTTACGGCTTCGAGCAGGGTACGCGACACCGCCGTCCCCCGGACGGCTTCCCGGAGATCAGTAGGTAGTCACCCGAGATCTGTCCCCTCCCATAAAGGGGGGGGACGGGTGGCAACTCGGGCACCGTCGAGGTTATTTATGAAGCAGTGCAAGAACCATTCAAGGACGAAGTGAAGTGACCCCCAAAAGTTGGACACCCGATCTCCGGGTTTATTGTGCTGCTCAACCCTCGCGGTAGAAGTCCTCGATGATCGTCAGGGGTGGCCGGTCTCCGAGGGAGGAGTGACGGCGCACCCGATTGTAGTAGTTGATCCGGTCCCGCACGACGGCCGCGAGCTCCTCGAGCGAGCCGGCGTCGAGGACCAGCGACCGGTTCTCCACCTTGAACCGGCCGAAGAAGCTCTCCATCTCCGGGTTGTCCCTCGGTCCGCGGAGCGCGTGGGAGAGGCGCGCACCCGCCGCCAGCAGCCGGCCGGTCCATGCGTAGCCGGTGAACACGGGGTCCCGGTCCTGGTGGACGATGATCCCGTCCAGCGAGTTCCGGAGGCGGGCCAGGGTCCGCTCCGCCGCCGTCCAGGCCGAGAGCGCCAGATCGGAGTTGGCCGACGCTCCAACGGCGAAGCCCGGCACGTACTTCGCCCGGTGATCGAGGATGGGGATCAGCCACGCCTTCCGGGTCCCGCCGGCGTAGAGGAGTTCGGTGAAGTCCGTGTAGAAGACCTCCAGCGCTCCGATCTCCGCCTTCGACCGCCCCGACAACAGGTTGGCGCGCGGCCCCGCGGCGTCGATGGCCCGCCGGACCGCGCTCGGCTTCGGCCGCGTAACGGTGCGCCTCAAGGACAGATCCCACAGCCGGTGCAGCCGCGCCACCACCTTCCGGTTCACCCGGTAGCCGTAGGTCTCCCGGAGTTCCGCGGTACTCCGGCGGTACCCATACTCCGGGTGCGCCTCGGCGATCGCCTTGAGCGGCGCCCCGGGTGCGCGTACTTCCGTGCGTAGGCGACCCTCGTCCGCGTGTGGTGGTACCACGTCGAGCGCGCCAGCCCCACCGCCCGCAGCGACGGCGCCGGGCCGTACGTCTCGCGCGTGCCGGAGACGAGCGCCACCTTCTCAGCCACGCTCAGCCGCTCCGGCCCAAGAAATTTTTTTAGCAGCGCGATCTCGACCTCCTTCTTGCCCAACAGCTGCTCCAGATCCCGGATCCGGCGCTCGTACTCCTTCACCGTCGTCTCCTCGGCGAAGACCTCCGGCGCCCGGTCCACGAAGTGCCGCCTCCAGAGCTGCACCGAGTTCGGGTGCACCCCGTACGCCCTGGCCACCTGCCCGGGCGTCTTCTCGCCCCCCAAGACCTCCAGCACCACCCGCGCCTTCAGCTTGGGCGTGTACCGCCGCCGTGCCATGACAACCTCCCTCCGGTCTGCCAGGTTCTACCCTGCGCGGCACCGCGCCCGGAGGTCAATCGTCACAATGGTGGGGTGTCCAGGATCTGGGGGTCATATCCAAGACCGCAGCTTGGGGCGCTGACCTCTGCGAGTCCGGGTGTCGGTGCTGACGGTACTTGTACACGAGGAGGTAGCAACATGACGACCAGCACACGCCTTGTTGCGGTGCTCGCTCTGGCGTGGCCCGTGCCGGCGCTGGCGCAGGACGGCGCGATCAGCGGCACCGTCACCGACGAAGACGGACTCGCCCTGCCGACGGTGAGCGTGACGGCGACGAGTCCCGTACTCGGCGACGAGTCGCGGACGGCGCTGACCAACGCTCAGGGGCTCTACAGCCTGACGGGGCTGCCCTCGGGTACGTACTCGCTGCGCTTCGTCTACCCCGGTTTCACGATCGAGACGCGCGGCGGCGCGGTGGTCGGGGCCGGCGACCGAACCGTGGTCGATGTCCAGCTCATATCGCTACGCACGGCGACGGTGCAGGAGCTGACCGCGGTGGTGACGGGCACGCACTTCGCGGCCCCGCCCATCAGCCTCCCGTACGCGGTGGACGTGGCGAGCCGGGAGTCGATGCAGGAGCAGGGTTCGCCGCAGACCGTGGACTTCTTCAAGAGACTTGGCGCCAACCACGGCACTCTCGGGGAGCGCAGCAGCTGGTACAACCGCAGCGGGGCGCTGATCCCCGAGACCGTAGCCAGCGTCAACCTGCGGGGCCTGGGGGCCTCGCGTACGCTCGTACTGCTGAACGGGCGGCGGCAGGTGTACACGCCGTCCCGGCTCCCCGGCGGCCGCTTCGTGGACGTCAATGCGTTTCCGAGCATCGCGCTGGACCGCATCGAGGTGCTGAAGGAGGGGGCCTCGGCGATCTACGGCTCCGACGCGGTGGCGGGCGTGGCGAACTTCGTCACGCGGCAGGACTTCGAGGGCTTCGAGTTCACCGCGGCACACGACTACTTCAGCGGGGCCGGGGACTCGAACGCGGGCGCGATCTGGGGCGGCAGCCTGGGGGCGTCCACGAACGTGGTCCTCTCGGCGGAGTGGGCGGCACGCCAGGACCTCATGCCGGAGGAGCGCGACTGGGGGCTGCGGCCGTACCCGGGACCCGGCGGCGGGGGATGGTCCTACTACGGGAACCCGGGCGCCTTCCTCATGCCGAGCCTGACCGGGAACGAGACTCCCGGCGAGTTCGTGAGCGCGCTCATCGACTCGCAGTTCGGGGACAATCCAAGTCTGTTCGTGGATCCCGAGTGCGAGAACTTCGGCGGGGTGAACGAGGGCGTGACCTGCCGGTTCCGCTACCAGCCGTACGACAACCTGATCGAGAAGCAGACGCACGTCCGGGCCTTCGGCGAACTGAACAGCGAGCTGGGCACCGGCACGACGCTGCATGTGGAGGGGCTGTGGGCCGAAGCCACCATACCCGAATGGAGGACGACGCCCTCGTTCCCGCCCATCTCGCTCTACGACGGCCTGCAGTTGGTCGTGCCCGAGAACCCGGGACGGCAGGCGTTCTGCGCGGCCAACGCGGCCGGCGGCGGGTTCGGCTCCGCGGCGGACTGCCTCCAGGACGACTGGTACTTCTACGGGCGCATGGTCGGCAACAGCGGCCCCGGCCGGGAGCTGCGGCGGTCGTCGCGCACGCAGCGGATCGCAGCCTCGCTGGACCGCCACTTCGAGAGCTTCGGCGGCGGCGAGGGCCACCTGGACATCTCGGCCAGCTACTCCCGTGCCACGGGCAACGTGAACCAGCCGGCCGAGTACGCCTACCGGAAGTACCTGGCCTACCGCGGGTTCGGCGGCCCGGACTGCGGCGTGGGCGTGGTCGTGGATCCCACCTCGGCGGCCGGCATGTCGCTCGGCTCGACCGGGGGAGCCGTGGCCGGGCAGGGCGACTGCATGTTCTACAACCCGTTCAGCAACGCGATCCAGCGCGCCGAGCAGCCGGGGACGAGCTACACGAACGCCAACAACCCCGGCTACGTCGCCGGCGCGGCCAACTCCCCCGAGTTGCTGGCCTGGATCAACGAGGAAGTGGACCTCTTCAACACGGCCGATCTGTTCGTGGCCGAGGCCACCTTCAGCGGCAGCGCCATCTCGGACGCGCTCGGCTACGCATTGGGATACCAGTTCCGCCGCTTCGACGTGACGGGAACGCCCAACGACGCGGGCAACCAGGCCATCAACCCCTGCCAGGTGCCGGGGGACCGGTCCTGCCTCGAGCAGGCGGGGCCGTTCACGTTCACGACGGGGTATTTCCCCTATGACGACGCGCAGACGGTCCACCGCTTCTACGGCGAGATACCGATCAATCTCGGCGATTGGCTCGATGTACAGTTTGCCGCCAACTACGAGTTCCACGATATCGCGAGCAGCTTCAACCCGAAGGTCGCCGCACGGGTGAACCTGTCCGAGTCCGACAACCACCAGTTGGCGCTGCGCGGGTCGCTGCAGTCCACGTTCCGGGTTCCATCGGTGGACGACGTGAATACCGACCAGATCACCGCGCTCGAGTACGTGCAGGAAGTGGATGTCTACAAGGCGGTGGACACGCGCGGTAGCGAGGATCTCGATCCGGAGACGGCGCTGACAGGCAACGTGGGGCTCATCCTCTTCCACTATCCGAGCCGCACGCAGGCCACGTTCGACTTCTGGAGCTACGACTTCAGGGATGTGATCAATGTGATCCCCCACGCGAGCATCACGCGGCTCTACCACGAGGAGGGCGCCAGCCGCGCCGCAGTTCAGGAACTCGTGAAGTGCCCGGACGGCTGGGGGACCGGGACGTGCAGTTCGGCCCTGATCGAGCGTATCCGGATCAACCTGATCAACTGGCCGGGCATGCAGACTTCGGGCTTCGACTGGAGCGTGGCAACGCGTCGCACGCTCGGGGGCGGCGAAATCTCGCTCGGACTGGACGGCACCTATACCCGCACGTACAACATCGATGCTCTCAACTTCAATGGCGTGGAACTGCAGGCCGCGGCGCAGGGGGCGGGGAAGCTCAACCGCTACAATCCGATCGCCTGGCCTCTGCCGAAGTGGAAGTGGTCAGCCTCGGTCGGTTACCACCAGGAGCGCTACTCGGTGATCGGCAACCTCCACTACATCTCGTCCTACGACGATCCGGACTCGGTTGATACGGACCACCGGGTCATCGACTCGTTCGGCACGTTCGACGCCACCGTGATGATGAGGCTGACCGACGGCATCGATGCCTTCGCGACGGGCTTCAACCTGCTGGGGACGGGGCCGCCGCTCGTCAATCAGGAGGGTTCGTACGACGGCCTCACGCACGATCCGAAGGGGCGGCGGATCAAGGCCGGGATGACCTACACGATCAACTAGCCGGGGGGCTCGGCGGGGCGCGCGACCATGATGCCGTCCTGGGAGCCGATGGAGAGGATCCGTTCGGCAAGGGGCTGCTCCGAGATCTCCACGGAGCGGCCGACCAGGGGGGCGTGGAGCAGGTGGAGCGCCCCGTCGCGCCACACGGCGAATCCGGTGTGGGCGACGTCCAGCCCGGCGACGGTCGAGGTGGCCGCGATCACATCGCCGGGCCGGATGCGGCCCGCCACCTGCGCGATCCGGCCCTCCGGCACGTACAGCCGGTCCGGCCCCTCGTCGAGCCTCTCCTCCATCGTGGCGATGGCTTCGAGTACGCCGGCATCGGCCAGCTGCCGGTACGCCTCGGGGTGCTCGGACATGAAGCGCACCGGCTCCGGATCGGCCGCGGGATCCAGCTCGCCGGTGACCACGCGCAGCAGGCCCTTCAAAGCGTTGTCCGTCAGCCATTCCGAGAAGTAGTGGAGGCGGCTCGGATATCCGTCGAGCGTGCCGCCACGATACCGAAGATCCGTCAGGTGGGCCTCGTACCGGGCCCGCGCCGCGACGGGATCCGCGAGGGCCTCCGCTCCGTCTTCCCGGACGAAGCGCGTAAGAGCGAGGACGTTCTCGACGAGCGTCACGCAGTCCAGTTCGCGGAAATTGATGACGAGCCGCTCCCGTCCCGGCTCCTCGAGCGTGCCCGGCGTGTACGTCGTGCCGACGAACGACTCGGCCAGCTGGACGATGGCCTCGCCCAACTCCGTGTCGGCGAGCCCGCGTTCGGCGGCGAAGCGGACCTTCTCCTCGAAGACCGCCCAGTCCTCCGGTGTCCAGACCGCCGGGCCGGGCGACGTGGACGCCGAGCCTCCCCCGCCCGACCCCGATCCGATACCGGCCGTCTCGTCAACCACGGTCGAGGTCGGGGGCTGTCCCTGCCACGATGCGAGGGCCGCGATGGCGACCACGGTCACCACGATGCAGAGGATGACCTTCACCAGCGTGAGAACGCCGCGCCATTTCATCTCGAATTCACGTCGAACTGAGGTTGAGTACCACCCGTTCCTCCCCTTCCCTGTATTCGACCCGCAGGGAGCGGCTCACCGACCCCCACAGGTGGGGGTGCGCGCGAAACGCCTCCGTCAGATAGACCCCGAGCGCCCTGACATGGAACGCGTGTTCCCAGCCCCGGCGCATGAGGCGGGCCGCCTCGCCAACCTGCGTGTGGGGTCCGCCGCCCGCGATCGCCTCGTGCAGGCGTTCGGCGCCTCTCGCGAGATCAGCCCAGCGTCCACGGGTATCTCCGTTCTTCCTCGCCAGATCGCCCACCGTCCACCAGTGTCGCATCCGGCGCTCGAAGCCGGCCAGCCCCGCGTGACCGGACCCGCGGGCCGACGCCGACGCGGCGGCGGCGAGGTCGCCGGCCGAGAGCGACGGATCTTCCAGATACTGATGCCACGGGTCCCCGTACAACAGCTGTCGGAGGAGCGGTGTCTCGCGGCCCGGTTCGTCGGCGAGCCACGGGACCGCCCGGCCCAGCGCCATGCCGAGCGCCCGCGCGTCGGCCCCGGTGAGCAGCTCCAGGAGGGTCGGGAAGGTCGCCTTTCTGAACCGGAGGTGGAACGACACCTCCACGTCTCTCCGCTCCCGCCCCACGCGTTCGAGGCGTGCCCTCGCGGCCCGCGCGCCCCCCGGCGTCACGCTGCCCCAGAGGACACCGAGATCGACGAACCGCCCCGCGTCACGAGCTGAGAGTCGCCGCTCTCCGTACTGCATGAGGAGGTGCAGCGTGTAGTTGAACCCGTCCGCGGTCGGGGCGGCGCCGGGGGTCCAGTCACGGGATCTCGCGGTCAGCGTCGTCTTCCATTGGCAGCTGTCCCGGCCCCACTTGCCCGCGTAGCCCTCGATCGCGGTGAAGCTGAAGCGGCTGCGCTCCAGGCGACGGTCCCTCCGGATCGTCTCCCGCATGTACGTCCGCGCCTTCCCGCCCATCGAGAAGAGATCGCCGAGATCGAGGGACACGCCCCACGACCGGGTCGTCTTCACCGTGTCCTCCTCCAGGAATCGGCGCAGCGTCACGCCGTTCGCCGCCGCGGAGGCGCCATCCTCGAGCACTCGCGCGAAGTCGCCGCGGAGCATCGCGCCGTGTAGCGGCCGGAACCCGTCCCCCAGCCGGGCTTCGTCCAGCGTGACCTCGATCAGCGCTTCCTCGGTGCGGGTGCGACTGTAGAGGAAGTCGACCGCGAACTCCGCCTTCTGCTCCGCGATCCGCGTGATCAGGGCGGCGGCGTCCGACTCCAGCTTCTCGATCCGCTTCCGGAGAGCGGCCAGCCGCAGACGCTTCCCTTCCATCCGCAGCCGGTCGACGAGCCGGTCCGCGAGGGCTCGCTCGCGGGGATCGAGGTCCGCCACCCTCGGTTTCGCGAGGATCGCCCTCACCTGCTCCAGGGGCTCGCCGAGAAGCGCCTCGATCGCGGCCCCGAGCGCCTCTTCGGTCTGCGATTTGTCGGCGAACCGCACGTTGACGCGGGCCGCCGCGCGCAGGGCGAGCGCATCCCGGTCGGACTTCCTGACCTGGACGTCGATCTCCCCCTCCCTCTGCCGGGAGAAGACGACGAGGAAGTGGTCGTCGATCTTGACCTTGAAGCTCGCCCGGAGGCGGGCGCCGACCTTGACGCCGAGGTCCTCCCCGGACGCGAGAAGCCCGCCGAGGGCGCCGATGTGGGTGGTGAACACGTCCGACCACTTCAGGCTCACGGTGGCGCCCAGGGTTCCGTTCACCTCGAGCGCGAGCGCCTCCCCGCGAGCGAGCGAGCGGACGTCCGCCGCGGAAACCACGAATCGGGCCGTGGCCAGATCGCGGGCGACCGCCGGGCCGACGAAGTCCTCCGCGTGGTGACGCCGATAGTCGTGGAAGAGGACGGAGACCTCGCCGTCCGCCTTCGCCGCAAATCCGAACGTCGCGGCCTTCAGTCCTCCCTTCGCCATGACCCGGGCGGTCGTGCGATAGGCCAGCCATGCCGAGTCCGCCGCGAACAGGACCGGCGTTCGGATCTCGAGACCCTTCGGTTCCGCATCTTCCGCCGGGGCCTCTCCAAACAGTCCGGCTGGATCCTCATCCCCGGGCGCGTTGAAGACGTCGATCGTGACGTCGCCCCCGACCATGCATGTGAGGTCGTCGTTCACGACCGGCAGTTCCTTCTCCACCGACCGCGTGAGGAGGGTGGGGTTGGGCAACTCGGAGTCCCCCAACCGCCGCGCCGCATGGTCGGCGAGGTGGGAACTCAGGTCGCCGGCATCGAGCTTCTTGGGCATGGTGTCTCACCTTCGCAAGATGTTGACTCGCGGACACTTCACTTGGACGAACTACAGTCCCGGGGTGTTGCCTCGACGGCAAGTTCATGCGGCATCCGGTCGCCGCCGCCGGGGGCGCCGCCTATTTTCCGCGCTTCTCCGCCATCAGATGGCCCTTCTGCCGAGAGCTACGGATGAAGATGCACCGCTCGCGCACACTCGCGCCCTTACCGTTCACCGCCGCCATGCTCCTCTTCGCCACGGGCGCCGCGGGGCAGGCCTTCGACCCGACCGATCGGATCCCGCCGGACCCATCCGTGATCGCGGGGGCGCTCGACAACGGTCTCCGCTACTTCGTCCAGGAGAACGACCAGCCGGAGAACCGGGCGGAGTTGCGCCTCGTGGTCAACGCCGGATCGATCCTCGAGGACGAGGATCAACTCGGACTCGCGCATTTCGTCGAGCACATGGCGTTCAACGGGACCCGGAACTTCGAGAAGCAGGCGCTCGTCGACTACCTCGAGTCGATCGGGATGCAGTTCGGCCCCGACATCAACGCCTACACCAGCTTCGACGAGACCGTCTACATGCTCCAGGTGCCGATGGACGACCCGGAGATACTGGCGACCGCCTTCCAGATCCTCCACGACTGGGCGGGGGGCGTGCTCTTCGACCCGGAAGAGGTCGACAGGGAGCGCGGAGTCGTGATCGAGGAATGGCGCGGCGGGCGGGGGGCCCAGGCGCGCATGCAGGACCAGCAGTTCCCGATCATGTTCGAGGGGTCGCTGTACGCGGAGCGTCTCCCGATCGGGAAGCCCGAGATCCTCGAAACGGCCCCCGCCGAGCGGCTGCGCAGCTTCTACGAGGACTGGTACCGGCCGAACCTGATGGCGATCGTGGCGGTCGGCGACTTCGATGGGCGCGAGATCGAAGCGACGATCCGGGAGCAGTTCGCCGGGTTGCGTGGCCCTGCCGAACCCCGTCCGCGGATGACGGCCGAGATCCCCATCGACCATCCCGCACGCGTGGCCATCGCGACCGACACCGAGGCCCCGCAGAGCCAGGTCGGGGTGCTCTACAAGCAGCCCCCCGCCCCACGCGGCACCATCGCGGACTTCCGCCGCGGCCTCGTCGAGGGCCTGTACTCGGGGATGCTGAACGCCCGCCTCGACGAACTTAGGCAGCAGGCCGAGCCGCCGTTCCTGTTCGGGCTCTCGGGCCAGGGCCAGTTCGTGCGCGGGGTGGATGCATACCAGCTCATCGCCCTCGTCGCGGAGGGCGGGATCGAGCGCGGGATCGAGACGCTGCTCACCGAGGCGGAGCGCGTGGTGCGGCACGGGTTCGCCGAGACGGAACTCGAGCGGCAGAAGACCGCGGTGAGGCGGTCGTACGAGCGCCGCCTCGCGGAGCGCGAGAACCAGGAATCGGGCGGACTGGCGGGCCGCTACGTGCAGGTCTTCCTGCAGGGGAGCGCGTACCCCGCCATCGAGACGCAGATGGAACTCGTGGACGCCTTCCTCCCCGGGGTCACGCTGGACGAGACGAACGGCGTTGCCCAGGCGTGGCTGGCCGAGCGGGGCCGCGTCATCCTCGTCAGCGCGCCCGAGAAGGAGGGGCTCGAGACGCCCGCCGAGGAGGATCTCGTGGGCGTGTTCGCCGCGGTCGGCGGGCGGGAGATCGCCGCCTACGAGGACGCGGCCACCGACGCCCCGCTCCTTCCGGTCGTCCCCGAGGGTTCGCCGGTCGTGAGCGAGGAGACGCTCGATGAGGTGGGGGTCACCCTCTGGACCCTGGAGAACGGCGTCCGCGTCGTGCTGAAACCCACCGACTTCAAGGACGACGAGATCCTCTTCTCCGCGACCAGCCCCGGCGGTACCTCGCTCGTGCCCGACGACCTCTACCCGAAGGTGTCGCTCGCCGGCGCGGTCGTGAGCCAGGCCGGGGTCGGCGAATTCGACCGGACCGCGCTGCGCAAGAAGCTCACCGGCAAGGCGGTGAACGTCTCCCCGTCGCTCGGGTCGCTCTCCGAGGGCCTGGGGGGCTTCGTCTCGCCAAGAGACATCGAGACCGCTTTCCAGCTTGTGTACCTGTACTTCACCGCGCCGCGACGGGACGAAACCGCGTTCGAGGCCTTCAAGGCCCAGCAGTTGGGGGGCCTCGCGAACCTCGGCGCCAGCCCCGACATCGTGTTCTCGGACACGGTCTCGGCCACGATGGCCCAGGGGCATCCGCGGGTGCCGAGCCTCTCCCAGTTCCTGGAGCACCTGGAGCAGGCCGACCTCGACGCGGCCTACGGCCTCTATCGCGAGCGCTTCGCGGACGCCAGCGACTTCACGTTCTATTTCACCGGCACCTTTGATCTCACCGGGATCCGGCCCCTTGTGGAGCAATACCTGGGCGCGCTCCCCGACCTGGATCGGGTCGAGACCTGGCGCGATACCGGCATCGATCCGCCCGCGGGCGTAATCGAGAAGTTCGTGTACAAGGGGCTGGAACCGCAGAGCCGGACCCAGATCATCTTTTCGGGCGAGGCCGAGTACTCGCGGCAAGAGGCGAACGCGATCTCGGCCATGGCCGACATCCTCGACATCCGGCTGCGGGAAGTGCTGCGGGAGGACCTGGGCGGAACGTACGGCGTGGGCGTCGGCGGGTCGCTCAGCTACCGGCCGGACGAGGAATACAGGGTCACCATCAGCTTCGGCTCGGCCCCGGAACGCGCGGAGGAACTCTCCACCGCCGTGTTCGAGGAGATCGAACGGCTCAAGGCCGAGGGGCCGGACGCGGAGACGGTGGACAAGGTGCGCGAGACGCAACGGCGGACGAAGGAGACGAACCTGCGCGAGAATCGCTACTGGCTTGGCCAGTTGGCCGCCTTCGAGCGTGCCGGAAGGGACCTGAGCGAGATTCCGGGCTACGACGCGATCGAAGGCTGGACGGCGGAACAGGTGCGGCAGGCCGCGATCCGCTATCTGCGCACCGACCAGTACGCCCGCTTCGTGCTGCTGCCGGAACAGAAAGTCCCCTAGATGAGCGGATCCGCCTACGCGCGGCGGGAGCGTTTGCCCGTCCGCGTGATGCCGGACCACGACAGCATCGCCGCCGAGGTGGCGGGGCGGATCGCCGCGCTCATGTGCGAGCGGGCCGGGAACGGGCATCACGCCGTGCTCGGTCTCGCGACCGGTTCGACCCCCGTCGGAGTGTACCGGGAACTCATCCGCCTGCACCGGGAGGAAGGGCTCGACTTCTCCAACGCGGTCACCTTCAACCTCGACGAGTACTTCCCCATGCGGCCCGGGAGCTTCCACAGCTACCACCGCTACATGCGGGAGCACCTGTTCGATCACGTCAACATTCCCCCGGACCAGCGCCAAATTCCCCGGGGAGACGTGCCCGAGGCGGAGGTGGAAGCGCACTGCACGGAGTACGAACGTCGCATCCGTGAGGCGGGGGGCATCGACTTCCAGATCCTCGGGATCGGGCGCAGCGGCCACATCGGCTTCAACGAGCCCGGCTCCGAGCGCGAGTCTCGCACCCGGCGGCTCTATCTGGATACGGTCACGCGGGCGGACGCGGCGTCGGACTTCTTCGGAGAGGAGAACGTGCCGCCCCAGGCGATCACCATGGGCGTGGCGACGATCCTCGAGGCCCGTGAGGTCGTCCTCCTGGCGACGGGGGAACACAAGGCCGCCATCGTGCGGCGGTCGGTCGAGGGGGAGGTCCACGCCGACGTGGCCGCGACCTTCCTCCAGCAGCATCCCGCCGCGACGGTCTACCTCGATCCGGCCGCCGCCTCGGACCTCACTCGCATCCGCACGCCGTGGCGGGTGGGCGAGGTGGAATGGACGCCGGAACGGGAGACCGCGGCGGTCATCTGGCTGAGCGAGCGCACCGGAAAATCGATCCTCCACCTCGCGACCGACGACTACCGCGCCAACCATCTCGCCCCACTCACCTCCAGACATGGTTCGGCCGAACCGCTCAACGGGCAGGTCTTCAACGCGCTGATCTCCAAGATCCGGGGCAAGAGCCGGCTCCCGCGCGGCCAGGAGATCGTCGTCTTCTCGCCCCATCCCGACGACGACGTGATCTCGATGGGCGGCCTGCTGCGGAAGCTGGTCGAGAACGGCAACCGGGTGACGGTGGCGTACCAGACCTCCGGGAACATCGCCGTGTTCGACCACGAGGTCCGGCGCTACCTGGACTTCCTCCGTCGGGCGGCCGGCGTGATCGACCTCGGGGCGGCGAGGACGCTCGAAGCAGCATTGAGCTCCGTGGAGGAGCGGCTCGCGCGCAAGGAACCGGGGGGCGTGGACGCCGGCGTGGTGCAGCAACTGAAGCGGATCATCCGCGAGAGCGAGGCGATCGCCGCTATCGAGTCGCTGGGCCTGGCCGCGGACCGGGCCCGCTTCCTGAACCAGCCCTTCTACCAGACGGGGAAGGTGAGGAAGAACCCGATCTCCGGGGCGGACGTGGAGATCGTCACGGAGCTGCTGGAAGAGATCCGTCCGACGATCGTGTGCGCGGCGGGCGACCTCTCCGACCCGCACGGGACGCACCGCATGTGCCTCGAGACCGTCGAAGCCGCCCTCGCCCGCTACGGAGGCGACCCGCCCTGGCTGTGGCTGTACCGGGGCGCGTGGCAGGAGTGGAGCCTGGACGAGGCGACCGTCCTCGTACCGCTCTCCGAAGGCGAGGTGCGCGGCAAGGTGCAGGCGATCTTCCGGCACGAGTCGCAGAAGGACTCGGCGCCCTTCCCCGGACCGGACCCGCGCGAGTTCTGGCAGCGCGTGGTCGACCGCAACCGCGGGACCGCGGATCTGCTGCGCGCCCTCGGGCTCCCCGCGTATTACGCGATGGAGGCGTACGTGACGCTGCGCGAGGGACGGCGGGTGGAGGGACCGGAGATCCCCACCTCGTCGCTCGCGGACGCGGAGGGGTGAGGCGCGGCGCCGCGGCCGCGGACCGAAGCATGTGAGGGGCTGACATGGGCCAGTTCTTCGGGACGGAGCTGCAGCCGCTGGATCTCTTCGGCCCGGCGCATCTGGTGGCGTCCGGCATCCTGGCCCTGCTCGGGTTCTGGCTGATCCGCGCCGGCATGGCCGCGGACGAACGCGGACGACGCCGTCTGCGGATCGGAATCATCGCCACCATCGTCCTCTTCCGCATCACGAAGCATGCATGGAAGGCGTCCGTGGGGCTGTGGGCCGTGGAGACCGACCTGGGCCTGCACCTGTGCAGCGCCATGTCCTTGATCGCCGCGTACGGGCTGTGGACCCGCCGCCCGTGGACCCTCCATCTCATGTACTTTTTCGGCGTCGCCGGCGCGGTGCAGGCGGTCTTGACCCCGGACGCGACGTTCGGCGTTTGGCACTTCACGTTCTTCGAGACGATGGCGTCCCACGCGATCCTCGTCATGGCGGGGATCTGGGCGGTGAAGGTGGAAGGCTACCGGCCGGCGGCGCGCGATCCGTGGCTCGCGCTCGGCCTGCTGAACCTGTACGCCCTCGTGATGTATCCGCTCAACCGGCTGCTCGGATCGAACTACCTGTACGTCATCGACAAGCCGCAGACGGCTTCGATACTGGACTACTTCCCGGGCTGGCCGTGGTACATCCTGCTCCTCGAGCCGCTGGCGATCGCGCTCTTCCTCGCGCTGTATCTTCCCTTCCGGAACCGCACTGCCGGCTGACGCCGACGCGGGGACTTTCCTCAACCAAAAGTCGACTTCCGGCAGTTATCGTCATTCGTTCTTTTTTGTGCAGAAGTATGTTCAAAAGAGAGGCTCGACATTCGCACATTCGCCCGCATATCGACGTCTAACTGACGTTACATTCGGGGGGTCAGGCGGACGGTCGCTGTGGCGCGCGCCTCGCCCTCGGCGAACCCGATCCTGACGACTCCGGGCACGGAATCCGAGACGCGCGCGGCGCCGCTCGCAACGGTCAGGTGTACGGGGGTGCCGAACAACGCGATGTCGTAGGTGCGACCGGCCGTCCCCTCGACGGAGAGGGTCCAGCCATCCGCTTCGGACGCGAAGTCGAGGATCCGCAGGCCGGTGCTCCGCTGGCCGGGCTGGAGGGAAACCCGGGGCGGCGCGACCGTGAGCCCGCCCTCCCAGCTCACCACGATCTCGGCGCGCTCGCCCGTCTGGGTCCCGGCGCCGGTGATCACCTCGAAGCTGCCGTCTGGCCCGAGTTCCGCGTCGATGCCGTTCACCCGGATCGCCACCTCCCGCGCGCCAACCGGCACGTCAGGGACGAAGTCGAAAGTCAGCGGCGGCCCGGTGGTCGTCAGCGTCGTGCGCCGTTCCCCACCCGTCGCGGTCCAGGTCTGGCGGAATTCCACATCGGTAGTCGTGGCCCCGGCCCGGAGCCGCCTAACCGTCACCTCCGGCCAGTCCGGCGGGAGCTGCGGGGCGAGCCGGGCCCGGCCCAGCGGCGCGTCGGGTTCCCATCCGATCACGCCGCGCAGGAGAGGCGTCACCAGCGCCGACGTGGCGAAGAACTGGTGCGGGACGGTCTGGTCGAGGGGCTGGTAGAAGGTGCCCGACAGGAGTTCCGGGTGACGCCCCAGGCTCCAGTCGAAGGTCATCTGCTTCACCGCGTCCATGAGGTGGAAGCCGGCCCACGGACGTCGGTACCGGTACTGTCCCCAGGCCACGTACCCGGTCACGAAGGGCCACACCGTGCCCATGTTGTACTGGAGCGGATGGTACAGATCGCTCTCCGTCGAGAGCATATGGGCGCCCCAGTCCGACGACACCCGGTCGCTCGCAAGGTGGGTCAGCGTCGACCGCGCCCGCGCCGCGTCGAAGAGACCGAACGCGGCCGCCGTGGCGGGCCACACGGTGAGATTGTCGTTGGTGCCGCCATCGGCGAGGATCCCGAAGGCATGATGTCCCGCGTCCTCGAGCCAGTACGCGTCATCCAGGGTCGCCCGGGCACGGGGAGCCATCTCCCGTGCCCGGTCCGCGACCTCGGCATCGCCCATGCGCTCGGCCAGGGCCCCGGTCCCCTCAAGAGCCGCGGCCCAGACCCCTGCCAGGTAGATATCCTGGTGGAGCGCCGCCCCGAGGCCGCCGACCTCGACCGCTGCCAGTCCGCCCACGGTGTTCTCGATGATGCCGTCGCCATCCGTCTCGGCCGTGAGGCACCACTCCCACGCGCGCCGGTACGCAGGCCACAGTTCCCGCAGCAGTTCGTCGTCGCCGCTCGCACGCCAGTACTCGTAGAGGGCGACCATCCAGTAGGGCGTCGTGTCGGCGTGGTAGTAGGCGTAGGGGTAGGTGCCGAACCAGTCGATGCGCGCGGCCGCCTGCGAGATTTCGTGCGTGATCTTCCCGTCCTCGCGCTGGTACTTCGCGAGAAAGGCGAGCTCTTCCGCCACCAGCCCCCACTGGCCGAGGGCGTCCATGGCGAAGGTGGTCATCGCCGCGTCGCCGCCGAAGAACCAGCCGAAGCCCGGCCGGGTTCCGTTGCGCGACAGTCCCCACCCGGCCACGAACCCGCAGCCGAGGTCCGGATTGCAGACCCGCTGTTCCTCCAGGTTGATCTTCGCCCACTCGAGGGCGAGATCCAGCGCCGGGTCCGGCGACTCGATGGAGACCGTGGATGCGAGCACCGAGTCGGCCCAGGCTCGTTTCGCGTCGTACAGCGAGCGGGCCTCGGAAATCAGCCGCTCGTAGCTCTCGAAGACTTCCTCGCGGGGCGTGGTCCCGCCCGCCATCGCGATGGGGATGAACTCTCGCCGGGCCCGCTCCGGGTCGACCGGGATCACCATCGTTCGGGGCGCCTCCCCCAACTGGTGGGCCGGGTGTTCCACCGAGTTCGCGGCCCACGGCGAGCCCACCACGGCGTTCTGCGCCTGCAGGCTTTCGGACAGGACGAAGACGCGCCGGCCGGCGTCCCAGTAGGCGTACTGCCCCCCGATCGACCCCGGCCACATGTAGTTCAGCACGGGCTCGAACTCGGCGACGACCTCCAGCGGCTCCGGGCTGTCCACCTCGAGCAGGACGAGGAGACCCGCGACTTCGGCGGGGGCGAGGATGTGCTGGCGCACCTGGAAGGCCGCGTGGCTGTAGGTGATGGTGGTGATTTCCGGGCGTACCTGCACGCTGCGGGCGAGCTGCTCTCCCGGAATCGGCGACCCGTAGCTCGGGGTCGAGAAGCCCAGCCGGAACCCGCTCCCGACCTTGAGGGGATGGACCCACAACTCCGCCTCGCCCGTCTCGAGGCCGAGCCAGGCCGATCGCGGCCCCGTCACGCCCAGGTACTCTCCGGGGCGCACGGGTCCGGAGAGTTCGATCGGAGACGCCTCGATCTCGAAGCGGGGGACCGACAGGGCTGCCGCATCCGGCGGAACTCCCGCCGGCGTTTGCGAGGAAGCCAGGCTCGGCGAGGTGGCCGAGATCGCGACCAGCAGCGGAAGCGAGATTACACGGGGGCTGCGGTCGATCTTCATCGTCAGGATTCCTCACTCCCGCGGCAACGGTTCCGGCCATCCGGCCATCCCCGGAACCGCACGGTTCTTCCGGAAAACTACGTATCGACTGGCCCCGGACAATCCGCCGCTCAGGGCTTGGTTGACTCAAAACGAATCCAACGGACCCTGCACGAACCTGTTCAGCGGGACGTCCATACGATCCTGGACCCGCGTGAAGAACCGATCCACGGCGGTCGTTGGCACCCATTCGGGGCCGGGCAGATGGGACAGGTGGTGGGGCAGCACGAACAGCGATTCGACGAGAGACACCATCAGCATGGCGATGACGATCACCGGCAGTGCCGACCATGTCTCTCCAACGCCTCCGGGAATGAAGAGAAGAGGCATGAACGCCAACACGCCGGGGGTCCCCCGCATGCGTTCGGAGTGGATTTTCTCGGCCACGACGATGGCGTCGTCGACGACAATGCCGATGGCGAGGACGAACGAGAACAGTGAGATCGTGTTGATCGCGTAGTCGAGCACAAGCCTGACGGCGAGAGCGCCGATGCCCGCAACGCCGAGACCGACGGCGACCCACAGGGCAAGCCGGATCTGAAGAAAGAGGCTCAGGGCGATCAACACCGGCAACAGGCCCAGAATACCGTTCTTGAGGAGAATATCGGCGCGTTCCTCGTAGTCCCGGGACTCGTCATTCCAGATGGTGACACCCACCCCGTCGGGCAGGGACGGGATCACCTCGTTCGCCATGTGCTCTCGGACGCTGGTGGCGACATCCATCACCTGCTCGCCGCCGGCCCGGTAGACCTCGACGAACACGGCCGGGTGGTTCTGATGCCTGAGAATCAGGTCGGTCTCCTGATAGGCATCGCGCACTTCGGCGATATCACCCAGGCGCAGCCCGTGCCGTCACGGTTGCCGAGAAGGACGATCTCTTCGAAGTCCTGTTGATTGTAGTTCTGGCCGAGGGTCCTGACCCGCGCCTGGGATTCCCGCGTATCGATACTGCCGGCGGACAGGTCGAGCGAACTGCGGCGAATCGTATTGGCGATGTCGGTGAGAGTGAGTCCCAGGGCTCTCACCGCTGGAGCGGCACCTCGATGGAGATCTCGTATTGCCGCACGCCGCTGACGCCGACCCGGGACACCGAGGCAAGCGTCGTGAGTTCATCCTCGATCTTGACGACGATCGACTCCTCCGCCTCCTCCGGGGTGGCGCCGGGATAGACCATCGAGACTTCGATGTGGTAGAAGGGGACCGTGGGCCACGCCTCCCGCTCGAGGCCGGTCCACGACACGAGTCCGGCGGCGATGATGCCGCACATCAACAGGTTGGCCGCGATACCGTTACTCGCCATGTAGGCGAGCGGCCCGGAGCGCTCGCGGTGCATGCCGTTGGTCGGACTCACCGTGCCGGACTCACCGTGTCGAACTCACCGCGTGGCGTCGGTCTCGGTCTGAACGCGCATGCCTTCGGTGGCGAACGGAATTCCGCCGGTGATTGCCGCCCGACCACTCTCGAGGGCGCCGGTCACGAAGACCTCGTCATTGGCGCGTTGCAGCACCTGTACCGGAACGAGGCTCACGACGCCGCCATCACTCACCGTCCAGACCTCGTTTCCGGGTTGCAGGGCCGCTCGCGGGATCTGGAAGTAGTTATCCAGTGAGAGGCCCTCGATCTCCACCTCCACGAACTTGCCGACCAGCAAGGGGGGGTGACCGCCGACGGCATCGGACGGGTCCGCCGGGACCCCCGCGTTGAACGGATCGGGCACACGCACGATCACGTCGATGGTTCGCGTCTGCGCGTCAAGCGAGGCTTCCCCCCGGTCCACATACCCTTCCCAGGCGAACGTCCCCTCTCCGTATTGGGCGATCACGCGGGCCGGCACTTCGCTCGCTCCATCGCCCGCGCGAAGTTCCCACAGTCCCGGGATCAAGGCCGCGTCGGCGTCGGCCAGCGGCACGATCACTTCCACCGCGTCCGAGGCGAACATCCGTCCCACGGGCTGTCCGGGGCTCACGATTTGGCCCACATCTACGGATTCGGCACGGACGAAGCCGTTGAAGGGCGCTGTTACCCGGGTTCTGGACAGCGCAAGATTCGCGTCGGCGAGCAGGATTTCGTCGCGGCTCAGAGCGGCACGCGCCGCCTCCAGCTGGGGCTCCCTGAGTGTGAGAGGGCTCGCCTCGGCCGGCACAGCCCCGGCTCCTCGCCGGTCCGCATACAGCTCGTATTGGGCGCGGGCGATCTCCGCCTGCTCCTGTTCCTGGAGGAACGCGACCTGACGAGAGGCGAGGTTGGCCTCGGCTTCCTGCAGGCGGTACAGGTAGTCCGCCTCCTCAATGCGGAAGAGGATCTGGTCCGCCTCCACCCGTCCTCCGCTCTGAAACCCGGGATCCACCCAGACGACCTTGCCCCCTACCTGTGGCGCGATGTCGATCTCCGCGCTTGGGCGCACCGTTCCGAAGCCGTACACCGGTATGGGGCCCGACCCGGCTGAAACGCGGGCGGTCTGTACGAACGGGATCTGGGGAGGCGGCTCCCGGCTCTCCGGCTCCGGGGCCAGCGAGACCAGTAGCGCCGCCCCCCCCGCGGTAACCACGACGATGACGATGATGATCCTGAGACTCGATCCGAATAGCAGTCTGCGCAGCATGGTCATCTACTCCGTGGAGGCCGAGGGGCTCAACCGGACCGCAGGGGCGGCGGAAGCCCGGCGGGCGGCATGGGGCTCGAGAGTTCGAGGAAGAACCAGCCGTTGGAAAAGGACGTGAAGGGGGATCGGCGGCCCGAATCCGGTTCCTCCATGTCGCAGTCCTCCTCCTCTTGCCGAGACTTGGTTCGTCCAGCTTGAGCATAGAAATCCGAACTTTGCGCTGTCAACCGGATCGAAATCCACTCCGGCCAACCCGGCTCTTGCCCTGAATGAACCGGAACAAAGGGACGAGCCACGCGACGTGGCGCACGTCATGCACGATGTGTTGGAACCACCACTTTCCGATGACCTTCCGCTCGTCGATTGGGCTGATCGCGTTGCAGGTCACCAGGCACATCTCGGAGTCGAAATCGTGGGCGTAGAGGCGGCCCCGGCATTTCACGCTGTAGCTGAATCTGGTGTCGATCAGTTCAATGTCGAACTGTTTCAGCAACGACAGGATGCGCAGCTAACGGTTGCGGAGGACTCGCACGACGCGGCCGGCCGGATCGACCACCTGTAGCGGACCGGTCAGCACGTCGTCGCCCAGGTCGACCACGCGGCCCGGTGCCTCGCCCGCGGCGGCGCGCCGGGCGGGGAGCGTGTACGGCTCCGCGAGGCTGACATCGACCGTGTAGCCGAGATCGGCCATCGACTGGATCGTGATCGCGCTGAACGTCTCCGGCGCGCCGAGTGCGTTGAGCGGCCGCATGAGTTCGCCTCGCAGCACGGCCCCCCGCCAATGGAGGTTCGCGCTCCCTCCCCCGCCGAGGTTCTCGACCGGGACCTTCGCGCCGCCCGTGTAGTCCGTTCCGCCCGCCGCGTCAAAGGCGGCAAGGGCGAGCGGGCCCGTGAAGTGCGAGTCGATCGCGCCCACGCCGAAGGAGCGGTCGCGTAGCAGGCCCTTGGCGGGCCACAGGAGTCCGAACCCCAGCGTATGAGCGATCTCGTGTACCGCCAGTTCGGTCGCGTCGCTTGACCCGATGAGATCGTCGAGGTCCGACGCGTCGAAGAACATCACCGAGAGGTGCGGCAGCATGGAGCCGTCCCGCAGGCGACACATGCCCGCCTGGGCAAGCGTCCTCCCCGGACCGTCGATATCCCGGATTTCGACCAGGATCATGAGATCGTCGATGGTGCCCGGCGGCTCCGATGTGCGCGCGCCGTGACACTCGAGGTGGCCGTCGACGGGCACGTCCGGAAGTTCCGTGTCGGCGAGGACGGACATCCAGAGGTCCGCCGCCGAGCGGATCGCGGCCCGCTGCGGCTCGGTCGCCGAGCCGACGAAGTCGAGGGTGATGTCGAATGCGCCCCCGGTTGGCCGTACCTCGACTCCGAACGACAACGTCGTCGTCAGGCCTCCGGGATCGCGGGCGGTCACGGTCACGATCGCGCTCCCGCGCGCGAGTGCGACGACTCGCACCATGTCGTCCACCGCAGCGGCGCTCACCACGGCCGGGCCCGAAGACTCCGCCTCGTACACCAGCGGATCGCCATCCGGGTCGGTGAAGTATTCCGACGGGTCCACGCGCACCGTATCTCCCGGGATCAGCGTCAGAGCGGAGATCGGGCCCGCGGCCAGCGGCGCCCGGTTCGGCACCGTCACCTCGAATCGAAGTGCGGCGGCCCGGCCTTCAGGGTCCCGGGCCGTCACCGTCACCGTCGCCGTGCCTCGAGACACGGCGATCACCCGGACCGTGCTGCCCGTCACCTCGGGCGTCGCCACGCCCGGGTCCGAGGACCTCGCTTCGTAGGAGAGGACGCCTCCCTCCGGATCGCTGAAGTACGCTGACGCTTCCAGCACGGCCGCGTCTCCCACGGCCAGTTCCAGGTCGGGCGCCGTTTCGATCACCATCGGGGGCCGGGTCAGCGGCGGCTCCGTGCTCCCGTCGCCGCACGCCGCGGCCCAGGCGACGGCCAGGACCGCGAACGTCCAAGTGACGGCCCTGCCAGGGGCTGCCCTGCGCGGCCGGCTCATCTGTGGCATGACTCCCAGGGGCCCGTTGTGATCGAAATCAGTCGCGCGCGACGGCTGACCGGAGTCCCGGGAAACGGCTCATCGTGATGGAGGCGCTTCACCATGTCCGGGGCGCTTCGTTTCGTCGCTCTGACTGCGCAACCCCCGGAACCAATCGGGGAGACGACCCAGGACGAAGATCGCGGCAACGCCTGTGAGGGTCCAACCGCCCAGAGTCATGGCGAAGTCTTCGTGGCCGAGGTAGAGAGCCCATCCGCTGCAGACGAGCACGGCGAACACAACCAGCGTTCCTGACAGCTGCCCCCGTCTTCGCTCAGCCAGAACTCCCTCAACGACCCTCTTGCCCGTTTCCATCTCGTGGTCGGTCGCTTTCTCCGCCATCCTGATGATGCGATCGGCCGAACCGGGAAGAAGCTCCTCGTATTGGCACAGGAGTTGGGGCGGTGGTATGGGCCCCGTGATTGTTACAGTTCGTGAGCCAGCGATCAGAGGTTCGTGGTGGCGCGCGCGCGACCGCACGGGCTGGTCGCCAGGATCAGGTTCTGGAGTTGGTGCTTCCCCCGTGCCCTTCGTGGGGATCGTCCGTGAGTCCGTCCGGCGGCGTTTCTTCTTCGGCATGCCCAAGCTCTTCGATTGCTTGCCAAATCGCCCCGCCCGTCCTTTCCCAGCTGCGACGGAGAACAGTATCCGCATCATACGGATACCACTCGCTATCCTTGGTGCTTGGCCACAGGTCGAAGATGGAGCCGAAGCCCCGGACAACGCTCAGCAAACGCTCGGCCATGAACACGCTCCCGTACCGGACCAGCTTGGCGTTCTTACAACCAGCCTGAACGCCCCCGTCAACACAGTATGAACAGCACCATCCTCCCGCACGCGACAACCGGCGCTAGGCGCCGGTGACGTGGAGGACCACGGTCCGGCGGTGCGGGCGGCTCCGGTGCTCGAACAGATAGATCCCCTGCCAGGTGCCGAGCGTGGGCGCGCCATCCATGAGGGGGATGGCGAGGTGGGTCTGGGTCAGCGCCACCCGGATGTGGGCCGGCATGTCATCCGGTCCTTCCATCGTGTGGCGGTACAGGCGGTCGTCTTCGGGCACCAGCCGCGCGAAGAAGCCTTCGAGGTCGTGCAGGACGTCGGGGTCCGCGTTCTCCTGGATCGTGAGCGACGCCGACGTGTGGCGAATGTAGACCGTGAGCATGCCCGTTTCGAACTCGAGCCGGGCCACCCAGTCGAGGATCGGGCGGGTGATCTCGTACAAGCCCTTGCCCCGCGTATCGACGTTCAGCTGTCGAACGAACTGTCTCATCGCGGTGGCGGGCGCAGGGGTCCGGTCGCGGTTCAGGCCACGTCCTCGCGGGCGGCCTCGGCGGCGTGCGCTCGCAGGGCCCGCCACACCCGCTGCGGCGTGAAGGGCAGCGCGTCGATGCGCACCCCGACCGCGTCGTAGATGGCGTTCGCGATCGCGGGGAGCGACGGGTGGAGCGGCCCCTCCCCCGCCTCCTTGGCGCCGTAGGGTCCTTCCGGGTCCACCGACTCGACGATGAGCGCCTCGAACTCCGGGCAGTCCATGGACGTGGGGATCCGGTAATCGAGGAGGGACGGCGCCGTGTGCAGACCGCCCTCGACCTCTCCCTCCCGGAACAACTGCTCTTCGAAGATCGCTTCCGCGAATCCCATGTAGGCCGAGCCCTCGATCTGGCCCTCGACGAGCACCGGGTTGAGCGCGCGCCCACAGTCGTGCGCGACCCAGATGTTCTCCACGTTGACGACTCCGGTGTCCTCCTCTACCTCCACCTCGGCCACGTGCGCGGTGAAGGAGTAGGCCGGGGAGGAGCCGATCGTCCCTCCGCGGTACTCTCCGTGGACATCCTTCGGGGTGTTGTAGGAGCCGACGGCGCCGAGGAGCCCGAACTTCGCCTCGGCGAGGTTGAAGGCCTCCGAGATCGGGAGCCTTCGGTCCGCATCTTCCGGGGCTTCGGCGTCGAACGCCCAGCCCCGGGCCAGGCGCACCCGGCCGGCGGGCACGCCCCACGCCTCCGCGACCGCCTCCGTCACCTGCGCGCGGAGGGTCCGGCAGGCCTCGACGCAGGCGTTCCCCACCATCACGGTCTCGCGCGACGAGTACGCGCCGAGGTCCACGGGCGTGAGGTCGCTATCGGCGGAGAACACCCGCACGTAGTCGAGCGGCACGCCGAGTTCCTCGCAGGCGATGTAGGCCATGGTGGAGTCGGAGCCCTGCCCGATCTCCGACGCTCCGTGCAGGACCGTGACCCGGCCGGAGCGTTCGATCTGCACCTGCACCGCCGCCTGGGGCATCTCGTTCGGGTAGATGGGATAGTTGGTGCCGGAGATGTAGGAGGACGCGGCCACGCCGAGACCCCGGCCGCCGGGCAACTGCCGGTAGCGCTTCTTCCAGTCGCTCGCCCGCTCGACCGCCTCGAGGCACTCCAGGAACCCGTTGGAGCGCACCTTGAACTCGTTCACGGTCCGGCCCGTGCCCATGAAGTTGCGACGGCGGAGTTCGAACGGGTCGAGGCTGAGCTTCTCGGCCAGCTTGTCGAGCGAGATCTCGTACGCGAAGCGCGGCTGCACCGAGCCGTGGCCGCGCTTGGGGCCGCACGGGGCGACGTTCGTGTACACGCGGGTCGAGTCGAAGCGGTACGACTCGATGTGGCAGGGCGACGTGAGAAGCTGTCCCGAGTAGTACGTGGTCACGAGACCGAACGACGCGTAGGCGCCGCCATCGAGGATGGTCTTCGCATCGAGCGCCATCAGCTTGCCGTTTCGGGAGGCGCCGAGCCGGTACTTCATGCGCATCGGGTGGCGGCCGCGGTGCGAGTAGAACACCTCCTCGCGCGTGTAGAGGATCTTCACCGGACGGCCGGTGCGCATGGCGAGGAGTGCCACGCAGAACTCGAGGTCGAAGGGCTCGGACTTGCCGCCGAAGGCGCCGCCCACGGCGGGCTGAACGACGCGCAGCTTCGCGACATCGTAGTCGAGCACGCGCGCGAGTTCCCGCTGCAGGTAGTGCGGCACCTGCGTCGAGGACCACACCTCCAGCAGGCCGTCCTGATTCACCTGTCCGATCGCGCAATGCGGCTCGATGGGCGTGTGCGTCGTCCCGTGGAAGAAGTATTCCCCCTCCACCGTGACGGCGGCCCGGGCCATGCGTTCGTCCACGTCCCCGAACTCGAGGTGGACGTGCTTGAGGATGTTCCCATTGTGGCCGGACTTTCGCGGCCCGTGGATGGGCTCCGTCGCCGCCTCGCCGGTCAGCGCCTCTTCGGGGGAGAGATAGACGGGGAGCGACTCGTATTCGACGTGGATCAGCTCCAGCGCCGCGTTCGCCGTGTCCTCGTCCACCGCAGCCACCGCAGCCACCGCATCGCCTATGAAACGGACCTTGTCGACGCACAGCGCGTGTTCGTCCCGGGTCCAGGGGATGATCCCGTACGGCGTCGGCATGTCGCGGCCCGTGATGACGCCGTGTACGCCTTCGAGCGCCTCGGCGGCTGACGTGTCGATGGAGACGATGCGGGCGTGCGCCTCCGTGGAGCGCAGGATCTTCCCGTGCAGCATCCCCGGCAGGATGATGTCGTCGGTGTAGATCTCGCGGCCGGTCGTCTTGCGCAGCCCCTCGACCCGGCGCGCACGGCGACCCAGCGCCGTGAATTCGGCGTCGGCGAGCCCGGGGAGCCTGTCCGGATCCTCCGCGGCCGCCTTCTGCGCGGGCGTCAACTCGTGCGGGTGCATGGCCCAGGCATCAGTTGCAGGTGGAGGGGTCCACCGTGATCGTGACGGCCTTCACCGTAAGCGTCGCCCCTTCCCGGTCCCAGTTGATCAGCGCGTTGGCGCCCAGTCGCCTCGCGTCCGCCACCAGCTTGCCGATCGCCTCGCGGAGTCCCGCCACGGAGCCCGCCCCGCCATCCAGCCTGCGCCCCCCGGATTGGAGCGCGGCGATCTCTGCGGAGCTGACCCGCATGACCCGCGACACCAGGGGAACGGCCGCCTCCACCTCACCGTGCTCTTCCTCCCGGGGGCACGCCTCAAGCTCCCCCCAATCGGAGTCGCAGCGCAGGAGGCCCAATCCCCGCATACGGCCGTCAGGGTCCACGCGGAAGTCGGGACAGGCCCACAGACGGTCGTCAGCGCCGGCATCCGTCAGCGAGAAACCGAGGTCCACCCGCAGGAAATCGTCCGTGAGCGTCGCGACGACGACGGCCCCACCCAAATCCGCCACGCTGGGTTGGACCGACGCCTCGACACCGAGCGGAACATGGCAGAGCACGTAACCGCCGTCGAGCGCGGTCTGTCCCTCGCTCCGCCCCGCGTCACCATCGTTCTCCCACGTCGCGACGACCGTCGCGCCGGGCAGGCCGATGCCCGCGTCCGCGTCCGAAACGAGACCCCAAAGTGCGCCCGTGCCGGGCTGCGCATCCGGGCAGATCTCGTCGAGCTCCTGGGCGATCGCACCGCTCGCGGCGAGAGCCAACGCCGGCACGGCCCCCAGGAGTGTGGCCCCGAATCGTCTCATCGTCTCCAGCTTTCCGGCGGTGGCGGAAATCGGACCACCCCGGGTCGCCGGCGTCGGGGTGGTAACCAAACCACGTTAACTGTTGCTCAGCGAGGGGTCACGCTCCCGCGCCGATCGCGGGATCCGTCGGGCCGGCATCTCAATTCGCCGCCACGGCGTGTCGGTGCGGTCATCGGTCCGCGGCCTCCTCGAGCATGGCGTCCAGTGCGGCCCGGTCGAGCCATTCGCCCCGCCGCACCACTCCCGCGATCCGGCGCGTGTTTCCGATGGCTTCCAGGGGGCTGCCCTCCAGCAGTACAAGGTCGGCGGGGCTCCCCTCCGCCACCATGCCGGCGCCCTCGCCCCGCGCGAGGAAGCGGGCCGGGTTGACCGTTGCGCTCTGCAACGCCTCGTACGGCGAAAGTCCCGCAGCGACCAGTTCCTCCAACTCGCGATGAAGGGCGAAGCCGAGCGGCGGAGTGTCGGTGCCGGCCATCACGGGGGCGCCGACGGCCACCAGCGCGCGGATCACGGAATCGGCCACCCTGAAACCCTCCATCGCGGCTTCGAAATCGTCCGGCGTGAAGTTTGCTCATCCACGGGATCGACATGCGCTCAGTGTAGGACTTGAGCATGTCCCCGGTCATGTGCGACGCCTCTTCCGTAGCGAGATAGGCGTCGATCAGGCGATCCGGCTTGTGGATCATGCGGACCGAGAGCGTCGGCACGTTCCACGCGCCGGCCTCCCGGGTACGCTCGGCGAGCGCCGGGATCCGCGAGGGGTCTCCGTTTGCTTTGCTGGAACATCCGGGGCCTGCGCTGCGCGGACGGTAACTCGAGCGGGGCTCGTCGTGCTCCTACCTCTCCCACGGGTCAGCCGTCGCTCGACGATCCTCTGTTTATCGAGGTCATGGGCTCGTGACGGCCTGATGCAGCTCCGTCACGCACTCAGCGATCATGTCACCGACCAGCTCGGCTTCCGGCGTATCGGCATCCGGCAGGCCTCTCATCCCGCTGTGAGAGGGGTCGGCTTCAAACCCACCTTGGGTCTCTAACGGATCATGCACGAATCGAAGGTCTTCGAGCTCTTCGCGCAGGTGTTGTTTCGTGCGACCCGCATGCAATTCGGCGAAACGCCCCTTGCGACTCAGCCGCAATCGACCTAGGCGCCGCACCTGGCGAAGTTGCCCCGACCGAGATTGATCGTCAAAGCATTCGAGCCAATGAACGGACAGGCTTGCTTCACCCGGCCGTAGCTGGAACGCCGGGCCACCCACGGAGCCATCTTCCTCAACCAATGTCGGTTTCGTGTAACGGACCACGTGGTGGTCGTCCGGCAGATCGTCGTCGCTCATCCGGCCATGAGTGCTTCGAGTCCGAACGCTCGAATCTGCTTCCTAACGCCATGCAATGTGTCCTTGCCCGCAACCCGAGAAACGTCCGTACCTCCTTGTCGACGTTTGAATATCACGTAGCTCGCGTCTTGGCCACCGCGGAACTGGATCCCGACATGACTCCCATCATCACCTCTCCAAGTTGCCCGGAGATTGCCGTTGTCCAGGAGCACGAGAGAAGCTCTTCGCGGATATGCGTTTGACTTGACGAAATCAGAAAACGCGGTCTGGGATGCGGTACTCAGCGTGATTCCATCTTCTTCGCCGTATTCGCGCAGGACTGCGACTCGTTGCCGGTATGCGTTTAGTGCGTCTGGCAATCTGCTCAACGCAGACCATGGATGCGGCTCGTGGTCGATCAGAAGATTTGTGCGTGAATACGCTGGTGCCGAGCGGCTGGGTAGACGGAACGGACGAGCTTCGGGTCCTTCCCGAGAAGTGTCACGATACGTCACGAACGGCGGAGCGTCGGGGGATCGGAGCACCGTCATCCATTACCTTCCGCTTGCGGCTTGGTGCGTGAATCAAGAGGGGGGTGCCCCTCTTCGGAGGGCGACTGAAGTCTGACGGTGACCTTGCTCATGTGGAGATCCACGGTTCCGATGGCACTCTCGGGGCTCACTTCAAAAAACACATGATACTCCCGCTGCGGTTCCGACTCCGTTGGTTCCAGCCAAAGATTCGTCTTCTTGAGAATATCGTGCAAAGAGATATGAATTTGCTCCCCTGCCAGCAGATAGAAAACGACCGTCTTGAAGGACGAATCTTGCATGTAGACGTTCTTCACCTCGTACTCGTGCGAGGAGTGTTCGTCCGGCCCGTATCTCATGCCCTCCGCCTTTGGTCGTCCACGTCCCGCAGGATGGTCCCGCGTCAAGGTTAGCCGATCTCCCAGTGCCGGGGAAGCGCGACAAAGACCCGGGACCATTCGGTGCCAAGCTCACGTAACCGGCGCAAACCGGATCGCGTGCTGGAGGCGTGTCCTACCCTCGTTGGCGAGCACACGTTCCCGGAAAG
This sequence comes from Candidatus Palauibacter sp., assembly GCF_965222475.1. Taxonomy (GTDB): domain Bacteria; phylum Gemmatimonadota; class Gemmatimonadetes; order Palauibacterales; family Palauibacteraceae; genus Palauibacter. The sequence goes on along the minus strand of NZ_CBDCUB010000007.1, from coordinate 491,859 downwards.
TCGTCCGGGCCGGAGCCTCGCCCCGCAAGGGTTTACGCCCCCGCAAGGACTCCCAGCACATCGGTGAGAAGCCACCAGGCCCCGACGGCGAGGATCGCGGCGGGGATGACGAAACGGAGCCAGTAGTAGAGCCAGATCGGCGGCACCCCCCGCTTCGGGCGCCGATCCTCGCCCGTCGCGAGTTGCCGCAGCACTTCCGAGCGGTCGAGCGCCCACCCCACCGCGACGACCGAGAGGAGAGCACCCAGCGTCTGGAAGCCCGACCCGAAGGTAAGGTCCCAGGGCGTGAACACGCTCATGTTGATCATCGGGGGGAGCGCGAACACGAACACCACCGCGGTCGTGAGGGTCACGGCGCGAGACCGGTCGAGGCGCGTGTTGTCGGTCACGCCGGCCACCAGCACCTCCAGCGCCGCCACATCCGACAGGTAGGCGCCGCCGAACAGCGCCAGGAAGAAGAGCGTCCCGAACACGGCGCCGGCCGGGATCTGAGCGAAGACCTGAGGCAGCGTGGCGAAGAGGAGGCCCGGTCCGCTCCCCGGCTCGAGGCCGAACGCGAACACGGCCGGGAAGATGACGAGGCCGGCCAGCAGCCCGGCGCACAGGTCGCCGCCCGCCGTGAGGACGGCGTTGCCCCGTAGCGGATCGTTCCGGTTCAGGTATGAGCCGTACACGACCATGAACGTCCCGCCCAGCGAGAGGCTGAAGATGGCCTGGCCGAGCGCCGCCAACATGACGGGCGGCGTGAGCGCCCCCGGGTCGAACGCGCCGAGGTACCAGCGCAGACCCTCGCCGGCGCCCGGTAGCGTGAGCGAGCGGACGATGAGGATGACGAGTCCCGCGAGGAGCGCCGGGACGATGAAGCGGCTCGCCTTCTCGATCCCGCCCCGCAGGCCCCTTCGCAGCACCGCGGCGCAGGTGAGGAGGACGACGCCGGTGCAAACGCACTGCAACAGGAAGGAGCGGAGCAAGAACCCGTCCTCCGGAGGGAGGATCGCCGCGGCGTCGAGTTCGATCCCGACGCCGGAGAGCAGCCCGGCCAGGGCGTGGTACAGCACCCAGCCGAGCGCGTTCGAGTAGTAGCCGGTGGCGGCGGTGACACCGACGAAGAAGATCCAGCCGAGGACGCGGCCGAAGGGGAGCCCGGCCGACTCGAACGCGCCGACCGGGCCGCGGCGGGTGTGCCGGCCCAGGGTCCATTCGGCCATGAGCGCGGGGACGCCGATCAGCACCACGGCGAGGACGTAGAAGGCCACGAAGGGGGCGCCGCCGAACTGCCCGACCATGTACGGGAAGCGCCACACGTTCCCGAGGCCGACCGCGACGCCGATCATGGTCGCCAGCAGCCCGAAGCGGGAGCCGAACGTCTCGCGTCTGTCTCGTTCCATCCGCCGCCTCTAGCTTGGTGCGCCTGTGGCAAGCCGCTGCCCGGCGTCCTCGTCAACGCGCTGAGGGGCGAAACCTTGCGGGACGGGCCGGCCGAGAGAAAGGGACGTGCGCGTGAAAGCCCCCTGGTTCCGCCGCTATCTGCTCCCGGGCCTCGTCTTCCAGTCGGCGGTCATCGCCGGCGGATACGGCACGGGCCGCGAGAACGTCGAGTTCTTCCTCTCGATCGGGCCCACTCCCGGGCTCGCCGCCATGGCGCTCTCGACGGCGATCTGGAGCGCGGTGTGCGCGGTCACCTTCGAACTGGCGCGCCAGTTCCGGAGCTACGAGTACCGGAACTTCTTCAAGCGGCTGCTCGGCCCCTCCTGGACGCTGTTCGAGGTCACCTACGTGCTGCTGACGCTCCTCGTGCTGGCGGTCATCGGCGCGGCGGCGGGCTCGATCGCGGACGAGACGTTCGGGCTCCCCTACGCCCTCGGCGTTATCGTGGCCCTCGGGTCGGTCGCGCTCCTCCTCTTCTACGGGAGCGTGACGATCGAGCGCTTTTTCGCCGGCTGGTCATTCGCGCTCTACGCCGTGTACGTGGGGCTCGTCGTGTGGTCGCTGATTCGCTTCGGATCCATGCTGGGCGAGAGCTTCGCCGCGAGCCCGCTCGAGGGGAGCTGGGTCGTGAACGGGATACGGTACGGCGGCTACAACCTCTCCGCGGCCGCGGTGGCGCTGTTCACCGTGCGCCACATCCAGACCCGGAAGCAGGCCGTGTGGGCCGGCCTGCTGGCCGGCGTCATCGGGATGCTGCCGGCGTTCTTCTTCTACCTCGCCATGGTGCCGCACTACCCCGCGATCGTGAACGCGACGGTCCCCTCGAACCTCATCCTCGAGGCGCTCGGGTCGAGGACCTTCCAGATCGCCTACCAGGTCATCCTCTTCGGCACCCTCATCGAGACCGGGACGGGGATGATCCACGCCGTCAACGAGCGGCTGGCCGCCACCCGGCGTGAACGGGGCGCAGGGCTGCCCAGCTGGGCCCGACCGGCGGTCGCGGCGGTCTTCCTCGGGATCGCGCTGTCGCTCACGCCGCTCGGCCTCATCGACCTCATCCGGCAGGGGTACGGGACGATCACGTGGGGGTTCATCGTCTACTACGTCCTGCCCGTCCTCACCGTCGGCGCCTGGCTCGCCTTCAGGAAGCGGCGAGAGACGCAGGGCGGGACGCAGGGCGCGGAGGGCGCCGCTTGAACACGCGCGCCATCCTCACCGGCCTGGCGCTGGGGCTGGGCCTCGGGGTCGCCGCCTCCGCCACCGGATCCCCGGCGCTGCTGCGGGCCGCCGAGGCCGTGGATCCCCTCGGCCAGGTCTTCCTGCGCGCGATCCAGATGGTCGTGATCCCCCTCGTGGCGGCGATCGTGTTCGTCGGCGTGGGACGGATCGGGAACCTGCGCAAGCTGGGGCGGATCGGGGGGCTGGCGGTGGGCTTCTTCTGGGTCACGACGCTGCCGGCGATCCTCATCGGGATGGGCGTGATGCGGGTCGGGCTCTCCTTCACCGCCCCGGTGGCGCCTCCGACCGATGTGGCCGAGATCGCGACCGAGGCGCCGGGCGTGGTCGACTTCCTCGTCAACCTCGTCCCGCGGAACCCGATCCAGGTCGCGGCGGACGGGGCCCTCCTCCCGCTCCTCATTTTCATGGTCCTCTTGGCCGCGACGACGACGACGCTCCCGAAGGAGAAGCAGGAGATCCTCACCTCCTTCGCCGACACGGTGAGCGAGGCCCTCATCAAGCTCATGAACTGGGTGCTGTGGACGGCGCCGGTGGGCGTGTTCGGGCTCGCGGCGCCGGTCACGGCGCGCACGGGGATGGCGATGCTGCAGAACCTCGGCGTGTTCATTCTCGCCGTCGTGGTCGGCCTGTTCATCATGAAGGCGCTCATCCTGCTGCCGCTGGTCCGGTTCATGGGAGGGATGCGGGCGGGCCGCTTCATCCGCGGGACGGTGGGGACCTATACGGTCGGCTTCAGCACGACGACATCGGTGGGGACGCTGCCGATGATGCTGCGGGAGGCGGAGAAGCTGGGCCTGTCCAGGAGTAGTTACAGGCTGATCCTGCCGCTCGCGGCATCGATCAACCGTCCGGGCAGCGCGCTCTTCCAGGGCGCATCGCTCGTCTTCCTCGCGTCGATGTACGGGGTATCCCTGGGGCCGGCGCCCGTGGCCGCCGCGGTCCTCGCGACCTTCCTCGCGGCGATGACGGTGGCGCCGGTGCCCAGCGCCAGCATCGTATCGCTGGCGCCGGTCCTCAACGTCGTGGGCGTGCCGCTCGCCGGACTCGGCATCCTGCTCGGGATCGACCGGGTGCCGGACGTGTTCCGCTCGGCGGCGAACGTCATCGGCCACATGGCCGCGACGACGACGGTCGATGCGATGACGCGCCGTGATGAAGAAACGACGGGGCCTGAAGAGGAGACGGAGGACGGATGACGAGACTTCCCGCCAGCGGGCCGCTGCCGAGGCCCCGGGACCCCGAGGAGGGACGCGAGACGCTGCGCGCGGAGGCGATCCCGGCTCCCGATGTCCAGCGTGTCCGCCTGCGGGCGTTGGAGTTCACGTCGTTGTGCCCGCTGACGGGACAGCCGGATTTCGGAAGGGTGACGATCGACTACGAGCCTGGCGACCGCTGCCTGGAATCGAAGGCGCTCAAGTTCTACTTGTGGTCCTTCCGGGACGAGGGGGAGTTCTGCGAGACGCTCGCGGCCCGGATCGCCGACGATGTGGTCTACGCAGTGCAACCGCGCTGGGTGCGTGTCGACGTGGAACAGAATGTTCGCGGTGGGATCGAGATCATCGCCACCGCCGAGCGTGGAGAGCTGCCCGCGGAAGACAGCCATCGGATCCACTGACGCGTCATGCGCGCATCATGCATGGGCGCTTGACTCTCCAGTGAGCGCCTCCACCAGATCTGCGCGACGAAAGGCGGCGGACAATCGCTGCAGGGTACGCTCTCGATCCTTGAACAGAGGCTCCAGTGCCGTCTCGATGTCGCTCTCGGCCCTAGCAGCGTAATCTTCCGCCCGAGCCGCGATTAATTCCTTCGCCTGATCGTACGTTTGATGGTTCAGCCTCTGGAGTTCTTCGACCGATAGGCCCATGTCCGCCAGCAGGAACCCGCCCATAAGCATGGCGACGAACCGCGAACCATACGCCAGAAAATCCGGTGCGTCCGGTGAAGGACGCTTGCGACGATTCTCCGCATGCCTGAGCAGCAGAGCCGCCGCCACCGCCTGCGCCCCGTTTAGATCCTCGGTGAAGATGGTGTTGTACAGTGCCCCAAAATGTTCTCTCCTCAAGAACCTCGCTTGATGCGGCCTCTCCCGCCAAACGGCGAGCACCGCCTCCGCAACAACGGCGCTCGTGAAGTCCTTTGACGACACGGAGCGGTCCTCCCGTTTCGTTCGATACCGATACCCCAGCCCCGCGATCGACTCGCCGAGGGCCTTCTGTCGAGCGTCGTTCGACTTCAGGTCTCTGAGATCGACGGGGTTCTGACTGTTGGTGGCGAACGTGATGGATTCCACCAGTTCCTGGTCTTCCGACTCCAGCTCGTAGATGCGCACAAGCACTTCCGCCGCCCCGACGTCAAGGCCCGTATCCCTGGCCGTCCGCTGAACGGTGCGCGCCGTCTGCCCGCCATTCACGATCTGGAAGTCGCCGAGTCTCACTCGCCAGTCACCCCTCTTGAGTGCGTTGTGCCGGAACTTCGAGCATGTGATCGTGATTCCGTTGTTGAAGAAATAGAAATTCCCGCGCTGCGCCTCATCCCGAAGCGTGGCCGCCACGGCCTCATTGACCCGGTTACCGGCGAGGCCCAAGTAGCGACGGATGTTACGCTCGAACAGACGATTGCCGTGAAGTTCAGTGAGCCGTGCGAGCTCCGAGACGGACATGCGTCCGACCAAGACGCGTCGATAATCAAAGGTCTCGACGATCGCGTCGCCCACGAGCTGGAGGTCCGCAGAAATCTCTTTCGGCGTTTGCAGTTGGCGGAGTATTTCCTCGGATCCGATATGACGCCACTCGACTTGCGATCCGAAATCCGCCCGCGCACGGTCAATGCGGTCGTCTGCCTCCGACGACCAACGCCGACCATTGTTTGCGGCGATCACAGTAACATGTGGTATCGCACCGGCCCTGACAAAGGATCGGATGTCCTCAACGCGCTGCTCTAGCCGGTCATTCAGGCTAACATTCTTCGCGGGATCGAAGAGCGTCCCGATCGCGTCGATCAGCGCGGCGATTCCGGTTTCCGGGAACCCGGACCGTCCATCAAGACGGTTGCGGTATTTTCCCTGCATCAAGACAATGGGAAGCTCACCGTCCTCTGGTGGGTCGAAGTAGATCGCGTCGACTCCGAAGTCGTGGGCTCCATCGACGATGCCGTCGAATGCCTCGTCGTCCGTAAAATCGAAGAGGGTCTTGGCCACTAGGAAGAGGAGAGCGGCGGAGCGTTTCCTCCGTTCGTCATTGCCCATGCCGAGTTCTTCGGTGAGGATATCCGAGTGCTCTTCGACGATCCCCCTAACGCGCTGGTCGATGATCTGTGTCGCGAGGTTCATTACGTTTCTCTTCTGGCCTAGCTATAGGACACTTCACGCGCCGACTGCGGGCTCATTCGACCGCACCCACGAGGCTACGAGGCGATGCCTGCGTTCGCGCGGTTTGACTTCCGACAAGGTATCCTTCAGAGAGGGACTCGCCACCTTGAACTCTTGGCGTCAGGGCGCGCGGCGCACGGCGCGGCCCGGGCGGGCGCCGGTCGGCGCCCCGGCGGACCACGTCTCGACGCCGCCGAGCCACACGCTCTCGATGCCCGTCGCCTGCCGGGTCCCGTAGTCGAAGGTCGAGCGGTCGATCACGCGTTCCGGGTCGAAGATCGTCAGGTCCGCCCGGGCTCCGGCGCGCAGCACCCCGCGGTCCGCGAGTCCCAGCCGCCGCGCCGGCATCGAGGTCGCGCGCGCCACCGCCCGCTCCAGCGTCAGGATGCCCCGCTCCCGGGCGTAGTGGCCCAGCACGCGCGGGAAGGTCCCGGCGCCGCGCGGGTGCGCGCTGCGGACGCCGCCGTCGCTCGCCGTCATCACCCACTCCGACGCCATGAAGGTGTCGACGTCGTCTTCGTTCATGGTGTGGCCGATGAGCCCCGAGCCGCCGTTCTCCATGATCCACATATAGGCTTCGACCTCGGTCATCTCCTTGAGCCGGGCGATCTCGTCCAGCCTGAGCCCGTTCAGTTCCGGCTCGGGCTCGAAGGCGACGATCTGGAGCCGGCCCCCTCCCCCGGCGGCCTCGATCCCCTTCGCCACGGAGTCGGGGTTCGAGAACATCCTCGAGCGGACCACGATGGCGAGCCCCGACTGCCAGGCCGCGTACGGATACTGATCCGCCGTCACGTCGAGGCCCGCCTCGTTCGCCTCCCGGATCCGCTCCAGCACATCCGGCGCGCGCCCCCACACGGAGGCGTTCCCCGCCTTTATGTGGGAGATCTGCACGGGGAGGCCCGCCTCGCGACCGATGCGGATGGCTTCGTCGACCGCATCGAGGAGTCCCTCCTCCTCGTCCCGCATATGCGACATGTAGAAGCCGCCGCGGTCCGCGGCGGCCCGGGCCAACGCGATGAGTTCGCCGGTGGAGGCATAGAAGCCGGGGTCGTACTCGAGCCCGCTCGAGAAGCCGAACGCGCCCTCCCGCATGCCGCGCTCAACGCGCACCGTCATGTCCGCGATCTCGGCGTCGGTCGCGGTGCGGCGATACTCGTCCCCCAGCACGGCCCCGCGCACGGTCCCGTGTCCGACGAGCGTCGCGACGTCCACCGTGGGCCGGAGTTCGTCGATTCGTTCGAGGTAGTCGGAGATCGGCCACGGCGAGGAGCCGTCCGCTCCGACGACGATCGTCGTGATCCCCTGCGCGAGTTGCGTCGTGGCCAGCGGCGAGTCGAACAGGCGGGTCGTGGAGTGGTTGTGGATGTCGATGAAGCCCGGCGCGAGCACGAACCCGCCCAGATCCCGACGCTCAACGCTCGGCGGGGCGTCAATGGAGCCCGGCGCGCCCACGGCCGCGATCCGGCCCGCCTCGATGAGGAGGTCGCCGACGTAACCCGGGGCACCCGTCCCGTCGATGATCGTCGCGTTCGTGAACAGGACCGTGGCCGCTTCCGCCGGAGCGTCCGACGCCGCCTGCGCGCCGACCTCATGCGCCGCCCCGAACCCCGCTGTGGCCGCGAGTACCAGCGCCGCCGGCAAGGGGTGGCCGCGCCCGCGGACAACGTCGTGCTTCGTTCGATCAGGCATATCGCGTTACTTTCTCCCGCCGTGAGCCGGACCCCGGTGAGACAAGGGAAGAATAGAGGGAGAACCGATGGGAAGATATGCAACTCCGGCCGGATCCTCGGCCTCGATCGAACGCGGGTCCGCACGCCTGCTTGTTGTGGCCGCCGTGGCGACAGTCGCCTTGGCGACGCCCGCGGCGTTGGCCGCGCAGGCCGAAGCGGTCGGGGAGACGCCGCTCAAGGTCGGCGTCATCAACGTCGACGCCGTCGCGCTTCAGTCCCCCGCCGGCCAGGCGTTTCAGCAGGAACTGGCGGCGTTTCAGGAGGAGGTCCTGATCGAGCTTCAGGCCCGGCAGGAGACGGTGCGCGAGATCGAGGCGCGCATCGCCGAGGCGGACAGCCTTTCCGTCGAGGAACGGCGGGTGCTCGAGCGCGAGTACCAGGACGCCCTAACCGAGTTTCAGCGCTTTCAGCAGGACAAGCAGGAAGAGGCGACGGTGCTCCAGGGCGAGGGCCAAGCCCGGATCCGGGAGGAAATCGGCCCCGTGATCGCGGCGATCCAGTCGGATCTCGGCTACGATCTCGTGCTGAATTCGACGAGCCCGATCATCCTCTTCTTCAGCGAGCGCATCGACCTCACGCAACTCGCCATCGAGCGCCTGGAGGCCGGCTCGCCGTAGCAGGCGGGCTCGCCGTAGCAGACCCGGTCAGCCGGGAAGGGGACCGGGAAGCTTCACGAAGAGCAGATTCCGGACCCGACCGCCGCTGACCCGCATCTCCGCCACCGCGCCGTCCGGCGCGCGCTCGAAGCGTACCTCGCGCATGAACCAGCGATCCGTGACGAATTCGTCGCGGGCGCTCGGTTCGAGGACGATGTCGCCGTGTCGTATGTGGCGCGCCACGAGCCCGTCCTCCGTCGCCTCGAGGTGGTATAGCGCGTCGAGTTCCGGGCTGTAGTAGCTGCCCGCGTATCCCCCCGGCGTGGCCGCGTCGGGGGCCGGGAACGACGTGGAATCGGCCGGCGAGGCGGGCTGATCCTCTTCCTCCTCCGGCGCTTCCTCGGGGAAGACTCCGGCCAGGACGACCTCCGCCACCTGCCGCGCCCGTCCCCCCGGGTTGCCGTTCGCGACGTTCGTGAGGACGACGACCCCCACGTCCACCTCGGGATACCAGTTCACCTGACTCCGGAAGCCCGCGTCGGCGCCCCCGTGCCCGATGGTTTGCAGCCCCCGGTGCTCCCCGATGGCGAGGCCGTGCGCATAGGGGATCGTGTCCCCGCCGTTGAGGATGCCGCGCGTCTTCACCATCTCCATCACGCGCGCACCGCCGACCGTCTCGTGCCGGAAGTTGTCGAGCCAGCGCGCGAGGTCGTCCGCCGTCGTGAACAGGCTCGTCGCGCCCGCGTTCGCGTAGCTGAGGACCGCCTTGGTGTACTCCGTGTCCGTCTCCTCCCCACTACCGTCCTCCCCGTTGTCCTCGTCCGTCGGGAACGGCCGGTAGGAATAGGCCCGGTCGGGAACCATGTGTTCGTGGTCGTCGTGGAAATGCGTCCGCTCCATCCCGAGCGGACGGAAGATCCTCGACGCGGTGAATTCGGCGAAGGACATGCCGCTGACCTCTGCCGCCGTCTGCGCGAGGAGGGTGTAGCCCATGTTGGAGTAGAGGTACTCCGACCCGGGCACGAAGTTGAGTTCGCGCTGGCGCGACATGAGGCGCAGGATCTGCTCCGTCGTGATGACGTCGTCGAGGCGCCATCCGGAGATGCCGAGCAGTTGCCACTGGTCGCGGATCCCGCTCGTGTGGTGGATCATCTGGCGCACGGTGACGGGATGCTCGAACTCCGGGACGAAATCGAGCTGCGCCTGCACGGGGTCGTCGAGGGAGAGCGCCCCCTCGGCCGCGAGCATGGTCACGGACATCGCCGTGAACTGCTTCGACACCGAGGCGACATGGAACACCGTGCGGGGCGTGACGGGGACGCCGTGTTCGATCTGGGCGTAGCCGTAGCCGCGCGAATGGATGATCTCGCCGTCCCGGATGACGGACACCGAGGCGCCCGGCGATCCCGGCCGGTCGAGGTCGGCGAACACCGCGTCGATCCCGCGCGCGAGGGCGGAGGAGGAGGAGGGCGGGCCTTCGGTTCCGCCGCACGCCGCGACGAGCAGCGCCACGGCAACGCATGCGCCGGCCCCGGCGATCCGTGCGCCCGCCGGTGCGAGCATCCGCCCGCACCCGCTCATCGCCACGCCTCCACGATCCGCCGTTGGCCTAGGGATCGTGGAGTTCCACCAGCATCTCGATCTCCACGGACTGGTCGCGGGGAAGGGATGCCATCCCCACGGCGGCGCGCGCGTGCTTCGAGATCGCGGGGCCGAACACCCGCTCCATGAGGTCGGAGCAACCGTTGATGACCTGCGAATGCTGCGTGAAATCCGGAGGCGTGTTGACCATCCCGAACACGCGGACGATCCGCTTCACGCGAGACAGGTCGCCGATCTCGCGGGCGAGGGAGGCGAGCAGGCAGACGCCGACCCGGCGCGCGATCGCGTAGCCCTCCTCGACCGTGTGGTCGAGCCCGACCTTCCCCGTGTTGGTCTCGTCGAGGCCGCCGCAGGGGCCGTGGCCCGCGAGGAAGACGAGATTCCCCGTCGTCACCGCCTTCACGAAGTTGGCCGTCGGCGCGTCCGGGGCGGGGAGTTCGATCCCGAGTTCCGCGAGCCGTTCCTCGGGGGTCTGGCCGGCGACGCCGGAAGCCCCGAGCAGGAGGGCGAAGACGCCCGCGAGCGGGGAGGCGGCGCTCCGGCCCGCCCCCGCGCGGCACCGCGGCGGGAGGCGCGAGGTCATGCGGTCCCCGGCGGGTCGTGCCGGCGGGAGACGATCTCCTCGGGCGCCACGCCGGTGCGCAGGGCTTCGGCCGCGATCTCCACGGCTTCGAAGATCTTCGTGTAGCCCGTGCAGCGGCAGAGATTGCCCGACAGCGCCCGCGCGACATCCTCGCGAGCGGGGTCCGGGTCGCGGGTCAGCAGTCCATGGGCCGAGCAGAGGATGCCCGGCGTGCAGAAGCCGCATTGCGCCCCTCCCGTGAGATCGAAGGCGTCCTGGAGCGGGTGGGGTTCGGGTCCGTCCGCGAGCCCCTCGACCGTCGTGATCTCGTGGCCGACGGCCTCGTGCACCGGCATGATGCAGGAGAGCACGGCCTCCCCGTCGCGCAGCACCGTGCAGGCGCCGCAATCGCCCTTGTCGCAACCCTGCTTCGATCCCGTGAGGCCGAGGGCGTAGCGGAGGGTCTCGAGAAGGGTGTAGTGAGAGGGCACGCCGACCGTGCGCCGGTCTCCGTTCACCCGCAGTTCCACCACCGTATGCATGACGCGCAATGTTGAGCGGGCGAGTCACGGCCGGCAACCGACGGGACCGGGGCGGCGTACGCATCCCGTTTGCGCGAGCGGGGTGGCCGCTTTAGAGGTTCGGGAGATGGGAGGCGGATGCGCCGCCTTTCTGCGGACGGGAGGTGCGATGGTGTCCCGGTACATACGCGCGATCCTGCTCTCCGCCGCGGGAGTCGGCGCCCTGGCGCCCGCCGCTGCGGAAGCCCAGGAGATCCCGGTCGATCGCTGGCTGGTGTCGAGCACGGAAGTCGAGGCGGGCGAGGACCCGCTGCCCGAGTCGGCCGCCGACCGGTTCCCGGACCGCAATCTCGAGACGGATTCCGGTATCTGGAGTCTGGTCCGCCGCGACGGGGAGGCGCGGTTCGACTTCGCGGAGTGGACGGACCCCGGCGAGGCCACCCTCGCCCACGCGTATCTGAAGGCGGCGTCCGACACGGATGTCCGGCTGGCGCTGGGAGTCGAGCCCTGCGCGGGACTCCAGACGTGGCTGAACGGCCAGACGCTCCCGGAAGCGGCGCGCCCCCGCGAGGTGCGGCTGGCGAGCGGCTGGAACACGCTGCTCGTCGTCCTCGACGGGGAGCCCGGGTGCGACCGGTCGCTCTCGGCGACCCTGTCGCACGAGACGGGACCGAATCAGCGGAACGCCCCCGCCTCGGTCCGGGTGGCCGTGCAGGCGTCCCGTCCCCCCGGCATGCGGCGGAACTACCCCGAGGGCGCCGTGACCGTCTCGGCACCGCGCGTGACGGCGCTCGCCTGGAACCCCGGCCGGGAGGACCTCGAGGCCGCGATCCGTTACGACCTCGCGAGCTGGGGTCGCGAGGGTGGCGACGCGGGCACCGCCGTGGATGCCCCGGGGGTCCAGCGACCGGGGGCGCCGCGACCCGGGGGTCCGCCGGCGAGTCCGTTCGACGCCCCGCGCCGGGGCGGCGCTGGCCCCCCCGGGGAAGCCGCGGGCGACGATGACACGGGCCCCACGGACCCGGAAGGGATGCGCGCGAGCATGATCGCGACGCTGCTGGGCCGCCCGGAAGTCAGGGAGCCCGCGCCGCGCGACGGATCGGTCGAACTGCGCCTGGGCGACGCGTCGTTTGTCGGGGCGGGTAGCGATCTCCGGCCGGGCAGCCCGGTCTCCTTCAACGGCTCCCTGCCGTTCCGGTCGCTCCGCGAGGCGGCGCTGCGCGAGAACGGGATGCGGGCGGAGTTCCGCTGGCGGGACGGTGACGCCGAAGGCGAAGGCCGCATGCCCGCGGCGCCGGTGCTGCAGGCCCTGCACGGGCCGCTCGATCTGGGCCTCGCGGCCGGCCCGGACGGCATATGGCGCGGCCAGTTGCGGGTTCCCGACGCCCTCGCCGGCTTCACGGTTCGGGGCCTGGAGGGTTCGTGGTCCGTCGATGGGGCCGCCGCCGAAGACGCCGTGCTGTGCGCCCCCTGCGAGCGCGGCCGACGGGTCGAGGTCGAGTTCAGAGCGTCAGGCGAGTCGCCGGACGGGAAGCCGCGGGCGCGTATCGTGGACCGTGGCTTCCCGGATCTCGCCGAGGGTACCGGCGTGTCGGCGCTGGAACTGCTACGGGCGCTGGAAGGCGACAACCGGCGCTACCGGGGACTCGTCGGCGGATAGCGGACCCGTTCAGTCCTTCGGGGCGTCCTCGGCGGGCGTCGCCGACGGGGCGTCGGCGGGCTCGGTGGTGGGAGGGGCGATCACCGGCTCCGGGCGCGGTTTCGGAGCGAAGTTCGGGCGCGAGGAGTCCGTCGACCAGGGATCGATGAACTCCTCCGCGGGATCGACCATGTCCCGGGGGACGGGTGGCGCCTGCTCCTCGACCACGGCCCCGGCCGTTTCGTCCGTGCCGGCTTCGGCGGCGCCGTCGTCCGTGTCCGCGTCCTCCTCGTCCGCACCCCCGCTCGCCGTGGCGACGGTCCCGGCGATGGTGGCGCCGCTCGCTGCCGCCCCCGGCTTCGGCGGGGCGGGCGGGGATTTCCACTGCGTCTCGCGGCCCGCCGCCTCGAGTTCGCGCTGGATCTCGTTCATCCCCTTCCGGAACTCGCGGATCCCCTTCCCGATCGTGCGGGTGATCTCCGGGAGGCGGCGCGGTCCGAACACGATGAGCACCAGCATCGCGATGAAGAGGACCTCGCCGAATCCGAATCCGAATTCGATCAGCATCGGGCCGGCCGCGCGCGGTTCAGGGTGCGAGCGCCTTCAGCACGTCCTTGCCGTAGAACGTGCCGATATACTTCGCCTGCACCGGCGTGACGCGTCGCACTGCCCAGATCAGCTCGACGTGATTCGGTTCCCGCGGCTCGGCGAGCAGCGCGAACCCGCACTCGCCCGGGAGCCGGTCCGCCTTCTTCAGGTTGCACTTGCTGCAGGCGGTGACCACGTTCCGCCACCCGTTGTCTCCCCCACGCGAGAGAGGCTTGACGTGATCGCGGGTCAGCGACTCGCGGTAGCCCAGCGCCTGCCGGTGACGGCCGCAGTACTGACAGCGGTATGCGTCGCGCGCGAACAGGAACGTGTTCGTGACCTGGCGGCGGAAACGGCGCGGGATCTGGATGTAGCGCGCGAGCCGGATGACGACGGGCGTGTCCATGCGGACGCGCTCGGAACGGATCGGACGTGCCGAATCCACCTCCAGGGCGTCGGCCTTCCGGTCGATGATGAGGCGGACGGCGCGCCGGACCGGGATGATCGTCAGCGGCTCATATGAAGCGTTCAGGGCCAGGCAGCCCATGAGTGACTCCCCGTTGGAGTTCGTGGCGAAAAACAAGCAACCCGGCCGCAGCGTGTCAAGCAACCTGCCCGGCAAACCGCCCGGCGAGGCGTCCGGCGATGACCGGATTCGCACGGCCACGCGGGCGGTGAGTTCCGCCGGAGTGTGCGAAGTGGCGGTGGCGCGGACTTTCCTCGGCACGCTCGCCTATTCGATTCCGGCCTCGCTCGTCGGCGCCGTGACCCCGGGCGTCCGCGTGCGGGTGCCGCTCGGCGGCGGGGTCGAGTTGGGTGTCGTGGACCGCATGGGGCTCAGGGAAGACCGGACGCGGCGGCCGCGCCTCCGCGACCTTCGCGCCGTCCTCGACAAGACGCCGGTCGTCGATGCGGCCGTGCTCGAACTGGGCCGCTGGATCGCCGACTATTACGTGGCGCCGCTGGGGGCGGTCCTGAAGGCGGCGCTCCCCCCGGGCCTGCTCGTCGGCCGCTCGGGGCGCGGCGATGCGAGCCCCGGCGTACGGACCGAACGCGTCCTCAAGCTGGCTCGCGAACTGAAGACGCTGACCGAGCGTGAGCGTCTGTTCGGCCACGCCCACCGCCAGCGCGAACTCTACGAAACGCTCGAGGCCGCGGGGGGACAGGCCGCGCTGCGCCACCTCACGAAGCAGCTCGGATTCGGCCGCTCCGTGCTGAACGGGCTCGTCACCCGCGGGGTCGCCGAGATCGTGGAACGGGAAGTGGAGCGCGACCCGTTCGGCGGGCCGGTCGAGCCCGAGAGGCCGATCACCCTGACCCCGGCCCAGGAACGGGTCGTGGCGGCGCTCGAGCGGCTCGGCGCGGTCGACGGCGGGGAGGTCGCGCTCCTGCGCGGCGTGACGGGGTCGGGGAAGACCGTGATCTATCTCGATGTGCTCGAGCGACAGCTCGCGAGGGGCCGCTCGGGGATCTTCCTCGTCCCGGAGATCGCGCTCACGCCTCAGATGGTGCGGCGCTTCCGCGCCCGGTTCGGCGACGCCGTCGCCGTCCTGCACTCCGGTCTGTCGCGCGGGGAGAGGTTCGACGCCTGGCGCGGCCTGCGCGAAGGGAGGAAACGCATCGCGATCGGTCCCCGGTCGGCCGTCTTCGCGCCGGTCCGGAGGCTGGGGGCGATCATCGTCGACGAGGAGCACGAGAGCAGCTACAAGCAGTCCGATGTCCCGCGCTATCACGCCCGCTCCGTCGCGGTGATGCGCGCCCGCATGGAAGGGGCCCTGTGCGTCCTCGGCTCCGCGACGCCGGCGCTCGAGAGCTGGGCGAACGCGCGCGAGGGACGATACCACCTGCTCGAACTCGAGGAGCGCGTCACCGGCCACGGGCTGCCGCCGGTCGCACTCGTCGACCTGCGGGCCGCTGCGGAGGACGAGGCGCCCGCCGACGCCGACGCGGGCCCCCGGATCTTCTCCCGCCGCCTGCGCGACGCGATCGATGTCCGGCTCGAACGGGGGGAGCAGACGATCCTCTTCCTCAACCGGCGGGGCTATGCCTCCTTCGCGGAATGCGCCGCGTGCGGTCACGTGTGGAGCTGTGACGCCTGCTCCGTCACGCTCACTTATCACCGGAGACGCCGCCAGCTCGTCTGTCACCATTGCGGGTCCACCGCGCCGCCGCCCGACCGGTGCGACAACTGCGGCGCGCCCACGCCGGGGTACGCGGGGGTCGGGACCGAGCAGGTCGAGCGGCGCGTCGGCGAGCTGTTCCCGAGCGCGGGACTCGCGCGCATGGATCTCGACACGACCGGATCCAAGTGGGCGCATGCCGAGATCCTCGAGGCGTTCCGTCGCCGGGAGGTGGATATCCTCCTCGGGACGCAGATGATCGCCAAGGGTCTCGACTTCCCGCACGTCACCCTCGTCGGTGTGATCAACGCGGACGTGGGCCTGCATCTGCCGGATTTCCGCGCCAGCGAACGCACCTTCCAGCTCCTCGAGCAAGTCGCCGGACGGGCCGGGCGCGGCGACACGCCGGGTGAGGTCCTCGTCCAGACGTCGCGTCCCGGGCACTACGCGCTGACCGCCGCCGCCGCGCACGACTACGTCGGTTTCGCGTCGCGCGAACTCGGGGACCGGCGCGAACCGGGATACCCGCCTCACCGCCGGCTCGCGAATCTCGTCGTATCCGGGACGGACGAATCGCGGGTCGTTGACGCGGCGGAGGCACTCTCCGAGTGGACGCGCGCGCTGATTCGGGACCGGCGGCTGGAGGGGATCGACGTCATAGGGCCGGCCCCCTGCCCGATCGATCGGCTCAGGAAACGGTGGCGGTGGCATTTCCTGCTCAAGGCCGACCGCGCCGGGACGCTGGGGGGGGTCCTTCGCTTCCTCGGGGAGCGGCGGGGGCAGCCCGGGTCGGGGTTGCGTCTGGAGATCGACCGCGACCCGGAAGCGCTGCTCTGACCCGGCGGCGGAATCCGGGCCGGGGGGCGGCTTGTTTGCAGGCCCAGGGGCCATGCAAGTTATGCGGTTGAATTCCCTTCCTGCGCAGGAGCGACCATGAGCGAGGCGAGCACCCGGAAGATCCGGGTCACGGTTCGGGCGGTCCAGATTCTCGATAGTCTGGATGTGGACAAGATCGGCGAATTCATCTTCTGGTCCAGTGTTTCGAGCGATGGCGGCCCTTCCGTCGAACGGCGGTATCCCGCCAAGGGACACATGAAGATCTCTGAGGAGCCGGTCTTCAACCGGGCCGTCCTGAACTGGGTGATCTTCGAGGGAGAAGTCACCGATCACCTGTCGGTCGAACTGAAGGGCGAAGAGGAAGACCGCTTCGGCGGAAACGACTTCCTGACCACGTACGAGCGCGAGTTCAAGGGTCCGGCCGCCGACTGGCTGGGCGCCTACGGGCCGGGGGAGGACACCGGGGACGACGACGACGATGACGACCCGGAGATGATGAGCGACTGGCGGGTGACGCTGCGCATCGAAGCCGCGTGATCGTCTCCCGATCCAGGCCTGGGACGGGCGTCGTGTTCGCTTCGCGGCTGGCTTCGGCCCTGACGCTGGTCCTCGTGCTCGCGGGGTGCGGCGGCCGGTCGCTTCCACCCGGCGCCTCCGCGGAGGCACGGGCCGCCTTCGAGGAGTGTCGTTCCCTGCAGCACGACGAGAAGCAGGCCTGCTACGAGCGCCACCTGCTCGACGAACTCGATCGGGCCGGAGTCGGCCCCGCGCTCGGGATGCTGGAGACGGTCGCGGTCGGCGACCTGTCCGTCGAGGCGCAGGGGCATGTGTACACGCACGCGATCGGGATCGAGGCCTACTCGCCCGAAACCCCGTTCGAGGATGTGTTCAGCGAGTGCACGGTGCTCTTTCAGTCGGGGTGCTACCACGGCGTCGTGCAGTCGCACTTCATCGCTTCCGGCGCCGCGGATGCGGAACAGGTGGTCGAACTCTGCGGGCCCTTCGAACGCGAGCCCGTGGACCGCTGGATCCTGTTCCAGTGCCTGCACGGTCTCGGACACGGCCTCACGATGTACTACGGGCACCATCTCCCGATGGCGCTCGAGGGCTGTGACTTCCTGACGAACGACTGGAACCGGGAGTCGTGCTACGGCGGCGTGTTCATGGAGAACGTGGTGAACGCGACGGATCCGCATCATCCCGCCTCGGAACTCCTCCTGGCGGAGGGCGACGGGAGAGGGCGAAGGCGGGGGCGAAGGGGAGGACGGGCACGGGGCGCACGGTGCGCACGACCCTGCGGCCATGGCGATGACCGAGGCGCTCGAGGCGCTCGAGCCGTGGGAAGCGCTTCGGGCCGATGACCCGCACTATCCGTGCTCGGTCCTGGACGAGCAGTATCTGAACGCCTGCTACATGATGCAGACGTCGGCCATGCTGTGGCACAACGGAGGCGATGTCGCCGACGCGGGCACCTCCTGCCTCGATGCCCCCGAGGGTTGGCGCGAGCTCTGCTTCGCGAGTCTCGGCCGCGACATCAGCGGCCGCACGGTGCTGGACCCGGACGAGGGGTTGCTCGAGTGCCGCAAGTCCCCCGAAGAGTTCCGCGAATGGTGCTACGTGGGGCTGGTCAAGAACTACGTGGACGTGACGGCCACGACCGCGGAGGGGTTCGCCTTCTGCCGGCGCGTCGAACCGTGGGCCCAAGTGCGCTGCTACGAGGCGGTGGGAGAGCAGTTGCTCGGGCTGTACTCGGATGAGAGCGGACGCCGGGAGGAGTGCATCGCCGCCCGGGAGGAGTCGGAGGAACTCGAACAGGCGTGCCTGCGAGGCGCGCGGATCCCTATCGACTAGTCGTCCCGGCCGGGGGCCCGCCGTGCCTCGCCGCCCCCGGCTTCCTTGACTTCCCGCATGAACCGTCTCAGGAGCCGCTCGTCGAGCAGGATCGCGTCGACCAGCGGCGCGACGGCGGCCGCCTCATCGATCGCGTGGGCGTCGCGGACGTGGACGACCTGCACGAGCGAGACGCCGGGGAGTAGATCGCGCAGGCGGCGGAGCGCGTCCGGCGCCACCCGCGCTGCTGGGCCGCGATGCCGGCCGGGGAGGTCCACGAGGTGAGCAGGAACGTCGCCACGCCCGCCGGGGCCCCGGCGACGATGTCGGCGATCTTCGCTTCGTCGATGACTCCCGGTCCGCTCGGCATGGCCGAGACGAGGCCGATCCCGGACGCCCCGTAGCGGGCGGCGAGTTCGGCCTCGTGCCGACTCGCGATACAGCAGATCTTGACCACGACCGCGGGTGTCAGGCGGGCTCCCCGTCCCCGGCCCGAGTGACGCCCAGCCCCGCCGCGTCGGGCAGCACCACCCGTCCCGCCTCGAGATGCGGGCCGCGGAACGGATCCGAGCGCAGGAGCGCGGCCCCGTCCAGGTCGGCGTAGTCCACGAGCGGCGCGAGGTGCGCCGCGGGCGCGATCCCGAGGCTCGTCTCCAGCATGCAGCCGAGCATCACCTTCAGCCCGCACGCCCGAGCCGTGTGGACCATCCGCAGCGCCTCCCTCGGACCGCCGCACTTGGCGAGCTTGATGTTGATCCCGTCCACGCTCCCGTCCAGGCGCGGGATGTCGGTCGCCACGATGCTCGATTCGTCCACGACGATGGGGAGCGCCGCACGGGCGCGGACGAACGCCAGTTCGTCGTTCTCCGTCGGCGGGAGCGGCTGCTCGACGAACTCGACGCCGTACTCGGCGCACATCGCGATCCCCTCGACCGCTTCCCGCGGCGTCCAGGCCGCGTTGGCGTCCACGCGCAGGATCTTGTCCGGGGCGGCGCCTCGCACCGCGCTCAGACGCGCCTCATCGTCGTCGCTCCCGAGCTTGATCTTGAGGATCGGCCACGCCTCGGCCGCGCGCGTCCGCTCGGCCATGACCTCGGGTTCGTCGAGCGCGATCGTGAACGAACTCAGCGGAGCGTCACCGGGATCCAGACCCCAGAGCTTCCACAGCGGGAGCCCGACGCGTTTCCCCACCCAGTCGTGGAGCGCGGAGGAGATCGCGCAGCGCGCCGACCCGTTGCGGCCCAGGAGCGCCGCTAGGTCGCGCTCGACGCTCTCGAGCGCGAACGGATCCTCCACCTGCTCGATGCGCGGCGCCAGCTTACGCAGCGCCGCCTCGACCGTCTCGGCGGTCTCGCCGTAGTAGCCGGAGGGATCCGCCTCCCCCCAGCCCTCGATCCCCTCGTGCTCCAGCCGCACCCAGACCAGATCGTCGCCCGTCCTCACGCCGCGGCTGATGCGGAACGGGTGCGCCGTTCGGACGTGGAACGGCTCCCAGGAGATGTTCATGCGTCGGCCGTCCTCCACAGGTTGTACTGGATCCGCGACGGCGTCACCTCCGGCCCGTCTTCGCGCATGTAGACGTCGATCTCGGTGCGGTGCCCGAACCGTCCCTCGAGATAGACGCCGGGTTCGACGGAGAATCCGACCCCCGGCACGAGCCGCCGGTCGTCGCGCATCTCGATGCTGTCGAGGGTGGGCCCGACGCCGTGGAGTTCGCGGTCGATGCCGTGCCCCGTGCGGTGGAAGATGGCGTCCCCGTAGCCCCGCGCGACCAGGGTGTCGCGGGCCGCGCGGTCCGCGTCCGCCCCGGTGGCGCCGGGATTCGCGCGGATGACGTCCACGGCCGCGTCCCGCGCCGCGACGACCGCGTCCCAGGCCTCGGTCACGTCGGCCGGCGGCTCCGGCCCCAGGTAGCCCATCCACGTCTGGTCGGCGAAGACGGCCTCGGGTTCACCGGCCACGCGTCCCCACAGATCGACCATAAACACCCGCTCCGCCGCCAGCGTCGCGGACCCTTCGGCCAGGGGCTCGTAGTGCGGCTTGGCGGCGTTCGGTCCCACCGCGACGATCGTGTCCGCCCCGGTCAGGCCTTCGGCGCGCAGCCGGGCCCGGATCCACTCGGCGAGATCGTGCTCGGTCTCCGGGGTCGGCTCGCCGGCGGTCTCGAAGGCGTCGGCCGTCCCGGGATCGGCCTCGGGGCTCAACCCCGCGGCCCGGGCCGCGAGTTCGAACGCCGTCCGTGCCGTCCGCGCCAGGATCTCGGCCGCGCGGTGGTGCAGTTCGGTTCCGCGGGCGCCCCACTGGGCCGCGGTGCCGGAGATCAGGTCCACGGAGCTGACCACCCGGGGCCCGACCGACTCGACGAGTTCGACCACCCCCGCGGGCACGTTGTCCACGTACGGGATCGAATCGTGGGGGCTGACCTCCATGGCCACCGAATCCATCCCGTCCAGCATCCGGCGCAACTCCGTCTCCATCTCGTCCCAGCCCACGTAGCTCGTGAGCCGGTGCGGCCAGCCGCCCCAGCCGGATACCTCGATCTTCTGTATGAGCGCGTGCGGCGTCCGACCCGGCGCGATGAGCACGAAGTAGCGGCGTTTCTGGCCCTCCGGGAGGCCGACGAGATCCGCCGCCAGCGCGTTGCAGGCCCGGAAGTCGTACAACAGCCAGGCGTCGATCCCCCGGTTCTTCAACTCGCGGGAAGCGGTCTCCAGGAATGTGGCGTCGAGATCGGGCAAGGGCAGGCTCCGTAGCTTGATTCGTACCGGGTCAGGCCGTGGCATCGCGGAGGGCCGTCAGATGGGAGACGACGTTTCGTCCCAGTTCGTCGGGATTGTAACCGCCCTCGAGGAAGGAAACCACGCGGTTCCGGGCGGTCGCTCGCGTCCGTCCCACGACTTCGAACGCCAGGGCGGTGAAGTCCGCCTCGGAGAGGGTGAAGCCGCCCAGCGGATCTTCCGCGCCCGCATCGAAACCGGCCGAAATCAGCGTCAGGTCGGGCGCGAAGCGGGCCAACGCCCGATCCAGGCCGTCGAGCAGCGTCTCGACGTAGCGTTCAGGCGCCAGACCGGCGGACATCGGGAGGTTCAGCGTGGTCCCTTCGCCCTCGCCCCGTCCCCGCTCGTCGGCCATGCCGGTGCCGGGATAGAACGGGTGCTGGTGCATCGAGAGGAAGAAGACGGACGGGTCTTCGTAGAAGATGTCCTGGGTACCGTTCCCGTGATGGACGTCCCAGTCGACGATGAGCACGCGTTCGATTTCCGGCCGCGTCAGCGCGTGGCGCGCCGCCACCGCGATGTTGTTGAACAGGCAGAACCCCATGGCGCGGTCCCGCGTCGCGTGGTGCCCGGGGGGACGCACGGCACAGAAGGCGGCGCGGAACTCACCGTCCACGACGGCATCGACCGCCGCGACTCCACACCCGACTGCGGCGAGCGCCGCCTCCCAGCTTCCGGGGGAGACGGGCGTGTCGGGATCCAGCCGCAGGATCCGGCCTGTCTCCACGGACCGTTCGCAGCTGGACCGGGTCCGCTCGACGTGCCCCGGAGAGTGGGCCAGCTCCAGCGCTGCCGCCTCGGCCGGCTCCGGCACGACGGGCGTGACGTCCCCGTGCAGTTCGGGCAACGCCCGCTCGAGCGCGCCCATCACGGCCCGGAGACGCCCCTGGTGTTCGGGGTGCCCCCACCCGGTGTCGTGACGGCTGCAGGCGGGATGCTGGAACAGACCCACAGGTCTCGGGTCCGTCGCGGGCCGGGGTTCCGCCAAGGTCTCTACGTTGCGTAGCCCGCGAGGATCTTCCCGTCGGGCCCGTCCCTCAGCTCGCGGAGTGCCCGATCGCGGAGCTGCCGGACCCGTTCGCGGGTCACGCCCAGCAGGCGCCCGATCTGCTCCAGCGTATGGGGATCCTCGCCCTGCAGTCCGTAGTAGAGGCGCACGACGCGAGCGTCCCGCGGGCGCAGTTGCCGCAGGCTCTCGGCGATCTGCCGCTTGAGGAGTCGAGCCTCGACGACCTCCTCGAGGTTCGTCTCATCCGCCAGGAAACGGTCTCCGAGGGCGCTGTCTTCGCTGGCGCCGACCCGCGAGTCGAGCCTGACCGCGGCGGTGTTCAACCTCCGCAGCATCTCCACGGTGGGGCCCGCGAGGCCGGCCCCGTCGGCGATCTCGTCATCTCTGGGTTCACGGTCCAGGCTCTGGCGCAGTTCGCCGCGCACACGGACCACGCGCGCCAACTCCGTCGCGCGATTGAGCGGCAGGCGCACGGACCGGGCCTGCTGCGCGAGGGCGGCCAGGATCGCCTGGCGAATCCACCACACGGCGTAGCTGATGAATTTCACGCCCTGGTCGGGATCGAATTTGCGGGCGGCGACGACCAGGCCGACGTTGCCCTCCTGAACGAGGTCGAGGAAGCTCAACCCCCTGTTGCGGTATCGCTTGGCGACGGAGATGACGAAGCGCAGGTTCGCCTGGACGCGGCGGTCGAGGGCGATCCGGCCGCCGCTCCTGGCCGAGCGGGCGGCCTCTCTCTCCTCGCGAGCGCTCAGCAGAGGATAGCGGCCCAGTTCCTCGAGGTAGAGTTCGAGGACGGTGGGTGAAGCGTCCGTGCCATTCATCGGGAACTTTCCGCCGGTTTGCGAATCCATGCCGGTCCGGGAAACGAGCCCCCGGTGCCGGCGCCCCGACCCTCGCGCGACGTCCTGAAGCTAGGAGCGGGTGAGCAGCCCGGCAAAGGCGGCGCCACGAGCCCTCTCGCTGCCCTTCAGTACCGGCCGCGAGCCCGTTCCCTGGCAGGCAGAACCTCGAGACACGTCGTCCACCAGCCGGTCAGGATCGTCTGCACGAACTCCTCCGGCAGCCCCTCCTCGCGCATCTCTCGGGCGAGGCGCGCCTGGTCGTACTCGAGGGGCACGAACTCGACGGACGGGGATGCCCCGTCCGCGGCGTCGAAATCGAGCAGCGCGTACCAGACGTCCGTCCGCCCGTCGTTCGCGGGGCGACCCAGCACGCCGACGTTGGCGAACAGCCCGCCGCCCGGGAGCGCCCGCTGCCAGGGGATCCCCGTGTGGGTGGCGAGCACGACATCCGCCTCGCGTTCCCGGGCCAGGTGCGCCAGGAACTGTGTCGAGGTCGCCGACTCCCAGAGGAACTCGTTCATGCGGCGGGGGCTGCCGTGGCACATGAGGACGCGGGTGCCGTTCACCTCGAGGCGGATCTCGCCCGGCAGGCGGCCCAGCCAGCGGCGCCACGTTTCCGCCGTGTTCCGGAACGTGTACCGGTACGAAAGTCGGGCGAAGCGGTTGTCGCGCGGGTCGGTGTATCCGCACTGGCAGTCATCGAGGCCCCGCGCGATCGAGTCGTCGTAGTTCCCGCGCAGTACCTGCACGTCCGCATCGAGGAGAAGCGGGAAGACGCGGTCGGGATTCGGACCGAAGGCGCCCAGATCGCCCAGGCAGTAGAGCGCCTCTGCCCCGCGGGCCGTCGCGTCCTCGATCGCGGCTCCGAGCGCCAGGTGGTTGCTGTAGACGCCGCCGAACACGGCGATGCGGCGCGGTTCAGGAGACATCCTGCCCGATGCCCGCGTAATTGGAGCAGATCGCGCCGTGCAGCCAGCAGGTATGGCAGGCCGATTCGGCCAGTCGCACCGGGCGCGCCGCCTCCTCCAGCGTCGACCCCAGTCGCGCATCCGGCGTCTCGATCAGGATGGGGCACGCGTACACGCCGCGGCTCGTCACCACGCGGCTCGATGCGCAGAGCAGCTGGTTCGCGTCGTATCCCTCCATCATGTCCGCGGTGACCCGTTCCTCGTCCATGTAGGGACGCGCGCGCTCGGCTTCGCGTCCGATCCGGAGCGAGGGAAGGATCTTGAGGCGCGGGTTCGCGTAGCCGAGGTCCCGCAGACGGGCCACGAAGGCCTGCCGCACTTCCTCGTCGCGTTCCGGCTCCCACACCTGCGTGGCCGTAATGATCGGGAGGAACCCCCGTTCGAGGAGCTTGCGGACGCCGTCCATGGCGCGGGCGAAGGTGCCTTCGCCCCGGATCGGGTCGTTGGTCTCGGGTGAGGGCCCATCCACGGAGACGCGGATCTCGAGCGAGTACCGGGATTCGCGGGCGGCCCGCGCTATCGGCGCGAGAGCTCGCTCCGGGAGCAGCGTGCCGTTGGTCAGGACCGAGGCCGGCCCCCGCTCCAGCGTCCGTTCGAGCATGACGGGGAGGTCCGGGTGCATGAAGGGCTCGCCGCCGGTGAAGTAGTACTCCTTCACGCCCCATCCCTCGGAGCGGGCGAGCCACGCCTCGACCTCGGCGAGCGGGAGGAACTCGAAGCTTCGGTTGTCGGGGGCACAGCTGATGAAACAGTGGACGCACCGCAGGTTGCAGATCGTCCCCGACACCTGGAACCACAGCGTGTCCAGGTGGTCGAGCCGCACCAGGGGCGCCTCGGTCGAGGGCGCGGCCCCGTTCGAGGGCGCGGCCCCGTTCGACGACGGGTGGATCCGGAGCGCGCGGTCGGCGCTTCGCTCCGGATCGATCGGGAGTGCCGATCCGGACATGGGACGAACCTCTGCGGGTTTCCGGTGCCTGATCTCCCGTGGTAAGACCCCCGCCACGGGCTGTTGATCCTACCGCATCGGCGGCCCCGCGCGCGACCGAGCGACGAGATGGCTCTGCGCGCGGGCCGCTGCGCCGGCACCCGTGGGAAAGCCTCGCTACGTTCGAGCGGCGCTGCATCTCGCCCGAAACGCTTCGCTCCGCGTCGCTCCTCGATCACATGATGCTGCGCCGGACCCGGAGGGGTTCCCTATGGCCCCCACGTCTCTCAACGTGTGTGGGCGCTCCGTTTCAGAAGGACCACCGCACGCCTGCGCCCAAAGGTATCGTCAGCAGCCATTCGAACGCGTCGGTGGGGATGTTGTAGCCTCTAAAGCGAATCCCGACGCCGTTGTAGCGGACACCGGATTCAAGGAAGACGGACAGGGCCCGTGCGGGCCGCAATCCCATCCGCACGGCGGCACCGACGGCGAATCCGGGATCGCCGTAGCGCGATTTCAGTGGCGGATCAAAAAGCAGAGCCTCCACGAAAACTCCCCGCGTCCAAGTGGGGCCGGCCAGGGCGGCCAGTTCGACCCAAGGTGCGCGAGGTCCGCCGGCGATGGAGAACTCCCGGCCAACACGGCCGAGCAGACCGGTGATCGCCACCGAATTGGAAGTGAACCAGGACGCGCCGTTACGGCTCACACCGTGCAGGTCCCCAGATGACCCCCAGGCGTACTCGTCCTGTCTGGCAGCCGAAGTCCACGCCAAGGAAACCTGACCTGTCGGGCCGCCCAGTGAGGTTATGGGTGATCGGGAACGCTCCACCCCCGCTCGCCGCAACGGCGCACCCCTGCGCGGCCAGCCGTCCGGGCAGACTGCCCACCAGCGGTACCGCAAGAAGCGTTATTACAAGGACCCTCCTTACGCTTACGCGCGGGAACGCGATGCCCATCCGCGTCACGGCGATCGGCATGCCCGGGCGCGGGCGCTGATGCAAGGGCGGGGCCGCGGTGGGCGGCTTAAACACCGCGGTGTCCAGAACGCCGGTTCTGTCTTCGGACCGACAGGCCCCCACCATGATGATTCGCATGGGTCGCCTACGTGTGCAGGGCATGACATCATGAACGGAGCATATGGTCGAGGAACCCCCCACAGCCCGGATGGGTTCCGTCGAGAACAGCACGGATGCCCCGCTGCCGTGCTCCCTCGTCGCTCCGTGTCAAGCGAGCCCCTTACCGCTCTCGGCGTTGACGCCGGGTCTTGCCACGGGCCGCCAGGAGCGGGACTCCGGTATCCAGGCGGGCCTCTACCTCCTCTTCCGATGCTTCGATGAGCGCGAGGACGGGCCCGGGGTCGCGGGGCGCCGAGGGTTCGAAGGAGAAGATGCGGAGCACGCGCGCGGAATGGTGCAGGGAGCGGCCCAGCCGCGGGATGTCGATGAGGCCGCGCTCGCCTAGCGTCGTGAGGCGCCGGACGGTCCCGTCGGTCCGGACCAGAAGCAGGTTGAGTTCGAGCATGCCGGGATAGCTCGGATAGTCGAGCATCACCGACCCTTCGGGGAGGCCCCACTCCCGGGCCATGCGCCGTTCGAGCGCCGCGACGAGGTCCCCGCGCCGCGACGGCCAGGACGACAGGCGGTCCGGAAGCTGATCGCCGGTCAGTTCGACCAGCCGTTTGGGGAGACGCCGGTCGAGGAGCGCCCGCAGCAGTTTCGCGGCGCGGCCGAGCGCCGACGCCGGGTCGTGGCCGCGGTGCGTCGCCGACCGTTCGATCCGCCGGCCGATGAGCGACAGCAGCTCCTCGTCGCTTGGGCCGGCGAGGTCCTCGGGGGAGAGCAGGCCGTTGTCGAGCGCCGTCTGCACGAGGCGCACGAAGGTCAGCGTCGCGGCGCGCACCGCGTGGTGCCAGTAGACGTTCCGGTACATCTGGTACTTCGAAAAGAGGAGCGTCTCCAGCGCGCTGAGCCCCTTCTCGCTCACCGCGAGTTCGAGCGGCCGCCCATCGCCTTCGCGGGCGACCGCGAGCGCCGGCAGCAGCCGGTCCACGTCCACGGCCCCGTAGGGCACGCCGCAGAAGAGCGCGTCGCGGCGCAGGTAGTCGATCTTGTCGAGATCCAGCGACCCGGAGATCAGCCCCTGGAGCGGGTGACCCGAGCGACCGCGGATGAGCGCCCCGATGCGGGCCGCGGCGTCCGGCCCGTAGCGCTCGAGGACCCGCCGAATCGGATCCGCCGCCATGAAGCGCGTCGCGATCTCCTCGTGATCGCCCGGGATCGACTTCGGCCCGAGTTCCTCGACCGCATGCGAGAACGCGTAGTGCCCGACGTCGTGAAGAAGCGCACCGAGGCGCACGACCGGCAGTTCGTCGAGTTCGGCCCCATCCAGGGGCGCGAGGTGTCCGTCGCGTTCGAGGCAGGAGATCGCCCTCGACACGAGGTGGTACACCCCGAGCGCGTGGAGGAAACGGTTGTGGACGCCGCCCGGATACACGAGATGCGCGAAACCGAGCTGCTTGACGCGCCGCAGTCGCTGGAACTGGGGCGCATCGAGGATCTCGGCCGCGTCGGCTTCGACGTGGATGTTCCCCCACAGGGGATCGCGGATCGTGCGTGGTCTCGTCATGGAATCGCGTGAAGATGTTCCGGTGCGAGGTCAACGGGCAATCAAACGCGCCTTCACCCGCGGTTCCTGCGGCGGGTGGTTGCGGCGCGGGCCGGGGCTTCGCGAGCTTTCCGCCCTTGGCTGTCGGGCTCATCCCGCCCGCGGCGGTCTTCCTCTGACGGCCTCCGGAGCGGGAGCAGGTTGAACGGGAGGCGGCGTGGAGATCAAGCGCGACCGGATGGTCCACCTGGGGTACGCGAAGTACTGGCGCTCCGACCAGATCGTCGGATTGCTCCCGATCGAGGAAGGGAGGGGACCCGGCCGGCGGACGGAGGTGTTCGTCTCCACGAGATCCAAGCCGGTCACCGCATCTCGATCCGAGGGTTCGATCCTCCACGACATGGCGTCGCTCCCGGACGAAGCCCGGGCCGCCGAGGCCGGCTCCATCGCGGAGGACCTCGTGGGAGCGCTGCGCGAGCTGTCGCCGGTCCTCAAGCGCATGCTGAAGAACGAGCAGGGGTTCGACGTCGAGTACTGGGCGGGCAGACTCCGTCGGGTTCTGGAGCCGGACGATGGAAGCGAGGGGCAGGAGGATCTCTTCGGCTGACGCGCGGGCCGTGTCGGTCACGCTGGCGGCGCTCTGCATCGCCGCCGCTGCCGGGGCTCAGGAAATCCCGGCGTCAGAGGCTGCGGGCGCGGAGGTCCAGGGCGCGGAGGTCGCAGCTCTCGATGGCTGGAACTCCGAGGCGGCCCTCATTCTCATCGAGCGCGCGATCGAAGCGCGGCGGCATGCATGGGCCGACAGCTCGCTCGAGCGATTCCGGGCCGAGGCGCAGGGCCACCTCTACTACATCGGAGACTTCCGGGGGCAGCGGCACGTCATCCGGGCCGACCAGGTCGCCCTCGACGTCCGCTGGCAGGCGCCGGACCGCACCGTGCAGACGATCGTCGGGCGTCGCCGCGAACTCCGCCTTCCGACGAACATCCAGTATCACCTCGACCATCTCTTCCTCGTCCTCGACAACTTCGGAGACCGGATCCGGATCGGAGACGGGTACGAGGTAGAGCACGTCCTTCACCCCGCCGGGACCGGGGCGGGGGACTTCTACGATTACCGGCTCGCGGACTCCCTGGAGATCCGGATCCGCGGCCGGAGCGCGCGGGTGTTCGAACTCGAGGTCCGTCCGCGGGAGAGCGGGACCCCCGCGGTGGTCGGTTCGCTCTTCCTCGAACGGGCCACGGGCGCCATCGCGCGGATGCGGCTCACGTTCACGCCCGACGCCTATCTCGACCGGCAACTCGTCCGGATCGTCGTCGATCTGCGCTCGGCGCTGTGGGAGGGGCGCCACTGGCTTCCGGTCGAACAGGATCTGGAGATCACGCGCTCGCTTCCCTGGCTCGATTTTCCACTGGAGACGCTGATCCGGACGCGTCTGAGGGTGCTGGATTACCACTTCGATGAATCGTCCGCCTTCAGCCTCGGTCCGGGCCAGTACGTGTACGCGTATCCGGAGGAGGATCTGGCCCGCTTCGACGGCTGGGAAACCTCGCTCTACGGCGGCCCTCTCGAGGGCGCCGGGGTCGAGAGTGGCCTGACGGGGGATGACCTCGGGCGGCTGGTGGAACGGGCCGGCCGCGACCTCGAAAGGGCGGTCCTCGACGCCCGAAGGCTTCTCCCGAGGCAGGGTCTGCTCGGCGGCCGGCGGCTCCAGCTCTGGTTTCCGAACGCATCCGGGGCGATCCGGGCGCGGCGCGCCGAGGGGCTTCTCGTCGGGGCCGGAGGCGCCTACCGGATCGATGATCTGACCGAACTCTCGTTGTGGGGAGGCTTCGCGGCGGGCGAGGCGAGACCGCAGGCCAGCGTCGCCTTCCGCCGTTGGTTGGGACGTTTCGAGCTGGAAGTCGAGGGCTGGCTGCGCGCGAACCGTGACGTGGGGCGCGAAGTGGCCTCCGGGGCGCTCCAGACGCTGGCCCTGCTGGTCGAGGGAGAGGACTACCAGGATCCGTACTTCGCGGACGGGGCGCGCGCGGGCCTCGTCCGGGAGACCGGCTCGGCCCGCTGGCGCGTCGGCGTGTCGGCCGAGCGCCACCGGGCGGCGGGCCTCGTGGTGCGGACGACACCGCTCGGGGAGGGGGCACTCCGTCCGGTGCGACCGGTGGACGAGGGGGAGCTGGCGGCCCTGGACGCCGGAGTGGAGCTGGATCTGGGACGCGGGCTGGGGGCGCGCTGGGGGCTGGACGTCGCGGGCGAGGCGGCCACTGGGGCCATCGGCGACTTCGGTTTCGGGCGGGCGACGGTCGCCCTGCGCGCCGCGCGAGAGAGCCTGGGCGGCGGGTGGGGATGGGCGAGCGAGATCGAGTTCGGCGCCGCGGGCGGGGACCTCCCGGCCCAGCGGCTCTTCCTGCTCGGCGGCCGGGGCTCTCTCCCGGGCCACGCGTTTCGCGGCTGGGGCGGCGACCGCATGGGGCTGTGGCGGGCCGAGGTGTCGCGCAGCCTCGCCTCGCCCTGGGTGCGGCTGCGCGCGCGCGGCGCCGTGGGATGGACCGGGCTCGGGACGGCGGGCGCCGCGGCCGCGCGGCGTTTCGGCGTCGGCGAGAGCGCCGGGCTGCGCGCCTCGGCGGGGCTCGGGCTCGGGCTCTTCTACGACCTCCTCCGGATCGACGTGGCGCGCGGTCTCGGCGGAGGATCGGCCGGGGAGGGAGGCTGGGTGGTCCTCCTCTCGCTGGACCCGAGGATCCGGGGGATCCTCTGACCCCGAAGGGGAACCGGTGGGGGACCGGAAGCCTTGTCATGGCGGGCGGGGGATGACAGGATTTACGCTGGGCTGTCGCGCCCCACTCTCGGGGCGCCGGGCACGGCATTTTACAGATCTCCCGCTTGAGGTTCGCCCATGAGTGACGCAGAGATCACGACCGCGACCCCTCCGGGTCCCTCCACCGGCCATTCCCGCAGGACGTTCATCAAGGGGGTCATCGCGACGGGGGCCGTCGCCTCCTCCTCCGGGTACCTGTTCCGGGCCCGGAACCCGCTTTCGGCCAGTACGGTCGTCAAGGCCTCGATGCCGCGCATGATCTCGCTGGAGGTCAACGGCGTTTCGCGCTCGGTCGACGTGCTGCCGCAGGAGACGCTGGCGATGACGCTGCGCTACAAGCTCGGTCTGACCGGCACCAAGCTCGGCTGCGACCGCGCCGAGTGCGGCGCCTGTACGGTGCTCATCGACGGGGTCTCACACTACTCGTGTTCGACGCTGACGAACGCCGTGCGCGACCGCTCGGTCACGACGATCGAGGGGCTCGAGAGCCCGGACGGGACGCTGCACCCGGTGCAGCAGGCGGTAATCGACGAGGGCGGATTCCAGTGTGCGTTCTGCGCGCCCGGCTTCATCATGAGCATGGTCGCGCTGACCAACGAGAATCCGAACGCCACCCGCGAGGAAACGGCCTACGCGCTGTCGGGCAACCTCTGCCGCTGCGGCGACTACAACAAAATCCTGGACTCCGCCATGCGCGCCGCCGAATACGCGCGGCGCATGGTGTGAGGGGAGGGCGACAATGGCACTGATCGGACAGGACATTTCGCCGCCGGACCTGCGCGCGAAAGTCACGGGACGAGCCAAGTACTCGGAGGACTTCCGCGCGGAGGGAATGGTCTTCGCCAAGCTCCTCCTGAGCCCCATGCCGCACGCGCGCGTGCGAAGCGTGGACGCGAGCCGGGCGCTCGCAATGCCCGGCGTGTTCGGGATCCTGCGCGCGAGCGAGGTCAACCAGCCCGACGCGCCCGGCGAAGCGGCGCTGACGGATGAGCCGAAGTACGTGGGCGAGCCGATCCTCGCGCTGGCGGCGGTGGACGAGACGACGGCCGCGGACGCGATCGAGGCGATCGACATCGATCTGGAGCCGCTCCCGTTCTCGATCGATCCGCTCGAGAGCCTACGCCCCGGCGGGTCGGATGCCCGTCTCGAGGGCAACGTGCTTCGCTTCGGGGAGAGCGGGCGGGAAGTCGTCCCGATGAAGTGGTCGCAGGCGGACTTCGACGCGGCGGAGGCCGAGGGGCGGCTGCCGATGGGCGAGCCGACCGACGAGTGGGAGCACGGCGACCTCGACGCCGCCTTCGCCGAGGCGGACTACGTGTTCGAGGACACGATCGTGCACCAGTCGCTGACGCACCATCCGATGGAGCCCCGCAGCTCCATGGCCTACTGGGATAACGGCCGTTGCTACCTGTACGGGTCGACCCAGAGCACGCAGCGCACGCACACGGCGATGGCGGGCCAGCTGAACCTCGACCCCGAGGAGCTCGTCTTCGTGGGCCAGTACTGCGGCGGTGGCTTCGGGTCCAAGATCGCCGGCGCCCCCATCTACCAGGTCACGGCGCTCCTCGCGAAGAAGATCCAGCGGCCGGTGATGATGCGGATCAACCGCTACGAGGAGAACTACATCGGGCGCGGCCGGCCGGGCTTCCAGGCCTGGACGAAGATGGGGTTCCGCAACGACGGGAAGATCACGGCGATCGACCTCTACATCGTCCAGGACCACGGGCCGTACGGCCGGTCGAGCGACTACATCACGGCCGGCTCCGTAGCCGACCTCATGTACCAGCCGGACGCGATGCGCTTCCGGGGCATCACGGTGTACACGAACACGCCGCCGCGGGCGGCGCAGCGGGCGCCGGGCGGCGCGCAGATCGTCGCCATGCTCGAGCCGCTGATCGACAAGGCGGCGCGGGAGCTGGGGATCGACCGGGTCGAGATCCGGAAGATGAACGCGCCGACGCACGATTCCCCGTTCGGGCCGCAGCGCGGCACGACGACGAGCGCCTTCGTCCGCGAGGCGATCCAGGTGGGAGCCGAGCAGTTCGACTGGGCCGGGAAGCAGGCCCTCAGCGGCCAGCGGAACGGCACCAAGGTCACGGGCGTCGGGGTGGGCGTCAGCCCCTACGTGGGGGGATCGTCGGGCTTCGACGGCCTCCTCCTCATCCGTCCCGACGGCAAGCTGTACGTCCACCAGGGGATCGGGAACCTGGGGACGCACTCGATGGCGGACACCGCTCGAGCGGCGGCCGATGAACTCGGCCTCGAGTGGGAGGATTGCGCGGTGATCTGGGGCGACAGCTCCCAGCACCTGCCGTACAGTTCGGTGCAGGCGGGGAGCCAGACGATCCACGCGCACACGCGGGCCAACTACGCGGCGGCGCTGGACATGAAGCGCAAGCTGCGGGAGGTCGCCGCCGCGAGTCTCGGCGGGGCCGCGAGCGGCTATCGGGTCGCGGGGGGCCGCGTCACGGGGCCCGGCGGCTCGATGAGCTTCGCGCAGGCCGCCGGGCGCGCCATCGCCATGGGGGGCGAGTACTCGGGCCAGGCACTGCCGGAAGACATCAACGACGCCACCCTCTCCTCGGCCACCGCCCTCGCCGGGCAGGGGCTGATGGGCGTCGCGAGGGACAACTTCGCGCACGAGGGATCGACGTGGTCCTGGGTCGTCGGCTTCGCGGTCGTCGAACTCGATGTCGAAACGGGCGATGTGCGGCTGGTCGACTACACGGGCTCCACGGACTGCGGCGTGGTGGTCCACCCGCGCAGCCTCGCGGCCCAGATCCACGGCGGCGGCGTGCAGGGCTTCGGCCAGGCGCGGAGCCAGAAATGGGTGTTCGACCCCAAATGGGGCGTGCCCTTCGCGCACCGGCTCTATACCGCCAGACCGCCGGGGATGCTCGACGTCCCGCTCTCGATGGACTGGGCGGCGGTGGGCGAGCCCGATCCGCAGACGCCGATCGGCGCCAAGGGGATCGGCGAGCCGCCCGTGGGCGCGGGATCGGCGGCCGTCGCCTCCGCGATCGCGGACGCGCTGGGAGGCCGGTGCCTGTGCCGGATCCCGCTGACGACCGACGTGATCCTGGCTGAGCTGGAGGGGAGAGCGCAGCCCCACGAACTCACCGAGATTCATAGCTGAGGGGAGAAGAACGATGGCCGTGATTCGCGACATGATGCCCGCGTTCGAGCTCTTCCAGCCGACGAACGTGGACGAGGCGCTGGACGTGCTCGACCGGCGCGACAACACCTGGGTCCTGGCCGGCGGCCTCGACTCGCTGGACTGGTTCAAGGACCGCATCAAGCGGCCCGAGGTCGTGGTCGAACTGGGCGCGGTGAGCGAGTTGCGGGGGATCCGCGCCAGCGGCGATGGGCTCGAGATCGGCGCCATGACCTCGCTCCGCGACATCGCCTCAAGCGAGGAGGTGCGGTCGCGCTTCGGCATTCTGGCCCAGGCGGCCGCCGAGGTGGCGACGCCGCAGATCCGCAACCAGGGGACGCTGGGCGGCAACCTCATCCAGGACACGCGCTGCTGGTACTACCGGGGCGGCTGGCCGTGCTACCGCGCGGGCGGGAACATCTGCTACGCGGGGACGCCCCGCTCGATGAACCGCGAGCACGCCGTCACGGGGCAGAGCCGCTGCGTGGCCGTGAACGGGTCCGACACCGCCGGGGCGCTGATCGCCCTCGGCGCGCAGATGATGGTGCGGAACTCGGCCGGCGAGCGCGTCTACGAGGCCGACGACTTCTTCATCGGCCCGGCGATCGACATCGAGCGCATGACCGTGCTGGAGCCGGGAGATCTTCTCACGCACGTGCGCATCCCCGGCGACTGGGCCGACGCCCGCTTCTACTGGGAGAAGGTTCGCGACCGCAAGTCGTGGGACTGGGCGCTGGCCAGCGTGGCCGCCGCCATCGTGGAATCGAACGGGACGATCGAGCGCGCCCGGATCGCGGTCAACGGCATCGCGCCGACGCCCGTGCGGCTGCGCGACGTCGAGACCTTCGTCGAGGGAGCGCCGGCGAACGACGACACCGGCCTCGCCGCCGGAGAGCTGGCCACGCGCGGCTTCCGGCCCCTCCGCCACAACGACTACAAGGTACCGCTCGCGCGGAATCTCGTACGGCGCGCGGTCCGAGGAGACATGGCGTAAATGGAGATCCTCAGAACGGCGCCGAATCCCTGGGGCCAGGAGGTACTCGTCGGCGTCGCCTGGGATCTGCTCTGGGCCGCCGCCATCGCCGGGTTCGCGTTCGTCGTCGGGCACCAGCTGTACCTGTGGATCATGGCGCCCAGGGCCCCGAAGACCGCGCCGGAGCCGCCGGCCGACGTGCCCGAGCGGGTCGAGCGCCATTCATCGGCGTCGCGCACGTTCCACTGGCTCATGGCGACGACGATGCTCACACTTCTGGTCACGGCGTTTTTCCCCGTGATCGGCGTCCAGTTCGCCTGGGTCACGATCCACTGGATCGCCGGCATCGTCCTCACCCTCCTCATCATCTACCACATCATCCATGCGACGATGAAGCAGGACTTCTGGTCGGTGTGGATCGGGAGGAAGGAGATCGGGCAGGCGCTGAAATCGATCGGGAAGTTTCTCCGGCGCCAGCCGGCCAAGGAAGAGCGGTCGGGCAAGTACCCCCTCGACCAGCGCGCGTACCACAACGCCGTCACGCTCGTCTCGATCGGGGTGATCGTCACCGGGATCTTCATGATGGTGGGGGTCGACACCTGGTTCTGGGCGAGCAACCCGTACTTCCTGTCCGACTCGACGTGGGGGCTGGTGTTCGTCCTGCACGGCCTGTGCGGGGTCGGCCTCGTGACGATGGTCATCGCCCACGTGTACTTCGCGATCCGGCCCGAGAAGCGCTGGATGACCCGCTCCATGATCAAGGGCTGGATCACGCGCGAGGAGTACCTCGAGCACTACGACCCGGCCATGTGGCGGCTGGGGTCGGAGCGCGCGGACGCCGAAACCTGCGGTGAGGCTCCCGCGGCGGACCCGGACGCGGTCGCTCCCGCTTGAACCGCGCCGATCTCAAGGCCCACATCGAGTCGCTCGAGAAGACGTACGAGTTCTTCCTCTCGTACGCCGCGCTGGGCGCCGCGGGCGAGGAGGCTTCGAAGGTGGGCGGGCAGCTCCGCGACTTCCTCGGCCAGGCGGATACGGCGCTGAGGGCGCTGGCGGACGATCTTCCGGGCCTCCTCGAGGCGGAGGGCCTGGAGCCCGCAGGCGCCTACCGGGACGTGATCGACGTGACCTCGGCGGACGCCGCGAAGGCCGGGGCGGCCGTGCGGCTCGTCATGGCCCAGGAGACGATCAGCTCGCAGCTGATCGACAACCTCAACGCCTCCACCCACGTGCGGGCACTCCTCACCGACCTCTTCCTGCTCGACGACGTCGTCTGATCGAACCCGGTCAACATTCCTCTCACTGCGTCATCAAGCTGATCGGGCCGGTCGTTGACCGTCCCACCCCGATGCCATGATATTGCAGCAATTGATGTAAGAAAATGAATGCATATGGAGTGTCCGTTGAAGACCCTGACCGTGAGAAAGATTCCGCCGGAACTCGGGCGCGCGCTGGATGCCGAGAAGCGTCGTCGCGGCCAGTCGCTCAATCAGACCGTGATCGATCTGCTGAAGCAGGGGCTGGGGGTCGGAACGACGCGATCCAACGGACTGGCCCGGTTCGTGGGCGTATGGAGCGAAGAGCAGTTCCGCGAGTTCAAGGAAGCCACGAGGCAGTTCGACGAAATCGATGAGGACATGTGGCGGTGAGCCGTTACTGCCTCGATACGTCGGCGTACATCGATGCCCTGCGCGGGGACCGGCGGTGCGGGATGATCCTCGATGCTGCGGCCTGGGTCGGCGTGCCGGCGATCGTACTCGGCGAGTTGCGCGCCGGGTTCAGGCTGGGCGCCGGGGGAGCGGAGGAGGAGGCTCGGCTGTCGGACTTCCTGGCCAGTCCGACAGTTGAGGTCGTGCCCGTGGACGACGACGTGGCTGCGTGCTACGCCGACATCGTGGTGGACCTGCGCCGGGCCGGCACACCGATACCTGTCAACGACGTCTGGATCGCGGCCTGCGCCGCGCACACGGGCTCAACTGTGCTCACTGCGGACGCGCACTTCGAGCGTGTCGGGAGGATCGGCGTGCTGGCGGTCGGCCGGCAACCGGGCGGCAGCTAACCGTCGGTCCGAGTGAACGTGAACGTGCCGATGGGTTCATCGGAGAATGGGCGTTCGCCCTTCAGGCCGCGAATCGGCTCCTTCGGTTGGGTATCGTCGTTGGCCGAGGTGTAGGCAGGGCCGCTGTCTGTCCCGGCGTCGAGGGGATACAGCACGACCTGCAGTTCCTCGACCCAGCTTCCCTCCTCGTTCCGCAGCGACAGTCCCGACACACCCACGAACCAGTCCGGGCTGGGCGCGATCATCGTGACCAGAGTGACGAGCGGGAAGTCCTCCCGCAGGGTGATCGCCTGAATCGTCGTGCTTCCGGGGCTGCGGATCCCGGACCCGTTGATGACCGCCAGCGCAGGTGCCGGGATTTCGGCGCGGATCTCCGCGGCCAGAGTGCTGGTGCCTCCCGTCTCGGCCATGCTCTCGATCCCTGGCGTGGCGGTTCCGTCCAGGGCCCAGAAGGTCACGCTGTCGTTGTGCACGGCACCGATGAGCGGCGAGAAATGCGCGCCGCCGGGGAAGTTGGTGGGGTGCGTGGCAGCGCTCCACGTCGCCTCAAAAGCTACCCGGTACGTCGCCGTGGTCGCGGCGGGCGGGGGGGGCGGCTCGGGCTCCGGATCGGGCCTTGAGACCGGCTCGGTCCCTGAACCGCCGCACCCGGCGGCGACGACGACGACGGCCGTAAACGCACGGCTCCGCAGGAGGCTGGTCATGCGTTCAGACGCTCGCGTGCCACGCGGCGAGGACTTCGGCTTCCTTGTCGGCGGGGAGGCCCGCCCGGGGCTCGGCGCGGCGCTCCTCGGGGAGCGCGTTCCACCATTCGACCGTGTCGCGGGCGGTGTCGGCGAGCGGGCGGAAGGTGAGCCCGGCCTGTACGGCGACCGCCACCGAGACCTGGTTCATCCCGACCGTCTCCCCCTCGGGCGGCGTCCAGTTCGTCATGTGCATCCATGGCGCCACTTCCTGCTCCTGCATGAACTCGGTCGACACCCATGTGAACGTGGCGTCGGAGCCGAGGGCACCCCGGATCTCCTCCAGCATGGCGCCGAACTGCTGCACCTCGCCGGTGGCGTTGTACGTGCCTCCGTGCCCGGGGGTCTCGACGAGGCGCACGATCCACTCGGAGAGGTCGCGGGCATCGATGTTCTGTACCGGATCCGCGGGGGTGTTGGGGGCCAGCACCTCGCCGCCGCGGTCGACCCGGACCGGCCAGTACGTCCAGCGGTCGGTGTTGTCGCCGGGCCCGATGATCAGCCCGGGCCGCACGATGATCGCACTCTCTCCGAAGGCGTCGCGGGTGTAGTGCTCGCAGCGCGCCTTCCTCGGCCCGTACCCGCCGTCGTCCTCGGCTTCCGTCGGCGAGAGCTGCCCGACGTGATAGTCCTCGTCGATCCCGACCCGGGCGAAATCGGCGTAGGCGGAGATGGACGAGACGAAGAGGTAGCGGTCGACCTGATCGCGGAGGAGTTCGGTCGTCGACGCGACCCAGCTCGGGTAGGAGGCGGAGTTGTCGATTACGGCGTCCCACTCCCGGCCCTCGAGCGCCGTCAGGTCACTCGTGCGGTCTCCGATGAGGTGTTCGACGCGCGCGAAGTAGTCGTGGAAGAAGGGCGGCTCGGTCTGTCCGCGCGTAAAAATCGAGATCTCGTGCCCCCGGTCCAGCGCGTACTTCACCTGGTGGGGGCCGATGAAGCGCGTCCCGCCGAGGATGAGGATGCGGAGAGGGTCTCCGGTTCCACCCGCGCAGGCGGCCGAGCCGAAGGCGCCGAGCACCCCCAGCGCGCCGCCGGCACGGGCGGAGGACTTCACGAACTCCCGGCGAGTCTGGTTCCACGTCATCGCAATCGTCCCTTTCTTTCGTTCCTTCTCTCGCTAGCGGCGGATCGCGACGATGCTGCCGACCCTGACCGTCATCTCGTCTCCGTCGCCGCTGAAGTGGGCCTCGCGCCCGCTATCGGGATCGAAGAAGGAGGAGTCGCTCAACGGCCACAGGACCCCGCGGCCGGGGCCCGGCCGGAGCGCGAGCCCCCGCCGGTCCAGCTCGAACCGGTACTCGGCCCCCAGTTCGGGCGCGACATAGGTGCCGACGTAGCGCTCGCGCACCTCGGCCGGCACCTCCACGGGCACCTTCTCTTCGGAGAGAGGCCCGGACCATCCGTATGTGTGGGCAACCGTGGTCGCGATCTCGGACGCGAGCTGGCTCCCCGAGTCGGAGTTCGTCATCACGAAGACCCCGTCGTCCCCGTCGATGTACGCCGCGAAGGTGGAGCGGAAGCCCTGGTTCGAGCCCCCGTGCTGGAAGCGTTCGCCATCCGGCGAGATCGCCGGGCCCAGGCCCCAGTCGTCCGCGTCGGGCGTCAGCATCGCGAGCGCGAGCGCTTCGCCGAGGACGCGGGCAGACTCGCCCTTCCACGCGCGTTGCATCTCCCGGGCGTAGAGCGCGAGTTCGCTCGGCGTGGTCCAGAGCCCGGCGGCGGCCTGCTCGGGGTACGTGTGCCACCCGCCGGGGACGCGCTCGCCGATCGCCCGGTAGCCGGTCGCGATGTCGTCCCGGCGCTCGGCCGGGATCGGCTGCTCGTACGTCGAGCGGACCATGCCGATCGGATCGAGGACTTCCTCCCGCACCACGGCGGCGAACGGTTTGCCGTGTACGTCCGCCACGAGTTGCTGCATCACGGTGTATCCGCCGCCGGAGTACCTCCAGCTCTCGCCCGGTGCCTTGTAGACGCGCACGGGGTCGGTGTTGCCGCGGCCGTCCAGGACGGCTGGCCCGTCCGGCACCGCTTCGTCCGGCCCGTACCCGGGGAAGCCCCATACGGTGAGACCGCCCCGGTGCGTGAGGATCCCGCGCAGGGTGACGGGCGCCTCCTCCGTGAACCCGTTCTCCGGCACCTGCCAGCTCGTGAGGTACGCGTTGACGTCGCCGTCGAGCTCCACCCGACCCGATTCGACGAGTCGGAGGGCGGCGAGCGCGGCCACGGGCTTGGAGATGGACGCCGCCTGGAAGAGCGTGTTCGGCGTCACGGGACGCCCCGACTCGACATCGGCGAGTCCGTAGCCCCCCGCCCACGCGATCTCGCCGTCAACGAGCACGGCGATGCTGACCCCGGGCACTTCGAGTTCGGCCATGCGCTCCGCGAGCGAGGGTCGCGCGACAGGCTCGCCGCGGATCGTGAAGGTCGGCATCAGCGCCGACTCGACGGCCGCCTGTCGGGCCCCCTCGGCCCCCTCCTCCTGCCGGGACCCGTCGGCCGGCGGGGCCTGCGAGCAGGCCGCGGCGAACGACATCCAGGCGACGAGGGTGCTCCGGGTGGTGTTGACGGTCCCCCTCCCATCACGGGCGCGACACGGGCAATTTGCGGTACGGCGAACCTCGGGACTACCACGATGACTGTCGGGTGAGCGGGAGACCAGACCGGATCGCCCCGGTTCGGTCACTGCCAGGCTTTCTTCCCGAACTTGCAGTCGTACCAGCTGCGCCCGATGCCGAGATCGACCCGCAGCGGAACGTCGAGTTCGACGCCTCCTTCCATCTCCTCGCGCACCACCCGGCTGACCTCTTCCGCATCGGCTTCGGGCGCCTCGATGAGCAGCTCGTCGTGCACCTGCAGGAGCATCCGCGCCTCCGTGTCGGCGAGTCGGCGGTGGAGCCGGATCATCGACACCTTGATGAGGTCGGCGGCCGAACCCTGGATGGGGGAGTTCGTCGCCGTCCTTTCGCCGTAGCCGCGGATCCCGGGATTTCTGGAGCGGATCTCGGGGATGTACCGTCGGCGTCCGATCAGCGTCTCGACGTAGCCCTGTCGCCGCGCCACCTCCTTCATCTCCTCCAGGTAGATCGCGACCCCCGCGAAGCGCTCGAAGTAGCCGTCGATGAACTCGCCCGCCTGCGCCCGCGAGATGCCGAGCTGCTGCGCGAGGGCGAACGGACCCTGGCCGTAGATGGTCGCGAAGTTGATCGTCTTCGCCTGTTCCCGCATCGTCGCCGTGACGTCGGCGGGCTCGACGCCGAAGATTCGGGCCGCGGTCTCCCGGTGGATGTCGCGCTCCGCCCGGAACGCCTCCACGAACGCCTCGTCCCCCGAGAGGTGGGCCATCACGCGGAGTTCGATCTGGGAATAGTCCGCGCCCACGAACGCGTGGCCGGGTGCGGCGACGAACCCCTTTCTGATCTCGCGTCCCAGCGCCCTGCGGATGGGGATGTTCTGGAGATTGGGGTCGGAGGACGAAAGGCGGCCCGTCGCGGCGACCGTCTGGTTGAATCGGGTGTGGATGCGCTCCTCGGCGTCGATCAGCCTCGGGAGCACGCTCACATACGTGCCATCGAGCTTGTCCAGCTCCCGGTGCTCGAGGATGAGGCGCGGCAGTGCATGACCCATGGTCGCGAGTTGTTCGAGCACGGACTCGTCGGTCGAGGGCCCGGTCTTCGTCTTCTTGAGGACGGGCAGCGCGAGCTGGTCGAACAGCAGGGCACGCATCTGCGGCACTGAGCGCAGGTTGACTTCGGCTCTCGCGATCTTGTGGATCTCCTCGCGCACCGCGTCGAGGTCGCGTCGCAGGCGGGCCTTAAGATCCGCGAAGAAGTCGAGGTCTATCGCGATGCCGGCGCGTTCCATGCTGGCGAGCACGGAGAGGAGCGGCATCTCCACCTCCCTGAACAGGCGGCTCATCCCGGTGCGTTCGAGTTCTTCCCCGTCGACTTTCGCGAGTCGGTGGAGGAGAGCGGCGCGGGGTCCGGCCCATTCGGCGGCGCGCGCCGGCTCGACCGAGGCCATGGCGAGGCGGTTCCGGCCCGTTCCGGTGACCCCGTCGCGGGTCTCCAGCTCCACCTGCGCGCGGTCCGGGGCGAGCGTGGAGAGGGCGCGGTCGCGTCGGGCCGGATCGATACAGTACGAGGCGATGCGGGTGTCGAAAGCTGCGGCGGCCCCGACGCCTCCCAGCTCGACACCGTGCCGTCGCAGAAGCTGGACGGCGTACTTGAGATCGTGGCCGATTTTCGGGGTCCCCGAGGCGAGCAACTCCCGCAGCCCCCGCATCTCGGGCGAACCCAGACCCGGCAGGCCGACCGGTTCGCCGGCATCGAAGGCGAGCGCCGGGTTCCCCGCCACGTCACGCTGGACCTCCGGCGCCCGGTGACCGAGGGGCAGGTAACACGCCGCCGCATCCGAAGCGGCGAGCGCCACGCCGACGAGTTCTGCGCCCAATGGATCGTCCGAACTGCCGACGACGAAGAGTCCGAGGCGGACGGCCCCGGCGAATCCGGCCACGACCTCCCCGAGGCGATCGGCGTCGGCGACCCGTTCGATATCGGGTGAGAATCCACGTACTTCCGCCGCCGGCGCCTCCAGTTCCCGGAGCAGGTTGTGGAACTCCAGGGCGCGGAAGACGGCGGCCGCCTTCCCGGTGTCGAGCGGCCGCGAGCGGAGGCTCTCGAGGTCGAGTTCGACCGGCGCGTCGGTCCGGATGGTCACGAGCGCCTTCGAGCGCCGCGCGTCGTCCGCGTGCTTCAGGAGGGCGTTCCGCGCCCGGGTGGCGGTGACCTCTTCGGCCCGCTCCAGGATGGATTCCAGATCTCCGAACCGATGGATGAGTCCGGGGGCGGTCTTCTTCCCGATCCCCGGTACGCCGGGGACGTTGTCGGAGGTATCGCCGAGAAGCGCCAGGAAGTCGGTCACGCGCTCCGGCGGCACGCCGAACCTCTGCTCCGCGTTCTCCGGGGTCACCCACTCCTGTTCGACCCCGGCGGGCCCGCCGCGGCCCGGATTGAGGAGGACGGTGTCCGGGTCGACCAACTGGTGGAAGTCCTTGTCGCCCGAGACGATGACGGTGCGCAGCCCGCCTCCGCCGGCTTCGCGGGCGAGCGTCCCGATCACGTCGTCCGCCTCCCAGCCTTCGGCTTCGACCACGGGCACCCGGAAGGCGTCGAACACCTCCCGGCACCTCGGCAACGAGGCCCTGAGTTCGTCGGGCATCTTCTCGCGCGTCGCCTTGTAGTCGGGATAGACCTCGGTCCGGAAACTGTCGCCCGCGTCGAACACGACGCCCAGGTAGTCGGGCGCGTGGTCGTCGATCAGACGCATCAGGAAGCGCGCGATCCCGTACGGCGCCGAGGTGTTCTCGCCGCTCGAGGTGGTGAGCGGACGGTTGATCATGGCGAAGAACGCGCGGTAGATGAGCGCGTAGCCATCGAGCAGGAAGAGCGACGGGCGAGCAGCCCGTCCGGAGGTGGTCGACATGGCCTACATGTAGTCCCGCCGAGGGGCTCGTGGCAAAGGCCGGCGCAACAAAAAAACGCCCCGCCGATGGGGCGGGGCGCCTGGAATCGTGGTCGTGCCTCGGGTCAGGCGGTGCGGGTCACCCGGGTCGCGTGCAGGCCCTTGTCACCCTGCGTGACCTCGTAGTCCACCTCCATCCCCTCGGCGAGCGTCTTGTACCCGTCCATATCGCCTGATGGCATCCTGCCTCCTGCGAGCCGCTGAGATGGGTGGTTTCGGACGGGTGCGGCGGTCCTCCGCACACTCCGCCGCTCCGCCGAAAATCGAGATGGAACCTATCGTATGCGAGCGGTCCGAAAGCGTCAACACGCTGCAACGGGACGGTCGCGAACGGTGATCCGACGCGCGGATCAGCGTCCGTCCGTGGCGAGTTCCGGATAGAGGAAACGGTAGATCCCGGACAGTTCGGTGACCGCCCGCACGTACTCGCGCGTCTCCCGGTAGGGGATTCGTTCGACGAGTT
This sequence comes from Candidatus Palauibacter sp., assembly GCF_965222475.1. Taxonomy (GTDB): domain Bacteria; phylum Gemmatimonadota; class Gemmatimonadetes; order Palauibacterales; family Palauibacteraceae; genus Palauibacter. The sequence goes on along the minus strand of NZ_CBDCUB010000007.1, from coordinate 448,944 downwards.
GTTCCGTGTCCGCGAACTCGGGGAAATCACGCCACCGGGCGTAGCGGAGCGGGCCGGCGTTGTAGGAGATCATGCCGGCGATGTCGAAGCGCTCGTAGCGGTCGAGCACGTCCGCCAGGTATCGCGTGCCGAGCATCAGATTGACCTGCGGGACCGTGATCTGGCCGCGGTGGTATCCGGGCAGGCCGGCCCGCGAGGCCACGTTTCGCGCCGTCTCCGGCAGCAGTTGCATCAGGCCGATGGCGTTGGCGACCGACCGGATCTCGGGGTCGAACATCGACTCGCGCCGCGAGAGGCCGGCCACGAAGTGCGGCGAGAGGCCGTTGCGCTCAGCCGCGGCGACGAGGGCCTCCCGGAAGGGAAGCGGATAGATGGCCTCGAGGAGCGGCCGGCTCCATCGGCCCCGAAGCGCGTGGGCGCGCCAGCCCTGCCCGATCCCTTCCCGCGTCCAGCCCGCCGCGTTCAACGCGTGCGCGAAGACGAGGACGGATCCGTAGGTGGACGGCCCCCGATCCCGCGCCCGCCGGTACTCCCGGCGCGCCCGGTCGTGCCAACCGAGTTCCCGCAGGATCCCCATCCGTTCGATGGCGGCCGCGTGGACCCCGTCGAGCGGAGGAAACGGGTCCGGGTCTCCGAGGGTAACCGCCTCCCAATGGTTCGATCCGATTCGGGGCGCCGCGAGGATGGCGTAGTAGTCGAACGGATCGTACCCGACGACGCGGCGGTAGAACGACCGCGCAGACGCGGTATCGCCGAGGACCTCCGCGACCCTTCCGCTCCAGTAGGTGGCGCCCTGCGCCCAGGCACCCTCCGGATAGCGGTTCCGATACTCGGCAAGGTGCGATCGCGCTTCTTCGTAGCGGGCCGCGTGATACGAGAGCAACGCGAGCCTCTCGAGTGACCGCGCCCCGTAGTTCGACCCGGGGAACGCGCCGAAGGAGCGCTCAAACCCCTCGGCCGCGGCATCGGGCCGGCCGTCATCGTGCTGCAGGTCCGCGATCAGATAGGCCGCGCGGGCCGCGACCTCTCCCCTGCCCCTCGCGGCGGTCTCCTGGGCCCGCGCGGCCGCGTCCGGGCGGCCGAGCGCGGTGTAGATGCGGTTCGCCAGCATCCAGAGCGACGCGCGGGGGCTCGTCGCCGAGGCAGGATCGTCGATCCACGGTCCCAGCGCCCGGGCCGCCCGGCTCGGGTCGCCCAGCGCCAGGTACGCTCCCGCGAGCGACTCCGCGATGGCGGGCCGCTCGTCCTCCGGCGCGAGTTCGAGCGCCTCGGACAGATATTCGGAGGCGCGGGCGTGCCGGCCGGCCCGGCTGTCCGAGCGGCCGACATCGCGGAGCGTCCGCCAGGAGCGCGACAGGTGCAGGAGCGCGGGACCCGTCTCCGACGTGTACGGTCCCGCAGCGATCGCGTCCGCAACGGCCGACCGGGCCGATGCGGTGTCCCCGATCGTCAGGAAGTGCGGGCCGAGGTGCCGGGCGGCGAGCGCGGTGCGGACGCGGCGGCCCGCGCGGCGCGCCAGCGTGACCCCGCGCTCCGGGTCCTCGAGCCGGAATGCCAGGCGCGCGGCGCGGAGCAGCGCGGAGTCGGCGGACACCCGGCCCGCGATGACGATCGAGTCGGCAAGCGCAAACGCGGCGCGGTCGTCCCCCTCGGCGAGGGCGTAGAGACGGGAGAGCCGCAGCCACGGCGCCAGATCCGGGTGTTCGCGCTCGGCGAGCGCGAATTGCTCCGCCGCCTCGGACCACCGGGCCAGGTCGCCCGACACCCGGGCGAACTCAACGCGCGCGGCCGGCGGAGGCGTCCCATCGACGGCTCGCAGGTACGCGCGGTATTGCTCGGCGGCCCGGCCTGCGCTGTCCAGCCCGGCGTACGCGCGCGCCAGGAGAAGTGTGGCCTGCGACCGCGCGGACGGGGCCGAGACGGCGTCTTCTACAAGGAGCCGCCGCACGGAAGCCCACGCGCGCTGACCCGCAAAGGCTCTCGCCGCCAACAGCAAAGCCTCGTCCCCCTGCACCTCGCCCACCGCAAGTTCACGCGCCAGCAGCGTGGACGCGGAGACCGGCATCTGCGCATCGAGGAGAGCGCTCGCTCGCTCGAGGATGGCGTCGCCTCGCGGAAAGGCGGACTGGGCCCCGTCGCCCCCGTTCTGCGCGGCAACGCCCGGTGCGAGGGACAACAGCAGGAGCGACCCCAACCCGGGGCCGCGGAGAAACACACGCAGGAACACGCTCACAGACAGGCCTCCTTCCACCAACTTCCCCACCCCGACAACCCACGGGCCAGCGAGCCCGACCCACAATTTCCGTCGCCCTCCGCCCTCGATGCAAGGACCAAAAAAAAGAAAGCGGCCCGCCGGAGTGGCGGGCCGCCTCTTTGAAGCCGGCCTCGGTTGCGCCCCCGAGGGCGCGTGGACGATCAGCCGGCGGCCTGGTGAGCCTCGCGCTCGTGCAGTGCATCGATGAGACGCTGGGCGCTCTCTTCCATCTCGATCACGAGGCGGTCGATCATCGTGACGAAGTAGTTGTGGAAGATGTTGATCGGAATCGCGATCGTCAGACCGGTCGCGGTCGTGATGAGCGCGACCTTGATCCCGCCCGCGACCAGCGTGGCTTCCACCTCACCCGCGATCTCGATGGCCTGGAAAGCCATGATCATCCCGATCACGGTCCCGAGGAAGCCGAGGAGCGGTGCCACGTTGGAGAGCGTCGCGAGCCAGACGAGGCCCTTTTCGAGGCCCGCTACCTGGATGGCGCCGGCGTTCTCGATCGCCTGGGTCGCCCGCTCCGTCCCTTCCTCATGTCGGGAGAGACCCGCCTGGAGGACGGTCGCGGCGGGGGCGCCCGATTCGTTGCAGAGATCGAGGGCCGCGCCGAGGTTCCCGCCGGCGATCATCTCGTCGGCGTCTCGGAGAACCTTCTTGTTCTTGGAGGCCTTCAACTGCAGGTCGACCAGCTTCCAGAGGATGATGAGGACTCCGATCGCCAGGGCCGCGCCGAGCGGCCACATCATCCAACCCCCCGCCACCCAGATGTCGGCAAGGTTGAGCGACTGGCCCTCACCCAGCGTGAGTGTCTCCTGAAACCAGAGTATCGACGCGATCAAGGTGGGCCTCCCGGGTAAGGTTGATCCTTTTTCCACAGCGCGGCCGACCGGGCGCGCGGAGGCGCCGGAGGCGGAGCGGAACCCAAGCTAGATCCGGTCTATGGGACCGTCAAGCGGGACGCCGACGGGTCGAGAGGCGATGGGGCCCGGCGCCGCGCGACGGCACGCTGCTCGCGGCGCCAGAGCCAGGCGGCCGATCGATGGAGCCCCTCGTACGATGCCGCCATCCGGTCCAGCGTAGCCGACACCCCCACGATGTCCCCGGGGGGCGCCGGTGCCCCGAACGCCCGGGCCATACCGGCCTCGAGGCGTCGGATGATGGTCTCGGCATCCGGGGCAGGCGAGAGCGCCTCTCCCAGGCCGATCGACGGTCGCCCCCCGGCCTCCCCCACCGGGTCCGCCGCCGGGTCCGCCAGCGCCTCCGGTCCATCGAGGTCCGCCAGCTTCTGCCGATCCTCCAGCAAAATGGAGCCGTGCTGGAGCAGCGCCCCGCGGCGGCGGCGCTGAGCGCTTCCCACCAGCTTGCGGCCGCCGACGGTGAGTTCGCCCGGGGCGGGTTCACGGAAACAAGCCGCCGCCGAAAGCGCAATCGGCCCCGCCGTACCGGGCGTCGGCGCGTCGTCCCGCGGCAGATCGTCGACGGGGACGCCGAGCGCCCGCAGCCCTTCCGCGAGCGCCCGATGGAGGCTCCGCAGCACCGCCTTCGGCCCTCCCCACGCCCGATCCGGACAGGCGAAGGCGTACGTGATCTCGGGGCCGTGGAAGACCGACCGGCCGCCCGTCGGCCGCCGGACGGCATCCACCCCCGGGCGGATGTCGCCCGGGGCCTTCCCGAGCAGGCGCGCGGGCGCCGGCTGGTTGCGGCCCAGCGACACGCACCAGGGATCCCATCCATAGAAGCGCAGCAGCGTCCGGCCGGCGGCGGCGTACTCCAGCATTGACTCGTCGAGCGCCATGTTCCGCGCGCCGTCCGCCACGGCATGGGGCAGCACGACGCAGGCCGGCCCCCCGCGGGATGGCCGCCCGCCCCGGCCCATCACAGTTCCAGCGCCTCTCCGGGCTTCAGGATGACGACTTCCGCGGCGTCGCCCACCCCGTCCACGAACCTGGCCGGATCGACGGCGATCAGCTCCCACGTGTCGTAGTGGTGGGGGATCGCGATCCGGGGCTGGATCATGTGGATCGCGCGGGCCGCGTCCTCGGGGCCCATGGTGAAGTTGTCGCCGATCGGCACCAGCGCGATGTCCACCTCGCCGTTCAGCAGCTGCATGTCCATCGTGAGCCCCGTGTCGCCGGCATGGTACACCCGCATCCCGTCCACGGTGAGCAGGATGCCGGCGGGGATTGTCGTGTACCCCTCCGCGCCCGGCGCATCGATCTTCCCGCCGTGGATCGCCACGGTGAGCTTGACGCGCCCGAACGGGAACTCGTGCGCGCCCCCGATGTGCATGGGATGCCCGTTCTCGTGCCCCTGCACCTCTCCCGCGTAGGACACGATCTCGTAGGTGGCGATCAGCTGCGCATTCGTCGCCTTGAGGATCTCCCACGTGTCCGCGATGTGGTCGCCGTGCCCGTGCGTCAGCAGGAGATAGTCCAGCCGGTCCGTGAAGTGTTCCGGGCCGACGTCGGCGATGGGGTTGTCGGTCAGGAAGGGATCGATGAGGATCCGCGTTCCGTCCGCCGTCTCGATCTCGAAGCAGCTCTGGCCGTGGAATACGAGTCTCGCCATCTCGGCTCCCTCCGTTTTTGCGCCGACCGGCCCGGGGGGGCCGGCCGCACTGACGAGTCCTATGCCTCTACCGTCTCGTAGCTCTCCAGGGGCGGACAGGCGCACACGAGATTCCGGTCGCCGTGGGCGTTGTTCACCCGCCGCACGGGCGGCCAGAACTTCCATTCGCGCGTGGACGGGGCCGGATAGGCCGCCGCCTGCCGGGCGTAGGCGTGGTCCCACTCGTCGCCCGCGACCATGGCGGCGGTATGGGGGGCATTCTTCAGCGGGTTGTCCGCCTTGTCCCAGATCCCCAGTTCGATTTGCCGAATCTCGCCGCGGATCGAGATGAGGGCGTCCACGAGCCGGTCCAGTTCCCGCTTCGACTCGCTCTCGGTGGGCTCGATCATGATCGTGCCCGCCACCGGGAACGACATCGTGGGGGCGTGGAATCCGTAGTCCATGAGCCGCTTCGCCACGTCCTCGTCCGTCACGCCCGTCCCGCGACGAAGGGGCCGCGTGTCGAGAATGAACTCGTGGGCCACGCGCCCGTTCTCGCCGCGGTACAGGACATCGAAGTGCTCGCTGAGCCGCGTCGCCATGTAGTTCGCGTTGAGCACCGCAACCTCCGTCGCCGCGCGGACGCCGTCGCGGCCCAGCATGGCGACGTAGGCCCACGAGATGAGGAGGATCGAAGCGCTGCCCCAGGGCGCCGACGATACCGCCGGGATCGCGGACTCGCCGCCCACATCGACGAGCGGGTGTCCGGGCAGATAGGGCGCCAGCTCCTCGGTCACGCAGATCGGGCCCATTCCGGGACCGCCGCCTCCGTGCGGAATGGCGAACGTCTTGTGGAGGTTGATGTGGATGACGTCGGCCCCGTAGTCGCCCGGTCGGCAGAGGCCCACCTGGGCGTTCAGGTTGGCGCCGTCCAGATACACGAGCCCTCCGTGCTCGTGGACGATGTCCGTGACCTCCCGGATCGCGGACTCGAACACGCCGTGCGTGGACGGATACGTGATCATCGTCGCCGCCAGCCGGTCCGCGTGCCGCGCAGCCTTCGCGCGCAGGTCCTCCACGTCGATATTACCGTCTTCGTCGCACTTGACGACGACGACCTTCATCCCCGCCATGACCGCGCTCGCCGGGTTCGTGCCGTGGGCCGAGGACGGGATCAGGCAGACATCCCGGTACTCCTCCCCACGGTCCTCGTGCCGGGCCGCGATGACGAGCAGGCCGGTGTATTCGCCCTGTGCCCCGGAGTTGGGCTGGAGCGAGCACGCGGGAAGTCCGCTCATCTCGCACAGCCAGCCCTCGAGTTCGTCGAACAGGCGCCGGTAGCCCTCCGCCTGCTCGACGGGCGCGAAGGGGTGGAGTGAGCCGAACTCCGGCCACGTGACCGGGATCATCTCCGAAGTGGCGTTGAGCTTCATCGTGCACGAACCGAGCGGGATCATGCTCGTGTTGAGCGACAGGTCGCGCGTCTCCAGGCGGTGGATGTAGCGCAGCATCTCGGTCTCGGAGTGATGCCGGTTGAAGACCGGGTGCTCCAGGTAGCCCGAGGTGCGCGCGAGGTTGGCGGGATAGGCGGGCTCCGGCGCCTCGGACACAACCGCCGCCGCCGTCAGTTCGGGTCCACTCTCACCCCGGAAGACGGCGAGCAGATCGTCGATATCCTCGCCGCGGACCGTCTCGTCGAGCGTGATCCCCACCGTCCCGTCCTCGAAATCCCGCAGGTTGATGCGGCGCTCGAGCGCGCGGGACAGGATGTCGGCCGACGTGAAGCCCGAGGGGATGACCTGCAGCGTGTCGAAGAAGTGCTCGTGCACGATCGTGTGGCCGAGCCGCTCCAGCCCCCTCGCGAGCGCCCACGTCAACTTCCGGACCCGCGTCGCGATCGCCCGCATGCCTGCCGGCCCGTGGTACACGGCGTACATGCCCGCCATGATCGCGAGCAGCACCTGGGCCGTGCAGATGTTCGACGTGGCCTTCTCGCGGCGAATGTGCTGCTCCCGCGTCTGGAGGGCCATCCGCAGGGCCGGGTTCCCATCCGCGTCGATCGAGACTCCGATGATGCGCCCCGGCAGCTTCCTCTTGAACGCGTCGGTCACGGCAAGATACGCGGCGTGCGGGCCGCCGTAGCCCATGGGGACCCCGAAGCGCTGCGAGTTGCCGACAGCGATATCCGCGCCAAACTCGCCGGGCGGGGCGAGCAACGCCAGGGCGAGCAGGTCTGCCGCGACGACGACTCCGGCACCGTGCTCGTGAAGTGCCTCACACAGGCCGCGGTAGTTCACGGCCGCGCCCTCGGTCGTCGGATACTGGAGGAGGGCGCCGAACGCCACCCCCGGGCTATCGAGTTCGAGGTCTCCCTGCCGGAAGAGCCGCACCTCGATGCCCAGCGGACGGGCACGGCCCCTGACCACCTGGACCGTCTGGGGGTGACAGGCCTCGGAGACGAGAAACACGTTCCTGTCGCCGCGTCCCCGGGCGGCCCAGAGCATGAGCATCGCTTCCGCCGCGGCGGTTCCCTCGTCCAGCAGCGAAGCGTTCGCGATCGGGAGGCCGGTGAGGTCGATCACCATGGTCTGGAAGTTGAGCAGCGCCTCGAGCCGCCCCTGCGAGATCTCGGCCTGATACGGTGTGTACTGCGTGTACCAGCCGGGGTTCTCCATGATGTTGCGGAGGATGACGCCGGGCGTCAGGGTCCCGTGGTATCCCAGCCCGAGATAGGACCTGTGGGGCCGGTTGAGGCGCGCGAGTTCCGCGGCCCGATCGAGGAGCCTTCTCTCGCTCACCGCCTCGGGGAGCTCGAGGTCGCGTCCGAGGCGGATCATTTCGGGCACCGTCTGGTCGACGAGCTCGCCCATGCTCGCCACGCCGACGACATCCAGCATCTTCTCGATGTCCGCGGCCGCGGGTCCGATGTGGCGCCCGGCGAACTCGCCGACAGGTTCCATCTCGAGCTGCATGTTCAGAAGCGTACCGTCAGCCCTCGTCGGCGTCGGCGACGAGCGCGGCGTACTGCTCGGCGGTGAGAAGGTCGTCGAACTCGAACGTCGAGTCCGTCGCGAGGCGGATCATCCAGCCCTCGCCGTAAGGGTCACTGTTGACGAGCGCGGGATCGGTCTCCAGAGCGTCGTTCACGGCCACGACCTCTCCAGCCGCGGGGCAGAAGAGTTCGGAAACCGTCTTCACGGCTTCGACGGTCCCGAAAGCCTCCATCTGTCCGAACTCCTCGCCGGGCGCCGGGAGTTCCACGTATACCACGTCCCCCAGCTCGCCCTGGGCATAGTCGGTGATCCCGATGAAGACCTCACCTTCCACATCTGATTCGCGCACGTACTCGTGCTCTGGCGTGTACCTGAGGTCTTCCGGGATGTCCGTCATTTCGTCCCTCGCGTGGTTCGGACCGGGCGGTATGGGGGGCGGCGACGGGGAGAATACCCGAGCCGCGAGCCGGGCGTCAAGGAAGCTGCCCGCGGCGTGCTTTCCTCGCCATCCTGAGGCGTTTCCGCGCGTCTCGGGCGCTCTCGCCGGGCAGGCGTTCCACGATGTCCACGCCGCCCATGCAGACGAGGCCGCTGATCCGGATCACCGGTGCGTCCCGTGCCGGCGGAGTGCTCGGTTCGGGCATGGTCACGCCCCCCATCAGCGCGAGCCCACCCCATTCCACGCGGACGCCCGGCGGGACGACGATATGCACGCCTCCCATCAGCGCGAAGAGTCGGACGGAGACCTCGACCGTCGCGAACGCCGCCTGGCGGAAATCGAGGTCCGTGCCGCCCATCACGCTTACGGCGGTGAGCGTGCGGGGCGGGACCCAGCTTCCCTTGCGCTCGGTCGTGCCCCACACCGAGACGATGAGGTCGCTCTTCTGGGCGGGTCGGGACGGATCGACGGACGTGGAGGGGCGGGGAGCGGGGGCGACCGGGCGGGTTTCCCGCTGCAGCGGCGGGAGGTCCCGCTCCAGAGCGACGAGTTCGCCCGGGGTGCGGGCGGCGTACGCAATGTCGAGCCGGCGCTCCAGCTCCGTGGCGCTGATGGCGTCGCGCGCGAAGTGCGCGCTCAGCCGTTCCACCATCGCCTGCCGTTCCCCGGGTGACGGCGATCTGGCCGGAGGTCCGGCGTCCGTCCCATCCCTGTTCGTCATCGTCCCCCCTCGCCGCAGCGTAGTCGGGGTGATCCTCGCGTCGCGCGGATGCCTCGGCAAGACGACAAACTTGCAGCTTCGCCCCGCACGCGGCATCATGCGCTTTGTTGTTCGTTTTTGGTGCCCTATCGTGAACTTCTGAAAGGAGGTGATCCAGTGTCTGAAGGGTGTAGAACCGGGTCTGACTCGGCATGGGCAGCGATCGCCTCGAGGCAGCGTAACCGGTCCTGAACCGGTGGCGCTCGAGACATGCGCCGACCTGAAGCTTGCGGTGCCTCGCCGGCGTCGCGTCGAGTCAGGTTTCGGACAAGACAGAGCCGGCCGCGGGCTTCACGCTCGCGGCCGGTTCTCTTTTTGTACTCCACCTCACGGTTGAGATGCCGCTATTCAGCAAGTACAGCGGGGCCGGCAACGATTTCGTCATCGTGCGCGGCGAGGAGTTGGGACTCCGGGATGTCGGAACGCTGGCCGCAGTCCTCTGCCCGCGGGCGTCGGGCGTCGGGGTGGATGGACTGATCACGGTTCGCAGCCTGAGCGAGGAACTGGTCCGCCTCCGCTTCTTCAACCCCGACGGCTCGGAGTTCTCCACCTGCGGCAACGGGTCGCGTTGCGCGGCCCGCTACGCGGTGGACCGCGGCCTGGCCCCGGCCGACCACATGCTGGTGACGGACGACGGAGAGATCGTGGCCAGAGTGCGGGCCGACGGCGTCGCGCTCGAGTATGCGCTCGATGCGCGTGTGGAGCGGGAAGTGCGGGCAGCGGTCGGGAAGGAGAACCGCGACGCCTGGCTCGTGCGCATGGGCACCGCGCACCTCGTGGTCCCGGTACCCTCCGTCGAGGTGGAGGATTTCGAGGCCGTCTGCCGGTCTCTCCGCTGGCTGGAGGCGCCTGGTGATGGCGGCGTAAACGTTCACCTCGTCGCGCGCGCCGACGGGGCCACCTTCATCCGCACCTTCGAACGCGGCGTCGAGGCGGAGACGCAGGCCTGCGGTAGTGGTTGCATGGCGGTGGCTTTCGCGCTGCGGAACGCGGGTGAAGCCGGAGAGCGCGTCGAACTCGTGGTTCGATCCGGCGCGGTGCTCGCGGTGGAATTCCTCGCTGCCGGGCGGATGCACCTGACAGGACCCGCCGTGTTCGTCTTCGATGGTGTCTTCCCCGAACCGATGCCCTGAGCCGGTGCGGCCCGGGATCACGACGGCGCTCCTGGGCTGGTTCGACCGGCGGCGGCGTGACGTCCCCTGGCGCGGCGAGGGTGACCCGTACGCGATCCTCGTCGCCGAGGTGATGGCACAGCAGACGAGGCTCGAAACCGCCATCCCCTTCCACCGCCGCTTCATGGAACGCTTTCCGGACCTGCAGGCCCTGGCCTCGGCGGACGAGGACGAGGTCCTCAAGGTCTGGGAGGGGCTCGGCTATTACGCCCGGGCCCGCAACCTGAGGCGGACCGCGCGGCTCGTGGTTGCGGAGTACGGCAGCCGGCTTCCGGACACCGCGCCGGAACTGCGGCGGCTCCCCGGGGTCGGTCCGTATACCGCGGGGGCGGTGGCGAGCCTCGCGTTCGGTCGGCGGGAACCCGCGATCGACGGGAACGCACGTCGCGTGCTGTCTCGTCTCCACGACCTCGAGGCGCCGACGTCATCGTCGCTCGACCGCGCCGCGCGCGCCCTCCTGCGGGACGCCCTCGACCGGCCGGGCGCCGTGAACCAGGCGCTGATGGATCTCGGGAGCGCGGTGTGCACACCCCGGCGGCCGCGCTGCGAGGAGTGCCCTCTTTCGCCGCGCTGCCTCGCCCGGCAGCGGGGGACGAGGGCGCAGCGTCCCCCGCTGCGCCCTCGTGCGACCCCGCCCGAACGGGTAGAGGCGGCCGCAGTCGTGCAACGGGACCGGCGCATCCTCGTGCTGCGCCGACCGGCCGAGGGGCTGCTGGGCGGTCTGTGGGATTTCCCGTCGATTCCGCTCGCTCCCTCGGCCACGCCCCGGACGGCGCTCTCCGAGGGGCTCCGCGAGAGATTCGGACTGGTCTGTCGCGTCGGTGACGAGATCCGAAGCGTGCGCCACGCGTTCAGTCACTTCCGGCTTCGGCTCGCAGTCCATCGGGCCTCGTGGATGGATGGCGAGATACCGCCGGAGCTGCGTCACCGCTGGATCCGGCGTACGGAACTGGCCGACCTTGCCTTCCCCGTCTACCAGCGCCGCTTCATCGACCGGGATCTGATCACGTGAGACGCTATCCCCCACCGCTTCACCCGGGGATCGGCGGCGGTTTCTCACCCGCCTCCTCCAGGTAGGAGAGGTAGGCGCGGATCGTGAGTTGCGCGGCCCGGTGGCGGGGCGCCGGCAGGTCGCCGTAGACCGCTGCCCGGATCTGCTCGAGTGTACGCGCGCCCGATCCGAGGGCGGCGCGCACGAGAGCCACGCGGTCGAGTCGGTGGGCACGACACGCCTCCAGCCGAGCCCACGCGTCATCCACCGCGGGCCCGTGACCCGGCAGGAGCCGGGTCGGACGCAGCGCGGCGAGGCGAGCCAGACTCGCGAGCCAGGCGCTGACGGAGCCGTCGGGATGGACGATCATGCTGCTCCCCTCCCCCAGCACGAGGTCGCCGGTGAACAGGATGCCTTCCGGTTCGAGGAGATAGCAGAGGTGGTCGGCCGAATGGCCCGGCGTCGCCAGCGCGCGAAGTCGGAGATCGCCGCCCAGCGCGACCGCCTCGTCGTCCGCGAGCGGCCGGCCGCCCCGCCCCAGTCGGCCCAGCGTGACGGCCGAGCCGCGGAGTGCGCCCCAGCGCCTGGATGCTTCGGCCGCGGCTGCGGCGTGGTCGGCGTGCGCGTGCGTGAGGCATACGGCGGCCACGCGCCTCCCGCCGACAACCGCTTCGACGCGGCCGAGATGCGCCTCGTCCCGCGGGCCGGGGTCCAGCACGACGAGGGGTTCGGCACCGATGACGTACGTCTGCGTGCCGGTCAGCGTCAGCGCGCCCGGGTTGTCAGCGCGGATCGCGGTGACGTGCGCCCCGCGCCGGGCGACGTGCGGGTCGGGAGGCAGGGGGCTCAAGGGAACTCGTCGTAGCCCGGGGCGCCGGGCGCCAGCGGCCGGACACCGGATGCGCTCGGCGAGCCAAGAGAACCTCGTCTGGTCCGCCAGTAGTGCCCGGCGCGCTTCCGCGAGGCCCGACGGGTCTCCCGGCTGCGTGGATCCGGGGAGGATGCCCGTCTCCTCGAACAGTTCGCGCAGAGCCGCCACGCACGCCGTTGACTCGCCCACGGGCGGAAGCCTGCCCGCCCACGTCGGTGAGGCATCGTCCGCCTCGATCACGCCGCCGGGGAACACGTATGCCCCCGCCGCGAACCTCGATTCCATGGGCCGCTGGAGGAGCAGGAGTTCCAAGTGAGGCGGTGCCGGGCGCGCGACGATGATCGTTGCGGCGGGCCGCGGAACGACCGGGTCGACGCTCAGTCGAGGATGCGCAGCGGCATCACGAGGCAGAGATAATCCGGCTCGCCGCTGGCGGGCTGGAAGGTCGCCGCGCGTTCCGGCGCCTTGAACGTCATGCGCACGTCGTCATCGGGCATGTGCCGCAGGACCTCGAGCAGGTACGTGGCGTTGAACCCGATGTCGATGTCCTCTCCCTCGTAATCGAGTGAGAGCGTGTCCTCGGCCTCGCCGAGGTCCGGGGTCTGAACCTTGAAGTTGAGGCCGCCGTTCGTGAAGGAGAGGCGGACGCGTCTCGTCGGGTCTTCGGCCATCACGGCCACCCTCCGCACTGCGGTTTCGAGCGCAGCGCGGTTCACCGTCGCTACCTTGTCGTTGTCCTTCGGGATGACCTGGTCGAAGTTCGGATACGGCCCTTCGATGAGGGAGGTGAACACCTCGCGGCCGGCGGACCGGAACGCGAGATGGTTATCCGATCTGGCGACCTGCAGGACGGCGTCCGACGGATAGAGTTTCTGCACCTGGTTCAGAGCTCTCGGGGGGATGATCAGGTCGATGTCGGTCGGTACCCCGCCGCCATTCAGTTTCTGCGTGATCTTCGCGAGCCGATGGCCGTTCGTCGCGACCATCACGGTCTCACCCGCGCGCAGTTGCCAGAGCATCCCGTTCAGAATTGGACGGCTGTCCTCCGTCGACACCGCGAAACTCGTCTTTTCGATCAGCGTCTGCAGTTCCCCCGCCGACATCTCCCAAGCCACTCCGAAATCGATCTTCGGAAAGTCCGGAAACTCATCCGGTGCCTGCCCATAGAGCGTGAACCGACCGCGCCCACAGGCGATATCGACCCCAGTTCCGGACTCCGCGCCCCCGGGACCGGAGGACGAAAACTTCACCGGCGCATCCTCCAGGACGCGCGCGATCTCCACCAGTTGTCTGGCCGGCAGCGCCACCACACCCGGTTCTCCCACCTCCGCGGGTGCGCCGAGGGAGACGAAGACCGACATGTCCGTGCCGCTGAGCCGAACGGCGTCATCCTCCGCCTGGATCAGGATGTTCGAGAGTACGGGCAGCGCCGCGCGCGTCGGGACGGCGGATGCGCTCGCCCCAAGGCCTTTCTGAAGCGCCTCGCGAGTGATGGAGAATCTCATCTCAACTCCGGGATTCCGGTTCGATGTTTTCCACCGTTGGTTCTACGGGTGCGTATGATATCTCTCTCAACGTAGCAGTAGTAGGGCCCGTCCACGTGTCGAAAACGCCCCGATATGCGCGGGGGCAGACGGTCTTACGGGCATGCGCGAGCTGTCGACAATGCGGCATGGACGTCGAAGCTCCGCCGAAAATCCCGATGTCGGGACTTGCACCTGCGAGACGCGCGGCGGAAACCGGTGTGGTTTCCGACATCCTTCGGTCTCTTCTCGGCGGGCCGGGCATCAGGTTTTGAACAACTCCTTTTGGAGTTGCAGGACGCGCGTACGAAGGACGCCGTCGGAGGCCATGTCGGCCTCGACCTTGTTCACCGAGTGGATCACGGTGGAGTGGTTCCTTCCTCCGAACAGGTGGCCGATGTCGGAATAGGCCAGGTCCAGGTGCGTCTTGATGAGGTACATCGCCACCTGCCTGGGGACGGTGATCGTGCGGTTGCGCCGCTTCGACATCAGCGCATCGATGGACACCCCCCATAAGGCTGCGGTGCGCTCACGGACTTCTTCCGGCGATATCTCGATGGGCTCTTCCTCGGGCCAGGGGACTTCGGGACCGAGTGCGTCCCGGGCCATGTCGAGCGATATCTCGCGGCGCGTCAGCGAGCTGAAGGCGAGGAGTTTGATGAGTGCGCCTTCGAGTTGCCGGACGGAGGTCCGCCGACTGCGCGCCACGTACTCGACGACATCGTCTTCGATCTCGATGCCGTCTTCGTGCGCCTTCTGGCGGAGGATGGCGGAGCGGGTCTCCAGATCGGGCGGCTGAATGTCCGTGACGAGGCCCCACTCGAAGCGGGAGACAAGCCGTTCCTGAAGACCCGGGATGTCCTGCGGCGGCCGGTCGCTTGTGATGACGATCTGCTTCTTCGCGTCGTAGAGCGCATTGAACGTGTGGAAGAACTCCTCCTGCGTGCCCTCCTTGTTCGCGATGAAGTGAACGTCGTCGACGAGGAGCACGTCGATGCGCCGATACCGTTCACGGAAGAGCGCTGTCTGCCCCGTCCGGATCGCGTCGATCATCTCGTTCGTGAACTGTTCCGAGGGGACGTAGGCGACGTGATGGTTCGGCAGGCGTGCGAGGATCGTGTTTCCGATCGCGTGCATCAGGTGCGTCTTGCCGAGCCCCGTGCCTCCCCAGATGAAGAGGGGGTTGTAGGTCGTCGCCGGGGCTGCGCCCACGCGATCGGAGGCCGCCGCCGCGAGTTCGTTGCTGCTGCCGATGACGAACCGCGCGAAGGTGTATCGTTCGTTGAGCGGTGCGGCCGATGGAATGCCGGCCCGGGGCGGGTCCGCAGCTAGGAGCGCGCCGAGGCTGACCGGGTAGGGGTCTGAAACGTGGGGGAACTCGATCCGCTCCTCCGCCCCGCGATGCTCGAATAGAAGTCGCAGGCGCGCCCCGAGTTCGCGTTCGGCGATGTCTCGGAGCAGGCCGCCGTACTTATCCTCCACCCACTCCACGGCGAACTTGGTGGGCGCGGAGATGATGAGCGTGTCGTCCGAGAGCGAGACCGCCTCCGTGGAAGCAAGCCAGGTGCGGTAGGTTTGCTCGGGCAGCTGCCTCTGCGCGAACGCGCGGATTTTGGTCCAGGCCTCGTGTGCGGTCAGCTCCATCGCGTCGCGCTGGCAAAGAAAAAAGACGGTGGGATGGGAAGCCCCATCTTAGACGAGCGCGGCGGCGGGTGTCAACGAGCGGGAAAGCTCCTCCCGGGTTGGACGGCCATCCGCGCGCGCCGGAGCAGCCGTCACCCGAATTGACACTATCCGGCATCGCGTCTAAACTTCCGGGCTCACCTCGAAGAGAGGGCAGCGACCGCGAAAGCCACGGGTGATCTGCGATGGGGAAGCCCACATACAGCAAGCCGACCAACAGAAAGCGCGTCCGCGATCACGGGTTTCGGGCCCGCATGAAGACCAGGGCCGGGCGTCGAACCCTGTCGCGCCGCCGCCGAAAGGGCCGCCGCCGACTGACGGTCAGTGACGCGTTCAGCCGCAAGCGACGAAGCCGCTAGTGCGGCGCGTCCGCGGGGGGGCTTCCGCCTCCCGCGTGCGGCGAGGCTGCGGACAACTCGTGACATACGGCGCACGATGCGTGAGGGCCGACGCAGCCGCGGCCGACTCGTTGACGTGTTCTTCGCTTCATCTCCCGCCGGGCGCCCGCGAATAGGGATCGTGACGCCCCGCCATGGCCGAACCGCGGTCGCCCGCAACCGCGTGCGGCGCCGGCTCTTCGAGATCGCCCGGATTCAGTTCCTGCCCACGCTCGAGGCGCGGCGGCTTGACCTGGACGTGATCCTGCGGGCGAAACCGGCCGCCTATGAAGCCTCGTACCGGAAGCTGCAGGCAGTCCTGAGGGACGCCACGGAGTTCGTATGCGCACGGTGATGATCGGCGCGATCCGCGCCTATCAACTTGTCGTCTCGCCGTGGCTACCGCCGGGTTGCCGATATGAGCCCAGCTGTTCGGAGTACGCACTCACCTCGCTGAGGCGATTCGGGGCCGGGCAGGGGTCCTATCTGGTCGTTCGCCGGCTCCTGCGTTGTCAGCCGTTCGGATCGTACGGGCACGATCCCGTACCAGCACGGAAGCGTTGATGGAACGCCGTCTGCTCTATGCCATAGCGTTCATGATCGGGATCATGATCCTCTCGAACGTCATCTTCCCGCCCATCGAACGCCCGCTCGAACCCGGCGCGCCGGGGGACGAGACGACAACGATCGTGCAAGCCCCCGCGGGCGGCGTGGAGCCCGAGCCTTCGGGCGCGGAGAGGGCCGCGGAAGAAATGGCGGCCGCGCTCGCGGAACCCGAGGAGATGGAGGTCCCGGGCCGGGAAGAGGCACCGGCACCGCGGGCCGGCGAGACGATCGTCGTCCGCTCCGACCTGTACGAATACCGATTCGACACCCGCGGAGCCCGGCTCGTCGGCGCCACGATGCTGGAGTACGAGAACTTCGCGTCGGGTGGACACCTCGGAGCGAACGTGGAGTTGATCCGACTCGATGACGCGATCCTGACGTACGGCGTCACGCTCAGAGGGGACACCGTGTCGCTCGCTTCGGTCGTGTTCGACGCTTCCACGACGCGCCTGGACGTCACGGACGGGCCGGCGGAGGTGACGTTCGAAGCCGCCGTCGGCCAGGTCACGTTCGACGTCACCTACCGCTTCCAACCCGATGACTATCGGATCGAAGCCAGCGGGGGTCTGCGCGGACTCGGCGAGGTGGGGCATGCGCTGCTCATCGGGCTGGGGCGCGGGATCGAGCTGAACGAGGCCGTGCCGCAGGAGGATCGCCGGGCGCGGGCGCTCGTCACGCGGAGCCGGTCCGGACAGATATCGGCGGAGCGCCTCGGTGGAGTGGACGACGGCGAATCGGTGCCCGTGGCCGGTGGTCCCTTCAGCTGGGTCGCGTCAAAATCGAAGTACTGGCTGGCGGCCCTGGTCACGCCGCCGAACAGCCCGGGCGTCGGCGGGGTCATCCTGCGGGGCATAGCCGAGGAGGACGCCGCGGTCATGCAGGCCACGCTTCCCGTGCCGGCGGGCAGCGAGGGGTTCGCGTACGTCGCGTACGTTGGACCGCAGGATTTCGAGCGACTGCAGGCGGTGGGGCAGGAACTGCACAATGTGAACCCCTACGGCTGGAGTTGGCTCCGGTGGTTCATCCGACCCTTCGGGAATCTCATCGTCGCCGTGCTGATCTGGATGCACGAGTCGTTCGCGCTCGCGTACGGCTGGGTCCTGATCCTCTTCGGCGTCGCGTCCCGGATCGTCCTGTTCCCGCTCTACCAGATCTCGATGCGGCAGCAGATGAAGCAGATGGCGATGCAGCCCGAGGTCAAGCAGCTCCAGGAACGGTACAAGAGCGACCCGCAGCGGCTTCAGCAGGAGCAGATGAAACTGTACAAGGAACACGGGGTCAACCCGCTGGGCGGCTGCCTCCCGATGATGGTGCCGCTCCCGATCCTGATCACCCTTTTCTTCGTGTTCCAGAATACGATCGAATTTCGCGGCGCCCCCTTCCTGTGGCTTGCCGACCTTTCGCTTCGCGACCCGCTCTTCATCGTGCCGGCGCTGATGGGTGGTTCGATGCTGCTGCTCGCCTGGATCACGCAGAGGGGCATGGAGACAAGCGGGCAGATGAAGATGGTCTCGTACGTCCTCCCGGTGGTCTTCACCTTCATCTTCGCCAGTTTCGCGGCGGGGCTGAACCTCTACTACACGGCGTCGAACATCGCCTCGCTGCCCCAGCAGCTGTACCTGTCGCGGGAACGCCGTAAGGCGCAGCCGGCCGCCAGCGGAAAGAACAGCTAGCAACTACGGCTGCCGGACGGGCCGCAGCGGGGTCGGGGCTTCAGCGCACGTGGGAGATCGAGAGGCCCAACAGTCTCTCGGACTTGCGGAAAAACTGCTCTGCCCGCGAAGGGCCGAACCCGAGTCCGAACCCGATCTTCGTGCCTCGACCGAGCGCGGCCCCCACCTCGGCAGCGAGCGCGGGCTCCCAGCCGAGCTCGGCCCAACCGAAAAGCTCCAGCGAAGCGTAGAGTCGCGCGTGCGCGAGGCGGGACGATTCCCAGTCCGCGCCGGCCCGGAACGAGACGCGCTCCAGATCACGGGAACTCCGGAGTAGCAGTCCCGGTCCGCCGTAGATGGTCAGGCCGGACAGGGGGGATCCCTGGACCAGCACCTCGAGGCCCTCGCGACTTGTGCTGATGGGCTCCGTGCCGGTGTCGAGGAGGAATTCGTCCCCCAGGTGTGAGCTGACGTGATAGATCTCGGCGCGAGCGGCGAGCGCACCCAGCCGGGCGCGCAGTAGCGCTCCGATCCGGTAGTGGACCTCGATCAGGCTCTGGTCCGGCCCAGCGAGATCGAAACGGGAGAACGCCCCGCCGTGAATCGCCCCCGCCCACTCCACGGACCCGTCCGGATCCCGCCGGATCCAGAACTGGAGCCGATCTCCGATATCCGCCAAGGCGATTCCGTCGCGGACGGAGTCGCGGACGCTGCGGTAGAATGCGATACGATGCGCGGGCTCGAGCGGGGATCCGGCGGGGGTTCGGAACGGGTGCCCGTTGCGGTCACTGATCGGGTCGCGGGTCGCGCCATGGGTCTGAGCGGACAGCGACCCGCACAGCGCGGGCGCGAGAAAGAGGAGGGCGGGCGCGAAGGACGCGCCCGCCCGACTGCCCGGCCGCCAAAGACGAATCTTCAGGCTGCCCGCTGGCACCTCGGGCAGATTATGGTCTTGCGGCCAGTGACCCGGAGAGAGGTAAGCTCATGCCGGCAGCGTGGGCAACCACTCCCGTTGAGGCGGGAGTTGATCAGCCAGCCCGGGTCGGAGTGCGCGGCAGTCCAGTGAAGCGTGGCGCGCCGCAGCACCCGCTTCAGGTAACGGTGCAGGCGCTGAATCTGATCAGGTCGCAGGCTGCCGACCCGCAGGTCGGGGCGCACCCCGGCCTGGAAGCAGATCTCGTCCGCGTAATCGTTACCGATACCGGCGATGGCCTTCTGGTTCAGAAGAAATCCCTTGATGGTCGATCGGGCGTTGCCGGACGCGAGCTTCTCGAACCGTTCGACAGTCAGGTCTTCGCTCAGCGGATCGACGCCCAGACTCTCGAGCACCCCGTTCTCGTCGAACTCGCTTCCCGCGACGGCCTCCACGGCGCCCTGCGACCCGGACGACGAGAACCTGAGTTCTCTGCCCGCCGCGAACTGGAACCGAATCCGGGTTCTCTCGGTGGGGGGCGCCGTCTGGGACTCCAGTCGCAGGAGACCGTCGTCTCCCATGTTGAAGACCAGACTGTAGTCCGAACGAAACCTCAGGACGACGTGTCGGCCGTGGCGCTCGACGGAATCCACCGCGTGGCGCTCGAGGTGATCCTGTACGATCCAGGGCTTGAGGGACACCACGCTGGGATCGTCGATGCGAATGGCCGAGATCGTCTTGCCGGTCGTGTAGCCGGCGATACTCTCTATCATCCGCTCTACGTCGGGAAGTTCTATCATCGCATTACGGCTCCGGTAGGCAATACGGGTGTCAGTGCGTCTACACCCGTACGCGACAAAAGTGCCTCTTGCTTCAAGTTTCACCTCCGCGGCAGAACCACCGGGGCCGGAGCGGGACCTCGCAGGCTCGCCAGGACCACGAACAAGGTCAAGTTGCGGGCCGGGTCGCAACGGCCCGTCAACGACCATCGGGGCCTGATGCAGGGAGCCAGCGACTTCGGGGTGCGTACGGGTGGCCGGGTCCGGGTCTTGGATGGGTACGGCGCGCGCCTGTAACACCTTATCACACATTGGGTTACGTGAGACGCAGGTCGCTGCGTCGCGAGCCACGGGGGCCTCATCCGTCACGCGCAAAATGAGCCGCAATCCGATCCTGGACGGCGACGGCGGCCGCTACCGGGTCCGGCGCGTTGCGGATGGGCCGCCCCATCACGATGTAGTCCGCTCCGGCTTCGAACGCCGTCTCCACGTCCACCGTGCGCTTCTGATCGTCGTGGCCGGCATGGCTGGCGGGGCGAATTCCGGGAACGACGATGCGGAAACCATCGGCTACGACCGCACGGATCCTGGCGGCCTCGTGTCCGGAACTGATTACGCCGGCGCAACCGATCGCCTGCGCGCGGCGCGCTCGGGAGCGTGCAACCGCCGGAATGTCGGCCTTGAAGCCGAGATCTTCCATGTCCGCCCGGTCAAGGCTGGTGAGCACGGTGACGGCGAGGATGCCGAGGGTCCCCCGCGCCGCGTCACAAGCGGCCCGGAGGATCGCGTCGTTGCCGTGTACGGTCAGGAAATCCACGTCTCTGCGCCGAAGCTGCCGGACGGCGGAGCCCACCGTCTGGGGTACATCGTACAGCTTCAGGTCGGCGAAGACCCTCTTCTCCCGGGATCGCAACCAGTCGGCAAGGTCGAAGTAGGCGCCCGACAGGAAGAGTTCCAGACCGATCTTGTAGAAGGAAACGGTCCCGCCGAGCGTGTCGACCAGGGCGCGCGCTTCATCCGCGCTCGGCACGTCGAGCGCCAGGATCAGGCGGTCGTTCGTCGGGATTGTCGGCACGATTCTCTTCTTCTCCCTCTTTCCAACGATTGGTTGGCGCAGACAAGCGCAGAACCATGGCTGAGTCGGACGACGAAGCTCTGCGTCTCGACCGGAACGGGCAAGAGGAGAGCGTGAGGCGTTGCACGTGAAACGAGCTCACGAAACCAGGACGTTACTCCCCGGGACAGGTACCGGTCAGCGTCACGGTCCCCCGCCCCCGGGCAAACGGGTACGGGCAAGTGGGCCGCCGCGGGCGGAACCGTCACGGTCCCCCGCCCCCGGGCAAACGGCGGCCCGGAGCGTTTCACGTGAAACGTGCATAAACCGGAGACGGAGGTATATTGGTTGTGGGCCGGCATCGTGGTCCGGCAGCCCCCGTCGTTCACCCCGGTCGAATCCGTCGATCGAGGCGGCGACGACAACCGGACTACATTTGCAACCAATTGTGCAACACCATGTTACGATAATCCGGCGGCGATCGGTCAGCCGCGGGATCGAGCGAGGAGCGGATTCGTCGTGGGTCGAGTGATCACCATCGCCAATCAGAAGGGCGGGGTCGGCAAGACCACCACGGCCATCAACCTGGGTGCGTCATTGGCGATCGCCGAGCGCAAGACGCTTGTCATCGACTGCGATCCGCAGGGGAACGCGACGTCCGGGCTGGGGCTCCGGAAGGACGGCAATACGCCGACCGTGTACGACTGCCTCGTCACCGCGCAACCGTTGCGGGCTGCGGTGCGAGACGAAGTGCACTTTTCCTGTCTGTCGGTCGTCTCCGCGAGCCGGGATCTCACCGGGGCCGAGGTGGAGTTGATCGACCGGGCGGACCGCCAGAAGATCCTGAGCGAGAAGGTCGATGTGTTGCGCGAGGACTACGACTACATCCTCATCGATTCGCCCCCGTCACTCGGCTTGCTGACCTTGAACGCTCTGGCCGCAGCCGACGCCGTGCTGATTCCCATCCAGTGCGAGTTCTACGCTCTCGAGGGCTTGAGCCAGCTGCTGAACACGGTTCGGCTCGTCCAGCGCGCGATCAATCCGGGCTTGGAGATCGAAGGGGTCTTGCTGACGATGTACGACTCGAGGCTGAACCTCGCCAAGCAGGTGGCGGCCGAGGCGCGGGAGTATTTCGGGGGCAAGGTCTTCGACACGATGATCCCGCGGAACATCCGGCTCGCCGAGGCGCCCAGCTTCGGCGAACCGATTGCCAGCTACGATCTCCTGTCGAGCGGGGCCCGCGGATACCTCAGCCTGGCGCGCGAGCTGCTCGATCGGCATCGGGAGGAGAAGATTGCCTAAGAGCGACCGCCGCCTCGGGAAGGGACTCGCCGCGCTCCTGGGCGAGAACCTCGATGCCGAACCCGCGACGAGCGACGCCTCGATTCCGACTAACGCCGTGCGTCCCAATCCTTTCCAGCCGCGCGGCGAGTTCGACGCGGAACGGCTCGCCGAACTTGCGGACTCAATTCGACAGAACGGGTTGCTCCAGCCGATCGTCGTGAGGGCCGTGGCGGACGGCTTCGAGATCGTCGTGGGGGAACGACGGTTTCGGGCGATCGAAAGCCTTGGCTGGGATTCGGTTCCAGCGATCGTGCGGTCGCTGACCGATGAGCAGATGCTGGTCGTGGCCCTCGTCGAGAACCTTCAACGGCAAGACCTGTCCGCCCTGGAGGAAGCTCGCGGCTACCGACAGCTGATGGAGGAGTTCGGCCTTACGCAGGAGGAGGTGGGGCGCCACGTGGGTCGGGATCGATCGACGGTCGCGAACGCGCTTCGCCTGCTCGCGCTTCCCGCCCCCGTGCTCACGCTGCTCGCCGGCGGGCAGTTGTCCGCCGGCCACGGCCGGGCGCTCCTGACGCTCCCGGACGCCGAAGCCCGGACTCGGATGGCCGTGGAGGCCGTGGAGGAGGGCTGGTCGGTGCGCGAGACGGAGCGCCGCGTTCGGAGGGGTCGACCATCCCGAAAGCGTCGACCGGGCAAGCGAAGTCGCGCGACGCACGATCCTTTCCTGCGGCGGGCCGAACGAGAGCTGGAACGCGGCTTCGGGACCCAGGTACAGGTCCGGACCCGGTCGGACGGAGGTGGCGAAGTGGTCGTCCGCTTCCATGACTCGGAAGATTTCCTGCGACTGGTTGAATTGATGGGAGGCGAGGGGTTGGCTGCGGAGTTGCGGGAATGATGCGGTTGCAGGACTGGACGCTTCAGTTCGTCCGTCGCGACGGGCACGGGTTCCGTACCCTGCGGCTGGGAACGGCGCAGGTGCTCCTGACGGTGTCGGGGTCCATACTCGCCATCGTTGCGGTCGGCGTACTGCTGGGGGTGTCCATCGCCGGACGAAGCGAGGCGGCCCGAGTCGCGGAGCTGGAGGCCCGGCTCGCGGTGCTTGTGGCCGAGCGCACTCGGGTCAACGACCTGGCGGGTCGGCTGATCGAACTGGAAGAAGGGTTCGGCCTCCTGCAGGACGCGGTGACGGAAGGGCGACCGGCCGCCCCGCCGCCGGCGAACATCGTGGGAGCCGGCACGCGGGCCGTGCCGTCGCCGCCGGCTCTCGAAGGTGCGACGCCCGCCTGGCCTCTCACGCAGCGGGGCTTCATAACGAGGACGTTCGGTTCGCGTCCGGAAGCTTCCGGGGAGGGGCACACGGGCCTGGATATAGCGGTACCCACCGGATCCTACGTTCGGGCGATCCAGGCGGGGGTTGTCGAAGAAGCGGGGGAAGATCCTGTCTACGGAAAGTTCCTCCGGATTGCGCACGCCGACGGGCTGACGTCATTGTATGGGCACAACTCCTGGCTGTTCGTCGGCGCCGGTGACCAGGTGGAGCGGCTCGAGGTGATTGCCCTTACGGGCAACACAGGGCGATCGTCGGCGCCCCATCTGCATCTGGAGCTGGCGCGGAGCGGCGCGCTGCTGGATCCACTTACGCTGGTCGCAGACCACAGTGTTCGGGGTGGCGCCAGGGCCCGAACGGACACGGAACCGAAGTGAGGATTGGGACGATATGATCAGAGATTCTCGACAAGCTCCACCCGTCCGCGAGGTGAGCGACGTGGTTTCGGTGATCGCACCGGGAATGACCGTCCTCGGGGACATACGGTGCGAGGGCACGGTGCGCGTGGAAGGGAAGGTCGAAGGGTCGGTCCAGGCATCGAAGTCGGTGGTCGTGGGCAAGAAGGGGCAGGTTGTTGGAGATATCGAGACCCAGGATGTCGTGGTCGCCGGCTCCGTACAGGGGACCGTCATGGGCGCGAGCCGGGTGGAATTGCAGGAGACCTGCCACATCGACGGTGACATCCGGAGCCGGCGGATCAAGCTGGACGAGGGTGGGCAGATCGATGGCCGCTTCCACATGTCGAAGGCGGACCCGGCCGAAAAGGCCGCCGCCCCGGCGACGGCGTCGGGCACGAAAGGGCCTGGGCGTTCTCTCCAACCGAAGAAGCACGCGGCTGGCCGCAGCTGACCCGGGAGCCCATCCCGCCGGGTTCACGGGGGCGCCGCCCGGGGGGCCTTGAACCCGTCGTATATTCTGCACAACGCCCAGACCGCCGATGAGGGACACGCTTCTCTTCGTGTTCGCGCTCGTGCCTCTCACGCTGGGGGCGGACTGGCTCGTCCGCGGAGCGGCCGCGCTGGCTCAGCGCCTCGGCGTAAGTCCGCTCGTCGTCGGCCTCACGGTGGTCGCCTTCGGTACGTCCGCCCCCGAGCTCTTCGTGAGCGGGAGCGCCGCACTGGACGGGGACGCGGGCTTCGCCGTCGGGAACGTCATGGGGTCGACCGCGGCGAACGTAGGCCTGATCGTCGGTATCGGTGCTCTGATTCGCCCGATTGTGGTGCACCACCGCGTCATCGTGAGGGAGACCCCGCTCGTCATCTTCGTGCTGTCGCTCGTGATGGCGCTGTCCCTGAACGATGCCCTCGGTCGACTCGACGGGTTCGTGCTCGTGTCCGGCTGGTCGCTCTACCTCTTCTTCCTCCTGCGGTGGGAGAGGAGCGAAGTCAGGCACAGCGAACCCCGGCCACCCCGGCCCGCCGCCAGCGAGACGGAGTCGGCAGGGGAGCCCGAAGCAGACGATGCGGAGACCGACCTACCGGCCCCCTGGGGGTCGCTCCTGCGAATCGGGCTCGGCATGACGTTGCTCTACTTCGGAGCGGAGTGGCTGCTCGAGGGCGGGAAGGGCATCGCGCTCGCGCTCCGGCTGCCCGAGGCCGTCGTCGCCGCAACCATGATAGCGGTGGGTACTTCGCTGCCGGAACTCGCATCCACGCTGGTCGCCGCCTACCGACGCATGGGTGACATTGCAATCGGGAACGTCATCGGCTCCAACGTCTTCAATCTCGGTCTGGTCCTCGGCACGGCCGCGCTCCTCCGACCTCTCGTCCTCGACCCGAGCATCGTCGTCGGCTACGTCCTTCCGGCCCTCGCGTTCTCCATCATTCTCATCCCGCTCGCCTTGCATAGAGGTACGGTGCAACGGTGGGAGGGTGCGCTCCTACTCCTGCTTTACCTTGGGTACATTGTGTCGCTCGTCGCATTCGCGCCGCCTACGTAGCATAGAAGCCGCCACGCGAGGATTGTAAAGTGACACCGTAAAGCATAAGTTGGTTTCATGGTCGTTTCCGTAAAGATGAGCAGCAAGAACCAGATCGTGGTGCCGAAGCCGGCTCGGGACGCCCTTGGCCTGGTACCCGGCGACCGGCTGGCCGTCACGGTGGAGGACGACACGGTCCGGATGGAGAAGCTGCCGCCGGATCTGGAGGATCGCCTCGGCGGCGCCCTCAAGGACGTCGCCGGATCCGGGGACCTCTGGGCCGAGCTCACCGACGGATGACGGCGGAGGTCGGGACGCCGGATGGTCTCGTCGAACGTCTCACGCGGGCCACGCTGGTCCATGTCGATGCGCGGGTCCTGGCCCTCCACCTCACGGCGACCGGGCCCGTCGCGCGCACGGACGTCGTGTTCGCGGGCATACGGGATGGGCAGATCACCGCCCAGACCTCGAGCCTCTCGCTGTACCAGATCCTCGCGGAAGTCTACCGGCAGGGGGAGGCGGCCCTGGCCCGGGAGGTCGCCCGGACACTGCGGCTCCACGCGCGACTTGAGATCGTAGCGGCCGGCCCGGAGATCGCGCTTCAGGCCGCCGAGGTCCGCGCACGGCTGGGAGGGCGCCCCGAACGGGCGTTCCAGATCGCGACCGCCCTCGTGTCGGGCGCCGAGATCTACCTCACGACGGGATCGGTCCTGCGGCGGATCGCGGGAATGCTCGTGCTCAACATCGAGGACGTCACCTCAGACGACGGCTAGCCTCGCCGCACGAGTCGGACGAGCGCCTTGAGCGGGTCGTAGAAGCGGTCGACCACACGTTCCTTGAGCGGAATGATCGCATTGTCGGTGATGGTGATGCTCTCCGGGCACACTTCCGTGCAGCACTTCGTGATGTTGCAGTAGCCGATCCCCGCGGCGTCCTTCAGGAACGCGCTCCGATCCTCGACATCGATGGGATTCAGGCTGTATCCGGCCGTCCTCACGAGGTAGGTCGGGCCGATGAACTCCTCGTGCTTTCGGTGGGACCGGAGTACGTGGCACACGTCCTGGCAGAGGAAGCATTCGATGCACTTCCGCATCTCCTGCGCGCGCTCGATCTCGAACTGCTGCATCCGCCAGCCATCCTCGGCGTCACGCGGGCGCGGCTTGAAGCGCGGGATCGAGGCGTTGTTCCGATACCCCTGCGAGACGTCCGCGACGAGGTCCTTGATCACGGGGAAGGCCTTCATCGGCGTCACCGTGATCGTCTCTTCCGCGCCGTAGTCCGACAACCGCGTCATGCATGTGAGTCGGGGCTGCCCGTTGACCTCGCAACTGCAGGACCCGCACTTGCCGGCCTTGCAGTTCCAGCGTACGGCGAGGTCCGGGGCATGTTCGGCCTGAATGCGGTGGATCGCGTCGAGCACGACCATGCCCTCTTCCACGTCGATCTCGTAGGACTCGAGCGCCCCCTGGACTTCCGAGCCGCGGTAGACTTCGAAGGTTCGTTGCGCCACCTCGCTTACACCCCTTCCTCGATGAGCCGCCGCAGGTCGTCCGGCGGCGCCGCTACCGGCTCGGCGTCGGTCACCATCCGCCCGTCGGAGGATCGAATGACGAGGTTGACCCGCCCGAACTCGGGGTCCGAATCAGGATAGTCGATGCGGGTATGAGCCCCGCGACTCTCCCTGCGCTCGAGCGCCGTGAGCACGACGGCTTCGGAGACCGTGAGCATTCCGTGCAGGTCGATCCACGTGTGCCAGCCGGGGTTGAAGGCCCTCCCTCCGTCAACGGAACAGCCGTCGACCGCCGCGCGCAGCCGCCGCACGTCCGCTAGCGCCTCGTGCAGGTGCGCCGCCGTTCGAGCGATCCCCACCTTGTCCTGCATGACCTGTTGCAGTTCCTCCTGCAGCGAGAAGGGGTTGCGCCCGCCCTCGCGCGCGAAGGGGGAGAGTGCCTGCCGCGCGGCGTCCTCGAGTTCGCCGTCGGCGACGGCGATGAGATCCAGATCCTTCGCCTCGGCGGCGGCGGCCGCCCCGGCGCGCTGGCCGAAAACGATGAGGTCCGAAAGGGAATTCCCGCCGAGGCGGTTGCCCCCGTGCAGTCCAGCCGCGACCTCGCCCGCCGCGTACAGGCCGGGCACGCAGGTGGCGGCCGTCTCCGGGTCGACCTTCACGCCCCCCATCGCGTAGTGCGTCGTCGGTCCCACCTCCATCGCGTCGACCGTGATATCGACGCCGGCGAGTTCCTGGAACTGGTGATACATGCTCGGGAGCTTCGCCTTGATGTACTCCGGGCCGCGCTTGCCGGAGATGTCGAGGAAGACGCCGCCGTGCGGGCTGCCGCGCCCGGCCTCCACCTCCGCGATGATCGCTTTCGCGACCACGTCCCGGGTCAGGAGTTCGGGCGGCCGGCGATTGCTTGTACGATCCCCCTCCACCCAGCGGTCCGCTTCCTCCTCGGTCTCCGCGTAGTCCCCCTCGAACATCTCGGGGACGTAGCGGAACATGAAGCGCTCACCTTCGCTGTTCGTGAGGATGCCGCCTTCGCCTCGGACCCCCTCCGTGACGAGCGTGCCGCGCACGCTGGGCGGCCACACCATGCCGGTCGGATGGAACTGGACGAACTCCATCCCCATGAGTTCGGCTCCCGCCTCGTAGGCGAGCGCGACGCCGTCTCCGGTGCATTCCCACGAGTTGGATGTGATCTTCCAGGCCTTGCCGAGCCCGCCCGTCGCAAGGATGACGGTCCGGGCCCGGAAGAGCACGAACTCGCCCGTTGGACGCCAGTAGGCCAGCGCACCGGCCACGCGGCCCTCGACCACGAGCAAGCGGAAGACCGTGCACTCCATGAAGACATCGGCGCCCTCGTGCACGGCGTGGTCCTGGAGCGTCCGGATCAGTTCCAGCCCCGTCCGGTCCCCCACGTGCGCCAGCCTCCCGTACGTGTGTCCCCCGAACGGGCGCTGGTTCATGCGGCCGTCCTCCGCGCGATCGAAGAGGGCGCCCCATGCTTCGAGCTCCCTCACGCGATCCGGCGCCTCCCGCGCGTGAGCCTGGGCCATGCGCCAGTCGCACAGCCCCTTCCCGCCCCGCATGGTGTCGCGGAAATGGACGCGCCAGTTGTCTTCCGGGCGGTTGTTGCCGAGCGCCGCCGCCATGCCCCCCTCGGCCATCACCGTGTGGGCCTTGCCGAGCAGGGACTTGCCGACGAGCGCCACGGAGGCGCAGGCTGCGATCGCCTCGATGGCCGCCCGCAACCCGGCGCCGCCGGCTCCGATCACCAGCACGTCATGTTCGTGGCGTTCTCGTATCTCCATGCAGGTTCCGCCGAGGGTCGGTGTGCGTAGCCGGAGTGAGAGTCGTCAGAAAAGCCGTGGGTCCTGGAACGCGCCCATCGCGACGAGCCGGATGTAGAGGTCGGTCACGCACACGAAAGCGAGACTGAGCCAGGCCCAGCTCATGTGTCGCTTGTTGAACCAGCTCACGCCCTTCCAGGCCTTGTAGCGCGCCTTCCCCGCAAGCGCGCAGGAATGGCAGTCGACGTCGCCCCCGATCAGGTGCCGGAGAGAATGACACCCGAACCAGTAGCCGGAGAGGAGGACGAGGTTCATCAGCAGGATCAGAGATCCGAGTCCTACCCCGAACCCGTCCTCGAAGAGAAAGCCGTGGATCGTGTCGTACGTCAGGAAGAGCCAGATGACGATCGAGGCGTAGAGGAAATAGCGGTGCAGGTTCTGCAGGATCCACGGGAATCTCGTCTCGCCCCCGTATCCGTCACCCCGGAACTCGCCCACCGCACACGCCGGCGGATCGAGGAAATAGGCCCGGTAGTACGCCTTCCTGTAGTAGTAGCAGGTCCCCCGAAACCCCAGGATGACGCCCATCATCAGGATCGCGGGCGAGAAGGGCCACCACTCGAATCCGAGCAACCGGATCTGCTCCGGACAGCTCGCGGCGATGCAGGGTGAGTAGAACGGGGACAGGTAGGGGTCGGCGAAATAGTTGCCGCCCTGCAGGACCGCCCAGGTCGCATACAGCCCGAAGAAGCCGAGCCCCAGAGCGACGCTGAGAGGGGGTAGCCACCAGCGATCCGTTCGAAGGGTCTTGCCGAATCCGCGATCTCGCACCGCGACCGAGCTTTCCATTGTCTCCCGTCGAATTCTGAACCGGCGCCGGGTCCACATGGAGGAACGCGGCCAGCCTACCGGGCGGTCCCGATGGCGTCAAGCCGCGACCGGCGCCGGTGAGGGCTTCTAGGCCATCTCGTCCGGGAAGTCCTCGAGGTATTCCTGCACCCTGTTCAGGAAGAACGCCGCCATCGCGCCGTCCACGACCCGGTGGTCGTAAGAGAGGCCGAAATACGCCCGGTGGCGGATCGCGATCACGTCATTGCCCAGAGCGTCCTGCACGACCACGGGCCGCTTCTCGATGACGCCCGTGCCGAGGATCGCCACCTGCGGCTGGTTGATGATCGGCGTCCCGAACAGGTTCCCGAACACACCCACGTTGGTGATCGTGAACGTGCCTCCCTGGATGTCGTCGAAGTCGAGCGCCTTGGCGCGGGCTTTGGCCGCAAGCGCATTGGCCCGCTCCGCGAGCCCCAGGAGGCTGAGTTGGTCCGCGTCCTTGATCACGGGGACGATGAGTTCGCGACCGTCGTTCAGCGCCACGGCGATGCCGAGGTTGATGTTGCCGTGATAGACGATTCGCGATCCGTCCACGGACGCGTTCAGGATCGGATACTGTCGCAGGGCGTCGATCACGGCCCGGTAGATGAACGGGCCGTACGTGAGTTTCACGCCCTGCTCGGTGAACCTTCCCTTCATCGATCGCCGCAACTGCACGACGCGCTCGAAGTCGACCTCGTTGACGGAGGTCACATGGGCCGACACCCGCTTGGACATGAGCATGTGCTCCATCGTCCGCAGGCGGACTCTGCTCATCTCCTCGACCCGGTCCCGATCACGCACCGGCACGGAGCCGAGCTTGATGTCCAGCGTCGCCCCGTGGATCGGAACGCGAAGCGTCCCAGGCGCCGCCGGCCCGGGGGGCGGGGCGGACGGAGGGGCGGACACGGGCGCCGGGGGGGCTGGATCGTCGGGGACCGCGACCGGCGCCGGCACGTGCGCGACAGCCGTCTCCGGATGGCCGGCGGTTTCCCGCCCCCCGGAGGCGATGAAGGCCAGGATGTCATCGCGCGTCACCCGTCCGGAACTGCCGGTGCCGGTCACCTGGTCGATGTCGACGCCATGCTCGGCGGCGATCTTCCGCACGAGCGGCGTGGAGCGCGTCCTCAGCCGCTCCTCGCGGCTCGCGGGCGGTCCATCCGCCGCCGTCGTCGGGACGGCCTCCGGGAGCGCGGCAGCGTCGGCCGGTGCCGGAGCGGGCGCGGGGGCGGTCGGAGCGGGCGTGTCGGGCAGATCGCCCGTCTGCGTCTCCGCCTGGCCCACACCGGCGGTCATATCGGTCTCAATCCTCGCGACGATCGTGTTCACCTCGACGGTCTCGCCGTTCTGCACGAGTACCTCGGCGAGCACCCCCGCGGCGGGGGAAGGGATGTCCGCGTCCACCTTGTCCGTCGAGATCTCGAACAGGTCTTCGTCCCGTTCGACCGCGTCGCCGACCGACTTGAGCCAGCGCGTCAACGTCCCCTCCGCGATGGACTCACCCATCTGCGGCATGATCACATCCACTTTCGACATAGCTTCTTCCTCCCCCGGTTCCTGCTCGGCGTCCCTTAGTAATGCAATTGTTCGCGAGCCATCGATACGATGTCAGCGACCTGCGGCAGGTGCGCATCCTCGAGCGGCGCGGCATACGGCACCGGCGTGTCGCGGGCGGTCACACGCCGGATCGGCGCGTCCAGCCACTCGAACGCCCCTTCGCACGCCACCGCCGCCAACTCGCCCCCAAAGCCCCCGAAGCCCGGCGCCTCGTGCACGATAAGGAGTCTCCCGGTCTTTCTCACGCTGTCGAGGACCGCGGCGGCGTCGAGAGGTTGCAGGCTTCTGAGGTCGATGATCTCGACCTGCGCTCCGTCCTCGTGGGCGACTCGTTCGGCCGCTTCATGTGCCGCATGGACCATGGCCCCGTAGGTGACGATCGTCAGGTCGGCTCCTTCCCGGTGGGTCCGCGCCTTCCCGAGGGGTGTCAGGATCTCCTCACCGGCCGGCAACTCATCCTTGAGTCGCCGGTAGAGGTATTTATGCTCAAAGAAAAGCACCGGATCCGGGTCGCGGATCGCGGCCTTCAGAAGGCCCTTCGCGTCCCGGACAGTGGCGGGCGCGACCATCTTCAGACCCGGAACGTTGGCGAAGTACGATTCCACGTTCTGCGAGTGAAACGGGCCGGCCCGGACGCCTGCGCCGCACGGCCCGCGAATCACGAGACCGGCCCCGGCGCCCGTGCGATACCGGACCTTGGCCGCGAAGTTCACGATGACGTTGAAGGCCGGCGCGATGAAGTCGATGAACTGCATCTCGCAGACGGGCTTCAGACCCATGTGCGCAGCACCGATCGCGGCCCCCACGATCGCCGCCTCGCTGATCGGAGTGTCGATGACCCGATGCGGGCCGAACTCGGCCAGCAAGCCTTGGGTGATTCTGAAGGCGCCTCCGTAGGCCCCGATATCTTCACCCATGATGAAGACATCGGGATCGGCCTCCATTTCCTCCCGGATCGCCTCCCGGATCGCTTCCAGATAGGTCGTCACATGGCGGAGAATACCGCAGCCCGGAGAGGGCGGCAACGCCTTGCGATTGGCCCTTTACCTATTAGTAAAGGGTAGGGCGGTCACCTCGAACTCCCCATGGGGAGCCTGGAGGGATCGAACCGTATCGCCCGGTTCGATCTCACGGCGGAGATATGCGAGGCCGATCAGTCCGAAGCGCGGAGAGACGACGGCCGATGTGACGACCCCGACAGACCTCCGGGCGGGCGGACCCGCGACGGCGTGAAGCTCGGAGCCCACCAAACCGCAACGGTCGCCGGTGTCGCCCGGCGTCGCCGCCCCGCCCCGGATCCCGCGAAGATGCCAGTTCACATGGCCGCGGTAGTGAATGCGGGCGACCACTTCCTGTCCCGTGAAACACCCCTTCGTGAGGCTGATGGCCCGGGCATCCTGACCCACTTCCGGTGCCAGCCGGTCCGGACCCAGTTCCGCCCCGAACACCGGCAACCCTCGCTCGACCCGCAGAATCTCCCAATCCGCCCCGGTCGCGACCGTCCCGTCCAGACTCGCCACGGCAGACTCCAGCTGTCTACGAATGCGCGCTGCCTCGGCCGCGCCGCCGTTCCCCGGCTCGACGTAGAGGTCGAAGCCAGGCCCCTCGATGTCCTCGCGACGCACGGCGAGTCCGGCTGCGCTTTCGAGGCGCACCGTCGTCGCTTCCAGAGGATCGAGGTCGCCCGGGCCCTTCAGGAAGACCGCCCTGGAGTCGGCGGCCCAGCGCCCGAGCGCGTCGGCGGCGAGCGGGCCGAGGAGAGAAACCGCACCCGCACTCGTCGGTCGGTGGCTCGCGAGAATCGGTGGCACGTACTTCTCGAGGTGGCGCGTCAACGCCTCCCGGCCCGATGCAGGCGCATCCAGCCACACCGTGAGCGGACCCGAGGACGCCTCGAACTCCGGCGCGGGAAGAATCCTCAGATCGACCACGACCCGTCCGCGGCGGTCGAGCAGATAGGAGTAGGTCCCGCGGCCGTTCTCGACTTCACTCGTGTCGTTCGACGCGAGACCGTTGACCACGCGAAGCGGCGCGGCACCCGACACGGCGACGACGCTTCGTCCGCGATCCGGAAGGCAAGCCACCCGCTCGAGAGCGGCTCGATATCCCGTCGAGAAAAAAGACTCCCGGGCCGAAACCCGGGAGCCTAGCTCCGAGACCGCCATCCGCGGGTCTGTCAGAGTGTCGATCCTAGCGGCCGGGGCCGGCCCATTCAATGATGAACGTCGCGCGGCGATTCTCGATCCCGCTCTGCGGGTTCTGGACCCCTGTCTCCCCGTTGACGAGTCGGCTCTCACCCATCCCGACGGCGCCGACGTTGTCCGCGTCGAGACCGGCGTTCTGAACGAGATAATCCCTCACGCTCTCGGCACGCGCTGTCGACAGCCGCATGTTGTAAACGGCGGAACCGGCCTGATCGGCCGAACCCTCAACGGTGATCCGCGCCTGCTGGAACGTGCCGGTAATCGCCGCGGCGAACGCATCGAGAATAGGCCGATCGACGGCACGGATGTCGGAACTGTTGAAGTCGAAGTGAACCGGCAGGGACACGGCAAGGCCGCCCCCGTGCATGTCGTCGTCGCCGACATGCCCGCCGAACTCGCGCTGCAACTGATCCAGTCGGCGCCGCAGTTCCTCGATGTCGCTCTGAAACGACTCCATCGCGGCCGCGTTCGCCGAGATCCGTGTCTCATGATCGGCGAGTTGCCCATGGACGGGCTCCATCGTCCCGTCGAGCTCCCACTGGCGCACGAGTTGCATGCAGCCCGTGGATACGAACGCAAGTATTACCGCAACGCCCACCACCCATCGTCTGGTCTCACCCATCCCCATTTCTCCTTCTTGCGTTATGAACCGTCTTGAATCAACAGGGCGGGAGCCCTGAGGGCTCTCCTTCAACAAATCACGGGAAGTTGATGCGGAGGCCCACCGCGAAGGGAACCTCCATGACGGTGTCGAACCCATCCAAGCCGTTCAGCGCCATGTAGATATGGGTGTTCTCCGCGTCCGCCCAGATCATGCGCACCCTGGCATGGGCGAAGAGCGTCACCATGGGCACGCCGCTGTCGGCGTGCCGGGCGAAGTTGTATCCGACCTTGATGCCGGCATTGCCCGAGACGTAGGAGCCGTTCACCAGGCCGACGGTGAAGTCACCCGAGCTGGGGTGGTCATGCACCCGAATGACATCCGTGTCGAAGGTCGAGGCCCCCGCGAGCACATCCACGGCGACGGTCGTGTTCCCCATGGGATCGACGAGGTGATACTCGATTCCGCCCAGCAGGTGCAGAATCTGGAAGTTCGGATCGACCGAGCCTTTCGTGCCGAGCATGTCGAGACCACCCTCCGCCCGGAGGGCGAGCCGCGGGCTCATGAAATAGGACGCGGCGGCCGTGAACGCAGGCCCGGACTCGGCCGCATCCGCGATGTCGCCCATCGGAAGCGCCATCCCGACGCTGCCCTCGAACGACCAGAACATCGGCGAATAGGAACCCGTCTGCGCCTCGGCCCGCACGGGCAGGAGAGCCAACAACACCACCGCGCCGAGCGTCAAGCCCAGCTTTCTGGAACCAACCTTCATATCGACCTCCTGCGTGTCTGTGGGACCGCCAGGGAGTCCTCGGGCGCGCGCCGCTCGAACACTCTCCAACGTGGAATACGGAGACCTGCGGCAGACTGGCTCCGCTGCCTTCGAAAACCAACTCAAGCTAATCCGGCAAACGCGCAAAATGCAAGGGAGACAACGCCCCACGCGATGGTCACGATCCGGACAGATACGCCTCCAGCCCGGGGCCCACAGCCCGAGGATCGAAGGACGGGAAACGGTCGCGGACGACACGGGAGTCCGCCACGCCGTCCTGGGTGACGAAGTCAACGGCATCTCGCGAGAGCAGTTGGCCGGGAAGAAGCTCCAGAAGGGCGGCACCGAGCTTCGCGAGAGGTAGCGGCAGGTGGAGAATCGGCTTCGGGCGGCCGAGCACCCGCATCGCCGTCCGGACGACCTCGTCCAGCGTGAGCACTTCGGGTCCGCCCGCTTCCAGGGTGAGCCCGTCGCCCGCCGTACCCAGTGTCACTTCGCAGACGAGACCCGCCAGGTCGTCGGCATGGATGGGCGTGATCCGTCCACAACCTCGACCCAGTTGAGGGAAGAAGAACGGGACGGCGCCGATGAGGGTCACGAAGCG
Organism: Candidatus Palauibacter sp.; assembly: GCF_965222475.1. GTDB lineage: Bacteria > Gemmatimonadota > Gemmatimonadetes > Palauibacterales > Palauibacteraceae > Palauibacter. The sequence continues at coordinate 413,890 of NZ_CBDCUB010000007.1, read as the reverse complement.
ATTGAGGCTCCGGTCCTCGGGCCCGTAGACCCATGAAGGCCGGACGATCGCGTGGGCGAGGCCCGATTCCTTCACCGAGGCCTCGGCGAGTCCCTTCGCACGATACCAGATCCGCGCGGCGTCCGGATCGGCCCCCACTCCCGACACGTACACCAGCTTTCGAACCCCCCCCTCGACCGCGGCCTCCACGAGGGCGGCCGTGCCCCGCGCGTCGACCTCCATGAAGGTGCGACCTCGCGCGGGTGCCTCCACGGGGTAGCCCGGGAACTGCACGCAGAGGACGGCTGTGTCGACGCCGCGCATCGCGGGCCCAAGGGTGTCGGGCCGCCGGACGTCGCCCCGCACGTAGTCGACCGGGAGCCCGAGCCCCGCCGCCCTGTCGGGGAACCGGGTCAGCACGACGACTCGCGCCCCCCGGCGAACCAGCCCCCGCGCGAAGGCCCGGCCGAGGAAGCCGGTCCCGCCCGCGACGAGGATCCGGCGCATCAGAACCTCGCCCGACTGGCGCCGGGACGGGCAAGGGCTGAACATCTGCGCATGACGTTCGACATCGTGTTCGTGCTCGGTCTGGCGCTCGTGGCTCTCGTCCTGTTCGCCATCGATCGGCTGCGGCTGGACCAGGTCGCGATGGCGATACCGGTCGCCCTGCTTCTGGGCGGCATCCTCACGCCGGCCGAGGCGGTCTCGGGCCTCTCGAGCCGCGCAACCGTGACGGTGGGCGCGATGCTCGTCCTCGGCCTGGGGCTCCGCAAGACCGGCCTCGTGGCGGCGATCGGGCTGTGGGCGCGAACCGCTCCGCTCGGCGGGTCGTACAGCCGCATGTTCGTGCTCTGCCTCATCGTCGCCTTTCTTTCCCCTTTCCTCAACAACACGGCCGTGGTGATGGTCTTCATCCCGGTCTTCATCTCGCTCGCCGAGCAGGCCGAGGAACCGGCCTCCATGTACCTCATGCCGCTCTCCTTCGTCTCCATCCTCGGGGGGACCGTCACGCTCATCGGAACGTCCACGAACCTCGTGGTACATGGAGAAGCGGTGAGCCGGGGCTACGACGACCTGAGCATGTTCTCGATCGCCCCGCTGGGCCTGATCTGTCTCGCCGTGGGACTGGCCTACCTCTTCACCGTGGGCCGCAAGCAGCTGCCTCGCCGCGAGCGCCCCCCGGACCTGTCGAGCAAGTACCAGGTCCGGCGCTTCGTCACCGAACTGCTCGTGGCGCCGGATTCGCCGGCGACCGGCCAGTCGCTGGCCGAACTGGGATGGGGCGAGCGGTATGCGGTCACCGTCCTCGGGATCGAGCGGGGCCAGGAGGACATCACGGTGCCGCACGGAGAGCGCCACATACGTCCGGGCGACCTCCTGTACGTACAGGGATCGGCCGACCGGCTGCTGGATCTCGCCCGGCGGCAGCGTCTCGTGACCCCCACCGAGCGCACACACGGGCAACTCGACCTCACGGCGGGAGGCGGTCGGCTCGTCGAGATTCTCGTGGCGCCCGGCTCGGCCCTCGTCGGCCGCACGCTCAAGGATCAGAGCTTCGCACAGCGATACGATGCGACGGTGCTCGCGATCCAGCGGCACGGCGTGACGGTGACCGAGCGACTGGCCGAGATCGAGTTCCGGGTGGGCGATCTTCTGCTGATGCACGGGACCACGCCCGCGCTCGAGCGGCTGGCCGACGATCCCGGGTTCATCCCCATGTCCGAGGTCAACACGCAGCCCGGAGGACGACCGCGGGCCGCGGTCGCCGCGGCCATCATGGTCGGTGTCGTCCTGATGGCCGCTCTCGGCGTCCTCGACATCATGACCTCCGCCCTCACCGGCGTCGGACTGATGGTGTTCACGCGTTGCGTGCGCGTCGAGGAGATCTACGCGGAGGTCGATTGGCTGGTGATCTTCGTGCTCGCGGGGCTGATCCCTCTGGGCGTGGCGCTCGAGTCCACGGGGGCGGCCGCGTGGATCGCGGGGTGGGTGGTGACCCTCACATCGACCCTGGGGGAGACCGGGCTGATCGGGGCCTTCTACCTGGTGACGGCCGTACTGACCGCCATCGTATCCAACGCGGCTACGGCGGTGATGCTCACACCCGTCGCGATCGTGGCAGCGACGCAGGCCGGCATGAATCCGTACGCGCTGCTCGTGGCCGTGATGTTCGGGGCGTCGGCGTCGTTCGTGACCCCGTTCGGCTACCAGACCAACGTCATGATCTATGCTCCGGGTGGATACCGCTTCTCTGACTTCATGAAGGTGGGTGGCGTGCTGAACCTCCTCATGCTGGTGACGGCCACCCTTCTCATCCCGATCTTCTGGCCCAGCTGACCGGCTGGCCGCCCGCCGCCGCCCGCCTCGGGGGCCGAGTCCTGCCACGTCATGTGCCGACTTGGCCCGTCCGGTCCCGCGACCCTATCATCTTCGCCTGCGTGGGCCCTCGACAGGACACTGAAGCGCCGACATGCTGGAACATCTGCTCGAAACCGAGGTCGCCAAACGGCCGCCGACCGTGCGGCTCCAGGGCCGTATCCTCTTCCTGACCGAAGACCCGGACCTCATCCGCCGCCAGCTCGCGGGGGAAGACCTCGACTGGGATCCGTCGATCCCCCTGCGGGACGACATCTCGACGGACGAGATCACGCCCGGCTGGGTTTGCTACCACTTCGACGAGAAGCTGGGGGAATACCCGTATGTAGGCCTCCTGTGTGGCGATGAGCGGCCGATCGGCCGCAACGACATTCGAAACGGCGGCTTCGCGTGCTCGGTGTCCGGCAAGCGGCGCGGCAAGGGGTCGAGCCGGGAGGCGTCGCCGTACGCCGAGCACGCGGCGGGCCTGCGTGTCGTCATCGGAGAGAACATCGAGCGGATCTACGGGGAGAACTGCGCGAACATCGGCCTGCTCGCCTCCACCGATTTCTCACTGATCGAGAAGATCCGGCGCGGGGTCGAGATACCGCTCGAGGCCTTCATCGGGGACGCGGGACGTATCCAGCGGGACATCATCGAGTATGGCGGCCTGCTCGAATACGCGGTGGCGCGGCTCAAGGGGCTCGTCGCTCTCCCCGAGATCGACACGCCGGAGTCCCGGCCGCAGACCATCGCGGAGAAGATCCTGGCCCGGCACTGGGTGACCGACGCGGCGTCCGATGCCCTTGGCGTGCCGGCCGTGAAGCCCGGCGACACGGGGTTCGCGCGAGCGGATCTTCGCTTCTCTCACGAGTACGTGACGCCCATGGCGTCAACGTTCTGGGAGGACTTCGCCGGCGACGCGGGGCTCAACGACACGGATTCGATCCTCTTCTTTCGGGACCACCTGGCCTTCCTGGACGAGGTGATCACGGAGGAACGCAAGGCTGCGGGGCTGCTCGATGCGGCGCACGCCCTTCACGACCGTCAGCGCGAGTTTGCGGCCGCCAAGGGGGTTCGCCTGCACGGCGAGTTGCCGGACCGGACCGGGAGCGAGGGGATCTGCCACATCGTGATGCAGGACCGGTACGCGCTGCCCGGGCAGGTCATCATCGGGAGCGATTCGCATACACCGCATTCCGGCGCGCTGGGGTGCGTCGCCTTCGGCGTGGGCACATCCGCGATCGTCAACGCCTGGGCTACACGAGACGTCCGGCTGGAGGTGCCGGAGTCGATTCGGGTCCACATGACCGGCACACCGCGCCCCGGCGTGGTCGCGAAGGACCTGATCCTGGAGCTGCTCCGTCACCCGACCGTGAAGAGCGGGGAGGCCATCGGTCGGATCATCGAGTTCGCGGGAGAAGCGATCGACGCCATGTCGATCGATGAGCGGGTGACGCTGACGAACATGGCGGCCGAGGTGGGGGGCTTCACCGGCATCGTCGCGCCCGACGAGAAGACCATCGCCTGGCTTGCCGGGCGGCGGGGCATGTCGGCGGACGAGGTGCGGGTTCTGTGCGAGGGTCTCCACAGCGATCCGGAAGCGGAATACGCGGCGACGATCGGGATCGACGCGAGCCGGGTGGAGCCCCTGGTCGCGACCCCCGGCGACCCCGGGAACGGCGTGCCGATCTCCGCTCTCGGCGAGGACATCGAACTGGACCTGGTGTTCATCGGGTCCTGCACGGGCTCCAAGCGTGCGGACTTCGCGCTGTACGGCGAGGTGGCCCGCAGAGCACTGGAGGCGGGCCGGCGTGTTCCCGATTCCGTGCGGGCGTACGCGCAGTACGGTTCGATCGACGTCGAGGCCTGGAGCCGCGAACGGGGTCACGACACGGCACTCCGCGACGCGGGGTTCGAGGTACTGGCCCCCGGCTGCGGGGCCTGCATCAACGCGGGACCGGGAGTGTCGACTTCGCGGCGGCAGGTCACGATCAGCTCGATCAACCGGAACTTCCCGGGCCGGAGCGGTCCCGGGCAGGTCTACCTCGCAAGTCCGCTGACGTGCGTGGCCTCGGCGATCGAGGGGCGGATCGTCGCCTACGACCCCCAGGCCTGGGCGGGCGGTTAGGCCGGCTCCACCCTCACCGGACAGACCTTCAGTTCGGCCGTGTGCGTGATCGGGTCGTAGCCGCCTCCGGTGAGGAAGTTCACCGGCACGTCGTTGAAGCTGAACGACGCGAACACGGTTCCGGGCGGAGAGCGGTCATTCGCCTCGACCTTGATCCGTACCTGGCCGCGCGGGCTCGACATCGTCGCCCAGCCGCCGTCCCGGAGACCCCACCTGGACACGTCCGCGGGGTTCATCTCGAGACGTTCTTCCGACAGCAGGTACTCGATCCCCGCCGAGCGCCCCGTCTGGGTGCGCGTGTGATACGCGGGCAGGCGGCGTCCGGTCGTGAGCCAGATCGGGTACGCCTCGGAGATCGTCTCGGCCGGGTCCCGATACCGGATCATCTGGAAGATCCCGCGCCCGTTCTCGAACTCGCCCTCGTGGAGGATCGGTGTGCCGGGGTGGCCCCGCTCGGGCACCGGCCAGTGGTACTCACCGTGCTGGATGCGGTCCCAGTCGAGGCCCCGGTAGATCGGCGACAGCGAGCACAGCTCGTTGAAGACCTCCTTCGCCGACTCGAACTCGAAGCCGTCCAGTCCCATCCGCCGGGCGATCCGGGACACGCACCACCAGTCGGGCCTGGCCTCGCCCGGCGGCTCGACCGCCTTCCGGAGACGCTGCACGCGCCGCTCCGTGTTCGAGCACACGCCGTCCGTCTCCGCCCAGGCGGTGGCCGGGAGCACGACATCGGCCAGTTCCGCCGTCTCGGTGAGGAAGATGTCGATGACGACGAGGTGGTCGAGGCTCCGGAGCGCGTGCTCGCAGTGCTCGCGGTCGGGATCCGTGACGACGGTATTCTCGCCGTTGATGATCATGGCCCGGATCCGGTCGCCGCACATGTCGAGCGCCTGCACTTTGGTCGGGCCTATTTCGAGGTCGACCTCCCGCCCGTAGGCGGCCGCAAACAGCGCCTGGCTCGCCGGGTCGAGGACGGACCGAAAGCCGGGGTAGTTGTTCGGAAGCGCCCCGCAATCCCCCGCGCCCTGGATGTTGTTCTGTCCCCGCATCGGGTTGATCCCGGTTCCCTCGCGCCCGACGTTGCCGGTCATGAGGGCGAGATTGCAGAGACTCTGGACGTTGTCGACGCCGCAGATGTGCTCCGTGATCCCCAGCGTGTAGTAAATCGCGCCGCGCTCGGCCGCGCCGTACCACCTCGCGGCCTGCTCGATCAGCTTCGCGTCGACCCCCGTAATCGATTCCGCCCATTCCGGCGGGTACTCCAGGACATGCTCCACGAAGTCCTGGCCCTCCACCGTGCGGTCGGCCATGAAGCTGTCGTTGACGAGCCCCTCACGGGCGATCACATGCGCCATCCCGAGCAGCAATGCGACATCCGATCCGACCCGCAGGGGCAGGTACACATCCGCCATCTCGGCGAGGGGAATCCGACGGGGATCGGCGACAATGAGCTTGGCGCCCCTGGCGACCGCCCGCTTGATTCGGGTGGCGGCCACCGGGTGGCACTCGGTCATGTTGGTCCCGATGCAGAAGATCACATCGGGCTTTTCCATGTCCTCGAGCGGATTCGACATCGCCCCCCGTCCGATAGAGGCCGCCAGACCGGCGACCGTGGGGGCGTGTCAGGCACGGCTGCAGTTGTCGATCTGATTCGTGCCGAACGCGCCTCGGATGAAGCGCTGCATCATGTAGGCCGCCTCGTGCGGCGCGCGGCCCGATGCGATGCCGTACACGGAGTGCCGGCCGTGGTCCTCCAGGGCCGACGTGAACCCCGCCGCCGCCCGGTCCAGCGCCGTGTCCCAGTCCGTCTCGTGAAGTTCGCCGTCCTCGCCGCGCACCATGGGATACGCGAGCCGGTCGGGATGCTGCACGAAATCGAACGCGAACTGGCCCTTCACGCAGAGGGCGCCTTCGTTGGCGGGCCCATCCATCGCCGGCTGCACGCCGATCAGCGTGTCCCCACGGCTCATCAGGTCGACGGAACAGCCGACCCCGCAGTACGGGCAGACCGTCCGCGTCTTCTTCGTCTCACCGGGGACCGCGGCGTTCGCGAGCGCCTTGATGTCCGCGAGCGCCCCGGTGGGACAGGTCTGCACGCACTGCCCGCAGAAGGTGCAGGCGGAGTCCCCGAGCAGGCCCTCGAACTCCGTCGTGATCTGCGTCTCGAACCCGCGGTTCATGACGGAGATCGCGTAGTCGCCCTCCTGCTCCGCGCAGACCCGCACGCAGCGGTAGCACGAGATGCAGTTCTCGTAGTCGCGGAGGATGAAGGGGTTGTCGTCGTCGGGACGGCTGCGGCCCGATCCGGCCCCCGCGAAACGGCCCGTCCGGGCCTCGTAGCGGTCGAGAAGAACCGCCATCTCCTGCGAGGCATACCCGGACAGCGGGTCGACGTCGGTGTCGCGGTTCTCGGACGCGACCATCTCCATCAGGACGCGGCGGTGCATGTCGAGCCGCGCGGATCGCGTCTTGATCCGCATGCCCGGTCCCGCCCGCATGGTGCAGGAGGCTACCGGGTTGCGGGCGCCGTCGAGTTCGACGATGCAGAGGCGGCAGCCACCGAAGGCCTCCAGGCGCGGATCGTAGCACAGCGTCGGGATCTCCTTCTGGTGCCGCTCGGAGACCTCGTAGACGCTCTCCCCACGACGGACGCCCACCTTCGCGCCGTCAAGCGTGATCTCGAAATCGAAGCCGGAGTTGTTGCCCGTCGTGTCGCTCAATCCAACCTCTTGGAGGCCTGGAGACCCCGCGCCGCTGGCCGCTGGAAGCTGCCGGACCAACTAACATGGCAGTCCGCGCCCGTTGCGACAAATGTCCGGCCCCGCGCCCTACCGGGCCGCGGTTACGTGCCTCGAAACCCGATCCCGAAAATAGCGGAGCAGACTCTCCGTGATGAGGGGAGCGGCCTGCCCCAGCCCGCAGGCGCTCGTTTCCTTCATCGTCACGCCAAGATCGTGGACTTCATCGATCCAGTCGCCGACATCCGACGGACCCCCGCCGTGCAGGCGTTCGGTGAGGCGCTGCGTGCCGATGCGGCAGGGGAAGCACTTGCCGCACGACTCCTCTGCGAAGAACTCCATGGCGGAATGCGCGACCTCCACCATGTCCCGGGAGTCGTCGAAGACCATGATCCCGCCCGCGCCGAGGAACGACTCCTTCGATCGGATCGAGGGCTCGTCCAGCGTCACGTCGAGATCCTCCCCCGCCAGAAAGCCGCCCGACAGCCCGGCCATCGTGACCGCCTGGATCGCACGGCCACCGGGTACGCCGCCGGCCCCGTCGTCGATCAGCGTCATCAGCGGAAAGCCCATCGGAACTTCGTAATTCCCGGGTCGCTCGATGTCGCCCGAGAGCGAAATCACCTTGGTGCCGGCGTGTTCGCCGTTACCGAGTCCCCGGTACCAGTCGGCTCCGTGCGCCAGGATGTGTGGTATCGAAGCGAGTGTCTCGACGTTGTTCACCACGGTGGGGAGGTTCTCGTATCCGTGCGTCACCGGGAAGGGCGGGCGGTTGCGAGGGAACGGGTGCTTGCCCTCGAGACTGTTGAGCAGGGATGTCTCCTCCCCGCAGATGTATGCGCCCGCGCCGCGGCGTACCCAGAGGTCGAACGGCCGCCCCGGCCCGAAGGCGGCAGGCCCGATCAATCCCTCGGCCCGGGCCTCGTCGAGCGCTCTCTCGAGAATCTCGAACGTGTCGGGGTATTCATATCGGAGGTAGATGAAACCTCGGGTCGCCCCGGTGGCGAAACCGGCCGCCAGCATCCCCTCGATGACCGCGTGCGGATCGTAATCCATGAGCGCCCGGTCCTTGAAGCACCCCGGCTCGCCCTCGTCGGCGTTACACACGATGGACTTCGGCTCGCCTGCGGCTTCCGCCACGGCCCGCCACTTCCTCCCGGTCGGGAAACCGGCGCCACCCCGGCCGGCGAGGCCGCTCGCGTCGATCAGATCCAGCACCTCCTCCGGGCGCCCGCGGAGCGCTGCCGCGAGCCCCGAGTAGCCACCGGTCGCGCGATAGCCCGGGAGCGTGGCCCGCCCCGGCGCCCGGATGTGCGCGAACACACACTCTTCGATGCCGGGAGGCGGATCGGGAGGAAGAGGGGAGGGGCCGGACTGGAGTTCGGCGACCGTCGCTCCGCAGCGAACCTGGTCTCGTTCCAGCACCGGGATCGGCTCGTCGCAGCGCCCTGGGCAAGGCATGGGAAGCGCCCCGGGTAACCCGGCCAGCAGTTCGTCGGCGCCCCGGAGTGCGCATACGGGCCCCGTGCACACCCGCGGGTGCCCGCGTCCCCCCGGCTTACGCGCGAAGTGATGGTAGAACGTCACCGTGCCGAACAGGTCGGCGATCGGGATCCGGAGATCGTCGGAGATCGTACGCAGCGCCTCCTCGGACAGGTGCCCGTCGCGCTCGTGGAACGCGTGCAGAAGCGGGAGCAGGGGAGCGGATTCGTCTCGCCACTTCGCGAGGAGATCCGCGTCGGAGGGCGTTGTCATGCCGTCATAGTTACCCGTCGCCGCTCGCGGCGGCAACGAAACCGACCCCGGCGCGACCGCCGTCCGAACCGTACCTTCGAGCCATGATCTCGCCTCGCCGGAACACCGCCCGCGTGGACATCGATCGCGTCTCCGACACATCGAGCCGCAGACGGCGTGATGCCGTGGCGGTCGAGGAGCCGCTCGAAATCCGAATCGCCACCGCCGCGGGCGAGGAACATCAGGTCGCGGTCACGATGCGCACGCCCGGGGATGACTTCGATCTCGCCGCCGGGTTCCTCTTCTCGGAGGGTCTGCTGGCCCATCGATCCGATGTGGCCGACCTCCGCTACTGCGTGGAGGTCGAGACGCAGGAATACAACATCGTCACGGTCCAGCTGAGCGAAACGGGCCGCTTCGACCCGGCGGAGCTGACCCGCAACTTCTACACGACGTCGAGCTGCGGTGTCTGCGGCAAGGCCTCGCTCGAGGCGATCGAGATTCGCGGTTGCGCACCGATACCGGCGGAGGGTCCAGCCGTGACCGGCGAGATCGTACGCTCTCTCCCGGAAGCGCTTCGCAGCCGCCAGGCCGTGTTCGAGCGTACGGGCGGACTTCACGCCGCAGGTCTCTTCGACGTCAGCGGCGAGCTTCAACTGCTCCGCGAGGATGTCGGGCGCCACAACGCACTCGACAAGGTGATCGGCGAGCGTTTCCTCAATGATGGCTTGCCTCTGGGCGATATCGTTCTGGCCGTGAGCGGCCGCGCGTCGTTCGAGATCATGCAGAAGGCGCTCGCCGCCGGCATACCGATCATCGTGGCGGTCGGCGCGCCGTCCAGCCTCGCCGTCGACGTGGCGAAGGAGTTCGGGATGACGCTCATCGGCTTCGCGAAGCCGACGGGTTTCAACATCTACACGGGCCGCCACCGCGTCCAGTGAAGAGCCGGATCGGCCCGGCGCCGTCAGGCCCGCGTCACGCCGGCATCGCGCCGGCGAGGGTCAGCGTCTCCAGGCCTCCCGCCCGGGAAGGCCGCGACTCACCAGCACCTCGATGTCTGGATCGGAGAGCAGTGCGGCGGCGGACGCGGACGCGAGGCTGCCCGTGAGTGCGTCGCGCAGGATGCCCCGCACCCGGCCGCTGGACCGGTCACGCACGATGGCCATGGAGGCATCCGTCTCCGGGTCCAGCGTAGCCGTGCCGCCGGGCCCCGAGAGCGTCACCTTCGCGAGGCCGTCGCCCCACTCGGGCTCGACTGGGAGGGCAAATACGAATCTCGACCCGCCCTCGCCGTGGGCCACCTCCGGCATCTCGAAGCTCGTGGAGAACAGCACCCGACCGTCCCCCGCCGTGCCCTCGAGTTCGTAGGCGCCGCCCGAGAGCGGCCCGGAGACGGGCGCATCGACGACGAACGCCGGTTCCAGGAACGGCGTTCCGTCCGGCTCGATCCCTCCCCATAGCAGAAGCGTCCGCGTACCGACCGCCGCCGCCCCTGCCGAGGCGCGTTCGTAGTAGCGTCTGAACTGCGTCGCCTGCGTGAAGAAGTAGTCGCTGATCCAGATCGGCTCGCAGTAGCCCATCAGATCCGCGACACTCGGGTCGACGAGTTCTCGCCGCTCGAAGTCGTACCCCCAGGCCCCGCTCGCTCCCTCCGCGTGCGGAAATGCCGGATCGGCTCCGCCGGCACCCCCGCAGGGCGCGTGAGGGAGGCTCATGTTGTGGCCCAGTTCATGCACGTAGGTGTTCGGGTCCGGCGCCGAGAAGCTGACGGGGATGTGAGAGTATGCCAGGCCCACCGAAACGGATGGCTCCGCCATCGTGCCCTTGTAATATCCGGTCCCTCCCTCCAGTCGGCGGATCACCTCCGTCTCTGCCAGCAGATCGAGGGTGCTCCGGCTCTCCGTCACGACGGGATCGTGCAGGGTGACGGTGAACTCCCCGACCGGAAGCAGCGACCCCACCAGCGCAAGAAGCTCGTGGTCCGGCGAGAGACCCTCGGTGATGTCCAGGATCGACGAGTCCGGCACCACGCTCCACAACATCGGAACCACCGTCAGATCGAGCAACGGCATCATGAGTACGTCGATCCGGGAACGCCCCTCGGCGGGGATTCGTTTCGGTACGCCCAGCCCGGGGTCCAGCGTCCCCTCCGGATCGATCTCGACGACCATCTCCAGTCCCGGCTGGATCACCCAGCCCGGCACTTCCTGGTTCGAGGACAGGTCGAGCGAACTCTCATCAACGGCGGATGGTATCTCCGCGGTCCCGGCCGGGATGTCCGCCCGATGCACTTCCTGCCCGTCGTGGTAGAATCGCGCAAGCACCGGCGGAATCGTCTCGCCCTCGGCGTCGGGGGCGGTCAAGAAGACCCGAAGGAGGGCAGGATCGTCGGCGACCAACGGGACGGGGTGTGTCCGCGACTGGATCGCCTGGATCAGATACGCCGTCGATGCCGCCGCTCCAGCCTCTACACAGCGTGCCAACCGGCGCTGGGGGCGGCCCTCCAGCCAGGCGATGAAGGTGGGGTCCGCCGGGGCGCAAAGATCCGTACCACCGGCCAGGAACCCGTAGACCGACCGAAGATTTCCCAGGGACACGGGGACCGGGCCGGCGAGCCCCGGATTGTCGTTCAGGACGAGCCCGCCGAGCCTCTCCAGGTTTCCCAGTTCCGCGGGTAACGCACCCGAGAGGCGATTCGCAGACAGGTCCAGCCAGGTGAGGGAGGCTAGTGAGCCCAATTCCGGCGGGATCGGCCCCGTCAACGCATTCGACCCCAGATAAAGCGTCTCGAGTTCGGGGAGGTCGCCCAGTCCCGGCGGGATCGGCCCCGTCAGTTCGTTATTCCCGGCCCCGAGATGTCGAAGGTTCGCGAGATCCCCCAGTTCCGACGGGATCGAACCGGTGAGTTCGTTATCGTTCAGCCAAAGCTGCGTCAGGTTCGCCAGACCCCCCAGCTCCGAGGGAATCGGGCCGTTCAGGGCGTTCTCGAAGAGCCACAGAACGGAGAGATTGCCGAGGTTACCGAGTTCGGTGGGGATGGGGCCGGACAGGTCGTTACCCCCGAGGGACATCCGCCCGAGATTTGCGAGGCGGCCGAGTTCGGCGGGGATGGGACCCGTGAGGTCGTTGTTCGCGATGCGGAGCGAGGTCAGGGATGAGAGGCCGCCGAGGGTCGACGGAATCGAACCCGTCAACCGGTTCGAGGAGAGTTCGAGGGTTCCGAGGCTTCCCAAGTCTCCGACTTCGGAGGGTATCGGGCCCTCGAGCAGATTGCTCCCAAGCAGCAGCTGACCCAGCGCGGCGAGGTTGCCGAGTTCCGGCGGGATGTTGCCCGCCAACTGGTTGTGGTCGAGCCACAGAAAACTCAGACTGGCGAGGTTGCCGAGTTCCACCGGTATCGAACCGACCAGTTGGTTACGGCCGAGAATCAGGTAGGTCAGCGACGAGAGCCTGCCGAGTTCCGCCGGGATTTCCCCGGCGAGGTCGTTGTCGGCCAGGCCCAGGCCCCGCACCCCGCCCGCGGCATTTGCCTCCACCCCGTACCAAGTTCCCAGCGGTTCGTCCGTCAGCCAGTTGTGGCTTTGCTTCCAGTTCGGGCCATCGGTGGCGTGGTAGAGCGTCTCCAGAATCTCCCGATCCGTAAGGGAGCACTGCAGGCCGGAGCCATCGTGCGACGCAAGGGCCGTCAACCAGTCACGGAACCGTTCATCGTCCGGGACGCACAGGTCGGTGTCGGCGTAATGGAACTCGCGCAGCGGCAGTTTCTCGAGCGCAACGGGAAGCGGCCCCGTCAGGGCGTTGCCGCCGATCCGGAGTTCCGTGAGCCGGGTCAACCGCCCGATGGAGCCGGGGAGGGGTCCCGCGAGTCCGTTCCCGGCCAGGTCGAGGGCCACGGCGCGGCCCAGGGAGTCGGCACGCACGCCTTGCCAGGTCTCGAGCACGACGCCCTCGCCCCAGCCGCCGGAACGATGCCAGTTCTCGCCGCCGGTGGTCCGATACAGCCCGGTCAGCACCGCTACGTCCTTCCGGTTGCAGTACTCCTCGAATTCGGCGATTCGGATGTCCTCCACCCAGCGCGCGAAGGCTGTCGTACCGGGGACACAGATGGATGTCCGCAACGTGGCCACTTCCTTCAAGCGTTCGAGGCGCAGAAACGCCTGAGGGACAGGGCCCGTGATGTCGGTCCAGTAGACGACGAACCTCTCCAGGCGCGCGAGATTCGCGAACTCGCCCGGGATGCGGCCGCTTAGCGAGGTCCTGTAGACGTGGAGTTCCCTGAGATTGGAGAGCTTCCCGAGTTCCGGGGGGAGGGGGCCGGTCAACCGGTTTATCCCGAGGCCCAGAACCTCGAGGTGTTCCAGCGTGGCGAGTTCGGGCGGGATCGCGCCACGCAGGGCGTTGCGGATCAGGTTCAAGTCTCCGAGGTGCCGGAGCCGGCTCAGCTCCGGCGGTATCGGACCCACGACGTTGTTGGCCTCGAGATCCAGTTCCGAGACTCGCCCTTCCTCGTTGACACCCACGCCGTGCCACTCCGCGAGCGGCCGGTCGGTCAGCCAGTTCTCGTCATGGATCCAGCCCGGTCCGTTGGTGGCCTCGTACAAGGCGGTCAGGATCATGCGCTCCTCGTCGAATACCTCGACGGTAACTTCCGCCGAGGTCACACCCGCTGTCGCGGTGATCATCGCGGTGCCAACGCCGATGGCGCGTACGAGCCCCGCCGCGTCCACGGTTGCCACGGACGGATCGCCGCTCTCCCACGTCACCGACGCCCCGGTTACGACCTGCCCGCGCCGGTCCAGCACTTCGGCGACGAGCCGAGCGGTGTCACCGAGCGCCTCGAGCCGCAGGGAGTCGGGCGACACGTCGAGGGTGCCGACGACCTGATTCACGGTCACCGCGGCGGTGTCCGACGCGGCTCCCGCGCTGGCGGTGATGGAGACCGTGCCGTTGCCGGCCGCGGTGACGAGGCCCGCCGCGTCCACGGTCGCCACGGACGGATCGCCGCTCTCCCAGGCCACCGAGGCGCCGGTTATGACTCGCCCGCGCCGGTCCAGCACTGCGGCGACGAGCCGAGCGGTGTCACCGAGCGCCTCGAGCCGCAGGGAGTCGGGCGACACGTCGAGGGTGCCGACGACCTGATTCACGGTCACCGCGGCGGTGTCGGAGGCGGCTCCCGCGCCGGCGGTGATGGAGACCGTGCCGTTGCCGGCCGCGGTGACGAGGCCCGCCGCGTCCACGGTCGCCACGGACGGATCGCCGCTCTCCCAGGCCACCGAGGCGCCGGTTATGACTCGCCCGCGCCGGTCCAGCACTGCGGCGACGAGCCGAGCGGTGTCACCGAGCGCCTCGAGCCGCAGGGAGTCGGGCGACACGTCGAGGGTGCCGACGACCTGATTCACGGTCACCGCGGCGGTGTCGGAGGCGGCTTCCGCGCCGGCGGTGATGGAGACCGTGCCGTTGCCGGCCGCGGTGACGAGGCCCGCCGCGTCCACGGTTGCCACGGACGGATCGCCGCTCTCCCACGTCACCGACGCCCCGGTTACGACCTGCCCGCGCCGGTCCAGCACTTCGGCGACGAGTCGAGCGGTGTCACCGAGCGCCTCGAGCCGCAGGGAGTCGGGCGACACGTCGAGGGTGCCGACGACCTGATTCACGGTCACCGCGGCGGTGTCGGAGGCGGCTTCCGCGCCGGCGGTGATGGAGACCGTCCCGTTGCCGGTCGCGGTGACGAGGCCCGCCGCGTCCACGGTCGCCACGGACGGATCGCCGCTCTCCCACGTCACCGACGCCCCGGTTATGACTCGCCCGCGTTGGTCCAGCACTTCGGCGACGAGTCGAGCGGTGTCACCGAGCGCCTCGAGCCGCAGGGAGTCGGGCGACACGTCGAGGGTGCCGACGACCTGATTCACGGTCACCGCGGCGGTGTCGGAGGCGGCTTCCGCGCTGGCGGTGATGGAGACCGTGCCGTTGCCGGCCGCGGTGACGAGGCCCGTCGCGTCCACGGTCGCCACGGACGGATCGCCGCTCTCCCAGCTCACCGACGCCCCGGTTACGACCTGCCCGCGCCGGTCCAGCACTTCGGCGACGAGTCGAGCGGTGTCACCGAGCGCCTCGAACTGCAGCGTGGACGGCATGATCGCCAGCGACGCGGGACGGCTGGGCTCTGGAGGAGGCGGTGGTGGAAGTGGGGCGGTCGTGTCTTCTCCGCAGGACAGCACGGCGATCATCGAGGCGAGCACCGTCCCGGTGCAAGCGTGCCGAGCCCTCTGTCGCCTGGCTCGCGGGCTAGACGGTCCTTCTGTGCTGGAGAAAGATATTTTACCCCCTCGCCGAAGTTCACCTCCCTCTCTGCTATATCGCGACACAGGTAATATATCGCGGTCCGATCTATGATGTTGCGCTGCGCATTCCGACGAAGCCGACCACCGGTTCCGACAAGCCGATCGGTGATTCCGATTCATGCCGATCGCCTTGGAGGAGCGGAGGTCCATAGCCCGGATATCTCAGTGCGCCGTGGGAAGGCGCGCTTTCCTGGTGGGTGCGAATCCCACCCAGCATCTGTCGCTCCGGCTGGTAGCGGCCAGGGCGGTCCATGGAGGTAACGACATGGATTGAAGCACTCTGGAGAGAAGGGCCGCCTTGGGCGGCTCAGCGACCATGCGGGCCGGAACGCGAGTGAACGCCGAGCAGGCCTCGAGACGGGCGTCGCGGAAGCCGACCCTCCTGAGTTAAGGGGAAGGCCGCTGGCCAGCGGGAAGAGAGCGACGAGAGCACCGGCTGGTTTCCGCCGGGGTAGTGGCGTCGGCGTGCATGGAAGATGGAAGGCGCGGCAACGCGGGAAGCCCCGCCGGTGCCGTGCACGCGGCAACCGGAACCCCGCGAGGGACAGGCCGGGCCGGCGGGGTGGCGGATGGGCCCGTAGTACCGGGGACGCGGGGTAATGCCCGCCGAGGGAAGGGGCCCTGAGTCGGGAGCGGTACGGAAAGGGGGCAGGGACATGACCACTGGCGCGAGTCTAACAGGGTCGGCAAGCGTTCGGAAACTCCAGACCGTGCTACATGCGAAAGCGAAGGAAGAACCCGGACGGCGCTTTCACGCCCTTGTCGACGAGGTATGGCGGGAGGACTTCCTGCTGGCGGCATGGGGGATGGTCCGGCGCAACGGCGGAGCGGCCGGAGTGGATGGCGAGACGGTCGCGGATGTCGGGGCGCACGGAGTGGAGCGCTGGGTCGGGGAACTGTCGCGGGACCTGAGGGAGGGCACCTACGAGCCGAGTCCGGTGCGACGGGTGCTCATTCCGAAGAAGCAGCCGGGGAAGTTCCGTCCCCTGGGCATCCCATGCCTGAGGGACCGGGTTGCGCAGACGTCGGGGATGCTGGTGCTGTCGCCGATCTTCGAGGCGGACCTGGAGCCGGAGCAGTACGGATACCGGCCGGGACGAAGCGCCAAGGACGCGGTCAGGCGGATCCACCGCCTGCTGCGCGGGGGCCGCAACGAAGTGGTCGATGCGGACCTCTCGAACTACTTTGGCGAGATACCGCACGCCGAGTTGATGAAGAGCATCGCGCGGCGCGTTAGCGACGGACGGATGCTTGGACTCGTCAAGGCGTGGCTGGAGATGCCGGTGGTGGAGGAGGACGGTAAGGGCGGCAGCCGCCGCACGAACCGGGCGCGGAAGGAACGAAAGGGGACGCCGCAAGGCGCTCCGATCTCGCCGCTGTTGAGCAACATCTACATGCGGCGGTTCATCCTTGGCTGGAAGGCGCTGGGCCATGCCCGGCGCTTCGGTGCGGAGATCGTGAACTACGCGGACGACTTCCGTGTGCTCGGGAAGGCCCCGGCGGCGGAGATGCCGGCGGCGGTCAACCGGCTCATGGAACGACTGAAGCTACCGGTCAACGCGCGGAAGACCCGATGCCTCCGATGCCCCGAGGAGCCTCTCGAGTTCCTCGGATATCGCATCGGCTGGAACTATCGCCCGAAGGACGGAAGCCGGTACATCGGCACTCGGCCGAGCAAGGCGAGCGTTCAGAGCATCTGCCGCGGGATCAGCGAGCAAACGGGCCGGCGCTGCGTGGGCCGGTCCACGGAGGAGGTCGTGGAGCGCCTCAACCGGATGATGTGCCCACGACGGGGTCGTGGCGCAGCTGGTCGTGGTCGTTCAGATCCTCATGGCCCAGGGCGAGGCCGACGATGCGCTGGGCCACCAGCGTGGGAAGGGCATGTTCGGTGAAGCGCGGATCCCGGTGGTCTGTGAAGCAGGCGGCGACGCGCTCGAACAGGCAGGTGGATCGTCCGATCCGGCCGAGCAGGAGCGCCCCGGCGTTGGAGGTGATCGCGCCGCCGTTGAATGAAGCCACGACTCTGCGGCCCCGGCAGTGTCGTAGCGCAGTAGAAATGTCCTCCCTTAGCGCAGTAGAAATGTCCTCTTACGGTCCATGTTCGGTTTGGGGGCTTCGAACATGGTCCGGGAGAGGATCTGATGGAGTTGAGTCTGAGGGAGAGGGACCGCGTGTCGGTGCTTAGACAGGTGAGCGAAGGCGTGCTGGCGGGAGCGGCCGGGGCGGCGCGGCTCGGGGTGACGCCTCGTCACTTCCGGCGTCTGCTTCGGCGGTTCGAGGCGGAGGGTGACGCCGCGGCGGTGCACGGCCTCAGGGGGCGGCCATCGAACCGGTCGCTACCCGCGGCGGTGCGGGAGCTTGCGCTGTCGGTGGCGGCCGATCCGCTGTACGCGGACTTCGGCCCGACGCTGCTGGCCGAGCACCTCTGGCGGCGTTTCGGCGTCGTCGTGAGCGCGGACACGCTCAGACGGTGGATGCTGGAGGCCGGGCGGTGGGAGCGGCGCCGGCGGCGCGCGCGGCACCGCAGCCGGCGGCCCAGGCGGGCGGCGCTGGGCGAACTGGGGCAGTGGGACAGCTCCGCGCACCCGTGGCTGGAGGAGAGATCGCCGGGAAGCCAGACGCTGATCTCGATCCACGACGACGCGACGAGCCGTCTGCTCATGGCCCGCTTCGTGGCGCGCGACAACGGGGCGGAGAACCGGCGGGCGATCATCGAGTATCTGGGGCGCCACGGCCGGCCCGTGGCGGTCTACACCGACCACGCGGGGCACTTCGGGCAGTGGCTGTCGAAGCGGGAGGAGCGCACGGACACGATCATTTCGCGCGCGCTGGGCGAGCTGGGCGTCGAGGTGATTCTGGCCGGCTCTCCCCAGGCCAAGGGACGGGTCGAGCGGAGCTTCGGCACCGCGCAGGACCGGCTGGTCAAGGAGATGCGGCTGGAGGGGATCGCCACGCTGGAGGCGGCCAACCGCTTTCTGGAGGACTACTGGGTCCCGTTCTGGAACGAGCGCTTCACCGTCGAGCCCGCCGATACCCGCGACGCGCACCGTCCGCTCCCGGCCGGCGCGGACCTCGAGGCGCTCTTCGCCGAGACCGATACCCGCGTCGTGGCCCGCGACTTCACGATCCGGTTCCGGAAGCGGCGCTGGCAGATCCCGGAGCGGGAGGCCGGCGGCATCGTCCCGTCCGCCGAGGTCATCGTCGAGCGCCGCCTCGACGGCGAGGTCCGCTTCCGCTTCGGCGAGCGCTACCTGGAGGTCGAACCCGTATGCCAAGCCCCCGCCGCGTCCCCCAACGACGCGCCCGCCAAGCCGGCAAAGCCGCGGCCCGCACCTCCCAAGCCAGCTCCGGACCACCCCTGGCGCAAGCACTTCCAAGCCAGTGCCCAACAGGCCATCGCGCGCCGGAACCTCCGCCGCGAGAGAGAAGGGATATCCAACAAGAACGAACCGCCCCGCATCCCCGAAGCGACCGGAGCCGGGGCCAAAACCGGAACCCCCGGGGAGGACATTTCTATTGCGCCCTAACCCCGGACATTTCTATTGCGGTTTGACACTCTGCGGCCCCGGCAGCCTTGAAAGGCGAACGAGACGGGTTTACGCTGTGTCGGCACCGGTCCTCCTCTTGAGTAGACGTCATGTTCTTGGGCAAGAACAATTTAGCGACTACTTGGAGGCCGGTGCCTACTTCATCCTGTGAGAAATCCGGGTTAGCCCGTTGCGGATCAGGTTCAACTCTCTAAGGTGCGCGAGGCGGCTCAGTTCGGCCGGTAGCGGACCGACGAGGTTGTTGGCCTCGAGGTCCAGTTCCGAGACGCGTCCTTCCTCGTCAACGCCGACGCCGTACCAGTCCGCGAGCGGGAGGTCAGTCAACCAGTTCTCGTCGTGGATCCAGCCCGCTCCGTCCGTGACCTCGTACAGCAGAGTGAGGACGAGTCGATCCGCATCCGCGCCGGACAGCACCTCCACGCCCGCATCGCCCGAGGCCGCCCCGGACGTCGCGCGGATCGTCGCCATCCCGATGCCGACGCCGATGACGAGCCCCGTGGCGTCCACGGTCGCGATTCGATTCGTCGGTGCTACGCCAGGCCAGGCCAGGATCGGTGACCGGATGGCCGTTGGCATCCGAGGCCTCCACCGCCAGACTGAGTGAGTCGTCGAGCGCCAGCCGGACCGTGGACGGCGACACCTCGAGGGCGGCCACGACCTGAGCCACCGTCACCCTGGCGGCGCCCGAAGCCGTCGCCGCCGTGGCAGTGATGGAGACCGTGCCGTTAGCGACGGCCGTCGCAAGATCCGTGGCGTCCACCGTTGCCCCGGCCGGATCGCCGCTCTCCCACGTCACGGCAGCGCCGCTTACGACCTGACCGTTCCGGTCCCGCACCTCGGCGACGAGACGAGCCGTGTCCCCAAGCGCCTCGAACCGCAGGTCGGACGGGCTGATCGAGAGCGACGCGGGCCGAACCGGCTCCGGCGGTGGAGGCGGCGGAGGTGGGGCGGTGGTGTCCTCCCCGCACGACAGCGCAGCGAAGATCGAGATGAAGACCGCCACGATACGGGCACGGCGGCTTCCAACTCGACATCGAACGCGCATCTGCCTGCCCTGCAAAAGCTTATTCCCGTGAGTGCCGACGATCCCGGGCAACATGCCCGAAAGACGCTTGATCCACGAGCGAAGCCTCATGGCGGCAGCGTTCTCCCCACCTTCAGCGCGAGATCCACCGCGGACTTCCGCCAGCCCGTCAGCGTCGATCTGCGGTAGGCGTCGGCGGTACGCTTCACACCCTCACTCATCGTCGGGTAGGGATGGACCAGCGACGCGAGCGTCCCCAGCTTGACTCCCGCCTTCATCGCGAGCGCGATCTCCGCGATCATCGTTCCCGCGCCCGGTGCCAGGATGTGCCCGCCGAGAATCGAACCGCCCTTCCCGACGACGATCTTCACCCGCCCGACGGCGGCACGCTCGGCGATGGCGCGGTCCAGGTTCCCGATGTCGTAGACGTGCGCCGACACCGCGGATCCGTGGCGATCCCGCGCCTCGGCTTCGGTGAGGCCGACATGCGCGAGTTCGGGCTCGGTGTAGGTGCACCACGGGATCACGCCGTAGTCGATGTTCGCCCGTACCGGGAAGAGCGCGTTCTGGACGACCGTGCGCGCCTCGTGGTCGGCGACATGCGTGAACAGGAAGCCGCCGGTCACGTCGCCGGCGGCGAAGATGTGTCTCCGTGAAGTCCGCAGCTTCGGGTCGACCGTCACCCAACCCTTCGAGGTCGCCACGCCCGCCTCGTCCAGTCCCAGCCCCTCCGTGTTCGGCGTCCGCCCGGCAGCGACCAGGACCTCATCCACTTCCAACGTCTCGGGTGCGGCCGCCGCGCCGTTGTCCGCCGCGCCCCCGGCCGGGGCGATCGTGACGCGCCTGCGCTCTCCCACCCGGTCGACGCGCGTCACGATGCGCCCGGTCCGGATCCGGATCCCCTCGTCGAGAAGCCTGTTCGTCAGCAACTCCGCGAGCTCCGGCTCCTCGCGCACCATGAGCCGGTCGAGCAATTCGACGACCGTGACATCGACTCCCAGGCGCCGGAACGCCTGCGCGAGTTCGACCCCGATCGGCCCGCCGCCCACGACGGCCAGCGAACCGGGGATCGTGTCCCGGTCGAAGGCCTCCGCGTGCGTGAAATAGCCTGCCTCTTCGAGGCCGGGAATCGGGGGCACCGCGGCCCGCGAACCCGTCGCGATCACGAAACGGCGCGCGCGCAGACGGCGACCGTTCACCTCGACCTCGTGCGGCGATATGAAGCGCGCCGAACCTTCCACGACATCGACGCCCATGGCGCGAAAGCGCTCCGGGTCGTCGTGCGGCTCGATCCGGGCCCGAACGTCACGGACGCTGGCGAGCACGTCCGCGCCTTCGATCTCCGGCTGGACGGCCCGCAGGCCGTGCGCGGCGGCGTCACGGAAGTGATGCGCGACACGCGCCGAGCTGATGAGGGCCTTGGAAGGCACGCAGCCCGTCCACAGGCAGTCGCCGCCGAGGCGGTCGCGTTCGATCAGGGCGACACGCGCCCCCAACCCCGCGCTCCCGGCAGCCGTCACCAGACCCGCCGTGCCCCCTCCTATGGCCACGATGTCGAGAATGTCGTCCCGAGCCACGATCCCTCCCCGTTCGATGGGTCACCCGATCCGCACGCCGGCGACGCGCGGCGAGACTCGCCCGCGGCAGGTCGCCGTGAGCGGAACTACACCACCCCCCACCCCACGTTCACGCGCGACCGAAATCCGTCACCGGGCAAAGGCCCTCATTTTGCTTGCCCGGGGTCCCGATTCGCGATTAGCTTCGCGTTGTGTCGAATTCCACATTTCAAGCTGCGGTGTCACGGTCCGGGGGCTCGACCAGGGCCCATTCGGAGCCGCCTCCGATCCTTGCCAAGTGTCGTGAGTTAGCGACGGTGCACGGCCTGCGCGAGAAGGGTCTCTATCCGTACTTCATGCCCATCGAGGCCTCGCACGACACCTGGGTCGTGATCAAGGGCGCCCGCAAGATCATGGTGGGCTCCAACAACTACATGGGGCTTACCCACGATCCGCGCATCCTCGAGGCGGCGCGCGAGGCGCTCGAAAAGTTCGGAAGCGGCAACACCGGCAGCCGCTTCCTCAACGGGAACCTCGATCTTCACGAGCGCCTCGAAGCCGAACTGGCGGATTTCGTGGGGATGGAGGCGGCGCTCGTATTCTCCACCGGGTATCAGACCAATCTGGGCACGCTCGGTGCGCTGATCGGGCGCGCGGATACGGTCTTCATCGACAAGCTCGACCACGCCAGCCTCCAGGACGGCGCGCGCCTCGGGCTCGGCCGCACGCGACGGTTCAACCACAACGACTTCACCACGCTGAGCCGTATGCTCGAGGCCGAGAAACCCGCGCGCGGGAAGCTGATCGCGGTCGACGGCGTCTACAGCATGGAAGGCGACATCGCCGACCTGCCCGCCCTCGTCGAGCTGAGGCGTGAGTACGGCGCGGCGATCCTCGTGGATGACGCGCACGCCGTGGGCGTATTGGGCGAGACCGGCGCGGGCACCGCCGAACACTGGGGGCTCACGCACGAAGTGGACCTCATTCTCGGCACCTTCTCCAAGTCGTTCGCCTCCATCGGCGGATTCTGCGCAGGTACCGCGGAGGTCATCGATTACCTCCAGCACAACGCCCGCGCCCTCATCTTCAGCGCGAGCATGCCGCCCGCCTCGGCGGCCACCGTGCTGAAGGCGCTCGAGATCATCCGCAGCGAACCGGAGCGCCGGCAGCGACTGTGGGAGAACACCCGCAAGATGATGGAGGGGTTCAGGTCGATCGGGTTCGATATCGGTCCGACCGAGACCCCGATCGTGCCCATCCTCATCGGTCCGATGGAGAAGACCTTCCAGTTCTGGCGAGCCCTGTTCGAAGCGGGAGTCTTCACCAACCCGGTCGTTCCGCCGGCCGTGCCCGAGGGCAGTTGCCGCCTGCGAACGAGCTACATGGCCACGCACACCGACGACGAACTCGATTTCGTGCTCGAGCAGGTGGAGCGCGTCGGGAAGAAGCTCGGCGTCGTCTGAACCGGCCGCCATCGGATACAGGCCCGCCCGAAAGGCACCGACACCAACCGCAACCAAGTCGCGACCCATGACGAACCCAGCTTCCTCGCTCGTCGTCGTGCCGGTGGAGAGCCGCGCCGATCTCGGGCGCTTCATCGAGTTCCCGTGGTCCATCTACCGTGATGATCCCGACTGGGTCCCGCCGCTGAAGAGGGACGTGCGGGCCGCTTTCGACCCGGCGAAGCACCCTTTCCACCTTCACTCCGAGGTTCAGCCCTATCTGGCGCTCCGCGATGGCGGAGTGGTCGGGCGGATCTGCGCGATCCGGAACCGGAATCACGAGCGGTTACACGAAGAAGCGGTCGGCTTCTTCGGCTGGTTCGAGTCCATCGACGACCCGGAAGTGGCCGAAGCCCTGCTCGACGCCGTGAGGGCGTGGCTCCGCGAGCGCGGCCTCGAGGCGATGCGAGGCCCCACCAGCTTCTCGACGAACGAGATCTGCGGCCTTCTGATCGATGGTGATCCGGGCCCTCCCGTGATCCTGATGGCTCACAACCCGGCATATTACCCCGCCCTGCTCGAGGGCGCCGGTTTGCGCAAGGCCAAGGACCTGTACGCCTGGCACATGACCGAGGGCTCCTGGCCCAAGCACATGTTCCGCGCCGAGAAACTCGTCACCCGTCGCTACGGAACCCGCGTGCGATCGCTGAACATGTCGAAGTTCGAGGACGAACTCGCCCTCGTGCGGCGCCTCTACAACGCCGCGTGGGAGAAGAACTGGGGTTTCGTCCCCATGACGGATGCCGAGATGGACCACATGGCCGCCGAACTCAAGCCGGTTCTCAATCCCGACCTGGCGCTGTTTGCGGAGACCCCCGACGGAGAGATGATCGGATTCGCGCTAGCGATTCCGGACTTCAACCAGGTCCTGAAGAAGATGAACGGCAGGCTGACGCCGGTCGGACTCCTGAGGGCGCTCCTTCACAAGCGAAAGATCACCTCCATGCGCGTCCTGATCCTCGGATTGCTGGAGGAATGGCGCGGCAAGGGCATCGATGTCCTCCTTTACCTTTACCTTTTCCGAAACGGAACCGCCGCTGGCATGACGGAGGCCGAGCAGTCCTGGATCCTGGAGGACAACGACAAGATGAACGCCGCCATCGAACGGCTGGGAGGCCGGGTCTACCGCACGTACCGACTCTACGAAGCGCCTCTCTAGCTCCTTTACTTGATTCCTTTACCATGACATCTATCTTCCTGACGGGGGGCACGGGCTTTCTGGGCAGCCATATCGCCGACGCCCTCGTCGAGGCGCGTCACCGCGTCACGGCCAGCGTCCGCCGTACGAGCGATACGCGCCGAATCGACAGGGCCGGGATCGACAGAGTCGAACTGGATCTCGGAAAGAAGTCCGTCGCCGGACGCGAACCCGGGGCGGCGGACGCCCTCGCGGGGTACGATGCGGTCGTGCATTGCGGTGCGTTGACTCGAGCCCGGGACGAGTCGGAGTTCATGGCGGTGAATGCGGCGGGAACCCGGAGGTTGGCACGGGCCGCGGCCGACGTCGGCGTCCGCCGCTTCGTCTTCATCAGTAGCCTGGCGGCTCGCGGTCCGGACGGCGCGGACGGACCCGTCAGTCCGTACGGTCGTTCGAAGGCCTCGGCGGAGGCGGCGCTGGCCACCATCGGCGGCCCGATGGAGGTCGTGGTCCTGAGACCCGGGGGTGTCTACGGGCCGCGCGATTCCGATCTCCTGCCCCTGTTCCGCATGGCGGCTCGCGGCTTGACCGTGATTCCACGCAGTGCCGCCCCGCTCCAACCGGTCTTCGTGGCCGACGTCGTCTCGGCCGTTCTCGCCGCGCTGGAGGCGGCTCCGGCGCCGGAACCGCTCCACATCGCGGCAGCCTCATCCTGCTCGTGGGGCGAGGTGGCGAACGCGCTGATCGCCGGCGTCGAGCGCCCGGGCCGCGTCATCCGGGTGCCACCGGCCGTCTTCCTGACTGCCGGACTACTTTCGGAATGGGCCGCGCGTTTCACGGGAACGGCGCCCGCGATCGACCGGAGACGCGCCCGGGACCTCTCCATCCACGCCTGGACCTGCGACATCGAGCCGAGTCGAGCGTCGCTCGATCCGTGGCGTCCGCGCGTCAATATCGAGGAGGGACTGGCCCGCACCGCCGCCTGGTACCGCCGCGAGGGCCGGCTGTGACCCCCACGAGAGGCCTCCTCGCCCTC
Organism: Candidatus Palauibacter sp.; assembly: GCF_965222475.1. Taxonomy (GTDB): domain Bacteria; phylum Gemmatimonadota; class Gemmatimonadetes; order Palauibacterales; family Palauibacteraceae; genus Palauibacter. The sequence continues at coordinate 388,808 of NZ_CBDCUB010000007.1, read as the reverse complement.
GACCGTCTTTCCATCGTCTATTTCGGGGCCTCCGGCCTCGTGGCCGTCGCTCTCGGCGGCCTTGCGGGTGCGGGGATCGCCGGCGCGCACGCGCTGATCGTCTTCGGGATCACCCGATTGGCAGCGTGGCACCCGCGAAGCGGCCTCGGAGGGGTTGCCCGCGCCGCCTACCCGGTCCTGCTCACGCCGCTGCTGTACGCGGAACTCGCCGTGCTGAACCGCTTCTTCACCGAGCGCTACTTCGACGCGACGGTGCAGCGCTGGGACGCAGCGATCTTCGGCGCGCAGCCGAGCATCGAGTTGAGCACGCTCCTCCCCTGGCTTCCGTTCTCCGAGGTCCTGCACCTGGGCTACTTCTTCTACTACGCGATCGTCCCCATCGCCCTGATCGGCGTATACCGGACGCGCGGATTCGACGCCCTGCACCGCGCCGCTTTCGCCGTGTCCGCCGCCTTCTTCGTCTCGTATCTCATCTTCATCTTCTTCCCGGTGACGGGCCCCAGATACGAGTTCGCCCTGATCGGCGGGGAAATCGGCGACGGCACGCTGTACCGGCTCGTTCACGGGATTCTCGAGACCGGCTCCTCGAAGGGGACGGCGTTTCCGAGTTCCCACATCGCGGCCTCGCTGGCCGCGGTCGTCGCCGCCGGTCGCGAGGACGCGCGCTGGTTCTGGCTCCTCATCGCCCCCGAGGTCGCGTTGACTCTCGGGACCGTGTACGGTCGCTTTCACTATGCGACGGACGCCCTGGGCGGAATCATCGTCGCATTGGCGGTCTGCGCGGCCGCCCGTCGGCTCGGCGCCGCGGCCGCGCGGGCAACCCGGGGCCGGGCCGAAGGCATCAATACAGGTGGTTCCGAGGACGACCCTCGCGAGGGATAGAGTGGAAGAACGCGATCTGATCGCCTCCGCCAAGGCCGGAGAGCGGTGGGCGATGGGGGAGTTGTACCAGCTGCACGCCCATCGCGTGTACACGGTCATCCGGCGCCTGGTGGGCGACGACCACCTGGCGGAGGACCTCTCGCAGGAGGCGTGGATTCGCGCGTTCGAGAAGCTCCACCTCTTCCGGGGCGACGCGGCCCTGGGCACGTGGCTCTACCGCCTGGCCACGAACGTGGCGCTCAATCGGCTGCGTCGGTCCGCGAGACGGCGCCCGGTGGAATCGGCCGCCGAGCTTCCGCGCGTGTCGCGGGCGCAGGACGACGTGATCGTCACCCGCCAGGTGTTGAGCCAGGCGCTCGACCAGCTCCCGCCGGGATACCGCAAGGTCCTCGTGTTGCACGATGTGGAGGGTTGGACGCACCGCGATATCGCGGAGTCTCTCGGCTGTTCGACGGGCACCTCGAAATCGCAGTTGCACAAGGCGCGCGCCCGGATGCGCCAGCTGATCGCGCCCGCGGAGTCGGGAAGCGGCGGGGCGCGGGACAAGGCGCGCCTCTGATGGAAACATTGATGACGAGAAATCGGACAGGATGAATATGATCGCCGGACACCTCGAGGCCGAACGCATTTCGGCGCTGCTCGACGAGCCCTGGGCGGACCGCGACGGCCAGGCTCATCTGGAAACGTGCGGGGACTGCCAAGCGGAGTTCGAGAGACTGAGCCGCATGCGCATGGCCCTGTCGGCGCTCCCCGAGGAGAGGCCGCCGAGGGGCGAGTGGGCATCGATCGAGGCCGCCCTGGATGCGCGCGAGTCCGGAATGGGCGGCCGCTGGGTCGGGCGCCGCTTCGCGGGTCGACTGCTCGTCCCGGGACCGCTCCAGGCGGCCGCCGGGCTCATGCTGTTCGCGGGCGGAGTCATCGCGGGCCTGCAGTTCACGCGAGGTGGGGCAGGGGAGACCACGGCCGATCTCCCGAGGGTCGTGTCGCCGGCCGATGATCGGACACTGCTCGAGGGGCTCAACCGCCTCGAGTCGCTGCGAACGCCGCTCCGGCAAGTGGGAGAGGGCGCGGTCTCCCCGGGCTCCGCGTCGGGGGACCGGGAGAGCGATCCGATCGAGATCGCACAGTCGCTCGTACGGCTGGACGGTTCGATTCGGGCGCTGCGTGATCAGCTCGAGACCGACCCCGGCGACTTCTTTGCGAGCGCGTATCTGTTGGAGCTCGTGGAGTTGCGCGACCGTCTGACCGATGAACTCGGCCGCGCGAGCGCGGTGCGCACATGGTGACCGAGGCCCGGCGGTTCGTCCTCGCCCTCGGCCTGTGTTCGGCGCTGGCCCCCGCGGCCGCCGCGGGACAGGAACCTGCGGCCGCCGAGACTCGTGGCTGGCTCGGGGTACGGGTCGAGGAACGCTACCACTGCGGCTGGGAAACCGCGGAGGATTGGAAGAACTGCGACCTTGAGACCCGCATTCGCGAGTTGCAGGAAGACGGGCCGGCGGCCCGGGCCGGCCTTCTCGTGGGAGACCGCGTTGTGGCGATCGACGGGCGCGAGATCACCGTCGGCAGCCTGCCCGGGGCGCTCATCGCGATCCGACCGGGTGCCGCCGTCAGGGTCGAGGTGGTGCGCGAGGGAGAGCGTCGCTCGGTTCACGTGATTCCCGCCGTCACGCCGCCGGATCCGGTTCGCGTTCGGATGATCGGACGACGCGCGGAGGCCGCGACGGTTGGTGCGCGCGAATCGCGCGTGTTCGTACTGAGGCTCCCGGGTTCCGTCGGGAGCGACGGCACCGGCTTCGCGCTAACGGTCCGCGATACCGAGGCCGAAGGCGTCGCCGTCGAGCCTTCGGCCGTGCGGGTGGTGGGCGGCCGGCTCGAGGTGCTTCTGGTGCGCGATCGTCCGATCCCCGAGTTCCAGGAACTACGGCGGGCGTTGCTCGGCAGTCTGGAGCGGGAGAGCGAGTCCGCATACAGAGATGTCTCGACGGCGCTCCAGCGCATCGGCCGGGTCCGGGCGCGCATCCCGTCCGTGGAGTTCCGCCGGGGCATGATGCGCCTCGCCGAGGTCGCGCTGGCGGAGCCCGGAATCGCCATCCGCTTTGACCGGACGTTCGCGGGAGCGGAGTTCGAATCGGTCCGGGATTTCTTGGGCCGACCCGGTCTCGATGGTCTCCTCGTGCTCCGGGTTGTCCCCGGCACGATGACGGCGCGTCTCGGGCTCAGGGCGGGTGATCTTCTCGTGCGCGCGGGCGACGAGCCGATCCGGGAGGTGGAAGATCTCATCGCTGCGATCGCCACGGCCGACGGCGAGGGCTCCACGGTGGAGTGGATCGGCGAGGGTCACGAGACCCGGCGCGCCGTCTGGCCCCGGCGCTGACGAATGGGGCTTCTGTCGACACAACGCCCCTGTTCCCTCGCGTCCGAGACCTAGGACCGCCCGCAGCGGACGTATACATCCCACTTGTCTGTATACGTAGTATACGCTTGTCAAGCCCGACGGCGCTTCGTAAAACTTCCTGCCCGCCGACACCGACCTTCGGTGCGCGGGTTGGCCACATCGCCCGTAACGATTCGAGTCTCCATGTCCGACACCACTCCCCCATACGAAGCCCTGTCCACACCTTCCGGCGGCGAACGGATCCGGATGGTCGGCGGCCGCCTCGAGGTTCCGGCCCGGCCCATCATCCCGTTCATCGAAGGCGACGGTATCGGCCCCGACATCCGGCACGCCGCGAGCGCGGTCCTCGAAGCGGCCGCCGCCAAAGCGTATGGCGGGGAGCGGAAGATCGTGTGGTTCGAGGTGCTGGCGGGGCAGAAGGCGTTCGACCGCACGGGCGACTGGCTGCCGGCGGACACCCTGCGCGCGATCCGCCACCACCTGGTCGCGATCAAGGGACCGCTCACGACACCCGTAGGCGGGGGGATCCGCTCCCTGAACGTGGCGCTGCGCCAGAAGCTCGACCTGTTCGCGTGCGTCCGCCCCGTTCGCTGGTTCGAGGGCGTCCCGTCGCCCGTACGTCAGCCGGATCTCGTCGACATGACGATCTTCCGTGAGAACACCGAAGACATCTACGCCGGCATCGAATGGGAGGCGGGGACGGAGGAGGCGCGCCGCCTGCTCGCCTTCCTGCGTGACGAGATGGGCGTCTCCACCATCCGTTTCCCGGAGAGCAGCTCCCTCGGGGTGAAGCCGATCTCGCGGGAGGGGACGCGCCGTCTCGTGCGCGCCGCGATCCGCTACGCGAAGGACCGGGGATCCGCCAGCGTCACCCTCGTCCACAAGGGGAACATCATGAAGTTCACCGAGGGCGGCTTCCGCGACTGGGGCTATGAACTCGCGAAGGAGGAGTTCGGGGCGCGCGAGTTCGGCGGCGGCCCCTGGTGCAGAACATCGGACGGGATCGTGGTCAAGGATGTGATCGCCGACGCGTTCCTCCAGCAGATCCTCACGCGGCCCGCGGAGTACGACGTCATCGCGACCATGAACCTCAACGGCGACTATATCTCCGACGCGCTGGCCGCCCAGGTCGGAGGCATCGGTATCGCCCCCGGAGCGAACATCAACTACGAGACCGGCCACGCGATCTTCGAGGCCACGCACGGAACCGCCCCGAAGTACGCGGGACAGGACAAGGTCAACCCGGGCTCGGTCATCCTGTCCGGAGAGATGATGCTGCGGCACCTCGGTTGGAACGAAGCCGCCGACTTCATCGTATCCTCCCTCGGTGCCACAATCGGCCAGAAGCGCGTGACCTATGACTTCGAGCGCCTCATGGAAGGAGCGACGCTGCTCCGGTGTAGCGAGTTCGGTCAGGCCATGATCGACAACATGTAGGCAACATGTAGAAGGAGATGGAGAGGATGAAGAGATTCACCGCACTCGCGGGTATGCTCTCGGCCCTCGCGGCCACAGGCACCGCCCACGCCCAGCTTCCCGCCGGAGTCACGGAAGTTGCGAGCGTCGAAGGCATCACCGAGTACCAACTCGACAACGGACTCCGTTTCCTGCTCTTCCCCGACCAGAGCAAGCAGCAGATCACCGTGAACATCACCTATCTCGTCGGTTCCCGGCACGAAGGGTACGGCGAGACGGGGATGGCCCACCTGCTCGAGCATCTCGTGTTCAAGGGGACCCCGAACCACCCGGATATCCCGCAGGAGCTGACCGAGCACGGCGCCTTCCCCAACGGGACGACGTGGTTCGATCGCACGAACTACTTCGAGACCGTTCCGGCCACGGATGAGAACGCCGACGAGAACCTCGAGTGGGCTCTGGATCTCGAAGCGGACCGCATGGTGAACTCGTTCATCGCGCAGGAAGATCTCGATTCGGAGATGACGGTTGTCCGCAACGAGTGGGAATCCGGGGAGAACAGCCCGCAGGGCGTGCTGCAGAAGCGGGTGCTGTCGGCGGCCTACGACTGGCACAACTACGGGAACTCGACCATCGGGGCCCGGGCCGACCTCGAGAACGTGCCCATCGGCCGGTTGCAGGCGTTCTACCGGAAGTACTACCAGCCGGACAACGCGGTCCTCGTCGTCGCCGGGCGGTTCGAGACCGACCGCGCGCTCGAGCTGATCGCGGCAAAGTTCGGCGCGATACCGCGGCCGGAGCGCACGGGGGCGAACCAGCTGTTTCCGACCTACACGGCCGAGCCCGCGCAGGACGGCGAGCGGACGGTGACGCTGCGGAGGGTCGGAGATGTCCAGCTCGCGATGGCTGCCTACCACATGCCCCCCGGCTCGCACGAGCACTTCGCGGCGGTCGACGTGATGACGCATCTGCTCGCCACCCGCCCCGCCGGCCGTCTCTACCAGGCTCTGGTGGAGTCGGGGCTCGCGGCGAACGCGTTCGCCTTCAACTACCAGCTCAGCGAACCCGGCATGCTGCTCGTGGCCGCCGAGGTCCGCCAGGAGGACTCGCTCGAGGAGGCGACCCAGACCCTGCTCGCCACGGTCCAGGCACTCGTCGACGAACCTCCCACGGAAGAGGAAGTGGAGCGGGCAAAGACCGATTACCTCTCGAGCATCGAACTCGCGTTCAACAACCCGCAGGGGATCGCGCTCCAGTTGAGCGAATGGGCGTCCATGGGTGACTGGCGCCTCTTCTTCCTGCACCGCGACCGGTTGGAGCGGGTGACGCCGGAAGCGGTGCACCAGGTCGCGCAGGCCTATCTCAAGCCTTCCAACCGGACCATCGGCTACTTCTACCCGGCGCCTGAGACCCCGGCGCGGGCCGAGATTCCGGCGCCGCCGGACGTCGGTGCGCTGGTCGCTTCGTACACCGGACGCGAAGCGGTGGCGGAGGGTGAGGCGTTCGATCCGACGATCGAGAACATCGAGGCCCGGACCGAGCGCTTCGAACTTCCGGTCGGGCTGAAGGTGGCGTTCCTGCCCAAGGAGAACCGCGGCGAAGCGGTCACTGTGCGTCTCACGCTTCGTCACGGGACGGAGAGCGCGCTCATGGGCCAGGCGACCGCCGCATCCTTCGCCGGCGGCATGTTGATGCGCGGCACCACGAGCCGCACGCGCCAGGAGATCTCCGACGAACTTGACCGGCTCAAGGCCCAGGGCGGCGTCGGGGGGAGCGCGCTCACCGCCAGCGCCTCCTTCACGACCGTTCGGGAGAACCTGCCGGCCGTCCTCCGGCTCGGCGCCGAGATCCTCCGGGAGCCCGCGTTCGACGCCGGGGAGTTCGAGCTTCTGCGCGAGGAGCGGCTGGCGGGACTCGAGTCACAGATGTCGGAGCCGATGGCGCTCGTGCCCCAGGCGCTCTCGCGGCACCTCGAGCAGTACCCGCCAGAACACCCCCGCTACTCGCCGACGTTCGACGAGCAGATCGAACGCTACGAAGGCGTGACCGTTGACGAGGCCCGTGCGTTCTGGGAAGGCTTCTACGGCGCTCAGGGCGGTACGATGGCGATCGTCGGCGACTTCGACCCCGGCGAGATCCGCCCGCTGCTCGAGGAATTGCTCGGCGGATGGGAAGCGGCGGAGCCGTACGCTCGCGTGGCCGGAGGATACCGGGACGTGGACCCGGTCAACATGGATATCGAGACGCCGGACAAGTCGAACGCCATGATGATGGCGACGGTTGCCGTCCGCATGCGCGACGACCATCCCGACTACCCGGCCTTGATTCTGGGGAACTACATCCTGGGCGGAGGCATGAACTCGCGGCTGTTCAGCCGCGTCCGCAGCGAGGAAGGGCTCTCCTATATGGTCGGTTCACAGTACGCGGCACCCCCCATCGATGATGATGCGGCGTTCCTCGCTTACGCCATGTTCGCCCCGGAGAACGCGGACAAGGTCGCCGCGTCGATCAGGGACGAACTCGAGCGTACCCTGGCCGACGGCTTCACGGACGAGGAACTGGAGATCGCTCGGCGTGGCTACCTCGACCAGCAGCAGAGCAGCCGCGCGAACGACGGTGCGATCGCGAACATGCTGACGAACAGCCTCTTCCTCGACCGTCCGCTTACGTTCACGGCCGGGCGGGAGGCGGCGATCGAGGCGCTGACCGCGGCCGATGTCGTGGCGGCGATGCGTCGGCACATCGACCCCGCGAAGCTGAGCATCTTCCGGGGCGGCGACTTCGCGAACAAGCTCGTCCCCTAGCAGGTAACCCGCCGACAGGGGCGGCGGGCGGCCGGTTCAGCGGCCGCCCGTCTGCTCCCGTTCCACGTTCAACTGCGTGATGTCCGGGCTCCAGCGCGTGTCGCCCAGCAGGTGCTTCACGAAGTACTCCGCGCGCAGCCAGAACCAGTAGTCGCTCATGTCCCCGTAGCCGTGCCGCTGGCCGGGGAAGACGAAGTAGTCGAAGCGCTTGTTGGCCCGGATCAGTGCCTCGGCCATGCGATGCGTCCCCGCATGGTGGACGTTGTTGTCGATGTCCCCGGTCGTGAGCAGCAGGTGCCCCTTCAGGTTCGCGGCCAGATCCGAGTTGCGCTCGATCTCGTACTCGAAGGTCACGTTTCCGCTGTCGTCGACCACTTCCCGCACGCCGTGGTGCTTCTCCGACCAGTTCTGGTTGTAGACGTCGTTGTTGTGGTTCCCCGAGGATGAGACCGCGACCCTGAAGAAATCCGGGTAGACCAGCATCGCCGCCGTGGACATGAACCCGCCCCCCGAGTGGCCGTAGATCCCCACCCGGTCGATGTCGATGAAATCGTGCCGGTCGGCGAGTTGTTCGATCGCGGCTTTCTTGTCCGCCAGCCCGTAGTCCCGGAGGTTCCCGTACCCGTAGTTGTGGTACCACTTCGATCGCGCCGGGTGGCCTCCGCGGTTCCCCACCGTGATCACCACCATCCCGAACTGGGCCAGCGCCGTCTCGTAGCGCGCCGTCGAGAACGACTTGGCGACGGACTCCGTCTGCGGCCCTGGGTACACGTAGGCCACGATCGGATACGTCTTCTCCGGGTCGAAGTCGAACGGCTTGTACATGACGCCGTAGAGATCCGTCACCCCGTCGTCCGCCTTCACCCTGTAGGGCTCGGGGAATCCATACCCCGCTTCCTCGAGCTTCGAGAAGTCCGCGATCTCGAGGTCCATGATCCTGCGTCCGTTGGCGGCATGGAGCGCCGACGCCGGCGTCTCGTCGACGCGCGAATAGTTGTTGACGAAGAAGCGGTTCGACTCCCCCATGTCGACCCGGTGATCGAAGTCGCCGGGGTTCAACCGGGTCAGCCCCGAGCCGTCCAGGTTCACCCGGTAGAGGTGCTGGTAGTAGGGGTCCTCGCCCACCTCGCGCGCGTTGGCCTGGAAGTAGACGACGCCGGCCGCCTCATCCAGCCCCACGACCTGGCGTACCGACCACGGGCCCTCGGTGAGGCGGTTGCGCAGCGATCCGTCCGGGCCGAACCGGTACAGGTGGGCCCAGCCGTCCCGCTCCGACCACCACAGCATGTCGCCGGACTCCAGGAGTTCGAGCCGCTGGAACTCCACGTAGGTGTTGAGCCGCTCCTCGAACAGCACGCGGGACTCGCCCGTCGCGGCTTCGGCGACCATGACGTCCACCCGGTGCTGGTCGCGGCTCTGCCGAACGAAGTGGAGTTCGTCCGAGTTCGGGGAGAGCCACAGCGTGCGGAACGGCTCCTCGCTGTCCGGATACCGGAACTGGCGCGCCGAAGTCTGGGACAGCCGGTGGTCCTTCCACTCCTCCGGCATCGCGACCTCGACCATGCGCCGCTCCTCGAGGTCGTAGATCAGAAGCTCGGGCTGGCTGACGGTCTCCTCGCCCGGCATGTCGTACTTGTAGGATTCGAGTTCGGGCCGCTTGTTGCCGACCATGTGGATGACCCACAGGTCGCCCACTTCCCGGCGGTCCCGCCGGATGAGCGAGAAACGGCGCGAGTCCTGCGACCACGAGATCGACGCCCGCTTGCGCTCATCGGCGTTCTCCTCGCGCTCGATGTCGGTGTCGCCCCGCTCGAAGGCGGCGTAGCTGTAGTGCTCCTCGCCGTCCGTGGTGAGTTGCGTCTCCTCGACCTCGATCCCCTCCTCGGCCTCATCCGCCTCGTCCCCGCTCTTGCCGCGCCGCGCCTCGAGGAACTGCTGGTAGTCGTCCCCGCTCATCATGTACAGATTGTGCTGGCGGGCGAAGATGACCGTCTGTCCGTCCGGCGATACGCTGGCCCAGGGGGCGTGGTTGTCGGGCGCCTCCCAATCCTCCATTTCGCGCAGGACGCGCGTGTCCACGTCGTACTCGAAGTGGAACACCTTCTTACGGGCCCGCTGGCGCTGCCGCTCTCCCTCGTCGTCCTCCTCGTCCAGCTCCTCCATCTCCTCCATCTCCGAGTCGGTCTCGTCCTCCTCTTCGTCCTGCGAGGACTCGACCTCGAACTGGAGGGTGTTGGCGTCGACGAACTTGATCGCGCGGATCGGGAGGTGCTGGCCGTCCCACGGGTCGCGCGTGATGCGGGTCAGCTCGGCCGCGATCCTGTCATTGTCGAAGATCGGCCGCTTCGTGCCGGCCACCGGGTCGACGATGTAATAGAAGGACCCGTCCGAGATCTCCCATTCGTACCAGAACGACTCCGAGCCCTCGATCCACTGCGGGTCGACCGAGGTGGAGTAGATGAGATCGTCGATCCTGTAGGGCGCGAATCGCGCCGCGAGACGGTAGTTCGCCGGAGCCTCGGCAGCTTCCTGCGCGCCGAGCGGGACCGCGATCAGGATCGCTGCCACGAGCGGGAAGCAGGAACGGAGGACGACACGCTGTGCGCGGTTCATGGCAAGACCCGGTGGTTGTCGTTGGAGAAGGACGAGAGCACGTCGGAGAACGTCGAAGAAGGTGGAGCGGGTCACATCAACCTGTCCAGCGGGCGCGGCCGGCGGGCGCGAAAACGCGCCCGCCACCGGGAGCCGGTCGTCGGGACCGGCCCCCGCCGCACCCGGAAGCTGCCGGATTCAGACGGTCGCTAGTCGCCCCGTCCGAGCATCATGGCGACGACGGCACCTGCCGCGCCCCACAGGACCGCCGAAACGACGACGTCGACGATGGCCCAGGTGAGGGTCGAGACGTTCATCGTACCCAGCATCATGAACCCGACGGCCACGGCGATAAGCGCGCCGAGCTGGGCGCCCGCCTTGGCACCGCCCGCCACGTCGGTGGCGCCCTTCCACCCCAGCACGGTCGCCAGCAGGCCGCCCGAGGCCAGCTGGCCGACTGCAATCCAGAGGAAGTCGGGAGCCTCCTTCATGGCCCCGGTGGCGCTACCCATGTTGGCTTCCATCAAGCCGCCGAGGATCAGGTCGTACAGCACGTAGCCGCCTACAAAGAGGACGACGGCACCGGCGACTGAAGCGACGAGGCACTTCGTGTTCATGGCGTTACCTCTCGCCTGAAGGTGGGGAGGCCTCCCCATACCCGTCCCATCCCACCTGTCGGTGGACACCCCACAAAACGAGGCCACCGACGATGAGCATAGGAAACGGCAAGAGCCAACGGCAAGAGCAGTTACGCGCCGGGGCCCCGACGGCCTACGGGATCGGGGGCTTTTGGTCCGCCGGAATGGGAGAGCGCCAGGGCCGCCCGCCGGTGGACTCCCGGTGCGCGGCCCTGGCGGCTTCGAGGAGGCCGGGATCGGTGAGCAGATCCATGCCCGTCATCGCGAGAACGCGCGCCGCCACGTCCGCCGCGGCCGCGGCCCACTCGGTCCCGTGCGAGGCGCTCGTGGCCCAGGAATGCCAGGGAACGCCCTTCGGAGCGGAGGTGACTTCGAGCTGCACGGTGGGCGTGATCCAGCTCACCTCCGCCACGTCCGTCGAGCCGCCCTGCGCCGGCGTCGGCCCGAGGGCGAGCGGCTGCACCTCGACGTCGAGACCCACCGGGTCGATGTCGAGGCCGGTCTGCATCTCGCGCCCCCAGGCCTGAAGGACATCCGGGAAGTTCGGGCCCCCGACCGCTTCCAGGTTGGCCTGCATCGCCTCCTGCAACGGCCGGTTGAGCAGCAGCGCGTGCACGCCCGTGATGAGCGACACCTCGTGCTCGGTCCGGGTCGCCTGCGCGGCGGCGGCGGCAATGTCGAGCAGCCACTCGTAGTACTCATTGACGTTCGTGCGCAGGGTGTCGCGCACGTAGTACCACGCCTTCGCGTATTCGGGGACGACGTTCGGCGCCTCGCCCGCGTTCGGCATCACGTAGTGGATGCGGGTCGAAGGCTGTACGTGCTCGCGCATCAGGTTCGCGCCGTAGTTCATCATCTCCACGGCGTCGAGGGCGCTGCGGCCGTTCCACGGGTCCGCCGCGGAGTGCGCCGCCTGGCCGTGGAACTCCACCGTGAAGTTGTTCATCGCCTGGGTCGAGGCGTTCGTGACCCGCGTCTCCGTCATCGGGTGCCACACGAGCGTCGCGTCCACGTCGTCGAAGACCCCTGCGTTGGCCATGTAGACCTTGCCGACGACCGTCTCCTCGGCCGGGGTCCCGAACAGCCGCACCTCGCCCGCGATGTCCTGGTCCGCCATGGCCCGCTTGATCGCGATCGCCGCGCCGGCGGAGCCCGCCCCGAACAGGTTGTGGCCGCAGCCCTGGCCGCTCGTGACCCCGTCCGCCCGGGCCGCGCGGTGGGGCACCGGCTCGTTCCCGACACCCGGCAGCGCGTCGTACTCGGCCGGCACGCCGAGCACCGGACCCCCGCTTCCATGGCGGTACGTCGCCGTGAAAGCGGTGGGCATGCCCGCGACCCCGGTTTCGACCTCGAACCCCTCGGCCTCCAGCAGGCCCGCGAGGTACTCCGCCGATCGATGCTCCAGGAGGGCGGTCTCCGAATACTCCCACAGCGTCATCGACATGTCCCGGATCTCGCCGGCCAGATCGTCGAGCGCTTCCAGGGCGGACATCTCCGCCGCCGACGCCCCCTCCATGAGCGAAGTCGGGGTCTGGGACACGAGCGGCGCGCGGGCGGTGACGAGCGCCGCCGCCACGATGGCGGTCACAGCGGCGGCGGCAGGCGGGACGAAGAACCTGTGCATGAAGTCAGCCTCGTAGTAGCTAGAACCGGTCCAGGCGGGGGTTGACGACGTTGGAATAGATCGACCCGAACGTGTAGGAGAAGCCCACCGACACGCCATACTCGAAACCGCTCTGGAGGATGCGCTGGCGCAGCAGGACCTCCTCCGTCGTCGCGTCACCGGCCGGCACGTTGAGCTGGTCGCGGATGCGCGAGTAGTTCGCGTTGAGGCGGAGCGACAGGCCGCGGAAGATCCGGAAATCGGCTCCCGCGAAGGCTGTGAAGCGGTTCTTCGACGGATCGTGGAGGAACTGGGAGAAGGTCAGAAAGCCGTACGACTCCCCCCAGGGCTGGCGGACGCTGAGGCGGACGCTGAACCGGTGGTGCGGGAGGGTCTCCTCGTCCTTGAGGAACACCGTCTGTTCGATGTAGTCGTTGTAACGGACCCCGATCGTATAGAGGAAATTGAACTGCCTGCGGGTCGACTCGGAGTAGGGGAAGATGTTGTACTCCAAGGCCGGCCCCACCCGGATCTGCAGGTCTTCGTTCTCGAAGCTGGAGTGTGCCAGCTCGTACGCCGCTCCCACCGACCAGTGGTCCGACAGACTCCACACGCTGAGCCCCTCGGCATCGTAGCTCTCGCGGATGCTCGTGACCGAGGTCGTGTCCGAGGTCTCGAAGAGCCTCTTGTTGTAGCTCGCGTCGATGGAGAACTCGAGCTTCAAAGCGTCCGTGACCCTGTCGGCCGAGAATCCTCCCGAGAGTTCGTACGATTCGGTGCGCTCGTCCACGTCGAGTTCGGCGTTCGCGCGCAGCCGGAAGGTCCAGAAGTTCCACGGGTCGTCCTCGGGCCTGGCGGCGATCTCGCCGTGCTCCGCTCCGTCGTAGTGGATATCGATGCTGGGAGCCTGGCCGGTGCGGGCGATGTAGCGCAGGAGTCCCAGTTCGAGCGTGTGCGCCACCTCGGTCAGTCGCTGCTCCACCGCGAGATTCGCGCGGGTCACGACTTCGAGCCGGTCCGTGATCTCGACGAACTCCTCCCGTCCGATGAAGTCGAGCGTGAAGCGCTGGCCGCCGCTGCCCGTGCCTTCGGAGGTCATCAGGACGTGGACCTGGGCGTCCTCGCGGTCGCGGGTGTAGTTCACGTACGGGATCTCGCGCCGGTAGAAATCGAAGTCGCACATGCCGCGACCGCCATCGCAGTCGAAGAAGACGCGAAGGGCGCCGTTACCGTTGGCGGGCGTCGGGTCCTGCCCTTCCAGAGGGACGGCAAGGAGACACGCCACGACGGCGAGGCCGCGCGCGACCGGCGGCGTTCCCGCGGGAACGCGAAACGCGCGCCGGGTCATGTTCAGAAGGGTTCTCACTCGAGGGTTCCTGACAGACGGCTAGAAGAACTGGTCGATGAGGATCGGGTTGCCGTCAGGATCCTCGAGGACGATGTGCGCGGGTCCGGAATCACCGGCCTCCGCCGTGCCGTGCGTGATCTCCACGCCGCGTTCGCGAAGGGTGCGCTCGATGTCGCGGACATCCGTGAAGGACTCCATCTGCTTGCCTTCGAGCGTGAGCCCCGGGTTGAAGGTGAGGATGTTTTTCTCGAACATCTCGTGGAAGAGGCCGACCACGGTCTCTCCATTCATCATGATCAGATAGTTTGCTTCGAAATCGCCGCCCGTCTGCTCGAAACCGAGCTTCTCGTAGAACGCCTTCGAGGCGGCGAGGTCCTTCACCGTGAGACTGATCGAAAACATGCCGAGATCCAACGGATCGCTCCGGGTTGAGGGCACTGTCGCGACGGTCGCCGGGAAACTGATGCCCGAGAGCCACCCGGCCAACCCGCTGCGCCGAGACCCCCCGGCCCTCCGGTTCCGCCTGGCCACACGATGAGCCGACTCCGCCTTTCGCTCCGCTCGCCCCAGCTGCGGCGCGGGGCCACGGAAGGGATCCTCGACCCGGCCGCGGCCGCGGCCGCTCGGGACGTGATCCGAGGCTGGCACGGGTACGAAGCGACGCCGTTGGTAACACTGCCGGGGCTCGCGGCGTTGCTGGGCGTCGAAGCCGTGTGGGTCAAGGATGAGTCGTCGCGCTTCGGCCTCGGCTCGTTCAAGTCGCTCGGCGGGGCGTTCGCCGTCCTGCGCGCCCTGCAGGACGAGATCGAACGCCGGAGCGGCGCGCGGCCGACGGCGGCGGAACTCCGGGCCGGACACCCGCACGCGGCGGAGATCACGGTCACGACCGCGTCGGCGGGCAACCACGGCCGGTCCGTCGCCTGGGGGAGCACCGAATTCGGGTGCCGGTGCGTCGTCTTCCTTCCGGAAGACGCGATTCCGGCGCGCGCGCGGGCCATCGAGTCGCACGGGGCGGAGGTCGTCCGCGTGCCGGGCGCATACGACGGGGCGGTCGCGCACACCGACCGGGCGGCCGCCCGCAACGGCTGGATCGTGGTTTCCGATACCGCCTACGAGGGCTACGAGGAAACGCCGCGCCGCGTCATGGCGGGCTACACGCTCCTCGCCGCGGAGATGCTGGAGGCGCTCGCTTCCGCAGGCGCGCCGCCGCTCACGCACCTCTTCGTGCAGGCGGGCGTCGGCGGTCTGGCGACGGGTGTGTGCGGCCACTTCGCGCATCGGTGCGGCGAGGCTCGGCCGCGCTTCGTGGCCGTCGAGCCGTGGCGGGCGGACTGTTTCGGGCGCAGCCTGCGCCTCGGCCGGGCGAGCGCGGCCGAACCGCCGTTCGACACCGCGATGGGCGGACTCGCCGCCGGCGTCGCGTCGACGATCGCATGGGATTTCCTCGCACCGCTGCTCGACGCGGCGCTCTCGCTCCCGGAAGACGGGTGGGTCGCCGGCGCCGAGGCGCTCGAGTCCGGGGGGCTGGGCGCCCGCATCGTCGCGGGCCCCTCCGGCGCCGCGGGCATCGGGGCGCTCCTTGCCCTGGCCGGCTTCCCCGGGCTGCGGAAGCTGCTCGGGCTCGACGCATCCGCCCGGGTCGGCGTCCTCGTCACCGAGACCCGGTTCGACTGACCGACCGGGCGCCGCCAGCTTTGCCGGGCCGCGAGGCGCTTGCCGCGCGCCGCCGCTGCCCTATAGTCGATCACGCCCGGGCCGCAACGCCCGCGAATCCCGCAACCCGACCGGAGCCCCATGTCCGACTTCTCCGCCTATATCGACCGAGAACTCCCCCGCTTCCACGAGGAACTCGAGACCTTTCTCCGGATCCCCAGCATCAGCACCGACCCGGAGCGCGCAGGCGACGTCCGGGCATGCGCGGAGTGGGTCGCCGAACACTTCGCGGCCGCGGGCGTCCCCGGCGCCGAGGTCATCGAGACCGGGGGGCACCCCATCGTCGTCGGCGAGCGGATCCACGCCCCCGACGCACCGACCGTGCTCGTCTACGGGCACTACGACGTGCAGCCCTCCGAGCCGGACGAACTGTGGTCGAGTCCCCCCTTCGAGCCCGCCGTGCGCGACGGCCGCCTCTACGCCCGCGGCGCCGTGGACGACAAGGGGCAGGTCCACATGCACATCAAGGCGCTCGAGGCCCGACTCGCGACCGGGGAGGACGTCCCCGTGAATCTCAAGCTCGTGATCGAGGGGGAAGAGGAGGTCGGGAGCCGCCACCTCGCGGACTTCCTCTCGGAGAACGCCGAACGACTGGCCTGCGACGCGGTCCTGATCAGCGACACCGGGATGTTCTCGCCCGATTTGCCGTGCATCACGACGGGCCTGCGCGGGATCGTCTACGCGGAGATCAACGTCTTCGGGCCCGCGTCGGACCTGCACTCGGGGACCTACGGCGGCGCCGTCGTGAACCCCGCCAACGCCCTGGCCGCGATCCTCGCCGGCCTCCGGGACGGCCGCGGCCGCGCGACCGTGCCGGGGTACTACGACGCCGTCCGGCCCATCGGCGAGCGTGAGCGGGCCGACCTCGATCGCCTGCCCATGGACGAGGAAACGCTGCGGGACAGCGTCGGAGCGACCGCGTTGGGCGGCGAGGCCGGCTTCTCGGCCCTGGAGCGGCTCTGGTACCGCCCGACGCTGGACGTGAACGGGATGCTGAGCGGCTTCACGGGCGAAGGTTCCAAGACCGTGCTGCCGTCGCGGGCGATGGCGAAGGTGTCGATGCGGCTCGTCCCGGATCAGGATCCGGCGCAGGTCATCGAGGCCTTCGAGGCGCGGGTGCGGGAACTGGCTCCCGAGGGTGTGACGGTGGAGATCAATCGCTCGCACGGCGGCGCGCCCTGGGTCGTCGACACGGAGCACCCGATCTTCGACGCCGCGTCGGCCGCGCTGGAGTCGGGTTTCGGAGCCCCACCCGCTTTCGTGCGCGAAGGGGGCTCGATCCCGATCGTCCAGGCGTTCGAGGAGACGTTCGAGGCGCCGGCGCTGCTCATCGGCTTCGCGCTCCCCGGCTGCAACATGCACGCGCCGGACGAATGGATCGA
Source organism: Candidatus Palauibacter sp. (assembly GCF_965222475.1). Taxonomy (GTDB): domain Bacteria; phylum Gemmatimonadota; class Gemmatimonadetes; order Palauibacterales; family Palauibacteraceae; genus Palauibacter. The sequence goes on along the minus strand of NZ_CBDCUB010000007.1, from coordinate 372,035 downwards.
TCTCGGCGTCTACCGCAACGGCATCGCGGCGCTCGCCGACCTGTACGGCCGCCTCGCCGACGGGCTCAACTGAGCCCGCCGCTCATTCGAGCGGCAGGAGGTCCAGCTCCGTCGTGATGTCGATGCACCCGGAGAGCGTCCGGTAGACCGGGCACTTCGGCGGATGGGCCTCGAACGCGCGCCGGATCGCGGCGGCGTGCGCTTCGTCCGCCCGCAATCGGTACCGGGCGTGAATCCTCCGGATGACGAGGACGCCATCCTCCGTCTCGACCTCGCCCTCGACCTCCGCCACCAGTCTTCCCTCGTCGGCCCTGACGCCACGCGCTTCCAGCGCGCCCCCGAAGGTTCCGGTCAGTCAGCCGCCCGTGGCGGCGATCACGTAGTCGAGCGTCGTCGCGATATCGCGGTCGGAGGTGACGCCGTAGTGCTCCGCGATTGCGGAGTGGACGCCGAACTCAACCGGTGCTTCCGTGGCCGGGATGTGCGCCGTGCGGTAGGGACCCTTCTCCCGGACGATCTTCACGTGGGAACGGTAGAGGACATCGCTCATCGGCTGGCTTTCTCCGTGACAAGGTCGAGGAAGTTCATGACGACCCGATGGGTGAGTCCCCATATCGTGTCGCCCTCGAACAAGATGGAGGGGAAGATGCGCTCGCGGCCACCATCGGCGAAGCGGACCTCCGAGCGCAGGGCGGGATCGCGCAGCGCGCCGAGCGGTGCCCAAACGTGATACTGCACCTCGTCGTTTGTCGCGACCCGGGTTTCACCGTCGTGCCACGCGACGAAGGGCGAGATGAGGATCGACGGGATCCGGCGGGTCACGGGGTGCAGATCGTCGAGGCGCCCCAGGTAGGCGCGGCAGGGGAGATGGAGCCCCACCTCCTCGCGCGTCTCGCGGCGCGCCGTCGCCAGGATGTCCGCATCGGCGGCGTCGCGGTGCCCGCCGGGGAGCGCCATGTGGCCGGACCAGGGGTCACCGGGGACCTCGGCGCGCCGGACGAAGAGCACCTCGAGATCCGGGGCGCCGGGTCGGACGACGAGGGTCACGGCGGCGTGGTGGTCCGCCGCCCCCTCCGGTACGAGCGCGGGGCTCGTGGCGGCCAGACGGCGCGCGATGCGGCCCGCGCTCCACGGCTCGTGCGTCTCGCTCATCAGGCCCTCTCGGCTTCGTCCAGGAGCCGCAGGTAGCTCTCCCGCCGCCGCCCCGCGATGGTCCCGCGCTCCACGGCGGCGATGACCGCGCAGTCCGGCTCCACACGGTGGCGGCAGTCGGCGAAACGGCAGCCCTCGCCGGCCGCGGCGATCTCCACGAAGCCGCGCTGCAACTGCGCGGGGTCGAGGTCCCACAGCGCCAGGTACTGCAGGCCCGGCGTATCGGCCACGTAGCCCCCCGGCGGATAGCGATAGAGCGCCGATGCGACCGTGGTGTGCCGCCCGCGTCCGCGCCGCTCGCTGATCTGGCCCACCCGCAGGTCGAGCCCTGGGACGAGCGCGTTCAGGAGGCTCGATTTGCCGACGCCGGACTGGCCGCTCAGCACCGTGACGCGACCCTCGAGCCGCGCGGCGAGCGCCTCCAGCCCCGCGGCCGATTCCGCGCTGGTCCACATCGTCTCGACACCGAGCGCGGCGTACTGCCGGAGGCCGCTCCCGGCTGCGGCTCCCCCGCCGGAACCCCGGGCGGGGACGCGCCCGCCGACCGGCGCGAGATCCGACTTGTTCACCACGAGAAAGGCCTCGATCTCGCTCAGCGCCGCCAACGCGAGCAGCCGGTCGACCATGAGGAAATCGGGGTCGGGTGCGGTGACGGAGACGACGACGGCGACCTGGTCGACGTTCGCCACGATCACCTGCTCGCGCCGCTTCGAGACGCCGTGGCGGGCGAGCGCGCTACGCCGCGGTGCGAGCCGCACGATCCGCATCTCGTCCCCGACCTGCTCGAGTTCGACGAGGTCCCCAACGGATACGATCCGCGAATCCGTCCGCTTGACGCGTCCGCGCAGCGATGCCTGAATGACCGAATTGGCGTCGACGACGTGATAGACGCCGCCGGCGATCCGCAGCACACGTCCGAAGGACGGGCGGGATCCCTCGGCGGGCGAGGGGGCGGAGACGCCGCCCGGGTTCACGCCGGACCGCGGGTTCCGGTGCGGCGCGTCGGGATCACCCGGAGTCGCTGCCGGAGTTTGTCCCGTCCGCCAGCTCCTCCAGGCAGTTCCAGCCCAGCAGGGCGCACTTGATGCGGACCGGGAACTTCGAGACGCCCGCCAGCGTGCGCAGATCGCCCAGATCGTCGTCCGCCAGCATGGCGTGCTCCCCGTGCAGGAGCCGAGTGAACCTGGCGGAAAGCCCGTGCGCCTCCTCCAGCGACTTTCCGGACACGCGCGCGGTCAGCATCGAAACCGCCGCCTGGCTGATCGAGCAGCCGCGCCCGAGAAAACGGGCCTCCGCGATCCTCCCCTCCTCCACGCGGAGCATGAGTTCGATCACGTCTCCGCACAGAGGGTTGTTCATCGTGATCGCGTGCGTGGCGTCGTCCAGCCGCCCCTTGTTCCGGGGCTTCCGGTAGTGATCGAGGATCACTTCCTGGTACAGCTGGTTGAGCGAGGAAGGGATCTCTCGGTCGACCCTGCCGGGCGCCTGCGGAGGGGGATCGGTCATGGGCGTCAGGATATGCCGTGAAAGACTTCGGCGGCCATCGCGAGCCCGTCGCACAGGGCGTCGATCTCGTCCGCCGAGTTGTAGAGATAGAAGCTCGCCCGCGCGGTGCCGCTGATCCCGTAGTGGTCCATGAGCGGCTGGTTGCAGTGATGTCCGGCCCGGATCGCGATGCCCCGCTGGTCGAGGATCGTGGAGAGGTCGTGCGGATGCACGTCTCCGTAGGTGAAGGAGAACACGGATGTCCGGCCTCGCCGGGGCCCGTACAGCCGGAGCCCTTCGATGGCGCCGAGTCTCTCCAGCGCGTATCGCGTCAGGGCGTCCTCGTGAGACGCGAGCGCTTCCCGCCCGAGGTCCGCGAGGAAGCGGGCGGCCTCGCCCAAGCCCACGACGCCCGAGATGTTCGGCGTCCCGGCCTCGAATTTGGCCGGCGGCTTCGCCCACGAAGATCCCTCCAGCGTTACCTCCGAGATCATCTCGCCGCCCCCCTGATACGGAGGCATCGCCTCGAGCAGTTCACGCCTCGCCCAAAGCGCTCCGACGCCCGTGGGTCCGCACATCTTGTGGCCGCTGAAGGCGTAGAAGTCACACCCGAGCCGGGTCACGTCGGTCAGGAGATGGGGGGCCGCCTGCGCGCCGTCGACGAGGGCGAGCGCGCCCGCCGCGTGGGCCCGAGCCACGATCTCCCGCACGGGATTGATCGTCCCGAGGCCGTTGGAGACGTGGGTGAACGCGACGAGACGGGGCCGCCGCGCCAGGAGCCGGTCGAGGTCGTCGAGGTCGAGCCTGCCTTCGGTCGTTACGTCGACGAAGTGGAGTCCGCACCCCGTACGGGCGGCGAGCAGCTGCCAGGGGACGAGGTTCGAGTGGTGCTCCATCTTCGTGAGCACGATGTCATCGTCCGGGCCGATGAAGGCGCCGCCCCAACTCGAGGCCACGAGATTCACGGCCTCCGTCGTGCCGCGGGTGAAGACGATCCCGGATGGGTCCGGGGCGCCCACATGCGCCGCCACGGCGAGGCGTGCGTCCTCGTACGCCTCGGTCGCCTCGGCGCTCAGCTGGTGTACGCCGCGGTGCACGTTGGCGTGCTGCATGCGCAGATAGCGCTCCACCCGGTCCTGCACGCGGAGCGGCTGCTGCGAACTCGCCGCGCTGTCGAGATAGACGAGCGGCTGGCCGTTGACTTCCCTCGACAGGATGGGGAATTGGGCCCGCATCGCCGCGACGTCCCACGCACGCGTCGGATCCGCCTCCGTCGGGTCGCCGCCGGCCGCCGCCGGATCGCGGTCGGGAGCCGACGGGGGACTGTCCGGAGCGAGCACGCCCGCCGGGTGGTTCGTGTCCATCATCGAGCCCCGATCGTGTCGACCGTTCCGTTCAGCCGACGTCGACCTGGACTTCGTCGCCGTCGAGCCGCACGTCGAAACGCCGAACCGGCATGACCGCGGGCAGCGCGCGCACCGCCCCCGTCGCGATGTCGAAACGCGCTCCGTGCAGCGTACACGTGATCTCGCCGGCGGCGACCTCCCCTGCGGAGAGCGGGAACTCCTCGTGCGAGCAGCAATCCTCGAGCGCGTGGATTTCGCCCCCGCTGTTGATGAGGACGATCGCCAGGTCCTCGACCATCACGCCCCTCGTATCGTTCTCCGGAACTTCGTCCAGTCTGGCTACGGTGACGAACCGGCTCATAGTCCGATCTTCTCCTCGATCGCTTCGCGAACGCGCGCCCGGACACCCTCCATCGGAAGCCGCGCCAGCACCTCGTCGAAAAACCCGAACACCAGCAGGCGCTCGGCCTGCCGTCTCGTGAGTCCCCGGCTCATGAGGTAGAACAGCTGCCCGGCCTCCACCTGCCCGATCGTGGCGCCGTGCGAGCAGCGCACATCGTCCGCCTCGATCTCGAGGTTGGGGAGCGCCGACGCGTGGGATCGCTCGCTGAGCAGGAGGTTGCGGTTGGTCTGATAGGCGTCGGTGAGCTGGGCGCCCTTGTCGACCCGGATGAGCCCCCGGAACACGCTCGACCCCGCGTCGGTCAGCGCGCCCTTGAACAGGAGATCGCTGTGCGCGTGGGGCGCGGCGTGGTGCTGGAGCGTGTGGTGGTCGAAGTGCTGGTCCGAGTCGCCGAACCAGAGCGCCAGCATCTCACTGTCGCTCCCCGGGCCGGCCAGTCGGCTCGTCACGTCCGCCCTCGAGAGGTCGCCCCCCAGCGCGACGTTGAATGTCATGACGCGCGAGTCGCGTCCGGCGAGCACGTGCTGGGTCGAAAACCGCTTCACGCCCCGGCCGAAACGCTGCAGAGCGACGTAGTCGACCGCGGCCCCGCCCTCGCTGGAGATCGTAGCCCCGTGAAGCGAGACCGTCTCCCCCTCCAGGTCGCCGGAGAAGAATTCGTCGATCACCGCCGCCCTGGCGCCCGACTCCCCGTACACCAGCGAATGCGCCGAGGACAGCGCCCCCGCCCGCTCGACAACGTGGAAGGCGTGCACCGGCGCGGGCATCTCCACACCGCGCGGCACCCAGAGGAGGTACCCGCCGCCGAGCAGCGCGAGGTGCAGGGCCCAGAGCTTCTCCTCGGCTGGTCCGGGCTCCGCGTCGAAGAGCGCCCGCCGCAGCAACTCGGGATGTTCGGCCGCGGCCTGCCGGATCGTGGAGAGTACGACGCCGGCGCGGACCGCCTCGGGCTCGAGTTCGAGGTGCGCGACCCGCCCGTCCCGCAGGACGACGACACCCGCGCGGTCCCCCGAACGCCCGAGCACTTCGAGCACGTCCGCCGGCAGCGCCTCCGCCCCGGCGGTCGCCCCGGCGACCGGCGTGAGCGCGTCGAACCCGACCTTCGAGAGGTCGGTGTAGCGCCACTCCTCCGACTTGCGGGTCGGCCACGGCAGGGCGACGAACCGCTCCCACGCCGCCGCGCGCGCCCTCGTCATCGCGAGCGGCTCGGAGACGCCGCCGCGGAACGTTTCAAAGTCCGCCGTGGCCAGCGTCGCCTCCGCCGGCCCGGCCGTCATTGTGCTCATATCGTCAGAGATTCCTCGTGATTCCCGGAACGGCGCGGGGTCCTCGCCGCGAGCGCTAGCCGACCGACCCTTCCATCTCCAGTTCGATCAGCCGGTTCAGTTCGATCGCGTACTCGAGCGGCAGTTCCCTGGCCACCGGCTCGATGAACCCGCGCACGATCATCGCCATGGCCTCGGCCTGGTCCAGTCCGCGACTCATCAGGTAGAACAACTGCTCGTCGCCGACCTTCGAGACGGTCGCCTCGTGGCCGATGGAAGCCGTGTTCTCGTCGATTTCGATGTAGGGATACGTGTCCGTGCGCGACTTCTCGTCCAGCAGCAGGGCGTCGCACTCGACGTTGGACTTCGCGCCCACGGCGCCATCGTACACCTTGCACAGACCGCGGTACGACGAACGTCCGAGCCCCTTCGAGATCGACTTCGACGTGATCTGCGACGTCGTGTGGGGGGCCGCGTGGACCACCTTCCCGCCCGTGTCCTGGTGCTGTCCGTCCCCCGCGTAGGCGATCGACAGGATCTCGCCGTGCGCCCGCTCCCCGATCAGAAAACACGACGGGTACTTCATCGTGAGCTTCGAGCCCAGGTTGCCGTCGAGCCACTCCATCTTCGCGTCCTCGTGCACGAGCGCCCGCTGCGTGACGAGGTTGTACATGTTGTTCGACCAGTTCTGGATCGTCGTGTAGCGGAACCGCGCCCCCTTCTTGACCACGATCTCGATCACGCCCGAGTGGAACGAGTCGGTGGAGTAGACCGGCGCCGTGCAGCCCTCGATGTAATGCGCCTCGGCGCCCTCATCGCAGATGATGAGGGTGCGCTCGAACTGGCCCATCTTCTCGGCGTTGACGCGGAAGTAGGCCTGGAGCGGGATCTCGACCTTCACCCCTTTCGGGATGTAGACGAACGACCCGCCCGACCACACGGCCGAGTTCAGCGCCGCGAACTTGTTGTCGCGCGTGGGGACGATGGTCGAGAAATACTGCTTGAACAGTTCGGGATGCTTCGCGAGCCCGTCCTCGATCGACTCGAAGATCACGCCCTGCTCCTCCCACTGTTCCTTGAGCGAATGATAGACCATCTCGGACTCGTACTGGGCTCCGACCCCGGCGAGCGCCTTCCGCTCCGCCTCGGGAATCCCGAGCTTCTCGAACGTGTCCTTGATCTCCTGCGGCACGTCGTCCCACGACCGCTCCATCTGATCCTGCGGCTTCAGATAGAAGTAGATCTCGTCGAGCGTGTCCTCGAGTCTGGAGAGATCGCCACCCCACGTCGGCATGGGCTTGGACCGGTACACCTCGAGCGCCTTGAGGCGGAACTCGAGCATCCATTCCGGCTCGTCCTTGTGATGGGAGATCTGCCGGACGATGTCGCTGGAGAGCCCGGGGACCGCCTTGAATACGGGTTTGTCCTCGGTGACGAAACCGTACTTGTATTCGTCGAGTCCGAGCCCGCTGATCGTCTCGTTCTGGGGCATGGTTCTTCCGCCTTCCGGTACTGCTGATTCATCGCCGCGGAGCAGAGTCCGCGGAATTTCGCCGCTGGCTGTTAGACGGCTGCCGCCGCCCGGTAGAGCCAGTCATAACCCTCGGCCTCCAGCTTGTCGGCCAGCGAGGCACCGCCGCTCTCGGCGATGCGCCCCGCCATCATCACGTGGACGCGGTGGGGCTGGATGTAGTTCAGGATCCGCTTGTAGTGCGTGATGAGGAGCACTCCGAGCGCTTCATCCGCCGCGGAAAGCCGGTTCACGCCGTTCGCCACGATCTTGAGCGCATCGATGTCGAGACCGCTGTCCGTCTCGTCCAGCACCGCCAGCGCGGGCTGAAGAACCGCCATCTGGAGGATTTCGTTCCGCTTCTTCTCGCCGCCCGAGAACCCATCGTTCACGTACCGGGTGGCGAAGCCCGGATCCATCCTCAGCATCTCGAGCTTCTCGGTGAGCGTGCGCTGGAAGCCGAACACGTCCATCTCCTCGCCCTCGGCCAGGCGCGAGTTCATCGCCGTGCGCATGAAGTTGGCGATAGAGACGCCCGGAACCTCGGCGGGATACTGGAAGGCGAGGAAGATTCCCTCCCGGCTCCGCTCGTCGGGCTCCAGTTCGAGGACGTCTTCGCCCCTGAACAGAATCTCGCCGCCCGTCACCTCGTAAGCCGGGTGTCCGGCGATGACCTTGGCCAGCGTGCTCTTTCCCGAGCCGTTGGGTCCCATCAGCGCATGCACCTGGCCGCGCTCGACATCGAGATCCACGCCTCGGAGGATCTCCGTATCCTCTCCCTCCACCCTCGCTCGCAGTCCGCGAATCGACAGCAGCGGTTCTGACATTCTGAATCCTCTTCAGTTGCAAAAGGCCGGTCACCCAGGGGCGCCGGCCTGGAAACACAAACGGATGAGTGAATAACGATTATCGACGCGACAAGGTACGCTGCTTCGGACGCGTTATCAAGCCTGATTGAGACTCGTTCTCAACTCCGGACGAGCCTGCGACCGGGCGTCACCCATGGCTGCACACGCCACCGCGGCGCGGTACGTTGCGCCCATGAAAGCGGCATACTTCGAACGACATGGAGGACCGGACGTCGTTCGGGTCGGCGAGCTGCCCGACCCGACACCCGGTCCGGCTGAAGTGCTGATCGGAGTCCGGGCGGCGGGCCTGAATCACCTCGATCTGTGGGTGCGGCGAGGGCTCCCGGGACTCCGCCTGCAGATGCCCCACATCGGCGGCTCGGACATGGCCGGCGAGATCGTGGCGGTGGGCCATGAGGTCACGGGGTGGGCCGCCGGAGATCGGGTGGCCGTGAACCCGGGATGCTGGTGTGCCCGCGACGACTGCGAATGGTGCGTCCGGGGAGATCATCCCCTCTGCCCCGCCTACCGCGTCCTGGGCGAGCACTTGCCCGGCGGCTTCGCCGAATGCGTGGCGGTACCGGAGCGCAACCTCGTGCGTTTGCCGGACGGATTCCCGTTCGCCACCGCGGCCGTGGCGCCGCTCGTCTACCAGACGGCGTGGCGCGGGCTCCTGTCGCGAGGAGGGCTGGCAGCGGGAGAAACGGTCCTCATCACCGGCGCATCGGGCGGGGTCTCCACCGCCGCCATCCAGATCGCGAAGCACCACGGTGCGCGCGTGTTCGCGGTCACGAGCGGACCCGGGAACGTGCGTCGCGTGGAGGCGCTGGGGGCGGATCTCGTGATCGACCGCCTGGAGGAGGACTTTTCGCGCCGCGTCTGGGCGGAGACCGGGAAGCGCGGCGTGGATCTCGTTCTCGACAGCGTGGGCGAGGCGACGTGGGAGGGTTGTGTCCGCGCTCTCTCGCGGGGCGGACGGATGGTCGTCTACGGCGCCACGACCGGGCCGCGCGGCGTGCTGCACATCACCCGCCTCTTCTGGACCCAGACCTCGGTCCTCGGCACGACGATGGCTACGCGGTCGGAGTTCGACGCGGCGATGGCGCTGGTGCTCGACGGCACGCTGGAGCCCATCATCGACGACGTGTGGCCGCTGGACCGGGCGCGCGAGGCGCATGAGCAACTCGAGGCCGGCGGAGTCTTCGGCAAGCTCGTCCTCACGCCGTGAGCCCGCCGGGAGACCGGCCCCGGTGACGGCTCGACCGCGCGAGGAGCACCTTCGGAGCCTCGCGGAGACCGCCTTCGATCTCCTCGTCGTGGGCGGCGGGATTTCCGGCGTCGCCGTGGCGCGCGACGCGGCGCGGCGCGGCTTCCGGACCGCGCTCGTCGAAGCCGTGGACTTCGCGTGGGGGACGAGCAGCCGTTCGTCCCGCCTCGTGCACGGCGGCCTGCGCTACCTGGAACACCTCGAGTTCGATCTCGTGTTCGAGGCGAGCCGGGAGCGGCGGACCCTCCTCCGAATCGCACGCCACCTCGTTCGGCCACTGGAGTTCCACTTCCCGATCTTCCGGGAAGGCCGGATCGGCAAGCGCAAGCTCGACGCGGGCATGTGGCTATACGACGCGCTGTCGTTGTTCCGGAACATCGAGCGGCACCAGATGCTCGACGCCGGGGCCATGCTCGAACGCGAGCCGGCCCTGCGCGCCGGCGGGTTGTTGGGCGGGGCGCGCTACTTCGACGCGCAGGTCGACGACGCGAGACTCGTCATCGCGACGATGCAGGCCGCCCTCGAAGCGGGCGCGACGGTGGCCAACCGGGCCAAGATCGTGCGCATCGATGCCTCGGACTGGCCGGGTCACCGGGCGACGGTGCGGGATGTTGAGAGGGGCAGGGAACTGGAGGTCGACGCGCTGGCGATCGTGAACGCCACCGGCGCCTGGGCGGAGCAGCTTCTCGGCCGGATCGACGCGGCGCCCGGCGGCGCCCGGGACGGGAGGGGTCCGGGTGCCGGAGTCCGAATCCGCCCCTCCCGCGGGACCCACATCCACGTACCGCGCGAGCGGGTCGGCCACGCGGGTGCGCTCATCTTCGAGGCGCCGCAGGACGGCCGCGTGATGTTCGTCCTCCCCTGGCGCGAGGATCTCACCATCATCGGAACCACGGACGAGTTCTTCGACGGCGAACCCCACGAAGTCGCGGCCACGCCCGAAGACATCGCGTATCTGCTCGAGGCCACGAACCACCTGCTGCCGGCGTCGAAGCTCGGACCGGACGACGTCATCAGCGCGTGGGCGGGCCTGCGGCCGCTCGTCGCGCCTCCCGGCGATGCCGCCGACGAGGGCGACGTCTCCCGGGAGTTCGAGATCCACGAGGGACCGCGCGGCGTGTTCACGCTGAGTGGAGGAAAGCTGACGTCGCACCGGCGCATGGCCGAGGAGACGGTGGATCGCGTGCAGGCCTTCCTCGCGCCGGCGGGCGTGAAGGCGGTCCGGAAGGCGGATACGGACCGGGTTCCGCTTCCCGGCGCCGAGTTCCGTGACCCGGAGGCCCTGCGCGACGGGATCCTCGCCCGCGCCGACGGGCACGGGCTTCAGACCGACACGGTGGACCGGCTGATGCGGGCGTACGGGACCCGCGCCCACCGGGTCCTCGACCTGGTGCAGCGCGACGAACGGCTGAGCGAGCGCGTCCTCGCGGAGAAGCCGCACATCCTGGCCGAAGCGGTGTACTCGGTACGGAACGAGATGGCCGCGCACGTCGAGGACATCCTGTATCGCCGGACACGGATCGGTCTCGAAACGCGGCAGGGGACGTCGACCGCCGCCGCTCGCGTGGCGGCCGTGATGGCGCCGGAACTCGGCTGGACTCGCGAACGGAGAGCGGAGGAAGTGGAGCGGGCCATCGCCTTCAGGTCGACCGATGACGGCGCGATTCGCGCTCTCGCGACGCGCGCGCCCGCGGGGCCGTGAGCGCGCGAGAGGCGGTGCTGCTCCTGCTGGGCCTCGCGGCGAGCGGGCTCACCGCGTGCGGACCGCGTGGCGACGGCCCCGAGGCCGCGCGTCCGGGAAGGGATGGGGATCCGATACCCGGGGATTCCGTGCCCCCCACCGGCGGCCCGTCCACTCCCCCCGCGGCGGAAGTCGAAGCCCCCGGCGGGTTGCTGCCCGGCGAGGGGCCGCCCCGCATCCATCAACTCCTCCTCGTCAATTCGCTTGACGTTTCCGCCTTCGTATTCGTCGCCGCCGGAGCCGGAAGCGTCCCGCTCGATTCGGTCCCACCCGGCGATTCCGTCCGCGTGGACATCCGCGTGCGCGCGGATATCGTCCGATTCGAGGCGCGGGATTCGGGCGGAATCCTCCTCGAAGACGGAGACATCGCCCTCGAGCGTGGAAGCCTCAACCGCTGGCTGATCGCGCCGGGCTCGCCGGGCGGTGTCACTGCCGCACGGCGGGATTCGTTATTTTGGTAGGAGACGCTATATTTCGAGCTACAATCCGTGCTCGGCTTCGGCGTGCCGTGTGGTGAGGGGGAGAAAGCAGGGAGGGAAACGCCATGAAGACGGTGAGAATCGTACTGGCGCTCGTCGCGAGTATCGCGATGATCGTGATCGGCCAGCGCCATCAGGCGGGCCGAAAGGGCTTGCGGACAGAGAAGGCCGAGATCCAGGGATTCGATCGCGAGAACGAGACCCTGTTCATCTAGCGGCCTCGCCGGCTCTTCCGGGGCGGAAAGCCCGGCGGACGCGACCTGCGTCGGAGGGCATTGCGGGACGATCCTTCGGGAGGCCCCGATGAGAACCGGGAAGATCGATACCGGCACCCGCCCCGGGCGCCGCGCCGCCTCCGCCATTCTCGTGCTGTTCGCGGCGGCGTTCCCCGCCTGTTCGGGCGACAACATGGGGCCGGACCTGTCGCTCGCGACCTGTTCACTGCCGCTGGAGAGCCTTACCGACGGCGGCAGCGACCGCTCGAGCATCCCCGCCCTCGACAACCCCGAAGTCGCCCGGAGGCTGATCGCGCCCGAGGTGGGTTACGTCGGCCGCGGCGACCAGGTGATCGCGCTTCACTTCAACGGCCAGCCGCTGGCGATTCCCCTCAAGCTCCTCTGGTATCACGAGGTCCTTAACTTCAGCGTGCCGGGCGAACGGCTCACGGTCACCTACTCGCCGTTCACCGGATCGGTCGGCGTCTTCGACCCCGAACCCAGCGGGGCATCCGATTTCCGGGTCTCGAGCTACGTCCTCGACAACAACCTCGTGATGGAGGATGGGTCGGGTACGTTCTATCCCCAGCTCGCCCCATCGGCGACCTGCGGGCCGCGGGACGGGACTCGCCTCACACGCGTGCCGTATGAGCTGATGACGTATGGGACGTGGCTCCTGATCTACCTGGACACGTGGATCGTTTCCCGCAACACCGGTCACGACTTCCTGTACACGCTCTACCCGTACGGAAACTACCGGACCCCGAGCAACGCCTGGCTCCCCTATCCGACCGCGGCTCCGATCGACCGACGCCGGCTGCCGAAGGAAACCGTGATCGGCGTACCGGCCGGCAGTGGCGGCATCGCGTTTCCGGTCGCCGACCTGCGGGCAGCCGCCGTCAACGACCAACCCGGGTCGGCGGGTACCTCGGTGTGGGCGGCCAGCGGCATGGCCGGCGGAGAACCGGTCGTCGCGTTCTGGAACACGCAGGCACGGAGCGCGCGCGTATACCGGGCCCGCGCCGGAGGGCGCACGCTCAACTTCGAAGTCGTGGGGGGGCGGCGGCAGGATGTGGAGACGGGAAGCGTCTGGAACTTCAATGGACGGGCCGTCTCAGGCTCCCTCGAGGGCGAGAGGCTCGAGCCGCACCCCGAAGCCTATCATGCCTTCTGGTTCGCATGGGCCGCGTTCCAGCCGGACACCGATGTGTGGCGCGCGGCGCCGAGTCTCGACGCGGCGGCCGGGGCCGTCGTCGTTTCGCCCCCCCGTTCTCTCGGTCCGGACCTGGTCCGCCAGCCGCGGTGAGCTAACCGCCGATGGCGGGCGCCGCGTACTTCTCCAGCCAGGCGAACTCGAACTCGTCGCTCCGGGTCAGATAGACACTGTCCTCCCCGAAGGCGACGAGGCTCCGGTCCTCCGGCAGTTCCACCTCGGCGATCCTCTGACCCCGGGCGTCGAAGAGATCGAACAGCGCCGGCGCTCCCGCCGCCACATGACGCCGCACCCAGGCGCGGCCGCGGGAATCCGTGCGAACGCCGTTCGGGGCGAAGGCCGGTTTTGCTCGGGGCCACTCGAAGTCGCGGGGACTCGCATCCCCCGCCCCCGCGGGGGCCCGGCTCATGGACATGCGAGGCGCGCCGCCATCGGACTCCACTTCGACGCGCAAGCCGCCCCCGAGGGAGGCGAGCCACTCATCCTGATCGGCCCCTCGAATCCGCACCGGCTCGTGGGGCACCGCGCCGCCGGTCGTCGTCGTTCCGTCCGGGGCGTTCCATTCCAGGCGGTACTCGGCGGCGCGGGCGATCGCGACGCGGCCATCCCAGGCGACGCTCCACGCGTCCTCCGCGGAGAACGGCACCCGCCGGATGTTGACGTTCCTGTTGTTCGCGTCCCCGGACTCCCGGCGCTCCTGCGCGCCCAGCCCGATCCGACCGACCTCCTCCGTCTCGCCGCTCGCCGGGTCGAAACGCATGATGGCCGCGGAGTCGGACTCGGACATCATGCCGCCGAGGCGTTCCTCGTAGTAGATGCGCCCGTCCCGATCCGTCGCCTCGGCGATCATCATCGTCATCCCCGCCCCGAGGCCGCCCCGCGCGATCGGCCACGTCTCCCCGAAGCCGAGATCGGCCTCGATGCGCGTGAGGCGCGCGTTGCCGAGGTCGATGAGCAGCGTGCCGCCGCCAGGCAGGGGGAAGAGTCCGTCGGGCAGGCGATACTCCTCCGGCCCCTGTCCGACGTTCGTCAGCGTGTCCGCGCCCGCCCCGGGTCGCCACACGACCAGGGCCTCGCCGAAGCCGTCCGCGATCAGGACACGGCCATCCGGGAGTTCCCTCACGCCGCGCATGGAGCCGAGGCCATCCTCGTAGGCGGCGACCGGCTCCCCGAGGGACGCTCGCGGCACTTCCTGCAGCCCGGCGACCGGGGTCGTGCCCGCCCACGCGGCCATCGTCGCGAGAGCCCCAACCGATAACGTCAACATGGTCCGGCGCATGAAATGCCTCTTCGATCTCACCAGTTCTCTTCAGGTTCGTCCCACGTCTGGGCCCAGAACTCGTCTTCCTCGGCCTTCGCCAACTCGAGGTCGACAGGCTCGACATCCTCGGCGTCCACCCGGCCGAGCGTTTCGATGCGGCGCACGACCTCGTCGGTGACCCCGGCGCGGGTCTGCTCCCGCAGCCGCCTCCGGACCTCCCATCCCGCTACCGCCACGAGGACCGCCAGGGCCAGGAAGAGATATCCCGTCATGGCGCCGGGCGGACCCCATAGTCGCTCGATTCGCGCACTGCAACTCCCTCCCGTCGCCGATGGATGTCGCGGGCCGCATCGTGTGGCCACAGACCGGAACGGACAAGATGCGCCTGTCGCCTGCCGCGGGGCACGCGCGGGATCGGCGCCGAGCTAGCGGGTCAGAGGCCCAGCCAGTGCTCGAACTTGATGAGGAAGACATCCGTGGAGGGAATCCGGGCGATGTCCGCCACATCGCGCCGGAAAGCGAACGACCCGTCGTTGAGGAACGACTGCTGATCGTGGCTCCAGACGAGGAAGAGCGTCGATCCGGGCCGGTACTGCCAGCGAAGGACGAGATTGGAGCGGAGGGATTTCAGGTTGAAGTCCGGATCGCCGAACGAATAGTCCGATGTCCCATCGCGATCAGCGTCGATCTGGTAGAGCCCGAAGCCATTCCCCTCCACGCGCCGGATCTGACTCTCCTCGTAGACGCGGAAACGGTCGCTGAACCTCGGGGCGCGCGGTTCATCGACCTCCATCCAGCGGTCGAAGCTCCCGGCGCTGACGAAGGGCTGGGCATACAACTGCAGTGAGAGGTTCGGCGTGAAGGTGTAGTTCAGCCGCGTCGTGAGGGAGACCGTCTGCTGGCTCAGCCGCGCGAACACGTAGTGCGTGCCCGCGGCCGAGCGGGGCTGGGCTACGTACTGCCAGTCGGAGTCGTTGCGGCTGAAGTGAGGACCGAGGTTGAGTTGAAAGCGACTCGAGGGCTGGATCGTCACCTGGGGGGAAACCCCCCGGCGGAACGTCCCCGTCCGGTACTCCCCGCCCAGGTTGACCACCGCGCCCAGCTGCACGGGCTTGCGAGAGTCCGTGAACGTCCCGGCCCAGGTATTCCACTGGGCGGGTTGAAGGAGGGCCGGACCTCCCCGGAGCGCCGTCGTCGCGAGCCCCGACCCCTCGTGATTGTACCCGAAGAAGCCGCGCCAGAAGTTCTTGAGCTGGAAGTTCCCGTTCACGTTCCCGCCCGTGAACTGCCGTTCGCCTCCGAAGGTCCAGCCCGACCACACGGCGGAGTTCACCCCCCAGCTCCGGAACGGCCCCTGCGGACGAAACTGCTCGTAGTTCACCCAGGCCGCCCCGACCCGATAGTCGGTGTTCTGCTGGAATCCGAGATCGTTGATCTCGAAGCCGGGTGACCGGTTCTCCGAGAACAGCCCGTAGCGCCAGTTTCCGCCTCCGACCCTGGAGAAGCTGAGCATGGCCACGGTTCCCGCGAGACTCGTGCGGGACGGGTCGAGGCCGACGTGATCGGCGTCCGGCCGCTGGAAATAGTGGACCGACGACCGCTGGATCCGCTCGATCGCCTCCGCGCTCCCCATCACCGCGCTTGCGATCAGGTGTCCGTTGACCTCGTAGTTCCCGCCACCGAACCGGTGCCGGAAGTCCACCCCGCCCGTGTAGGCCGCGTCGACGAGGAAGGCCACGGGCCCGCCGGCGTCGACCCGCCGGTTCGTGGCGGTGGCGATGAGTCCGATCGCGCTCTCCCCGTCACGGAAGTCGCGGATGACCCGCCCGACCGCGTAGTTCGTCACCGGTTCCACGAGTTGCTCGCCCAGCGTCCCCGTCCTCGTGCTGAACCGCCCGCGCTCGCTCGATGTCAGCGCGTTGAGGAAGCCGATCGACCAGCCGTCCGCCGTCTTCCCGGAGAGCTTGGCCGCGCCGAGGATTTTCGTGGCGTCCGGCACATCACGGTATTCGGACGGACTCGTCACCGAACCCTGGGGAGGACGTCCGATCCGACGGCTGTAGAGGAGCGACTCGTTGTTCTCGCCGTCCGGGGCGCCGACCGCGAACTCGAAGATGTCCGCCCCCTCCTGGAAGAAGGGCCGCTTCTCGGGAAAGAAGGTCTCGAAGGCCGTGAGGTTCACGACCGAGGGATCGGCTTCGACCTGCCCGAAGTCGGGATTGAGCGTCAGGTTGAGCGTCAGGTTGTCCGTGATCCCGTACTTCAGGTCCCCGCCCACGGTCCGGTGCAGGGCCGTGGCGGCGTAGAAGGGATCGTCCTCCGTACCGGGCGCCCGGGTCGCCGAGGAGAGGACGTAGGGCCGCAGCTCCACATTGCGTCTCGGCTCAATGCCTTCGAGGTCCCGCAGCGTGCCGAACGCGGACACGATCCGCGAACCATCCTCCGGCAACGGCGACCACACGCTCGACTCCTCCAGGCGGGCGATCTCCCGCCAGAAGTTGATTCCCCACGTGCTCGCGCCGCCGGCCTCTCCGGATCTGGCGAACCTGAGCTGCGAGAGTGGAATCCGTAGCTCCGCCGTCCAGCCGGACTCGTCGGTCCGGGTGGCGCTCTCCCACACCGCATCCCATTCCGGGTCTTCGGCGGTGTCGGAGAAGAGAAGCCAGTCACTCTGGACCCCCGCGACGCTGACCGAGAAACGGAAGGCCGTGCGGTGATCGAAATAGCTGTCGAAGGCGACGTGGAAGGCGTCCGTCGTCACCTCCTCGTCGCGGCGGGCGAGGCGGCGGATGATCCCGGCCGGGTCGCGGTCGAACATGCGGGCGCCGATATACACCGCGTCGTCGGTGTAGAGCACGCGGACTTCGGTCCGCTCGCTGGCCGGCCGGCCCGGGTCGGGCCTGAACTGGACGAAGTCGCGGGCGATCGGCGCCTCGTTCCAGGCGTCGTCGTCGAGCCGCCCGTCGATGTGCGGCAGCGTCGGTGCCCGCACGGCGTGGAGCGCCGGCGCCGCGGCGGCGCGCGCATGGGTCTCGACGCCGTTCGCCGCATCCTGGGCCGCCAGCGGCCCCGCCAGGCCCGCGCACAGCACGAGAGCCGGCCACCGCCGAGGCAGTCCGGCGCCATCTATCGAAAACAGGGAGAGTCTCACGGTTGTTCCCCCGAAAAATACAAGCCTCGCCGGGCGCATGTCACGCTGCGGTCGAGGTGGTGCCCCCACCCGCCAAGTTCGGGGGATGGGACGCGCCGGGCCATCGAAACGTTGTAATCCCGCACGCGACTTGCCGCAGAAACGGGGGGCCGTCGGGAGGAGACGAGTGGGCGGTGGAAGAAGTTTCGGGGGACCTCAGGCCACGCGGACCCGGCCCGTCACGCGCCGCCGGCCTCGAGCCGGGCGATCTCGGCCTCGGCCCCGATGTAGCCGAAGCCGGCCCACCCGGAACCCTGGAGGATGCGGCGGTACATCTCCTCCGCCTTAACCTCGCGGCCGTTGTAGAGGTGCCAGGTCGCCACCCCGTACGCGATCGCCACACCCGACGGGTCCTCGCTGGCCGGATCCCAGAGGTCGTCCGCCGTGAGTTCTCCCTTGTACATGAGGAGGAGCCGGTGATAGCTCGTGTTCTCGATCACATCGAGATCCGCCGTCACCGGCTCGAGCACCGCCGCGGCTTCCGCGTCCCGCCCCAGGCGGCGGAGGGCCATGAACCACCAGTGCGAGATCGCCACGAGCTGGTCGGGGTTCGTCGTGACGGCGTTGTACGCCTCGTACGAAGCCAGCGCCGCCTCGAAATCGCCCTTCAGGTAGAGGGCCAGCGCGAGGTGGTAGTGGATGTTCGACTGCAGCGTGCTCGTCGGGATCCCGCGCTCGTTGGGCTGACCGTCCGGCTCGACCTCGTCCGGCTCGCCCCGAACCAGACCGGCGGCGTGCGAGAGGTCCTCGATCGCGCGGTCGAACTCCCGCACGCTGATCCAGCGGTGCCCGCGGTGGCGGTACATGCGCGCGTCGTCCGGGTGCTTCTCGACCCCCTCCGAGAAGATCTCGATCGCCTCGCGATAGGAGCCCATGTACGCCACGCGCCGGCCCAGCCGGATGATCGCGTCGGCGTCGTCCGGATCCGCCTCGTAGTCCGCCCGCGCCTCCCGGACGTCGCGCGCCTGCCGGGCGGCGATCTCCGGGGGGGCCGGGTTCGGATGGAGCAGTTCGCCCAGAAGCGAGAACGCCTCCGCGCCCTCGGGGAGCGCTCCCGATGGTTCGGCGTCCTCCGTCCCCCCGCCACACCCGGCCGCACCGAGGATGAGGGCGAGAGTGCCGAGCGCGACCGCTCCGCGCCACGCATGACTCCAGTTTCGATTATGTTCCATGTTGTTCCTCCCGAAGGACATCCCTCGATGTCGCGACCTCCGGGACCGGTTCCGGGGTACGACGGGATAGTCGAACTCTGACAGAACATTGAACGGCGATCGTCGCTCGACCATGGTCGGCCCCGAATCCGCCGCCTGCGCCGGCCCGCGCCGGCCAGCCGGAGGAGACATCTCATGAGCGAACAATACGAAGTCCGCGGCACGAACCTCGTCAGGAAGATCAAGGAGATCCTCCGCGAGGGAAACGTCCGCCGTCTGACGATCCGGAACGAAGACGGCAAGGAGTTGATCGAGGTCCCTCTGGCGCTCGGCGTCGTGGGGACGCTGCTGCTTCCCGCCTGGGCGGCGATCGGCGCCATCGCGGCGCTGGTCACGAACTGCACCATCGTCGTCGAGCGGCAGACGGACGACGAGGACCACGAGCACGGCGGAGACGGCGGGGACGACACCGGCGAAGACCGGGGTTCCGCTACCAGCGGATAAGCGCGCTCCCCCACGTAAAGCCGGATCCGAACGCGGTCAGGCAGAGGAGGTCGCCGCGCCCCAACCGTCCCTCCTCCACGCACTCGTGGAGCGCGATCGGGATGCTCGCCGCGGTCGTGTTCCCGTAGCGCTGGATGTTGTTGTAGATGCGATCATCGGGGAGGCGAAGCGCCCGCTGAACCATCTGGCAGATCCGCAGGTTGGCCTGGTGTGCGATCACCATGTCGACCTCATCGATCGACAGCCCCTCCGCGTCCAGCGCCTCGCGCACCGCCTCCGGCATCCGGGCCACCGCCTGTCGGAAGACCTCCCTCCCGTCCATCGAGGGGCAGGTGAGACCCGCGTCGATGTGTTCGTGCGAGATGAGCGGATCGTACTTCGAGGCCGGCGCCTCCACCCACAGCTTCTCCGCGAACCGCCCGTCGGCGTGGATGTGTACCGACAGGACGCCCCGCTCCCGGGCCGACCCGTTGCGGTCTCCGCGCCCCCCCTCCGCTGGAGCGACCGGACCGAGAATCGCCGCCCCCGCCCCGTCGCCGAACAGGACGGCCGTGTCGCGCCCGAAATCGTTCCGGTGCAGGCCGGTGGAATGGACCTCGGTGCCCACGAGGAGGATGCGCCGGTACCGCCCCGTTCGTATCCAGGCGTCCGCGACCGATAACGCGTATAGAAACCCCGTGCACTGGTTGCGCACGTCGAGGCAGGGGATGTCGCGGATCCCGAGCTTGCGCTGCAGGAAGACGCCGGTGCCGGGGAAGAAATGATCCGGCGACACCGTGGCCACGATCAGGCAGTCGAGGTCCCCCGCCTTCATTCCGGCCCGCTCCAGCGCCATGGTCGCGGCCGCCGCGCCCATATCGGAGCCCGCTTCGCCTTCCTCCACCCAGCGCCGCTCCACGATCCCGGACCGCTGGCGGATCCACTCATCCGACGTGTCCATCATGGACGCGAGTTCGTCGTTGGTGACCACGCGGTCCGGAACGCGGAACCCGGTCGAGAGAAACTGTGTCCTGCGCATCGGGATGCCTCCGTCGTCCTCCGTGGTCCGCGGGTGGCGTGGGCGTGTCCGATCCCTTTGATTCGAGGGGCGGCCTCCCCGACCCTGACCCGAAGTAAGGGATCTTCCAATGTCCGTTCCCCACCCGATCCGGCGCCACCTCGCGCCGCTGGTCCCCGCCCTGGCGGTCGCGCTCTCCGCCTGCGCGGCCGGCGGCGGCGGATTCACGATCGACTACGAGAAGTACGAACTTCCCAACGGGCTGGACGTGGTCCTGCACGTCGACCGCTCCGACCCGGTGGTCGCGGTGGCGATGACGTTCCACGTCGGGTCGTCGCGCGAGGTCCCCGGCAAGACCGGCTTCGCGCACCTGTTCGAGCACCTCTTCTTCCTCGACTCCGAGAACCTCGGCCCGGGCGGCCTCGACCGCCTCATGACCCGGGTGGGCAGTTCGACGAACGGGTCGACGAGCCGCGACCGCACGAACTACTTCGAGGTGGTGCCGAGCGACGCCCTCGAGAAGACGCTGTGGGCGGAGGCCGACAAGCTCGGCTTCTTCATCAATACGGTGACCGAAGACGTCGTCGCGAAGGAGAAGCAGGTCGTCAAGAACGAGAAGCGCCAGGGCGTGGACAACCGCCCGTACGGCCACGCGAGCTTCGTCATCGACCAGGCGGTGTATCCGGTAGGGCACCCGTACCGCTGGCAGGTCATCGGCTCGCTCGATGACCTGGACGGCGCCACGCTCGCCGACACGAAGGACTTCCACGAGAAGTGGTACGGACCGAACAACGCGACGCTCGTCGTGGCCGGCGACATCGACATCGCGCAGGCACGGGAGTGGATCGAGCGGTACTTCGGCGAGATCCCGTCCCGGCCGATGCCCGACCGCCCGACGCCGCCCGAGGTGTCGCTGGACGCCTCGACGCGCCTCTTCCACGAGGACAATTTCGCCCAGTTGCCCCAGCTCACCCTCTCGTGGCCGACGGTCCCGATGTATCACCCGGACTCGTACCCGCTGACCCTCCTCGGCACCCTCCTCACGGACGGAAAGACGGCGCCCTTCTACGAGGTGATCGTCGAGGAGGAGAAGCTCGCGCCCTCGGCGGGCATGTTCGCCTTCCACCAGGAACTGGCGGGCCAGATGCGGCTCACGATCCGGGCCTTCCGGGACACCGACCTCGACGAGGTGCAAGGGGCCGTCGAGCGGGCCTTCGCCCGGTTCGAGGAGCAGGGGATCTCCACCGCCGACCTGGAGCGGGTCAAGGCCGGATACGAGACCTCCTTCTACCGCGGCCTGTCGAGCGTTCTGGGCAAGGCCTTTCAGCTCGCGCGGTACAACATCTTCGCGGGCGATCCCGGCTATGTGGCGGACGACATCGAGCGGATCCTCGACGTGACGGAAGCGGACATCCTCCGCGTCTACGAGACCCATGTGGCGGGTCGTCCTTCGGTGGCGACCAGCTTCATCCCCCGCGGCCAGCCGGAACTCGCGCTCGAGGGCTCGCTGCTCGCCACGGTGGTGGAAGAGCCCATCGTGTCAGGTGCCGAGGCGCCCGTCGCCATCGACGACCGCGGCGACATCCCGCGCACGCCCTCGCGTATCGACCGTGCGGTCGAGCCGGAGTTCGGCCCGCCGCCCAGCCTGTCGGCCCCGGCCGTGTGGACCGCGACGCTGGCGAACGGCGTTCCCGTCAAGGGCATCGAGGACCGGGAGACGCCGCTCGTGCAATTCGAGCTTCGGCTCGACGGCGGCCTCCTGCTCGAGGCCCCCGACCGCATCGGGGCGGCGAACCTGCTCGCCGAGATCATGACCGAGGGCACCGCGAACCGGACGCCGGAGGAACTGGAGCAGGCGATCGACGCGCTGGGCGCCTCGATCTCGGTCACCTCGGGCCGGGAGACCTTCACGATCCGGGGCTCGACCCTGAGCCGGAACTTCCCCGAGACCATGGCCCTGGTCGAGGAAATCCTGCTCGAACCCCGCTTCGATGCCGAGGCGTTCGAACTCGCGCGGGACCGGGTCCGGAACCAGCTCCGCCAGGCGTCGTCGTCGCCGACCGCGATCGCGGTCGACGTGATGACGCGGCTCCTCTATGGCGACCACATCCTGGGCAGCAACGCCCGCGGCACGGTCGACGGGGTCGGTGCCCTCGGCCTCGACGAGCTGCGGGCCTACTACGAGCGCGTCCTGACGCCGGTCCGGGCCGCGGTGCACGTCGCCGGCGCGGCGACTCCGGACCAAGTGACCACGGCGCTGGAGGGGATCGGCACGCGCTGGAGCGGCGCCGCCCCGGAGCTTCCCTCCGCGCCCGCGGTCCAGGCTGCGGCGCCCGGCCTTTACTTCGTCGATGTGCCGAACGCCAGCCAGTCCGTCCTGCGGGTGGGGTATCTCGCGCTGGCCGAGACCGATCCCGACTTCTGGCCCGCTCAGGTGACGAACTTCCGACTGGGCGGCGGGGGCTTCGCCTCGGACCTCACACAGATCCTGCGCGAGGGGAAGGGCTACACTTACGGTGTCGGCTCAGGATTCCGGGGCACGGCGCTCCCGGGCCCGTTCCTCATCTCGTCTTCCGTGCGCTCGAATGTGACCTACGAGTCGCTGGAGATCATCCGCGATCTGCTGGACGGCTACGGCCCCGGGTTCGACGAGGAGGATCTCGCGGCCACGCAGAGCTTCCTCCTCAAGACCAACGCCCGCGCGTTCGAGACGCTGGGGAACAAGCTCGGGATCCTGGCGGACATGAGCGCCTACGGTTTCCCGGCGGACTATCTCCTTCGCCGGGAGACCGTCGTCCGGGAGATGACGGTCGAACGCATCCGGAAGTTGGCCGCGGAGTACTTCGACCGCGGGCGGTTCATCTGGCTCGTGGTGGGCGACGCGAGAACGCAGCTGGAGCGCCTCTCGGCGCTGGGGCTCGGCGACCCGGTCCTCATCGACCGTTCGGCCGGCCCCGTCGCCGCGTCGGGCGGGGGAGCCGGGCGTCTCTCCCCACCGGGGCGTCTCTCCCCCGATGGTCGCGGTGGCGAAGATGAGCGATGACCGCCGAACGGCGAGACAGCTTCGCCGCGTCGCCGCGCTGTGCGGGGGACTGCTGATGGCGCCCTGGGGGTGTGCTCCGGACCCGGAAGTGCCGGCCGGCGCGCTGCGGGGGATCGATGACGCCGGGCTGAGGGAGCACATCGCGGTCCTCGCCTCGGACGAGTTCGAGGGACGCGCGCCGGTCTCCCGGGGAGAGGAACTCACGATCGCCTACCTGGCCGAGGCGTTCGGGGCCGCCGGGCTCGACCCCGGCAACGACGGGGAGTGGCTGCAGCCGGTCCCCCTCGTGTCGCTCACGGCCGATCCCGGGATGCGGCTCGCGATCTCGGGCGACGACCGCGAGGAGACGCTCGCGTACGGGACCGAGATGATGGCCTGGACGAAGCGCGTCATCGACCGCAGCGGCCTCGCGGACTCCGAACTGGTCTTCGTCGGGTACGGCATCGTCGCCCCGGAGTACGGATGGGACGACTACGCCGGGGTGGACGTGGCCGGGAAGACCGTCGTCATGCTCGTGAACGATCCGGGCTACGCGACCGGCGACCCCGCCCTCTTCAACGGCCGCGCGATGACGTACTACGGCCGCTGGACGTACAAGTTCGAGGAGGCCGGGCGGCAGGGCGCGGCGGGGGCCCTCATCATCCATGAGACGGATGCGGCGGGATACCCGTGGGAGGTTGTGGCCAGCAGTTGGTCCGGCCCCCAGTTCGGTCTCGTTGCGGAGGACGCCAACCTCTCCCGTCCGGCGGTCGAGGGCTGGCTGACGCTCGATGCCGCCGCCGCGCTGTTCGAGCGGGCGGGTCTCGACCTCGCGACGCTGGGTGTGCGGGCGGCCCGCGAGGACTTCGAGGCGATGTCTCTGGGACTCGCGGCCAGCCTCGAGATCCGCAACACGATCGAGCGCTCGATGTCGCACAACGTCGTCGGCCGCCTCGCCGGCTCCGAACATCCCGAGGAAGCCGTCGTCTACATGGCCCACTGGGACCATCTGGGGAGGGACGAGACGCTCGAAGGCGACGAGATCTACAACGGCGCGCTCGACAACGCGACCGGCGTGGCGGGCCTCATCGAGATCGCCGCGGCCTTCGGCGGCCTCGAGCGGCCGCCGGCCCGCACCGTCCTGTTCCTCGCCGTAACCGCCGAGGAACAGGGCCTCCTCGGCTCGGATCACTACGGCGAATACCCCGTCCATCCCCTCGATCGAACCGTGACCGCGATCAACATGGATGGCCTCAACACGGTGGGGCCGATGAACGACATCACGGTCGTCGGTCTCGGCAACTCCGATCTGGACGGCTACCTTGAAGCGGTCGTCTCGGCGGCGGGCCGCGTGATCCGCCCGGATCCGGAGCCGGAAAAGGGCTTTTTCTACCGCTCCGATCACTTCAACTTTGCGAAGCGGGGCGTGCCGGCCCTGTACACCGACTCCGGGATCGACCACGTGGAGCGCGGCGAGTCGTACGGCCGGCGGATGCGCGAGGCATACACGGCCGAGCGGTATCACAAGCCGACGGACGAGTACGACCCGTCCTGGGATCTGGACGGCGCCGTGGACGACCTGAGGCTGTTGTTCGAGGTGGGCTACAGGCTGGCACAAGGCGCCGAGTGGCCCAACTGGCGCGAGGGGAACGAGTTTCGCGCCGCGCGGGACCGAATGATGGACAGAGCGGGCGGGGGCGACTGACCCCGGCCCGGCATCAACGCACAGGGAGAACTCCTATGAAGAAGCGCCTGTTCATGTTGTTTGTGCCGGTCGTCGTCGCCACGCTTGTCGCGGGCTGCGGCGGAGGCGACGATCCGATGGAGCCGGAGCCGCCCGCCGTCGAGCCACCGCCCAATCTGACCGGGTCGTATGCGCTGGTGTCCCTCTCGTCTGTGCTCTCGGGTGGACTCACGCTGACGCCTCCTCTCGTATCAGGGACGTTCTCGTTGACCCAGACGTCCGTTAGCGGCGATGAGGCGACTGGCAACCTGAGTCTCACCCTGATGTATCCGGATGGGGCCGGCGGTACTTCGACCATTATGGATGAGGGAACCTTCGTGATTCGCACTGATGGATCGTGGGAGCAGACCGGCAACCTGCAGCAGGGTCGTGGCACCTATTCGCTGGCGGGTAACGTCCTCACTGTCATGGTAACGGAGCCCCCGGCCGCCGTCTCGACTACAGTTTGGCAGCGGCAATAGCGGCCGGCTTTCGCCGTTGTGTTGTGACCGGCGCGGCGCTCGCCGTCTTTCTGGCGAGCGCCCCGCTGGGCGCCCAGGTCCGGGACGCGGTGCGCGGCACCGTCCTGGATGCCGAGACCGATCTGCCGATCGTCGGGGCCACCGTGTTCATCCGCAATACGCCGTTGCGGGCCACGACCCGGGCCGATGGAAGCTTCACCATCGTGTCGCCGTCCCGGGGCACCTTTTCGCTGATCGTCATCGCTCCGGGCTTCCGCAGCGAGGAACGCCGGCTGCAGGGCGGTGCAGCCGCCGATCTTCGGATCCTGCTCGAGCACCGGATGTTCCATGTGCCCGAACTGACCGTCACGGCGAGCCGCACCGTCGCCCAGCCCGGCGAGGCTCCCGTGAGCGTCGCCGTCATGAGCGGTCAGGAACTCCTCAGCCGCGACATCGTGACCCTCGACGAGGCGCTCCCCTTCGCCCAGGGCGTGATCTTCAACTCCGGCCAGATGGACATCCGCGGCGCCACAGGACTTGCGCGGGGCGTCGGAAGCCGGGTGCTCATGCTGCTGGACGGCCACCGCGTGTTGTCCGGCGTGGGCGCCTCGATCGATTTCAGCGGTCTCCCGGTGCTGGACGTGGACCAGATCGAGATCGTGAAGGGCCCGCATTCCACGCTGTGGGGCACGAACGCGCTGGGTGGCGTCGTGAACGTGATCACGAAACGCCCCCCCGCGGAACCCGAGACGATCGTGCGCGGATATTACGGGCTCTTCGACACTCCGTCCTCGCACTCGTTCACGGATGAGAGTCTGAGCCGGGAGGGGATCGCCCTCCAGCACTCCCGCCGTCTCGGCGACGTGGGCACGACCCTTTACCTCGCGCGCGAGGGGTCCGACGGATTCCGGCAGAACGGGGAACTCAGCCGCTCACGAATGCGGCTCAAGACCGTCTTCCCCGCGGACTCCCCCAATCCGTGGGAAGTCTTCGTCAACTGGACTCGGAGGGACGAAGAGGAGTTCTTCACCTGGCTTTCGGCGGATCGTCCGCTCGAAGTCGACCCGACGGAACTCGGCGACTGGATACGGACGGACGACGTCGTGTTCGGGGTGACGGCGAATCCGATCGTAACGCCGACCTTCCGCCTGCAGCTGCGGCCGCACATCTACCACGCGCGGTCCCAGAATCACTTCCACGACAATGAGGACTTCCACCGCTCGACGCGGGTCGGCACCGATGTGCAATGGTCCCTCTTCCCCAATCGGTCGCACGCCCTGACCATCGGGGGGGAAGGCGCGTGGACCGGCGTGACCTCGAATTTCCTCGACCCCGCGCCCGACGTCACGGACCTCGCGGTGTTCGCGCAGGATGAGATCACGTTCTCCGACCGGGTTCGCGGCTCCGCCGGACTGAGGCTCGACTACCACGAAGCCTCCGCGGCCATGGAGGATCTGGTGCTCAACCCGAAGCTCGGTGTCGTCTTCGAGGCGAGCGAGCGAGTGAGTCTCAGGACATCCTTCAGCCGCGGCTACCGGGCGCCGAGCGTGTCCGAGCAGTTCACGTCCACCACCCAGTTCGGGTTCCGGGTCGTCCCCAATCTCGAGCTGCGGGGAGAGTCCGCCTGGGCCGGCGAGGTGGGCGCGACGGTCAGCCTGAGCGACCGCGTGTGGGTGGATGCCGGCTTCTTCCGGAGCGACTACACGGATCTCATCGAGCCGTCTCCGGCGCCGGACCAATTCTTCACCTTCCAGTTCCGCAACGTCGCCGACGCCATGGTGCGGGGCGTCGACGCGGGACTGCGCGTCGGGGTGATCCCGAGCCGTCTCGACGTCAGCACCAGCTATACGTTCCTCGATACGGAGGATCACGGGACCGGCCGTGCGCTGCCCTACCGCTCGCGCCACAACTTCACGGCGACGGTCTCGGGCTGGCGCCAACTCGTCGCGATCGACTTCCGCTATCGGACCCGCGTGGAGCAGGTCCTCGCCTTCCCGCTGGACGACCGGGGATCGATCACCCTCGTCGACGTACGCATGCACACCCGGCTTCTGGGAACGGACATACAGGCGAAGATCGAGAACCTGTTTCAGGCGAAGTACGTGGACGTGCAGGAGCGGAGCCCGGGACCGACCCGAAGCTTCCGGCTCACCGTAACCCCCCGCTTCTGACGGACTGCTCCGATCCCCGTGGAGGGCCGCGCTCCAGTCTCCCACCCGCTCGCCGCCGCGGTCCTCGCGGCCCTGGCCGTGACGGGCTGCGAGCCGAGGCCCGACGGCTCCGCGGCCGGGGGCGTCGATCGGGACCGCTTGCTCGCGACCGACACGGTGGCGGCGGAATGGCTGACCTCCGGCCGCGACTTCGGCGAGACGCGCTATTCCCCGCTCGGGCGCATCCACGTCATGAACGCGGCCGCGGTCGGGCTCGCGTGGGAGTACGAGTGGCGTTCGCACGTCGGCAGCGTGCACTGGGGGCTCGAGGCGACCCCTGTCGTCGCGGACGGCGTAATGTACGCACCCGGGCCGTGGGGGAGCGTCGCCGCCCTCGACATGACGACGGGGGAAACGGTCTGGCGATACGACCCCGTCGTCGATCCGAGCTACAGCAGGAAGGGCTGCTGCGGTCCCATCAACCGGGGCCTCGAGGTGTGGGAGGGCCGCATCTTCGTCGGCACCTTTGACGGGTACCTGGTGGCGCTCGACGCGGCGACGGGCGAGGAAATCTGGCGCGTCGACACCTTCCTCGACCGCTCGCTCTCCTACACGAGCACCGGTTCCCCGCAGATCGCCGGCGACGTCGTCGTCCTCGGCAACGCGGGCGGGGACTTCGGCGTGAGGGGTACATTACCGCCTACGACCTCGAGACGGGTGAAGAGAGGTGGCGCTTCTTCACCGTGCCCGGGAACCCGGCGGACGGTTCCGAGCATCCCGAACTGGAGGTCGCCGCTGAGACGTGGGACCCGAACTCCGCCTGGGAGGGCGGTCTCGGGGGCACGGTATGGGGGGAGATGGCCTACGACCCGGTCCTCGACCTCCTCTACGTGGGGACGGGGAACTCCTATCCCTATCCGATCTGGCACCGGAGCCCTTCCGGCGGCGACAACCTGTACCTCGTCTCGATCCTCGCGATCGACCCGAAGAGCGGGCGGCTCGTGTGGCACTACCAGACGGTGCCCGCCGAGATCTGGGACTACACGGCGACCCAGAACATCATCCTGAGCACCGTCATGATCGATGGCCAACCGCGAGAGGTTCTCCTCCAGGCGCCGAAGAACGGCTTCTTCTACGTGCTGGACCGCGCCACGGGAGAGTTGCTGCGGGCGGAGAACTTCGTCACGGTGAACTGGACGCTCGGGATCGACATGGAGACGGGCCGGCCCGTCCCGAACCCCGCCGCGGACTACCGGGACGAGCCCCGGGTCGTCTTTCCGTCCTCGGCCGGTGGGCACAACTGGCAGCCGATGTCGTTCAACCCGGAGACCGGCATCGCCTACATTCCGGCCCGTGAACAGGCCATGCTGTGGCGTTCGCTGGACGAGTTCGACCACCGTCCCGAGGTGGCGTACGAGGGGTTCGAGGCGAGCTGGCCCCCGTTCCCGGGGGAGTACGCGCACCTCGCCGAGGGCCTCCCCGACATCGGACCCAACGAGTTCCTCCTCGCGTGGGATCCCGTCGCGGGTCGCGAGCTGTGGCGGGTTCCGCGGGGAAGCATGTGGAACGGCGGCACGCTGGTCACGGCCGGGAACCTCGTCATCCAGGGGACCGCCGCCGGCACGCTCGACTTCCACCAGGCCGACGGCGGGGAACGCCTCCACAGCATCCATCTCGGCAGCGGCGTGATGGCGGGACCCATGACGTACGAGGTCGACGGCGTGCAGTACATTGCGGTCATGGCGGGCTACGGAGGGCCGCGGGGGTCGGCCTATCCGCTCGGCTCGGCGGCGTACGACTACGAGAGCACGGGACGGCTGCTGGTGTTCAGACTCGACGGCGGGGAGGTACCGCTACCTTCCGCGCAGATCACGCCCGCGACGCCGGAACCGCCGGATCTCTCGCTCGACGCGGCCCGCGTCCGACGGGGGGCGGAACTCTTCGGCGTCTACTGCAGCATCTGCCACCGGGCCTCGGACGAACACCTCTCCGCCTATCCCGATCTCCGCAGGATGGATGGCGGCGCGTGGGAGAGCTTCGACGCCGTGGTCCTGGGCGGCGCGCTGGCCGTGAACGGCATGGCCGGCTTCGGCGACCTGCTCACGATGGAGGACGTGACCGCCATCCGGCACTACCTGACGAGCGAACAGCGCCGCCTGTGGGAAGCGGAGTCAGCCGCCGCCGCCGCGCCGGACGCCGGGGCTGTTCCGGGCCGCTGACCCTCAGTCGGCCGCCGGCCGCGCGCGCTGCTCGGCCTTCGCGACCTCGAATTCGAGCGTCTCCTTGAGGTCCCGGTTGACGAAGATCGAGACCGTGTGCCCCCCGTACTTCTGGAAGGTCAGGTTGTTGATCCCCACGACGTGATTGAACGTGGCCGCCCGTCCCGGCAGGGCCTGGACCGAGAACCCGCCCTTGACCTTGAACAGCTCCTCGCCATCCGCGTCCATGCAGCGGATTTCCAGCTCGTGCTGCCGGTCGATCTCGGCGGGTTCGACCCGGATCCTGAGCACCAGCTGCATCGACGGGTGGGTCACGGGCACGTTCGCCGCGTAGAGCGTGTCGAACAGCCCCATCAGGTTGAGTTTGCCGTCGTTCGACGTATTGGCGCAGTCGGCCAGCGTGGCCAGTACGATTTCCATTTCGTTGTGTCTCCCGGAGGGGTGCGTGTCAGGTCGGAGCGGACCCGGATTCTATCAGCCGGGGCCGTCGGGCGAACCCGGAGCCTGCGTCAGCCGAAGATGCCGGCCACGATCTCGACGATGGTCTCGAACACGCTGGCCGCGGCCTCCCCGGCGGCCTCGAGCACGGCCGGAGCGGCTTCCGCCGCGGCCGCCACCGCGTGCCCGGCGACGTGCGCCCCCACGAAGACGAGTTCCGGCGCCCAGAAGAGGGTCTCGAGGAGGATCTCCGAGCCTGTCTCCGCGCCGCGCGCGGGGCTCCCGCCCTTCCCGCGCCTCGCGACGACCCGGTCTCGTTCCAGCGCCCAGATCGCCTCGAGTTCGTGGTGGTCGAACCACACGCCCTTGCACCGCTTGCAGACGTCCAGCGTCAAATCGGACTGTCGGAGCTGGAGCATCGTGGTATCGCAGGCGGGACAGTTCAGCCGGGCCTTCGCGCCGCACGCCCCGCACCGGGCCGCGTCGCGGTCCACGAACGCGCGGCACGCGTGACACTGGGCCCGGTGCCGCTCGTCGCGGGCCGGGATCCGCGCCCACAGAGACTCGGGCCGCTCCGCGCGGAGCCGCTGCACCTCACCCAACTCGAACCACATGCCTCCGCAGCGGGCACAGTGGTCGAGTGTGAGCGCGCCCTCGCCGCCTCGGCCCCCCGCTCCCAGCGAAGCCTTCTCCATCTTCACCCCGAGACAGACGGGGCACGGCCAGCGCGTCTCGCTCACGACTCCAGCAGTCCGCGGGCCGACTCCTTCTCGGACAGGTGTCGTACGTCGGGGAAGGTGTAGACGAGCAGACCCGAGTCGGTGATCTCGATGTCGGCCATTTCCCGCGCCATCAGCTCGTTCAGCAGTTCCTCGGCCGTCGTCGTCGGAACCGCCAGTTCGCCCGCGACTTCGACTGCGGTGAGCCGCCCGTCGTGCCGCCCCGCCATCCGCAGGATCTCGGCCTCGAGCGTGTCGCGGCGCAGTTCCTCGCGCCGGCCTTCGATCCGGCGTCCGACTCCGAAGTGGCGCGCCAGCAGCCAGACGCCCCCCGCCGCCGGCAGCCCGGCCGCGATGAGGAGCGCCACCATCGTGCGGAGCGCCAACGGGTCGACGTCGGCGCGCACGAAGCCGAGCACCATGGACAGCGCCAGCGACAGGAGGGCGAGACCTCCCACGAGCTTGCCCACCGTATCAGCCTCCGAGCGCGGTCACGCGGGATCGCCTTCGTACACGAAGCGCTCGATCGCGCCGTGGATCCGCGACACCGTGGGGTCACTCGGTGCGGGCGTGAGCCGGCTCACGACCCAGGTCACGACGAAGTTCACCGCCAGTCCCCACACGCCGCCGTGCAGTCCGAGGGGATGCGGTACGATGATGAGCGTCACGCAGAGAGTCGCCAGGCCCGCGGAGATGCCCGCGATCACGCCCCGGCTCGTCGTCAGGCGGCGTCCCGGGAAGCAGACCCCGAGTACCGCCGGCATCAGTTGCAGCGCGCCGGCACCCGAGAGTGAGACGAGCGTGACGAGGAAACCGAACGTGTTCACCGAGAGGACATATCCAACGGCGAGCAGGGCGACGACGATGAGTCGACCCACGAGGATATAGTGGTTCTGAGCAGCGTCCGTGCGGATGTAGCGCTGGTACACGTCGCGCGTGAGCACGGTCATGTTCGCGTGCAGCATGGAGTCGAGCGTGGACATCGCCGCGGCCGTCGCGCCCGCGAGGATCGCGCCGGTGAGCCAGGCCGGAGCATAGGCGACCAGCATCTCGGGGAAGATCCGATCGGGAATCGCGATGTCCGGCATCACCAGCGCGCCGCCCAGACCCACCAGCGCCGCGGGGATGTACAGGGTCATCAGGTAGATGGGCGTGGTGGCGCCGAGCCACTTGATCGTGCGCGCCGAGACCGCCGTGTAGTAGCGGATGAACAGGTGCGGCTGGAAGACGATCCCGAACGAGAGGACGACGACCATGCCGAACCACATCCCCGGCGTGAAGAACCCCTCGGGCCCCGGAAGCGTGAGGAGATCGGGGCGCTCCGCCGCCACGCGCTTCCATAGCTGGATCGGCCCGCCGAACAGCTTGAATGCGAGCACCAGCGCGCCCGCCCACACAGCGACGTACATCCACACGCCCTGGATCACGTCGGTCCAGTAGACCGCCCGCAGACCGCCCGCGATGAGGTAGCCCGCGGCGACCACCAGAAGGATCAGCGTGCCGAGTTCGAACGAGATCCGGTCGCCGGACGCGACCGAAAGGATGTAGCCGAGTCCCGCCGCCTGGACCTGGATGTAGAGGATGGTGAACAGCACCGACACGATGGCCGCCACGACCCGAACCGCATCGGACTCGTAGAAGTCCGCCAGCAGATCGGCCGGCGTGATATAGCCGAACGTCTTGCCGAGCGCCCAGATCCGGCTTCCGAGCACGTAAGTGATCGCGCCGACGAGCACCGTCCACGCGCCCGCGGCCCAGAACCCGATGCCGTGCGTGTAGAAGAACCCGCCCGATCCGAGGAAGGCGAACGCCGAGTGATAGGTGGCGACGACCGTCAGATAGAGGACGATGAACCCGGCCTTGCGCCCGTAGAGGAGGAAATCCTCGAGGTCCACCGACATGCGCCGGTTCGCGACTGCCCCCAGCACGATCGTGGCCAGGAGATAGACGAAGATGAGTCCGGTCGCGATGACCCAGGGTTCCATCAGAGTTCGCGCCTCATCATCCAGACGAGGACCCCGATGAGGAGGCAGTAGAAGACGAGAAGATAGACGTAGAGAAATGGCAGCCCGCCCAGCAACGGCTCGACGCGGTTACCGATCCAGAACACGAGTGGCGGCTGAGTGAACGCGAACAGGCCCAGGAAGACGGCGAGAATCAGCCGACCCGTTCGAGTGCGCGGCAGATAGTGCGACCGGAAGCGTTGCATGGGCCGCAACCTAGCCATCGCGAGGCATCAGCGGCCAGCGTCCTCCTCTCCGACGATGGTCACGTCGAAGCGGTCCAGCACGAGGTCGACCGGGTTGCCGATCGTGAGCCGCCCGTCGCCGGCGAAGAGCAGCGCGACCGGCTTGCGGTCGTCCGTTCCCGCGTTGCCGTCGCGGTCCAGATCGCGTGCGACGATCAGCGAGCCCGAGTCGCCCCCCGCGCTGAAATTGCAGCACACCATGATCTGACCGGTGAAGCGGCCCACCTGCGATCCGGCCGACCCGTACGTCACGTTGACCGACGCATTGACCGCCTCCACCTCCCCGACCGTGAGGCGCGTCGTGCGCCCGTACTTCTGGACCTGCAGCCCCGGCTTCGCCGCCATCGTCACGCTGCGCGGCGACCCATAGCCCCCCACCGGCGTCTCCGGCAGCACCTCGTCCGTGCGGGCGATCGCGGCGTCGATCCGGTTGGTGGCGAAGAGCGACAGGACCACCGGCTCGAACGCCGCCAGCGTGCCGATCGCGTCGGCCGGATCCGCGCCGCCGTCGACGGGGCCCGGTTGCAGCAGGATGTCGCCCACCCGCGCGTCCCCGCCGGGAACGAATACGTGCCAGTTGCTGAGTGCGTAGCGGCGCTCGCCATCGGTCACGACGGCGCCGATCGTGCCCGCCGTCGAGCGGGTGTGACCCGTGGACACCCCCATCGGAACCGGCCGCTCGAAGCGGCCCGTCGGCACCGGACCCTCATCCTCCTCGACCGCGAAGGGCTCCGGGGGCAGGACATGGAAGGGTCCCGCCGGCTGCACCGAGACCGGGAAGCTCCCCAGTTCCCGCGGGAACGCCACCGGCGGCATCGACGAGTCGACGAAGACCTTGATCGTCGGCGTGCCGGCGTCGGTGAAGCCGATCCCGACGCCGACCACGCCCGGAAGCGCGAACAGGCTCGGTTCGAAGTCGGTCTGGACCCGCATGGCCGCGCTCAGAAGCCCCTCGGGTGTCGCAACGGCCGGGGGACGGGGTGGGCGCGGGACGGGCCGCGGCGGTGGCCCGGGCGCCCAGAAGGTCGAGATCCAGTGGAGGTGCAGCGCGAGGACCGCGGCCACCGCGATCACGATCGCGAGGATCAGGTTTCGGCGAGGCGTCATCGTTCGTCCCCCCGGCGGCTATCGGCTGCCGGCCGCGGGGCCGTCGGCCTGTGCCCGGAACGGACCGCCACCGACCACGCGCACCCGGTGTCCATCGTACCGGCGGGGGATCGACCTGCGGTCGCCGCGCCCCGAGACGTACACCTTGAGGCAGGGCTCGCCGTTGTCGGCCCCGATGCCGACGGCGACAACGTCGCGACGGCGGAGCAAATCGTTCGCGAGCCGCTCCTGCGCCTGCTCGATCGACCGCTTCATGCATCTCCTTCCGGTTGCCGTTGGGCTTCGCGGCTTCAGCCGAAGCCGGCCATCGCCGCAACCCTCTACGAGGGATCCTACCGTCGGGTGTCGCCCGGGATCCCTACATCGGCCGGTGCCGGTAGACGACCCCGCCGCGCATGACCAGCACGACATGTTCGAGGGCCCCGATGTCGGCCAGCGGATTCCCCGCCACCGCGATCACGTCGGCCTCGAAGCCCGCCGCGAGCGTGCCCACGCTTTCGTCCAGTTCGATCGCCTCCGCCGCGAGGCTCGTGGCCGAGACGATCGCCGCCATCGGATCCTGACCGCCCTCTCGGACGCGGTAGGCCAGTTCCGTCCAGTTGCGCCCGTGGGCCCCGGCCACGGCGTCGGTCCCGAACACGATCTCGAGTCCCTCCACCTGAAGCGCCTCGCGGAAGACGCCCAGCGCGGTCGGCACCGCCTCGCGCATCTGCCGGAACCCCTCCTCCGTGTAGTTGCCGATCCCCAGGTAACGTTCCTGGTTGGCGAAGTAGTTCTCGAAGATCAGGTGAATGTGCGGGTCGTAGAAGAGGCCCCGTTCCGAGAGGAGGTCGAGCGTCTCGCGGTCCAGGAGCGCGCCGTGCTCGATCTGCCAGCAGCCGGCCCGGGCGGAGCGCTGCGCGCTCTCGGGCCCGTGGGCGTGGACGACGGCGCGCAGGCCGTGCTCGCGGGCCTGGCCACAGGCGGCGTCCAGCTGTTCCTGGCTCAGCGTCGGCGCGCCGCCGACCCGGATGCTGGCGGACCCGAAGATCTTGATGACGTCCGCGCCCGCCTCCGCCAGCGCGTCCACGCGCGTCCGGATCTCGTCCGGTCCGCCCGTCCCGGCCGTAATGGGCGCGATCGACGTCAGGACCCGAGGGCCCGGCAGCGACCCCCGCGCGATCGCATCCCGGAGCGGCACGTCCTCGGGTCCGCCCACGCTCTGCACCGTGGTGACGCCGCTGGACAGCATGTTCCATGCGTTCTCGGCCGCGTAGAGGATCTCGTCCTCCGCCGTGTCGGTCGATTCGGCGCCGTGCAGCCGGCCCGTCTCCGCGTCGAAGTGCCAGCCGAGGTGGACGTGCGTATCGATGAGCCCCGGCAGCAGCGTCGCACCCGGCAGGTCATACACCACCGCACCCCGCGTGGCCCCCGCCTCCGCGATCGCCTCGATCCGCCCCCCGCGCACCACCACCTCCCGACCCGTGTACGCCTCGCCCCGCCCGTCCAGGATGCGGTCCGCCCGGAGGACGATCGCCGCGGCGGCGGCCTTGCCGGCACCCGACCCCGACGCGGCCTCGCCGGTGTCCGGCGCGCATGCGGTCACCGCGCAGATGATGGCGGCGCAGCCGGCCGCGGCCCGCGTCGTCCTCCGCCGCGCGAGTCCGTATGGATTCATGGCTACCTCCGGTTCCCGGGTTCGGGTCGACCGCGGAGCGACCCAACGCGACAGACTAGTGTCATGTCACACGTGATATGTCGTAAGGATCGTGATAGACTTCTTGCCGGTTCACGATGGCGGGGAGGCTGGCATGAAACGGTATTCGGTGGAGTTGGAAGCGGGGGAGCGCGAGGCGTTGGCGGCGATGACACGCAAGGGTTCGCATCGTTCGCGGAAGGTGATCAACGCGCTGGTTCTGCTCAATTGCGACGAGGGCGAGTTCAACGAGCGGCGCACGACCGGCGGGGCGATCGCCGGGGTGTTGCGGATCAGCGCGCGCAGGGTGGACCGGGTCAAGAAGCGGTTTGTGGAGGACGGTCTGGATGCGGCGCTTGGGGGCCGGCAGGGTCGTCGCGCGAAATACCTTCGCAAGGCGGACGGCGAATTCGAGGCGCGGCTGGTCGCGCTCAGTTGCGGCGATCCGCCCGAGGGGCGCGCGCAGTGGTCGCTGCGCCTGTTGGCGGACCGCGCGGTGGAACTTGGCTATATCGACAGCGTCTCGCACGAGACGGTGCGGCGGGTGCTAAAAAAAACGCCCTCAAACCGTGGCGGCGCGTCGGCTGGGTGATCCCGCCGCGGCGCAATGCCGACTTCGCAGCGGGCATGGAGCGGGTGCTCGACGTCTACCGGCGTCCGTACGATGCGAACTTCCCGGTGGTGTGCATGGACGAGACGCCGCGCCAGCTGATCGGCGAGACGCGCACGCCCGTCCCGCCGGCACCGGGGCGGGCGGCCCGCGAAGACTACGAGTACCGGCGCCTCGGCACCTGCAACGTGTTCATGGCCACCGAACCACTGGCCGGCCGACGCCAGACCAAGGTGACCGAGCGCAGGACCAAAACCGACTGGGCCCGCTTCCTGCGCGACATCGCCGCGCAGTACCCCGACGCCACCCGAATCACGCTGGTGATGGACAACCTCAACACGCACCGCCCCGGCGCGCTCTACGAAACCTTCGAACCCGCCGAGGCCAAGGCGCTTTGGGATCGCTTCGAGTTCGTCCATACTCCCAAGCACGGCAGTTGGCTGAATGTCGCCGAGGTCGAACTCAACGTCATGATCCGCCAATGCCTCAATCGCCGCATCGACTCCATCGACACCCTACGCGCCGAAGTCGCCGCCTGGCAGGCGGCCAGAGACCGAATCCAAGCCAAGGTCAACTGGCAATTCACCACGGACGACGCACGTGTCAAGCTCAAGCGTCTCTATCCGACGTTTGATGACGTGACACTAGTTGCTCGTGCGCGGCTCAGGTAGGATCACGCAGGGTGGGTACACGAACGAAGCCCGAACACCCCACCCCCTCTGACCCGACACACTCATGAGGAACTCATGCTGAAGACCGTACGCGCGGCCCGCCGGCCGCCCCTCGCACTACGGCTCGCGCCGACGATCGTACCGCTGCTCATGCTGCGGTTCGCCGCGGCGGGACTCGCCGCCCAATCGGCCGCGGTCGAAGAGAGCCGCGCCCGCGCCGACGTTTCGGCCGTCCTCGACGCGCTCCACGAGGCGGCCTCCGAGGCGGATTTCGACGGCTACTTCAGCCTTTACGCCGGCGAGGCCGTCTTCCTCGGCACCGACGCCACCGAGCGCTGGACGCGCGAGGCGTTCATGGACTACACGAGGGCCCGCTTCGAGACCGGCACCGGCTGGACGTACCACATGCTCGAGCGTCACGTCTCCATCGCCCCCAACGGCCGCACGGCCTGGTTCGACGAGCGTCTCGAGAACGCCAACCTGGGGGAGACACGCGGCAGCGGCGTGCTCGTGCTGGAGGACGGGCGCTGGAAGATCGCCCAGTACAACCTCACGATCCCCATCCCGAACGAAATGGCCCGCGAGGTCGCTCGACGAATCCGCGCCCTGAAGGGCGGCTGAGCGTCAGCGGCGGCTGAGCGTGAGCGGCGGGCCACCAGCGCGCCGGTCGCGTCGATCGTCACCTCCAGCGGGGTCGTCGGGCCGTCCAGCGGGGTGACCGTCTCCGAGCCATCGGGCCAGCGGACGCGGACCGCGGTGGGTTCGGCCGCGAGCCCCATCACCTGAACCGGATCATCCTGCGACCAGTAGCCACCCCCGGCGCGCACCTCTCGTAGCGGGCCGAGCGTCCCGCCGCCGTACTCCAGCCGGATCGAGGCGCCGATGGCGGCCGGGTTGCCGGGGCCGCCGCGCAGCCGGACGCGCAGCCCGGGCCGGGCGCCCGCGTTCCGGTACAGCTTCGTCCCGGCCGCGTTCTGGCTCACGAGCACGTCCACGCGCCCGTCCGCGTCGTAGTCCGCGAACGCCGCCCCCCGCTGCTCGCCGTACACCGCAATGCCCGAACGCTGTCCCGGAACCGGCGCCAGCGCCCCCGTCCCATCGCCCCGCAGCCACAGGCCGCGCCCCGCGTCGTTGCGGTCCCCCTCGCCCCGGAACGCGAACAGGTTCTGGCTCAGGAAGACATCCTCGTTACCGTCCCCGTCCATGTCCGCCACGCCGGCGTGGAAGGCGGGCGCCAACTGCGCCTCCCGCGGCAGGTCGAAGGCCTCGAACGACCCCCCCCGGTTGATGAAGACGGTATGCGCGAGCGTCGTCGCCTCGACCGTCGGGAGGAGATCGACCGGCTGCCCCAGGATCTCGCCGACCGCCAGCCGCCCGTAGTGCTCGTGACCCTGGATCTGACCCCGGAGGAAGGGCAGACCGCCGGCGAGCGTGAGGAGTCCCCGGATCGGGACCATCGAGCGCGTGAACTCGTCGTAGCGCGCCTCGATCACGTCCCGGAACCCGTCGTTGTCGATGTCGGCGTGATACGCGGTGGCCGGCTGCTCCGGGCTCGCCGTGTACTCCGAGTTGAGTCCCCGGTTGGTGGCGATCAGGTCCGGCAGTCCGTCCTCGTTGAGGTCTCCCGCCGTCACGCCGTTCCACCAGCCCGCGAGGGATTCGAGGCCGAAGTTCGCCGTCGCGTCCTGGAACCGCCCGTCCTCGTTGAGGAAGAGACGCAGGGACCCCCACTCGAGGGCCAGCACAAGATCGGGGTCGCCGTCGGCGTCCACGTCGCTGAACGCGGCGCCCGACACCAACCCCACGTCGGTCAGCGGGCCGGCGTTCGCCTCGTCGAGGACGTAGCGGCCGCCTTCGTCGAGGAAGAGCCGGGAGGTCGCCGGGACGGGATATTGGCCGGGGACCACCCGGCCGCCGACGAAGAGGTCGACGTCGCCGTCCCCGTCGTAATCCGCCGCCGCGAGCGGGCCCGAACTCGATGCGTGCGCCGGCAGGGTCCGAGACTCGCCCATCCCCGAGGCGGTGGCGCGGAGGACGGAGGCCGAGGGGGCCGCCCGGTCGGTGCCGTCGTACGTCGCGGTCCCCACGACCACGGCGGTGCCGGCCCGGCCCGGGACGACGACGAGGCCCGTCTGGTCGCCCGGGGCTCGCGCCGGCCCGGCCGCGCCGCCGCCCAGCGCCCCCCGGTCCGGGGAGAAACCCCCGGCGCCGTCGTTCCGGAACACCGAGAGGCCGGACCCGCCGCCTCCGCCCACCAGGGCGTCCGCGTCGCCATCACCGTCGACATCGCCCCACGCGACGCCGGGCCCGCCCTGGCTCAGCCGCCACGTGATGAGCGGTTGCTGCGAGAAGTCGTCAAACTCGTTCTCCCGGTGACGGTGCCCGAGCAGCCCGGACACATCTTCGAACAGGGGGTCGTAGGACGCCGCCTCCGAATCCGACGCTCCGACCGCCGCCGAACCGGCCCCGGCCGGAGTGGCCCCGCCCTCCGCGGGTTCGTCGATCTCGTACACCCGGTTCGCGCGCACCCCGTCCACCCGGCTCACGGCCCCGCTCCGCCAGACGACCTCGACCGACATCTCCCCCTCGCCAGCCGCGAAGCTGGCCATCGCCTCGGAACCGGAGAGGTAGGCGCCTCCAGCGACGATCTCCTTCGTCTGCGGCGGCAACTCGCCCCCCGACACCCGGATGCGCGCTCCGATCCCCGACGTGTTCGGCGTCCGCCCCCGCAGTCGCACGGCCACCCGGGGCGCCCGTCCCGCATTCCGGTACACCCCGGCCGGCGCCAGCAACCGGTTGGTGACGATGTCCAGATCCCCATCCTCGTCGAGGTCCGCGGCCGCCATCCCGTGCGAGATGTCCTCGTCCCCCGCGAACCCCCACGCCTCCCCGACCTCCTCGAAAGTCGCGTCCCTCCGGTTGCGGAACGCGACGTTCGAGAGCCGCAGCGGCGGGAAGACGAGGAGCCGCTGGCGCCAGTCGACGGACCCCATCCGCTGGGCCGCGTCCTTGTCCATCGCATCGTAGAAGTGGCCCGTCCCGATGAGGAGGTCCTCGTAGCCATCGAGATCGACATCGACGAAGGTGCTGCCCCACGACCACCCCGACGCGTCGACCCCGGCGTACTGCGCCGCCTCCGCCCACGTCCCGTCCCCGCGATTCAGATAGAAGGTGTTGCGCGGCTTCTGCGGCCGGTTCTCGATCCGCCCCGCGAACTGCGGGTCCGGCACCCCCCCGCTGGCCTGCTTCATCCGCAGCCGCTGCTCGCGGCTCAGCATCTCGACCACGAAGAAGTCCATGCGCTCGTCGCGGTCGACGTCCGAGAAGTCCACCCCCATCGAGGCGAAGCTCGTGCTCCGCATGGCGAGCGGCGGGAGCATCCGGAAGCGCCCGCCCCCGTCGTTGATCCAGATGTGGTCCGGGCTGTGGAAGTCGTTGGCCACGTAGAGGTCGGGGTCCCCGTCCCCATCCATGTCCTGGAAGCGGGCCGCCAGCCCCCATTCCCGCGGTGCCTCGGTCAGCGGGTGCCCCTGCTCGTCGAGGAACGCGCCGTCCGTATACGAGAGGGGCGTGAAGCGTCCCGACCCGTCGTTCAGGTACAGCCGGTCGGGCTCGGCCAGTTCGAGCCGCGGCACCATGCCGCCCTGGACCTCCCCGAGCGTGTAGTGCTCCTGCCACTCCGGCAGAACCTCGAATCCGTCCTCCGTCCGGCGGTAGATGTTCCGCGGCTGCAGGACTTCAGGCGGGAAGAGATCCTGCACCGTGGCGACCTTGTTATTCACCACGTACAGGTCGAGGTCCCCATCCCCCTCGATGTCGGCCAGCGTCATCGACATGCTGCCGAGCGAGGAGGAGAGCCCGGCCGCCTCCGTCCCGTCCGTGAAGTGGCCCGCCCCGTCGTTCAGGTACAGCGAGTTGGGCCCGCCGAGCGCGTTCGCGAGGAGGTCCAGGTCCCCGTCGCCGTCCACATCCGCGAACACGGCACCCGTCGAGAAGCGCCCCGCCGCGGCAACCCCCGCCTCCTCGGCGATCTCCTCGAACTTCCAGCCCCCCAGATTGCGCCAGAGTTCGTTGGCTCCGTCCATCCCCGCGAAGTAGATGTCGACCCTGCCGTCGCCATGCACGTCGCCCACGGCCACGCCCGACCCGTTCAGGTAGTGGCTGTTCTCGATGAACTGTTCCTGCGTGACGACGTTCTCGAACGAAATCCCGGTCTCCGAAGGATCCAGCCGCTCGAAGCCCGGCTCGTCCTCGCCCGACACCCGCAGTTCCGCCCAGCGGTAGCCGTCCTCCTCGACCCAGTCGAGCGTCCCTGGCCCGCACCCCGCCCACACTGCCGCCCCGCCGAGCAGCGCGGCGTAGACCCAAAGCCCGGGGCGACGGGAGTCGATGTGTGGTGGATGACGGTCGGACATTCGCCTCGTTCGAGTTACCTGAATGCGTCTCACCCCGTCCATAACGGGTGAGGGGGCTGTATCATATCAGTCGGCTACGTCGCGGGAACGCGCCGCGCCGTCCACCCCGAGCCAGTAACCGCAGGAGGTAGTCGGATGAGGCGGGAATTCCTCGCAGCTCTCGTCATCGCCGCGGCCCTCGCGCCCGCGACTCTGCTCGCGCAGATCCCCATCACCGCCGCTCCCGTGTCCCATGAGCTGACGCTCGCCCCCGGGACGGATCCGATCGCGGTCCGGGACGAGATCCTCGGCCACTTCCAGGGCTCCAGCCGCAAGATCTCCGAACTCGCGCGCGTGATGCCCGCGGAGAAGTTCTCGTGGGCGCCCGCCGAGGGCGTGATGGAGGTGGGCGAGGTTTACATGCACATCGCGCGCTACAACTTCATGTACCTCGACCAGAACCTGGGCATCGCGCCTCCCGATGGGTTCGACTACGCGGACATCGAGTCGATCCGGGACAAGGACAAGGTGCGTGAGATCCACGAGATGTCCGTCCGCCACGTGATGGAGCAGGTCGGCGCGCTCGGCGAGGCCAGCCTCGCCGGCGAGACGGAACTCTACGGCCGCCGCGTCCAGGGCTGGACCGTACTCCTGCAGCTGGTCTCGCACATGAACGAACACGTCGGGCAGTCCGTAGCCTACGCCCGCATGAACGGCATCGTCCCCCCCTGGTCCAACTGACGGCACTCGCGAGCGATGCCTCTGCACCCGGTACCTGCGCGGCCCAAGGTATACCACATCGTTCATGTCGACCGTCTTATCTTGATCGTAGGTGACGGAGGACTCTCCTGTGACACCGAGATGATGAAGCGACCGAAGGTTGGCCTATGCCGCTATGTGTAAGCGGGGGGAGATGAAGCCGGGGCGCGTCTTCGTCTTCGAGACCGGTTCGGGGGTGCCGCCACGATACATCATTAACTTCCCCAGCAAGCGTCACTGGCGTGGGAAGAGTCGCCTTGAGGACATCGAATCCGGGTTGCGATCTCTCGTCAAGGAGATCCGCGACCGAGACATCCGCTCCTTAGCCATCCCGCCGCTCGGCAGTGGCCTGGGTGGCCTCGACTGGTCGCTGGTGCGGCCTCGCATTCTTGAGGCGTTCAAGGATCTTGGCAACGTGGAGGTAACGGTCTTCGAGCCGGGAGGC
This sequence comes from Candidatus Palauibacter sp., assembly GCF_965222475.1. Lineage (GTDB taxonomy): Bacteria > Gemmatimonadota > Gemmatimonadetes > Palauibacterales > Palauibacteraceae > Palauibacter. The sequence goes on along the minus strand of NZ_CBDCUB010000007.1, from coordinate 329,367 downwards.
GGTCCGGTGGACGCAAGAGCCAACCGCTCAAGCGATGTTCCTCGCATGACACCGGGACGCGCCGCTCTCGTCGGACTGCTCGACCGATACCTGCGAGGTCTGCTGGATCCGTTCGTCACGCTCCAGGAGGCGCACAAGCTGATGTACTTCATGCAGGTTGCGGGAGAACCGCTGAAGCTCAGGTTCAAGAAGGGGCACTACGGGCCTTACGCAGAGAATCTTCGCCATGTGCTTCATGCCATGGAGGGGCACATGGTTTCGGGCTACGCGGACGGAGGTGACCGGCCCGACAAGCGGCTGAGATTGGTTCCAGGCGCGATTGATGACGCGCAGGCGCTTGTGACGACCACGACGGATACGCAAGCCCGGTTCAACCGCGTCGCAGACCTTGTAGCCGGGTTCGAGTCACCGTTCGGTCTGGAGTTGCTGTCCACGGTTCACTGGGTCGTCACGCGGGAAGACGCCGGTAGCGTCGATGACGTGGTCGACCAAGCATACGCCTGGAACGAGCGTAAGCGGGATTTTTCGGAGCGGCAGATCGAACTTGCCTGCCGTCTACTCCGCGAGAAGGGCTGGCTAAGAGGTCGCTTCGTTCCTTGCATCGAGACAATACCGGTCACCGAGAACGAATAGGTCCCGGAGGCGGAGGAGTTTGCACGTGTGACCGGAGAGCCACCGGTCCTGAAGGAATCATGAGGCAATTCCGTTATCGATTCACCGTAGGGGGAGCATCGACCAACGTTTCTTCTCAGCCATCGTGACCTGCATGCAGCGGTCGAGCGTCTTGCGACCGGAGGCGTCTGGGTCGTGGGAATGTGCCGCGCGCTTTGCGGTCTCGATCGTCCTGTTGGCGGCGATCGCCGACTGCCGCTACACGACGGACCCGTCCGAAATGCCCCTCACGGGGACGTGGCTCGGGCACGTGACTCTCATTGACGGGGGCGTGGCTTGGCAGCTGTGGCTGCGGGAAGACGGGGAAGGCAACGTCTCGGGCACGGTCAGCCGAACCGATTTCCGCCGCATCCCCACTCCGATTGAGACCATATCCCGCGGAACCGTGAGCGGCGTGCAGGTCTTCTCGGACATATCCTTGACTCTCGACTACGAGACATCCTCCGAGGACTATCAAGGTCGCTTCAGATCCGAAGATCATATCAGCGGTTTCATACGACGCGGCACGGTCGTGCACGACATCGGCACGCTGGAATTCAGGCGTATCCCACCAGGTCCTTGAGGCGAGGGTCCTCAACCACCGCACGAGTCGGCTGTCGGCGCAAACTTGCAATCAGCCGCAACTCAAACTTGCAATCAGCCGAGGTTTGAACTTTCAATTGGCCGGAGCTGATGCCCGCACCGATCTTCTACCCCCGATACGTGGAGTCCCGTCTTGTCGAGGCGCTCGATGACTCCCCGGTCGTCCCCATCCACGGCCCGCGGCGTGCGGCAAGACCACTCTCGCCCAGTACACCTGTTAACTCAGCTACCTCAAGTCGCCAGCTGTGGGAGAGAGACTGATGGGTCGCGAAAGATCGGGCCCCCAGCGGGAGGCTACCCTCCGCACTCCTTTTCCGAGATTCGGTGTCGGCGTAGGCTTTGCCCCGTCGCCCGGCCTCCCGGCGATATCGGATCGGAAGTGGAGACGAGATGAGAAAGCTGGAAGCGACCCCGAAGACGCGATCGGCAGGTGCGATCATTGTGCTCGCGGCGACGCTCGCCGGCTGCGGGGACGGCCCGTCCGAGCCGATCCCGCCGGACATCACCGGCCACTGGGTCGGGCAGGTCGTCGACGAGTCGTCGGTGGTCAGCTTCGACTTCCGGCTGTCCGCGAACGACCGCGGCGCGGTCACGGGTACGGTCACCCTGCAGGAGGAGGAGGACACGCTCTCCGGGACGGTGATCGGACTGCACGAGCACCCGAGCGTGTCGCTGCTCCTCGAGCTGCGGGGGGCAGGCCGGATCACCAGCATTGCCTACTCGGGTAACCTGTTCGGGGCAGACGAGATTCGCGGGACGATCCGGTTCGGGGTCGACGCCACGCTCACGCTGGACCTGAGCCGCGTGGGCGGGTAGGCGTCGCGCGCGGAGGATGCCGGAGATGACAGACGCAGGGCGGAAGCCGGACATCATGGAGTTGATCGCTCGCGCCCCGTGGCGCGAGGCCGTCACCTACCGCGACACGTGGCCCCACGAATACGTCGTCAGCCAGAAGCACGGGCAGCAGGAACTCCTCGCCGCCTTCTGCGAGCGCATCGGGCGGGGCGAGGGCGTCACCTGCCGTTTCTTCCATCAGACGCGCGAGTACCTGTTCCTGGGCGAATACAAGTACTGGACGATGACGGAGTGCCCGGACATGGACCTGGAGGCCGGAGACTACGTCCTCAACCGCGCGCTCTTCTACCGCGACCGCCGCGACTTCGAGATCCGCCGCGGTGACACCGGCAAACGGGACGGCTGACCGTGCGGCGGCGGAGGATCACCGGTGCCTCGGGACGCCGAGGGGCGATCGCCTACCAGAGGCGATCCAGCCCGTAACGGTCGAAGACCCCATCGGTCGAGACGATGGGCAGACCGCGCGCCAAGGCTTGTGCCGCGAGCATTCGGTCAAAGGGATCCCGATGGGGTCCGGGCAGGCGCGCGGCGCGCGCGGCGTCGGCAACCGTGATCGGTAGTTCGTCGAAGCCCTGAGCGGCTATGTGCCCAGCGATGTCGAGAGCCACGGCTTCGCAGCCCGGCAACTTCCGAACCCGGTATTTCGTTGCGATCTCCCAGGCTGTCGCGGCGCTGATCACGACGCGGTTCGTTTCGTCGCCGATCAACAGACGTGCCTTACCGGAGAGGTAGCTACTGTCTCCGAGCCACCAGAGGAACGCGTGGGTGTCCAGCAACAGCCGCACCCTTATCCACCCTCCCAGGCCGCCAGTTCTTCCTCCGGCAGTTCGTCGAAGAAGCTGTCGGGAATGACGATCTCTCCCTTGAGGACGTCAGGCTGCCGCCTGCCAGGAGGCTTGCAAAGAACCAGCCGCGCCACCGGTTTCCCCCGGCGGGCGATCACGATTTCCTCCCCCGCCTCCACCTGCGCGAGCAGGCGGGACAGCTGTGTCTTGGCTTCGTGGACATTCACGACCACGGTCATCTTTCCCCCGACGCCTGGAGCTATCTAGCTAGAAATCTAGTCAGGTTGCGATTCAGGTCAATGAGCCTGGCGTTCCGGGTGTTCCGGCGAAGATCCGAACCCAGGCGCGCGGCCGGTGGTTCCATCCGCCGGTCGAACATCGCAGCTTGTGCCGCCGACCGCGCAGCAAGACCCGTAGACCGAAACCACGCCCTCACACCGGAGTCTCACATGTCTGCTCAAGGAACTCTCAACGCGTTCGACCACGTCGTGGCCGGGTGCCGCTCCGTGCTCGAGGCCGTCCCCGGCGACCGCCTGGACTGGCGTCCGCACGAGAAGTCCTGGACGCTCGGGGAACTCGCGACCCACGTCGCGATGATCCCGAACTGGACCATGCCCACGCTGACGATGTCCGAGTTCGACATCGGCGCGGGGGACGGACCGCCGCCGAACCCGGAACTCACGTCTTCCGCCGAGTTGGTCGCCGCGCTCGACCAGAATGCCGCCGCAGCCCGGCAGACGATCGAGGCGACCTCGGATGAGGTGTTGGCGAGTTCCTGGACCATGAAGGTCGGTGGCGAGACGCGCTTCAAGATGCCCAAGGCCGTCGTGCTGCGGAGCTTCATCCTCGACCACCTGATCCACCACCGGGCGCAGTTGGGGGTCTATCTGCGGCTTCTCGACGTGCCGGTGCCTCAGACGTTCGGGCCCACGGCGGATTTTCCGGATATGTGAGGTCGGCCGGGTCAGCTCAACAGCTTGATCCACTGCAGCAGAGAGGTCGCCTTGGCGGCCTGGCGGCCGATGGAGCCGCGGTTCGCCGCGCTCAACTCGGTGGGTGCCGGCTCGGAGATCGCGCCCTCGGCCGCGCGGTAGGCGACCTCCGCTCTCCTCTCCGCATCGACGAAGACCGCGGCCGCCTCATGCACCTTCGCGGCGGCGCGGGTCCTCGCATCCCGCGCCTCCTCGAGACGCTCCTCGGCCTTCTTCAACACGCCTGAACTATGAGCGAGCCCCCTGTAGGCCGCGTCGTAGGCCTCTTCCTTCGCATGCGCCAGTTTGTAGGCGTCGAGGGCCCTTTTCGCCCGCCCGTCCACTGAGGGTAATAGACAAGCCCATGACAAAAGCCCTGCTGCATTCGAGCGGCGATCCATCTCGCGTGAACGCTGCGCTCATCGTTGCTCCTCGGTCAAATAGCGCTGCTATTCTCCCTCGTCGCGCCTTGTCACGCGAGCGCCTCGCCGCTCGCGTTGCGACGCAGCGTCTTGCCACGGACTGCTAGGGGAAACGGCTTCTGTCGATGCCGGGGATGATCCGGAGCGCGTTCTCGAAGTAGACCTTGCGCAGGGCCTCGTCCGGGAGGTCGAGGCCGTACATGCGCCAGAACGCATGGTACTTCCGGTAGTAGGGGAAGTACTCGTCCGAGGTCTCCAGCACGCGGAAGTAGGTGGCGTACTCGTCCGGAGCCCAGGAATCCTTCCCCATCAGGAGCCGGTCCTGATAGTTGATGAAGAACTTGCGCGCGAAGCGCGGCTGCCGCCCCGGCTCGTAGATCACCGCTCCCAGCCCGACGTTCATGTTGGGGATCTCGTCCAGGGTGCGCCCGAGGCGGTCGAGGTCGTGGCCGAGCCACGCGAGGTGCGCCGCGATGAACGTCGTCTCCGGGTGGCGGCGGAACATGTTGAGCTGCTCGCCCAGCACCTGCTCGAAGGACGGCGGTCCCGTCTGGCGGCGCCGCGGCCGCAGGCGAAGCTCGAGCCAGCGCTCGTTGTTCTCGTCCATCGGTTCCCAGAACTCCGCCGGGTCCGCCGAGTGGATGAGGACGGGAATGCCGAGTTCGCCCGCCCTGGCCCAGATCGGATCGAGGCGGGGGTCGTCGACCGGGACCCGCTCTCCGGCCGCGTCGGTGATCCACAGCCCGAGGCTCTTGAAGATCTTGAGCCCGCGGGCGCCGGCCTGAACGTCGGCCTCGAGCCGGGCTGCGGCGAGCGCCCCGAACTCGGGGTCGTCGATGTCGCCGAAATTGACGTTCGCGAACACGACGAAACGACCGGGATACGCCGCTTCGAAGGCTTCCACCTGCCGCGCGAGCCGGGGTCCGCTGCCGCCGCTGAGGTTCACGCCGACGGCGAGGTTGAGCGCGTCCATGTCGCGGACGAGTTGGTCCATCTGCGCCCGGGGCATCGTCGCGTTGAGGTGAAGGTGAACGTCCACGAACGGAAAACCGGCGCGCGTGACCGAGTTCTCGGGCACGACGAGCGTCGAGTGCGGGTCGTACGCCTCGATCGTCATCGGCGGAGAGTTGTCCGGAGGCACGGGCGGCGGGCCGCGCCGCTCCTGCGCCGCGACGGATCCCGCGGCTCCCAGCATGATCGCGACCGTCGCTCCCGTTCGCGCGAACCTCATCCCGTCGTCTCCCTCGTCACAGTCGCGCCCCCGTTGACCCGGAAGCTGGTCTACGCCCTGAAATGCGCGGCGATCCGGTCCGCCAGCGCGGTGATCATCTTCTCGCCCATCTCGGCGGTCGCGCCCCGCGCGTCGCCCAGGATGCCGTTCGGCGTCACGCTCCCGAACCCCTCGCTGAGCACGCGCCGGATGAGTTCCGGTTCCTCCTCGGGCGTCGTCAACTGCCCGCACGCGACCCGGTCCTCCCGGACGAGACCGTCGTGCAGGGCCATCATGATCGAGGTCTCCGCGATATCGGCGTGGCCCCCCACCCGGGCGCCGAGACCCGCCTCCGCCTCGGCGATCTCCCGCCAGGTCCCGATGACCTCGATCAGATCCGCGTACACGTCCACGGAACAATCGGGCCCCGCCGCTTCGTTGAACGCGTCCCGCGTCTCGGCGAGCGGCGCGAAGTTGCCGCCGTGCGAGGGGACGAAGCAGACGCGCCGGAATCCGTGTCGCGCGAGGCTCACGCAATAGTCGTGGCAGACGGCGAGGAAGGTGTCCTTACTGAGGGAGAAGGTGCCCGCGAATGCCATGTGGTGGTCGGACCAGCCGACCCGGATCGTGGGACCGACGAGCGCGCCTCCGAGCCGCTGGGCGATCTCGACCGCAAGCCGGTCCCCGTGCTCGGCATCCATGAACAGCGGCAGGTGCGGTCCGTGCTGCTCGACCGCTCCGGCCGCGACGACGACGGTGGTGACCCCGGCCTCGATCGCCGCCCCGATCTCGGGCGAGGTCATCCGCTCCATCCGTATTTCCGCAGACATGGGTGGCGCTCCGGCTGGCTCAGGTGGAAGGCGGGACGGCTCGGATCCCGCAACCTGTCGCAAGCCGAAGATCCGGTGACCCGGACCAGGACGCTACCCTGACGATGAACCTCTCGCGGGAGCCGTCCTGCCGCTACCTGGACCTCACCAGTTTGCTGGTCCCGACCTGGAGGATCAGATCCGTCATCCCTCCTCCAGGATCCTCCGCAGACGCTCGATCTCCTCGGGGGCGAGTTTCCGGTCTTCGATCAACTGCGTGATCATGGGGACCAGCGAGCCTCCCGTGATCCGGTCGGCCAGCGCCTCGAGCCGCCCGGACGCGTATTCCTCCCGGCTGATCCGCGCGGAGAAGAGCTGAGTCCCGAGACTGCCGTCACGGTGGACGAACCCCTTGTCCTCCAGCCGCTGCAGGAGGCGCTGGATGGTGCCATGCGCCGACCTGGTGGCGTCCGGGTAGAGCTGTTCGCGCAGCCGGCGCGCCGTGAGGCGGCCCTCCTTCCAGAGTCGCTCCATGACCGCGAGTTCGGCGTTGGCCAGGCGCGGCGTCGTCATGCGAAACCCTTTCTCGTTCCTTCTCGACGCTGGACGTCAAACATCAGGTTACCGCACGGCTAGTCCTTCGGACGACGTCCCTTCACGCGGAGCCTTCCGGTGCTGGTCTCCGCCGTTTCGCACGTCATGGTCATAGTCATGGTGGCGGGAGTGCGCTCGTCCGAAGAGAGCATCGAGCCTTCAGCACCCGCACACTCCAAATGCGTCCCTTGGAGTAACGACTGGAATAACGGGTTCGAGTTCTGGGCCACCCGGAGGTGCCGGGCTAGTTCGGCATGGAGGGCTTCCGGCGAGACAGGGCCTTCCGAGAGCGTGGACCGAAGGCCGGCGAGGTCCAGCATAACCGTCTTGGAATCTCCGGTCCCGTCGTCCGGCGTCACGGCCAGGAACAGGGCGGGGGTGCGGACGGGTTCATCGACTTCGTCCTCCGACAGGCGCCGGGAGACGGAGAGGACGCGGTCCCCGGCCGCGCGAAGGGCCTCCGCGAGGTGTACGGGGAGTGCGTGCTCCGTTGCGAGTGCCTCGATCCGGTCCCCGAGCGTGCGCGCCACCTGCAGGGATCGGGCCGCAGCCGGATCGTCTCCCCGGCCATCGAGCCGCGCGACCGCCTCCTCCTGGTCCAGGCGCGGGTAGAAGCCGCTCGGCGCGAGGTCCAGATCGCCGAAGCGCGTGTCCACGTTCGCTGGCGCGAAGGCCGGGTCGACGGAGGTGAGGTCCGACTGGTCAGTGCAGTAGATCAGGCCGCCCGCGAGCAGGCATACGGCGCCGCACCGCAAGGCGACGCGGAGCCAGCGCGGGGTGTGGGTCGGTGTTCGGTTCGTCATGATCACGCCAAATCTCCTTTCCAGCCGCGACGCTCGGCCGCAGCGATCGATCGTACTCGCGAAGGTAAGCGGGCCCGGAGTCCCCGCCGTCGACATGAAGTCGATCACCCGGAGCAGCGCTCCGGCGTACGCGCGGGGTTCGGCCCTGATCGAGGCGACGGCGAGCGCGTCGCAGCACAACTCCTCGGACGCCCGCAGCCTCCGGCGCGCCCACCAGGCGACCGGGTTCCACCAGAAGGCCGCGCACGCGAGCCACTCAAGCCAGCGGACGACGTGATCGCGGCGTCGGACATGGGCGAGTTCGTGCGCCAGGATGCAGCGCAGTTCGGATCCATCCATGTCGGCCAGCAGGGGCGAGGGAAGGAGGACTCGGGCCTCCCCTCCGGCCCACCACACCATGGGCGACACCTGCGCGCGCGTGATATACACGGTTGGGGCCGCACCGAGTCCGAGCCTGCCTGCGATCTCCCGCGCGATGCGCTGAACGTCGGGCGGCGCGGCCGCAGAAGCTCTCAGGAGCGAGCGATGGAAGCGGAGTGTGTGAAGCAGCGTCCAGCCGAGGACGGAAGCGGTGCCCAGCAGCCAGAGCCAGACGAGCCCCTCCTTGCCGTGACTCTTGAGCCAGTCGACAAGGATGACCCCCGCCAATGTCGTCGGCTCCGCCCCCGACAAGCCCACGGCCGCGACGGGGGCGACGGGATCGGCCTCCCCCGGCCAGATTGGAATCGAGACGAGAGGAGGCACGAGCAGGGCCGCGAGCGGCAGCAACCAGAGCCCGTGGGCCAGAGACGGCCAGCCGAGGCGGCGCTGCACGATCCACGCGACTCCGGCAAGGCCGACGGACAGCACCAGCTTGCTGGCCCCGATCTGGAGGATCAGATCCGTCATTTCTCGCTCCACGATGAACATCTCACGACGCTATGTCGTAATCTTGCGACGTCATGTCGTAACACGTCAACCCCGCCCATGCTCCGGATTCCCGGGCGCTGCTGTTTCAGATTTCGGTCGGTTTGCCTACTGTATATCGGTTGTAATGGTCGTTGGGTGGGGTGGCCGGTGCCGGTTCCTTCGCCCGGACCTCCCTCCCGCGGAACCCCTGCCACAACGAGGTAGCAAGATGCGTACGCGCTCAGGGCTCCCGGTCACTCTGTCTCTCATTGCGGTGCTCGCCCTCACCGCCGCCCCCATTCCCGCGCTGGCCCAGGACGCCGACATGGCGGCGGCCGTCGCGGCGCTCGAGTGGCGCGAGATCGGCCCCACGATCATGGGTGGCCGCATCGCGGATATCGCGGCCGTCGAGTCCGATCCGTCCACCTTCTACGTCGGCGTGGCGACGGGCGGCGTGTGGAAGACGATCAACCACGGGACGTCCTTCGAGTCGGTGTTCGACGACCAGCCGATGCTGTCGGTCGGGGATGTGACGCTCGCCCCCTCGAACCCCAACGTCGTATGGGTCGGATCGGGCGAGCCGCAGAACCGGCAGTCTTCCCCGTGGGGGATGGGCGTGTTCCGGTCGACGGACGCCGGCCGCACCTGGACCCACCTGGGGCTCGAGGCGACAAACCACATCTCCCGCATCCAGGTCCACCCGCGGAATCCGGACGTCGCCTACGTGGCGGCGGTGGGCCGCCTGTGGGGCTCCAACCCCGAGCGCGGCGTCTACCGGACAATGGACGGCGGCGAGACGTGGGAGCTGGTCCTCCATGTCGACGAGCACACGGGCGCGATCGACCTCGCCATGGATCCGGGCGACCCGATGACCTTGTTCGCGGCCATGTACCAGCGGCAGCGGACGCTGTGGGGCTTCAACGGCGGCGGGCCGGGCAGCGGCATCTACCGGACGATGGATGGCGGCGACAACTGGACGAAGCTCGCCGGTGGCCTGCCGGAGGGTGACCTCGGCCGCATCGGGCTCGACATCTACCGCCGCGACGGGAACATCGTCATGGCGATCGTCGAGGCGGACGCGCGTGCGCCGGGACAGGGCGGTGGTGGTGGCGGGCAGGGACAGGGCGACCCGGACCGCAAGACGGGTATCTACAAGTCCGCCGACCGCGGCGAGACGTGGACGCAGGTCAGCACGACCAACAACCGTCCCATGTACTACAGCCAGATCCGCATCGATCCGAACGATCCGGAGCGGGTCTACCTGGGCGGCGGGAACCTGTACCGCTCGTCCGACGGCGGGAACAACTTCACGCCGGACGCGTCCTCCGAGGTACACTCCGACCACCACGCGTTGTGGATCGATCCGGGGAATTCCGACCACCTGATCCTCGGCGGCGACGGGGGCCTCTCGATCAGTTGGGACCGCTCCGACAACTGGCGGCAGCTTCGCAACCTGCCGCTGGCGCAGTTCTACGAGATCGGGGTCGACAACCGCGACCCGTACCACGTGTGCGGCGGCCTGCAGGACAACGGCTCGTGGTGCGGCCCCTCGGACACCTGGTCCAACCAGGGCATCCGGCCCCGCGACTGGTACAACGTGGGGAGCGGCGACGGCTACTTCACCGTCCTCCACCCCGACGGCGGGGAGATGCTCGCCGAGTCCCAGAACGGGAACCTGATGCGGACGAACCTGAAGACCGGCGAGCGTCTCCGGATGCGTCCGCTGGGACGCCCCGGGGAGGATGAGGAGGATCCGCCCGACTACCGCTGGAACTGGGACACGCCGGTCGAGGTCTCGCCGAGCGACCCGAATACGATCTACTACGGCGGCAACGTCGTGTTCAAGTCGACGGACTACGGGCAGACGTGGGAGCGGATCTCCCCCGACCTGACGAAGGACATCGACCGCCAGACGCTCGAGATCATGGGCGTCCTCGGCTCCGAGCCGATGATGTCGGCCAACGACGGGACGTCGACCTTCGGGAACATGATCTCGATCGAGGAATCACCGCTCGACCCGATGGTGGTCTACGCGGGCACGGACGACGGGAACCTCCAGGTCACCCGGGACGGCGGCGGCACGTGGACGAACGCGGCGCTCAACATGCCGGGCGTGCCCGACCAGCTGTACATGACGCGGATCGTCGCCTCGCACGCCGACGCCGGGACCGTGTGGGTGGCGGGCGACAACCACCGCAACGACGACATGGCGCCATACCTCTACGTGTCGAACGACTACGGCGAGTCGTGGCGGGCGATGACGAACGGGCTGCCGGACGGATGGTCGATGAACGCGCTCCAGCAGCACCCGCGCGCGGCCAACCTCCTCTTCGCCGGCAACGAGATCGGGACCTACTTCTCGGTCGACGCCGGGAACTCGTGGCACCCGCTGCGCCAGAACATGCCGCCGGTGCCGGTGGACGACATCAAGATCCAGGAACGCGAGAACGACCTCGTCATCGGCACGCACGGGCGCGGCATCTGGATCATGGAGGACGTCACCCCGCTCGAAGAACTGAGCCAGGCGGTGCTCGCCTCCGAGGTGCACCTCTTCTCGACCCAGTCGGCGGTCGCCTACAACCCGTACACGCCGCAGGGCTGGACGCCGGGCATCTTCGAGGCGGATAACCCGCCGCAGGGCGCCCGCATCCGTTACTGGCTGGGCAGCGACCTGCCGGACGCCCCGATGGCCGACGAGGATGAGGCGAACATGATGGGCCGGGTGGCCGGTTCAGGTGGTCCGTCCGCCAACGGCGGCTCGTCCGACGACGCCGGCGCCTCCATGGCCGGGAATACCACCATCACGATCCTCGATTCGGACGGCTCCGCGATCCGGGAACTCGAGGGCGGCGGCGATCGCGGCCTGAACGATGTCATGTGGGATCTGCGTTACGAGCCTCCGCCGGCCGCCCCTGGCGGCGGCGGGTTCTTCCGCGCCGGCGCCACTGCGCCCAAGGCCCTCCCGGGGACGTACACGGCCCGGCTGGAGGCGGCGGGACAGACGCTCGAGACAGCCGTCTCGGTGCGGCTCGACCCGCGGGTGAACATCAGCCGGAGCGATCTCATGGCGCGGCAGGACGCCCTCATGAGCGCCTACGCGCTGTCGAAGCCGACGAACGAGGGGCTGCAGGCGCTGGGCCGGCTGCGCGACCATCTGTCCGACATCGAGGCGCAACTGGAGGACCACGACGTGTCCGAGTCGCTGACGGCGGAGGTCGAGGCCGTGGGCGAGGAACTGGACGGGATCGGAGACGTACTCGACCGGGCCCGGGACGGTGCCGGCGTGTCCGGCGGCCTGTCCGGATACCACACCGCGCCGACCGCCGACATGCTCTACCAGCTCGAGCGCGGGTGGGACGTGCTGCCCGGCGCCATCGATCGCCTCAACGCTGTGATCGAGGACCGGATGCCGGCGCTCTTCTCGGCGGTGCAGGCGGCGGGGGTCGGTCCGGACCTCGGCGACCCGATCCGGGTGCCGCCTCCGCCCATGCGCTGACGGTCCGCTCCAGCCGGAAGCTGTCAGGGCTTCAGTAACGACCGCCCGCCGAGAGCCCGGAAGTTCGGGCTCGCCGGCGGGCGGCTTCGTTTTCGGCGGGGGGCTTGGGCTTCCGGCCACCCCGTCGCCATTATGCGCCGAAGTTCGGCATCGCGTCCGCACAGGATCTGCACAGGGTCTTCAGAGGATCTGAATAAGGAGAGTCCGGAAAATGTCGTTTCTCGCCCCCCATCGGGCCCTGGCCCGCGGCACGCTGCCCGCCATCGCGATCGTTCTGGCCCTCGTCGCGCCCCGGCCGGCACTCGCGCAGGACCTCACGACGCCGGAAGCGTTCTTCGGCCACCGGATCGGCGCCGACTACGAACTCCCGGACTACGGCGACCTCACCCGCTACTGGGAGACGCTGGCCGCCGAATCCCCGCGCATGACGCTGGAGTCGATCGGAAGGACGGCCGAGGGCCGCGACCAGCTCATGGCGATCGTCACGTCGCCCGAGAACCACGCAAACATGGACGAATACCGGCAGATCTCGGCCCGCCTGGCGCGCGCGGGAGGGGTGTCGGAGGACGAGGCGCGTGACCTCGCGAAGCGCGGCAAGGCGGTCGTGTGGATCGACGGCGGCCTCCACGCGACGGAGGTCCTGGGCGCGCAGCAACTGATGGAGACGCTGTGGCAGTTCGTGAGCGGGACGGACGACGAGACGATGCGGATCCTCGACGACGTCATCATCCTCTTTGTCCATGCGAACCCGGACGGGATGGACCTCGTCTCGAACTGGTATACGCGAATCGAAGAGAAAAGCGAGCGCTCCACGCGCGGGATCCCCGTCCTGTACCAGAAGTACGTGGGGCACGACAACAACCGCGACTTCTACTCGTCCTTCCAGCCGGAATCCGAGAACATGAACCGGCAGATGTACCGGACGTGGTATCCCCAGATCGTCTACAACCACCACCAGACGGGGCCGACCGGCACGGTCCTCTTCGCCCCCCCCTTCCGCGATCCCTTCAACTACAACATCGACCCCATGGTCATCACGGGGATCGACCTCGTGGGGGCGGCGATGCACTCGCGCTTCACGGAGGAAGGGAAGCCGGGGGCGACGCGGCGGCGCGGCGCGAACTACTCCACCTGGTGGAACGGCGGCCTGCGTACGACGCCCTACTTCCACAACATGATCGGGCTCCTCACGGAGACGATCGGGAACCCGACCCCGATGGAGATCCCGCTCATCCTCGAGCGGGTGCTGCCCAACGACAATCTGCCCGCGCCGATCGCGCCGCAGCCGTGGCACTTCCGGCAGTCGGTCGACTACTCGGTGACCGCGAACCACGCGGTGCTCGACGTCGCCTCACGCTACCGGGAGACGTTCCTGTACCGGATCTGGCGCATGGGGATGAACTCGATCGAGCGCGGGAACAAGGACAGCTGGACGATCCACCCCAAGCGCGTGGACTGGCTGCGCGAGGAAATGCGGGCGGGGCAGGGCGAGACGGACTTCGCCCGCAACGTGGGCGGCTTCGGCGGCAGCCGCGGCACACGCGAGGACTACGAAAAGCTGTTCGATGCCGACCTGCGCGACTCGCGCGGATACATCCTCCCCTCGGACCAGGCAGATTTCCCCACGGCGACGAAGTTCGTCAACGCGCTGCTCGAGACCGGAGTCATGGTGGAGCGGGCGACCTCGGACTTCTCGGTGGGGGGAACGCGCTATCCGGCCGGCTCCTACGTGGTGCGGAGCGCGCAGGCCTTCCGGCCGCACGTCCTCGACATGTTCGAGCCGCAGGACCACCCGAACGACTTCCTCTATCCGGGGGCACCCCCGACCCCGCCGTACGACAACGCGGGCTGGACGCTGGCGATCCAGATGGGCGTCGATTTCGACCGCATCCTGGAGGGCTTCGACGGGCCGTTCGAGGAGATCGAGGAATGGAACGCGAGCCCGATGCCGGGCGTCGTGGCGGACGCGGCCGGCGCGGCGGGCTTCCTGTTCAGCCACGCCGTGAACGACGCGTTCACGGCGATCAACCGGCTGCGGGCCTCGGGGCACGAGGTTTACTGGCTCACCTCCGCGCTCACCGAGGGGGGGAGGACGCACCCGGCCGGCACCTTCTACGTCAAGAGCCGGGGCGGGACCGCCGACCAGGTCGCGTCGATTGCCGGCGAACTGGGCCTCAACTTCCGCGGGCTGACGGAGGACCCGGACGCCGACGCGCTGCGGCTGCGGGCGCCGCGGATCGCGCTCTGGGATACGTACGGCGGTTCGATGCCCTCGGGCTGGATCCGCTGGATCCTCGAGCAATACGGGTTCGCAGACTACGAACTCGTCTTCCCGCAGCGCCTCAACGCGGGGAACCTGAGCGACGACTTCGACGTCATCATCTTCCCGCAGGGCGCCATCGGTTCGCAGTTCGAGGAAGTGTTCGCCGGCGTGCCCGATTCGGTCCGACAGGAGATGATGCGCCAGTTCGGGTTCGGCGCCCCGGATCCGGAGACGATTCCCGCCGAGTACCGGGACCGACTCGGCCGGGTCACGCCCGAGGCGACGATGCCGGCGCTCATCGAGTTCCTGGAGGACGGCGGATCGATCGTGGCCATCGGCGGATCCACCGATCTCGGGAAGGGGCTCGGGCTCCCGATCGAGGACCACCTCGTGAAGGGCGGGCAGCCGCTGAGCCGGGAGGAATACTACGTGCCCGGGTCGATCCTCGAGGTGACGGTGGATAACTCACGCCTCGTCGCGACGGGCGTCCCGTCGCCGCTCGCGGTCTCGTTCAACAACAGCCCCGTGTTCAGCGCCCCGGCGCTGGCGGCGGGAGCCGACGCCACGAATCAGATGACACCGCTCGCGTGGTTCGACAACGACGCGCCGCTCATCAGCGGCTGGGCCTGGGGCCAGGAGTACCTGCAGGGCGGTGTGACGATGGCGGAGGCACAGGTGGGCGAGGGACACGTTTATCTGTTCGGCCCGCTCGTCACGCGGCGCGCGCAGCCGCACGGCACCTTCAAGTTCCTGTTCAACGCCATCGCCCTCTCGACCGCGCAGCCCGACCGGCCGTAGGAGGACGTTGGCTCACGAAGCAGATGACGCGGCTGGAGACGGCTACGCCTCGCTCCATCTCCGTCGTCCTCAGCACGTACAATGCGCCGGACGAGCTGGAACTCGCCCTCTGGGGCTACTCGGCGCAGACTCGCCGCGACTTTGAGGTGGTGATCGCGGACGACGGCTCGGGGTCGGCGACGCGCGACCGGATCGAGCACATGCGGGAGTCCACCGACCTCTCGATTTCGCACGTGTGGCAGGAGGACGACGGGTTTCGGAAGTGCCGGATCCTGAACCGTGCGATTGTGGAGGCGCGCGGCGCCTACCTCGTCCTCAGCGACGGCGACTGCATCCCGCGGGCCGATTTCGTGGAGACACACGCCGCGCTGGCGAAGCGAGGGCACTTCGTCTCCGGCGGGAGAGTTCGCCTCGCCAGCGGCGTGGGGGCTGCGATCGACAGGGAAGCTGTGCTCAGGGGTTCGCTGTTCGAGGACGCTTGGCTCCGGGAGCGACAGGCGATCGTCCGGGGGAGGGACCGGCACAAGCTCACGGGTTCACGGCGCCGGGCGGCATGGCTCGATCGCCTGACCACGACCCGTGCGACATGGAACGGGCACAACGCGTCGGCCTGGAAGACGGATCTGTTGCGCGTGAACGGCTTCGACGAGCGGATGACCTACCCGGTCGAGGACCGCGAACTGGGCGAGCGCCTTCGCAACGCGGGCATCCGCCCGATACAGGCCCGGCACCGGGCGGTGTGCGTGCACGTGGAGCACGCCCGTCCGTGGCTCGACCCCGAGGTCCAGGAAAGGAACGAGCGGCTGCGGGCCGAAACCCGGGGCGTCCCCCGAGGGCTGCGCCTCTTCGAGGGCCTCGCGCGCGGACCCGACTGGACGGACCACGGCATCCACAAGGGACCGCGTCCCGCAGGAGGCTTGACATGATTCAGAGACCAACTCTTACTCTCGCCGCCCTCGCGCTCGTCCTCGGGGCCTGCGGGGACCGTGCGCCGGCCTCTACGTCGGCGGTGGAGCCGGAGTTGTCAGCTGCGCGTTCCGACCTGAGGGCGCACCTGGAGTTGCGTATCGACGAGGCCCACAACCCCGAGTGGCCGCTGACGAGGGTGGGCGACGTGGTCATCAGCGACGACGGACGCCTCTTCGTTTCGCAGCCGGAAGTGCCGGCCGTCTATGTCCTTGGCGAAGCCGGCCGCGTCATGGGCACGATCGGACGCCGTGGCGAAGGCCCGGGCGGGTTTATCCAGCTGGCGGCCATAGGCCTCCTCGGCGACACCCTGTTCGCGAGCGATCCGAGCTTGGGGCGCGTGAGCTTCTTCACGCTGGATGGCGATTTCATCCGGTCGCGCCAGTGGGTCGCCGACATGGAGCCGCAACGGATCGAAGACGGGTTCCAACTCCTGCTTCTCGGTGCCCCACCGGTCGCGCTGTTCACGAACGGATCCGCACTCGTGAGACCGAACATGATCTTCCGGCCCGAGCCCCCCGGCGAGGGGGCCAGTTGGACAACCCTTCGCATCCCGCTCCTGCAGATCGACGCCGAATCGGAAGTGGTCGACACACTGGGGTGGGAGGAAACGACGGGGGCGACCGTCGGATTGAGACGTCGTGGCACGGTGTTCCAGGTCACCGCTCCACTCCGGCGGTCTCCGCACACGGCCATCCTGCCCAACGGCGCGGGCGTCGCGGTGGCGCGCGATGCCGGACCGGACCGGTCGGAAGTCTCGGTGAGCCGGATCGGTGCGGAGGGCGACACCCTTTTCGCGCGCGACTATGCCTACCGGCCGATTCCGGTGACCGATGCGGTGCTCGACCGGGCTATCGGTGATCTCACGGTATTCCCGCAAGACATCGACGGGGCACCCGGCGGTCCCGACTTCAGGGAACCGCTGCGTGAGGCGGGGCTGGTGCCCACGATGCTGCCGCCCGTTACGGGGATCGTGGGAGGCCAGGACGGATCCATCTGGCTCCGTCGCGAGGAAGCGGAAGTGAACACGATCGACTGGACCGTACTGGAAGAGACGGGCGGCGTCCGTGGCGCGGTCAGTCTCCCCCGCGGACACCGGGTCGTGGCCGTGCGGGGCACCGTGATGGTCGCCGTGGAGGAAGATGCATTCGGAGTCCCCTCGCTGTTGCGCTACCGGCTGTCGGGATAGGCGGAGCGAAGGCGGCGCTCGAACCGTTCGCGGCTGGCGGGATCGGGCGGACGTTCCTCGTGCCATAGATGAAGGACGGGCACGGCGTAGCGTCCCTCCTTGCGCCGGACCCCGTTCCGGATGAGGCGGACGACGAGATCATTGTCCTCGAAGCCCCAGCCCTCGAAGCCCTCGTCGAACCCGTTCACCGCGAGGAAATCCGTGCGCCACACGGCGAGGTTGCAGCCCTTCACGCCTCGCCATGCGCGCGACGAAACCCGGCGCAGGGGCCCCAGCGGCAACCGCAGCAGCGGGGTGAACCGGTCCACGCGGCCGCGCAGCCGCTCGGCCAGCCACCGCGGCGAACTCCAGCGCTGGAGCGGGAACTCGCCCCGAAGTGCGAGCCGCGAAAGTTCGCGGTCGAGGCGCACCCGGCTTCCATGGACGAAGCGCCCCCGTTCGGCGAGCCGCGCGTGCCGCCGCAGGTAGTCGGGCCGCACCAGGCAGTCGCCGTCCAGGAAGATCAGATACGGCAGCTCGGTCGCGGCGGCGCCGCGATTCCGGACGGCCGCCAGGCGATATCCGCGGTCCTCCTGCCACACATGATGCAGCGGGAAGTCGACCTCTTCCGCACGCCGCGCGACCAGAGTGCGGGTGTCCGGGCCGGAACCATCGTCCGCCACGACGACCTCGAAGCGCCGATACGTCTGGTCCTCGAGACTCCGCAGCACCGCGTCCAGGGCATCGGGGCGCTCGTAGGTGGAGACGATGACCGCGACCGCGGGCCCGGTGCGCGTGGCTGGCTCGAGGGGCGAGGTCACACCGTGTATCCCGCCCGTTCCATGACCGGGCCGAACGCGGCCTCGATGCGGGATGCGACCGCGGGATCCATCTCCTCCTTCCAGCCGTCCGTCCGTCCCCGGCGGACGAACCGCCCTTCGCCCCGCGCGCGTCCGACATAGGCCTCGGCGCCGTGCCGGTCCTCCACTTCTCTCATCGACTCGAACGCCCCGCGCGTCACCGCCCTCGACAGCCGCGCCTCGAAATCCGGTGAAGACGTTCCCGCAGGCACGTTTCCGGCCGGAACGCGGCCGATGAACTCCGCTACGCGCCGCAGCGCCGCCTCCCGGTCCTCGACAAAATCCTCGTAGCGCGCGATGAGGATGCGCTCGCCTCGTTCCTGGCGGCGCAGCGCCGCCGAGACGTGCCGGTCCCAGCGTGGGAGGTGCCGGTGCCAGGCGTCGAAGGGCGCGGCGCCCGTCAGGTATCCGTCGACGAACGCCGGCAGCGCGATGTCGCGGTCGCCGAACATCGTGGCGTACATGTGCCAAAACGAGACGAGCACGGCACGCGGATCCCTCACCAGATAGAGAGTCCCGGGATAGCGCCGCTCGTGCCGGGGGTACTCGTTCCGGAACACCCTCGGATCCGGCAGGTGCCCGTAGGCGGCGATCTCGTGGTCGCGGCCGTGCACGACAGGGACGTGGTCCCCGACGTTGTAAAGGGTGACCTCGTGCTCCCGATCGTCGGTCAGGAACACCGCGAGCATGTAGGCGAGCCAGGTGTTTCCCGACTTCGGGTGGCCGACCAGAAACACGTCGCTGGGCCGGAGCGCGCGGAGGAAGCGAGGCTCCCCCAGCCGGTTCCGGAGAGCGGCCCGCAGCCGGTAGTACCCCACCCGGCGCTTGGCTCGCCCGAACCACCGCTTCAGCGCCGGTTGCGCGCCCCGGCGGGCCTTCGGGGGCGCGAGCCGCGGGGGCCGGTTCACTTCGCCCATGGCACCGGCCGTCCGATCAGTTCCGAGACTTCGTCGGCGTCGAACGTGTACGTGCGCTCGAAGTGGTCGCGCACCCAGTCCGGCATGGGGACGGGGGCGGACGCGTTCACGGGTCTCGCGAGCGAGGCGGGGTCGGGCACCGCGAGGTCCACCTCCAGGAAGCCGAGCAGGTCGCGCAGCAGGGCCTCGGGGCGCCCCCGGATCTCGTCCAGGAAACCGAAGAAGAACTGGTCGCGCGGGTAGTTCGCCAGCCACGCACGCAGGCAGCGCGCGTAGTCGCTGCGCCGGCGGACGGGGTCGCTGTCCAGATAGGCGGCGAGTTCGTCGCGCCCTACCTCTTCCAGGGGCTTTCCGCGCCACCTCGGGAAGCCGTTTCGTGCCTGGGACCACGCTCGCTCGACCGGGTCGCGCATCATGAAGATGAGCTTCGCGTCCGGCATCCACTCGGCCACGCGCCGGATCACGTCGGGTTCAAGGATGGCGTAGGCGGGCGTGATCTCTCCGCGGACTCTCCCTCCGCCCGGCGCGCGGACGAAGCGGGCGAGATATCGCAGCTGGTTGTACCGATCGCGCGCGGAGCCGGTCGCGCCGGGCGCGCGGAGCTTGCGGTCGAAGAAGTGGATCTCCTTACGGCCCATCCGGATGTCGGAGTGCGTAGCGAGGTGCGCGGCCACCCAACTCGTGCCCGCCCGCGTGGCGCCGATGCCGACGAAGCGCGGCATCCCGCGGGACAGCCCGCGCCGCCGAGGCGGCGTCCCGGGTGGCTGACCCGCGTCGCGCGGGGACGCGTCGGGCTTGCCGATCTGGTCGTCGAGGAAGGTGGTGGGCAGGCGCCGATCGCTCCCGTGAGGCCGCCCCCCGCGCAGGCGCTCGAAGCTGGCCCACTCCCGGCGCTTGCGGGGCGAGGGAAACTCCGTCGTTGACCAGTGATCGAACTCCTCCTCGTCCAGGAACTTGAGTTCGTGGAAGCAGGCCGGTGCGAAGTGGTGCGTGCGCAGCCAGCGGGGGCGGATCAACTCCTCCCAGTGTTCCCTCCAATGGAACCTGACGTCGTAGCTGAGCGGGAAGATCCGCACCTCCCGGTTCACCTCTCCCCGCGGTTCACGGAACGTCCAGTCGAGCGCCCGATACACCGTCTGTCCCGCGAGGGACCAGGCGGCGGGCCAGCCGCGGTCGAGTTCGGCGACGAGCCCCGCGAGCGCCCCGCGCCGCTCCCCGGCGAGAACCATGTCCGCGTCCCATTTGCAGACATGGCGGCGCGTGCAGCGCGACAGCGCCCAGTTCGTGAAGTAGACGAGGGAATGCAGCGAATCGGCCGGAGTCCCGGCGTGCTCGGGTCCGAACCGTCCCACCGCGAAGGGATAGGAGTGAAGGCGGATCTTCGCCCCCTCCGGACTCGACCCCCGCACATGCCGCACGATCTCGGCCGTCGCGTCCCGGCTTCCGTTGTCGATCACATGGATCTCGTCGAACACGGGGAGAATCGACCGGAGGCAGGACTCGATCTTGGATTCCTCGTCCTTCGCCCGCACGAAGGCGCTCGTCCCCGGCGTCCGACTGCGGCGCGGGAGAACGAAAGAGAACTCCGCGTCCCCTTCGCGGTTTCGGAACTCCATCTGGGCGGGGCGAAACGCGAGCAGCATGAACTCCGGTTTGGCCGACGGGTACCTGTCACCCATCCGATCCGCTCCGGGAATCGCTGTCAACCCAAGGAAAAGGAGTACAGAATGAGAAGAGTGCCACAATCAGCGTCGGTCATCGTTCTTTCGATCATCTCCACCATGCTGGCCATGCCGGGTAACGTCGCGGGACAGAAGTGTGATTGGTCTGGGAGCGCCTGGCTGTCGATCCCCGCGACCACGGTCTTGCGCGTGGAGCGACACAACACGGACCTCACCCTGGGCTGGCTCGGTCGTCTGGGGCACACATGCGGATCGGGCACCCGCCGTCACGGGTTCGATGCGGACGCGCAACGTGTCTATGGGTTCGGCGGCATGTACGTGTTCAGTCTGATGGGGAGACTGGGTCACATGTACCGGTTCGACGCGGATCCTCGCGCTCCATGGGTCGAAATCGCCGCGAACGCAGGCTTCTTCTACGCCTTCGATCCGACCGATTACGTTGAATTACTCATTGTGGATCGACCGGAGCAGATACCCGGGCGAACGATCGACCTCCCGGGCGCCGGATTGGCAGCGGGTGGCGATTTGCGGGTTGGCTTTCCCGCGAGTCCGTTCGGGTCCTTCGTCCTCGACTTCGGCCTTCGTGCCCACTACATGCCCAGCACGTCCAGCATGCGCGCCTTCACCTCCCGCTGCGCCGTGTCGTCGATCGTGGGATAGCGCGGCGACCGGAAGAGGAACAGGTGTTCGATCATCTCGTCGGAAGGCTGTCCTCGCGACGCTCCACGATGCCCCGCTCCAGCAGGCTGTTCAGCGTGCGGTCCTGGATCGTGCCCGCCTCCTCGGCGGCCAGCATCTGTATGACGGCCCGGGTGTCCTTCCCCTCGTCGATGCCCTCTCTGATGCGCCGGAAGACCGGGTCGAGCGTGGTATCTCCCGTGGGTGATGGATCGACGACCATGAAGCGTGTGAGGTCCGTATCCATGCGGTCCTCGAACGCGAGATCCATCATCACGGCGCCGACCAGAGCGTAGTCCAGCGTGACCTTCTCGACCGGTAGGAACACTCCCTCCCCGTCGTCGAGCAGGAGCAGCAGAATCTCTTCGGCGAAGGTCGGCATGGAGGTGCTCCGCGCACATGGCGCCTCAGGCACTCGTTCAACCTGTCCGCGAACACGTCCGGCCGTTCTCCTCGAAAGAGTTCGTAGTGCGTGCCCTCGATCCAGTGCACTTCGCGGCCGCCGCGAGCGACCCTCGCCCAGGATTTTCCGACTGCAAGCGAGTTGAGTGCGGGGATCCACGATCGCCGAGATCGGAAATGCGCGATGTGATCCCTGTACGGCAAGACATCGTGCTTCCGGGCCACGGTCGCGTGGGTGCGGAGCCCCTCGTCGGCGATGCCGTACAATCGCCGCCTCAGCCAGCGAATATCCGCGCGCCGGGCGAAGCGCTTCAAGCGCAACATGTTGCAGGCGCCATACAGTACCTGATACAGCGCGGCGACCCACCCCGCTATGTGCACCGGGGGATCCAGGATCGCCAGGAACTCCACCCCGTCCCCGTCCTGTCCCAATCTTCGCGACACTTCGACGGCGTAGATGCCGCCCACGGAGTAGCCGAGCACGTGGTAGGGGCCCGCCGGCTGCGCCTTCCGGATCTCATCGACATACCGCGAGATGAGCGATTCCATCGACACCTCGCGGATCCGGCCCAGGGCGCGGGCGGAGGGTGGCCGCAAGCCGTACACGGGGTGCTCGGAGGCGAGGCGCGGCACGAGGTCTCGAAACGCGAACAGATCGCCGTCGCCGGCCGGAACGAAATAGAGGGGTGGCCCCGTGCCTGACTCGCGCAGGGACACGAGCGTGGCGGAAGCGGGATCGACCGGGCGCCGGGCCGGGTCGCCGTCGGTAGCACGCCGGGCAGCGACCTCGCCGAGAAGCTGCATGCGCCGGTCGGGTGCGAGTCTCACGCTTACGTAGGCCGTCACATCATCGATCGTGAGGCGGTTGTTCAGCCGATGAACCGGCAGCCTGGCAGCCGTATCGTGTTCCACCGTCGAGATGAAGTCGAGGGCCGTCAGGGAATCCATCCCGAACCCGGCCAGCGGTCGCGCCGGATGGAAGCTCTCCGCCCGCAGTCCCGCCAGTTCGGCCACGCGGCTCCGAACGAGTCCGTCGAGCGGTGTCGAGGGCGCCGGGGGAGGACCGAGGGCGGGACGCGAGAGGGTGGCGCGGGAGGCCGCGATCGTCTCGCAATCGTCCGCTTCGGGTGTGATCGAGGGGACCCACGGGGCCGCCCCGATCTTTCCGTTAACGGCGCACTGCTGTCCCATGCCGCAGGAGCGTGGATCCCGGGCCGATCTCGACGAAGCCCGGTGGCTGCCGGGCCAGGAGCGCGCGCATCGCGGTGACGAACTGAATGGGCTCGGATACGTGCCGCAGCCAGTATTCCGGCTCGCAGATTTCCCCGTCCATCGCGGTGCCGGTGAGGGCGGAGATGTACGGAATCCGGGGCGGGTGGAAGCGCACGGAACGGACCGTCTCGCGATACTCGGCGAGTATCGGGGCGATCCTGGGCGAGTGGGTGGCCTGGGACACCTCGAGCGGAATCACGCGAATGCCGGCCTTCCGGAACTCCGTCCCGATCCGGTCGATGGCGGTCGCGCCGCCGACCAGCACGACGGTGCCGGGTGCGTTGACGGCTGCGACGGATACACCCGGGTGGCCCTCACCCAGGGTCTCGGCCACTCGCGACTCGGTCGCCTTCACGGCGAGCATCCGCCCGTCGAAGGGCAGCCCCCCGAGGAGTTGCCCCAGCTTCGAGAGCATCCGGAGTCCGTCCTCCATGCGGAAGACACCGGCCGTGACCGCAGCAGCGTATTCTCCCACGCTGTGGCCCAGAACCTGTCCCGGTGCGACGCCCCACGACACCCACAGGCGGGCCAACGCACATTGCAGCGCCAGGTGGTGGGGCAGCTGTACGGGACATCGTGAACACGCGCACGATCTTCGTGCGACCCGTAGAGTACGTCGAGAACCCCGGGGGAGAGGTCGGGCGAGAGCGCGTCGTGACATCGTTCCAGCGTGTCACGGAACACGGGTTCCGCTGCAAACAGGGCCTCGCCCATGCCTTCGTATTGCGATCCGAGGCCCGTATAGAGGAAGGCGGTCCCGGGCTCTCCCGCGCTCACCGCGGCGTTGCTCGTCGGTTCCATGCCGGAATATGCTCAACCCTCAGGCGTCCAACTACCATCGGCGGAGTTGACATGACCACATCGGTGCTTCGAACGATCCCGCGCCTCCGCATCGCGGTGTGCCTCGCCGCCATGCTTGCGGCGGGAACCACACCGGAGAGCACCGCGGCCCAGGCAAACCCCGAAATCCTGGTCAGCGCCCAATGGCTCGCCGAGCACAGGGACGACCCCGAGGTCGTCGTACTGCACGTCGGGATGGCCCGGATGGGCCCCACTACCGAGTTCGTGCAGGGCGCACACTTTCTCGAGTACCGCGACATCGCCGTGGAACGGAACGATCTCATCACCGAACTCGCGCCGGTCGAGGATCTGGTCGAGGCGTTTCGGGCTGCCGGCGTCTCCAACGACAGTCATGTGGTCGTGGTGGGCGACCTCGGCCATGTGTCGGCACGCGTGTTCATGACGCTCGACTATCTCGGGCACGGAGGCCGCACGTCCGTGCTGGATGGCGGGATGGCGGCGTGGAAGGCGGCCGGCGGCGAAGTCTCGGCCGAGTCCGCCACCCCGACGCGCGGGGACTTCGAGGCCGACGTGCGAGAAGACATGCTCGTCACCGCGGAGTGGATCGAGGCGCGCCTCGGCGATCCCGGCGTCACCCTCATCGACGCGCGGCCCGACGACGAATACACGGGCGAGCGCCCGGGCCGGGATTTCCTTCGCGGAGGCCACATCCCCGGTGCCTACAACCTGTACTGGCAGGATCTCACTCACGATGAGATCCCCACGCTGGTGGATCTGGCCGACGTGCAGGCACGCTTCGAGGAGGCCGGGGCGACCGAGGACGGGGTCGTCGTCAACTACTGCCTCATCGGCATGCGCGCGAGCTACACGTACATGATCTCGAGGTATCTGGGCTACGACGCGAAGTTCTACGACGCGTCGTGGAACGACTGGGGCCGGAGGGAGGATCTGCCGCTCGTCACCGGCCGGGACCGCCGGTAGGTTCGAACAGGTTGTGGGCTTTCGCGCTGGATGTCCTGCTGGAGGTTGTGACATGAAGACCGTCTCCGGAGTACTTGGTGCGCTCCTCATCGCTGTGATCGCGGTGCTGGTTTTCGGCAGTTCGGACCGCGGCGAGGTCGGCGCAACCGAGGCGCCGCCGGCCTTGGCGGCTATCGGTTCATCGGCGGTGGTCTCGCTCGTCACGCCGGCCCCGCACTCGCTCGAGGCCAACCCCGATTCGCCGGTCGAACTGGTGCTGACCGAGGCGTTGGATCCCGAGCGGTTCGATCCCGCCGCGCTCTCGGTGTTCGGTCGCTGGAGCGGCGTGATGACGGGTTCGGTGGAGCTGTCCGACGATGGCCGACGCCTCCGGTTCGATCCCGGCGCACCCTTCCACGCCGGCGAGTCCGTCACCGCTTCGCTGCGCGCCGGAGAGAAGCTGGCCACGGGCGGCGACATGGAGACGGGCTTCGCGTGGAGCTTCTGGATCCGGCCCCGGGCCGGCTCGCTGGACATGGTCGACCGCGGCTCGCGCGTCGTGCTCGACGACGGGGAGAAGCATGTACAGCCCTACGGGGCATACGCCGGGGACTTCAACGGAGACGGC
Source organism: Candidatus Palauibacter sp. (assembly GCF_965222475.1). Classification (GTDB taxonomy): domain Bacteria; phylum Gemmatimonadota; class Gemmatimonadetes; order Palauibacterales; family Palauibacteraceae; genus Palauibacter. Next base: position 303,885 of record NZ_CBDCUB010000007.1, on the reverse strand, counting down.
TATCCCGACATTGCGATCCCCAACGAGGTATCGGCGGACGTCCGTGTGATGTTCAACGACGGCAAGGGGGACTACAACGAGTTCCGGGTCCTCGACATCCCGGGCGGGAGTTGGCCGAGCCCCAACGAGGGGGCGGACTTCAACGGCGACGGCCTGACCGACTTCGTCGTCGGCAACGCGGGGAACGACCTCGTGTCGGTCTTCCTGGCCGACGGAAACGGCTGGTTCGAACTGGGGAGCAACATCAACTCGGGCCAGAACGTGCGCGGCGTGTGCATCGGCGACTTCGACCAGGACGGCTGGCCGGACGTGGCCGCGGTGAACATGTCCGTCGGGCCCGAGGAGTCGCGCGGCAACGTGGCCATGCTGCTCAACAACGCGGACGGAACGGGCGACCTGAGGCGGGCCTCCGAGATCGCGTCTCCGGGCCAGGGCGAGAAGACGTGCTCGACGGCGGACGTCGACAACGACGGCCTGCCCGACCTGCTCGTCGGGGCCTACTTCACCGACGAAGTCCTCGTATACATGGGCGATGGACGCGGCAACCTGGAGCTGGGCCAGCGCGTGCGCGCCGGCGGGAAGCCGTGGATGATCGTGTCGGGCGACGTGAACGGGGATGGCAACGTCGACGTGATGTCGGCGAACCGCGAGGGCAACAACGTCGGGGTGCTGATCGGCGACGGCCGGGGCGGCTTCGCGGAACCGGTCGAGTACGAGACCGGTGAGTCGCCGCTGGCGGTCGACGTGGGCGACATCGATGGCGACGGCGACCTCGACGTGGTGACGAGCGACTTCGAGGGCAACAGCTTCACCGTGCACGAGAACGCGGGCGACGGGACGCTCGCCAACCCCCGCTCGTACGCGGCGAGCACAAACGGCTCGTGTGTCGTCATCCACGACCGCGATCTGGACGGCGACCTCGATCTGACCGGCGTGGACGAGACGGACGACATGATCTTCCTGCTGGAGAACCCCGGAAGATGACGTCGAAGTCGAAGATGAAGCCGAAAAAGGAGTGGCGTCGGGAGCTGCCCGAGCAGGCGTACAAGGTGCTGTTCCAGGAGGCGACCGAGCGCGCGGGCACGAGCCCGCTGAACGACGAGAAGCGGCCCGGCACCTTCGTGTGCGCGGCGTGTGGCGAGGCGCTGTTCACGACCGACATGAAGTTCGACAGCGGCACGGGGTGGCCAAGCTTTTTCGAGAGCATCCCCGGCACGCTGGAGACGAAGCGCGACTTCAAGCTCATCCTGCCGCGCACGGAGTACCACTGCGCCGGCTGCGGGGGGCACCACGGCCACGTCTTCAACGACGGGCCGGAGCCTACGGGCAAGCGGTTCTGCAACAACGGCGTCGCGCTCCGGTTCGTCCCGGACGAGGACTGATCCGACTCCCGGCGCTGGCGGCTGGAGTCGTCGCGTGGCTCGCGACGGCATCCGGAGCGGCGGGCCAGTTGCCGGGCTCCAGCGGCGCCTGCGAAACGCGGGCCGCGGAGACCCGCGCCGCCGGGGCCGCCCGGGCGCTCGCGGACACGCCAGCGGGCCGGGCTGCCACGGACCTCCACTGCATCAGCCTCTTCTCGACCGCCAGGGCGGGGGACGCGCAGGGCCTCGTTGAACTCGGGCGCGTTCCATCGCCGTTCGGCGTGACCGTGACGCCGTCCGGGCACCATGTCCGTGAGTTGACCGCGCACATCGAGGGCCTCCCGCCGCCTGGGAGCCTCGGGCCGTACACGGTCTACATGGCGTGGGCGACGCCGCTCGAGCTGGCTCCCGTGGTGCCGCTGGGTCCGGTCCGGAACGGCGAGCACCGGCTGGGACGCGTCGCGTTCAACAAGTTCCTCGTGATGGTCAGCGCCGAGGCGTCCGCCGAGGTCGAGGAGCGCGAGGGGCCGCTCGTGCTGCGGGGGCGGTCGCCGTCCGCGCTCATGGAGGCCCACGATCTCCTGGCCTTGGCGCCGTCGGCGACGCGGCGCGCGGCCGACCGGGCCCCGACGCGCTGGGACGCGCCGCCCGCGTACCCCGGCATCGCCATGCTGCCCGGCGTAATGGACCTCGAACCGCCCGCCCGCCCCGCGAGCCTCGGGAGCGCGGCCGACCTGCCCCCGTGGGAGACGCTCCCCGAGGCCGCGCCGCGCCAACTCGTGGATCTTCCCGACGGTGGCACGCTCGACCTCGAGGCGACCATCGTCCGGCGGGAGATCGAGGGCCGCCGCCTCGCCATGCTCGCCTTCAACGGCCAGCACCCCGGCCCGCTCATCCGGGTCCCCGAGAAGTCCACCATCTTCGTCAACTTCACGAACCGCACGCCGTACCCCACGGCGGTGCACTGGCACGGAATCCGGCTCGACAACGCGTTCGATGGCGTCCCCGGCCTCACCCAGGATCCCGTCGAACCCGGCGACTCTTTCCAGTACCGGATCTTCTTCCGGGACGCGGGCATCTACTGGTACCACCCGCACCACCGCGAGGACGTCCAGCAGGAACTGGGCCTCTACGGAAACCTCCTCGTGGACCCCGCGAACGCGGACTACTACGGTCCCGCGAACCGCGAGGAAGTGCTCATGATCGACGACATCCTCCTCGACGAGGAGGGACTCGTCGACTTCGGGGCGGAGTCGGCGAACTACATGCTCATGGGCCGGTTCGGGAACCAGGCGCTCGTCAACGGCGAGCCCGCCTATGAACTCGCAGTCGATCGCGGCGAGGTCGTCCGCTTCCACCTCACGAACGCCTCCAACACACGCACCTTCAACCTCTCCTTCGTCGACATCGAGCGCGGCGGCCTCCCCGACCCCGACCAGCGCGTCTCGGATCCCGACCTCGAGGATCCGAACCGTCTACCGATGAAGGTCGTCGCCTCCGACGTGGGCCGCTTCGAGCGCGAGGAATGGGCCCGGAGCGTCGTCCTCGCGCCGGCGGAGCGCTACGTGATCGATGTCCGCTTCGACCGCCCCGGCCACCACGCCCTCGTGAGTCACGTGCAGGGGATCAACCACCGGCAGGGCGTCTTCCGCGCGGAACTCCGTACGCTCGGCACCGTGACCGTCGCGCCCGATCCCGTGGCCCACGACCACGGGGCGTCTTTCGCCGAACTGCGCGAGAACGCGGACGTGATCGCGGACATCGACCGCTACCGGCCGCGCTTCGACGACGATCCCGATCACGAACTGGTGATGACGCTGGAGACGGAGGATCTTCCGCTCCCGATTGAACGCTCGATGGCCTACGACTGGGTCTACTTCAACCCCGTCGAGTGGACCGGGACCATGCCGCGCATGAACTGGGCCACGACCGGGCGCGAGATTCGCTGGATCCTGCGCGAGGGGGGCACCGGCCGCGAAAACGAGGAGATCGAGTGGAACTTCGCGGTCGGCGATGTGGCGAAGATCCGCGTCGTCAACGACCGCGGCGCCTTCCACGCGATGCAGCATCCGCTCCACATCCACGGCCAGCGCTTCCTCGTCCTGTCGCAGAACGGGGTGCCGAACCCGAACCTGGTCTGGAAGGACACGGTGCTGTTGCCGGCCGCATCGACGACGGACATCCTGCTGGAACTGTCGAACCCCGGTCGCTGGATGATCCACTGCCACATCGCGGAACACCTCGAATCCGGGATGAAGATGGTGATGAACGTCTCCGGCGCCCCGCCGTGACCGGCAGGCCGGGCCAGCAACTGCTCAGGGGTTGATCGTCGGTTATACTACGGTATGAAAAGCGCGGTTTCCCTTCCGGACGAACTGTTCGCCTCGGCCGACTCGCTCGCAAAGCGGATGAGGGTCTCGCGAAGCGAACTCTACGCGACTGCGGTGGCCGAATTCGTGGCGAAACATCGCAGCGAGGACATCATCGCGAGGCTGAATGCCGCGTACGCCGACCTTTCGGGCGAAGTCGATCCCGCGCTCCGTCGGGCGCAGGCCCGATCCGTCGCCGAAGAATGGTTGCGCGACGAGAGGTAAGGTGGGCGGATCTGGACGAAACGCGAGCGTCGGAACCGGAGGTGTCGTCGGCCGATTCTCGTCGTTCAGGCCGACTCCTTCAATCGAAGCAGGCTCAGGACCGTGCCGCCACATCGCGGAACCGGAAGTGCCGAGACCCGCGAAGAAGTCTTGGAAAGGACGTACCGATGACCGTCGCCCGCCGCCTTCTCCGCTCCGCCCCGCTCCTCGCCCTCGCCGCTGCGGGACTGGCCCCCAACGGCGTACAGGCTCAGCAGGAGCCCATCGAGAGCTTCATCGCGGTGCAGTCGCCGACCGTCGCGCTCACGAACGTGAGGGTGATCGACGGCACCGGCGGACCCGTCCTCGAAGGACAGACGGTCGTGATCCGTGACGGCCGCATCGCGGATCTCGGACCTTCCGACGAGGTCGCGGGCCGGATCCGGAACGCGCAGATCATGGATCTCGAGGGCCATACCGTCATTCCGGGTCTCATCGGACTCCACAACCACAGCTACTACACGGGCGGTAACGGACGGGCGGCGCAGCTCTCCTTCTCGGGGTCGCGGCTGTACCTCGCCTCCGGCGTGACGACGATCCGGACGACCGGCGCGCGCGCTCCCTACGAGGAGATCAACCTCAAGCGCGCGATCGATGAGGGGCGCGCCATCGGCCCCAACATGTTCACGACCGGTCCCTACCTGACGGGACAGGAGGGCTCGCGGACGATGGCCCAGCTCGAGGGGGCGGAGCAGGCCCGCCGTCTCGTGCGCTACTGGGCCGAGGAGGGGGTGCCCTGGTTCAAGGCGTACACCTGGATCAGTCGCGAGGAACTCGGCGCGGCGATCGACGAGGCGCACCGCCACGGCGTGAAGGTGACGGCGCACCTCTGCTCGGTCGGCTACAGGGAGGCGGTGGCCCTCGGAATCGACAACCTCGAGCACGGCCTGCTCGCGAACAGCGAGTACTTCCCTGGCAAGGAGCCGGACGACTGCCCGTCGGGGTTCCGGAACGGTTACGCCGAACTCGACGTGAACTCCGAGGACGTGCAGGCGACGTTCAGGGCCATGATCGAGAACGACGTCGCCATGACTTCGACGCTGGCCGTGTACGAGATCTCCGTCCCGGGCCGCGGTCCGATCGACGAGCGGATCTACGACATCCTGGCCCCGGAGATTGCGGCGGAAGTCCGGGAGATCGCCCAGGTGCGCCGGAACGCGACGCTGGATTCGGGGATCGGGATCCACCCCGACGTCTACCGGAAGGCACTCGAGTACGAGTACGCGTTCGTCCAGGCGGGAGGCACGCTGGCCGCGGGCGTCGACCCGACCGGCTACGGCGCCGCGCCCCCGGGATACGGCGACCAGAAGAACTACGAACTGCTGCTCGAGGCCGGCTTCACGCCCGCCGAGGTCGTGCAGATCATGAGTGCGAATGGCGCCCGGGTGCTCGGCATCGACGACGAGACGGGGACGGTCGAGGTCGGCAAGGTCGCGGACCTCGTCGTGCTCGAGGGCGATCCGGGGGCGGACGGCCACATCCGCGAGACGCGCATCGTGTTCAAGGGCGGCGTGGGCTGGGATGCCCCCAAGCTCATCGATTCGATCCGCGGCATCGTAGGCATCCGCTGACGACAATCCGCGACGAGCGACCCGACTCCCTGCCACCCGGCATTCGGCCTCGATCATCGGGAGAGCGATGATCTCCGAAGACTTCAGCGTCGAACTGCGCTCGTTCTCCGTGAAGTATCCCCTATTCGAGCTTGAACCGCTCGATCTCCGCCTCGCGGCGGGCGAGCGCGTCGCACTGGTGGGCCCCAACGGTGCCGGGAAGACGACCATCCTTCGGGCGCTCGCCGGGCGGCTGCCGGAATACGAGGGAGAGGTTCTGTTCTGCGGTACGGAGGCCCGCACGCTGCTACCAGGTCTCCGGAATCACGTTGGCGTTATGCCTGAGCTGCTCCTGAGGTATGATTGGATGACCGCGCGGCAGCACTTCGAGTTCCTGGCCCAGTTCTTCAACGGTTGGGATCGTGAGTACGAGGCCGGCCTTAGCCGAGAGTTGGAGATACCCGGGAACGCGCTTCTGGGGAACCTCTCCGGAGGTACCCGCGCCAAGGTTGCCTTCGTGACCGCAGAGGCCTTTCGACCGCCCGTGCTTCTGCTCGACGAGCCTACTGCGGGACTGGACCCGGTCATGCGCCGGCACCTCATCGATGCCGTGATCGAGAGTCTGGATTCGGACCGGCGTCGGCTCGTCCTGTTTTCCACGCACATCCTCGAGGACGTGGAGTGGCTGGCCGAGCGCGTCCTCGTGTTGCGCTCCGGACGCCTCGTGGCCGACCGACCGGTGCCCGACCTGTGCGCGGCTGGCGCGTCTTTGTCGGAGGCCCTTCTTGACCTGCTGAGTGACGATGAACCCACGCCACGTTAGAGCTCTGGTTCACCTGGAGGTCCGGCGACTGAGACCCGTGGTGAGCCGTCTGTACCTGGTTTGGGGGGGGCTGCTCGCCGCGTTCGCCGTCCTCGGGTCGGGCTCAGGGGAAATGATCCTTCCCCTGATCGTGGGCGGGACGGCGGCCGCGACCCTGCAAGTCGCCAGGACCGTGCTGCGCGACAAGGTGGAACGCACGATGGAGTTCCTGCTCTCGCTGCCCGCGTCCGTGCCGGAGTTGGTGTTGGCCCGGTTCGCCGCTGCCGCTTTGCCTCCCCTTCCCGGCTGCATCGCAAGCGGCATCGCGATCGCGCTGCTACCACTTCCTGCCGAACTCCAGTCCATGGGGGGGATCGCGGCTTTCACTCTGGCATTCAGCCTCTGGCTCTTGCTGACCCTAATGGGGTGGTGCCTGAGCGCCGCAGCCTGGGCGTTCGACCTGAAGAGCATGACGTGGCCGTTCGTGGGTCTCGGAGTGGGCGTACTCTTCATCCTGCCCTGGGCGATTCGCACCTTCGGTCCCGACGATCCTGGTCAATCGTTCCGATGGTTCCTGGGGCAGCCCTTTGCCGGTGTGGCCATCGCCGCGGCCGTAACGGTGCTTGTCACTGCGACCGCGGCTGCGGCCTTCTTGCTTGCATGTCGGGGCGTTGCACGCTACGCCGTTCGACCGGAGGAGCCTCTCTAGTGCGCCTCCCTGCCGGTCCTGGCCCCGGCTTCGACCGCAAGATCCTGCAATTGGCGCGGGCCTGCCCGGCTTTGGCTGCGTTTGCCGTTCCCGCGGACGCAACGGCCCAGTTGTCGGCTGCGGATTCGGCCGCCGTGCTCGTCGCGACCGCGGGCGTCTTCGAGGCGTGCGGCGAACTCGAGGTCGCCCGGGCACTCTACGAGGAGGTCGTCCGCCGCTACCCGGGGACGCCGGCGGCAGAAACGGCCCGGGCCCGCCTCACGGGGCTGGCGGGGGACGCCGACCTTCGGGACCGGCGCGGGGACACGGAGTTCCGGGTCTGGTCGACGCTGTACGGACTGTGGCTGGGCGCACGCGCTCGACCTGGGCGCCGACAGCGGCTGCGATTACTGCGGCCCCGACGGGAACGCGGTTGTGGCCACGGCGCTGGTGGGCGGGTTGGCCGGCATCCTCACGGGCGCCCTGCTTTCGCGCAGCGAAATCTCGGAGGGCACGGCCGCGTCGACCTATCTCGGCAGTCTGTGGGGCACGTGGTTCGGCCTCGCGGGAGCCACAGCACTCGATCTGGACGACGAGGCCATGTGGACGAGCACGCTGCTCGTCGGCAACGCGGGCCTCCTCGCCGGAGCGCTGGCCGGGAGCAAACTTGACATCTCCTCGCGCCGCGCACACATGATCGGCCTCGGAGGCCTGATCGGCGGTTTCGGGGGGATCGGCATCGTGCTCATCGCGGAACCGAGCAGCAGCAGCGGCGATTTCGCGGTTCCGCTCGCGACAAGCGCCGCGGGTCTGGTGCTCGGGGCGTTGCTGACCCGGGACCGGGCGGCGTCGCACAGCCTGGAACGTCCCGCTCCTCCGCCTCCGCTTCTGAAATAGCGTGCCGGAACGTCCGCTTCAAGATCGCGTGGCCGTCGTCGCCGGCGCGACGCGCGGCGCCGGGCGCGGCATCGCCCGCATGCTGGGCGCGGCGGGCGCCACCGTCTACTGCACCGGCCGCAGCGTACGGGGCCGCCCCGCCCCGCCCGGGCGGCCGGAGACTCTGGAGGAGACGGCGGAGATGGTCGCGGCGGAGGGGGGGCGCGGCATCGCCGTCCGCGCCGACCACACGGTCGAGTCGGAGGTCGAGCAACTCTTCGCCCGCGTCCGCACCGAAGCGGGCCGGCTCGATGTTCTGGTGAACGACATCTGGGGCGGCGACGCGCTGACGGAGTGGGGAACGCCCTTCTGGGAACTCTCCACCGCCAGGGGACAGCGGATGCTGGAACGCGCCGTCCACAGCCACATCATCACCAGCCGGCACGGCGCCCCGCTGATGATCGAGCGCAACGCCGGGCTCATCGTCGAGGTCACCGACGGGGAAACGCTCGGCTACCGCGGCAATCTCTCCTACGATCTGGCCAAGAACGCGGTCATTCGGCTCGCCTACGCCATGGCCGCCGACCTGCACGCGTACCAGGTGACGGCGCTGGCGATCACCCCCGGATTCCTGCGCTCCGAGGCGGTGCTCGACCACTTCGGAGTTACCGAGACCACTTGGCGCGACGCGATCGAGAGGGACGAGTACTTCGCCGAGTCCGAGACGCCATGCTTCGTGGGCCGCGCCATCGCCGCCCTCGCCGCCGACCCGAACGTGGCTGCCAGGAGCGGCGGGCTGTTCTCGAGTTGGGAACTGGCGAAGGAGTACGGCTTCACCGACCTGGATGGACGCCGACCGGACTGGGGCCGCTTTTTCCGGCGCAAGGTGGAGGAAATCCTCGAACGGGACACGCCGCCCGACGAGATGGACCTGTTCGTCGTTCGCAGCCGGTTCTACCAGGCGGAACTCGATCCGTCCGCCGCCGCGGAGGCCGAGCGCCTGCGCGCCTGGCTCGCGCGCCACGAGTGACGGGTCTCCCGCCACGTTCCCGCGGGAACGCGCCGGAGCCCCTTCCGGATCCAGCTACGTGACGGTCGGTACTTCGAGTCCCGCCGCTCGTGCCGCGTCGGCGAGCGCCCGGTCCAGCGTGGCAAGCGGCAATCGCATCCGGATGGCCAGTTCCAGATACGTGGCATCGTAGACGGAGAGCCCGTGCACAGAGGCATGGTCGAGGACCGTTCCGCGGATGCGGGACGTGGAAACGGGCTCGATCGTGATCGGAAGAGCTTCCAGGTTTCGCCAGATCCGCGGCCAATCGGTCTCGGCGAGGCGGCCTCGCCGCGTCGCGACAAGCAGCACGTTCGCGACCTCGATCGGCCACAGGGCCGGAACGAACGCTCGCCCCTCCCTCAGGGCATCCCGGAGCCGAGCCGTCTCCTCGGTGGCCTCGTCCGGGAACACCCAGGCCATCGTAACGGAACAGTGGAGCACGAACGTCAATGCCGGCGACCTTCGTCGATCATGTCCCGAACGGAGAGCCCGCCGAGACTGTGTGTCTCCTGGAACGCCTTCAGGTCGTCGATCGCCGCCTGAACCTTGTCGGGGTCGGTCGTTCGGAAGGGGATCAACTCGGCGACGGGACGGCCGTGTCTCGTGATGACGAAACGCTCCCCCGTCTGCACGCGCCGAAGGAGGCGGGGCAGGTGCGTCTTGGCTTCAAAGGCGCCAATGTTGGGCATGGCATGCTGCTCTCTTCGGAATCGACCCGCGAGATAAATCGGACTAGACTGATACTAGTCTAAAAAAGGGAACCCACGCAACTCTTCGCGGTGGGGCGCACACGCGGCGATTCCGGGAGGGCGGCTCAGAAGCCGATGGACTTCGACACCTTCGCGGCGAGGACGCGCTCCACCGTCATGCCGCCGGCCAGGTCTCGGCGTTCGGTATAGACGAGGAAGATGTCGCTGAGCGGAGAATACAGGTAGTTGAAGCGCACGTTCGTCACGAACTGGTCCTGCGCCGCATTGTACTGGACGAAGGCGCTCGCGAAGATCCTGGTCGAGAAGCCGTAGTCGATCCGCCCCCCGAAGACGTCCGCCGTGAAGTCTCCGTCCGGGAGCGAGATGTTGTTGTGGTTCGCCGAAAGGTCCACGGAGAGGTGATAGTTCGGCCGCCACATCACTCCCCCCGACAGCGACGTGCGCGTCCCGTCGAAGAACCCGCCCCGTTCGACCCGAACAAACCCCGATAGTGCCCGGCCCGGGGCCGACCGGTACTGCACGGACCCCCCGCCGAAGTCGTACTCCCCGACCTGGATCGTTGCGTCCGTCGTGACGCGGAACGGTTCCCGCAGGAGTTCGAACCGGTCCGTGTAGTTCAGCGTGAGCCCGCTGCCGTTGAGGAACGACACCCCGAATCCCGCCGTCCGGGTCCGCGTCACGAGGACGGATTCGAGATCCTGGACATAGTCGATTTCGAGGTAGGGATTGACCTCCTGAACGCCGGGTACCGGAGGCCGGGGATGGAGACCCACGGTGGCGTAACTCTGCCGAATGTCACGCCGGCGCACGAAGCCCACGGTCGGGTTGAAGTCGTCCCCCACGTGCCGCCACAGCGCCGACACATCCCACAGCTCGTCTCGCCAGCCCACCCACATCCGTCCCGCGAAAGAGTCGCCGTCGGTATTCGGCGAGCGCGTCCAGGCCACGAACGGGGCGAGGAGCAGCGACGGGAGCGGCCTCAGGTTCGCATCGAGCCCGAAGCTTCGGTTGAAATCGGGGTACCCCTCGATGTCGGTGCCCGTCGCCTGCCGGTTCACGAAAACCGCGCCGATGTCCGATGTCCCGAACAGGCTTCGGCGAGCCCGCAGTACCGAGAAATTCTCGGCCGGGAGCCCGGGGCTCGACTGCATCTGGAGGTTGAGGAGGCCGACCTCGACCCCGCCCATCCGCCCCGTGAGCCGCGCGCCCCCGAGGATGGGAATCGGTTCGCCGCCCCCGGTGAGGCCGATACGACGCGAGTGGAACAGCGTGAAGTCGCGCAGAGAGACGCCGGTCCGGTAGCTGCGCTCCGACTGGTCGCCGAACGAGAACGTCCCGGAGTTCTCGACGAAGAAGTCGCGTTTCTCGGGGAAGAAGAGGGGGAAGCGGGTCAGGTTGACCTGCTCCTGGTCGACCTCCACCTGGGCGAAGTCGGTGTTGTACGTCAGGTCGAGGGTCAGCCCCGGCGTGACCCCGAACTTGACGTCGAACCCGATGTCCGCCTGGGTGCCCCCGCGCCCCTCCTCGACCAGCGTCCCCGTTTGGTCCTGCGCGAGGGCGTAGGGCTTCAACCGCAAGTTGAGCCCCGGCGTCACGCCGCTGAAACCGGTGAGCGTCCCCGCCTTCGACATCTTGTGGATCTGGTCCCGCCGGTCGAGCGGCGCCCAGAAGGTGTCCTCCGCCTTGCGCCGGATGCGGCGCAGGATCTGGAGTCCCCAGACCTGATCTTCCTCCGATGGATTGAAGCGGAGCGTGGAGAACGGGATCTCGATCTCGACGGTCCAGCCCTCGCCGTTCCTGGTGGTCTCGACCCGAATCGGGCCTTCCCACGCCTGATTCTCGGAGCGGCTGTCGTCGAAGATCTGGACGTCCTTGAGCGCCCCCTCCGGGTTGACGAGAAACATGAACCCGTTCCGGCGGTCGAGGTACGTGTCGAGCGTCACGCCGAAGACGTCGGATGAGCCACTGTTGAAGTCCTGCTTGAGACTGGACACGAAGAAGCCGTCGGGCTCCGAGTCGTAGCAGATCGCGCCGATGTAGAGCGCGCGGTCGTCGTACACGAATCGGACCACCGTTTCCTCGGTGGCGGGCGCGCCCGGTGTCGGGACGGGACTGGACGAATCCGGTCAGGGGTTGAGCCTGCTGCCAGACGGGCTCGTCGAGCCGGCCGTCCACCGTGGGCGGGGCGTCCGTGCGCAGCGCCGCGGCGGTCGGGCGCGGCGCCGACTCCACCTGCGATCCTGGCCGGGCGGCACTTCTGCCCGGGCTCCTGTGCGATGAATTGCGGCCGGGACGAGCGACGTGAGCAGAACAGCGAGCTCCGAAATGCCCACAAGACGGAGGAGCCCGCGTATGCGCCGCGGGGCCGCACATACGGGGACTCCTCCGCGCCGGTCGCCGGTCAGTTCCAGCTCAGGCCCCGCAACTGTTCGACGTCGAGGTTCCCGCCGCTGAGGACGCAGGCGACCTTCGTCCCCGGGGGCGCATCGATGAGGCCGTGCAGGACGGCGGCGACGGATGCGGCCGCGGCGCCCTCGGTCACGAGCTTGGCGCGCGCCATCAGCCACAGCATGGCGTCGAAGATCTCCTCGTCGGGGAGGGTCACGACCCGCTCCACGAAGCGGCTCACGACTGACGCCGTGTTGTCGCCGACCCGCATCACCTTCAGCCCGTCGATCACGCAGTCCACGGCCTCCAGGGTGATCATCTCTCCGGACTCAACGGTGCGCTTCATCGCCGGAGCTCCCGAAGATTCCACGCCGAACACGCGGATCGCCGGGTTCACGCTCTTCAGCGCCATCGAATTGCCGGAGATGAGGCCGCCCCCGCCGATCGGGATGACGACGACCTCGACCTCCGGCCAGTCCTCGAGGATCTCGAGTCCGAGGGTGCCCTGGCCCGCGATCAGGCGGGGATTGTCGAACGGATGCACGTAGGTGAGCCCGCGTTCCTCGACGAGTCCTAGCGCCCGCTCGTTGGCCTCGTCCCAGATCGACCCGTGCAGCACGACCTCGGCCCCGTACTCCTCGGTCGCCGCGACCTTGGCCGGGGTTGCGTTCTCGGCCATGACCACGACTGCGGGGATCCCATACAGGCGCGCGGCCAGCGCGACGCCCTGCGCGTGGTTGCCGGCGGAGGAGCAGATGATCCCCCGGGCCCGCTCCTCCTCGCTCATGTGCGCCATCACGTTGAGCGGACCGCGCACCTTGTAGGACCCGCCGCGCTGGAAGAGTTCGGCCTTGAGCCGGATGTCGAACCCGGAGGCTTCGCTCAGCGAACGCGATGTCAGCAGCGGCGTATGGTAGACGTGCGGCGCGACGTGTTCCCGCGCCCGCTCGAAGTCCTCCCGGGTCAGCGTGAGTCCGGGGATCTCGACGTGTGGCGTCACTCGGGCCGTCTCTCGGCTGGGTGGTGGGCTGGCGGCCGGGCCCGCGTCGGGGCCCCGACGACGTCGAAAATCCTCCGGCGAGGGGCGGAAACGCAACGGGTAGCGCCGACTTCACGCTTGTCCCCCGCTTCGGCATGTGCGATTCCGCACTGCAAATGCAAATTTGCAGGGTGGGGGCATGACGAAGTACCCGGAGCGATCTTTGGAGCCGGTCTTGACGAGGGCCGCCGCCGAGTTCCCCGCTGTGGTCCTCACGGCGCCGAGGCAGTCGGGGAAGACGACGCTCCTGAAGCAACTGTATCGAGACGGTCACGGAATCGCTGGCCGGACGTGCCGCGATTTTCCGGCTTCTTCCGATGTCGCGACGCGAAGCCTTCGGCAACGTGACGGCCCCCCTCCCATGGGAAGCTGAGGCGGGCACCGGCATCCAGCGGACCATCGCTCCCACGGATCTTTGGCGGGAATTCCTGCGGGGCGGGTACCCGGAACTTGTGGCCCAGCCCGGGAGGGACATCCACCCTTGGCACGCCGGCTACACACAGACCTACCTGGAACGCGACATGCGGAGCCTGCGGCAGGTCGGCGACCTCACCCAGTTCCAGAGCTTTCTCCGGGCCCTGGCCGCCCGGAGCGGGCAACTCCTGAACCTGAGCACCCTCGCGCGCGACCTGGGCGTGGCCGTGAACACCGCGAAGGCGTGGCTGTCCGTCCTGGAGGCGACCCACCAGATCTTCATCGTCAGGCCCTATTTCGCCAACATCGGCAAGCGACTCGTCAAGAGTCCGAAGATCTACTTCGCGGATCCCGGCACGCTCTCCCATCTGACCGGCCTAAGGGATCCGGATCACGCGGCGGCGGGCCCCATGGCGGGATGCCTGATGGAAACGGCCGTCCTGGGCGAGATCATCAAGACGCTCACGAACCGCGGGCTGAGCCCGCAGGTGTATTTCTGGCGCACCGCCGCCGGCGTCGAAGTCGACTTCCTGGTCCAGGCCGGGACGAAGGTCATCCCGACCGAGGTCAAGAAGAGCGCAACGCCCCGCCCGGCCATGGCAACGTCGCTGAGAGCGTTTCAGCGGGATCTGGGGGACAGGATGGGCCCCGCGTACCTGTTGCACTCCGGCGACGGTCGGCCTCCCCTGGGATCAGGGGTGATCGCAGTCGGTTTCGCCAAGTTGTAACCCCCCGGTCGACGGCACCCTACCTCAACACTGAGCGGCTAGCGCGGGCAGCCTGGACGGCCACCTCCGGGCTCCTTCGGCGGAGGACGTGCCGCGCGGCTGCGGCATATCGACACGGCGAGCGAGTTCAAGGCCGGGGCGTCACGTACGACTGCACGCACGTCGCCCCCGGGCAATACGACGTGCCGGAGGCGTTCGACGCTCCGGTGCGGGCGGATTCACATGATCGCGGGGAAACAGAGCTCCTCGAACACCTCGGGATCGGGCGGATCGGCGACGTCGTCGGGCCTGCGGGGGCGGCTCGCTCCGGGCTCGTACATGAGGAACCGTCCCGCCTCGCACCACACCGATGGGTTGTAGGGTTTCGGGCACTCCGGCTGCGCGAGCCACGCCTCATGCCCCTCCTTGGAGCTAGCCGTGATCTCCCCATCCGGGCCCATGACCAACGGGACCAACCCCCGGCGGCACACCGGGGGCGGAAGCGGCTCGCTCGCCTCGAACAGGGCGCGCACGTAGTCCCGGCCCCGCCCCTCGGGGTCAGCCGAGTAAACACGGATGAGGGCCCCAACCAGTCCGGAAGCGGCGAGCGAGGGGCCCGTGCGATAAGCCTCGCGGAACGGATCGTCCCCGCCGCCGGCCAGCACCCGGGCCGCGCGCGTCTCGTACACGCGCACCAGCGCGTCAAACGCCTCCGAGTAGGGCGTGCCCCGCAGGTAGGATGCGTGGCGCTGCGCCGTCGACAGCGTGGCGCCGGCCTTGGATCGGACCAGGAACTCGTCGGACGAGAACTCCGCGTCGATCAGCAGAATGTCGACGAGGGCGTCCACCAGCGCCTCCTGCTCCGCCTGCGTGCGGGGACCGTGCTCCTCCCTGAGCAACGCGACGGCGGGCGAGTTGTCCGGGTCCGGATCGTCCAGCAGGCTCCAATCGCCGCGTAGCGCCCGCAGCGCCTCGACCGCGGTCGGCACGCGCCAGCCGCCCCCCTCGTCCAGCACCAGCCCCGGCGCCCACTCCCGCTCCCCGGTCTCCCGCTCCTGCGCCGGTAACGCGTTCGGCGCGAGAAGCCCGGCCAACGCGACCGCCGCGAACACCTTCAAAATCGCTCCCGGAGTCATGTTTCCTCCTCCTCCCACTAGGGTCCGTGTGTCGTCGGCGCCGAAGTGCCGCGCGGGGACTCTGGACTACCGGCAAGGACCCGCAAGGTGCCCGTCGATGGGGATCCCACCGAATACCCAGGCTGTCCCGCCGGCGCCGCGCTGGCCAGCCTGCAAGTTCCAATAGTCCCACACCCACTGGCTGGTGAAACCCGCAACCGCGCCGCCGGTGGAGCCCAAGACATGGTCCCTGTAATACATGCGCCACTCATCCGCCAACTCGTCTCTCAACACCGCCGGGTCGCCCATTACGAGGGTCTCCATCGCCGCCTGGTCCCCCCTCGCCGCCTGGGCGTTAAGACAGGCGGCAATGGCGTCTTGGTGGGCCCCCTCGTGCGTAAGCATACTACTCTCGAACGCATCCAGGCTTGGCTTGGACCCGCAATCCCCGTTCACCTTGACGAGGTTCGCGACGGCGGGTAGGGAAGTGGCCTGACACCACCGATCCGCGGGGACCAGGTTCGCGCCCGGGTATCCAGCGGCGCCCGAGCGGAAGTCCTGGTGGATCAGGATCGTGGCTGGAACCGCTAGGCTGCCGGCGGTGTGCTCGCCGTCCCACGGACCGCTCCCGGCGAGGACGGCGCCGGCGGTGAGCGCGGGGGTGGTGGTGGGGAGGTCGTAACGGCCGAATGTGCCGTCCGTCCAGGTACCCGTATACGAAACTACGGAACTCAGCGACACCAGCGACCTAGTGCGGGGCTCAACCGTGACGGTCCCGTTCAACGTGGTCGCCGCGATGTCCGGCCCCGAGATCGCGACCGTGAAGCTCCGAGTACTCGTCGCGGTCCCGTACCACGAGGAGAAAATGCTCCCCGTACCCGCGGGGCGCGCCACTCTCGCTCCCGTCTCCCAGGCGTACGTAAGGGCGCTGAGGGTCACCGTGACGTCCCGAGTCGTGACGCTGCAACCTCCCCTGTCACCGCGTGTTACAGATCTACACCTCAGGTCTAACTGCGGGGCTGCGGTCTCCGTGTCGTCGTCACCGTCGTCGTCACCGTCGTCGTCACGCTCTTTGGGGCCCTCTTTGGGGCCGCCCGGCGAACCACTGGGCGCGGGGACCGGAGTAGGAGTATGGGGAATGGTCTCGATTCCCTCGAGGACGAACTTGGAGAGGCTGCACGACCCCTCTACGGCATCCAGGTCGAGCCCTGGACACGTCGCCGTCGCAGTAACGACGAGTTCCTCCATCTCGGGCGGGACGCACTCCGTGGAGGGGACTGGATCGAAGCAGTCAGGGTCGATTCTCGTCTGCGCCGCGAACAATGATCGCGGAGCAGTCCAGCCCAACGCCAGCCTCCCGAGCGTGGCCCAGCGCCCGCCCCCCGGCGGCCGCGCCGACGCCCAGATCTTATCGGGAATCTCGAGCCCCAGCTCCTTGAGAATCGCCTTCACGCTCCCGTTCACCTCCAGCTTCCCGCGCTCCGTCCCGGGGAGCAGGCACACCGCCCAGATCGCCAACTGCTGGGGAAGCACCTCCTCGCTCCCGTCCGCCCTGGGACGTTTCACGGTTACCCAGATGCTGTGTAGCCGCGCCCACGCCGCCTTGGCCCCACTGTTCGCCTCCGAGCTATACTCCAACTCGTACTTGCGGGAGACGTAGCTGCCCGTCGCGCGCCGGAAATAGAACTCGCACCCTGGCCCCCCGATTCCCTGGACGACCGTCTCCCACGACGGAAGACTGTCCACGTCGGCGTTGAGCCCGGTCTGAGACACGACGGGCGCCACCATCTGCTGATCCCCCCCCGGTGGCGTAAGGCGGCTCCCAAACGGAGTCGGAGCATGCCAGGAGCCCCGCCGCCGATGCTCCCGCCACGAGAACCGCCAGCCAAGGCCGCAGCCCAAAGCATGGGGGAGCGTCCAGTCGGGCCGCGCAGCGGGAAGGTCGGAGGCAAAAGAACGAGGCGAAACCGGCGCGGAAACACCTGAACATCCATCCCTCCCGGGCAGAACGATTGTTTCTCCAGGGGCTCACGCCTAGGATTCAGTCTCCGCCATGTTGGGGGGGGGGGGGGCACGCGAGGGCAAGACCAGCAGTCGGGCGTATCGCAACGGAACCGGTCACGTTGATCGATAGATGGAGATGCGGTAGGGGACCGCAGTAGCTGAGGACGGGAGCTGACGACGCTGGTCTGCTTCGAGCCGACGTGCGGAGCTTACGGCTGACGGCAGTGGTCGGCGACACTGAGCGCTCCCGCCCCATACGGGCATCCGGCCGAGGATGCGCCACTTGAACCAGTCAACGGACCCTTCGAAACTCGCTCGCGAACGCTTCGGCACGCGCGCCGGTTTCGTGCTTGCGGCAGTGGGGTCCGCGGTGGGGCTGGGGAACATGTGGCGGTTCCCGTATCAGACGGCCGAAGGCGGAGGCGCAGCTTTCCTCGTCGCCTACGTGTGCATGGCCTTCCTCATCGGCGTGCCGATGATGCTGGCGGAGTTCGCCGTGGGGCGGCGGGCCCGGCAGTCGGCGATCGGGGCGCTGCGGTCCGTCGGCGGCGGGCGCTGGGCCGCGGTCGGGCTCCTCTTCCTGGTCGCCTCTACCGTGATCTTCGCCTATTTGTCCGTGATCACGGGCTGGGCCCTCCGCTACGCCCTCGACGGACTCACAACCGGATTCCATGCCGACGCCGCGTCGCGATACGCGGCCATCGCGTCGGGACCCTCGGCGGTCGTCTTCCATCTCGTCTCGATCGGGGCCACGGTGGGGATCGTCGCGTTCGGGGTCCGCAAGGGGATCGAGCGGGCGAGCATGCTGCTCATGCCGCTCCTCTTCATCCTCCTCATCGGTCTCGCCATCTGGGCCGCGACGCTCCCCGGGGCCGCGGAGGGATACCGGTTCTATCTCTCCCCGTCGCTGAATGAACTGCTGGATCCGGTCGTGCTGCAGGGTGCGGCCGCCCACGCCTTCTACTCGCTGAGCGTGGGGATGGGGATCATGGTTACGTATTCCTCCTACCTCTCCAGGACCGCGAACCTCGGCCGTGAAAGCGCCGTCATCGCGCTGTCGGACTTCACCGTCGCCTTCGTGGCGGGGCTCGTCGTGTTTCCGATCGTGTTCGGGCTCGGGCTGTCGGAGGACGTCGGCGAGAGCACGCTGGGCGTCCTCTTCATCTCGCTCCCGAGCGCGTTCGCGCAGATGGAGGCACTGGGCCGGGTCGTGGGCACGCTGTTCTTCATCGCCGTCATCGTGGCGGCGATCACCTCCGCCGTATCGCTGCTCGAGGTGGCGACGTCCATCCTCATCGACGAGCGAGGCTGGACGCGGCGCCGCGCGACGCTGACCTCGGGGCTCGTGGTGGCGGCGATCGGGATCGTGCCCGCGCTGTCGCTCGGGGCGCTCGGCATCATGGACCAGGTGGCCGCTGAACTCCTAACCGTACTCGGCGTCCTGGCCATGGCGGTGATCGCGGGCTGGGTGATGAAGAACCCGGACGAGGAACTCCGCGTCGGGGCTTCGCCCGCCTTCGAGCGCCTGATCCCCGTGGCGCGGTTCCTCATCCGCTACGTGTCCCCGCCGCTGCTGGCGTACGTGAGCTGGATCGCGCTCCGCCAGACGATCCGCGTCATAGCGGGCGGATAGGGCCAGAGCCACCCGTGTCCGATCTGAATCGCCTGAGAGACGAACTCGCCCGCATCGACCGCGAGTTGCTGGAGTTGGTGGCCCGTCGGCAGGAGATATCCGCGAGCATCGGGAAGCGGAAGCGTGCCGCGCAGACGCCGACGCGCGACTACAGCCAGGAGAAGGTCGTCATCGAGCGCGCCCGCGCCGCCGCGCGCGAACTGGGGTTCTCGCCCCGGCTGGCCGAGGACATGGTGCTTTCCCTCATCCGTTCCTCGCTCGCCGTGCAGGAGCGGGGCAGCGTCGCGGCGGCTGCCAGGGGAGGTGGCAAGCGTGCGCTCGTCATCGGGGGTTCGGGGAAGATGGGGGACTGGTTCGCCCGCTTCCTCTCTTCCCAGGGGTTCAAGGTCGAGACGGCCGATCCCGACGGAGGGGACCACGCCGACTGGGCGGAGGTCCGGCTCGACCAGGACCTCATCGTCGTGGCCACGCCCATGATCGCCGCGAACGCGATCCTGGAACGGCTGGCGGAGATCGGGCCGCAGGGCCTGGTGTTCGACATCGGTTCGCTAAAGAGCCCGCTTCGGTCCGGCCTCGCGGCGCTGGCCCGGGCCGGCGTCCGCGCCACCTCGGTCCATCCCATGTTCGGTCCGGACACCGAACTCCTCTCCGGCGAACATGTGATCGTGGTGGATGTGGGGTGCGCGGAGGCCGCGGAGGAGGCCGACGCCCTCTTCGCCTCGACGATGGCGACGCGGGTCCGGATGGATCTGGAGAGCCACGACCGCGTGATGGGGTTCGTCCTCGGGCTCTCCCACGCACTCAACATTGCGTTCTTCACGGCGCTGGCTCGCTCCGGCGAGACGACCCCCCGGCTCGCCGATGTCTCGAGCACGACGTTCGAGGCCCAACTCGACGTGGCGCGCGCACTGGCCGGCGAGAATCCTCACATGTACTTCGAGATCCAGTCCCTCAACGAATACGGGGATGTCGCGCTGGCGGAACTCGTCGAGGCGGTGGAGAAAATCCGGGACGCGGTCGCCGCCGGAGATGAAGACGCCTTCGTGGCCCTGATGTCCGCGGGCCGCGACTACCTCGAGTCACGCGGCGCGCCGGAGTAGCTTCGGCTGGCGTATCTTCGAGAAGAAAGCCTATCTTGCACAGGCTGGGTGCGGGGCGGGGGAGGTGTGTCCAAACGCCGCGCCAGGTCGCGGTGTTTGCCCAGACAGATCGGGCGACAGCCGGTGAGGTGTACATGAAGAAGTTCGCGATCGCGGCTCTGGGTACGGCGGCGCTGTATCTCGTCGTCACGGGGGAGGATGCGCCGCTGGGCGGTCCTTCCCCTGCGCTCGCGCTCGCTCCCGCCCCGGACACCGTGGCGAACTCCGTCATCCACACCGTGTGCGTCCGCTGTCACAACGACACTCGCAGGGCCGGGAGCCTCTCGTTCCTCGAGTTCGACGCCACCCAGGCCCCGGCCAACGCCGAGACGGCGGAGAAGATGATCCGGAAGCTCCGCGCCGGCATGATGCCGCCGCCCGGAATCCGGCGGCCCGCAGAGGCCACGATGACGGCGATGGTCGAGGAGCTCGAGACGCGGGTGGACGCGGCGGCCGGCGGGAACCCGAACCCGGGTACGCGCACCTTCCAGCGTCTCAACCGGGCGGAGTACCGGCGCGCGGTGCAGGATCTGCTGGACTTGGACGTCGACATCGGCGCGTTCCTGCCCACCGAGACGATCAGCGACAACTTCGACAACATCGCCGACGTGCAGATGATGTCCGCCACGCTGATGGAGGGCTACCTGCGAGCGGCGGGCGAGATCAGCCGCATGGCGATCGGGGACCCGGACGCGGGCCCGCGGCAGGTGACCTACAAGGTGCCCAAGACGGCCTCCCAGGCGGTGCGGGCAGAGGGCGCGCCGTTCGGCACCCGGGGCGGGATCTCCGTCATCCACATCTTCCCGGCGGACGGCGAGTACGTGTTCAAGATGGACATGCACCCCGGCCCGACGGGTTTCCTGTACGGGATGACCGCGCCTGACGAGAAGATCGAGGTCTCGATCAACGGTGCGCGCGTGGGGCTGCTCGACGTCGACCCGTTCATGTCGGAGTCCGACCCGCAGGGGATGGTGATCGAGACCGAGCCGATCCACGTGCGGGCGGGCCCGCAGAGGGTCACGGCAGCCTTCCTCCTCAACGCGGAGGGCCCGGACAACGACCTCATCAAGCCGATCGACTACAAGCTGGCCGATTCGAACATCGGCAGCGCGTACGGCGTCACCACGCTCCCGCATCTGCGCGATTTCATCGTCACGGGGCCGTTCGCGGTCACGGGCGTCTCGGAGACGCCGAGCCGCGCGAGGGTCTTTTCGTGCCGGCCCACGGCGCCCGAAGAAGAGCGGCCCTGTGCGAGGGAGATCATCACGGCGCTCGGCACCAAGGCCTATCGCCGCCCGATGGAGACGGACGACGTCGAAGACCTGATGGTGTTCTTCGATCTCGGGACCGAGGACGGCGGGTTCGAGGTCGGGATCCGCACCGCTCTCCAGGCGATCCTCACCAGCCCGCACTTCGTCTTCCGCCTCGAGGAAGTGCCGGCGGACGCCCGGCCGGGCGACGTGTACCGCCTCGGCGATATCGATCTCGCTACGCGGCTCTCCTACTTCCTCTGGGGAACGCACCCGGACGACGAACTCGTCGAGCTGGCGCATACGGGCCGTCTCTCGGATCCGGAGGTCCTGGAAGCGCAGGCGCGGCGACTGCTTGAAGACCCGCGCTCGGAAGCCCTGGCCACGCGTTTCGCCTCACAATGGTTCCGGCTGCAGGATCTTGAGAAGATCCACCCCGACGCCCTGCTCTATCCCTACTGGGACCACCGGCTCGTCGAGGCGATGCTGAGGGAGACCGAGCTCTTCTTCGAGCACGTCGTGCGCTCGGACGCACCCTTCTTCGAGCTGCTGAGCGCCGACTACACGTTCGTCAACGAACGGCTTGCGCGACACTACGGAATTCCCGGCGTGACGGGCGAGGAATTCCGCCGCGTTCATATCCCCGACGAGGCCCGTCGCGGCCTGCTGGGGCACGGAAGCATCCTCACGCTGACGTCACACGCCGATCGCACGTCGGCGGTGTTGCGCGGCAAGTGGGTCATGGAGGTGCTGCTGGGCAGCCCGCCGCCCCCGCCCCCGCCGGACGTGCCCGACCTGGAGGCGACGGACGAGGCGGAGGACGGACGTTTCCTTACCGTGCGGGAGCGCATGGAGATGCACCGGTCGAACCCGGCCTGCCGTTCGTGTCACCGGGTCATCGACCCGATCGGTCTCGCGCTGGAGAACTTCGACGTGACGGGGGCGTGGAGGATCAAGGAACAGGGCCGGCCGGTGGACACGACGGGCGAACTCTACGACGGGACCCCGATCCGGAGCGCCGCGGACCTGCGGGCGGCTTTGCTCGAGCGCGAGGATTCGCTGGTCCGGACGTTTGTGGAAAACCTCATGGCCTACGCGCTGGGGCGGCGGATCGAATACTACGACATGCCGACGGTGCGGGAGATCGCGCGGGTCGCGAAGGCCGATGATTTTCGGATGACGTCGTTCATCATGGAGGTCGTGAAGAGCGTGCCCTTCCAGATGAGCGCCGTGGAGATGGTGGCAGACGACGATATCGATGCGGGTGGCGAGCGTTGAGACGCGGACGCCGAACAGATCAGGAGGAGTGAGCATGGACGTCATCACAGGGAAGCACATGTCCCGCCGGACGGCGCTGAAGGGTCTTGGCGCTACGGTGGCGCTGCCGTTCCTGGATGCGATGCTGCCGGCTGGCCGGCTGTGGGCCGCCACCAACCCGTTGACCGATGTGAAGCGGTTCATCGGCATCGAGATGGTGCATGGCGCCGCCGGCTGTAACGAGTGGGGCGCGTCGCAGTTCATGTGGTCGCCGGAGAAGGTGGGGCGCGACTTCGATTTGACGCCCAGCAGCCTGAGCCCGCTCGAGCCGTGGCGAGATTACCTGACCATCATCTCCAACACCGACATCGAGGGTGCGGAGGCGAGGACGGCGAAGGAGATCGGCGGCGACCACTTCCGGTCCAGCGCCGCGTTCCTCACGCAGGCCCACCCGAAGCAGACCGAGGGGTCCGACGTGTTCGTCGGCACCTCCATGGACCAGTACTACGCCCAGCGCTTCGGGCAGGACACGCCGATCCCGTCCATGCAGCTCTGCATCGAGAACGTGGATCAGGCCGGCGGGTGCGCGTACGGCTATGCCTGCGTCTATACCGACACGATCAGCTGGGCGTCGCCGACGGAGCCGCTGCCCATGATCCGCGACCCGCGGGCCGCGTTCGATCAGTTGTTCGGGGCCGGTGGGACGGCGGAGGACCGGGCACGGCGTCGGCGCACCGACCGCAGCATCCTCGACTGGGTCATGAGCGAGGTCACGGGCCTCAAGCGCGACCTGGGCGCGACGGACCAGCGGCGCCTCGACCAGTACCTCGACAACATTCGCGAGATCGAGCGCCGGATTCAGCGCATCGAGGCGCACAACGCGAGCGGGGAGGTGCGTGAGATCCCCGAAGCGCCGCCCGGCGTACCGGACGACTTCGCGGAACATGTCCACCTCATGTTCGACTTGCAGGCTCTGGCCTTCCAGTCGGACCTGACGCGGGTGTTCTCGGTCAAGCTGGGCCGCGACGGATCAGGCCGGGTGTATCCGGGCAGCGGCGTGGACTCGGCGTTCCATCCGGCCTCGCACCACGGCGGCCGCGAGGAACGCGTGACCGAGTACGCTCAGATCAACCGCTACCACGTCAGCATGCTGCCGTACCTGCTCGAGAAGCTGGCCAGCATCGAGGAGCCCGATGGGAACCTGCTCGACAAGAGCCTGATCCTGTACGGGTCCCCCATGGGCGACTCGAACCTGCACAACCACAAGCGTTGCCCGCTGTTCGTGGTGGGCGGGGCCGGCGGCGAACTCGAGGGCAACATGCACATCAAGGCGCCGGACGGGACCCCGATGGCCAACGTGATGCTGAGCCTGATGCACAAGCTCGGCATGGACGACATGGAGAGCTTCGGCGACAGCACCGGCGACTTCTCGTTCTCGGCGGTCTCGGAAGATTGAGTCGGAGGGCTGATCGATGTTGAAGACAGTCGGGAAGGCAAGCTTCAGAGCGAGCGCCCTCGTAGCACTGTTCGCTACGGCGCTGTGGGCAGCCGCGCCGGATGCGCCGGTCGCCGAGGCGGCGGCACGAGGCGACCTGGAGTCGGTGCGGACGCTTCTCCGGGACGGGGCCGATGTCAACGCCGCTCAGGGCGACGGGATGACCGCGCTCCATTGGGCGGCGTTGCAGGGTGACGCCGAGATGGTGTCGGTCCTCATCTACGCCGGTGCCAATCTCGAGTCGACGACCCGGCTGGGCGCCTACACTCCCCTGCATCTTGCGAGCCGGGATGGCCGATCCGCCGCGGTTGCGGTGCTGATCGAGAGCGGCGCCAACACGAACGCCCTTACGACCACCGAGGCCACACCGCTCCATTTCGCGGCGGCCGGTGGGGATGTGTCGACGGTCACGAGCCTGCTGGCGGCCGGCGCCGAAGTCGACGCGCGCGAGAAGGGGCACGGACAGACGCCGCTCATCTTTGCGGCCGCCGCCGGACGGCTCGACGCGGTCCAGGCGCTGATCGCGCACGGGGCGGACATCACGATTCCGTCGAGCGTCGTCGACTTCGTGGAACGGTCGCGCCGGGACAGCGAGGCCCGGGGGCGGCGGCAGGACGTTCTGGCCGCAATTCGCAAGGCCGAGGCCGAGGCCCGCGGGGAGACGATCGACGTAGGAGCCGCGACCCGCACGGACACGCCGTCCGGCCAGGAGCCGACCCGGCGGGAAGCCGCTGACCGAGCAAACCGGGACGGAACGGCCACGGCGACACAGGGGGCGGGAGCCACCCCCGGCCAGGAGACCCCGCCGGAAGAGCCCGCCGAGACCGGGGCAGAGAAGCCCGAGGACACTCAGGGCGAGGATCCCCCCGAGGCGGCGGAGGAAGCCACAGAAGACGAAGAAGCCGCAGAAGACGAGGAGGCCGCGGAAGACGAGGAGGCTGCGGAAGACGAAGAGGCCGCGACGGAAGAAGATTCGGCTGAGGAACCCTCCGAGACGAAGCCGGCGCCACGGCCCCTCGGCTACAGCGATATCGTCGGCCGGCAGGGCGGCATGACCGCGCTTCATTACGCGGTTCGCGAAGGCCATTTCGAGACGGTCAAGGCCCTGCTCGCGGCCGGCGCCGACATCGACTTGACGACCGAGGGAGACCTGAGCACGCCGCTCGTCGTCGCCACCGTGAACGGCCACTACGACCTCGCGGCCTACCTGCTCGAACAAGGTGCTGACTCGAACCTCGGGAGTGAGGACGGCGTGGCGCCCCTGTACGCGACGATCGCCAACCGGTGGGCTCCCAAGGCGCTCTATCCGCAGCCGACCGCGTTTCGCCAGCAAGAACTCGACTACATGGAGCTGATGGAGATGCTCCTCGCTGCCGGCGCGGACCCGAACGCCCAGGTCAATACACACATCTGGTACTCCGCCTACAACTTCGATCTGCTGGGGGTGAACTTCAGCGGTGCGTCGCCCTTCTGGCGAGCCGCGAAGGCGCTTGACATCCCCGCGATGCGGATGCTCGTGGCGGCCGGGGCCGACCCGCACATGCCGTCGAAGAAGGCCCCTTCGCGCCGGCGTCGGTCTTCGAACGACGAAGAAGAGGAGGAAGATCCCAGCGGGCTTCCACCGGTAGAGGTCGGCGGTCCGGGGATTCCACCCCTGGTCGTGGCGGCAGGCTACGGCTACGGGCGCTCACGCACGGGCAACCAGCACCGCCATGCGCCGGACAGCTGGCTGGCCACGGCGAAATATCTTGTCGAGGAGATGGGCGCGGACGTGAACGGGCGGGATTCCGACGGGTTCGGCGCGCTCCACTATGCGGCGGCCCGCGGCGACAACGAGCTCATCGAGTACCTCGTCAGCAAGGGTGCCGACCCGCTGATCGTGGCCCGCTCGGGCCAGACGACGGTCGACATGGCGAACGGGCCGATCCAGCGCGTACAGCCGTTCTTCGAGACCATCGCCCTCCTCGCGGGCATGGGCGCGAAGAACAACAACAAATGCCTCAGCTGCTGAGCCGCCCGCTGCCGAATTACTCGTCGGTGGCCCGATAGGGGGTGTCGGCCCTCTCTCGCACCGCCTCCACGATCCACGAGTTGATGCTCATCTCCCGCGAGGCCGCGGCCTCGGCGATGGCCGCGTGAAGCTCGGAACCGAGACGCACATTCAGCTTGCCGGAATAGGGCTTCCTGGGCTCGACCCCGTCTTCCTCGCACCAGGCGAGGTATTCATCGATGGAGCGGTGAAACTCCCGGCGTAGCTGCGTCGTGTCCGTCGCCTCGAACGTCGCGATCGGATACGCGCCGCTGTTGATGACTCGCCCGTGGAGGATATTGCTCGAGTCATCGAACTCTACCGCTGCCAAGTATCCCTTGTACTCCATCATGGCTCCACCCCCACCGCTCGCAGGAAAGCCGCAATATCTCGAACCGTCTCCCGGCCCACGACGGGCCTCGGGCGGGGTCGGTGGATTACGATCCTGTCATCGTTCTTCCTGAGTCCGACCCGCGACTCCGAACGCTCGAGGACCTCTACCCCGCAAGCCTGCAGCATGGCCCTGATGTCGTCCCACCGGAGATCCGCTGGCGTCGGCTTCTGGTGGACACGCACCAGGATCTTGCGGTGTTTGGTTCGCATGGGCGCTCAGAATAGCCGGGCAGTGGTACCATGGCAAGTACCATCTCGGACGCGCCGCGGTTGGTGCAAGGGAGAACTACCCAGGCTGCCTAGCTCCCGCTCGACATCCGTTGCGAGACGGAGATCGGGTAGCCGTCGGGGTCCCGGAGGGTGAACTCGATCGCGCGCGCGTTCGGGTTCAGGTGGGGTTCGTTGAGGAGGTCGGCTCCCATCGCGCGGGCCCGGTCGAAGACAGCCTGCGCATCCTCCGTCCGGAAATAGAAAAGGACGCCGCGGCCCGGTGTCCCCTCCTCCGGATCCGTCATCCCCGGATGGGCCTCGAACTCGCGGTGGTGGAGCATGAGTTCGAGCCCGCCGTCCACGCCGAGGAGCATCTCGAACTGATCGCCGCCGTGGCCGCTCGCGAAGCCGAATAGCTCCGCGTACCAAGCCGAACTCGCCGCCACGTCACGCACGACGAGCATGGGTGAGAGGCCCGGGCCGGTCGCGGCCATAGGCTTCGGTTTACGGCCCGGCTTCCGGCGGCCGCCTACCGGTTGGAGTTGTTCGTCTGGGCCTCGGCGGCGCGCCTCGCCTCCGCGCGGGCGGCGACGAGCGCCTCGAACTCCGCGGGGTCGAGATAGGTCACGTCGACCCACAGGTGGGCCATCTCATCCACCGTCCGGTCGCCCCAGTCGACCCACTGCTCAGGGTCAGGGTTGTTCGGATTCTCCGGCGTGTTGTCGTGCCAGGCGGTGATGACGAGCGTGGTCCCCGCGGGGAGGAGGGGTGCGGCGTCTTCCTCATAGATGTAGTTGATGTGCCAGTTCCACTGGAAGTGGTCGACCTGGTTGATCAACTCCTTGCGGCCGTCCGGGTAGATCGCCTCGAGCGACATCGCCTTGCCGCGCATGTGCATGTGCGGCTGGAAGTTCTCCAGACGGGCGGGCCAGCGCAGGGTGTGGAAGTCCTGGGTCACCGCGACCTCGCCCGGCGGGATGTCGAGGCCGGTCGGACCGGTGGCGTTGTAGAACATGAGCCGCGTGCGGTTCCTGGGTTCCTCTCCCTTCGGATAGAACCACACGCCGAGTTCGACGTAGCTGTCCTCGACCCGCTTGCCCATGGCGTGCATGTGGACTTCCCACCGGATCCGTGAGCCCGGCAGCATGACCTTGCCGGCGCCCTCGGGGAAGATCTCGCCGTCCTTGCCGACCGCCCATTCCATGAACAGGCCCGGGCCGCCCATCGCGCCCCCGCGCGTGCTTGCCTCGACGATCCCGGCGCTCATCGGACTTTCCTCCTCGTCCTGCTGAAGGAACGCGAGGACGTGGTGCGTAATCGTCCGGGCGTCGTTGCCGGCGGGCTTGATCTCGATCGCCTTCACCCAGCGCGGCTCGGTGACACCGGTCGGCGTCACGGGCCGGAACCACTTGTCCATCGTCACGGCTTCGAGCGTGTAGGGCTCGGAAGCGATGACCAGGTCGGGCTCTCCGAATTCATCGATGAGCCGCCATTCGTTCGGGTCGGGGAACTCGGCGGGTGGCGGCAGGTCGGCCGGATCTCCCTCCACCCGGCCTCTGTCGATCCACGCGAGGATCGTTCCGATCTCTTCGCTCGACAGGCTGCGGTCGTTCCTGAACTCCTGGATCCCGACGGTCGGATCGAGGTGCCAGGGGGGCATGATGCGGTTCGAGACCTTGTCGCGAATCCCCGATGCCCAGCGGTATGCGTCCCGGTATGTGAGCAGCGGCATGGGGGCGATGGAGCCCTCCTGGTGGCACTCCTGGCACTTGGCCTGCAGGATGGGCATCACGTCGCGGTTGAACGTCACCTCGTCGTGTCCGTTCTCCTGCGCCGTCACGGGGGCTGCGGTGCTCAGAGCGCCGAACGCCGCGGCGAACGCGATGGCTGCTCGCGTACGGGAGGCGGGAGCGTGATTTCTCATCGTC
This sequence comes from Candidatus Palauibacter sp., assembly GCF_965222475.1. GTDB lineage: Bacteria > Gemmatimonadota > Gemmatimonadetes > Palauibacterales > Palauibacteraceae > Palauibacter. The sequence goes on along the minus strand of NZ_CBDCUB010000007.1, from coordinate 275,213 downwards.
GTACTCCTCTGGCTCGGCTCGTGTCTCTCCAGTCTGCGGCGCGCGTCCCGGCGCGTCACGGGCTGACCGTAACGCGCACGAACGCGTTGGTCCAGCAGCATTGTGCGTGACCTGCGGTGGCGACACCCGAACCGTCGTTCGCGCGGACCCGCAGTATGTATTCGCCCGGCTCACTGAACGTGACCGGAGTCGACGCCTCGCCCCCGCTCGCCGGCACGCGGGCCGTCGGCTCGCCGAATTCCACGGTGCCGGGGCCCTGGTGCTTGAACCAGGTGAGGTTGACCGGCGCGCCGCGCCGGCTCCCTCCGACGAGGGCGTTGCGTGCGACGCCGTCGTCACGGGCGTGGACCAAGACCGAAAGCGGTTCCCCGGCCCGGGCGGTGAGCGGCTGTCCCCATACTCCCGCGGGTCCGGCACCTTCCGCGCCATCCGCTGCGAAGCGGAGAATCGGTGGTGTGTTTCCGCCGCCGGCTTCGCCCTTGAGGGCGTCGATCTCCCAGTCCACGTGGAGATGTCCGGGGACACGGAACGTCTGGCCTCGCATCTGGAGCGTCCAGTAGACCTTCCCCTCGCCGAAGTCCGCCGGAACCTTCACCACGAAGACTCCGAAGTGGCGCCGGGGGGCGAAAAAGGTGGGCTGGCCACCCTGAAACTCCGCCGGCTCGATCATGTTGTCAGGTCCGAGAGGAAGCTCGACGGTCTCGTCGAAGTTGCGGTTCATGTACCCGAACGAGAGCGACCGCGTACCGTCCGCGTTCTCGTACCAGCCCTCGTAGGCGGGCGTGACCGTCTGACCCCGGCCGCTGCGATTTCCGAGCGGGACCTGCGCCGCAAGCGGCAGTGCTTCGGTGGCGAGCGTCGCGAGAGCGGCTGCCGCCAGCATGCGGGCAGGTCTCATCGGCCCGCTTCCGCCATCCTCGCCTCGATCGAGGCGAGAATCGCCTTCACGGTCTCTTCGACCCGGAAGCGGAGCAGCTTCTCGCCCGTGGCGATGGCCTCCTCCCTGGGGGCGATCGGGACGCCGTTGATGCTGGCCCTCCCCGCCGCCACGCGCTCGTCGTAGCGCACCATCGCCGGGTCCTCCACCATCATGATCGCGGTGATGACGAAGTCGTCGTGGATCCCCTCGGGGTCCATCTCGAAGATGCCCAGTTCCGTGTTCATCCACTCGTGGACCTCGCGGTAGCGGTAGAACTCGGGGATGAAGTGCGCCTGCGCGTCGTACCAGCGCTCGTTCAGGCGGGCGGCCACCGCCTCCATGCCCGACTGGTTCCCGCCGCTGTCGCCGAACAGGATGATGTGTTCGAACCCGTGCGCCCTGAGGCTCGACGCCACGTCGTCGAGCACGGCCTCGAACGTCTCTTGGCGGAGGCTGATCGTGCCGGGATACCGCATGTGGCCCGACGGTTCGTCGATGTCGCCCTCGGGCACGAGCTTGATGATCGGCGCGCAGAGCGCGTTCCCGAGTTCCCGAGCCACCCCCTCGCAGGCCCCCTGCAGCACGTAGTTGTGCTTGCCGGTGGCGAGGTACGGCCCGTTCTGCTCGATGCCGCCCGTCGTGATGATCGCGGTGGTCTTCCCGGCCGCCATCGCGTCCCGGACCTCCATCCACGTCATCTCCTCGATCCACACCGTGTCGAAGGCCTCGATGGGCCGCTCGGAGACGAGTTCTTCCTGCAGTTGGCGCTCCCGTTCCGCGGCCATACGGGCGCGCTCTTCGGGCGTCATGTTCCGCTGCTGGCCCGCCAGCGTCGAGGCCGAGACGGCGAACAGCGCGAGCAGGGGAAGGATCGATCGAGACTTTCTCATGGGACACCTCGTTTCCGCGAGCATGGCAAGACGACTCCAACCCCAACGCTAGCATATCCCGCGCCTCCCGGACCAGTCCGGCGGCCCACACCCGCTCGCGGTGGATATCGGTGTCGTCCACGTACACGGCAGGCGACTGCGTTGACGCGAGGGTGTGCTCGCCAGCAACTGAGGGCCGATGAACGCGTGAAGGTCTGGCGGGCGCCGCCCCCTATGGGAGAAGATTCGAGTCGGGTTCTCTCGTTCACGGAGGTACGGCGATGGGTCGGCAGTCTTCTCATCGGATTTCCTGGCTTGCTCTCCCGCTCCTCGTGGCCTGCGGGGCGCCCGGCGACACGTCGTCGGACGCGGCCGCCCAGGCCGAGGCGGCGGGACCCGCGACTTCCGATCCGTACGAACACGGGTTCACGGACGCGGACTACCCGCGGGTGATCGAAGTCGCGGAGGACGTCTACGCGTACGAGCAGATCCACCCGACGGGGGGTGAGATCATCACCACCGTCAGCCTCATCGTCCTCACGCCGGAAGGAGTCCTCGTCGCGGACGGGCAGGAGAATCCCGAGGAGACGCAGCGGCTCGTCGACACGATTGCCGGTCTGACCGATCAGGCGATCACGCACGTCGTCGTCGCCTCCGATCACGGGGACCACACGGGCGGGAACTCCGCCTTCCCTGACGGAGCCCGCTTCCTCGCGCACCCCACTTCCGCGGCGATCCTGGAGGCGAGCGCGACCAACCCGAACCGGCCCGAGGGGGCGCCTGCGGTCGTCCTCCCGACGGACATCGTGGGCGACGATACGGTGCTCGAACTCGGCGGGCGCGAGATCCATCTCCTTCACCTCGGTCGCGCCCACACGGGCGGGGATCTCGTCGTGTACGTGCCCGAGGGGAAGGTCTTGTTCATGAGCGAGACGTACCTGAAGCACATCTTCCCGGCCATGCGGTCCGCGTATCCCTCGGAGTGGGTGGCGATGCTGGACCGCTCGCTGGAGATGGACGTGGACGCGTACGTGCCGGGGCACGGGGTGATGGAGTCGCCGGCGACCCTCGAGGCGGGGCTCGTGTCGTTCCGGGACGCGGTGCAGCGGGTCGTGGAGGAGGCGACGCGGTTCCACGGCGAGGGGCTGGGTGCCGAAGAGGCGGCGGAGGCGGCGGCGTTCGGGGACATCGAGCGCTGGTCGCTGCGGGACAGCCAGAAGCCGCGCGCGATTCAGCGCGTGTACATGGAATTGAACGGAGAGCTGCCGGGATGAGCGCTTTCAGCGGACGAACAGGGCGGAAAGTCGGGCTCGCCGCGGTGGTGGCGAGCCTGGCGTTCGGCGTCGGCGCGGCTTACGCGCAGTCACACGTGACGGTGGACATCGGGGCCCGGGATCCGGCGATTTCGCCGGACGGGTCGACGGTCGCCGTCTCCATCCTCGGGAAGATCTGGCTCGTGCCGGTCGAGGGCGGGGCCGCACGGCAGCTCACGAACGGGGCGTCGTGGGACACGCGGCCGGCGTGGTCACCGGACGGCCGCTTCCTCGCGTACGCCGCCAGAACCCTCCAGGGCGCGGACCTCCTCGTCCGCAACATGGCGACGGGCGGGGTCCGCTTCCTGCACCGGGTGCCGTCGTCGATCGGACACATGGAGTTCGATCCCGAGGGGGGCCAGCTCTACTTCGTGGACGACCGCTCCCAGTACGACGCGCACGTGTGGCGCATCCCCCTGGCGGGAGGCGAGGCGGAGCAGCTCACCCACACGCAGAACTGGCACGAGTGGTCGTTCGCCCTCTCGCCGGACGGGAGCCGGCTCCTCGTCGAGACGGGGCGCTTTGACGGGACGGATCTGTACGAGATGGACCTCGAGGAGATGTCGGTCGAGCGGCTCACGGACACCCCCGAGCGTGAGATGGCGGTGGCGTGGAGCCCGGACGGATCGCGCCGGGCGCACGTCGCGACGCACAACGGCGTCGACCACATCCTTGTGACGGACATGACCGCCGAAGGGGCCGAGCCGCGCCGTCTGCACACGGGCCCGTTCGACCAGAAGCAGCTCGCCTTCCACCCGTCCGGCGACTGGTTGCTCGTGCTAGGCGGACGGCGGCTGCACCGGCTCGACCTCGGGACCGGCGAGATGAGCGGGATTCCGTTCGAGGCCCGGTTCGAGGTCGCCGAAGACCCTGCGGACGACCTGCTGATCACGAACGTCCGCCTGTTCGACGGCACGGGCGACGAGGCGGTCCCCGCGGCGGCCGTGCTCGTCCAGGACGGGAGGATCACCGACGTACGGATGGGAGAGGATGCCGGGGTCCCCGACATTGGGCCCGGCACGCCGGTCATCGACGGGGGCGGACGCATGCTCCTGCCGGGCCTCATGGACAACCACCGCCACTACTGGCAGCCCCTCGCCGGCTCGGATCTGCTCGCGGCCGGGATCACCGCGATCCGCGACCCCGGCTCCGCGATCCAGGACGCCATGGACTTCAAGGATGCGGTGCGGCTGGGCGTGCTCGCCGGCCCCGACGTGTACACCGCGGGCCCGCTCATCGATGGCTCCGCGGGCTATCACCCCATGGTGGACGTGAGCATCGACGATCCCGCCGCCGCTCCGGCGCTGGTGCGCGCAATGAAGGCGCAGGGCGTCGATCTGCTCAAGGCGTACTTCCTCCTCGACCCCGACGTGCTCGCCGCCGTAGTCGCCGAGGCACGCGTCCAGGGGCTGTCGGTCACGGGCCACATCGGCGTGCGCACGAGCTGGCGGCAAGCGATCGAAGCCGGGATCTCAGGCTTCAACCACATTCGGGTGTGGCGCGATTTCCTGCCTCCGGAGATCCAGGCCGACGGCCGGAACATGTCGCTCGATGGCGGCCGCAACCCGGTCGGCCGCATGCAGGGCGACTGGAGTCGGATCGATCCCGCGAGCCCCGAGGTGATGTCGCTGCTGGAACTCATGGCCGAGACAGGCACGGCGATGGACCCGACGCTCTATATCCAGCAGATCGATGACGGCGACCGCTCCCGCTTCTCGCTCGACCAGTTCCACACCGCCCGGCAGGCGTACGAGCGCATGGGCGAGTTCGTGCGCCGAGCGGTCGAGACGGGGGTGCCGCTCCTCGCGGGCACGGACAACGTCTCGCTGTTCGACGAACTGGAGGCGTACGCGGCCGTCGGGGTGCCGAACGCCGCCATCCTGCGGGCCGCGACGGTGAACGGAGCGCGCTGGCTCGGGAAGGAGGAGGACTTCGGTACGGTGCGGCCGGGGCGCCGCGCGCACCTCATCCTCGTGGATGGCGACCCCCTGGACGACATCGCCGACCTGCGGAAGATCGACCTCGTCGTGAAGGACGGCGTGATCGTCTTCGGCGGTCCACCGGCCGAGCCGCTGGTTCCGTGACCGCCGGGGTCGTAACGGGCGCCGTCGAGACCGTTGCCCTCGCGGCGCTGCAGGTGGAACCGGCGGCCGGGCTCCTCCCGGCGCTCTCCGACAACCCGTTCCTCGCGCTCGGCGCGCTCTTCGCGGCCGGGATGCTCACGAGCACGAACCCGTGCATCTGGCCGATGATCCCGATCACGTTCTCGGTCATATCGGGCACGGCTGGCGAGGATCAGCCACGAAAGCGCACCGTCGGCCTCACGCTGACCTACGCGCTGGGGTTGGCGCTCCTCTATTCGCTGCTGGGCGTGATCGCCGGGCTCAGCGGCACCGTGCTCGGCTCGATCGGGGCGAGCTTCTGGGCGCTGTTCGCGACCGGGAACCTGCTGCTGTTCTTCTCGCTGTTCATGCTCGACGTCTTCCCGGTTCCGGTGCCGAAGCGGCTCCTGGCGTGGGCGGGCAGCCGGGGCGGCGGCTCCTACCGGGCCGTGTTCGTGCTCGGGGCGACCTCGGGCATCGTGGCCGCGCCGTGCGGTGCGCCCGCCTTCGCCGTCGTCCTGACCTGGGTCGTCGCCGAACAGGCCGGGCTCATGGGGTTCGTCTACCTCTTCACCTTCTCGATCGGCATGACCGCGGTACTCATCGCGGTGGGGCTCTTCTCTGGCTCGGTCGCGGTTCTACCGAAGTCGGGAACGTGGATGATCTGGATGAAGCGGGCCGCGGCTGTCATCATGATTGGGATGGCGCAGTTCTACCTGATCCGGGCGGGATACTTCCTGTGAGCGCGAAAAATCTGAAGCATCCGGACATGACGCGGGGGATGAGGGGCACCGTCGTGACCCTTACGGGACTCGTGTGGCTCGCGGCCGCGGGTCCGCTGAGCGCGCAGGCCGGGGAGGGGCAGGTCAGCCTGCCGACGGGAACGCAGGCGCCGGACGCCGTGCTCCAGGACTTGGACGGGAACGACGTCCAACTCCTCGACTACGCCGACGGCAAGCCCACCCTCATCGAGTTCTGGGCGTCGTGGTGCGAGCAGTGCGAGGGGCTGCAGCCCGAGATCGACGAGGTGCAGGCCGACTTCGGGGAGCAGGTGAACGTCGTCGCCGTCGCCGTGGCCGTCGCGCAGTCGCTGCGCCGTGTGAGGCGGCACGCGGAGGCGCACGGGGCGGAGTACCCCTACTTGTGGGACGCGTCGGGCGACGCGGTGCGGGCCTATTCCGCGACGACGACCTCGATCGTCGTCATCCTCGACGCGGAGGGGAAGGTGGCCTATACCGGCGTCGGCCCCGACCAGGATCTCGTCGGCGCCGTGAGCGGCCTTCTGTCGGGGGAATGATGCGGCCGGAACCACGCTGGCGCCTCCTCATGGCCGGAGCCACGGGCCTGGCCCTCGTCTCGTGCGCCGCGAACCCGGCGGCCCGGGTCGGTCCCGGGTCCTCGGACCCACCAGAGGTCCCCCCCACATTCGACACGGCACCGGTCCTCGCGAACGAGGCAGAAGTCTCGATGGAACTGCGGCACCCTCTGGTTGTTCGTTGACGAGTCCGGCAAGGTCACAAAACATGAGGTGAGGGAATCGAGCGGCTTTGAAGCGCTCGACCGAGCTGCCAGCAATGTCGCCAGGATGTTGCGCTTGGCCCCGGCGAAGGCCCTGGGGATACCCACGGGGGTCTGGGTCCAGCAGGGGTTCACGTTCAGGGTGGATCCTCCGACCGCCGGCTGAATCCCGGCCTGCTCGTGCCATCGCCTGACACGAGCAGGAGCGGAGATGTGTCCTATGGGTCCGCGGGCTCGGGGGTCACCTCGTCGATGATGGAGGCCAGCTCCTCGTAGGCGGCGGGGTCGACCTGGTTGAAGGCCGGGATCACGCCGGCCACGCGGCCGTCCGGTCCCACGACGATCACGGCGCGGCTGTCCACCATGTTGTTGTCTCTCAACCCTCCGCCGAAGGCGGCATACGTCCCCCCGTCGTTGTCCCCGTCGCTGCCGAACAGGAAGGGGAAATCCTCGTCCTTCAGCCAGGAGGCGAGTTCATCCACCGGGTCGTTCGAGATGCCGACGAGGACCACGTTGCGGCCCTCGTTGAACAGACTTGCGTACTGATCACGGTACGCTCTCATCTGAACCGTTCAGCCACGCGTTCTGACCCGGAAGAAGAAGGCCAGGACGACCGTCTCCCCTCGGTAGTCGCTGAGCTGGATCGGATCCTCCAGGGCGCCGTACCGTGTCGCGCCCGGGAGCGCGAAGTCCGGCGCCATCTCGCCCACGGCGAGGAGTTGCGAATCCTGCGCGCTCACCGGGGTCGCGTCTCCGATGGCGAGCATTCCGGCCAGGCCCGGCGCGAGGGCGGCGGCCAGGACGAGTCTCCGCATGTCTCGGTCCTTTCACAGGGGTGGAAGCACATGCCGAAGGGTGGCGAGCCCCCCGCTGTCGCGCCAGAGGCTTCGACGCCCGAGGCCCCGGCAACCGAGCCCCGGGCCGGTGCCTCGAAGCTTGCCCGGTCCCGTCCGGTTCCGGCACCTTGAGATCCCGGAGGCTGCCCGAGATCCTTCCCTCCGCCTTCAAGGAGACGTTCCCATGTCCCGCCAGTCCCGAAGCTGCCCGTGGCGCCGCGGCGTCACCTCGGTGTTTCTCGCCCTCCTCCTCGCCCCCGCGTCCGGCTGCGCGCAGGGGAACGGCGATCCCGCGCGCGATCCCCGCTTCGAGCAGGCGGTCGACCTCTTCGAGGCGTGGCTCGACGCGAAGATGGCCTACGAGAAGATCCCCGGCGTGTCCGTCGCGCTCGTGCACGACCAGGATCTGGTGTGGGCCCGGGGCTTCGGCTACGCGCACCCCGAGACGCAGGTCGCGGCCACGCCCTCGACGATGTATTCGGTGTGCTCGATCTCGAAGCTCTTCACCTCGATCGGCGTGATGCAGCAGCGCGACGAGGGCAAACTGGATCTGGACGACCCGGTCTCCGTCCACCTCGCGTGGTACGACCTCGAGCAGGCGTATCCCGACGCCCCCGGCGTGAGCCTGGAGGGGATCCTCACCCATTCCTCCGGGCTCCCGCGCGAGTCGGCGCACCCCTACTGGACGGGTCCGGACCACCCCTTCCCGACCCGGGACGAGATCATCGAGGGACTCTCGGGACAGGAGACGCTGTATCCGGGCAGACGCTACTTCCAGTACTCGAATCTGGGCATGGCCCTGGCGGGGCAACTGGTCGAGCAGAGTTCGGGGATGGCCTACGACGACTATGTCCGGAGCCGGATCCTCGACCCGCTGGGCATGTCGGACACCTACACGGACATCCCGGCCGAACACAGAGGCGGCCGCTACGCGACGGGGCACGCGCGGCTTGCGCGGGACGGCGCGCGGGACGAGGCCCCCTTCTTCCAGGCGCTCGGCATGGCGCCCGCGGCGGGTTTCGCCTCCACCGTCGAGGATCTGGCGCGGCTCGCCTCGTGGCAGTTTCGCCTGCTCGAGAACGGCGGGACGGAGATCCTCGACGTGAACACGCTGCGCGAGATGCACCGCGTGCACTGGGTGGATCCGGACTTCGACACGATGTGGGGGCTCGGCTTCGCGGTCTCGCGGCGCGACGGGGAGCGCACGGTGGGCCACGGCGGGAGTTGCCCGGGCTTCCGTTCGACCTTCCAGCTCATCCCGGCGAAGAAGCTGGCGGGCGTCGTGATGATGAATGCGCTGGCGAGCCCCGGCGACGTGTGGTCGAAGATGCGGGCGATCGTGGGCAAGGCGCTGGAGGAGATCGAGGCGGATCCCGGCGGCGGATCTTCGCGTCCCGCGTCCCTCGCCGAGTACGAAGGGCGGTACGAGTCCACGTGGGGGGAGACGGTCATCCTGCGGTGGGACGACGATCTCGCGGCGCTCGGCGTCCCCACGAACGATCCGCTCGAAGCCATGTCCACGCTCCGGCACGAGAGCGGCGATATCTTCCGCCGCGTGCGGGATGACGGAGAACCGGGAGAGGCGTACATCTTCCACCGCGACGAAGGCGCCATTGCCCGGTTCAGCGTCCACGGCAACTACTCGAACAAGGTGCGATAACGGAGGATGACGACGATTCCAGGGAGCCTGATTCCGGAGGCGGCGGCACGCGAGGGGAACGACCCCATCTTCGCGCTGCATGGAGAAGCGGTGCGCCGGGCGGCGGCGGGCGAGTCGATCCTCAACTCGACGCTCGGGGCGCTGATGAACGATGACGGCACCCTCGCGGTCATGCCCTCGGTGGCCGAGGCAATGGGGCGCGTGCCGCACGCGCTCGCCGCGGGGTACGCGCCGATCTCCGGCGATCCCGCCTACCTGCAGGCGGTGATCTCCGACCTCTGCGAGGACTCCGGCCTGGCCGAGCAGGCGATAGCGGTCGCCACGCCGGGGAGCACCGGGGCGATCCATCACGCGATCCTCAACTTCCTCGAGCCCGGACAGTCGGCGCTCGCGCCGAGCTACTACTGGGGACCGTACCACACGATCTCGACGCACGCGGGGCGCAGGGTCGAGACGTTCAACATGTTCGACTCCGCAGTCCGTCTCGACGTCGAGGCGTTCAGGACTGCTCTCGAAGGCCAGATCGACCGGCAGGGGCGGGCGCTCGTCCTGTTCAATTTCCCCTGCAACAACCCCACCGGATACTCGCTCGATGAGGCGGAATGGGAGGCGGTGGCCGACATCGTGCGCGAGGCGGGACGACGGGGCACCGTCGTGTTCCTGCTCGATCACGCCTACGCGAAGTTCGGCGACGAGGCGTCCAACCGCTGGATCGAGTACGTCCCGCGGATGATGGAGTCGGCGACCGTGCTCGTGGGGTGGACGGTCTCGAAGTCGTTCGCTCTCTACGGCGCGCGCGTCGGCGCCCTCGTGGCTCTCCACCGCGACCCGGCCGAGCGCCGGAGAATGTCGAACGCGCTCGGATTCTCGTGCCGGGCCACCTGGTCGAACTGCAACCATCTGGGGCTGCTCGCCGCCATCGAACTTCTCACGGATCCGGAGTTGCGCGCGCGCGCAGACGCGGAGCGCGCCGCGATGACCCGGCTGCTCGATGGGCGAGTCGCGGCCTTCAACGAGCTGGCCGGTCGCGCGGCGCTGTCGTACCCGCGCTACGAGGGCGGTTTCTTCGTCTCCGTGTTCACACCGGACGCGGAGGTGACGGCGGCAACCATGCGCGACGCGGGGGTGTACGTGGTCCCGATGGAGGGCGCCGTCCGGATCGCGCTGTGCGCCACGTCCGCGGCGTCGCTGCCGCGGCTCGTGGAAGCCCTGGCGAACGGCCTCGCGGCGGCCCGCACCGCCGCGGCCTGAGGGAAGACCCATGGAACCTCATCGACGAACACAGACCATGGCGCTGGCTCCGGCCCTCGCCCTCTTCACGGCGGCGAGTTGCGCCAACCCGCCCCCGCTCTCGGACGGGGGGAAGCTGGCACGCGTGGAGCAGATGTCGGATGACGTGGAGCGGCAGTTCCCCGATGTGGAGACGGTGACGGTGGCGGAGGTCGGGCGTTTGCTCGAGGCCGGAAGCGTCGTGCTCGTCGACGCGCGGGAGGTTCGCGAGCGGGAGATCTCCTGGATTCCCGGCTCCATCACCTCCGACGAATTCGAGCAGGACCCGGCGCGCTACGCGGACCGGACGGTCGTGGCGTACTGCACCATCGGGCATCGCAGTTCGGTGTACGCGCAGCGGCTGACGAAAGAGGGCCAGCGCGTCCTCAACCTGCGCGGGAGTCTCCTCTCATGGACCCATGCCGGGGGACCGCTCGTGGGTCCGGATGGCCCGACGCATCGCCTGCACGTCTACGGGCGCGACTGGGACCTCGCCCCCTCCCGCTACGAGACGATCTGGTAGCGCGCCCGTCCGGACCCTCGTAGTTCGCCGATAGTCTGGCGGTGGGCTACGGTACCAGCCCACCCCCGGCCGTGCGGGTGATGAAGGCTTCCAGCGTCTCCCGCCACTGGGGAAGCAGGCTCTCCTCCACGTACATCATGTGTCCGGCGGCGAAGTCCGCGCGGCTGATGTTATTGCGCAGATCCGGTGGCAGCCCGAGTTGCTCCAGCGACCACACGATGGGGAAGTACGGCGTCGCGAAATCGTAGATCCCGTTGACCAGCAGCACCTCGAGGCGCGGATTGCGCTCGATCGCGTGGGCGAGGTCCGGTCCCACGTTGAGCGCGGAGCCGCCGAACGGTCCCCGGCGACCGCCTTCCCGTTCCCAGTTCCAGTTCCGGGTCATGCCGCTGGGCCAGTACTCCCGGTCGCCGTCATAGCCGAGTTCCTCCCGCACGTACGTATTGAAGAGGGAGGTGTAGGCGGAACTGATGGCCGAGGACTGGGCGTCGTGGTTGGGCGTCGTGTCGAGCAGATCCCCCGTCGGGCCGGTGAAACGGGTGTCGAGCCGGGCCAGCGTGAGCCCCTCATCCCGGAGCAACTCCTTCTCGAATTCCGGCGCGGAAACACGCAGGTCGGCTTTCTCGAGGTATTCGAGGCTGAGCCCCGTGTACTCGTGCATCTGCTGCAACACCCGGGCCCGCTGGGCGTGATCGACGGCAGTGCCGGCGAGCAGCGTCTGGGCGTAGTCGGTCAACGCCCACGCCTCGACCTCCTTCATGAACGCCGCGAGGTCGTCGGGGCGTCCGCCGGGGAGCCTGTCGTGGTACTCGGCCGCGACCGCGAAGGACGGCACGGTCGTGATGAACCCGACGTGGGATCCGGGCGGGAACTGAAGCGTGTTGAAGTCGATGACGGCGGATACGAGTACGATCCCGTTCAGATCGATATTCGCGTTCTGGAGGTGCCGCGCCAGGAGCACGGACCGGGTCGTGCCGTAGCTCTCGCCGAGGATGTATCGCGGAGAGTTCCAGCGGTGGTTCTCGCTCAGGAAGCGGCGGATGAACTGCGTCAGCGAGGATGCGTCCTCATCCATCCCCCAGAAATTGCTTCCGTCCGCGTCGCCGGCGGGGCGGCTGAAGCCGGTGCCGATCGGGTCCACCATCACGACGTCCGCGATGTCGAGCAGCGTGTAGCCGTTGTCGACGAGCGGGTAGGGGGGCGGCGCCTGCTGGCCGACGTTCGGCGTGACGACGCGCCGCGGCCCCATGATCCCCATGTGGAGCCAGAACGAGGCGGACCCCGGCCCCCCGTTGTACGCGAAGATGATGGGACGGGTGGCGGGGTCCCCGCCGTTCGTCCGGAAGTATCCCGTGTAGAAGAGTTCCCCCGTCGCGTTCTCCTCGTCATCCCGGAGGATGACGCTGCCCACGACCGCCTGGTAGGCGACGGTCTCCCCGTTCACGACGATGGAATGGTTCGACTCCCAGCGAGAGGGCTGGGGCTCGGAGCGGTCAGCGCCCCCGTCTGGGCTGTCCTGCGCGAGCGCCCCCGCGGGCAGAAGTACGAGCGCGGCGATCACGGTGAGCGACTTCATACTTTTTCCTCCAGGAAACGTCACGTTGGTCCGTCGGCTAGCGGCCGGCGGCGGCCATCCCGGCGGCGACCGCTTGAGGCTGGGTGGCGATGATGACACGGAACCCCTGTTCGATCCGCATGCCGACATCGTCCGCGTTCGCGGTCACCCCGCACGGTACATCGAACTCGAGACAGGCCGCGAGCACGATCTGGATCGCCTCCTCCACCTTCTCCATGTCTCCGTCGTAGACGCGGCGGAGGTCGCCGGGCCCGGGCGAGACGGCGCTCACGCCCGGGGTCGAGACGATCTCGCGCACGTTGTCGATCCCGATCTGGTCCTCGATCAGGAGCAGGCTGATCAGGTGGCCGTCAGGGTTGCCCGGCCACGCGGCGTCGCCGAGAGCGTCCACGGCGAGCGCTGCTTCCTCCGGCGTCTCGACATGGGGATAGACGATGCCGGCCACGCCCGCGGCCAACCCCTGGGCCGCGCGGTCCCGCGCCTCGTCGTGACCATCGCGGATCGGCGGGATCCTCAGCAGCATGGGGTGCGGCGACTGGTGGCCCGAGGCTTCGGACATGCCCGCGGCGTAACTCTCGAGCGCAGGTATGTCGAAGGGCCCGGACTCCAGCGAGTAGAACACGAAGTCGAGCGGGCGGGTCGCGGCCATGGCGGCCCCGGCCTCGGCCGTGTGGTCTCCTGAGAAGAGCCCGAAGATCGCGTCCCCGGCCGCGAGGCGTGCGACGATCTGCACGTTCGCGGGGTTCCCGGGATCGGCCATCATCTCTGGTTCGGACTCTCCCGGTTCTCCCCCGCAACCGTGGAAGAGGACGATGCTTCCCGTGACGCCTCCCAGCAGCCAGAGGGTCCGGAGCGAGGGGTTCGAGCGCGTGTTCCGGGCGGCCATGGAAACCTCGGGGTTGGAGGAAGACCCGCCGGGGCTCTCGCGACCCTCGCCGGGCTGCGATTAGTCTAGTTTCAGGAAAGGGGGTCCCGCCATGCGCACGCCGAGAGAGTTCACGAGTACCCGGAGGAGATTCGTCACGGACGCCGCGCTGGGCCTCGCCGGCCTCGGCCTGCTACCCGCCTCGGCCTGGTCGTGTGCGAGCCCGGGCGGTGCCCGCCCCCGGGCGACGGGTACGGGGCTCGTGTGGGATTCCCGCTACCTGGATCACGTCCTGATCCGGCCGGACGGGGGGCGCCCGCCCGAGATCCCCGAACGGCTGGTGCGCATCCGCGAAGAACTCGTGGCGCGGGGTCTGGACGAGGCCACGGTCGCGCTGGCTCCGGATGCCGAGGCGATGCCGCACATCGAGGCGCACCACACACCGGAGCATGTGGCGGCGATCCGGGAACTCGACGTCACGGGGCCCGTCGCGGCACTGGCCGTATCGGGGGCGCTCGCCGGCGTGGACGCGGTCGCCACCGGCCAGGTCCTGAACGCGTTCTGCGCGGTCCGACCCCCGGGCCATCACGCGAACAACACCGGCGCCGAGGAGGGCTTCTGCTACTACAGCAACGCCGCCGTCGCCGCGAAGTACGCGCAGCAGGCGTACGAGTTCGAGCGGGTGCTCGTCATCGACTGGGACTACCACCACGGGAACGCGACGCAGAACGCCTTCTACGACGACCCGTCCGTCCTCTTCTTCTCCGCGCACGACTGGGCCGCCTATCCACGCACCGGTGACCCCTCCCTCACCGGGGAGGGCGAGGGGAGCGGGCTCAACATCAACGTGCACCTGGACTGCGGCGCCACGGACGACGATATGCTGCGCCGCTGGGACGACACGCTCTCTCCGGCCGTCGCCGCCGTCGACCCCGATTTCGTAATCGTCTCGGCAGGCTTCGACAGTCGGCAGGACGACCTCCTGGGCTGCTTCGCCCTCACGGACGCCGCCTTCCGGCGCATGACGCGCATGGCCATGGACTACGCGGACGCCTGCTGCGAGGGCCGCCTCGTGTCGCTGCTGGAGGGCGGTTACGACCTGGGCGGCACGGCGCTCGCGACCGCCGCGCACATCGAGACGCTGCTGGAAGGATAGGCGGCCGGGGGGATCAGTCTCGGTCTCAGGCCGCGACGCGCTCCCCGTCGTTCGGGGCGGGATCATACTGTCCCCAGAGAACCCCGAGGGCCCAGTCCAGATCCAGGCGATCCCCCTCCCACTGGCCGGTCGCGGTCCAGGGGTTGATCCCTGTCTGCCTGTGCCAGCGGCCGAGGCCGGCGTCGGCTCTCGGCGGCGTTTTCACATCCGCCCGCGTCGGGGGCACCGCCGGTACGAGTCGTCCCTCCGGGTCCCGGAAGTGGGCCGCGCCCGCCGACCCCATCTCCACGCGCCAGCCGCCCTCGTGCACCGTGCGGTGGTGGAACCGGCACAACAGGATGAGGTTGTCGAGCGCCGTCTCGCCCCCCTCGGCCCACGGGATCGCGTGGTGGGCCTGCGTGTAGCGTGACCCGCAGCCGGGAAAGCGGCAGCCCCCGTCGCGCACGTCCAGCGCCTTGCGCAGCCGCCAGTTCACCGTCCTCCTCCGGCGGCCCACGTCGAGCACGGAGCCGTCCAGTCCGCGCTCGACCCGCACCGCCTCCGCGTCGCAGGACAGGCGCCGGGACGTTCCCGCGGGAACGCATGAGCCGTCCTCGGTGGCGACAACATCCGCGTTCCCGGCCACGGTGTGGACGACCAGCTGGACCCTCGCCTCCGTCCGTTCCTCGAGCCACGCATCGAGGGCGTCGTGGTTCCGCTCCACCGGGGTCCGCGGCAGCCTGAGGGGGGCCGCTCCCACGCGGGCTCCGTCTCGGCCTCCGTCTCGGTGGCGGCCTCGGCCTCCCGTTCGGCCTCCAGCTCCTGGCGGTAGAGTTCGTCGCCGGCGGCGTCCAGCGCCTGCATGAGGAGGGCGCCCACCTCCGGCAGGATCCGGCCCCGGATCCGGTACATGCCGTCGTGGTCCACCTGGATGGACAGGTGGCGGCGGTGCGCCATCTCCGGCTCGCCGTCCAGGGCGGCCAGCGCCGCCTCGGCGCTCCGCTGCGCGCGCACGAGACGCTCCACCTGGCTCGCCGTGTGGCGCAGGGCGAAGTCGACCAGCCGGGCCTCGTTCCGGGCGGTGGCCACGCGCGTGAGGGCCCGGACCTTGGACCAGGAGAGGCGTCCACCTTTCATCTCGGCCGCGGTCAGAGGCAGTTCGGCGAGGCGGCGCGCCACGCGCCCGCTCCCGGGCGGGGCCGGTGCTGATCCCGGTGCGCCAGGAGAGCCAGTGGGCGCAGGATTTCCAGCCGCCCCAGCCTTCCTCTCGGTCGAAGACGTAGAGGAGGGTAAGGAGCCGGTACTGGCCCGCGTCGAGGTGGGCGCAGAGTTCGGCGATCTCGTCACCGAGCGGATCGCCGGGCGGCTGGCGGCGGGTGTCGTGGAGCATGGTCTTCCGTCCGAAATCTCAGGGTTGAGGGCACAGGAGCCTGAAGTCTTCGGTCCAGTTTCGGGGCGCGTATCAACCGGATCTCAATGCGGGGATCTCGCCCCGCACCGCTCCGGCCGCAGCCCTCCCGCGGTTTTGGACAGCCGCCATGCGTTCCCGCGGGAACGTCTCCGTCCAAGACGGTGACCGGGTCAGACGTTGAAGCGGACGTAAAAGATGTCGCCGTCGGCGACGACGTAGTCCTTGCCCTCGACCTGTAGCAGGCCGGCCTCCTTCACCGCCTGCTCGGAGCCGTGAGCGGCGAACGTCTCGTAGGGGATGACCTCGGCGCGGATGAACCCACGCTCGAGATCGGAGTGGATCCGGCCGGCGGCGCGCCGGGCCCGGGTTCCGCTCCGGATCGTCCAGGCTCGCACCTCGGCCGAGCTGACCGTGAAGAACGAGATCAGGTCGAGCAGGCCGTACGCCGTCCGGATAAAACGGGCGAGGGCCGGCTCGCGCAGGCCGAGCGCCTCGACGAACGCGGCCCGGTCCTCCGGCTCCAGGTCGGCGAGTTCCGCCTCCACCGGGGCGGAGAGCGCCAGCCCGGCGGCGCCCATCGCGTCGACCCCGGCGGCGAGGTCGGGCGGAAGCGTCTCCCCGGCCCGGTCCTCGCTCCGGTTGAGCAGCACGAGCAGTGGTCGGTCGGTCAGGAGTCCGTATCCGCGGAACGGCCCGCGGTCCAGTTCGGCGCGGGGGACGTTCCGGAGGGGCTGCTCGCGCTCGAGCGTGTCCCTCGCCCGCTCGAAGGCCGCGATCTCGACCGGGTCCGCGCCCTCCTTCCGCGCCCGGTCCAGCCGTCGCTCGACGATGTCGAGGTCCGCGAGGAGACACTCCGTCCCGAACGCCTCGAGCGCACCGGCAGGGTCGGGCGGCACCGCCAGCGCCGGGTTCTCGAAGTCCCGCAGCACCAGGCACAGCGCCTCCTGCTCGCGGATCTGCTGCAGCGTGCGCGGGGAGAGTCCCTTCTTCGCGGCACCGTACTCGCCCGGGATGTCGCAGAAGCGCATCTCCGCGTACGTCGTCCTGCGGGGGGAATAGTGGGCGCTCAGGGCGTCGACGCGCGGATCCGGCACCCGTACCGTCCCCAGCCGCACCTCCCCGCCGAACCCGACCGGGACGCCGAGCCCCGTCATCGCGTTGAACACCGTCGTCTTCCCGGAACCCGCGAAGCCCACGAGCCCAATCTTCACCGCGCCCCCTCCCCGTCGCTTATGTTCGGAGCGTGAATATCGAGATCCCCGTCTCCGTCGGCGAACTCATCGACCGTATCACGATCCTGCGGCTCAAACGGGCCCGGATCCGCGATCGCCGGAAGCTCGCGAATGTGAACTCCGAGTTGGAAAACGTCGAGGCCATCCGCGAACGGACGATCGGGCCGCTCGCCGCCGCCCCCTCCCGCGTGAAGGAGCGCATCGCCGCCCTGGGAGACGTGAACCGGCAGATCTGGGACATCGAGGACGAACTTCGTGCCCTCGAACGGGCGGCCGAGTTCGGTCCCCGCTTCACCGAAGCCGCACGACAGGTATACCGCCTGAACGACGAGCGCCACCGCCTGAAGCGCGTCCTCAGCGAGTACTACGGCTCAGGGATCCTCGAGGAGAAGTCCCACGCCGCGGCCGATCCGGGCCCCTGACTCAGGCACAACTCAGGAGCAGAACGGGGCCAGACGGTCGGCCGCCGCGGCGAGTCCCTCGACAGGTGAGGATTCCCGTCCCGTCACCTTAGAGATCCGGATGCCGACGATGCCATTGGGGAAGAGGACGACGCGGTGTCCGCCCCAGCCCGACATGCGCGTGAGGTCGACGACGCAGCCGCCCTCGCCGACGTAGTTCTGGTGCCAGAGCGCCAGGTAGTAGCTGGGCTGGCCGGTCTCGGCCGGCCGGCCGAAGGTGATCCCGCGCGCGTCCGTCCGGTACAGGACCTCGGCGGTCAGTTGCGGGTGCAGGAGTTGTTCGCCTTCGTGTGCGCCGCCCCGCTGCAGGAGACGCGCGATCCTGGCGAGGTCGTCCACCGTCGGGTAGTAGCCCTGTGACATCTGCGGCAGGGTGAGCGAGCCATCCGCCTCGATGAGCCGATTGGTCGGCGCGTGCGGCACGCCGATGGGCCGGTAGACCTCTTCCTCCAGCATCCGCCACAGGTCCGCCTCCGGTCCGGCCCGATGCTTGAGGTACGCGTCCATGGCCGCGCCGATGAGGAACGCGTCCTGGTCGCGGTAGCGGACGACCTCTCCCGGTCCCCAGGGATGGTTCGAGGCGCGGAACACCTGCCGGATGCGTTCGTCCCTCGAGATCGCCGTGTACCAGTCGTCGTAGCCGATGAGGTAGCCGTCGCCCGTGTTGTTGGGCTCGGTCCGGGTCGAGCCCTCGCCGACGCCGGTGGCCATGTTGAGGACATCCCGGAAGCGGACGTCGTCCCAGCCGTCGTGATCGGCCGTGACGTTCAGGTGATCGGCCACGCGCTCGTCGAGGACCTCCCGTCCGTAGCGCTGCGCCAGCCGGAGCGCGGCCACCGTGTTCCCGGTGGACTTGGTGACGGACCAGATCCCGAAGCGCTGCTCCCGGCAGAAGGGAAGCTCGCCGAACGGCGTGGGACAATCGGCCGCGTAGAGCGTGTCACCGACGAGGAAGGCTGCGGTGACCATGTTCTCCAGGTTCATGCCCGCGTGCATGCTCTCGAACACGGAGTCGCCGACGAGCGGGCGCAGGTCGGAGATCGGCCGCACGGGCGGCCGCATCGCCTTCTCCACCGAGAATCCCGCGACCACGCCGGAGGGGGCCGGCCCCGGTGCGTACGCCGCCGCCAGTTGCCCCCACATGAGACGCCGCTGGACGAGGAAGTAGGGCCTCCCCTGGGTCACGGTCTGGAAGCGGACGCCCGACACCTCGCGGTCGTTGAAGGCGAAGGTCGCGACGCCGTTGTACGTCTCGTTCTCCACCGAACTCGCGAGCTGGAGAGGGAACGCCCCGCGTGACCAGTCTTCGCCCGGCTCCGACCACACCGTGCCGGGGCCGACGAGGACGTCCCAGTAGCCGCCCGCCTCGGTGCGCGTGCCGGCGACGATCAGGTCGCGGTCCCACGGGACGAGATCCGAACCATCCGAGACGAACCCGAGGGAGACATCCGGGAAGCGCTTTGTGTCACGGCCCATGACGCGGCGTGCGTCGAGTTCGGCGGGGTCCGTCCGCATCTCCGCGCCCACCAGAGTGATGGTGCCGGAGAAGGTGTGCCCGGCGACCCGCGCCCGGGGCGACGGGAGGAATCGGTCGTTCGTGAGCATGAGGGGCGGCGCCCACGCCCCGAGGGTCAGTTCGTCCAGCGGGACGGGAGCCGAAGACTCCGGGACTCCCGCGTCCCCGCACCCGAACGCGAGCAGAGCTGTGCAGATCGTGAGACGCTGAAACCGCCGGTTGCGAGCCATTCGTGCTCCCCCGAGAGCTGTCGCCACGTCTTGGAGGCGTCTGTGCCTCTGCGTAGCTTGCAGCCAGAGCGTTCGTCCTGTCACGGGGAGGGTACACCGATGGACCACCGAGCCGGAATTGTCCCGCGGACGCCGCTTACCGCTCTCGCCGCGATTGTCGCCGCGATTGTCGCCGCGGCCGTCACCGCATCGTGCGACGGAACCACCGGGCCATCGAGTTTCGAGCCGGGCCCGCTGGGCGTGGTCACGGTGAGGCGAGGCGAGGCCGTGAAGATCCGGTCTCTGCTTGCGATGACCGGGGCGCCCTCGCTGGGAGTGGCGGCCCGGCGCGGCGTGGAACTCGCGGTCCGGGACGTGGCGACCGTCCGCGGCCGCAACGTCGAACTGGGTGACGCCGTGGACTCGATGTGCTCGCCGGAGGGCGGCCGGGCGGGCGCCCGGGAGATCGTCGCCGACCCGCAAATCGTGGGCGTCATCGGCACGTCCTGTTCGGCCGCGGCGGTGGCCGCCTCGCCGGTGATCAGCCAGGCCGGGTACGTGATGGTCGCACCGAGCACCACGTCGCCGCTGCTGACCTCGGATCTGGCGGGCAACCCGAACCCCGACCATCACCCCGGCTATTTCCGCGTCGCCAACAACGACCTCTATCAGGCGCGGGCCGTCTCCAACTTCGCGTACAACCAGCTGGGTCTCAGCCGCATCGTGACGCTGCACGACGGCGATCCCTACACGACGGCGCTGGTGAAGGCCTTCGGGGATGCGTTCCGCGCCCTGGGCGGCGAGGTCCCGGTCGCCACCGGGATCCGGAAGGGCCAGACGGATATGACGTCCGTGCTCGCGGAGTTCGCGGCGGCCGGGCCCGGTGGGATCTTCTTCCCGCTGTTCCGTCCCGAAGGTTCGCCCTTCGCGGCGCAGGCGCGGGCCTTCGACGGCCTCGAGGGGGTGACGCTCATCTCCGGCGCGGCACTGCTCGTCTCCGAGTTCCTGGCGGAGCCGCAGTCCGAGGGGATCTACTTCGCCGGGCCGGAATCGGACTACAGCGGCAACGTCAACGAGGTAACGGGAAAGAGCGCGGAAGCCGTCATCGCCGCCTATGAAGCGGCGTACGGCGAGCATCCCTCGACGCCGTACTGGGCGCTCGCCTACGATGCGACGACGCTGTTGCTCGACGCCGTGCGGGCCATCGCCGTCGAGGAAGGCGGACGACTGTACCTGGACCGCTCCGCGTTGCGGGCCCGAATCGGCGCCGTCGGCCTCCGGGGTCTCGTCGGCGAAGTCTCCTGCGATGCCTTCGGTGATTGCGGCACCGGGCGGCAGAACGTCTATCACCACACGGACTCGAGCGTCACGGATGTCGAGCAACTGCCCGTCGTCTATCGCTTCGTCCCCTGAGCCGGCGGCGGACCTCGACGACCTCTTCGCGGAGGAGGTGATCGCCCGCCCGTACGCCGGCTTCGCGCGGCTGCGGGAACGGGATCCGGTCCACTGGAACGAGAAGTTCGGGCTGTGGGTGGTCACGGGATACGACGCCGTCGTCTGGATTCTCCGGCATCACGAGCTCTTTTCTTCGGCCGTCATCCGGGGGGTCGAATCAGCCCCGTACCCGCCGGTCCTCCCCGAAGACACGCACCTCTTCGACGACGTCAGGACGTTCCGCGCGGACCAGTTGGTGGAGCAGGACCGACCCGAGCATCTGGAGCAGCGGAAGACCGTCCACTCCTTCTTCACGCCCACGGCGATGGAGGGCTGGCGGTCGTTCGTGCGTCGGGCGGTGGACGAACTTCTGGACGAGGTGTGGCCCCGCGGGCGGATGAACGTCGTCACGGATCTCGCGGCGCCGCTCCCGGTGCGGGTGATCGCGCGCCTGATGGGCGTCCCGCGCGAGGACATGGACACGCTGCGAGGGCTGGCGGACAGCATCCTCCACCTGAACCGCGGCGAGCCCGACCGGCTGCGGCCGCTGACCGAGGGGATCCGCGGGATCATGGAGTACGCCCGACCCTTCGTGCGCGAGCGGATCGAGGACCCCGGCGAGGATCTGATCTCGGCGCTGGCCCGGGGCGAGACGGACGGCGCGTTCACGCGCCACCAGGTGCTGGTGAATACCGGCCTGATGCTGTTCGCGGGACACGAGACGACGATGAACCTGATCTGCAACGGGCTCCGCGCCTTCATCGCGCACCCCGAGCAGTGGCACCGGCTGCGAGCGGACCCGGACGGCTTCGCGCGGACGGCGACCGAAGAGTGCCTGCGCTACGACCCGCCGGTGAAGTCGACCCAGCGCATCGTGGCGCAGAGGGCCGAACTCTGCGGAAAGACGCTTTCACCGGGCGAGCGCATCCGCTGGATCATCGCGGCGGCGAACCGGGACCCCGCGGTGTTCGAGGACCCGGACCGGTTCGATATTGCACGCCAGCCGAATCCCCACCTCTCCTTCGGGTCGGGGATCCACTACTGCCTCGGGGTCGCGCTCGCGCGCATGGAGGGACAGGAGGTCTTCCGCGGCCTGGCCCGCCGCTTCGACCGGTTCGAACTGGAGACGGAGGAACTGCGCTACCAGCCGAGCATCCAGTTCCGGTCCCTCGAATCGCTGCCCGTCACCTGGACGGTCCCGTCGTGAGCGTTACAGCGTGAAGATCGAGATCGATCACGGACTGTGCGTCGGCAACGCGATGTGCGTGGCGACGGCGCCGCGCGTGTTCGCGCACAACGAGGGCCGGCAGTCGACGGTGGTCGACCCCGCGGGCGACACGGAGTCCGCGGTGCTGGCGGCGGCGGCGAACTGCCCGGTGAGCGCGATCCGCGTGGTCGATGCCGAGACGGGACGGTCCCTGTTCCCGGCCGAGGACGGGTGATCGCATGACGAGTGATCCGCCGACGCGGACCATGAGCGTGCCGGGCGGGGGCTCCGGAGGGCGGAAGGTGACGACGTTCGATCTCGGCGCGATGAAGTCGCGGGGCGAAAAGATCGTCGCCATTACCGCCTACGACGCGCTGTTCGCCTCGCTCGTCGACGCGGCGGGGGTGGACCTCATCCTGGTGGGCGACTCCCTGGCCAGCGTCCTGTGCGGAGAAGAGTCGACCCTCGCCGCCACAGTGGAACAGATGACGTACCACGGCCGGATCGTGGTGCGTGGGACGTCGCGCGCGTTCGTCGTCGTGGACATGCCCTTCCTCAGCTACCAGGTCTCGGTCGAGGAGGCGGTGCGGAACGCGGGAAACATCCTCAAGCAGACGGGGGCGGGGGCCGTGAAGCTGGAGGGTGGGTTCGACGTGCTCGACGCGGTGAGGGCGATCGTTCGGGCGGGGGTTCCCGTGATGGGCCACCTCGGTTTCACGCCGCAGTCGGTGCACGCGCTCGGCGGGCACCGGATTCAGGGGAGGGACGAAGAGGCGGTGTCGCGGCTGGTGGAGGAAGCGGCCGCTCTGGAGGAAGCCGGCGTCTTCTCGATCGTCCTCGAACTGATGCCGACGGTGGCGGCGCGGCGGGTGACGGAGGCGATCTCCGTGCCGACCGTCGGGATCGGGGCCGGTCCGGAGTGCGACGGACAGGTGCTCGTCCTGCACGACATGCTGGGCCTGAACGAGGGGTTCAGCCCGCGCTTCCTGAAGAGGTACGCCGAACTCGGCGCCGCGGTACGCGACGCGGTGGGCCGGTACGCCGGGGAAGTGCGCGAGGGGCTCTATCCCGACGCGAGCCACGGGTACGAGGCGGGCGGGTCAGATGGAGACGGAGGCTGAGCGTCGTGCCGTCACACGAGGGCCGGCGCGTCATCGTCACCGGGGCCGGGGCCGGGATCGGGCGAGTGATCGCGCGCGCCTTCCTGGACGAAGGAGCGCGCGTGCATGCCTGCGACCGCGATCCGGCGGCGCTCGAGTACCTGCTGGGATCGACGGAAGACGATCTCGACGGGACGGTGGCGGATATCTCGTCGGAAGCGGACGTGGTCCGGCTCTTCGAGGAGGCGCTGGACCGGCTGGGCGGGCTCGATGTCCTCGTCAACAACGCGGGGACCGCCGGGCCGACGGGGCCCGTCGAGACGCTCGACCTCGACGGCTGGCGGCGGACGCTGGCGGTCAACCTCGACGGCATGTTCCTCTGCGCCCGGGCCGCCGTCCCCGCCCTGCGGCGCGCGGGCGGCGGATCGATCGTGAACCTCTCCTCGTCCGCGGGGCTGCACGGCTACCCGCTGCGGAGCCCGTACGCCACCGCCAAGTGGGGCGTGACCGGCTTCACCCGCACCCTAGCCATGGAGCTGGGTCCGGCCGGAATCCGCGTGAACGCCATCTGCCCGGGCAGCGTGCGCGGCGACCGCATCGACCGCGTGATCGCCGCCCAGGCCGCCGCCCAGAGCGTGTCCGAGGACGCGATCCGGCAGAGCTGGCTCCGGCAGATTTCGCTCCGAACCTTCGTCGACGCCGAGGACGTGGCCGCGCTCGTCCTCTTCCTCACCTCGGGCGCAGGTGCGAAGATCTCCGGGCAGGCGCTCCCCGTGGACGGACACACGGAGGGCCTGAGTTCCGGGGGAGACGGCAGCGGCGACTAGCCACGAGAGAGGTAACATGCGAGCGGCCTGGTACACGAAGCAGGGATCGGCGCGCGACGTGCTGGAAGTCGGCGAACGCGAGTTGCCTTCCCCCGGGTCCGGCGAGGTGCGAGTGCGGATGTTCGCCTCGGGGATAAACCCAGTCGATGTGAAACGCCGCTTCGGCGGCCGCGGCGGTATGGACTCGGCACTCGTCGTGCCCCACTTCGATGGCGCCGGGGTCATCGACAAGGTGGGGGACGGCGTCGATCCCGGCAGCCTCGGCAAGCGTGTCTGGATCTACGAAGCCCAGTGGGGGAGCGACTTCGGCACCGCCGCCGAGTTCGTGACGGTCCCCACGTCCCGGGCGGTCCCGCTCCCCGCGGGCGTGTCCTTCCCCGAGGGTGCGTGTCTCGGCATCCCCGCGCTGACCGCGCATCGCTGCGTGTACCGCGACGGCCCCGTCGACGGTCAGACCGTGCTCGTGACCGGCGGTGCCGGTGCCGTCGGCGCCTACGCGATCCAGTGCGCCCGGCTGGGGGGTGCGCGGGTCCTGGCCACCGTGAGTGGGGACGAAAAGGGGAGGATTGCGCGGGCGGCCGGCGCGGATGCCGTCATCAACTATCGAGAGGAAGATGTCGCGGCCCGCGTCATGGAACTGACCGATGGAGAGGGCCTCGACAGAATCGTCGAGGTGGAGATGGGCGGGAACCTCGACGCCTCGATCGCGATGCTGAAAGCGAACGGGGTGATCTCCGCTTACGCTTCCGAGGGCGATCCGCAGCCCGCCGTTCCGTTCTACACCCTCCTCTACAAGAACCTGACCCTGCGCTTCGAACTCGTCTTCCTGATGCCCGAGGAGGCGAAGAAGCAGGCCGTGGAAGATCTCACGAAGTGGCTGGCGAGCGGAGAGCTGCGCCACACGATCGCGGATCGCTTCACCCTCGAAGACATCGCGGCCGCTCACGAGGCCGTGGAATCCGGTCCGCTCGGCAAGGTTCTGCTCGATTTCAGTCGCTGACCAGCACATCTGACGTTCCCGCGGGAACGTCCGACGAGAGTCGTTTGCGGCGATCCGGTGACCCCTATACCTTGTACTGCAATGTACATTGCGTCTCATGGTATGAGACCGGATACACGGGGTTCGCATGAAGAAAACGGTCTACAAGGAGTTGGTGGCCGCGTCGTCGCGCCCGATGGTGCTCTCCATCCTGGCCGGCGGCGAGAGCTACGGCTACGAGATCCTCAAGCACGTCAAGGTGCTCTCCGGCGGCGAACTCGAGTGGTCCGATGGAATGCTCTACCCGGTCCTCCACCGGCTGGAGCGTGACGGGCTCATCGTCGGCCGCTGGCAGCTGACCGACCAGGGGCGGCGGCGTAAGTACTACCGGCTGACGGCTCGCGGGAAGCGCCGGCTGGCGTCGGACCGTGAGAGCTGGCGGGCCGTGTACGGAGCCCTTGAGTTGTCCTGGGGAGGCAGTCGTGTTTGAACTGGAATTCGAACTGGAAAGGGAAGTCGGGAGTTGGCGCAGGCAGGTGGAACGAAGATCGTCCCTCTCGGCCCGCGAGCTGGATGAGCTCGAAGATCACCTCCGCGCACGCGTCGAACTGGAACTCGAGCTGAACCCCGCGCTGACGCCTGCCAGGGCGCTCACGGTCGCTGCGGACGAGCTCGGCGAGCTCAGGGCGATTTCGCGAGATTTCGCCAGGGCTGGACGGCCCCGGTGGCGGCGCCTCCTGCTGGCGGGCTGGGCTCTGTACGCGGCGTCGTTTCTCCTACCGGCTCTGGCGGTGACCCTGGGGTTCAGCCCGTCCAACCCTGGTGCCGACCTGACGGCCTATGGCTACGAGTCCTTTGTGCAGCCCTTCCAGCAGGGTGAGCTCTGGCCGCCGCTCGTTGTGTTGCTATTCAATCTGCCAATGCTGATGACCCTGCCGACGCTGCGGCGCTCGCGTCGGTGGCGTGCACCAACGTTGCTCGTCGGAGCCGTGGGCGCTCTCACTCTCGGTTTCGGCGTCATCGGTCTCGGCTGGCCTCCGAGGATCACAGCCGCTGGCGTCGGCGGCGTCGGGTATCTGGGTGTCGGCTACTGGGCGTGGTCGGTTTCATTCGTCTGCGTTACCGCCGCCCTCCGGCTTCGCAAACGCGAATGGGCATCCGCCAAGCCGGATCTGTTGAACTCCTGACTTCACTGAGCGTTGCCGCGGTCCTGTCCGGCGCGGCGTGCCTCGCCTGCGGTGACGGGGCGTCGGTCGGCGTCGAGCCCGGCGCCCCCGTCGAGTTCGCGGCGTCGACCATCGAAGTGCTGGGCAGCTCCGATGTCCTCGCCGTGGTGCGGGACTTGGGGGTGTTGAGTGACGGCTCCGTCTGGGTTCTGAATTCGAGCGCGCCGTACTTCGTCGGATTCGGCCCGGATGGCGAGTCCCTCGGCGCTCACGGACGGGCCGGAAGAGGACCCGACGAATTCGCGATGCCTTCGGCCTTCGTCGCGGGAGGCTGGGAGGGAGAGGCCTGGGTCCTCGACCTCGTGCGCCACGCGATGATCCGAATCTCACGACCGGACGCGGACTGGACGGAGATCCCCCTGCGGTCGGAGGCCCTCCCGCCCGGCAGTGTTCGGACCGGCATGAGCATGCTGACGACCTCGGTCCGAACGGCCCGGCTCGGCCGCGAGATCATCGTGCCCCGCTCGAGCGGGTCGATGGCGGACGGTGTACTGCGGTTCCGTCTCTCGCTCCTGCGAGCCGATCTGGTCGCGTTCGATCCGGAGGCCGGAGCGGTTCGAGACCTCGTCGCGCTCGGCGACGCGCTCGACGATCCATCCGGAGATTTCATCCGGAGCGACGGCGGTTTTCCCCTGTGGTACCGGCTGTGGGCTTCGTGCGGCGACAATCTCGTGCGCGTGTACGATCGGGCGAGAAATCAGCTGCGTGGCTTCGACGGATCGGGTGCCGAGGCGCCCCCGATCGACCTGCCGCCCGTTCCCTTCACCGAGGTCAACCCTCGACAGTTTGCCGCAGCGGTGTTTGCGCTGAGGCAGGCCGAGGTGACGGGAGATGTCGCAACCAGGCTCGCCGCGGAGGACAGTCTTCGGCTCCTGGATCAGATGGCGCGGAGGGTCCGGGGGGAGCCGCACGAACTCGCGAGCTACCTGCCCCGGTATGTGGATTTTCGCTGCAGCGAAGACGCGACGATGTGGTTGCAGCCCCTTGATCTCGACGCCGGTGGACTGAGCGGCGGTCGGCTGTGGCTGCGAATCGCGACTGACGGAACCGCTCGGGAAGTTCGACTGCCGGATCGGTTCGATGCGTACCGGTTCTCGGATTCTCGAGTCTGGGGCGTTTACAGAGACGAGTTCGATCGCCCGTCCGTCGCGTCCATCTCACTCCCAATGAGCCCGTAAGCGTTAGCGGGCAGCGTAGTGGAGCCCGCGAGATGTCCCTGGGAGGCTGTTGTGTTTGAACTTGAGCCCGAAGTCAGAAGGTGGCGAAGCCGCTTGGAAGGCAGGTCTTCGCTCTCACCGCGCGAAGTCGATGAACTCGAGGATCACCTGCGCGCGCGCTTCGAGTTGGAACTCGAGCTGACTCCCGAGCAGGCGCCGGCGCGAGCCTTCAGCACTGCGTGCGACGCACTGGGCGAGTCGACCGCGCTCTCGAAGGAGTTCGCGAAGGCCGGACGGCCCAGATGGCGGCCTCTTCTGTTGGCCGGCTGGGCGCTGTTCGCGGCATCGTTTTTCTTGCCGCTCTCTCGGACTGTCGGGCTTGGGGTACCCAAGGCTGACCTCGCAATGTTGTCCGACGTCGGATACGAGTTCCTGTGGATGATGATGACGGGAGGGGGCCTGGCCATGGCGATGGTGGGCGTCCCCGCGGTGCTACTCGCCAATCTTCCGATGGCCATGACCCTTCCGGCGCTGTTCGGCTCTCGGCGACCCGGGCGACGGTGGCTTCGAAGAGTCCTCGGTGTCATGGGCGTCTCGGGCCTTGGGCTGGGGACCAGTAATCTCTTCAGACCGACCATCCTGTACGGCATCGGCGGCGACCCAATCGCGTTCCACTACGAGGGCCTCGGTTGCTGGCTGTGGGCCGCGTCGTTCGCTTTGGCGGCCACCGCCCTCTGGCTGCGAGACCGCAACTGGGCAACCGGCAAACCGGAGGAATCGGTGGGCTACCCGATGGCCTAGTCTTGTACGCGGCTGGCCGGGCGATCCGCGTCGATGGTACATTTTCACGCGGTGTACCCTTGCGTCCCGAGGGGGCGCGACACGGCTGCCTGGACGAGGCCTCGGCCATGCGAACATCGGTTCTGCTGCTGGTCACAGCGGGCTTTCTCCCGAGCCCCGTAGTTGGCCAGAGCGCTGACGGCGCGGCGGGAGCCGAGCATCCTCCCTCCGTCTGGCCGGGCCCGGTCACACCGCTCTCGCCGCCGACCACGGCGCCCGCCGTCGACACGCTCTCCGTGGAGGTCGCGCAGGGCGTCGTCGCCGGGACCTGTCTGCGCTGCCACAACCCGCGGCGGGTCAGCGGAGGCATGTCGCTGGAGACGTTCGACGTCGATGGCGCGGCCGACAACCCGGTCATCGCGGAGCGAATGGTGCGGAAGCTGAGGGCCGGGATGATGCCACCCGTTGGAGTGCGCCGGCCGACGCCGGACAGCCTGCAGACGCTCGCGGCCGTCCTCGAATCCCGTCTCGACGCGGCGTGGGAGGCGAACCCGAACCCCGGCCGCCGGACCTTCCAGCGGCTGAACCGCGCGGAGTACTCGCGCTCCATCTACGACCTCCTCGACCTCGACATCGATGCCGGCGACTACCTGCCGCTCGACACGAAGAGCGCGAACTTCGACAACATCGCCGATGTGCAGTTGCTCTCACCCACGCTGATGGACGGGTATCTGCGCGCGGCGAGCGAGGTCAGCCGGCTCGCGATCGGCGACCCCGAGATCACGCCCAGCGAGGCCACCTTCCGGGTGTCGCGCTGGACCTCGCAGGCGGAGCACGTCGAGGGCACTCCGTACGGGAGCCGCGGCGGGGTCGCGGTCGACCACAATTTCCCGGCCGACGGGGAGTACGCCTTCCGCGTCTCCTTCCATCACGAGACGACGGGCGCCCTGTTCGGGAACGGGAAGGGCGCCCTGCACACGACCGACGAGCCCGAGCGGATCGAGATCTCGATCGACGGGGAACGTGTCGCGCTCCTCGACATCGACCGCTGGATGCACGTGTCCGATCCGGACGGCGTGAACCTCCGGACCGAGCCCGTCTTCATCGAGGCGGGGCCGCACCGCGTGGCGGCCGCCTTCATCCGCACCTTCGAGGGGCCGTCGCAGGACCTCATGTCGCCGCACGACTGGTCGATCGCGAGCACCAGCATCACGGACGCGTACGGGTTCACGACGCTCCCGCACCTGCGGGACCTCGCGGTCACGGGTCCCTTCGAGCCGGCGGGGATGTCGAGCACGCCGAGCCGCCAGCGCGTCTTTTCGTGCCGTCCCGCCGCGCCGGAGGAGGAGTCATCGTGCGCGGAGGCGATCCTGTCGCGGCTTGGAACCCGCGCCTACCGCCGGCCGCTGACGGAGGACAACCTCGCCGCGATCATGGCGCTGTACCGCGCCGGGGCCGAAGCGGGCGGCTTCGAGGAGGGGGTCCGCCTGGCGCTGGAGGGCGTCCTCGCCAGCCCGCACTTCGTGTTCCGGTTCGAGGAGCGCCCGGCGGCGGACGCGGACGGGGTGTACGCCCTGAGCGACTACGATCTGGCTTCGCGGCTATCCTTCTTCCTCTGGGCGACGGGCCCCGACGACGAACTGCTGGAGGTCGCCGGAGCGGGCCGGCTCTCCGATCCGGGGATGCTCGAGGCGCAGGTGCGCCGCATGCTCGCCGACCCACGCGCCGAGGCGCTCGCGACGCGTTTCGCGGGACAGTGGTTCCGCCTCCAGGATCTCGAGGGGATGCACCCCGACGTCCGCCTCTACCCGGATTTCGACCAGCAGCTCAAGGAGGCGATGCACCGAGAGACCGAGTTGCTCTTCCACACGCTGGTGCAGGAGGACCGCAGCCTGTTCGAGTTGCTGACGGCCGACTACACCTTCGTGAACGAGCGGCTGGCGCGGCACTACGGGATCCCGGGCGTGACGGGAACCGAGTTCCGCAGGATCGATATCACCGAGCCCGAGCGCCGCGGCGTCCTCGGGCACGGGAGCGTGCTCACGCTGACCTCCCACGCGAGCCGGACCTCTCCGGTGCTGCGCGGGAAGTGGGTGATGGAAGTGTTGCTGGGGACGCCCCCGCCCCCGCCCCCGCCGGATGTCTCGGATCTGGAGGCGACGCCTGAGGCGGAGGAAGGCCGTCTGCTCACGGTGCGCGAGCGGATGGAGATGCACCGGGCGAGCCCGGCCTGCCGTTCGTGCCACCGCGTAATCGATCCGATCGGCCTGGCCCTCGAGCACTTCGACGGCACCGGGGCGCGGCGCATCAAGGACAACGGGATGCCGATCGACGCGGAGGGCGAGCTGTACGACGGGACGCCCATCCGGACGGCGGCGGATCTGCGCGCGGCGCTCCTCGCGCGGCCCGTCCCGCTCGTGCGCGCCTTCACCGAGAACCTGCTCGCGTACGCGCTGGGCCGGCGCGTCGAGCACTACGACATGCCCACGGTGCGGTCGATCGCGAGACAGGCACAGGAACAGGACCACCGCATGTCGGCCTTCATCATGGGCGTCATCAACAGCCCGGCCTTCCGCATGAAGGGGGCCGAGGCCGTGGTGGACGACATGCAGGCCCAAAGCGGGAACTAGCGGCAACCAGCAGGAACCAGCGAGCCGAGGAGGCCCGATGGAGTTCATCGCAGGGAAACACCTTTCTCGCCGGACGTTCCTCCGGGGCGCCGGGGCGACGGTCGCGTTGCCGCTCCTCGACGCCATGGTCCCGGCTGGGCGCCTGTGGGCGCGGGAGGTCGCGGACCCGACGCGGCTCGTCTGCATCGAGATGGTGCACGGGGCGGCGGGGAGCAGCGAGTGGGGGGCGGCGCAGAACTACTGGTCGCCAGTGGGAACGGGGCGGAACTTCGATCTCTCCCCCACCGCGATGAGTCCGCTCGAGGCTTACCGCGACTATCTCACGATCATCAGCGACACCGATGTCGAGGCGGCCGAAGCCACCAAACCGAAGGAGATCGGGGGCGACCACTTCCGCTCGAGCGCCACCTTCCTCACGCAGTCGCACCCGAAGCAGACGGAGAGTTCCGACGTGCTGGTGGGGACGTCGCTCGACCAGCTGTACGCGAACCGTTTCGGGCAGGACACGCCGATCCCGTCCATGCAGCTCTGCATCGAGAACGTGGACCAGGCCGGGGGCTGCGCGTACGGGTACGCATGCGTCTACACGGACACGATCAGCTGGTCCTCGCCGACGCAGCCGCTCCCCATGATCCGCGATCCGCGCGTCGCGTTCGACCAGCTGTTCGGGGCCGGCGGGACGCCGGAGGCGCGGGCCGCGCGGCAGCGTTCGAGCGCCAGCATCCTCGACTTCATCACGGGCGAGGTCGCGAGCCTCAAGGGGCGGCTCGATCCCTCCGACCGGCAGCGCATGGACCGTTATCTGGAGAACGTGCGGGAGATCGAACGCCGCATCCAGCGCGTGGTGGCCCGCAACGAGTCGGGTCAGCAGCGTGAACTGCCCGAAGCGCCGGCGGGGGTGCCCGATTCGTTCGATGAACACGTGAAGTTGATGTTCGACCTGCAGGCGCTCGCCTTCCAGGCGGACATGACGCGGGTGTTCTCGTTCAAGATGGGGCGGGACGCGTCCGGGCGGGTCTATCCGGAGAGCGGGATCGACAAGGGCTTCCACCCGGCGTCGCACCACGGCGATAACGAAGGGAACATCACGGACTTCGCGCAGATCAACCGCTACCACGTGGGGCTGGTCCCGTACTTCCTCGACCGGCTGAAGGAATCGATGGAGGGGGACACGCACCTGCTCGACAAGACGATGATCGTCTACGGTTCGCCGATGGGGGACCCGAACGTGCACAACCACAAGCGCTGTCCGCTGTTCGTGCTGGGCGGCGCGCAGGGGCGGATGGACGGCAACCTCCACCTGCGCGCGGCGCCGGGGACGCCGATGGCGAACGTGATGCTGAGCCTGATGCACAGGCTGGGCCTGGACGACATGACGAGCTTCGGGAACAGCACGGGGCCGTTCTCCTTCACCGCGACAGCCGACTGATGCGGCGTGCGCGACTCTCCGTGACCGCGGCGGCGACCCTGCTCGCGCTCGGGGCCGCCGGCCCGGCGGGCTCGCCGGTCGGCTCTTCGATGGGGCCGGACGCGCCGGTGGCGGACGCGGCCATGCGCGGCGACTTGGCGGCGGTGCGGTCGCTGCTCGCGGCGGGCGAGGATGTGAACGGCGTCCGGGGCGATGGCATGACCGCGCTCCACTGGGCCGCGATGAAGGGCCGGCTGGATCTGGCGGAGGTGTTGATCGCCGCAGGCGCGGACCTCGAAGCGGGCACGCGGCTGGGCGCGCACACGCCGCTCCACGTCGCGAGCCGCGCGGCGCGGGCGTCGCTGGTCAACGCGCTGCTAGGGGCGGGAGCCGACGCCCTCGCCGAGACGACGACCGGCGCGACGGCGCTGCACTTCGCGGCCGCGGCCGGGTCGCCGGAGGCGATCGCCGCCTTGGTCCGTCACGGTGCCGAGCCGGACGCGCGCGAGCCGGAGTGGGGACAGACGCCGCTCATGTTCGCCGCGGCGGCGGGCCGGGCCGGCTCGGTGCGGGCCCTCCTCGACGCGGGGGCGGACGCCTCGCTCTCCGCGTATGTGCTCGATGTCGTGGCGCGGGACGCGTGGGACCAACTGGACCGCCGCGAGCGCAATGCACGCATCGCGGCGCTCCGGGTCGGCCGCACGCCGCCGGTCCCGGCCGAGCGTCAAGCGGCGCCCATGCCGACCGCCGGGGCCGGCCCCGGCCTGCAGCCCGTGCGGCTGGAGGACCCGGAGGAGCCGACCTGCTCCGGCTGCCTGGGCAACTACGCGGACCTCGTCAGTACGCACGGCGGGCTGACCGCGTTGCTGCTCGCGGCGCGCGAGGGCCACGAGGACGTCGCGTTCGCCCTGCTCGAGCGCGGCGCGGCCATCGATCAGCGGAGCGCCGCGGACGGCACGACCCCGCTGCTCATGGCGATGATCAACGGGCACTTCGACCTGGCGATGGAACTCTTCGCGCGCGGCGCGGACCCCAACCTCGCGAGCGATGCCGACGCCACCCCGCTGTACGCGGCGCTCAACATGCACTGGGCGCCGAAGGCCCGGCATCCGCAGCCCACGGACGTGCACCAGCAGGAGTGGTCGTACCTCGACGTCCTGCGAACGCTGCTCGAAGCGGGTGTGGATCCCAACCCGCGGCTGAAGAAGTCGCTCTGGTTCACGACCTACAACCGGGACCTGCTCGGCGTCGACCGCACAGGCGCCACGCCCTTCTGGCGGGCCGCGCACGCGCTCGACATCGACGGCATGAAGCTGCTCCTCGAGTACGGGGCCGATCCCACGCTCCCGACGACGAAGGTGGAAGAGCGCCGGTACGGCCGGGGCGACCCGGTCGACCATTCCGGCATCGAGCCGATCCCCGTGGGAGGGCCGGCCGTCTACCCGATCCACGCTGCGGCCGGCGTTGGTTATGGGCAGGGTTTCGCCGGCAACTCGCACCGCCACGTGCCGGACGGGTGGCTCCCCGCGATGAAGTTCCTCGTCGAGGAACTCGGCGCCGACGTGAACGCCCGGGACCAAAATGGCTATGCGCCCGCCCACCACGCCGCCTCCCGCGGCGACAACGAGATGATCCTCTATCTCGTGGAGAAGGGCGCGGATGTGACCTTCGTCGCCCGTAACGGCCAGACCACGGTGGACCTGGCGAACGGGCCGGTGCAGCGCGTGCAGCCGTTCCCGGAGACGATCGCCCTGCTCGAGAGCCTCGGGGCGAAGAACAACCACCGCTGCGTCTCCTGCTGAACGCGAGCCGTCGACTGTCCGTGACGAGAACCCATCAACAAGACCGGCGACGTCAGGCCGGCCTGACCTGACCATGCCGGATTCCGTTACTGTTTGGGAACTGCTCGCGAGCGGTTCGGGGGAGAGTCCCGCCATCGCCGCCCCCGGCCGCGAGTCGCTGGACTTCGCCGGCCTCCGCCGGCACGTCGAGAGCACCGTCGGCGCGCTAAACGGCTTCGGCATCGGACGGAACGATCGCGTGGCGATCGTCCTCCCGAACGGACCCGAGATGGCCTCCGCCTTCGTGTCCGTGGCGTGCGGGGCCACGGCCGCCCCGCTGAACCCGGCCTACCGGCAGCCCGAATACGAGTTCTACCTCTCCGACCTGAGCGCCAAGGCGCTCATCCTCGAGGCGGGAAGCGACTCTCCCGCGCGGGTCGCGGCCGCCGACCTCGGGATACCGGTTCTCGAGCTGCATACGGACGCCAAGGCCCCGGCCGGGACGTTCGAACTCATGCGGGGGGGATCCGACGAGAACGAGTCGGGGGGCGAGGGCTCCACGGGGGACGGTTTTCAGGGCGGCCTGGCGGAAGACGGCGACATCGCCCTCATCCTCCACACCTCGGGAACGACGTCCCGCCCGAAGATCGTGCCGCTCTCGCACCGCAACGTCTGCGCCTCCGCGGGCAACATCCAGCGCACCCTGGAGCTGAGCGCCGCCGACCGCTGCCTGAACGTCATGCCCCTGTTCCACATCCACGGGCTGATGGCCGCGGTCCTGGCGCCGCTCGGCGTCGGCGGCTCGATCTTCTGCAGCCCCGGCTTCAACGTTCTACGCTTCTACTCGTGGCTCCACGAAGCGCGGGCCACGTTCTACACGGCCGTTCCCACCATGCACCAGGCCATCCTGGCGCGCGCCCCGCGGAACCGCGAGGCGATCGAACGGGCGAAGCTGCGCTTCATCCGCTCGGCCTCCGCCTCCCTGCCCCCGCAGGTGATGGCGGAACTCGAGGAGACGTTCGGCGCTCCCGTGGTGGAGGCGTACGCGATGACCGAGGCGGCGCACCAGATGACCTGCAACCCGCTCCCGCCCGCGGCGCGCAAGCCGGGGACGGTGGGGATCGCCGCGGGTCCCGAGGTCTCGGTCATGGACGAGGCCGGGGCGCACCTGCCGGCGGGCGAGGTGGGCGAGATCGTCATCCGCGGCGCGAATGTCAGCGACGGGTACGAGAACAACCCCAGGGCGAACGCCGAGGCCTTCACCAACGGGTGGTTCCGGACGGGAGACCAGGGCAGGATGGACGCCGAGGGCTACGTCACGATCACGGGCCGCCTGAAGGAGATCATCAACCGCGGGGGGGAGAAGATCTCGCCGCGCGAGGTCGACGAAGCGATCCTCGACCACCCCGCCGTGCGCCAGGTGGTGGCGTTCGCGATGCCCCATCCCAAGCTGGGCGAGGAGGTGGTGGCGGCCGCGGTGCTCCGCGAGGGAATGGAGGCCACGCCGCGCGAGATCCAGGCCTTCGCGGCGGAGCGTCTCGCCGACTTCAAGGTTCCGCGGAAGATCCTCCTCATGGACGACATCCCCAAGGGACCGACCGGCAAGCTCCAGCGCATCGGCATGGCCGAGAAGCTCGGCCTGGCCTGAGCGGGGGCGGGCGCTGATGCGGATCTGCATCTACGGGGCCGGCGCGATCGGGGGATATCTCGGCGCGCAACTCTCCCTGGCGGGGCAGGACGTCACGCTCATAGCGAGGGGACCCCACCTCGAGGCGATGCGGCGGCACGGCGTGCGGCTCCTGATCGACGGGGAGGAGCGCGTCGCCCACCCCTTCTGCACGGACGACCCGGCGGAAGTGGGGCCGCAGGACTACGTGATCATCACCCTCAAGGCGCACTCCGTCCCCTACATCGTGGAGCCCATGCAGCCGCTGCTGGGGCGAGACACGGCCGTCGTCACGGCGACGAACGGTTTCCCGTGGTGGTACTTCTACCGCCTCGATGGGCCCTGGAGGGACCGGCGCCTCGACAGTCTCGACCCCGGCGGCGTGCAGTGGGACGGGATCGGCCCGGAGCGCGTGATCGGCTGCGTCGTCTACGCGGCCACCGAGGTGTCGGAACCCGGTGTGATCCGGCACCTGAAGTACAACCGCTTCACCCTCGGCGAGCCCAGTGGAGACAGGACGGAGCGGGTCAGGCGCCTGAGCCGGGCCCTCATCGAGGCCGGATTCCGGGTTCCGGTCCGCAGGATCCGGGATGAGATGTGGGTGAAGCTGTGGGGGAACCTCGCCTTCAACCCGCTGAGCGCGCTCACGCTGGAGACGCTGGACAACATCGCCGGAGACCCCGCCACGCGCGCCGTCGCGAAGACGATGATGCTCGAGGGGCAGGCGGTCGCCGAAGCCCTGGGCGCCCGCTTCTCGATCGACATCGAGCGGCGGATCAACGGGATCGAGGCGGTGGGCGCGCACCGGACATCCATGCTGCAGGACCTCGACAAGGGCCGCCCGATGGAGATCGACGCCCTCGTCACCGCCGTCCAGGAGATGGGGCGCATGGTCGATGTCCCCACGCCCACGATCGACGTGGTCCTGGCTTTGGTCCGCCAGCGCGCGCGCGTGGCCGGCGCCTATCCCTCCGCCTGAACTTGACGCAGGAACCCAGGGAGAACCCCATGAAGAACCCTTCGGACGGCTGGCCGAGCGCGCGCCGCCGGCGCCGCAATCACGACCGGGCCGGCGACCCAGGACTACGGGGAGGATTACTGGGCTGACCGAAGCTACGAAACCAGGGACCTCGAGGGTCACTCCTGGTGGTTCGTGCAGCGTCTCAGGGGGTAGCTCGCCCCCCCAAGCTCCCGCATGGAAGCGCCGACTAGCGATGCTCCGGTTACGGCCTTTGGAACGGACGCCGGGGCTGTCTCGGTTCGCGGATCGTCGGCACCGGGGCCCGGAACGTGATCGGTTGCGCAACCCAGATGCCCGTGGGCAGCCCGAGGCGCCTCGCCGGCTCGAAGCGCATATTCATGGCGACCGTCCCGGCGGCCTCGTCGAGCGCATCATAGCCGCTCGACTCCCTGATCTCGTACTTGAGGACCTCGCCCGACTCGGTGACATATAGCCAGAGGAGGGTTTTTCCTCCGCTGCCCCGCTCCACTAGCTCGGGTGGATACGCTTCGTCAAGCCACCGCTCGATTTCGTTGGTCTCCAGGGCGACGGGGAAGGTGTCCCAGCGCTCGCAGCGCGGGCGGCCCGGGTCGGCGACCCTTCCTTCGGCGGCTTCGGGCCGAAACTCCACCCACTCCGAAACCCAGACCTCCGCGGGCACACCCTGGTTCAGTGCAGGCTCGAACTCCATGAAGTCGGCGACCTGCATTGCGGCGCAGTCCAGATCGTCGTTACCGCTGGATGTCTTGACCGCACCCGATCCGCCACGGCCGGCCGAGTCGACGTACACCCAGACTTCGACTCTGCCTCCCACACCCTGTTCGACGAGCTCCGGCGGATAGGCTCGCACCACCTCCTGCTGAACTTCGGGCTCGTTGGCGAGGACGGGCGGCACTTCCGCGAGCGTGGGACCCGATGGCACTGCGCGGAAAGATCGCAGGGGCACAGAGGCCGTACACGAAGCGACAGTCAGCGCGACAGCACCCGTGACCGCCAGCCTGCTCGTCATACCCATGGGTATCGGCTGCCTGTACCCGGATCAGGCGCCGAAGAGGGGGACCTCGAACACGCGCGCGAAGATGAGGATCACGCACAGGCCCGTGAAGACGAGCAGGCTCAGTCCGCCGAACCAGCGCGCGAACCAGGACGGGTAGAAGACCTCGTCCTCCTTCGGGATCACCTTGAGGCAGTAGTAGAGGTTGAAGAAGTAGATCACGGGCGCCACGAAGAAGGCGAGCGCCGAGGCGACGAGCACGAGATACACGGGGCGGGGGTCGAACGTGATGTAGAGGACGGAGGCGATGAGCGAGTAGAACATCGTCATTCGATAGATGTTGTACTCGGAGTTCCACGTCCTTCTCCGCTCCGGATCGGCTCGCTCCGCGCGCGAGATCCCGTGCAGGCGGGCCGTGCCGCGGAAAAGATTCCGGCAGCAGGCGCCTACGATGCGCGGCCACCCGTCGAAGTAGTTGAAGGCGGTGGAAAAGGTAGCCGCGAGCGCCCCGAGGATGAAGATCACCATCATCCACGGTCCCACGCTGAGCGTGAAAATCCCGGCGATCTCCCCCATGACCGCGTGTCCCGCGATCGGATTCGGGTAGAGCCACACCGCGGCGAGGAGTACGAAGATCGCGGCGAGGAAGAACGAGACGAAGTGCCCCGTGCGGAAGTCCCACAGACCGATCCGGAACCAGCGGCGGCAGTATTCGCGCGCGTGGGGGGAAAGTCTGGAGATATCGACCGCGAGATCGGATCGCGGCGAGGTGAACGGATCGAAACGGGGCACGACACCGGCCTCTTCGAGGCGCGGCCGGATCTTGCTCATGCCCGCCCGCTTCGCCTTCCCCCATTCGGACGCCTGCAGGGAGACGTCGATGCCGGTCGGGAGAAGGCCGAGGAAGCCCGCGATCACCAGCCACGAGCCGCCGGGGATCTCGACGAGGAAGAAGTGGCCCATCGCGGCAAGCGGAGCCGGCTGGACGAAGTAGACCGCGAGCGATGAAACGACGAGGACGCCGGCGAGGGTCTTCGTCGTGTTCTCGATCGCCCTGTAGCTACCCCGGAGGATGATGGCCACGGAGAGCAAGCCGAGCAGAGCGGCGTATGCCTCGAGCGGGAGGGGAAGGCCGAGGGTCTCGCTGACCAGGTAATAGAGCACCGCGGCGGCCGCGATGAGACGTCCCGCCTGGCCGATCGCGCACTGGACGAGCGTCGTGACCATCACGTACCACAGCGGCCACTTCCAGCGGGCCGTGGCGTAGGCCTCGAGCAGGCTCTTGCCGGTGGCGTTGGTGAACCGGAAGGCCATCTCGAAGCCGTAGTACTTGAACACGTAGGCGACGGGCAGGCACCACAGCAGGGCGTAGGCGAAGCGGCCCCCGGCGGTGGGCGCGGTGACGAGGTGGCTCGTTCCGATCCCCGTCATCATGAGTATCATCCCGGGACCGAAGTGCGCGAGCAGGTCGCGCGGACGCATGGAAGGCAGAGTGAAGTCGTCCGGACTCACCCCATCCACGGCCTTCGATTCGCGATCGGACACGCCAGGAACTCCGTTCAGAGACCACAGCTTCTCGCCGGTGCCTTTCAGGCCGGACCCGGAAGGTACAGAGGGCATCGCTCCCTGTGGAGGGGTCGACCATCCGGACGTGGCCAAGACCCCGGGCGTTCCCGCGGGAACGCCGCGGTGGAAAGACGCCGAGGACGGGCATATCGTTCCTCAACCCGGTAACCAACCCGGTAACCATGTGCTGCCCAAGCGAGTGGAGGTCCCAATGGCTGCGAGTCTTCCCCCGGTGCGCGGCGTCTGCGTCGTTCTGACCCTGGCTCTGGCCGCGGGTTGCACCGCAGGACCCTCCGAGGAGAACAACCCCTTTGTCGGGGCGTGGGCGCTCGCTTCGTGGGAGAGCCGGTCGGCCGACGGCGAGGTGACGCTCCCCTACGACGGGAATCCTGCGGGCCAGATCACGTATACGGCGGACGGCCGCATGTCGGCCCAGCTCATGCAGGTCGGGCGCGAGTTGCCGGACGCGGCGGAAGCCACCGGCGCGGAGATGCGGGATGCGATCCTGGGCGGTTTCTTCTCCTACTACGGGGACTACAGCGTCGACATGGAGGCGGGGGTCGTCACGCACCATGTGGAGGGAGCGCTGCTCCCGAGCTGGGTCGGCTCGGACCGGCCCCGGTCGTTCACTTTCGATGGGTCGGACCGGTTGATCCTCAGCACCGAGCCGGACCCGGCGCGGGGCGGGGGCGCAATCGGAACGCTCGTCTGGGAACGCGTCCCGGGCCGCTGACCTGCCGCACGCTCGCCTGCAACGACCGTCGCCCAACCGAGACTTCGAGGACACGTCATGAAGAAGTGGAACATCGCCGCGCTCGTCGTGCTGGCCGCCTGCGGGACCGCGGGACCGGAGGACCCGGCCGACCTCGTGCTGATCAACGGGGACGTGTACACGCTCGACGCCGAGCGGCCGGCCGCCGAGGCGATCGCGATCCGCGGGGAGCGCATCGCGGTCGTGGGCGCGAACGCGGAGGCCGAGGCGCTGGTGGGGCGCGACACGCGCGTCATCGATCTGGACGGGGCCTTCGTCTCGCCGGGGTTCAACGATGGCCATGTGCATGTCGAGAGCACGGGGGCCTTGATCGTGGGCGTCAACCTGCTGGAAGTCCACGAGCCGGAGGGTTTCCGCGACGAGATCGCGCGGGCCGCGCAGCGACTCGCCCCCGGGAGCTGGATCACGCGCGGCGACTGGGGTGCCTATGAGCAGTGGGAGGCGGGATCGACCGGCCGCGAAGGGGAGGGCGGCGATGCGGAGGCCGGCGATTCGAGTGCCAACGGGCCGTTCACGCCGCACCGCGACCTCATCGACGACGTGACCCCGGACCACCCCGTCCTCGTCAACCGCTTCGACCGTTCGATGTACCTCGCCAACAGCCTCGCCCTCGAGATGGCCGGCATCACGGACGCCACGCCAGCGCCCCCGGGCGGCACGATCGCGAGGGGCGAGGACGGCCGGGTCACGGGCATCCTCACCGGCTCCGCCGTCGACCTCGTCCGGGCCGCCATCACGCCCAAGTCGTTCGAGCAGCGTCTCACCGAGGTCCGCGCCGTGCTGCAGGAGGCCCGTGAGGGCGGCGTGACCACGATCCAGGACATCACTTCCTCGCAGCAGCTCCGCGCATACCAGGAGTTGCGGGCGCGCGGCGAGCTGACCGCCCGCATCAACATCCGTCCCTCGCTCGACAACGTGACCCATACCGGCGGGCTCGGGATCACGCGCGGCTTCGGCGACGACTGGCTCCGCTTCATCGGCTACAAGGCGTGGGTCGACGGGATCATGGGCGGTTCGAGCGCCATGTTCTACGAGGAATACGACCACGCGCCCGGCAACTTCGGGATCGTGCGTCAGATCATGCTTCCCGAGGGCGTCGACGGTCTCGCGCTGTCGCTGGCCCGGGACCAGAACTACACCGAGTTCCCGCAGGGCAACCTCCAGCGGCTCATGGAGGAGGCGGTCCCGACCGGCCTCCCGCCGCACATCCACGCGATCGGCGACAAGGCGGTGAAGATCCTCCTGGACCTGTTTGAGGCCGTGTTGAGCGAGCACGACATGATCGAGGCGGACCACCGCTGGCGGATGATCCATGCGCAGGTCGTGGAAGAGGCGGACTTCCACCGTTTCGGCGAACTCAACCTCGTGGCGGAGGTGAACCCGTACCACATATCGGACGACATGCGCTGGATGGAGGAGAGGATCGGCTCCGAGCGGTCTCTGGGCGCATACGCGTTCCGCGCCTTGAAGGACGCGGGGGCGGTGCTCGTGTTCGGGAGCGACAGCCCGGGCACGAACGCGGCCCGCTACTTCCTGCATCCGAAGTACGGGCTGTACGCGGCGGTGAGCCGGCAGACGCTCGGCGGCGAGCCGGCGGAGGGCTGGTTCCCGGAGCAGCGGCTGACGATCGAGGAGGCGATCGAGGCCTACACGCGGAACCCGGCGTGGGCGTCGTTCGAGGAGGAGATCAAGGGCACGCTGACGCCCGGCAAGCTGGCGGACATTGCGGTGTTCGACGTGGACCTGATCGAGGCCGGGCGGAACGACCCCGCGCGGCTGCTCGACGCCGAGGCGCTGTACACGATCGTCGGGGGGCGCGTCGTCCACGAGCGTGGCGCCCCGTAGCTGCTTTACGGATCCGCGAGCCCGCAATAGGTTGAAACGTAGAGGGATAGGTGGAGGCGCGGGGAATCGAACCCCGCCGGTTGGGTGTCAAGTCCGGAACCGGGTACACCAGTACCGTCCCCGCCGACCCTCCGTTCGAGGGGAAGGTGGAGGCGCGGGGAATCGAACCCCGCCGGTTGAGTGTCAAGCCCGCACCGGGTACACCAGTACCGCCCCCGCCGGACCCTCCCTCCAGCGATCCCTTCAGGCAGTGTCGGAGGGTCCCGCAGGAGTGTCCGTTGCGGACGCATCCCGCTATCAAGCGGCCGAGCCGAGCCAGCGCGGTGTTCTCGGCGAGGATTTCTACGCGGAGGTGTCGAGCGAGGAGAGTCAGCGTGATAGTCGACGGAAGGTTGAGCGAACAGGTACGAGATCTGTTCGGGACATCCTCACTTGAGGAGGCTGTCGATCACGCGCTGCGCGAGGTCCTCTGCCGCGACGCGCGAAGCCGTGAGGTGGAAGCCCTCGCGAGGATGGAAGGACTCGACCTGTCGGACGAGCAGGTCATGGCGCGCTGCTGGCGCCAGTGAGCTCGTCCCCGGCGTCGAGAAACCGCCAGCTTTCCTCGGTCTGTGGAAGTTCGCAGGCCGTCTTCCGGCCGAACCAGCGGTAGCGGTTCCGGGCCACGAACCGGTAGGCGAGATCGCGCAGCGGGGCGGGGACGACGAGGAATGCCGCGACCAGCGGCCACCCCCGGTCGAGACCCGCCGCGATACGGAGGGCGGCGGCGCTCCTGCGATAGACCCTTCCGTTCGCAACCAGGACCAGCGACTGGGGCGGCTCGTCGGGGTCCGGCCCTTCCGAACCAGGTCCGGCGAGAATCCGTCGACCGGCCTCGGACTGCAGGGAAGCGAAGCGGAACCGGCCACGCCGGTCCCGGGGGATGATGAAATGGACGGCGCCCGCACACAGGTTGCAGACGCCGTCGAAGAGGACGATCGGACCCTCGTAGCTCAGGTCGGCGGGCCGAGCCGCGTCGTTCACGGCACGAGGCGCGGTCTCGCCATGTTCTTGAGCAGGAAGAGGCCGTCGCCCGTCCCGGTCACGGCGATCGTCCCGCTCGCGAAGTACGGGTAGTTGCTCCACGACGCGCCGCCCTCGTAGGGCGAGGTGTCGAAGAAACCGATCTCGACCGGGTTCTCTGGGTCCGAGATGTCGAGCACGCGGAAACCCGCCGAGTAGTTCGACTGGTACATGAGGTCGCCGACGATGTAGAGGTTGTGGTCGGTGGCCGTCGTCTCGGCGATGTATTCGGTGACGAGGATCGGGTCGTCGAGATCCGTCACGTCCCACACCAGCGTCCGCGTCCCGGCCACGAGACCCTGGGGTTCGTCTCCCTCGTCGTTCATGTAGAAGTAGCGGTGGTCGTCGGTCAGCCAGCCCTGGTGCGCATAGGCCACGTTCGGATAGCGGATCGTGGCGAGGCCGGTCGGCGCGTCCTTGTCGCTGACGTCAACGATGTTGAACTGCAGTTCGTTCGAGCCGAGGCAGA
Source organism: Candidatus Palauibacter sp. (assembly GCF_965222475.1). Taxonomy (GTDB): domain Bacteria; phylum Gemmatimonadota; class Gemmatimonadetes; order Palauibacterales; family Palauibacteraceae; genus Palauibacter. The sequence goes on along the minus strand of NZ_CBDCUB010000007.1, from coordinate 231,896 downwards.
TCTCCTTGCCCGCGTGCTCGCTGTCGGGGCCGCGGTAGGTGACGCACTGCGCGTCGTGTACGTAGCCCGTGCCCCGCCGTCCCGTCCCCTCCTGTGCGAAGCAGCCCGCGAAGACGGGTAGGGCCGGCTCCCCGAGATCGATCATGTGGAGACCGCCGCCGCAGGTCTCGCCGCCCCCGCTGTTCCCGACGGCATAGGCGAAACCGGTTTCCTCGTTGATGACGATGTTGTGGGCCGAGTGGATCCCGTCGTAGAGGAAGGTCTCCTCGAACGACACGGGCTCATCGCCTACGTCCCGGAGTTGCCGGAGATCGAAGACCTGCACGCCGTGCTCGAGGGCGGCGTCCGCCACGATGTAGGCGTGGTCGCGGTACACCTTGATGTCGCGCCAGATCATGTGTCGGGAACCATCGGTGGCCGGCAGGTCGCCGAGGAAGCGGGGGTTGTAGGGGTCGCTGACGTCGACGAACGAGGTGCCGTCGGTGCGGCCGACGATCGCGATCTCGCGGCCCGTCTCGGGGTCGGTCCAGCCCCAGATGTCGTTGACGCGCGTGGCGCGGGTGCCGCCGAGGTCCTTGATCGGCATGAAGGCCGTGATGTTCACGTCCCGGCACTCGAATACATCCGCGTGCCCATCCGTGCACTCGATCTCCTCGCCGGCGATGGCGGGGAAGCCGCGATAGTCGTTGACAAGGGTGCCGCCCGCCTCCCAGGTGCCGCTGCCGGACCGCTCGTAGACGACAGCGGCACCGGCGCGCGAATCCATCCCCGTCGCTCCAATGACGAGTTGGTCACCGGATCGAATGGCCGCGCCGGCGAAGCCGGAACGCTCCCCGAGCGGCGAGCGCATCAGCACGGACGCCTCGCTCCAGCGGCCATCCCCGTCGCGCCGGTAGGCGTACAACGTGCCCGCGCCGAACGAACTGCCCGACGCCCCGATGAGCATCGCGTCGCCATCAAAGCCGATCGAAGATCCGAACTGCGCGTTGGGTTCGGGCAGCAGCGGCCCGAGCCGCGCTTCGAGCGCCCAGCCCTCCGGCCCGCGCGCGAAGGCGAACACCGCTCCGCCGCTCTCCCTGAGCATCGGGGCGCCCACGAGCGCGAAGCCGTCGCGGACCGCGAGTGCGGCGCCGAAGCCGCTGCGTTCCGGCAGTGAAGGCGCCTCAAGCGAGCCGGGGGCTGCCCAGCCGCCCGAGCCGTCGCGCGCGAACCCGAACACGGCGGGAGGCGCGCCCTCATCCTCACGCGCACTCACGAGGAGCGTACCGCCGTCGAGCGCCAGCGCCGCGCCGAAGCCGGAGGCGGCCACACCGTCCGGCGGCCGCACGGCCCCGCCGGCGGTCACTCCCCCGTCCGGGCCGACGGCGTAGGAGAACACGGCCCCGCGGCCGCTGTCCGCCCCCGGTGCGGCCACGATGGCCACGTCGTCGCCGAGGGCGATCGCGCTCCCGAACGCACTCGCGTCCCCCGGCGCTTCAAGCCGGGCGGCCTGCTCCCAGCCGCCCGACCCGTCCGCCCGGAACACGTAGACCGCCCCGGCGCCGTCCCCTTCGAGCGGCGCGCCCGCCCACAACCACTCCCCGCGGGCAGCGATCGCGCGCCCGAAGCCGTCCGGCACCCGTATCTCGTCCGACACCGTGACTTGGCCCGTCTCGGCCCAGCCGTCGGCCGTTCGGCCGAAGACCCACACGATCCCCGACATCGTCCCGTTGCCGGCTTCGCCGACCAGCACCTGGTCGCCGCTGACCGCCAGCGCGCCGCCGAACTGCTGCGCGGCGACGCCCGCCGGCAGCGCGAGGACCAGCGCCGCCACCACTGAGAGCACTCTTCGATCCATGAGGCACCTCTTCCGGAATTTCCTCTGTTCAAGCTCGATGCAAGCTGCGCCGGCACCCGACCGACACGCCAGCGTCCGCCGCTTCCCCGGGCACCGCGTCGCACGCCCCCGCGCGGGATACGGTTTCGCCGGGTGCGTTTTCGGGCGTACGTTCAAGGTCTGCACTGAATCCCGCTATCGGCAGGAGGTAGTCATGTATCGCGCCGCCCGCTTCGCTTCCGCGAGCCTGCTTCTTCTCCTCTTCGTCGGGGTCGCGCCGCTCTCGGCCCAGAACGGGGACGGGCTCAAGACCCTCTCCCTCGACATGTACATGGACTGGGAACGGGTCTCGAACCCCCAGATCTCCCCGGACGGCCAGCACGTCGTCTACACGCGCGGCTGGATCGACCAGATCAACGACCGCTGGGAGTCCACGCTCTACATCATGAACGCCGACGGCACCCGAAAGCGCGAGCTGATCGATGGCTCCGGCGCGATCTGGTCCCCGGACGGGACGCGCATCGCCTTCACGGCGGCCGGCGAGCCGGAGGGCTCGCAGATCTTTGTGCGCTGGATGGACGCGGAGGGCGCGACCACCCAGATCACGCGGCTGGAGCACTCCCCCGGCAGTCTCCGCTGGTCGCCGGACGGCACGCAGATCGCGTTCACGATGCTGGTCGAGGACGAGGAGAGCTGGCCGATCGACATGCCGAGCCGCCCGGACGGGGCCCAGTGGACGGAAGGTCCCAAGATCGTCACTCGCATGGACTATCGTCAGGACCGGCGCGGGTACGTGGACCAGGGTCACTCCCACATCTTCGTCGTCCCGGCGGACGGCGGGACGCCGCGGCAGCTCAGCGACGGCACCTGGAACCACAGCAACCCCCAGTGGAGCGCGGACGGGAGCGAGATCTACTTCTCGTCGCTGCGCGAGGAGGACTCCGAGTATAACTGGCGGGAGTCCGAGATCTACGCCGTGAGCGTGGCCTCGGGTTCGATCCGGCAGCTCACGACGCGGCGCGGGCCGGACGGGGGCGCCTATCCCTCGCCCGACGGCAGCCTCGTCGCCTACGCGGGGCAGGACTGGAACGACGACACGTACCGGAACTCCCACCTCTACGTGATGAACCCCGACGGCTCGGGGGTGCGGCAGATCTCGGGAGACTTCGACCGCGGCATGCGGGGGAGTCCACAGCTCATGTGGGCGCCGGATGGGAGCGGGGTCTACTTCAACGTGAACCGTGAAGGCACGCGCAACCTGCACTTCGCTTCGGTCGACGGGGGCGTGACGCAGGTCAGCAACGGCAACCACCTCCTGAGCCTGAGTTCCTTCACCCGGGGCGGTGCCGCGGTCGGCACGCTGACCGAGCCGCACGGTCCCGGCGATGTCGTCTCCTTCGATCTGGACGACGGCGGCAACGTCATGCAGCTCACGCACGTGAACGACGACGTGCTGGCCGGGGTCACCCTCGGCGAGGTGGAGGAGATCTGGTACAAGTCGGTCGACGACTGGGACATCCAGGGCTGGATCGTGAAGCCGCCCGACTTCGACCCGTCGAAGACATACCCGCTGATTCTGTCGATTCACGGCGGGCCGCACGGGATGTACAACACCGGGTTCAACTTCGGCTGGCAGGAGCACGCGGCGAACGGCTACGTCGTCGTCTACACGAACCCGCGCGGCAGCTCCGGCTACGGCACCGACTTCGGGAACGCGATCAAGAACGCGTATCCCTCGCAGGACTTCGACGACCTGATGGCGGGCGTCGATGAGGTCGTGGCTCGGGGGTACGTCGATGAGGATAACATGTTCGTGTACGGCTGCTCCGGCGGCGGCGTGCTCACCTCGTGGGTCGTCGGGCACACGGACCGCTTCCGCGCGGCCTCGGCGAACTGCCCGGTCACGAACTGGCTCTCGTTCGTGGGGACGACGGACGGCCCCGGCTGGTATCGCAACTTCGAGAACTTCCCGTGGGACGACCCCTCGGAGCACCTGCGCCGCTCGCCGCTCATGTACGTGGGCAACGTCACCACCCCCACCATGCTGATGACGGGGGAGATGGACCTGCGGACGCCGATGCCGCAGACCGAGGAATACTACCAGGCGCTCAAGATGGAGCGCGTGCCGACGGCCATGATCCGTTTCCGCAACGAGTGGCACGGGACGAGCAGCACGCCCTCGAACTTCCTGCGCACGCAACTCTTCCTGCGCAGCTGGTTCGAGCGCTTCGGCACCCACGACGACGGCGACGCGAGGGCGGTATCGGAGGACGCCGGCTCCTAGCACACGACGCCCCGGCACCCGCGCCAGGTTTCCAGCGCGGCACCGCGGACGCCCCGTTCGACACCGGTTCGGACGGGGCGTCGCGCGTCAGGCGGCGGCGCTGCGCGTCAGTTCCCGGCGTCTCCCGCCAGCTTGCCGTAGACGAAGCCCACCACGCCCCAGCCGGCGATGAGCAGGATCGAGCCGATGATCGCCGCCACCAGCTCCACGTCTCCCCTCAGCCATCCGTAGACGTTGGTGAAGATCACCTGCGAGATCGCGATGATCACGGCCGCCCTGACGGGGTCGCCCAGCGACCGGTTGACCCAGTCCAGGAAGCACGTCGCCACGAGGCAGGTCACGACGATCGCGACCCAGCCGGGCATCGTGGCCCCCGCCACGGGTATGTACACGAACCGGTACAGGACGTAGAAGAGGACGATCATGGCGACGAGCGCGCCGGCTTGCGCCTTGATGCGTGGGTTCATGATCCGACTCCTTTCTCGTTCAATCGTGGTTTGGCAATGCTCGCGATCGTGCTTTTGCAATTTACGGAGCCTGCGGAAGGATCTTCCGGCGCCTGTCGCCGGGCGGGCGGCGCTCCGGCCGAAGATTCCGGTCTATCGCCCCGGTCCGAGCAGGACGGCGTTCATGAACAATAGTTGCGTCGCCTCGGCATACGCGCGGTAGTTCGGGTCCTCGGCGAAGGCCACCAGTTGGCCTCGTCCCACGGACTGATGTAGGAGGAAAGCCTTGCTGGCCAGTTGCGGCCGCGACTCCTCCCACACGATCCCGCTGAGGACGAGGTTCTCGAGGTCGGCGTAGCGGCCGACGTTCGTGCCCTCGTCGAGCGTGATCGGACGGAAGACGCGGGAGCCCTCGACGAGGACGCCGATCTCGCCGTCGGTGCCGGCGGTGAGCCAGTGCTCCGTGTCGAGCAGCGTGCGCAGGATCGCGCCCGGCACGCCTTCCGGCGATTCGTCCTCGGGGGAGATCGCGTCGAGGTATTCGATGGGCTGCTCCGGGGTGTCGGGTTCGGGCGGATCGTCGCCCTCGACCCGCCCGCCCCGGCGCTCCGTCTCGGTGTCGAGGAGGCCAGCCCGCGAGGCCCAGCGCGAGGACTCGGCCATCGTGATCAGGGTGCCGCCATCGCGCATCCAGGCCCGTAGGCCGTCGAGGAGCCCGTCGCCCACGACGCCGCCGTAGTTGCCGCTCGGGAAGACGATCACGTCGTAGTCGGTCAGCCGCGCGCGGCCGAGGCTCGACGCCCGCACGGCGGTCGTGCGCTGGCCGTAGCGCCGCTCGAGGACGTAGCGGGCCCAGCCTACGGAGAGGCTCCGGCCCGGGGCGTCGTACACGAGGAGCACGCGCGGCTCGCGCAGCGCCCGGACGCGGCGGCTCCCGAGCGACATGCCCTCGCGCACGTACGCGTCGTCGATGGGCACCACCTCGGCGCGGTGCCGGGCGGCGATGCCGGCCAGGCGCTGCCGCAGGTCCGGGCCGTTCTCGCCCGCCCGGACGATCGCCGTGCCGACGCCGAAGCGGCGGTCGTCCAGCGTGAACTCCGCGCCGGCCGCCCGGACACGGATGCCCTCTCGGAGCGCTTCGACCACCGCCGCGGCCCCGTTCGTGCCCCACGGCAGCAGGTATCCGACGAGCGCTTCGGGCAGCGCGGGCACGTCCGCCGCGGGCACGTCCGCCGCCGCCCCGCCCGCCTCGAGCGGGCCCTCCCCCGTCGCGATGGCCTCGCCGCGGGCGCCGGTGGCGGGCGTCTCGATCGCCTCGACGTCCCACAGCAGCGCCTGGCTCCACGCGGTCAGATCGTAGATCTCGTCCGGCTGCCGGTTCGCGCGGCGCTCGATCTGCCGCCGCACGAAGTCCTCCTCCATGGGGACGTGCGCGTCGAGGAGGTTGTGGATAAAACGGTGCGTCGGCTGGTCGAGCGGCACGATGAAGCTCGCGTCCGCGGCCAGCGTCCGGTCGCCGACGGTCACCGGCCCGGAGGCGCGAAACACCCCGATCCCGTTCTCCGCCAGCAGCCCGGCGAGCCGCTCCGCCATCCCCGGGTCGTGCGCGGAGTGCAGCACGATCTCGGCCGCCCCCCGCTCCCCGAGGGCGATCCCCTCGCGCCGGAACGCGAGATAGTCGCGCAGGATCCGATCCCGGTTGCGGGCGGCGGTGAGGGCGGTCTCGATCGCCGCCGTGAAGTGGTGCAGGACGCCGTCGCCGTACGTGAGCAGGTCGCCGTCCGACCGCCGCAGCGTCAGCGCCCGGGCGCTGGCCTGCTCGTACGTCATCCCCAGGGCGCCGTGGCCCATGGGCCACATGTCCACGTAGCCGGGATAGAAGAGGTCGTACACGTCCCGGTTGAAGTACGCGAACCCGCGCGCGTCGAATCGGGCCCCGATCGCCTCCCCGAACACGTCCATGAGCGCGATCTGCCGCTCGCCGTACCAGGGGTTGGAGGGCGGCGCCGTGGGCGGGAAGAAGTACGTCGCGTCCCCTCCCATCTCGTGCAGGTCCGCCACGATGTGGGGCCGGAACTCGAGGAAGATGTCCACCTTCCCGCGCGTCTCGGGCTGGCTCTGGATGAAGAGGTCCCGGTTGAGGTCGAACAGGTAGTGGTTCCCGCGCCCGCCGGGCCACGGCTCGTCGTGTTCCGCGGACACGCCGGCCTCGTCCGGCCACCGGGCCTGGGCGATCTGGTTCTGGTACACGAAGCGGTTGCGCCCGTCCGGATTCTCCATGGGGTCGATCAGAACGAGGGACTCCGACAGGATGAGATCGATGTCCGGATCTCCGATGTCCGCGAGCAGGTGGTAGGCCTCGGCCATGGAGGCTCCGCTCGAGCTGATCTCGTTCCCGTGCACGCCGTGCATGAGCGCGGTGACGACCGGAAGCTCGGCCAGGAGCGCCTCGGCCTCCGCGTCGGAGAGCCCGCGCGGATCGGCGAGCCGGGCGATCCCGGCCTTCACCTCCTCAAGCCGCCCCATCCGTTCCGGCGAACCGATGACGAGGACGACGAGGGGCCGGCCCTCCCAGCTCTCGGCGTAGCGGATGAGTCGCGTCCGCTCGGGGGCCGCGGCGGCGAGCGCCTCCATGTAGCGGATCACATCATCGGGCGGCGTGACGGCCTCGCGGAAGCCGTGTCCCGCCACCTCTTCGAGCGTCGGGATGTCGGGGTCGTAGCGCGCTCCGGGGGCGAGTTCCTGCGCCTGGGCGGGCAGCTGGATCGCGGCGGCGAGCGCGAGCGTGGATAGCACGGGGCACTTCTCCCGGGTTCGGGGAACGGACGGACGGCGACTCACTATTGCACGATCCGCGCGGCGTTGCACCATGGGGCGATCAAGGTTCATCCTCAGGTTCGCCCGACCTTTGCCCCGCCACCCACGGTCCGGCCGGAGAAGACCCAATGAGCGAACCCGCCGCGCGCACCGGCTCCAGCTTCTGGAAGAGCTTCGGGCCCGGCCTCATCTGGGCCGCGACCTCGGTCGGGGTCTCCCACCTCGTGCAGTCCACGCGCGCGGGCGCGGAGGCGGGGTTCGCCTTCGTCGGCGTGATCGTCTTCGCGCTCGTCCTCAAGTATCCCTTCTTCGAGTACGGGGCGCGGTACGCGGCGGCCACGCGGCGGAGTCTGGTCGAGGGATACCGCGACATCGGGCGCTGGGCGCTGTGGCTCTTCCTCGCCATCACCCTCGTCACCGCGATCATCTCGCTCGCGGCCCTGGCGATGTTCATGGCGTTCCTCACGCGCTACGCCTTCGGCGCGGAGTGGCCGCTGGCGGCGACGGCGGCCGTGCTGATGGGCGCCTGCGCGGCGGTCCTCGTCGTGGGGCGCTTCCGCGGGCTCGATATCACGATCAAGATCCTGCTCGCCATGCTCGTCCTCTCGACCGTGGCGGCGGCGATCGTGGCGGCGCCGCGCGCGGACCTGTCGACGCTCGCCCTCTGGCCGGGCGACATCGTGGGCACCGTCGTCCCGTTCGCGTTCCTCCTCGCCCTCATCGGATGGATGCCGTCGCCCGTCGACGTGGCGGTGTGGAGCAGCCTGTGGACGCTGGCCAAGGACAAGTCGACGGGCGCCCGGACATCGGTCGCGGACGCGAAGCGTGACTTCCTGGTCGGGTTCGTCGGGACCGGTCTCCTCGCCCTCGTCTTCGTGTCGGTCGGGGCCACGGTCCTCTACCAGGCGGATGTGACGCTGAGCGGCGCCGGCGCCGTGTTCTCGACGCAACTGGTCGACATGTACAGCGCGACGCTGGGCTCGTGGTCCCGTCCCATCGTCCTCGTGGCGGCGATGGCGACGATCTTCTCGAGCCTTCTCGCGGTGACGGACGGTTTTCCGCGGGCGATCGAACGCACGCTGGCGAACCTGCGCGGGCGCGTCGCGGCGGAGACCGTCACCCGGGTGGGCAGGGTCTACTGGGGCAGCATGATCGCGCTCCCCGTCATCGCGTTCTTCATCATCCTCGGCTTTTCCGGCAGCCTGACGACGATGGTGGACTTCGCGACGATCGTGGCGTTCCTCACCGCGCCCATCCTCGGGTACTTCAACCTGCGCGCCGTGACCTCGTCCGCGATGCCGGCGGAGCACCGGCCGGGCCGCCGCATGGTGGGTCTTACCTGGGTGGGACTCGTCCTCCTCGGCGGGACCGGCGTCGCCTACCTCGCGTCGCTGCTCCTGTGAGCCGTCCGTGAGCGCCGCGTCAACGGAAGTCGTGGGGCGCGTCGTCCTTCTTCACCGCTACCCCGTGAAGTCGATGGGGGGCGAACGCCTCGAAGCGGTCCGGATAACGCCCCGAGGCGTGGAGGGGGACCGGGCCGGGGCGCTCGTCGACCGCGAGACCGGGCGCGTGGTGAGCGCCAAGCGGCCGCGCACGTGGGGCGCCGTGTTCGGTCTCTCGGCGAGCTTCGAGGGCGGGAACGGGCGGGGGCCGATTCTCGTCGGATTCCAGGACGGGGAGACCGTGTCGAGCGCCGACCGCCGGCGGCTGGAGGCGCGCCTGAGCACGCTGCTGGATCGCGACGTGGCGTTCGCGACCGAGTCGCCGGAGGGCGCGACGTGCGAGTACCACTGGCCCGACATGGACGGGCTGGTGCAGGATGGACGGACGTACCGCGACGAGATCACGTCGTGGGAACTGCCGACCGGAGAGTTCTTCGACAGCTCGAGCCTGCACGTCCTGACCACGGCGAGTCTGGAGCACCTGCGCGGCCTCGTGCCCGGGAGCGATTTCCACCCGGACCGGTTCCGTCCCAACATCATCATCGAGCCGGCCGCCGGCGCGCGGGGGTTCGTCGAGAACGGCTGGGTGGGTCGAGCGCTGCACATCGGCGACGCCCGCATGCGGGTGACCAAGCCGTGCCTGCGCTGCGTCATGGTCACGCTCCCGCAGGGGGATCTGCCGAAGGATCCGCGGGTGCTGCGCGCCGCATTCGACCACAACGAGGGGAACGTCGGCGTGAAGTGCGAGGTGGCCGGGGCGGGCACCGTAAGGGTCGGCGACGAGGTCCGCCTCGGCTAGCAGCGCTCGTGCACCGGCTGCCAGGCCGCCGCTGGGGGCGCGAGATCTTGCCTCCGGGGAAGGGAGTCCCCGCTGGAGCATTTCGGCGCCGTAAGCCTGATCCCGACCGCGGTCGTGCTGGCCGCCGCCATAGCGACGCGCCGGCCGGTCGAGTCGCTCATCGCGGGCGCGATCGCCGGGTTCGTGATCCTGGCACCGAGCGATCCGCTCACGGCGTTCACGGACGGCATGGTCGCCGTCATGCAGAACGAGACGGTGGGCTGGATCATCCTCGTCTGCGCGCTGTTCGGCAGCCTCATCACGCTCCTCGTCCGCGTGGGCGCGGCGGGCCGCTTCGGCGACGCGGCCTCGGAACACATTCGGAGTCGGAGCGGAGCGCTCGCCGTGACGTGGCTGCTGGGGCTCGTCGTGTTCATCGACGACTACCTCAACGTGCTCGCCGTCAGTTCCTCCGTGAAGCGCTTCACCGACCGGCACCGCGTCTCGCGTGAGATGCTCGCCTACGTCGTGGACTCGACCGCCGCGCCGGTGTGCATCCTCGTCCCCATCTCGACATGGGCCGCCTTCTTCGCCGGCCTGCTCGAGGACACCGGATGGGCGCAGCCCGGTCGCGGCCTCGCCCTCTACGCCGACGCGATCCCGTACATGCTGTACGCGTGGATCGCCGTCGCCCTGGCGGTCCTGGTCGGGATCGGCCTCGTCCCGGCGCTCGGTCCGATGCGGAAGGCCGAACGCCGAGCCCGGGAGACGGGCCAGGTCGTGCCGCCGGGCCTCGAGGAGGCCGCACTCGAGGGGGACATCGACGCGGCCGCGGCCGAGCGCGCCCGCCTGTGGCACTTCGTCCTCCCCATCGTGACGCTCGTGGCCGCCACGTGGCTGCTCGACCTCGACATCCTGAAGGGCGTCGTCGTGGCGCTCGGCATCACGCTCATCATGGTGGTGGGGACGAGACTCCTCCATGTGCGCGCGGCGCTCGACACGGCCATGGCCGGGGTCCTCACGATGATCGTGCCGCTGGCGACGGTGTTCGGCGGCTTCCTCCTCAAGGAGGTGAACGACGGACTTGGGCTCACCGCCTATCTCATCGAGACGGTGGAACCGCTGATGACGCCGCGGCTCCTCCCGGCCGTAACCTTCCTCACGATGTCGTTCGTCGCCTTCGCGACCGCTTCGTTCTGGGGCATCTTCGCGGTGGCGATCCCCATCGTGCTGCCGCTCGCGGACTCCGTCGGGGCGGAGATGCCGCTCGTCATCGGCGCGCTCATCTCGGCGAGCGCGTTCGGGAGCCACGCCTGCTTCTACGGCGACTCGACCGTGCTGGCCGCGCGGGGCGCCGGCTGCGGCGTGGTCGAGCACGCGCTCACGCAGCTGCCCTACGCCCTCTTCGCGGCGGGGCTCGCCGCCGCCGGCTTCCTCCTCCTCGCTTGATCCCCGCTGGTGTGACGCCCAGTCTTGGAAGGGCGAGACGGAGGTTCCCGCATGTCCCATCACAGCTTCCTGGCGCGACGACTCCTTGTCCGGAGGATCGTTGCGATCTTCGGAGTTGGCGCCGGAGCCGGGGATCTGGCGGCGCAGGAGCCCGACTGCGACGACCGTGCGGTTCTGGGCGTGGTCGTCCTCGACGAGTCCGGGGCGGTTCCCGTTCCGAACGCGACGGTGATCGTCCGTTGGACCGACAGCGAGCGCGTAAGGCGGCCGGTGCGCGAGGAGGTCGGAGCCGGCGGCCGCCTCGTCCTCTGCGCGCCGCGCGACACGAGGCAGGCCACGCTGTGGGCCGAGTTCGGGGACGCGTCGAGCGAGGAGGCGGTGGTCGTCGTCGTCGCCGGGTTGGCCCACGAAGTGGAACTCGCGCTGCGCTCGGGGCCGGTCAGGACCGGGCGGTTGATCGGCCAGGTGAGGGACGCCCGGACGGATGATCCGGTGACCGCGGCGGCGGTGTCCGTCCCAGGCCGCGAGGAGGTGGCCGAGACCAACCGCCGGGGTCGGTTCGTCATGAGCGGCGTTCCGGCCGGCATGCAGGAACTGAACGTGCGGCACCTCGGGTACGCGCCGCTTTCCCATGTGCTGGAGGTCTCGCCCGGCCTGACCACGGAGATCGAGATCGGCCTGGTCCCCGATCCCGTGGAGATGGAACCGATCGTGGCGACGGCGCTGAGGTTGCGCCGCCTGGAGATCAAGGGCTTTTACGAGCGCAAGTACTGGGGCGAACTTGTCGGCACGGGTATCTTCTACACGGCGGACGACATCGATCGTCGCAGACCGGTGGAGATCTCGCACATGATCGCCGACGAGTCGGGAATCCGGCTTGAGTGCAACCTCCGGCGTACCGACTGCCGGCTGGTGAACACGAGGCTGTCGTCGCCGGTCACGGGCGACTGTCCGCTGAGCTATTTCGTGGACGGCATGCCGGCGAGGGGAATGAAACTGGACGACTTTGTGAGGCCGGTCGAGATCGCGGGCCTCGAGATATACAAGGGACTCGCGTCGGGTCCGGCGGAATTTCCGAGTTCCCGGTGCGGCATGGTCGTGGTCTGGACAAGATAGCGTCGGCAAGAACCTGGGAGGCAAAAGAGATGAAGCGAAGCAGCGCGTGGTACCTGGCAGTCTTCTTCGTCGCGGGGTGCGGTGGGGGATCCGGTGAGGGGGAGATGGCGGAGGCCGAGGCCGGCGACGACATGGCCGCCGCCGAAATGGCGTCCGCCGAACTGAGTTGTGTCGTGATGGGCGACGTCGAGGGGCGGCAGAGCCCGCTCCAGGAGCTTCGGTTCTCGGCCGGCGGTGGCGAGGCCCTCCTCTGCTACGGAGCGCCCTCGGCCCGCGAGCGTGAGATCATGGGCGAACTCGTCCCCTACGGTGAGCCCTGGCGCGTCGGGGCCAACGAGCCCACGACACTGCACCTGTCGGCGGATGCCACGGTCGGCGGGGTCGCGCTCGGGGCAGGGGGCTACTCCCTGTACGCGACGCCCGGCGAGAGCGAGTGGGAGTTCCACCTCAACTCCAACTTCGAGCGCTGGGGGATCCCGATCGACGCCGAGGTCCGCGCCACGGAAGTCGGCAGCTTCACGGCGATGCCCTCGGCGACCGCGGAGATGGTCGAGATGATGACCTTCGAGCACATGGACGGCGCGCTTCGCCTCTCGTGGGAGAACACCCGGATCGACATCCCGCTCGGCATGTAGCATCGGCGCCCGGCGCTAGGTTCGGGGCCGGGCCCGAGCCCCCGATTCCGTACAGCCTGACAAGGGGTCATCGTCGACCCGGATGCCCCCCGGCGCCACCGCTCGTCGAGTCGTGTAAGGTTCGACGCGCTTCCGGCATCTAATACAAGAGGGAAAGGAAGGTTGCCGGGTCCGAGGTAGCTTGTATGATCGAAGTGCTTGCGGATTCATCGCACGACGCCGCGCTCATCACGGAAGCGGTTGGCCGCGCCGCACGGGTCGTGAAGGACGAAGTTCAGTTCGCGAACGGCGACGCTCCCGTCGAGGGTCTCATTGTGGGCTGCCGGCATCCCATTCCGCCGGCGAGGCTCGCGTACTGCGTTTGGGGTCCGTCCGGTCCACCGCGCCGTGGCGTCCGTGCTCCTCGCTTCGATGCTGGCTTCGTTCGTCCCGAGCCCGGTCGGAGCCACGACACCCATGCCGATTCCCACCCCGTGGCGCTCGCACATGACGAGGCGGCTGCCACGACGGCGGCTCAGGGTGCCTGTGCCCCGTACGTGAGTGGCGGCCCTGGGAATCCGGCCATCGGCAGCCTCTCGGGGAGCGACTGCATGAACTTCACCGGGCTCCCGTTTTGGCCCTTCGGTGGGTGCGAGTTGTGTTTCTGTTACTACGATGTCGCATTCGGCAATGGCGACGACGGGACCTACGCCACTTGGGCAGTCGATTGTAGCTTCGTCTAATGATGACATGTTCCTGTCGCGCTCGGCTTGTTGTCGCGTTCGGTGCCTTGCTCGCCGCCGCGGGGTGTGCGGTGGCGAGATGGGCACCGTCACCCATCTCGTGACGGGCGAGAGATGACGAGGTTCCCCGCCCCGAGAGTCGCTGCAGGGGACGAGGTGGGGGAGCCGATGATGGAAGGGGCGCAGGCGTTCGACCTGATCGGCGGTGGGCCCGCGGGCTCGGTTTTGCGGGCCGATTCGCGGTCGATCCGGTCCTCGGCGTCATCCCAGCCAGCATGAGCGAGGGTCATCTCCTCACCGTCGTGGGCGAAGAAACCCTGGACATTCCAAGCCAGGTTCCGCTTCCAGGCGAGCTGGGGTTCGACCTCCTGGCCCGAGCTATGGGCTTCTACTTCCTGTCTTCCCGCGGGGAGAAGGAGTTGGTGCTGGTCGATGACCGGAGTCTCACGCTGTGGCGGGTTCAACTCGAGTACGCACCGCCAGGAATTGTCGGTATCGAGGAAATCGCCCTGCCCCGGTGGCTCCTGGATCGAATGGAGGCAAGCCGCGAACGTACCTTGGAGGCCTTTCGTCACGCTCCGGGGCATGCGTTTGCTTTCAGGGCCATGCGGGCGACCCGCGACGGCGTGTGGCTGGAGCCGGCAGCGTCGGGGATCCGAGGCGTGCTGGTTCCCTACGATGCTGGGGACGTGACGGTCTTATGGCGCGCCGACGAACCGGAGCGCAACAGGAAGAATCTGCTCCGAGACGGAGTCGCCTACATTCTCGAGCGGACGGGCATGTCTCTCTACGAAGTCGTCCCCACCGAATCGCCTCCCTGATTTCTACTTGGCGCTGTGGCGCCAGAGGCGGGTCTCGAGGTGCCGCTTGACGGCGGGCCATTCGTGGTGGAGGACGGAGTACATCACGTCGTCGCGCACGCTGCCGTCGCGGCGTAGCGAGTGATTGCGGAGGACGCCGTCCTTCTTCGCGCCGAGCGCCTCGATGGCCCGCTGGGAGCGCAGGTTCATGCCGTCCGTGCGGAGTCCCAGCACTCCGCACCCCACCGTCTCGAACGCGTGCGTCATGAGCAGGAGCTTGCACGCGGTGTTGACGTGCGTTCGCTGGTGGCTCGCGCCGTACCAGGTGTAGCCGATCTCGACTCGGTCGACGTGCGGCAGGATGTCGTGGTAGCGCGTGGAGCCGATCACGGCGCCCGTCTCCAGGAGCCGGACCGCCCACGGCAGCATGTGGCCGGCGGCCTGACCCTCGAGCGCGGTCTCGATGTAGTCCGTCACCTCGTCCGGGGCGGGGACGAAGGTGAAGAAGAGGTTCCACAACTCGCCGTCCGCCGCCGCCTCGGCGAGCGCGTCCGCGTGCTCGGGACCCAGAGGCTCCAGCCGGACGCTGCGGCCCTCGAGCGTCACGGGTTGAAGTTCGATCATCGAAGCGTCCCGGGGTCGGAGGCGGCGGCCACGGGGCCGGCGGTCACTCGGTTCCCGCGCCGCGCATGCGGGCGCTGATCCCGGCCCGGTCGACCATCGTCCCCCGCAGGTAGATGGCGTCGATCCGCCGCGTGTTCGTGATGTCGTCGAGCGGGTTCGCGTCCAGCACGATGAAGTCGGCGCTCTTGCCCGCCGCGATCTCGCCGAGGTCGTCCCAGCTCATCAGCTCGGCGGATGTCTTCGTCGCCGCCACGATGACGTCGCCCGGCGTCATCCCGGAGCGGACCATGTCCTCCATCTCCTGGTGCGGGGCCCAGGCCGCGTTGCCGTCCGTGCCGAAGGCGATCGTCACGCCGGCCTCGGCGAAGCGGGCCAGGTTCCGCGCCTGGATGCCGAACGACGCCTGCGCGGCGGGATTGTCGACGGACGCCGCCTGCATCTCCGCCAGCTGCCCGGCGGCCACGGTGCCGTCCAGCCAGCTCAGGTCGAGCGCCACCCCCGGCCCGGGGAGGTTGGGGACGAGGACCACCTCCGGGCGCTCCGCCCACAGTTCCATGAGTTCGTCGTCCGCGTCGAGATCCCGCACGCCGTGGGCGAAGACATCGATCCCCGCCTGCAGCAGTCCCTTGGCGTCCTCCAGATAGAAGACGTGCGCCGTCACCATGAGCCCGTGCTGGTGCGCCTCGTCGATGATCGCGCCGTAGAGTTCCGGGGAGAGCCTCTCGTACTGCCCCCCGCGATCGTCGACCCAGATCTTCACGATGTCGACCTGCCGCTCGGCCAGTTCCCGAACCGCGGCCCGCGCCTCGTCCTCCGTCTCGATCCAGTAGGGGACATCGGAGCGACCGGGCTCCGGCATCGTGATCCCGCGGCCGGCCGTCTTGGAACGGGCCGCGTCCGGGACGAGTTCCTCGCGCATCTCGAACCCGACGTTCCCGCTCTCGGTGCCGAGGCTCACGACGGCCCCCGCCCCGTAGTACGCCATGTGCTGGAGTTGCGCGGTCCGCTCGTCGCGTTCGGAGGCGAGGTGGATGTGCGCGTTCACGACCGCGGGCATGACCGTCTTCCCGGAGAGATCGACCCGCTCGGCGCCGGCGGGAACCTCGACCTCGCCGCTCGCCCCGACCGCCGCGAACTGCCCGTCCTCTACGAC
The DNA here is from genome assembly GCF_965222475.1 of Candidatus Palauibacter sp. Lineage (GTDB taxonomy): Bacteria > Gemmatimonadota > Gemmatimonadetes > Palauibacterales > Palauibacteraceae > Palauibacter. Next base: position 215,814 of record NZ_CBDCUB010000007.1, on the reverse strand, counting down.
GAGCACGGCCGACTCGATCACGGAGCCGTCGCCCGTGATCACGCGGGCGCCCTGGAACGCGACCGCGCCGGCGCCATCTTCGGTGCCGTCCGACGCGCAGCCCGCCAGAAGTCCGGCAGTCGGAAGGAGGAGCGCGAGGCGGGTGAGGGTGACCGATGGGGATCTCGTGGTTCGACGCATTTCAACCTCCTGTCAGGCTCTGCTGGGACGCCATTAGTATAGGAGCCCCATTACTCGCGTGTACACGGACGAGGCCGAGCCTGCGATGACCCATATCCCCCGCACCCTGCACCGCTTCGACCGGACCGCTTTCCTGCTGCTGCTCCTGCCATTCGCGGGGTGTGCCGCGGGGGGGCCGGGAGGGGCCGCCAGCGGCGACATCGTCCAGACGGCGCTCCACGATTTCAGGGTCGAGGAGGTGGCCGACGATCTGGTGCGTCCGTTCTCCATGACCTTCACGCCGGAGGGCCTGCTCGTCACCGAGCGGCCGGGGCGGCTCCGCATCATCCGCGATGGCGTCCTCCTGCCCGATTCCGTGGAGGGTCTGCCTCCGATCCGGGCGCTGGGCCGCGGAGCGCGCTCCATGAGCGGCTTCGAGCAGGCGGGACTGCGCGACGCGATCCTCCACCCGGACTTCGCCGCGAACCGGCTGCTCTACCTCAGCTACGTGAAGCCGGGCCCTGACTCGCTGGGCACGATCGCGATCGCCCGGGGCCGGTTCGAGGACGACCGCCTGACCGATGTCGAGGAACTGTTCCACGCGGACGCGTTCGGGAACGGGACCGACCGCAGTTCGATGTGGGGCGGGAGGCTCGCCTTCGACCACGATGGCTACCTGTTCATGACGCTGGGCGACCGGCAATGGCCCTCGGCCGGCGACCTGGAGGCGCACCCGGCGCAGGATCTTTCCAATCACAACGGAAGCACGATCCGCATTCACGACGACGGCCGGATCCCGCAGGACAACCCGTTCGTGGGCCGCGACGGGATCCACCCCGAGATCTGGACGTGGGGCCACCGGAACGCGCAGGGGATGGCGGTCCATCCGGAGACGGGCGAGCTGTGGCAGAACGAACACGGCCCGCAGGGCGGGGACGAACTGAACCTGATCGAGCCCGGCCTCAACTACGGCTGGCCCGTCGTGGGCTACGGCGTGAACTACCGGACCGGCGCGCGCATCCACTCGGGTACGCTCAAGGAGGACATGGCGCCGCCGACCCACATCTGGGTCCCGTCGATCGGCGTCTCCGGGATGCTCTTCTACACCGGCGAAGCCTTCCCCGAGTGGCGCGGGGACATGATTGTCGGTGGCCTCAGCGGGTGTCGTCTGGCGAGGCTGCGGATGGAAGGACGCGAAGTAACGCACGAGGAGACGCTGCTACAGGGGATCGGCCGCATCCGCGACGTGCGCCAGGGACCGGACGGGTTCGTCTATCTCGCCATCGACGGGGAGACGCGAGACGTGGACGGCCCCGCCACCGGCATCGTCCGCCTGGTGCCCGCCGGGCGGCGGTAGCCCATGTCGAAACCGAGGTGGCTCCGCAATCCCGCCATCTGCGTCCTGGCGGTCATGGCCTGCGGGGAATCCGCCCCCACGCAGCCGCCAAGGCCTCCGCCGCCGCCTCCTCCCGCTCCCGTGGCGACATCGATCACGGTCTCCCCGCCCACGGTGACTCTGGGGCGCGGGGGGATCCGGCGTCTGACCGCGACCGTACGCGACCAGCAGGGCCGGCCCATCACCGGCGCCACGGTGACCTGGCAGTCGAACGATCCGGCCACGGCGACCGCCGATGCTGTGGGGCGCGTCACCGGCGTCGCGAGCGGCGAGACGACCATTTCGGCCACGGCCGACGCCGCCATGGCGACCGCGGCGGTGACCGTCGAGGACCGTCTGGCCGACCGGGTCCTCCTCACCGCGCTTTACGAGGCGACGAACCGCACGGGGTGGTCGAACAGGCGCAACTGGGCCAGCAACCGGCCGCTCTCGGAATGGTCCGGGGTCGAGGTGGACGCGGACCTGCGCGTCACGAGGCTGCTCCTCGGCCGGAATGGGCTCGAGGGCCGAATCCCGCCCGAGATCGGCGACCTCTCGCGCCTCACGGAACTCCACCTGTACGACAACCGGCTGACGGGGCCGATCCCACCGGAGATCGGAAAGCTCTCCCAACTCCGGATTCTGTCGCTATGGTCCAACGGACTGACCGGCCCGATCCCGTCCGAGATCGGCGATCTCTCGGTCCTCGATGTGCTGTGGCTGAACGGCAATGAACTGACGGGGGCCATCCCGGCGCGGATTGGCGATCTGGCTGAGTTGACGGTTCTTCACATCCCCGGAAACCAGCTGACCGGGAGGATCCCGTCGGAAATCGGCAACCTCGCGAAGCTTGAGGAGTTACACCTGTCCGACAACGCGCTGGCGGGGCCCCTCCCACGCGAGTTGGGCAGGCTATCCGCGCTCCACGAGTTGGGGCTTTGGGGCAACGAACTGACCGGCTCGATCCCGGCCGAGCTGGGACACCTTTCCGGCCTCGAGCAGCTGTGGCTCAGCACCAACGACCTGACCGGCTCGATCCCGCCGGAGTTGGGTGACCTCTCCCGACTCCGAAGTCTGACAATGAGATCCAACGACCTGGCTGGCGCGATCCCGCCCGAACTGGGAGGCCTCTCGGACCTCGAGGAGCTGCGGCTGAACGGCAACGACCTGACGGGGCCGGTGCCGCCCGGGCTGGGCGACCTGTCCAAACTCCAGATCCTGTTACTCGGAGCCAACCACCTGACGGGCGGGATCCCCGCGCGGCTCGGAGACCTGCCGGGACTGGTGCGGCTTGAGCTGGGAGACAACGACCTCGAGGGTCCCATCCCTTCGGAACTGGGTCAGCTTCGGTCCCTGGCGCGATTGCTGCTGCACCAGAATCATCTGAGCGGAACCATCCCCGGCGCCCTCGGGCATCTGACGAGCCTCCAATACCTCTCCCTGTCACACAACGACCTGTCCGGCCCGGTGCCGGCGGAGCTTTCCGGCCTCGCCGCGCTGACGGAACTGCTGTTGAACGCCAACCCCGAGCTGCGCGGTTTCCTTCCGACCAGTCTCACAGATCTCGGAAGTCTGACCACGCTTCTAGCCGATGGCACGGCCCTGTGCGCGCCCGCGGACGCCGACTTCCTGGCCTGGCTCGGGACGCTCGAGGACCAGCGCGTGGCTCGCTGCCGGAACGACGTCCCGGCCGCGTACCTCGTACAGGCGGTGCAGTCGCGCGAATTCCCCGTTCCCGTCGTCGCGGATCGGCCGGCCCTGCTCCGGGTGTTCCTCACCGCTCCCGATGGGGAGTCGGTGGATTTTCCGCCGGTGCGCGCGCGGCTCTATCTGGGCGGCGACGAGGTCCACGCCGTGGACATCCCGAGCCCGGGCGGCACGGTGCCGGCCGAAGTCGACGAGGGCACCGTCGGCGCGTCGGCGAACGTCGAGATTCCGGCCGGGATCGTTCAACCCGGCCTGGAACTCGTGGTGGAGGTCGATCCCGACGAGACGCTCGGTGCGGGCTCCGGCATCACGAGGCGGATCCCGGAGACCGGCCGCCAGGCCATCGACGTACGAACCGTCCCGCCGCTTGACCTCACGTATCTGCCCGTCCTCCGCCCCGGGCAGGAGGACAGCGGCTTCCTGGAGCGCATCGGGGCGATGACGGAAGACGACACCATGTTCTGGCCAGCGCGCCTGTGGTTGCCCGTTGGGGAGTTCAACCTCGACGTGCGCGAAACCGTGTTCACCTCCGCCGCCACCGGAAGCGAGCTGCTCCGGGAGATCCGGGCGATTCGCGTGCTGGAGGGCGGCGCGGGGTATTACATGGGAGCCATGCCGTCGTATCTGGCGCGCGAGCTCAGGATAGGGGGAGTGGCCTTCCGCCCGGGAAGGAGCAGCCTCGCGCGGCTCGACTCCACCACCGTGGCGCACGAACTCGGACACAACATGACCCTCCGACATGCACCCTGCGGCGACGCCCCCGGGACGGATCCAGCCTTTTCGAACCGGGCCGGCAACATCGGCGCGTGGGGCTTCGACCCCTCCAGCAACTCGTTCGTCCCGCCCGAGACAGCCGACGTGATGTCCTACTGCCGGCCACGCTGGATCAGTGATTTCGACTTCGGCCGGACGCTCGACTACCGCTTGGCGGAGGAGACGGGCGCTGCTTTTGCGGCCGTTGCAGCGGCGAGTCCCGAACGGACCCTGCTGGTCTGGGGCGGCGTCGATGCCGCGGGGCTGCCATTCCTCGACCCGGCGTTCGTCGTCCACGCTCCCCCCGCGCTCCCTCGATCGGCGGGCCCCTACACGCTGACGGGCAGGACCGCCGCCGGTGAGGAGCTGTTCTCGATCGGCTTCGACATGCAGGAGGTGGCGGACGGCGACGGAGGATCGGGATTCGTCTTCGCCCTCCCGGTGTCACCCGCATGGGCGGCCAGACTGAAGGCGATCGAACTCTCCGGACCCGGAGGGATCGCGACGCTCGACGACACGAGCCGTCCGCCCGCGGCCCTCCTTCGAGATCCACGAACGGGCCGGGTCCACGGGATCCTTCGTGACCTCGCGAGCGGAGAGGGTCATCTCGGAACCCTCGCAAGCGTCGCGGCGGACCCCGACGCCATCGCGTCGGTGCTGCGGGACGCGGCGGACCTCGAGATCCTGATCTCGCGCGGCATCCCCGCGCCGGAACAGTGGAGGCGCTAGCTCTGGATCTCAGGATGGTTGTTCACCGGCGCGAGATCTCGAGCAATCATGGGAGTGTCGGTGCCCCTGTGTCGGCCTATGCCAATTGAAAGTCTCATTTTGAATTGGCATAAGGCTTCGCAGGGACCAGCAACAACCCCCAGGCAGCCTCCGGTCTCGCTCCCTCGGGTTGTCGGGTGGAGCGGCTCCAGCACACGCATCGCGATGCCGCAGAGGCACTCGTTCCAGCTCTGGACCTCGGGATCGGCCACACCTTCACTCGCCGTACACGCCCAGGACCAACGGGAAGGTGGAGCCCTTCATCGTGGAGCTACGGGTGACCAACGTCCTTGTTACGCACAGGTAGCGCGCCGGCTCAGCGACTACCAGGTGGAGGGGCGCTCGCGGCAAGCCAGTTGACCGAGCCTGCTGGCCACGAAGCCCCTCCCGGCGGGATGTTCTTTTTCCTAAGTTAATTGGCTGAAGCGCATTCCGGCGCACCCCGGCTTCTCGAAGGGCGGCGCATGAAGTCATTGAGTGTGGGCGCGATCCTGTGGCTCTGGCTGGCGGTTTCGGGCTGGCCGTCCGGGAGCGGTGCGCCCGACGCCGCGCCCAGCGCGCCGGTCGCGCCGACTCCGCCCCCGGTCGTCGCCCCGATTGCGCCACCGACCGGCGCCAGTCTCAACGATGTCGTGCAGAGGTACTGCGCCCGGTGCCACAACGAGCGCCTGCTGCGGGGGAACCTGACGCTGGAGACGTTCGACGTGGAGGCGGCGCACGAGCGGGCGCCCACGGCGGAGAAGATGATCCGCAAGCTGCGTGCGGGGATGATGCCGCCGCCCGGCCAGCGTCGGCCGTCTCCGGACACGCTTCTGGCGCTCGTCGAGACGCTGGAGACCGTGGTCGATCGCGCGGCCGCGCGGGATCCGAACCCCGGCGCGCGGCGCTTCCAGCGGCTGAACCGGGCCGAGTACGAGCGCGTGATCCGCGACCTCCTCGACCTCGATATCGACGCCGGCCGCTGGCTCCCGGCGGACACGTACCTGGGGGCCTTCGACAACATGTCCGATGCGCAGGGCCTCTCGACGACGCTGCTCGAAGCCTATCTGCGGGCCGCCACCGAGGTGAGCCGGCTCGCGGTCGGCAACCCGGACGCCCTGTCCCGCTCGGTCAAGTACACGAACCCGATCGAAGTCTCGCAGCACGCTTGGGACCACCTCGAGGGCACCCCGTACGGGACGCGCGGCGGGATGGTCGTGACCCACGACTTCCCGGTGGATGGGGAGTACGTGTTCACGATCGAGACGCTATTCGGCCAGGGCACGGGCTTCCAGGATGTCGACATCTCGATCGACGGCGAGGGCGTCGCGCTCCTCGGCCTCGAGCACGGAAGCCGATCGACCTACCCGGTCCGGACCGAGCCGATCTTCGTACGGGCGGGCCAGCGGCAGATCTCGGCGGCGTTCGTGCGCACGATCGAGGGGCCGTACGAAGACCGCCTGAAGACGCCGGGCTGGTCGTTCGTCGGGGGCGAGGACTCGCAGGCGTGGGCCAATTACGGGATCACGGCACTGCCCCATCTGAGCGACCTGATGATCACGGGCCCGCGGCGCAGCGCGGGGCTCTCCGAGACGGCGAGCCGACGCAAGCTCTTCCACTGCCGCCCGGCGGGGCCCGTGGCGGCGGCCCCCGGGGAGGCGCGCGCCTGCGCGAGCGCGATCGTTACCCGGCTCGCGCGCGAGGCGTACCGGCGGCCGGTCGCGGAGGCGGATCTCGCGGGGCCGATGTCGTTCTACGACGGGGCGGCGGAGGAGGAAGGCTTCGAGGTCGGGGTCCGGACGGCGCTCCAGGCGATCCTCGCCAGCCCGTCGTTCATCTTCCGTCTCGAGCGGGCTCCGGAGGGTGTGGTCGGCGACGAAAGCTACGCGATCACCGAACTCGATCTCGCGACGCGGCTCTCCTTCTTCCTCTGGGCGACGGTCCCGGACGATGAACTGCTCGACCTCGCCGCAAACGACCGCCTTTCGGACCCCGCGGTCCTCGAAGCCCAGGTGCGGCGCATGCTGGCGGACCCGCGCGCCGAGGCGCTGTCGACGCGCTTCGCCTCGCAGTGGCTGCGGCTGCAGGACGCGGAAGACAACCAGCCGGAGCCGTACCTGTACCCGGATTTCACGGGGCAGCTGCGTGAAGACCTGGTGCGGGAGACGCAACTCCTCTTCGACCGGCTCGTGCGCGAGGACCGGAGCCTGCTGGAACTGTTCACGGCGGACTACACCTTCCTGAACGAGCGGCTCGCGGTTCACTACGGGATTTCGGGGGTTTCGGGACCCGAATTCCGGTGCGTGTCCTACCCGGACGACAGCCGGCGCGGGGTGCTGGGGCACGGGAGCGTGCTGCTCCTCACGTCCATGTCGGCGCGGACGTCGCCGGTGCTGCGGGGCAAGTGGGTGATGGAGGTGCTCATGGGTACTCCGCCGCCCCCGCCGCCGCCCAACATCCCCGCCTTCGATGACACGGAATCGGCGCGGGGCGGGCGGCTGCTCACGACCCGCGAACGGCTGGAGATGCACCGGGCGAATCCGACGTGCCGCGCCTGTCATCGCTTCATGGATCCGATCGGACTCGCGCTCGACAACTACGACGTGACGGGGCGGGTGCGGATCCGGGAGAACGGCGTCCCGCTCGACACGCGCGGCACGTTCTACGACGGGACGGACGTGAGCACGCCGGCCGATCTCGTCACGGTGCTGATGAAGCGGCCGATTCCGCTCGTCCGGAACTTCGCGTCCCACCTCCTCGCGTACGCGATCGGGCGGCGCGTGGAATACTTCGACGAGCCCGGGATCCGGGCCATCGCGAGGGAAGCGGAAGCGGACGACTACCGGATGTCCTCGTTCATCCTCGGCGTCGTGAACAGCGGCGCGTTCCGGATGGCGCGGCCCCAGCCCGCGGTGGACGAACAGGGGGACGCGAGTCGAGCGGGTGAAAGCCGAGCGGGTGTAAGAGGAACGACTGGAGGAGCTGGATCATGAACTTCGTCACCGGCACACACCTCTCGCGCCGCACCTTCCTGCGGGGGGCCGGCGCCAGCGTGGCCCTGCCTCTTCTCGACGCGATGATTCCCGCCGGTCGGCTGTGGGCCGACCCGATGAAGGCCGCGAGCTTCACCCGCCTGGTCTGCGTCGAGGAGTCGATGGGGGCGGCGGGCTCGAGCGACTGGGGCGACGCCCGGCACCTGTTCGCCCCGGCGACTACGGGCCGTGACTTCGAACTCGTGGCGGACAGCCAGCTCAAGCCGCTGGAGGCGTTCCGCGAGTACATGACGATCGTCAGCAACACGGACTGCCGGTCGGCCGAGGCCTCGCGCGCGGAGGAGATCGGCGGGGACCACGACCGCTCGACGGCGGTGTTCCTCACCCAGGCGCACCCGAAGCAGACGCAGGGATCGGATATCTACCTCGGCACTTCGCTCGACCAGTTGCACGCGCAGCGCTTCGGGCAGGAGACGGTGCTCCCGTCGCTGGAACTGTGCATCGAGGGGATCGATCGGGGCGGCGGCTGTGCCTACAACTACCACTGCGCCTACACGACCTCGCTCGCGTGGGCCTCGCCCGACCTGCCGCTCCCGGCGATCCGGGAGCCCCGCGTCGTCTTCGAGCGGCTGTTCGGGGCGGGCGACACGGCGGAAGATCGAGCGGCGCGGCGTCGCACGGACCGCAGCATGATCGACTGGATCGCCACCGAGGTCGCTCGGCTCAGGAGATCGCTGGGTGCGGCGGACCGGATCGCGCTGGACGAGTATATCGACCATATCCGCGAGATCGAGCGCCGCATCCAGCTCGTCGAGGAACGCAACACGAGCGGTGAGGAGCGGGAGATGCCGGAGGCGCCGTCCGGGATCCCCGACTCCTTCGAGGAACACATGCGGCTCATGTTCGACCTGCAGTTGCTCGCGCTGCAGACCGATCTGACGCGGGTCATCACCTTCAAGACCGGGTTCGATCAGTCGAACCGGTCGTTCCCGGCGAGCGGAACGACGAAGTCCGTCCATGGGGCCTCGCACCACGGCAACGTCCCCGAGGACATCATGGACTTCAACCGGATCAACACGTACCGGCTCGGCCAGATCGCGTATTTCCTCGAGAAGATGCGCGACACCGTGGAAGGCGACGCGTCGCTGCTCGACAGGACGGCGATCGTCTGGGGTTCTCCGATGGCCGATGGGAACCTCCACAACCACCGGCGGGCGCCTCTCCTCTTCCTGGGCGGGGCGAACGGCGCGCTGGAGGGAGGCGTGCATCATCGGGCTCCCGACGGGACGCCGATGGCGAACGCGTTCGTGAGCCTGATGCGGAAGATCGGACACCCGGAGATGAACGTGTTCGGCGACAGCGACGCCGCCTTGCCGCTCGACTTCGCGGGTGGGGTGGCCTCCGGCGGGAGCGGCTCCCGATGAGTCGCGGCCTGATGCGCGGCATGAGGCGCGGGGCGAAGGGCGGCATGGCGCCCGGAGCGAACTCCGCTGCGGTCGCGCTCCTGATTTCGGCGCTCCTCCCCGCGGCGGCGGCGGCGCAGGAAGGGTCGTCCGGTGGGGACGACCGGCTGCTCGCGGCCGCCCGGGACGGGCGGGTCGAGGTCGTGCGCGCCCTCGTGGGCGAAGGCGCGGACGTGAACGCGGCGCGGGGCGACGGGATCACCGCGCTGCACCTTGCCGCCGAGCGGGGGCATGCGGAGGCGGCCCGGGTGCTGATCGACGCGGCCGCGGCGGTGGACGCCGGGACGCGCATCGGCCGCTACACGCCGCTTCATGTGGCCGGCCGCGGCGGGCATGGCGCCGTCGTCGCGCTCCTGCTCGAAGCCGGGGCCGACCCGAACGCCGCGGCGACGAACAGCGGCGTGACCGCGCTGCACCTCGCCGCCGCCGCCGTGGACGGCACGGCGGCCGTGACCGCGCTCCTCGAAGCCGGGGCCGACCCGAACGCCCGCGAGGGGTCGGCGGGGCAGACACCCCTGATGTTCGCGGCCGCGGCGAACCGGGCGGACGCGGTGGCCGCGCTGCTCGAGGCCGGCGCCGACCCCGCCATCCGGACCGCCACGGTCGACGTCCTGCCCAGTCTGGCGCTCGACCGTGAAGCCAACCGCCGCTTCCGGGACTGGATCGGCGTGCCTGCCGAGACGCTCGGACCGTACGGGCCGGAGGTGGATCCGGAAGCCGAGTGGCCGGGCGAACCCGCCCCGGCGCGCGTCCAGGCGGCGATCCGCGCGCAGCGCGAGTTCCTCCGTTCCGGCTTCGACGTCGGCGCCGTCAGCGCGCACTCGCTCGCCCGCGTCGGACCCGACTACCCGGGCGGCCCCGATGTCGTGCGTCCCCCGTACCGCGAAGTTCTCGTCGGCAGGACCGGCGGCATGACCGCGCTCCTGCACGCCGCCCGCGAGGGCCATATCGAAGCGGCCACAGCGCTGCTCGACGGCGGCGCGAATATCGACCGGGTGAGCGCCGACGCGACCAGCCCGCTCCTCATGGCGGCGCTCAACGGCCAGTTCGATCTCGCGCTCGTCATCATCGAACGCGGCGCCGACCCGGATCTCGCCGTCTCGACCGACGGCGCCACGCCCCTGTTCGCCGCGCTGCAGACGCAATGGGCCCCGAAGTCCAACTACCCTCAGCCGCGCGCCCAGGACCGCCAGCAGGCCGGGCACATGGACGTGCTGCGCGCCCTGCTCGAGGCCGGCGCGGACCCCAACCCCCGGCTGAACACGCACCTGTGGTACTGGGAGTTCGGCCTCACGAAGATGGGGATCGACCTCACCGGGGCGACGCCGTTCTGGCGCGCGACCTTCGCGCAGGACCTCGAGGCCATGAAGCTGCTCGTCGCCTACGGGGCCGACCCGAACATCCCCACGCGCTGGCCCGAAGTCGGCATGCGGGAGCGCCGACAGCAGGACGGCCGGCAGCAGGAAGACTCGGCGCTGCCCTGGATTCCCGAAGGAATCCCGAACGCATGGCCCCTCCACGCCGCGGCGGGCGGGGGATACCTGGGTCTCGGCGCGTTCAGCGTCCGTAACCGGCCCAACCAGTTCCTGCCGGTCGTGCGGTACCTCGTCGAGGAACTCGGGGCGGACGTCAACCTGCGCGACTCGTGGCTCTACACGCCGCTCCACTACGCCGCCTCGCGGGGGGACAACGAACTCATCGAGTATCTCATGTCGCGCGGCGCGGACGTGAAGGCGATCACCCGCCTCGGACAGTCCACCGCCGACATGGCGCGGGGCGGTCGGGCCGGGTTCTTCACCCGGGTGCCCTACCCCGAGACCGTCGAACTGCTCACGCGGCTGGGCTCCACGCTCGAGTGCCTCCACACCCACTTTCTCGACACGGGCGACTCCTGCCCCGGCGCCGGCGTCAACGATCCCTGGGCCCCCGCGGCGCGGGTGACGACCGAGACCGGGGCCGAGACCGGGAAGAAGGACGGGAAGCAGACGAAGGGGGACAAATGAAGAGTCGCCCGCTGACGCTCCTCGCCGCGATTGGGGCGACGGCCGCCGCCTCCTGGGCGTGTGGCGGAGAAGGCCGCGCCGCGAACCCGGCGAACGGGGCCGTCGTGAAGGGCGGGGACGACCGCACCGGCGCCTACGACCCCGTCGAGGGCTGGTGGAAGCCCGCCCCGAATCACGACGACGAGTGGGGTTGGGGGCAGGTGGCCGGCGTGGCCGTGGACCACGCGGACCGCATCATCGTCGTCACCCGCGGCGACTGGCCCGCCGACCGCTCAGCCCCCCGCAACGGGCAGATCCGCCGGACGAACTTCGTCGTCGTCGCGAACGGGAACGGCGAGATCGTCGAACAGTGGGCGCAGTGGGACTCGATCTTCACGCTCCCGCACCAGGCGTACATCGACCCCTACGACCCCGACCGCCACGTGTGGGTGATCGACAGCGGCGGCGGGCAGGGGCACATGCAGGTCGTCAAGTTCACGAACGACGGCAGCGAGATCGTCATGCGGCTGGGCGAGCGGGACCATCCGAAGACGCGAGAGGCCGCGCGCGCGCGATCCGACTGGGACCCTTATACTTATGGGTGGCCGTCGAAGCTGGCGTTCCTGCCGGACGGGAGCTTTCTGCTCGCGGACGGGTACTGGAACTCTCGTATCATCAAGTACTCGGAGGACGGTGAGTTCGTCATGCAGTGGGGCGCGCTCGGTACCGGGCCCGGCGAGTTCGATCTCCTTCACGGTCTCGCGGTGGACGAAGACCGGGTTTACGTGGCGGACCGCCAGAACGAGCGCCTCCAGCTGTTCACGCACGACGGAGAGTTCATCGAGGAATGGCCGAACATCTTCGATCCCGTGAACATCTGGCTGGATGAGAACCGCGAGGTATGGATCCTGGACGCGAGCCTGAACCGCGTGCTGAAGTACGACCGGGAGGGCGTCCTTCTGGATTACTGGGGCGCCTACGGGCAGGCGGGCGCGATCGGCCGCGGTACCTGGCCGGGCGGCCTGTCGCTGCCGCACCAACTCGACATGGACGAGGATGGTAATCTGTACATCGCGTCCTACAGCGGGGGCTGGATCAACAAGTTCGCCCCGAAGCCGGACGCAGACCCGGACCGCCTCCTCGGGTCGCGTTTGCTGCTGACGAATTGAGGGAACGGGAGGAAGTCGAAGAGTTGAATCCGAAGCGCATACCCGCCTCCCTGCGAGGCGCGACTCTCCTGCTGGCTTCTCTCTCGGTAGCCTGTGGCGAAAGCGCGACGGGTCCGGTTGAGCCGCCGGAACCTCCTTCACCGGAACCCGTCGCCACGCTGCTGGCCGGCTGCGAGGGCGGGTCGGCCCGCGGGTACCCCTGCGAGGGGGTTGACCTGGTGGGGCGGCTGGCTCCGGGCGAGTTGCGGCCGGGAAAGACGGCCGCCTCCGTGAACGACATCTGGGGGTGGACCGATCCGCAGACGGGGGTGGAGTACGCCCTCGTCGGGCGCTACGACGGCCTCTCGATCGTCGATCTCTCCAACCCGGTCGAACCGAGGCCGGTCGCGTACCTCGCGACGCCCATCGGTTCGAGTGGCTGGCGCGACATGAAGGTGTACGCGGACCACGTGTACGTCGTCGCCGACTACATCACGGGACACGGGATGCAGGTCCTCGACCTGACCCGGGTCCGCGGGCTGTCGGAGTTCACGGAACTGCGGGCCGACGCGAGGTACCGGCAGGCAAGCGCCGTCCACAACCTCGCGATCAACGAGGAGACCGGCTTCGCCTATGCGGTCGGGAGCAACTCCGGCGGCGAAACCTGCGGGGGCGGCCTGCACATGATCGACCTCTCGGATCCGAAGAACCCGACCTTCGCGGGCTGCCACGCCGAGGCAGGCACCGGTTGGCATGGGACTGGATACACCCACGATGTCCAGTGCGTCGTCTATCGAGGTCCCGACGCGGAACACGCGGGCCGCGAGATCTGCGTGGGCTCGAATGAGACCGCGGTCGTCGTGTCGGACGTGACCGACAAGGCGAACCCGACGACGTTATCGACCGCCACCTACGCGGACCACGACTACATCCATCAGGGATGGCTGAGCGAGGATCACCGGTATTTCTACCAGAACGACGAGGGGGATGAAAGAAACAACCGGGTCTCACGCACGCGCTTGCTGGTATGGGACATGGCCGATCTGGACGATCCGGTCCTCGTCACCGAACACCTGGGCCCCACCGAAGCCATCGACCATAACCTCTACGTCCACGAAGGTGTGATCTACCACTCCAACTACACGTTCGGCGTGCGGATCCTCGACATCTCGAATCCGGCGAATCCCGTGGAGCGGGGCTACTTCGACACGGTGCCGGACCATGACGACCAGACGTTCGGCGGCTCTTGGTCGACCTACCCCTGGTTCGAGAGCGGCCTCTTCGTCGCCGCGAGCCGGGACGAGGGCCTCTTCGTCCTCCGACTCCAGCAGTAGCCAGGGGCCCTCGCGCCCCGGAGTGCCCTATGACCTGGACCCTCCCCTCCCGCTTCCCGACGCTGGTCGCACTGGCCGCCCTCGGCGGTCTCGCGCTCGTCTCCCCGTCCCCCGCCTACTCCCAGGACCGCCCCCTCGTCACCCCCGACGACTACGACCGCTGGGAGCGACTCGGCGTCGTCGAGTTCTCTCCGTTCGGTGAGTGGATCGCTTACGTGGTCACCCGGGTGGACGAGAAATCGGAACTGCGCGTGCGGAAGCTCGAAGAGGACTCCGTCCGGGTCTTCCCCTGGAGCTCGGCGCCGCGGTTCTCCCCCGACGGCCGCTGGCTGGCCTGGACCATCGGCCTGCCGCCGGAGGAACGGGAGCGGCTCGAGGAGAGCGACGAGCCGATCCGTGAGAAGGCCTCGGTGATGGATCTGCAGACCGGAGAGACCCGTGAGTTCGAAGCGGTCTCCGAGCAGCGCTTCGACGCCTCCGGCCGTTTCGTGGCGCTACGTGGCTACCCGCCGGACGAGCCCTCGGGCAAGGGCTCCGACCTCCGCATCATCACGCTGGCAACGGGAACGGAGACCAGCTTCGGCAACGTGAGCGAGATGGCCTGGAGCCCGGCCGGATCCCACCTTGCGCTGGCCATCGCGACCGGCACCGATGTGGGCAACGGCGTGCAGGTGTACGACGCCGCTGCCGGTATCCTGCGTTCCGCCGACGCTTCCGGTTCCGCCTACCGGAGCCTCAGCTGGCGCGATGACTCCGCGGACTTGGCCGCGCTCCGCTCGAGCGACGACGCCTCCGCCGACGGCACCGCCCACGACGTTCTGGCCTGGCGTGACCTGGACCGCCGCGTCGAGACGATGGTCCTCGGTGCGAACACCGCCGGTATCCCGGACACGCTCGAGCCCGTCCAGCACCGCGCCCCCGCCTGGTCGGACGATGGCCGCATGATCTCCCTGGGGCTGAGGCCGATCGAAGAGGAAGAGGACGAAGATCCCGGCAACGGCGCGGAAGACGAGGAGGAGGCGGCCCCGTCCGACGACCCGGAGAGTGAGGATCCGGAGAGTGAGGACGCCCCGGCCTCCGACTCGGAACCCGACCTCCCCGCCGTCCAGATCTGGCACACCGGAGATGTCCGCCTCTTCCCGCAGCAGCGGGTCTCGGAGGGCCGCGACGGCACGCGATCGCTGCTGGCCGTCTGGCACCTCGACGACGACCGCGTGGTCGTCCTCGGATCCGACCTCATGGGCTCCGCTCAACTCCTGCACGGCTGGGCGTACGCTCTGGAAGACATCAGCGAGCCCTACCCGTGGGGCGCGATGTTCGGCCGTCCGTACCACGATGTCCGGGCCGCCGATACGGACACCGGCGAGCGCCGCCAACTCCTTACCCGCGTGCGCTACGAATGGCCAAGCGCGGGCGGCGACTGGCTGCTCTCCTGGGATGGCTCCGCCTACCACAGCCTCCACGTCGCCACGGGCGAGCGGCATGACCTGACGTCAGCGTTGGCCGCCGAATTTGCCGACACGGACTACGACACGCCCACCGACGTGACCCCCCCGCGCGGTTTCGGTCCCGGCGGTTGGCTGGAAGGCGACAACGCGGTCCTGCTCTACGACGAGCACGACGTCTGGCGCGTCGCACCGGACGGCTCGGGCGGCGAGCGGCTCACGCGCGGCGCCGAGACGGGAATCACACACCGATTGACCCGCGTCACGGACGACGACGAGCCCGGTCTCGACCCCGGCTCGCGTCCCTACCTCTCCCTCTACAACGAGAAGACGGAGCAGCGCGGCTACGCCCGCTTCACGACCGGATGGGCCGACGCGCGCGACCGGGACTCGGCCGAGACCCTGGTCCTGGAGGACGCGTACGTGAGTGGCCTCGAACGCGCCGACAGCGCCGACGTGCTCTTCTACCGCGCCGAGCGCTTCGACGACCCGCCGGATTTCTTCGTCGCCGGGCCCGGCCTCGCCAACCCCGCGCAGGTGACCGGGATCAACCCCTTCATCGACGAGGTGGCGTGGGGACGGGCGGAGTTGGTCGACTTCGTGAGCGGATCGGGCCGCGACCTTCAGTTCGTCCTCCTCCTTCCCGCGAACCACGAGGAGGGCCGCGCGGTCCCCACGATCGTGTACACCTACGAGATCCTCTCCCCGCAGATGCACTTCTTCCGCGCGCCCAGCGAGCGGGACTACTACAACTACGCGGCCTGGACCCAGCATGGGTACGCGGTGCTGCTGCCGGACATCGTGTACCGGGCGCGGGACCCGGGGGTGAGTGCGCTGGAGTCCGTGCGCGCGGCCGTGGCGAAGGCGGTCGAGATGGGGGTGACGGACCCGGACGGGGTCGGCCTGATCGGGCACTCGTGGGGCGGCTATCAGGCGACGTTCCTGCCCACGCGGACCGACATCTTCGCGGCTTCCGTGGCGGGCGCGCCGCTCACGGACTTCGTGAGCTTCATGGGCGCGCTGCACTGGAACCCGGGAATCGCCGAGCTGAGCCACTGGGAGACCGGCCAGGCTCGCATGGAGGTGCCGTTCTGGGAGGATCCGGAGGCGCACCGGCGGAATTCGCCGATCCACGAGGTGCACAACATGGAGACGCCGCTGCTGATGGCCTTCGGCGACGAGGATGGCGTCGTGGACTGGGACCAGGGGACCGAGTTCTTCAACTTCGCCCGCCGCGCCGGGAAACAGATGGTGCTGCTGGTCTACGAAGGGGAGGACCACGGTTTCCGCGAGGAGGCGAACCAGAAGGACTACCACCGGCGCATCCTGGAGTGGTTCGGGCACTACCTGAAGGGCGACCCGGCGCCGGCGTGGATTACGGACGGGGTGACGGTGGACGCGCTGGAGGAGGAGAAGAAGCGCGTGGCGGCGAAACCACCCGGCGGCTAGCGGGCCGAGGACGAAGAGAGGATGCAGCCCGGGTGCAGTCCGTCGCGAGGCATACATGGACGGGTATACCGATGCTCCGACAGGCCCTCGAGGTCGGCACCCGAGGCTTTCTGCGCTCCGGGGACGCTCTCTACGCCGCCCTCGCCGATTGGCTGGGTGCCGGGGTCGTGTCGTGGGATGGCGAGCTGATCGATCGGGCCGGGGCTCTTACTCCCACCGATTGGATCGAACGGAACGCGTAGGAGAGAAAACGATGTCGGAGTCCAGCCACGACAGTACGGCGCCCGCCGGCGCGCGCGACTGCCCGAACTGCGGACGAGCGCGGCCGGAGAGCTTCTGTCCTCAATGCGGGCAGAGCGACCGGTACTACGCGCGTTCGCTCGGCTCCGTGGCAGTTGAGTTTCTGCGCGACATGTTCGAGCTGGATTCCAGGCTCTTTCGAACGCTGAAGCTTCTCATGTTCAGGCCCGGAAGCCTCACCAGGGAGTTCTCGCGCAATCGCCGGGTCAGCTTCGTGTCGCCGGTCAGGCTCTACATCTTCGCGAGCTTCGCCTTCTTCCTCCTCCTGTCGCTGTTTGGGGACTTCGGCGAAATGGTCGTGATGGGCGTGACCGAGGAGGACCGGGAAGTCGCGTTACCCCGGCCTCCGACGGAAGAGGGTCTCGCGGCCTTCAGGGCGGCACTGCCCCCGGAGCAGCGGAGGAAGGCCGACGACATTCTCGGTCGTTCGGAAGACGATCTCGGGAGGCAGGCCGTCCTCTTCGTAGCCTCGGCGGGGGACTTCGAGGAGCGAAGCTGGATTGAGAGATTCGGACTGTTGGGGATGATCGACATGTTTCACGATCCCTCGGTCATCCCCCGGCGTTTCATCGAAAATATGCCGATCGCGATGTTCTGCCTGCTTCCGTTCCTCGGGCTGGTGCTCGCAGCCTTCCATTTTCGGAAGAAACGCTTCTACGTGGAGCATCTGGTCTTTGCCATCCATTTTCAGACTTTCACCTTCTGCGTCTTCGCGGTCGCGCTCTTGCTCCCCGACTCGGGGCTGGCGGGTTGGATCCGTGCGGGCTTCATTCTGATTCCGTACCCCTACTTCGTGGTTGCCCTCAGACGCTACTACGAGAACGGCTGGATATTGACGGTGGCCAAGTCCGTCGGCGCGTACATGCTCTACTCGCTGGTGCTGATTCCCGCGTCCGTGATCTCCGTGTTGGTGACCGGCTAGACCGAACTTCCGCAGCCCGGAACGCGGCAAGTTGTTGCGACGTGGTCACATGACTCGATTTCGGGGGTGGGTGCTACTGGGTACGGGTCACGGTTTGACGCCGAGGAGCCGGAAGGCCTCGGCCTGAAGGGGGGTGGGACGGGCGAGGATGTCGGCGGCCGGGGCTCCGGGCGCGACGGGTCGGACGCGGTTTTTGGTGAGGGTGGCGAGGTCGGCCAGGAGTGTCCGGAAGCTGTGGACGGGCAGCCCCTCGGGAGTGCGCTTGCGGGCGGCCTTGGCGCGCGCGGCGGGCGAGGGTCTCGCGGGCGCGACGGGCGAGGCGCGTTGGGCCTCGGCGGCGTCGGGGTCGTCGTCGTCGAAGAGCAGCGGGGCGAGGGCGCGTCTCATGTGCCACTCGACGTAATAGGCGAGCATGCAGAGGAAGACGTGGGCCCGCACGCGCCCCTCGAGGCGGTGGTGGACGGGACGGACCTTGAGGTCGACGCTCTTGAAGCTTCGGAAGGCGCGCTCCACGCGGCTGAGGCTCTTGTAGGAGCGGACCACGTCCCCGGCCGGCAGTTCGTCGGCGGGCACGTTGGTGCGGATGACGTAGATGCCGTCCAGGGCCGCCTCGGCGGCGATGCGCTCCTCGTTGCGCGCGTACGCGAAGCGGCCGTCCCCGGCGACCTCGGTGTCGAAGTGCTTGCCGACCTTGCGGGATCGCAGGGCGCGGTCGGCGCGCACGGCGATCTTCTCGGGGTCGGTGAGCGGGCTCCGCTCGCGCCGCGTGGCCGCGGCGACCTTCTCCAGCTCGCGTTCGGTGGCCTCGAGGAGTTCCTCGCGCTTGCGGGCGCGCTCGGCGGCCAGGAGCGGGTTGCGGCACGCGACCAGCCGCTCCCCGGGATAGTCGGGCGACTCGATCTCGGCGAGGTTCCGCTCGTCGAAGAGCGACAGCTGGAGGTCGCCGCCGCCGGCGAGCTTGCGGATCGCGTCGGCGCGCAGGGCGGTGATCCACCCCAGCCCCGCGGGCCGCAGCTCCTCCCGGATGCGGGCGCCGGTGATGAGCCCCCGGTCGCCGACCAAGACGATCCGGGACAGGGAGAAGCGCTCGCGCAGCTTCGCCACCTGCGCGCCGACGACACCCGGATCGGCGGTGTTGCCCTCGAACACCTCGACGGCCACCGGACACCCCTCTCCGTCGCACAGCAGCGCGAACACGATCTGGAGCTTGCCGCGTTTGCCGTCGCGGGAGTAGCCCCGCCTGGCGAGCGGACACTTGCGGCCCTCGAAGTAGGTCGAGGTCACGTCGCACAGCACCAGCGAGCCGTCCGCCAGGCGTCTCCCCGCCAGATGCCGCTCGATGCGGTCCCGGCGCCTCAGCAGCCAGTCCATGGCCCGGTACAGCTCGTCCGCGTCCGCGTCCCCGACGCCGAGCTCCCCGCCCAGCGTGTGGCTCATGGTCTCCCCGCCAAGCGAGCGCGCGGTGGCCAGCTTCGAGCGGGGGTCGAGGACGCGGGCGACGATCATGGCGACGGCGAGCGCCCGCTCCCGGGACGGACGGCGGTCCAGCAGCTTCTCGAGCCCCAGGGCGCGAAGGGTGCCCAGGACGGCGGCGACGTGGCCGTGGGGCCGGGAGCGAAGGATCTCGAACGCGTCGTCCATCGAGGGAAGCGCGACGCCCCCCTTCAGGAGGATGCGGAGCCCCTCGACGAGTTCGTCGGGCCACTTCGAGAGGTTGGCCAGCGTGCGCTTCCTGACCTTGCCGCCCTCGCGGTAGGACTCGCGCAGAAGGACGGCGGGCGGGGAGTTCCGGTTGGGGACGCGCTCGACGTACATGGACATAAACATAACGCATACAACACATCGTGGCAACGCTATGCATCTTACGCTACATGGGTACCGAGAACCGCGCATGAAGCCGCGTATGCGGTTCCCCGTTAACGAGTTACGGCCTGCAGCGGCCCCGATTCACGCGGAAGTTCGGGCTAGAAGCCCACGAGTTCGAGCACCGCCAGCGCCAGCGCCTGCGTGCTCGCCACGAGATCGTCGACCGCGCAGGACTCGTCCGGCTGGTGGGCCTCCTCGAGGGGGCCGGGGCCGTAGGCCACGCAGTGCTCGATGCCGGCGATGCCGGCGAAGTGCTTCTGGTCGTAGCTGCCGGGACTCGCCACGAGTTCCGGGGGACGGCCGATGACCGTCTCCACGGAACGGGACAGTGCGGCCACGAGCGGCGAGCCGGACGGCGCGGACGTCGGGTGCACCACCATGCGCTCCTCGATGGTGAAACGGCGTTCCGGGTCGTCGCCCTCCACCGACGCGACCAGGCGCGCGATTTCGGCGCGGACCTCCTCGAAGGGCTCCTCGGGGATGAAGCGGCGGTCGAAGGTGGCCGCGCAGCGGTCGGCCACGCAGGGCGACTGGGTCGCTTCGCCGGACTGGCCGCCCGTGACCGCGTTGACGTTCAGAGACGGGCGCCGGGAGGGCTCCGGCACGACGGGCAGCGCGGAAAGACGCGTAGCGAGCTCGGGCGCGAGTCCGGTTCGGAAGGCTTCCAGGAGGGCGCCCATGTCATCGATGGCGCTGCGGCCGAGGTGGCTCATGCTGCCGTGGGCCGTGTGGCCGTGCGCGACGACGTCGAACCAGTAGACGCCCCGGTGCCCCAGGCACACGCGGGCGGGTCCGAACGGCTCGGGGATGATGGCGTAC
The DNA here is from genome assembly GCF_965222475.1 of Candidatus Palauibacter sp. Classification (GTDB taxonomy): domain Bacteria; phylum Gemmatimonadota; class Gemmatimonadetes; order Palauibacterales; family Palauibacteraceae; genus Palauibacter. Next base: position 195,352 of record NZ_CBDCUB010000007.1, on the reverse strand, counting down.
CGGGTGTCGTCGCTCGCTATGATCCCGGCTTCGCACAGGTGCGCTACCCCTGCGAAGCCCCCGCTCTCTTCGTCGACGGTGGCACTGATGTCCACCGCTCCCTCGAGGTCGACTTCCGCCCGTCGCAACGCCTCGACGGCGAAGACCGCGGCGGCGATCCCGGACTTCATGTCCGACGCACCCCTCCCGTAGATGCGCCCCTCGCGCACCAAGCCCGCAAACGGGTCGACCGTCCATCCGTCACCCGGGGGGACCACGTCGAAGTGGCCGTTCAGGTGGAGCCGCGGACGTCCCGGGACGGCTGCCCCCCGCCCCACCACATTCACCCGGGGGTACTCGGCGGTGTGCTCGGGGCGCCCCTCCGCCTCCACGTACTCGACCGACAGACGCGTCGTCCCCAACCGCCGGCCGATCAGCTCGGCGCAGTCCCGGTAGCACGCGCCCGGGGGATTCACCGTGGGGATCCGGATCATCTCCGCCGTGAAGGCCACGATCTCGTCGCGTGCAGCCTCCACTTCGGCGAGGACGCGGTCCTCCCGGCGAATGCCGGCAGGTGGGTTTACGTGGTGCATGCCCGTACATTGTCCCGCCCCGACATCACACGAAACCCCACTACGCCAGACTCCCCATGACCACGATGTTCAGCCTCGAGGGACGCACCGCCGCGGTCGTCGGCAGCGGCGCCGGCATCGGCGAAGCCGTCGCCATCGGGTGTGCGGAAGTGGGTGCGCACGTGTCCTGCCTCGACATCGACGCGGACGCCGCCACCCGCACCGCGGCGACGATCCGCGCGACGGGGGGAGAGGCCGCCTCGGCCTGCCTGGACATCATGGACGGCGCGGCCGTCACCGGCGCATTCGAGGACATCGCGACGGCGCTCGGATCGCTCGACGTCGTGGTCTGCACCCCGGGAGTGAACGTGCGCAAGCCCCTCCTCGACTACACGGACGAGGAGATCGACCGCGTCCTGGGTCTCAACCTCAAGGGCGGCGCGCACGTCATCCAGGCCGCGGGACGGATCATGAGCGCGCAGGGATCGGGGTCCATCATCCTCTTCAGTTCGATCCGGTCGGTGGTGGTCGAGCCGGGCCAGAGCATGTACGCCGCCACCAAGGCGGGGATCGTGCAGATGGTGCGCGTCGCCGCGGCCGAACTCGGGCCCCACGGGGTGCGGGTCAACGCGGTCGCGCCGGGCGTGATCGACACGCCGCTCACGGCCCCGATCAAGGACAACGCGGACTGGTACGGCGCCTATGCCGCGCGCAACATCCTCAACCGTTGGGGCAGCGCCAGGGAGATGGCCGGCCCCACGGTGTTCCTCGCCTCGGACGCCGCCAGCTACGTGACCGGGACGGTCCTGTTCGCCGACGGCGGCTGGACCGCCATCGACGGGAGGTACACGCCGCCTTCAGGCTGACCTCGATCGCCCCTGGCTCTCGGCAGGTCTCGGGCTACGGGATTCGCCAGAGTCTCAAAGACGAAATGCCTCCCGCTCTCGAGGCGCGACGCACGTATCGTTCGTCCGCCGTGACGAACACACCCCCGAGGCCGAGCGCCACGGCATGGTACGCCGCGTCGTAGAATGCGACTCCGTACGTCACGGAAAGAGACACGGCGCGGGTTCTCCACCTGGAATCCAGCCTCGCCTCGGTCAGGCCGAAATCGGCCAGCGGCGCCAGTAGCTCGTCAGCGTCATCGGGAAACCGCCGCGCCAGCGTGCTGCCCACCTCGTAGATCCAGAGCTGAGGAACGACCAGATCGAGGGTTCCGGCGACCGCTTCGTCACGCAACGCGAGCGCCGCGTCCGTGTCCTGCTCGTCGTCGCCCGGAAGAACCCACTTGAGGAGAACCGATGCGTCGGACACTTGTGACAAGCTATCGGCGCACGCTCTCTCCCGGTTCCGCCGCGGTCTCATTAGTCGGCAGGGGTCTCCCTGCGTCACAGCTTCAGCGGCCGCCTCTCGATCCTGAGGAGGCCGAGCCACGCGATACCGGTCCACAGGACGAAGTGATAGACGGCCAATCCCGTCGCTCCCCAGTCCCAGGCCACGCCGGACCCGAAACCCGCGACGAGGTCGTCTATTACTCCAGCGGGAAAGATGACGAACGGCAGTACGGCCCGGGCCGATTCCGCCGCTGTCGAAGTCTCTAAGATGGGGTTTTGGAGCAGCGACGCCACAGCCCCCGAGAGCAGATAGTACAGCAGCCCGATGAGCGCGGCGCGGCGGATGCCGCACGCGGTGATGGCGAAGCTGATCGCGCACGCGAGCACACCGGTGAGGCAGACGCTCGCCACCCCTCCCAGTTCCGTGGTCGGCGCCGCCCCGGGCGGCAGGGCAGCGACAGCGCCCGTCAGACCGAAGATCGCGAGAGCGGCGAGAGTTGCGACTTGTATGCCGGAGTATCGCAGCAGGTAGAAGGAGCGCAGCGGCATCGGATGTTGCGCCCACAGCATGATCGCACCGCTGCGTCGCTCGTGCGCGACGATCCCGCCCGGCATGAGGAAGGCGAAGAGGATCGTGCCGAAGCCGAAGGCGAGGTTCAACAGGCTGAAGAGGGCGAACATTGCCGCACCGCGCGCCATGGCTTCAACCTGCTCGCCGGACGGCTCGGCGCCTTCGCTTTCGATCTCCTGTCCCACGGCCTGTATACGTTCGAAGGTTTCCGCCATGTCGTAGGCGTGCGTGAGGACGACGACCCCGGCGCCTAACAGGAACACCACCAGCGCAAACTTCCACTTGCGGCGCACCGCGTTCCGGAGGGAAGCCTTGACGATGTTCATGACACCGCCCCTTCCAGCCCGAGGAACTCCGTCTCCAGGAACTCGCGGGTAAACCCGCCTTCCGGTTGCCGCACGATGCGCCCGCGCCCCTGGTCGATCAGGAGCACGCGGTCGCTCATCATCGCCAGTTCGCCGAGGTCATGGCTGGCGACCAGGATCGTGGTCCGGCCGCGAATCTCCTCGATCCGCCTGCGGAGGCGGATGCGTTGCCCGGGATCCAGTCCCGATTCGGGCTCGTCCAGGAAGAGCAACCCGGTCGGTCGCATCAGAGCCATGGCAAGTGCCAGTCGGCGCCGCATCCCTTTGGATAGCGAGTCGGCGAGACCGCGGGTGTCGAAGTCCAGCCCGGCCAGACGACACGCGCGCTCGATATCGGCCTCGGGACCGGCCGCGGCCGCCGCCAGCGCGAGCAGACCGTCGCATGTCCATCGCGATGGGAGCACCGTGTCTTCCGCCAGGTAGCCGGTACCGTGCCGGCGCCGGTGGTCCGCCGGGCAAGCGCCGGACACAGTGGCCTCGCCGTCAATCGGCGCCAGCACCCCCAGAAGCGTGCGGAAGAGGGTCGTCTTGCCCGAGCCGTTGGGTCCCACCACCGCGAGTACCTCGCCGGGCACGATGTCGAGGGAGAGTCCACCCAGCACCGGTTGCCCCCGGCGATATCCGACACGCAACGTGCGAAGGCTCAGCTCAGCCGGTCCGCTTTCGATGGTCATGTTCTCCTCATTCTTCGTCGCCCGGGTCGATTTCCCTCGTTGTCGCGTTTTCAGCGATGTACTGAAATACACCATGGACTGAACGGGTATTCCAGCCCGCCGATCTCACGGAGGAGCAGGTTGTCGGAGAGATGGCCGCGATTCTTCTTCAAACGGGAGTCGGTATCCGCTCCACGTCGATTCGGCCGGCATTCTTCATGGCTTGCGCAAGGTCGTAGGCCGACTGAAGGCGATACCAGGTCGCGGCCCCGCCTCCAAACGCCTTGTCCAGACGGATCGCCATTTCGGGAGAGATGCCCGAACGGCCGTTGACGAGTTCGGAAAGCTGCTTTCGGCTGACACCCAGCCTCCGCGCCGCCTCCGTCACGGTGAGCCCCAAGGGCTCCAGACAATCATGGCGCACGGACAGGCCCGGATGCGGCGGGTTCTTCATCGGCACGTCGCGGGCCTCCTAATGGTAGTCGGTCAAGTCCGGGGGAATCCGTCTCCGGTCTCCCTTCTCGAACAAACGCTCGAGGCCGCAGTGGCGAAAGCCAAGAATCATTGCATGGGAAGTGTAACGTATCACCTCTCGGATGACAATATGCCCGACGGCTTCGAACGGCGCTCCGGGGGCCGCGTCGAGGTCGTCCGCGTTGACTCAGGCTGAGGACCGGCGCGCGAGCAGCAACTTGAAGATCCTGCGGTCCCTCACCGGATTGTCATTGAGAGGCCTGGGAGCTTCGCCGAACGGAGATCGAGGCGGGTCGCGAGATCACCGAGCAAGTCACGCCGCGGCATGCGGCGGTGTAGAGAAGGCGACCGGTTCCGGCTCCACGCTCCAGTAGCTGTAGATGCCACGATGGTTGTTCACGAGATGGCCGAGTAACCGACGCTCCCAACTCCAGGGCGCGGACGCAAGCCTCCCTCCCGTCACAACGGGCCTGGTCGCCACGGGCCCGCGGAGCAACTGTGCGAGATATCGAGCCGTGATGGGCGTGTCGGCGCCCCTGTGTCGGCCTATGCCAATTGAAAGTGTGATCTTCAATTGGCATAGGGCTTCACAGGGACTTCCAACAACCACCCACAGGCAGGAACGCCGGGGCGCACTCATCACGAGGACGATCCGGCCATAAGGTGAAGATCGGCCAGTTCATGGCCGACAACGGAGCGGCGACCCCCTTCCGGCGCCTCGTGAAGTTACGCGTCACCAACGTCGTTGTGACGCACAAGTAGCCGACCCACTTGGCATGCCCCAGTTCCGCCGGCACCCGCTTCAATACGCCCACGTTCTGAGCCCGATCCATCCGGCGTTCCACGCGTAGAGCAGCGTAACGGTGCACGTGAGGCTCACGAGTCGGCTGTGCAGCCTGACGAGCCGACCCCCCTCCACGGAGTCTCGACGGAACGAGACGAAGAGGCTCAGCGCCGTGAGCGCCGCGAAGGCAAGCGAACCGACGAACCAGGTGAGGGACCACCCCGAGACCGTCCCCAGGTCCAGAGAGGATGCGAACTGGGCTGGCAGGAAGAACCAGACGACGATCGAGAGTGTGGCCAGGAGCGGGTAGAGCACCGTCCGGAGCGGGATCGTCTTCATCCGGCCGAAGATCCTGGCCGGCGCCCACACCAGCGCGAACAGGGGGGCCGAGAGCAGGAGCAGGAACGTCGTCAGCGCCACCGCCTGCTGAAAGCGCAGCCGGGCGGTCCCGACCCTCATGTAGTTGCCATCCCGTCCCGTTTGGAGGATTCGATTCCCCTCTTCGTCGACGCCCCCGAATACAGTCGCCACCGGCTCGACCTCGAACCGGAAGCTCGTCGCCGTGACCGGAACGAGCTCCCGGCCGCCGCCGAGGGTTGGTAGCAAAAAGAGCTTCCCCTCCTCCAGGATGATCCGCCGGACGTAGAGAAGGCGGTCCACGCCGTACGTGATTTGCTGGCGTGGGGTCGCGAGCTGATAGGAGCCCGTCATCGCCCGCAGTTCATCGTCCGAAAGGACCGCGACCGGGCCCCGGGGCTTCTCGAGTCCCTCGGTCAGGCGCTCACCCAGGAGCCTCACGATGTCCGGGAGCCCGCCGCTGCTCCCCTTGTTGATCGACACGAAAAAACCGACGCCGAGTTCGGAGGAATACGCGCTCCTCGACCGGAATCCGGTGAGGCTCCCGCCGTGTCCGCGAAAGTGGTGACCGTTGACGAACAAGGTGGTGTTGCCGAGGCCATCCCCGTGGGTGACGCCTTCGCGCGCGGCCAGCGTCGACGTCGGAGTCTCCATCCTCGTGACGGTCTCGGGGGTGAGCAGCCGGACGCTGTCGAGGGTGCCCCGGTTGATCATCATGCGCAGATAGCGGGCCATCTCCCGCGCCGACGCGTTGAGACTTCCCGAAGGCCTCATGATGATGTGCTCGTAGGGCGCCTCGCTGACCCCGTCCGGTTCGTAGCCCTTCGCCAGGAGGCTCGCCCCCTGCGGTACGTAGAAGGTCGAGGTCTCCATGCCGAGCGGGAGGAACACCTGCTCGCGCACGTATTCCTCGAAGGGCGTTCCGGTGCTCTTCTCGACGATGGAGGCGGCGACGGACGGGCCGGAGTTGCTGTAGGACATGTGGGTGCCGGGCCGCCAGCGACTGACGCGCGAGTGCGGGTGGACGGCCAGACCCTCCGCCAGACTGATCTCGGGATCGACCACGGCCCACTCGGGAAAGTGGAGGTCGTCGAAGCCCGTCGTGTGCTCCATGAGCATCGCGACCGTGACGGGATGCGTCGCTTCCCACGGGTTGGTGAACGCGATCTCCGGCCCGAGTTCGCGGACCGGAGTCTCGAGGTCGAGGAGCCCGCTCTCGAGCGCCCGAAGCGCGGCCAGAGCCGTGAAGCTCTTCGAGATGGACCCGATCCGGAACAGGTGGTCGGCGGTCACGTCGACCCCGGCCGCGAGGTCCGCCTTGCCGACGCCGCCGGCCCAGATCGTGCGGTTCCTGTCCACGAGCGCGATCGAGGCGCCGGGGATGCCGTACTCGTCGAGGATCCTCTGGATCTCGGTCTTGAGAGCCTCGACATCGACGGTCACGGCGCCAGAAGGCGGATCGGTCCGGTCCGGCTCCTGCGCCGCAGCCCCGAGCGGCGCCGCGCAAGCGACGAGGAATGCGATGAAACGGAATACGCCCTGGTTCGACAGTTGCGTGCCCCGGCCCACGCTTCTAACGCTTCCTTGCGACGAAAAACATCCTGCCTTCGCGCGACGCGACCCGCGCAGACGTGATCCTCCTCCACACATGCGAACGTCAGGCGCCGGGCGGCACATCGAGCGTCGGGTTGCGGTCGAAGAAGCCGTCGGCCTCGAGGCGGAAGCCGCTGCGGACGACCGGCTGAACCGGCCAGTCCTCAACCCCGCGCGGCAGGTGCAGCAGGCCGAATGTATGCCACAGCACGAGGTCGGTATCCCTGATCGACCGGCCTTCCTTGACCCAGGTTGCGATGGTATCCGAGCCGTCGCTCTGGTTGACGAAGCGCTTTCCACCTTCCACAACCGTTCGCTATCGGCGTTTCGCGTTCGGCCGCCTTCGCTCTCCAGCACCGTTTCCTCGACCCGGAAGGCGTTGCCGTTCGGGTTGCTCTCGTCCATCGGGGGCTGCACCACATTCAACTCGACCAGACGGTTGGCATCGCCATCCACGGCCATGTCCAGCCGCGCGCAAAACAGATGCTGGTGATTGGGGGCGATGACACCCGGCATGATCTCGGTGCCGTAGGCGACGCCGGAGACCGCGTTCAGGCCCTGGGTGTTCATGATGCCGGTCGCCTTCACTTCCAACTCCAGCGTTCCGTCCAAATGGAAGGTCCAGTAGAAGGCGTATTCGTAGTTGCCGACCGTCGCGACCATGGAGATCAACAGCTTGCGCGCCCGGCGGTGCTCCGTTTCGTCGGTCATGTAGTCGGTATGCTTCCACAGCATCCCGTCGTCTTCCTCGTGCAGGCAGACGGCGTTGTCGACGACCACCGGCTCGCCCGAGGTCAGGGTGAACACGCCGTCGAAATAGTGGATGTGTCCGCGGCAGTCGCAGCCCAGTTTCAGCGGATTGGCGACCTGGCCCAGGCCGTACTCGCCGACATCGAAGGCGTTCTTGCGATAATGGTTGAAGGAGGGATCGCCATAGGGGACGACCATCTCCGAAATCGAGGCGCGCCAGATCAGCGGCCGCCACGGCGCATGCTCGCCGGCGATCTCCGCCCGGCATTGCGCCTTGTCGGGATAGCGCAGGCGAATCGATTCGAATCTCGTGGTCTCCGTCCACCCGCCCCATTCCCTGACGATCCCGGCAGCGGCCCCGATCTCGGCCGGGGTCAGGGGATTGAGCGGATGGTTGCCCCGTTCAGTTGCCGGGGTGGAATTGCTGCTATTCGCCATCGGTCTATCCTTGTCATGCGCCGCCGCGCCACGATGACCGGGCGAGAGTCAATCGGGCCAGGCCCGGTCCGGACTTCTCCTCATTCGAACCCAACAACATCCAGCGGCCAGATTCGCGAGAGCAACCCCGCCGGCAGGGCATGCCTGAGGGGGACGCCGTCCGACGGGCGGGGGCCGGCGCGCTGGCAACTCGGTGGGGGGACCCGCGGGGAGGAAGGATCGATCCGGTCCCTGGGCCTGTCCAACAGAGGTGACGCATGGAGACGGCGGTCTCAACCGGTGAACGCAACATCTTGGCAGCGGCTGTTCAACTGCCGGGAGGTATGCGATGCGCCAACGGGAGAAGTACGGGAGGCTGAGCGAATCGGACCGGCTTGAGATCGGGGACCGGATCAAGAACGGGCAAACACACGCCGAGGTCGCCGCGGCGGTCGGGTGTTCGGCTTCATGGATCCGGGCCTTTCGCACCCTCCAAGGCGCCTCGAGGGCGGGGAGCTGCGTGCAAACCACCAGCCCGTGGACCTCCGCGGTGGCCGCGATGACGAGGTCCGGCTGGCTGAAGGTGATCCCCTCTTTCTTGCCGCGCTCGACCATCCACCGCCAGGCCCACCCACACATCCTCGCCGACGGGCAGGATGCGCCCTGCGAACCGGGGCCGTAGCGTGCGCTCGAGCCAGAGTTCCAGCTTGTCGCGGAACTCGTCCCGCGCGCGACGTTCGATTCGGTAGCGGATCTCCGCGAGCGTGACTTCGCTGAGGAAGAGGCTGTCGGCGGACCTCGCCTCGGACCACAACCTCACTTCGGGATCCGGTCGATCCTTGCGGAGTTCGGACACGACGTTCGTACCGAGTAACCACCCCTTCGTGCGCCCCACGTCCCTGCCCGGGTCTACCGCAGACCTTGAAGCTCCACCCGTGACCTGGCGGTTTCCCACGCCTCCACCGCGCACGACGTTATCGGTAGAATCGCGTTGCTGGAGCTGGCGTCGCCAGTGGTCGCCCGCGCCCTTGACGCGTTTCCCGTTGCGGTGCACACGCTCGACGCGTTGCATCTCTCCTCGATCGAGTTCCTGCGGAGCCGGGCCCTCGCCGTTGAACTCGCCTCCTACGACCGCCGCATGGTCAGAAGGGCTCAAGCCATGGGTATCCCCGTTCGGGACTTACCATGACCGTTCGCACCGCCCGCGTTCCACGGTGGGCGGGCGCACTCCTGGCAGACTCCCTTTGGGCGGCGCTGGGCACGGTGCCGCTGGCGGCGCAGGAAGTTGACCCGGCCCAATACGAGCATCTGGCGGAACCGCGCATCGTCGAGCGGACCGACGAGCGGATGCTGGAGGTGCGGGCGGCCGGTGACCCCGACGAGGTCGGCGGGGCGGCGTTCGGACTCCTGTTCCAGCTCTACTTCTCGAGCGGGGCGGCGACCGGTTTCACGCGCCCCGTCCCGCGCGCCCGCTGGCAGGAGGGGCTCGACCGGCTTCCGCGGCGCGAGTGGCGCGGGCGCTACGCGCTACCCCTCCCCGAGACGGTGGACTCGCTGCCGCCGCACACGCCACCGGAGGGCGTGACCGCGTCGATCGCGACGTGGGGAGTACGGCACGGTCGCGGAGATCCTCCACATCGGCCGCTACGACGCGGAGCAGCCCACGAATCGAGCGGCTCAGGGCTCTCGTCGAGGCCGAGGGTTACGAGACGGTCGGCGGACACGAGGAGGAATACGTCGTCGGCCCGACCGTGGCCGGACCGGGGAACCCCGCCGAGTACCGCACGATCCTTTGCTACCGCCTCCGTCCAGCGAACCCATCGCGCGCCGAAGGCGTCAACTCCCGCTCGAAGCGATCCGCCCCCGTCGGCAGGGGCGTGTCGTAGCGTAATCCGAGGCCGGCGCCGCGGATTCGATGAGGCGAGACCCTCGATCGACTGCGACGCGGACACGCTGGCGAGGAAAGTGATCTCGGCGGTTCGGCCGGCCGGATCCGTGGCTGTGACTCGCACGGGCGAGACTCCCGCAGTCGCCCCCACCAGTTGGAAAGTGGCGCCTGACACGGAAACCGTCACCGCGAATCCGCCGGCTGCCGTGTAGGTCAATGCATCATTGTCCGGGTCCGAGAAGTGGTGGGACAGGTCCCACGTGAGAGTGTCGTTCACGGCCAGAGACTGGTTTCCGATCGACTGCGTCACTTGCGGCGGCCGGTTTGCGGTGACGGTCACGAGCGACGAAGTGCTTGCGGTCAGCCCCCCGCGATCCGTCGCCGTCATGTCGATGGTCGCTTCTCCGGGGGTGACTCCCCCTACCTTCGCTTGGTAGCCGTAAATCGCATGGAACTGTATGGAGACGCTGGCCACGCCGGAGTTGTTGCTCGATGCGGAGAAGTTGAGTTGGTCGCCCACATCGGTTTCCTCGAAGTAGTCACTCAAGACCAGCCAGTCGGTCTGGCCCGGCGAGGAGGTCACGGCCGGTGCCTCGGTCTTTACCCGGGGCGCGTTGTTTCCGACCGCAAAGGTGAACGATGTGGAGGCCGTGAGGCCCCCTGGATCCTTCGCCTCAACCCTAATCTCCGCCTCGCCATCGGAGACGGCGGTCACATAGAACACCGCCGGGCTGGCGATTCGAACGAAGGCCACGGCGAGGTTCGATGTCCCCACCCTGTAGCTCAATTCGTCGTCATCGGGGTCGGAGAAATACCTGTATGCCTGCAGCGGCAGTTCACCGCCCCGTATGGCGGTACGATCGGCGATCGTACTCGTGACCACCGGCGCCTGGTTGGTCGAGCCGGCCGGCTCGACCGTCACTCCGAAACTCTGCCGGGTGCTCAGGCCGCCCGCATCGGTGGCCGTCACCGTGACCGTGGCCCTTCCCTCGCTCACCCCTCGCACCGCCAGGACGCTGCCGGAGATGTCCGCCGTCGCCACGCCTTCGTCGGAACTCGTCGCGCCGTAGTCCAGCGAGCCGCCTTCCGGATCGCGGAAGTGGCCGTCCAGATCCACCGAGACGCTCTCGTTCTCGGTCACGGTCTGCGCCGGGACCGCGCTCGACACCACCGGCGCCTGGTTCGGCGGCGGCGGCGGCCTCACGATCACGCCGAACGCGTGGTCGGCGCTCAGGCCGCCCGCATCGGTGGCCGTCACCGTGACCGTGGCCCTTCCCTCGCTCACCCCTCGCACCGCCAGGACGCTGCCGGAGATGTCCGCCGTCGCCACGCCTTCGTCGGAACTCGTCGCGCCGTAGTCCAGCGAGCCGCCTTCCGGATCGCGGAAGTGGCCGTCCAGATCCACCGAGACGCTCTCGTTCTCGGTCACGGTCTGCGCCGGGACCGCGCTCGACACCACCGGCGCCTGGTTCGGCGGCGGCGGCGGCCTCACGATCACGCCGAACGCGTGGTCGGCGCTCAGGCCGCCCGCATCGGTGGCCGTCACCGTGACCGTGGCCCTTCCCTCGCTCACCCCTCGCACCGCCAGGACGCTGCCGGAGATGTCCGCCGTCGCCACGCCTTCGTCGGAACTCGTCGCGCCGTAGTCCAGCGAGCCGCCTTCCGGATCGCGGAAGTGGCCGTCCAGATCCACCGAGACGCTCTCGTTCTCGGTCACGGTCTGCGCCGGGACCGCGCTCGACACCACCGGCGCCTGGTTCGGCGGCGGCGGCGGCCTCACGATCACGCCGAACGCGTGGTCGGCGCTCAGGCCGCCCGCATCGGTGGCCGTCACCGTGACCGTGGCCCTTCCCTCGCTCACCCCTCGCACCGCCAGGACGCTGCCGGAGATGTCCGCCGTCGCCACGCCTTCGTCGGAACTCGTCGCGCCGTAGTCCAGCGAGCCGCCTTCCGGATCGCGGAAGTGGCCGTCCAGATCCACCGAGACGCTCTCGTTCTCGGTCACGGTCTGCGCCGGGACCGCGCTCGACACCACCGGCGCCTGGTTCGGCGGCGGCGGCCGCCAGACCGTCACTCCGAAACTCTGCCGTCCTTCGGCGCCGTCTGGATCCCGCGCGGTAACCGTGACGGAGGCGGATCCCACGGTTACGCCGTCGATGGTCACGCGGCTGCCCGACACCGAGGCGCCGGCGACTGCGGGGTTCGACGACGAGGCCCCGAAGTCGAGTTCGTCACCGTCCGGGTCGCTGAAATAGGAAGCAGCATCGACCGTCGTCGTCGCACCCTCGTCCACGGTCTGCGCCGGAATCGTACCCGCGACCATCGGACCCCGGTTCGGGACCTCGACGCCGAAACTCTGCCGGGCCTCTCCGCCGTCCGGGTCGCGCGCCGTCACGGTCACGGTCGCGCGCCCCCGCGACACGCCCACCGCGGTGACCTCGCTGCCGACGGTGGAGACCGCGACCACAGCCGGCTCCGAGGAGGCGGCCTCGAAGTGAAGCGTGTCGCCATCGCGGTCGGCGAACGCCGCAGACACGTCTACCGTTGCCGTGCCGCCGAGGAAAACCGTCTGCGGCTCGATTTCGCCCACGGCGGCTGGCGGCCGGTTGGGGACGGCGACTTCAAAGCTCAGCGTGGCCGCGAGGCTGTCCGCATCCCGCGCGGTCACCGTCACCGTCGCGGTCCCGCGCTTCACCGCCTCCAGCCTTACCTCGCCACCCGTGACCGACGCCAGCACCGATGCCGTGTCCGACGAGGCCGCGGCGAAGCTGAGCTCGTCTCCGTCCGGATCGCTGAAGGCCGGGGACGCGTCCACCGTGGCGGTCTCGCCGAGGAAAACCGTCTGCGGCTCGATCCGCCCCACCACCATCGGACCCCGGTTCGGGACCTCGACGCCGAAACTCTGCCGGGCCTCTCCGCCGTCCGGGTCGCGCGCCGTCACGGTCACGGTCGCGCGCCCCCGCGACACGCCCACCGCGGTGACCTCGCTGCCGACGGTGGAGACCGCGACCACAGCCGGCTCCGAGGAGGCGGCCTCGAAGTGAAGCGTGTCGCCATCGCGGTCGGCGAACGCCGCAGACACGTCTACCGTTGCCGTGCCGCCGAGGAAAACCGTCTGCGGCTCGATTTCGCCCACGGCGGCTGGCGGCCGGTTGGGGACGGCGACTTCAAAGCTCAGCGTGGCCGCGAGGCTGTCCGCATCCCGCGCGGTCACCGTCACCGTCGCGGTCCCGCGCTTCACCGCCTCCAGCCTTACCTCGCCACCCGTGACCGACGCCAGCACCGATGCCGTGTCCGACGAGGCCGCGGCGAAGCTGAGCTCGTCTCCGTCCGGATCGCTGAAGGCCGGGGACGCGTCCACCGTGGCGGTCTCGCCGAGGAAAACCGTCTGCGGCTCGATCCGCCCCACCACCATCGGACCCCGGTTCGGGACCTCGACGCCGAAACTCTGCCGGGCCTCTCCGCCGTCCGGGTCGCGCGCCGTCACGGTCACGGTCGCGCGCCCCCGCGACACGCCCACCGCGGTGACCTCGCTGCCGACGGTGGAGACCGCGACCACAGCCGGCTCCGAGGAGGCGGCCTCGAAGTGAAGCGTGTCGCCATCGCGGTCGGCGAACGCCGCAGACACGTCTACCGTTGCCGTGCCGCCGAGGAAAACCGTCTGCGGCTCGATTTCGCCCACGGCGGCTGGCGGCCGGTTGGGGACGGCGACTTCAAAGCTCAGCGTGGCCGCGAGGCTGTCCGCATCCCGCGCGGTCACCGTCACCGTCGCGGTCCCGCGCTTCACCGCCTCCAGCCTTACCTCGCCACCCGTGACCGACGCCAGCACCGATGCCGTGTCCGACGAGGCCGCGGCGAAGCTGAGCTCGTCTCCGTCCGGATCGCTGAAGGCCGGGGACGCGTCCACCGTGGCGGTCTCGCCGAGGAAAACCGTCTGCGGCTCGATCCGCCCCACCACCATCGGACCCCGGTTCGGGACCTCGACGCCGAAACTCTGCCGGGCCTCTCCGCCGTCCGGGTCGCGCGCCGTCACGGTCACGGTCGCGCGCCCCCGCGACACGCCCACCGCGGTGACCTCGCTGCCGACGGTGGAGACCGCGACCACAGCCGGCTCCGAGGAGGCGGCCATGAAGGTGAGGGGGTCGCCGTCGGGATCCCGAAACGCACTCGACACGTCCACCGCGATCGTATCGCCGAGGAACGCAGTCTGCGCCGCGATCTCGCCGACCGCGACGGGACTCCGGTTCGGCGTCTCGCGGGGACCCGTGACTTCGCCGCCGTCGTCGTCGCAGGCCGCACTCCACGAGGCGATCAGCGCGACTAGAACTAAAGCCGCACGACGCAGGAAGAGCCGGACGCGGCGTGTCATTCGCGACCCGCCTTGCGGAGGTATCGGCGGCCGCGGCGCGGTTCGGGGGGGACCAGCTCAAGATCGCCCCAGTTGTAACCCGTCGCTATCTCGGCACTCAGCGTATTCGCGATGTGGGCACCTCCCAAGAGGGCGCGGGCCGCCGCCGCGTCGAACCGCGGCGACTTGCGGAGGGAGCGTGTAGCGCTGATCCGGTTCGTACGCCGCATATGCATCGACGAAGGCTTTAACATGTTAGATTAGAATACTTGCACGTCCAGAGTGATCCGACAATCATATTACTGGGCTATGCCTGTGGCATAGTTTTATAATGTCACAAGAACAACTTAGCAGTTCATAGGCTCCTCGCTGTTTCAGGTGGGTAGGTTGAAGTTGAGTTTGCCGCACACGAGATAGGCGACGGTGATGAAGTTCTCGGTGGTCCGGTAGCCTCGGGCCCTGGCCTTGGCGGCCTGGACGAGCGAGTTGATGCCCTCGATCATGCCGTTGCCGATCCTCGAGCGGAACCAGAGGAGGATGCCGTCCCAGTGCTTCTCGATCGTCTTCGCCGCGTCGATGACGGGCTGGAGACCGCTTTTGCCGGCCCAAAGACACCATCTCTCGAGGTAGACCTCGGCCAGCCGGGGCGGGAGGGTCCAGAACGCCTCGAAGGCGAGCTTGAACCGGTAGGCGAGGGCCGTCTTCAGGCTCCGCCGCGACGGATCGAGCAGTTCGCCGATCCACTCGCGCTGGGAGGCGGTGAGCTTGCCGCGCCTCTTGAGCCACAGGTAGCGGGTGCGGTTCAGCTCGGGGCGCTCCTTGCGCTCGGCGCGCCTCACCTCATCCACCGCCCGGTTCATGAGCCGCTGGACGTGGAAGCGGTCGAAGGTGACGCCGGCCTCCGGGAACGCCTCCCGCGCCCCCTTCATGTAGGCCGCGGACATGTCCATGCAGAGGTCCCGGACGCTCCCGGCCCGGCCCCCGCGCGCCTCGAGATCCTCCCGGAACAGGCTCACGACCGAGGCGTCGCGCCCCGGCGTCGCGTACAGAAGCCGCGAACGGTCCAGGTCGGCGAACAGCGTGATGTGGTCGTGGCCCCGCCGGCACGCCGTCTCGTCCACCGCCACCGCGCGCACCGACGAGAAGTCCGCCTCCGCCCGGGCCTCCCCCACGCGGCGCTTCAGAAGCCGCCACAGCCGCGTGTCGTGCTCGCCCACTAGGCGGGCCACCGCCCTGACCGGCATCTCCCGCGCCAGCGCCACCGCCAGCGCCTCGAACCACAGCGTGAAGCCCGAGCCCGGCTCCGCCCACGGCACCCTCGCCTGCCTCACCCCGCACGCCGGACACCTCACCCTCGGCACCCGGGCGTGCAGGTAGGCGCGGTGCTGGAAGAAGTCCAGGTGCCGCCAGCGCTTCCCGCTCGCGTCGTGCGCCTTGCAGCCCCCCCGCCCGCACGAGGGGCAGTCGAACGTCCCGCCCGCCTCGAAGTCCAGGTGCAGGTCCAGGCGGCGCTCCGCCGCGTCGAACTCCGTCCGCTCCACCCGCCACGGCCACTCCAGCCCCAGCGCCCGCTCGAACAGTCCCCTCTCCGCCATGCCGCCGTCCCGCCCGGCCGCTCCGAGTCCCCCCAACCGCCCCGGCCGGCCCCCGGAGACCACCGGGCACATCGCGGACCGGCAAGGGCACCGCCGGCCGACGCCGCCGGCACCGCCACTCTACCGCCCCTCATCCACCCCCAACAGCGAGGAGCCAGTTCATAGCGAAGCCACGCGTCGCACCGAGAGTGGCGAGACGCCCGCCTGATAAGGCGCGACGAGGTAGAGTCAGGGGGTGGCGCGGTGCCGACGTCGCATTCGTCTGCTATGGTCGGGTCTTCACCCACAGGGAGGCACGATCATATTCGAGGACCTGTTCATCGATCCCGGCACCATAGCCCGCTATCGCGCCACTTTTGGCGGAAGACACTCCACACCGTCCCTGCGGCGGCGATGCTCCTACTGCTTAGCCAAGCGCTGTTTCTTGCGTCGGCTGAGGCGCAGCCCGCTGCGGACATGATCGAGGCGGTGACCATCCATCCGCCCGGCGCGGCGCGGTTCCAGTGCTCCGACCACGCGCTCGGCGCGGAGGATCACGTGCCCGACGCTCTCGCCGCAGACTGCGTCGTCGTGCGATCGGACGGCGGACCGAACGGCAATCTGCTGCCGCTGTACACGGGAGACGGGACTCGCAATGAGGATTGGCACGGCTGGCGGGAGCGGCTTCTGGCCCCCTTCGACGGCGTCGTACTCGGCATCCGGATCAATCCCGAATCCACGGTCCCCGGGGTGCGCGGCTCGGGCCGTTCGAGCGCGATCGGGTTTGCGCAGCTCGTAGACGGCGAACCAACGGATGTGCATGTAGGCGCCTTCCGCGGTGACATGATGTCCGAGGATGCAGTGCCGCTTCAGGTTCGGATGGATCTTGCGGCGATGGGACGGCTCAGAGGCACGACGCCGAACGGTCGTGGGCCTGAGTCGAGTTGGTGAACCACCGACCTAACGCCTATCAGGCGTCGTACGCATGGTTGTGTTCCACGGCAAGAAATCGTCTGAAGTCAACCGGGACTATCGACGGCAGGCGTCCGAATCGAGCATCAAACGGGAGTCGAGATTCGCTCCACGTCGATCCGGCCGGCATTCTTCATGGCCTGCGCAAGTTCGTAGGCCGACTGAAGGCGATACCAGGTCGCGGCCCCGCCTCCAAACGCCTTGTCCAGGCGGATCGCCATTTCGGGAGAGATGCCCGAGTGGCCGTTGACGAGTTCGGAAAGCTGCTTTCGGCTGACCCCCAGCCTCCGCGCCGCCTCCGTCACGGTGAGCCCCAGGGGCTCCAGACAATCATGGCGCACGGACAGGCCCGGATGCGGCGGGTTCTTCATCGGCACGTCGCGGGCCTCCTAATGGTAGCCGGTCAAGTCCATGTCCCTGACATCGCGCCCGTCGAAGCGGAAGACCACGCGCCAGTTGGCGGAGACCTTCACCGCCCAATATCCCGCGCGGTCGCCTTTCAGCGGGTGGAGCCGAAGACCCGGCAGGTTCATGTCCTCGGGCTTGGCCGCCACGTCCAGGCGAGCGAGGATCCGCTCGACCTTGGCGATCAAGTCCGGGGGAATCCGGCTCCGGTCTCCCTTCTCGAACAAACGCTCGAGGCCGCGGTGGCGAAAGCCAAGAATCATTGCATGGGAAGTGTAACGTATCACCGCTCAAGCGGCAACGTGTCAATCATTCGGTAGCTTCTCCGCCCGTTCCGTACCATGAAGAGGCACGGCCAATGGCGAGCATCACGATCCGCAATCTCGACGACGACGTAAAGACGCGCCTTCGCGTACGCGCGGCCGAGCATCACCGTTCGATGGAGGAAGAAGCGCGTATCATCCTGCGCGATGCCGTCACTGGTCGTCGCACCGGTCCGCGAAACCTCGCGACGTTCACCCGCGAGTGCTTCGCGTCTCTTGGCGGCGTCGAACTCGAACTTCCCCCGCGCGGCCCTCCGGATCTTTCCTGAGCGGCCTCATGTTCGTCGCAGATATGCGACCGCATCCGAGGTCGTCGGACGGTTTTTCGGGCGATTCGAGCATCGGCTGCGGGTTGTGATAAGCGGGGAGCTCTCGCCGCGCCACTCGGCTGCGAGTGCGCTGATCAGTCGCGCCGGCGTCGGTTGCGGGTGAGACGCCTGATGCCTACGTAGTATGCGAAGGCTTTCGATCTTGCTCGCGCAGCGCAGGAGATACCATGTCTACGTTCGTGATGGTTCGTCGTGTCCAGGCATCGGACACCCAGGCGTGCGGACCTCTCGCAGCACTTCCTCCGGAGCAGATCGCTTGCCGCTAGCCTGATCGCTCAGGCTCCCGTCAAACGAAGCGATCTGGTCGTCGAGATCGGGCCGGGCTGCGGCATTCTCACTCGAGAACTGGCGCGTCGATGCCGTGAGGTCGTCGCGGTAGAGTTCGACGGCGCGCTGTCCGAGGCGCTTCGCACGCGCTTCCGGAGTGACGACCGCGTCACGATCATCAGGTCCGACTTCCTGCGTTTTCGGCTGCCCGACGTCCCCTACAAGGTCCTGGGGAACATTCCGTTCAACCGGACCGCCGCCATCGTCCGGCGCCTTGTCCAGGCCGATTCTCCGCCGCAGGACGCCTGGCTCGTGGTCCAGCGTGAGGCGGCCGAGCGGTTTGCCGGCGGTCCCTGTTCCCGGGAGACCCTGCCCTCGCTGCTGCTCAAGCCGTGGTGGCAGGTCGAGATCGCGCGGCGCTTTCGCCGTACCGACTTCGATCCCCCTCCGAGCGTGGACGCCGTCGCGCTCTGGCTCGCCCGTCGAACGAGACCGCTCGTGGACCGATTCCAGGCTGCGGACTACCGGCGCTTCATCCGGAGCTGCTTCGGTCGCGGCGGCCGCTCGATCCGGCGGTGTTTGCGACCCGAATTCACGCGAACGCAGATCCACCGGCTCAGTCGAGATCTCAGGTTCGATCCTTCCGGACCGCCCCGCGACCTCACCTTCGACCAGTGGCTCGCCTTGTTCAGGTTCCGGAGGCTGACGCGATCGTAAGCGCCGAATCTCACGACGCGGGTTCCCAAAGCTCGATCGCGTTTCCTTCGGGGTCGTGGATGCGGGCGAAGCGACCGATGCCCTCCATCTCGCTTTCGTGGCTGACCTCGATATCCGCGGACTTCAGTTGTGCGATCATCGCGTCCAAGTCGGCCACGCGGAAATTCAGCATGAAAGCCTTGTCCGCCGCGAAATAGTCCGTGTCGGCACCGAAGGGTGAGAAAACGGTGACCCCGGACTCGGTCACCCAGGGCGCCATCTCCATGTTCGTCGGAGCAGGATTGATGCCGAGGTGATCCTGATACCATTTCGCAAGTCCCGCCGGGTCCTTTGCCCGAAAGAAGAACCCGCCGAATCCCTGAACGTTTTGCACGCTACGTCCTCTCGATGTTGGCCTGCACGATCCGCGAATCGGGAGTTTCGCGGAGAGAAGCCGTCTCCGCCACCCGACTCGCCTGGCCCACTCATCGCGGGCACTCAAATAGGCCTTGTGATCGACCGGCGCTCTCTCTCCCTCCGCCATCGCCCGATTGCGCGCTTCTTCCGTCTGCTTGCTGAGTGAAGGGAGGCCAGCGGCGAGTCGGCGGTCATCCAGCCGCTCCGGCTCTTCCGCTTCCCCCGGCGAGAGATTCCCGTCAGCGTCCCAATCGAGCTGGGTTCCGTAGCGTTGGGGTCGTCCCTCGAAGAACCGAATCCTGTCCTCCAGAAAAGCTGCATGCGCAGGATCGGCGGCCCCCGCACGTACGGCTGCCTCAAGGAGCGGCAGTGTTCGACGTACCGGTTCGGGCTCCGCAATTGCGTGCTGCAACACGATCCAGGCGGCTTTGGCGCGGTCCGGACCTACGAGGTCTGTCCCCGGCCAGCCAACCGACTGGATGATGCGCCGAAGGCGTCGAGCGTTTCGTTCATGGACGCGGGCCATCCGAGGCTCATACCCCGCTTTGAAGAGTTCGCCGGTGTCGGCCAGTTCGGCTCGTGTCTCGTCGTCCAGCCGAGCCATCTCCAGTAACTCCCGTCTAAGGGACTCGTTCAAGCCGGCTGGACGAACGTGGTGAACCACCAAGTGTCCCCCCCGGGTCGAGGATTCCACAGCGGGCGGTTGGGATCGGCACCCATCTGCGCGGGGGAATATACCGATGTTCCGCCGTGCTCGATCCCGAACGAATCCGAGAAGCTCCTCCGCCTGCCGGCGAGCCATGCGGCAGGACGAACCAGACGACGATCGAGAGCGTGGCCGCGATCACTCCTGGACCTCCTTCCGAGTGTCCTGGCCACCCCACCCATGCGGTCGGTTCCGACAGAACGGGCGAGTCAGACTACTCGAATGGACTTGGCGGCGCTCTGACGGCTCAGAGGCACGGTGCCGGATTGAGCCGAGGCCGCCAAGCACAGGCGACACAGGTGGCATCGAAGGTCGCGTCTGGCCTACAGCAGCTGGAGATAACCCGCGGCGAGGTCGTCGGGCTGGCCTTTGACGGGTTGGGGTGGTTGGAGCTGGCGGTGGCGTGGGTGCCTGACCGGTCAAGCCAACATTAGGCGCTCACCCTTGGGCTCGGGCACGGGTCGTCCCAACTCCTGTGCCCTCTCGATCCAGAACTGCATGGCATCCTTGATGTTACCCAACGCGGTCTCCTGATCGTCTCCGTGCGCCATGCACCCGGGCAACTCAGGCGCCTCGGCGATGAAAACCTGATCTTCGTTGCTCCAGTAGAGAATGATCTCGTACTTGTGCATCAGTCGTCTGCTCCCAGCTTGTATTTGAGAGTATGGTCTGCACCAGCCGCTCGTGGCGACTCACCGACTACCTCTCCCAAGCCGTTGGAATCGCAGGCTCTGGATCTTCCCGAGGCTTCGCTGATCGAGCATGGCCGCTCCGGCTTACCGACGTGAAGCAGTGCCGCCGAGCAAATCGGCGAGGCCTTCGGCAGACCTCAGGTTCGATCCTTCCGGACCACCCAGCGGCCTCGCCTTCGACCAGTGGCTTGCATTGTTCAGGTTCCGGAGGCTGATGCGATCGTAAGCGCCGATGGCGCATCGGTGCACTAGCTTCCGTGGGAGCGACGACGGGCCATGCGAGGTCGAGGTCGTGGTTCTCATTGAGAGGCGTGCGACATGAACGCGAGGAACGGCATGAGGCCGGTGCACCCGGGCGAAATCCTGCGCGAGGAACTCGAAGAACTCGGGCTGTCGGCCAACGCGCTGTCCAAGGCGCTCGGCGTGCCGGTCAACCGGGTAACCATGATCCTTAACGGCCAGCGCGGCGTGAGCGCTGATACGGCGTTGCGGTTGGCCAGATACTTCGGGACGACGCCGCAACTCTGGTTGAACCTTCAGAAGACCTGGGAGCTTCGCCGGACGGAGATCGAGGCGGGTCGCGAGATCGCCGAGCAAGTCACGCCGCGGCATGCGGTGGTGTAGAGAAGGCGCCGAACCGGAAGGCATGCCCCACACCCGCGCGGTCACTCACCAGGGCGAGGACGAAGTGGACCAGCCAGGCACCGGAAGCCCGCACCCCATCGGCCTGTTGGGCCTCGGCGTCTACCTGCCCGAGCGCGTCATGACGAACGACGAATGGACGGAGTACGTCGACACCTCGGACGAATGGATCGTGACGCGCACAGGTATACACACGCGCCGAATTGCAGGGGATGAAGAGAGTACGGCCGATCTGGCGCTGGCCGCCGCCCGGGCAGCTCTGGCCGACGGCGCCTTCGAGCCTGCCGATATCGACGAGATCATCGTTGCGACCGACACGCCCGAGGTCTTCATCCCCGATACGGCGGCGTACGTCCAGACTCGTCTCGGCGTCGGCCACATCCCGTGCTACGACCTGGGCGGCAGCGGCTGCGCGGGGTTCGTGCTGGCACTGGACATCGCCCGCTCCCGGGCCCTCGCGGACGGCCGCCGGGTGCTCGTGATCGGCGTGGAGCTCCTCACCCGGCTCATGGACTGGGAGGACCGCAACACCTGTGTACTCTTCGGCGACGCGGCAGGCGCGGCGGTCGTCGGACCGGACCCGGGCGCGGTCGAAATCGTGGCCGCTACGGCGGGAACGGACGGCAGCAAGAGTGACATTCTCGGGGTGGAGGCGGGCGGCACGCGCCTGCCCACCACCGTCGAGCGGGTGGAGCAAGGGCTCCACAAACATGTCGTCATGCGGGGACGGGAGGTATTCCGCGAGGCCGTCAGCCGCATGAGCGCGGCGTCCCACCAGGTGCTGGAGAAGGCCGGCGTCTCCATCGACGACGTAGCGCTCGTCGTGCCGCATCAGGCCAACCTGCGGATCCTGGATGCGGTCAAGAAACGGCTGAACCTCCCCGATGAACGGGTCTTCGTCAACGTCCACGAGTATGGCAACACGGGCTCGGCGTCCGTGCCCCTGGCCTTGTGGGAGGCCCGGGATCAGGGGCGGATCAAGCCCGGTGACCTGGTCCTGCTTACCGCATTTGGCGCCGGGTTCCATTGGGCGGCGGCACTGCTGCGCTTCTAGGCAGCCCGCGGACAGAATCCTGCCGGCCAGCTCATGATGCCAGGAGAAGTCTACGAATTCACGATCGTGACCAATGCGCCGTGACGACACTCGGACCCAACTTGATGACGAACGGTTGAGATTGCGGCGGACCGTAGAGTTACAGCCGCTCAGGCTCCGAGGATGTCCTTCCCGGTGACGGGGCCGATACCTTTGCAACCAGCATGTCAGGGTCCATCTTGAACACACCATCTCGGGTCACGGCCCCCTTCCTGGAAAGGATGATCGCCTTGGAGGTCGTTCGTCACGCCCCGGCCGACTTGTACCTCGATCCCGAAAACCCGCGGCTCGCGGGCGAGCCGTTTTCTGTCGACGACCAGGAAGGCATCCTCCGCTGGCTCTGGCGCAACAAGTCGGTCAACGAGTTGGTGGATTCCATCCTCGCGAACGGTTTTTGGGATCATGAGGAACTATTCGCGACCGAGGAGCGGGACCGTTGGGTTGTAGTCGAGGGCAACCGGCGGCTCGCGGCCGTCAAGATCCTCTCGGATCCCGGCCTTCGGGAGCAACTTGGGATCCACCTCGCCGAGAAGCCGTCCGAGGACGTTCTCGAATCAATCCGACGACTCCCCGTGATCCATGCGACGAGGAGGGAACTGTGGAGTTTCGTCGGATTCAAACATGTTAACGGACCGCAGGTTTGGGACTCCATCGCCAAGGCAGAGTATGTGTTCCGCGTACGGCGTGACTTCGGTCTGAGTCTCGCCGAAATCGCGTCCAGGATCGGCGATCGTCACGAGACCGTGGCGCGCCTGTACCGAGGATACGTCGTCCTTCGGCAGGCGCAGAACGAGTTCGAGTTCGATACGACCGACACCCAGCACAGACGATTTCCGTTTTCCCACCTTTGGACCGCGTTGGGCTACGTCTCCATCCGAGATTACCTGGGAGTTGACCCCACGGCGCTTGAGCGCGAGAACCCCGTACCCCCCGATCGACTGCGGAGATTGCAGCACCTCATGGCATGGCTCTTCGGGAGCCAGTCTCAGAACATCGAGGCAAGGGTTCGTCGCCAGAACCCGGACCTTCGTCACCTTGCGCGCGCCCTTGAGGTTCGGAAAGGCGTGGACTTGCTGGAGAGCGGAAGCTCGCTTTCCGTGGCGCTGGACGCTTCGCTAGGCGACGCCCACCTGTTCCGTACCGCGCTCACGCGGGCCGAGACAAGCGCCCGGGAAGCCATGCGGTTCGTTTCGACCGGGTTCACGGGCGAGGAGGACCTGGTCGAGACAGGAGATAGCCTCCTTCGACAAGCGAAGTCACTCAAGGCCCTCATGACGCCCGGCGAGCCTTGAACGTAGACTCAAGCTTGGCGGTCGAGGACAACGCCGACCGTCTGGAGTGGGTCTGCGCGGCCGCCTCTGCCGGCTACCTGGCGTGGGCCGACGTGATCCGGCAACTCCGGCTCACCACTTCCGAGGATGAAGCGGTCGCGACCTACGCGGAGCCTGGTGAGGAAGTGCCGGAGGCGGGGTGGCGAGACATCGAGCCCTTCGAGATGCTTCTCGACGAGTGGGTGGAAGTTCTCTCTCACCGGGATCGGGCTTGCGGGCCGGGTGACGCATATCCTTTTGAAATCGCGCAGCAGGGGCTTCAGCTTCGTGACGGGCCTTCCGCCGCATATCTGTTCCAACTCCTCGTGTCCGTCGGCATCACGGACAACCACGAGGATGGAACCACCGTCTACAAGCTGTTCGAGGAATTGAGTGCGGCGGCGGCCGGCCGGTATCTCGGTGACAGCAGGACGGTCGTAATATTCGGATCGCCCCGGCAGGACCTCCCGGCGGGTTTCCGTGACGCCGTCACGCACCTGGTCGCCCTTCTGCGCGAGGGAAAAGCTTGCGGTGATCGGGAGGGCTTGAATCAGTCCAAGGATGATGATCTCGACGTTGTGGCGTGGAGGGATTTCCCCGATCGGAGACCCTCGAAGCTGATACTGTTTGGCCAGTGCGCGGTCGGTCGGCGATGGAAGAAGAAGGCGCACGAACTGCGGCCCAAGAGCTGGTGCAAGAGGAATATCGCCGGAACGATCGCCGTGGATCCGATTCCGGCTTTCTTCGTGCCAAGAGCTTTGTCGAAAAAGGACGCGGAGGATGCGGGGGTCGATCAACTCCTGCTCGACCGTTGCCGCATCTCCTCACTGTGTTCGCGAACGTTGGATGATCAGCTTGAACGGCGTCTACAAGACTGGATCGAAACCTCCCTGAGGTTGGGGCTCCATGGGGACTGCTAGCCCTCTCCGTTATCCGGGCGGGAAGTCGGCGATGGCGGGGCTCTTCAATCGCGTGCGGGTCGCCAATCGATTGCGAGACCGAGATTTCGCGGAGCCGTACGCGGGTGGAGCCGGGGCCGCGCTGACTCTGTTGTTCCGCGAGGAGGCGCCCGCAATCCACATCAACGATATCGATGAGGCTGTTTCGGACATCTGGTGGGCGGTTCTGGAGCAGACCGACCAGTTCTCCGAGATGATCCACACGGTACCGCTCACCGTGGACGAGTGGCACCGTCAGCGTGCGATCTATCGCGATCCGGGGTCGGCGTCACGGCTGGAACGGGCGTTCGCCGCGTTCTATCTGAACCGCTGCAATCGCTCCGGAATCATCCGCAACGGGGGTCTGATCGGCGGAATCAAGCAAACCGGGAAATGGCGTCTCGATGCCCGGTTCAACCGGAAGGGGCTCGTGGAGCGGTGCCAACGAGTCGCCCGGCACGGCGCGCGGATCCGTTTGTCCGCGCAGGACGGGATCGACTTCGTTCAGAGACTCGCGAGCGACGGCGTGTTCTTCTTCATCGATCCGCCGTACTTCGGGAAGGGGCCGACGTTGTACCTGAATGCCCTCGATCCGCCGTATCACGCGGCGCTCGCCGAGGTCCTTCGGGGGACAAGTGACAGCCCGTGGGTCCTGACGTACGATGACTGCCCGGAGGTGCGAGCGCTCTACGAGGAGTGGGCGACGGTCAGGTCGTATTCTCTCCGCTACTCGGCCTCCAGCCGTCGGCGCGGAGGGGAACTCTTGATCGCTCCACGTTGGATGATCCTACCCACGGAGACGGGCTCGGCGTCGATTCGCTGGCATTCGGCTTAGGCTTCCGGCCGACGCGTTCCCGCGCCCAATTCCTTCACGCTCCTTCCCGAAACAGCATGCCGGCGATCTCACGGTGGCTCCGGCCCAGGCCGTACTTCAGCCGGAGTACATCTCGAGCCATGCGCATGTAGTCGACGGAGGCCGAGGGCCTGCTGCCCCGCAACCCCACCTGGATGAAGTTCCTGCCGAAGATGTGGCCGTCATCGACGAGCCGGCGCACCGGCTGGGCGTGCGATATCGGGTGGCCGTGCCGGGCGTCCCCCGCATCGTAGTGCGCGTCGAAATGGATGACGCCGACGTTCTCCTTGCCGTACACATCCGCGAGTCCCGCCACGTTGGCGAACTCGATCGAGTGGTCTCCCCCGATGATCACGGGGATGGCGCCGGTCTCCGCGATCTCGCGCACCATGCGGCGGATCGGCGGCATGATGCGCTCCACGCTCAGGTTGTCGATGGGCGCGTTGCCGAAATCGACCGCCGTGAGTTCGCTTCGCCACTGCACCATCGTCTCCATGCTGCCCACGCTGCGCCGCATGGCGCGGAGCGCGGTCGGCCCCTCGCCCGCCCCGCGGAACCCCACCCCCATGTCGACCGGAGTCTCGGTGGTCACCCGTGGTAGGGTCTAGTGTACGGGTCCGGGACCCTCTTAACCCAAGAGCCCCGAGGACGAAAAGGCCCCGGGGCTCCTATCTCAGCGTCTTGCTGCGCCCGAAGGTTCTGTGCAGTAGAGGACGACCTGAGACGTACACATGAAGTGTCGTCAGGCCCCACCCATAACGCAACTTGTGGAGTTGCCATGCTATCCATCGGAGGCCTTCGACGAGCTCTTTCAGCGGAGCGGTTGAGCGCTACCGCCTTGCCTGAGGACACCGGTTGAGAGGGCGATGATGGTCCGGGCCGATAATCGGCAGGTGTGTCTCCACGGCCTCGGAGTTATCGTACTTCCGGGCTGGATCCGTGGCCGATGGGACAAGCGATGGACACGCGCACCGAGGAACAGCGTCGGCGGATCATGCAGGCCGTCAAAAGCCGCGACACGGGGCCCGAGATGGTCGTCCGTCGGCTACTTCACAGCCTGGGCTACAGGTATCGGCTCCATCGGAAGGATCTGCCGGGAAAGCCCGATGTCGCTTTTCTGTCCCGGCGGAAGGCGATCTTCGTTCACGGGTGCTTCTGGCACGGCCACGGCTGCCCGAAGGGGCGTCTGCCGAAGTCGCGCCTCGACTACTGGGAGCCGAAGCTCAACGGAAACAAGGAACGAGATAGGCGAAAAGAGGAGGAGTTGCGTTCGATGGGGTGGGGTGTGCTGGTGATATGGCAATGCGAGACGGCCGATCTCGGGGTATTGGCCCGACGCCTACACGGCTTTCTCGGCGGCCGACCGGCTCGCCTGGCATCCACCGCGGGTCACGTCAGCCCCGCATCGGGCGCCGCCGACGCAAGAGTTTCAGAGCCGTGAGACCCATCGGGATCGACCTCTTTGCGGGGGCCGGTGGGCTGAGCCTTGGCTTCGAGCAGGCCGGTTTCGACGTGGCGGCGGCCATCGAGGTCGATCCGGTCCACTGCGCCGTCCACGAATTCAACTTCCCTCGCACGGCCACCATCCCCCATCCGATCGAGACCCTGTCCGGCGCCGATATCCTGGAGTCCGCCGGTATCGCCGGGCGCCGGGTCGACTGCGTGTTCGGCGGCGCCCCCTGCCAGGGGTTCTCCCTCATCGGTCAGCGTGCCCTCGACGATCCTCGCAACGGGCTCGTGCGCGACTTCGTTCGCATCATCGCGGAGATCGAACCCCGAACCTTCGTTTTCGAGAACGTCAAGGGATTGACGATCGGCCGGCACCGCGAGTTTCTCGACGAGCTGATCGAGGAATTCTCTCGGATCGGATACGTCGTGCGCGAACCTTGGCGCGTTCTCAATGCCGGACACTTCGGCACGCCTCAGAGTCGCGAACGCCTGATCCTGCTCGGTGCCCGAGAGGGCGATGCCTTGGCCGATTATCCGGAGCCCACAACCGAGATCCCCAGCCCGCAGCAGCGCATCGTGGGCTTGCCGGAGGGGCCGACCTGCTCGGACGCGCTGCGAGACCTCCCGGACGTTGACGGGATCGAGGATCTGACGCGTTCGGATGCGACGGACGCCGCCGTTTACGGCGAGCCGTCGGAGTATGCGGCTCAGTTGCGGTGCCTGTCCGACGACGCCTGGCATTTCGGCTATGTGCGCGAGTGGGATCCTTCGGTTCTTACGTCGAGCGCTCGTACCGGGCATACGGAGATCTCGCGGCGGCGTTTCCGCGAGACGGCGCCCGGTACCGTGGAGCCCATCAGCAGGTTTTTCAGGCTGTCGGAGTTCGGGGTCTCCAATACACTGCGCGCGGGTACCGATGGAGCACGCGGGGCTTTCACCAGCCCTCGTCCTATCCACTACCTCCATGATCGCTGCGTAACCGTGCGGGAGATGGCCCGGTTACACGGGTTCCCGGACTGGTTCCGATTCAATGCCACCAAATGGCACGGCGGCCGGCAGATCGGGAACTCGGTCCCGCCCCCGCTTGCGAGGGCGATCGCCGGCGAGGTCATCCGAGCGCTCGGCGCGACTCCGGTTCGACCGAAAGCCGCGACCTCCCTCGGAGATCCCGCGCTTCTGTCGTTCGATCTCTCGAGTGCCGCCAGGTACTTCGGAGTCGAACCGCCTCCGAGCCGCCGCGACAGGAAGAGCGGTGCGAGGAAGCGCAAGCAGATCGACATCGAACGCGAGCGGCTGGGCAGGCAAGCGGCGCGTGTCTGAGACGTTGAACAGGTACCAGGCCGTGATCGAGAAGGTGTTTTTCGGTCACTACGCGCAGGGACTGACCGAGTTCGAGTTCCAGCGGGAAGAGCTTGAAGACGCAGTTGCCGCTCTCGGCGTCGCTCGCGTCAAGAATCTTGGCGACATCGCGTATTCCTTTCGTTACCGAAACCCCTTGCCCGACAGCATTCTCGAAACGCAGCCCGAAGGGCACGAATGGATCATCGAAGGGGCCGGGAAGGGCCGGTACAGGTTCAAGCTGGTTACGATGTCGAGCCGTATCCTGCCGCGGGAAGATCTCGTCGTCATCGACATACCGGATGCAACGCCGGAGCTGATCCGGGCGTACCAGCTCGATGACGAGCAGGCGCTGCTCGCGATGGTCCGCTACAACCGCCTGATCGACACGTTTCTCGGCCTTACAGCCTATAGCCTGCAGAACCACCTTCGGACGACGGTCAAGGACCTGGGACAGATCGAAATCGACGAACTCTACATCGGCATCGACAAGCTCGGCTGCCATTACGTGATCCCCGTTCAAGCGAAGGGCGAAGAAGCTATCGCCCGTAACCAAAACCAAGTGCCTTCGGTCTCGGCTCGCCGCTCCTCACAGAATGCGTGTACGGGCCACATGGAAGGCAGTGGGGCGGGCATTAAGCCGATTCGTGCCTACCGTCGCCGCGTCGACAGGGGGTCCAGATCGAGCGGGTCGCTCTCGACGTATTCGCGGGCGGTCAGGTCATCCAGAGTCTGAACCACGCCATCCACACGGACGAAGCGCCCGGATGTTGACTGCGCCTGGGGCAAAGCCGTCAGCCTGGATCGGCATCGCGAGACTGCAGCGACACTTTGACCGGACATGATGGACAAATTACAATACGATCCTGTCCGGTAGTCGCAGGTGGAGGAGGTGCAGACCATGACGAGGAAGCGTAACCAGCACGTTGTCCCTACGAAGGATGGATGGGCAGTCAGGCCCGCGGGCAGCCCGAGAGCAACGAAGGTGTTCGACACGCAACGGGAAGCGATCGAGCGGGGGCGCGAGATCGCAAGGAATCAACGGTCCGAGCTGTTGATCCATGGACGCGATGGGAGGATTCGGGAGAAGAACACATATGACCGGGACCCCTACCCGCCCCCGGGATGAGGCTGTCAGCGGATGAGTGAGGCGAGGCCGTTCGGCCACATCGCTTTCTGCGGGACGGTGAAGGATTACTTGCCGGACGCCGGGTGTCGCGCTTTGGCGAGACAGCTGTCTGCCGCCGCTCAGGCTGGGCCGTCTCCGAGCCTGGTCGTGGCTCTGGCGAGTGAGCTGATGGGCCGGGACCGGCTCAGGCTACCGAACTGGGTGGATACGGACACACGCTACCTGGTGGTGCTGGACGTGCCGGAGCAGGCGGTCCTTCGTCTCGCCTCGAGGCTTCGACTCCACAAGCCGGACCGGCGGCTGCAAGTGTGCCGGGACCCTTCCGTTGTGAAGCGTCTGGTCATCGCGCTCCAGCGACCGGCCCCGTGGGAGGGCATCCTCGACGCATATGTGCTCAGAGACTCCCTGGTGGTGGTCCTTGGGGACATGAGCGTATGGGAGTTCCCGGTCGGAAGGCTTCCCCAAGTCAGACGGTTTGAGCCGACCGCGGTCGGCCGGTTCGTGATCGATTCATCCGGTTCCTACCTGCATTGGCCCGACCGGGATGTGCACATGGGTCCGTCTCAGATGTTGCAGGCCGTGGATCCCATGCATCTGGCCGATGTGGAAATCCGCCGGTATGAGATGGAGAACGTGTCGCGGGCCCTCCTTGACATGAG
Organism: Candidatus Palauibacter sp.; assembly: GCF_965222475.1. Lineage (GTDB taxonomy): Bacteria > Gemmatimonadota > Gemmatimonadetes > Palauibacterales > Palauibacteraceae > Palauibacter. The sequence continues at coordinate 165,475 of NZ_CBDCUB010000007.1, read as the reverse complement.
GCATGACCGGCAACTGAAGCAGACGGAGATCCCGGGGCTGTCGGAGAGGCATGTCCGGCGGTTGGAAAGAGAGGAAGTCCGTCTCACCGTCGAGGCGGCGGACAAGTTTGCGCGTGCGCTCGAACTGACGCTGTCGGAGTTCCTGGACGAGCTGAGTGAGCGGATAACGGCTCTGCGGGGGACTGTAGGGCCGAAGCGGCCACGAGAGCAGGTGGACGAGCGGAGGAATGCAGTTCTAACTGGTTCGTGATCCGTCCCTTCACCCTTAGGTATGGTTCCGCTGTACTGAAATAGCCGGAAAGCGACATCAATGGGACGGATCGCCTACGTGGCGTCGCCGAATGCACCCCGGGCCGCGGCGGGCCGGCCGGTCGGAATCAGGGTGAGCGGGAGGATCCTCCTATCGCCCCCAGGGAAAGGATCCTCCGCGCCAGTTCGGTCTGCCCCGTGATCCCCAGCTTGCGATAGCTGTGCTTCAAGTGCACCCGTACCGTACCCTCCGCCACGCCCAGCGCCCGCGAAATCTCGGCCACCGTCCGGCCGGCGGCCAGCGCCACCGCCACGCGGCTCTCCGCGGGCGTCAGGCCCAGCGCCGCAGCCGCTAACGCCGGATCTATGCGGGATCGGCTCGCCGGGTCGACGATCAGCACCAGCGCGCCGACCTTCCAGGCCCGATAATCCGTGCGCATTCCGCCCACGGGATGAATCTTGAGGACGAGCGGCGTTCCAGCCCCCGGGCGCGTGATCTTCATCGAGCCTCCGGCGCCCTGTGTGCCGTACAGGGGCAGGACGGCCGCCAGCAGACGCTGTAGCTCAACGTCTTCCGCCGGTACCTCGGCGGTCAGCGAACCCTTCTTGTCGCGGAGCCCATCGCCTCTCAGCAGGAGAGCCCGGGCCTGGTCGTTCGCCTCCAGGATCCGTCCGCGACGGTCCAGTTGAATGATCCCCGACTGCCTGTTCTCGAGCAGTTCGGCAAGCGACGCACCCAGCGCCTCGGCGTCGGCCATCAGGCGCCGGACGCGCACGAAGTGGCGTATGTGGGGCGCGAGACGTCTGATGTCCCGGATCTGATCGTATCCCCAGCCTCCGGGTTGAGCGGAATCGGAAACGGACCATAGGATCCCGCATCCGTCCAGTCCATCGAGCAACATGAAGAGGCCGTCCTGCGACCTGGTGACGCGCCGAAAGTCGTTGTATGCGGGCGAGGTCTTCTTCTCTTCGTCGGTGTAGAAATCCGCCTGGTGGGCCAGCTCGCCTGGAGGAAGCGTGCGGAGACGCGGCATCGCCTCATCCCGTCCCCAATAGCGGTCGAAATACAGGTCCTCCCAGTCCTTCCGACGCTGCCGGCCGGAGAAGCATCGTGCCAGGAAGACCTCGGGTTCGCCCTTCCGACGCGGATCGCCGTAACCCAGGCTGTGGCCGCTCGTCCGGGTCAGGTCGTCGACGGCGGCGGCCGCCGAGACCCACTTGGCATCGGCCAGTGCCGCGCTGTACAGCAACGCCAACGTCCGCTCGAACCTGTCCTGCGGGGTCATGTTGTTCCTGCTGCCAGCTTTGGTGTGCCTGCCCAAGAGATCGTGGCCTCATCCATGTGATAACACCAAGCAGGCAAGCGCCAGCGTTCTACCCCAAATAAGGTAGTCAGCAGGCGAAGGTATGACCGGGCGGACTTCCGCTCCGCCGCCGGCTGCCGTCAAGGCCGCATCCGTAGGTCGGAATTACCCCATTTGAGCAATTGCGGGCCTTCGGCGTCTCGCTGAGCCTTAAGACCGTGATCGATACGGGAGTTCGTACTCGGCGTGGGCAGACGACAGTGCCTTGCCTCGGAGGTGACATAGTTCGTGTGAACCGGGCGTGGATCACTACGGTGGCGCTGTTCTCGCTGATGGCGGAGCCGGCACACGCACAGCGTCTCTTCGAGATGGAGGGAATCGAGTTGCGCGGCAGCGCGCGCGTCCTGCAGTACGGGGCCGGGACGTGCAACGTCCTGGAGCACGTGGAGACCGCAACCGAGTACGAGCGCAGGAAGGCGAACCACGGCCAACCCGTCGATGTGTGGCAACTGGATCTCTCCGTCTACAACGGGTCCGGCAAGCCGTTGGATCATCTGATTGCGAGATACGGGATCGCGGCCGAGAGCCCGCCGTGCACGAACTGGACCTCGCCCGAGGCCGGGCAAATCCCCGGCCACATCGATTGGGGGGACTGGTACGGCACCATACAGCGTAGCGGCAGCGGCGACCCGACCGCGCCGGGCGAAACGCTGGCGAGGACCGTGTACCTGCTCGTGTTCCGCGAGCATCAGCCACGCTTCGACACCTGGAGCGTCGACTACAACTTTGCGGCCGCTGCGCCCGCCGTTGGAGCCGAGAATCCGGCGGCCGCCGGTGGCGCGGCCGCCCGCTCCCAGCCGGGCAATGAGCGGCTCGAGCAGCCTGACTCGCCGGCTGGCGGAGCGCCGAGTACCCCCGCGCCTCCCTTGGTTGGCCTCGAGACGTGCACAGGCCAACCCGTGGGTTCTACGTGCTGGATGGAAGTGAGCAACCAGCCCGGGTGCCATCTCTGGAACCCGAGTCTCCACGCGGGTGCCACGGTCACATGGATTGGCGAGTGTTCCGATGGCTACGCTCAAGGCACAGGAACGACTCATTGGCGCTACGACGGTGGATTGCAGACCGGGGACGGGTCCTTCCTTGACGGCAAGCAACACGGAACTTGGGTCGTCCACTACGCGGACGGGGATGTGCCTCAAGGTCTCTTCGTTAGCGGTCAGTTGACGGGCATCTGGACATCGTGGTTTTCGAACGGAAACGTCAAGGAATCTCCGTACGTGAACGACGAGCGGAATGGGAGAGCAATCGAGTGCGCGCGTGACCCCGGCGACGTCATCGCATGGGTCACCTCGTACATTGACGGTGAGGAGAGTGTTGTCGAGACGATCGGTCCCCGCGACCCGGATGCGCCGACCATAAGAGCCCGATGCTCAGCCCTCCAGAGCAAACCAAGGCCCAGGCCGTGAGGGCGGCCCGCCGACTCGCTCGTCAACGTCTTCACCGGGATCCTCGAACCGCCCTTCCCAAGGGCTCGCTCGGCCGGAACGGGTTGCTGGCCGTGACCCGGTCTCGCCTCGTCGCTTGGTCCCGCAGCCCTCGGGGATCTTCCCCCTTCGCGTTCGCAGCCCCCGCACGGATCAGCCAAGCTGCTGGGCTTGCCGCCGATTTCTGTCGCGCGGTCGCCCCCGTCCGTTCCACTCCCGCTCTCAGGAGACGTCCATGAAGACACCTCGGTGACCAACCAATCTTTCGTGGGCGATCATTCCCTCCCTCGGCCTTAGCCGCGTCCGCAATCCGCCGCCGAAACGCTCATCGATGGAGTTACCCCGAGTTGGTGGACACCTTTGAGCGTTGGTCACAACGAGGAGGTGTCGCATGTCGGGACGGAGATACGCGCCGGAGTACAAGGCGCGGATGGTGGATCTGGTCCGTGCGGGGCAGAGCGCGGACCAGTTGGCTCGCGAGTTCGAGCCCTCGGCGACGGCGATCCGGCGCTGGGTGGAACAGGCCGATCTGGACGAGGGGCGTCGCACCAACGGTCTGACGACGGCTGAGCGCAAGGAAGTCCGGGAACTGAAGCGCGAACTGCGCCGTGTGAAGATCGAGCGCGACATATTGGCAAAAGCCACGGCCTGGTTCGCCAAGGAGAGCGGATCGATCCCCCGAGGGGGTTCCGGTTCGTGAGCGATCACCAGGCCGCCTATCCGGTGCGCGTGATGTGCCGCCTGCTGGGACTCTCCCCGAGCGGGTACTACGCGTGGCGGACGCGGGAGCCGTCGGAGCGGGCGCGTGCGAACGCGGCGCTCACCGGGGAGATCCTTGAGATTCACGCCATGAGCGACGGAACGTACGGGGCGCCGCGGATCCACGCCGAGCTGAGGGCCCGGGGCCGCGAGGCGGGCGTGAACCGGGTCGCCCGGCTGATGCGGGCGGCCGGGGTCGAGGGCGTGAGCCGGCGCCGCAAGGGCAGTACGACGAAGCGGGCCGCGAAGTCCAGGCCCGCGCCGGATCTCGTGGACCGAGACTTCTCGGCCTCCGGACCGGACGAACTCTGGGTGGCCGACATCACGTACGTGCCCACCTGGGCGGGCTTCCTCTATCTGGCCGTCGTGCTCGACGCCTGGAGCCGCCGCATCGTGGGCTGGTCGATGGCGACGCACCTGAGGACGTCCCTGGTGCTGGACGCCTTCGACATGGCGCTGGCGCGGCGGCGCCCCGAGGAGGTGATCCACCACAGCGACCAAGGCGGCCAGTACACGTCCCACGCCTTCGGCGGCCGCTGCCGGAGGGCCGGGGTCAGGCCCTCGATGGGCTCGGTGGGCGACGCCTACGACAACGCCATGTGCGAGTCGTTCTTCGCCACGCTGGAGTGTGAACTCATCTGGCGGCGCTCGTTCCGGACGCCCGGCGAGGCCCGCCGGGAGGTGTTCCGGTTCATCGAGGGCTGGTACAATCCGCGCCGGCGGCACTCGAGCCTCGGCTACGAGTCGCCCGCCAGCTTCGAGGCGCGCGAGAAAGGGGAGGCGGCGTGACCCCCGGGCCGCGTCCCTCTCCCACGGTCCGCCACGCCTTCGGCGCGGCGACCGCTCTTCTCTCCCGCGAGGTGGCGAGAAAGGAGGAAACCACCACTTTCACCTGTCCACTGAAACGGGGTAAGCCCACGAACCTATTGAAGAACGACCTGTAGAAGGAGAAGATTGAGGTGGTCTTACTTCGTTGGACAGTCCGAGGGCAAAGTTAAGGTGGATTCCGAGTGGTTGTGAGAGCCCTCGGGAGCCTTCTCCGTGTGTTCTCTCGGGGTGGATGCTCCACCCATGGGTCCTCCCCCGGCAGGGGAGGGACAGGTTCCAAAATGAACCCCGGCCGGCGGGAGGGGAACCCGGTCGGCGACGGGGGCTTGGCCGCGGGCGGAACGAGGTGCGCGGCATGGGGAGATCCCAGGCTTCTCCCGCGCCCCGCTGCTGCTTTGCGAAGGCGACCGTCGGCGCACGCCGAGATCCGCCGTTCACACCGCCCCCGTGCCGTTGCGGTAGGCCTCGCCCGGCGTCCGTCCGCCGAGGGACGAATGCGGACGCACCTCGTTGTAGAAGTCGAACCACGAGCCGATGATCCGTTCGGCGTCCAGCCCGTCGCGGAGTTCGTGAAGGTACACCGCCTCGTACTTCAGCGACCGCCACAGCCGCTCGATGAAGATGTTGTCGAGGAAGCGGCCCCGGCCGTCCATCGAGAATGCCACGCCCGCGCCCAGCACCCGGTCGGCGAACGCCTCGCTGGTGAACTGGGCGCCTTGATCCGTGTTCAGGATCTCCGGAGCCCTCCAGCCCAGCGCGTGGTCCAGGGCTTCGACGCAGAACGACGCGTCCATCGTGTTCGACAGCCGCCACGCGAGCACGTGCCGGGTCGCCCAGTCCATCACGGCCACGAGGTAGAAAAAGCCTTGCGTCACCGGAACATAGGTGATGTCCGCGCACCACACGTGGTCCGCCCGCGAGATCGTGAGGCCGCGCAGCAGATAGGGGAAGACCCGGTGCTCCGGACCCGCCACGCTAGTGCGCGGCCGCCGGTAGGTTGCCTCCACCCCCATCAGGCGCATGAGCCGCCGGATCCGGTGCCGGCCCGCGGCAACGCCCTCGCGACGCAGATGCCGCACCAGCTGCCGGCTTCCGTAGAACGGATACGCCATGTGCAGCTCGTCAATGCGACGCATGAGCGCCAGGTTCTCCGCGCTCTCCCCCCTCGGCCGGTAGTACAGCGACGACCGGCTCACGCCCACCAGCGCGCACTGCCTCGAAAGACTCAGCGGTCCGTCCCGCTCGATCATCCGCCCCCGCTCCGCCCGGCTCAGCGCTTGAGCCCGCGCCGAAAAAAATCCCGCTCGACCGTGAGCTCCCCGATCTTGGCGTGCAGCTCCCGGACCTTCGCCTCGTGCTCCTTGGCGAGCTTGCGGCCCGCGCCCCCGGCGAACACCTCCGGCAGCCCCTCGAGCAGCTGCCGCTTCCATGTGCTCACCTGGTTCGGATGAAGCTCGTGCCGCCTCGCGATCGCCTGCACGCTGTCGTGCTCGCGCAGCGCCTCCAGCGCCACCCGCGCCTTGAACTCCGGCGTGAACCGCCGTCTCTTCCCAGCCATCTCGGTGCCTCCTGTTCCGTCCTGGAATCCACCTTAACGACCTGTCCAAAAAACTGGGACCACCTCAGATAATGGATAAGTCAGACTTGACACCTGACCAACAAGCCGCATTGGCCCAAGTGGTTTATGACGCTTTGGAAATGTTGCCAGACTCACGTTCCCATTCGCTGGGACTGCTCGCTGAGGTCGTCCAAGGTCGAATTCATGACAGGCGCAGGGAGTTTAGGCTCTGGCTTATTGGGATCATGGTTGCCCTAGCCAGCGGATTCTTGGCGTTATGGAATGCGCTAAACGACGACTTAGCTGAACTAAGCCAAGAGATCGACAACGTAGAAGTAGGCGTGAAGAGAAGTGTGCCAGCACCAGACACCGTGATCTTATCCCGTGCTCGGGCAGTTCCAACGACGAGTACGGGCAACCTAGGAACAATCCCTAAGGCCACGCATGAACTGCCAGAGGGCTCAAGTATACGCTTCCGAATCGAAGATGCAAACGGACTGTATAGCATCAAAGCCGACGGCAAAGACGATTTCGATCCGTACATCGACTTGTACAGCATCGATAATCAAATTCAGACACACATCGGATCTGATGACGATAGTGGAGGCGAACTAAGTGCTGAGATCAGGCGCCGCTTGGATCCACAAGAGATCTACGAATTGGAGGTGTGGGAGTTCTTCGGAAAAGGTGGAGAAGTTACAGTCTCTGTGACGTTAATCAGCGAGGGACCAGGTAGTTCTGAGAATCCGTAATCATGGACTGTTGTCAACCATGTTGGCAGACATCGATGTTGGAACGGGACGACGGTGCATTCCCATCCGGCGCACGTTAGCTGACGGGGGGATCGTCGCGCGCGACCTCGGCATCTGCGTCTGGAGCGGCGGCGGCAAGCACATTCGGTGGGACGACGCTTTGGACGACAGCCCCCTCGTGAGCGTCCTCGCGGAGTCTGCCCGACCGGACAAGGCGCGACTGATTGCGACAGCAGTCGAGAGGCCCACGATGGCCGGCGTGATCCTTGTACGGGCGGAGGTGCCATGACGGGTGCCAGCCAACGACGGGTCGCGGGTTGACGGGGGATTCGTTGTGCTGGCTGGAGCGGCAGAGTGTTTTCCGGCTGGAGGGGACGGCGCCCAGGTTCGGGAGGATCTGTAACGGGGCCGCGGCTACCGGAGAACGCGGCAGCGGGCCGCGAATCAGACCAGAGGAGTCGAAGCGATGACTCGAGAGCGAAGTTGGGCCGGAGCGGCGTTGGGCGCCGCGGTGCTGGTCCTTAGCCCGTGGGCGGGGTGGGGCGACGTCACGGCGCAAAACGAAGAAAACCACGCGGCGGCCGCCGAGCGCATCGCCCGCGTGCTTCTCGGCATTCGAGCGGAATACGGTTTTCCGGACGACGGGGGCGCGTGGGGACTGGTCGTCGGCCGGTTCGCGAAGGGCGACGAGAAGGCCTTGGACTTCAGCGCCAGAGTAGGCGAGGCCTATGTCATCGTTGGCATCGGCCTCGACGACGCGGATGTCGATATCAGGCTGTTTGGTCCCGACGGCGAACTCATTAAGGAAGATGTCTTGGATGATCACGTCCCAGTAGTGAGCTTCACCGCCGAGACCCGGGGCACGTACAGAGCAGTCATGTCTGCAGCCGCCGTCAGCGGCGGAAGCTCGTACGGCGGGATGGCGGTCCTCCGACCTCCCGTGGAGGGCAGCGGCCGCGGGGAACCTGAGGTGACCCCGATAGGAACCGCAGACGCTCCGTGGCGTCAAGATCATCGTGGTCACCGGTCCGTAGCCAGATAGCGAGTGCACTATGGCCATCGCGACAAAGGGGTTTCCGAGGCGGCCAACCGTTCGCTACAGCGACTTGCGGCCCGAACTGAGATCTGGAGACCTGCTCCTGTGCTCAGGTACAGGCATGTTCTCCCGCATGATTCAGGCGGCCTCCGATAGCGTCTGGAGTCACGTCGCTTTCGTGATGCGGCTGGACGCCATTGATCGTGTGATGGTGCTGGAGAGTCTCGAGCCGATCGGAGTGCGTACCGTCCCGCTACGGAAATATGTGGAGGACTACGACAGCCGCGGTAGTCCGTATCCCGGTCGATTGGCGGTGGCTCGGCACGACGAGTTCGAGAAGAAAGCGAACGGCCGTGCGCTGCGTAGGCTCGGAAAGTTCGGCGTGGACTTGTTCGGATATCCGTACGACAGGAGCGAAGTGGCGAGAATCGCCGCTCGCATCGTGGCGTCCAAACTGAGGTCTCCCCGTCTATCCGTCCGGGCCGTCAGGAGAGATCGTGAGTACATCTGCTCCGAATACGTATGGGAATGCTACAAGAGCCTCGGCATCAGCATCGATTACGACCGACGAGGGTTCATCGCCCCTGCTGATTTCGCCAAGGCGAAAGGCGTGCGACTCAGAGCCGTGGTGGGGCTCGGGTGATGATCGTCGAGATCGGCCGGACGTCGAGCTCCGACCGTCACGTATGGCCAGCGCAACCGGATCCAATGCCACGAGGGAGGGAGGTACGGTTGTGGTAGGGTATCGCACAGACCGTATCCGCACCTTCGGAGCGATGTGGCTGGCGGCGGTGCTTGGGGTCCAGGCCTGCGGGGGTGACGCCACGGAGCCGAGACCCACGCCCGAAGTGCCCCGGCCGACGACCGTGACCGTGACGCCGGCTACGGCGGCGTTGACGGCTTTCGGCGAGACCGTCCGGCTGCGGGCTGCGGTGCGCGACCAGAACGGACAGGCGATGCCGGGCGCCTCGGTCACCTGGTCGAGTGACAGCGCCTCGGTCGCCACGGTGGATGCGTCGGGTCTCGTCACGGCGACCGGGAACGGGACGGCGACGGTCACGGCAGCCGTGGCGGAAGCCCGCGCGAGTGCGGCAATCACAGTCCAGCAGCGGGTTGCAGAGGTAACGGTCTCGCCGGCGGCGGACACGCTCGTCGCTCTGGAAGACACGCTACGACTGTCGGCGACAGCGATCGACGCGAACCAGCATCGGGTACCGGATGTCACTCTCACGTGGGAATCGAATGACACAGCGATTGCGAGCGTCGACTCCGTCGGTGTTGTGCGGGCCGCCGGCGTGGGGAGCGCCACCATCACGGCGATCGTGAATTCCGTGCCGGGCACAGCTCAGGTGACGATTCCCGGCCCCGCCCCGTTCGATCCGACGCCTCCGCCCTCGGATCCGACACCGGTATCGCCGGACGAGGAGGCGTGCAGGGGCTGGGAGGAGTGGTTCGTGGGAGACTACCGCTACTCCAACAATGTCTGGAACAGACAGAACACGACGGATTACGAACAGTGTATTATGAAGCGGACACTTCCCGGGTCGGGCGGGAAGGAGGAGTACGGTTGGCGATGGCGATGGCCGATAAGGGAGGGCCGTGTGAAGGGCTACCCGGAAGTAGTCTACGGCCGCAAGCCTTGGAGTCGCATCTCTACCACCTCGGAGATGCCGAGGCAGATCGGCGCCGTTGAGCGTCTGGAAGTCGACTACGAGGCGTATCTCGCGGCTGAGGGACGATACAATCTGTCGTTCGACTTCTGGATCACTCGAGACAACCCACCCAGCGAATCAGGCATCTCGCACGAGGTAATGATCTGGATGGACCACGATTCCAGACCTGCCCCGCCGCAGTTCTATGTCGGACCCGTGAGACTCGACGGCGCCCTGTGGGACTTGTACGTCTGGCCGGATCGAGTTTGGCACGACTCCGCGGGAGGGGTGAGATACGTCGCCGATTTCATCGCATTCCTGAGGCACGAGGATCAGTACATCGGTTCAGTCAACGTACTGACCTTCTTCCACTACCTGGTGGACAAGGGATATGTGCCGGCCCACCACTATTTTACGGCCATAGAGCTGGGTAATGAGGCGAGGAGTGGCACCGGTAAACTCTGGCTGAAGAAATTCGAGGTCCACCAACGCTGATCGACGCATCCAGATAGGAAGCACCCGACCATGTGGCCGACACAAGCCGTCGATCCGCCGGCACGACGCTCCTTGCAGACCCATCGTGCAGTCGGACCATGACTCCACGCTATCGCGGAACCTGGCGGGTTGGCTTCTGTGGCGATGGACCGGCCCACCCGTGAGTCTCCGCGTCAAGCGCTGTGAGGCTCGCCGGGCGTAGAAGCCTGACCTCCGAGGCCACGTCCGTCGAGCGCTCGCCGACCTTGCGAGGCGGCTACCGGCGTCTAACCCTGAGGGAAGGACCATCGACGGGCAGGCGCGGGCGACCATCGTGGCTCCTGCGTGGCTCCTGCGCGACAACAGCCGACCTCCTCACCGCCGGCACCGTCAACCGCGCCCACGCCGGTGGCCCCGTTCGGTTCGAGCGGCGCGTGCACGCCCCGGTTCCTGGTGTACACGGTCGCTCTTCGCGTCGTAGAGCTCGTCGGGCGGGAGGGGCTTACGCGCAATCTGGGCCGCTTCACCGAGCGGGGTCAGCGCCGGGACGAGGCGCGTGCGCCCTCTACCAAGGGCTGCATGTGCTTCCCGAAACCGCTGGTCCGCCAACATCTCGAACGAGGTCGTACCCTCACGGGCATCGAGCAGAGCCGCACGCGTGCTGCGTGCTGTGCCACGGTCGGCATCCCGGACAACATCCAGCACACGCATGAGCCGCTGGTGGTTGGTGGCGTTCAACGGCTTCCCGCTGGCCCAGAAGTGGACGCTGCGGCGCGATACCCCGAACAGCCCGGCGAGCTGCTCCCAAGTCAGGCCGGAGATTCGACGCAGCTCCGAGACGGCCTTACGGGTGGCCTCAGTCTCGATCTCCATCTGTGTCGTCACCGCGTTGCGGCCTGGTCCGCCAGCGGTCGTATCCTGTATGTACGGTGCACGCCAGATTGTCGTAGGCTCTGCGGATGACGTGTCGGCGATTCGCACCTGAGATGCTCGGGGATCATTCAATTCCTCAGTCACCCGTGGTAGGGTCTGGTGTTCGGGTCCCGCGCCGTTAAACGCAAGAGCCCCGAGGACGAAACGGCCCCGGGGCTCCTATCTCAGCGTCTTGCTGCGCCCGAAGGTTCTGTGCAGTAGAGGACGACCTGAGACGTACACATGAAGTATCGTCAGGCCCCACCCATAACGCAACTTGTGGAGTTGCCATGCTATCCATCGAAGGCCTTCGAAGTGCTCTCTCAGCGGAGCGGCTAAGTGCCTACGCCCGGCCTGAGGACACCGACGAAGTCGACGGCGTGGCCAGGTATCTGTGGAATCTGGCGCTGTGCAGTGCCCTCCAGCCGGCGCTTCACACCCTTGAGGTTACCGTCCGAAACCGCCTCTTCAGAATTTCCGGAAGGATCGTAGATCAGACCACGCTCCGTTGAGCCTGTGCAAGAGGTCATATGAGCAGGGGCGTGCCGGCGGGCCGCGCCTCTGGCCCGAACTGGCGACGCGGGGATTCCCGCATCTACCCAAAGCCAAGCGCACACGCAGCCAGATTCTCCACGCCTTGGATCCGCTCCGCGACCTGCGCAACCGCGTCTCTCACCATGAGTCCGTTTGGGACCGGAAGCTCAACCGAAGCCATCGGGACATCCTCGAAACCATAGCCTGGATCAACCGTGACTTGGCGACGACTGAGGTGGTCCCAGTTTTTTGGACAGGTCGTTAAGGTGGATTCCAGGACGGAACAGGAGGCACCGAGATGGCTGGGAAGAGACGGCGGTTCACGCCGGAGTTCAAGGCGCGGGTGGCGCTGGAGGCGCTGCGCGAGCACGACAGCGTGCAGGCGATCGCGAGGCGGCACGAGCTTCATCCGAACCAGGTGAGCACATGGAAGCGGCAGCTGCTCGAGGGGCTGCCGGAGGTGTTCGCCGGGGGCGCGGGCCGCAAGCTCGCCAAGGAGCACGAGGCGAAGGTCCGGGAGCTGCACGCCAAGATCGGGGAGCTCACGGTCGAGCGGGATTTTTTTCGGCGCGGGCTCAAGCGCTGAGCCGGGCGGAGCGGGGGCGGATGATCGAGCGGGACGGACCGCTGAGTCTTTCGAGGCAGTGCGCGCTGGTGGGCGTGAGCCGGTCGTCGCTGTACTACCGGCCGAGGGGGGAGAGCGCGGAGAACCTGGCGCTCATGCGTCGCATTGACGAGCTGCACATGGCGTATCCGTTCTACGGAAGCCGGCAGCTGGTGCGGCATCTGCGTCGCGAGGGCGTTGCCGCGGGCCGGCACCGGATCCGGCGGCTCATGCGCCTGATGGGGGTGGAGGCAACCTACCGGCGGCCGCGCACTAGCGTGGCGGGTCCGGAGCACCGGGTCTTCCCCTATCTGCTGCGCGGCCTCACGATCTCGCGGGCGGACCACGTGTGGTGCGCGGACATCACCTATGTTCCGGTGACGCAAGGCTTTTTCTACCTCGTGGCCGTGATGGACTGGGCGACCCGGCACGTGCTCGCGTGGCGGCTGTCGAACACGATGGACGCGTCGTTCCGCGTCGAAGCCCTGGACCACGCGCTGGGCTGGAGGGCTCCGGAGATCCTGAACACGGATCAAGGCGCCCAGTTCACCAGCGAGGCGTTCGCCGACCGGGTGCTGGGCGCGGGCGTGGCATTCTCGATGGACGGCCGGGGCCGCTTCCTCGACAACATCTTCATCGAGCGGCTGTGGCGGTCGCTGAAGTACGAGGCGGTGTACCTTCACGAACTCCGCGACGGGCTGGACGCCGAACGGATCATCGGCTCGTGGTTCGACTTCTACAACGAGGTGCGTCCGCATTCGTCCCTCGGCGGACGGACGCCGGGCGAGGCCTACCGCAACGGCACGGGGGCGGTGTGAACGGCGGATCTCGGCGTGCGCCGACGGTCGCCTTCGCAAAGCAGCAGCGGGGCGCGGGAGAAGCCTGGGATCTCCCCATGCCGCGCACCTCGTTCCGCCCGCGGCCAAGCCCCCGTCGCCGACCGGGTTCCCCTCCCGCCGGCCGGGGTTCATTTTGGAACCTGTCCCTCCCCTGCCGGGGGAGGACCCATGGGTGGAGCATCCACCCCGAGAGAACACACGGAGAAGGCTCCCGAGGGCTCTCACAACCACTCGGAATCCACCTTAACTTTGCCCTCGGACTGTCCAACGAAGTAAGACCACCTCAGACCCTACAGGAACACTCGCCGCTGCCGGCAGTACTCGACAGGGGCGTAGCCGGTTTCCGCGCTCAGGCCGAGGCAATCATCAAGTGATGCCGGCCCTGAGCCGATAGGCCGGACCGGTGATCTGTTGCTCGACCGCGTCGAGGGATTCGTTGAGGAGAGTGGCCGCCCGGACCGGCGAGATCAGCTCTTCGCCGAGCGCGCGCCAGACAAGGCCCTTGAAGCGCTGGGGCTTCTCGAACGCCGCGAACCCACGGTCGCCGTGAATGGGTTCTGGTTCCGACTTGCGCCAGGAGCGGGCGAAGGTTCGAAACGCGCGCTGGACCGCGGCACGAGGCAGCACGCCGACTTGGCCAAGGCGTACCAGCATGGCCGCCGCTGACACGCCGTACATGTGTTTGAGGCGGACGATTTCATGATAGGTGATGCGGCGGCGGCCTTCACCGGCTTCCCCAATGAGATGTTGGCTCGGGACAAGGAAGGCGCCTGCGAACCGGTTCATGGCCGCTTCCAGCTTGATGGCCGGGTTGCCGGTGGAAGGGATGATCCTGTGCGCGAGTTCGTGAGCGAGAGTGGATCGTTTCCGCTCCACGTCGGTCCGGCTCGATACGAGGACGGCGTCGGCGATCGGCTTGCCCTCTCGCACGACTTGGCAGGCCAGCCCGTTGATGCGCTCGGGGAGATCGTCTTCGACCACCATTATCCCCTTCTCCTCGAGGAGGGCGCACAGGCTGGGCACGGGATCCAGACCGAGGTCCCACGCGTTGCGAAGTTCATCGGCCCTGTCGTCGATCTCTTCGACATCGGCGACGCTGTCGTACCGGCGGCCTTCAAAACGGTCGCGCGGGGGCGGAATGCCGAGGACCTCCTCGATGGTCAGGTATCGCTCGAGGTTGTCGATCAGCACGGCTTCGGCCTTGGCGCGATCCCGGGCGGAGGTGCTGGAGTGCTTCCGGAACTCGAGGCCGTCGAGGACCTCGACCTGGGAGCTCATGAGGAAGTCCAGCGAGACGTCGAGAGCCTGCCCGAGACCGACCAGGACGGCCGAAGACGGCATCATCTTCCCCGCCTCGTACTTGCTGATGGCCTGAGCGGTGATCTTCGGATCCATCCGCTCGGCCAGCGCCCGCATGGAAAGGCCGGCGCGTTTACGGGCGAGCCGTAGTCGTCTTCCAAACATGCCGTCCCCTCCCTTCGCGTAAACGATGGTTGACAATCTGTGTGAATTATCTCCATAATGTCAACCACAGGTTGTTCGCCGTGCGGAGACCTGATCCAGATTTCAGAGGAGAAGCTTCAGGGAGGAACATGATGCTCAGGAACATCCTCGCCGCCATCGTCGGCTACATTGCCATGGCCGCCGTGCTCTTCGCACTCTTCTCGCTTCTGTGGCTGACGCTGGGGCCCTCGCGCGCCTTCCAGCCGGGTTCGTGGGAGGTACCCGGCGGCTGGGCACTCGGCTCGGGCGTGCTCGGGCTCGTGGCGGCGTACATCGGCGGACGAGTCTGTGCCAGGGTGGCGCACGATGCCGGGGCCGCCACGATTCTGATCGCCATCGTGATCGTACTCGGGGTGGTGAGGGCCCTGATGCCGGTGGAGATGGCGGCGGGACCGCGCCCCGATGACGTGTCGATGATGGAGGCGACCGCGGGCGCCCTCCACCCGGCATGGTTCAACTGGCTCAACCCGCTGATCGGGGCCGTGGGCGTCTGGTTCGGATCGCGGAAGTTGCGCGCGTAGCAGTCCATTCCCGGGCTGCCGAAGTCGCGCCCGGCCTCGATCAGCAGGGACTCAATGGATGGCCGGACCGGCGATCCGCCGCTCGACCACGTCGAGGGATTCGAGTTGATGGCCGTGCAGGGAGTTTGTATCCTTCGGTACACGTCCGGCATACGCGCCTGACCAGGAAACTTGCTCCCCGCCCGACACGCCGAAAGGCCTCGGGCGGGGTTATTTTCTTAGTTCGAGAAACGGTCACGGGGCATAAACGACCCGCGCGGATTCCAGGATCGCCTTCCGGCGAATGTAGTTTCGGCTCTCGTCGATCGCGGCGCGGTTCACCAGATCGACTCTGCGGGCGAGCAACTCGGCCAGTTCCCGCTCCATCCCGGCGATCCCGAACAGGCCCGGCGTTCGCTCCGTCCGGAAGCGGACCAGTACGTCGATGTCGCTGTCCGGCCCGAAGTCATTGCGCAGCACCGACCCGAACAGCGCCAGTTCCTCCACCTGCCAACGGTCGCAGAACGCCTTGATGGCGTCCATGGGGACGCCCATCCGCGCCGCCAGCCGTTCCCGGTCTTCAACGGTTCCTGTCGCAGGTTGCACTGAAGCCTCCGCTACGCCAAATGCACGATCTTGACCGCCCCGTTCATGTAACCCTCAGGCCAAGTTCTCTGAGCCATGCGTCAACCTGTCCGAAAGCGTCTTGCTGCCATTGATCCGCGGTGCGGTCGCCGAGCAGGTCGGATTCCTCCACGAACTGCCTGACGCTCGTCGGTCCAAAGTCTTCGACGTCACGGAACTTGTCGGCGATCAAGCAGTAGCCTCGCCGTGCCGATGGTACGTCAAGAAGAGGTCTGGTTGCTTCTACAAGTGCGTCCATCCCATCCGGAAAATTCCGGATCGAATAGTAGATGTCATAGGCGTCCTTGCGTTTAAACCGATTGGCGATGGCGTAGCCTTTCATGGCCAGGAGGGCTGGAATCGACGCAACGGCGATACGAACGATATTCCTGCCCCCATCGGGCATATCTCCTTCGATGGCGACCATCTGATAGAATCTGAGCGCCAGCTCGGCCCCGTCGGCACGCTGGACGGCGAACTGGCTGATGAGCGGCGGCCTGTTCCTTACAATCTCCGCGTCGCGCGGCATCAGGAAGTCGACGACTACGTCGATGTCGGGTCCCCCATCCCTGGTGGGTACGGTGCGGACGAGCTGGAAACGCCGGTGAGTGTCCCGCTGATTGTAGCCATGTGTCTGCAGGGCTTCGACAAGTCGAACGTACTCGCCGTCACCCAGGGCGGAGGCGTCGAGACCGAGGTCCACATCGAGGGTTCCGATATGGGGCATGTCGGCTTCGCTCAGCAACAGCCAGGGAACAGCCCCGCCGATAACCGAGAATTTGCCCCTGAAGCTGCCGAGGATCTGGCCGATCTCGACCAACACGGACTTGACCGCCGCCGTCGTCCGATCATCGTAGTCGCCGGCGGATTGAGGCTCCGTCACAGCCACGGAAAGCACCTCGAAGCCAAGTGGTCGGCCGCCTCACGATCCCGATCGTTGCCGTTCCAGAGATCGAGGTACGTGACGATCGGGCATGTGCAGAAGACGCTTGGCGCCGGCTCAACAGCGTCCTTGAGTAGACTCTCATCTTTCGGAATGCACACGGTAACATTTGCTCCTTTCTCGGCACGGGTCAGCTTCAACACCTCCTTCAACACCCGAGCGCCCGGTTCGTCGGCGTAGAAGCTGTGCGTGCCACCACGGAGGAAGGGCGCCAGCCATTGGGCGGCTGAATTCGACGAGTAGATTGCGCGCGGACGCTGTGGTTCCGAATTGAGCTTTCCCGACAGCCGCTCGTGGAGTTGCTTGCCATGGAAGAGCGTGTACCCGCTGATGCGGCGGCCAGTCGGCCTGCGATATTCTTCGCGCCAGGTCTTCAGTAGCGCATCCGGCTGGACGAGGATGACACCGTCCTTCTGCGTCTCGATCCATTCCCGCGCCAGCAGGGCTTTGCGAACGTTACTCACGTGGCCGAGGCTCGCGCCGGCCGCTTCCGCCAGTTCCGTTACGCGCCATGCCCGGGCAGGATCGCGAAGGAGCACCCGGAGAATCGCGGCCGCCTTCGGCGTGAACATCGACCTTAGAGCGCGGGTTGCAGACTTGGGTCGGTCAGCGACGGTCCGATCGATATAGACGTTATCGAAAGCGAGATGAGCGTTCCCGACCAGGTCCAGGTAAGCGACGTCGTGATCCATGCAGATCGACCGAGACTCGGGCGACAGGTATGGGCTCACGAGCATGGGGATCCATCGTCGGCCGGAGCCCCCGGGATCGGACTCGCGAGCATGCGCCAGGTATCCCTTGAGCTGATAGACTGCGGAACGGACGAAACGAGGAGCACCGCTCCGCTTGACCTCGATGAGGAGGGCATAGGCTTCATCGCCGTGCTTGAACTCGATGCATCCGTCGATGCGAGCGTGCCTTCCGAGCGGGTGCTCCCGGCGGACCGCACCGGCCTCCAGGTGCGGCACGTGCCCGAGCAGGTCGCGGGCCGCGTGCAAGGCGGCGATTCCTGGGTCGTTTACTGAATCATGGGTTTTCATCATACGCTGAAAATAGCGCATACGGTGAAAACCGTCAAGTGATTTTCACCCATATGGCGTTTTCAGCGTACCGGTGAAATGCCTCTCTCGAGAGAAAACCGGCGTCCTCCCGAGGCTGGCGCGCGATGGGAGACTACCGCCGACCGTCCCCGCGCGTCAGCGGGCTCAGGTAGTCCCGGTTTCCGAGTCCCAGCTTCCTGAGCGCGATTCCCGTCATGCACTCGTCCACGACCTGCTTGGCGTTCAGCACGGTCGTGTAGCCGGGGTCGACCAGCGGGTTGAGTTCGACGAGGTCGAAGCCCACCACGTTGTTCTCCGAGCAGAGCCCGCGGACGATGTAGAACACTTCCCGGGGCGTCAGTCCGCCCGGGACCGGCGTCCCCGTGCCCGAGGTGTAGGCCGGATCCATGACGTCGATGTCGAAGGAGATGTGCAGGTACTCGGGACCGTCGTTCGCCTCGTCGAGGACTTGCTGCATGACGTCGGTCCAGCCGTCCCGGTCGATCTCGGCCATCGTGTGGTACCGCAGGCCGTTTTCCCGCATCCACTCGAAGCCTTCCTCGCCGGGCCAACTGCCCCGCAACCCCACCTGGAGGAAGTTCCTGCCGAGTATGTGACCGTCATCGACGAGGCGGCGCACCGGCTGGGCGTGCGAGATCGGGTGGCCGTGCCGGGCGTCCCCCGCATCGTAGTGCGCGTCGAAATGGATGACGCCGACGTTCTCCTTGCCGTACACATCCGCGAGTCCCGCCACGTTGGCGAACTCGATCGAGTGGTCTCCCCCGATGATCACGGGGATGGCGCCGGTCTCCGCGATCTCGCGCACCATGCGGCGGATCGGCGGCATGCTGCGCTCCACGCTCAGGTTTGTCGATGGGCGCGTTGCCGAAATCGACCGCCGTGAGTTCGCTTCGCCACTGCACCATCGTCTCCATGCTGCCCACGCTGCGCCGCATGGCTCGGAGCGCGGTGGGTCCCTCGCCCGCCCCGCGGAACCCCACCCCCATGTCGACCGGAGCCCCCGGAAAGGCGACTTCGACCTCGCCCGCGACGAGGTCCTCGGCCGTGCGCGCGATCGGCAGCCCGAAGAATGTGAGGACGGATCCGACCTGGATCGGTCCGGGTTCGCGAGGAGGATCCCCGGAGATGTCGCGGTCGCGCCACACCGCGAGGTTGGGGTCGCTCGCGTCGAGCCGGATGATGGCCGAGTCGGCCGGGAGGGGCTCCCGTTCGGAGGCGGCGTCGGCCACGGTGTCGGCCGGCGTATCCGAAGGGGCGACCTCGGCCTGTTCCGGCGGTGGAACCTCGCAGGCCGTCAGCGACAGGCTGCACAGAAGGAGGGCGGCGGAAGACGGGCGGGATGTCATGGCTTCGATCACGTCCGGCTCAGGTGGCGATGAGCAGGTGTCGACTCGAGGGGAAGCCCATTGGGCGCCGAGTCGGGGGGCAATCGGGAAGGCGCATCAACGACAACACCTTGACTGGGATACGACCGGCAGGGGCGCCCGCTGGCCGCCTCCAACGGGACGAAGGGAGCATCGTCGTGAGGCGGCGCATGGCCCCCGCTCCGACTCGTCTCCGCAGGCACGATGTTCAAACCGGGCATGTTACGTGCTACCAAACCGGACAACTTCATTTGCTCCCTACACCTGACCGGCATCACATCTTGCCATCTTCTTCGTACGCCTGTTATCTTTTTTCTTGAGACGCAAATCCTTCCGGGGTTCGCCCTCGTTCCGAGACCCGCGCCTCCGGGCGCGGGTCTTCGTGTTTAAAGGAGAATCACGCCATGACCTACTTCGCCTACCTTGACGAATTCGGCCACATCGGTCCCTACGTGAGTCGAGAAGATCCCAAACATAACGACAGCCCGGTATTCGGGTTGGCTGGTTTCGTCCTGCCTTCCGAACGGGTACGTGGTTTCGGTACGTGGTTCTTCAAGCGCAAGTGCCAACTTCTCGAACGCGACATCGAAGAGTCCGGACAACATCCTGCTCGATGGGAAAAGAAGGGGTCCCGCCTTTATACCGTCAGGAACATCAAGCGCTATCCCGCATTAGGCAGTTTACTGGACGACTCTTCAACAAGATTGATGAGCTTGAGGGCTTCGTTTTCTATGTTGGACTCAAGAAAACTCATCCACCAGACATCCACGATCCAAACCGGCTATACAGGGGAATTCTTCGTGAAGCTATCAAACGCATCGACCAATTCTGTACCGAAGATTGTAATCCTGTTGCCAATTTCGTATTGATTCTCGATGATCACGATCAACGGCAGGCTCTTCTTACCGCAGCATCACAAGCCATGTATGATCCATCCCTCGCCGAACGTCGTCGGCACCTCATCGAGCCTCCCTTCCACCTGGATAGCCATCGTTACCAAACCCTCCAGGCAGCAGATTGGATTGCCGGATTGATTGGACGGCTTGGTGCAATGAGGGGAGACCCCGAGGCATATTCAGAAAACGAAGTGTTTCGTTACTACTTCGAGCAGCGCCTCAAGATGGTCCAACGCAGAAGCGGTATTCGTACAGGGAGATTACCTCCAGCACGGCTGAAGTAGTAGAACATCCGCCAAGGTCCAACTGCGGCGGGATTCCGTGGCGAGCGCCTCGAACTGGTCCTACCCCGTCTTGGTGGACGGGCGAAAGTGGAACGATCTTCTCGGTGAGCGCCGCGTTCGCCCGCGCCCGCTCCCGACTCCGCCACGCGTAGTACCCGCTCGGGGAGAGGCCCAGCAGGCGGCACATCGCGCGCACCGGATATCGGCGTGGTGACCGCTCACGAACCGGACCCTATAGCGCACCCGGTTTTTCTGGACACTCGTTTAGCAGGGTTCAACGTTACGGGGTCCGGAGAGAGGGGGTGCGAGGATGTCGGAGAAGCCGACGGAGGCCGGGGGCCTGCCGAAGCGCTGGAGCGCGCGCCGGAAGTCGGAGGTGGTGCTGCGGCTGCTTCGGGGCGAGGACATCGGCGAGGTGAGCCGGGAGATCCGGGTTTCGCCGCCGGAGCTGGAGCGCTGGCGGCGGAAGTTCCTGGAGGGGGCGTGTGAGGGACTGAAGACGAAGAACGCGCCGGACGGGGAGCTGATGCGGACGCGTGCGAAGCTGGGGGAGATGACGATGCGGGTGGAGCTTCAGGCGGAGCTCCTGGAAAAAAGGGGGTACGGGGAGGAGTTGAGGAAGCTCTTGCGGCGCGCGGGCGGGTGAGTCCCTCGACGGGCCGGTCGTATCCCTTGACGCTGGTGTGCGCGACGTGGCGGGTGCCTCGATCGAGCGTGTACGCGCTGCGCTCGGCCCCCGGCGGGGAGTGCAAGCCGGGCAAGCGCGGTCCGAAGACGGAGTTGAGCGACGAGGCTCTCGTCGTGGAGATCCGGACGGTGCTGTCGAGAGTCCGTTCGTGGGCGAGGGGCACCGGAAGGGTCGGGCGCGCCTGGCGGCCAAGGGGATCGCCGCGGGCCTCGGCCTCCCAGAAAACCGGGACCACTACAATCATGACGCCGGGTGATTCCCCGCGAACTGCTCAGGGACGAAACTACCCAACCGGATTGGATATGAGATGAACGACCCGACGATGGCCGAGAATCACGTGGCCGCCGATTTCGACGAATGGTGGCAATTCGATGACCGCGGTCCGGATGATCCTGCGCTGGGACCTGCGCGGCAGGCGGAGGTCACGGGACGCTGTACGGGTTGCTGGGGCCCGGTGAAGGGACTGAAGGACAGCGATGGTGGCTGGATTCGCATCGAGTGTCAGTTCTGCGGGCGGTCGATTGAAGCGAATGACGCGGTTCGGGAAGCGGAGCGGATGCAGCTGGAGGCGGAGGACAACCTACCCCAGGTGCGGGTCGGGCACGGTTCCGTGTACGACAAGAAGGCGAGGTTCGTGTTGAAAATCCTGCCGGATATGGACAGAGACGCGACGTGGTTTGAGCAACGGGTCGCTACCATGCGGGAGGCAAAGCCGAAGCGAAACCGGTTGGATCGGCGAGCCTTTCCGTTGGGTTCCCCCGGGTATCTGTACGCGCAGGCGTGCGCATTCGTGGCCGGGTTCGCCAACCTGCCTCGTGAAATGTCCGCGATCTCGCTCGCAGACTTCCACTTCGGGGAACCGCAGATGGTCGGCGTAGAAATGCCGACAGCTGAAGCGACGGGTCGGATATCCGGGGAGGTACCGGCAATACACCGGGAACCCTCCAATGCGGTGATGATGGCAAGGATGGGAACGGCACTTGTTGCCGGTATGGTCGCGGCGTTTGCCTGTGAGCTTGGGATGAAGGCAATCCTGATGACTCGGCAGCACGAACTGGAGAAGACGCATGACCTGCTGAAGCTGTACGAAGCGCTCCCAGAGGACAGCCGGAAGAGACTCGAAGCGGACTTCGCCGACATCGCGGGCGTCTTTAGGGAATACCGGGATGTGTTTGGGAAGTGGCGCTACCTTGAACATGGCACCAGACCGGCGATCGGGGCGCTCGTGGACACGGATCGGGTATTGGGGCTCGGCAAAGCAGCCCGGGTGATCGTTGACGAATGCGTCGTGGCCGGCCTTCAGTACGAGATTGACGTCGCCTCGGACTTCGAGTTCACGGTTGACCAGGATGATGCGAGCTATTCGGAGCAGCGTCGCCTGCGTGTCCTTGGGCACGAATCTGCGATCCCCTGGGATGCAATCTTGCCGGTGGGCAGAGACGAACGGGGATGAGCGCAGCGGTTGGAACTTCGATCGCGTTGCACCGCACCGCGCGGACCTGAATCCCAACCTGCGGATTCCGACGCGTGCCGATCACTGATTCCGATCCATGCCGATCACCGATTCCAGTGCATGCCGATCAGTGATTCCGACGCATGTCGATCACCCTGGAGTGAGCGAGTAGCCGTGCTGGAGAACCTGCTGTAGCGCCCCCCTCTTCCCTTCTCGACGAGGTCCTTGAGACGAGGAGGGAGAGGGTGTCGCAGAAGAGGTTGTCCATGCGCAAGTTCAGAGAACTGATGCGCCTGAAGTACGAGCTCGGGCGCAGCCACCGCGAGATCGCCGCCTCACTCGGCGTCGCCAACAGTACGGTGAGCGATTACGCGGGCCGGGCGAGCGCGGCGGGGCTCTCCTGGCTGCTGCCTGAGGGGCTGGACGACACCGCTCTGGAGGCGGCGCTGTTCCCCCCGCTTCCGCCCTCGGGGGTCCCCCGTCCCGAGCCGGACTGGGACCGGGTGCACCGGGAGCTTCAGCGCCACAAGGGCGTCACGCTCAGGCTGTTGTGGCGGGAGTACCGGACGGTGCATCCGGACGGCTACCGGTACAGCAGTCGTCCACGCCGCGGCATGTGGGGAAGCGCCGGCAGTCGACCGCACTCGCCGAGCTCGGCGTGAAAGAGCGCAGCGGCATCCGATAGGAGACCGGACGCAGCCAGCTTGCAGAACGCGTCGCTGTCAACGAGAAGACGCATCGGCGCTGGGAGGCGGCCCAGGGACAATCACCCTCATGAGTTCCTGGTCAC
Organism: Candidatus Palauibacter sp.; assembly: GCF_965222475.1. Lineage (GTDB taxonomy): Bacteria > Gemmatimonadota > Gemmatimonadetes > Palauibacterales > Palauibacteraceae > Palauibacter. The sequence goes on along the minus strand of NZ_CBDCUB010000007.1, from coordinate 142,384 downwards.
TCGGAGACGCGCCCTCAGCGTCTACGAACCTCCTGAAGTACTGCCGCAGGATTCGGGTGGCTCCGGTTGCGAGGTACAGGGCTTTCGTGGCCGTGGTGGCAGTTGCGTAGTCGCCCGTAGTACGCACCCAGGAGAAGATGATCGATCCCGCGTCGACGCCTGTTTCCCGCGCCGCCGCCGCGGCCTGAGTGGCCAGGTCCCTGAAGTTGCCAAGAGCGCTGGGGCTCGGCAAAGAAATCGCGGCTTCGCCAACGAGCGCTCGGACCGCATACTCGTCTGCGAGTTCCTCCATTTCGTCGTCCTGCAGAATCTCCTCATCCTCATCGACCACGGGAGCGTCGGGCGTGCAATGCCCCTTTGCGATGTGGCCAACCTCATGAGAGATGCGGAAAGCGACCCGGCCCGGTTCGTCATGCCTGTGACCCAAGACGACGACGGGCCTGTCCTCGACCACCGCGGCAAGGCCCTGGAAACCAGGCGTCGGCAGCAGGTGGGCTGGAACAACGGGAATCCCTCGCGTCCACAGGTCTTCGACGATGGCGTCCAAGACTGAGCTGCCGTCGAAACCCCGGATCTCTTGGCGCCACGCGAGTCCGTCGGAAGGGGGGGCCGTAGGTGCCGGCACCGGCTCCTTCAGGTTGCGCACCACGGCGCCGGCGATCTGCATCGCAGCATGGATTGCTGGAGCCAGACGGTCGCGGCCGATGTCACGGACGCACCGAAGTCGGGCCTCGGGGTATCCCAAGGGCTCCAGCGTTGTTTCGGGGTCGCTCACGGTCGACAGCGGGACTGCCAAGAAGCGGCCTACCCGGATCTCGATTTCGGGGAGCAGCTCCGGTTGCTTCAAACAGCTCTGATCCCACCAATCGGGTAGCATCGCGGCAGAGACGAACTCGCTTCCGAAGCCCGCCTGGCGGAGCCGACGAATCAGCAATGGTATGGATCGCGTTGCCAGATTACTCCTCCAATCGATGGTTTCGCCGAGATACCTGAGGGCGCCAGAAGGCATCTGCTTTCTCGGGTGCCCAGAAACGTAACCTAACACGCTCACATCGGTCCCTCCGCGGCGATTGGGGCCGCTCGAGGCACGATAACGACACGTTGGCCGGACAAATATCCTAGATTACGATACGATCATGTCCGGTAATCACGGGTGGAGGAGGTGCAACGCATATGGTTGGGCAGTCAGGCGCGTGGGTAGCCCGAAGGCGACGAAGGTCGGGACCCCTACCCCCCTCGGGGATGAGGCTGTCCGCGGATGAGTGACGCGAGACCGTTCAGCCACATCGCTTTCTGCGGGACGGTGACGGATTGCTTGCCGGACGCCGGGTTTCGTTCTCTGGCGAGACAGCTATCTGCCGCCGGTCAAGCTGGACCGTCTCCGAGCCTGGTCGTGGCTCTGGCGAGTGAGCTGATGGGCCGGGATCGCCTCAGGCTACCGGATTGGGTGGATACGGACACACGCTACCTGGTGGTGCTGGACGTGCCGGAGCAGGCGGTGCTTCGCCTCGCCTCGACGCTTCGACTCCACAAGCCGGACCGGCGGCTGCAGGTGTGCCGGGACCCTTCCGTCGTGAAGCGTCTGGTCATCGCGCTCAAGCGACCGGCTCCGTGGGAGGGCATCCTTGACGCATATGTCTTCAACGACTCTCTGGTGGTCGTCCTCGGGGACATGAGCGTAGGGGAGTTCCCGGTTGGAAGGCTTCCCAAGGTCAGACGGTTCGAGCCGGCCGTCGTCAGCCGGTTCGAGATCGATTCAGCCGGTTCCTACCTGCATTGGCCCGATCGGGATGTGCACATGGGTCCGTCTCAGATGTTGCAGGCCGTGGATCCCATGCATCTGGCCGATGTGGAGATCCGTCGGTATGAGCTGGAGAACGTGTCGCGGGCCCTCCTTGACATGAGGCATGACCGGCAGCTGAAGCAGACGGAGATACCGGGGCTGTCGGAGAGGCACGTCCGGCGACTGGAAAAGGAGGAGATACGCCTCACCGTCGAGGCGGCGGACAAGTTTGCGCGTGCGCTCGAACTGACGCTGTCGGAGTTCCTCGACGAGCTGAGTGAGCGGATAACGGCTCTGCGGGGGACTGTAGGGCCGAAGCGGCCACGAGAGCAGGTGGACGAGCGGAGGAATGCAGTTCTAACTGGGTCGTGATCCGTCCCTTCACCCTTAGGTATGGTTCCGCTGTACTGAAATAGCCGGAAAGCGACATCAATGGGACGGATCGCCTACGTGGCGTCGCCGAATGCACCCCGGGCCGCGGCGGGCCGGCCGGTCGGAATCAGGGTGAGCGGGAGGATCCTCTTATCGCCTCCAGGGAAAGGATCCTCCGCGCCAGTTCGGTCTGCCCCGTGATCCCCAGCTTGCGATAGCTGTGCTTCAAGTGCACCCGTACCGTACCCTCCGCCACGCCCAGCGCCCGCGAAATCTCGGCCACCGTCCGGCCGGCGGCCAGCGCCACCGCCACGCGGCTCTCCGCGGGCGTCAGGCCCAGCGCCGCAGCCGCTAACGCCGGATCTATGCGGGATCGGCTCGCCGGGTCGACGATCAGCACCAGCGCGCCGACCTGCCAGGCCCGATAATCCGTGCGCATTCCGCCCACGGGATGAATCTCGAGGACGAGCGGCGTTCCAGCCCCCGGGCGCGTGATCTTCATCGAGCCTCCGGCGCCCTGTGTGCCGTACAGGGGCAGGACGGCCGCCAGCAGACGCCGTAGCTCAACGTCTTCCGCCGGTACCTCGGCGGTCAGCGAACCCTTCTTGTCGCGGAGCCCATCGCCTCTCAGCAGGAGAGCCCGGGCCTGGTCGTTCGCCTCCAGGATCCGTCCGCGACGGTCCAGTTGAATGATCCCCGACTGCCTGTTCTCGAGCAGTTCGGCAAGCGACGCACCCAGCGCCTCGGCGTCCTCCATCAGGCGCCGGACGCGCACGAAGTGGCGTATGTGGGGCGCGAGACGTCTGATGTCCCGGATCTGATCGTATCCCCAGCCTCCGGGTTGAGCGGAATCGGAAACGGACCATAGGATCCCGCACCCGTCCAGTCCATCGAGCAACATGAAGAGGCCGTCCTGCGACCTGGTGACGCGCCGAAAGTCGTTGTATGCGGGCGAGGTCTTCTTCTCTTCGTCGGTGTAGAAATCCGCCTGGTGGGCCAGCTCGCCTGGAGGAAGCGTGCGGAGCCGCGGCATCGCCTCATCCCGTCCCCAATAGCGGTCGAAATACAGGTCCTCCCAGTCCTTCCGACGCTGCCGGCCGGAGAAGCATCGTGCCAGGAAGACCTCGGGTTCGCCCTTCCGACGCGGATCGCCGTAACCCAGGCTGTGGCCGCTCGTCCGGGTCAGGTCGTTGACGGCGGCGGCCGCCGAGACCCACTTGGCATCGGCCAGGGCCGCGCTGTACAGCAACGCCAACGTCCGCTCGAACCTGTCCTGCGGGGTCATGTTGTTCCTGCTGCCAGCTTTGGTGTGCCTGCCCAAGAGATCGTGGCCTCATCCATGTGATAACACCAAGCAGGCAAGCGCCAGCGTTATACCCCAACTGAGGTAGGAGCAGGCGAAGGTATGGGCGGACTTCCGCTCCGCCGCCGCCTGCCGTCAAGGCCGCATCCCGTAGGTCGGAATTACCCCATTTGAGCAATTGCGGGCCTTCGGCGTCTCGCTGAGCCTTAAGACCGTGATCGATACGGGAGTTCGTACTCAGCGTGGGCAGACGACAGTGCCTTGCCTCGGAGGTGACATGGTTCGATTGAACCGGGTGCAGATCACTACGGTGGCGCTGTTCTCGCTGATGGCGGGACCGGCGCACGCACAGCGTCTCTTCGAGGTGGAGGGGATCGAGTTGCGCGGCAGCGCGCGCGTCCTGCTGTACGGGGCCGGGACGTGCAACGTCCTGGAGCACGTGGAGACCCCAACCGAGTACGAGCGCAGGAAGGCGAACCATGGCCAACCCGTCGATGTGTGGCAACTGGATCTCTCCGTCTACAACGGGTCCGGTAAGCCGCTGGATCATCTGATCGCGCAATACGGGATCGCGGCCGAGCACCCGCCGTGCACGAACTGGACCGGGCCGGAGGCGGGGCAAGTCCCCGGCCACACCGAGTGGGGGAACTGGTACGGCACCATACAGCGGAGCGGCGGCGGCGACCTGACCGTACCGGGCGAAACGGTGAGCAGGGCCGTGCACCTGCTTATGTTCCGCGGGCACGAACCACGGTTCGACACCTGGCGCGTCGACTACAACTTCGCGGGTACCCCGCCCGCTGCAGGAGCCGAGAATCCGGTACCCGCCGGTGGCGCGGCCGCCCGCTCCCAGCCGGGCAATGAGCGGCTCGAGCAGCCTGACTCCCCGGTTGGCGGGGCGCCGGGCGCCGCCACTCCTACCTCCGTCGGCGCAGGTGAGACGTGTGCCGGGCAGCCCGTGGGCTCCGAGTGCTGGATGGAAGTGACCAACCAGCCCGGGTGCCATCTCTGGAACCCGGGTCTCGCGGCGGGCGCAACGGTCACATGGAGTGGCGAGTGTTCCGCCGGCTATGCGCAACGAACGGGAACGGTTCATTGGCGCTACGACGATGGACAACAGACTTGGGACGGCGCCTACGTTGACGGCGAGCAGCAGGGGAACTGGGTAATCCAGGAGGAGGACGGGGACGTAGCCGAGGGATTCTACGTCAGCGGCCAGCGGCAGGGGACTTGGACATGGTGGTTCACAAACGGAAACGTCTTGGATGCTCCGTATGTGAACGGCGAGGCGAACGGAAAAGGGATCGAGTGCGCGCGTAACCCGGGCGACGTCATCGCAGCGATCGGCTCGTACGTCGACGGTGAGCTGAGTGATACGGAGATGATCGGTCCCCGCGATCCTGATGCGCCGACCATAAGAGCCCGATGCGGCGCCCTCCTGAGCAAGCCGAGGCCGAGGCCGTGAGGCGCCCAGGCCCCATGTCGCGGGAGATCTGTGGGAACGACCGGGGGCGATGCAGCCGCTACGACTACCGAACGTGATACCCGAGCGGAAACCCCGTTGATGAGTCCGGGCTCGAGGCGTGCGTCAGCAGCGGCCGCCAGCACACTGGCGGGGCTGACTCTCCTGGCCTGCGTCCGTCCCGGCGCCGCCCAGCAGGACCTTGGCTCCGTCGTGTGCGTGGCGAGCGAGCTTGAGTCCCTTGCGAGTTCGGGCCCCGTGCGGCGGGTGATTCGACGGGACACCGAGCTCGTCTACCGCGTCGGGGTCGACCTGTCCAGTCAGGCCGAAGCCGAACGAACTCTCAGGGCGGAACTCGAATCATCGGGGGAGGTCTCGTGCGCGTGGTCGCAACCCGGCCAGAGTCACGTCGTCGCGGTGAGCTACAACGGCGTCGTGCGGCAGGATCTCATGATCGACCCGGAGGATCCCCGGTATCAGAGTTTCGCGGTCGGGTACGGAACGAGTTGGGAGGAAGCCGAACAGTTCGCCACGACCGTGAACGACCATTTCGCCACCAACTACTACGACGGCGGCGGTTACGAGGTCCTGGTCCGGGAGACGTGGGGTGCCGCGAGACCGCAGGCGACGCAGACGTCGGCGGGATCGGCCCCCTCCGGTGCATCGGCAAATCCCGGTGCCCGGGCCCGCCCGGAAGCGCCGTCGACTGCCCCGACAGCAGTCCCGTCACCGGTCGCCGCAGGAGAAACGTGCGCCGGGAAACCGGAGGGCAGCGCCTGTTGGATGGAAACGTCCAACGTGCGCGGCTGCTACCTGTGGAACCCGAACCTCAGGTCTGGCGAGACGATCACTTGGACTGGCGGGTGCTCCGGCGGATACGCCCAAGGAAATGGGATGATCACATGGGCCCATGACGAGGGCGTCAGTCTTTTGGATTGGATGCTCCGAGACGGCAAACCGCATGGGGATGGGGTCGAGTGGGAGGCCGACGGCGAGGTGCTCCAAGGCCCCTATGTGGACGGCAAGCGGCACGGGGATTGGGTCCGGTGGTGGACCTGGTCTGGCAACGGGAACGAATACGTCAGCTATTGTCCCTATGTTGACGGAGAGGTGCATGGTCCACGTGTCATCTGTCAGTCCAGCGATCGCGACAGCTTTTTTGCGGTCACGGTGTATGAGCGGGGCCTCAGCACCGGCAACGAGTACTACGGTCACGACGACATCCAAGACCGGCAACTCGCACGTACGGCTGCGGCTGCTTGCGTCCGTGTGCTTTCCCTCGCAAAGCCGAGCCCAAGGCGGAACCCGTGAAGAAAACTCGTCACATGTGCAACGCCTTGATATCCGGACGGACTCTAATCACGCAAATACTTCCCCGGCCGAAGCTAGCCGCGACAACCGCGGAGGAGCAGACGTATGCCCACCCCTGATCAGGAACTCAAAGCAAGATACAAGGTCAACGGGGGCAAAGTGCGAGTCTCCGTCATCATCGGCGACGCGCAACTCGGGCGCTCGCGGGTGTACTTGGACGGCACTAGGATCCACGACTCAACCAACCTGTGGAAGGCCTTAGTCGGTTCCGGTGTCGAGGGCTCACTGTTGGTTGTTCGTACAGTCATCAGTGACGTGAACAGGCACACCAACCGGGTCACCGCCACGTACGTGCTCGAGGGAGGCACCACTGACGAGCAGTGGGAACTGAGTAGCGAAGTCGACCAAGATGGCGAAGACGCCTACTTCCGCGCCCAGTTCGAGCTCCGCTGATTGAGCGCTGGCGCGATGTCGCACTGCCCCCAAGCCGGTAGTCCAAATCCGGGAGCAATCATGAACCCTCGTAGTCGGAAGCCACCCACCTACCCTCTTATTTCCGTCTTGGTTCTCGCCGGGGTCACAGCCTTGGCACTGTCGACGCCCGGCTCGGCGCTCGGCCAAACCGAGCAGGAGGCCTCGACCCGTGAGATGACCATCCAGGATGTACGAGCACCGCAGTCGCCGGCCTTCGTGCTGCTCGGAGCGTCGCCGACCAGCGTCGAGCGACCCATGACACCGAAGGCCTTCGCCATCAGTCTGGCATCGGCCCGTGGGGGCGACACCGACCTCATCCCCAACAACTACGCCCTTGAGGTGGCGCCGTATTGGCTCCGTGAGCACCCGCAACTGACCTTCGACGACTACTACGACGCCGGATTCCTACAGCGTATCGCCCAGACGCTATCGATCTCGTTGGCTAGCCAGCGGCTGACGGACGCTGGCAAGATCGCGGACTCCGAACTGGAGGGAGGAGGGACCGTGACCACGATGAGCGGCAGCCGGGTGTCGCTCGGAGCGCGCACCATGCTAGTGTCCGGCCGGGCCCACCCGAGCTTGAAGCAGAAGCGCGACTCTCTCAACGTCCTCCAGGGGAAGCTTCTCGATCTGATCGAGCAGGAAGAAGACGAGAAAATCACCAAGGAGCAGTATGACGAGCGGTCCGCCTCGGTTCGTCAAGCGATGCAATCGACTGCGCTTGAGGTCCAGGAACTCGATCACAACCGCGTGGGCTGGCAGATCGAACTCGCCGGTGCCTCCTTGTGGTCGTTCCCGGGCGACACCTTCGAGGGCGGCAGGGTGTCGAAGTGGGGAGCCTGGTTGACGGCATCGTATCGTTGCGCATGCCGGGAGACTCCGTTCGAATCGGGCGCCGAACTCATCGCCGTCTTTCGCTACATCGACGACCGGCCCCTGCCGCCGACGGGGTCGGCGCGCGCGACGGCGATTTTGACGCCCGAGGAAGACGCCCTTGATGTCGGAGTCCGAGGCGTTTGGCACCTCGACGACAAGATGTCGCTGTCGTTCGAGACCGTGCGCAGGAGCGTACGCGACAGCGACGGCGTCATGGAGATGATAGAGGCGGCCGACTCCTCGAACCGCACCGTGGGCATTATCGAGTACCAGATCACCGAAGGCAGCTATCTGTACGCCAGCTTCGGCAAGGACTTCGCCAAGGCCGGCCGGCCGGCGGGCGTAACCTCGGTTTTCGGCATCAACATCGGGCTTGGCGACAAGCCTGTAGTGCGGTTCACCGAACCGTAGGCCCCCGCGCCATGGTCAGCGACAGAACCAGGCGGGGGGTTGACATCAACAGGAAGGACGAGTGTAGTGCCGCTAAAGAGCCATAACGTTGAGGGGGTGCGCATGCCCAAGATACGAAGGATCATTGCGACCCGGGGACCGCAAGGAGCTCGTGGGTTCGGGCCCGCACGACCCCGCAGCGGCGCGTCGAGCGCGCATGGCTCGGCCGAGGCCTGTCGGCCCGGGCTCTACGCCGGGAGACGGTGAAGCGCTGGCTGGAGGCGGACGGTCCGGCGGGACTGGAGGACCGGCCCCGCGCGGGGCGTCCGCGAACGAGCATCACGCCGGAGGTGGAGGCTGAGATCGTGCCGGACGCTGGAGGAGAAGCCTCCGCGGGGGACGCACTGGAGCACGCGCCTGATGGCGGAGGCGGCCGGGGTGCACCACAGCCAGGTGGGGCGGGTGTGGCGCGCGCACGGGCTGAAGCCCCACCTCACGCCACCTTCAAGCTCTCGACCGACCCGGAGTTCGTGGAGAAGCTCCGCGACGTGGTGGGGCTGTACGTGGACCCGCCGGAGCGGGCGGTCGTGTTCGCCTTCGACGAGAAGAGCCAAATCCAGGCGCTGGACCGCACGCAGCCGGGGCTTCCGTGGAAGAAGGGCCGGTGCGGCACGATGACGCACGACTACAAGCGCCACGGGACGACGACCCTGTTCGCGGCGCTGGACGTGGCGACCGGGGAGGTGATCCACAAGTGCATGCCCCGCCACCGGCACCGGGAGTTCCTCCGCTTCATGGCCGAGGTGGAGACGCGGGTCGATCCGGAGCTGGACCTTCACGTCATCCTCGACAACTACTCGACGCACAAGCACGGGAGGGTGGAGGCGTGGCTGGAGAAGCACCCCCGGGTGAAGTTCCACTTCATCCCCACGTCGTCCTCGTGGCTCAACCTCGTCGAGCGCTTCTTCTCGGAGCGACGCAGCGCCAGCTCAAGCGGCTCGCCGTGACCAGCGTGAAGCAGCTGACCGACACGATCACGGCCTTCGACGACCGGAACCGGGACCCGGCGCCGTCAAGTGGACCGCCGCCGTGGAGGAAGGCGAAAGTGAACCGTGCGAACTCCACTTTAGCGGCACTAGATAGCCTGCTGTGTGATGAGGCCGCCCCCTTCGCAACGGGATCTGGCCGGACGGACCCCGGGAATCCCACCCCCGGCATCGCGTCAGTTCAATGGGCGCGAGTGGATTTGAACCACCGACCGTACGCTTATCACGGAAGCCAACAGCCAGCGATCCAGAAGTCCTGGAACCTCGGGGTTTGGGTGGTGACGGCCAGCCCCCCGCCACCTTAGCATCGGACACGTCTTTCCGCCCAGGAACACAAGGAGCTTTAGATGAAGTGGCCTTGGAATACATACGACCACCTTTCCGTCGACGAGCAGATCAAGATCCGGCGAAGCAGGGTCCGCACCATGGTGACCCACGGAGCCGCTTGGTTTTTGTTCGGCGGTGCCATGCTCCTGATCGCCTATCTCATGATCCGCGGTGGCACGGAAGGACGGCAACAGGGAGTCGATCTCTTCCAGACGGTTCTCCCCGTCGCGGCATCCATCATTGCCTTCTGGTTCGGAAGGCAGAATCAGAATACCTAGTCTGAATTCCTCAGTGCGCCGTGGAAAGGCGCGCTTTCCTGGTGGGTGCGAATCCCACCCAGCATCTGTCGCTCCGGCTGGTAGCGGCCAGGGCGGTCCATGGAGGTAACGACATGGATTGAAGCACTCTGGAGAGAAGGGCCGCCTTGGGCGGCTCAGCGACCATGCGGGCCGGAACGCGAGTGAACGCCGAGCAGGCCTCGAGACGGGTGTCGCGGAAGCCGACCCTCCTGAGTTAAGGGGAAGGCCGCTGGCCGGCCGGGAAGAGAGCGACGAGAGCACCGGCTGGTTTCCGCCGGGGTAGTGGCGCCGGCGTGCATGGAAGATGGAAGGCGCGGCAACATGGGAAGCCCCGCCGGTGCCGAGCACGCGGCAACCGGAACCCCGCGAGGGACAGGCCGGGCCGGCGGGGTGGCGGAGAGGCCCGTAGGACCGAAGACGCGGGGTAATGCCCGTCGAGGAAAGGGGCCTCAGGTGTGGAGGGATGCCGGAAGGGCGAAAGCTTGCGGGAGTGGCTCTGCCTAATACCCCGCTTCAAGGGCTGGACGTAGGAGTCCGGAGGCATCACATGCGGAAGCGAAGGAGTCGGGCCGAATGATGGTGGGAGGCTCGATGCCGTCAGGGCGTGAACAGGCTTGGCGGCGCGCCTGAGAGGGGCATTGCGGGTGAAGCCGTGCAGCTTCTGGAAGCTTGGGGGGCACGCAAACCTCCGGTCCCGCTGCGACCGGCATGGCTGGAAGCGGCCTCAAACGGGCGTTCCGTGTGCGAGGTGCATGATCCCACTGGAGAGCCGGATGCGGGAGATCCGCACGTCCGGTTCGGAGGGCAGGGGAGTGGAAACGGACCTACCGGAGCCGGACTGAGTACCGGAGCGAAAGCGACGGACAACGCACCGGACCCTACGGGCACCGCGCCACCCCCTGACTCTACCAGGGATGGAGTAGGCACCGGCTTCGAGTAGCGGCTTAAGGGTCGGCTGCGCCATGCATTCGTCGACGACCTGGTTGACGTTGAGGACGGTCGTGTAGCCCGGGTTGACGAGCGGGTTGAGTTCGACGAGGTCGAAGCCCACGACGTTGTTCTCCGAGCAGAGCCCGCGGACGATGTAGAACACTTCCCGGGGCGTCAGTCCTCCCGGAACCGGCGTCCCCGTGCCCGAGGTGTAGGCGGGATCCATGACATCGATGTCGAAGGAGATGTGCAGGTACTCGGGACCGTCGTTCGCCTCGTCGAGGACTTGCTGCATGACGTCGGTCCAGCCGTCCCGGTCGATCTCGGCCATCGTGTGGTACCGCAGGCCGTTTTCCCGCATCCACTCGAAGCCTTCCTCACCGGGCCAACTGCCCCGCAACCCCACCTGGATGAAGTTCCTGCCGAGTATGTGGCCGTCATCGACGAGGCGGCGCACCGGCTGGGCGTGCGAGATCGGGTGGCCGTGCCGGGCGTCCCCCGCATCGTAGTGTAGTGCCGCTAAAGTGGAGTTCGCACGGCTCACTTTCGCCAGGATGTCCTCCACGGCGGCGGTCCACTTGAACGGCGCCGGGTCCCGGTTCCGGTCGTCGATGTAGGCCGCGATCGTGTCGGTCAGCTGCTTCACGCCGGTCACGGCGAGCCGCTTGAGCTGGCGCTGCGTCAGCTCCGAGAAGAAGCGCTCGACGAGGTTGAGCCACGAGGACGACGTGGGGATGAAGTGGAACTTCACCCGGGGGTGCTTCTCCAGCCACGCCTCCACCCTCCCGTGCTTGTGCGTCGAGTAGTTGTCGAGGATGACGTGAAGGTCCAGCTCCGGATCGGTCCGCTTCTCCACCTCGGCCATGAAGCGGAGGAACTCCCGGTGCCGGTGGCGGGGCACGCACTTGTGGATCACCTCCCCGGTCGCCACGTCCAGCGCCGCGAACAGGGCCCTCGTCCCGTGGCGCTTGTAGTCGTGCGTCATCGTGCCGCACCGGCCCTTCTTCCACGGAAGCCCCGGCTGCGTGCGGTCCAGCGCCTGGATTTGGCTCTTCTCGTCGAAGGCGAACACGGCCGCCCGCTCCGGCGGGTCCACGTACAGCCCCACCACGTCGCGGAGCTTCTCCACGAACTCCGGGTCGGTCGAGAGCTTGAAGGTGCGCGTGAGGTGGGGCTTCAGCCCGTGCGCCCGCCAGATCCGCGCCACCTGGCTGTGGTGGAGCCCGGCCGCCTCCGCCATCAGCCGCGTGCTCCAGTGCGTCCCCCGGGGAGGTTCCTCCTCCAGCGTCCGGCGCACGACCTCCGCCTCCACCTCCGCGGTGACGCTCGTTCGCGGACGGCCCCGGCGCGGCCGGTCCTCCAGTCCGGCGAGACCCTCGGCCTCGTACCGGTCCAGCCAGCGCTTGACGGTCGGCAGCGAGACGCCCACCTCCCGGCGCAGAGCCCGGGCCGAGAGGCCATCGGCCGAGCCGAGGACGATCCTGGCGCGCTCGACGCGCCGCTGCGGGGTCGTGCGGGCCCGAACCCAGCTCTCGAGCTCCTTGCGGTCCCCGGGTCGCAACCGGATCCTTCGTATCTTAGGCATGCGTGGAAAAATAGCATGCCTACCACCGCTTGTACATCGCGCTTTAGCGACACTACACTAGGTCGTGCCCAACGGCTTCGTCCATATGCTGGATTCGGCCGGGTGGCACCGTCACTGTGCTGGCCATCAGCGGCCGACGTGTCGTCTGTGATGGGGCTGGCAATGAGGTCCTGCGGGACCGCGCCGGTGGAACGATGGTGATCGCCCTCCACGACCGCGCTGTCGTGCCGGGCCATCCCGATGACCATTCCCTTATGCTGGGGCGGCCGTCTGGGCCTCTTCGCGCCCGCGAGTCAGGCCCACACGTAGCGGCTGGAAGTTAGTCCAGCACCGTCTGGATGTTGACCTTGCCCGGCCCACTCGGGTCAACGATCAGAGACTACAGGCAACGGAGGCAACAGGTTGCTCCTCCTTCCTCTCGATCCGGAGACGGACAACGTATTCGACGTCAAATGCATCTCTGGTGACCCCGAGGATACTCGAAGGACCGGCAGGCAGCCAAGGGCTGATGTCGAGCGGCACGGGCGGGGTCGCAGAGCCTAAGTGATTCCCACAAAGGTCGAACAGATCCCACGAGTCTTCGTCCGGATTGGACGCCCGGAGCCGCACCCAAAGCCACCCGTTCCGGCCCACTCTGAGGCCGCGGATCAGCGGCTTATGCGCTGGGAGATCGTCGACCGCAAAGGCTACCGCCGCTTCCGCTACGCTATCCCGTTCGCGTCCGACCAACGGTTCCGGATTGCGGGTAAGCTCCACGGTCCGAATCGTGTCCCCGCTCATCGTGATACGATGAATTCGGTACTTCCCGGTCTGTGCCAGCCAGATGTCGCCAGAGGGGTCAACATCCCAAACGATCTCGCTGCGCAGGGGCAAAGGTTGCAACTGCACGCCGCTCCCTGCCGCTCCCTGCCGCGCCGGGACGCGGCTCATTCTGACTTCTACTCTTTCGAGTGGCAGGCTATCGGCGACGGAGACGGCACCATCGTGGGCTAAGGCCAGCCTTTCGATGGATGTTCGAAGTGCAAGCGCCGACTGATCCAGGGCTTCTGGCCAGCGGTTAAGGCGGTAGAGTCTGTTCAGAGTGTCGGCGCGACCGATCCACGCATTGTTGGGAGATACGCGGTAGCGCGGGCTGCCAATGTTGCCCAAGGAGTCAAGGAACAGCAGTGTCGGCGTCGCACCAACCCAGAGTCGGTCCAGTCTCTCCGACAGGAGGGTAAACGGGAACGCGGAGTTTGGGATTGCGCTCGGTCCTGGCCCGCGGCGAACCATGATCCGGAGAAACTCCCCATCCGACGCGAAGGCTTTAACGTCGCCGATGATGTAGTCGCCGACGTAGATCACGTCGTTTGCGCCCACCGCCAGAGTGCCCACGTTCCCAAAAACATCGGGCCCTACCCCCTCGGCGGCACCAATCCGCATTTCCTCCACAAAACGAAGCGCCTCGGCGCGGTGCGGATCGGGGTTCACGATCACGATGCGACCCGTTTCGAGCGTATCCACCATCACACCGCGCGCGGGTACGACCGTCCGATCGCATGCGGTACACAGTGTTGAGATCAGAAATGCTGCTGCGAGATGGCCGCTCTGGGTTACGTTGGTGGCGGATCCTCGACGCATTTCTTTAGCCCCGGGTCGTCGTATGAGACTTCCGTTAGCAAAACGTCGAGCGTATCTCCTCCCCGCTGGATGCGGAGCTCCTGGACGGCGCCCGGCCGCGAAGCGCGCCACATGCGGGCAGGAGAGCCGGTCGCGTCTTGTCCGTTGACGCGAACGATAACGTCTCCCGCGCGAAGATCGACTTCAGCGGCAGGAGTACAAGGATAAACCTGAACGATCTGTGGATAGGGACGTCCAGACGTGGAAGGGATAATGATGTTCCCGTGCTCGTCTAGTTGTGGGGGCAAGATTCCGCCGGGGGAAAAACGAGCGGAGAAGCCCTTAAAACCCGGCATTGCCGTTGCCTCACCTCGACCAGGAGCCGACCGGGACGATCCCGAATACCCCTGGCACTCCGAATCCCAATCGTAGTAGGAGATCTCCGTCAAGGAGACGTCGAACGTGTCATCCCCCCGGCTAACCCGCAGTTGTTGGACGACACCGGGCCGGGACTCCCTCCATATTCCCGGCCCGCTGCGTGCGTCTTGGCCGTTGACGAGGATGAGCCGGTCTCCTGCACGGAGCCCAACTGCATCAGCCGGAGCGCATGGGTGAACCTCAACAATGACTGGGTGCGGCCGCTGCGCCGCAGGAGGGATGACGATGTTACCGTTCTCATCGCGCGTTGGATAAACAGGGCCTCCAAAAGGACTGTACGAGAAGCCCCTCCAGCCCCGTGGCGCTGGCAACTCTTGGCCGAAGAGCGAGTCGGTGCTCGCCAAATTAAACGCGAACACTAGTACCAAGCCCACTCGAATCTGGCGCATGTTCCTTCGCCCCGTGCTTCGTGAAATCAACAAGGGCTCTACAGTATGGGGATCAAGCTGCGGTCACAAACCAGCAGCAGCATCGCGGGATCCCCGTTCGCATCGCAGAACAAGAAGAACTGGCCGTCGCTTGGGGTTGGGCATTCGTTCAAGGCGTCAAACCCGACCTGGATGGCGGCGTCGTTACAATCAGCCATCGAGACCGCCGTGCATTCTTCCGCGAAGACCGGTGCGGTCGAGATCGCCGGTCCCGAGTTCGGGGTGGCCGCTTCGGAAGCGCCGGTGAAGACTGCGAGGCAGAGAATAGCCGCCGGGAGCATGCTGAAGAGCTTCTTCACGATCATCTCCTTGCTAGTAGGGTTGCGCAGGTTGTAGTAGGGTTGCGCAGGTTGTATCGCATGGCGCCTAAACTCTTATCGTCCGTCGGCTTGGCGCGCAAGGCGTGAGTCTTGTCCAACGGGGGATCACCCCACTCTGCCGCTCAGGAGACATTCAGTCTTGCCCACCCGATGAGTTGACGGGACCGCCGTGAGCGGTCCCCCTCCGGATCCGACTCGCGATCCAGAGGGCAGGTGCGATGAAGCTGAGCCAGGAGGCGGTGATAATGGCGAAGGGGATGTCGGATCAGCGCACGGCGCTGGACGGCTACGCGGCGGTGGTCGAGGCGATCCAGGTGGCGCTGGAGGACGGCCGGCTGACGGGGGAGGGTCGCTGGCCCAGGTGCGGCAGATCTACGAGGTCCCGGTTCGGGACCACGGCTCCGGGGGCAGCCATCAGGCGGTGGTGCGGCACCTGAGGCGCAAGGCATGCGGGAAGCCGCGGGTCCGGGCGCTCAGGCGTGTGGAGACGCCCCCGCGGTGCAGGCGCAACACGACTGGTTCGGGTCGATCTGGACGCGCTGGCCGAGCGCTGCCAGAGCCTCAAGCTCGCCGGGCGCGCACCTGGACCCGTGGCGTACGCCGAGGTCGAGCGCGAGCGCACCCGCGAGTTGGCGCGTATCGGCAACAACCTCAACCAGATCGCCCGGTGGGCGAATACCCACAAGGGGGTGGCCGAGGCCGTCGAATCGTCGCCCGTCTGGTCGCCATCGAGCGGGCGCTCCGGGTACTGGCTCCCGTCGAGAGCCCCGAGGCCGATGCTCGTTAAGTTCCTCGCCCGCGGAACCAGCTCGGCAGCGGCGGCGGCCGACTACCTCCTCGGCAAGCGGGACGCGGGCGGGCAGCCGCGCGAAGGCGTCGAGTTGTTGCGGGGAGATCCCCTCCGAGTGGCTGCGGTGGCCGACACGCTGGGGTTCGATCACAAGTACACCTCGGGCGTGGTCGCCTGGGCGCCCGACGACGCTTCGACCGACGAGCAGATCGGCGCGGTTCTCGATGAGTTCGAGCGGACGGCTTGGGCCGGACTCGAACCCGATCGCTACGCGTGGGGCGGCCGTGCTGCACCGCAAACGTGGCGGCGGCGCGCACGTCCACATCCTCGCCGCGCGGTGCGACCTCGAGACCGGGCGGAGCCTCAACATCGCGCCGCCCGGCTGGGAGAAGACCTTCGGTCCCCTCCGCGACGCCTTCAACCACGAACACGGCTGGAGCCGACCCGACGACCCGGCGCGGGCCAGGGTCCAGCAACCCGCCCACCGCGCCTATGTCGAGGCGGCGCGGCTGCGGGCCGGACTCCGGCTCGAATCCTCCCCCCGCGACCTGATCCGGGACTACCTGCTCCAGCGTGTCGAGCACGGCACGGTGCGGAACCGGGCCGATATTGTCGCGGCGCTGCAAGATGCGGGTCTCGAAGTGCCGCGCCAGGGCAAGGACTACCTGACCGCGCTGGACCCCGAGACCGGGGACCGGTGGCGGCTGAAAGGAGAACTGTATGGAGAGAACTTCGAGCGCGAGCGATTTGACCGACCGGCTGCGGAAACGGCTGGAGAGCGAACGCCGGGAGATCGAGGAGTTGACCTCAGGCGAGCTCGAAAGGCTCGCCGAGAACTCGCGGCGCGTCGCGAGGAGCGCGCTGCGTACCATCGAGCGCGATACGGAGGAGGCGACCGGACGGATGCGCGACCTGCTGCTGAAGTCATGGCTCCGGCCTCTGGTCGTCGGCCTTAGTCTCTGGATAGGTATCTGCGGAGGAAGCTGGGCGACGATGCACTGGTTGGCGAGGAGCATCCAGGCCCGGATCGAGACCCGCGCCGAACTGAATCGGGACATCGAGGACGCCCGGCGGACGCTGGCCCAGCTGGAGATGGACACATGGGGAATCGTGTTCCACGAGATCGAGGGCGAGCGGTTCGTGGTGGTGCCGGACGAGGCGCTGGCCGATCCGCCCTGGAGGGTGGACGACCGTCCGGCCTTGAAGCTGTCGAACGAGTGAGGGAGTCGTATGACCGTGTTAGAGGAGCAGTTGACGAAGGCCTTGCGGAGGTTGTCCGCGCAGTACGAGACGGAACAGCGGCGGCACTCCGAGCAGGTCGAAGCCTTGCGGCAGCAAGTCGAGCAGCTCGAAAGGCGGATGACCCGCTTAGCCGAATACTACAGGACGCTCGCCGCGAGGTCGCGAGGCCCTTGGATCTGACGCGCGGGCGCGGCGGGGAGCGAGACCATGGGCCGAGCCGCTAGCGAGAGGAAACCGGGGCCACCGACGGGCGGGGAGGACCGCGTGGGGCGACTTGCCAACCGGCCCCTCGTGCCCGTCGCGCAGGACACCACGTTGCTTGATTCTCAGCCCCTTAAGCACCAGACTTAAGGTGTGGATCGTGGGTCTTTCCACCTGAACGAGGAGCACCGAATGCCCGGAAGGAGAAAGGGCGGAGCCGAGACCAGGAAGATCGGCCGGGACGCAAGGACCGGACGTTTCATTTCCGTGAGAGAGGCTCGTCGTCGTCCGAAGACTACCGTTGTCGAGACAATCAAGAGGAAGAAGTAAGGCCGCCCCTACCGATCCCGGTATGCTTGAAGGAGCGCGGGCGGCTGCTTGGTCGGCGCACCTGCCCGCCGTCGGGCGACCACATCGACTTCACCGAACTCGCGCCCTGGGGGGCCTCGGGGACGAAACACGGGGCGATTGGTCGTCCGTGAGGTCGCTTGAGATCGGAGCCGTGGCGAGGGTCGGGAGTTGGTGGCGCAATAGTGGGCCTCGGTAGATTCGAGCTATGCCACTTGGGCCGAAGGTCGCCGCCGACGATGCGCTCGCTCGCGCCTGCACAGTTCTCGCTCATGCCGAGGACGGCAATCTCGATGAGGGGCTTCGGGACGACCTCTTGCGAGCCGCAGTGACGATGGGGATCGCCGCCCTCGACACCTACCTACACATTGCGGTCCTGAAGTCCCTCAAGCCCCAGAAGCTGAACCCCGCACTCGCGGCGCTCCAAGTCCGCCTCGACGTACTAAGGAACATGGTGTACGAGTTTCGCGGACAATCCAACTCAAGACCGTGGGGCTCCATCAAGAAGATGCTGCACGAGCAACTCCTACTCAAGAAGACTTTTCAATCTTACGAAGATGTCGCTCTGGCGCTCAAGATGTGTGGGGTGACGGATGGCTGGAGCAAAGTCGCTGAGGAACTCGGAGTCGAGAAAAGAGGCTCCTCGCTGTTCGGGGTGGATGAGGGGCGGTAGAGTGGCGGTGTCGGCGGCGTCGGCCGGCGGTGCCCTTGCCGGTCCGCGATGTGCCCGGTGGTCTCCGGGGGTCGGCCGGGGCGGTTGGGGGGACTCGGAGCGGCCGGGCGGGACGGCGGCATGGCGGAGAGGGGACTGTTCGAGCGGGCGCTGGGACTCGAGTGGCCGTGGCGGGTGAAGCGGACGGAGTTCGACGCGGCGGAGCGCCGCCTGGACCTGCATCTGGACTTCGAGCCGGGCGGGACGTTCGACTGCCCCTCGTGCGGGCGGGAGGGCTGCAAGGCGCACGACGCGAGCCCGAAGCGATGGCGGCACCTGGACTTCTTTCAGCACCGGGCCTACCTGCACGCGCGGGTGCCGCGGGTGAGGTGTCCGGCGTGCGGGGTGAGGCAGGCGAAGGTGCCGTGGGCGGAGCCGGGCTCGGGCTTCACGCTGTGGTTCGAGGCGCTGGTGGTGGCCCTGGCGCGGGAGATGCCGGTGCGGGCGGTGGCCCGCCTGGTGGGCGAGCACGACACGCGGCTGTGGCGGCTGCTGAAGCGCCGCGTGGGGGAGGCCCGGGCGGAGGCGGACTTCTCCGCGGTGCGCGCGGTGGCGGTGGACGAGACGGCGTGCCGGCGGGGCCACGACTACATCACGCTGTTCGCGGATCCGGACCGTTCGCGGCTTCTGTACGCGACGCCGGGGCGCGACGCCTCGGTCGTGAGCCTGTTCCGGGAGGATCTCGAGGCGCGCGGGGGCCGGGCCGGGAGCGTCCGGGACCTCTGCATGGACATGTCGGCGGCCTACATGAAGGGGGCGCGGGAGGCGTTCCCGGAGGCCGGCGTCACCTTCGACCGCTTCCACGTCCAGCGGCTCATGAACCGGGCGGTGGATGAGGTGAGGCGCGCCGAGCGCAAGGAGCGCCCCGAGCTGAACCGCACCCGCTACCTGTGGCTCAAGAGGCGCGGCAAGCTCACCGCCTCCCAGCGCGAGTGGATCGGCGAACTGCTCGATCCGTCGCGGCGGAGCCTGAAGACGGCCCTCGCCTACCGGTTCAAGCTCGCCTTCGAGGCGTTCTGGACCCTCCCGCCCCGGCTGGCCGAGGTCTACCTCGAGAGATGGTGTTTCTGGGCCGGCAAAAGCGGTCTCCAGCCCGTCATCGACGCGGCGAAGACGATCGAGAAGCACTGGGACGGCATCCTCCTCTGGTTCCGCTCGAGGATCAGCAACGGCATGATCGAGGGCATCAACTCGCTCGTCCAGGCCGCCAAGGCCAGGGCCCGAGGCTACCGGACCACCGAGAACTTCATCACCGTCGCCTATCTCGTGTGCGGCAAACTCGACTTCAACCTACCCACCTGAAACAGCGAGGAGCCAAAATGTAACCTGACACGCTCACATCGGTCGTCCCTCCGCGGCAATGGGGCCGCTCGAGGCACGATAACGATACGTTGGCCGGACAAATAAGCTAGATTACAATACCATCATGTCCGGTAATCGCGGGTGGAGGAGGTGCAAACCATATGGTTGGGCAGTCAGGCGCGCGGGTAGCCCGAAGGCGACGAAGGTCGGGACCCCTACTCCCCTCGGGGATGAGGCTGTCCGCGGATGAGTGACGCGAGACCGTTCAGCCACATCGCTTTCTGCGGGACGGTGACGGATTGCTTGCCGGACGCCGGGTTTCGCGCTTTGGCGAAACAGCTATCCGCCGCCGGTCAGGCTGGACCGTCTCCGAGCCTGGTGGTGGCTCTGGCGAGTGAGCTGCTGGGCCGGGACCGGCTCCGGCTGCCGAAGTGGGTGGATACGGACACACGCTACCTGGTGGTGCTGGACGTGCCGGAGCAGGCGGTGCTGCGTCTCGCCTCGAGGCTTCGACTCCACAAGCCGGATCGACGGCTGCGGGTGTGCCGGGATCCTTCCGTCGTGAAGCGTCTGGTCATCGCGCTCAAGCGACCGGCCGCGTGGGAGGGCATCCTTGACGCATATGTCCTCAACGACTCTCTGGTGGTGGTCCTCGGGGACATGAGCGTATGGAAGTTCCCGGTCGGACGGCTTCCCAAGGTCAGGCGGTTCGAGCCGGCCGCGGTCGGCCGGTTCGTGATCGATTCATCCGGTTCCTACCTGCATTGGCCCGATCGGGACGTGCATATGGGTCCGTCGCAGATGTTGCAGGCTGTGGATCCCATGCATCTGGCTGATGTGGAGATCCGCCGGTATGAGATGGAGAATGTGTCGCAGGCTCTCCTTGACATGAGGCATGATCGGCAGCTGAAGCAGACGGAGATTCCGGGGCTGTCGGAGAGGCACGTCCGGCGGTTGGAGAAGGAGGAGATCCGCCTCACGGTCGAGGCGGCGGACAAGTTCGCGCGTGCGTTGGGGCTGACGCTGTCGGAGTTCATGGACGAACTGAGTGAGCGGATCACGGGTCTACGAAGGACGACGGAGTCGAGGCGGGGATGATACTCTACGACCCCGATCCTACGGATCAGAATCAGAGCGACCACGCGTGGAACGAGGATGACGTGAGAACGCTATGGCTCAAGAACCTGTACAACGGTCGATGGATAGCAGGCGAAGGACGGCAGCGGCTCTCACCTTCCTCGCCTCGAGCTTGGTGTTCGCCACAGGCTGCGGTGTGTTCGACCCAGGCCCGCAGTTCGGCGCGCTCACGGGGAACTGGGCGGGCTGGTGCTGCACCGGCCTCCTGGATGCAGGCGGTCAGTGGTATCTCACCTTGGAGGAGGGTTCTTCAGGGGACGTGACCGGAACCGTCGAGTACATCGAGGCGGGCGGTCCGAGCATGCAGCCGAGGATCGCTTCGGGGACCGTAAGCGGGAGACACAGCGGCGCGGATGTTTCGTTGGGTTTCCGGTACGATGACGGACGCCGAGGCAGCTTCACGGGAGCGCAGAACTCCGAAACCGCGTTCCGGGGCAGCATGTCTGGCTGGACGAGTTTCGGACCGGATGCCGTGCTCTTCGAGCGCACTCCGTAGGGATCAAAACTCTCCGTCAGCTCGTCACCTCCGGCCGGGTGTCACTCTTCGCCCGTCCCATGTGTCACATTCGGTCGCCGTCTTGCGCCGGGTGCCGAAGATGAGGACGGAGTCTTGATGACGAGCGGTTGAGATCGCGCCGGATCGTTGAGTTACAGCCGCTCGGGCTCCAAGGACGTTTGTACCGGTCCGGGGCCGATACCTTTGCAACCAGCATGTTTAGGAGCCATCTTGAACGCACCATCTCGGGTCACGCCCCCTTTCCTGGAACGGGATCGACCATCGGCACGCCGCGGGATCAGCGGTCGGCGTGCGTGGGAATCGACGATGGGGGCGGGTTGCTCCGCGCCGCGGCACCGTGCTACGATTGCGGTTAGCGGGTAGAGGTCGCACAGGGACACAACGGAACCGCATACGCTATCTTGTCGATACACGTGAATCCTGACGTGCTCCGCTGGGCCCGCGAATCCGCAGGCCTAAGTCTAGCGAAGGCTGCTGGCAAGCTGCAGATAAAGCCTGCCCGCGGCTTCGAGCCTATCGCACGTCTCCGAAACCTTGAAGCTGGCAGGGAGTTTCCTACCCGAGCCATGCTCGCCAACATGGCGGACAAGTACCAGCAATCTCTCATCTCCCTTTACGTTGACGAGCCACCAGAACTGGGCCATCACGCCACTGACTTCAGGACAACGGTGAACAGGGAGTTCGCAGAGGAAGAGGAAGCGTGGCTCAACCTCCTGTTGAGAGACCTGACAGCGCGCCAGTCACTACTGAAAGAAGCAATCATCGACAACGAAGAGGATGAGTCGGTGTCGTTCGTAGGAGGCATGGGTTCGCGTTCGGTGCTCGACGCGGTTGAGGAACTCCGCAAGATCTTGGGCGTTACGCACCGCGAGTATCGCCTTGAAAGCAATCGCGACCAAGCGTTCCGCCTCTTGCGCACTAGAACCGAGGAGGCGGGCGTGTTCGTCCTCCTGGTCGGCGAACTCGGGCACCACTCGCGGACTATAAGTGTAAGCGTGTTCCGGGGACTGGTCCTGTGTGATGAGATCGCACCAATGGTTGTCGTCAATCCTGGGGATTCGTACGGGGCGCGTTCCTTCACGCTGCTACACGAACTGGTGCATCTATGCCTTGGAAACACAGGGGTCAGCAACTGGACGCCGGCTGGTAGGGTGGAACAGTTCTGTAGCGATGTTGCTTCGCGATTCCTCCTCCCGGATAGTGATTTGGATGAGCTTGCCACCAAGCAACGTCAAGGTGAGGAGGAATGGATATCTGAAATAACCTCATTCGCGGGCCGCATGAACCTAAGCCCTGCCATGGTCGCATACCGGCTTCACCGACGCGCGGCGATTAGCAGAGATGTTTGGATCTCCTTGCGGAAGAACTTCTATCGTCGCTGGCAGATGTCGAGGTCAAGCGGTGGGGGCGGAGGAAGCTACTACAACACCGCCCGGTATCGGCTCGGGAACCGCTTCGTAGGTACAACGGGACGTTTGATGCAGTCGGGAGTTCTGACCACTACCAAAGCGGGATTCGTCCTCGGTGTCCGCCCCAACAACGCACACCGGCTCGTCGAGCCATAGGATCTATTTTACCACTTTGCGCTACCTACTGGATGCGAACGTACTGATAGACGCGGATAAGCTGTACTACTCCATCGACCGCGTACCCGAGTATTGGGCATGGCTCTTGCACCACGCATCGGCAGGGCATGTGAAGGTTCCAATCGAGATCTACAATGAGGTGAAGGTGGGGAAGGACCGGGTTGCAAAGCTCGTAAGGCAGGAGAGGTCGAGATTGGTACTTCAGGCGCAGGTGAGTGCCGCGAGTGCGAGGACGGTCCTCAACCGTTATGGGAAGAACCTCACTGCAGCTGAGTTGCAGAAGATCGGTCAGGACCCATTCTTGATTGCGCATGCGGCATCCAACCCAAACGTCTATTGCATCGTAACGACGGAGGTATCTGCGGTGTCAAAACGACGCGCCAACCGCAAGATCCCGGATGTTGCGGCGGAGCTCAAGACCTGTGATCCCTTCCAGTTCATAAGGCGGCTCGATTTCAGCACCAGTTGGGTCCCGTAGGTAGCCGCTAACTCACCCGATGTCGGTACAACAGGCTCCGCTGCCTATTCGGACGAAGTCTCCACCGATTCCGAGGCTAGGCCGTCGACCGGTTCCGTGGAAAACTGGGTGATACCGGGCGATGCCGTCCGTGGGGACGGTCGATCCTGAAGCGGCAGTGGACACGGATCGATCAGTCGTCGTGGCGGTTGACCTCCTTGGGTGAGTCGTAGAGCATTTTCAGGGAACCGCCCTGAGGGTGATCCTGTGGGCGTTGTTGAGTTATGCTGAATGACACATAACTGAATATATGTTGCGGATCGGATTATGGTGCGGAGAGTCCGGATCGGCTGCTTGGACCACGACAAGTCTCTGTATCTCCGCAACATAATATTCCGATTTTCTTTCGTCGGGCTCTTATGGTCATCCCTCCAGCCACAAGGAGGCATGACCATGTTCGAGGAACTCTTCACGCGACGCGGCACCATCGCGTCCTACCGCGCCGGGCCCCTGTTGGACGAACGGCTCCGCTACCTCAGGCATTGCACACAAGCGGGCGTCGGACGGGCAACATTGCGCCAGATTGCGGCGCATCAGCTCCACCTCGTTCATTTCCTGGGCCTGCGGAAAGCCGAGCGCGTCGGCATGCCCCGGATCGAGGCGGCAGCCGCGCAGTGGTTGAGGCGCAGTCAGGGCCGACCAACCGGCCCCGTGCGACCGAAGACACGTAGGGTCTTTGTCGGTCGCGCGTTACGATGGCTGCGCTTCGTGGATCTGCTCGCAGAACCCTGCAAGGTGCGACACACCCTAGCTGGGAAGGTTGCGGTCTTCGCGGCGTGGATGCGTAAGGATCGCGGGTGGTCCGAGGAGACGATCCGCTCTTGCTGCAATACGGTTGACCGCTTCTTCGAGTGGCTCGACGAATGGGACGTTGCTCTGGCTTCGGTGGGGACCGCCGACATCGACCGAGCTGTCGCGCGGTGGCACGCCCGCGGCTGCAACCGGCTCACCATCCGAAATTACGCGCAGCAGCTTCGCAACTTCTTCCGGTTCGCGGAACACCGGGGTTGGTGCGCACCGGGGCTGGCCGACGGGATCATGCCATTGCGCTTCCATCCCCGTGAGACAGTCCCGAAGGGGCTGAACCGGGACGAGGTGCTGCGGCTGCTGAAGACCTCCGAGGGCAACCGGCCGGTCGATGTTCGTGACCGTGCCATCCCGATGGTGCTGATCGCCTACGGGTTGCGCTCCGGAGAGGTCACCGGCCTACGGCTCAACGATGTGGATTGGACCGAGGAGACGCTGCGGGTACGTCGCCCCAAACCGGGGCGGACGCATCACTACCCGCTCTCGCGCGGCGTCGGCCAAGCGATCGTGCGCTACCTCACCGACGTTCGTCCCCCGCGGCCTGAGAAGGCGCTCTTCCTCACGCTCGCAGCTCCGATCCGTCCGCTGGGCCGGAACGCTGTATCGATGGTCGTCGGGAGACGGCTCGATCGTATCGGCCTCACCGGCAAGCGGCGCGGCGCTCATGCCCTGCGCCACGCTGTCGCGCAGCACCTACTGGACCACGGCTTCTCGATGAAAGAGGTCGGCGACTACCTCGGCCATCGCAGCGTCTCGTCCACTGCGATATACGCCAAGGTGCGGCTCGGCACGCTCCGCAAGGTAGCCGACATCGACCTGGGAGGGCTGGTATGACTCTCGGGGATGCGGTCAACGACTATATCGCCTGGCGCCGGACACATGGCGCCAAGTTCCACTCCGGTGGACGCCTGCTGCACCGGTTCTGCGACCATGTCGGCAGGAACATCGGTTGCGGCGCCGTCGGCGAAGCGGACGTTCTCGGCTTTCTGGCCGGGAAAGGGCCGCTCACTTCGTATCGGGCCGTCAAGTACAGCGCCCTGGCCGGCTTCTACCGCTACGCGATCAGCCGCGGCCATGCGGTCCGGTCGCCGCTTCCGGTACGCGATGATGAGCCGAGGCAGCCGCGGTCGCTACCTCCTTACGTATACTCCCGTAACGAGTTGCAGCACATGTTCGCCACCATCGATGTCAGCCGGCGGCGTGCGCTTCAGCTCGATGGCGATACCCTGCGGGCGCTGCTGCTTCTTCTCTACGGCGCGGGGCTGCGCTTCGGCGAGGCGCAGCGCCTGACCCTCGACGATGTCGACCCGGGAGAGGCGCTCCTCACCGTACGCGACACCAAGTTCTACAAGACCCGCCTCGTTCCGGTCTGCCCGCAACTCGCTGATGCGCTGAAAGTCCATGCTGCCAAGCGCGCGCAACGGCCTTTCCCGAAGGGTACGGCCTCGACCTTCCTCGCCAACCGCACTGGGACGCCCCTGATCGCAGTTACCGCCCGCCGCGCGTTCGCCCAGCTGCTCCGGGAGGCCGGAATCGGGCGGAGCCACGACGGACAACGAGCTCCGTGCCTTCACTCACTGCGCCACGCCGCAGCCGTTCACCGGCTGGAGGCCTGGTACCGGCGGGGTGCCGATGTCCAACGATTGCTGCCGGCGCTATCCACTTGGCTCGGACACAAGGATCTCGACGGCACCCGGATCTATCTGTCCATGACCTCCGAACTGCTGCATGAGGCTTCGGTCCGCTTCGATACCTATGTCAATGGAGGAGACCATGAGTAACCCCCGCACCCTCGGCCCCTGGCTCCGCCGCGTCTTGGCCGAATACATCGTCACCGAGCGCAACCTCGCCCGCAACACCCAGAAGAGCTACCGCGATACCTTCGCCCTCCTGTTGCCCTTCGCCGGCACGAAGATCCGTAAGCCGGTCGAGCGGCTCACCGTGCAGGACCTCACAGCCGGGCGCATCCGGCAGTTCCTTGGCCATCTGGAGGATGAGCGCGGCTGCTCCGCGCAGACCCGCAACCAGCGCCTGTCGGCGATCCGCGCCTTCGCCCGCTTCGTCGCCAGCCGCGACCCCGGACATCTCGAGTGGAGTGCAAGTATCCGCGCCATTGCCTCCAAGAAAGCAACGCCGCGGCCGATCGGCTGGCTCACCAAGACCGAGATGAACAAGCTGCTCGACGTTCCGAACCGCCGGACACCGAGGGGCCGCGTCGAATACGCCTTCCTCCTGTTCCTCTACAACACCGGAGCGCGCGTCTCCGAAGCCACACGACTCGTGGCGGGCGATCTCCAAGTCGGACGACGTGATGGCCGGCACGCGCTCGTCAACATCCACGGTAAGGGTGGGAAACACCGGCAGTGTCCGCTGTGGCCGCGGACCGAAAAAGCGCTCGCCGAGTTGGTGCGAGGACGGGCTACCGGCGATGCCGTCTTCCTCAGCCAACAGCGAAGACCCTATACGCGGTCCGGAGCCTATCGGCTCGTCCAGCGCTGTGCCGCCCGCGTGCCGTCGCTCGCCGGAAGGAGGATCACACCTCACACGATCCGTCACACCAGCGCCTGCCACCTGCTCCAGGCCGGAATCGATCTGAACACGATCCGTGCCTGGCTCGGTCATGCCAGCCTCGATACCACCAATGTCTACGCCGAGATCGATCTGGAGATGAAGGCAAAGGCCATGGCGCTCTGCGATGCCGCGCAGTCCGGACCGGATCGACCGTGGAAGGAGAGAAAGGGGCTGATGGCCTTCCTCGTCGCGCTCTGATGGCAGGAGATTATGTTGCGGAGATACGGACACTTTGGCGTGTCCGAGCAGCCGATCGGACTCTCCGCACCATAATCCGATCCGCAACATATGTTCAGTTATGCTGAATGACACATAACTCAACAACGCCCACCGGATCACCCTCAAGGGCGGTTCCATGAGGCGGTTCTACGACTCGACCAAGGAGGTCCACACCCCTCACGACCAGACCTGATCCACCCGTGTCCAGCACCCCCTCGGGATCACCGCTCCAAACCGGACGGCTTCGCTCGGAATCGGTGGACGGCTTCGCCCGGAACAGGTGGACGGCTTCGCTCGGAACAGGTGGACGGCTTCGCTCGGAATGGGTGGACGGCTTCGCTCGGAATGGGTGGTCGACTTCGTCGGAATACGCAGGAGTCGTGGAGCCCGCCACATCGGCTCGATATTGACAGATTGGCTCCGTCTGCTCTGATACGGTAATCGCCTGACAGCTGTCCCCGAAAAGGGGGACGGCGGCCATCCGGCTTCCGCCGAGGTTGGTCGAGAAGTGCTCAAACCACCCAACAACCACGAGCGGAGAGAAGAATGACCACCGTCCAGGCCGAGAAGATAGCTCGGAACAGGCTGTCGCTGCTACTAGAACTTGCCCAGGAGCGGGGCAACGTCTCGAAGGCGTGCCGAATCGGGGGCTGTAGCCGGCAGCGCTTGTCTTGCGGTTACGGATCTGCCAGCTTCACGACCCCCAGTGACAGGGGATGCTGTTCACTCCCGACCCAGCCTCCTGAAGCAGCGGATGGCATGACATAGCCGCAGCACGAACCGGGCACCATGTCGCCAGGAGCGGTACTCAGCTTGTTGATCTTCTCCAATAGGACGAGCAGCTTCCGGGTCGGTTACCCGGTTGTGTTGCTGAACCCTCTGCACCGGAACTCTTCTAATGAACCTCACCGATTCCCAACGTCAAGCGATCGAACACGATGGCCGCAACCTTCAGCTGATCGCCTGCGCAGGCTCCGGCAAGACTGAGGTCGTTGCACGTCGGGTGGTGCATCTGCTGACCCCTGGGAGTCCGGACTCCTTGGCTCCCGAGAACATCGTTGCTTTCACGTTCACCGAGAAGGCTGCGGCTGAGCTGAAGGAACGCGTCGTAACGCGCACCCGGGAAGCCTTGGGTGAGATCGCAGGCATGGCCGAGATGTTTGTCGGTACGATCCACTCCTTCTGCCTGGAGCTGCTGCAATCGGAATCGCCCAAGCACCTCAAGTACGACGTGCTGAATGAGGTGCAGCAGCGGCTCTTCGTTGACCGGAACAGCAGAAAGAGTGGTCTCACCACCTCCACGGTCCTGACCGGGGCCGCCCTACGCCGCTATCAGGACAGCAAGCACTACGTGACAGCACTCTCCATTCTGCGCGAGGCACAGCGCGACGAAGCCCAGCTTGCCGATTGCTCGGTGTTCGCTGGCCTCCACACGTATCAGAAGCTGCTCGACGAAAAAAGCTATTTCGATTACTCGTCGATTCTGGATGAGGCGGTCGCGCTGCTGACCAAAGAGGATTCACTGCGTGAGCGTCTCGCAGATCGCATCAAGTATGTGATCGTCGACGAGTACCAGGATGTCAATCCCATCCAAGAAGCCATCGTTTCGTCGTTGCACGAGCTGGGCGCGCGCATCTGCGTGGTTGGCGACGATGACCAGACGATCTACCAGTGGCGCGGCAGCGACGTCGACAACATCCTGACCTTCGAGGAGCGCTATCCGGCCGTTGACCAGATCTCGATCGAGGAGAACTTCCGCTCCAGCGAAGGCGTCGTAGAGACAGCCCGACCGTTCATCGAGCAGAACACCGAACGTCTACGGAAGGCGATGAAAAACACGGGCGTGCAGCCCTACGAGACCGGCGACATCATCGCCCTCTCGTTCGCGACGCCCGCCGAGGAGGCCCAATACATTGCCGCGACCGCGCGAGCGCTGCGGGGTGTCGCGTTTCTCGAGGGTGAAGAGAAGCGAGGCCTGTCGTGGTCGGACATGGCCGTGCTGCTCCGGAGCGTTAAGGCAAACGCCGAGCCGATCACGGCGGCACTCCAAGCGGCGGGCGTCCCCTTCGTGGTCACCGGCATGACAAACCTGTTCGGGACTGCCGAGGCAGAAGCCGCACGGCAGCTATTCTACTTCATCGGCGACAACGGCGTTGACGCGGCGGGCGTCGAGCAAGCCTGGATCAGCGCGGACCTCGGCTTCGAAGCCGAGGCTCTAAGCACCGCAGTAGAAGGGGCAGCGACCGCGAAGGCGGCGCTAACGGATCCCGATCAGAAACGATGGGGGCAATACTCGATCCAGCGGGTGTTTCTGAACTTCTTGGAGCAAGCGGGACTCCGCGAGGAAGTTGTCCCTAACGGGCGAGGTGAAGTCGTCTTCTACAACCTCGGCAAGTTCAGCCAGGTCATCTCCGATTTCGAGGCGATTCACTACCAGTCGAAGCCAAGCGAGAAGTACGGTTCCTTCGCGAGCTTCCTCCAGTACCGGGCCGAGGACGCCTACGCGGAGGGTTGGCAGGACAACCAGTACGCAAACCCGGACGCCGTGCGGATCATGACCATCCACCAGGCAAAGGGGATGCAGTGGCCCGTCGTCTTGGTGCCAGCCCTACTCAGGAATCGGTTCCCGGCCAAGAAGCCGGGTGGCCGAACTGCTTGGCACCTGATCCCGCGTGAAGGAATCAAGGGACAAGCGCGCTACGAAGGTACGATCGAGGATGAACGTCGTCTCTTCTACGTCGCAATGACACGAAGCCAGAAGTTCCTACACCTCACGTGGGCACCCGTGTCGAGCAATCAGCTGTATAGGAGGCGTTCGCAGTTCTGGGACGACATTCTCGTTTCGAAACACGTGAAGCGGCGGCCGCCCGACTACTCCACGCGAGAGCGACTCAGTCCACGGGCCAGAGCGGGCGTGGCGAACGTTGTGTTCTCGTTTTCCGACCTCAAGTACTTCTTCGAGTGCCCGTACCAGTTCAAGCTGCGGATTCTCTACGGTTTCAACGCCCCTCTGCACGAGGCCTTGGGCTACGGCAAATCGCTGCACGATGCGCTAGCCGAGGTACATGCCCGCGCCATCCGCGGCGACGTTGCCGAGGCCGCGGAAGTCCCGCGCCTTGTCGATACACACCTACACGCGCCCTATGCCTATCCGGCGCTCCGACGGGAGCTCGAGGCATCGGCCGAGCGTGTGCTGCGCGACTACCTAGCCGACAACGCAGCGCTCTTCGACAAGATCGAGTTCTCCGAGAAGCAGGTCGAGGTCAATCTTGGCGACGGCGTGAGCATCAATGGCCGCATCGACCTCGTGCGGCGGATCGACACCGACGAGATCACCGTCGTCGATCACAAGTCGAGCGACCGTGCCCAAGCCGAGGACGTGACGGAAGCGCAGCTCCATGTCTACGCACTTGGTTATCAGAACCTCACGGGCCGCAGGCCCGACTATGTCGAGACTTACGAACTGGATGAGCGTAAGCGCAAGCGGCGGTCGGTGGACGACGAGTTTATCGACGACGTGAAGCATGAGACTCGAGCGGCAGCCCGCGCGCTCCGAGCGAGTGCCCTGCTGCCTACACCCGCCGCAGAGAAATGCCGTTCGTGCGACTACCTGCGTATGTGCACGGCGGGCCGTGAAGCCGTGCGAGTCAAATGACGAGATCCGGTAGTCGCTCGGGAAGCGCCAGCCTGCTAAGACCTCACATCCGGCGGCTTGCCGACGTGAAGCAAATGAGATTCGCTGACAGGTCACGCCCCGTCCGAGAAGCTGACCCACACTACCGAGATGCTACGAGGAGATTCCCATGACCGCATATTCGAGTTACGTGACGGACTTCCCCTCCCGATGTGGTGAGATCCTTGAAGAGTTTCGGTCGCCGGCCTTGGAACAGGGAAGGGACGTGACGCTTCTTCTGTCGATCAGTACGGCGGCTCTCACCGTTCCGCACGAGAGACTCAAACCAAGGGCTCGTCCCCGGCATCCGTTGCGCGATCGGGAACGTTATCCGAAGACGGCTGAGAAGTACGAGGAACTCCTACGCGAACCGTTCCTGTCGTCTCCGCTCTGGAGGAGCCGAGGGGTGTCGACATGGAAAACAGGCAGGATCCAAGACGTCCAGTCGGGCGGACCCGACACGTGGCGAGAACTCCGGGATGCTCGGTCGATGCCACCGGAGGAGCGGGTAGGCACGGTCCTCAGAATTCTCCGAAACGCGTTGGCCCATGGCAACGTATTCACCGAGGGCAAGGTGATTCACAACATCGTGCTTCTCGCTAAGGAGTGGGATTCCCAAGCCTTCAGTCTCATTTCTGTTTCCCCACGCGACTTCCGGAAGTTCACGATGAATTACATCTGTTTCGTAAGAGGTCTGGACTTGGATGAGGTACCGGTCGGAGGAGCGCCTGCGAATACGGGGTTGGCAAGATAGCGAGCCCAGCGCTCCACTACGTCCCCGTCCCACGCGTGAAGCGAGTGCCCCCGGCGCCATGACCGAGCGCTCGACGTGCTGGACGGCGGCCTCCACCTTCGCCTTGTCGATTGTCCGGGAATGCGGGCCGTTATGAGTCGTCGGGCGATGTTCGACGGTTCCGCATCACACATCCTTTCCACCCGCTCCGCGGCCACGAACTCGAGATCCACAACCTGGTGACCGTGGGGGGTGTTCCGCTTGTCTGCTACATCACGGACGCCTCAACGCTCGTCAGCATACCGGTTTCCTGGACATCGCCGCGGAGCGTTGACGACTTCGAGCGCGTCTCCGGTGGCCGCAGCCCGTGGCGGATCGACGATCTGGTGGCGCTCCGCGGCATCATCGATGCCCACTTGGAGTCGTCCGCGACTCATGATCGGGAATAAGGGCGCGTTGTGATCGGGAACTCGGGCGCTGCCAGGGCGGGCGGCAGTGCCCTCACTCTCAGATATTCCGTTGTAGAGAAAGATGTTCAGGATGCCGATCGGGAGGGCATGCACTTGACATTGGTAAGATTCAGCGTACTATTATCTGATTACTCCTTTATCCCGGAACCGACCCATGAGCACCGATCGGGATCACAGCGAGAAGCGGGATCGACTCAAGAAGACACGCACTCTCAATCGGTCTCCGGAGAAGGTCCGGGATCCGATGTTCACCACCGGCGACTTCTTCGATCCCGAGGATCTGCTGCAGGTCCGCTACGAGATGGTCCGGCTGGTCCGGCTTGGGGGCGCCACCCTGGCACAGGCGGCCGAGCGGTTCGGGGTGTCGCGTCCGACCTGCTTCCGGATGGCGAAGGCGTTCCGCGAGGGCGGGCTGATGGGGCTGATCCCGGCGCGGCGCGGACCGCGCGGGCCTCACAAGATCACCCCGGAGATCCTGCGGTTCGTACGGATCTGCCGGGAGCGGCACGGGCGGATCGGAGCGAAGCGGCTCGTGCCGCTCATCGAGGCCGAGTTCGGGGTCCGGCTGCATCCGCGCGGTCTGGAAAAGGCGCTTGCGCGCGCCGAAAAAAAAACTCTGGAGACCGGACCGTGATGCCGGGCGACGCCTGGCGGAGCTACGAGGACTGGCGTCGGCTCTGGCTGTCGGGCGGGGACAGCCACGGGATCGGAGCGCTCCGCTTCCACGGCCTGCGCGACGCTCTTGCGCTGGCCGGATGCGGGGACGCCTCCGTGAAGCCCCGACCGCCGACACGCGCATCGCGTGGGGTTGCGGAGCCTGTGATCGGGGATGCCGCGCTCGACGAGGCCGCCCGCCAGGTCCGGCATCTGCTCGGGCCGCGTTGACATTCGGGAGGAGGCGGGCCGCATGCTCATCTCCGAGGTGATCACGCGCAAGATCGAGGCGCATCATCTGGCGCGCGAGGCGTGCCTGTATGTCCGCCAGTCCTCCCTGCGCCAGGTGATGGAGAACACCGAGAGCGCGAGGCGCCAGTACGGACTGCGTCACAGGGCCATGGCCCTGGGCTGGCCGGCCGAGAGCGTTCGCGTGATCGACGAGGATCAGGGGAAGTCGGCTGCCTCGAGCGCGAACCGGAGCGGTTTCCGCGATCTCATGGCCCGGATCGCCGCCGGTGAGGTGGGGATCGTGCTTGGGCTCGAGGTCTCGCGTCCGGCCCGCGACAACGCCGACTGGCATCAGCTGCTGCGGATCGCGGGGATCGCCCGTACGCCGATCCTCGACGAGAGCGGGGTCTACGATCCGAACGACGGCAACGACCGGCTCCTTTTCGGCTTCAAGGGCACGATGTCGGAGTTCGAGTTGCAGGGAATCGGGGCACGGCTTGTCGGTGGCCGGAAGAGCGCGGCGGCACGCGGTGTCCTGAAGATGGCCTTGCCGATCGGCCTCGCCTACAACGACGGCGATGAGGTCGTCTTCGATCCCGACCAGTCCGTTGCCGATGCGATCCGCGGGGTGTTCGACCGTTTCCGCCGCATGGGATCGGCGATGGCGGTCGTCAAGTGGATGCACCGGGAGAACATCGTGCTCCCGTCACGTCCGAGGAGAGGACCGAACCGTGGCCGGCTCCGCTGGGCGCTTCCGAGCTTCTCGCAAGTCCGCCAAATCCTGCGCAACCCACGCTACGCGGCGCGTTCGTCTACGGCCGCACACGCCGCGAGCCGCGGGCGGACGGCACGGTGAGATATCGCAACGTCCCGCGTGAGGAGTGGGAGGTCCTGATCCGCAACGCCCATGCGGGGTTCATCGACTGGGACGAGCGGCGCTCCCGCAGTCCCGGGTGATCCGCGGCCACTGCGGACGCCGCATGGGTCCGCTCTACACGAGCGCTCGGTCGACCCGCAACGAGCCGGCCCGCTATTTCTACGTGTGCAAGCACCAGTTGGTCCGCTATGGGCGCAAGGTCTGCCAGACGATCCGTGCCGACCTGGTCGACGCCGCCATATCCCGCTTCGTGGTCGACGCGATGAACCGGGAGACCATCGACCTCGCCATCGCGGTCCGGGAGCAGGTTCGCACCGAGTTCGCCGAGGCCGACCGGCAACGTGCCCATCGCATCGAGGCGATCCGTTACGAGGCCGACCTCGCACGGCGCAGGTACTTCGAAGTCGATCCTGCGAACCGGCTTGTGGCGGCCACGCTCGAAGCTGACTGGAACGGGCGGCTGCGGGAACTCGACGAAGCCTGCCGGGAACGCGAAGCGCGTGCCCTCGCTCGGCACGCGGAGCTCTCCAACCCGCGGGTCGAACGCATCCGCGCGCTGACGCGCGACTTCGAGCGGGTGTGGACCGCATCGGCGACCACCCACACCGATCGCAAGAGGCTTCTCGGGCTCCTCATCGAAGACGCGATCCTCTCCCGCGACGGCCACGAGGTCAAGGTGGAACTCCGCATGCGCGGCGGCAAAGCACTCACCCTCGACACCGTGCATCTGCCGCGGCCCATGGCGCAGGTCCGCAAGACCCCCCCGGACACAGTCGCCGCTCTCGCCCGGCTGCTCGAGACCCACACCGACGAGGCCACCGCGCTGGAACTCAACCGGGCCGGACACAGAAACTGGAAGGGCGAGTCCCATACGGCCAAGCGCGTGTGTCACACCCGCCGCAGGTACGGGTTGCCGAGCTTTCTCGAACGGGAGAGGACGCGGCTTCGGGCAAAGGGATTCGCGTCGGCTCCGGAACTGGCTGTCCGGATCGGTGTCACCCCCGGAACCGTGCGCACGATCGGAAGAGCCCCCGACGACGACCGGATCGAGCGGGCCGTCATCGCGACCGATGGCCGACGCTACTGCATGTACAGGGTCCCCGACCCCGGGAGCAACCGGCACTCCGATCAGCTCGGAGAACGCAACCCGAGTCCCGCAGAACCAGCCACCGCTTCAAACGCGCAACAAGGTGCATCGTGAAACAAGAGACTTGTCCCGCGGTGCCCGGGGCCGCGCCGGCAGCACGGTGGTGCCGTGGTGGGTGGCCAGTTCCCGGTACGTCGGGTTCAGATCCGGCTCGTAGCGGCTGGCCTTGCGCACCGCGGACTTCTCGTTGTCCGGGATCACGAGCTCGGGCACGCCTCCCCAGAACTCGAACATCCGGACGTGGGACATCGTCCAGTCCGGCAGCGCGCGGCTCCGGGTCACGTCCACGAACGTGTGGTTCGAGGCGCCGGGGACGCCGACGAAGACCATGGCGTCGCATACCTCGCCGGTGCTCTGGTCCACGACCTCGAACTTCGGCCCCGCGTAGTCGACGAACGCCTTCTCGCCCGCCCGGTAGACCTGCCGCATGACCACGTCGAGTTGCTCCCGCCACGCCTTGTAGCGCTCGCAGAACCAGCTGTACTGGTAGCCGTTCGGATGAACTGTGCGGTACTCCAGCCACAACAGCTGCAGCGTCACGCCCTTGTGGCGCTGAAGCTCCCGGTGGACGTGTCCCCAGTCCGGCTCGGGCCGGGGAACCCGCGACGGCGGCGGGGCCGGGAACAGCGCCGCCTCCAGCGCGGCGTCGTCCAGTCCCTCCGGAAACGGCCACGACAAGCCCGCCGCCGCCGCCCGGCGCACGTAGTCGCTCACCGTGCTGTTGGCGATGCCGAGCGACGCGGCGATCTCGCGGTGGCTGCGCCCGAGCTCGTGCTTCAGGCGCATCAGTTCTCGAATCTTCCGCATGGACAACCTTCTCTGCGACACCCTCTCCCTCCTCGTCTCGGGGGACCTCGGCGAGGATGGAAGAAGGCGTCGCTACAGCGGGCTATCCAGCGCTCCTACTCGCTCACTCCAGGGTGATCGGCATGCTCTGGAATCCGTGATCGGCTTGCCGGAATCACCGAATCGGCATGCTCTGGAATCCGTGATCGGCATGAAATGGAATCACTGATCGGCTTACGCCGGAATCAGCAACGCTGGTGTGCGAGGCGTG
Organism: Candidatus Palauibacter sp.; assembly: GCF_965222475.1. GTDB lineage: Bacteria > Gemmatimonadota > Gemmatimonadetes > Palauibacterales > Palauibacteraceae > Palauibacter. Next base: position 106,650 of record NZ_CBDCUB010000007.1, on the reverse strand, counting down.
GCGGGTGCCTCGATCGAGCGTGTACGCGCTGCGCTCGGCCCCCGGCAGCGACCGCAAGCCGGGCAAGCGCGGACCGAAGACGGAGTGGAGCGACGAAGCTCTCGTCGTGGAGATCCGGACGGTGCTGTCGGAGAGTCCGTTCGTGGGCGAGGGGCACCGGAAGGTGAGGGCACGCTTGGCGGCCAAGGGGATCGTCGCGGGCAAGAACCGGGTGCTGCGGCTGATGCGGGAGAACGGGCTGCTGACGCCGGTGAGGCGGGGCCGCCCGCGGGGCGACCGGAGCCACGGCGGCCGGATCCGCACCGAGCGTCCCGACGAGCTGTGGGGCACCGACGCGGCGCGGTTCTGGACGCGGAGGGAGGGCTGGTGCTGGTTCTTCGGCGTGGTGGACCACTGCGTGACCGATGTCGTGGGCTGGCACGCGGCGAAGAAGGGGGACCGCTGGGCGGCGCCGGAGCCGGTGCGGCAGGGTGTCCACGCCCAGATGGGGGGGTTCGCCAAGGCGACCGCCGCGGGCCTCGGCGTCAGGCACGACCGGGGCTCGCAGTACCGGGAGAGGGCGTTCCAGGCGGAGATCAAGTGGCTGGGCATCCGCTCCATGCCGGCGTATCTGGGAGAGCCCGAGTGCAACGGCGTCGCGGAACGGTTCATCCGCACGCTGAAGGAGGAGTGCCTTGTACCTGAACGACTTCGAGGTGCGCGATGAGGTCCGGGAGGTGATCGGGGCCTTCATCGAGCGCCACAACCGCGGCTGGCTCCTCCAGCGGCACGGATACCTGACCCCGGCCCGTGCCCGCGAGAAGCTCACCCGCCGGGCGGCCTGATGGTTAGCCGCCCCTCTGTCCAGAAAACCGAGACCACTACAGGACAGGCTTGTGACTTGTCATTCGCCACGCGCCTTCGTACGATAAGATGGCAGTCAAAGAACTTCGGGTCACGCGCAACCATGCCATGCACAATCGTCTAAGGAGCGCACATGAGACCAGTCGATGATCACATACGAGCCCGGCTAACTGAAGGCTTGGACAACATTGGTAGTGATCTGACCGCTGATGTTGTTGCAGTCGTTAGTCCAATCGTGCCTGGATTGGAGATTCGCCTTCGCGATGCGATCGGCCAACTTGCCTCATCTCGGAAATCCGTGGTAATACTCTTGGACACACTCGGCGGGGTCGTTGAAATCGTCGAGCGAATGGTTACTACCGTACGTTTTCGTTATGATGACGTGACCGTGATTGTACCCGACCGAGCTATGTCCGCTGGTACAATCTTCGCCTTGAGTGCTGACCGAATAATGATGGATCACTTATCTTGCCTGGGGCCAATTGATCCACAAATCGAACGTGATGACAAGCTGGTCCCAGCTTTGTCATATCTAAACCAATTCGAGCGCCTCAATGCGAAAGCTGCACAAGGCCAACTTACGACGGCCGAGTACGCACTGCTTGATAAACTTGATCTCGGCGAACTGTACCAGTTCGAGCAAGCCCGTGAGCTGTCGGTCGAACTTCTGATCAAATGGCTGTCTAGGTATAAGTTCAAGGATTGGACAGTCACGGAAACGCAAGAAACTGCTGTTACAGAAAACATGAAGAAGGACCGTGCGGAGAAGATCGCCGCATTGCTGAATGATCCCGAACGCTGGCATTCCCATGGTCGGGCAATTGATATGAGAACATTGCAAGAAGAAGTTGGGTTGAGGATCGATGATCTCGAGGAGAATCCAGATTTACACAACCACGTTAGAGATTACTTTGCTCTCTTGAGAGATTACATGCATAGGGAAAAACTGTTTTCGTTCGTCCATACCAAGGAGTATTTTTAACATGGTGCAACCATCGTCGACTTCCGAAGAAGAAGTACTTGCGCGAAACAATCGGATCGACCGTGAGGTTGTGATGGCCTACAGAAGGCTTGAGGGCGAGCTCAAGCGTATCGGGGTTCAGAGCAAACCACGGTATAGTCTTGGGCCTCCCTTGGGACGAAGCCCGACCGCATGTGACAACTGGAGCTGTCCCGCTTTCACGGACGGTTGATTTCTGTGGTTGATCACCTCCAGTGCTGTTCCCTTCAGTCTCTCTCAGACGCGGGAGAGAGGTTCGGGGCGCGCGCCTCCGGTGCGCCTCAGGCCGCATGGTTCCTCTCGTAGTCGGCCGGCGACTCGTAGCCGAGGGCCGAGTGCAGCCGGCGGGTGTTGTAGAAGCCCTCGATGAAGCCGAAGACCTCTCGCCGGGCCTCGGCCGCCGTGCGGAACGAGCGCCGCCAGATGAGTTCGCACTCCAGCGTGGCGAAGAACGACTCGCACATGGCGTTGTCGTAGGCGTCGCCCACCGAGCCCATGGACCTCGCGATGCCCGACTCGCGGCAGCGCTCTCCGAAGGCGAGGGAGGTGTACTGCGAGCCTTGGACGCTCTCATGTTTGTCAAGCGGACGATGGGGCGGTGAGGACGCGGTAGATCTCGCGGGCCACGTAGCGCTTCAGGCAGCGCATCACCTCGCGCTTGGAGAGGCCCTCCCCGGTGCGCCGCTCGACGTAGGTTCGGGTTCGTTGGTCGGTGCGCATCCGGCACACGACGATCATGTGGAGGGCGGAGTTGGCCTGGCGGTTCCCGCCGCGATTGAGGCGGTGGCGTCGCGTCTTACCGCTCGATGCGGGCAGCGGACAGGCACCGCACAGCATGGCGAAGCTCGCTTCGGAGCGCAGCCGGCCGGGATTCTCGCCCGCGGCGACCAGGAGCTCGCCCGCACTGGCGGTTCCCACACCTTCGAGCTTGAGCAGATCGGGTGCGAGTTCCTCGACGAGCGGAGCGATGAAGCGGTCGAGTTCGGCGATCTCGTCGTTGAGGTCCAGGATCCGGCGGGCGAGGGACTTCAGCGAGAGCTTGGTCGCGACCGCCGGATCCCGGTATCCGGCGGCGTCCGGCCTCCAGGCTGCGCAGATGCGCAAGCGCCGCATGCGGGTGAGGTTGCGGACCCGGTCACGCACCTCGTCCGGCGCGGCGACGATCGTGTTGTGGAGCTGCCGCAGGGCCGCCCGGCGGCACTTGACCGCGGTCTTGCGAGTCGTGCGCAGCACCCGCGGGGCCTCCACCGCGCCGCCGCGGTCCTTGGCCACTTGGACCCGGCATCCCGTGCGAGCCGCCTCGGCCGCCGCGACCGCATCGAGCGCGTCGTCCTTTCCCCTGGCTCTTCGCGCGGCCCGGTCGGGACCGGTCACCTCGAGCACGGGCACTCCGGACAGCGCCAAGTGCCGGGCGATGCCGGCGCCGTAGCTGCCGGTGGATTCGACCCCCACGCGCAGCAGCTCGCCGTGAGACCGGAACCAGGCAAGCATCGCCCGGTAGCCGGCTCGTGTCGTGGAGAACGATTCGGTGCCGAGCACCGAACCTTCTCGATTCACGATCGCGGCGGTATGCAGATCCTGGTGGGTGTCGACGCCCCCGATGATCCCGGTGTCCTCAGCTGGCGTACTCGCCATGTCGGCCCCCTCTGTCCATGATGGGTGAACGGGTTGGCACCGAACTCGGCCGATGTCGGACACGACAGTGAAGGGACGCCTTGGCCAGGCTCTCATCAGGTCACGATGTCGGTCGAGGCCGGAGCTTCAACCGGTCGCCCTTGGGATGGCCGACGAGTCCAGGGAATGACATCTCGGTCGGTCGGAATGCGGGTCAAGCCATCCAAGGGCGGCCGGGCCTGTAAACCTGGATGCTTCCATCGATACTTCAAATCACCGAAGGGAACCGGCCCTCACAAACTCACTATCCGAATGATGAACGACGCGCCCTTCGGGACGGCGCCGCGCGAGGGCCATCGCCAGTGCGGCCTCGACGAGTTCGGTCCGCATGCGCGTCGCCATGGCCCAGCCGACGACGCGGCGGCTCCAGACATCGAGCACGACGGCCAGATACAGCCAGCCCGCCCACGCGGGCACGTACGTGATGTCGGCCACCCACAGCCGGTCGGGCCCCGAGGCGGAGAAGTCACGCCTCACCAGGTCCGGCGCGGGCCGGGCCTCGGCGTCCCTCTTCGTCGTCGCCGTCTTCCAGCGTCTCCCGGTCGCGCCCTCGATCCTCATCGTCCTCATCAGCCGCCCCACGCGCTTCTGGCCCACCCGCTCTCCCTCGGCCCCGAGCGCCGCGTGGATCCGCGGACGACCGTACGTCTCGCCGCTCCCGGTCCAGATCGCCCCGGTCCGCGCCTCGAGATCCGCGTCCCGCCGCGCACGGGCCGAGGGCGGACGCTTGAGCCAGTCGTAGTACCCGCTGGAGGAGAGACCCGGCACCCGGCACATCGCCGCCAGAGGAAACTCGGCCCGGTGCGCCTTCATGAACGCGTACCCCCGTTGGGGATCGATCCGCTCTCCCTCGCGAACCAGGCCGCGGCTTTTTTTAGGATGTCACGCTCCATCCGGAGCCGCTTGTTCTCCCGCTTCAGGCGCGACATCTCCCCGCGCGCCTCCGTCGTCAGCCCGTCGCTCCGCTCTCCCTCGTCCAACTCCGCCCGTCCGACCCAGTTGCGGATCGTCTGCTCCGAGGGCTCGAACTCCCGAGCCAGCGACCCCGGGCTACGACCGGCCCGCGCAAGCTCGACCAGCCGCTCCCGGTACTCCCGCGGATACCGCCCCGCTCTTGCCGCCACGACACACCTCCTTGGTTGACCCAAATGGAAAGGTGTCCGTGAAAGCGGGGGCGGTCTCAATCGGTGAACGCAACAGTCCTGGCGAAGACCTCACATGGTTTCAGCCAGTCGAGGGTTTGTCGAGGGCGGCCGTTGAGCTGTCGGGCGACGGCATTGAGGTCATCCTGTGAGTGGGCGGAGAGATCGGTACCCTTGGGGAAGTATTGGCGGAGCAGGCCGTTGGTGTTCTCGCTGGTCCCGCGCTGCCAGGGGCTGCGCGGATCGCAGAAATAGACGGACACGCCGCTCTCGATGCTGAAGCGGACGTGCTCGGCCATCTCCTTGCCCTGGTCCCACGTGAGCGAGCGCTTGAGCTGGTCGGGCAGCGTGACCATCTGTTCGACCAGCGCGCGCCGCACATGCGGGGCCGTCCGCCCGCCGGGAAGGTGCAGGAGGAGCACGTAGCGGCTGCGGCGCTCGACGAGGACCCCGAGGGCGGAGCGTCCCAGCTTGCCCAGGATCAGGTCCCCTTCCCAGTGGCCCGGCACGGCCCGGTCCGCGGCCTCGGCGGGCCGCTCGGAGATGGAGACCATGCCCTTCAGCCGCCCCTCTCCGGGTCTGTGCCTTGGTGATCGTCGTCGCGTCCGGCCGGTGCGCAGGTACGCCGTGAGTTCCTTTCTGAGCGCGCCTCGCGTCTGCACGTACAGCGACTGATAGATCGTCTCGTGAGACACGCGCATCTCGGGATCCGAGGGGTGATCGAGCCGAAGGCGATGGGCAATCTGCCGCGGAGACCAGCGCTCGGCGAGCAGGCGCTCCACCTTCCGCCGCAACCGGGGGCACCGGGCGAGCTTCGCCACCTTCGGGCGCCGGGCCTTCCCGGACGCCCGTCGCTCCGCCCTCCAGGCCCGGTATCGTTCTCTCGAGCCGTTGGCCGCTACTTCGCGCGAGATCGTCGATGGCGCTCTGCCCAGGCGCCCGGCGATCAGCCGGTACGAGTCTCCCGCCTTCAAGCCGCGCGAGATCTCCTCCCGCTCGGCGACGGTAAGGTGGTGCGGTGAACGATTTCGACCCCGGGGGGCCAGTCCGCCGGTACGTATCAACAGCCGTTGGACCGACTTGGTCGAACACCCGACCGCCGCGGCGACCTCGGCGTGTGTTTGCCCGTTCTTGATCCGGTCCCCGATCTCGACCCGGTCCGCTTCGCTCAGCCTCCCGTACTTCTCCCGTTGGCGCATCGCATACCTCCCGGCAATTCAACAAACCACTGCCAAGATGTTGCGTTGACCGCTTGAGACCGCCGGGGCAACTCCATTTGCGGACATCGTGTCACGTAGGAACCCGTGTAAGCCAATCGTTGTGCTCGCCGTGAGCGTGGTTCAAAACCGCCCAGTTGATCGTGGCTCCGACAGGCAACCGACTGCCCTCACGCAAGTATTCGCCGGCGGCCGAGAGCCGATACGTTGGCCCCTGACCGTCGCCGCCCGAGCCATCCCGGCCGAGGCTGAGGTTAGGGGGCTTGACAGCGCTGTCAGGAATCCCAATTATTCAAGCGGAGCCGGAAGTGGTGCCCGGAGGGGGTCGTCAGATCCTTGGTGCCGCGACTGGCTCCCGTTTTTTTGGGGAGTGGGGGGAGCTATTCTTTGTAGAAGAAGTGTTCCTTTCCCATCGTGCGGATCCCCCAGGATTTTCCGCCGCTGTCGTCTTCCCAATCGAAGGTCTTCTGTCGGATGATCTCCGCATATCGCTTGATCGTCGTAAGGTAGGGGTCACCGCGTGGATCCTGTCGGTCAAGCCCGCGCTCGTAGTAGATCCTGAGAATATAGGCACAGAAGTCTGCTAGCTTGATGCCCGGTGTGATCTCCGAGTCTACAAAGAGTACTCCGGGCACGATCCGCGTCATCGCCCGGCCCTCTGACGAACGGAAGAGGAAGTTGGAGAAACACTTATCCAGCCTGACGTTCTCGGAGGCATCGCGTCCGTCAAAGACCAAGGTTGCCATGCGCCCGATCTCCTTCCTCTCGATCAGGGCGTCGACCCTCTCTAGGATCCATCGGTGTTGGGTCTGGAGGTAGTCATCTCCGCGGTAGATTGGCCTGTCCGGGCGCTCCATCACCATAGCGAAGATCGTAACATCAAGATTCCGGATGAGGTCCATCACGGAGTCTGCGTACACGCGTTTTGCGGGCCACTCCAACAACGCCTTCCGGCTGAGGAAGGCGACGGCCTTCCCTTCGCGCTCGTCACTTCGGAGCCTCATCGTACTGCCAATACTAGTGTAGTGTCGCTAAAGCGCGATGTACAAGCGGTGGTAGGCATGCTATTTTTCCACGCATGCCTAAGATACGAAGGATCCGGTTGCGACCCGGGGACCGCAAGGAGCTCGAGAGCTGGGTTCGGGCCCGCACGACCCCGCAGCGGCGCGTCGAGCGCGCCAGGATCGTCCTCGGCTCGGCCGATGGCCTCTCGGCCCGGGCTCTGCGCCGGGAGGTGGGCGTCTCGCTGCCGACCGTCAAGCGCTGGCTGGACCGGTACGAGGCCGAGGGTCTCGCCGGACTGGAGGACCGGCCGCGCCGGGGCCGTCCGCGAACGAGCGTCACCGCGGAGGTGGAGGCGGAGGTCGTGCGCCGGACGCTGGAGGAGGAACCTCCCCGGGGGACGCACTGGAGCACGCGGCTGATGGCGGAGGCGGCCGGGCTCCACCACAGCCAGGTGGCGCGGATCTGGCGGGCGCACGGGCTGAAGCCCCACCTCACGCGCACCTTCAAGCTCTCGACCGACCCGGAGTTCGTGGAGAAGCTCCGCGACGTGGTGGGGCTGTACGTGGACCCGCCGGAGCGGGCGGCCGTGTTCGCCTTCGACGAGAAGAGCCAAATCCAGGCGCTGGACCGCACGCAGCCGGGGCTTCCGTGGAAGAAGGGCCGGTGCGGCACGATGACGCACGACTACAAGCGCCACGGGACGAGGGCCCTGTTCGCGGCGCTGGACGTGGCGACCGGGGAGGTGATCCACAAGTGCGTGCCCCGCCACCGGCACCGGGAGTTCCTCCGCTTCATGGCCGAGGTGGAGAAGCGGACCGATCCGGAGCTGGACCTTCACGTCATCCTCGACAACTACTCGACGCACAAGCACGGGAGGGTGGAGGCGTGGCTGGAGAAGCACCCCCGGGTGAAGTTCCACTTCATCCCCACGTCGTCCTCGTGGCTCAACCTCGTCGAGCGCTTCTTCTCGGAGCTGACGCAGCGCCAGCTCAAGCGGCTCGCCGTGACCGGCGTGAAGCAGCTGACCGACACGATCGCGGCCTACATCGACGACCGGAACCGGGACCCGGCGCCGTTCAAGTGGACCGCCGCCGTGGAGGACATCCTGGCGAAAGTGAGCCGTGCGAACTCCACTTTAGCGGCACTACACTAGCCCGGAAGTCTTCACTGAAGCGATGGAGGGCTCCTGCGATGTGCCTCACATCCTCTCGTTTCAGGCATACGCCAACATCCACCGGTCGTGGGTGATTGTCGTTCGGATGTGGATGGCCGGATTCATCGATGTAGACGAACAATGGGAGCCTCTCTTCTGAAAGCAAATGGACATGTGAGTCTAGGAAAAGATTCCGGTGGCCGTCAAGATCGAGTTTCGATGCGGATCCGCGCGCCGGCACTTCCGGACCGTCGCGTGCGCCATGAACGGGTCAAAACGAGAGTTGGAAGCGCCCCAGCGTCCCATCGCCGTCCGCGCCAGCGACAGCTCGGCTCCCTTGCGTATTCCGACGAAGTCGACCACCCATTCCGAGCGAAGCCGTCCACCTGTTCCGGGCCAAGCCGTCCACCGATTCCGAGCGAAGCCGTCCGGTTTGGAGCGGTGATCCCGAGGGGGTGCTGGACACGGGTGGATCAGGTCTGGTCGTGAGGGGTGTGGACCTCCTTGGTCGAGTCGTAGAACCGCCTCATGGAACCGCCCTTGAGGGTGATCCGGTGGGCGTTGTTGAGGACCCTGTCGAGGATGGCGTCCCCGAAGGTGGGGTCGCCGACGACATCGTGCCAGTGCTCGACGGGGAGCTGGGAGGCGAGGATGGTTCCGCGGCGGGCGTAGCGGTCGTCGAGGACCTCGAGCAGATCGAGGCGGCCCTGACCTGACAGGGAAGCGAGCCCCCAGTCATCGAGGACGAGTAGCCAGGTCTTGGCGAGCCGCTGGACGAGCTTGGGGTAGGAACCGTCGGCGCGGGCAAGGGTGAGTTGGTCGAGCAGGCGGGAGACGCGGTAGTAGCGCGTCGAGATGCCGTTGCGGCAGGCTTGGTGGCCGAGGGCGCAGGCGAGATACGACTTTCCCGACCCCGTTGCGCCGGTGACGAGCACGGTCTGTCCATCCTTGATCCACTGCCCCGAGGCGAGGCGGAGGATGAGGGAACGGTCGAGACCCCGGTTGGTTTTGAAGTTGAGGTCCTCGATGGTGGCGTCGAGATGGAGCTTGGCGATTCCCTTGAGGCGCCGGTAGCGGCGTTGTTCCCGTTCGGTCTTCTCGCGCTCGAGGAGCAGGGAGAGGCGGTCGTCGAAGGCGAGTTCGCCGATGTCGGGCATGGCGAGTTGCTCCTCGAAGGCCTGGGCCATGCCGGCCAGGCGCAGTTCGTGGAGCAGGTCGAGGGTGGGTTGTCGAAGCATGATGGTCACGACTCCTTTCCGTTGTGGGAGTTGGCGTAGTAGTCCGGTCCGCGGACGTGAGCGTGATCGGCGGGCAGGGACAGCGCCTGCCGGTCGCCGTCATCGGCCTGGTCGAGGCCGGCGGACAGGATGGTCTTCACGGACTTGTAGCTGTGGGCGCCGATGTCCAGCGCGCGGCGGCAGGCGGCTTCCAGGCGTTCGGCGGGGTAGGCGCGGGCGAGCCGCATGAGGCCGAGGCAGCTTCGGTAGCCCTGCTCCGGGTGGGGCCGGGTCTCGAGGAGCTTCCTCGCGAAGGCGGCGGTCTCGGGTCCGGTCTTTCGCGCCCAGCGGACGAGGCGCGACGGGGTCCACTGGAGGTGGGCGCGGTGAGCTGCGGGCATATGGCCCGGATCGGTGGTATATCCGCCCTTCCCGCGGCCGCGGATGTGGGCCGCCACGCGCCGGTGCTTGTGAAAGATCTCGACCGTGGTCGTGCCGAGCCGGACCTCGACCTCTCGGCGTGCGAGCGCGTGGGGGACGCTGTAGAAGCGGCCATCGACCTGGATGTGATAGTCGATGTTCACGCGGGCCTTGCGCCACTCGGCGTACTCGTAGCGATCGGCCGGGAGCGGCTTGAGCGCCGGACGGTCCAGATCCTCGAAGAGGCTGCGGCGGCTGCCCTCGGTCTTCTGGAACGGCCGCTCGTTGAGCGCCGCCAGCAGGGGCGCGATCGCCTCGCGGACCTCCGAAAGCGAGAAGAACCGGTGGTTGCGCAACGGTGCCGGAACCCACCGCCCCACGTTCTGGACCGCCGCCTCCACCTTCGCCTTGTCCCGCGGCGATCTCGGGCGGGCGGGCAGCACCGCCGTCCCGTAATGGACCGCCAGGTCGTGGTATGTCCGGTTGACGTCGGGTTCGTAGCGGCTCGCCCGCCGCACCGCCGCCTTCTCGTTGTCCGGGATGACGAGCTCCGGTACTCCGCCCCAGAACTCGAACATCCGTACGTGCGACGCCGTCCAGTCCGGCAGCGACCGGGTCAGCGTCACATCGACGAACGTATGGTTCGACGCCGCCAGCACCCCGACGAACACCTTCGCGTCCCGGACCTCGCCGGTGCGCCGGTCCGTCACCTCGACCGTCGATCCCGCGTAGTCCACGAACGCCTTCTCGCCCGCCCGGTACACCTGGCGCAGCACCACGTCGAGGCGTCCGCGCCACTGCCGGTAGCGGTCGCGGAAACGGCTGTACCGATACCCGTCCGGGTGGGCCTCGCGGTACTCCAGCCACAGAAGCTGAAGCGTCACGCCCTTGTGCCGCGCCAGCTCCCGGTGCACCCACGCCCAGTCCGGCTCCGGCCGCCGAACCCGCGATGGCGGCGTCGGCGGATACAGCGCCGCTTCCAGCCTCCGGTCGTCCAACTCGTCCGGCAGCGGCCACGAGACTCCCGCCTCCCGCGCCCGCCGGACGTAGCTGCCGACCGTGCTGTGGGAGATCCGGAGAATGGCGGCGATCTCCCCGTGGCTCCGGCCGAGTCCGTACTTCAGCCGGAGAACATCTCGAATCTTGCGCATGGACAACCTCTTCCGGGGCACCGTCTTCCTCCTCGCTCAAGGATCTCTCGCGAGGTTGGAAGAACGGCTCCCCACATCAGGTCATCCAGCACCCCTTCCTACCGCTCGGCTCCTCCGCGCTCGCGTCCCGGACTCGCCGAAATGACGGCCCTTCCAGGTGGACGACATGCGTCGGAACAGGTGGACGGCATGAATCGGAATCAGTGGACAGCTTGCGTCGGAATGGGTGGACGGGATGCGTCGGAATCAGCAGTGGCGGCGTACATCGGCGGCCGAGTCTGTGCCAGGGTGGCGCACGATGCCAGGGCCGCCACGATTCTGATCGCCATCGTGATCGTACTCGGGGTGGTGAGGGCCCTGATGCCGGTGGAGATGGCGGCGGGACCGCGCCCCGATGACGTGTCGATGATGGAGGCGACCGCGGGCGCCCTCCACCCGGCATGGTTCAACTGGCTCAACCCGCTGATCGGGGCCGTGGGCGTCTGGTTCGGATCGAGAAAGTTGCGCGCGTAGCAGTCCATTCCCGGGCTGCCGGAGTCGCGCCGCGCTTTCGGCCCGAATGCGTGCATGCGCGCCGTCAAACCCTTCGGGTCAAGGACACGAGCCGCTTGGAGATCTCCTGTCGAGGGAGGAACACCGTCCGGTCGCCCATGGAACAATGCGACGGTACACGCCAAGCTCACGAGCCTGCTGTACAGCCGGACGCGCCGGCCCGCCTTGGCGGAGTGCGAGCCGAACGACGTAAGGAGGCTCAGCGCTGTGAGAGCCACACGGACGAAGCGCCCGGATGTTCGACTGTGGTTGGGGCAGAGCTGTTAGGGACTATTCGGTCTCCGGCGGAACCAGCGGCTCCAGGAGCGTAGTCAGGGCCGGAAGGTCATCGCGGACCGTAGCCCATACGAGCTGAAGGTCGATGTCGAAGTAGACATGCACGAGCCGATTGCGCATGCCGACGATCTCCGCCCAGGGGATGCCCGGTTGCGTGCGTCTCGTGTCTTCGCTCACGTGCGCGGCGGCCTCGCCGACGATCTCCACAGACTTTAGAACCGAGAGCTGGGTGCGCCGGTCCGACACGAAATCGTCGTAGGACATGCCCTCTGTAAAGGACAACGCGTCGCGCGCGGCGAGCAGCATGTCCAACAGGTACGCCGAGTCGTCACGGGGCATAAACGACCCGCGCGGATTCCAGGATCGCCTTCCGGCGAATGTAGTTTCGGCTCTCGTCGATCGCGGCGCGGTTCACCAGATCGACTCTGCGGGCGAGCAACTCGGCTAGTTCCCGCTCCATCCCGGCGATCCTGAACAGACCCGGTGTTCGCTCCGTCCTGAAGCGGACCAGTACGTCGATGTCGCTGTCCGGCCCGAAGTCATTGCGCAGCACCGACCCGAACAGCGCCAGTTCCTCCACCTGCCAACGGTCGCAGAACGCCTTGATGACGTTCATGGGGACGCCTATCCGCGCCGCCAGCCGTTCCCGGTCTTCGTCGGTTCCTGTCGCAGGTTGCACTGAAGCCTCCGCTACGCCCAATGCACGATCTTGACCGCCGAACGCCCGTGTTCGCCGAGGTCGACACCAAAGATCGGTCGTTTCGGGCGAAGCATCAAGCGGGCGGCCACGATGGCGGACGGGAGTCGCACCGGGGCGGTCGCGACGCGGGACGGGCGGCTACCGCCGGGTGTCCCTCCGCGTGAGCGGGCTCAGGTAGTCCCGGTTTCCGAGCCCCAGCTTCCTGAGCGCGATCCGTACCGGTCGATCTCGGCCATCGTGTGGTAGCGGAGGCCGTTTTCCCGCATCCACTCGAAGCCTTCCGGCCCCGGCCAACTGCCCCGCAGTCCCACCTGGATGAAGTTCCTGCCGAGGATGTGGCCGTCATCGACGAGGCGGCGCACGGGCTGGGCGTGCGAGATCAGGTGGCCGTGCCGGGCGTCCCCCGCATCGTAGTGCGCGTCGAAGTGGATGACGCCGATGTTCTCCTTGCCGTACACATCCACGAGTCCCGCCACGTTGGCGAACTCGATCGAGTGGTCTCCCCCGATGATCACGGGGATGGCGCCCGTCTCCGCGATCTCGCGCACCATGCGGCGGATCGGCGGCATGCTGCGCTCCACGCTCAGGTTGTCGATGGGCGCGTTGCCGAAATCGACCGCCGTGAGTTCGCTGCGCCACTGCACCATCGTCTCCATGCTGCCCACGCTGCGCCGCATGGCGCGGAGCGCGGTCGGTCACTCGCCCGCCCCGCGGAACCCCACCCCCATGTCGACCGGGCCCCCCAGAAAGGCGACTTCGACCTCGCCCGCGACGAGGTCCTCGGCCGTGCGCGCGATCGGCAGCCCGAAGAACGTCAGGACGGATCCGACCTGGATGGATCCGGGTTCCCGAGGAGGATCCCCGGAGATGTCGCGGTCGCGCCACACCCCGAGGTTGGGGTCGCTCGCGTCGAGCCGGATGATGGCCGAGTCGGCCGGGAGAGGCTCCCGTTCGGAGGCGGCGTCGGCTGGCGCTTCCGAAGCGGCGACCTCGGCCTGTTCCGGCGGTGGAAGCTCGCAGGCGGTCAGCAACAGGATGCACAGGAGGAGGGCGGCGGAAGACGGGCGGGATGTCATGGCTTCGATCACGTCCGGCTCAGGTGGCGATGAGCGGGTGTCGTCTGGAGGGGAAGCCTAATGGGGCGCCGTGGCAGGGGGCAAACGGGTAGGCGATGATTTTCTGCAACTCGCCAGCCGGTGGGTTTCACCGACACCTTAGCCATGAATTCAGGTTCCTCGCTGTTTCAAGTGGGTAGTTTGAAGTCGAGTTTGCCGCACACGAGATAGGCGACGGTGATGAAGTTCGGTGGTCCGGTAGCCGCGGGCCTTGGCCTTGGCGGCCTGGACGAGCGAGTTGATGCCCTCGATCATGCCGTTGCCGATCCTCGAGCGGAACCAGAGGAGGATGCCGTCCCAGTGCTTCTCGATCGTCTTCGCCGCGTCGATGACGGGCTGGAGACCGCTTTTGCCGACCCAGAAACACCATCTCTCGAGGTAGACCTCGGCCAGCCGGGGCGGGAGGGTCCAGAACGCCTCGAAGGCGAGCTTGAACCGGTAGGCGAGGGCCGTCTTCAGGCTCCGCCGCGACGGATCGAGCAGTTCGCCGATCCACTCGCGCTGGGAGGCGGTGAGCTTGCCGCGCCTCTTGAGCCACAGGTAGCGGGTGCGGTTCAGCTCGGGGCGCTCCTTGCGCTCGGCGCGCCTCACCTCATCCACCGCCCGGTTCATGAGCCGCTGGACGTGGAAGCGGTCGAAGGTGACGCCGGCCTCCGGGAACGCCTCCCGCGCCCCCTTCATGTAGGCCGCGGACATGTCCATGCAGAGGTCCCGGATCTGCCCGGCGCGCCCCCCGTGCGCCTCGAGATCCTCCCGGAACAGGCTCACGACCGAGGCGTCGCGCCCCGGCGTCGCGTACAGAAGCCGCGAACGGTCCAGGTCGGCGAACAGCGTGATGTAGTCGTGGCCCCGCCGGCACGCCGTCTCGTCCACCGCCACCGCGCGCACCGACGAGAAGTCCGCCTCCGCCCGGGCCTCTCCCACGCGGCGCTTCAGAAGCCGCCACAGCCGCGTGTCGTGCTCGCCCACCAGGCGGGCCACCGCCCTGACCGGCATCTCCCGCGCCAGCGCCACCGCCAGCGCCTCGAACCACAGCGTGAAGCCCGAGCCCGGCTCCGCCCACGGCACCCTCGCCTGCTTCACCCCGCACGCCGGACACCTCACCCTCGGCACCCGGGCGTGCAGGTAGGCGCGGTGCTGGAAGAAGTCCAGGTGCCGCCAGCGCTTCCCGCTCGCGTCGTGCGCCTTGCAGCCCCCCCGCCCGCACGAGGGGCAGTCGAACGTCCCGCCCGCCTCGAAGTCCAGGTGCAGGTCCAGGCGGCGCTCCGCCGCGTCGAACTCCGTCCGCTCCACCCGCCACGGCCACTCCAGCCCCAGCGCCCGCTCGAACAGTCCACGCTCCGCCATGCCGCCGTCCCGCCCGGCCGCTCCGAGTCCCCCCAACCGCCCCGGCCGGCCCCCGGAGACCACCGGGCACATCGCGGACCGGCAAGGGCACCGCCGGCCGACGCCGCCGGCACCGCCACTCTACCGCCCCTCATCCACCCCCAACAGCGAAGAGCCCTATTGCATCGTAACGACGGAGGTATCTGCGGTGTCAAAACGACGCGCCAACCGCAAGATCCCGGATGTTGCGGCGGAGCTCAATGTGCAGACCTGTGATCCCTTCCAGTTCATAAGGCGGCTCGATTTCAGCACCAGTTGGGTCCCGTAGGTAGCCGCTAACTCACCCGATGTCGGTACAACAGGCTCCGCTGCCTATTCGGACGAAGTCTCCACCGATTCCGAGGCTAGTGTAGTGCCGCTAAAGTGGAGTTCGCACGGTTCACTTTCGCCAGGATGTCCTCCACGGCGGCGGTCCACTTGAACGGCGCCGGGTCCCGGTTCCGGTCGTCGATGTAGGCCGTGATCGTGTCGGTCAGCTGCTTCACGCTGGTCACGGCGAGCCGCTTGAGCTGGCGCTGCGTCAGCTCCGAGAAGAAGCGCTCGACGAGGTTGAGCCACGAGGACGACGTGGGGATGAAGTGGAACTTCACCCGGGGGTGCTTCTCCAGCCACGCCTCCACCCTCCCGTGCTTGTGCGTCGAGTAGTTGTCGAGGATGACGTGAAGGTCCAGCTCCGGATCGACCCGCGTCTCCACCTCGGCCATGAAGCGGAGGAACTCCCGGTGCCGGTGGCGGGGCATGCACTTGTGGATCACCTCCCCGGTCGCCACGTCCAGCGCCGCGAACAGGGTCGTCGTCCCGTGGCGCTTGTAGTCGTGCGTCATCGTGCCGCACCGGCCCTTCTTCCACGGAAGCCCCGGCTGCGTGCGGTCCAGCGCCTGGATTTGGCTCTTCTCGTCGAAGGCGAACACGACCGCCCGCTCCGGCGGGTCCACGTACAGCCCCACCACGTCGCGGAGCTTCTCCACGAACTCCGGGTCGGTCGAGAGCTTGAAGGTGCGCGTGAGGTGGGGCTTCAGCCCGTGCGCGCGCCACACCCGCCCCACCTGGCTGTGGTGCACCCCGGCCGCCTCCGCCATCAGGCGCGTGCTCCAGTGCGTCCCCCGCGGAGGCTTCTCCTCCAGCGTCCGGCGCACGATCTCAGCCTCCACCTCCGGCGTGATGCTCGTTCGCGGACGCCCCGCGCGGGGCCGGTCCTCCAGTCCCGCCGGACCGTCCGCCTCATACCGGTCCAGCCAGCGCTTCACCGTCGGCAGCGAGACGCCCACCTCCCGGCGTAGAGCCCGGGCCGACAGGCCGTCGGCCGAGCCGAGGATGATCCGGGCGCGCTCGACGCGCCGCTGCGGGGTCGTGCGGGCCCGAACCCAGCTCTCGAGCTCCTTGCGGTCCCCGGGTCGCAATCGGATCCTTCGTATCTTGGGCATGCATGAAAGATAGCACCCCCTCAACGTTATGTACATCGCTCTTTAGCGGCACTACACTAGGCCGTCGACCGGTTCCGTGGAAAACTGGGTGATACCGGGCGATGCCGTCCGTGGGGACGGTCGATCCTGAAGCGGCAGTGGACACGGATCGATCAGTCGTCGTGGCGGTTGACCTCCTTGGGTGAGTCGTAGAGCATTTTCAGGGAACCGCCCTGAGGGTGATCCTGTGTGCGTTGTTGAGTTATGCTGAATGACACATAACTGAATATATGTTGCGGATCGGATTATGGTGCGGAGAGTCCGGATCGGCTGCTTGGACCACGACAAGTCTCTGTATCTCCGCAACATAATATTCCGATTTTCTTTCGTCGGGCTCTTATGGTCATCCCTCCAGCCACAAGGAGGCATGACCATGTTCGAGGAACTCTTCACGCGACGCGGCACCATCGCGTCCTACCGCGCCGGGCCCCTGTTGGACGAACGGCTCCGCTACCTCAGGCATTGCACACAAGCGGGCGTCGGACGGGCAACATTGCGCCAGATTGCGGCGCATCAGCTCCACCTCGTTCATTTCCTGGGCCTGCGGAAAGCCGAGCGCGTCGGCATGCCCCGGATCGAGGCGGCAGCCGCGCAGTGGTTGAGGCGCAGTCAGGGCCGACCAACCGGCCCCGTGCGACCGAAGACACGTAGGGTCTTTGTCGGTCGCGCGTTACGATGGCTGCGCTTCGTGGATCTGCTCGCAGAACCCTGCAAGATGCGACACACCCTAGCTGGAAAGGTTGCGGTCTTCGCGGCGTGGATGCGTAAGGATCGCGGGTGGTCCGAGGAGACGATCCGCTCTTGCTGCAATACGGTTGACCGCTTCTTCGAGTGGCTCGACGAATGGGACGTTGCTCTGGCTTCGGTGGGGACCGCCGACATCGACCGAGCTGTCGCGCGGTGGCACGCCCGCGGCTGCAACCGGCTCACCATCCGAAATTACGCGCAGCAGCTTCGCAACTTCTTCCGGTTCGCGGAACATCGGGGTTGGTGCGCACCGGGGCTGGCCGACGGGATCATGCCATTGCGCTTCCATCCCCGTGAGACAGTCCCGAAGGGGCTGAACCGGGACGAGGTGCTGCGGCTGCTGAAGACCTCCGAGGGCAACCGGCCGGTCGATGTTCGTGACCGTGCCATCCCGATGGTGCTGATCGCCTACGGGTTGCGCTCCGGAGAGGTCACCGGCCTACGGCTCAACGATGTGGATTGGACCGAGGAGACGCTGCGGGTACGTCGCCCCAAACCGGGGCGGACGCATCACTACCCGCTCTCGCGCGGCGTCGGCCAAGCGATCGTGCGCTACCTCACCGACGTTCGTCCCCCGCGGCCTGAGAAGGCGCCCTTCCTCACGCTCGCAGCTCCGATCCGTCCGCTGGGTCGCAATGCTGTATCGATGGTCGTCGGGAGACGGCTCGATCGTATCGGCCTCACCGGCAAGCGGCGCGGCGCTCATGCCCTGCGCCACGCTGTCGCGCAGCACCTGCTGGACCACGGCTTCTCGATGAAAGAGGTCGGCGACTACCTCGGCCATCGCAGCGTCTCGTGCACTGCGATATACGCCAAGGTGCGGCTCGGCACGCTCCGCAAGGTAGCCGACATCGACCTGGGAGGGCTGGTATGACTCTCGGGGATGCGGTCAACGACTATATCGCCTGGCGCCGGACACATGGCGCCAAGTTCCACTCCGGTGGACGCCTGCTGCACCGGTTCTGCGACCATGTCGGCAGGAACATCGGTTGCGGCGCCGTCGGCGAAGCGGACGTTCTCGGCTTTCTGGCCGGGAAAGGGCCGCTCACTTCGTATCGGGCCGTCAAGTACAGCGCCCTGGCCGGCTTCTACCGCTACGCGATCAGCCGCGGCCATGCGGTCCGGTCGCCGCTTCCGGTACGCGATAGTGAGCCGAGGCAGCCGCGGTCGCTACCTCCTTACGTATACTCCCGTAACGAGTTGCAGCACATGTTCGCCACCATCGATGTCAGCCGGCGGCGTGCGCTTCAGCTCGATGGCGATACCCTGCGGGCGCTGCTGCTTCTTCTCTACGGCGCGGGGCTGCGCTTCGGCGAGGCGCAGCGCCTGACCCTCGACGATGTCGACCCGGGAGAGGCGCTCCTCACCGTACGCGACACCAAGTTCTACAAGACCCGCCTCGTTCCGGTCTGCCCGCAACTCGCTGATGCGCTGAAAGTCCATGCTGCCAAGCGCGCGCAACGGCCTTTCCCGAAGGGTACGGCCTCGACCTTCCTCGCCAACCGCAATGGGACGCCCCTGATCGCAGTTACCGCCCGCCGCGCGTTCGCCCAGCTGCTCCGGGAGGCCGGAATCGGGCGGAGCCACGACGGACAACGAGCTCCGTGCCTTCACTCACTGCGCCACGCCGCAGCCGTTCACCGGCTGGAGGCCTGGTACCGGCGGGGTGCCGATGTCCAACGATTGCTGCCGGCGCTATCCACTTGGCTCGGACACAAGGATCTCGACGGTACCCGGACATATCTGTCCATGACCACCGAACTGCTGCATGAGGCTTCGGTCCGCTTCGATACCTATGTCAATGGAGGAGACCATGAGTAACCCCCGCACCCTCGGCCCCTGGCTCCGCCGCTTCCTGGCCGAATACATCGTCACCGAGCGCAACCTCGCCCGCAACACCCAGAAGAGCTACCGCGATACCTTCGCCCTCCTGTTGCCCTTCGCCGGCACGAAGATCCGTAAGCCGGTCGAGCGGCTCACCGTGCAGGACCTCACAGCCGGGCGCATCCGGCAGTTCCTTGACCATCTGGAGGATGAGCGCGGCTGCTCCGTGCAGACCCGCAACCAGCGCCTGTCGGCGATCCGCGCCTTCGCCCGCGTCGCCAGCCGCGACCCCGGACATCTCGAGTGGAGCGCAAGTATCCGCGCCATTGCCTCCAAGAAGGCAACGCCGCGGCCGATCGGCTGGCTCACCAAGACCGAGATGAACAAGCTGCTCGACGTTCCGAACCGCCGGACACCGAGGGGCCGCGTCGAACACGCCTTCCTCCTGTTCCTCTACAACACCGGAGCGCGCGTCTCCGAAGGCACACAACTCGTGGCGGGCGATCTCCAAGTCGGACGACGTGATGGCGGGCACGCGCTCGTCAACATCCACGGTAAGGGTGGGAAACACCGGCAGTGTCCGCTGTGGCCGCGGACCGAAAAAGCGCTCGCCGAGTTGGTGCGAGGACGGGCTACCGGCGATGCCGTCTTCCTCAGCCAACAGCGAAGACCCTATACGCGGTCCGGAGCCTATCGGCTCGTCCAGCGCTGTGCCGCCCGCGTGCCGTCGCTCGCCGGAAGGAGGATCACACCTCACACGATCCGTCACACCAGCGTCTGCCACCTGCTCCAGGCCGGAATCGATCTGAACACGATCCGTGCCTGGCTCGGTCATGCCAGCCTCGATACCACCAACGTCTACGCCGAGATCGATCTGGAGATGAAGGCAAAGGCCATGGCGCTCTGCGATGCCGCGCAGTCCGGACCGGATCGACCGTGGAAGGAGAGAAAGGGGCTGATGGCCTTCCTCGTCGCGCTCTGATGGCAGGAGATTATGTTGCGGAGATACGGACACTTTGGCGTGTCTGAGCAGCCGATCGGACTCTCCGCACCATAATCCGATCCGCAACATATGTTGAGGAGGCGGTCGAGGATGACGTCGCCGAGGCTGGGATCTCCGACGACAATGCTCGACGGGGACTTGCCGGCGAGGAGAGTGCCGCGCCGGGCGCAGCGGTCGTCGAGGACTTGCGAGCAGGTCGTGACGCCCCTGTCGCGAGAGTGAAGCGAGGCCCCAGTCGTCGAGGATGAGGAGCCGGTTCTGGCGAGCCGCCGGGCGAGCTTGAGTCAGGAGATATCTCCGCGGGCGGCGAGTTCATCCACAGCCGGGAGAGGCGGTAGTAGCGGGTGGAGATGCCGTTGCGGCAGGCTTGGTGGCCGAGCGCGCAGGCGAGGGTAGGACTTGGCGGATCCGGTGGCGCCGGTGAAGAGGACGACCTTATAGCGCACCCGGTTTTTCTGGACACTCGTTTAGCAGGGATCAACGTTACGGGGTCCGGAGAGAGGGGGTGCGAGGATGTCGGAGAAGCCGACGGAGGCCGAGGGCCCGCCGAAGCGCTGGAGTGCGCGGCGGAAGTCGGAGGTGGTGCTGCGGCTGCTTCGGGGCGAGGACATCGGCGAGTTGAGCCGGGAGATCCGGGTACCGCCGCCGGAGCTGGAGCGCTGGCGGCGGAAGTTCCTGGAGGGGGCCTGTGAGGGACTGAAGAACGCGCCGGACGGGGAGCCGATGCGAACCCGTGCGAAGCTGGGGGAGATGACGATGCGGGTGGAGCTTCAGGCGGAGCTCCTCGAAAAAAGGGGGGTACGGGGAGGAGCTGAGGAAGCTCTTGCGGCGCGCGGGCGGGTGAGTCCCTTGACGGGCCGGTCGTATCCCTTGACGCTGGTGCGCGAGGCGTGGCGGGTGCCTCAATCGAGCGTGTACGCGCTGCACGCGGTTCCCGGCGAGGAGTGCCGCCGGGCTCGGCCTCCGGCACGACTGGGGCTCGCAGTACCGTTCGAGGGCGTTCCAGGCGGAGATCAAGTGGCTCGGCATCCGCTCCACGCCGGCGTACGTGGGCGAGCCCGAGTGCAACGGCGTCGTGGAGCGGTTCATCCGCACGCTGAAGGAGGAGTGCCTGTGCTTGAACGACTTCGAGACGCTCGAGAAGGCGCGGGAGGTGATCGGGGTCGTGCATCGAGCGCTACAACTCGCGGCTGGCTCCTCCAGCGGCACGCGTATCTGACCCCGGCCCGTGCCCGCGAGAAGCTCACCCGCCGGGCGGCCTGGTGGTTAAGCCGCCCCTCTGTCCAGAAAACCGGGACCACTACACGCGTAACGAAGTCGGATTCTAGCCCCCGGCAAATCTACGGGCCTCCGAAGAGAGTGCGCGGAGCCCGCTGTCTGTGTCATACGTTCGGCAATTCCACCTCGTGCGCCTGTTCTTCGAGCCAATCCAGCAGCGTGTCGAGATGGTACGAATCGCCATCCGAGGCGGCCTTGGGGTTATCGTCCCAAAACCGTTGGAGCAAAACGTCCACTTCTGGCCAATGGCGGGGTGCCCGAAGAGCCGCGATCGCGAAGTCGATTGGCTCCGGTTCGGGTGGCCCGCCATGCGGCCCGAAGTCAACCTGGTTCCTTATGTCGATCAACTCGCCTCGTCGTTTGAGTTTAGACCAGTAATTCGATTCCAGAACCAAGGCTTCCGCCTCCGCCTTCGTGACCCGCTTCCCTCGTCTTCGAGTACGTTCCCGCTTCTGACCACCCACGAACCCCCCGGCGGCGGCAGCGCACAACCCCAAGACCCAGTACACGGTGGCCGGGATCGATCCGAACACTCCGCCGAGAAAAGACCGCACGGCAGGGGACACGAACGACACCGCGAGGAGAATGATGCCCGCCAGTACGCTTACGAGAACTGGAGCACCCAAGTTGAGCCACCAGTTCCACTTGCTCCCGTCGTCCGACATCGATTCCAACTCCTCGGATGTTGTCTGCAACCGCGAGGTTCGGACCCTCGCAACCGTCGGGTCAAGCCGAGAAGCTATCACGATGTCAAGCCCCCTCCGCCTCGGGTGCGCGGGGAGTCCTACCTCTCGTCCGGTCTCCTGGGTTCGGGGTCCGAAGACGGCGTGACCTTGAAGTGACCCCTAAAGGTTGGACACCGGATCTCCGGGTCTATCGTGCTGCTCAGCCCGCCTCGGTAGAAGTCCTCGTTGATCTCTTCTCGCTGATGTGTCTCGTGTCCGCCGGCAGCGAGGGACGGGCTCCCACAGGCCGCTCCTCAGCTCAAGTACCACGGCCCACGCGTCTTCGGACATGGTCAACACTTCGGCGACGTCACTCACCCTCGGCCCGGCCTCTTCCCCGTACCTCGCAACTTCGCCACCTGACTAAGAAGGTCGAACCAGAACGGAGCGCCAAGCGATACTGCTGCGGCTGTGAAGAGCCACCCAAGGAGATGGCTAAACCAAGTCCACATGCCCCAATTCTGCACCTCGTCATGCAAACCGAACGGATCTTCACCCTCCCACCCCAGCGGAAACGACTGGAGAATCGCGTCCGCGACCTGCACGGAGTCCGCGCTCACGGTGCCGGAAGCCACAGCAACCGCCTCCTGGGCGATCGCATACCGAAGCGCGTCATCCCGCCAGACGTCCTGCACGACGTGCACGGTGCTCGCGTTGGCCGACACGGCCACAAAGGCGCCGATCGCGAAGATGATCAGTTGCGTTTGCCGACGATACCAACCCGACACGCGGTTCATCCCCTCGTCGAACCACCCGGCGACTTGGCGACGAAGGTCGTCCACCGTCTCCGCGCCCACGTTGGCCATCGCCCGGAGAGGTGCCTTGAGCGCCGAGTCGTCTCCGAGCCGATCAAGCAGCTTTGCCGCCTCGTCCTCCATAGCGACCACGGGATTGCCGTCCTCATCCTGCGCGAGCAGGTCCACGAGCGCCGAGGCGAAGGTGTCGGCTCCGATGTACGACGGCTGCTTCTTGCCCTTCGCCAGCGTGTTAACCAGCGGGTGTCCGTAGAGCCGCTCCGCGTAGTCGCCGCCGATCAACGTTCCGATCCCCTTCCGGAGGTTCTTCGCCCGCAGCGAGAGCAGGGTGGAAACCCACT
This sequence comes from Candidatus Palauibacter sp., assembly GCF_965222475.1. Taxonomy (GTDB): domain Bacteria; phylum Gemmatimonadota; class Gemmatimonadetes; order Palauibacterales; family Palauibacteraceae; genus Palauibacter. Next base: position 83,663 of record NZ_CBDCUB010000007.1, on the reverse strand, counting down.
CCTTGACGACCGAGGCGACGAGGCTCAGCACGCTGTAGAGCAGCACGAGGGTGAGGGCGACATCGACTACTGGATGATCGAGCACTGCGCCTCCTTTTCCCTTCCTAGTTCCACGTCCGGTCCCCCGGCCTCCGCCGCCCCGCCTGCGATGGCGAAGCTCAGACCGGCGGGCGTGGTCTGCGTGACCCACACGTCTAATCGATCATTCGGCGCACGGATCTGTCCAAACGCCGCCGTCGGCTGCTGGACGATGGGCTGCATGTCTGAAGAGCGGCCATCGAGATCCAGAGCCAGACCGATCCGGAGTGGAGGTTGCGCACAATGGTCTTGAGTCATGGGCCAGCTAGCCGTCGGCCGGGCTACGGATCACATTGACAATCTCGGCCGCAATCTCTTCCACCGTATGCGTCGCGGTGCTACGCGCCACACGGTCTGCCAGGGACGCCGAGTAGTCCATGACTTCGCGCTTGGTGACGTTGTGCCAGACCGGCAGCAGGATCTGCTCTCCCGACACCGCCCGGGTGACTAGGCCATCGAGCTCGTATTCTGGCCAGCCGCGTCCGAAGAAAGTCTGGGAAAGCACCACCACTCCGAAGCGGCTGTTCGCCAACCCCTTGTCGATCTTGCGGCGCAGGCTGTCGCCCATACGAAGTTCGAACTCGTCGTACCAGACGCTCAACCCGGCGTCACGTAGAGCCGCGGCAAGGGGCCGCACGACCTCCGCCTTGTCGTCCGACGTGTGAGAGATGAACACGTCGAACACCTGATCATCCGCCGCATCGACTCCCGGAGCTTGCTCATGCGTGACATTGCGGACCAGTGACGGGAGATTGCGAAGCGATCCTTCGTTGATCGCAGGCAACGGCTTCAACGCCTCCGCGGGAATGACCCGGATGCCGGATCGGACCGTGCCGCGCAAGCCTTGCATGTCCACGGTGACATGCCACGTCCCGGAACGCGGTACTTGCAGCCGGACCGGAGACCGGTTGGCCAAGCCTCCGTCATATCGATGACGACGACCGGCCTTGTAGTTGTTGAAATTCGACTGGTCCATGAGCCGCACATTCGCGGCGCTCCCCTTGAGCGTCACCTCCGCGACGGTACCAGCGGCGACATGACCGAGCTTGTAGTGGGTGAACTTCACTTCATCCCTCCTTTTCCAATACGGCAAGCGGAACACGGGTGGTGCGAATCACGCCGAGAAATCTACTAAGTTCGACCGAGGCTGCCCGGTCTGCCGGGCGCGTTCGCGCTTGACGGCCGTGTCGGCGTGCTCCACGCTCGAGTCCGCGCCATCGTGGACGCGGGTGACAGCATAACGGTGCGGCGTCCAGCGATCGGAGGACCGGCAACGGGGCAAGGGCCCGACACTAGCTAGGGGAACTGCCGAGCCCGAGCTCGTGGCGTCCGGGGTTCGCCGGTCGCGGCGCCTGCTGTATACTGCCGGCGGGGCTGACCCGAAGCCCGGCGAGGCCGACACACCGCGAGGGTATCCAAGGTTATGATCACAGGCGAACTCAAGACCAAGGTAGACAACATCTGGAACACGATGTGGTCTGGGGGAATTTCGAACCCGCTCTCCGTCATCGAGCAGCTGACGTACCTCCTCTTCATCAAACGGCTTGACGAGCTGCACACGCTGAAGGAGAGCAAGGCCGCACGCACCGGGAAGCCCATCGAGGGGCCAATCTTCGCTCCCGATCAGGACGCCATTCGCTGGTCTCGCTTCAGAGAGACGGCTCCCGAGAAGATGTTCGCGACCGTGCGCGACGAGGTGTTCCCCTTCATGAAGGCCTTGGGTCAGAGCGGGGAAGCCGATGATGAAAGAGGCTCCACGTACGCACACCACATGAGGGACGCCCTCTTCATGATGCCCACGCCCCGCGTGCTGGCGAACGTGGTGGATCAGCTCGACGGCATCGACATGGCCGACAGCGACACCAAGGGCGATCTTTACGAGTACATGCTCGGTAAGATCGCGACCGCCGGACAGAACGGGCAGTTCCGTACCCCGCGTCATATCATCAAGCTGATGGTCGACATGGTCGCCCCGACGCCGAAGGACGTCATCTGCGACCCGGCCTGCGGTACGGCGGGCTTCCTTATCGCCGCCGCCGAGCATCTGGTCGAGCACCATGGCGAGACCATCTACAAGGACGCGGCCGCCCGCCGCCGCTTCAACGAAGACACGTTCCACGGCTACGACTTTGACAGCACAATGCTGCGCATCGGCAGCATGAACATGCTGCTGCACGGGACGGAGAATCCGGACATCCGCTACCGGGATTCGCTGGCGCAGGCCGACGACGACGATGCGGAGAAGTACTCCCTCATCCTCGCCAATCCACCCTTCGCCGGAAGCCTCGACTACGAGTCCACCGCCAAAGACCTGCAGCGGATCGCCAAGACCAAGAAGACCGAGTTGCTGTTCCTCGCGCTCTTCCTCCGCTTGCTCCAGCCAGGTGGACGCGCCGCGGTGATCGTGCCTGACGGTGTGCTCTTCGGATCAACCAAGGCGCATCGGGCCCTGCGTAAGATCTTGGTTGAGGAGCAGAAGCTCGACGCCGTCATCTCCATGCCCTCCGGCGTCTTCAAGCCCTACGCCGGCGTCTCGACGGCCATCCTGCTCTTCACCAAGACCAACTCCGGTGGCACGGACCACGTCTGGTTCTACGACATGCAGGCGGACGGCTACTCGCTGGATGACAAGCGTACGCCGCAGCCGGAGAAGAGCGACCTTGGCGACATTCTCGCCCGTTGGCAGAATCGCAAAGAAGAGGGCGAGCGGGCGCGGACGGATCAGAGTTTTCTTGTGCCGAAGGCCGAGATCGCGGGCAACGACTACGACCTGTCCATCAACCGCTATAAGGAGCTCGAATACGAGGCGGTGGAGTACGATTCGCCGGAGGTGATCTTGGGGCGGATGGCGACCTTGGAGAAAGACATTGCGAAGGGACGTCAGGAGTTGGAGGAACTGCTGGCATGAAGTGGCCCGTTGAGACAATCGATACGGTCGCCGAGGTTAACCCGAAGCTTGCCACGGCCGACCGACCAGACTCGGACGAAATAGTCTCCTTCGTGCCCATGTCCGCAGTGTCCGAAGAAACACTGAGCATCAGTGCTCAAGCCGAGCGGCCGTTCTCCGAAGTTGCTAGGGGGTACACGCCGTTCAAGCGTGGTGACGTCTTGGTTGCCAAGATCACCCCGAGCTTCGAGAACGGGAAGATGGCCCTTGCCGACTGAGGTGGTCCCAGTTTTTTGGACAGGTCGTTAAGGTGGATTCCAGGACGGAACAGGAGGCACCGAGATGGCTGGGAAGAGACGGCGGTTCACGCCGGAGTTCAAGGCGCGGGTGGCGCTGGAGGCGCTGCGCGAGCACGACAGCGTGCAGGCGATCGCGAGGCGGCACGAGCTTCATCCGAACCAGGTGAGCACATGGAAGCGGCAGCTGCTCGAGGGGCTGCCGGAGGTGTTCGCCGGGGGCGCGGGCCGCAAGCTCGCCAAGGAGCACGAGGCGAAGGTCCGGGAGCTGCACGCCAAGATCGGGGAGCTCACGGTCGAGCGGGATTTTTTTCGGCGCGGGCTCAAGCGCTGAGCCGGGCGGAGCGGGGGCGGATGATCGAGCGGGACGGACCGCTGAGTCTTTCGAGGCAGTGCGCGCTGGTGGGCGTGAGCCGGTCGTCGCTGTACTACCGGCCGAGGGGGGAGAGCGCGGAGAACCTGGCGCTCATGCGTCGCATTGACGAGCTGCACATGGCGTATCCGTTCTACGGAAGCCGGCAGCTGGTGCGGCATCTGCGTCGCGAGGGCGTTGCCGCGGGCCGGCACCGGATCCGGCGGCTCATGCGCCTGATGGGGGTGGAGGCAACCTACCGGCGGCCGCGCACTAGCGTGGCGGGTCCGGAGCACCGGGTCTTCCCCTATCTGCTGCGCGGCCTCACGATCTCGCGGGCGGACCACGTGTGGTGCGCGGACATCACCTATGTTCCGGTGACGCAAGGCTTTTTCTACCTCGTGGCCGTGATGGACTGGGCGACCCGGCACGTGCTCGCGTGGCGGCTGTCGAACACGATGGACGCGTCGTTCTGCGTCGAAGCCCTGGACCACGCGCTGGGCTGGAGGGCTCCGGAGATCCTGAACACGGATCAAGGCGCCCAGTTCACCAGCGAGGCGTTCGCCGACCGGGTGCTGGGCGCGGGCGTGGCATTCTCGATGGACGGCCGGGGCCGCTTCCTCGACAACATCTTCATCGAGCGGCTGTGGCGGTCGCTGAAGTACGAGGCGGTGTACCTTCACGAACTCCGCGACGGGCTGGACGCCGAACGGATCATCGGCTCGTGGTTCGACTTCTACAACGAGGTGCGCCCGCATTCGTCCCTCGGCGGACGGACGCCGGGCGAGGCCTACCGCAACGGCACGGGGGCGGTGTGAACGGCGGATCTCGGCGTGCGCCGACGGTCGCCTTCGCAAAGCAGCAGCGGGGCGCGGGAGAAGCCTGGGATCTCCCCATGCCGCGCACCTCGTTCCGCCCGCGGCCAAGCCCCCGTCGCCGACCGGGTTCCCCTCCCGCCGGCCGGGGTTCATTTTGGAACCTGTCCCTCCCCTGCCGGGGGAGGACCCATGGGTGGAGCATCCACCCCGAGAGAACACACGGAGAAGGCTCCCGAGGGCTCTCACAACCACTCGGAATCCACCTTAACTTTGCCCTCGGACTGTCCAACGAAGTAAGACCACCTCAGACGATCTCGCTCATGAGTTGGGCTTTGGAACAACGGAGTTTCACGTATTTCGGCCGTCAGAGAGAATCACGGGCCCCTATCTGTTCAACCTCCTGCGCGCACCGTACGTGCGCAAAGCAGGAGCGACGAAGATGCAGGGGGCTGCAGGTCAGCGCCGCGTTCCTGCCGATTTCTTTGCCGCGCTCCAAGTCCCTCTCCCCCCGCTCGCCGAGCAGAAGCGGATTGCGGGGATTCTGGATGCGGCGGACGCGTTGCGGGCCAAGCGCCGCGAAGCCCTCGCTGAACTCGACACTCTGCTCCAGTCCACCTTCCTCGATATGTTCGGCGACCCCGTCACCAATCCCATGGGGTGGGAGGAACGAACTCTTGGAGAGCTGGCCCGGAATAGTTTCCGCAACGGCCTCTCACCCTCAACCCAAGGGACCATCGATGGCGAGGTCCTCACTCTGTCTGCAATCACTCGTGGTCGATTCGACTTCGCCGCAAGGAAGAGAGCCCGCTTCGATAAACAGCCATCTCCTTTACAGAAGCTGAGCACCGACACTTTTCTTATCTGTCGTGGAAACGGGAACAGGCAGCTGGTCGGCATTGGGGTATACCCGGACCGCTCATCAAGTCGCATCTGTTTCCCCGACACGATGATTGGCGTAGCGGTTGGACTGGACATCATAGCGCCTGCCTATCTTCAGAGTGTGTGGTGTACGAGCCGGGTTCGCAGGCAGATCGAGCGTGGTGCACGAACGACCAACGGAATCCACAAGGTGAATCAGGGACTCCTTTCCTCCATCGTGTTCCCAGTTCCACCCGCGGATCTTCAACTTCACTTCACCGCAGTTGCCGAATCTGTTGGGCAACAAGAGGCTCGCCACCGCGCGCACTTAGCAGAGCTCGATACCCTCTTCGCCTCCCTGCAATCCCGTGCTTTCAGCGGGGACCTCTAATCGCCAGTGGAGGTCTCTGCGAACTTCGCGTTTCTGAAGCAGGAGTTTCCGCACGTGGCGGAGAGCGCGAGTTTTGCGGAGCGGCACGTCCTCGGCGATCCGCGGGCGTCGTGCTTTCATTCCCGGCACGCACTTGAGCGCCTGCTCAAGCGCATCTACAGGGTCGAGAAGGCTCTGCAGCCTCCGAACGTAACGAACCTTGACGGCTACATCAGCGACCCTGCCTTCCGCGAACTCGTGCCCAACGTCGTGTGGCAGAAGGCCGAATTCGTCCGGCGGGCGGGCAACGTGGCGGTCCACGGTAACAAGCCGCCGGCACCCGAGAAGGCCCTAGATGTCCTACGCGAGCTTTACCACGTTCTTTACTGGACGGGCCGCACCTACCTGCGCAGAGGCGCTGAGAGTCTTCAAGGCACGATCTTTGACGAATCCCTCATCCCGCGAGTGGAACTGGTAACCACCCCAGCCAGCCTCCAGGAGTTGGAGGCCGTGAAGGTCCAGCGGGACGCGGCGTCCGCGGCTCACAAGGAGATCGAGAGCGAGCTGGAAGCGTTGCGTGAACGCCTCGCTGCCATCAAGGCGGAGAACGAGGGCATCCGCGAGACCCGCGACTGGAACGAAGACAAGACCCGCAGGCTCATCATCGATCTCGATCTGGAGCGTGCGGGTTGGCCTCTCGACCAGGCAAGGGACCGTGAATACGAAGTCACCGGAATGCCGAACGAGTCGGCGATCGGCTACGCGGACTACGTCCTGTGGGGAGACGATGGCAAGCCGCTAGCCGTGGTCGAGGCAAAGAAGACTACGGTGGATCCGGAGAAGGGACAGCAACAGGCGAAGCTCTACGCAGACTGTTTGGCGGCCATGCACGGGCAACGGCCGGTCATTTACTACACCAACGGCTACAAGACTCGCCTCTGGGATGACCTCTTCTATCCACCACGGGCCGTCGCCGGATTCTACAAGAAGGACGAGCTGGCATCCCTGATCGTGCGCCGAACCCAGCGAGAGGCTTTGGACGTGGCGCAGGTAAGGGGCCCGATCGTGGACCGCTATTATCAGAAGCGGGCGATCGGCAGCATCGCGGAGCAGTTCGTAAATGCGCGGCGCAAGGCGCTCCTGGTGATGGCCACCGGCAGCGGCAAGACCCGGACAGCGATCGCGCTGGTGGATCTCCTGCAGCGGGCCGGGTGGGTGAAGCGAACGCTCTTCCTGGCCGACCGGGTGTCGCTGGTGAATCAAGCGGTAAGCGCGTTCAAAGCGCATCTGCCGGAATCGAGCCCGGTGAACCTCGTCACCGAGAAGGGCAAGGTCGGCCGGGTCTACGTCTCCACGTATCCGACGATGATGGGATTGATCGACGAGACGGAGGGCAACGAGGCCCGGTTCAGCGTCGGGCATTTCGACCTCGTGATCATCGATGAGGCGCACCGCTCGGTCTACCAGAAGTACGGAGCGATCTTCCGCTATTTCGACTCGCTGCTTGTCGGGCTGACGGCGACACCACGAGAACAGGTGGATCGGAACACCTACGCGCTCTTCGATCTGGAGCCGGGCGTTCCCACGGATGCCTATGAGTTGGAGACTGCCGTCGCGGACGGCTTCCTCGTGCCGCCGCGCGTGCAGCAGGTGGATCTGCGGTTTCCACGCGAGGGCATCGACTACGACGCCCTGAGCGAGGATGAGAAAGAGCAGTGGGAGAGCCTCGACTGGGGCGACGAGGTCGATCCCGACGCTCTTCGGGACAGGGTCAACGCGTCCGCAATCAATAACTGGCTCTTCAACGAGGACACGGTGGACAAGGCGCTCCGGCACCTCATGGAGCATGGCCACAGGGTCGACGGCGGTGACCGGCTGGCCAAGACCATCCTGTTCGCCCGCAATCACGAACACGCGGAGTTCGTCGAGAAACGGTTCAACCGGCACTACCCGCAGCACGCGGGACACTTCGCCCGCGTCATCGACCACTACGCGACGTACGCGCAGAGCCTTATCGACGACTTCTCGCAGAAGGACAAGGCTCCGCATCTCGCGATCTCGGTGGACATGCTCGACACCGGTATCGACGTGCCCGAGGTGGCGAATCTGGTCTTCTTCAAGCCGGTCTACTCGAAGATCAAGTTCTGGCAGATGATCGGACGTGGAACGCGGCTCTGCCCCGACCTCTTCGGACCGGATGAGGACAAGCCGGATTTTCGCGTCTTCGATTTCTGCTTCAACTTCGACTTCTTCAGCGAGAACCCGGATGGGATCGAGGCGGGTGCGGGAGTGCCGCTCGGCACCCGCCTCTTCGGCTCTCGCGTCCAGCTCCTATCCAATGTCCAGAAGACGCCCGCCCTCGACCCGGACATGAAGATCGTGGGTTCGCTGACCGATGAGCTTCACGGCCAGGTGGCCGCGATGAACCGCGAGAACTTCATCGTGAGGATGCACCTCGAGGCGGTGAACCGCTTCCGTAAGCGGAAGGCGTGGGAGCAACTCAGCGAGCCGGACGTTGAGACACTGCAACTGGAGATCGCTGGACTTCCAAACGAGATCGAGACGGACGACATCGAGTCACGAATGTTCGATCTCACCGCGCTTCGTATGCAGCTTGCCCTGGCCGAAGGCAGCGAGACCGTCTTCGAAAGTCATCGGCGACGGGTCATCGAGATCGCCATGCTGCTCGAAGAGAAGAGCACGATTCCCGCGGTGAGGACTCAACTCGGCTATCTGGCTGCCGTGCAGGAGACCGATTTCTGGGAAGGAATCGTGCTCGGTGGCCTCGAGGACCTGCGGCTACGGCTGCGGGGGATCGTCCCCTTCCTCGACAAGAAGAAGCGCAAAATCGTCTACACGGACTTCCAGGACGAGGTTGTGGCGGTCCGAGAAGAAGAGGCGCTCTACATGCCGAAGATGACCGGGGCTCAGTATGAGAAGAAGGTCAAGGAATACCTCCGCAATCATCTCGATCACTTGGTGATCCGCCGGCTGAGAACCAATCAACCGCTCACGGAGGCCGACCTGAAAGGACTGGAATCGACCTTGGTCGAGATCGGCGAAGAGGACGGGGAAACGCTGTTCTCCGGACTTCTTGCGCGCAGCGAGTCGCCATCGCTCGCTCACTTCGTACGGAGCTTGGTGGGGTTGGATCGAACGGCCGCGCAGGCCGCGTTCTCGGGTTTTCTGGCCGACAGGAGCCTCACACCCCCCCAGATCCGCTTTATCGAAATGGTGATTGACCAGCTCAGCGCCCGAGGGGTCATCAAAGCCTCGGCGCTCTACGAGCCACCGTTCAGCAACCTGCATGCCGAGGGCCCGGACGCGCTCTTCGACAGCAACGTGGAGGTGATCGAGGGTGTCTTCGCGGTGCTCGAGCAGGTCAATTCAGGACTGGTTGCTTAGCGGATCCAGGGGAAGGAGAGATTTACGGCAACCAAGTCGTGCAAGCCGTAGCAAGACTGCACGACCCGCCCTCCCTGCCGTCCCCCATATCTGGTCGTGCCGCACCGAAAGCACGGAGCGGCGTCAATAGCGAGAATGTCAGCTCGCCCCGTGTCATCCGCTCGTCTTCAGTTCCGAACTGCTGCGCTGCTTCGGAACTCTGTCGAGATAGGGGCAGCGACCCGACGCGCTCCGGGCTCTTGCGCCACTTAGTTCGCTGACTCTTCGGTTTCTGGAATGGGTGTCACCCCAGCTGGCATAGCTTCGCTCATCCCTTCTTGCTGTGAGGGTGCCAGGTAGGGCTTGAATACGGTAATCGCGACCGTGACCAGGATGCCAATAACGAGCATTAAGAGTGCGCGGTTCAAAAGACGCACCTGCTCGGTGGCGTGAAACTTGTTGTCGAGGTCTGACCTTAGCTCGTCGAGTTGCGCCTTTAGCTCGGCCGGTGAGGCCACATCCCCCTGAATCGCGGCAACGTGGTCTGCGGTGATGGCGGAACCGTTGCCTTCTTGCTCCGGGTATGGGTCAATGTCGGTTTCGTCGAGGTCCGCGAACCAGATCATAAAGATGCGTTGGCCCTGATCCAGGACGATATTCTTGCTCCCGGCGTTGTATACCGCAAACCGGAGCTGGCCATGATAGCCCGGGTCGACGTGGAACCCCGACACGTTGATCAGTCCTCGGAATTTTATCCCGGCACGAATAGAGATGAAGGCGACCACGTTGGCGGGGATTCGCACGGTTTCTTGCGTCACCAACAAGCCGAACTGCCCTGGAGGGATCACGACCTTGTTCCCCTTCGGCAGCTCCGTCGTTTCTCCAGTGTCTGAGGTGACGAAGGCCTCAGGACCGACTTTCATTTCGTACGCCCCGCGGACCACGCCGTCGTCCTCATACGGTATTACGAGTTGATCAGTCGGTATCCTAGTGTAGTGTCGCTAAAGTGGCGTTCGCACGGCTCACTTTCGCCAGGATGTCCTCCACGGCGGCGGTCCACTTGAACGGCGCCGGGTCCCGGTTCCGGTCGTCGATGTAGGCCGTGATCGTGTCGGTCAGCTGCTTCACGCTGGTCACGGCGAGCCGCTTGAGCTGGCGCTGCGTCAGCTCCGAGAAGAAGCGCTCGACGAGGTTGAGCCACGAGGACGACGTGGGGATGAAGTGGAACTTCACCCGGGGGTGCTTCTCCAGCCACGCCTCCACCTTCCCGTGCTTGTGCGTCGAGTAGTTGTCGAGGATGACGTGAAGGTCCAGCTCCGGATCGACCCGCGTCTCCACCTCGGCCATGAAGCGGAGGAACTCCCGGTGCCGGTGGCGGGGCATGCACTTGTGGATCACCTCCCCGGTCGCCACGTCCAGCGCCGCGAACAGGGTCGTCGTCCCGTGGCGCTTGTAGTCGTGCGTCATCGTGCCGCACCGGCCCTTCTTCCACGGAAGCCCCGGCTGCGTGCGGTCCAGCGCCTGGATTTGGCTCTTCTCGTCGAAGGCGAACACGACCGCCCGCTCCGGCGGGTCCACGTACAGCCCCACCACGTCGCGGAGCTTCTCCACGAACTCCGGGTCGGTCGAGAGCTTGAAGGTGCGCGTGAGGTGGGGCTTCAGCCCGTGCGCGCGCCACACCCGCGCCACCTGGCTGTGGTGCACCCCGGCCGCCTCCGCCATCAGGCGCGTGCTCCAGTGCGTCCCCCGCGGAGGCTTCTCCTCCAGCGTCCGGCGCACGATCTCAGCCTCCACCTCCGGCGTGATGCTCGTTCGCGGACGGCCCCGGCGGGGCCGGTCCTCCAGTCCGGCGAGACCCTCGGCCTCGTACCGGTCCAGCCACCGCTGCACGGTCGGCAGCGAGAGGCCGAACTTCCGGGCCATGGCCCGGCCCGACAGGCCGCTGGCCGAACCGAGGACGATCCTGGCGCGCTCGGCGCGCCGCTGCGGGGTCTTCCGGGCTCGAACCCGCCGTTCGAGCTCCTCGCGGTCCCCGGGCCGCAACCGGATCCTTCGTATCTTGGGCATGCGCCGAAGATAGCACGTGTTTCCCCCATTGACCATCTCATCTCTGCGACACTACACTAGCTTTGAGTGTCTGGCTGCTCCAGAACGGCATAAATCAGTCTCCCATCGCGATGACGCTCGCAGTTGTTATATCTCGACAATGGCTGATACTAATGAACCACTCGGTGACGCCGAGTCTCTCGGCAAGCTCAAGCACTTCGTCGCTCAGCCGAACAAATGGCGCGCCACTCTCCCGCCGGAGAATCTCTATGCCTCGCCAAGTAATGTCACCGGCGAACCCCGTGCCGAGAGCCTTCGCGACGGCTTCCTTGCCCGCGAACCTGCCGGCGTAGTAGCGCGCATCCAAGGGTCGTGCGTCAGCCTGCTCACGTTCGGCGCACGAACAGAACTGTTCTGCCCATTTCTTGTTCGGTGAATCCAATTCCCTCTTGATTGCTTCGATTCTTGCGACATCGACGCCGTGCCCGATGATTCGCATCGCTTTCCCCGGTTAAGTTCCCCGGAACGTAATGCACCGCTTGTTCAGGTCCACCTCCACAGTGCCGCCCTGCCGCATCTTGACCTCTCGCCAGACCTTGAATCCCTGGACGATTGCGCGCTCCCACTCACCGGACGTGCAGGCCGAGACTTCCAAGTGCTGGACCATGTTCCTGATCATTCGTAACAGCTCGGTGCTGACTGAGGATCTTCCCTCGAGGAAGCGGTAATCCCGAGCGTACGCGAAGATCATCGCCACCAGCCCTTCCTCCGTGGCGATTGCTCGGCCACCGTCTTCCACCCGATCGACCGTAGCGTCACTCTTCCTCTTCGCGCCGAGCATCTTTCGAACGAGTGGGGACCAGCCCAAGACGCCCGCGAACGAGAGATGAAGCACATCGTGATAGCTGTACCCGTCCGCTGAGTAGGCGTTGTCGTTTAGGTCGTTGCCGAGCTGCTTGCCCATGTACATCGTCCGGACAAACGGCCCGTTGTCCGCATCATGATGGGTCACGAATGTCACCGAAAGCTCCCGCGGTAGCCGTTGATGGTCGGGGAAACCTGCATCAAACGGCTCACGAGTCGGAAGGCGTCCCCAGCGTGCCTCGCACTTGGCGAGGTTCTGCTCTGCACACCGACCGAGGTTCAGGTCGAACTTGGTCGCCACGTTGGCGAGGTACCAAAGCAGGTCACCGATCTCCTCTGACAGCCGCTCCTTGAAGAGCGCGTGGGACTCGCCGTCGCGAAGGTACTTCTTGTATTCGGCGAGCAGCTCGCCGGTCTCACTCGCGAGACCCGCTAGCGGGATCATTCGCTCCTCCTCGCCAATCCCGGGATTGCGATCTGTCTTACTTGTCCGCTCTTGATATGTTCGAAGGTCCATCATCGCCTCTGGTTCGGCTGTAAACTGCTTGGATCTTCGGGATCCCCTGTCTGGTCCGCAAGCGCAGCCGTGTTGATCCCCCAATCCGGCGGATACCAGTACTGGATGGGCGCAGGGCTCGGCCTGAATTTCTGCTTGATGCGCGTCCTGCGTGAGTACCCCGAAGCGTCGGGGTGTGCGACCCGCGCATACTTGTCTACCTCGCAGAAGAGGTTCTGGCAGTCGATCAGTTGTAGCCGGCGTCCCCAAAGCGACAGGAATTCCAGACCGAGCCGCTCAAACTCAACTTCCTGCCGCTCCGCCATCACGCGGATCACGTCAGCGTTGCTCAGCCCTCCAGTACTAGCGAAGCACTTTCGAATCCCGTCCACTGCCCCCGGCCCGGCAACAACGAAATCCATCTCGGTGAAGTCCGTCACATCGCTGTAGTTCACGTCGGTGACATACTGGAGTGCCAGAAAGTTCCCGATGCTGGGGTATCGACGTACTTGCGTGAACGCGCTCTCCATCGACGGCGACTCTGCTAGCCGAGCAGGCAGTCCGTCCGCCATCATGCGGCCAAGCAGTGTTAGGTGATTACGGTGCTTCCGATCATGCCCGAAAAACCGGCCGGGCGGCATTATGTACGCCCCTGAGTAGATGCTGTCGCCGCGTGCCATCGCGGCGGAAAGGACGCGGTCGTATCGCCGGAATGAGTAATCGCTGAAGGTCAGGGTTCCGAGTTCGTGTTCGAGCAGCTCCCAAGTCTCGACTCGGTTGAACAGCTTAAACAACAGGACGCGAAAGACCACTTCGGTCGGCTCGTCCGACAAATCCGGGCGGTAGATGACGTTCTGGATGAGGTACTGGCTGACCCGGTCGGATGCACGGTAAACATTAGTGAACTTGTGAGCGCGGAGCACTTGGTCCTCCGTCCACGGCGGCAGGCCTCGCCGCAGACGCTCAAAAAACACGCGTTGCCGTTCGGCAGCGAATCGCCAGAAGGTGTTGTATATCGACGTGGGTTTAAGTCGACCGAGGTCGGGAAGCGGCTCGTTTGGGGCTCCCAGAGCCGAATCGACGGACGCCGTGAGACCGGCATCAGCCTTCGTTTTCCTCCGCACGGCTAGGTCGACCTCCCAGAATTTGCGTGAGTCCTCGCGTCCATCGAATCAAGCCCCAAAGGGGCGAGCGGCCGGCGCAAAGCTAGCCAACGAGGTCGGCGGCCCGGCGAACGAGCCTTCTCGCGTCCCTGATGCCCCATCCAGGTGCCGTGTCGAGATTGGCGTGCGTCGAGATAACGGTCAGCGACCCAAGCTCCATGCCCACTTCGCCGGCGACAAACGCCTGGAGACGACCGAGGCCGATGAGGTTTCCGAGGCACCGGGAAATGTACGTGTGATTGCGGTACATCACGGTCAGCATCAAGCCGCGCTCCGGGTGCCGTTTGAAGCTAAGGAAGCTGAGGCACTGCCCGCCGTAGAGCAATCTTCGGTCTCGCGACGGGTCGTATACGGCAAGCTCGTATGCCGAAGTATAGTTGACTCCCCGTCGCTCTTGGCGTCTCATTTTGTCGATTAAGTCAGCAAGCGGATTGTAGGTTAGGCCGTCAGCCATCTCGTGACGAGTCATCCGCTCAAAATATCTCCCCCACCGTTTCGTTGCTGACAGTCTGTCGAACTCCTTCAGGTACTCATCGTAGAAGACAGGGGAGCCGTAGGCGACGTAGAGCGATTGCGGGAAGATGGTGTTTGCCACAGTCACGATCGGGTGCTCGTCATGTTCCTTCAGGAACCGGTCGACGAGGTTGATGGCTTCGTTGTCCGTTTCGTCATGCGTGCGCGGATCTTCTACGTCGATTATGACGTTGTACCCCTCATCGCCGGTCTCAATGATCGCGGAGGCGGCTGCGACCCACGCACGTGCGCAGCTCCGTTCTGTCGGGATCGCTCGATACATGCTCAGGACCTCCCTTAGCTTATTCTGAGCGCCGCCAAGATCCGCGGAGCTGCGTACGTCTCGCTCAGCCAGGCGTGCCCGGCCAATCCCCAGCTCTCGGCCCAGCTGTTTCGCACGAGCAACAGTTTCGCTCCCGCGCGCTTGCCGGTTGCCACCGCCACGACAGCGTGTCGGATCACAGGGTTCTCAGGCTCGTTAGAATCAACGACGCCGTCGCTGCTGGGTATGTAGAAAGCAGTCGATACGGTCATGACGACTACGCTGGGCTGGTTCGACTCGACCGCGTCCCAGATTCGGTTGAACGCAGGCGTGCCCGGCGTTGACGAACGCCGATAGAGTACCCCAACGTCGGCCGGGGGCTTCCACTTCGTCTCGTCGGTCGGCAGTGCCGCCTGGTATGGCCACGCCGTCTCAAGCGGCTGCCCGTCATGCACCAGGGCCGCCCGGGTGGCGGGAATCGTAGTGCCCTCGTCAACGGGTGTCCCGTCCCGCTGCTTCGCTTGGTAAAACAAGTACTCACAACTCAGCGCATACCACGCGCCACCACGCATGGCCGCATGCGTGTCGCTCATGGCGAATGCCAGGCATGTGGCGCGCGCCCCTTGGTCGCGTGCCGGCTCGAACCGACCCCTGAGGTCTTGGCGCACCGTGATTGCACTCATGCTACACTCAGCAGGGTTTCTCGCTGTGCGGGCAACAACCCAGTCCGAACCGGCCCGGAAAGGTCAATGTCAAGCTCCAGCGAGCTCAGTGGCTCAGCTTCCGGCTGCCAGGGACGCGTCTCCCGGAACTGAACGCGACCCCTCGCGCCCTCTCCAGCCCCGGGCTCCGCCATCACTCTCCGCATCACCACGCCACCGATATGCTCTTTTCCCGCGCGCGACGCGCGGTCGTCGGCCGTGACCGTGAGACCCGCTTCCGTCAGGTCGCCGAACCGCCAAAGGTAGCCGGAGCTGGGGTGCTCCTCGACCTGCAACACCATCAGGTCGGACCGGCCGCCCTCCAAAAGCATCCCATCGTCCCGGTCGGTCACCAACCAGACGTCCCCGTACCAAGTCCCCCGTTTGTAGGGGCTGACGAGTGACTGCTTGATGGCCTTGGGTTTGACTTTGATTAGGCTCCTCCTCGTCCGGGCATCGATGCCCTTGGCCTGTTCGACCGCATAGCAAGTCGCCGTGTAGCTTGAGCCCACCCGCAGTGAGGTGGTCCCAGTTTTTTGGACAGGTCGTTAAGGTGGATTCCAGGAAGGAACGGGAGGCACCGAGATGGCCAGGAAGAGACGGCGGTTCACGCCGGAGTTCAAGGCGCGGGTAGCGCTGGAGGCGCTGCGCGAGCACGACAGCGTGCAGGCGATCGCCAGGCGGCACGAGCTTCATCCCAACCAGGTGAGCACGTGGAAGCGGCAGCTGCTCGAGGGGCTGCCGAAGGTGTTCGCCGGGGGTGCGGGGCGCAAGCTCGCCAAGGAGCACGAGGCGAAGGTCCGGGAGCTGCACGCCAAGATCGGGGAGCTCACGGTCGAGCGGGATTTTTTTCGGCGCGGGCTCAAGCGCTGAGCCGGTCGGAGCGGGGGCGGATGATCGAGCGGGACGGACCGCTGAGTCTTTCGAGGCAGTGCGCGCTGGTGGGCGTGAGCCGGTCGTCGCTGTACTACCGGCCGAGGGGGGAGAGCGCGGAGAACCTGGCGCTCATGCGGCGCATGGACGAGCTGCACATGGCGTACCCGTTCTACGGGAGCCGGCAGATGGTGCGGCATCTGCGTCGCGAGGGCGTTGCCGCGGGCCGGCACCGGATCCGGCGGCTCATGCGCCTGATGGGGGTGGAGGCGACGTACCGGCGGCCGCGCACGAGCGTGGCGGGTCCGGAGCACCGGGTCTTCCCCTATCTGCTGCGCGGCCTGGCGATCTCGCGGGCGGACCACGTGTGGTGCGCGGACATCACCTATGTCCCGGTGACGCAAGGGTTTTTCTACCTCGTGGCCGTGATGGACTGGGCGAGCCGGCACGTGCTCGCGTGGCGGCTGTCGAACACGATGGACGCGTCGTTCTGCGTTGAAGCCTTGGACCACGCTCTGGGCTGGAGGGCTCCGGAGATCCTGAACACGGATCAAGGCGCCCAGTTCACCAGCGAGGCGTTCGCCGACCGGGTGCTGGGCGCGGGCGTGGCGTTCTCGATGGACGGCCGGGGCCGCTTCCTCGACAACATCTTCATCGAGCGGCTGTGGCGGTCGCTGAAGTACGAGGCGGTGTACCTCCACGAGCTCCGGAACGGTCTGGACGCCGAACGCATCATCGGCTCGTGGATCGACTTCTACAACGAGGTGCGCCCGCATTCGTCCCTCGGCGGACGGACGCCGGGCGAGGCCTACCGCAACGGCACGGGGGCGGTGTGAACGGCGGATCTCGGCGTGCGCCGACGGTCGCCTTCGCAAAGCAGCAGCGGGGCGCGGGAGAAGCCTGGGATCTCCCCATGCCGCGCACCTCGTTCCGCCCGCGGCCAAGCCCCCGTCGCCGACCGGGTTCCCCTCCCGCCGGCCGGGGTTCATTTTGGAACCTGTCCCTCCCCTGCCGGGGGAGGACCCATGGGTGGAGCATCCACCCCGAGAGAACACACGGAGAAGGCTCCCGAGGGCTCTCACAACCACTCGGAATCCACCTTAACTTTGCCCTCGGACTGTCCAACGAAGTAAGACCACCTCACAGTGAGAGTTGGTAGACGACGACCGGATCGGTCAGGTTGTCCCGCGTCCAGCCCTGCCGCCGCATATGGTGCGCGAGGAGCCAAGATGGGGTGAGCAGTTGGGTCGCGAACGCGTTGGCCTGAATCTCTCGCCGGTCGTAGAGCCCCTCTCCTGAGAAGAGCGCACGGGTAAGAACTTCCTCCCCATCGAAGCTCGCCTCGTGACCGAGAGTGCTGTGACCAAGTTCGTGCGCCGCCGTGAATCGCTGGACGGGAAGGGGGCGTTGCGAGGTCACCATGATACCCTCGTCCGGGGTATCCACGAATGCGCCGAGTAGGTTCTTGAGTGGCTGAAACATCACAGGGATATCTCGCTCTACCAGCATGGCAAAGACGTCGATTCGGCCTTCACCCGCGTCGGCGCGTGCTCTCGAGTCGAACTCTTTGTGGAGCCGCTCCGCCTCATAGACGGCGTTCAGGATGTCTTTACGGCGCGCCATGAGTCACTCCTCCTGTTGCTCCTTGCGCACCCGCAGAAAATCAGCGAACCGCGTTAGCTCTTCACGATCCTCTGGCGACAACTGCGAGGCTTTGCGGGCCAAATGGGCGACGTCTGCACCAAACGACTCCTTGTCAGCCCCCTCACCGGTGAAGTAACCCACCGATCGCTTATAGAGTCCGGCTAGCTTCTTCAGCTCCAAAGCGTCCACCTTGCGCTGGCCCCTCTCCATGAGCGAAAGCGCAGACCGGGGGATCTCCAAGTAGCCGGCGACGTCCTCCTGCGAGAACCCAAGGTATTCCCTCGCCTCCCTTAGCCGTTCGCTCAGAACCTTCCGATCGTCATCATTTTTCATCTCAGCACCTTGGACCTGTTAAGAGCGGCTACCACGCGCTTAATTCGGCCGAGCATGTCGTTGATCGCTTCGTCCACGCTGTTGTACCCTCCTTTCCGAACTACCTTGTCGGGCGGGATCTTACACGCTGGCAGCAAATCCTCAAGCACCAGCACGGTCCCGACGACGCGCTGCGAATCGAGGAGCGGCTCCCACTCTGGACGCATGACGGCGGCGTCAGCCGCAATCTTCTCCAGTTCAATCCGAAGGTGACGTTCTATCTCTTCAGCCGGAAAGGCGGGCGGGGGCCTCCTTGTCAACGCGTGTGTTCCTGCGGGCATCGAATTCTCTCCTTATCCGATGCCAACGGTAACACATATATGTCGGAAAATCAAACAGATCCTGAGTTCGCTGTCCGATTTACAGACGGTCCAGGTCCGCCTGCATCTCGCTCACCGACTCGTGCACGATCGTCCGCCCGTTCACCCTTGAGGAGCTCGTCCAAGAGCGTTCGCTCCGGAGCACTTGGCGAAGATCAGAGCCGGCGGGGAGAGTGGGCGCGGGTGGAGTTGGCGAAGCACCGTCCCTTGCAGGGCCGCTGCCTCACCGGCTCGCACTCAGAAGGGAACTTGGTTGAACCGCTTGAGTGGCTCATCGGTCGTGAGGTCGCTGCAGGTCGGAGCGCTTGGCGAAGATCGGAGCCGGCGGGAGAGAGGGCCCGGGTAGAGTTGGTGAAGCACCGTCCCCTGGCGGGGCCGCTGCTTCACCGAGCTCGCGCCCAGCGGGGCGCTCGGTTGAACCACCTTGCGACTTGATCGTCCGTGAGGTCGGTCGAGGATCGGGGCTGGGGCGAGGCTCGGATCCGGTAGGAGATTGAGTGGGCCCGGGTGGAGTTGAACCACCGACCTCACGCTTATCAGGCGTGCGCTCTAACCAGGCTGAGCTACGGGCCCCCGAAGACGACCGGCGCGCGACCGCTTCGTTCGAGACGGAGGGTCGGGCGCCGGGAGGGCTCCATCCTAAGGACACCGCGCGGCGCGTTCAAGTTTCCTGGGCGCCGGGGATTCCGTTCTCTACTACGTAGCTCGCGCGCGTCGCGATGGGGGCGTCGGGGCGGGTGACGTAGGGCATGACCCGGAAGTCGGCGCGGAGCCGGGTGGGGGACAGGCTGCAGCGGACGTAGCCGCGTTGGGCGTTGAAGAACTTGATGTGGGGGTTGTGGCCGAGGGCGTTGTCGCCCTGGGGGCCGGTGTCGGCGCCGTCTCCGCTGGAGCTTATGGACGTTCCGGCGAATTCGGTTCCGACGGTCGGAGAGTCCGCGCGGTCGAAATCGAGTTTGAGGTCGTTGACCCAGTTGGTGTGGAGGTCGCCGGTGAGGACGATGGGGTTCGAGGGGCGGCGGTCGTGGAGGAAGGTCATGAGGCGGTCGCGGTCGGCGGGGTAGCCGTCCCACTTGTCCATGGGGAGGGTGAGTTCCTCTTCGCCCTCGAGGAGTCGGGCCATGAAGACCTGGTTGGCGAGGACGTTGTAGTGGGCGGGTGACCGGTCGAGTCCGTCGAGCAGCCAGTCGGCCTGTTGGCTTCCGAGGATGGTGGCGCCCTCGGCGTGTTGCTCGGCGCAGGGCGGCTGGCGGCGGCCTCCGCAGGGCTGGAGGGTGCGGTATTGCCGGGTGTCCAGCACGTGAAGCCGCATGAGCGAGCCGAAGTCGAGGCGGCGGTAGAGTTGCGCGTCGGGGCCGACGGGCAGGGACGTGCGCCGCAGGGGGAGGTGCTCGTACATGGCCTGGAAGGCGGCCGTCCGACGGGCGAGGAACGCTTCCCGGTTCATCTGTTCCGTGTTGTGCTCGCCGGCCCAGTCGTTGTCCACCTCGTGGTCGTCGGGGGTGAAGACCCAGGGGGCGGCCGCGTGTGCGGCCTGGAGATCGGGGTCCCGCTTGTAGAGGGCGTAGCGTGCCCGGTAGTCCTCGAGCGTGCGCGGTTCCTCCGTGTCGTGGCGGCGCACGAGGTCGTTCCTGATGCCCGGTCCGCTCTCGTAGATGTAGTCGCCGAGGTGCACGACGAGCGACGGTGACTCGGCCGCCATGTGGCGGAAGCCGGTGTACCAGCCGCGCTCGTAATGCTGGCACGACACGAAGACGAAATTGAAGCGGTCCGGCAGGGTCCCGGGGGTGGGGGCCGTGTGCGTGCGGCCGACGGGGCTCGTCGCCCCCGCCGCGTGGAAGCGGTACCAGTAGTCGCGTTCGGGCTCCAGCCCCTCGACCTCCACGTGAACGGAGTGGCCGAGTTCCGCCAGCGCGGCCGCCTCGCCGCGGCGCACCACGGTGCGGAAGGCGTCGTCCGCCGCGACCTCCCAGCGCACCGGGGTCGCGGCGCCGGGATCGCCGGGCAGGTCGAGCAGGCGCGTCCACAGGACGACCCCATCGGCCGCGGGTTCGCCCGACGCGACGCCGAGCCCGAACGGAAAGCGGTCCGCCGAAGCGGAGCGGCCGGAGCGCGTGACGATGCGGTCGCCGCCCGCGCGGGCCCCCGGGCCGAACTGCGCGAAGGGAAGCGGCGCCAGCGCGCAGAGGGCCGCCGCCCGCGACCAGGCGGCGACAAAGTCGCGCCGCGTGTTCATCCCGGAATCGAACGTTCGTTCTGCCATTGCACGAACTGCTTAGGCGGCCCGGGCACCGGGTGTCAAGACGCGCCGACTCCGTTTGCCGACCCCCGCGCCGCGGTCTAGCTTCCACCGCATGCGAATTCATCCCTTCGGCACCTGCGCGGCGCTTCTCTCGGCCACTCTCCTCGGCCTCTCCGGATGCAGCAAGCAGACGGCCTTCGGAGAGGCGAACAGCCTCATCATCTTCGGCTCCGAGTCGCTCTGGCAGCAGGTGGAGGAGGAGACGCGGGCGGTCCTCGAGCCGACGATCTTCACGACCCGTGACGAGAAGCAGTACGAGGTCAGTTCGGTCGATCCCGGGCACCCGAGCGCGGTCGATCTGATCCTCTTCCGCAACGTGCTCGTGTTCGGGACGGAGGACGACCCGCTCCTCATGGAGGCGGCGTCCGCCGCGGACCACGATCTCGCGGCGCTGGAACCGGGCCGGGTCTTCCAGACGCGGGACGTGTGGGCGCTGGGCCAGACCGTGACCGCGGTACTGCTCCGCAGCGGGCGCGAGGCCGAGTCCTGGATCGCGGCGCTGCCCTCGGTGCTCCACGCGGTGGACACGAGCTACCGCCGATACGTGCTGCGCAGGATGTTCGCGACGCCCCCGGATACCGCGCTCGCCGCCGATCTCGGACGCAGGTTCGGGTTCTCCATCCAGGTGCCCGAGGTGTACGACCGGGTCGCGCGGGACCTGGGAGGCGGGGACAGCCTCGTCATCCTCCGCAACGACAACCCCGACCCCAGCGAACTCATCCGTTCGGTCCTCGTCGCGTGGCGCCCCGGCGCCGATTCGCTGACGAAGGAACTGGCGCTCGAGTGGCGCGCCGAGTTCGATGGCACGCACTACAACGTCCCGCAGCGGATCGACGACACGAGTTCGAGCGTGGTCGGCTTCCTGTGGGAGGGCCACCCGGCTCTGGAAGTGACCGGCATCTGGCAGGATGAAGCCGGCGACTTCCCCGCGGCCGGACCGTTCACCGTCTGGCTGGTCGACTGCCCGGCGCGCACGTACTTCGTCGATGCCTGGCTCTACTCGCCGAACCGGCCGAAATACGAGTACATGCTGCAGCTGCAGCAAATCCTCGGGTCGTTCCGCTGCGTGACCGGCGGATAGCCGGAACGCGACAGACCGCATACATGCAGTTCGTTCATCTTCACACGCACAGCGAGTACTCGCTCCTCGACGGCGCGAACCGGATCGACGATCTGGTCGACCGGGCGGTCGCGCTCGGCATGCCCGCGCTCGCCCTCACCGACCACGGCAACCTGTTCGGCGCCTGGGAGTTCCAGGAGAAGGCCCGCGCGAAGGGCATCACGCCGATCATCGGTTGCGAAGCCTACGTCGCGTACGGCGACCGGCGCGCCCGCAAGATGGAACCGGGCGCCCCCGCCAACTACGCGCACCTCATCCTGCTCGCCGAGAACCGGACCGGTTACTCGAACCTCATCAAGCTCTCGTCGATCGGCTACACGGAGGGCTTCTACCACCGGCCGCGGGTCGATCACGCCGTCCTCGAGGAGCACGCCGAGGGCCTCATCTGTCTGTCCGCGTGTCTCGCCGGGGAGGTCGCCCGCTACCTCCAGCACGAGCGCTACGACGACGCGAAACGCACCGCGGAGTGGCACGCCCGCGTGTTCAGCGACCGGTACTGGCTCGAACTGCAGGACCACGGGATCCCGAAGCAGGACCAGGTGAACCGGGGCATCATCCAGCTCTCCGAGGAACTCGGGCTCCCTCTCGTGCTGACGAACGACGCCCACTACATGCGGCGCGAGGACGCGGACGTCCACGACACCCTCCTCTGCATCGGGACGGGGAAGGACAAGGACGATCCCGACCGGCTCCGCTTCCACGGCGAGGAGAGCTACTTCAAGACGGCCGAGGAGATGGCCGAACTGTTCCCCGACCTGCCGGGCCTGCTCTCCGAGACGGTCCGCATCGCGGAACGCTGCGAGGTGAGGGTCGAGAAGCAGTACCGGTTGCCGACCTTCCCCCTCCCGGACCGCTTCTCCGATCCGATGGAGCTGCTGCGCCACCAGGCGACCGAGGGGGCGAAGGCGCGCTACGGCGATCCTCTGCCCGATCCGGTCCGCGAGCGTCTCGGGTACGAACTGGAGGTGATCGAGAACACAGGGTACGCGGGATACCTGCTCATCGTGTGGGACTTCATCGTGGCGGCGCGCGAGCGGGGGATTCCGGTGGGACCCGGCCGAGGGTCCGCGGCGGGCTCGATCATCTGCTACGCGCTCGGGATCACCGACGTGGATCCGCTCGAATTCGACCTCCTGTTCGAGCGCTTCCTCAATCCCGAGCGCGTCTCGATGCCGGACATCGACATCGACTTCTGCTACGAGCGGCGCGGCGAGGTCATCGACTACGTGCGCGAGAAGTACGGCCAGGCCTCCGTCGGCCAGATCATCACGTTCGGGACCATGAAGGCGCGGGCGGTGATCAGGGACGTCGGCCGCGTGCTCGGCTTCTCTCCCTCCGACACGGACCGGCTCGCGAAGCTCGTCCCGTCGAGTCCGGGCTTCTCGCTCACCGTGTCCCAGGCGAGGAAGAAGGTGGGGGAACTCGCCGAACTCGACCGGGAGGATCCGCAGGTCGCGAAGCTGCTCGACTACGCCGAGCGGATCGAGGGACTGTCGCGTCACAGTTCGGTGCACGCGGCCGGCGTCGTGATCGCGCCCGGGCCGCTCGACGACTACGTGCCGGTCTACTCGGACACCCGCACCAGCGCGGACACCGTGATCACGCAGTTCGACATGAACGCGCTCGAGAAGGCTGGCCTGCTCAAGATGGACTTCCTGGGCCTGCGCACGCTGACCGTGATCGCCGACGCGGCGCGAAACGTCGAGGAGCGGCACGGCCGCCGGGTCGACTGGGAGGAGATCGGGCTCGAGGACCCCGCGGTGTACGGGATGCTCGCCGCCGGCCGTACGAGCGGCGTCTTCCAGTTCGAGTCCAGCCTCGCGACCGACAAGCTGCGCGCCATGCGCTGCGACCGGTTCGACGACCTCGTCGCGGTCAACGCGCTCATCCGCCCCGGTCCGCTCGATTCGGGGATGACGGACGTCTACATCGCCCGCAAACGCGGACTCGAGGAGGTCGAATACCCTCACCCGGACCTCGAGGAGATCCTCGAGCCGACGTACGGGGTCATCACCTATCAGGAGCAGGTGATGCGCGCCGCGAACCTGCTGGCCGGGTTCACGCTCGCCGAAGCCGATGTCCTCAGGAAGGCGGTGGGAAAGAAGGACGCGGAACTCACGGACCGGGTGCTGGGCGAGTTCGTCGCGCGCGCGGCCGGGCGGGGCGTGGCGAAGGCGAAGGCCCGCGAGATCGCCGAACTCATCCGGACCTTCGGCCGCTACGGCTTCAACAAGGCGCACAGCGTCGCATACGCGCTCCTCTCCTACCGGACCGCATGGCTGAAGGCGCATTACCCGGCCGAGTTCATGGCCGGCCTGCTCTCGTCCGAGATCGGAAGCACGGACGCGGTCGTGTCCTACATCGGGGCGTCCCGACTGCTCGGGATCCGCGTCCTTCCCCCATCGGTGAAGGAATCCGGCTATCGCTTCACCGTGGTCGACGACCCCGACGACGCCGGGAAATCGGCGATTCGCTTCGGGCTGGGAGCGATCAAGGGTGTGGGGCACTCCGCGATCCAGTCGATCCGGGCCGCGCGCGGGGAGGCCCCGTTCGAGAGCTTCATGGACTTTCTCGAGCGAATCGACCTCCGCCTCAACAACTCGCGCGTGATCCAGGCCCTGATCGGAGCGGGCGCGGTGGACGACCTCGGCGACCGGGCGGCGCTCGTCGAGGGGCTGGACGTCATGATGAACGAGGCGCAACTCCGGCGGCAGGAGGCCGAGAGCGGCCAGACCAGTCTGTTCGGAGAAGACGCCGACGCCGCGCGCCCGTCCGTAGAGCTTCCGGCGGTGCCGGCGTGGAGCGAGCGCAACCGGCTTCGGGAGGAGAAGGAGCGCCTCGGGTTCTACATTTCCGGACACCCGCTGGAACGCTACCGGGATCTCGTCGAGCTCTACGCCGTCGAGGCCAGGACGACGAGTCTGCCCGAGCACCGCGACCGCACCGTCGAGATCCCGTGCGTGATCACGGAAGCGTCGGTTCGCACCGCGCGCAGGGACGGACGCGAGTGGGCCCGCCTCACGATCGAGGATTTCCACGGCACGGCGACGACCCTCGCCTTCGGGGACATCTGGCAGAAGAATCGCGGCCTTCTGACCGATGACCGGCCCGTCCTCATCACGGGCACGGTGTCGGGCAACTCGCGAGATGACGAGGATCCGCCCATCTTCCTCGATTCCGTGCGACCCCTGGCGGACGTGCGGGATGAGGGACAGGTGGGGATCCTGATCGAACTCCGCGAGGATGAGCCGCCCGAGCCGGGTGCGTTCGACAGGGCCCGGGAACTGCTGGAGGCCTCTCGGGGACGGGGCCCCCTGTACCTGGAGTGGAGGGCGGTCGCCCGGCGCGACGAGAGCGGAACGGAGCCGGTCGACGGCGGGCCGGTCGAGGGGGGCGAGGAGGCGAGCCCGCCCCGATTCGAGTCCGGAACGCTGCGGGTCTCGCCGACCGCCGCGCTGGTCGAGGAACTGCGGGCGCTGCTGGGCAGCGGGGTGAAGCTGGTCCGGAGTCGCTGACCGGGGCCACCTTGTCCGCGTCCCCCGCGAGTGGCGCCGCCCCCGGACGAAGGACGGTCGCGTATGTCGACAGAACAGGAAGGGCTGGCCGAGCTCCGCGGCCACGTCGAGGAGCTTCGGAACAAGGCCAGGGAGCGCGGCATCGACGTCAGCGCCGAGCTGAAGCCGCTGGAGGCCCAGCTCGCCGCCGCGCACGATGAGGCGATGGCCCGGCTCTCCCGCTTCGATCGCGTCAAGCTCGCCCGCAACCAGGACCGGCCCTTCTCCCTCGACTACATCGACGGGACCGGAACCGATTTCTTCGAGCTGAGAGGCGACCGCGCCTTCCGCGACGACCCCGCGATCGTCGGGGGCTGGCTCAGGCTCGGCGGTGGCTCGGTGATGGTGATCGGCCATCAGAAGGGCCGGGAGATGAAGGAGAACCTGCGGCGCAACTTCGGTTCTCCGCACCCCGAGGGGTACCGGAAGGCGAAGCGCCTCATGGAACTGGCGGAGAAGTTCGGCCGCCCCGTCGTCACCTTCATCGACACGCAGGGCGCGTATCCCGGCGTCGGCGCCGAGGAGCGGGGCCAGGCCGAAGCGATCGCGAGGAACCTGGCCGTGATGGCCGGCCTCCGCGTTCCCATCGTGAGCTGTGTGATCGGCGAGGGCGGCTCGGGCGGCGCGCTGGGGATCGGCGTGGCGGACCGGGTGCTGATGATGGAGAACGCGATCTATTCGGTGATCTCGCCCGAGGGGTGCGCCGCGATCCTGTGGCGGAGCCGGGACCACGCCGACCAGGCGGCGGAAGCGCTCAGGCTCACGGCCGGCGATCTTCAGGATCTGGATGTCGTGGATCAGGTCATCCCGGAGCCCCGAGGCGGGGCGCACACCGACCCGGCCGCCGCCGTGGAAGCGATGGGCGCCGCGATCCGGCGCCACCTGCGGGAACTCTCGAAGATGGACGGGCGCGAACTCGTCGAGGCGCGGCGTGAGAAGTACTACGGCATGGGCGTGTGGGAAGAGAACTGAGGGGGGAGACATGAGGGAGGACAGACGACCGCGCCCCGCGCGGCCCCGCCCCCCGCACTCCGCGCGACCGCCGGCCGCCCCCGCCTCCGCGCCGCGCCCGGCGCCGGGGTCCGTCCCCGCGCCGGGTCCGCCGGCGGGAGCGCCGGGCCAGATCCTGGAAGTGCAGTTCAAGGGCCTGCGCTCGGACTTTTTCTCCTTCACCGGGGTTCGACCGCTGGCGGAGCGGGAATACGTCGTCGTGGCGGCCGATCGAGGACAGGACATCGGTTTGGTGAAGCGGGCCGCGGCCTCCGAGGACCTCGCGTGCGAGGGCGGCTGCGACCATGTGGGCGTCCGGCACGTGCCGCCGCCCTCCCGCCGGGTCATTCGCCGCGCGGCGCCCGCCGATGTGCTGCGGCTCCTGCAGCTTCGCGACCAGGAACTCGAGGTGCGGAGGCGCACGCGGGAACTCGTGGGGAAGCACCGGCTCCGCATGAAGGTGAGCGAGGCCGAGTGGCAGTGGGACCGCAACAAGCTCACCGTGTACTTCACGGCCGAGAAGAGGGTCGACTTTCGCGCGCTCGTGCGGGACATGGCGCGCTCCTTCCGAACCAGGATCGAACTCCGGCAGATCGGGGTTCGGGATGAGGCGCGCCGCCTCGGCGGACTCGGCCGGTGTCGCCGCGAGCTGTGCTGCCGGTCGTGGCTCACCTCGATCGAGCCGGTGACGCTCCAACTCGCCAAGGACCAGGGGCTCTCGCTCAATCCGAGCCAGATTTCGGGCGCCTGCGGGCGCCTCATGAACTGTCTGCGCTACGAACACGCGGTGTACGCGCAGGCGAAGAAGCGTTTCCCGCCCGTCGGCAGGACGATCCGTACGGCGAAGGGGCGGGAGAGTGTGAAGTCCTGGGACATCTTCCGTGAGACCATCTCGCTTCAGGGTGGCGACGGCGAGGTGCGCACCATTCCTCTCGACCAGCTCCGGGAGGAGAGGCGGGCCACCCGCCGCGCCGAACTGGACCGCTGACCTTGCCCCGGTTCTACCTCACCACAGCCATCGACTACTCGAACGGCGACCCGCATCTGGGGCACGCGATCGAGAAGATCGGCGCCGACGTCATCGCCCGGTATCGCCGCGCCCGCGGGGACGACGTGCACTTCCTCATCGGGATGGACGAGCACGGCCAGAAGGTTCAGCGGGAGGCCGAGAAGAACGGATCGAGCCCGCAGGCGTGGGTCGACCGCATCGCGGAGTCCTTTCTCGAGGTCTGGGATCGCCTTGGACTCTCGAACGACGACTTCATCCGTACGTCCGAGCCGCGCCACCACCGCGGGCTCACGACGCTCATGGAGCGTATCGCCGCGAACGGCGATTTCCGGCGCGCGAAGTACGAGGGGTACTACTGCGCCGGGTGCGAGGCGTTCAAGAAGGAAGAAGAACTCGCGGACGGCGCGTGTCCGCTCCACCCCGGTCGCGAAGTGGAATGGACGGAAGAGGACAACTGGTTCTTCCGGCTCTCCGCCTACCGGGACGCGCTGCTCGCCGGCCTGCGGGACGACCCCGGCCGGGTGCGCCCCCGGACGCGGCGTAACGAGATCACGCGGCTGCTCGAGGCCGGCCTCGACGATATCTCCGCCTCCCGCTCCCGGATCCGCTGGGGCATCCCCTTCCCGGCGGACGAGGACCATACGGTCTACGTATGGTTCGACGCGCTCTCGAACTACATCACGGCGATCGGCTATCCGGACGACGAGGCGTTCGAGAAGTTGTGGCCCGCGGACCTCCACATCATCGGCAAGGACATCACCCGCTTTCACTGCGTCTACTGGCCCGCCATGCTGATGGCGGCGGGCGTCGAACCGGCGAGATGCGTGTGGGGTCACGGCTTCGTGAAGATCGGCGGGGCCAAGCTCTCCAAGTCGGCGGGAACCGAACTGGGTCTCATCGAACTCATCGAACGTCACGGTCCGGACGCGTTGCGCTACTTCCTGTTGCGGGAGGTGCCCTGGGACGGCGACCGCGACTTCCCGTCCGCCGAGGCCTTCATCGAACAGTTCGACCGGCGCTACACGACGGACCTGGCGAACGACCTCGGGAACCTCCTCAACCGCGTCGTTTCAATGGTCTCCCGGTATCGGACCGGCGGCGTGCCTCCGCTGCGGGGGGGAGACCTCGCGGAGAAGGCGTCGCTCGCCCTCTCGGAGTACCACGCCGCAATGGACGGCTACCTGCTGCACCGGGGTCTGGGGGCCGCCTTCGACGTCGTGCGCGCGGCGAACGGGTTCGTGGACGAGACGAAGCCGTGGGCGCTGGCCAAGGCCGAGCGGGCCGGGGCGAGCCCGGATGTGCTCGACGGCGTATTGGCGCAACTCATGGCGGCGCTGGGCGCCATCGCCTCGATGCTGGCCCCGTTCACCCCGCGCAAGGCCGCGGAACTCTGGCATGCGCTGGGAGGAGCCGGGCCGCCACCTCCATTCGCGGACCTCGAACACGCGGTGGGGCTTCTGGAGCCGGTTCGGCCCGGGGCGGTGCTGTTCCCCCGTCCATAGTGTCGCGTCCCGGAAATATCTCGGCTATTCGAGCACCGTTGAATCCGGTAACACGGTGCAACGAGTTTGCCCTTGGCGTCGCCCGCAAGTAACTTTAATGGTCTGTACTGCGGCTGCATAACCGCAGTTACGTTTCGCGGCGAATTTCCGGCGACCCGACCACGCCGCCGTGTCCCTGTGGGACCGGAGGCACCGGGTCGCCGTCTACTTGACTTGTGACTCATGGCTGGAAGATTGAAGAAACCGTATTACTGGACGATTCAGATACTGCCCGCGGGCAGCAGGCGCACCCGGACCTTCAGGTTCAGGAAGCGCACGGCCAAGGCCATCCTGTGGGGTGGGGCGACGCTCGTCTTCCTCGCCTCGGCCCTCTTCATCGGCGTGCTGGGACGAAGGGATGCCGTCGAGAACCTCGCCCGCTATCGGGCCGAGAACCAGCAACTCATCGGCAGCCTCAGGGCCATGGAGCGCCGGAGCGACCAGTTGGGCCAGGCGCTCGACGATCTCTCCGCCCGAGAGCAGAGGTTCCGGCTCCTCGCCGGCCTTCCGCTGCTCGATCCGGACGTCTACTCGGTGGGCGTTGGAGGGCCCGGAGGCGGCGCCCCGGCGGAAGATGAGTTCTTCGAGGTCGCGCCCGCCCTCGCGCGCGCCGCGGGGGATATCGCGGTCGACCTCGAGCAGCTGCTGCGGAGAGCCGACCTTCTCGGAGCCAGTCTGGCCGAGGCGGCGGACTCGGTCGGAGCGATGCGCGAGCGATATCAGCGCATCCCGTCCATCTGGCCGGTGATCGCGGAGGACTCCTGGATTTCCTCGGGGTTCAGCCACAGCCGCCTGCACCCCCTGCTCGGCCTTCGCCGGCCGCACACCGCCGTCGACATCTCGGCCGATTTCGGCAGCCTCGTCGTGGCGACGGGGGCCGGCCGGGTCACCTTCGCCGGCTCGCGGAGCGGCTACGGGCGCGTGGTGGATATCGATCACGGCGACGGATATCAGAGTCGCTACGCGCACCTGGGGCGTGTCGGTGTCCGGGTGGGCGCCGAGGTCCGCCGAGGGGACGTGATCGGCGAGGTGAGCGACACCGGTGAGGCCACCGGGCCGAATCTTCACTACGAGGTTCGGCGCCACGACCGTGCCCTGAATCCCGTCCGCTTTTTCCTCGACGACAGCTACCGCCGCTAGCGGAAGCTCCTTACATTCGTCTGCCCGCGGTCCCCATCCGTTCGCGGGTGGGGAACCGCGGTCGTCACCATTCTGGAAGACTCGAACCGGGAGCCTGATCGAATGTCGAAGTTGCGTTTCGCGATCCCTCTGCTGGCGACTCTCCCTCTGCTGACCGCATGTGGCGGCAGAATCACCGTGCAGGTGTTGGCGGAAGGCGCCGATGCCGCGCCGGTCGATGACCTCGAAGTCCAGTTCCTCCCCTTTGATCGCGACTCCCTGTTCGCGGTCATCTCCTCGCAGGCCGCGACGCCCGAGCCCCCGATCCCGGCGGATCTCGAGGAGGCGTCGATGGCGGAGCGCGAACTGCGGGACATGTGGAGTCAGGCGGAGATGAACTGGAACAACGTCCGCGATGAAATGCGGACGATCACGGAGCGCCTCGAGGACCTCGATGATCGCAGTCGGGAATACCTGGAACTGTTCGACCAGTTCGGGGACCTGGAAGATGAGGAGCGGGCCCTGAACCGCCGGCGCCAGGCGGCGTTCGACGACTTCGACGAGATGCAGCAGGCCAACCAGCAACGGATCGATTCCGTCTGCATCGTCATCGACTCCTGGGAAGAGGTGGCCTTCGCCGAGTACGGCGACGTGGAGGCCGACCTCCTCGCGGCACTCGGCCGCGAGGCGATGGCGGATACGACGGACGCGGATGGCGTGGCCTTCGCCGCGGCGTCGGGTGGTCCGTGGTGGGTCCACGCCCGCCTGAACACCGCCGCGGGCGAACTCTACTGGAACGTCGTGGTGGAAGAGGCTTCGCCCGACACGCTGCGTCTGCAGTCCGGGAACGCCGAACTCCGCCAGGGCGTCCGTCAGCGCTGCTAGCCGGAGACATGGCCAAAGACTTGGCGGGGAAGCTCGCGCTGCCCCGCTGCGAGTGGCCGGCGGGGTTCGTCACGACCCGCCGGTCCCGTCGCGACCGGGCGCCGCGCGTCTCGTGCGCTCGCAGCCCCGCCCGCTAGATCGCCGGGTTACGCATGGTCGAGACGCCTGTCCCGCTCAGGCTTGAGATCGACTCGAACAAGATCGCCTGGCTGATCTTCGACACACCCGGCTCGCGGGTGAATCTGCTCGGCTCCGGCCTCATGCGCTCCCTCAACCGACGTCTGGCGGAACTCGAGTCGCGCATCGCGACCGGCTATCCGATTGCCGTGGTCCTGTGGAGCGGAAAACCCGGCACCTTCATCGCCGGCGCCAACGTGGAAGAGATCGCGGAGATCGAGGATGCGGAGGACGGCCGCGCGAAGAGCGCCGAGGGTCAGCGGATATTCCGGCGGCTGGAACGGCTCGGGGTGCCGAAGATCGCGGCGATCGACGGCGTGTGTCTCGGGGGAGGCACGGAACTCGCGCTGGCCTGCGATTGGCGCGTCGCCTCGGACTCGCCGAACACCCGGATCGGACTGCCGGAAGTTCGACTCGGGTTGATTCCCGGTTTCGGAGGGTCGGTCCGGCTTCCGCGGCTCATCGGTATTCAACGCGCCCTCTCCATGATCCTCACCGGGAGGAGCCTGTCCGCCACGACCGCGCACCGGTACGGCCTCGTGGATCAGGTCGTCCCGCGGGAGGGATTCCGTGCCGCCATCGCCACGGTGGCGCTGGACGCGGTGCTCGGCCAGGTCGAGCGGCTGCGACCCGGTCTGTCCATGCGGGATCGGCTGCTGGAAGGCACCGGGCTGGGGCGGCGCTTCCTGTTCCGTGGCGCCCGAAAGCGGGTTCTGGGCGCCACGGGGGGGCGATATCCGGCCCCGCTGGCGGCGATCGATGTGATCCGGGAGACGATGGACCTGCGGATCGACGAGGCGCTCGCGATCGAGGCGAAGGCTCTCGGACAGGTGGCGACGACCCACGTGGGCCGGAATCTCGTGCGGCTCTTCAGACTGGGTCGGGCGGCTCGGAAGGCCCTGGCCCCCGAGATCGCCGCGCAGGCGGGGGCGATCGAAAGGGTCGCCGTACTCGGCGCGGGCGTCATGGGCGGAGGGATCGCGGAACTCGTGGCCGCGAACGACATCTCCGTCATCCTCAAGGATATCGACCAGGAAGCGCTCGACGTGGGCCTTCGGCACGCGAGCGAACTGCTGCGGAAGGCGGGGAAGCGCGGCATCATCGCTCCCGCGGAAGTCGGTCTGAAGTTCGCCCTCGTCCACGGGACGCTCACGTACGAGAAGTTCGACGAGGTCGATGTGGTCGTCGAGGCGGTCGTCGAACGACTGCCCGTGAAGCAGCAGGTCCTGCGGGAAACAGAGAAGGTGCTCCCGCCGCGAGCCGTCTTCGCAACGAACACCTCCTCCTTGTCGGTGACCGAGCTGGCTCGTGCAGCCGCCCGGCCGGAGAACGTCGTGGGCCTGCACTTCTTCAATCCGGTCCACCGCATGCCGCTCGTGGAGATCATCCGCACCGAGTCCTCCTCGGAGGCGGCGCTCGCCACCGCGTTCGGACTGGCGGAGAGACTCGGCAAGACCGCAGTGCTCGTGGCCGACCGACCCGGCTTTCTCGTCAACCGACTGCTGGCGGCCTACCTGAACGAGGCCGGGCACCTCCTCGCCGACGGAGCCGACGTGGCCGGAATCGACCGGGCGCTGAAGAAGTTCGGGATGCCGATGGGTCCATGCCGACTGCTGGACGAGATCGGGTTCGATATCGCGGGACACGTCGCGAAGGAGATGACTCGCGCGTTCGGAGACCGCATGAGACCGTCGCCGGCGCTGGATATGCTCACGCATCTTGGCCGGCTGGGGAAGAAGAACGGTCGCGGCTTCTACACGTACTCCGATCGGGAGGAAAGGGTCGACCGCGAGGTTTCCCGCGCCTTCGCCTCCGGGCGCCGCGGCGTGAAGACGGCGGAGATCGTCGACCGCTGTTTGCTGATCCTCGTGAACGAGGCCATGTACGCGCTCTCGGAGGGCGTTGTCGCCCGCGCGGGAGATGTGGATCTCGCGATGGTTCTGGGTACGGGTTTCCCGCCGTACCGGGGCGGTCCGCTGGCCTGGGCCGAAGCGCTGGGCGTCCGCTCGGTTCGCGACCGCCTGCGGGAGTTGAGCGACCTCCGCGGCGAGCGGTTCTCTCCGGCGCCGGCGCTGGACAGGGTGGCGGACGCGGGTGGTTCGCTCACCGTCGCCTAGCCCCGAGTGGGCTTCGACCTCTTCGGCGCACGCCGGCGGGCGCTGCGGGCTGCCCGGCGGATCCCCGACACGGCGCCCTTCGTGGATGTGCGGGTCCATCGAGGCGCCGACGTACAACGGTTCCGTCAGGAACTGCTGGTAGACGGCCCCGAGCTGAGAATCACGCTTCAACTTCTCGACGCCGGGTTCCCGCCCGTGAGGATCGACGATTCCACGACCCTCCGCCCGGGTTCACTGCTCATGTGGTATCTGTGGCCCGGGAAGCCGTTCGAGATCGGCGCCTTCCACCACGCGCGAGGGACGTTCCAGGGCCATTACATCAACCTCATACGGCCCCCGCGCATGGAGCTGCGGCCCTGGATCATCGAGGATCTCTATCTCGACGTGTGGGTGCCCGCGAACGGCCGGGGCGTGTTGCTCGATGAGGAGAAACTGCGCGCGGCGGTCGAGCGCGGGGAGCTCTCCGCGCGCGAGGCCGGAGAAGTACGCGCGCTCGGAGGGCGGTTGCTCGCGGCGACGCGACGCTCCCGCTGGCTTCCCGCGGGCGTCCGATGCCGGCCGGTGGAAATGGTCCCGGCGCTGCGACTGCGGCGGGATGCCCCGGGGACGTTTCACGCCGCGCGCATCTCGGGGCGCATCATCGCCTACGGCCTCTATGTCATGGGAGCCGCGTCCGCGACATCGATGGGTTTCGCGGCCTTCAGCGACGCGTTCCTGGTCGCGGGGCCGGCCCAGCAGATCTGGAAAGTGGCGATTCTGTGCGAGGCCCTCCTGCTGGCGCCGTTCGCGCTCTCGGGCCGGCTGCCCGCCACACGCTGGCCGCAGCCGCCGCTGCTGGACGAGCGCTCGCTCTTCGTCGCCACCCTGGCCTCGGGACTCGCGGTACTCGGCCTCAATTCGCGGGCGGAATGGTCGGAGGTATTGCTTCCCGTGTACGGGACCCTGGGGCTCTTCTCGCTTATCTTTGCCGTCAGCCGCTGCTGGTTCGACCGAGAGGTGCCGGTCTTCGCCCTGGCGGGGGTGGGGATGACGGTGCTCGCGCTCGTCTTCCTGCTCTAGCGAACCGCCGGGCTCCGCGGCGACCGACACACGCGGCGGCCACGGGCCGTACGGGAGATCCATGGACGACCGATCGAAACGACGACTCCGCTTCCTGGCCGCCTCCGGCGTGCTCTTCACCGCGGTCTGGTTCCTCTGGAACACGCCGTTCGTGTACCCGGTCAAGCTGTTCGTCGTCCTGCTCCACGAGATCAGTCACGGGCTGGCGTCGCTGGCGACCGGAGGCGAGATCCTCGCCATCGAGGTCACCCCGCTCGAGGGCGGATCGTGCCGGTGCCCCGGGGGCAACGCGTTCGTGGCGCTGTCCGCGGGCTACCTGGGGAGCCTCCTCTGGGGCGGACTCATGATCTGGGGCGCGGAGCGCTTTCCGGCCTTCAGCGCCTGGCTCGCCGCGGCGCTCGCGGCGATCGTGGCGAGCGTCACGCTGATCTTCGTGCGGGAACCGTTCGCGGCGGCGTTCGGACTGGCGTTCGCCGCCGCGCTCCTCGTCGTCGCCTGGCGCGGCGGCTGGAGAGTCAGTCGGTGGGTATTGACCGCGCTCGGTCTCGTCAGTTGCCTGTACGCGGTGCTCGACATCAAGAGCGACATCCTGGACCGCCCGGAGTTGCGCTCGGACGCGCGCATGCTCGCCGAACTCACGGGCGTGCCGACGATGGTCTGGGGCGGCGTGTGGATCGCGGTCGCCCTCCTGTTCTGCTTCTTCCTCTTCCGTTGGGCCTGGCGCCGCGCGTAGTTCCCGGCGCCGGGGCGGTTCAGTGCTCCTCCGGCCCCGGGTCGCGACCCAGCCACCGCAGCGGCTCATAGGCGCCGATCGGCCACGGAAAGACGACGGGACTCTCGTACCCGTCCGCCGATACACTGGCCACGCCGAACCACCCGCTCGGCCGAGACCGAGGCGACGATGTCGTGGAGCGCCGCCAGTTCCGAGGGCGGACCCTTCGGTTCCTGCGCGCTGAGCGACCGGTCCGCCGAGGGTGCCGCCGGCAGGGTTACGAGGACGAGGGTCGCCGGCCCCCTCGCGGCTGAGGTCGCGGCTTCGTTCGCACGAGAACGGGGCGGATATCTTATGGCGAAACTGGCCTGCGGACAGAGGTTCCGTTAGCGTCGCGTGTCCCTCCGCCCATCCGGCGGCGCCGCGTCACCCCTGAACGACCGACCCGTGAATCGAACCGAACGCGTTGGACAGCGAGTCTCGAATCTGTTCGGCATGACCCTCCGGCAGGCCCCGGGGGAAGCCGAGATCGAATCTCACAGACTCCTCCTGAGGGCCGGCTACGTGCGCCAGCTGGCGGCCGGCATCTTCTCCTACCTTCCCCTCGCCTGGAGATCGCTCCGGAAGATCGAGCAGATCCTGCGCGAGGAGATGGATCGGATCGACGGACAGGAACTCTCGATGCCGGTCGTGCATCCGGCGGAGCTGTGGCAGGCGACGGGTCGCTGGTACGACATCGACGCGACCATGGCTCGCTTCGTGGACCGGCGCGAGCGCGACATGCTGCTGGCGATGACGCACGAGGAGGTGGTGGCCTTTCACACGGCTTCCGAGATCCAGTCCTACCGCCAGCTCCCCGTCATGGTCTATCACATGCAGACCAAGTTCCGGGACGAACTCCGCTCGCGCGGCGGGCTGATCCGTGTACGCGAGTTCACCATGAAGGACTCCTACTCGCTCGATCGGGATCGGGAGGGACTCGAGGCACAGTACGACCGGCACTACGAGGCCTACGAGCGCATCGGGCGCCGCTGCGGCCTGCCGCTGACGGCCGTGAAGAGCGATACCGGGATGATGGGCGGCAAGATTGCGCACGAATTCATGTACATCACGCCCATCGGCGAGGACAGCCTCGCGCTGTGCGATGGCTGCGGATATGCGGCGAACCGCGAAGTAGCCGAGTTCACGCTCGAGCCCGCGGACGGGAAGATGTCGCGGCTGGAGCGCGTACACACGCCGGAGACCGCCACGATCGCCGACCTCACCGCGCTACTCGGGATCTCCGCGCGAGAGACCGCCAAGATGGTGTTCTACGTCGGCAGCTTCGGAGGAGAGGCCGGCGCCCGCGAGGACAAGCTGATCGCGGCCATCGTGCGCGGGGACCTCGAGGCAAACTCCATTCAGGTCCAGAACCTGAGCGGGGCGCTCGAACTCCGCCCGGCCCACGAGGAGGAGATCGCAGCGACCGGCATGGTGCCGGGCTTCGCTTCGCCTGTCGGAATCGCGCCGGACGCGGCCGTCTTCGTGGTCGATCGCTGGGTGACCGAGGCCCCGGGCCTCGTGCTCGGGGCGAACGAGGTCGACCATCACCTGCGCAACGTCTGCTGCGGCCGCGACTACGAGCCCGCACACGTGGGCTCGGTCGCCACGGCCTTCGAGGGCGCGCCGTGCGGGCGCTGCGGCAACGCTCTGCGCATGGCGCGCGGCGTGGAAGTGGGGAACATCTTCCAGCTCGGCACCCGTTACTCGGAGGCACTCGAGGCCAGGTTCACGGACGAGGAAGGCGTCGAGCGCCCCATCTGGATGGGGTCCTACGGGATCGGCCTCGGGCGCCTGCTCGCCTGTGTCGCCGAGGAGCACCGGGACAAGTACGGCCTCAGGCTGCCGATCTCCGTCGCGCCCTATCACGTGTCGCTGGTCTCACTGGCGCGCGAGGAGGAGACGTGGTCGGTCGCCGACCGCGTCTTCGACGAACTCTGCGGCGCCGGCGTGGAAGTGCTCTACGACGACCGGCGCGACCTCCGCGCGGGCGTGAAGTTCAACGACGCGGATCTCCGCGGCTTCCCGCTCCGCGTCGTGATCGGAGAACGCTCTCTGAAGGCGGGCGGCGCCGAACTCGGCCACCGGGGCGTCCGCGAGAGCCGCATCGTCGCGCTCGACGACCTCGCAGCCGAACTGCGAAGCGAGATCGCCGCGCTCGACGCGCGCCTCGCGCTCGACGGCTGAGGCGCGGCCGGACGCTCAGCCGCCGAACCGCACCCGCATGCCGCCGACGAACGCGCGGGGGGCCCCCACGCGGACGAAGTCGTTCGCGTCGTGCGACATCTCCGCGATCGTGTCGAAGATGTTCTGGACACTCGCGAACGCACTCAGCCGGCTCGTGAGCTGACGACGAAGGCGAATGTCGACCAGGAATGAGCCGTCGATCTCGCCCGTATTGAGGTCGTTATCGAACCGGGCGCCCAGATACCGGGCCGTAGCGACCACTTCGAGCGTCGTCGGATCGATGTGTCCGACCCGCAGCATGGCGCGCTGCGTGGGGCTCCCCTGCACTTCGTTGCCGATCAGATCCGGTCTCCCCGGCGCGTCGGTGACCTCCGTCGGATTGAACTGGTGGTTCACCGCCAGCAGCCAGGCCGGCGCCGGGCGTACCTCGACTTCGGTCTCCAGTCCCAGGCTCCGCAGCGTGCCCACGTTGTCGCGGCGACGGCATACCCCTCCGGCGGCGACGAACCCGCACGGCCGGATGACTCCGGAGGTCTCCGCCTCCTGGATGGTCACATCGGTGATCGCGTCGCTCACGCGGGCCCAGAAGCCCGTGAGCCGGATCAGCACGGCCGGAGCCGGCTGAAGGTCGACACCCAGTTCGGCGCCGCGCACCCGCTCCGGATTCAGCGCCTCATTGGATTCGTTGACGACATTCCCGGCCGCTCTGAACGGCTTGTACAACTCGTTCAGGGTCGGGACGCGGAGGCCGCTGTAGAGGCTCCCCCGCAGCACGATCCCCTCGGCGGCGTCGAACAGAAAGCCGATGTTGTCGCTCAACCGCGTGCCGCTGCGGTCCTCGAACGTGTTGTCCGCCAGCACGTTCCCGTCGGCAATCTCGAAGATGTGCCGGCCCCCGGCGGAGTTCCGCCACACATCGAGCCGTATGCCGGCGTAGAGCTGCCATCGCTCGCCCAGCTCGCCCCGAACCTGGCCGAAGAAACCGAACAGGCTCTGATCGCCTCCGGTCTCGCGCTGTCTCGCGAAGGCGCCGTCCCGGAACAGGTACTGCTCCGTCGCGTCCCCCGTGGCCCGCAGGACATCGGCCCCGAGGTTCAGGTGACCTCTCCCGGATAGCGGCTTTTCCCAGACCAGGTTGGCGCCGACTCCGGACGACGGAACGTCCTGGCCGATCGACGGCTGCTCACTGCCCCTCGTTCCGTCGACGCTCGAGAATGAGTTCACGTAGGACTGTGACTGGATGAATGCGTTCAGGGTGAGCGCGGATCCGTCCCGTCCCGCGTACGTGGCTCCGAGTTGTCCGAAGCCGGCCTCCGTGGTGTTGTTCCGGAGCGGCGTCGCGTTGTCCTTGTCCTGATCGAAGTAGTTCCCCTGGGCGTGGATGCGGAGCCGGTCCCCTGCCTGGAGTTCCAGCTTCGCGCGAAGCGCGGCGTGGTTCGACGCGGAGGGGATATCCACCGCGCCCCGCAGACTGGGCTCCGTCAGCACGTATCCTTCGCTGTCGAAGAACTCTCCGGCCACGTATCCGCCGATGCGGTCATCCCCGAAGGACGCCATCGCATCACCTCGGAAGGTGGACTGGCTCCCTCCCTGCGCGCCGGCGGAGAACCCGCCACCGCCGCCCGAGCGGGTGATTACGTGGACGACGCCCGCGAGGCTCTGGCTCCCCCAGCTGACGGTGGCTCCGCCGCGGACGATCTCGATCCGTTCGATCACCTCCACCGGGACCTGGCTCCAGCGCACCCAGCCGAAGTAGGGGTCGTTCAGAGGTACGCCATCGACGAGCACGAGCGTGCGGCTGGCTGCCGTCCCTCCCAACCCCCGCAGGGTGACGGCTTGCCAGGAGGGGTGCGCGACTCCGGCCTGGAACGGGAATCGGAAGTTCAGCCCGGGGACTTCCTGGAGGACGTCCTGCAGCGTCTGGGCCGCCGAGAGACGAAGTTCCTCGCGCGTCACCGC
This sequence comes from Candidatus Palauibacter sp., assembly GCF_965222475.1. Lineage (GTDB taxonomy): Bacteria > Gemmatimonadota > Gemmatimonadetes > Palauibacterales > Palauibacteraceae > Palauibacter. Next base: position 44,596 of record NZ_CBDCUB010000007.1, on the reverse strand, counting down.
GGTCACGTTGACGGGCACCTCACCGACTGAAGTCGGCGACCGGAGCGCCGAGACGATCAACTCGCCCAGCGAGACCACGCTGTCGGCCGGCGCCGGTTCCTGCGCCGCGAGCGGGAGGGCGAGCCGGGGTGTCGACAAGCCGAGCACGAACAGTGCCGCTCGGGGTGCCTTCCGCCATCCGGACCGCGGGTCTCGTAGCGTCATTTCAGGCTCTCCTCGAGGAGTTTCTTGACCATTGTCGGGTCCGCGCGCCCGTCCGTCGCGCGCATCGCCTGGCCGACGAAGAATCCGATCAGTCCCATCTGGCCGGCCGCATAGCGCTCCACCTCGGCCGGGTGCGACGCCAGGACCCGATCGACGATGTGGCGAATCCGCCCCGCGTCACCGATGCGGCCGAGCCCTTCCCGCTCGACGATCTCGCGCGGGTCGCCCCCGCTCTCGACGAGTCGCGCGAGGAGGGACTTCGCCACGGAGCGGGAGATCTCCTCATTCTGCACCAGCTCGACGAGCGCAGCCAGCGCCTCCGGATCGAGTGCGCCTGCATCGCCGCCGCCGGCCCCCCGGACTTCGTGCACGAGCCAGTTCGCTACGGCGACCGGGTCGGTCCCGTCGCGGATGGCCCGATCGTAATAGCGGACGGATGCCCCGGAACCGCTGATCAGATCGGCGAGGTCGTCGGGCAACCCCAGTTGCTCCCGAAAGCGGTGGAAGGCGGCCTGAAGCGCAGGATCGGCCCCCCGAACGGCGTCACGGGCTTCGCGGCCCGTGTCGACGCCCGGCGTCGCCGGCCCGGGCGTGGCGTCGGTCGTCGGGGACGCGTCCGCGCCGCCGGCGTCCGCCACCGCCCGCCTGGCCCACGCATCGCGCAGCGTGACCGTTCGGTTGAACACGAGCGGCGCGCCGGGACGAAGCGCGCCGTCCGCGCCCACGACGGTCGCCACGGCCCGCGTCGCGCGGTCCCGGATGAAGTAGCCGAGCCGCTCGAACTGATACGTCGCCTCGCGCGGGTCCGCCGCCAGGCTGGGCTCGGCCCGTGCTTCCGATAGTATCTGAAGCGAGCCCGGGTTCAGTTGCTCCCGCATCGTGTCCGCGCGAGCGGTCGGGTCCGGGGTCCGGAACAACCGGTCGTACAGGCGAACCTCGATCGGCAACGAACGGGGCGCCGAAACCCAGTGGATCGTCGCCGCCGGCCGGCGCCCGTCAGGGGCCCTGCCGCTTCTCGTCTCCGGGTCGTAGGTGCAGTGCAGCCGGACCACGCGACCGGCCTCGTCCTTTTCCACGCTTCGGCAGGTGATGAAGTAGCCGTGCCGCAGGCGGACTTCCCGTCCCGGGGCGAGCCGCCTGAACCCGGGCTCCGGTACCTCGGCGAAGTCGCCGCGTTCGATGTAGAGGCTTCTCGTGAACGGAACCTCGCGGGTCTCCGGCCAGCCCTCGGGGCGCGCCTCGACCCCGGACGGGAAATACGGCGCCTCCAGCCATTCGACCCCGACGTCCGGATAGTTGTCGATCACGACCTCGAGCGGACGCAGCACGGCCATCACGCGCGGCGCGCGCGCGTTGAGCGCATCGCGAACCGCCCATTCAAGCGTCGCGATCTCGACCCGGTTCTCGGCCTTTCCGATCCCGATCTGCCCGCAGAAGGCGCGAACCGCGTCCGGGGGGATTCCACGCCGGCGGAAACCGGCGAGCGTGGGCATGCGCGGGTCATCCCAGCCCGATACCTGTCCTTCCTCCACGAGGAGGAGGAGCTTCCGCTTGCTGACGACGGTGTAGTCGAGGTTACGGCGCGCGAACTCGTACTGGCGGGGGCGCGGATCCCACGACCCCAGTTCCTCCCCACCGCCGCCCTCGGTCCCCGGGATGCGCTCGAACCCGGCGGCGGCGGGCCGCGTATGCTCGATGAACCAGTCGTACAGGGCGCGATTGTCCTGAAATTCGAGCGTGCAGAAGGAGTGCGTGATCCCCTCGATCGCGTCCGATTGGCCGTGCGCCCAGTCGTAGAAGGGATAGATCGGCCACGCATCGCCCGTCCGGTAGTGGTGCGCGTGCCGGATCCGGTACATGAGCGGATCGCGCAGCTTCATGTTCGAGGCGGCGAGGTCGATCCGGGCGCGGAGGACGTGCTCGCCGTCGGCGAACTCGCCCGCCCGCATGCGCCGGAACAGGTCCAGGTTTTCCTCCGTCGAACGGTCCCGGTAGGGACTGGGCCGGCTCGGCTCGAGCACCGAACCCCGATGGGCGCGGATCTCCTCCTCCGAGAGGCTGTCCACGTAGGCGAAGCCGTCCTCGATCATCCGGAGCGCCATCCGGTAGAGCGCCTCGAAGTAATCCGAGGCGTAGCGGATCTCGCCCTCCCACTCGAACCCCAGCCAGCGGATGTCGCGCGCGATCGCCTCGACGTAGGCTGGGTCCTCGGTCGTCGGGTTCGTGTCGTCCATGCGCAGGGTCGCCCGGCCGCCGTACTCCGCTGCGACCCCGAAATCGAGGCAGATGGCGGACGCGTGGCCCACATGGAGGAACCCGTTCGGCTCGGGCGGGAAACGCGTGAGGACGCGCCCTCCGTGCCGGCCGCTTTGGACATCGCGGGCAACGATCTGTCGAATGAAGTCCAGCCGCTCTCGTTCCGACATGCGGGGAAACTACGCGACGGCGGCCGAACGGGAACCGGCGCGGTGCCACGGGAAGGGATGCGCAAAAAAAGCCGGGCCCTTTCGGACCCGGCCTGGCCTCTGACGCAGCGCCCCGTTGGGGGGGCGCCGTCAGGAACGTGTGTCCCGGTCGATCGCGAATGTCCCATCGCTGGCCGCGACCGGAGTCTCCGGACACTCCCCGACCGCAGGTGGCGCCGCCGCCCCGGTCGCCGACGTGCCATGCAGAGACCCGCCGTGCGTGCCCAGCGTCAGCCCCACCGCGACCACCAACCAGGCCAGAGAACTGCCCGACGCCCATTTCGCCAGTCTGTCCATGAGATTCATCCTTCCTCGGTACGGCGGTTGCGATCCTGTTCCTGTTCATACGGCGAGAGGCGGCAAAAGTTTCTGCCCGTCTCGTGACCCTTCGACCCGGCGAGCGGCCAAAGGGTTGGCAGCCGCTGCCCGTCGCAAGGCGACGCGCCCGGTGCGTCAGCCGGATTTCGTCAGACGCGCGAGATACGCGGCTTCCTCCGCCTCGAAGGCGACCTCGCACCGCCAGCCGGCCGCGGCGGCATGACGGGCGAGGGTCTCCAGATCGACGTACAGCTCGCGAAAGGGTCGGCCGACGCGTCCGGCGTGCGACAGTTCGATCCACGCCTGGCCGGGGTATCCTCCCGCCGGCGGCCATGGCCCCGAACGCCGACCTTCGCCGGGCATCGCCTCCGCGCCGTCGATCAGGAGCTGTCCGCCGGGAGCCGGAAACCGCCGGGCGTGCCGGAGGAAGCGGTCGAGACCCGCCAGGGTCCCCACCGGACCGAGACCGTTCATGAGCATGAGCACGGTGTCGAATCCCGCCTGCCACCAGTAGCGGAAATCGGCGCACACGACGGACGCGGCGCCGCGCGCCTTCAGCAGGCGGGCGAGCGTCGGGGAGCCCTCGAGGGCGACGACCGACCGTTTCTTCGCCTGAAGCGCGACGGTGTGCGGCCCCGCCCCGGCCCCGAGGTCGAGCACGCGCCCCCGGCACAGGTCGAGCGCGTAACGCTCGAAATCGAGCATCCGGTTCTCGCTCCGGAAGAAGAACTCGACCGGAAACGCCTCGTCTTCGCCCAGGCTGCTGCGGAGCCGGAGTCCCCCGGCGGTGTCCCCGGCGGCGTGGGCGAGCAGCGCGCTCACGTAGGGGGCCAGCGCCGATACCCGATCGCGATACACACCGGGTTTCCGCGATGGCACGGCCGCGGGTGTCAACGGTCGGGCGCCAGCAGCCCCGCGGCGGTGCGTTCGTCCAGACCCAGGACCCAGACCGATTTCACGCGCCCCCGGTGGCCGGAGCGGAGTTCGACCGCCGAGCGAGGGAGGCGGAGTCGCCGGGCGAGGAACCTCACCAGGGCCCGGTTCGCGGCGCCATCCACGGGTGGGGCGGCGACGCGGACCCGCAGCGCGTCGCCGTGCGCACCCGCGACTTCCGTGCGACCCGCGCGGGGTTGCACGCGGACCCTCAGGAGGCCTCCGTCAGGGGCTTCGGAGTACCAGTTCAGCGCCACCTCAGGGTCTCGAACACCGTTCGGCAGGCGTTGCAGTAGTACTGGGCGGTCGAGGCCTGGCCGCCGAAGGTGGCGAAGGGGCTGGAATCATCCGAACCGCAGAACGGGCACGGGATCGACGAAGGGAGGGCGGAACTCTCCACCGGGTCGTCGAGCTCCGGCCGTCTCCGCGGAGCTGCGCGTCGCGCCTCGTCGTCCACGGTTCAGTCCATCAGGAGCGTGCGATTGCGGTCGCCCCGGACGCGCGCGAGGGAATCCTCGTCCGGACCGCCTTCCAGGGCGCGCCGGCGCTCCGGGCAGCGCCCGTCCCAGGCCGGCTCGCGGGTGCTGATCCACGTCTCGCCCGCCGCACGCGTCAGCCCGACTTTCGAGGCGAGCGGCCCCACCCGCTCGAGCCAGCGCCGCCGCGTCCCGGCCGGGTCCAGGCCCACGATCCCGTGCTCGGCGAGCGTCGAGCCGAGCGGATCGCCCTCCGGCCCGAACCAGCAGAGGCAGGCGTTCCAGGCCGCTCCGAAGGCCTCGGCCAGCGCCTTGCGCCCGCCCTCCGCCGTGAGGAGGCGCGATGTCCACCCCTGCCCGTGGTCGAAATGGAAGCGCTCTTCCTCCAGCAGCTTGCGCACCTTGTAGTGGATCGGTTCGAAGCGGCTCTCCACGAGCATCTCGAACTGTACCGAGAGCGCCGTATCCCAGAGGAAGTTGAGGGCGAGGAACTCGGTCCACGACGAGACATCGCGGTCCAGCAGCTCCGAACTGCGGTACGCCCCGGAGGGCCGCTCGTGCTCGAGCGCGGACGGGTCGTGGCCGAAGTCGCGCAGCATGGCGTAAAGGATGCGCGCGTGCCCCCACTCGTCCTGCGCCATCGCGGAGCAGGCGATGCCCGCTTCAACCGATGGGGCCCCGAGAATCCAGTCCGAGTAGCGGATGCCGAGCAGCCGTTTGTTGTCCGCGAGGCTGAGCAGGAGGTTGCCGAGGTGAACGGCTGCCCCTTCAGGCAGGTCGGCCGCCGACTTGAAGCCGATCCTGGTCGACTCGCTCACGTCGATGTCCCCCCGAGGGTGAACGGCGCCTGCCGGCGATTGACCGCGGCGAAGGCCTCGCGCGGGGCGACCGTCATCTCGAACCACTTCGCCTCGTCGTAGGTCTGCCACGCGTACACGCGGGCCAACTGCTCGCTGGGCGCGGCCACCGCGCCGATGTGCTCGAACCGGTCCGCCCTCTTCTTGCGCGCGAACACCTCGTAGATGCGGCCATCGCCGCTCACGTCGCGACCCCGAACGATTTCAGGTACGCCCGCCCCCGATCGGAGATCGCGGCCGTCGTCCAGGGAGGGTCCCACACGGTCGCGAGTTCGACCTCGCGGATCCCCTCCTCCTCCAGGAGGCGCTCCCGCACGTCCCACGCGATGAAGTCCATGCACGGACAGGCCGTCGCCGTGAACGTGAGATGTACGGTGACCGAACCCGCCGTCTCGTCCCCGGTGACCTTCCGAACGAGCCCCAGATCCACGATCGAGATCGGGAACTCCGGATCCGCCACTTCATACAGCGCCCTCCGCGCGCGCTCCGCCAGGTCCGCAGCGGGTTCGGCGAAGACCGGAGGGGCCGGCAGTTCGCGGCCGCCGCGCGTCTCCCGCAGGACGGCGGCGAAGTTCATCCCCTCTTCGTACCGTGGCAGCCCCCGCCGTCGCGCGATGCCCTCGGTCATGCGGCGAGCAGCCCCTCGACCGCGAAGCGACTGCGGCGCAGCGACTCCACATACCGCTCGTTCATCGGCCCGCGCGCCTTCCAGCGCTCGAACACCTGCTTCCAGGTGAGCGTCTCGTCAAAGAGCCAGCGCCGCGCATCGGGGTCGTACTGGCAGGGCAACTCGTACGTGAGTTCGACCTCATCCGTGTCCGGGTCGTAGCGCGCGGGCACGTCGTAACCCAACTCCTCGCACAGCGGCACGACCGCCATCAGCCACGTCTGTCGCAACTGGTCGTTCGTCATCCCCTTGAGGCGGAAGTCGAGTTGCGCGTTGTGGTGCTTCCTGTCGTCGGGCATGCCGAACCACTCGACGCCCATCGGGAACATCCAGTCGAGCGTCCGCTGGACCGCCTCCCTGGCCGCGCCCCCGGCCTCGGCGAAACGCCGGATCCAGACTTCGCCATGGCGGAGATGGAAGTTCTCCTCCAGCCCCACCTTCACGAGCCCGCGCTTGAGTGGGCCGTAGCTGGTGTTCCGGTGCACGTCGCCGAGGAGCGTGATCCCGGCCCGGTCGTAGAGGGCGTTCGCCGATACGAGTTCCGCCCAGCTCAGGAGCGGCTGGTCGAAGCCGTAGGGGTGCTTGAATTGCGCGGGATCCCGGTCGTAGAGCAGCCAGTGTCGGTCGACGCCGAGATCCTCGAGCAGGCGGTAGGCGATGTTCGCATGCCCAAGTTCATCCTGGATGATCGCCGTGGCCGACACCATCGTGTTCGTTGAGGGCGCGTCGCGGGCCGCCATGAAGTAGGCCGGCGCGCTGATGAGTTCCGTGTCGCCCTGCACGGTCAACTGTGTGATGAGCGCCCGCTTGTAGGTCTCCGTCATGTCCTCTTCGGACTCGACGATGAACCCTTCCTGGACCTTCCGCTGCAGCTCTTCGTCCGTGAAGCGTCCCATGCGTTATCCGTCTCCCGTTTCCTCCGAATCCGACGATTCGGGTGTGATCGGGACCAGCCGCCCCCCGGCGCGGAACCGGATCGCGCCGTCGATGAGGGCCAGTACGAGCCGGTCGCCCGAGAGCTGGTACGCGCGCACGGAACCCAGAGCCGCGCGGAGACGCTGCTCGACCTCCGCGCCCCGCCCGCGGCAGCTCCTCCGCGTGGTCGCGAGCCCGTAGAAGCGGAGCGCCGCGGACGCCGCGGTGCGGAAACTCCCGAACACCTGATTGCAGCCCGTGAAACCCGACACCTGCCCCGAAACGTCCGCCTCATCGAAGGCCTCGGCCAGGAATCGGAGCGTTACGGGCTCCACGCCGCGGAGGTCCGCGGTCCACTCCCCCACGTCGAACGACTCGAGTTCCCATTCGTGCGTGTGCAGCGCGCGTGCTCCCGCCGCCGCGCCGTATCCCGCTCCGTCCGCCCCCGCGGTCCCCCGGGTCCCCTCCTCGACGACATCGGTGAGCCGGATGGGGATGACCCCCCGGTTCGTGAGCACGAAGTGCCGCACGATGTCGACGGACGGGGCCACCGTGACCGGGTCGCCGGGCCGCCGGATCCGGACGTCCAGCCGGATCAATCCCTCTTCGATCGCCATGCGCCGGACTTCGATCCGATCCCCTATCAGCCGGGCCGACACGTCCACGGCCTCCTCGCCATCGCGGAGAAGGGCGTGCAGCGTCAGGAATCGTTCCCGCCCCTGTTCCGCGACGAGGACGGCGGCCGCGTCCGTCCCCGAGTTGAAATCGAGATCTCCCTCCGTCGTCATCAAGAGTTCGTGCCGAACGTTGCCGTCACCGACCCCCGACCCTCCGTTGAGGGTGACGCTGCCCCCCTCCAGCGTGAGGAAGACGCCCTCTTCCAGAAGTTCACGGTACGCCGGCTCGGGTCCGCGCTCGCACGCGCCGATGCCGACCGCGGCGGCCAGCAGCCCCGCGAATACGGTTTCCCGTCTCACTCCGCCTCCATGAACGGATACCGGTAGTCGGTGGGCGGGTCGAAGGTCTCCTTGATCGTTCGCGGAGAGACCCAGCGCACCAGATTGAGGACCGAGCCCGCCTTGTCGTTCGTGCCGCTCGCCCGCCCGCCGCCGAAGGGCTGCTGGCCGACGACCGCGCCCGAGGGCTTGTCGTTGATGTAGTAGTTGCCGGCCGCGTTGCGCAGCACGGCGCCCGCGTTTCGCACCGCCGCGCGGTCGCGCGCGAAGACCGCGCCGGTGAGGGCGTAGGGCGACGTGCCATCGACGAGTTCGAGCGTCTCTCCCCAGTCCGAAGCCCGATAGGGGTGGAGTGTGACGACAGGACCGAAGATCTCCTCGCACATCAGTTTGTGTGCGGGGTCGTCGGCTTCGACCAGCGTGGGTTCGATGAAATACCCGCGGCTGTCGTCAAACCCGCCCCCGGCGAGGACCCGCGTCCCCGGCGACGTCTTCGCGTGGTCGATGTACGACCTGATGTTGTCGAACGCGGACCGGTCGATGACGGCCCCGACAAAGTTCCGGAAGTCTGCGGGGTCGCCCATCCGCAACTCCTCGGTCATTGCGACGGCGCGGTCGCGCACCTCTTCCCACATCGTGTCGGGGATGTAGACGCGGGATGCCGCCGAGCACTTCTGTCCCTGGTACTCGAAGCCGCCGCGCACGATGGCCACCGCGACCGCCCGGGGGTCCGCGCTCTCGTGGGCGAGGATGAAGTCCTTGCCGCCGGTCTCGCCCACCAGCCGCGGGTAGGCGCGATAGTTCTCGACGTTCCGGGCGACCGACTTCCACAGGTGCTGGAAGGTGCCGGTCGATCCCGTGAAGTGGATGCCGCCCAGTTCGCGGCTCGAGAGCAGAACGTCGCTGATCTCCGAGGCGACCCCCGGGATGAAGTTGATCACGCCCGGGGGCAGACCGGCTGCCTCGAGGAGTTCCATGACGTAGTAGGAGGCGAGCACGCCGGTGGTGGACGGCTTCCACACGGCGACGTTCCCCATGAGCGCGGGGGACGTGGTCAGATTGGCCCCGATCGCCGTGAAGTTGAAGGGGCTGATCGCGTAGATGAACCCTTCCAGGGGGCGGTGATCCATGCGGTTCCACACCCCGGGGCCGGAGACGGGCTGCTCCGCGTACACGCGCGCGGCGAACGACGCATTGAAGCGCCAGAAGTCGACGGTCTCGCACGCCGCGTCGATTTCGGCCTGGAGCGCCGTCTTGCTCTGCCCGAGCATCGTCGCCGCGTTGAGTTTCATCCTCCATGGGCCCGCCAGGAGTTCCGCGGCGCGGAGCAGGATCGCGGCCCGATCCTCCCAGGCCCAGTTCGACCACTCCGTCCAGGCTTTGCGGGACGCGCCGATGGCGGCCTCTGCCTCGGCCGCGCCGGCGACATGGCAGCGGGCCAGCGCGTGGCCGTGGTCATGCGGCATCGTGACATCGAAGGTGCGCGAAGTCCGGACCTCGCGGCCTCCGATGATGAGCGGAATCTCGACTACCTCGCCACTCTGGCGCCGAAGTTCGGCCTTGAGCGCAGTCCGTTCGGGGCTGCCCGGGGCGTAGTCGTGGACCGGTTCGTTCGAGGGAGAAGGAATCGTGAATCGGCCCTGGCTCCCGGTCGCCGGTCGTTCGTCGCCGGCGGGCGAGCCGTCAGCGGCCGCTTCCAATACCTCGGCGGTAAATGGGCTCATCGAGAATCCCCCTGGTGATTTCGTTCGCGAAGGGAAGGCCAATCTGGCGCGCCGGGAGTGAGAGTGAAAGGTGTTCGCGACCCCGTCGACGCGGCTCTCGAGACGGACTTTCGGGCCGCCGGGAGCGTACCCGCCGGTTGATCGCGGACCACACCGACGAGTAATCTACCCCGATACGTGGCGTGGTGTCCCGGCAATGGTCGTCCGCGGCGGCGGCCCGGATCGAGCGAGGTATCTCAGTACCAAGATGGAGCTTGCGAAGCACCTGATCGGCCCCCGCGCGGTGTGGCTCGCGTTGTCCCTCCTGCTCTGTCCCGCCTCGGGACTTGCGCAGGAGGGGGCGGCGTTGCTGCGGGCGATGGAAGCCCGCGTTGACGCGGGTCGCGAGAACGCGGTTCACCTGCTGGCGCCACAGACCTTCCGGGCGGCCGTGGAACGCTTCGACGATGCGGTACGCCGCTGGGAGGACGGTCGCGAGGACGCCCGCTTCCGGGAGTTGCTGACCGAAGCGGAGCAGAGGCTGGAAGACGCGGAGGGGATCGCGGCCGCCGGCCGCTCACAGTTCGGGGAGCCGCTCGCGGCGCGGGTGGAGGCGCGGTCGGCGGAGGCCGGGACCCGGGCCCGCCAGGCCTGGGAGAGCGCGGAAGGCGAACTGCTGGAAGCGGGCCGTCGATTCGAGCGCGACGATTTGGACGAGGCGGGCGTGCGAGCGGCGAGGGCCGCGGATCTCTATCGCCGCGCGGCGCGCGCGGCGTGGCGCGACCGGTTTCTCGGCGCCGCCATCCAGGCCCGCGCCGCGGCCATGACGGCGGGGGCGAGCGAGTTGGCGCCGGCCACCTTTGCCGAAGGCGAGGCGCTGCTGGCGAGCGGCGAGGCGGACATCGAGATGAACCGGCTCGAGGACGGCCCCGGCCAGGCGGGAGAGGCGGCTCTCGTGGCTTTCGGCCGAGCTCACCGGATCGCCGCCCTCTCCGACAGTGTGCGGCGGCGGGAGGTACTGCTCGAGCGTCTCGTCGACGAGCACGAAGACGATCTTGCGCGCCTGGCCGAAGTCGCCGGCGTGACGCCTCAGCGCAACGATACCGGCGAAACGACGAGTCGGCTCGCCGCGGAGATCGAGCGGATTCGGGCCGACAACGCCCGGCTGGAGGCGGAGCTCGGGAACGAACGCGCCCGGACTTCCGATCTCGAGTCGCGGCTGGGGTCCGCCGAGGGTCGCCTGATCGAGTTCGAGCAGCGGTTCACCGGAGCAAGGGATGAACTGCTGGCGATCCGCGAGCGCGAGGCCCGGCTTCGCGAGGTGCAGGGGCTTTTCACCGCGTCCGAGGGCGAGGTGCTCCTGACCGGGGACCGGATCGTCCTCCGTCTGCATGGGCTCACCTTCGAGTCCAGCGAAGCGGAGATCTCCGAGAGCCTCCATCCTCTGCTCGCCAAGGTGCAGCGCGTGGTCACGACGTTCCCGGGGGCGGCGGTCCGCATCGAGGGACACACGGACGCCCAGGGCGGAGCGCGCGGGAATCAGGCGTTGAGCCAGCGGCGGGCGATCGCGGTCCGCGAGCACATCCTGTCCCGCGTACCCATCCCGTCGTCGCGCGTGGAGGCGGTCGGGTTGGGTGAGGATCGCCCCATCGCGAGCAACGAGACCGAGGAAGGGCGGGCGAGGAACCGGCGCATCGAGGTCGTCGTGACGCTGCCGGGCGGATGAAGGGGCCCGCGGGGGTCCTACTCCCCCACGGGTTCGGCCGGGTCGCGCGGCTTCCTGCGCTCAGTCTCCCGGAGGTTTTGAGCCGACGAAGTCCTCGCCACCGTCCACGCGGATCGTGTTCCCCGTCATCCACGCCGTCTCGGCGTCCGCGAGCGCCACCATGCAGCGCGCGACGTCCCCGGTCGTGCCCAGCCGGCCGTGCGGGTTCTGGGCCGCCGCTGACGCGATCATGTGCTCGGCTCCCGGGATCTTTCGGAGCGCGGGCGTGTCGGTGACGCCGGCCCGGATGGCGTTCACCGTGATCCCCCGGCGCGCAAGTTCGAGCGCGAGTTGCCGGCAATGCGATTCCAGCGCGGCCTTGGCGGCCGAGACCGCACCGTAGGAGGGAATGACCCGATCGCCCCCGGAGGAGGTCATGGCGAAGATCCGGCCGCCCTCGCGCATGAGCCCGCGGTCGAGCAGACCCTGCGTCCAGTAGACCAGAGTGTGGGCCATGACATCCAGCGTCATGTTCATCTGCTCCGGGCTCATCGCCGTGTCGCCATCGCCGACGAAGGGCCGAAGGGTGCCGAACGCCAGCGAGTGCATGAGTACGCGAATCGATCCGGCTCCCGCGGTGTCGGCGATTTCGTCCAGCACCCGGTCGCGCTTCTTCGCCGCGGCCGCATTCGCATTGAAGAACATCGACCGGCGACCGCTCGCCGCGATGCACGCTTCGATCTCCGCGACGCGGACGAGGCCGGCCCGCCGGTCCAGATGCACGCCGTAGATGTCGTAGCCCGCCCCGGCGAAGGCGATCGCCGCCGCCTCGCCGAAGCCGCTCGAAGCACCCAGAATCAACGCCCCCGGTGCCGAATCCGTCACGCCGCTCCCTCCCGTTCCGTGAAGTGCACCCTCATCCCGCCACGGTCTGCCGCGTCCCCGGCGGTAGAAGCGCTCAGCATAGCCGCCCGCTCTCCGGGTCGCACGGCCGGACGGCCCGGAGGAGGCCCCCGGACCGCCGGGCCGCGCCTCGGTTCGTCGCGTTCCGCGGCGATCGGCGACGGATCCCCACCGTCGGCGGCGCTTCGGCCGCGACTTTGTTTTTTTTGAAAAAACGCTTCCGAACGCAAGAAGTTCGCGATGCCCCTTACAGATGCTCTATCGCCCGTTGCCGCAGCGTGAACGCAGAGAACGATACAACGATCATGCAACGCGCATGAAGCAGAATCCACATCTGATCCAGAGTTTTGGACGATCATTCAACACTCACATAAATACTTATGGGATATCCTGTTACATGTCATGGACGGTGTCGCCCTTTTCCCGGCGCCGCGGAAAGGACCGCTTGCCGGAGGCAAAGGCGGTTCCCTATCCTCAAACGGCGACAGGGGAGGCATCGGCAGGATCTTCGCGGACCGCCGAGGGTCCGTATCGATGCGGGGAAAGAACTTCAGTTTTGATGAGCGTATCCCACGATATGATGGCACCATCCGACCGTAGTTTCGTCAACGTCGTAGTGGATCTCCCGAAGGAACTCGCGGCGGACGTTGAAGATGTGCGCCAGCGGGATCCCGAGTTCCTGGGCCGGGCGATCCAGTATGTGCTCGCCCGGCGCATCATCTTCGAGGAGTTGGCGGCCCGCGCTTCCGAGCGCCGCTAGTGTCGCGTCCCGGAAATTCGCTCGAATAGCCGAGATATTTCCGGGACGGGACACCAGGCGATCCTGTTCACACCTCCCCGGGAGACCCGGGCCCGCACCCCGGGGGTCGCGATTCTCCCTCCGCCCGCCCCGGAGCGCAGGTGCGTGGCGTTGACGCCCGCCCGACCCGGGGCTAAATCGCGCTGGGAACACGGGTGGAGTGAGGGTGGCCAGCGATCTCGAGCCGAGGATGGCAGTGTCCTCCGAGACGGAGCACCGAGGGGCCGGTCGGGGTACCGACAGAGGGTCGGAATCCGATGAGGGAGTGCTGCGGGCCAAATACGCGGATTACTGCTCTGCACAACTCACCGAGGTCTTTCTCTCCCTGGCTGATGAGCGCATCTACGAAATCGTTGAAGAAGAGGCCCGCGAGCAGGAAATCGGACCCGGCGAGCTCGGCTTCAAGGCCATGGTTCGGTTGGCCACCAAGCGCCTGAGGGAGAGCGTTCCGCTCCCGGACTTCGAGACGTGGCGCAGCGATTACGAGACCGCCCCGGAGCAGTACGAGAAGTACCTCATGGGCCTGTGGCGACAGCGTTCCGAGGAGGACGCCCGCGAAGCCGATTGAATCGGAGGGCGGATGGCTGGACATCGGGCGGGCGGGAACGACGGGACCGGGGAAGGGCGCCCCCAGTTGCGCATGTGGGACGACGCGGGGCAGGAGACGGTCGTCGGTGTCCTCGACGAGTCGGGCGACCGCTGGCAGGTTCTGGTCATCGTCGAACCGGTCGCCGCCGACCTCGCCCGGGGGAGACTCTCGTTTCGGCTCGGCGACGAGCGGTACGACACTGCTCAGGTTCTTCTGGAAGAGACGGCGGCCTCGGTGGTCCGGCGGGCGTGCGAACTACCCGACGTCATGCTGAAACAGCTGCTCACCGCTGTTCGCGGCTGACGGTTCCGGCCCCAACCGGGTCTCGGCGCGCCACCTCCACGACCAGCGTGCGCAACATGACCCAGCCCGCGCGGATCGAGCCGGGAAGGCTTCCGGACACCTTGGACCGGCCCATCGTCCGTCGCTCGAACCGGACCGGCGCGCCGCGCACGCGCGTTCGGGCCCGGAGTGCGCGTACCTGCATTTGCACATACCAGCCGTAATTCGTGTCGTCGAGTTTCAGCAACTCCAGCGTGCTCCAGCGGATGGCGCGAAAGGGTCCCATGTCGCGGATGTCGGCACCGTAGAGTCGGCGCATCGCGGCGAGCACGAGCCTGTTTCCGAGCCGCGCGTGCCAGCGAACCCCTCCCCCTGCGCCAGCCTCGCGCTCGCCGATCACAAGGTCCGCCTCGCCTTCTGCGATGGGGCGCAGCAGGACGTCGAACTGCCCGGCCGCCGCGAAATCGTCCGCGTCGAGGAATACGAGAACGTCCGGAGGGGCCGGGCGGAGCGACTCGATACCGGCGAGACAGGCCCGGCCGTACCCGGCGTGTGGCTCGTACACGACCCGCGACCCCGCCGCCCGGGCGATGTCGGCCGTAGCATCGCGCGAACCGTTGTCCACCAGCACGACCTGACGGACGCGTTCCGCCCCCAGCGCCTCGAACAGGTGCGGGAGCGCCTCCGCCTCGTCGCGGGCGGGGATCAGGATCGCGGTCCGCACGGCTTCGCATGACCGGTGCGCGGTTGCTCTGGGTACTGGTGGCCGTGGAGGCGGCCGCCCTGTGGACGATGGCCTGGGGCGGTTCGGGCACCCCCGGCCCCCCGCTCGCGCTGTGGGGGGTGGCGTTCGCCGCCTATCTGCTTGCGGCGCGGTACGGCACGACGCAATTGGGGACGGCGACGGACCGGCGACGGATCTGGATCGCCGGAATCGCGCTCCGGGCCGGGATGTTCCCGGCCGCCCCGCTCCTTTCCGAGGACATCTATCGGTTCATGTGGGATGGCTGGGTGCAGCGAAACGGCGTGAATCCCTATCTCCTCCCCCCCTCCGCCCCGGCGCTCGAAGAACTGCGTACGGACTGGTGGCCCCTCATCAATCACCCCGACATTCCCACCATCTATCCCCCAGGCGCCCAGCTCGTGTTCGCGCTTCTGGCCTGGATCGGCCCGGCCTGGTGGATCTTCAAGCTGGCGTGGCTCGCGGCCGATCTCGCGGTCGCGTGGCTCGTCCACCGGCTCTCGCGGGGCCGCGGCCCGCTGCCGCTCCTCCTCTATCTCTGGTCGCCGCTGGTGATCGTGGAAGTCGCGTGGAACGGGCACCTCGACCCGCTCGGGCTGGCGCCGATGCTCGGGGCCGTGGCGCTGGCCGGCGCGGCGGGGCCCGCGTGGCGCGCGGGTGCGCTGCTGGGGATCGGGGGATCGGTGAAGTTCGCGCCGCTCGTGGCCGTGCCCGCCCTCGGCCGTCTCCGCGGTCGGCGGACCCGGGCGGCCGCGCTCGCCGTGGCGGTCGCACTCGCGGTGCCGGCCGTGCTTTACCTCCCGTACGCCGGCGCGGGCGCCTCGCTCTTCAGCGGTCTCCGCACGTATGCCGACATCTGGGAGTTCAACGCCGGCCTCTACCGCGGCCTGGAGCTCCTTCCGGGCCACCCCGATCTTCCCAGGTGGATCGGGGCGGCCGTCGTCGGGGGCCTCGCCATCCACGCGGCGCTCCGCCGCTGGGCGCTCGATCGCGCCCTCTTCTGGACGATCGGGTCCGCGCTCCTGCTGTCGCCGACGCTCCACCCGTGGTATGTGCTCTGGGTGCTCCCGTTCGCCTGTCTGTCGCTGAACCGGGGCTGGCTCCTCCTCAGCGGCACGGTCTTCCTCGCCTACGCGGGGCGCGACGCCTACCTGTCCACAGGCGCGTGGCCGGAACCGGCGTGGCTGGCCTGGCTCATCCACGGTCCGCCCCTGGCCCTGCTAGCCCGGGACGGCTGGAGAGGGCGGCGTCCTCAGGCACTCGCGCGACGTGAGCGCGTACCCCGCCGCGAACAGGGCGGTGAACGGGATCGCCGCGGGGGAGCCGAGTAGCGCCGCGTTCACGACCGCGCCCGCCAGAGCGACCGCCAGCCCGAAGCGGATCAGCGCGGTCCCCCCCGCAAGCCGGGCCCGATACCCCACCGTGGGCGAAAAACCCCGCTTCGGCGTGCGGGCGAACGGGGTCCGCCGGCCGCCGGCGCCCCGCAGCACCGCGAAGGTGAGCGGAACGCCCAGCCCCAGCCCCAGGAGCAGCGCCTCGACGATCCTCCGAGCGATCCCCCGGCGTTTCCGGATCAACCCCGCCGCCCCGTAGAAGAGCACGAACGGAACGGTGGCGAGGAGAAGGGCGAACGCGTGCACGATCGAGGGCAAACCGAACCCCGTCCCCGCCACCCAGCCCGCGCCCGCCAGCGCCAGCGCCATCGTGAGCGTCAGGGGGTGGACGACGTGTCCCGCGAGATGGGCCGTGGCCTCGAGTTTGTGCGCGGCGGGCAAATGCGCGCGCCAGATGCGCGGCAGCAGCTTCCGCGCGCTCTGAATGCCGCCCTGCGTCCAGCGGCTCTGCTGAATCTCGACCGCTCGCAGGCTCGACGGCAGTTCCGCCGGGACCCGCACGTCGTCGCGATAAACGAAGCGCCACCCCGCCAGCTGGGCGCGGTAGCTGAGGTCGACATCCTCGGTCAGCGTATCGCTCTGCCAGCCTCCCGCCGCTTCGATGCAGCCCCTGCGCCACATGCCGGCGGAGCCGTTGAAGTTGAAGAAGAGACCCGCCCGGTAGCGCGCCTCGTGCTCGATGGCGAAGTGCGCGTCCAGGAAGAGCGCCTGAGCGCGCGTGAGCCAGCTCGCGTCCGGCGACAGGTGGTCCCACGCCGCCTGCACCGCCCCCACGGAGGGGTCTTGGAAGGGCGGCAGGAGGTCCCGGATCAGACCGGGGGGCGGGACGAAATCGGCGTCCAGCACGACGAGGAATTCGCCGCGGGCGATCGATGTGCCGTGCGCCAGCGCCCCGGCCTTGAAACCCTCGCGCGACCGGCGGCGGATGTGCCGGATGTCGATGCCCCGGGCTCGCCAGGCGCGGACCCGCCGTCCCGCGAGGGCAACGGTCTCATCGTCTGAATCGTCGAGGACCTGTATCTCGAGGCGGTCGGTCGGATAATCGAGCCGGCAGGCCGCATCGATGAGCCGCTCGATCACGTTCGCTTCGTTGTACACCGGAAGCTGGACCGTGACGGTCGGAAGCGACCCGCGCCACGCGCGATGCTCGGCCCGGGCCGGCCGACGCGCCCGTAGCCACAGAAGTCGCAGGCGGTGCGCCCCGAACGGGGCCAGGAAGGCGAGCAGCGCCAGATACGCAACTTGTCCGATCTCGCTCATCGCCCTTCCATGGCCGGCTTCCTCAGCGTGCGCCTCCCGCGCGTGCCCCCAGGAATCATTCTACCCCGCGGCTGCCGCCAGTTGCCCGCGGCCCCGCCTGGAACCGCTCAGGGGACGCGCCGGCCACCGACCTCGTCCGCGCGGAAGTCGAGCCGGTCGAGAGCCACGATCCCGTCGCTCATCACGAACAGTACGTCCTGGTACCGTCCGATGTCTTCGAGAGGATTCCGGTCGAGCACGAGGAGATCCGCCTCGAAGCCCGGGGCCACGCGACCCGTCCGGTCCCCGACGCCGAGCAACTCCGCCGCCACCGTGGTCGCGGCCCGGATCGCATCGAGTTCGCTCATCCCGATCCCGACGAGTTCGATGAGTTCGTGGCTCAGGCGGAGCACGCTTTCCGCTCCGTACCCCGTATCCGTAGCGGCGACGAGCGGCACCCCCAGCGCATGGGCGGCGGCCGCGGTCTCCCGTACCCGGGGCAGCATATGCCGACCCCGCACCTGAAGGACCGGATCGTCGTAGTCCCCTCCCGGAAGCGTGAGATCCGAGACGACGGCGATCGTCGGCACGAGAAAGGTCCCGCGTTCGCGCATCAGGTGCAGCGTCTCCTCCCGCAGGTAGGTGCCGTGCTCGATGCTGCGAACGCCCGCCGCGACGGCCGCGCGACCCCCCCGGTCGCCGTGCGCATGCGCCGCCACCGGCACGCCGCCACCGGACGCCGCCGCTACGAGCGCCGAGAGTTCCGCCTCCGTGAAGAACGGCTTGCGCGGGTCCGTCTCCGGCAGTCCCGCGCGCTCCGTCGCGTTGACCTTGATGAAGTCCACGCCCCGGTCGAGCATGGCGCCCGCCACGCGTCCCAGCGCCTCGGGCCCGCGGACATCGCGGCCATGCAGGTCGCTCAACGCCGGTTCGTCGAGGAAGAGCCCCTCCGCCGGACGCGGCCGTACGTGGTAACCGGCCGCGAGGATCTCGGGACCCGCGAAGACGCCGCGCCGAAACAGCTCGCGAAGACCCACATCCGCGAAGAACCCGCTCCCCATGCTGCGGGCCGTGGTGACCCCCGACATGAGCGCCCGGCGGCCAGCCGCCAGGTCCCCGATGTGCACGTGCGCGTCGATGAGGCCGGGCACGAGGTATCGACCCGCCAGATCCATGACGCGAGCTCCGGCCGGCGCCTCGCCTCCGGGCTCGACCGAAACGATGCGCCCGTCGCGAACGACGACGGTCGCATTCGTGACGATGCCGGACGCGCCGGGGTCGAGCACCGACGCGCCCGTGAAGGCGAGTTCTCCCTGGCCCGCCAGCAACGCCGGACACGCCAGCAACGCCGGACACGCCAGCAACGCCGGACAGGCCAGCGCCGCCGGGCCCGTCAGACACGCGAGCAGAGCGATGGCCCTTGGAGCGATCGCGACGGGACGGGACGGGGCGACCCCTCGAAGAAAGTGCATCATCGGAGCCTCCGGGTGGTGGTCGTCAGATCCCCAACATGACCCGTTCCGGCGCCGCAGGGTAGAAGTCCGGGCGACGGGTGACGGCGGGGTCGTGTTTTACCGGTGCCGCGTCTACGTTGAAGCTCCCGGGGCGAGTCTCGTGCCGGCGGCGCCCGGCACCGCGCTCGAGACCACTGGAACGCGGAGTTGCGCACACCCCACATGCACCACGCGAGACAGTCGGTCGGAGGCGCGGCACTCGACAGCCCAACGCGCCTGGGGTTTCCCCTGCGCGTCGCCGCCATCGACGTGGGATCGAACGCATTCCGGTTCATCGCGGCTGAATTTCACGCCCCGGACCGGTACGCCGAGTTGTCCGGCGAGCGCGTCCCCGTCCGGCTGGGACACTCCGCCTTCCTCACCGGCGAACTCTCCGCCGCGGCGATCGAGAAGACGGTCGAGGGTTTCTGTCGCTTCCGGCGGGAGATCGATCGTCTGGGCATCGACCACGTCCGGGCCGTCGCCACGAGCGCGGTTCGCGAGAGCCGCAACGGCGCCGATCTCGTGCGCCGCGTCGAGGATGAAGCCGGCATCACGATCCGCCTCATCTCCGGGACGGAGGAAGCGCGTCTCGTCTGGACCGCCGCGAGGTCGCGAATCGACTTCGGCGACGCGAAGTGGATGCTCGTCGACCTCGGCGGGGGCAGCGTCGAAGTCTCCCTCGCGGACCGGTCGGGGATCATGTGGAGCGAGTCGCACCGGATGGGATCGGTCCGACTCCTCAATGAACTGACCGGGGCCGACGACGCGCCCGCGCACTTCGCGAACCTCCTCGCGGAGTACGCGGCCTCTCTCCGCATCCCGCACGCGAGCAAGCACTGGACGCCGGTCGAACTGATCGCCACCGGCGGGAACATCGAGGCACTCGCCCGTCTGGCCGGCCGGAGCCGGAGCGACGGCGTGCCGGAGATCACGCGTGCCCAACTCGGTGCGGCGATCGAGGAGTTCTCGCGTCTCTCCTACAGCCAGCGCATAGGTCGCCTGGGCCTGCGCGAAGACCGCGCCGACGTCATCCTTCCCGCCGCCATCGTGTACGATCGCGTCGCCGAGCTGGCGGGTGCCGACCGGATTCTCGTTCCCGGGGTCGGGGTGAAGGAAGGGGCGCTCCTCGACCTCGTCGACGAACTGACGAGCGGCGCCGGCCTGGGGCGGCTCGAGCGGATCGTACACGAGGGCGCACTGACGCTGGGGCGGCGATACCTGTTCGACGAAGACCATGGGCGTCACGTGGCCTCCCTCGCCGTCTCCCTCTTCGACCAGCTCGCCGACCTGCATCGCCTCGATCCGCCCGACCGGCGGATCCTGCTCGCCGGGGCGCTGCTCCACGACATAGGACAGCACATCTCCTACGCTAGGCACCACAAGCATTCGCTCTACCTCATCCTGCACAGCGAGATCCCCGGCATCGCGCCGGATGAACTGCCGCTCGTCGCCCTCGTGGCCCGCTATCACCGTCGCGCCGAGCCGCGCGAGGGTCACTACCTGTACCGGGACATGACGGCGGCGGACCGCGCGCGCGTCGAGAAGCTCGCCGCCCTCCTCCGCATCGCCGACTCGCTCGACCGCGAGCACCTGCAACGTGTGCAAAGCGTCGAAGCCCGCCTTCACGAAGACCGTCTGGAACTGCGCCTGGAGCGGAACGGAAGCGTGCTCCTGGAGCAGTGGGCGCTCCGCAAGAAAGGGAAGCTGTTCGCCCGCCTCTTCGGCCTCGAACCCTACGTCACCTTCGACCTCGAGCGCAGTCTCCAGCCCAGCCCCCACTTCGCTCCGGGCAGCGATTCGGGCGATGAACCGCCGCAGGCCGTATAATTCAGGCCCCATTCACTGAACGGCGGCGGAGAGCCACATGGCATCGGAGTCGAACGGGGCGACGCGGCGCACGCGCGCGCTCCGCGTGGGACGGGGATCCGACGACGACGGCGTGCGTTCTCCCTCGTCGTCGTCCGAAGAGGCCCGGCCCGAAATCCCGTCCATCGGGCCGCGGTTCGGCCATCGCGTCCGGGGAGAACCGGTGCTCCCGCGCGCGACCGCCCAGGTCTCGGTCCCCGCCGATGCCACGCCGCGACATCCATCGCTCTATTTCAACCCCGAGTTGAGCTGGCTCGACTTCAACTGGCGGGTGCTCTATCAGGCCATGGACGATCGGACGCCGCTCCTGGAGCGCCTCCGGTTCCTCGCCATCGCCGAGAACAATCTCGACGAATTCGTCATGAAGCGGGTCGGCGGACTCAAGCGTGTGCTCGGCGCCGGTGTCGTCAAGCCGTCGCTCGACGGCCTGGACCCGGCCGAGCAACTGGATCTCGTGCGCGAGGGCGTCCGCACGATGCGCATACGCCTGGCGGCGGCGTGGGAAGAGGACCTCCGACCGCGGCTCGCCGAGGAACTCGGGATCGTCGTGCGGGATTTCGACCACCTGAACGACGCGGAGCGCGAGCATGTACGGCGCGTCTTCATGGATCGGATCTACCCCATCCTGACGCCACTGGCGGTCGATCCGGGTCACCCGTTCCCCTTCCTGTCGAACATGAGCCTCTCGCTCGCCCTCATGCTCGAGCACCCGGAACGTCGAACGCGTCACTTCGCCCGGGTGAAGATCCCGCCGTCCGTGCGCTGGATCGAGCTGCCCGAGACCAACCATCTCGTTCCCGTCAACGAGGTCATCCGCAGTTTCGCGGGAGATCTCTTCCGGGGAATGAAGATCGAGAGCGCGTCGCTCTTCCGCGTGACACGCAACGCGGATGTGGCGCGCGATGAGGAGGTGGCGGACGACCTGCTGAAGATGATCTCGGAAGAACTGCGCGAGAGGAGGTTCGCCCGCGTCGTCCGTCTCGAGGTCGAGCCGGAGATGCCCGACGACGTCCGGGCCTTCCTCGTGCGCCAGCTCGAACTGGACGAAGAAGACCTGTACGAGATTCCGGGCCTGCTCGAGATGTCGGGTTTCTGGCGGATCGCAGCCGAGGGTCCGTGGCAGCACCGCTACGAGCCGTGGGAGCCGATGATTCCGCCACGCCTGATCCGCGAGCGCGAGACCGAGGACGGCCCCGACATCTTCACCGTGATTCGCGCGGGCGATCTCATGGTTCACCACCCGTACGAGTCGTTCACGGCCACGGTGCAGCGGTTCATCGAGGAGGCCGCCTCGGATCCGGACGTGGTGGCGATCAAGCAGACGCTGTACCGGACGGCGGAGCAGTCGCGGATCATCGAGGCGCTCGTGAAGGCGGCCGAGGCCGGCAAGGCGGTGGCCGTGCTCGTGGAGGTGACGGCCCGCTTCGACGAGGCCGACAACATGGAGTGGGCCTCCGTCCTCGAGGAGGCCGGCGTCAACGTCACGTACGGCCTCGTGGGGCTCAAGACCCACGCCAAGGTGGCGCTCGTCGTGCGGGAGGAGGGGGACGAGATCCGGACGTACTGCCACATCGGCACCGGCAACTACAACTCCGAGACCGCCCAGATCTACGCGGACATCGGCATCCTCACCGCCCAGCGCGAAATCGGGCGCGACGCGATCAACCTCTTCCACTACCTCACGGGGTACGCCCCGCAGCAGCGGTACGAGGAACTCATCGTCGCGCCCAAATATCTCCGACCGGCCATCATGGATCGGATCGAGCGGGAGATTGCCCATGTCGAGGCCGGCCGGCCGGGCCGAATGATCATGAAGATGAACGGGCTCGACGATCCGAAGCTGATCCGCGCGCTCTACGCCGCCTCGCGCGCCGGCGTGGAGATCGATCTCATCGTCCGCGGCCAGTGCCGGCTGCGCCCCGGAATCTCCGGCTTCAGCGAGAACATCCGCGTGCGGAGCATCGTCGGCCGCTTCCTGGAGCACGACCGCATCTTCTGGTGGGAGAACGACGGAACGCCGGAGGTGTGGATCGGGAGCGCCGACTGGCGCCGCCGGAATCTCGACGACCGCGTGGAAGTGTTGCTGCCCGTGCGCGACAGGCGGATCACGAAACGCCTGCGCAAGACGCTGCGGATCGCGCTCCGCGACAACCAGCGGGCCTGGGAACTGCTGCCGAGTGGGGAGTACGTGCTGCTCGAACCCGGGCCGCGGCAACGGCGCGTCGACTACCACGACCGGATGTTGCGGGCGGTCCGGAAGCGCCGCCGCAAGGTGGACGGCAAGCAGTAGCCGGCCCCCGAACCATCCGGGGCTGGTGAGGGGCGGCTGGCTATGGCCGGTCCGCCCCGCCTTCCTGATGCCGGATCGTGATGCCCTGGACCATGTAGACCACGTCCTCGCCGATGTTCGTCGCGAGGTCCCCGATTCGCTCCAGGTTCCGGCCGATGAGGATGACCTGCAGGCATGCCGAGAGATTGTAGTCCGGCATGTGCGTGATCATCACCCGGAACAGGGAGTCCTGGAGCTGGTCCAGCCGATCGTCGCGCGCGATCACGGAGCGGGCGTCGTCCGCGTTGCGGTGCGCGAACGCGTCGAGCGCGTCCCGCAGCATCTCCCGCGCCATGCGGCTCATGTCGTCGAGTTCGGGCGGAATCGGGACCTTCTTCTCGGCCGTGGCGAGCCGCGCCGCCGCCTCCGCGATGTTCACGGCGTGGTCGCCGATCCGCTCGAGGTCGTTGTTGATCTTGAGTACCGTGACGAGGACGCGGAGGTCGCGCGCGACCGGGTGATGCAGCGCGAGGATCTCGACGGTCGACTCCTCGACTTCCACCTCGGCGCGGTCGATGGCGTCGTCGGCTTCCCGGATCGGCTCCGGGTCGACGGTGGGCCGCCCGACCAGCGCCACCGCCCGCCGCACCAGCTGTTCGGTGTCGTGCGCCATCTGGTGCAGACCGCGCGTGACCTCGTCCAGCCGGTCGTCGAACTGCCTGAAGGACATTCCGCTCCCGCCCCGGCCCGCTACCCGAGCCGGCCGGTGATGTAGGCCTCGGTCCGTTCGTCTTCGGGGTTGGTGAACAAGCGCTGGGTCTCCTTGTACTCGACTAGTTCGCCGATGTAGAGAAAGGCCGTGTAGTCGCTGATGCGCGCGGCCTGCTGCATATTATGGGTCACGATGACGATCGTGTAGTCCCGCCGCAGATCCCCGATAAGGTCTTCGATGCGCCCGGTCGCGATCGGGTCGAGCGCCCTCGCCGGCTCGTCCATGAGGAGGATCTCCGGCTCCACCGCCAGAGCCCTCGCGATGCACAGCCGCTGCCGCTGTCCCCCGGAGAGCGAGAGGGCGTCCGCATCCAGACGGTGACTCACCTCGTCCCACAGCGCGGCGGCGCGCAGCGACTGCTCCACCCGGTCGGCCATGTCGTCCTGGAAGCCGTTGATGCGCAGGCCGAACGCGATGTTCTCGAAGATGGATTTGGGGAACGGGTTCGGCTCCTGGAACACCATGCCGATCGAACGCCGAACGGCGGCGGGATCGACGCCCGGGGCATAGAGGTCCCGGTCCCGGAACAGGACGCGGCCGGAAACGTGAGCCGTCGGCACGAGGTCGGTCATGCGATTGAAGCAGCGCAGCAGCGTGCTCTTCCCGCAACCTGACGGTCCGATGAAGGATACCACCCGCTTCTCGGGGATCCGGAGCGAGATGTCGCGAATCGCCTGCGTCTCCCCGTAGCGGACGCCGAGCCCGATGGTTTCGAGCACCGCCCCCGACGGTACCGCCAGCGGCTCGCGTTCGGGTGAAGGTCGCTCCATCACGGACTCAGGAATCTCTCTCGTATCGGTTTCGAATCACGATCGCGGCCGCGTTCATCAGCAGCAGGACGCTCAACAGTACCACTATGGCCGCGGCAGCGAGCGCATGGAACGCCTCGCGCGGATCCGTCGTCCAGTTGAAGATCTGGATCGGGAGGACCGTGAAGGGGTCCATGGGCGAGATTGGATCGAACGCGATGAACGTCAGGGCCCCGACCATGATGAGCGGGGCCGTCTCGCCCCCTGCCCGCGACAACCCGAGGATCGTCCCGGTAAGGATCCCCGGCATCGCGGCGGGCAGCACATGATGCCGGATCGTCTGCCAGCGCGTGGCGCCCAGCGCGTAGGAGGCCGCGCGGAACGAGTCCGGGACGGCGCGGATCGCCTCCTGCGCCGCGATGATGACCAGGGGGAGGACGAGCAGCGACAACGTGGCGGCGCCGGCCAGGATGCTCCGCTCCAGCGCGAGGAAGCGCACGAACAGCGCCAGGCCGAGGATCCCGTACACGATGGAGGGCACGCCGGCCAGGTTCGCGATGTTCAGTTGCAGAAAGCGCGTGAACCGGTTCCGCGGCGCGTATTCCTCGAGATAGAGGGCTGCGCCGACCCCGAGCGGGAAGGTCAGCACGGCGACGAGCGCGAGCATCCACGCGCTCCCGAGGATGGCGGAACGGATCCCGGCGCGCTCCGGGAAGCGCGAGGGATAGCTGGCCACGAACTCCGGCGAGAGTACCGCGAGGCCGTCGGAGACGACGTCGACGAGGACGAGGACGAGCGACGCGACCCCGAACGCCACCGCGACCCGACACAACCACCTGAACCGGGCCCCGGTCCGTCTCCGGGCTTCGAGGCGCGGCTCGAACCGTCCCCCTCGGGGTGCGATCGAACTCAACGGTAGCTCGCCGCGAAGCGGGCGGTCACCCGCTGGCTCAGCAGGTTGAGACCCAGGGTGATGAGGAAGAGCAGGAGCGCCACCGCGAACAGGGTCCGGTATTCGATCGTCCCCGAGGGCGCGTCGCCGAGGCTCACCTGGACGATGTAGGCCGTCATGGTCTGGACGCTCTGGAGCAGATCCAGCGTCATCCTCGGCGTGGCGCCCGCGGCCATCGTCACGACCATCGTTTCCGCGATCGCGCGGGAGATCGCGAGGATGAAGCTCGCGACGATGCCCGAGAGCCCGGCCGGCACCACGATCCGCGTCGAAACCTCGAACCGGGTGGCCCCGAGCCCGTATGCGGCCTCGCGCAGCGAACGGGGAACCGCGCTCAGCGCGTCCTCGGACAGCGATGACACCATGGGGAGGATCATGATCCCGACCACGATGGCGGCGCTCCCCGCGTTGAAGACCCCGATGGCGGGGAAGAGGGCGCGGAGGATGGGGGTCACGAAGACGATGGCGAAGTAGCCGTAGACCACGGTCGGAATCCCGGCGAGGATTTCGAGCGCGGGCTTGACGATGCGCCTCGTCCGCCGGGACGCGTACTCGCTCAGGTAGATGGCCGTGGCGAGCCCGACGGGAAGCGCGATGAGCGACGCACCGCCCGCGATGAGCAGCGTCCCGTTCACGAGCGGGAGGATGCCGAACGATCTCGGCACCAGGTCGGGCGACCACCGCGTCCCGAACAGGAATTCCAGCGGAGAGACTTCGGCGAAGAAGCCCAGCGACTGGGTGATGAGCACGACGACGATCCCCACGGTCGTCAGGCTGGAGAGGGCGCCGCACGCGAACAGCAGCGCGCCGACCACCCGCTCCCTGCGCGCCTGGTGCCGGCGGGGGGCGAGCTGCGCGTTCGACGCCGGGCCCGTCGCGGGGCTCATCGGGCGTCGCGCCGCGTGCCGCTAGTCGATCCGGGCTCGCACTTCGGCATAGGCCTCCGGGGCAAGCGGGATGTGTCCCGTTTCCGGTATCAGGGCGGCCGCGCTGTCGATGTAGAAGCCGACGAAGGCCCTGACCTCCGGCCGTTCGAGTGCGTCACGACGGATGTAGATGTACATGGGACGAGCCAGCGGCGTATAGGTACCGTCCACGATCGTTCGCCGGGACGGTGCGACGCAACCGGCGCCTCCATCGACGTCGAGCGCCCGCAGCTGTTCCTGGTTCTCCTCGAAATACACGTAGCCGAAGTATCCGAGTGCCCCCGGATCGCCGCTCACGCCCGAAACCAGGACGTGGTCGTCCGCGCTGGCCGTATAGTCGTTGCGGCTCGCCCCCTCCTCACCCATGACGGCTGCGGTGAAGTAGTCGAAGGTGCCCGAGTCCGTGTCGGGTCCGTAGAGCTTCAGTTCGTGGTCCGGCCAATCGGGGCGGATCTGGCTCCAGCGCGCGAGCCCGGACCCCGGGGCCCACACGCGCCGGAGTTCTTCCACCGTCATGCAGCCGACCCAGTCGTTCGTCGGATGCACGACGACCGTGAGGCCATCCCATGCGATCTGCAGTTCGAGCGGCGTGATGCCCTCCCGCGCGCAGGCCGCCGCCTCGCTCGCGTTGATTCGCCGCGACGCGTTGCTGATCTCCGTCTCGCCGTTGCAGAACCGCTGGAATCCACCGCCCGTGCCGGAGACCCCGACCGAGACCCGCACCGCGCGACCGTGCGCGATCTGGAACTCCTCGGCCATCGCCTGGCTGATGGAGAACACGGTGCTGGATCCGTCGAGTTCGATGAGGCCGGACAGGCCGTCTCCGTCCCCGCCTCCCCGACAAGCCGGGGACGAAAGCGCCACGAGCATCGCGGCTCCCACTACCGCGGCCGCGCGCTCAGGCCGGGACACCGGCCGTCTCCTCGCCGCGGAACGGCGTCGCGACCGGCAGGGTGAACCAGATCGTCGTCCCGCGGCCGAGCGCGCTCTCGATCCCCACCGCGCCGCCGTGCGCCTCCACGAAGTGCTTCACGATGGCGAGTCCGAGTCCGGTCCCGCCGCGCGCCCGCGAGCGCGCCGGGTCGATCCTGTAGAAGCGCTCGAACACGCGCTCGACGTGCACCGCGGGGATTCCCGGTCCGCGGTCCGTGACTTCGATGCGCTGGAAGCGCTCGTTCGGCTGGATCCGTACCGTGATCACCGGGTCATCATCGCTGTAGCGCACCGCGTTGTCGAGGAGATTGCGGAGGACCTGGCGGATCGCGGCCGGGTCCACCCGGGCCGGTTCGCGCGTCCCGAGCACGCGCAGTTCCGCCCCGGGCGGCCGCACCTCCGGAGACAGCGTCTCCCACACCTCGGAGGCCGCCGCCCCCACCGAGACCGGCTCGGGTTCGGGACTCCAGCTCCCCGATTCGAGGAGGGAGAGGTCGAGGAGATCCTCCACCAGGTGCCGCATGCGGGTGGCGTTGGCGAGGATGCGTTCGGCGAAATCGCGGGAAGGCTCGGGGCCGAGCCCTCCCTCCGCGAGCGCCTCCGCGAATCCGACGACGCTCGTCAGCGGGGTCTTGAGTTCGTGTGACACGTTGGCGACGAAGTCGCGTCGCACCCCCTCGAGCCGGCGCATGACCGTGCGATCGCGGAGTGCGATGAGCGCCCCCGAGCGGTGGGACCGGGCCGACATGAGCACCGTATGCTCGCCGAGTTCGACCTCGGCGGCGGTTGGCTCCCCCCGCTGCGCCGCGCTCACCGCCTCGGCGATTCGGGGGGTCCGGAAGAGCGTGCCGATGCGAAGGCCCGGCGAGACGTCACGCCCCGCCCACCTTGCGAAGGCCGGGTTACAGAGGCTGACGAGTCCATCGGCATCGATGAGGGCGAGGCCGTCCTCGAGCCCATCGAAGAGGACGCGCAGGTCGCTCGACTCGCGTTCCGACGTAGAGACGCGGTCCCGCACCCGCTCCGCCATGCGATCGATCGCCCGGTCCAGGGGGCCGACCGGGCCTGACCCGATGTGCCCGATCGGCGGATCGATGGACGGAGTCGGGCCGCGCGCGGCGATGCGGTCCACCGCCGCGCGCGCCCGTCCAAGCTCCGCTTCGATCCTCCGCGCCACGAGCCAGGAGGCCGGCCACAACAGAAGGAGCATGACCCCCAGCACGGAGAATTCGAGCGCGAAGTCGGCCACGTCGAGCCGGAGCAGCAACGTCGCCGCGACGTACGCCACCACGAGCACGGCGGCGGCGACGAGGAAGAAGCGATTTGTGAGTCTCACCTTCCGTCCACCGATCACACGAGTTCAGCGGGCGGCACCCGCGTCCGGAGACGGCGGCCGACCCCCCGCTACCTGGCTCGGGCTACTTGTCGAGGGCCCGGAACCGGTAGCCGATCCCGCGAACCGTCTCGATCAGGTCGGCGGCGCCGCGCAGCTTGGTCCGCAGGCGAGCGACGTGCATGTCGACGGTTCGCGTCTCGATCGCCGCGTTGGTGTCCCACACGGCCTGGAGCAACTGCCGGCGACTCTGCACGCGGCCCCGGCGCTCGAGCAGGACTTCGAGCAGCCGGTACTCGAGCGGCGTGAGATCGACCTCGAAACCCTCCGAGAAAGCCCGATGCGCCTCGCGGTCGAGTTCGACCGGCCCCACCGAGATCCTCCGCGACGTGGACACCGGTTCCGCCTTCGAGCGCCGTAACAGCGCCTCGACCCGCAGCGTGAGTTCGCGCGCGCTGAACGGCTTCGTGATGTAATCGTCGGCGCCGACCTCGAACCCCTTGACGCGCTCCTCCTCTTCTCTCCGGGCCGTGAGCAGGATCACCGGAATCGATTCCGTACGATCGGCCTTACGGAGACGCTGCAGGACCTCGTATCCATCCATCCCCGGGAGCATGAGATCGAGGATGATGAGGTCGGGGTGCTCCGCCTGGGCCGTCGTCAACGCGCCCTGCCCGTTCACCGCCGTGGTCACGCGGTATCCTTCGCGGCTCAGGTGGTACACGAGGACGCTGAGGATATCCGGTTCGTCGTCCACGACGAGGATCTGTGCGTCCGGCATCGTCACCATCGGCTTCAGAACTCTCGCTTTCAAAGGAATCGTCCGCTCCGCACGGACCCGGTCCCCGGGAATCCTGAGTCACGCCTGCGGGCAGTATCGTAACACACTTGTAACCATCTCGTGAATGCGACCCCTCCGCGGATCTCCCACTGTGCCGAGGGGCGTCGCCGCCATCTCGCCGTCCTCCGTGACCATCGCATCCCGGACTCGTGACGGACCCGTGACGGTACATGTCCGGAGCCGTTACGGGTCACGCCTATTCTTCCCGCCGGCAGCAGGTCCTGGCGTTATCGGTATCCTCCGGAGGATCGAATCCCATGACCCTTTCAGGACAACAGGCCTTCCCGGGGGGGCGGCGGTTCCGGCCGGGCCCGGGCCTGGTCGCGCTCCCCCCGCTCCTTCTCCTGGCGTCCGCGATGTCGGTCTCCGCCCAGGCGGCCGGGGAGGTCGGCCGCGTTTCCGGCCGGATCGTGGACGCGGATACGGCCCGGCCCCTGAGCCTGGCGCAGATCTCGATCGCGGCGCTCAACACCGGCACCCTGAGCGATGTCGACGGCCGCTGGACGATGGAGTCACTGCCGCCGGGCACGTACGACGTCGTGGCGCGGCTCATCGGCTACACCGGGAATGCCCGACTTCCGTCCGGCCGCCGGTTCACCGCTGACGGACGGCTACGCCGAGCCGCCGGCGGGCGACGGCTTCTTCGAGGCGGTCGACTACATCGGCGCCTTCGCGCCGGGCATGCCGCAGTGGATCGAAGGCTGGACCACGTCGGACCAGGGCTGTCTGCTGCCGATCCTTTCCGGATCCTGCGTGGATGCTTCGTCTGGCGGAGGACAGAGACTGCCCGGATCCGCCGCTTCCCTGGCGGAACTGGCGACCACGGTCCTCGCCGGGCTGGCCGCGGCGGACACACTCGGACTCGCGTCCGTCCGTCTCACCGAGGTCGACCACAACGAGATGGTGTGGCCCGAACTCCCGGCTTCCACCCTGGACGTGAACTACCCGGTGGACCTCGCGTGGAAGAACATCCGGACGCGCAACCGCGCCGCCCTCTCCGACCTGTTCGGCGTGTACGAGGACCGGAGGCTGAGCTTCGTCGACGCGGAGTGCCGCGGACCCGTGGAGGCGTTCGAGAGCTTCATCGTGCACACCGACTGCTGGGTCACCCTCCGGCGCGACGGCGAACTGCTTCCGCCGCAGCAACTCTTCGAGGACGTCCTCGACTGGGACGGCGAGCTGAAGGTCTTCCGCTACTACGAACCCTGAGCTGCCGCGGCCGGATCCATCCCGGCGGCACGCGAGGTCAGTAGTCCACGGGCCGCAGATACCACTCGCCGATCGCCGTCGGGGAGAGCATGGCGACCGTGGGCAGGTGGCGCTTCCAGTGCGTGCCCGCGAGTCGTCCCGCCACGATCTCCACCTTCTCCCGCTCGAATCCCGCCTCGACCAACTCCGCTGGACCGCGTCCCGAGATCAGGTGGTGCAGGATGAGGTCCGCCTCGGGGTAGGTGATCCCCAGATCCTGTTCATCCGTCTGTCCCCGGATGAGGTCGGCCGTGGCCGGCTTGTCCACGACCTCGGCGGGTACCCCCACCGCCCGCGCGAGCGCCCACACCTGGCCCTTGAACAGGTCCCCGAGCGGATTCACCGGAGGAGAATCGTCCGCATGCCACGTGTAGTAGCCGAGGAGCCGCTCCGACTTGTTCCCGGTGCCGACCGGGAGGGCGGAGAGTTTGAAGGCCTGGTCGAAGAGGACGATCATTCGCTGGCGCGCCGCGACGTTCCCCCGCCGGTGGCTCCCCGCCTCGGGCTCGAAATCCTCGAGGTATCCGTCGACCGCCTTCGTGATTTCGACCGTGTGCGTGGGGATCCCGAACTTCCGGGCCACGAGGAGCGCATCCTCGCGGCTGCGGGGGCTCGAGGTGCGGTAGGGGAGGAGGAGGGCGAGTACCGCCTCCGGGCCGAGCGCTTCCGCGCACAGCGCCGCCGTGAGGGCGGAATCCACGCCCCCCGACAACCCGATGACGACCCGGCGAAAGCCGCGGCGGCGCTCGATCTCGTGGCGCAGGAACTCGACCAGCCAGCCGCGCACGAGGTCGACGTCGATGTCGAGTGCCCGCGAGTCGGCGGGGTCCGGCGCGAGGGCCTCGGGGACGGCGGCCGATGGCCACCCCTCGCTCATTCGGCGTCGGCGGCGGGCCGGCGGACGCCCGCGCCCGGACTGTTGACGAGGAGGCGGGTCCAGGACCGTTCGAGGTCCGCGAACAACGGCTCCTCGGTGCGCGCCCGCGCCATCTCTGTGAAATCGATCCGCACCGGGATCAGCGCCTCTTCCCACAGCGGCCCCGCGACCAGCCGGTGTCCGCGAGGGTCGTAGGCCGCGGAGCCGCCCGGGAACCCTTTGCCGCCCTCGAAGCCGACGAGCTGCGACACGATGACGAACACCCCGTGCTCCGCCGCGATGCCGCTCGCCAGTGTGTCCCAGCGCACGAGGTTGGCGGGCACGCCGGCCCCGGGCGCGACTCCGCGGGCGGGCGAGGCGCTAAGGATGAGGATCATCGCGGCCCCATCGAGGGCGGCGAGCGTCCCGGAGATCGAATGAAACCCATCCTCGCAGATCAACAGGGCGGTGCGGCCCAGCGGCCCGTCGAACGCCTCGACACCGGGGCCTGCCTCCACGAACCGTTCCTCCTGGAACACTCCGTACGTCGGCAGGAACACCTTCCGGTGGACGTGCCGGATCCCGCCCCCGGGGCCGAGAGTCGCATACATGGCCGCGTTGTAGATGCACCCCGCGTCCAGTTCGAAGAAGCCGATCGCGATGTCGAGGCCGGCCGCTTCCTCGCCGACGCGAGCGTTGATTCTCGCGAGGAGGTCCGGGGCCGGCAGCGCGTGCTCGCGGACGCCGCCCTCGAGGAAGTACCCGCTGAGCGCCGTCTCGGGGAACACGACGAGGCGGGGCCGCGGGTCCAGGCTCAGGGCGCGCTCGATCATCCCGGCGCAACCATCGAGTGTCGCGTCGAGATCCCCCTTCACCGGCCTGGACTGCGCGATCGCGATGTCGAGTGCCATCCGTCCCCGCGGTGGTTCATCGAGTTCGAGTGCGGGTGGAGGCGCCGACCGCCCCCGCCGCCGTCGCGGGGAACGTCCCCGAACCTCGGGGCGGTGTCAACGGCGCCGGGGCGGGGGCGCGTGTTGCCTCCCGCGGCTCCTGCCCGTATCCCTCGGCATGCCCGAGACCCTGAGTCCGATCGCGGCGGCGTACGCCCTCCTGCTCCTGATCGGCATGCCCGCCCTGGCCGCGCTCGACGCCCGGCGGGGCGCCAACCTCGCCGAAGCGGCGAAGCATCGCCGTCTGCTCTACGTGTCGGTGGGCGCTTCGCTCGTCATCCTGGCCCTGCTGACCCTCGGCGTCGCGGCGTGGCAGGACGTCCCGGCGTCGGCGCTCGGCTGGACGGTCGACGACCCGGGCGCGGCCGCGCTCCGGGGACTCGCGGTCGCGGTCCTCGGTCTGGCGCTCGTGTGGTTGATCACGGCGGTCGCGCGCCTGGCCGGCCTGCGGGAGACGGCGGCGGTGACCCTGCTCATGCCGCGGACCGCCGCCGAGAAGCGGGGCTTCCTCATGCTCTCGGGGATCGCCGCGGCGTGTGAGGAGTACGCCTATCGGGGATTCGGCCTGTGGGCGATCACGGCGTGGACGGGGAACGCCTGGCTGGCGGCCGCGGTCGTGTCCGTGTCCTTCGGTCTCGGCCACGGATACCAGCGGCTGGCCGGCGTCCTCCGGGCGACGACCCTCGGCATGGTGCTCGCCGCGACCGTCATCTGGACGGGGAGCCTGTTTCCGGCCATCGTCGGGCATTTCTGGATCAATGCGGCGCTCGGGCTGGGCGGCTGGCAGTATCTCCACGCGGAGTTCGATCCCGTCGATATCGACGACAACCCGGGAAATGACGAGGAGCGGCGATGATAGGGAGACTTTGGAC
This sequence comes from Candidatus Palauibacter sp., assembly GCF_965222475.1. Lineage (GTDB taxonomy): Bacteria > Gemmatimonadota > Gemmatimonadetes > Palauibacterales > Palauibacteraceae > Palauibacter. Next base: position 11,386 of record NZ_CBDCUB010000007.1, on the reverse strand, counting down.
AGGAACGCTGGTGGCGTTGGGTTGCGCACTTCCGGTGGGCGCGGCGGCACAGGAGGCGCCCCCGGTCGACATCGGCGGCCTGCTGCGCGTCGGCGTGCTCACGCACGCGGACTCGACGGATGGACCGGACGGTTTCCGTCTCTGGGAGGCCCGGCTCAAGGTCAGCGGGAAGATCGGGATCGTCTTCGACTACTATTTTCAGACTCGCTACGACCCGGAAGACGACGCGTTCGAGATCCACGACGCGATCGCGACGCTGCCCCTGATGCCCGAATTCGAACTGAGCCTCGGCCTGCTCCGTCCCTCGTTCGGCTTCGAGGCGACCCAGCACCGCGCCGAACTCACCTTCCTCGACCGTTCGCAGGCTTCGACGGCGATCGGCCCCGGCCGGCAGGTCGGCCTGCAGGGCGCCGGGAGCGCGTTCGACGGCCGCCTGACCTACGGGGCGGGCATCTTCAACGGGAACGGCCGCGCCGTCGTGAACGACGACGACGACTACATGTTCACGAGCCGGGTCCAGTTCAACTCGATCGGCACGATCTCCTTCTACGATGATTTCGTCGTGCAGGCGGGTGCCTCGCTCGGCTACTCCTCCGATACCGCGGCGCCCCTCGGGCGGGGCATCGTTACCGGAGACCCGTCCGACGCGCCCCGGATCACCTCTGACTTCGCGGGGGAGCGCGTGTTCTGGAGCGCGGACTTCCAGGCCACCTATCGGGGGTGGGGGCTGACGGGGGAATACCTTCGGGCCGACTACGAACTCGCGCCCGGTCTGGGAGAGGGCGCGGCGGACACCGAGGCGTACGGCGGCTACGTGCAACTCGGCTATCGGGCCTGGGGAGCCCTCGAAGGCGTCGTGCGCTACGACGCCTTCCAGCCTGCCCTCGGTGCCGACCGGGAGTTCATGGTGTTCGGAATGAACGTGTATCCGGGATACTACGCGAGGTTCGGGCTCCAGTACGCGACCGCGCTCGGGGGCTCGCCCGACGCGGCCACGCTGGCGGACGGGCGGTTCAGCTTCCTCGCACAGGTCGCTTTCTGACCGGCGCACGCGCGCCGGAACACGGACGGCCGCCCGCCGGAGTGGGCCGAAGGCGGGTAGACGCCTTGCGGCGCCGCTTCGGCCGGTCGAAGGTGGGAAGCACGGTGCGGGAGTCGCCGGAGCCAAGGAAACAGAAAGGCTGTTCTTCAGCGATGACGCGTTCGACGCAGGCACGGAGCAGACGCGCCTTCGACCCGGTTCGGCTCGGCCCATGGGGGCTGCTCGGCCTGCTGGGGCTGGGAGGCGTGTCGTGTGCCGCGCCGTCCATTGACGAGTCCTGGGCCGACCACGACCCGAGCAATGCCGAGCGGCTCGACCACAGCGACTGGCAGGCGCTGCTCGACGCCTACCTGATCACCGACGACCCGTCCGGCGTCAATCTCGTCGACTACTCCAGGCTCAAGGCGAACCCCGCCGACCAGCAACGTCTCGCCGGCTACATCGACTACCTGCGGGGGCTGGACCCGCGACAGTACGCGAGGGACGTGCAGATGGCGTACTGGATCAATCTCTACAACGCCGTGACCCTGCGCGTGGTCCTGGACGAGTATCCCGTCGAATCCATCAAGGACATCCACGAAGGTCTGATTCCCAACACGGGGCCGTGGGGTGACGTCCACGCGATGGTGGCCGGGCAGCCGCTTACGCTGGACAACATCGAGCACGACATTCTGCGCCGCATCTGGCAGGACAACCGGATCCACTACGGCGTGAACTGCGCCAGCATCAGCTGTCCGAATCTGGCCCCGGAGGCCTACACCGCCGAGAACCTGGAGCGGCTGCTGGATCAGGGGGCGCGAGACTACGTGAATCATCCCCGGGGCGCGGAACTCCTGGACGAAGCGTTCGGCGTCGTCTCCAGCATCTACTACTGGTACCACGAGGACTTCGGGAACTCCGATGCCGGCGTGCTGGAGCATCTGCGGAAGTACGCCGAGGGCGACCTGGCGGAGCAGCTACGGGACTTCGACGGCGCGCTCGACCACGAGTACGACTGGAATCTGAACGCGCCGCGCACTCCGTGACCTGCGAAGACGCTCCGTTGAGGATGTCGGATTCGTAGGCATGGGGTCCGATCCGGACCCGCTGCGGCGCTTCATACCCCCTACTTCATACCCCCTAGGGGAATCGAACCCCTGTCTCCTGGCTGAGAACCAGGTATCCTTGGCCACTAGACGAAGGGGGCGGAGTTGGGAAGCGGTATTCTAGTCGCCGTGGAGGGCGTGTCAAGATGATCAGGTGTCGAACGGCGGGCGGGACCTCGGGTCGGGCGCCATGAGCTGGGAACACTTCCATCTCGTCTCCCACTCCTTCCCCATCGTCCTCACGGCGAGTGGGGCGCTGGTCGGGCTGTATGGGTGGGTGCGCGACCGCGAGCCGCTCGAATTCTGGGGCCTCGTGGCGCTCGTCATCGCCGGCGCGTTCGTGGCCCCGGCCTACCTGACCGGCCTCGCCGCGGCGGATGTCGTGACCGAGCGCACCTTCGTGAGCCCCGGGATCGTGCAGACGCACCGTTTCTGGGCCACCTGGGCCGCCGTGCCGGCCTTTACGGCCGGCGCCCTCGCCGCCTTCGCCCTCCACGAGCGCGACGACCGCCGGCTGCGGCATTTCGTGCTGCTCGTGGGGGTATTCGCTACGTGCATGATCGGCGTCGCCGCCTGGCAGGGCTCGAAGATCGTCCACGGCCCCGAGGACTCAGACCCGACGGCAGCCAGGCTTGTGGATCCAGCCTTCGCTGAAGGAGCAAGCTAATGAGTGGACGCACGGAAATCGTCCTGACTGCGCTCGTTGCGCTGACGCTGGTCGCCCTGTCCGCTGTTGCGGCTTGGGAGGAGGGCGGCGAGGGTCTCGTGTGGACCCTGCTGGCGGCCGTGTTTGCCTGTGCAGCCCTCGGGATTGGGGCGTTGGCGTGGGCGGGCTGGGGCCGTTGGCTGCTCGGGCGAACGGGGGCGCCTGAACCGTCCCGCGCGTGGTGGCGCCTGTGGTTTGTCCCCTGGGCGTTCTGGGCCGCCAGCTTCGTCACCCGCAACGTCATCGATGTGTTTGACGAGGTGCTTCACGGGTCCGGGGGTGCGCTCGCCCTCCTGCCGTTGGTGCCCTCCGTGGCGGTCGGCTTCCTCGCCGCGCTAGCCGCCTTCGTCCTGGTTCTGGTCTTCGCGTTTCGCGAGATCGGACACCACCTCGGGAAGCGAAAGGCCGGGTAGAAGTCTAGTGGGCGGCGGACTCGACCAGCACCACGAGGCCGTAGAAGACGAACGCCGCGGCGAGCATGGCCGCGGTCTGCAGGACGCGCTCCTTGAAGGGCATCTTCGCGAGGTGGCCGAACATCAGCGCCACGACCACGGTGCAGATCAGCAGGATCCCCAGAATCATCATCTCGATTTCATCATCCCGTATGACGGTTTCATGGCAGGCGGCCGGGTGGCCTCCGCCGACGACGGACGGGCCACAAAGTCGGGTGGAAGCGCGGCTCGGGCAATCCGTCCGTCATCCACCGAAAGGGTCGCTAGCGGGCGCGGAGGGCGACTTCCGGCGCCCGTAGAGACGTGAGGCCCGGGAACGCGACCGGGAAGGCGCGTGCGACCGCCTCGCCCGCCTCCTCGAGCGTGAGGGGGGCGCCCTCCGACGCGAGGCTCGTCATCTCGACCCCGCGGATGCCGCACGCCACGATCCCGCGGAAGTTCTCGAGCGGCTCGGGCGTGACGTTGAGCGCGAACCCGTGCCAGGTGATCCAGCGGCTCGCGTGCACCCCGATCGAGGCCACCTTGCGGATCGCACCCTCGCGGAGGAGAGGGTCGGCGTGCCCCGAGACGACCGTGCCGAAGCCGTCATCCTCGACCATGACCACGGCTCCGGCGGGCGCGGTGCCCGTCCACACCCCCGTGTAGGACTCGACCCGGAAGCCGGGCAGCCCGCACTCCGCGAGCACGCGCAGCAGCACCTCCTCGATGCGCCGCAGATACCAGTGCAGGTCCATTCGGTGTGCGCGGAGGTCGAGGATCGGGTAGCCCACCAACTGGCCGGGGCCGTGATAGGTCACGTCGCCGCCCCGCTCGATCTCGACCACGTCGAGGCCGCGGTTCTTCAGCCACGCCGCGTCCGCCGGGAGGTGGCCGGGCTCCGACCCCCGCCCGAGCGTGATCACGGGGAAATGCTCGACGAGGAGCAGGAGGTCGTGGTCCGGCGGAGTGGCGCGCCGCCAGCGCGCGACGGCGCGCTGCAACTCGAGGACTTCCCGGTATTCGCGGCGGCCGAGGTCGACCACCCGCAGTTCGCGCCCCCCGCTCACAGGACTTTCCACCGGATTCTCCGGCTGCCTACATGTGGATCGCGCGGCCCAGGGCGGCGAAGGCGGCCTCCATCACGGCCTCCGCCATGCTGGGGTGCGCGTGCGCGTGCGAGACGATCTCGTCCAGGGTGGCCTCGAGTTCGCGCGCCATGCCCACCTCCGCCACGAGTTCGCTCACGTTGTGCCCGATCATGTGGACGCCCAGCACCTCGCCGTACTTCGCGTCCGCCACGATCTTCACGAAGCCGTCGGCGGATTCGGCGGTGAGCGCGCGCCCGTGCGCCCCGAGCGGATATTTGCCCGTCACCACCTCGTGCCCCGCCTCCTCCGCCTGCGCCCGGGACATGCCGATCGAGGCCACTTCGGGGTGGCAGTACCCGACGGAGGGGATGTTGCCGTACGTCACGGGGTGTTTGGCCACGCCCGCGATGTGCTCGGCGGCGATGATGCCCTCGTGCGATCCGACGTGCGCGAGCATGGGCTGCCCCGCGACGTCACCGATCGCGTAGACCCCCTCCGCGCTCGTCCGGCACCATTCGTCGATCCCGATGAAGCCGTCCTCGAGCGCGACCCCGTTCTCCTCGAGACCGAGGTGGTCCGTCACGGGCCGCCGTCCCACGGCCATCAGGACGAGGTCGGTCTCCCCGGCGGTCTCGCTGCCGTCCGGGTTCACGACCGTAAGCACCATCGGGCTCGCGTCGCGGTCCAGTTGCTTCACCCGCGTGTTCACGAGGTTGCGGATGCCCCGCTTCCGGAACGAGCGCTCGAGCGTCTTGCCGATCTCCGGGTCCTCGAGCGGGACCAGCGTGTCGAGCGCCTCGATGAGCGTGACTTCGACCCCGAAGGCGTTGAACACGTCGGCGAATTCGACCCCCACGAAGCCGGCCCCGACGATGGCCATCCGCCCCGGCAACTCCTTGAGTCCGAGCGCTTCGCGGCTCCCGATCACCCTCTCGCCGTCGAGTTCGAAGCCGGGGAAAGTCTTCATCACGGAACCCGTCGCGAGGATGACGTTCCGGGTCGCGAGTTCCCGGTCGCCGCTGTCCGAATCCACGGCGACCCGGCCGGGCCCCGCCAGCCGCCCGCGGCCCTCCACGATGTCGACCTTGTTCTTTCCGAGCAGGTACTTCACGCCGGCGGTGAGCTTCCGCGTGATGATGCGGCTCCGCTTCACGGCCGCCGGGAAGTCGTATTCCACCTGGATGGGCTTCACGCCCATGCGGGCGCCGCGGTGCTGGAGGTTGTGCGCGAGCGCCGCGCTCTCGAGCAAGGCCTTGGCGGGGATGCAGCCCCAGTTGAGGCAGGTGCCGCCGAGCCCGCCCTCGTACGAGCCGCTCTCGACGCAGGCGGTCCTGAGTCCGAGCTGGGCGGCCCGGATCGCGGACACGTAGCCCGCCGGACCGGCCCCGATCACGACAACGTCGTAGGTCTCCGACATTCTATTCCCTGACTGGAGCCGCTAGAGCAGCATTTCGAGGGGGTTTTCGAGCATCGCCTTGAAGGTGCCGAGGAACGCCGCGCCCGTGGCCCCGTCGATGACGCGATGATCGCACGACATCGTGACGCGCATGCGCTTGCGCACGACGACCTCGCCATCCGCGACGACCGGCTTCTCGATCGTTTGCCCGATGGCGAGGATGGCGGCTTCCGGCGGGTTGATGATCGCCGTGAACTGGTCGATCTCGAACATGCCGAGGTTGCTGACCGAGAACGTGCCGCCCTGGTATTCCTCAGGGGCGAGCTTCCGCCCGCCCGCCCTCGCGATGAGGTCCCGCGCCTCGGTCGAGATCCGCCGCAGCCCCTTGCGGCCCGCATCCCGCAGGACCGGGGTGATGAGGCCGCCGTCGATGGCGACCGCGATCCCGAGGTGCACGGCTCCGTGATGACGGATCGCGTTCTCCTCCCAGGAGGCGTTCACCGCCGGATGACGGTTGAGCGCCTCCGCGGTCGCCTTCAGGAGGAGGTCGTTGACCCCGATCCTGCCCTCGGCGAAGCGGGCGTTGAGGTCCGCGCGCAGTTCCAGCGCCCGTCCCATGTCGACCTCGGTCGTGAGGAAGAAGTGGGGCACGGGGCCGATCGACCGGGCGAGGCGGCGCGCGATCGCCTTGCGCATCTGGCTCGGCTCCTCGACCCGATCCTCGAGGTGCGGGAGGGGCGGCGGCGGTGGGGTGAGCGGCGGGAGGACCGGCGTCGGCCCGCGGGGCGGTGCGGCGGCGGTGCGGGAGGCCAGCGCGGCCTCGACGTCGGCCTTGACGATGCGGCCGCCCGGGCCGGAGCCGGTCAGGCCGGCCAGGGCGATCCCGCCCTCCGCGGCCATGCGACGCGCCACGGGCGAGGCCTTGATGCGGCCCCCGGCCGCGCGCGTTGCCGCGCCCGCGCCCGCCCCGTCGGGCTCGTAGGCCGTCCGGGCTTCCGTCGCCCCGACCGGCTCCTCGGCTACGGCTGGCTCGGGCGGCGCGGCTTCGGCCGTCCGCGCGGCCGCCGCCTCGGCCAGCAGCGCGTCGATCGACTCGTCCGGCGCCGCGATCACGCCGATCAGCGCGCCGACGGGCACCGTGGCGCCCGCCCGCACGACGATCTTCCGCAGCACGCCGCCCCCGAGCGCCTCGACGTCCATGTTCGCCTTGTCGGTCTCGATCTCCGCGACGATGTCGCCCTGCGAGACGGTGTCGCCCTCGGCGACCTTCCACTCGATGAGCTTGCCCTCCTCCATCGTCGGGCTCAGCTGCGCCATCACGACCTTCGTCGCCATCGGGGCCCCTGGGCTGCTAGCTCGCGTAACACACGTGGCGCACCGCTTCCGCCACATGCTCCGCGTTGGGAATCACCAGCTTCTCGAGGTTCTTCGCGTACGGCATCGGGACGTCCAGCCCGTTCACGCGCGCGATCGGAGCGTCGAGCGAATCGAACGCCTCGCGCTGAATGTCGTCCACGACCTGCGCGCCGATGTTGCACATCGGCCACCCCTCCTCCGCCACCACGGCCCGGTTCGTCTTCTTCACCGAGGCCACGATCGCGTCCACATCGAGCGGGCGGACCGTGCGCAGATCGAGCACCTCGGCGTCGATGTCCTCCTTCTCCAGCGCCAGCGCCGCCGCCAGCGACTGATGCACCATCTTCGAATGGCACACGATGGTCACGTCGGACCCCTCTCGCTTCACCTCCGCCTTCCCGATCGGGGTCAGGTATTCCTCTTCCGGCACCTCGTCCCGCACGAGGTTGTACATCATCTCGCTCTCGATGAAGACGACCGGATCGTTATCGCGGATCGCGCTCTTGAGGAGCCCCTTCGCGTCCCGCGCCGTGGCGGGTGCGACCACCTTCAGCCCCGGCACGTAGCTGTACCAGGGTTCGGGCGACTGTGAATGCTGCGCCCCGAGCTGCAGCGCGGCGCCGCCCGGCCCCCGGAAGACGATGGGCACGTTGTACTGCCCACCCGACATCTGGTACGTCTTCGCCGCCGAGTTCACGACCTCGTCCACCGCCAGGAGGGCGAAGTTCCATGTCATGAACTCGACCACCGGGCGAAGGCCGGCCATCGCCGCGCCCACGCCGAGTCCCGCGAACCCCAGCTCCGCGATCGGCGCGTCGCGCACGCGCCATTCCCCGAACTCGTCGAGCAGGCCCCTGGTGACCTTGTAGGCGCCGTCGTACTCGCCCACCTCCTCGCCGATGATGAAGATCGAGTCGTCGCGCGCCATCTCCTCGCGGAGGGCTTCGTTCAGCGCTTCGCGGTAGGTGCGGATGGCCATCAGCGGAGCTCCTTCCGCCACGCGTCGCGCCGCCGCACGTCGTCCGGATACCCGTCCGAGTACACGTAGCGATAGGTCGCCTCGGGATCGGGGAAGGGGCTCCGGTCCGCGAACCCCGCGGCCTCCTCCGCGACCTCGATCGCCTCGCGGTCCAGCGTCTCGTACTCCTCCTCCGTGAGCCTGTCCGCCTCGATCAGCCGGCGCGAAAAGGAGAGGATGGGATCGTCCGACCGCCACTTCTCCACTTCCTCGCGCGTCCGGTACGTGCCGTGGGTCGGGTCCGCCATCGAGTGGCCCATGTACCGGAAGCAGCGGGCCTCGATGAAGCTCGGCGTCTTCTCCTCCCGTGCTCGTTCGATCGCTTCCTCCACCGCCCGTCGCATCGCGAGCAAGTCCATGCCGTCCACGGCGAGGGTGGTGAGTCCGGCGTATCCCCGCCCGCGGTCCTTGAGTTCCTTCACCGCCGTCACGCGCCGGAAGTCGGTGCCCATCCCGTACTGGTTGTTCTCGAGGAGGAAGATGACGGGGAGCTTCCAGCGCGCGGCCATGTTCACCGACTCGTGAAAGGCCCCGATGTTGACGACGGAATCGCCGAAGAAACAGAGACACACCTGGTCTCCTCCGCGGTAGCGGATGGCGTAGCCGGCCCCGATCGCGAGCGGCAAATGGCTGCCGACGATGCCGTGTCCGCCCATGAAGTTGAGCGAGGCGTCGAACATGTGCATCGAGCCGCCCAGGCCCCTGGAGCACCCGTCCGCGCGCCCGTAGAGCTCGGCCATGACCGCGTTCGGCGTAATTCCGCGGACGATCGCCTGGGCGTGTTCGCGATAGGCCGTGATCATGTAGTCGTCCGGGCGCAGTGGCGAGATCGCCCCCACGGCGACGGCTTCCTGTCCCGTGTAGAGATGACAGAAGCCGCCGATCTTCCCGGTCTGGTAGACCTCCGCCGCCTTCTCCTCGAAGCGCCGCGCAACGATCATCTGCCGCAGGAGTTCGACGCACTCTTCCCGCGAGAGCCCGAGAAAGGCTTCGAGGTCCTGTCGCGGCCCGGCGCCTGTCCCGTCCGATACCGCGGCCACGGACGGGCCGGAACTCGACGCGGGGCTCATCCGGCCGCCGCCAGCGCCGCGACCCGCTGCCGCAGTTCGAGCACCTGTTCGCGGGCGTGGTAGCTGGAGCGGACGAGCGGTCCGCTCTCGACGTGAAGGAAGCCGCGCGACTCGCCGATCTCCTTCCAGCGCACGAATTCCTCCGGCGTCACGTAGCGGTCGAATCGGGAGATGGTCCGGCGACGGCCGAAGGTACTGACCCAGCGTCAGGATCTGTACGCCCGCCTCCAGCGCATCTCCCATGAACTCGTCGATATCCGCGCCGGTCTCGCCCAGCCCCAGCATGATGCCGGTCTTGATGAGCACCTGGTCGTCCAGCTCGCCGACCCGTCCGCAGCACCGTTCGAGCAGAACGGTCATAGCGGCCGCCCTGGCCTGCGCGACGCGGTGCAGTCGGCGCACCGTCTCCATGTTGTGGTTGAAGATCTCCGGCCCGGCATCGATCACCGTACGGATCGCCTCCGGGTTGCCCCGGAAATCCGGCGTCAGCACCTCGATCGAGCACTCGCGGCCGCCGAAGACGGATCTCCCGGATCATTTCCCCAAAAATCCAGGCGCCCCCGTCCGGCAGATCGTCCCGGTCGACGGATGTGATGACGCAGTGGTTGAGCTGCAGCCGCTCGATGGCCTCCGCGACCCGCCGTGGCTCATCCTCGTCCAGCCCTTCCGGACGGCCGTGGGCGATCGCGCAGTAGGGGCAGTTGCGGGTGCATACGTCGCCCATGATGAGGAACGTGGCGGTGCCCGCTTCCCAACATTCCCCGATGTTGGGGCAGTGTGCTTCCTCGCAGACGGAGCTGAGTTCCAGACCGCGCATCAGCTCCTTGAGGCGCATGATAGTTGGGCCCTCCGGGCGCCCGCACCTTGAGCCATCGCGGCTTCCGCGAAGGCCAGGCGATCCGGCCGTCCTCGCTCCCTCCCTGTATGACCTCGAGTGGCTTCAAGCTGCCGCCCTCTCGCTCTTCGATTCCCACGCCCGCACAGACGGGCGCTTCAGGCCGATTACACGTCGCTCACACGTCCGCGGAGCGTCTCACGCACGGAACCTCAAAAGATACCGGCTCTCGCGCGGTGGACCAACCCGCCGAAGGCCCATCCGCCCCCCCTGTCGCGGCCGGATTGCTCACCCCACACCCCCCGGGTATCTTCCCGCGCATGACCTACATCATTACTGAACCGTGCATCACCACGAAGGACGCGTCGTGCGTCGATGTGTGCCCCGTCGACTGCATCTACGAGGGTGAGGACCAGTATCTACATCCACCCCGAAGAGTGCATCGACTGCGGAGCCTGCGTCCCCGAATGTCCGGTCGAAGCGATCTTCCCGGACGACGAGGTGCCGGAGCAGTACGACGCATTCACCGAGAAGAACTTCGCCCACTTCGACGTTCCCTTCCCCGGATGAGGCCGGTGTGCAGCACCGATCCCGGGGCCGGACTCTGACGGAGCCGCATGAAGGGATCCAAAACCGGGTTCGCCGCGGCCGCGCTCCCGGCCCTGGTCTCATGCCTGCTCTCTCCCCGGCCGCAGCTGGCTCAGGTCCACGGGCACGGAGCCCAGGCGCAACGAGCATGATGCCGCCACGCCGGAGACGGGGGAGGTGAGACCCCCGAGGCCGGACCTCCCCGGCTTCCGCGGGAGAACCCTCTCATCGATGTGCGACTGCGGGAGGGGGGACGCGAGGCGGAGATCGTGATCGGTCCGGTCGCGCTCCCTGCCGCCGGTCCGCACCTGCGGCCTCAGGTCCAGCTCGCGGAGCTGCCGCTGGCCGGCTGGCTGCACGGCTTCTCGTGGGACATGCGGGACCGCAACGGCAACCCGCTCCCGGACCGCCTGCTCCATCACGTGAACGTCATCGACCCCGACAATCGCGAGCTCTTCTCGTCCGTCCCGCGGCGCGTGCTCGCGGCCGGGCGCGAGACGAAGAGCGTGCGCCTGCCGAGCGTGCTCGGGATCCCCGTCGCCTCGGGCGCCCGGGTGCTGGTGAGCGCGATGTCGCCCCGCTGCCGGACCGGTCGTTCGAGGAAGCGTACCTGCACGTCGTGCTCCGCTATCGACCGGCCGATGAACCCGGCCTGCTCGGTCCCTGGGCGGTGTACCCGTTCTACCTCGACGTGATGGGACCGGTGGGCGAGAAGGAGTTTCCGCTCCCGCCCGGCCACCCACGGGATGAGTTGGGAAGGCAGCCCTGCCG
>NZ_CBDCUB010000006.1:0-243710 GCF_965222475.1 Candidatus Palauibacter sp. | reverse complement strand
CGCTCCCCACCCGCCGCAGCCCCCGCCAATCTACGCAGGCGGCGATGACGTTGCGTTGACCCCTCCCCGTATCCCTAGATTCCGCGCCGCTCACAACTTCCACCACGGGAGCGCCATGATTGCTTACTGCCTCGCGGACGTATTCAACCTCGAACTGTGGCCTCGCGACCGCTCACCGGTGCAACCTGAGGTCGACGAGGGACTTCGCGAGCTCGTCGGTCAGGTGAACTCCGCGGTGCCATCCGCCATCGAAGTCACCATCCGCCTGTACGGTGGCTGGCATCGAGAAACCCTCCAGGCGCCGGTCGACATGCGGCACATGCTGGACCGAGCCATTGAAAACAACCCCAAGAAGGTTCGTGCACAAAGAATCCGGGTTCAGCTTGCCGACCACCCCATCTGGGATCCGGGGACGCTCCTCCTGCGTTCGCTTCGAGAGTCCCCCGTCGAGCGGCTGAACCTGCGGCCGGCCCAATCCAAGGACTGTGCCTCCCCGAACACCTGCACGCTCGAAGCGCTTCGCAGCTGGTGTGCGGGAAGGTGCCCGGAGCGACACTGCTCCGTGAGGTTGCGCGACATCACGCTTCTCAAACGCCAGAAGATGGTCGATACGCTACTAACGGCGGACGCGATGACGATCATTCACGCCCGCCTTGCACACGCCGTCGTTCTTGCGAGCAACGATGCCGACATGGTCCCGGCGCTGCTGGCGCTCTCGGCTTCCGGGCTCGAGCCGACACATCTTCGCAGGCGGGTCGCCCCCGGCTTCGGTGACACGTACGATGCCCTCTTTCACGAGGCTGACCTTCAGATCAGGCAGTGGTGATTCATGGACAAGCTCCAGGAGATTAGGCGGGACATCGTTCCCTTCACCGACCCCGGCTCCGAAGTCGTCGTCGGAGACGCCCTCCTCATGTGGCGAAAGGACGGCGTTGAAGAGGAGGCAGAACTGTCCCAGGTCCCCGGCCAAGATCTCCCCGCGGTCAAGATTGATGGTGCGGAGGCGATGCCGTATCCGGCCTTCCTCGCCAGTCGTTACCTTGCAGACCTCGAGGCCTTGGCCGAGTTCATTCTCAAGACCGTTCCTCGACTTGAGCCGTACATCAAGACGCGCGCAAGGCAGGTGGACGAGGAACCCCCTGCCGGGTCGTCCACCGACCGTCCCAATGCCGCCAGCCTCATAGCAGATCTTGCGAACGATCCTCCGTACGGTTCGACTCGAATTATCCTCGTGCGGGGGGCCGCGGGGTCCGGCAAGACGATGGCCCTGAAACACATGGCCCGAACCCGGGCCGAACAGTACTTAGCCGGAGAAGTGAAGACACTCTTCTTCTATATTGACGCCCAGGGCCGCGCCCTGTCTCGCCTCGACGACGCAATGGCCAGGGATCTTCAGGATCTCCGCTCGCGCTTCTCCTACAACGCCGTGCCCCCACTCGTCAGGCGAGGGCTTCTCGTGCCCGTGATCGACGGCTTTGACGAGCTCCTCGGCAGCGGTGGATACGACGAGGCATTCTCGTCCCTGGCCGCATTCATCTCTCGGTTGGAAGGGAACGGCGCCGTAGTTGCCTCGGCACGCTCCACGTTCTTCGATTACAAGGCGTTCCGCGCCAACGCGGAGAGATTCGCGCAGGATGGAAGACTGAACTACGAGGTCGAATCTGTCGACATCGAGCCTTGGGAGGATGCCGACGCCGATGAACTCGTGCGAAAGATGTCGCGTGGCACCATCGTAGCCAAGTTCCAGAGATTCCGGGACGGCCTAGGCGAGTCCAACCGGGCCTTACTCAAGAAGCCCTTCTACGTGTCCCGCATCGCGGACCTGCTAGAAACCGACAGCATGGACGTTTCGGACGAGGCGACGCTCGAGACTCTTGTGAACGCCTTCTTGCGCCGAGAGCACGGCAAGTTCCTCGACAAGCACGGCACGCCGCTACTCGACGTGGGCGGACATCGCCGTCTGTTGGTCATGCTGGCCGACGAAATGTGGTGGCTGGAGACCCGTCGGCTTGACCTCGAAACGGTTAGAGTGGCCGCCGAGCTCGTCATGGACGATTTGGGTGTGCCTCCCGATGCGGCGCGCCAAGTCATCGAGCGGATGCCGTCCTATGGATTCCTCTCCAAGAGCGGCACAGGCGTGGGGCACCTCCAGTTCGAACACGAGACCTTCTATGGCTATTTTCTCGCCAAGGCGTTCAAGCGATGCATCGAGGGTGAGCACGGGGAACTCCGCAGGTTTCTTGCACGCTCAGTGCTCGACGAAGCGACGGTGGATGAAGTCATCGGTCAATATGGCGGGGCGGTAGATGCCTGTACGGATGTGGCAGTCAAAATGTGTTCGGTGCTGAGGACGGGGTTGGGCGACAGCGTGGCGAGACAGAACGCCGGTCGCTTCGTGGCGCGGGTTATCAAGACGTGCGGTGCACTGCGCGACGGCGTCCAGCTGAGGCACCTCTATTTCGAGCAGGAGGATTTCGGTCGCGCGAGGCTGGTCGATCCGCACTTCCAAAACTGTCACTTCGAGCGGACGGATTTCACAGGGCTGACGATGGTGAGGCCGGACTTCGAGGGATGCACGATTCAGATGCCCAAACTGAGTCTGACGGGCACCCGCCTGGAGCAGGCCGATCCGAGCCTAACCGACATCGTGGCGGGCGTTGAGATCATGTCGAACGGTGAAGCATCGGGAGACCCGCCTGCGAGGAAGTACGCGCCCGACCAGATCAGGGCAATCTTGGTTCGTTTGGGCATGCGGGGCGAGGAGCCCCCCGAGGCTGGCGCCAAGTATAATGACCGTCAGCGCACCCGCATACGGCTCGTTGAGCGATTCCTACTCAAGATGGAGCGCCGTTTCTACGTGGCGGAGGCGGATTTCGGTCGTCTCGGTCTGGCGGGCCATCCCGAGTGGACCGAAGTGTACGAGTTGCTAAAGGACCGGGGGTTGGTGAGAATCGAGACGCCATCCATGTCCGGTCGCCCCAAGCCCCTTGTACGTCTCCGCTATCCCCCAGACCTCGTCCGCAGCGGCGAGAACATCGAGGACGGTAGCCGACCGGACATCCAGCGGTTCTGGAATGAATTGTTGGACGTCACCTGATCGCGCCGAGGACGGGGGCGCCACACATGAACCTCGAGCCCAGATCGCCTGTGGGGTCTATCTGACGACTCCTCCAGCCCCGGGTACCCATCTGCGTTGTCCTTTCGGTGCCCATGCCCAAACGTTGAAGGGGCGTTCTGCCGGGAGGCAGTCGGTGTCCAAAGCCCGTCCGGCCAATGAGCGGACGGCATCGTGGACAGCGCGCTTGTGAGACCTGCCTTCGGGATCGCGCGTGGAGCGATTGAAGCGATATGTCACGGCCCCAAGGAGCAGATCCGCCAGCTGATGGCAGCACTATCACGCGGATCGGTTCGTTCCAGGCTGGTCATCTTCAATGGAACTCCAAACGCTGACCGCAATTTGCCAGCGACGGTGTTCTCCAAGATGTCAGTGCGGAAACGATATTGATCGGTGATCGCACCAACAACCAACTTAAACTGACACGGATTAGTGGCGACAATCTTCAGGCTGCGGCTAAGGAAGGAATAATAGAATTAGTGAGGTGGTCCTATTTCGTTGGACAGTCCGAGGGCAAAGTTAAGGTGGATTCCGAGTGGTTGTGAGAGCCCTCGGGAGCATTCTCCGTGAGTTGTCCCGGGGTGGGTGCTCCACCCGCGGGTCCTCCCCCGGCGGGGGAAAGGACAGGTTCCAACATGGGCCCCGGTGGCCGGGAGGGGAACCCGGCCGGTGACCGGGGCTTGGCCGCCGATGGCGCGAGGCGTCCGGGACGGGCGGATCCCGGGTTTCCGCTCGGCCGCGGCGACTCGGGGGGGCGCGCTCCGGCAGGTGCGGAGATCCGCCGTTCACACCGCCCCCGTGCCGTCGCGGTAGGCCTCGCCCGGCGTCCGCCCGCCGAGGGACGAATGCGGGCGCACCTCGTTGTAGAAGTCGATCCACGAGCCGATGATGCGTTCGGCGTCCGGCCCGTCGCGGAGCTCGTGGAGGTACACCGCCTCGTACTTCAGCGACCGCCACGGCCGCTCGATGAAGATGTTGTCGAGGAAGCGGCCCCGGCCGTCCATCGAGAACGCCACGCCCGCACCCAGCACGCGCTCGGCGAACGCCTCGCTGGTGAACTGGGCGCCTTGATCCGTGTTCAGGATCTCCGGAGCCCGCCGGCCCAGCGCGTCGTCCAGCGCGTCCACGCAGAACGACGCGTCCATGGTGTTCGACAGCCGCCACGCGAGCACGTGCCGGGTCGCCCGGTCCATCACGGCCACAAGGTAGAAAAAGCCTTGCGTCACGGGGACATGGGTGATGTCCGCGCACCACACGTGGTCCGCCCGCGAGATCTCGAGGCCGCGCAGCAGGTAGGGAAAGACCCGGTGCTCCGGACTCGCCACGCTCGTGCGCGGCCGCCGGTAGGTCGCCTCCATTCCCATCAGCCGCATGAGCCGCCGGATCCGGTGCCGGCCCACGACGACGCCCTCGCGGCGGAGATGGCGCATCATCTGCCTGCTCCCGTAGAACGGGTAGTCCATGTGGAGCTCGTCCATGCGCCGCATGAGCGCCAGGTTCTCCGCGCTCTCCCCCTTCGGCCGGTAGTACCGCGACGACCGGCTCACGCCCACCAGCGCACACTGCCTTGAAAGACTCGGCGGCCCGTCCCGCTCGATCATCCGCACCCGCTCCGCCCGGCTCAGCGCTTGAGCCCGCGCCGAAAAAAATCCCGCTCGACCGTGAGCTCCCCGATCTTGGCGTGCAGCTCCCGGACCTTCGCCTCGTGCTCCTTGGCGAGCCTGCGGCCCGCGCCCCCGGCGAACACCTCCGGCAGCCCCTCGAGCAACTGCCGCTTCCATGTGCTCACCTGGTTCGGATGAAGCTCGTGCCGCCTCGCGATCGCCTGCACGCTGTCCCGCTCGCGCAGCGCCTCCAGCGCCACCCGCGCCTTGAACTCCGGCGTGAACCGCCGTCTCTTCCCGGCCATCTCGGTGCCTCCCGTTCCTTCCTGGAATCCACCTTAACGACCTGTCCAAAAAACTGGGACCACCTCACCATACGGGATAAATCCGAACTTATCGTGATACATATGAGACGTGGATCGTTGGGTATATGCTCGCTATCGGACAGATCGGCATCAGGTCGATTTGAGGTCGACGGATACTTCGGCCAACGTAGCGTTGACGGCCCTCCGCGCCTCCTCCGTTGCGTCGTCCTCCAGGCTGACTCCGACGTGGAAGTTGAGTTCTGCACCCCCGGCGGCGGCGAGAAGCTTCCCTGCGGCCTCAGCGAGATCCTGTAGTTGCGATACATCCAGCACCGCAGGCGGGTGCGTGCCGGGAGGTGGCGCAATCGGGCCGGGCCCTTGAGGCAACTCCAGGACGACCCGTGCGGCCTGGTCGTATTCGGAGTCGAAATCTGCACTCCCCTCCGCCAGTACGAGCCAGCGCCCTTTCACGGCAGCACCGATCCCCTCGCGTACCAAGCCCCAGGGCATGGCGGCGGATTTCTCCTGCGAAAGCGCCTGCGTAAGGGCCAGGCCGGTCGTGCGGTTGTCGTTCCAGGCAACCTTGATTGCGTCCTCTACCAGACTCTGAGGGATGACCGCGTCCGGGCGCGGGCGAAGCGTCGCGTCCTCGTTGAGGGCGCCGGTGGGCACAGGCTCCTTCCATGCGGTGGCGGGCGAATTCGTGAGCCAGACGGTCCCAAGTTCGATGGCCCGCTCGACGGCCTCGAATATCGCCTCGGGGGGGCAGGCGGGGATCGTCGCCTGATCCTCGTACCCTTCGCGGGGGATGGTCGCGACATGTCCACCGGCGAAATACTCCAGCAGCGCCGCTACCGGCAGGATCTGGCCCGCCCCGTCTGCGGCGTCGATCCAAAGGCCGGGCAGCTCGCCGGGAGCGAGCAACCCCTGCGCCAGCCGGGCTAGTTGCGCCCGTTCGGGCAGCATGATTTCCAGAGCATCGTCCCGAGCGGCCTCCGGGTCTACGGATTGGCGCCACCAGGTGCGGTAGCTTCCGTCTGGTCGGCCCAGCCGTGCTACGAAGAGGCCATCCCGTACGCCGGCGAATACGGTGTCCGTGACGAGCTTCGGCTGTAGTACCTTGGGCAGCCGCGGATAGCGGGCGAAGGCTCCCGCGAGATGACTCGCGAAACGGGACTCGTCCCCCTCCCGCCAGAGGTCATACGGCCCGCCCGGCAGCAGAGCCTCGGCGTTGATCGGAGTGTCTGTGATGCGTGACTTGTCGTGTCGCTTGACCTCCTCGAACAGCGGTTGTCCGCTGGCCGGGAGCTTGAAGGCGTGGACCTCATTCTCGACGTTTACGGTCACGACAATCCCGTACGCCTGGCGAATCACGCCGGGAACGTCGTTTGCGGCCTGTCTCCTCTGGCTGCGCAGCCGCTCCGCTCGCAGCGGGTCCACCGCCTGCCTGGTAAGCTGCCCCGCCACGTCCTCCCAGCCCAGTAGCGCCCGCACCTTGGCCCGTGCCGCCTCCAGCCCCTCCACTGAAGGCGTGGCGGCCACGACCGCATTGCGGTGTACGCGTGGCCGGCCGGGGCCTGTGGTCTGGTCGAGGAAGGCTCTCGCCGTCCTGCTCGGCTTGCCGGACGCCGACGCCGCGTCCGCGCCGAGGATGACGTACCGGAAACTGCCGTCGTCCCCGACATCCGCGGGCGACCTGGGCAACACATGCACCTGCGCTCCAGCCGCCGAGGCCCCGTCCCACAGCGACTTCGTCTTGCGGATGGCCTCCTCGAGGCGCACCTGCACCATCTCCGTGGTCACGCGGTCGCGGCATGCCTCGTCGTGCATCTGCTTGAGGTTGGGCGCGTTGCCCAAACGCCAGGATCTCGGCAGGCCCTGATTCGTGGCGTACTCACCGACCTCGTCACTGGTGTCCTCATCGTCGAGGAACCACGAGGTCTCGCGCCAGCGGCGCAGGCCCTTCTCCAGTTCGATCCCGTCCGGCGCGGCCCCCCCCACGAGACGCAGCAACTCGGGCGTGTGCGCCTTCGAGCCCGAAGGCTGGGAGTGGAGAAAGACAGCGGCCACGGCCTGTTCGACTTCGCGCGCGGGGGCAAGGGCGGAGCACTCTCGCTGGACCTCCCGGGCCTTGCCGAGTTCAGCTTCGAGCAGAGGAACCCATTCGGTCTTCTTGCCCTCCACGCTGTCCGTGGTCGCGATGCCCGCGAGTTCCCTGGCCGCCTCCGAAACGGATTCCGAACCGGGTGCGGCGAGGAGGACGGCCGGACCTACGAGCGGACTCCGGTCCCACGGCTCCGCGTCCCGCAGCGCCGTCGCGAGCGTCCGCAGAATGCCCCGTGTACGCTGGAAGCCCTCGATCTGCGTCCAGCGACTGTACAGTACATCCGTGAGATCGGGGTGGAACGGAAAGCTGTGCAGGAAGCGCTTCTCGGCCTCCTTCTTCGACTTCCTCGTGGTCTCGTCGAGCTTGGCGATTCCCTTGACGATGCCGATCACGTGCGGTTTGTACGCCCGCGGGTCGCGGATGCTCTCGGGCTCGAAGAAGCGGCGGCGCAGGACCTCCGCCACGTCCTCCTTCTGTACCGGCTGGACACCCTCCTCGCGCTGGCGCCGGAAGATGTCCGAGAAATCGCGCAAGATTTCCTTGCCGAGCGGGTCGTTCTGCCGAGAGGGGTCGGTGGCGAGAATGGAGGCCACGATCGCGGCGCGGTCGATCTTTGTCACCGCCTGAGTGAGGTACTGGAAGAAGTTGCGCAGGTGCGACACCCAGTCGCCCTCCATAGCCGCCTTGGCGCGGGCGTACATCATCACTTCATCCAGCAGAATAAGTGTCGCCGACCCGTCCTCCTGCTGTCGCTCGATCAGCTTGACCAGGAGCGGCTCCGCCGGGGGCGTGTCGCGCTCTGCATCCAGATTTTCGGCGTGAAGCATCCGGAGCCCGTCCGACCCCGCGAGCTGGAATGCGAGGACGCTCCAGGGGTGCCTGAGCGTGCGCCGCTCCCCGTCGGGACCGCGAACGTCCTCGATCCCCTTCTCGACATCGATCTTGTCGAAGCAGAGGGCGGCGGTGGCGGCTCGGGAGAGGCTGAAGTCGGCATGCTCCCGGAACTCCCCCACGGCGGGAAGATCGGGCAGGCTCTCGGGATCGTGGAAAAGATGGTGGAGCGTGATGAGGGTGTGAGTCTTCCCGCCTCCGTACGTCATCTCGAGCTGACGGACGGCCTTGGCGCTCTTGCCCGCCAGACGGGCGGCGACATCCCTCACCAACTCCCGCAGCGCGTGCGTGGGGTAGGTGAGCGCGAAGAACCTGGCCGGATCCTCATAGATCGGGCGACGTCCGGCGCAGGTGACGACCTCGTGCAGGTCAGCGGCGAACTCCGCCAGCGTCAGTTCCCCGGATCGCAGTTCCGGCTTCAGACGAACGATCTGGTGCCACGGAATCTGGGTCATTGGGCCCCCGGCCTGAAGAGTCTGAAGCACGCCAAACGGATCTGGTTCATCCTACTTGCTCCTGCAACCGCGGGAAGAATGTGAGAATCGGCCGAGTTGAGACCGGTGCAGCAAATAGGGTCGAAGGTTCTCCACCACCAACTCGGCGAATCGGCTCGCCTGCTTGGGCTCAATGTATCCGTCGTCCGGAACGCCCAACATCTCGAAAGCGTGTCGAATGCTCTCGGAAACGACTCGTTCGCGCTCCCGGTCCTCCATCGCCTGAGAGACCGTGGGCATGATTCGGCCGATTGCCGCAGCGCATTCCGCTGAGGGAAACTCTGCACCGTCGCACATGGCGCGGATCTGTTGTGGTCCGCACCGGAGGTTGATCGTGACATCGACCGCTTCGCCGGTCATGGGGTTGATGGCGTAGCTACGGCTTAGCCGCTCGCCCTCGTATTCCGTGGAGAGGCACACACCGTACCGGATGCAGCCGAAGAGCTCGACGTACCCGGTCAAGGACCGTCCTCGAGGATCGCCCTCGATATGCACAACGTGCAGGGGCATCCCGGCGGGGCGGTTCTGGATCGGATCGAAATCGTAGAAGTAGGAGAAACACGGCCTGCCGTCCTCCTTGAAGTATTCCTGCGCCTTCTCGCAGCTAGCCGGGTCCACTCCGGCCTCGACTGCCAACCCAAGTGCGGCCTTCGTAATGGCGCGGCCCTGTGCCGGTCCGCCGAGGGCGAGATCCCACCCAAGAAAATGCGGAACATAGGTTGAGCGATCGTCGACCCTGATCGCGGAGCCATCGCCATCAACCTGTGGGTATTTCTCTCGCAGATCCTTTGTCCTCCGAGCGAGTTCAGCCGACGTTTGGCACGTCATGCGTATCCGTCGTGTCGCCCCGACCGTCACGTCGGAGAACTCAGACTTCGCCGGAGACACTCGTCCGTCCGGCCGCATCAGGACCTCTACGATGTTTTCTTCCCCCATCACGTCCGACCGAGAATCGCTGTCTTTGGGACGCAGATCGGTAGGGGAATAGCCAGCCAAGTTGAATCGCGTGGACGGAACGGACCCTCGGTGACGCCGCACTCCGAGGAGGATGCAGAAAGGCTGCAGAGCCGCCGCCAGCGGCGCGTCCCATTCGACTCCCGTCCGGCTGTTGCACGGGCGACAGAGAAAGCCTCCGACCCGACATCGACCGCCGAGGGCGTTCGGAATAATGTGCTCCCTGCTGGCGTTCCCAGGCGTCAGAAGCGCGCCGCAGATACCGCAGTGTCTTGCCAAGGAGTGCCCTTCCCGAAGGTCGATGAACGAGCCCGCGCGGGCGGCCACACGATCCGCTTTGTGTGGTGTTGCGAGGTGTGTATTGGGCGGCTCTTGGCTGCTCAGAAGAAGCTTCCCTGTGTTGATGCTACGGGGCCCGTACCTCGGAGGTGGTTCTGGATCGACTCGAGAAGCGCCCGCTCCTCCGATCCTCGCTCGGCCGACTCCAGCACCGCCTGAACCACGCTCGCAAACAGCTCGTTCCTCCACAACCCGAGTTCCTCCAGGTACGCGTCGACGCGGGCTTGCTCTCCGGTCTGCCAAAGGTGCATGACTTTGTGGACGCAGTCGATGAGCGGCGGACTTGTACCGTCGGAAGCCGGCTGGCCGAGGCCGCGGGAGCGACGCTGTTTCCAGGTCTTCAGCCGCGCATCGCTGCCGGAGAGCCCGGCGCTGTCGGTCTCGTCCGCGTCCGCGTCGCCTCGGCCGCTCTTTCCGCGAGCCAAGAGGTCATGCCGCCCCGAGAGATCTGCGTCCGACAGGTTGCACGAGAGAGCATAGAGAATGCACGCCCCGGCGGGTGCCGCTCCAAGCCCGAAGTCGCTGCGGTGGAGGAGGTAGTAGGTAGTGAGATCGTCGAGATCGCGTGCGGCCCCGCTCTTCTGCGCGAGCAACTGGCCGACGACGAATCCGACCACCATACGGCGGACGCCGCCGAGAAACTGGTCCACGGTGAGCACGCTTCCCGGGCGGTCGGCGCGCTTGACGATGGGGTGGCGGCTGAAGGCCTCCAATGCAGGGCCCGTGGCGGACCACACGAAGTCGGGTCCGCGGATTCCCGCATCCCAGAAGTTCCGGAGTTGGTCGGTGATTTTCTCGCGCATCTCGTCGAGCACCGCGGTTTCCCACCCGGGCCGAGCGAGTCGGGGTCGCTTGCGGCAGACGAGCCAGATCGACGAAGAAAGAGCCGCCGAGGACATGGCGCGTTGCCGGTTCTGCATTTCCGTCTGAATCGGCCAGGATCCGGTCACCACGAAGCCCGCTCGGATCAGTGCCGAGACCAATGTCTCCCACGCGTCTGGGCTCTTGTTCGCGAAGACGATGACCAGCCGACCGTCGTCTCGCAGTGCTTCGTGGCAGCGGACGAACGCTCTCGCCATGCCGTCCTCGTAGTTCCTCTTCGAGGTGTCGCGGTCGCCGCCGAAGCGGCTGGCATCGTCAATCAGCTCGCCGTCGTCCGTGGCGCACTCCCACTTTGGCCCGAGAGGTTCCGCGAAGACCGCATCCGTCTCGGCAGAAAGGCCGTGGAGGACGCGGCGTAACCAGATATAGAAGAAGTCCATCAGATCCGAATACGGGATCGCGTCGTAGTAGGGTGGGTCCGTGCAAATCAGATCGAGGTTGGACGGCTGTCGTCTTGTCGCCGACCTCGCGTCCACTCTTGCGGAGGGTGCATCCGCAGTCGCTTTCATCAAATGTTCGTAGACTCGTGCTGTCCACTCGACCGCCGGGCCAAAACCTCCCGTCGTCTTTGCTATTGGGCACGATTCCCCAAAATCCCAAACCATTGGAAGCGCAAAGCGCGCGAATGTGTGGCCGAGCGTTTCACGGGAATCGACCCAAGTCGCGAGTGAACTCCCGCGGTCAGCCAGGCGGCTCACCGCTGTAGCCAGATAAGCCACCATCGCCTCTCGCCACTCATCAGTGTAGCCGTCCATCTCTTCCGTCACGGCCCGGATCTCGCCGACAAACGTCCCCAGCGCGAGGAGCTGGCGGTCGGTGAAGAGCTTGCCCCAGGAATCGAATCCATAGCGCGCTACCCTCATCCCCAAGGCGTCTTCATGTGCTGTAGGCTCGTCGGGCATCCCGAACGGTACGCTGGCGTACAACTCATCGAGATCCTGTGATCTCACGCTGGCAGCCTGGATGTCGCGGTTCGTTGGTGCTCGGTATTCCTTACCCATCTGGCCGTCCACGACCACCGCCGTCATTCGTGCGCCTAGGCGCCCCGACCGGCCTTGGGCGCGCAACTCTGCCATCTTCGTGACCGATCCGCAGTTGGGGCACTCGGCACCGGCTGCGCTCATCGTACCCTCGCCCAGCGTCCGATCATGTCCCCGCCTCTGCGCGGTCGAACCCGATCCGGGCGGAACGTCCGTCTCGACACCGAAATCGACTCCCCCGTCCTCCCGTCGGGTGATCGTGAGGCGGATCCGTTTGCCGGACTTCTTGCACAACCAGCGGGTCTTCAGCAGCGGTATCTTGGATCTGCAACCGCCGCACTCGGCGGTGCGCGCCCAGAGATAGGCGACAATCGGCTTGACGACCCAGCGCGGATTGGCGTCCTTCTCCAGATAGCCCGAGTCAAACTCGGCGTTCAACGCCTCGGTCGTGACCCGACCCTCCGCGTCCGGCTTCAGAAGGCGTGGCGGTCGGGACTCGTAGTTGCTATCCGCACTAACCTGAGACCGTCTACGACCCTTACGGCGCACGGGCTCGAACTCCGCGTAGGTCGGGTATCTGGCAGCCAGCTCCCGCCGCACTTTGTCCAGTACTCGGAGCCCCCAGGCCCGGAAGTGCCACGCGAAGTCTGCCTTGGTCGACGCATCCTCTTCAAGCAGGGTCGAAGCCAGCTGAACGGGCCCGCCGTCCCCGTGTCCCAGCCGGACCAGCGCGTTTCTGATCGCGACCTTGGTCTTGGCACCCCTCGCCTTGACCAGCGCCGTAGCAAACCCCCGGTCACGCAGAGCGAAGTCAGGCAGGGGCAACTCCCGCGGGCCCACGACCCGCGGATAGTGAAGCGTGCACCGCAGAATGAACCAGGCCACCGGGTTCAGGTCCGAGGCAAGAGTCTCGCACCCCAGCCGCATCGCCTCCAGCGGAATTGCCCCGCCGCCGGCGAACGGATCGAGGACCCGCGGCGCTCGCCCACCGAAGGCCTCCTTGACTTCGGTCCGGAACTTCGCCAATTCCATCTCGTCTTGACGCCCCCAGTGCAGGATCCCGCCCGCTGTCTCCTTCTGTTCCGGATCCTCGCCGCCGCCTCTTAGCTTCTTCGGGATCAGGCGTCCGGCCAGGCGCCGGGCAATCCGGCGGCGGCCCTCGTCGTCCCCGGGGTCCGGAAGCAACGTGGCCAGCAACATCGCCCGCGACGCCGCGAGCGGTCGCCGAGCAGGCCAAATGTGAAGCGTGGAGATGTGGCCGTGGCGGACATTCTTCTCGTGAACTGAATCGAGCGAGATCTGCTTCAGGGGTAAGGTGGACTCGGAGAGCCTTGCAGTCATGAAGCGTCTGAATGTGTCGGAGAAAGACCGAAGTCGGCTCTCATGTTTGCCATGATGACCGATAATTCGCTGGCCTTGTCTCTTGCTTCGAGATATTGGCTGTAACGTTTCTGCGCTTCCGAAATCAACTGGTCGTAGGTCAAATATCGGGCATGGATGGCACCAAGCGTCTGATCCACGCTCCCGCGATCGTCACTCCCCGTAGGTTGCTTCCCCAAGACGGCGATGCATTCGATGAAGGGGACCTCGTCCGGGAAACGATTCCTCAGGCATTTCGCCAGCGCATTCTTGTACTTAGTAAGCTGCTTCGCCAAGTCGAACACATTTACTGACGCGTCGCGTTTCTTTAGTTCAATTATTATATGTTTACCTGCCGTGGTCCGATACCTGATATCTATGCGGCCTCTCCGTTCTTCTTCGGTCAGCGGAACTCTGTCGAACTCAGCGCGAACAGTGCGCTCCATGTGAGCGTTAGACGTGGCTCGATCCCATGAAGGATGCAACAACCAGAGACGATCAAAAATGTATTTCTGGAGCGTTCTCTCCATAGCATCAGGTACGAGCTTGCGAAACGCGTCGATTACCTTCAGGCGACCCGTGACGATCTCATGGTAGCTGGTCTCCTCGATTTCATCCACGCCAGACATGAGACGAGCCAGCAACGTGAAATCGCGATGAGTTTCCCAACCGTCCAAGGCACTGAGCATGTCCCTTAGGGCCAGCTTTTCAAAGGCCAACATCGAAGCGCGGTATAGCTCGTACTTCGGCTCGGTCTCCGCGAGGCGGAGAGCTTCGATCTTCTCAAACAGCCGCTTGGCCGTCTTCTGTTTATCGGGGCCCATCCTCTCATACCACTGCTTCACGGAGGGGTATTCAAGCGCCCGCCGGAGCCCGGCCTTCTTACGCCTCCGATCCCAATCGTCCCGAATGGACCGAAGAGCCGCGTTGACTGTCTTCTTTACGGCCAGGTAACGGGCGTCGTCCTGCTGTACCCTCTGCCGTCCGCTCGTCACGATGTCGTCGGTGTCGGTGTCATCCAGAAAATCAGCTACCACTTCTCCCACAACGTACTCGGTGTACACGCGCGCTTGACGGTATTCCGGGAGCATGTCCTCGTGGACCAGACGCCCCCTCGCGGAGAGAACGATCGCGTTATTTACGTCGTCGAGTTGGCTGGGTTTCTTGACCGTACCGACAAAACCACGGATTCTGTGTTGGATTGGCGGCCCACCGTTGTCCGGGTCGATGGTCACCAAGTTACGTACGGTTCCCGCGTCAGTACCGGACGGTGCCCTGGTGAAGTCCCAGTTTTCCGCCCGCTCGCCGAAGTGCCAAATGAACTCCATATCCTTGAAGTAGTCCCTGTCCTCCACGGTAATGGGTTCACCATCCACGAGTACTCGAAACCCGTGTGCGCCGCCGATGATGCTGAACCGCCTGGCGAGGCGCCGCCGGAGATTCGGGGCGGTCCAAGACAGGCGCTTACGAAGGTCCGTGAGTCGAATAAGCGTTCCCGATGTGCTCGGTCTGACTACGCATGACATGGGGTCGGGGAAATAGCTTTTCTCGTCGGGGTTTCGTGCGCTTTCCTCAATGCGTTCTGTATTCATGCGGAAGGCGTTGTTCACTTCGCCGTTGGAAGTGTGGACTTCAACCGTGTCCGCAATAGAGAACGCGGCGAGCTTGCCGATCCCCTTCCGCCCCATTACAGCACGGCCGTCGGGAGTTTCTGCGTGCGCCTTGCGCCGTTGGTAGCCAACGGTCAGGAATTTGTCGTTGATGTCGTCGAGGCTCATCCCGTGCCCGTCGTCACGAATCTCAATGGATTGCGTGGCGTGGTCGAGGATGATGTCTACGTGAGTTGCATCGGCATCCCAGGCGTTGGCGACGAGTTCGGAGAGGACGGCTGGAATGTTGCTGTACAGCCCGATCCCCAGATGATGGAGGACATCGAGGCTGATCGTCATCTTGAACGGGCGCTGTTCGCTCATGCGGCGTGCTCTCGGATGTGGGTGCGGATGGTGTCACCGATGGCGGCGGCGAGGGCGACAGGGACCGCGTTCCCGATGTGTCGTCCCACACGAGCGAACCAGACCGGGTCATCGGCTGCTATGAACTCGTACCGTGCCGGGAAGCTCTGCAGTAGAGCGGCCTCGCGCAGAGAAATTGCGCGATCTTGCTTGGGGTGACCGAAGCGGCCCCGCCCGAACGAGAAGCAGCCGGTTGTGAGCGTGGGAGAAGGCTTATCCCACTCCATGCGGCCATAGACGTTCTTGTAGCTGGCGCCGGTACTTCGCCGATGGCATGGGGAAAGAAGACCCTGATCTGCCCACTCGGACCACGGCCTGCCGGGCTTGGCGGCGCGGATTCTCCGGAGGTTTAGCGACGACAACCGAGGGGCGCGGTGTATCCGATCCTCGGCGTCCACGGCGCCGGCATCGAGAGCGGGGAGGTGCGCTATCGCCTCGCGAACCGTCGGACGCGTGTTCACCGTGGCGGCGGGAACGTCGATGGGCCCGAGCTTGGAGGCCAGCACCACGAGTCGGCTGCGGTCTTGCGGTACACCGTAGTCCGCCGCGTTCACAACCTTGGCCGACACCTCGTAGCCTACGCCATCGAGGCGCTCCAGGAAGCGGTTGAATACCCGGCGCTGCTTGAACGACTTCAGGCGCGGGACGTTTTCCATGGAGATCACCTCCGGCTCCACAGCCGCAATGCGGTCCATGAAGAGATCGACGAGAGACCACTTGTCACGGGCCTCCCCGGGACCGGCGCTGTACGCGGAGAAAGGCGTGCATGGTGCGCATCCAACCACGATGCGACGGGTCCCTTCTGGAAACATCGCCGCAATCTCATCGCCGGACACATCCTCCAGCGGCCGACCTACGAAGGTTGCGTTGTTGTTCGTCTCGAACGCGTACCGACACGTCTCGTCGGCGTCGACTCCCGCAACGACGTTGAACCCGGCGTGGCGGAGGCCATGGCTCAAGCCTCCGATCCCGCAGAAGAGATCAACCACGGCCCAGTCGGGGACGGCTGCAGTTGAGGCTGACCGCTCATCTGCACCAGCCGGCTCCAAGACGCGTACCATTAACCTTCGCCTTGTCGATCGTCGGTGGACGGCTTGGCCGGGCCACGAGAGCCGAACCAGAAGGCGATGATCGTCGCACTCGTGGAGGCAAGGCCGGAAAAGACGCCAAGTGCCAGTTCGGTGCTGCCAGAGAACATCAGCCAACCGATGAGGCCGATCGAGGCGAAGGCGTATGATCCACCCATCAAGTAGGTTATCCGAACCCGCACTCGACTCTTGCTGATCTCCTGTTGGTGTTTCTCCCTAATCATTTCACTCATGGGACCATCTCCTTTTTTCGGATGGGGTCGGATCACCCGATCCGTCCGGCTCCGCGGCGCCGATCACGGCGCCGGCGGCGATCCGGTGCCGCGTCGTGATGCCAACGACGAGCTTGTGGAACGGATCCCGTACCCGCACAAGCCGGGGCGTAGCCGTCGCGCAGCCGTAAACGACATACAGCCAATACTCTTCGGCGAGATTGCATGCGGCTCGCCACTCGTTGGCTTCCATCCGGATCTCGCCGCTCCCGGCCCGGCCCTTCACCTCGATGTGCCGCTTCTCGCCGTCCTCTCCCACCGACAGCAGGTCGAAGCCCGGGTAGTCGCTGAATCCGGCCGTCCTCGCGCCGGCTGGGCCCGATACGTCCGTCACCGTGGCGCCACCTTCCCGTTCCCACGCCGATGCGATTTGCATGGCCACCTCTTCAACGCGCACATCGAAGGCCTCCACCTCGTCCTGGCCGGCCGGCGGCAGCGCAAGCGCCAGCGCGAGAAAGCGCGCTTCCCCGGGCACGATACGCTTCGGTTCGGCGTTGAGCCGCTCCAATGCCAATGTACGTTGCGTCCCCAACTCTCTCTGCTCGCGCTTCACGGCCTCCAGTTCCTCCTCGTCCGGCGACGCATCCTTCGCCAACTCCGACCGCCGCTCAGCGGCGTCCGCTCCCTTCAGATTGAAGTTCAGGCCAACGCGTTTCCGGCGCTCCGGGAGCCCGGCGCGCACGGTTTCTCGGCGCGCTTCGGCCATTCGACGCGCTTCTTCCTGGAGATACGTCGCTGCCTCCGCGCGCAGGGTAACCGTCCTGGCCGCCATGGGCACCGCGCCGGGCGGCATGTGCGGGGCGCCCTGAAGAAGCGCGACGTGTTCCAGCGAAAGTTCCGTGACCTCGCCGTCGTCGGATTGGCGCAGCCCCACCAGACGTCGTTCGAGCGACGGCCGTTGCAAAGAGCCCGTGGGACGATCGTCCGCGGCTTCCTCCACGGCCACCTCCCCCAGATGTAGCAGGTAGGGCCCTTCCGCCCGCGGATCTATGAAGATGGCCCCGCGCACCGCATCCCTCTCGCATACCGCCAGTACCCGGTCGCACATCGCATCGAAGACCGGCTCCCCGGGATGCAACCACACGCACGGCCGGGCATCGCTGGGCCGTCGCACGCGTAACCGGTCGCGGGCCGCGGGCGGATAGGTCTCGAGGGCCGCCAGCAGCGGATCTATCGCGCCGGCCCGCTTCGCCGCCAGCGCGAAGCAATCGTCCAGATCGCCGTGAGCCTTCAGACCCAGGAGTGGGGTCGCCAGCTCGACGAACCGCCGCACGTAGGCGGGAAGAAGGTGCAGATACCGTTCTCGCTCGATCTCTGTCCGCAGCGTATCCAGGCGGCGAGCCACGTCGCCTCCTGCGCCGTAGCGCCGCCCCTCGCGTTCCCCGATGCCGTGCACCGAATCTTCCGTGAGTACGGACTCGATCCGGCTCCGGGCACGCCGCTCGCCGTCGTCCGTGAGTGCCTCCCGCATGTGCTCGCGCAGCGACAGATCCTCGAACAGTCGCCCGATCACGTCGAACACTTTGTCCGAACGCAGTTCCCTGCGGATCGCTTCCAGCCTCTCCAGCAGGACGGTCAGGACGCGTCCCTCCCTCGTGTCGGTCGACACCAGGTTGACGATGCGCACGTCGTGCTTCTGCCCGTAGCGGTGAATGCGGCCCATTCGCTGTTCCAGCCGGGCCGGGTTCCACGGGATGTCGTAGTTTACCATCAGGCGGCAGAACTGCAGGTTGATCCCCTCGCCCGCAGCGTCGGTCGCGATCAGGAAACGGGCTCCGGAAGGGTCGCGAAAACGCTCGACCTGCTCCTCCCGTTCCGGCCAGCCCATGCCCCCGTGGATCGTGGCGACCCGGCCCGCGTGGCCCAGCGCCTCGAGCCGCCGAACCAGATAATCCGCCGTGTCACGGTGCTCGCTGAATACGAGCCACTTCTCGTCGGCGTGTTCGGGGCCCGCCAGCACCTCGCGCAGCCGCTCGAACTTGGACTCGCGGCCGGAGTCAACCAGGCCGCGGGCTCGCCGGCTCAGATCGCGCAGGGTGTCGATCTCCTCGCGAAGTTCCTCGACCGTGACCGCTACCACGGCTCCCAGCACGGCGTCCTCGTAGTCTTCGTGACGCTCTCGCCGGGCGTCGTCGCGAAGGTCGTCCGCCGAGTCATGCTGGTCGAAGAAGTCCGTTCGGTGTGCCCGATCCAGCCGGTTCTGGCTGCGGCGCAGTGCCGCGGCGTCGATTCGCCCGCTCTCAAGGTCCGCGATCAGCGCCTCAACCTTGCCGATCCGCCTCTCGAAAGACCTGAGCAATGCCCACGTGGAGCTAGCCAGCCTCCGCTGGAAGACCCCCATGGCAAGCCTGACGGCCTGGCGGTTACCCAAGGCGCGGTTGTAGGAGTGCAGCAGATAATCCGTGGTGCGGTCGTAGAGCGCCCGTTCGCCCTCCGCCCCCGCCGTGAGCGCGTAACCGAAGGTGTCGCAATGCCGCTCGCGGAAGATCGGCCGCGCGTCGTAATCCACCATCTCTTCCTTGGTGCGCCGGATGAAATGGCGTGCGCGGGCCTCGGAGGGGAAGCGCCGGAACGCCTCCTCCGCGCCGAAGGCATGGTCGTCAAGCAGCCGCCACAGATGATGGTAGGGGGAGTCCTTGCCCATGTGCGGTGTGGCGGTGAGGAGCAGCAGATGGCGCGCGGACCAGCCGAGGGCGGAATAGTCGGGCTCGGAGGCGGATCTCCCGGCTTCGAGGTTCTGGCCGTCCCCTGAACGCCTCGACCGGCGCGACGCGTTGTAGCACCCGGCGAGAGCCTCGGCGAGCTTGTATCGCTGCGTCTTCTCGACCCGCCCACGCTGCCTGGAAGCGCTGAGCTTGTGCGCCTCGTCGAACACGACGAGGTCGTAGGGAGCGGTCTGCGGGTCGGACAACGCCGCGAAGGCGGTATGCCCCCGAAGCGTGTCCAGCGACACGATGGCGAAGTCGCCTCCCGGCCCCGCGAAGGGGTTGCCGGCGCGCGTGTCCGGGCCCGACACGATGCGGAACGGGAGCCGGAAGAGCGTGCGCAGTTCACGCTCCCAGTTGCCCACCAGGCCCGCCGGTGGCACCACCAACACCCGGCGGATCCGCCCTCGCATGAGCATCTCGCGCATGTAGAGGCCCGTCATGATCGTCTTCCCGGCCCCCGCATCGTCGGCCAGGAGGAAGCGTAGCGGCTCCTGGGGCAGCATCTGCTCATAGACCGCGATCCGCTGGTGCGGAAGGGGATCGATGCGGGAGATTTCGCTCGCGAAGGTCGGGTTGAACTGGTATCCGTGTGTGAGACGCAGGCACTCGACGTAGAGGGATACGCGGTCGGGATCACCGTTCAGGTCGAGGAACCGTGGGGGGCGGTTCGCCCGGGCGCGGTCCGTGCCTCGGTGGGAGCGCTCGCGGGTCCGCGCAGTCTCGAGCGCGTGCTCTTCCTCGATCTCCTCGATTCGCCTCATCCCCAGCGGCCGGGGGCTCGACTGGCCCGTTTCCCAACGATGGATCGTGATGACGGAGACGCCGAGTCGCTTGGCGAACTGCGCTTGGGACAAGTTAAGGTCGTGGCGAAGGCGGCGGACGCGACCGGGGAAAGAAGGGTCGGGATGCGGCGAGACCGCCGATTGGATGGGGGGCGCGCTTGACGCGTTTGGTTGCCGAGGCATCGCCGAAGATGTTGAACCTCGCGTTCACCGTCAAGGTCGCCCGCAATCGACGTCGGAGACATCTATCATTTGACAGATCATAAGCGACCCCCGTCTCGCGCAGCCCTCACGTTGGCCCCGTCCCTCCGACGCCGTATCATCTCTCCCCGCCCGCCGCGCGGGCAGCGCGCGACCCTCCGAAGGCACGGGACTACACAACGGATGCAGGTCTGGACCGGCACCAGCGGCTACAGCTACCCCGCGTGGAAGGGGAGCTTCTATCCGGAGGATCTCCCCAACAAGGAGATGTTGTCCTTCTACGGGAGCCGGCTCGGGGCGGTGGAGATCAACAACACCTTCTACCGCATGCCGCGCGAGAGCGTACTCGAAGCGTGGGCCGAGGCGGTGCCGGACGGGTTCCGGTTCGCGCTCAAGGCCTCGCGGCGCATCACGCACTTCAAGCGGCTGCGGGATGCGGAGGAGGAGACGGACTACCTCGTGCAGACGGCGGCCGCGCTGGCGGACCGGGCCGGCGTCATCCTGTACCAGCTTCCGCCCAACTTCAAGCGGGACGATGAGCGGCTCGCGTGCTTCGTGGAACAGCTTCCGAATCCCGGTACGTCGGCGTTCGAGTTCCGGCACGCGTCATGGTTCGACGAGGGGGTGTTCGACATCCTGCGGGACCGCAACTGTGCCCTCTGTCTCGCGGAGACGGACGACCTGGATGACGCGCCGCTCGTCGAGACGGCGGACTGGACCTACCTGCGGCTGCGCCGGAGCGCGTATTCCACGGACGAACTGGAGACATGGGCCGCCCGCCTGCGCGACTCGGGGTGGACGCGCGCCTACGCCTTCTTCAAGCACGAGGACGCCGGCGTCGGCCCCGCGCTCGCCGGAGAGTTCTCGGCGATGGTCACGGAGATGATCGAAGCATGACCCGTGTCGTCGGCCGGCTGCTGCTGATCAACTTCCTCGCCTACTTCGTGACGCGGAGCAACCTCGACCTGTTCGCGTGGTTTTCGCTCGTCCCGGCCCAGGTGCTGACGAGGCCGTGGACGCTCATCACCTATCAGTTCCTCCACGACCCGGGCGGGCTGTCGCACATCTTCTTCAACATGATCGGGCTCTTCTTCTTCGGGCCGAAGCTCGAGTCGAGGCTGGGGTCGCCCACCTTCCTGAAGCTGTACCTCACCGCAGGTCTGGTGGGCGCCATCGTGCACATCCTGTGGACGGTGATCTCGATGTCGCGGGGAGGCCTCTACGTGCCCATGGTCGGGGCGTCGGCGGCCGTGTACGGCGTCCTCTTCGCCTACGCCCGCTACTGGCCGCGCGACCGGGTGCTGATCTGGTTCGTCATTCCGGTCCAGGTCCGCATCCTCGTCATCGCCTTCACCGTCATCTCCCTGTGGTCGGGACTCGGCGGCATGGGCGGAGGCGTGGCGCACTTCGCTCACCTCGGCGGGTTCCTCGGAGGCTGGCTCTACCTGAAGGTGCGGGCCGTCCGCTCGCCGGCGGCGCAGTTCAAGAAGCAGACCGAGAGCCCCGGGGCGCGCATGGGCGAGCGCGAGTTGACCACCAAGTGGCGGCGGATCGAACCGACATCCCTCCACCCGGTGAACCGCGCGGAGTACGACCGGATCTCGGACAAGATCAAGGCCCTGGGCTGGGCCGCCCTCACCGAGCGGGAGCGCGGCTTCGTCGATCGCTTCGGCGGCGGCCTCGGCTGACAGCCGGGCTGCACGTTCCCGCGGGAGCGTCCCTCCGTCTCCGCGCGTCCGTAACCGGCCGCATGGACGAAATTTGCGAACTGACCGGATTCCCCTATCTTCCGAAACTTTTTAGCCTGCGTTAGGGGACCAGGAGCAGGCGCCCGGCTGCGCGGTGGGATGGGACACGGTTCGGGAACCGCCGTCGACCGACAGCGCGCGACGTAACCCCCATGGATGTATCGAGTCGTCGATCTTCCGGTGGACGAGAGCGGGGGCGGTGAATGCTGAATCGGATCAGCAGCGAGTTGACGCAGCACACGGGTCGTCCGGCCGCGCGCGCGATGTTGTTCGCCGCGGGCCTGACCGAGGACGACCTGGATCGTGCGCAGATCGGAATCGTCAGCTCCGGCTACGAAGGCAATCCGTGCAACATGCACCTGAACGACCTCGCGGTCGCCGCGAGGGAAGGGGTGCGGTCGTCCGAGATGATCGGATTCGTCTCGAACACGATCGGGGTGAGCGACGGCATCTCGATGGGCACGTTCGGCATGCGCTATTCGCTCCCCTCGCGCGACCTGATCGCGGATTCGATCGAGACCATCGCGTCGGCGCAGCACTACGACGGCCTGATCACGATCATGGGCTGCGACAAGAACATGCCCGGCGCCATGATGGGAATGAGCCGGCTGAACCGCCCCGCGCTCATGGTCTATGGCGGCTCGATCGCGCCCGGATACCTGAACGGGGACCGGCTGGACGTGGTGTCTTCCTTCGAGGCGCTCGGGCAGCGGCTGGCGGGCACCATCACCGAGGAGAAGTACCGGGAGATCGTTCGGTCGAGCTGTCCGGGGGCGGGCGCCTGCGGCGGGATGTTCACGGCCAATACGATGGCGTCGGCCATCGAGGTCATGGGGATGAGTCTCCCCGGCAGCTCCTCGAACCCGGCCACGAGCGACGACAAGACGGCCGAGAGCCGGAGGGCCGGCGAGGCGATCCGGGTGCTGCTCGAGCGGAACCTGCGCCCTCGCGACATCCTGACGCGCGAGGCGTTCGAAAACGCCGTCACCCTGTCCGTCGTGATCGGCGGCTCCACCAACGTTGTGCTTCATCTCCTGGCCATGGCCCGGACGCTCGAAGTCGATCTGACCATCGACGACTTCCAGCGCATCAGCGACCGCACGCCGCTGCTGGCGGACTTCAGGCCCAGCGGCCCGTACGTGATGGAGGACCTGCACCGGATCGGCGGGATGCCGGCGCTGATCAGGGTGCTGCTCGCGGAGGGTCTGCTGCGCGGCGACTGCATGACGGTCACCGGGAAGACGCTGGCCGAAAATGCCGCCGAGGCGCCCCCGCTCGCCGACGATCCGAAAGTCATCCACGGTCTGGCGGACCCCATCAAGGCGTCCGGGCATCTCCGCATCCTGTACGGGAACGTGGCGGAGGCTGGCGCCGTGGCGAAGATCACCGGCAAGGAGGGCGAGGTCTTCGAGGGCCCGGCCCGCGTGTTCGACAGCGAAGCGGACGCGAACCGGGCGATCGGCGAGGGGCGGATCCGGAAGGGGGACGTGATCGTCATCCGCTATGAAGGTCCGCGCGGAGGGCCCGGCATGCCGGAGATGCTCACGCCGACCTCCATGATCATGGGGAGGGGGCTGGGCGGCGACGTCGCGCTGATTACGGACGGCCGCTTTTCCGGCGGCACGCACGGCTTCGTCGTCGGGCACATCACGCCGGAAGCGCAGGAGGGCGGCGTCATCGCGCTCCTCGCCGACGGGGATCGCATACGGATCGACGCGATCGGGAACACGATCGACGTCCACCTCTCGCCGGCGGAGATTCAGGCCCGCCGCGAGGAATGGACCGCGCCGCCTTTGCGCGCGAATTCCGGGGCTCTCTACAGGTACGCGCGCACCGTGTCGTCCGCCTCGGAAGGTTGTACCACGGACAGGGACGTACAGCGATGACGTACGACACAGCCGTACTCACCGAAGAGAGAAAGACCGGGCATCCCGGTCGCGAGAGGGAGCCGGTTCCGCCGACGCGGACCATGTCGGGAGCCGAGGCCCTCGCCTTTTCCCTCGTACGGGGCGGTGTGCGTGTCGTGTTCGGCTACCCGGGCGGCGCGATCATGCCCGTCTACGACGCGCTGCTCGACTACGAGAACGAACTTCGCCACGTCCTGGTGCGCCACGAACAGGGGGCGATTCACGCGGCCCAGGGATACGCGCGCGTGTCGGGCGAGCCGGGTGTTTGCCTCACGACTTCCGGGCCGGGCGCCACGAACCTGATCACCGGGATCGCCGATGCGAAGATGGACAGCACGCCGGTCGTCTGCATCACCGGCCAGGTAGTGTCCGCCCTGCTCGGCTCCGACGCGTTTCAGGAAACCGACGTGCTCTCCGTGAGCGCGCCGGTCACGAAGTGGAGTTGCAAGATCACGCGTCCCGAGGACATCCCGGCCGCCGTCTCCAAGGCGCTCTACGTCGCCCGCAGCGGACGCCCGGGGCCCGTTCTCATCGATATCACGAAGGATGCCCAGTTCGGCACCTTCGAGTACGAGCCGGTCGAGTACGAGCACCGGATCCCGGGCTATGAACCGCGGCCGCGGCTCGACGAGGACGCCGTCGCATCGGCGTGCCGCCTCATCGACGAAGCGCGCAAGCCCCTCGTCCTCGTGGGCCAGGGCGTCCTCCTCTCCGGCGCGCAGGACGAACTCCGGCACATGGTCGAGCGGGCGGGACTCCCCTTCGCCTGTACGCTGCTGGGTCTGGGCGCCCTGCCCGCCCGGCATCCGCTGTGCGTCGGCCTCCTGGGGATGCACGGCAACTACGGCCCCAATATCAAGACCAATGACTGTGACGTGCTGCTGGCGGTCGGGATGCGGTTCGATGACCGCGTGACCGGCAGTCTCGCGAAGTACGCGCGGCAGGCCAGGGTCGTTCACGTGGACATCGACGAGTCCGAAATCGGCAAGAACGTGCCGGCGGAAGTGGGGATCGTGGCGGATGCCAGGGAGGCCCTGGCCGCGCTGGCGGAGGGCGTTGCGAGCGCGACGCACGATGCCTGGCTCGCCGAATTCCGCGCATGCGACGAGATCGAACGCGAGCGCGTGATCGACGGCGATCTCTTCCCCGGGACGCCCGGAATCCGCATGGCCGAAGTGATTCACCGCCTCTCCGAGCGCACGGGGGGCCGGGCGACCCTCGTAGCCGATGTCGGGCAGCACCAGATGGCGGCGGCGCGATACTACCGGTTCGACGAAGGCAACACCCTCATCACCTCGGGTGGGGCCGGCACGATGGGGTTCGCGCTTCCCGCGACGATGGGAGCCGCCGTCGCGCGGCCGGACCTGCCGATCGTCGGCGTGATCGGAGACGGCGGGTTCCAGATGACGCTGCAGGAACTCGGGGCCATCGTCCAGGAAGGGATACCGGTCAAGGCGGTGATCCTGAACAACGGCTATCTGGGAATGGTGCGGCAGTGGCAGGAGATGTTCTTCGCCCGGCGCTACTCCGCCATCGAACTGAAGAACCCGAACTTCGCGCAAGTCGCGGCGGCGTTCGGCATGGACGGCAGGCAGGTGGCGGAGAGGGGCGAACTCGACGCCGCCATCGACGAGATGATGGCTTCGGAAGCGGCCTTTCTTCTTGAAATCGTCGTCGAGCGGGAGGAGAACGTCTTCCCCATGGTCCCGGCCGGCGCGGGCTGCTCCGAGATCCGACTCGAGTAATGGATCGGGGTACGGCTAGATACCGGGTGTCCGCGCTGACGGAGAATGACAGCGCCCTGCTCGTGCGGTTCGTCGCGTGTCTGGGGCGTCACTGCATCGAGATCGAGAGCTTTCACTGTGACAGCCCGCCGGGCGGCACGGCTCTCGCGCATGAGGTGATCGTTCGCACGGGCGCGGATCGCATTCGCCGGGCGGTCAAACAGATGGGAGCCTGCGTCGGGGTGGAGCGAGTGGACTATCGCAGGGTGGAAGACGATACCGGAGACTGACCAGAGAGCGGCGACCCGATGCCGCTCGAACACGGAGGGAGAGGTTGTGGCGAAAATACGTGTTGGCGACGCGGAAGAAACGGTAGTTACGCGCGGCGAATGGTCGGTCGAACGAGCGATGAGAGCCCTTGGGAATGAGACGATCGCGGTTCTGGGCTACGGGGTCCAGGGTCCGGGACAGGCGCTCAATCTGAGGGACAACGGATTCCGGGTCATCGTCGGACAGCGCGGCGGTTCCCCCTCATGGGACAGGGCGGTCGCGGACGGGTGGGTGGAAGGCGAGACGTTGTTCGAGATCGAGGAGGCGGCCCGGCGAGGCACCATCCTCCAGTACCTGCTGTCCGATGCGGGCCAGATTTCGCGCTGGAAGGAGGTCAGGGCGCAGCTCACGCCGGGAAAGTGCCTCGGTTTCTCCCACGGTTTCGGCGTGACCTACCGGGAGCAGACGGGGATCATTCCGCCCGATGATGTGGACGTCGTGCTGGTGGCCCCCAAAGGGTCCGGCCTCTCGCTGCGACGGCTGTTCGTGCAGGGCAAGGGCGTGAACTCCAGCTACGCCATCTTTCAGGACGCGACGGGCCGCGCGAGGGAGAGGGTCATCTCGCTGGGCATCGGCGTCGGCTCCGCTTTTCTGTTCGAGACCGACTTCCAGAGGGAGGTGTGGTCGGATCTGACGGGCGAGCGCGGCATCCTCATGGGGGCGATCGCGGGCGTCTTCGAGGCACAGTTCGCGGTGCTCCGGAAGAATGGCCATTCGCCCTCGGAGGCGTTCAACGAGACGGTCGAGGAACTGACCCAGAGCCTGATGCCGCTCGTGGCCGAGAACGGCATGGACTGGATGTACAGAAACTGCTCGACGACCGCGCAGCGGGGCGCTCTGGACTGGCGGCACCGGTTCCGTGAGGCCGTGACGCCGCTGTTCGACGAACTCTACGAGAGCGTGCGCACGGGCGAGGAGGCCCGGATCGTCATCGAGACGTGCGGACGGGACGACTACCGCGAGCGCCTCGATGAGGAACTGAGCGAGATGGCCGACTCGGAACTCTGGCGGGCCGGCAGGACACTGCGCGAACTGCGGCCCTGAACCGCTTCCCGACGAGACGCTGCCGACGGAACGGGCGAACGGAACTTGCGCACAACGCCGTCAGGCCTATCTTCTTGCGCCCCTTTATCATCCGTGCACTCCCTCCCCCGGATCCCACATGCGGCCCATCGCGATTTTCGACACGACGCTAAGGGACGGCGAACAGGCGCCCGGCTTCAGCATGAGCGTCGAAGACAAGCTTCGTCTGGCCCGGCAACTGGAACGACTGCGAGTGGACGTCGTCGAAGCGGGCTTCCCTATTGCCTCCGATGGGGACTTCGAGGCGGTGAGGAGGATCGCCAACGAGGTGCGCGAGGTCTCGATTGCCGCGCTGGCCCGGACCAGTCCCGGCGACATCCGGCGCTGCTGGGAGGCGCTGGAGGGCGCGACGCGACCGCGAATCCATACCTTCCTCGCCACCAGCGACATCCACCTGCGGCACAAGCTGCTCAAGTCTCGCGCGAAAGCCCTGGACACGGTGGTTGAAGCCGTCGAGCTGGCGCGGTCACTGTGCGACGATGTCGAGTTTTCGGCGGAAGACGCGGGCCGGTCCGATCCCGAATACCTGCGCACGGTCGTGGCCGCCGCCATCGAGGCCGGAGCCACCGTCGTCAACATTCCCGACACCGTGGGATACTGCCTGCCGGCGGAGTACGGCGCCCTGATCGCGAGCCTGGGCGACGTCGAGGGAATAGAGGACGTCACGATCAGCACACACTGCCATGATGACCTCGGGCTGGCGGTCGCCAATTCCCTGGCCGGCGTTCTGAACGGCGCCCGTCAGGTCGAGTGCGCCGTGAACGGGATCGGCGAGCGCGCCGGAAACGCCTCGCTCGAGGAAGTTGTGATGGCGCTCCAGGTCCGCTCCGCCGAGCTCGAAATGGAGACGGGCGTGAACACCCGGGAGCTCTATCGCACAAGCCAGCTGCTCTCGAGCGTCACGGGAATGGACGTGCAGCCGAACAAGGCGATCGTCGGGAAGAACGCCTTTGCGCACGAAGCCGGGATTCATCAGGACGGCGTCCTGAAGCACGCCGCGACCTACGAGATCATGACGCCGGAGTCGGTGGGCGTCCCGCAGAGCCGGCTGGTGCTGGGCAAGCATTCCGGCCGGCACGCGCTCGCCGCGCGCTACCGGGAGCTGGGCTATCAACTCAGCGAGGCCGATCTGGCGCGCGCATACACGCTGTTCACGAAGCTGGCCGACCGGAAGCAGCCGATCTACGATGACGACCTGCGCTCGATCGTCAACGTAGGATTGACCGTGGTGCCCACGACGTTCGCACTCAAGCAGTTCCGGCTGGTGGGGCAGTCGGACGCGGTCTGCGCCGTCACCCTTGGCGTGGAGAAGGGAGGCGCGCTGTATACGGGATCGGCGACCGGAGATGGGCCGGTCGACGCCATCGTCCGCGCGGTGAACCAGATCGTCGCCGCCAACGGAAGAGTGCTGGAATATTCCGCGAAGTCGGTCACCAGGGAGAGCGACGCCGTGGGTGAAGTGTTCATGCGGGTCGACTTCGACGGCACGATCGTTGTAGGCCGGGCGGCCAGCACGGATCTCAATATCGCCGCGGCCCGATCGTATCTGGATGCGATGAACAAGGTGGCACGGCTGGTGTCGCGGGAATGCTCGAAGGCGGCGGCCGTCGAGTTCCCGGGTATTTCCTAGAAGCCGCGGAAGGCTGGACGGGTGGACGGACGCATCCTGTTTCTGCCGGGAGACGGAGTCGGACCGGAAGTCCTGCGCGAGGCTCGCCGGGTCCTCGAAGCCATCGAAGAGATCTACGGGCATCGGTTCGAGATCATCGAAGGGGCGATGGGCGCACGCGCCATCGACCGGTTCGGAGATCCGCTGCCCGAGGAAACGCGCAGGCTGACGAGCGGAGTCGACGCCGTGCTCCTCGGGGCGGTCGGATTCGCCGCGGAACCGGTCCATGGGGAGACGATCGATCCCGCAAGGGGACTGCTGGAGTTGCGGCAACTCTTGGGAAACTACGCCAACATCCGCCCCATCGCGGTGGGAGATGCCATCGTCGCCGGGTCCCCGTTCCGCGCCGACCATGTGCGAGGGGTGGACCTTGTCATCGTTCGCGAGGTTCTGGGTGGCATCTATTACGGTCTCCCCCGCGGGATCGAGGATGGCGTGGCATATGACACGGAGATCTATTCCGAGGGCGAGATCCGGCGGATCGCCCGCGCGGCGTTCGAACTCGCCCGCACGCGGCGGAAGAAGGTGACGTCCATCGACAAGGCGAATGTCCTCGAGTCGTCCGTGTTCTGGCGCGCCATAGTTGGCGATGTGGCGCGAGAATACCGAGACATCGAGTTCTCCAGCATGCTGGTGGACAACTGCGCCATGCAGCTCATTTCCAATCCTCGGCAGTTCGATGTCGTCCTCACGAACAATATGTTCGGCGACATCCTCAGCGATGAGGCGGCAGTTCTCGTCGGCAGTCTGGGCATGCTCCCGTCGGCGAGCGTGGGCGGCGAGGTAGGGCTCTACGAGCCTGTTCACGGGACGGCGCCGGACATCGCGGGCCAGGGGATCGCGAACCCGGTCGGTGCAATCCTCTCCGTGGCCATGATGCTCGAATTGACTTTCGCGCTTACGGAGGAGGCCAACGCGGTCCATGACGGGGTTGGCCGTGTGCTGCGGGACGGCCATGCGACGGCCGATCTGGCGGCCGCCAGCGCCAGCGGCCGGGCCCCCGTGTCGACCGAGGGAATGGGAGAGTTAATCGTCCGCGCTCTGAGCGCCGGGGATCGGGGTTGATCATGTCGGCCGAGAACGCGCGCACGCTCTATGACAAGATCTGGGACAGCCACGTCGTACTGGATGGCGAGGGCGGTCTGTCGCTGCTGTACATCGACCTGCACCTGATTCACGAAGTCACGTCCCCCCAGGCCTTCGCGGGACTCAGGCGACGCGGCCTCAAGGTCCGGGCGCCGGATCGGACGCTGGCCACGGCGGATCATGTCACCCCGACGAGGAGTCTGAACATCGCGACGGCGGGAGAACTCGCCGCGAAACAGCTCCGGAGCCTCGAGGAAAACTGCGATGAGTTCGGCGTCCGGCTCTACAGCATGGGGCACGAGCATCGCGGGATCGTCCACGTCATCGGGCCCGAACTCGGGCTCACGCAGCCGGGTCAGACGATCGTGTGCGGCGACAGCCACACGTCCACGCACGGCGCCTTCGGATCGCTGGCCTTCGGCATCGGGACGACGGAGGTGGAATACGTCCTCGCGTCGCAGTGCCTGCTCGAGCGCAAGATGGGGAACCTCAGGGTGGAGTGTGAGGGACGACTCCGCCCGGGGGTGACGAGCAAGGACCTCATCCTCGCGCTGATCTCGAAGATCGGCGTGGATGGCGGCGCCGGCCACGTCATCGAGTACACCGGTTCGGCCATCCGCAGCCTGTCGATGGAGAGCCGGATGACGGTCTGCAACATGTCGATCGAGGCCGGAGCCCGGGCCGGACTGATTTCCCCGGACGACACGACGTTTGAATACGTGGCCGGGCGCGAGTTTGCGCCGAAGGGGGTCGAGTGGGACCGGGCCCTGAGCCGGTGGCGGGCGCTGGCAAGCGATCCCGACGCGTCCTACGACCAGACCGTCTCGCTCGATGTAACCAGGCTCGAGCCCTTCATCAGCTTCGGCACGAACCCCTCGATGGCGATCCCGATCCGCTCGCGAATCCCGGATCCGGCGGCGATCCCGGATGCGGTGGAGCGGGAGCAGGTCGCTCGCGCGCTGAAGTACATGGACCTCGACGCCGGGGAGCCGGTGATCGACCAGAAGATCGATGTGGTCTTCATCGGAAGCTGCACGAATGCGCGGATCGAGGACATGCGAGAGGCGGCCCGCATCTTCCGGGGACGGAAGGTCAGCGAGGGCGTGCGCGCGCTCGTCGTGCCGGGGTCCGAGCAGGTCCGGCGCGAGGCGGAGAGCGAGGGGCTGGACCGGGTGTTCACCGAAGCGGGCGCGGAGTGGCGCCTGCCGGGGTGCAGCATGTGCCTCGGCATGAACGGCGACCATCTGGCGGCCGGCCAGCGGTCCGTGAGCACGAGCAACCGGAACTTCGAGGGTCGCCAGGGGCGGGGCGGCCGGACGATGCTGGGGTCGCCGCTCACGGCCGCCGCCGCGGCGGTAACGGGCAAGGTGACGGACCCCCGCGAATTGCTGCACGCCTAGCAGCTAGCTGCTGGAAGTCGAGGGAGAGGGGTCGAATGAAGAGATTCCGCACGGTCGTGACGCGGGCGGTGGCCGTCGCCTTCGATGACATCGACACGGACCAGATCATCCCGGCGCGCTACCTGCGGACCGTGGAACGAACCGGACTCGGGCGGCACCTGTTCCACGACTGGAGATACGAGGGTGGTGGCGCGCCGCGGCCGGAGTTCGCGCTCAACCGGCCAGAGGCGGAGGGCGCCCGCCTGCTCATTGCGGGCCGGAACTTCGGCTGCGGAAGTTCACGCGAGCACGCGGTGTGGGCGATCATGGACCACGGGTTCGACGCGGTCATCGCGCCGAGTTTCGCGGATATCTTTCAGAAGAACGCGTTAAGGAACGGTCTGCTCCCGATCCGGGTCGACGAAGAGACGCACACTGCCTGCCTGGAGGAGGCCGCGGCCGGTGCGACCTTCACCGTCGACCTGGAGAAGAACATCGTCAGCACGGCGTCCCGCACGATCCCCTTCCGGATCGACGCGTTCGCCCGCAACTGCCTGCTGGAGGGCCTCGACGAGCTGTCCTGCATCCTTCGGCACGAAGAGGCGATTGCCGCCTTCGAGGCCTCACACCCCGCCCGGTCGTCCATCGTCCCGCCGGAGCCCGCAGGCCGCTCGGACTCGGCCAGTGAGATCGTCGCCCGAGCCCGCTCGAGCGCTGAACTGAGCGCCGAGGAAGCCATGGCCGTGGCGGTCAGGGAGACGAGACTTCATCGCGAGGGCCGGTAGCCGCCATTCGTTGATCGCGGCGGCCGCGGGGGGACGGACCGGTTCCATGACGCCCGTGTTCGTGGTGGACACGAACGTGATCGTCTCGGCGATGGTCGGATCCGACCCGAAGAGTCCGCCGGCACAGGTCCTGGAGCCGATGCTCGACGGCAGCCTCCTCTACCTGATGTCCGGCGACCTCCTCACCGAGTACGCTTCCGTGCTGCGTCGTCCCGCCTCGCACGTCTCCACGGCCGAACGGATGCCGAGATCGACCGGTTGCTCACGGAGTTGACCGCAAATGCGATCTGGTCCGAACCCGTGGTTGGCGAAACGGCTCCGGATTTAGGCGACAACCACCTGTGGGCCCTGCTCGGCAGCAGGTCCCGAAGCCACCTCATCACCGGGGATCGTCTCCTCGTCGAGAACGCGCCCGAAGCAGCTCGAGTGCTGACGCCTCGCGACTTCGTGAGTTACCGTTCGACGCCATGACCGGAGCCCCTGGGCTGCTGCTTACGGATCACGGGGCTCGAATGAGGGTAGAGGGCCAGGTTGCCGGAGCGCGGATCGCCCGGCAGTTCAAGAGGAAGCACACACTCGAACCGGCAGGTATAGATGA
This sequence comes from Candidatus Palauibacter sp., assembly GCF_965222475.1. Lineage (GTDB taxonomy): Bacteria > Gemmatimonadota > Gemmatimonadetes > Palauibacterales > Palauibacteraceae > Palauibacter. The sequence continues at coordinate 211,308 of NZ_CBDCUB010000006.1, read as the reverse complement.
TGTTCAGACGAAAGATGGATGCGGCATGGGGAGTTCTCGTCGGCGGGCTCTGCGCTCTCGCGGTCGGCTGCGGAGACGGCACGACCGAGCCCGACAACGCCCCCGACAACGCCCCGCTCACGATGACCGAGGCCGTAGCGCTGTTCGAGGGGATGAGGGCGATCCTGCAGGACTCCGCGCCCCGGATCATTCACGCCTCCGAGGACAGCACCGTGGCCGCATGTCCCCTCGGGGGACAGGTCAGGCTCACGGGGGTGTCTGTGGACGGGTCGGTTGCGGACACCCTCAGGTTGGTATCCGACTTCACCGCCGCACCCACGGGGTGCCAGATCTCGAGCGGGGGGTTGCAGTTCACCGTAGATGGCGCACCGGGCATCCGCGAACGGACCGAAGTGGTCATCGTCGGCTTCCTCGAGCATTTCAGCATCGAGGGCTCGGCGACAGGCCGACTGGACTGGCAGCTCGACGACCGGTCCGGATCCTGCGACGTCGACCTGGTTCTGAGCGGTGAGCCGGACCTCTCCGGCACGGAGCCGACCGTGGCCGGAGTCCTCTCCGGCACCCTGTGCGGCCACGAGGCTGAAATCGAAGTGGAGGATGTTCCCGGCCCGGCCGGCTGACCCGCTAAACGACCTGGGTCTGGACCTCCGCGACTCGTCGGGTCCGGCGGGCATGGGCTTTCCCGTCGGACGATAGCTCCGGCGCCGTGCCCTTCCAGGCTTCGAGCGCGGCCTTCTGGAGGCCGACGATGTCGCGCTCCATCCAGGCGAAGTCGCCGGCCATGATGTCCTGGGCGATGCGGTAGTCGGCCGCGTCGTGGTTCGAGCGGATGTGGCGGAAGAGTTCGCCCACGCGGCGGCGTGACTCGACCGCGAACGAATCCGCGAGCCGCACGGCCTCCCGTGCCTCGTCACGGGCTTCGACACCCTCGCGCCGCCGCAGCATGTCGGCCCGCGTGCCGGCCGCCGCGATCGCGAACAGCTCCGCGCCGATGTCGATAACGCGGAAGAGGAGCCCCTGTCGCCGCTCGAGCCCCGGCCCGTGGCGCAGCATGAGGTGGAAGATCGTCCGGGCCAGCTTGCGACTGTTACGCTCGACGAAACGAAGGTGCTTCGCCAGGCGCCCGTGGCTCGCGAACCGCGGCGGCAGGCTCCAGCCGATCCACGTCGTCGGATACCAGGTGGCGTAGAACCAGGCCGCCCGCGGCAGGGCCTTGAGCTTCGCGCCGAGGCCGAGCCGCGGGTCGACGAGACTGCCCGCGACCTGGAGGTGGCGGTCGACCGCCTCGCGGGCCATGAACAGTCGCAGGATCTCGCTCGAACCCTCGAAGATCCGGTTGATCCGGAAGTCGCGCAGCCAGCGCTCGACCGCGACGGGCTCTTCTCCGCGCGCCGTGAGCGAGTCGGCGGTCTCGTACCCGCGGCCGCCCCGCACCTGCAGCGCGTCGTCGACCAGCTGCCAGCCCGTCTCGGTGTTCCACAGCTTCGCCATGGCGGCCTCGAGCCGGATGTCGTAACCACCCCGGTCCGCCATCGACTGAGTGAGGTCGGCGATCGCGGACATGGCGTAGGTCCGCGTCGCGATCGAGGTCAAGTAGTGCGCGATCGTCTCGTGCTTCCCGACCGGCACGCCCCACTGGATCCGCTCCGCGCACCAGCGGCGGCACGCCTCCAGAGCGGCCTGCGCCCCCCCAACCGATGAGGCGGGGATCGTGAGCCGCCCCGTGTTGAGCGTCATGAGCGCGAGCTTGAGGCCGCTTCCCTCCTTCCAGAGGAGGTTCTCGGCGGGCACGCGCACGTTCGTGAAACGGATGATCCCGTTCTCGAGCGCCCTGAGTCCCATGAAGTGGCAGCGCTTCACGACCTCGACGCCCGGCCAGTCGCGCTCGACGATGAAGGCCGAGATGCGCCCGGTGTCGGGGTGGCGGGCCATCACGACGTAGAGTGCGGCCAGGGTGCCGTTCGTGCACCACAGCTTCTCGCCGTTGAGGATGAACGCGCTCCCGTCCTCCGTGCGCTCGGCGGAGGTCGTGAGGCGGGCCGGGTCCGAACCCACGTCGTTTTCGGTGAGAGCGAAGGCGCTGACCGCCCCCTTGGCGAGCCGCGGGAAGTACTCCTGCTTCTGCGCCGCCGTGCCGAACATCTTGAGCGGCTGGCCGACGCCGATCGACTGATGGGCGGAGAGGAGGGCGACGATGTTGCCGTCCACGGAGCCGACGACCCGCATCGCGTTCGCGTACTCCGTCTGGTTGAACCCGAGGCCGCCGTACTTCTGCGGCACCTTGATGCCGAAGGCGCCGCGCTCGGCGAGCGCCCGGACGACCGAGGGCGGGATCTTGCCGTCCCGGTCGATCCCGTCCGAATCCACTTCGTCACGGAGAAGGACGCGAAGGTCCTCCGTCCACGCGCGGGCGCGCTCGGAGATGAAGTCGTCGGGGTCGGGATAGGGGTGGATCGCGTCGAGCCTGAACTTCCCGAGGAACAGGTTCCGGACGAAGGTTCGCCCCGTCCAGTCGGTCTCGCGCGCGGCCTCGGCGACCTTCCGCGCCTCGGCCTCGCTGACATGTGATTTCGCGCTCGCGTCTGTATGTGTGACCATGTGAATCTTCCGCCTCTTCGGCCTCATATGTGGGACGCCGCCTCCAAGGGCCGGCACTGCCGGAAAACTACTCCGCGCCATGTATGCGCGACAAACCGACGGGTCGCGCGATGACTCCTCCGGACCGTACCCTTGAGCCCTCGTAACGGACCCCCGCCCGCTCCGAAAGGCGGCCGCGCGTGAACGCGAATCCCCGGACCCCGCCCGTCGAGCGACGGGAGATCGTCTCGTGGGCGATGTACGACTTCGCCCACTCGGCGTTCGGGACGCTCGTCGTCACCTTCATCTTCTCTGCCTACTACGCGCAGGCGATCCACGCCGATCCCATCCAGGGTGCCATCTGGTGGACGCGGGCGGTCAACGCATCGGCGATCATCACCGCGCTCATGATGCCGGTCGTGGGCGCGATGGGGGACTTCGGCGGGCTGAAGAAGCGGTTCCTGGTGGTTGCCACGGCGGTCTGCGTCGCCCTCACCGCCGGCCTGTTCGGCATGGGGCCGGGCGACGTGTGGGCGGCGGCTCTGGTGTTCGTGGGCGCCAGCGTTGCCTACGAGTCGCTGCAGTCGCTCTCCAACGCCTTCCTGCCGGAGATATCGACGAGAGAGAACATGGGTCGGGTGTCGGGCTTCGCGTGGGGGCTCGGGTACTTCGGGGGGTTGCTGTGCCTGCTCCCGGCGCTGGGGATGGTGACGGGCTGGCTGCCGGATGAGGGCGGCCTCAACGTACGCGCCACGAACCTCCTCGCGGCCGGCTGGCTGCTGGTTTTCTCGGTGCCGCTCTTCCTCTTCCTGCGCGAGCGGCAGCCGCGCCAGCGCGCCTCGGTGTTCGAGTACCTGAGCCGGGGGTTCGGGCGCATCGGGGAGACGGCCCGCGACCTCAAGCGCTACCGGCAGGCGATCCGGCTCCTCATCGCGCGCCTCGTGTACAACGACGGCCTCATGACGGCCTTCACGATGGCCGCGATCTACGCGGGGGCCGAGTTCGGGATGGAGACGGCCGACCTCCTCGTCCTCGGCATCGTCGTGAACGCGGCGGCGGGGGCGAGCGCGATCGGCTTCGGGTTCATCCAGGACCGGATCGGAGGGAAGCGGACGATCGCGATCACGCTCGTCCTCCTGATGGTGGCGGTCGCCCTGGCGTGGTTCGCGGAGGATCTCCCCATGTTCTGGGCCGCAGCCCTCCTCCTCGGCCTCATGGTCGGGCCGAACCAGGCCGCGAGCCGCGCGCTGCTCGGATCGTTCGTGCCCCGCAGCAAGCAGGGCGAACTGTTCGGCTTCTACGCCTTCTCGGGCCGGCTCGCCTCGGTGCTGGGGCCGCTCTCCTACGGGCTAATCCTCGGCGCCACGGAAAGCCACCGCTGGGCCATCGCCTCCATCATCGTCTTCCTCGCCGCGGGGCTCGTGCTCCTGATGCGGGTGGACGAGGAGGAAGGCGTCGCGCTGGCGGCGGCGGAAAGCGCGCCCACCGCGTAATCTACGCGTTCCGTTCGATCCAACCCGTGGGAGTGGAAGCCCCGGCCCGATCGATCAACTCTCCGTCCCACGACACGACCTCGGCATCCAGCCATTCGGCGAGGGCGGCGTAGAGAGCATCGCCCGAGCGCAGGAAACCTCGAGTTCCAACCTGGAGGGCCTGTCGGAGCATCGCCCGGTTCAATGAGTACATCGTGACCAGCGGGGACCCGAGCATCTGATCGGCCAGGCCCCGGCCGCGCTCGGCGTCGCGCAGCCTTCGGGACAGCGCGCAGGCAATCTCCAACTTCGCCAGCTGCGGGAGAGCAATCGGGAGCTCTCGCTCCACTACCAGGGAGAGAAAGGCTCGGCTGGACTCGGACAACGCATCGGTTGCGTCCGCCGCCGAGACCCACACACTGGCGTCAATGACCAGCGTGGTCACTCGCCTCCCAGCCGGTTCCGGTCGGCGGCCAACTCTTCCCTCGCCGAACGGCCTCCGGGAGCATGCCTGAGCGCTTCATCGGCCGTATCGAGCCAGGAGCGCAGCCACGTTTTCGGGGCCTCCCGGGTTTCCGCATCTTCGTCCTCGCTCAGCCAGCGCCGATAGAGCTGCGTCGTCACTTCGCGAATCGTAAGGCCTCGCAGCGCTGCCTCCGACTTGATCTGCCGGTACAGATCATCCGGGATATCGATGGTCGCCTTCATGGAACCATGATACCTGTATTACCGTATACCCGTCAACGTGCGCATCGCGACGGCGTACGCGCCCGCGGCCCCAACTCCAGGTGGGAAAGCCAAAGCTGCGCTCGACGGGCGATGTGTCTCACGATCGCCACGGGGGCTCGCCGTCGCAGCGTACTCGGTGGTGGGTGGCATACACTGGTGTCAGGGACTCGGACGTTCGTCCCTACGATTGCTGATGAGATGCGCGATCTCCCTCAGCTGCTCTACCACGTTGTCGAGTACGTCGTGGTAGTCGGCTCCGGATTGCAGCGAAATGGGGATGCCCCTTATTCCGGGAGGCATCTTGCGCGTCCTCCGCCGTACCTGGTCGCTCTTCACCGCGCCCCAATCTTTGCATTCCAGCCACAGGGGGGTCTCTCGATGCTCGGCCCAGAAGCCGTCGTGGACGCCGAACCATGCCCCAGCACGCTCCCGGCTCTTCGACCCGATGAGCACATAGCGGCCGTAGCCATGGGCCAGAGGAGTCACTCGCAGCTTCTTCGTGACCAGGAATCCTTCCGTCCGTCCACGCTGGGTGGCGTCGGTGATGAGACGACGCAGGCCGCGAATCCTGCGCGCAACATCGGGTCCCAGCTCGTGCTGATGGATCGGCTGGAAGGCCTCCTCGTCCTGCCTCTCGCAAAGTGCTTGCAGCTGCCGTACATCTCCGGAGACGTCCCTGCCCCTGTCGGCGAGCCTCCCCAGCAACACCCTCCAACTTGTTAACATGACCCATCGCTGATCGGGCATGGCGAGGCACCGCACGCCGTTCGCATCCTTCGGTTCGCCGGGATTCTCGGTGCCAAGTTGCCGCAACATCTCAGCCCAGAGCATCTCGCGCCGTACTTCCGGTCCGACGATCAACAGCGCCGAGGGTTGGTCGGGGGGAAACAACTCAAGATAGCCAGTGACCTGCCCCTCCAGGAGCTTGGCCCAGAACTTCACTTCGGAAATGACCGATTCGACCCCGTCCGCATCGTAACCCACCAGGTCCGCGCGAATCGCTCCCCCCCTGTAGCCGACCTCCGTCTTGACCCTCTCGATCTCACGGATCTCGGCGCCAGTGCCATTCAGTAGGTCCACCAGGGCTGCCCTACTCGCAGCCGAGTGCGAGAGAATGTGTCCAAGTGCCTCGGTAGCGAGCGTTTCGGTCCGATTGGTGAACTTCTTCGCCAGGTGTGTGAGGAGGGAGCCGTCGGCGTCCGTCATGTGGGTCTCGCTCGGTGGGAGCCTCTCGTCGTGTCCTGGAAACTGGACGGGAACGTAGCCTGAGTCAGAGCTGCAGTCAGGGGTTGGAGGTCGACCTGCGGGAGGCGCGGACCCGACGTGCGACCGTGTGTGGGTACTTTCGGAGGCGAAACGCCTCCGTCCGGATGGATGCGCTGCGGGTCAACTTGCCTGCCGTAGAAACGGACCGGATCGTCCGCAGGAGACCGGAGGCGCGGGAGCGGCCCCTGTCCTAGCCCGACGTTCGGCGTCCATGAGATCGGGCAAGTGGTTGTGGCGCTGTGACATAGCGTGCTTTCGGGGGTGTACGCTACCGGGTACGGGTCATGGCCGGACGCCGAGGAGGTCGAAGGCTTTGGCCTGGAGCGGTGTGGGGCGGGCGAGCATGTCGGCGGTCATGGCCCCGGGCACGGCGGGCCTGACGCGGTTGCGGGTCAGGGTGGCGAGGTCGTCGAGCGGTGTCTGGAAGCTGTGCACGGGCAGGCCGTCGGGCGTGCGCTTCCCGCCCGCCTTGGCGCGGGCGGCCGGAGAGACGCGGGCGGGCGCGACGGGGGAGGCGCGGGCGGCTTCGGCCGCGGCCGGGTCGTCGTCGTCGAAGAGCAGCGGCGCCAGGGCGCGGCGCATGTGCCGCTCGACGTAGTAGGCGAGCATGCGGAGGAAGACGTGGGCGCGGACGCGCTTCTCCAGGCGGTGGTGGACGGGCCGGACCTTGAGGTCGACCCCCTTGAAGCTGCGGAAGGCGCGCTCGACCCGGCTGAGACTCTTGTAGGCCCGGACCGCCTCCTCGGGCGCCATCTCGCCGGCGGGCACGTTGGTGCGGATCACGTAGATGCCGTCGAGCGCCGTCTCCTCGGCGATGCGCGCCTCGTCGCGCTCGTACGAGAAGCCGTCCTCGGTCACGGTGATCGTGAAGTGCTTGCCGACCTTGTGGGCGCGCAGGGCGCGGTCGGCGCGCACGGCGATGTCCTTCGTGCCCCGCGGGGGGCGGTTCTCGCGCGTCGTCGCACGGACGACGAGTTCGAGCTTGGCCTCCGTGGCCGCGAGCAGCGCCTTGCGCTTGCGGGCCCGCTCGGCCGCCAGCGGCGGGTTGCGGCAGACGACCAGCCGCTCGTCCGGATAGAGCTTCGGCGCGGAGATCTCGGCGAGGTCCCGGGTGTCGAGGATCGACAGCTGCAAGTCGCCGCCGGAAAGCAGCTTGCGGATCCTCGGAGCCCGCAGCGCGGTGATCCAGCGCAGCCCCGCCGGCTCGACATCCTCGCGGATGCGGGCGTCGGTCAGCATCCCCCGGTCGCCGGCCAGGACGACCCGGGACAGCGAGAAGCGCTCGGTGAGCCTCTCGACCCGGGCGGCCACGGCGCCGGGGTCGGCCGTGTTGCCCTCGAAGACCTCGGCGGCCACCGGACGGCCCTCGCGGTCGCAGAGCGGGGCGAAGACGATCCGGAGCTTGCCGCGCCTGCCGTCCCGGGAGTAGCCGCGCTTGGCCAGCGGGCACTTCGCGCCCTCGAAGTACACCGAGGTCAGGTCGCAGAGCACGAGTGATCCGTCCTCGACGTGCCGGGCCGCCAGGTGCCGCTCGATGCGCGGCTGGCGCCTGAGCAGCCAGTCCATCGCCGCGTAGAGCTCCTCGGCCGTCGCGTCCCGGGCGCCGAGCTCCTCGCCCAGCGTGTCGGCCTGCGTCGCGGACCGCAGGCCCCGGGCGGTGGCGAGCTTCGAGCGGGGGTCGAGGACGCGGGCGGCGATCATCGCCAGGGCCAGCGACCGCATCCGGGAGGGACGGCGGTCCAGCAGCCTCTCGAGGCCGAGCGCGCGGGCCGTGCCCACGACGGCGGCGACGTGGCCGTGGGGCCGGGCGCGCAGGATCTCGAAGGCGTCGTCCATCGACTTGAGGGCGACGCCGCCCTTGAGCAGGATGCGCAGCCCCCGGACGAGGTCGTCGGGCCACTTCGAGAGGTTGGCCAGGGTGCGCTTCCCGACCTTGCCGTCCTCGCGGAAGGACTCGCGCGGGAGAACGGCGGGCGGGGAGTTCCGGTTGGGCACGCGTTCAATGTACATGGGTATGAAGATAACGGATATATCCATGCGTGTCGAACCAGTGATACAATCACTACATGGGTACATCATTCCAAAGCCCAATCGGCGTTAAGTCCGTTGCCGACAACGCCTTACGGCGGGAAAACGACCCATTTCGGTCCGAACTTCGGCCTAACGCGCGACGTGTCGTGCTCTTCTTGAGTGGAAGGCGACCTGTGCGGAATTGGAACGGGCGGAAGTCCTGTACGCCGGACGGGAATCATGACGCCCGCTGATTCACCGACGCCATAGCGTACGCTCTACAACTTCCTCCACGGGACGGACTCGACCTGCCCCACCCATTCCGCAGTCGTCCGGTTTCTGTAGCTTCCGCAGTGTTTCAGCAGGTGGAGCAATGCCAATTCCTGGTACCAGAGCGACAACTGCCACGCGTTGTAGGTGGCCGCCTTGCCGACCTCTCCGAACGCGATCCTGCGGTTTCCTTCGTTCGCGTGGACGAATCCGTTCCTCAGCTTCGCCAGCGCTTGGCACGAGTCCCAGTTGCTGTTTTTCTGGGCGAACCTGGTCAGCGCCTCGTACTTCTGGGGGATGTCCGCTTGGACCTCCAGCGCGGACAGCAGTTCTTGCAGCTTCTTAGCTCCAGGGAGTTTGTCGTATCGCTGCGCTGACATGGCCCCATTGCGATCCACGACGATGAGTCCGCCGAGGAGCTCCAGCGCAGCCATGCCAAGCACGATCGACCCTTCCATGCCGCTGGACCGCGTGTTGCAGTGGCGATACCAGTGCACCGCCAAGACCAATGACTCGCCGAGTCTCTCATCCATGTGAACTCGGCAGAATTCGTCGAACAACTCAGCAAGGACCCTTCCATGGCGTTCGTCAAACCACGAACGGTGTCCCCGTTGCCAGTGGTCTACGATCGGTGACGCGAACTGCCGCCACACAACGTGACTATCGATCCCGCATCCCCACCTGATCGGCAGACTGCACGCAGCGCCGCGTGCGAACGAAAGGAAGACCCGCAGCGATTCGAGGATCTCCTTCGCTCGTTCCACGGAGAAGCTCGAGCCGTCGATTCTCTTCAGCTGGCCCACGTGTGTGAAAGCGTATCCGCCGTTGGCCTTCAGACTCTCATGAAGGTCCCGAGATTCCGGCACAGCAACGAGACTGACTTTCCAGCCATCGTGTCTTAGCTCGGCCGCTGCCTTCGTGAACGACTGGCCCGGTTTGGTCCGCGCGCCGGTAGGGGGTGCGCTCAAGCGTCGTTCGCTTAGGTTGCCGTCGGTTATCGCCGTCGGATCCCCGGGAGCCGCCGACAGCCCTGGCGTTATGAAGTTGGTGAAATTGGCGACTTGGAATCCGGCGGAGAGAAGACTTTGTTCCCCGCCCGATTCCATGCTACTTGCTAAGGCGCGGATTCGGCTGTTCGATCCCAGAGACATCGAGTGGACCAAGACCCCCTCAGTCCTGAACTTCGGCAATTCCAAGGTCAAGGAATCGAAATCGGCCGCGTCCTCCGGTTCTCGGAGCTCGACGTCGAACTCGATGCCCGGTGACGGTAGCCACCGAAGATGCGCCGCGCCGCTGCGTTCAACGCAATAATCGCCCGCCCGAACGCGAAACGTGCCTTCGTGCAGCAGGATGGGTTCGTTGACGTGGTTTTGGGAATACTGCCGAAACATGGTCCTCCTCGACATCGGGGCTACCGGCGGGGTGGACGCGCGGCCAACCTGCCCCCACGGCTCTCGACGCCGACTGAACGGTTCTTGATGGGTAGCTCGCTTACCGGCCGGGGTTGCCGGTTACGGCGAGGGCCCGGCGGAGAAGGGCACGCTCGATGACGGCGGTCGGGGATGTCGCGTCGGAGAGTGCCTCGAGGTGGACGCGGAGCGCGGCGGCTTCGGCCTCGTCGGGGCTGGGCGGGGTCCCGCCCGGGAGGCCGCCCGACAGCGCTCCGAGCAGGAACCGCACCAGCAGCTCGTCGGGATCGAAGGGACGGCCCTGACCGAGCGATTCCGGCCACAGCAGCGCGTCCTCCAAATGACCACGGGCCGCCGCGCGGTTCCCGGCGTCGAGTTCGTCCAGCGCAGCCCCGACGTGGGCGAACTCGTACAGGCGGTGGGCCTCGCCGGAGTTCTCCGAGGGAAGGACGTGGGTGTTCTCGAGAATCTGGATCGCCTCGGCGTGGTCGCCCGCATGGATGAGGCCCCGCACATGGAGGAGGTCGAGGTTGAAGTCGTCCGGGAAAAGTCCCCGTCCCTGGCCGGACACCCCGAGCGCCTCGGCCCACCGTCCAGCTTCCTGCAGGTGCCGGATGAGGGAGACGCGGAGGAGACGGTGGTTCGGATCCATCTCGAGCGCGCGCCGGAAATCGGGCCCCGGATCGCCGCCCATGGCCTCCGTCAGGTGCGCGCGCGCTGCGTAGACGGGGCCGTAGTCGGGTTCGTCGCCGAGGGACGTCAACACTTCGGCCGCCTCGGCGTCGCGGTCGAGCGCCCACAGGTTGAGGCCGAGCAGGTAGCGCCAAACCCAGTGTGAGTCTTCGGCCGCCGCCCGGCGGAGGACCGGCAGGGTCTCGGCGCGGTAGGGGAAGGCGAAGTCAGGATCCGTCCCCGCGCTTAGCATTTCCGCGTCGCCACGCAGGAAGGCGAGCCACGCCGCGGCCACGGGGCCGCCGCCCACTTCATCCGCCAAATCGAGCAGGCGGGCGGCATCGTCGGGCAGCCCCCGGTTCGCGTAGCCGACGGCGAGCTCCAGCAGCGTCTGCTCCGGATACTCGCTCCGCATCGACGTGGTGAGGTCTATCGCGGCGGCGACGCTGCCCGTGCCCCCGCCGCTTTCGGATCCCTCGCCCTGCGCCGAGAGGTATCGCTCGGCCAGCGCGAAGTGGTTCAGCGGGTCGAGCTCGAGCAGCTTTGCCAGCACCCGAGCGGCGCCGGCTTCGTCTCCCTCCAGGCGCGCCGCGATCGCCAGCACTTCGCGCGCCGGGATACTCACACGATCGTGGTCGAGCGCCAGCGCGGCGTGGCGGTGCGCTTCGACCGGGTCTCCCTCCGCGAGCGCCAGATCCGCCAGCCGAAGGCGTGCGGCGGCCCGGAAGGCCACCGACCGGGAAGCCCAGCCGAACGAGTCGAGCGCATCCGCACGGCGCCCCAGGGCGAGGTACAGGTTGCCGGCGAGGAAGTTGGCCTCGGGATCGTACGTGTCGAGCTGGAGCACACGTCTGGCGTGGGCGAGCCCCTCTTCGTAGCGGGCCGACCTCAGCGCCAGCGCGGCCAGGCCAAGCAGCGCCTTCCGGTTCCAAGGCTCGGCCGCGAGCGCCCGTTCGTAGAGCGTCCCCGCGTCGGCGTAGCGGCGGCCCCGGGCCAGTTCCCGCGCCTCGAACACCAGACGATCCGTCGCCGGGAGGGCGTCCCACGCCTCGGAGTTCGTCTCAAACGACCGGGACACCGAGGGCTCCGCGCCGAATCCGCAGACGCCATCGAGACCGGGTTCTTCCGCATTGGAGCAGGCTTCCAGGCCGAGCCCGGCTACCGAAACCTGCCACCGACTCTCGGGCGCGACGTCGAACTCGACGACCGCCGGTTCGAGCGCTTCCATGGCCACCGCCCGCGCGCCGACCTGTTCGCCGTCGGACCACGCCTTCACCGTGTCAGCCGCCGCCCCGAACGCATTGACCACCACCTGCAGGCGACCGTCCTCCCGTTCGACGTGCATGGCCCCGTGGGGGGAGGCGTCGGTGAGGCCGCCCGTCCCTTCCAGCGGGAACCACGTCTCGGTCCAGCGGCTGGCGGAGAGGGGATCGAACCCGGCCTGCGAGATGGGGTTGCGGTCCGCTCCCGGCGAGTACTGGACGTGCAGCCGTCCCGCCTGGAACTCGATGTACTGTCCGTCCGTGTCGGTGAGCAGGTCCTCCCAGATGCCGCCTGCACGGGAGAGCGCCCACAACCACATCTTGCGTCCCGGCATTTCTTCGTGGGGGGCCCAGTGCCCCCAGCCGTAGCCCTCGTCGTGATAGTAGCCGCCGAAGAAGTCGTTCAGCGCCCCCACGACGTGGTACGACTTGTGTCCCTCGAACGCGTTGTTGCGGTACAGGGGCAGGAAGCGCCCCTCCTCGTCCTCGGGCCACGGACGCGCCCGGCCGGAGTGCTCCAGATAGGCGTTGCCGGGCACGAACAGTTCCAGGTCGTCCCGGGCGAAGGCCGCGGCCGTCATCCAGTTGTAGTAGGGCTGCTCCAGCGGGGTCGGGTTGTACCACAGGACGCGCGTCTCGAAGGCGGCCCGGTCCGGAGGAAGGCGGATCTCGACGCGCCAGGGGGTGCGCGACGGGAGGTCGGTGGCGCCGACGATCGTGCTCACGCTTCCGTCCGCGTTCTCCCGCACCAGATAGTCGACGGGGGTGGCCGTGGCCGGCGTGTGCCCGATGACGCCGAAGTTGAACTCGAGGCCGCCAGAGGTCCACGGTCCGCGCAGCGCGATGTCCCGGAACTTCATCACTTCGTTCCGATAGATGAACTCGTGGCCGGTCTCCTTCACTACGGCGCCCCACACCTTGCCGCCCACCTCGGGAAGGACGAAGACCTCGATGAGGTCGTTCTCCATCCTCACGACCTTCCATTCCCGGGGCTCCGACGTCGCGGCGTAGCCCTCGAACGTGTGGTAGGGGTACAGCCGGCGGTCGGTGGCGAGCGCCGGCACAGGGTTCGGCTCCGAGAACGGGTACGTGTCGAGGACGCGCGTCTCCTCCGAGATGCGGGCGCGGGGTCCAGGCGCCGCGCACGCCGCGGCGGTCAAGGCAGAGTACAGAACAGCCGCGTTCATCAGATCGCGGCCAAACGCCGGCTGGCACGGTCTGCGGAGGGGGATTGGCGGCACTCGAGTCTAGGCGAGGGAGGTGGTCCGGGTGCCGACGTCTTCGCCCTTCGCATGCGCCAGGGCTTCGTTCAGGGACTGGATCAGGTCTTCTCCGAACGTACTCATCGCGCATCCCTCCTCTGACTCCCGACCGCCTCCGGAAGGCATCCCCATCAACATGACATCGAGTCGCGCGTGGTCGCACGCGCCTCGGGTTCAGCTTGCCGCGCTCTCCTTGGCCAGACAACCCATCGGCCGCGTATCCGTCCGGGCGTGATTTGCCATCCTCCGGGGACGTGCTGCGGGGGGTGCAGGCTATGGGGCCAGGTCGGTCAGACGCACGACTGCGACGCGCTGCAGGTCCATGGCGTCCGTGAGGACGCCGATCGCGGTGGTGTCCGTGAAGCGATAGGGGGTGAACCCATCGGGGAAGATGACCCTCTGGAATTGTGGTTCCGGGTCGCCCAGGGACACGGTGCTCCATGCCCTCCCGTACCCGAGGGGATGAGACGAACCATCGAACGCCTGAATCCAGACCCGTCCGGGCGAGCAGCGCAGATCTATGCCGATCGGGGCTTCCGCCGGCAGGTGGTCGCCCGCGCGAGCCAGTGCGTCCGCGGCGGCGCGTTCGATCTCCGCCTCGGGCATGTTCGTGCCGCGCGTCTCGTTCCGCATCATCTCCCGCACGTAGCCCAATCGCTCCTCGTGCGACAGCGGCCGAGCGGGCCACGGCAGCGGGATGGAACGGGTCTTCGTGCCACCGGTGCCGTGGAGATGAAGACTGCGGTCGATCGGGTCGAGTACGGCGACGACGCCATCGGGGCAGCCGTCCCAGAGGGGCACGGGGGCGAGACCCATGACCGGAACGCGGGTCGCGGCTCCCGGAAGGTCGACGGCGAAATCCAGGGCCACGGTGGGCTCGGCATCAGCATGCGTGATCCGCAGGAGCCTGCCGCTCCAGAAGTCATCGCCCCGGTTGAGCCCGCCCGGATAGCTGGCCACCCAGGCTCCGGTGCCGTCCTCGGCGACTCGGAACGGATCCCCGAACGTCACGCTCCTGATATCGGCGCGAATGGATCCCCGGGTGGTGGGGGCCGGCGTCGAGGTCACGAAGTTGCCTCCCGCATCGAATCTGGAACGCCGACGAGTGGCGAGATCCCATACGATCACCTCGCGGGGCGAAGCCGCCGCGGACAGGACCCAGGGGTTGAAGAGTTCCCCCGGTCCCTGGCCCGACCGGCCGAAATCGGCGAGCAATCGGCCGGAGCGACCGTACGCCCGCAGAAAGGGTGCGGCTTCGGTCAGCGCCCAGATCGCTTCGCCGGACTCGATGACATCTCGCACCCCCCACAGCTCTTCGCCTTCCTCGAAGGTCGTGAGCGCCGAAAGGTCGATCGCGACCTCGGCTGCCGCTGCGTCCCGGGGTGTGGGGGCGCATGACACCATGACGAGCGCACCGAGGACCAGCAGGGGGAGGATCGGGAGTCGAAGCGTCGATCGTCTGTGAACGAGTACGCTCGCCAGCGCCGCGAGTGACGCGACGGCGGCGGCCAGCACCGGTGTCGCGACCGCGCCCGGAGGTCCGACGTCCCCGGCACCGCCCACGAGGAGCAGGCCGGAACCGAGCGTCACCGAGGAAGCGAGAAAGCCGGACGCCATGCCCAGCCACTCCCGCCACGCATCCTGTCGGGGAACGCTTCGCGCCTCCCCCTCGAGGGCGCCCATGATGGCGTCCACGCCGGACTCCGGGAGCGGCGAATCGGAGGCGCCGACTTGCCGAATCGAGCGGATCAGGCGAAGCGTCTCGAGCGTCTCGTCATCGGCGTTTCCGTCCGCCGGATCTGCCGCCTGCCCGGAGTCGTTTTCCAGGACGGCCGAGACCAGACGGTCGATCGTCTCCCGGTCGGGCTCGGCTCGCCCGCCGGTCCGCCTCCTCAGCAGCCACTGCGTCTTCTTGAGCATAGGGTTCTCCGTCGTCACAGGATCTGGTCACAGGGTCTGGTCACTGGATCCGGTCGATCAGTCCATCCATTTGGCGCAGCTTCTTGAGGCCCCGATGGATCAGCGAGCGCACCGACACCTCCTTGACCGCCAATATTCGCGCCACTTCGGCCGTGCTCCGGCCTTCGAGAATGCGCAGCAGGATGGCGTCCCGCTCCCGCGCCGTGAGCCAGTCGAGCGCCGAGTAGAGGGCGGCCGCCCGCTCCTGGCGTCTCAACTGTTCAGACGGGCCGGGTGTGGGGTCGGGGAGATCGCCGCGCTCGTCAAGGCGGGTCAGGGGGGCGCGGTGCCGCTTGCGCGCCTCCATCCTGCAGACATTCCTGCACACCGTCAGAGCCCACCCGAGAAAGGACCCGGTACCGGAGAATCGCCTGCGCTTCCGGTAGATCCGGATCCAGCAGACCTGCAACAGATCGGCCGCGTGGTCGTCATCCCGGGCGTAGCCGCGGATCACTCGCAGCATTCGCGGAGACGTCTCGCGCACCAGACGGCGAAACAGCGCGTGGTCTCCCGCATGAAACCGCCCCCGGTCGAAGCCGGTGTTGCCATCGCGGGGTGTCAACGGGCGGACCCGCGATCAGGGCGGACGAGGGCGAACAGGATCCCTGCTGCCGCGAGAGGCACGCACAGGGGAAGCACGAACAGCAGGCCCCCCCGGGCCGCGTCGTATCCGACCAATTCGTCGGCCACGGCCGCGGGAATCCAGAAAGTCGCGAACAGGAGTCCGCCCGAAAGCCACCGCGTCGCGTAGCGGGGCCAGGTGGACAGCCTGCGGGTCGATCTTCCGGTCAGATCGCCCAGAACTGCCGCCAGCAACACAAACGCCGCGTTCGCAATCGGTACGACCAGGGTCGCCAGAGCGCTCGCCACTCGACGCAGATGCCTTGCGGCCTCGTTCCCCAACGCGGCCTCCGCGGCAGCGCGCGCGGACCTCGCGGATTCGAGGAGAGAGGCGGGAAACGGCCAGTCGGAGCCGGTCCACTTCGCGGACATGGGCGCGACAAGGGCCGGCAGGGCATATGCCGCCATGGCCAGCATCGCTAGCAAGACCCAGTGACGCCGCGGCGAACCGGTAGGACCCCCGCCGAAGATGCCGCACCCGTTCAGAGCACCGGCGAACACCGCGGGCGGGAGGATCTGGGCAACCATGACGGGGAGACGTCTGGCCAGCAGCGCGAAAAAGTCTGCGACCGCATCCGGCCGGCCCCAGAAGTGTGTTGCCGAATACGCGAGGTACACCGCGAGAAGAACGACAACCCAGGTCGCGACGCGTCTGGCAAACTCGGATTCCGGCTGCGGACGGAACTTGGTCTCGATCATGTCCACCCCCGTGGCGTAGGTGATTCTGCCCGGCCCGGGGCTCGTGCCGAACGCAGTGGTGCTACCACAGGGGATGCAAAATGGACGGTGTCCGTTGCGAAATGCCTTGGCAGCGCCCGGATCGGGGGAACCCCCTCTTCACGCCTTGTCGGGCGATCTTCTCACCTGCTCTCGGCTAGCAGGTCACCGTGGCTCCGTCGGACGCTGAGGCCACGAAGAGCGCGCCACCGCCGACTCCTCCCCGGGGCGCGTAGAAGCGCTCGCGCAGCGCGGCCATCACGCCTTCCGCCCGGCTCGCCCGGCAGAGCGCGATCGCGCAGCCGCCGAATCCCGCGCCCGTGAGCCGCGCCCCCGCCGCGCCCGAGTCGAGGGCCACCCCCACAATCTCGTCCAGCGCTTCCGTGCTCACGCCGAAGTCGTCGCGCAGGCTGGCGTGGGACGCGTTCATCAGCGTGCCGAAGGCGGCCATATCCTCCCGGTGCAGCGCGGCCTCGGCCTCGATGACTCGGCGGCCCTCCGTCGCCACATGGCGAAAGCGCCGCCACAGCGTGGGCGGCAGCGACCGGCGCGCCCCGGCCAGGATGGATGCGAACTCGGCCTCGTCGGCCTCCACCGCCTCCAGAAAGGATGCCCGGCCCAGCCGCTCGAGCGCCTCCGCGCACTGGGCCCGCCGCTCGTTGTACGGCTCGCGCGCCGACCCGGCCTTCTTCGCGCGCGCCAGCGACGACGCGACGACCCACCGCCATCCCTCCGGCACCGGCACCGGCGTCACGCGCAGCGGCCGGAAGTCGATCCGCAGCGCGTGCCCCTTCGCCCCGCAGAGAGACGCCGCCTGGTCCATCCCGCCACCCTGCAACCCGACGAAACGCTCGGCGCGGGCCAGCAACGCCGCCAGCTCCAGCACCTCCACATGCTTCCCGTTCGCGTGCAACAGGGCCAGCGCCGACGCCACAACGAGGGCGGACGAGGACGAGAGCCCCTCCGCCACCGGCACCGTGCCGGCGACCTTCCCCCCTATGCCTCGTCTCAGTTCCACGCCGTGGTCCAGCAACCCCTTGGCGGCGGCCCTCACGTAGTTCGACCAGTGGCCTTGGGGTGCGGGTTCGATCGGCCGGTCCAGGCGAAAGGCGAAGGGGCCATGGTCGGCATCGCCTGTGAGTTCGACCGCCGGCTGGCGCAGCACCTCGAATTCCAGGCGGATGTTCCGCTCGAGCGCCATCGGGAGCACGGAGAGGCCGTTATAGTCGAGGTGCTCCCCGATCAGGTTGATGCGCCCGGGAGCAATTGCGACCCCTCGGCGCGGCGCCTGAAGCGGGCGGACGGGTGGGGCCTGCGCGCGCGGGGCCGACTCCGGGTGTACGGGCAACGTCCGGAGATCGGCGGGATAGGCCCCGGCCGTGGTCAGTTGGCGGAGCGAGGCCGCGGCGCCCGCGCGATCGCCGGGGAAGGTGAGCCCCATCCAACCCTCGCCCGCGCGCGGAAGGCCGCAGCGCGCTCGTCCGGCGGCGGCCAGGTGGCTCACGGCGTCGGAGAGGTAGAACTCGTCATCGGCCCCGGGGCAGGCGGCGAGGAAGGCGCGGAAGCGTTCCGCCAGCAGCGGCAGGATCTCGGGGAAGAACCCCCACAGCCCCATGCACGCCTGGCTGTCCGCGTCGACGCGGATCGGCGTCCCGGCTGCGGTGCGCCCGACGACGGCGCTGCGACCAGCGGCGGCGGCGGATTCGGCGCCAGAACCCGTCCGCTGCGCATCGGGTTCGAGCCGCAGGTCCAGGCCCTCAGTCATGCGGAGCAGCGTGCCGTCCGGCTTCATTTCGCAGAGGCCGCGCGACACGCCGCCGAAGGTGGACAGGGTGTCGGCCAGAGGGTAGGTGACGGTGAAGGCGCGGACGCCCGGGGGAGGGGCCGCGAGGGCACGCGCGAGGCTCTCGTATGCGGCCCGCCCGTAGAAGTCGTCCGCGTTGCAGACGGCGAACGGCCCCCGGCGGGGCAGGGCGGCCGCCGCGGCCAGCACGGCGAATCCCGTGCCCCAGGGCCGGACGCGCCCGGCCGGGGGGAGCGGCACGAGGTCGGCGTGCGCAAGGCGCTGGCAGGCGAAGGAGAGCGCGACCCCCGCCGTTCGCAGCGGACCCAGGCGCGCCTCGAACTCGTCGCGCTGGCTCTCCCTCACCACGAGCACGAAGCGCCCGAAGCCCGCGCGCAAGGCGTCGTGAATCGCGTATTCGGGCAGCGCTGCGCCGCCCGGCCCCAAGGGCTCGAGCTGCTTGGCGCGACCGAACCGGGTGGAGCGCCCGGCGGCGAGGATCACCAGCGTGGCCCGCTCCGGCCGGCGGCCCGGCCCCGCACTCTTCATCGCGACAGCTCGACCGTCCGCGCCCGACCCGCCACGCGGAGCCCTTCGATGCGGGCCCAGACGGCGGCCTCGCGGGCGACGAACGCGGGCAGCCGGGAGCCGATGCGCAATCCGCGCCATGGACAGGCGTCGACGAACTCTTCGATGGCGCCCAGCGCGAACAGCGGCCCCCAACTCTGGAAGCGGCGGCCCCGCCCCCGGCCGCTGCGCGCGTCGAAGTTCTCGCGGCAGAACCCCGTGCGCCGGCGGTCGGCCAGGAACATGAGCGCCCCCTTCCACGCGAGTTCGCTGGCGAGTTCGTCGAACCCGTAGCGCCGCAGTCCCTGCAGCACGAGGTAGTTCATGGGCGGCCAGATGGAACCGCGCCAGTACTGCTGGTCGTCGAACGCGGGGTCGTCGCGCGAGATCGTGGGCAGCACCCATTGTCCCCAGAAGCGCGCGGGATCGCACAGCACGCCGACCATGCGCCGCGCCCGCCGCGCCGACGGCACGCCGGCAATCAAGGGAAGGAAATTCGACGCCGCCACGCGCGGAGACTGACCCGCAGGCAGCTCGTCCAGGTAGAGCCGGGCGGCGTCGGACCACAGCACCCCGTTCATCGCCGCGACGAGGCGGCCGCGCTCGGCCTCCAACCGTAGCGCGGCCGCCGGGTCGCCCAGGATGCGGGCAATTCGCGACAGGCACTCCAGGTCCAGGGCGCGGTAGCTGCACAGATCGACGGCGGACATGGCAAGGACTTCCCGCCGAGGATCCCATTCCGCCTCTTCCCACAGCGGCAGGTCGTCCTGGCCCGATTCCCACGCCGCGCGCTGATGGCCGTTCGCGCCCACTTCCCACTCCGGGAGCTGCTCGCGCCCCGGAACCAGCGCCGCATCCGAGCCCCACGCCAACAGGCCCGGCGAGAGACCCTCCCGCCGCGGGCGTCCACGCTTGTCGGCCACCCACCAGTCGCTCCACGCTCGGAGCCCGGGCCAGGCGGCGGCCAGCGCGTCCACATCAGGGCACGTAAGATGCAGCTTCAGCGCCGCGAAGGACCCGACCGGGGGCTGGGAGCGATCGGGCGAGCCGCCGAGCCGGCTCCTCCAGTTGGGCACGTTCCCGTTCGGGTAGCGCGACTCGAGCCCGGCGAGGAGAACGTCCCAGGCCAGGCGCCCCGACGCGGTGGCGAGCGCGAGCGCATTGAAGAAGGAATCCCACCCAAAGACCGTCCAATCGTCGGGCGCCGACGCGCCCTGCCGTGCGCCGTCCGCCGGCTTCGGAAAAATCCAGCGGCGGCCGGCCGGCGCGTACAGGCGTCCGGTTTCCGGTTGGAGGAGGACGGTCCACATCAGGTTGTCCGCGACGGCTTCGACCAGTCCTTCCCCGGCACCCGACGAACGCGGACCGCGGCGGTCCCAGTCGGCGCGCGCGTCGTCGATCCAGCGGTCCAGCCCAGGGAGAAGGCGTTGGGCGCGAGCCAGGGCGGCTGCGGATCGAGACGGCGCCCCCCTCGGCTCCCAAGCGACCACGGTGGCCGCGCGTTCCCCCGTCCGAGGCCCGAACACGGCGGCGATCTCCACGCTTCCAAGCGTCGCGCGCCAGCCGTCGGAAGCTTCCTCCCACCGTGCCTTCCACCCCCACGGATCGTCGCCCACCAGCTCCACCCGGCCCGGCGCGCGCGCCACCGCCCGCAGCGCCACGGCGTCTTCGCGGCGCGACCACTCCAGAGTGAGCGTACCCTCTCCGGGGCGGGACGCCGGCGACGGCTCGGCGGCGAGGTCGAACTCCATTCGCGCGTAGCATCCGTCCGGCGCGTGGGGACCGACGCGGGAGACCATCCAGTACCAGTCCTCCAGCTCGCGGCGCCGGCCGCCGGGAGTGGTGAAGACGAGACGG
This sequence comes from Candidatus Palauibacter sp., assembly GCF_965222475.1. Taxonomy (GTDB): domain Bacteria; phylum Gemmatimonadota; class Gemmatimonadetes; order Palauibacterales; family Palauibacteraceae; genus Palauibacter. The sequence continues at coordinate 190,875 of NZ_CBDCUB010000006.1, read as the reverse complement.
AGGCCGATGCCGTCCTCGGGTCCGGCTGCGAACACGAGGCCGGCCCAGCGGCGCGCCTCCAAGGCCCCGACGCGCATCATGCTGATCCCCTCATTACGTCCCTCTTCACGACCGGGAAAGCACTAGGTTCTGGGAGAGGTTCTCGGAGGTGCAGAATGGATCACACTACCTTGCGGCCGGCAGAACGGGGCAGCAATACCACGCTCCCGAGCCTTTCGTCGTCGCGTGCATGCAAGTGGTCCCGCTTCATCCCGCTCACGCTGCCCCCTCCCGCCGCACGACGCCTTCGAACCCCTCCAGCCGTGCCATTCAATTGCACAAGTCACCGATGTCGATCTCGAGGCCGCACCGCTCCGCCTGGACCCAGCCCTTCGCGTCCCGCACGTACTGGTCGCCCGTGCGGAAGCCGGCCGTCCACGATTCGAAAGCTCGACAGCCTTCGTGGCCGCCAGTCTACGGCCACTGGAGGTTCCGGCGAAGGGCGGGTGATGCCGCCCGTGGCAAGCCGGTGTTGAGAACTTCGGGCCCTACCCGTTGATCGAGGCGCTTATATTAGGTTCTGACGCTTGAACTTCCCCACATCGTCCGCCGCTGGCATAGGAGTCGCATGAGAATCACCGTGCTTCGAATCGAGAATTTCCGGGGCATCAGGAGCCTCGACCTCGACTTGGGCAGGGTCACCGTTCTCATTGCCCTCGACAGCCGACCCGATCAAGATAGAGGTCACCTTCTCGGACGGACCCGATGAAGAATGGGACGACGAGTTGGTCGCTCGGCTTAACCGCGCGAGAGTTCTTCAGGTAGATGACGAGGGCCGAAACCACGTTCGCCTGCGCGTGGAGTGCAGGTTCGATACGACAACGAGAGAATTCATCCAGGACTGGTCATTCCTGGATCTCGACCGAGAGAGGCTAAGCCGCGTACCGCCTCGTGCGCTCCCCACGCTGCAGGACGTAATTCGCTTCTACTACTTGACCGCACTCCGGGACGCCGCCAGCCACTTCAGCGCGAGGGGGCGGTTCTGGAGACCCTTCCTGAACGACTCTCAACTTTCCCCGGACAGAAAGGCCGAGATCGAGGACAGGTTGCAGGAAGTGAACGACCTCGTCGTTTCGTCGCACGCAAGCTTCGAGCAAGTGCGAACCGGACTCCGGCGTGTGCAGTCTGTTGTCCCGCTGGCTTCGGGCGAGGCGGTCTCGATCGAGGCGGTTCCAGGCCGAATGTTCGACATGCTCGCGCGAGCGCAGATCCAGCTCGGGACGACGACCGGCGCCAAGATCCCGCTGGTCCGGCACGGGGAGGGGACCCAGAGCCTGGCCGTCCTGATGCTGTTCTCGGCCTTCCTCGAAGTACAGACGGAGGGTGCCGCCGTCCTCGCCCTGGAGGAGCCGGAAGCGCATTTGCACCCGTCAGCGATACGAGCGCTGTGGGCCTTGGTCGGCGGCTTCAGCGGACAGAAGCTCATCTCCACGCACAGCGGCGATCTCCTCGCCGACGTCGATGTCCACGATATCCGCCGGCTCGCTCGAACCCCGGAGGGGATCAAGGCGTTTCGGGTCGCTTCAAGTCTGCTCTCACCGGAAGAGACGCGGAAGTTCAACTATCAGATACGTCGCGCCCGCGGTGCCCTGCTGTTCGCACGATGTTGGTTGCTGGTGGAGGGAGAGACGGAGACCTGGATCTACCCCGCCGCGGCCCGCGCTCTCGATCTGAACCTCCACGCCGAGGGCATTCGGCTGGTTGAATTCAGGCAGTCCGATGTCGGCATGCTCGCCAAGGTCGCCAACGCGCTCGGTATCTTGTGGTACTGTGTCGGAGATGACGACGCGAATCGAAGCACGGAGGAACCGAAGCTGAGGCAGCATCTCGCGGGAGCGAGCGAGGCGGACCGGTTCGCGTTTCCGTACCCGGACATCGAGGTAAACCTGCTGCGCAACGGCTATGAAGAGGTGTACGGCAGACACATGCCTGAGCAGAATCTGAAGAAGATCTCGACGACGCGCGGCGAGCGTGGGTATTGGCGAGAATACGCCGACCGTCTTCCAGGGCGCGCCAAGACAAGAGCGGCAGCTGCAGTCGCCATCGAGATGGAAGGTCGCGGCGGGGCCGGGGTCAGCCTGGAGATTCGCGAGGTGTTGGAGAAGGTCGTTTCGCTCGCGCCGGGCGGTGGACCGTGATCACCTTTGACAACCTCAACGAGAACCAGCGCCGGGCCGTCGGCTGGGACCAGGGGCCTCTGCTGGTGCTTGCGGGCCCCGGTTCCGGCAAGACAGGAGTCCTGACGCTGCGGGTGGCGCGACTGCTGGAGGAGAACGAGAGCGCGTCGGTTCTCGCGCTGACCTTCACCAACAAGGCCGCCACGGAGATGCGTGAGCGCGTGCACGACCTGTTGGAGGAACGCGCGGACCGCGCCCAGCTGTGCACGTTCCACTCCTTCGCCACCGATGTCCTTGCGCAGCACGGGAGTCACCTCGGAATCCGATCGGACTTCCGCCATCTGGTGAGGGACGAGGACCGGATGGCAATCCTCGAAGATGTCATCGACGGGCTGGACGAAGATCTGCCGGCAGACCGAAAGGGCCTGCTTCACGTTATCGACCGACTGTTCTCGGAGTCTTACGCCGGCGAAGGTGAATCCTCTTCCCTTGCTGCCACTCCCGCCTGGTTGCCGACGCTCTACCGGCGCTACTGTGATGCTCTCATCGACGCCAACCGGCTCGACTTCGGAAGCCTCCTGTGTTTTGCGGGACGGCTGCTGAGAGAGAAGCCCGCCGTGGCCCGAGTCGTGCGGCTGGGCTGGACTCACGTCTGCGTGGACGAGTTCCAGGACACAAACAGAGCCCAATATGAACTCCTCCGGCTTATCGCTCCGACCCGGAGCCACAGCCTCTTCGTCGTCGCCGACGACGACCAGATCATCTACCAGTGGAACGGGGCGAGCCCCGAGCGCTTACTGGACCTGCGCCGGGACTATGATCTGCGGACGATTCAACTCCCGGAGAGTTACCGCTGTCCGCCCGCGATCGTCGCGCTGGCGAACCGCCTGATCGGCCACAATACCCGGAGAATTGCGGAGAAGAGCATCCTCGCGGTCCACGATCCGCAGCAGGCCTACGCCGGAGAGGTCAGGTACGACGTGTTCCCGTCTCCACGGAAAGAGGCGGAATTCGTGGGACGGAACATTCGTGAACGCGGGCTGCCGTCGTCCGATTGCGTTGTCCTCGGACGCACGACGCGCCTCGTCCGAAATGCGGCCGATGGGCTGCTGTCCGCCGGATATGACGCGTACGTGCCGGTCAGAAAGAGCGAGTTCGACTCGCCCGCCGCGAACGTTCTGGTGGAGGCTCTGCGGTCGGCGAATTCTCCGCATGATCGCGTCGTGTTGCGGAGGCTTTGCCTCGCGTGGGAGGGGCTGACGGGCGTGGTCGTCGATCCGCAGTCGGTCGAAGCCGCGGCGGCACTGTTTGGCGGCAACTTCCTGCGCGCGTGGGTTCAGTCCGCCGAGGCGGTGGCCGGAGGGTGGGAGCGCGCACTGCAGCGGATCCGGACCGACCTCGTCGACGCGCTCCGTTTCCCCGCAGTGGTCGATTGGTTCCTCGAGGGCGGATGGGAATCGTGGGACCGCGACGATCGCGAGGAATCGACCAGCGAGGAAATCGCGACCTGGAAGGGCCTGCACGGGGAAATCGTTGCCGAATACGGCGATGGGGTCACGTTGAACAGCTATCTGCAGCAGCTCGATCTCGCGTCCAAGACGCCTCCACCGGCGCCCGACGCGCTGCGCTGCATGACCGTCCACCAGGCGAAGGGCCTTGAATTCAAGCACGTCTACCTGATCGGCATGGCGCAGGAGGTGTTTCCATCGATCTACGCCCTCCGCAAGGGGGCGGACAGCAGGCAGGTCGAAGAGGAACGGAGGAGTTGTTTCGTAGCCGTTACGCGGACCCGCGACACGCTGACGTTGACCCGCTCCCGAAGCTACTACGGATACCCGAAGGATCCCTCGCAGTTCCCGGCCGAAATGGGGGTCGCGTCCCGAAGCTGAGACTGTTTGGTTTTGCGACGCCGAAGATCCTTGATCGGCGTGCTGTCGCGGACGGCGTAACGTCCCGGTCACCGCGGCCGATTCGTGGCGGTGAGCGGCATGTGGCTGCCGCTTTGCCGGGTGAGGCGGTAACCGAAGTGAACGATGGAGCGATCGGGCGAGGGCTTCAACCGGCGGCTCCGTCACCCGGAAGATGATCTCCGCAGGTGTCATGAGATACCCTCCTCCGAGGCTTACGCCGGGCTCCGAACCCGCCAACTGGTGATTGGCGGGACGAGCGCGGGTCGAGCCGCCAGCCGCTCAGTTGCGCTGGAACCTGCCGGCGCCGTCGTTCCTCCAGATCAGGTTCCACGCCCAGTAGTCGTCCGCCACGATATCCAGGTCGCCATCATCATCGGCGTCGTAGATACGAATCCAGCTGATTCCCTCAGCACCGGCGTCCTCGTTTCCCGCGAGGGACTCCGTCGTCGCATCCGTGAAGTGACGATCGCCCGCCTGCTCGACCAGTTGGACGTAGTACCCTTCATGGAAACCGCGACTCGTCCCGTCACCCGTGCGGGTAATGACCAGGTCCTTGTCGCCGTCGCCGTCAGTGTCGGCGACGTCGATGTCGAGGACCACTCCGTAGCTCTCCACGGCCGGGAGCAGCGTCCCGTTTGCCGCATCGAACACCCCGGTGCTGTCTCCCCAGAGAATCTGCGTTCGATCACCGTCCTGCTCGTGACCTCCGACCAGGAGATCCAAATATCCGTCAACGTCGACATCCACCAGCTCGGAAGCGAGTACGAACCCGCCCAGCCTGACGGGACGGAGAGACTGACTGAAGCGGCCCTCGCCATCGTTAAGCAGGAGCACCGGCGGATCGGAGAGGAACACGTCCAGGTCCCCGTCCGCGTCCAGGTCCGCCGCCGCCCCGGTGTACTGGCCTTCGCCCACATAGCGGTCCAGGCCGCCGCCGCGGACGTGTCCGCTGCCCGTTGACAGCAGCGTGTACGGCGCGTCCCCGGGACCCAGTACCAGCACGTCGATCCGGCCGTCGCCGTTGTAGTCTCCGGGAAGAGCCTTTCGGGCGTTCCTTCGCCCCGGGGGACTCCCGCCCGCGAATCCCGCGTCCCTGACGAACTCCCCGCTTCCGTTCCCGGTGTACAGTTCCGCTGCGAGCGAGCCGGACGACTCGTCCTGGGGCGCGTAGAACACGTCCGCGTGCCCGTCCCCGCTGAAGTCGCCGTAGGCCATCGCCGTCACATAGCCCGGCCGGCCGGATCTCACGCGAGGATGGTCGATCGGAAACGGTGGGTTCTGCACTGAGTGCGAACTCCCTTCGTCCGCGGCAAAGTTCTGGGAATGAGGCCTCCCCGTCCGAAGCCGCCGGTCCCGTCGTTGGTCCAGAACAGGTGTGTGTGGGTCTCGTCGTCCGCCACGATATCCGGATCGCCATCGTCATCGACATCCCATATCCGTATCCAGTTCGCCGACCCGGCCTGCGGATCCTCATGCTGGCGAAGACGTTCGGACGTGATGTCAACGAACGCGCGCCTCCCGGCCTGACGCATGAGTTGCAGGTGGTATCCACGATACCAGCCCGGCCCGGATGGATCGCCCGTTCGGTTGATGACCAGGTCTCGCGCACCGTCTCCGTCCAGGTCGCTGGCGTCCAGGTCGGTGATGATGCCGTAACCGGGCACTTCCGGGATAAGCGTCGCCCCGGACGTGCTGAACACCCCGCTGGCGTCACCCCACAGCATCTGCGTCCGCATGTCCTGGTACTCATCCCGCCCACGAGCAGATCCACGTATTGATCGCCATCCACATCAACCAGTTCGGCCGTATAGATCCCCACTGCTCCGATCCCTTCGATGCGCGTTCTGTCCTGCCGGAAGAAGCCCGTGCCGTCGTTCATAAGGAAGAACGGGCCCCGGAAATTCTCCGTTACGAATACATCCAGGTCGCCATCGGCGTCGATGTCCGCCGACGCCCCGCCGTGATGGAAGCCAATGATGTGATCCATCGTTCGTGAAAAGTTCCGGGGGTAGGGGGTTTCGAGATCCGTCGCCCGGCGAATAGAAGATGTCGGTATCTCCATCATCATCGAAATCACCGTACGCCCTGGCAAAGTAGAACCCCCCCCCCGGCCGAATCGGATCTCCGGGTGCGAGAGCCGCATCCCGGGGCTCTGCAGGGAGTGAGACGTGCCGACATCCACGTCGGGGTTGGGCGGTATGGAGCGGCGCGTGACGGTGACTGCCGCCGTCCCGGAGACTTCGCCCGTCCGCGCCGTGATCGTCGCGGTGCCTTGGGCCACGGCTTGCGCGAGACCTGCCGAGTCCACTGTGGCCACGGCTTCGTAGTCCGAGGTCCAGACGAAGACGACGTCGGGCACGTGGTAATCGTTGGCATCCCGCGCTTCCGCGGCGAGCCGGAGGGTGTCGCCCTCGAAGACCGTGGGCGCCGGAGGCGTGACGACCACCTCGGCGACGACCTGCTCGACGGTGACGGAGGCGGTTGCCGAGAGCCCTCCCGCGGTCGCGGTGATCGTGGCCGCGCCCGGCCCGGTTGAGCGGACGAGCCCGGAGCCGGTCACGGTCGCGACGAGCGTATCGCTGGCCGCCCAGTCGATGGAGACCCCGGTCATCGGGCGCCCGTTCTGGTCGCGGAGGTCCGCCGAGAGCTGGGCCGTAGCGTCCAGGGCCGTGAGCCGCACGCTGTCGGGCGCGATCGACAGCGTCGTGGGCTGTGGAGGCGGAGGGGGCGGTGGAGGAGGCGGCCCCGGAGTCGGCGCGGCCGTCTCGCCCCCGCAGGACAGGGTCAGGGCCACGCCGGTCAGCCCCGCCGCGATCCGCCGCGTGCACCCGGCCCCCGCGCTGGCCGACGCTACGCGGCGCAGGCGCGCCTCGGTCTTCGAACGGTCAATCCCGGATTCGGACGATTCCATGCCAGCCAGTCTACACCGGACGAGAGATTCGAAGAACAGTGCTCAGGCGGATCGGAGGGGTAGAGCCGGAAACCTTCGGTCGCGTTGGCCCGGCCGGCGGCCAGCACCGGCGCCCGAGACCGGCCGCGTCGGGTTCATCGAGGTGAAGGGCCGAGACGTGGAGCCCTGGTCAGCGGTTCGCGCCCTCCCCGGTGTCGTCGGGGTTCCCCGTCCTGTGCCGCACGTAGCTCTCGAGTACGCGGTTCATTCGCGTCTGGTAGCCCTTTCCCGGAGCCTTGAAATAGGCCAGCACGGAGCGTTTGACGCGCATGGTGATCTGGTCGGTGCGATCGGGCTCGACGAGCTCCGCCCGCTCCCAGAATCCTTCGTCCAGTTCCGGTATGTCGCTGAAGTCGATGCTCTCGTCCTTCACCGCCGCGATCTGCTCGGGCGTGAGGGGCTTATCGTAGCGTCCGCTCATGGTAGACTCTCCTTTCCGTGCGCGATGCCGGGCGGGAAGAGATCAGACGAATTCCATCGATCGATTATACATATATATTGTAGTTACAGCCACGAGCTCCACGAGTCGCTCCCCGTGTACCCACCGGGCCATGGACAAGAGCACTCTGGTTGAACGCCCCGGTCGGCGGTCACAGGACGGGCGCTGGAGTTGGGTCGTACCGAAGGGATCGGTCTACGTGAACAGACGGAGATCGTAGGAGAAGTGACGCGACCCGATAAGCCTGACCCCGACCGCGTCCCGATGCATCGGATTCACGAGCACGTTGCTCTCTTCGGGAACGAGCACGGATGGCACCCTTAGCAGCAGCGCTTCCCCCCTCTTGGCCCATTCGCTGCCGATCGCCTGGCATTGGGGCGGTGGCGGAGTCTGCCGCCAATCGGCGGGCAGAGACGAAGGCGCGTAGGCCAGTTCGGTCGCATCGTCCGGAACGCTTATTTTCAGAGCGACCAGATCGTCCGGTGCGTCCTCCGCGTCGATGTGGACCAGGTATTCCAGGGCTGCCAGCGAGAGGTGGGAGGCCGCGTAGACCGCGGGCGTTCCGCGAGGAGTCCACCGTGTCCCGTAGAGGCGGGCTCCCTCGCCATCGAGTGCCGCGTGAGCTTCGCGGGCGATCCGCCAGAGTTCCAAGCGCGATTCAGCGTTTCAGGGGGTGTGGCCTTTGCGCTACGCGCCCAGCCCATGCTCGATGCGCCCCAGCTCCTGCTCCACAAGGCGGGCGCCGACATCGCTGGCCAGAAGATCCAGCGGCCGTCGTCCCCGGAGGGCACGGTTGGGCTTGCGGAGCCAGCGCGCTGCCCTGGTGCCGTCGCCGATAGCTTCTTCGGCCGAGGTCACGACGCGGACCACCCGGGCGAGGCGGTCCGACTGCTCGCTGCTCAGCCGCCCCCCCCGGCGCTTCCGGTGGGCAAGCGTACGCCGCGGGATGACCAGTGCATGAAGTTCGGGTGCGCGCAGAGCACCGGTCTTCACTACGCTCTCAACGGCTTTGACGGGCAGCCCGGACCGAATCGCATCGTCCAGGTCGAGGTCGGACCGGATGTCGCGCCCGAGAGCCTGCCGTCCGCCAAGGCATTCAGCCAAAGCCTGTGTGGTCATTCACCCTCCTGTGCACGCCTTCTCCAGTGCAATATTGCACACATAATATCGGCAAACGCCCGTACCCCGTCAATCCCGGACCAAAACGTCGCCGAGGACCCGGGACGTAAGGGCCACATGTGAGGCCCTGCTGCGCATGCCGAGACCGGAATAGCGCTACCTGAGTGGTAATCCGAATGTGGGAGCCGCGCTGACGGACGACTTCGTACCCAAGGCGTCGTAGCGCTGTCTGCAGAGCCGCAGCACTTACGTCGCGCGGCAGTCTCACGCAACCAGGATCTCGTCGCGCACGAAGTGAAGGCGGATGATCCCGGGCTTTGCCATCGTCTCATCGAAATAGCAGTCAACGCCCTCTCTGACGTTCCGCCGGATTTCTTCCGCCGAGTCGCCCTGGGTGTGGATGCCGTACCCCAGCGCGCTGGCGGAGTAGCCGCCGTCCGCTTCGTCCTCCGTAACTTCGAAGATGATCTCGCTTGCGGACATCGCACGCTCCCGTGCCGTGCAGCTTGTGTCGACACCCGACTTCACGTCCCACGAACAATACCATACGAAGCGAGCCTACGCCCCTGCATGCGCCGTCGTTCCAACCGCGCGGGCTGTCGGCGTGGGACACGCTACCGGATCCCCTCCAGTTGGATCCCGCGCACGAAATACTGCTGCGTGAACAGGAACAGGAGTGCGATGGGCAGCACCGCGGTAACGCCGGCCGCCATCTGGTAGGGCCAGTTGATTTCGTAGGTCGAATGGAAGGCGGCGATCCCCACCTCGACCACCCGCATCTCCATGGACCGGGTGACGAGGAGCGGCCACAGCAGGTTCTTCCACGCATCGACGAACGCGAACAGCGCGAGCGTGGCCACGGCGGGCTTCGCGAGCGGCAGGGCGACGCTCCAGAAGATGCGGAGGTGCCCGGCGCCGTCCACGCGCGCCGCGTCCTCCAGCTCCCGGGGCATCGTCCGAAAATACTGTCGCATGAGGAAGATGCCCCACACCGAGACAAGCTCCGTGGAGATGAGCCCCTGGTAGGTGTCGATCCAGCCGACGGCCTCGATCATGAGGAAGCGGGGGATGAGTACGACGACCGCCGGAACCATCATCGTCGACAGGAAGAGCATGAAGAGCCCATCCCGTCCCGGAAAGTCGAGGCGGGCGAAGGCGTACCCGGCCGTGGCCGAGGTCGCGACCTGGCCTGCCGCCACCACGGTCGCGAACACCAGCGAGTTCAGGAAATACCGCCCGAACGGTTGGACCGTCAGCGCCTCCGGGTAGTTCGACCAGCGCGGCGACCGCGGCAGGATGCCCCCGGCAGAGAACACCTCGAGCTGTCCCATGAGGCTCGTCAGGGCCATCCACGCGAAGGGCGCCGCCATGACCAGGCAAGCCGCGGCGAGCAGCACCCCGCGCGCCGTACGCGGCGCGATGGAGCGGTCAGCCATGGGCGCGCCGCGCATCGAGGAAGCGGAAATGCAGCCAGGTGGCGGCGAACACGAGGGCGAACAGGAGCCAGCTCATGGCGGCCGCGTTGCCGAAGCGCAGGAACTCCCACGCCTCCCGGTAAATGTGATACACGGCGACATCGGTGGCGCCCAGCGGGCCGCCCTCGGTCATCACATAGACGAGTCCGAAGACCTGGAAGGATCCGATGACCGACGTGACGAGCACGAAGAACAGGGTGTGGCGCAGGCCGGGCAGGGTGACGTGGCGGAAACGCTGCCACGGCCCCGCGCCGTCGACCCGGGCCGCGTCGTACCAGTCGCGCGGGATGGCGGCGAGGCCCGCCTGGAAGACCACCATCTGATAGCCCACGACCATCCAGATGCCGATCAGCATCAGGCTGATGAGCGCGGTGTCGGGCGAGGTGAGCCACGGGACGGACTCGAGCCCCGCGCGCACCAGAACCTGGTTCAGCAGTCCGTACTGGTCGCTCAACAGCCACTTCCACACCACCGCGATCGCCGCCACGCTGGTGATGCCGGGCAGGAAGAGGGCGAGCCGGGCCCAGCGCATTGTGCGGGGCGACCCCTGGGTGAGGAGCGCCAGGGCGAGGGCGACGGCCATCGCGGCGGGCACGTGCAGCGTGAACAGCGCCGTATTCCCGATCGCCGACCACCAATCCGGGTCCGAGAGCAGCGCCGCATAGTTGTCGAGTCCGAGGAAGAGGGGCGCGGGGTCGATGAGGCGCCATTCGTGCAGCGAGATCCACAGGGAGAAGAGGAGCGGCCCAAGCGTGAACGCGAGGATGAGGGCCGCCGCCGGCCCGAGGAGGCCCCACGCCGCCAGGGTTCGGCGCAGGGTCCGGGGGCGGGCCGCGAGCTGCGCGAGGTGGAGGACCAGCGCCAACAGCAGGGCGGCGAGCGCGCCCGCGGCGGCCAGCGCGAGGGCCGGTGAGGCGGTGCGCTCGTATCCGAGGAAGGCAAGGTGGACGTCGGCGGCGCGGGCCGCGTGGTAGGTGGCGCCGGCCGCTTCCACCGTGTACGGCGTACCGGCAGGTGCCGCCAGGGGCCTCGTCATGCCTCGTTGGGGCGAGGCGGCGATGGCCGCCGCGATTGCGGCCGGCATGGTCCACTGCTGGTTCGCGGACTCCAGCGAGCGGTCCTCGGCCCACGGAAGTTGGGCGACCCGGGCGGCGCGGGCTGGATCCGCGCCGGTCGCCATGGCGAGCTCGACGGCTCGCGCGCCCTGGGCCGCCGTGGCGGCGCTCAGCGATCGGAGTTCGCGGTCCGCCCACCGCTCGGCGGCGACCGCCGTAAGCGCGATGCAGCCGAGGGAGAGGAGCGCGATGCCCGCCGGGTAGCGCGTGCGCGTCGGCCCGCGGCGCCGGGCCGCGGCCCAGCCCGAGGTGAGCGCCACGCCCGCCAGCGCGATGGCGACGGCGATGGCGGGGACGGCGGTCCAGGGGCCGCCCGCGCGGCGCGGCGCGACCGCGATCCAGGCGGCGGGGTCGAGCGCGCCGGCCTCGTAGGCGTGCGCCCCCGCCCCGGCGCCTCCGGCGCCCGCGCCGAAGATCGTCGCCCGTTCGCCGAGCAGACTGGCCACGGCCTCGGCGCCGCCCCCCTCCTCCTCCCACAGCGCGGCCGCCATGCGCGCCTCGGCTTCCGCCGCGGCCACCCGTGCGCCCTCCACCCGCCCCGCGCCGACGGCCACCACCAACCCCAGGCCGGCCGCGAGGGCGACGGCGGCGAGGGCGGCGAGGACCGGCTGCCGCACGCCGCTCACCACCCGAACTCCGCGTCGATGCGGCGGGCCACGTCCGAGGCGCTCGATGCGAGGGGCTCTCCCCGCACCAGGCGGCGGTCCATGATCTCCACCGCCAGCGCCTCGATGCGGGAAAAGTCGCGCACCCGTGCGCCCCACGTCATCCGCGCGCCCTCCACCAGCGCGATGAACGCGCCCTCGACCCCCGTGCCGTCCGCCGCGGCGATCTCCGCCGCCACATCCATACGCGCGGGAATGGCGAGTCCCGAGCGCGCCCGGATGCGCTGCGCTTCGGGCGAGGCGAGGAAGCCGGCCAGGTCGATGGCCCGCCGCAGGTGCGGCGCGTTGGGCGGCACGGCCCACCCCGAGGCGTACAGCACGCTGGCCGCCGCCGTCCGCGACGGATGGTGCGGAATGGGGACGATGGCCAAGTCCAGGGCGCCGGCCTCCACCAAGTCGCGGAACACGGGGAGCGTCCAGTGGCCCGACAGCAGGAACGCCTGTCCGCCCGATGCGAAGCGCGCCTCCCGCGCGGGGTCTCCCTGCTGGACGAACTGCGCTCCCGGGGTGAGGCCGTCCTCCGCCAGGGCCGTGAGGAAGCGGTAGGCCTCCAGCGCTTCCGGCCCGTCCAGGTAACCCGCCGCCCCGTTGCCGCCGGGCGCCAGGATGTCGCCTCCCGCCGACCACACGAACGGAACCCACTGGTACAGGTTGCGCGGGAAGTCGAACCCGAACACGTCCTTCCGACCGTCGCCGTCGGTGTCCGCGACGACGGCCTCGGCGGCCCGCCGGAAGTCACTCCAGGTCCAGCCGACCGGCGGCCCGGCGGGCGATGGCGCGGCCGGCAGGAGGTCTTCGACGCCCGCGGCGGCGAGCGCGCCCCGATTCGCGTACAGGACCATGGGAGTGAAGTCCTTCGGCAGCGCGAACATGGATTCGCCCCGGCGAAACGCGTCCGCCACCGGCCCGAACACGCTGTCCGGTCGAAAGCCGAGCGCCTCCTGCCAGGGCGCGAGGTCCAGCGCCAGCCCGCGCTCCACGAAGGTGGGGATGTCGGGCGAGTCCATGAGGTAGACGTCGGGCGGACGCCCCGCCGCGATCGAGGTCAGCAGCCGCTCTTCGTATCCGTTGGGGGCCGATTCGAGCACGACCCGCACGCCGGGGTGCAAGGCCTCGTAGCGGTCGGCCACCTGCCGCTCGATCTCGAGTTCGTGGCCTCCGGCCCAGAGGGCCACGCGCAACGCGGCGCCCGATTCGCCGGGGCCGCAGGCGACCGTCGCGAGGACGACGGTGGCGTAACCGGTGGCGGCCCGGAGGGGCCGGCGCGCGCGCGGCCGACGGCTCGTCACTGCGAGGCCGGCCGGCCCATCGGTCGCGGCGTGGCCTCCTGGCGGCGGCCGTGTGGACCGAACAGGTGGCTGCGGTCCCATGCGACGGAGACGCTCACGCGGTCGCCCGGGGCGACCCGCAGGGCGGGGGATGCGCGCGCCACCCACGCCGCGTCGCCGGGGCCGTCCAGGTGCACGCGCTGCTCGCTGCCCAGCGCCTCCACGCGGAGCACGGTGGCCCGGAAGTCGCCGGCCTCGCTCACCGCGAGATCCTCCGGCCGCACCGCCAGCGTGGCGCGGTCGAGGCGCGACGGCTCCGCGAGCGCGAACGGACCGCCCGCGAGGTGTCCCCCTTCGTCGCGGGACAGGGGGATGCGGTTGATGGGCGGCGACCCCACGAAACCCGCCACGAACAGGTTGCCCGGCCGGCGGTAGACCTCATCCGGCGTGCCCACCTGCTGGAGCCGACCGCGATCCATGACCGCGACCCGCTGGCCCAGCGACAGCGCTTCCACCTGGTCGTGCGTCACGAAGATCATCGTCGTGCCGAGGCGCCGGTGCAGGGCGGCGATCTCGTCGCGTGTCCGCAATCGCAACTCCGCGTCCAGGTTCGAGAGCGGTTCGTCGAACAGGAACACGCCCGGATCGCGGACCATGGCGCGTCCCAGAGCCACCCGTTGGCGCTGGCCCCCGGACAGCTGGCCGGGCCTCCGCGACAGCAGATCGGCGAGCCCGAGAGTGGCGGCGGCCTCAGCAACGCGCCGCTCGATCTCGGCGGGCGGCGTGCCGCGCACTCGCAGGCCGAAGCCCAGATTCCGGGCCACGGTCATGTGCGGGTAGAGCGCGTAGCTCTGGAACACCATGGCCACGTCCCGGGCGCCCGGCTCGACGTCGTCCACGCGCCGTCCGTCGATCCACACCTCCCCCGAAGTGGGTTCGACGAGGCCGGCGATGAGGCGCAACAGAGTGCTCTTGCCGCACCCCGACGGGCCCACCAGCACCATCAACTCCCCGGGGCGGACCTCGAGGTCCAGCGCCCGCACGGCCACGACCTCGCCGTAGCGCTTCTCCATACCGCGCAGCTCGACGCCCTGCGGCGCGCGACTCACGGAACCCACGCCACTCGGAGGGCCTCGCCGCACGGCCCGTCGAACCGCTCGCCGTCCAGGGCAACGCTCACCCGCTCGGGCTCCACCTCGACGGACACCGTGTGACCCCGCGCGGTGACCGGTCCCAGCGACACTCGGGCGGGACCGTTCGGCAGCGGCCGCACCTCGATTCCCGACGCGTCCACATGGAGCCCGGCGAATCCGCGCGCCAGCAGATCGAGGATCCAGGAGTGCTGGTAGTCGTCGATGCCCCGGAAGTGGCACGCGCGGCCCGTGTGCGGGTTGTAGTGCTCGAAGCAGTTGGGGCGCGAGGGGTCGCCGTCGGTGAACATCATGCGCGCGAAGCGGTCGAGCATGTCGGCCGCCAGCATGCCGGCCCGCGCGCTCCCGCCACGCCAGCAGCGCAGCAACCCTTCGATCACATGGCTCGTCGTCATCGGCCATACCCGCCCGTTCCATGGGCAGTTGCGGCGCTTCCCCCGCCACATGCCCTCCGCCGAGAATCGCGGATCGTCCACGCTCGACGAAGGCAGGGGGAAGCGCGTGCCGAAGGTCGCGGGATCCTCGAGGTGGTCGAACAGGGCGCCGAGGCGGGCCCCGCCCACTCGTTCGGTGAGCAGCGGGTAGAACCCCACCGCCGCCTTCACGCCGGTGCGCTCGCCGGTGCGCCCGTCCACGTCGGTGAACAGCCGGGCCTCCGCCGACCACATGCGCTCGTCGATCGCCCTCCAGCAGCGGGCCGCGAGCCCGCGCCACTCGGCCTCGTCGCCCGCCCGCTCCAGGCGGCGCGCCACCGAGCCGAGGGCGCGGAACAACTGGTGCGCGTACACCGTGACGTCGATCCCCTTGAGGCGGAGGCGGGGACGCCACCCCGCGACGTCGGCTTTCTCGTCCACGGCCATGTAGCGCGACATGTACTCCTGTCCCGTCTCGAAGTGGTTCGTAACGGTGAACATCCCCGACGCCTCGGGGTCGCGCGCCGCCGTCAGCCAGCGGGCGTAGCGCGACAGTCCCTCGTAGCAGCGGGCCAGCGCCGCCGCATCGGGGTGCATGTCGTCGACCGCGAGCAGCGCGTCGCCCCAGTTGGCGTGGTAGAAGTCCGTGCCCTCGAGGCGCTCGGGATAGAGGCGCCCGTGGAAGGAGCCGTCGGGCTTCTGGTTGTCGACGAAGTTCAGGAGTGAGCCCCACGCCTCGCGCCCGCCCCTCCGCCACCGCATCTCCATCACGTGGCACTGCGCGCTGTAGGCGATCGGCACGTGGAAGTACTCCGGGCCCTCGGCGATGGCGGGGTGCCGCACCGGGCCCCATGGACCCTCGATGCGGTTCAGGCCCAGCCCGTAGATGCGGTAGTCGAAGGTGCGGTCGAGATACGGATCGCCGCACTGGAAGTGGGGAAAACCGCCGAAGAAGGACTCCCAGGCGGAGGCTGCCGGGGTCTCGCCGGCCGGGGGCGTCGAGGACGCTGGAGCCGGGCCCCGAGCTTCGGCGCGCCGGAGGCGGAGGGTCAGCCGGAGGGTCGGCGGGCCGCCGTCGCCGATCCCCGCCAGCGGAAGGGCGACGGCAATCCAGATCCACCCGAAGCGGCGTGCGCCTGTTTCGGAGTTCAGGTCGGAGTTCGGGTCGGGGGCCGCGCCGGGTGCGGGGTCGGTGCCCTCGCAATCGGTCGCGGCGCTCCCCCGGGCGCCGCCGCCGCCGCTGTCTTCCGCGAAGGGCGAATGCCGCCATTCGGGCGCGCCGCGCCCCTCGGAGGGCACGATGCGCCGCCACGCGGGCGAACCCGAGCCCGCGAGTTCCGCGCGCAGGACCAGTTCCTGCCCGCGCCGGTCCGAGACGGTGCGCGTCCAGCCCATGCCGGCCGCCGTGGGTTCGACGCCCTCGGTCGCGTCGGCTGGCTGCGCGGTGAAGCCGACGAGGTGGCCCTCGAGCTCGCGGGGGACGTGCCAGGCTGATTCCAGGATTCCGCCCGGCAGCACCTGGCGGTGCTCCTCAACGGTGGCGCCTCGCTCATCCGACCACGTTACGACCAGCCGCCCGGGCTGCCACCTGCGTGGCGTCAGGTCGCGACCGTCCGGGCCGCAGGTCGCACTGCGGACCGGGCTTTCCGTCCCGTCGGGGCGCACGAGAGCGACCGAGAACCCCGGGCCGACCTCATGCTGCAGCAGGTGAACGGGATCCCAGAACCCCGGCCGGTGAAGCCACTGCGGGAACGGCGGCGCCCACACCACGCCGTCCAGCCCCCCCAGAAACCACTTGTCATCGCGAGCCAGGGCCGCGATGCGCGCCCTGGGGGGCACGGCGGGACGGGAAGTGGGGGCGTTCATCGGAACACCATCGAACCACATACGTCGCCGGTCAACGGCCTGACACTTACTCCCGCCGTGGCGCGTAGACGGAACTCAGGCCCCCTGCAGGTACGGGGTGCCCGGGCGAGGCGGCGTTCGCGGCCGCGCGACCCGTACAACCCTGTGCTCAGCATCTGGAGAAAGAGATGTCCCGGAATCGTCAATCCCCCGGCCGCCGCTCGCGGCGCATCGCCCTCACGGGCGCCCTGTTCACCGGTCTGGCGTCGGCGGGTTGCTTCTTCATCGGCGACAGCGACGCCCGCGACGAGGCGGAGGATGCGCGCGAGAGCTTCGAAGAGGCGATGGAAGAGTTTACCGAGGCGGCCGAGGAGGTCGCGGAAGCCGCCACCGATATGGTCGAGGACCTGGCCGACGGCCGCAGCGTCGAGAATCCGGTCGACTTCCGCGAGTTCTACGATGTCCTCCCCGACAGGGTCGGTGACTTCCGTCGGACGTCCCGCGAGGGCAACACGGCCGGCGCGTTCGGATTCAAAGTGTCCGCAGTCGAGGCCGAGTACGAAGCGGGGAACGGCGCCGAGGTCGACATCACGGTAGTGGATGCCGGCGCCCTGGGCTCCATCGGGTCGAAGGCCATGGCGGCGTGGCTCGACGCCGAGGTCGAGGCGGAGAGTGACGGAGGCTGGGCGCGGACGCTCGAATACGGAGGCCATCCTGCCTTCGAGGAGTTCGAACGCAGGCGTGACAATCGAGGTCGCGGAACGTTGGCCTGGTTCGTGGAGGGTCGCTTCGTGGTCGCGCTGGATGGGCGCGACGTCACGGTCGACGAACTCTACGAACTTCGTGACGCGATCGACGTCGACGCCCTCGCCGAACTCCCGGACCGCGAGGGGAACTAGCCCTCAGCGGCCCGTGGCAAAACCCTGCGTCGCTCGAATGCAGCGGGGCTCTTGCCACGGGCCGTTACGGAGCCCGAGCCGGCGGGTCAGCGGTTCCACGCCGCAGGACCGGGAATCCCGCGGCTGACCTGCACTTCCAGGCCGGGGTCGAGAGACAGTTCCTCGGCAATCCCCCGCGCCAGCGTAGCGGGCGAAAGGTCTCGCAGGATCGCGCGAATGACTCCGGTCCGCGGGTCGCGTACGATCGCGGCCGGCCGGTCGGTCGCGGCGTCCAGCGTGGCGGACCCTCCGGGCCCGGAGAGCGTCAGGCTCGACAGAGTGCCCGCCCACTCCGCGCGCACAGGCAGGGCGAAGGCGAAACTCGATCCTCCGTCGCCGTGGACGATCCTCGGCATGTCGAAGGGGAGTGAGAACAGCTCCTCGCCGCCCGCGCTTCGGCCGCGGATGACGTATTCGCCGACGGCAAGCGGCAGAGTCGGCGGGGCGTCGAGGACGAACGTCGGCTCCAGATAGGGGGCGCCCGTCTCATCGACACCGCCCCACAGGAGGAGCGTCCGATTAGGGATCGCCGCCGTCCAGTCCGAGGCCTGTGTCCCCGTCCCGTCCGCTGCCGCGGTGCGCTCCGTGGCGAGGCGGTGGCGCATCGCGTTGGAGAAGTGGTAGTCCCCGATCCAGTGCGGATCGCAGTACCCCATGATGTCCGGGGTGTCCGGCGCGACGAGCGCCCCGCCGTCGCGGAAGTCGTACCCCCATGCCCTGATGCGGCCGTCCGGCTCGGGATACCAGGGGTCGACCCCGTACGCGCTGCAGGGAGCGTGGCTCAGGCTCATGTTGTGCCCGAGTTCGTGCGCGATGATGTCGATCCGCATGTCGGCGAAGCTCGAGAACCCGCCCAGGTATGCGAGCCCGCCCCCGTCGCTCGCGGCCGCCGTGCCCATGTAATGCCCGGTCCCCCCCTCGGCGACCCGAATCGCGTTCGTCTCGCCGAGCAGGGCGCTCTGGTTGTTCGTCGACGTCATCACGGGTTCGTGCGCCGTGACCGTGAAGTCGCCCACCGGCAGAAGCGTTCGCGTATACCAGAGGAGCTCGTGGTCCGGGGTCAGGCTCTCCACCAGCGACACGATCGAGCGGTCCGTATCCGAACTCACAAGGAACGGGATCACCGTGAGATCGAACGTGGGCATGGCCCGCACGTCCACCGCGCGCCGCCCCGCGTCGGGAATCCGCCGCGTGAGACCGAGGGCCGGGTCCAGGGTCCCCTCCGGGTCCGTCTCCACGACCACCTCCAGGCCCGGCTGCACGACCCACCCGGGGATGAGCGCGTTCACCGACGACGCGAGCGATCCCTCGTCGATCTCGGTGGGCACGGGGTTCGACTGTGCGGGAATCTCGACGACATATGATTCCGCGTCCTCCACGAAGAACCGTGCCCGGACGGGCGGGAAGTCGACGGAGGTGCCTTCCGGGGCGGTCAGGAAGACCCGGAGCAAGGCCGAATCACCCGCGACGAGCGGGACCGGGAAAGCCATCGACTGAACCGCCTGGGTGAGGAGGATCGAGGATCCCTCGTCCGCGCATGTGGCGACGTGGTGCCTTCGAATCCGATTCAGCCACGCTGCGAAGATCGGATCGGCTGGCGCACAGAGCGCCGAACCGCCCAGATGGAGCCCGGCGAGCCCGGTGATCGCTGTCATTTCGAGGGGCAGGGGACCGGACAGCTCCGCGTTGCCGGAAAGGTTCAGTGTCCGAAGCCGCGCCAGGCGGCCGAACTCCACCGGTACGGGGCCGGTAAGGTCGTTCGAGTGAACCAGCAGGGTTTGAAGGCCGGCGAAATTCCCCAGTTCGGGAGGAATCGCTCCGGTGAGTTGGTTGTCGCCCAGATCCAGCAACTCCAGGCGGGTCAGGCGACCGATCTCCGGGGGGATCGCTCCCGCAAACGCGTTACCGCCGAGTTCGAGCCGGTACAGGTTGGTGAAGTCGCCCACATGGGGCGGGATCGTTCCGCCGAGTTCGTTCTCCCGAAGCTCCAGCCGCTCGAAATCGGGGAGGTGGCCCAACTCGGGCGGGATGCCGCCGGAGACTGCGTTTCGCGACAGGCGGAGCGAACGTAGGCGCGGAAGATCGCCCAACTGCGGCGGGAGCGTCCCTTCGAGCCCGTTGAACTCGAGGTCAAGTCCCACGACGCGCCCGTCGCCGTCCACCTCCACTCCGTGCCAGTTGTCGAGCGGATGACCGCTGAGCCAGTTCTCGCTCTGGAGCCAGTCCGGGCCGCCCAGCGCCGCGTAGATCGCTTCGAGTGCGGCGTGATCCGCCGTGCGCGGCACCGGCACCAGGACGTTGAAGGTGTGCCGCGCCTGCTGACCCAGGGGATCGCGGGCTCGGATCGTGACCTGCGCTTCGCCCGGCGCCACCCCGACAGCGGTGACGGCGCTCCCGCTGAGCGAGACCGAGACAACGCCGGCGTTCGAACTCTCCGCATCGAAAGCGAGGGCATCCCCGTCCGGATCCGAGAAGTAGGCGGCCGCGTCCACGGTCAGCGTCTCGCCTACAGCGAGTTCCTGGGCCGGAATCTCATTCGTGGGCACCGGTCTCTGGTTCGGCGCTTCGGGAGGCGGCGCGGTCGCCTCGTCGCCGCAGGCCGTCGCCAGGGAGACCGCGAGAACGAGCAGGGCTGCGGCGACGGCGGGAGAGTGTCTTCGGAGCATGGAACGGCCGTTCAGTCAGCTCGACAGCGGGATCGACCGGCGGTCGAGATCCTCGAGCGCGGAGCGCTCCCGGTCGGAATCCTCGATGATGCGGTCGGCAAAGTACTCGATGTTGTCGACCGAAGCCTCACCTGCCAGCGACTTGATGCCGACTGTCGCGACAACCCCGAGCGCCTCGCCCATCGTGTGGGCCTCGGCGACGAACGCGCGCGCGATCGACTCCATCACGCCCTGCGCCTCGGCGATGACGATGTCGGCCCGCCCCGACAACTCCTCGAGGCGCCGCGACTCCTCGAGGTCCCGATTGCAGCGGTCCATGACCGACAGCCGCGCGTCGCAACCGTTGTAGAACTTGCGGAGCGCGGCCGCCCGCGCGTCCAGCTTCCCGAGCGCTTCGCCGAGCTTCGCCTCGAGCCGGTTCGCGATGCGGCCCTGCGCACGCGCGAGTTCGCCCCCGGGTTCCGCGCGCAGACGCTCGTGCCAGTACGCGGAAGAACGCTGCGCCTCGTCTGCGGCCTCGGCGAGCGACGCGCGCGCCCGCCCCCATTCCGAGTCGGCCCCGAGCGTGCGCGCGCGGTGCTCCGCGATCCGCTCTCGGAACTCCGCCACCGCGAACTCGTGCACGCGCACCACGGCCCAGGGTTCGCCGTTCCGGTAGGCGGCGATGCCATGCGCCACCGTCTTCCGGATCTCCGAGCGTCTCCGCCTGGTGGGGGCGTGCTTGGAAATATCGGCCAGCAGCCAGATCACCGCGGCCGGCACGATGACCGCGAGAAACCCGCCGGGCCCCGCAGAGACGCCGGCGACGCAGGCGCCGACGATCACGAGTGCAACCATGCATCCGACCGCCTTGAAATCCCCGGCGGACGTCCCGGAACTGGCGGCTTCTTTGTCGAGCCGCTCCTCCGCGGCCTCCGCGCTGCGCTCGAAGCAACGTCGGGCGAGCGCGTCGATCGAGACCTCGGGGTCGCTCACCGCACGCTGCGCCCGTCAACTGGTGGCGCGCGGCGGGGTGCGCACGATGACGCCGGGGACGCCGGCCTCGCGCAGCCGGTTGTTGAACGCGGCCACGTCCGTGTCGATGATCTGCTGGAGCGTCCCCAGCCACTCCCCGAGTTCGGCCTCGAGTTCGTCGGCGCGGGTGCCCGCCACCTGATTGGGACGGTCGTAGGTCGACGAGATGTAGCCGTACAGGTTCGCGATCTCGTTGTCGAGCATGGGCGGGAAGTTGAGCGGATCCTGCCCCGCCCGGTTCTGCGTCTGGAAGAGTTCCTCTTCGACGTCCGTGAGTTTCTCGCCCGTCTCGTCGGCCATCTCGGTGAAATCGTCGCCGTAGCCGGCTTCCTCCACCGACTGGGCGATGTCGCTCATCTGCGACCGGATGGAGCGCGCGTCGCGCACCGCGTCGTGGGACTGCTGGAGGAGGCCACGCACGCGAACCATGAGGTCGTGCTGCGCCTGCAGGTCGGCGACCGTGACCTGGTCCACCACCCGCGGGTCGATGTGGACCGCGAGCGGCTGGGTTTGCGTCGCGTCACCCGCCGACAGCCGCACTTCGTAGCTTCCCGGCACAGCGGGGACCCGGCCCGTGAAGCCCCAGATCCGGGCGCCCTGCACGAGGTCGGGCCCTTCTCCCTGCAGGTTCCACACCGCGCGGTTCAGCCCCGCGCTCGTCTGCAGACGGTCGGGCGACCAGCTGGAGGAGCGGCCGACCGCCGCCTTCGCCTCGTCGTCCCACGAGCCGGGGTTCGAGGAGTAGACGCGGACGACATCGCCACCGCCGCCCGCGATCTCGACGTTGACGGTCTCCTCCATCCCGTCCCCGAATCCATCTCCCAGTGCGAAGTGGATCACCGCGCCGTTGGGGAATACGCCCTGCGCGCGCACCGCGTCGCCCGGCGCATAGAGATGCACGTCGGCGGCGAGCGAGGCCGCGGACATGGTCCGGAGCGGCGACACGTCGTCCAGGATCCAGAAGGAGCGGCCCTGCGTCGCCACGACCAGATCCCCTTCGTGCACGCGCATGTCGGTGATCGGCGTGATGGGCAGGTTCTGCTGGAAGCGCTGCCAGCTGTCGCCGGCGTCGAAGCTCAGGTAGAGCCCGTACTCGGTCCCCGCGTAGAGGAGGCCCTCCCGCTCCGGATCCTCGCGCACGACGCGCACGAAGTGGCCCGGCTCGATGCCGTTCGTCGACAGACGGGTCCAGCTCTCGCCGTAGTCGTCGGTGCGCCACATGTACGGAGTGTCGTCCGCCATCCGGTAGCGGTACACGGCGACGTGCGCCCGTCCCGGGCCGTGCGCCGAGAGGTCGATCATGTTGACGGTCGAGAACTCCGGCAGGTCGCCGGGCGTGACGTCGGCCCAGTTCGCGCCGTCGTCTCGCGAGACATGGATGAGGCCGTCGTCCGAACCCGCCCACAGGACGCCCGCCTCGTGCGGCGACTCCTCGAAGGCGAAGATCGTCCCGTACACCTCGACCCCGGTGTTGTCCCACGTGATGCGGCCGCCGGCGAAATCCTGCTTCGTCGTGTCGTTGCGAGTGAGGTCGGGACTGATCGTCTCCCAGGAATATCCCGCGTCACGCGTCCGGTTCACGAACTGCGAGGCGTGATAGACGACATCGGGATCGTGGGGGGACAGACGAATCGGGGCGTTCCACTGGAAGCGGTGCCGCATCATCTTCGCCGCGTGCCCCAGCTGCAGCTGCGGATAGAGGAGCATCTGCCGCACGTCGCCCGTCTCGCGGTCGACCCGGTTGATGCTGCCGCCGTAGCAGCCCGCGTAGGTGACGTTCGGGTTGCGCGGGTCGATCGCGATGTGGCCGCTCTCACAGCCCCCGACCGCGGACCAGTGCTGCGCCGGCTGCACCGCCGGCATCCCCCGGCTCGGCACCATGATCGTGGAGTTGTCCTGCTGCGAGCCGTACACCCGGTAGGGGAACTGGTCGTCGACGAACACCCGGTACATCTCGGCCGTGTTCTGGTTGTAGTACGTGGACCAGCTCTCGGCGCCGGTCGTCGTCACCTGCCCGCCGCCGTCGTTCGCCACCACCTGGAAGTCGGGGTTCTCGTAGTTGATCCACAGGTCGTGCACGTCCCCGTGCGGGACGCCGTAGCTCTGCCACGTCACGCCCCCGTCGATGGACTTGTTGTAGCCGACGTTGAGAGCGTAGACGGTGTTTTCGTCCACCGGGTCCGCGTAGATGTGCGTGTAGTACCACGCCCGCTGCTGGAGCCCGCGGTCGTCGTTCACCCGCCGCCAGCTGTCGCCGCCGTCATCGGAACGGTACACGCCGCCGCGGTCGTTGGGCGCCTCGATGAGGACCCACACGCGGTCGGGGTTGGCGCGCGAAACGGTGATCGCGGCCTTTCCGACGAGGCCCGTGGGGAGACCGCCCTCGAGCCGGTCCCACGTGTCTCCGCCATCGGTCGAACGGAAGATGCCGGACTCCTCGGAGCCCGAGATCGCGGTCCACGGCTTGCGCTCGCCCCGCCATGCGGCGGCGAAGATGATGCGCGGATTCCCCGGGTTCATCGCCAGGTCGACGACGCCCGTGGAGTCGGAGATCGCGAGGACGTGGTCCCACGTCTCTCCGCCGTCCGTCGTGCGGAAGACGCCGCGCTCGGGGTTGAATCCGAATGGATCGCCCATCGCCGCCACGAAGGCGATGTCCGGGTCCCGAGGGTGGACCTCGATGCGGCCGATCTGGCCCGCGTTGGGCAGTCCGACGTGCGTCCAGGAGTCGCCGCCGTCGGTGCTGCGGTAGACGCCGATCCCCTTCGACACGTTACCGCGGATGCACGCCGAGCCCGTGCCCACGTAGATCACGTTGGGATCGCCGTCCGCCACGTCGATCGCACCGATGGAGCCGGTCTCCATGTAGCCGTCGGAGATGTTGCGCCAGTTGAGGCCGGCGTCATCCGTGCGCCACACCCCGCTGCCGGTCCCGCCCATGAAGTAGGTGAGCGGCTGCTCCGTGATCCCGGCCACGGCGGTGCTGCGCCCGCCCCGCGGCGGGCCGATGGAACGGAAACTGAGGCCCGCCACGTCGGCGGAGTCGAAGACCACGGCCTCCTGCGCGGCGAGCGCCGGAGTCGACGCGGCAAGAACCAGTGAGACGGCAACGAGCGGGGTCAGCGTGGCGAGCGTGAGGACATCCTGCTTGCGCATGGGGCTTTGGCTCCTGTTCCGGCGACACCTGAATCGGCTGTGGCTATACGGGGTCGACCGGACGGGGCGCCGGTCAGGACCCGCGGGAGCGCCAACGTAGATCGATGATGGGCGTCCCGACAATCACAGGTCGGGGGTGCCGCGTGACGGGTCCGGGATCAACGCTCCCAGGGGTTGACGAGTGCAATGCCGAGACCCTCGAAGTCGCGGACGTTCCTCGTGACGATCGTGGAGCCACGAGAACCGGCAATTGCCGCCATCTGACAATCGGCCTGCGAAATGGGCCGGCCGGCCGCGCGCCGCGTGGCGGCGATCGTTGCGTAGTGACGCGCCGCCCTGCTGTCGAAAGGCAGGATGCGGCTGGCGAAATCTTCCCTCAGCACATGTTCGATAGCGGTGGCGAGCGCATCCCTGCGCACTCCCCGCGGCATGATCTCGACCCCGAACCAGAGTTCCGACTCACCAACCGCCGTGAAGAATAGGCTGGTGGCCGGACATCCTCCTACCCAGGCCTCCACGGCCGGACGAGGCACCGGCCGCATCAGTTCGGACACGACGTTCGTATCGAGAACGAACATCAGGATGACGCCCCGTCGAAGATGGGTGGCTCGCGCACGGGTTCCCGCACCGGAAGTTCGAGTTCGACACCGCCGAGGGGCTCGAAGCGAGCGCGGATGGCCCGCGCCAGGTTTCGAGGTTCGGCCCGCTCTTCGACCGCCGCGCGCAGTATGGTGCGTGCCTCCTCCTCCATCGAGCGACCGTTGCTCGCCGCACGAATGCGAAGCCGGGTTTTTACTTCGTCGTCCAGGTTACGAATCGTGATGCTGGCCATGGCTCTCCCCCCGCCGGTCCCCGGCTGATCTGCCGGGACGGACACGCAACCTGTGATTGCAATGCAATCATGTCAACGAACGGAGGCAGTCGCGCGGAGGCCGTCTCCACGCCCGGCGTGACGCGTTGACGGCATGGTGCGATGGTGCGACCATATCTGGACATGAGAACCACACTCAATCTTGACTCCGATGTTCATCGGGCCGTGAAGAGCATCGCGCGCGAGCGCCGCGCGAGCATGGGTTCGGTCGTCTCCACGCTGGTGCGGTCCGCTCTGCGCCCCGAGAAGCACGGCTCCGCTCAGGTCGACGGCTTCCCCCTCTTCGAGGTTCGCGAAGATGCGCCCCCGATCACGCCCGAGATGGTCGCCGACGCCCTGGAGGAGACCTGATCCGGCTCCTGGACGTCAACGTCCTCGTCGCCCTCGCGTGGCCGAACCACATCCATCACCGTCGCGCGCACGCGTGGTTCCGGGCGATTCAGCGCCACGGGTGGGCGACGTGCCCGGTCACGGAAACCGGTTTCGTCCGCGTCTCGAGCAACCCGCGGGCCATCCCCGACGCGCGCACTCCCTCCGAAGCCATCGCCTTGTTGCGGCGCATGCGAGCGCTGCCGGGACACGTGTTCTGGACGGACGACGTGTCGCCGGGTACGGGCGACGCAACGCCGTTCGGGCGCGTCGTCGGATATCGCCAGGTGACGGATGCCCACCTGCTGGCGCTCGCGATCCGCAGGCAAGGGCGCCTCGCCACGTTCGACCGCGGCGTTTCGGAACTGATTCCGGATGGCCTGGAGGGAACGGCCGAACTTATCCCGCAATCAACGAAGGAGTAGGTGCCCCGGCGCGCAGGCCTCGTGCGCGCCGGGGACA
The DNA here is from genome assembly GCF_965222475.1 of Candidatus Palauibacter sp. Classification (GTDB taxonomy): domain Bacteria; phylum Gemmatimonadota; class Gemmatimonadetes; order Palauibacterales; family Palauibacteraceae; genus Palauibacter. The sequence continues at coordinate 164,893 of NZ_CBDCUB010000006.1, read as the reverse complement.
ACTGGATACTGCGGGCCTACCGTGAGATCCGGGCCGAGTAGACCGACAGGTCTCTCGGCGTGAAGTCCTCTCCCGTGACCTCGATCGAGCGGACCCGGTACCGTGAACCGGGTCGCCGATCGGGGACGCGGAACTCCAGGATGCGCCCCGGTGATAGCGCTCCCGCCACGATGACCTCCTTCCGGCTCCCATCCCCGGCTTCGAACAACTCGAGCCCGGGTGTGCGGAGTTCCCCGATGTCCGGGCCTTCGACGGCCAGCCATGCGCCGCTGAGGAGGGCGCCGGCCGGTGCCGCCAACTCGACCCCGAGGAAACCGGGCTCCGGCTCCCCGGCGGAGGGCTCGACGAGGCCGCGCCCCTGATCGCAGCCCCACGAAAGGGTGACCACCGCGAGGAACGCGAGTGCGGTCCGAGTCGGGCTTCTGCACCTTCGGCCACGCCCGTCCGGTCGATGGCCACGGGGATAGCAGCGAGACCGCCGTCTCCTCGGACGGTTGGACCGCTCGGCTCGCCGGCAGCGGACGGCCCAGGAGAGCATGTCGCCGAGGTCGTAGCGGCCGTTGTCGTTGCCAAGCCGGTCCAACGCGTCCAACTGCCCTCTGCTCAGGTCCAGTTCGCCAAGCAACGCCGCGGCCGCTGACTCCGGGGTCACGTCACTCAACAGGCCGGGTGACTCGTTCTCCGGAGCGTCCGGTGAAGCGGCCGGGTCGTCGTCACTGACGTTGACCACAACATCCACGCTCTGCCCGTCATAGCCGCCCCCCGACGCCTCTACCCGGAGCGGCACGCGCTCGTCCGACGCGTTCGCGTCGTTCCGCGCCTCCACCGTCACTCCCCTCCCCGACGTCCAGGACGCGGGGCTGAACGAGACGGTAGGCCGGCTGGCCTGGACGCTCGTACCGTCCATGCCGGTGACCGTCACCGTCACCGTGCCCGACGGCTCGCTGGTCAGCACGACCACGAAGGCGGCACCGTCCCCGTCTCCTTCACTCACCGTCAGCGCCGCGGGCGCCACCAGCATCCGGTCTTCCGGCAGTTCGACCCGCAGACTGCTCGCGCCCCATTGGTTGTCGTACCCATTGGCCACCGATGTCGCCGCTCCCGGCTGGACGACGATGTACAAGCGTCCGGCCTGGGTCGGCATCATCTCGACCGTGTACTCCACACCGGCCCGAACCTCCGTGTAGTCCCACGGAAATACCCCGACATTCGTGGAATCCACGGTCGTGCCCGCATGGGTCTGCCACACGATGTCCTCTTCGGCAAAGCCCCGGACCGGCTCGCTGAAGGTGAAGCGCGTCGTGAACGGACCATTCGCGGTCCCTGCGACCTGTTGATCGAGAGGTGGCTGCACTCCTTCGAAGGTGATCTCCACCGTCGGACCCAGGGGTCGGTTGTTGATCCGGATACTGCCGCCGTCGATCGCCTTGCCGCCGACATCCACCGAGATGCTGAGTTCCTCGCCGGGATCCTCGATCCCGTCGTCGACCGCCGTGATCGTCACTACGACCGAGGTGGAGCCTGCCGGCAGGATCACCTGATGACCCGGGGTCGCGCTGTCGCCGTCGGCCGGCGTCACCACGTAGTCGATTCCTCGGTCGCCGTGCCTCCGAAGTGGATGGTGAGGACCTGGTCGGCCGCGAAGGTCTTGCCGTTGGTGATCGACACCGTCACGGTCGTTGACGTCTCCCCGTTCTCCCCGATGCCGTCTGCATTAGACGGGGTGTGCGCACGGATCCGGGCACTCGGATCCATCGAAGCTCGAAAGCCGGAATTCCGTCGACCGGCCGGGGGCGTGTTCGAGGATCAGGTCGAGGCTCTCGGTGCCTTCACATACCTCGTCGTCGAGCAGCGTCAGCGGCAGACGATGTCGCGCCACCCAGGCGCCGTTCCTCCAGTGCGTAGCCCTGCTCCCGCAGGGTCAGCACCTCGCTTACCGGCCTGAAGTCCCGGCTCGATGCCGCGGTTCCGCTCCGGGAACTCACCGAGAAGGTGAGCGGCGTCCCGCCGGGAGCGCCGGATTCGGTCCGCGCGACCATGACCACGGCCGCATCCTGCGGAGCGACCCCGCCTGGTGCAGCCCCGGATCCGGCTCCACGCTGCGCGTATCCACCGGACTCGGGCTGAACATCACCTCTTCGGCGTCTTCCAACTCGGCATCCGCGAGGGCCTGCAGGAGCAGAGCCACGGTGCGCGAGGGCTGGCAGCCAGCCAATCGCACCGAGGCCAGATCGCCGTTCGTGACCGTGTAACTGATCGGCCGCGAAGGACTTGCTGTCGGTGATCGACACCGTCGCGGTAGCAGACGTCTCGCCCTGTTCCATGATCTCATTCGGACTCACCGACAGATCCAGCGCGGGGCTGTCCTCGGCGTCGCCGATGTGAATGAGGTGTCGGCAGCGGTCCCCGCACCCGCTTCCGCCGGGGTTCTGGAGCCGGGCCTTGCCGGATCGGTGGGCAGGCCGTCGCAGGTTCAGCTCGAAGCTCTCGGTGCCTTCCCGGACATCGTCGTCCAGGAGCGGGACGATCACGCTGGTGCGGCCCACCCACCGACCGTCTTCGAGTTCGTACTTCCCCGCCACCATGAGTACCGTCCCCCCGACCCGCTCATAGTCCTCGCCCGGGGTCGCGGTGAAGCCGCCGCTGGAGACATCGTTCCCCTGGTGCCGATAGAGGCGCCGACCGTCACCCCGCAGGGCATGCCGGACGCCATCCGCGCGACCAGTTGCGCGCGCCCGCGCCCCACGTCTTCCATGAACGTGTAGGAAGGCCGGGAGAGGGAGTAGGTCACCACCGGGCCTTCCGACGAGACGACGAATACCGTCGCCCTGGCGCGCGACGTGTCGTAGCAGCTCACGGCATCCAACCACACCCTGAGATCACCGCTCCGGGTGACGCGCTCGTTGAAGTCACTGGCGGGGATCTCGAGGACCGCGATGCTGTCGCCATGGCTGAAGGTGACTTCGCGCGACCTGTCGGCGAGCCATCCCTCCTCCTGCTCCAGCCTCACCGTCACCGCGAGCCGGGTCCCCGGTATCGGGCGTTTCAGCAGCACGGTGAGCGGTTCCAGACCCGCAAAGATCGTATCGCGGACGACCTGGAGGGTGATCCGCGGGTCTGCCCTTCGATGGGCTCGTTCGGTCGGGTGGAGTGCCCGCGGCGTGACCCGATCCGCAGCCACCCGCCCGGCACTCCCCTGTAGTGCGGTTTCCTCAGTGGTTGCGGGTGGCGTCTGGGCCTGTAGGGGCGGGCCGACGATGATCGGCAATGCGATCAGGAGCGGCTGCAGCGCAAGTCGTTGAAGAAGAAAGGTGTGTTGCCTGCTCGTGATCTATGAACCTTCTGGAGGCGAATTGCATTCTCGACCCCGGCTTTCATTGAAATTCTCCGGTGTCCTGGAATCATGATTTTGTTGTGGATCATGACTTGGGGTCTTTCCCGCTGTCGTTGTGTCGCTGCTGAGACGTCTCAGCGGAGATACTGGACGCTCGCGGAATTGGTTCCGTGACGGGGGCGAACACCGGGATGGATCGTAAATGGCGACGGTACGCTGCGGTGACCGAGCGCAGGGACTGCTAGCGGGCCGTCCCTGCGCGCGCGAAGAGGTCTCGCAGACTGCGGACGACGAGTGCGTCCTCGCCCTCGCGGAGGAGGCGGGTGCGCACCGTCATAAGGTAGGCGAGGCGGGGTTCTCCGGCCATGAGTCCGGCCTTGGCCTCGTCGATCGTGAGGGGGATGATCTCGGGGTCCCAGGTCAACTCGACGTCCTCGTAGCCCGCCGTGTTCGTCACGACCTCGGCCGTGAGCCCGGGGACATCGGCCAGCCGGGAGGCGATGTGGCGGGCCATCTCGATGAGATCGGCGCGGCCGGCGAGGATGCCGGACGACTGCGGCCCGCCGATCCCCTTGCCGCCGCTGATCACGATGAGGTCCGCACCGGCATCGACGAACTCGCGCAGGTCGACGCCGGTGGGAAGATCCGACGCCATGTCGACGAGCACCGGTACGCCCGAGGAGCGTCCGATCTCGATCTGTTCGCGCACGGTCATCACTTCGGGCCCCGGGGCCGGGGCCCAGTCGACGGGAGCCGGCGGCGCGAACATGGTCTGCCGCTCGGCCGTCGCGAGGGCGGCGATCATCGCGGTGCGCTCCGAGACCTGCGCCCGGAACTCCTCGCGGGTCCCGGCCTCGACGATCGTCATCCCCGCGTCGCGATAAGCCCGGTCGTATCCGAACCGGTGAGGCGTCTGGATGAGACACTCGCGCCGCGGCCAGGTGGGGAGGGGAAGGGCGTGGACCCGCTCGGGGTCGGTGCGCGTCAGACAGCCGGCCGCCCCCAGTACCATGGCCGAGAACCCGCCGCCGGTGACGAGCGCCGCCTCGGCCCCCACGAGTTCGGCGATCCGGGCCCCGGCAGCGGCCATCAGCTCATGCATGTCGACGAAGAAGGCGTTGGCCTCGGCCATCGCCGCGATGACTTCGGGGTCCATGCGCCCGCCGCCCAGACGGGATACGTGCTCGTGGGCCGGCAGGTGGGGGCGGACGCCGAGGAGCCGGGTGTAGATGTTGTCGCGGTAGACGGCCGCGAGCGCGTCCGGGTCGGCAGGCCGATCGTCCTGCGCCGGGCTCCGTGCGCTTCCGCCTGCGCCGGGTTCGCACCCCGAGAGCCCCATGGTGAGGCCGGCGGCCCCGGCCCCGGTCCGGATCACGAAGCCGCGGCGGCCGACGGTCACGACCGGATGGCGGCGGTGCGCGGCGGTCGGCGGCTCACAGCTTCTTCACCTCCTCCGCGATGCGGGCGAGGGCGTCCGAGGCGTCCCCGAAGAACATGCGGTTGTTCCGCAGGTAGAACAGCGGGTTGTCGATGCCGGCGTACCCCACGGACAGGGAGCGCTTGATGACGATGCACGTCTTCGCCCGGTCCGTCTCGATGATCGGCATGCCGCCGATCGGGCTCGAGGGGTCGTCGCGCGCGAGCGGGTTCACCACGTCGTTTGCGCCCACGACCACGGCGACGTCGATGTTCTCCATGTCGGAGTTCACGTCCTCGGGCTCGCACAGCTGCTCGTAGGGCACGTTGGCCTCGGCCAGCAGCACGTTCATGTGCCCCGGCATGCGCCCCGCGACGGGGTGGACGCAGTAGCGGACCGAGACCCCGCGCGCGGTCAGCATGTCCGCCAGCTCACGGATCCGGTGCTGCGCCTGCGCCACGGCGAGACCGTAGCCCGGGACGAAGATGACCTGCGAGGCGTAGCCCAGGACCATGGCCGAGTCCTCGGCATCGATCGGCGTCGCGACCCGGTCGCCGTCCGCCGCGCGGCCTGGGGCCGCCGTGCCGGTACCGAAGGCGCTGAACAGCACGTTGGTCAGCGAGCGGTTCATGGCGCGGCACATGATGCCGGTGAGGATGAGTCCCGAGGCCCCGACGAGCGCGCCGGAGATGATGAGCGCGTTGTTCTCGAGCACGAACCCGGCCGCCGCCGCCGCCAGCCCCGAATAGGAGTTGAGCAGCGCCACCACCACCGGCATGTCGGCGCCCCCGATCGGGATCACGAACAGGACGCCGAGGATGAGGGCGACCGCGATGAGACCCCCGTAGAAGAGGAGGTTCGACTCGAACCCGGCGAGATAGACGGCCACGACCAGGGCGACCGCGAGGAAGAAGCCGGCAGAGAAGCGCACGAGCGGGTTCGCGATCGCGTTGCCGGTCACGAACCCCTGCAGCTTCCCGAACGCGATCATGCTGCCCGAGAAGGTGACGGCGCCGATCAGCGTTCCCGCCATGATCGACACGCCCGAGTCGATGGCGAGCGTCTCCCCGCCGCCCGCGACGCGCAGGTATTCCCCGACCGCGACCAGGCCGGAAGCGGCCCCGCCGAACCCGTTGAACACCGCCACCATCTCCGGCATGGAGGTCATCTTCACGGTCCGGGCCATGACCGCGCCGATGAGGCCCCCGATCGCGAGGCCGACGATGATCCAGGTGTAGCCGAGATCGCGTTCGAGCAGCGTCGCGATGACCGCGAGCAGCATCCCGATCGCGGCGAGCCGGTTGCCGCCCGCCGCCGTCTCCGGGTGGCTGAGCCGCTTGATCCCCAGGATGAACAGAACGGCGGACGCCAGATAGGCGAGCGGAATCATCGTTGTCAGTCCTGTCGCGCCCATGGCTCAGTTCGCGTCCTTGCTCTTGAACATCTGGAGCATGCGGTCGGTGACGAGAAAGCCGCCGACCACGTTGATCGTGGCGAGGATCAGCGCCGCCAGCCCGATCCACCGCATGAGCGGCGCGTCTCCGGCCCGGCCGATGACGAGCAGGGCGCCCACGATCGAGATCCCGGAGATCGCGTTCGAACCCGACATGAGCGGCGTGTGCAGCGTCGGGGGAACCTTCGTGATGAGTTCGAACCCGACGAACATCGCGAGCACGAACACATACAGTCCGATCAGGAGCGTTCCGTCCATTCGTCAGGCCTCGTGTACGGGTTGCGCCGGGGGTCGGCAGGGTCGGCCACCCCCCGTCTCGGGTCTCATGCGCGGAACCGGACCTCTCCCGCGTGCGCGACACAGCAGGGCCCGATCACATCGTCTTCCAGATCCACGGCCACGCCGTCCTCGCCGATCATCGGCTTCACGAGCGCGGAGAGATTGCGGCCGAGCAGCTGGCTCGCGTGGTAGGGGAGCGAGCCCGGGACGTTCAGCGGGGCGTGGATCGTCACCCCACGCTCGACGACCGTCTCGCCGGGCTTCGAGAGTGCGCAGTTGCCCCCGGCCTCGCCGGCCAGGTCGACGATCACAGAGCCCGGCTTCATCCGGTCGACGACTTCGTCCGAGAGCAGGACCGGCGCCGGACGTCCCGGGACGAGCGCGGTGGTGATGACGACATCCGCCCGGGCGATGTGCCGGGCCAGCAGTTCCCGCTGCCGCGACTGCTCTGCCTCCTCCAGTTCCTCTGCGTAGCCGCCCTCGGCCTCCGCGTCCCGAGCGGCCCCCTCGTCGAGGTCCACGAACTTCGCCCCGAGACTCTTGACCTCCTCCTTCACCGCGGCGCGGATGTCGTAGCCCCACGTGTCCGCGCCGAGGCGACGGGCCGTCGCGATCGCCTGCAGCCCCGCGACGCCCGCCCCGAGGACGAGCACCCGCGCCGGAGAGAGGGTCCCCGCCGCCGTCATGAGAAGGGGGAAGATCCGGCCCAGCGAGTTGGCGGCGATGAGGACCGCCTTGTAGCCCGCGAGGTTGCTCTGCGAGGAGAGCGCGTCCATCGACTGCGCGCGCGTGATCCGGGGGACGAGTTCCAGGGCGAGGACCGTGACTCCCCGCCCCGCCAGACGCTCGATGAGCGCCTCGTTCTCGTGCGGCCGGAGCAGGCAGGCGAGCACCGTCCCCTCCGGGAGCCGATCCACTTCGGCCTCCATCGGCGGGGCGACCTTGAAGACGACATCCGCCTCGTCCAGGAGCCGCCCGGCGTCGGCGACGATTTCCGCGCCGACCTCCTCGTACGATGCGTCCGGGAACCCGGCCGCCGCGCCCGCCCCGGCCTCGACCGCCACCGAGATCTGGTCGGAGATGAGACGCCTGGCGCCATCCGGCGTAAGGGCGACCCGCGTCTCCCCGGCGGCCGTCTCGCGCGGAACACAGACTCGAACGCTCAACGGCCGCTCCGATCCATGTGATGGGTCCATGAGACGTGCTTGTGGCGTCGACGCGCCGCCGACGTACGACCGAGGTGACGTTCGACTCCGCGTCCGTGCCGGGCGCGAATCTTGAGAGCCCGACGGCCGCGCGCAACGCGCCCCCCGCGCACTCCACCGCGGAACTTCGGGCTGCCGGCGCCGTCTCGATTGCGCCCCGGCCCCGGCGGGTGCCTATTCATCCCGCTCGCCCCCGCGCGCGCCGCGCTGCGGCAGGGCGCTGACCGTTCCCGCCCAAGGAGGACCGCATGCTCCGCCGTTCGTTCACCGCGCCGGCCGCGCTGATCCCCGCTCTGACGATCTTCGCCCCCGCGGAAGTGACCGCCCAGGACGCGGTCGCGCTCGCCATCGCGCCCATCCCCTCGGAGTCCGAGCAGGCCGGCGCCAGGGTGATCCAGAAGCAGGGGTCGGAATGGGTGACGCTCCGCGAGGGTACGGGATCGTTCATCTGCATCGCGGACGAAGCAGGCGACGACCGTTTCCACACCGCGTGCTACCATCAGTCGCTGGAGCCCTACATGGCGCGGGGCCGCGAGCTCACCGCACAGGGGGTGACGGGCCGGGACAACGTCGAGATGCGGATGGGCGAAATCGAGGCCGGCACCCTGGAGATGCCGAGCTACGCCTTCCTGCACGCGATCTACGCGGCCGAGGGATGGTCCGGCGACATGGACGCCGTTCAGAGGCGTCAATCCGTGATCTACACCCCGTTCGCGACCGCCGAGGAACTGGGTCTCCCCACCGTGGCGACCCGCGGCGCGTGGCTGATGGGGGCCGGCACGGCGAACGCGCACGTCATGATCACGCCCTAGGCGGATCCCCGGGAAGGTTCGACGGGCCGTGGCCGAACTCACGCGACACCAACTGGGCGGGCTCCTCCTGAGCGCGCTGCGCGACCGGGGGCTCGGCGTGCGCGACCTCTTCGAGGGCCGGCAGGAACCGCTCTCGTGGTTCTTCCGGGTGCTCGCGTACGACCAGTCGGAACTCGACATCCTCGAGTCCGGCGCGCTCGACACGCTGCACGCGCCCTCGGCCATGGTGGAGCTGACGGTCGACGAGATGGCCCTCGGGCTCGTCAACATCGGGACCAAGGGCCTGGCCACCTACCTGGCGCAGCCGTCCTCGGACGTGCCCGGCGGCGACCCGCTGGAACTCGCCGCCGAGGTGATGCTCGGGTGCGTCCACATCGACGTCGCGCCGCCGTCCCTGTGGCTCGACGAGCGGGAGTCGAACGCCTCCAGGAATGACGCGCTCGCCTCACGGCTCACCCGGGTCGCGCAGGACGTGGGCGCGGTCTGCGACACGGTCGAGGTCCACATCGAAGGTGCCCTCGATCCCGGGGGCGGGTGGAGCGATCCACGGGAAAGCGTCCGCCCCGCCGGGGTCGCGGTCCACTTCACCTTCGACATTCCGCTCGCCGGCACCGGCAAGCGGGAACTTGCCGAGGTGTTCACGCGGGCGGCGGAGGCGGCCGCCGACGCGGTCGAGGCGTTGCGGTCCGTCTTCCGCGGAGACAGCGAATAGCGAGCCCCGCGGCCGGTGGCGGACTCTCCGCCACGGGCTTGTCTGTTAGTTTGAAGGTCCGGGGCACAGGGAAGACCCGGCCCTTCGCGCCCCCCGAGGGGGCGACGAAGGGGGGCGGTGGTCGGACCGTTGCGGGCTTGGCCGTCAGGGGCCGTCTAGCAGTTTGGCCGCCACCGTCCTTCCCCACGTCCCGAATGGATACACGAGCATCGAGGCTCGCATGACAAGCACGGGAGAAGGGAAGATGACCAACCATACCGTCGGGGTCGACATCTCGAAAGCCCGGCTCGACGCCCACGAACACGCCCCCACCGGGAGCAGGACGGCCAGCTTCTCGAACGACGCGGCCGGGTTCCGGAAACTGATCGCCTGGGTCGGCCCCGGGGTCGGGCGCGTCGCCTACGAGCCCACCGGGCCTTGGCACCGCGACTTCGAGGAGGTGCTGCTGAAGGCCGGACTTCCGCTCTACGCGATCAATCCGTACCAGGTCAGGTGCTTCGCCAGGTCGCAGGGACGGCGCGCGAAGATCGACGCCGTGGACGCTCGGACGCTGGCCGTCATGGCGGCCGCGATCGACGACCTGCGCCCGACCCCGGCGAAATCCCGGAGCCAGCGCGACCTCGCCGAGCTGCAGTCGGTACGCGACGCGCTGGTCGCGGATCGAACCGCCCCCCTCAACCGCGGCAAGCACTTGCGCCACGCCTTGGCGAAGCGGATCAACAAGGAGCGGCTGGCGCAGATCGAGCGCCAGCTGAAGAGCGTCGACGACGAGATCCAGCGGCTGCTTCAAAGCGAGGAGACCCTGAGGCGGCGATCCCGGATACTCACCTCCATCCCCGGCATCTCGAGCGTCACCGCCGCGGGGCTGATCGTCCACATGCCCGAACTGGGCACGCTCACCGGCCCCCGGGCCGCCAGCCTGGCCGGCCTGGCGCCGGTGACGCGGGAGTCCGGCGCCTGGAGGGGACGCAGCTTCATCCAGGGAGGCGGGCACACGGTTCGCCGGACCCTCTACATGCCCGCCCTGTCGGCGATCCGCTGGAATCCCGATCTCAAGCGGAAGTACGCGGCGCTGCTCGACGCCGGCAAGCCGCCCAAGGTCGCCCTCACGGCCGTTATGCGGAAGCTCGTCGTCCTCGCCAACGCGCTCCTCCAGCAGGACCGTCTCCGGACCCCGGAACCCCGAGCCGCCAACTGATGCCCTCCCGAACCCCGCGCGCCGGCCCGCACGCCCTCCGTGCCCGAGACCGGCGAGCCCCGCGCCAACACTCGCCCGTGGACGCGTCTCGCGCGGCAACCTTGCAACATGGATACTGCTGACGTGGCCGCGAGACCCTCCGGCCTCCGTGCCCTTCTCTCCCCGACCATCGGGGTCGTCTTCTTCGGCGCCTGCGAGAACTCTCCTCCGCCCGTCTCGATCGACTGGATCGAGGGGGACGGCGCCCGCGAGCGTGCGCTCCGGTTCGAGGGTGAGCCCGGCGGCGGCTTCACGCGGCTCTCGGCGGACCGGACCGGGATCACGGCGACGCCCTCCGTCTCCCGGGAGGCGAGGCTCGCGAACCGGACGCTCATCCACGGGGTCGGGGTCGCGCTCGGCGACGTCGACGGGGACGGGTGGGTCGATCTATACCTCTGCATGCTCGACCGCCCGAACGTCCTCTACCGCAACCTCGGCGGGTGGCGATTCGAGGACGTGACCGGACGCTCCGGGACGGCGCTCGCGGATCGGCTGTCGCGCGGCGCCGTCCTGGCCGATGCGGACGGAGACGGAGACCTGGACCTGATGGTGGCCGTCCACGGGGGGACGAACGCGCTCCTTCTGAACGACGGGAGCGGGGTCTTCGAGGAAGGTGACGCGGGGTTCGGGGGCGCCTGGGGGAGCAGCACGGTGGCGCTGGCCGATGTCGACGGAGACGAGGACCTCGACGCCTACTTCGCCAACTACAAGACGATCCAGGGGGACGACCTGTTCAGCCCCGAGGAGCGGAGTCTGCGGGGGCTCGCGGAGCGGGTGGGGGACGAACTCGTGGTGGCGCCTCCGTACGACGCGCACTACCGGATGCGCCTCGAAGGGGAGCGGGCGCTGCGGTTCGAACTCGCAGACCCCGACGAGTTCTATCTGAACGACGGGTCGGGTCGCTTCGAGCCCGTGGACCTCGGGGGCGGCGCCTTCCGGAGCGCGGACGGTGAGGCGGTCACGGAGGTGCCCCGGGAGTGGGGACTGGCGGCGCGCTTCTTCGATGCGGACGACGACGGAGACGCGGACCTCTTCGTCGCCAACGACCTCGGGAGCCGCGACGGGTTCTGGCTCAACGAGGGCGGGATTTTCGTGGCCGCGTCAGGTCTCGCCTTCCGCACCGAGAGCACTTCGTCGATGGGGGTCGACTTCTCGGACATCGACGGCGACGGCGATACGGACTTCGTGACGACGGAGATGCTGGCCCGTGATCCGGTGCGGCGCCGCGAGCAGGTATCGCTCGGGGTGGCGGGGTGGACGCCCCCCGGGGAACATGCCGCGCGAATGTCCGCGGACCGGAACACGCTGCACCTCAACCGCGGGGACGGGACGTGGGCGGAGACGGCCCGCGCCGCCGGGCTCGACGCTTCGGAGTGGACGTGGGGGGCGATGTTTCTCGACGTCGATCTCGACGGCTACGAGGACCTCCTGATCACGAACGGGCACGGGTGGGACCCGCTCGACGGGGACACGCAGGAAGCGCTGCGCACCGGCCGCATCCAGGTGGACTGGCGCGAGGAACTCGGCGTGTTCCCGCCGCTGCGGCTGCGCAACCTCGCCTTCCGGAACCGGGGCGACGGGACGTTCGGCGAGATGGGCCGCACATGGGGATACGGGGTGGAGCCCGACGTGAGCCACGGGATCGCCGCGGCCGACTTCGACCGGGACGGGGACCGGGACGTCGTGATCACGCGGCTGGACGAGCCGCCCCTCGTGCTGCGGAACGACGCGGGGGGGGTGCGGGTCGCCCTGCGCGTGCGCGGGGAAGGGGGGAACACGCAGGCGATCGGGGCGCGGGTCGTGCTCGCCGCCGGGGGGGCGCTCCCGGCCCAGACCCGCCAGGTGACGTCGGGCGGGCTTTACCTGTCGGGTTCGGATCCGGGGCTCACCTTCGCGATGGGGGAGCGGGCCGCCGCGGAGGCGACGATCGTGTGGCCCTCGGGGCGGCGCCGGACGCTCCGGGTGTCCGCGAATCGCGCGTACGAGGTCGCGCCGCCTGGGGACGCCGCGGGCGGGGAGCCCGGGATGCGCCGGCCGGCCGGCGCGGGGGGCGGCCCGGCGCTGTTCGCGGGCCCGGAGGCGGTCGGCCGGCACGGCGAATCGGCGTTCGATGAGCTGGCCCGGCAGCCGCTCGTGCCGCTCGAGCTGTCGCGGAGCGGACCGGGCGTGGCGTGGGCGGACATCGATGCGGATGGCGATCCCGACCTGCTCGTGGGCGCGGGGGCGGGAGGCCGCGCGCAACTCGCGATCAACGAAGCGGGTCGGCTCGTGGACCCGGTGCCGTTCGGCGCCCCCGCCGTCGGCGATCACACGTCGATCCTGGCGCTGCCCACGGCCGCCCGCCCGGTCATCCTCGCGGGCGTGAGCAGCTGGGAGGCTCGCTCGCCGGCCGACCTCGACGCGATCCCGCCCCTCGCCCGCCTCGATGCGGGCCCCCCGCCGGCCGTGCCGCCGAGCACCCACGCGACGGGGCCCCTGGCGGCCGCCGATGTCGACGGAGACGGCGATCTCGACCTCTTCGTCGGCGCCCGCGCGACCCCCGGCGCCTACCCCCTGCCGGCCGACTCGAGGCTCCTGCTGGCCGACGGCGACGCCTGGACGGTCGACGCAACAGCCGCCGCGACGCTGCGGGGGATCGGGCTCGTCTCGGGGGCGGTGTTCTCCGACGTCGATGGCGACGGTGACCCCGACCTCGCCCTCGCCCTGGAGTGGGGTCCCGTGCGGCTGCTCGAGAACGACGGCGGCCGCTTCACGGACGTGACGGATGCCTGGGGCCCGGGAGCGCACACCGGCCGCTGGAACGGCATCGCGACGGGCGATTTCGATGGGGATGGCCGCTCCGACCTTGTGGTGACGGCCTGGGGCGACAACACGGGGCTCGGTGCGACCGCCGACCGCCCGGTCGGCGTGGTCGCCTCCGACCTCGACGGGAACGGACTCGTGGATCTCATCGAGGTCGAGACGGGGCAGGATGGGGTGGCGCGCCCCGTGCGCGACTATCTCACGCTCGGCCGTGCGCTCCCCTTCCTGCGGCGCGCGGCGCCGACGTTCGAGGCCTTCGCCCGAGCCTCGGTCGACGACCTGCTGGGCAGCGGGCGCACGGGGCTGTACCGGCCGAGCGCCGCCACCCTTCGCCACACGGTGTTCCTCAACCGTCCGGGAGAGCCCGGAAACGGAGGCGGGTTCGAGGCGCGGCCACTCCCCGCCCGCGCCCAGGTGGCCCCGGCGTTCGGCGTGGCGGTGGCGGACTTCGACCGGGACGGCCACGAGGATCTCTTCCTGGCGCAGAACTACCTCGCGACGCCCCGGGGGCTCCCCCGTCACGACGCGGGCCGGGGCGTAGTGCTGCTCGGCGATGGACGCGGCGGCTTCCGGGCGCTGGAGGTGGACGAGAGCGGGGTGACCGTGTATGGGGACGCGCGCGCCGCCGCGCTGGCCGACTTCGACGCCGATGGGCGCTGGGACCTGGCGGTCGGGCAGAACGGGGCAGAGACCCTCATCTTCCGGGGGCGTGGCGGGCCGCCGGGGCTGCGCGTCCGGCTGTCCGCGGGCGGCGGCTCCCCCGGCGCGATCGGGGCGCGACTGCGCCCGAGGTACCGCGACGGCGCCGAGGGGCCTGCGCGTGAGATCCAGGCCGGGAGCGGCTACTGGTCGCTCAACGGCCCGGTACAGGTGTTCGGGCGCGCGGCGGATATCCGTGCAGTGACGGTCCGGTGGGCGGACGGTACCGAGGAGGTGTTCGAGGTGGAGACCGGCGCACTGGAGGTGAAGTTGAGGAGAGGGGAAGGGTCGTGAGCCGCGTCCACGGGTCCGCGAGAGCGCGTCCCCTGAAGTTGCGCGGGTCGCCGCTCCCGGCGGCCGGGGTGTTGGCGGTCGCGCTCCTGGCGGGCTGTGGCGAGTCGGCCGAGGCGCCGGCCGGGGTCGCGCGGGAGACCGCCGAGATGGCCGTTCGCCTGCGGGCGCTGGCCGACTCCGCAGACCCGCTCCTTGACGAGCAACTCAACACCGCGCGCCTGCGTTACTTCACGAGCCTGCCGCCGTCGGCGGACCCCGCGGAGATGCTGGTCCGCGTGGCCAGCGCCGCGCGGGAACTCCTCAATGCGGGGCTCACGCAGCCGGCGCTCGAACAACTCATCTTCCTCGACCAGACGCTGGAGGGGGTGGCGGTCGAGCCGGTCCCGGGGTTCCGCCGCGAGATCGAGGAGCTGATCGGGGTCGCGTTCCTGCGGCTGGGGGCTGAACTCGTCTGCCCATCCAGCCGCCCGCGCGCCGGAACGGTCGCCGAGACCGGTCAGCGGTTCCCCTGCTGGCCCGCCGTGCCGACGGCCGCCCCCACCCTTGTCTCCGACTCGGCGCGCGCCGCCCTCGCCGCGGCCAGGGGGTGGCACCTCTCCCTCCTGGCGCTGCGCCCCGACGACCTCCGGGCCCGCTGGATCGTGAACCTGGCCGCGCTCACCGAGGGTGTGTGGCCCGACAGCGTCCCGCCCGAATACCGGCTCGACGGAGCCGCGCTGGGCGGTCCGGGCGACCTCCCCCGCTTCGAGGAGGTCGCCCGCCGCGTCGGCCTGGACGCGGTCTCCCTCTCCGGCGGTGCGATCGTGGACGACCTGAACGGCGACGGCCTTCCCGACGTCATGACCTCCTCTCGCGGTCTCCTGCACCAGCTCCGCTACTTCGAGAGCAACGGCGCCGGACGGTTCGTCGACCGCACCGGGGCGGCGGGGCTGGAAGGGCTCCTCGGCGGGCTCAACCTCGTTCACACCGACTACGACAACGACGGCGACGCAGACGTCCTCGTCCTGCGCGGCGGTTGGCTCGTGCAGGCGTATCCCAACTCACTCCTCCGCAACGACGGGGGGTTCTTCACGGACGTGACCGGCGCGGCGGGACTCTACTCCGAGCACCCGACCCAGACCGGCGCCTGGGCCGACTTCGACGGCGATGGCTGGCTCGATCTCTTCATCGGAAACGAGTCGAGGGACAGCCTCACGCACCGCAGCGAACTCTACCGGAACCGGGGCGACGGCACGTTCGAGGAGGTGGCGGCAGAGGTCGGGCTCGACGTGGCCGCGTTCGTGAAGGGCGTGACCTGGGGAGACTACGATGACGACGGGCGCCCGGATCTCCATGTCTCGATTCTCCACGCCCCCAACCGTCTGTACCGGAACCTGGGTCCGGACGCCGCCGGAGGGTGGGGGTTCGAGGACGTGACCGAGCGGGCCGGCGTCGGGGAACCGCTGGCGAGTTTCCCCACCTGGTTCTGGGACTTCGACAACGACGGGCGGCTGGACATCTACGTGGCGGGCTACGCCGCGCAGACCGCCGACCTCGTGCGGGAGATGACGGGGCAGTCGCACTCCGCCGAACTCCCCCGCCTGTACCGGAACCTGGGGGACGGCACCTTCGCCGACGTCACGGCCGCGCAGGGGCTCGACCGCATCATGTACGCGATGGGCTCGAACTACGGCGACCTCGACGGCGACGGCCGGCTGGACTTCCTCGTCGGCACCGGGGACCCCGACCTCCGGCAGCTGATGCCGAACCGGATGTTCCGCAACCTCGGCGACGAGTTCGTGGAAGTGACGGGGGCCGGCGGGTTCGGGCGCCTCGACAAGGGGCACGGCGTCTCCTTCGTGGACATCGACAACGACGGGGATACCGACGTCCACATGGAACTGGGCGGCGCGAACGAGGGGGACTTGTCCCCGAACGCCCTGTACGAGAACCCGGGGTTCGGCAACCGCTGGATCGCGCTCACGCTCGAGGGCGACCGGGCGAACCGGCCGGGGATCGGGGCCCGCATCACCGTGACCGTCGATGGCCCGGGCGGCCAGCGGCAGATACACCGCTCGGCGGGCACGGGCGGAAGTTTCGGGTCGAACCCGCTCCGCCAGGAGATCGGGCTGGGCCGGGCGACGCGAATCGAGTCGGTCGAGATCCGCTGGCCGGGTTCGGGCACCATCGACCGGCTGACCGATCTCGCCCTCGACCGCGCCTACCGCATCCGCGAGGCCACCGGCACCGCCGAGCCGCTTGACCGACCCACCATCCGCCTCGGCGGTATCTGAACGCCCTGGAAGAACGCGTGACCATCCTCCCCTGATTTTGGGGGCGCGATTCGGCACTAGATCCCCCAGATTGGGTAGTTACCTGGAGCGGCGCGTACTTCATCGTGCCGCAAAGTCCTCCCGGGAGCCGAGGTTTGATGGGTTCGCTGGATGCGTTCGACCGTGTCGTGGCGTCGCTGCAAGAGGCGGCCCTTGGCCATGCCGATTGGCCCGAGGCGGCCTGCCTGATCAGTGAGGTCAGCCGGACGCAAGGCAGTGCCCTGGTGCTCTTTGGCGGGCACACTCAGATCGACGGGGACTTCTTCTACACCCAGTTTTGTCTTCGCGGTGAAGTCCGTGAGGATTTGAAGCGCAAGTATCTTGAGGACTACTTTCCGCAGGACGAACGCGTTCCTCGCATCCTTCACCTGCCCCACGGCCAACTGGTAGACACCGGCGACCTGTACACGGATCGCGAGAAGAAGACCTCCCGCGCCTACAACGAGGCGCTACGCCACGTCGAAGGACAGAACGGTCTCCACATGCGTCTCGACGGTCCGGAGGAATCGCACGTCGTGTGGGCGCTGTGCGACTCCACCGAGCGGGGGGGCTGGGGGTCCGATCAGGTCCGGATGATCGAACGTCTTCAGCCGCATGTGCGCCAGTTCGTGGTCGTGCGCCAGGCGCTTGCCGAAGCCGGAGCGCTGGGTGCGTCGCTCGGCGCACTGCTCGAGAGCACCCGCTTCGGCCTCATTCAGCTGAACCGGGACGGGCGGATCGTGGAGGCGAACGACCTGGCCCGGAGGCTACTGGGGGAGGGTAATCGCCTCGCGGACCAACGCGGATTCCTTCGGGTCCGGGTGCCGGCGGAGAACGCCGAGTTGTCGCGGTTGCTGGACTGTGCGCTTCCGCCGTTCGGCACCCGGAGCGCCGCCGGTTCGATGATGGTCGGGCGCTCCTCCTCCCGCGGGCCGCTGATCCTTCACATCAGTCCCGTGGGCGAGCAACAACCGCAGTCACAGCCTCGGCGGGTCGCGGCGTTCGTTCTGGTCCTGGATCCAGCCACTCCTGCACCGATCGATCCGGTGCTCGTGGCGACGGCCCTGGGCCTCACCACGGCGGAGAGCCAGTTGGCCGTTGCACTGGCCGCCGGCCAGACCGTGCGCGACATTGCCCTCTCGACGGGCCGTACGGAGCAGACCGTACGCTGGCACATGAAGCAGATTTTCCGAAAGCAGGGCATTTCACGGCAGGTGGATCTGGTGCGGCGAGTGCTGATGTTGGGAGGCGCCCCCGCCTCTATCGGCTGAATCCGTCGCCGGTTGCGGCACGCCGACCGACGGGTGCCCGCTGCGAACCCGGGCAGGTCTGCCGGGGTACGACAGGTCCCTCCGCGCGCGGTTTCCCTGGCGAACAACTGTGGGGCGGTGGACTTCCCCCAAATTGGAAAAACACCTCAAATGGGGGGGCGCTACAGCGACTCTCGACCCCGTAGATTGGGGTGATTGAAAGATGCTTGTCCCAAATCGAGGCGCGAAACCGGAAGATGCGCATTCCAGCGCGCCGCCCTCCTCGGTCAGACGAGGCTTGATGAGTTCCGTGGATGTGTTCGAGCGTACCGTGAGGTTGCTGCAGAAGGTGGCCCTGGGCCATGCCGCCTGGCCCGAGGCGGCTTGCCTGGTCGGTCAGGCCACCCGGACGCGAGGCAGTGCCTTGTCGTTCGGGAACGGGTATTCACAGTCCGATGCGGAGATCTTCCACGCGGAGCTCTGTCTCGGTCGGGAACCCCGCCAGGACTTGCTGTGCAAGTACTTCGAGGACTACTGGGCCCGGGATGAACGCATCCCGGGCCTCTCCCGACTCCCTCACGGCCAGCTGGTGCACACCGGCGAAATGTACACGGATCGCGAGAAGAAGACCTCCCCCGCCTACAATGAGGCGTTGCGCGACTTCGAGGCACAGAACGGTCTCCACATGCGCCTCGATGGTCCGGAGGGATCGCACATCGCGTGGATTGCAGCCGACTCCACCGAGCGGGGGGGGCTGGGGGGCCGATCAAGTCGAGATGATCGAACGTCTTCAGCCGCATGTGCGTCAGTTCGTGATCGTGCGCCAGGCGCTTGCCGAAGCCGGAGCGCTGGGTGCGTCACTCGGCGAGTTGCTTGAGAGCACCCGCTTCGACCTCATTCAGCTGAGCCGGGACGGCGGGATCGTGGCGGCGAACGATCGGGCCCGGAGGCTGCTTCGGGAGGGCGATCGCCTAAGGGACGAACGCGGGCTCCTCCGGATTCGGGAGCCGTCGGAGAACGCCGAGTTGTCGCGGTTGCTGAAGTCCGCGTTGCCTCCGTTCGGCACCCGAGGAGCTGCCGGTTCGACGTTGGTCGGGCGCTCCTCCTCCCGCGGGCCGCTGGCCCTTCACGTCAATCCCGTGAGCGAGCAACGACCGCAGTCACAGCCTCGGCGGGTCGCCGCGCTCGTGCTGGTCCTGGATCCCGCCACCCCTGCCCCGATCGATCCTGCGCTCGTTGCCGCGGTCCTGGGCCTCACGCCGACGGAGAGCCGGGTGGCCGTTGCGCTGGCCGCCGGCCATACCGTGCGCGACATTGCCCTCTCGACGGGCCGCACGGAGCAGACCATACGCTGGCACATGAAGCATATTTTCCGAAAGCAGGGCATTTCACGGCAGGTCGATCTGGTGCGACGGGTGCTGGAGCTGGGGGGCATTCCGGAGTCTCGCGGGTGAATCCCGGCTACCCGATCCGGGCCATGTACGTGGGGCACCCGGGGCTCTTGCGATGGGTTGGATCATCGACCGGAACGGGAGACTCGTGAGGGCACAGGATCCGTTAAATCGTACTCTGGCATTGCTGCACGAGGCCACGCTCGACGATACGCGCTGGTTCGATGCAGCTTGCCAGTTGAACAGGACTTGCGGGACGCGGGGAAGTGCCCTGGTTCTCCTTGACGGGTGTTCTCCGGCCGACATGGACGTCTCATTCGCCCGGTTCTGGTTGAATGGACAACGCCGCGAGGATTGGGAGCGCAAGTATTTGGAGGACTATTTTCCGTGGGATCCACGCGTCCCGCGCATCCTTCGACAGCCTTACGGCGAACTGTTGCACACGCCCGATCTGTACACGGAGCGGGAGAAAAGGAACTCGCCGGCATACGAGGCGCTCCTCGATACGGAGGCGCAGAACGGTCTCCATGTGCGCCAGGCCGGGCCCTCGGGCTCCCACGTCGCGTGGATCCTTGCCGACTCGTTGGAAGAGGGCTGGACGTCCGCTCAAGTCCGCCTGATCCACCATCTCCAGCCGCATGTATGCCGGTACGTGAGTATGCGCCAACAGCTGGTTGAGGCCAAGGCGCTCGGGACATCCCTGAGCGGGCTATTCTACAGCACCCGTCTGGGGGTCATCCAACTGGACCAGCGCGGACGGATCGTGACGGCGAACGACCGAGCGCTGGACTTCTTCCAGCAGGGCGCCGGGCTGAGCGATGAGGGAGGATTTCTGCGCGCCTGGTTGCCGATGGAGAACTCCGAGCTGTCGCGCTTGCTGGCGAACGCGTTGCCATCGTTCGGTGTCCAGGGCTACGCCGGTTCGATGTTGATCACGCGCCCCCTCACTCCAACGCCTCTGGTCATTCACATCAATCCGGTGGGCGAGCCGCATCCCGAAATCCATGGACGGCGGGTCGCCGCACTGGTGCTGGTCGTGGATCCGGCCCGCCGCGGCCGGATCGATCCGAAGCTCGTCGCGGCGGCTCTCGGCCTCACGCCCATGGAGAGCGAGGTGGCCGTGGAATTGGCCGCTGGCCATACCATCAGGGACATTGCCCTGTCGAAGGGCCGTTCAGAGGGGGCCGTGCGCGCGCACGTGAAGCGGATCTTCCGTAAGCAAGGCATTTCGCGGCAGGGGGATCTCGTGCTTCGGGTAATGACGCTGGAGGATATTCCCGACTCGCACGACTGAGACGGCCGGCGTCGGCAGCGGCGCCGGCGGGCCGTCTCCGGTTCTGACGGCTACGGCGTGCCGCCTCCCTTCAGGACGAGCAGGGTGTCGATGGCCGAAGAGAAGGTGCCGAAGTCGGCGGCGCCCCGGATCGCCACGCTGTCGCCGAGGATGAAGTAGGGCGTGCTCGAGATCCCGGCCTGGGTCACGCTGGTGTAGTCACGCAGCACGAGCGGGGCCAGCACGCTGTTGCGGACGCAGGAGCCGAACGACTCGGTGTCGATGTCGATCTCGTCCGCGTATTCCATGAACAGCGCGTAAGGGTCCGGCACGCCGCTCCACTCGTCCTGACGCTCGAACAGGATGTCGTGCATGGGCCAGAACTTGCCCACGGCCCCGGCACAGTAGGCGGCCTCGGTCGAGACGAAGGCCTGCGGATGTCCGGGGTTGGCGTACGCGATCCACAGGTAGCTGACCTTGCCCGCCTCGATGTACGCGCTGTCGATCCGCGTGAGCGTCTGCTCGTGGAACTGCCGGCAGAAGGGGCACTGGAAGTCGGAGATCTCCACCACCCGCACGGGGGCGCCCTCCTCGCCCTTGATCCGGCTGCGGTCCGCGCGTTCGCGGGCGACCTCGGCGTTGGCCGGTACGACCGAGCTTTCCTGCGTGCTCCCGGCCTCGGCCGCGCAGCCCGCCCACGCGAGGGCGAGACCCGGCAGGAGGGCCGCGACGACTCTGATGCCTGATGTGGCGTTCAACCCGGTCCTCCCGGTGAGAGTTCGTCGGCGGCCCGGTGCAGCGCCTCCAACACCTCGTCGAGGTGGCGCTCCTCCGTGTGAATGCTCCCGACGGATAAACGGAGAACATAACGTCCGCCGAGTTCCGTGTGCGAGATGAAGGAGCGCCCCCCCGCGTTGACCCGCGCCAGGATCTCGCGGTTCCAGTGGTCCTCCGTCGCCGGATCGCCCCCCGACGCTGCCCGGAAGCAGAAGGTGCTGAACGACACCGGGGCCGCCAACTCGAACACGCCGCCCCCCGCGAGCCGGTCCGCCGCCGCCTCGGCCATCGCGATATGCCGCCGCATCGTCCCGGCGAGACCGTCGGTACCCACGCACCGGAAGAGCATCCACAGCTTGAGCCCCCGGAAGCGGCGACCGAGGGCGAGACCGATGTCCATGAGGTCGGTCTCGTCGTCCTCCGATTCGAGGTAGGTGGGGGTCAGCGCGAGCGATGCCCGGAAGGGGGTCACGTCCCGGTACAGGAGGACCGAACAGTCGAGCGAGGTCCCGAGCCACTTGTGGGGGTTGAGAACGATCGAGTCCGCCGCCTCCCAGCCGCGGAAACGCCCGCGCTGCTCGGGGACCATCGCCGCCGGGCCCGCGTAGGCCGCATCGACGTGCAGCCACACGCCGTATCGCCGGGCCACCGCCGCCAGCGGTTCCACCGGATCGACGCTTGCGGTGGACGTCGTGCCGATGGTCGCGCACGCCATGGCTGGCCGCACACCCCTCGCGAGGTCTTCCGTGATCGCCGCCTCGAGGGCCTCCGGCCGCATGCGGAAGGCCTCATCAACGGCGATGCGCCGGACGGAACGGTGCCCCAGCCCGGCGGCAAGCGCCGATTTCTCCACCGACGAATGCGACTGCTCGGAGGTATAGACCGCGAGGGCGGGGCCTCCGGGGAGCCCATCCGCCCGGACTCGCGTCCCGGCCAGTTCGCGCGCCGCCAGGAGAGCCGTGAAGGTGGCCGTCGACGCCGTGTCGAGGATCAGCCCCGAGAAGGACGCCGGCAGGCCGACGGCCTGTCGCAACCAGTCCACCGCGGTGCGCTCGACCTCGGTCGCGGCGGGGGAGGTCCGCCACAACATTGCGTTGACCCCGACCGCGGCGATCAGGAGTTCCGCCACGATGCTCGGCGCCCGCGTGGAACTCGAGAAGTACGCGAGGAAGCCCGGATGATTCCAGTGCGTGAGACCGGAGACGATATGCTCATCGAAGTCCGCCAGCACCCGCTCGAAGGGGTCCGGCGCCCGGGGCGGCCGGTCCCCGAGCGCGCGCCGCACCTGGCCGGGTTCGACGGCGGGGAAGACGGGGAACTCTCCCACACGGCGCCGGTAATCGATCGTCCACTCGGAGGCGCGCCCGAGCGCCGCGCGCATCGTTTCGGGGCTCCAGTCCGCGGGCGCAGGGTCCGCGCGGGCGTTCTCGCGCGCAGGATCCGCCCTCTTCGTATGGTCCGGCATGCAAACTCCTGACTCGCTCGAGTCGCTGTGGCTTCTCGTGGCCGACCTCCGCCTCGCGGTAGAGGAAGAGATCGAGGCCGTGACGGCGGACCTCGTCCGCCGGGGTCTCGACCGGCCCGTACCGGCGCTCTCCGGGCGTTCGCGCGGCGAGGCGGGGACGGGTTACCGGTACGCCTTCCAGATCGCGGGCGGAATGTACGACATCCGGGCGGACGACCGCGTCCGGATTCACGCCGGCGGAAGGGACGCGCTGGGCGTCGTACACTGCTTCGACCGCACGCTCGGCCTCCTGCAGGCCGTGAGCCCCGAATGGCTGGGCGAGCGCCTCGACGGGGCGGAACTGGAGTTCGATCCCACCTGGCTTCTGCGCGAACTCTCGCTCCGGCTGGCCGAGGTGGCCGAGGACCCGGACGAGTTCTTCCCGGAGACGGTGCTCGAGGCGTTCGGCAGGCTCCCGCCCCGGCTGGGCCGGGATGCCCCGCAACTCGCTTCGTCCGAAGACCTCAACGGACCCCAGCGAGATGCGCTCGAGCGCGTGCTGGGAAGCAGCGCCCAGCTCGTGTGGGGTCCGCCGGGAACGGGCAAGTCGCGACTCGTGGCGCGGGCCGCGCTGGAACTTGCCCGCCGCGGACGGGTGCTCGTCGCGGCGACGACGAACGGCGCGGTGGACGAGATCGCGCGCCGTCTCGCGTCGATCGCCGACCCGGCCCTCCTCGACGGGGATCGGATCATCCGGGTGGGGTTCGACCTCGGGGGCGCCCCGAAGGCGCGGATCGACTTCGGGGCCGCCGTGGCGCGGCGGATCGAAGGCGGGGCCGGCGGTGTGGATCGCACGCTCGCGGATCTGGAGGGGAGGTTCGGGGCGCCCGCCCGCCCGGGGGCGATTGCGGGGGCCGGGAAGCGCGGGGACGCCTCCGCCCTCAACCCTTACGCCCGCGCGGGCCGCCTGCTCTCGCTCGCCAGGTCGCGCGGAGACGCGGAGGCCGCGCGGACCCTGGGCCGCGCGCTGCTCGAGATCACCCGGCAGGCGGAACGCGTGCTCGAGGAGGCCGACATCGTCCTCACTACCTTCGCGCGCCTCTCGATCCGGGAGGAACTCCGCCGCCTGCGGTTCGAATCGCTCCTCATCGACGAGGCCAGCACGGCGCCGCTCCCCTACGTGGCGCTCGCGGCGTCGCGAGTGGCCGGGCCCGCGATCGCCGTGGGGGATTTCCAGCAACTGCCGCCGGTCGTCACGAGTACGGCCGCGACGGCGGAGCGGTGGCTCCGGACGGACCTGTTCCGGGAAGTCGGCGTGGTGGATGACGCGCGCGACTCGGGTCTGCCGTCCGCGAGCGACGGACTCTGCGCGATGCTGGACCTCCAGTACCGGATGGCCCCCGGCATTCGCGAGCTGGTGAGCGAGTTCTTCTACGGCGGCCGTCTGCGGGACGCTCCGGAAGTGCGGGACCGGCCGACGAAGGGCCGCCCGGTGACGGTGCTCGACACGAGCGGGCTCGACCCCCGGGTCGAACGGGCGGACGGATCGCGCCGCAACCGGACCCACGCGGAGGTCGTGGCGGACTTCCTCGCGCAGGCCGCGAGAGACGGCTTCGCCGAAATCGCCGTGGTGTGCCCTTACCGGGCGCAGACGCGGCAGCTGCGGGACCTCGTCCGGCGCCGGCTCGGGCGCGCGGCCCCGGCCGATCTCCAGATCAGTACCATCCACCGCTTCCAGGGCCAGGAGAAGAGGCTCGTCGTCATCGACACGGTGGACGCGCCGCCGGGACGCAGCTGGTTCCTGGACGAGCGGCGAAACCGCGACTTCCCCCGGCTCCTCAACGTCGCGCTCTCCCGCGCCCGGGAACGTCTCGTCATCGTGGCCACGGTGTCCGGACTCAGGCGGACGCTTCCCGCGGACGCCCTGCTGAACCGCCTGCTCGAACACCTGGCGCGGTCGGGTTCGCGCGTATCGGCGCGCCCCGCGGACCTCTGGTCCGGACGATGAGTCCCCATCGACACCCGTGCCGACGGCTGCGACGAAACGCAAAACAGAGAATTCTGTTCCCGGATCGTTAGGGGAATCGCGCATCTCGTTGACGAATTTCTTGAAAAACTGCGACTCGATCCCATCGGGGATTGACGATGGAAAAAAATCTTTTTAGTATTCGGACGTGCCAAGGGAGGCGGTACCGACCTACCGGAGGTCGAGGCCGACGACCGCACCGCGAGTCGCCCGATGCGGGACCGCGAACCGGGGCGCGCGCCCCGGGGTTCGGAGGCGGCGGAGTTCCGGCGACGGGACGAAGTGGCCAAGGAACGAGGGATCACGCACAGCTGGATCGGGCAACTGGTACCGCGGCTCGCAGAGATCCTGAAGGACCGCGCAAGCTAACAGGATCGGGCGGTTGATAGCCGTAAACAAGCCTCCTCGCTCAGCCCCTGACGCCCTCTGGGCGGCCAGGGGCTGAGTGCATCTACTCCTGTGGCGCCGATGTCCCGCGCGCCGGGAAGCGGGCGGGAACACCGGGGAGGATTTCCCTCGGGAGGCGCCCACTCCCCCACAACCGATATCCCCCCCATCGCCGGTTGTTCCGCGTGGGAGCGGGGTCGACCGCACTGGCGATATTTTTTCCAAAAAATGTGTCCATAAATTGTGGATATCATGTCCATAAAAAGTTGATTTGTCATGAGCGGAGCGGCACCGTCGCTCGACGCCCAAACTCGACGCATCTTTTGGCGGACCCGGGTTTTCCACTTCCAGTGGAGAAGTCGGCGCACTGAGAACCGGGGGAGGCCGCATAATTGCGAGTCGTGATCCAGCGGGTCAGCGGGGCCCGGGTGAGGGTCGGAGGCGAGGTCGTGGGCCGGATCGGCCTCGGCCTGGTGGTCCTCGTGGGGTTCGCGCCGGAAGATTCCGAGGCCGAGATGCGATGGATGGCGGACAAACTGTGGGGCCTGCGCGTGTTCGCGGACGACGAGGGCCGCATGAACCGGTCGGCGCGCGACGTGGGTGCGGCGCTGCTCGTCGTCTCACAGTTCACCCTCTACGGCGATGCATCCCGCGGCAGGCGCCCCTCCTTCGTCGGCGCCGCGCGACCCGCCGCGGCCCGAGCGCTGTACGAGCGGTTCGTGGCGCTGTGCCGGGAGGGTGGTGAGGTGGCGGAAGGCGAGTTCGGCGCGATGATGGAGGTGGAGTTGACGAACGACGGGCCGGTGACCCTGCAGCTGGAGCGCCGAGCTTGCGTCCGCTGAGGATCGGGATCATCGGCTCGGGCGTCGCGACCGCGCGCGAGGCCGACCTGGCGCGGGCCGCCGGGGCGACCCTCGCCCGCGCCGGCGCGATCGTCGTCTGCGGCGGCATGGGCGGCGTCATGCAAGCCGCCTCGGAGGGCGCCGCGGCCGAGGGAGGTACGGTGGTCGGGATCCTGCCCGGTTCCGATGCGGACGGCGCCGCGAGCGGGGTCACGATCCCGATCCCCACGGGACTCGGCGAGGCGCGCAACGTCCTGGTGGCGCGGGCCTCGGAGGCGGTCGTCGCGATCGCCGGGGAGTGGGGGACGCTGAGCGAAGCGGCGTTCTGCCGGAAGTTCGGTATTCCCGTGATCGGACTCGCCTCGAGGCTCCCCGAGGGCGTCACCGACGAGACCGCGGACGGCGCGGTGGAGGCCGCGGAGCGCGCCCTCGAACTCGCCGCGGGCCGGAGGGCGAGGCCCGCGTGACCGGGTTCGTGCTCTTCGGCGGCATCCTGCTCGTGCTCCTCGCCACGATCGTCTGGGCCGCGATACGGGCCGGAGAGGACACGGGGGCGGCGCTCGGGGCCGCCGAGCGCCGCGACGCCGCGATCGAGGCGCTCCGGGATCTCGAACTGGAGTACCGCACCGGCAAGCTCTCCCGCGAGGAGTACGCGGCCGTCCGCGAGCGCCTGGAGCGGGAGGCCCTGGAAGCGCGTAACGCCGCGGCCTCGGGGGCGGAGGGCGGCCGTGCCCGCAGCCCCGGGGATGGCCCCGAGTCCCCGGGAAGCTGTCCGGGTTGCGCATCGCCGCTGGGCGGGGATGAGGCCTTCTGCCCCGCGTGCGGGACCGCCCTTGCGACCCGCGGTTGACGTCCGGTTGAGACCCGCCCGCACCCTGGTTGGAAGCCAGCGGCCGGCCCGGTCGGAAGGAAACCGAAGAAATTGCGAAAGGTCGAGAATCGTGGTATTCTCAAGCTCCGTCGCGACGGGCCGCAACCGAACCGACGAAACCCCCGGCCATGGGCGGTCGGGTCGTCAAACACGCGGACCCTCGGAATCCGGGAGAGTGAAATGGGTGTGGAGATGAACCAGGAGCAGAAGAAAGCGCTTGCCGTCGCCCTCAACCAGATCGAGCGGGCCCACGGCAAGGGGGCCATCATGAGACTGGGGAACGAGGGGGCCCGGATCCGGATCCCGGCCATCTCCACCGGGGCGCTGAACCTGGATCACGGCACCGGGATCGGAGGGATTCCGAGGTCGCGCGTGAGCGAGATCTTCGGCCCGGAATCTTCCGGAAAGACGACCCTCACGCTGCACGTGATCGCCAACGCGCAGAAGGACGGGGGCGTGGCGGCCTTCATCGACGCCGAGCACGCGCTCGACGTGGGGTATGCTCAGAAGCTGGGCGTCGACATCGAGAACCTGCTCGTCTCGCAGCCGGACACCGGCGAACAGGCGCTCGAGATCGCCGAAGTGCTCGTCCGGTCCGGCGCCCTGGACGTCGTCGTGATCGACTCCGTCGCGGCGCTCGTCCCCCGCGCGGAGATCGAAGGGGAGATGGGGGATTCGCACGTCGGCCTGCAGGCGCGGCTCATGTCGCAGGCGCTCCGCAAGCTGACGGGAGCGATCGGCCGCTCGAACACCGCCGTCATCTTCACGAACCAGATCCGCGAGAAGATCGGCGTGATGTACGGGAGTCCCGAGACGACGACCGGCGGCCGGGCGCTGAAGTTCTACGCGTCGCTCCGGCTCGACATCCGCAGGATCGCGTCGATCAAGGAAGGCACGAACCTGATCGGCAGCCGGACGCGCGTGAAGATCGTCAAGAACAAGTGCGCCCCGCCGTTCAAGCAGGCCGAGTTCGACATCATGTTCAACCAGGGGGTGAGCCGGGAAGGCCTCCTGGTAGACATGGGCGAGCAACTCGGCATCGTGAATCGCGCCGGAGCCTGGTACTCCTACGGAGACGACGTCCGGCTCGGCCAGGGCCGCGAGAATTCGAAGGCCTTCCTGCGGGAGAATCCCGACATCGCGGAGGAAATCGAGGCCCGGATCCGCGAGGAACTCGGGATGACGGTGCCTGAGCCGGACGATGCCGCGAAGGGTGCGCCCTCGGACAAGGCCGCCGGCAAGGCCGGCGCGTCGACGAATCAGGCGGCGCGCCGCTGAATCGCGGTGCCGGCCGCGGCCCATCGCCGGCCGCGGCCGGTGCGGGAAGAGGACGCCGTCCTTTCGGCCCGTCGCACCGCCCATGCCTGAAGTAACGGGTCTCTCTCCGGCGAAGCGCCGGTCCGGCTGGACGGAGATCCAACTCGACAGGGCCACCCCCTGCCTGCTTCCCGATGAGGACGTGTACCGCCTGCGGCTCGAGGTCGGGGCCGACCTCGGCGAGACCGAACTCGCCGCCGTACTCGCGTCCGCGGCCCGGGCCGAGGCGATGCGAGTGGGCCTGCGATACCTTTCCGTCCGTCCGCGGAGCCGCCGGGAAGTAGAGCGACGGCTGCGCCGGGATCGTATCGATCCGGCGGGGATCGAGCGCGCCCTGGAACGGCTGGAAGCGCTGGGGTATCTGGACGACGGAGACTTCGCGGCGGCCTTCGCCCGCGACCGTATTCGGCTGCGGCCGTGCGGGGTTCGGAGGATGCGGTCCGATCTCCTGGCGCGAGGTGTGTCGCCCGAGGCTGCCGAGCACGGGATTCGTGCCGCGATGGCCGAAGAAGGGGTCACGGAGGGCGCGCTGCTCGATCGCGTCGCCGCGAGGCGGGCGTCGAGGCTGAAGGAGACGGAACCGGCAACGGCGCGCCGCCGCCTGTTCGCCTATCTGGCGAGACGGGGGTTCTCCGCGGGGAGCGTTCGGGCCTGGATCGAGGCATATTGGCCTGAGGACGACGGCTCGGGTGCGTAGCGCGGGTGGGGCCGCCGGCTGCCGCCGGGCCGGCGGGCGGTAACGGGAAAACCGAACACAGCGGGTCGGAAGATCAGACGATGAAGGCGGACGAACTCAGGGGCCGGTTCATCTCATACTTCGAGCGACAGGGGCATCTGCACCTGCCCAGCGGTTCGCTCGTCCCCGCGGATGACCCGACCCTCATGTTCACGAATGCCGGGATGGTGCAGTTCAAGGGCATCTTCACGGGTGAGGCGGCGCGCCCGGGTCCGAGCGCCGTGACCTCCCAGAAGTGCCTGCGCGTAAGCGGCAAACACAACGACCTCGAGGAGGTGGGGCGGACCGCCCGCCATCACACCTTCTTCGAGATGCTCGGGAACTTCTCCTTCGGGGACTACTTCAAGCGCGACGCCATCGGGTTCGCGTGGGAGTTCGTCACGGGCGACCTGGGGCTCGAACCCGACCGGCTGTGGGCCACGGTGCATCACGACGACGACGACGCGTTCAACCTGTGGCTCGAGTTGACGGCGATTCCCGAGGCGCGCATCCGCCGGATGGGCGACAAGGACAACTTCTGGCAGATGGGGGACACGGGTCCGTGCGGCCCGTGCTCCGAGCTGCACTACGATCTGCGGGTGGAGCTGGACGACCGGATCACCGACGACCAGTTCGAGGCCGCGGGCGAGGCGGACCGGATCATCGAGTTCTGGAACCTCGTGTTCATGCAGTTCGACCGCGCGCCCGACGGGACCGACACCCCGCTCCCGGCGCCCTCGATCGACACGGGCGCCGGGCTCGAGCGCATCGCGGCCCTCCTGCAGGGCGTGGGTACGAACTACCACACGGATCTCTTTCTCCCCCTCATCGAGGCGGCACAGGAAGGGCTCGGGCTCGAGTACTCGCGTGCGCCGGAGGACTGGGAGGACGGCGTCGCGTTCCGGGTGCTGGCGGATCATGCGCGCGCCGTCGCGTTCCTGCTTGCGGACGGCGTGTTCCCGTCGAACGAGAAGCGCGGCTACGTGCTGCGGCGGATCCTCCGCCGCGCGGTCCGGCACTACTGGCTTCTGGGGCGCCGCGACCCGATGCTGCACGACCTCGTCGGCGTCGTGGCCGACCAGATGTCGCCCACCTTCCCCGAACTTGAGGCGCGGCGGGAGCACCTGCTCGCAACCACCGAGGCGGAGGAAGAACTCTTCCTTTCGACGATCGAGGGAGGGATGAGCGAGATCGACCGCGCGATGCCGTCCGGCGGCGCGGGGACGGTGGCGGGCGAGGTCGCCTTCAAGCTCAAGGACACCTATGGCATCCCAGAAGACCTCACCGGCCTCATCGCCCGCGAGCGCGGCTACGACGTCGACTGGGAAGGCTTCGACGAGGCCCTCGGGGCCCAGCGTGCCCGATCCCGCCGCATAAGAACTCTTAGGGCCAGCTCGGAAAGCGCCGTACCTCAGACCACTGCGATTCTCACGAAGCTATCCGCAGAGCAGGAGTTCGTGGGGTACGCGGATCTCGAGGTGGAGACGGACTGTCGGCGCTGGGTCCACGACGGCGTGAACGCGTTCCTGCTGGAACGGAATCCGTTCTATCTGGAGAGTGGCGGCCAGGTCTCCGACACCGGGCGCGTGGTCGGCGACGGGTGGGCCGTCGATGTGACCACCGTCCGGGGCGATGACGGCCGGACCGTCGTGGCGGGGCCGCTGGTGGAGGGCTCGCTGCCCGATGCCGATGGAGTGGTCGAGGACTCCGTGTTCGCCCGGGTCGACCCTCGGCGGCGCGAGACGGAGCGGAACCACACGGCGACCCACCTCCTGCACGCGGCGCTGCGGCGGCGGCTCGGGGAACACGTCTTCCAGGCCGGCTCGCTGGTAGCTCCGGATCGGCTGCGCTTCGACTTCAGCCACCGGGGTCCGCTCACCGAAGAGGAGCGGGCGGATATCGAGGGGGAGGTCATCGAAGGGATCCTCTCGAATCCGGAAGTCCTCTCCTCGCTGCGCGGCTACGACGAGGCGATCGCGGCGGGGGCGATGGCGCTCTTCGGAGAGAAGTACGGCGATGTCGTGCGGGTGATCGAGATTCCCGGTCTGAGCCTGGAGCTGTGCGGGGGGACGCATACGCGCACGACCGGGCAGATCGGGTCGTTCAGGATCGTGTCCGAGACGGGGGTCGCGGCGGGGATCCGGCGCATCGAGGCCGTGACGGGGCATGGAGCCTACGAGCGCGAACTCGAACGGGACCGTCTGCTCGCCCGGCTGACCGAGCAACTGCGGTGCCGGCCGGGCGACCTGGCGGCCCGCATGGAGCGGCTCCTCGAGGAGCGCGACCGGCTGGCGAGCGAGGTGGAGGGCCAACGCGGCGAGGCGACGGCGCGGCAGATCGAGACTCTCCTCGCCGGCGCCGGAACGAACGGGGCCCGGTTCGTGTCGGGGCGCATCGAGGTGCCCGCCGGGACGGATCTGGGCGATCTCGCGGACCGGGTGCGCGGGGGGCTGGGGTCGGGGGCCGCGGTCCTCCACATCGTCTACCCCGACAAGGACCGTCACGCGTTCATGTCCGTGGTGTCGGACGACCTCATACAGCGCGGACTCAAGGCGGGCGATCTGGTGCGCGCCTCGAGTCGCGCGACGGGATCCGGCGGGGGAGGCGGGGCCCGCTTCGCGCAGGGTGGGGTGGGAGACCCCACTCTCGCCGCGGAAGGGCTCGGCGCCGCGAAGGCCCTGGCTTCCGCCCGGATCCCGGCTCTGTCCGGTTGATGGCATGAACGAGACCCACGTGACCGGCCCGTCGATCACACTCGAGACGTGGTTGCAGGCCCGGCTCCGGGAGGCGCCGCCGGAGCTGGCGGACGCGATCCGCTCGCTGGTGGTTGGCGTCCCGAGCGACGACGAGGAGGGCCTCGTGTCCGTGGCCCTCGACGCGTTGGAGACCGTCGCCAACGGGGAGGGGAATCGCGGGAGTGCGATCAACCTGCTGGCGGCCGACGCGATCCTTACGTACGCGCTCGAAGCCGCCGCCGAACCGGGCCTCGGCGGGAGCGCGGCCCGGGCGCTCCGCCTCGCGCGTCGGATCGGTCCGCGCGGCGTGATCGGCGAGCGCTTCCACACGCGCGCCGAGGCGCGGGAAGACGCTGGATGAGCGGGGGTCTGCCCGGGCTGGCGGGCAAGCGCGTACTCGTGACGGGTGGCTCGCGCGGGATCGGCCGTGCCACGGTGCGCGGTCTCGCGGCCTCCGGCGCGTCGGTCGGGATCGCCTATCACCGGGCCGCGGATGAAGCGCGGCGAGCGATCGAGGAGGCGCGAGAACTGGCCCCGGAAGGGACCCACTGGTGCGCGGGGGGCGACCTCGCCGAACCCGCGGAGTGTCGAGCGCTGTTCGAGCGTGCGGACGCCGAGTTCGGCGGCCTGGACGGCTTCGTCGGCAACGCCGGCATCTGGAACGTGGACCCGAGGCCGATCGAGGCGCTCGGTTCGGATGAATGGCGCCGAATGCTCGACATCAACCTCACGTCGATCTACGCCGGCACGCGGGAGGCCGCGTGCCGCATGAGGCCGGATTCCCGCATCGTCCTCGTCTCCTCGACCGCGGCCCAGCGAGGGGAGGCGGAGCACAGCCACTACGCGGCATCGAAGGGCGCCATCAATGCGTTCTGCAAGTCGATCGCGACCGAACTCGGACCGCGCTCGATCAACGTGAACGCCGTCGCCCCGGGGTGGGTCGCCACGGACATGTCCGCGCCCGCGCTCCGGGGCGAGGCGGGCCGTGCCGCCCTGGCCCTGATCCCGCTCGGGCGCGTCGCGACGCCCGAGGATATCGCCGGGCCGATCTGCTTCCTCCTCTCCGACGCCGCCCGTCACATCACCGGCGAGATCCTCAACGTGAACGGCGGCAGCGTGCTGTGCGGCTGAGTCCCGACCGCCCGCGCGGGAACGCTGCGAGGCTCCGGGTTTCAACGGCCCTCCCGTGACCGGACTCGATCCGGGCCGCCTCGCGCCGCCCGAAGGCTTTCGGCGGATCGCCCGGCGGCTCGAGCGCGGAGGTTTCGAGGCCTGGGCCGTCGGCGGCTCCCTCCGCGACGCCTTCGTCCAGCAGATCGGGGGCGATGCCGATCCGAAGCAGGCGGACTGGGACCTGGCGACGGACGCGCGTCCGGACGAGGTCATGGATCTCTTCCCGCGCACGGTGCCCGTCGGCGTGTCGCACGGGACGGTGGGCGTGCTCGACGGCGGGGTTCTGTACGAGGTCACGACCTTTCGGCGCGACGTCGAGACCGACGGCCGGCACGCCCGCGTGGTCTTCGCGTCGTCGATCGAGGAAGACCTGGGCCGCCGCGACTTCACGGTGAACGCGATCGCGTGGCGACCGGCGTCGGGCCAGGTCCGGGACCCGTACGGCGGCCTGGCGGACATCGAGTCCGGGATCCTGCGCGCCGTGGGCGATCCCGGGGCCCGCTTCCGCGAAGACTATCTCCGGGTGCTGCGCGGGTTCCGGTTCGCCGGACGCTTCGGCTGGGCGGTGGAGCCGCGCACGGACGAGGCCCTGCGGGAGGCGGTCGACGGCCTGGCCGTGCTGTCGGCCGAGCGCGTCCGGAAGGAGTTGATGAAGGTGCTGGGCGACCCGAATCCGTCCGCGGGGCTCGACCTGTACGCGACGCGCGGGGCGCTCGCCCACTGGTACCCGGAGCTGCTCGGGCTCGCCGCCGACCGGGGCGCATGGCTGGCCGCGCTCGGCGCCGTGGATGCCGTCCCGGCGCGGGAACTGAACGTACGGCTGGCTCGGTTGGTTGTTTCCGCGGCCGACACGCCGGAGGGGCGGGCGGAGGTCGCCGAGGCGCTGCTGTCGCGGCTCAGATTCTCCAACGCCGACCGGGGCTACGTCACGCGGCTGGCGCGGCTCTTCCTCCCGTTCGTGGGGCCCACGGATTCCGCCGCGGAGCACCGGCGCTGGCTCGCCTCCGCCGGGAAGGCGTGGGATGACGTCTTCGCGCTGCACTTCGCCGGGGCGCGCGCCGAAGAGGCGGAGCGGGCGGAGCAGGCGGAGCGCTACCTGGAGGCGACCCGGGAGCGCGTGCGCCGGGAGTGGCTCGAAGCGCCGCCGCTCAGCCTCGCCGACCTCGCGGTCAAGGGCGATGATCTCCTCGAGCTCGGGATGTCTCCGGGTCCTCTCGTGCGGCTCCTGCTCGAGGAACTGCTGGAGCAGGTGCTCGAGGACCCGGGCCGCAACGAACGCGCGAGCCTGCTCGGGGAGGCCCGGCGGCTGATCGAGATGGGCGCGCTCACCGAGGCATCCCGGCCGGGCGGCGGATCCGGCGCGCCCTCCGCCGGCGATGAGCGACCAGGGGCCGATGCCTGACGAACCGAGCCTGTTCCCGGATCTGGAGCCGCGCGCGCAGCGCTCCGACGACGACGCGGACGTGGCCGGCCGACGCACGGGTGACGACGCCCGCGCCGCCGCCGCGCCTCTCGCCGCCCGTATACGGCCGCGCTCGCTGGACGAATTCGTCGGCCAGTCGAAGCTCGTGGGGGAGGGCCGGCCCCTGCGCCAGCTCATCGAGAGCGGCCGCGTGCCGAGCCTCATCTTCTGGGGTCCGCCCGGGACCGGGAAGACGACCCTCGCCGGGCTGCTCGCGAGCCGCATGGAGGCCGCGTTCATCCCCTTCTCGGCGGTCACGGACGGCATCCCGCGCGTGCGAAAGATCCTCGAGGAGGCGAAGGCGCGCCGGGCCGCCACCGGCCGCGGCACCGTCCTCTTCGTGGATGAGATCCACCGCTTCAACCGGGCGCAGCAGGATGCCCTCCTCCCGCACGTCGAGCGCGGCGCGGTCACGCTGATCGGAGCGACGACCGAGAACCCCAGTTTCGAGGTCGTGGGGCCGCTCCTCTCACGCACCCGCGTGTTCGTGCTCGACCCGCTGGCGCCCGAGGAAGTCGGCGAGATCTGCGCCCGCGCCCTCCGCGACCCGAAGCGCGGGCTCGGGGCCCAGGGTCTCACGGTCGATGCGGACGCCCTCTCCCGCCTCGGGATCGAGGCCGACGGGGACGCCCGGAGGGCGCTGAACGCGCTTGAAACGGCGGCGGACCTGGCCCGCGCCAACGGTGCGCCCGCGATTACCGTCGAGCATGTGGCGGCCGCGCTGCAGAAGCGGTTCGCGCGCTACGACAAATCGGGCGAAGAGCACTTCAACCTCATTTCCGCCCTCCACAAGGCGGTGCGCGGCTCCGACGTGGACGCGGCCCTCTACTGGCTCGCCCGGATGCTGGACGGCGGGGAGGACCCCCTGTACCTGGCACGGCGTCTCGTGCGCATGGCCTCCGAGGACATCGGCCTCGCCGACCCCGGCGCGATCGCCGTCACGATCGCGGCGCGGGACGCGTACCACTTTCTCGGCAGTCCGGAAGGTGATCTCGCGCTCGCCCATGCCGTCGCGTATCTGGCCATCGCCCCCAAGTCGAACGCGGTCTACCGGGCCTTCGGCGCCGCCTCGGGCGCGGCCCGCGAGACGCCGGCCGCGCCCGTGCCCCTCCACATCCGGAACGCGCCCACGCGCCTCATGAAGGAACTCGGGTACGGGTCGGGGTACCGTTACGATCACGACGAGGCAGACGGCGTGGCCCGCCAGTCGTACCTTCCCGAGTCGCTACGCGGGAGAATCTGGTACGATCCCGGGGACCGTGGGTGGGAAGTCGAGGCGCGGCGCAGGCTCGAGCGTATCCGTCGGCTCCGGGACCGCGCGCAAGCCGGCCCGGGGGAGGCCGCGGAGGAGGAGCTTTCATCGACAGAATGACATCGAACGACGCGGCCGAGCGCGCGATCCTGGTCGGCGCGCCGCCCCTCGACATGCCGCAGGAAGCCGTTGACGAGCACCTCGATGAACTCGCCCGGCTCGCCGGTACGGCGGGTGCGGATGTCCGCGGCGTCGTGATTCAGCGTCTTCGAACGCCCAGCGCCGCGACGTATATCGGCAGAGGCAAGGTCGAGCGACTGGCCCGGGTGCTCCACGAACACGAGGCGACGCTCGCCATCTTCGACGAGGAGCTCTCGCCCGCCCAGGGGGCCAACCTCGAAGCCGCGCTCGGCGTACGCGCGCTGGACCGAACCGAACTCATCCTCGACATCTTCGCGCTCCGCGCCCGGACCTCGGAGGCGAAGCTCCAGGTCGAACTCGCCCAGCTTCAATACATGCGGACGCGGCTCAAGCGCATGTGGACCCACCTCTCGCGCGAGGGAGGCGGCATCGGCGCCCGCGGGCCCGGCGAGCAGCAGATCGAGACCGACCGCCGCCTGATCGACCGGCGGCTGGCCCGGCTGCGGGGCAAGCTCGACCACATCGCCAGGGCGCGCGTCACGCAGCGCCGCGCACGGAGCGAACAGTTCAAGGTGGCTCTCGCCGGGTACACGAATACCGGAAAGTCGTCCATTTTGCGCGGCCTCTCCGGCGCCGAGGTCTTCGTGGAGGACCGGCTGTTCGCCACGGTCGACTCGGCGACGAGGGTTTGCGATCTCGACGGGCCCGGCCCGATCCTGCTCACCGACACCGTGGGCTTCATCCGGAAGTTGCCCCACCATCTGGTGGCATCGTTCAGGGCCACGATGGAGGAATTGTCCGAGGCTGATCTGCTGTTGCACGTGATCGATGCGTCGTCGCCGAACTGGGAGGCGCAGCGGGATGCGGTGGAGGCGGTGCTGGAGGAGGCCGGCGCGGCGGACCGCCCGGTCCTGCACGTCTTCAACAAGATCGACCGGCTCACGCACGAGGAGGAACGGGCTCTCCGCGAGCGAGCGGTCGCGGCGGCGCGTCCGCACGTCCTGACCTCGGTCCTCGAGGAGGGAGGACTGGACCCGCTGCGCGAGGCGCTCCAGGCCGCGATGCGGGCTCGGCTGGAGACGGTGCGGGTGAGCCTGCCGGCGGGAGATGGCGCCCGGCTCGCCGAAGCCTATCGCGAAGGCGAAGTGCTGGAGCGGGCGTACGAAGAGGGCCGGGTCGTTATTCTTGCGCGCGTGCCGGCCGTTGTGATCGGCCGTTGGCGCGAGAGCGGCCTGGCCGTGGAACAGGCCGACGCCGCCTAGGCTGCTAGCAGTTTCCAGACCCTTTGCCGCGGGCCGCCAGGCCAGGCCAGGACCGGAGCACACCATGGCGAACACCAGTTTTCTGCACCTGATCGACTGCCGGCTCTGCGTGAACATCGATCACGTGGCGACCGTGCGGCAGGCGCGCGGCACCGACGAGCCGGACCCCGTGCGCGCCGCCGTGCTGGCCGAGCTGGGAGGGGCGAACGGGATCACCGTGCATCTGCGCGAGGACCGCCGCCACATCCAGGACCGCGACGTCGAACTTCTGCTGAGTACCGTCCGCACCTTCGTGAACCTCGAGCTGGCGGCCGAGGAGGAGGTCCTCGCCCTGGCCGAACGCCGGGAGCCGGGCCAGGCCACCCTCGTCCCGGAGAAGAGGGAAGAGCTGACGACCGAGGGCGGACTCGACCTGTCCGCCGATCCGGCCCGCATCCGCGCCGCGGTGGCGCGGCTGCGGGACGCCGGGATCCGCACCTCGCTCTTCATCGACCCGGACCCCGCGGCCGTCGACGCGTCCGCGGAACTGGGGGCCGACGCGGTCGAACTGCATACCGGCGAGTACGCCAACGCGCCGGACCAGGAGAGCGCCGACCACGAACTGGCGCGCCTGGAGGATGCGGCGACGCGGGCCGCGGCGGTCGGCCTCGGCGTGCACGCCGGGCACGGACTCACCTATGAGAACGTCCGGCCGGTGGCGGCGATCGAGGAGTGCGAGGAACTCAACATCGGCCACTCGATCGTGAGCCGCTCGGTGCTCGTGGGCATGGAACGCGCGGTACTCGAGATGTCGGATCTCGTCCGCGAGGCGCGGGGGTGAGAAGCCGGATCACGGTTCTCGTCGGCGTCCTCGTCTCGATCGCCCTCCTCTTCTACGCGCTCCGGGACGTCTCAGCCGCCGAACTCCTGCGACATCTGGGCGAGGCCGATCCGTGGCTGCTCCTGGCCGCCACGGTCGTCGCCACGCTCACCTTCCACCTGCGCGCGATTCGGTGGCAGATCCTCCTCCGTGCCTCCGACGGGCGCCTCCCTTTCAGCTCGAGGTATGCCGCCGTTTGCATCGGGTTCATGGCCAACAACGTCCTCCCGGGACGTCTCGGGGAGTTCGCGCGCGCCTACTCGCTCACGCGCATCGAACCGGTGTCGTTGAGCGCGTCCCTGGCTTCGCTCGTGGTGGAGCGCCTGCTCGACGCGATGGTCCTCATGGTGTTCCTGGTCCCCGCCTTCTTCCTCGGCGGCGTCGACGAGGCCGCGTCGGGCACCCTGAGGGACTTCTTCACGGTGGTGGTCGTCCTCGTCTCGCTGAGCCTCATCACGTTCGGGCTGCTCGTCCGTTTCCCGGGCCGCTTCCTGCGGCTGGCGAGGAGGTGGTCCCACCGGCTCGGCCCCGACCGCATGGCGGACCGGATCTCCGAGATCCTCACCGCGTTCGTGGACGGACTGGGCGCGCTGCGCAACGCGCACGTCTTCGCCCGCGCGATGCTGTGGTCGTTCGTCGTCTGGGGCTGGAACGCGTTCTCCTTCTACCTCGGGTTTCTCGCCTTCGACATCCGCGAGCCGGGCTTCGAGGGCGCCCTCGTCCTCCAGACGACGATCAGCTTCGCGGTCGCGATCCCGTCCACGCCGGGCTTCTTCGGACCGTTCGAGACGGCGGCCCGTCTGGCGCTGGAACTCCATCAGATCGAACCCGCTCGCATCATCAGCTTCGCGGCGGGCTACCACATCCTCACCTTCCTCCCCATCACCGTGCTCGGGATCTGGTACATGCGGCGGCTGGGGATCAGCCGGAAGGAGTTCGGCCGCAGCGCGCCGCCGGCGCCGGAGGCCTCGGGATGACGCCTGCCCACGGTGCGCCCGGGCTCATTGGGACCGCCGAGGCGCACGCGAAGATCAACCTGCGGCACCGGGTGTTCGCGCGGGACGAGACGGGCTTTCACGGGGTCGAGACGCTGCTCGCCCGCACCAGCCTGACCGACACGATCAGCCTCTTCGAGGCCGGGCCGGAGGCGGCCGCTGGGGGCGTGAACCTCGCGGTCGAGGGCCCGCGGCCGGCCGGCGTGCCCGAGGGTCCCGACAACCTGTGCTGGCGTGCGGCGGAGATGTTCCTCGAGCGCGCGTTCCCGAAGCGGGGGCGCCCCGGCGTCCATATCCGTCTCGAGAAGCGGATCCCCATGGGCAGCGGCCTCGGCGGGGGGAGCGCGGACGCCGGCGCGACGCTGCGGCTTCTTGCGCGACGCTGGCCCCGGCTCGAGGAGCGGGACCTGGTGGAACTGGCCGGCGAGATCGGGAGCGACGTGCCGTTCGCGCTCATTGGGGTGCCGATGGCGCTGGGGTGGGAGCGGGGTCGCCGCCTCCTGCCGCTCAGGCCGCCTCGTCCTCGCCCGGCGCTCCTCGTCTGCTCCCCGATCCACGTCTCGACGCCCGAAGCCTATGGCTGGCTCGGCAGGACGCACGCCGATCCCGGATCGGCTTCGGTGCTCCCGGGCGCCACCCGTCTGGCGGACTGGGAATCCCTCGAGCGGCTCATTCGAAACGACCTCGAGGCGTCGGTCCTCGCCCGCCACCCGGAGCTGTCGGAGACCCTCGAGCGGCTCCGGTCGTGCGAGCCGGCGGCGGCCGCGATGACGGGGTCGGGCTCCGCCCTGTTCGCGATCTTCCGCGACGACGCGGAACGCGCCCGCGCGCGACACCGGTTTTCTGCTTCGGGGGACGGCGAAGGCCCGGATATCGTCGACGTCCGACTGCCCGTCTAGGACGTCGAGGCGCGCTTCGGGACACCGTCTCGTCGATTGACTCAGCTGGGCGCGGCGCGCCATCTTCGGCGCTTCTGGCCCCTCGTCTAATGGCAAGACACCGGCCTTTGGAGCCGGTGATCCAGGTTCGACCCCTGGGGGGCCAACTTATGTCCGGCCCCGACCTGCGCCCGCAGAGGCGTTCCAACCGGCTCGCGCGCGAGAAGAGCCCCTACCTCCTCCAGCACGCCTTCAACCCCGTGGACTGGTATCCGTGGGGCGAGGAGGCGTTCGAGCGGAGCCGGGCGGAGGACCGCCCCATCTTCCTCTCGATCGGCTACGCCACCTGTCACTGGTGTCACGTGATGGAGCACGAGTCGTTCGAGGACACCGACGTGGCGGCGCTCCTCAACCGCGACTTCATCTCGATCAAGGTGGATCGGGAGGAGCGGCCGGACATCGACGGCGTCTACATGACGGTGTGCCAGCTGATGACGGGTCAGGGCGGCTGGCCGCTCACGATCGTGATGACGCCCGACAAGCAACCCTTCTTCGCCGGCACGTACTTCCCGCGCGAGAGCGTGGCCGGCCGCATGGGGATGCTGGAACTGCTGCCTCGGCTGGACGGGATGTGGCGGGAGCGGCGGGCGGATGTCGAGGCGGCCGGGGCCTCGGCGCTGCAGGCGGTGCGGGAGGTCGAGACGCGGGGGATCGGCTCCGGGGGCGGTACGCCGGACGAGGAGACGCTGCGCCGCGGCTTCAACGACCTGCTGGCGCGCTTCGATCCACACCAGGGCGGGTTTTCGCGCGCCCCCAGGTTCCCGGCGCCACACCAGCTCCTCTTCCTCCTCCGCTGGAGCGACCGTGCCGGCGATC
The DNA here is from genome assembly GCF_965222475.1 of Candidatus Palauibacter sp. Taxonomy (GTDB): domain Bacteria; phylum Gemmatimonadota; class Gemmatimonadetes; order Palauibacterales; family Palauibacteraceae; genus Palauibacter. Next base: position 124,432 of record NZ_CBDCUB010000006.1, on the reverse strand, counting down.
CGCGCGGTGTGGAGATGGTCGAGAAGACGCTCGTGTCGATGCGACGGGGAGGGATCTTCGACCACGTCGGCTACGGGTTCCACCGCTACTCGACCGACGCCCGCTGGCTCGTCCCGCACTTCGAGAAGATGCTGTACGACCAGGCGCTCCTCGCCATGGCGTACACGGAACTGTGGCAGATCACGGGTGACGAGGCGCACCGCCGCGTGGCCCGCGAGATCTTCGAGTACGTGGCGCGCGATCTCACGGAGGCGGGCGGTGCGTTCCTTTCCGCGGAAGACGCGGACAGCGAGGGCAGGGAGGGAGCGTTCTACGTCTGGACCCGCGAGGAACTCGACGAGGTGGTCGGGAACGCGCTCGGCGAGGAGGCGGCCCGCCTCGCGCGGCGCGCGTTCCAGGTCGAGGCGCGCGGGAACTTCGCCGACGAGGCGTCGGGGCTGCGGACGGGCGAGAACATCCTTCACCTGAGGGAGACGCCCGCAGAGATCGCGGCGGCGCTCGGCGAGGAGGTCACGACCGTCGAGGAGAGCCTGGAGGAGGTCCGGCGGCTCCTGTTCGAGAGACGCGTGACCCGCATCCGACCGCTGCTCGACGACAAGATCCTCACGGACTGGAACGGCCTCATGATCGCCGCCATGGCCGGCGGCGGACGCGTCTTCGGGGACGAGCCTCTCGTCGAGGCCGCGGCGCGGGCGGCGGACTTCATCCTCGAACGGCTGCGCGACGAAGACGCGCGCCTGCTCCATCGCCACCGGGACGGCGAATCGGCCATCCCGGCCGGGGCGGCGGACCACGCCTGCCTGGCCTGGGGACTCATCGAACTGTACGCGGCCACCTGGGACCCGCACTGGCTCCGCGAGGCCCGCGGTCTGCTGGACGAACTGCTGGAGCGATTCTGGGATCCGGACCGGCACGGCGTGTTCAACGTGGACGCGGAGCAGCGCGACGTCCCGGTGCGGCAGAAGGAGGTCTACGACGGGGCGACGCCCTCGGCCAACGCGGCCACCTGGTACGTGCTGCTCCGCATGGGCCGGCTCACGGGCGACCTCGGGCTCCTCGACCGGGCGGAGTCGCTGCGCCGCGCGCTCGCCGGCCCCGTCGGGGGCGCCCCCTCCGCGCACACGATGTCGCTCGTGGCGCTCGATCTGGCGCTGGGGCCGGCGCACGAAGTGGTCGTGACCGGCGACCCGGATGCGGCCGATACGCAGTGCCTGCTCGCCGCGCTGACCGACCGCTACGGGCCGCGCACGGCGGTCCTCTTCAAGCCGGCGGATGGCGCGGCCGGCGGGCGCGCGGCGGCCGACCTCGAGGCGGTCGCCCCCTTCACCGGGGCGTACGACGTCCGCGACGGACGCGCGACCGCGTACGTTTGTTCAGATTTCGCATGCCGCCGTCCGGCGACCGATGTCGCGGAGATGCTGAACCAACTTTCCTGATACACCTGATTACACCTGATACATAGGAGTCCGGCGCATGGGCCTGGACCAGACCATCTACGGAAACACCCTTGGCGAGTGGCTGATCGCCGCCGGCATCTACGCGGCGACGACGCTGGGGCTGTGGGCCCTGGAACGCTACGCGCTGCGGGGCTTCGTCCGCTTCGCCCGCGGCACGCAGACCTCGATCGACGACCTCGTCGCCGACGTGCTCGGCGAGACGAAGTTCGGCCTCATCCTCTTCGTGGCGCTCTTCGCCGCCTCGCTGGCGCTCGAACTCGACGCCACGGTGGCGCTCGTCATCCGGCGCGCCGCCGCGATCGCCATCGTCGTCCAGGGCGGCATGTGGGCGAACGCCGCGATCGCCTTCTGGGTCACGCGCTTCGTGGACCACACGGCGGGCGAGGACGCGGAGGCCGTGACCCTGGTGAGCGCCCTCTCGTTCGTGGGCCGGCTCGGAGTGTGGTCCGTCGTCCTGCTCCTCATCCTGGACAACCTCGGGGTCGAGGTCGCGGCCCTCCTCGCGGGTCTCGGGATCGGCGGCATCGCCGTCGCCCTCGCGGCCCAGAACGTCCTCGGAGACCTGCTCGCGTCGCTCTCCATCATCCTCGACAAACCCTTCGTCATCGGCGACTTCCTCGTCGTCGGCGACTACATGGGGACCGTGGAGCGCATCGGCCTCAAGACGACCCGGCTCCGGAGCCTGGGGGGCGAGCAGCTCATCGTCGGAAACAGCGACGTGATCAACACCCGGATCCGGAACCTCGGACGGATGGCGGACCGGCGCGGGGTGCTGAAGGTCGGGGTCACCTACGACACGCCGCGCGAACTTCTGGCGCGGATCCCGGCCTGGATCGAGGAGGTCGTCGGGACGCAGGCGGAGGCGCGTTTCGATCGCTGCCACCTCTCCGGCTTCGGGGAGTCGGCCGTCGAGTTCGAGGCGATCTTCCATATGACCGTCCCCGAGTACGACCGTTTCATGGATGCGAAGCAGGCGATACTGCTCGCCCTCCACGAACGGTTCGAGCGGCACGGCGTGGCGTTCGCCTATCCGACGCGGGTCGTGTACACGATCCCCGCCGCGGACGCGTCGGCCGGGGAATAGCGGCCCGGGCGCGCCCCGTGCGATCTCGTTGACAGAAACACGCGTCCGCCGGTAGTCTAGGCGGCTGTCGCCGGGGTGTGAGGCCCCGCGGCGCACGGGTTCGGGACCCACATGTTTTTCCTCTTTCCGGCAGGACCTCCACGTCCGCGCGGACGCGAGCGAGCCGGAACCAGACCAGCGAGCCAGGCCGACACGCATGGACACCATGGACTTCTCGTTCCATACGAGTCCGATCATGCTGCTTTCGGGCACGGCGAACCCCGCCCTCGCGCGGGGGATCGCGGACGTGCTCGGGGAGCGGCTGTGTGACGTCACGATCAAGCGCTTCGCGGACGGGGAGATTTTTGTCCGCATCGACGAGAACGTACGCGGGCGCGACGTCTTTCTGATCCAGCCCACGAACCCGCCCGCCGAGAACCTGCTCGAACTCCTGATCCTGATCGACGCGGCGAAGCGGGCGTCGGCGGCGCGAGTCACGGCGGTCGTGCCCTACTACGGCTACGGACGCTCCGACCGCAAGGACCAGCCGCGCGTGTCGATCGCGGCGAAGCTCCTCGGGAACCTGATGACGGCCGCCGGTGCCGACCGGGTCCTCTCCATCGACTTCCACCAGCACCAGATCCAGGGCTTCTTCGACATCCCGGTGGACCACCTCTACGCGGCCCCGGTGTTCCGCCGCTACTACGAGATGAAGAAGCTGAATAACCTGGTCGTCGTCGCCACGGACGTGAGCGCGGCGAAGATGGCGAGAGGCTACGCGCGCCGGCTCGGCGGGGAACTCGCGATCATCGACAAGCGGCGTCCGGCCCCCAACGAGGCGGAGGTCTCGAGCATCGTGGGCGACGTCGAGGGGAAGCACTGCATCGTCCCCGACGACATGATCGACACCGCCGGCACGATGGTGTCGGCGATCGAAGTCCTCAAGGAACGGGGGGCGCTGGACATCTACATCCTCGCCACGCACCCGCTCTTCTCGGGACCGGCGCTGGAGCGCCTCGCCGGCGCCGACGTCGAAGAAATCACGGTGACGGACACGGTGCCGCTCGGCCCCGGGGTGCAGGAAGCACTCCCCAACCTGACGGTGCTCTCCGTGGCGAGCCTGCTGGCCCAGGCGATCGAGAGCACGCACACGAACAGTTCCGTGAGCAAACTGTTCAAGTGATGCATCAAGCGAACTGAATCGATAGAAGCGAGTCGAGAGAAAGATGACGAACGAAACCGCAAGGCTGAGTGCGCAGACCCGCACCAGATCGGGGAAGGGCGCCGCGAGGCAGCTCCGCCGGAGCGGCCGGCTGCCCGCCGTCGTGTACGGGCGCCGCGAGGAAGCTGAATCGCTCGCGCTGGACACGCACGAACTGTCGCGACTCCTCGGCCGGATTCACGCGGCCACGACGGTCATCGACCTCGAGGTGGACGGCGGGAAGGCCCGTCCGGTGCTGATCCGCGAGATTCAGCGCCACCCGTTCCGGCCCGAGTTGCTGCACGTCGACTTCTTCGAGATCCGCTCGGATGTGAAGATCCGCGTGCAGATTCCGCTCCATCTGGTCGGAACCGCGGCCGGGATGGAGATGGGCGGGATCCTGCAGCAGCACCGGCACGAGATGGAGGTCGAATGTCTGCCCGGTGAGATTCCGTCCGGGTTCGACATCGACATCTCGGACCTCGACATCGGAGACGCGATCCACGTCTCGGACGTGGACGCCGGTGAGGTCACGGTTCTCGGCGATATGGATGAGACGGTCTGCACCATCGTGCCGCCGGCCATCGAGGAAGTGGAGGAGGAAGAGGAAGTCGAGGAGGCCGCGGAGGAAGAAGCCGAAGCCGAGGAGGAAGCCGAGGGCTAGCGCCGATCGGGCGCGAGACCGGTGCGGCTGGTTCTGGCGCTGGGTAATCCGGGGGGCGAATACCGGGATACCCGGCACAACGTGGGCTGGTGGCTCGCGGATCGGCTCGTCCGGCGCTGGGGTGGCGGCCGGTTTCGCGTGGATGGAAGCACGGCGTGGACCGGGGCGGCTGGGCGCCCGGGGGTCGAGATCCACAAGCCGTTGACGTACATGAACCGGAGCGGCGCGGCCCTGGCGGCGCTCCTCTCCACGCGACGGTTCGACCCGGGGGCGGACATGCTCGTCCTCGTCGACGACGTCGCACTGCCGGTGGGGCGCTTTCGCGTGCGGCGGAGCGGTTCGCCGGGCGGCCATAACGGGCTCACGTCGCTCTCGGCGGCGCTCGGCCACGACGGCTACCCTCGCCTGCGGCTGGGCGTCGGGCGGCCGGCGGACGACCGGATCGACCTGGCCGCCTGGGTGCTGGCACGCATGCCGCGGGCGGAGGAGGAAGCTGCTCTGGGCGCCTTCCCGCGGGCCGCGGAGGCGGTGGAGCAGTGGCTCGAACATGGCGTCGAAGCGACGATGAACCGCTTCAACCAACCGCTCACATAACCGCTCACATAACCGCTCAGAACAAGGAGCGAGACCAACGTGGTCGAATTTATCGAATTCGCGATCTGGCTCGGAGTGATCGGGCTCTTCTTCTCCTTCGCGCTCTTCATGTACGTGAGGAGCCAGCCCGTCGGGACCGAGAGGATGGCCGAGTTGGCGGAGGCGATCCACTCGGGGGCGATGGCTTTCCTGAGGCGCGAATACACCGTGCTCCTGCCCTTCATCGTGGTCGTCGCCGCCCTCCTCTTCTGGCTGGTGGGCGCGCGGACGGCGGTGGCCTACGGGCTGGGTGCCGCCTGCTCGATCATGGCCGGGTTCTTCGGCATGCAGGCCGCGACCTCGGCCAACGTGAGGACCTCGGAAGCGGCGCGCTCGGAGGGCCAGGCCAAGGCGCTGCGCGTCGCCTTCTCCGGCGGCGCCGTGATGGGCACGGCCGTGGCGGCGCTCGGTCTGCTCGGGATCGGCGCCGTCATCACGATCTACGATCCGCAGGCCACCGGTTTCCGGCCCTTCGGCGAGATCATCTCCGGGTTCGCGATGGGCGCCTCGTCGATCGCCCTCTTCGCGCGCGTCGGCGGAGGCATCTACACGAAGGCGGCCGACGTCGGCGCGGACCTCGTGGGCAAGGTCGAGGCCGGCATCCCCGAGGACGACCCCCGCAATCCCGCCACGATCGCCGACAACGTGGGCGACAACGTGGGGGACGTGGCGGGCATGGGCGCGGACATCTTCGAGTCCTACGTGGGCTCGGTGATCGCGACCATCGTCATCGGCGTGACGAGTTCGTTGATCCTCGACGAGGCGCGGCTCGCCGCCGTGGCGCTTCCGATCCTCTACATCATGGCGGGCTTCCTCGCGAGTGCCATCGGTATCCTCGCCATCCGGGTACTCGAGAGGATGAGTCCGGCCGCCGCGCTGCGGTGGGCGCCGATCGTCGGCGCGGTGGTGTTCTGGGTCGTGGCCTACGCGATCACCGTCAACCTCCAGTTGTTCGACGCCTCGGCAGAGGGCAAGTGGATCTTCATCCACGCGAACGCGGGGCCGTTCTGGGCCATGCTGTTCGGGTCGCTGGTCGGCATCGCGATCGGACTCGTGACCGAGTACTACACAGCGGAGGGGCCGATCCGGAAGATCGCGGAGGCCTCCGAGACGGGTTCCGCGACGAACATCATCACCGGTCTCGCGGTCGGCATGGAATCCACCGCGATCCCCATGCTGCTGATCTCGGCCGCCATCTTCCTCGCGTTCAACTTCGCCGGTCTGTACGGAATCGGGATCGCCGCGGTCGGCATGCTGGCCACGGTCGGCGTGACGATGTCGGTCGACGCATACGGACCGGTGGCGGACAACGCGGGCGGGATCTCGGAGATGGCCGAGTTGGGCCCGGAGGTCCGTTCCATCACCGACTCGCTCGACGCCCTCGGCAACACGACGGCGGCGATCGGCAAGGGGTTCGCGGTCGGCTCCGCCGCCCTGACGGCGCTGGCCCTCTTCTCCGCGTACGCCAATGCAGTGGGCCTGCGCGAGACCGGGATCAACCTCGTCGATCCGGTCGTCGTCATGGGGCTCTTCATCGGCGGTGTGACGCCATTCTTCATCGCCGCGCTCACGATGACGGCGGTGGGCCGGGCGGCCGCCGGCATGGTGGCGGAGGTGCGACGCCAGTTCCGTGAGATCCCGGGGATCATGGAGGGCACGGCGAGGCCCGATTCGGCGCGCTGCGTCGACATCTCCACCCGGGCCGCGCTGCGGGAGATGATCGTGCCGGGCCTGGTGGCGATCATCGTGCCGATCGTCGTCGGACGCTTCCTCGGGGTCGAGGCGCTCGGCGGCGCGCTGGCCGGCGCGACCGTGACCGGCGTGCTGCTGGCGCTCTTCATGGCCAACTCCGGCGGGGCGTGGGACAACGCGAAGAAGTACATCGAGACGGGGGCGCACGGCGGGAAGGGCTCGGACCCGCACAAGGCGGCCGTGGTCGGCGACACCGTGGGCGATCCCTTCAAGGACACGTCCGGACCGTCGATGAACATCGTCGTGAAGCTGATGAGCGTGGTGTCGCTCGTCCTCGCGCCGTGGTTCGTGGAGGTGCATGGGTTGGCGGCGGCCACCGCCGAGAGCGTCGGGCCGGCCCTGGCGGCGCTGGGCGCCGCGCTGCAGGCGTTCGGGTTCTTCTAGCCGCCGGGGTCGCCCCCGACGCGAGCCCCGCGGCGTCCCGCGGCCTCCTTGACAGCGAGGCCGCGGGACCTAGCTTCCGCAGGCCTTCCGTTTCCCGAGCGGGGGGGCACGAGGAAGCACCCGCCGGGCGCCGGCGGGACAGCAAAGCGACGTGCAAAATGACTCCTGCTCCGACCGCGCGTCGGGGCCGATGAGACCGAAGGAGCCAGTCGATGCGCGATTACGAGATCGTGTACATCTTTCGTTCGAGCCTGACCTCCGAGGAGATCGAGGCGAAGCTCGAGCGCTACCGCGCCATCATCGCCGGAGATGGATTGGGCGAGATCACGGCGTCGAGCCACTGGGGCAAGCGGCAGCTCGCCTACCCGATCCGGAAGCAGAAGAACGGCTACTACGTGGTCGTTCAGTTCACCTCGGACCCGGCTCCGCTCACGGACCTGGAGCGCGCGCTGAAGCTCGAGGACGACGTGCTCCGCTATCTGATCGTGATCTCCGAGCGTCCACTCCCCGCTCCCGAGGAACCTCCGGAGGAGTCCGCGGACGGGCCCGCGGATCCCGCGGAATCGGCGGAAACCCCCGAGGACCAGGAAGCCCCTGCGGCGGAGGCCGCTGAGGAGGAGGTTCCCGAGGACTCGGAAGCAGAGGACTCCCAAGCAGAGGACTCCCAAGCAGAGGACTCGGAATCAGAGGACGCCGAAGCAGAGGCGCCCGAGGACGAGGGCTCCCGGGAAGAGGCTCCCGAAGCAGAGGACTCCGAAGACGAGGACTCCGAAGACGAGGACTCCGCGGAAGAAGCCGCCGCCGAGGAGGACGCGAGCCCCGAGGCACCGGCCGCGGACGCCGACGCCGAGACGAAGGAGGACTAGATGGCCTTTCGAAAGGCGTGCCGATTCTGCGAGGGCCGGATTGCCCGCGTGGACTACAAGGATGACCGCGGGCTGGACCGCTACATCTCGGATCGCGGCAAGATCCTGCCACGGCGCGCGACCGGGACGTGCGCGCGGCACCAGCGGCAGGTGGCGACGGCGATCAAGCGGGCGAGGTACCTCGCGCTGCTGCCGTATATCCGGGGCTACTACGACTAGCCGACGGGGGTTCGGTCGCTGACGGAGCGTCGGAGGGGCCTCTGGCGGGCGGGCGGACTCATCCTGCTGGTGATTCTGCTGTCGCCCCTCAATTCGTCGCCCCTCGGACTCATGGCCATCGTCGGCGTCCCGACGGCCGTCGCGATCCTCGCATTCGAGCCGCCGCAGACCGGAACGGCCGTTCTGGCGCTGCTCCTGCTCGCGGGAGCCGCGGCGGGGTTCGGGGAGGCGACGCCGCTGTGGTACATCGAACGGGGCTGGGCCGTCCTGCTCGCGGGCGGGTTCGCCATCAGCACGACGCTGGCACCGGGGCGACCCATCCTCGATCGGTCGCTGATGGGGGTCGCCATCGCGGGAGGCACCGTCGGCGCCATGGGAGCGCTGCGGCCCGACCTGCCGGCGGCGCTCGACCGGCACGTCTCCGGGCAGTTCGACAGGGTCCTCGCGATGTACGACTCCCGGGCCTTCGGCGGTCCCGTGGTGGACGCGGCGGTACGGCAGTTCGTCGGTCTGTGGGAAGCCGTGTACCCGGCCATGCTCGTGCTCGCTTCGGTCTCGGCGCTGGCGCTCTGCGTGTACCTTCTCGGCCGGATCCGGGGAGAGGAGGCCGCGTTGCCACCGCTGCGGCACTTTCGGTTCAGTACGCACCTGGTCTGGGTGCTCATCCTGGGGCTGGCGCTCCTCGTCCTCCCCGCGGGGGATTGGGCCCACCGCGCGGGGGGCAACGTGGTGACGGTCATGGGCGGCCTGTACCTGCTTCGGGGCGCCGCGGTCCTCGTGTGGGTGGGGGCTGCGGTGATAAGCTCGGGCTGGGTGATCGCCGTGTGGGCGATCGCCGCGCTGGCCCTCTATCCCGTGACGATCGGGACGGCCCTCGTCGTGGGCGTCAGCGATACCTGGCTGGACCTCCGGTCGCGGCTGGGGGTGGAAACAGGAGAAAAGTGAACCCGCGCGCGCCGGCGGGTTCGAATGGAGGGAATCGATGCTGGAAGTCATCCTGAGAAGAGATGTCGCCGACCTCGGCCACGCGGGCGAACTCGTGAACGTTCGGCCGGGATATGCGCGCAACTACCTGATACCGCAGGGGATCGCGCTCGCCGCCACGGAGGGCAACCGACGTCGGTTCGAGGAGGAGCGGCGTCAGATCGAGCAGTCGGCCGTGCGGGACCGCGAGGCGGCCACGCAACTGGCGGGCGAACTCGAAGGCCGTTCGGTGACCTTCACCCGACGAGCCGGCGACGGGGGGCGTCTGTTCGGGTCGGTCACGGCCGCGGACATCGCCGATGAACTGGAGAAAGCGGACGTCCCGGTGGAGCGCCGGGCGGTCGTCCTCGACGAGCCGATCAAGGACCTCGGCGTCTACGACGTCCCCCTCCGTATCCACGCGGAGGTGGAGCCCACGCTCAAGGTGTGGGTCATCGCGGAGGAATGACGACCGCCGGCCGCACAGCATGAGCGCACTCCCCCTGGACGAAGTGTGGCGCCGGCTCGCGGAGCGGGGCGATCCCTCCCACGAGTTGCGCAGCGTGGCGGAGGCGGCGCTGGAGAGGAACGCGCGCGTCCCGACCATCCTCGATCTGCGCGGGCTGTCGGACGTCACCGACTTCTTCGTGATCGCGACCGGCGACTCGGACACGCACGCACGCGCGATCAGCGAGAATATCCTCGACCGGGCGCGGGAGGACGGTTTCCGCCCCGTGGGCGTGGAAGGGATGAGCAAGGGACGGTGGGTCCTGATGGACTACGTCGGTCTCATCGTCCACGTCTTCCTGAACGAGGTCCGGGAGTTCTATCAGTTGGAGCGCCTGTGGGGCGACGCCCCCCGGTTCGAACTGGAGTGAGCCGTTCCCGGTTGCCGTTCCCGGTTGCCGTCGGCCGCCCGCCGGCGTCCGCCCGCCAGCCTTTTCTTGCGGTGCTTTTCGGGGTTCCGCTAGCTTATGATCGAACCCCCACGGCGGGCCGGTGGATGTGGCTGATGTGACGAGTTCATTGGGACTTTCTTCCTCTCGCTTCGTCGCTCGCGTGGCGCGAGTTCGGGCGGCTCTCCCCATCACCCTGTGCGCGTCCCTCGCGTGCGGAAGCCCTCCGGCCGACGAGCCCGAACCCCTCGAAGGGACGCCCCTCGTATCCGGCTCTTCGTTGCCGCGCTACGGGCTCCTCGTCATCCCGAACCGGGGCGGGGTGGCGCAGTTTCGATCGGTCGCGGATCCGTCCACGGTCCGCTGGACCGGTCGTCTGGCTCTGGGGCGCGTCACCGCGGCCCATTCGCTGGGGTCGGCGGCCGTGCTGCGTAGCGGGTCGCGGCTCCGTCTCTATGCCACCTCTCCCACGGAGACCATCAACCCGCTCCCCGACGCGTCCCCGGACGCGCGGTGGATCCCCTCGGTGTCGGGCGGCGCCTTCGTGGGGCGCGGTCGTATCCTGGCCCTCACGGCGGCGAGCACGGCCGAGGTCACGGCCGAGGGCGACGTCCTCTGGGCGGCGCCGGCCGCAGGTGGACGGGTCGTCGCGCTGGTCGAGGCGGAGGAGGGGCCCCAACTCGCCGTGTGGGAGTCCGGCGAGGCCGAGCCCGTGGCGACGCGGGCCGTCAGCGCGCGCGGACCGGCCGTGCTCACGGGCTGGGGCGGGCAGGTCGTGACCGCGTCCGAGGACGGCGGCGGCTTGACCGCCTGGTCGATTCCCGGACTGGAGCCGGTCGCGGCTGTCGGGCTCGCCGGGCGGCCGGCCGCCCTGGCGACGTCACCGTCCCGGCACCGCGTGTTCGCTGCTTCCGCCGACCGCGCGCGGTTCGTGACCATCGACCGATACGACTGGCGCGAGGTCGGATCGTCGAGCGTCGAGGCTCCCATCGAGGCGCTGCGCCCCGGCATCGCGGGCGACCGCCTCGTCGCCTTCGATGGCGTGCGCGCGTGGGCGGCCAGGGTCGGCGAGACCCGCCTGGAGGCGATCCCCGGCGAATGGCGGCCCGATCTTCCCCTCGCGCTGCCCGGCGGGGGCATTCTGTTGTCGACCGGAGGCGGGCTCGGGTTCCTCGCTCCGGCGACGGGGGAACTCGAGACCGTGGACGGTCCCGTCGATGCCGTATGGCTCCCGTTCCGGTGGGGACCCCGCCTCCCGGTCACGACGGTCGCCGTGGCGGCCGACGACACGATCGGAGACGCGGAGGAGGCCCTCGAGGCGCTCGCCGACAGCCTCCCGCCCGCCCCCGGCCGCATCGGGCTCCTGACGCTGAGCACCCCTCCCGGCCGCGCCGCCGTGGCGCTGGAGGCCGAAGCGCCGGCCGGACCCACCGCCGTGTCCGACCCGCCCGCCGAGCCCGAACTGCCCGGCGGCTTCTATGCGGTCACGATTTCATCGCGGCAGCTGACGAGCCTCGGGAGGATGCGGCAACTGCTCGACGGGTCGGGATATTCGACGCACGTGCTGCGGCGGCTGGACGAGGCGAACGACATGTGGTACCGGCTTCTGGTAGGCCCCTACGCGTCGCGCCCGGATGCCGAGGCGGTCGCGCGGGAGCTTCGCCGGGAGCGTGGAATCGACGCGTGGATCCACGAGGAATCAGACGATCAGGTGAACCGGAGGCAGCCTTGACGGAGTCGGACTCTTTCTCCTGGGATCTCCCGGGTGACGCGCGCATCGTGGCCCTCGTGCACGAGAGTGCGGAGAGGGAGAGAAGCACCACCGTTGTGGACGCGATTGCGACCGCGATCGGGCGCCGCCGCGAACACACGCTGGTCCTGAGTACCGAACCCGGGCCGAACCCGCTCGACGAACTCGCGGGGGGCCTCGAGTCGGAAGGCTGGTCCGCTTTCTTCGCCGGCCGTGCGCGCCTCACCGAAGTGGCCGTGCAGCGGCCCGACTGCCCCTACCTGTACCTCCCGGCGGGCAGGGATCCGGAGGAGGTCGCCGAGTTACTCCTGGACGACAGGTTCACGACCTTCCTCGACCGCGTCCGGGAGCGCGAGGGGACGCTCTTCCTCGTCGTCTCCGAGCGGACGCCGCTTGCGCCGGACCTCGGCAGCCATCTCGACGGGTACGTCGCGCTGGGGGATGTCCGCCGCGCCGATTCCGCCGAGTTCGCCTACTACGGTCGCGTGCGGTACGAAGCGGCCGACGCGGGGGCGGCCAGCCCGGAGGACGAGACGGCGGCCGTGGACGAACGCTCCGGGGCGGACGAAGGGGCCGCCGAGGAGCCGGACCGGGAGGCCGCACCGTTCGGGCCGGAGACATCGCCGGCGGATCCCGTCCCCCCCCGGCGCCGTTTGCGCGCTCGGTCCGTGGTCTGGCTGCTCGTCGTGGCCGCCCTCCTCCTGGGTGGCTGGTGGCTGTACCGAAACCCGGAGCCCGTCGAGGGCCTCCTCACCCGGTTGCGTTCCATGGTAGGGGCACCCGACGCCTCCGCCCCGGTGCCGGAGTCCGTCGCGGTGCCCGAGCCCGCGCCGCTGGAGACAGCCGAAGAGGCGGCAGAAGAGACGGCGGAAGAAACGACGGAAGCGGCGGAACCGGAAGCGGGCGCGGAGCGGGCCGACACGCTGCCGGACGCTTCTCCGGGGACGCCGCCCGATTCGCCGGCCGCGTTCGACGCGGCCAGCGCCGGGCTCGCGTTCGACGGAGCGGCCGAGCGGCCGTTCTCCGTCCTCATGGGGAGCCACAGAGATCCGGCCGACGCGGAGAGCCGAATCGCCGAACTCCGCGCGGCGTCGCCGGGCTCGCTTTTCTTCGCCGCGCCGACGCCGGTCGACGATGTCCTCTATCACCGGGTCTTTGCGGGGGCGCTCGGGAGCGAAGCCGAGGCCGCGGCCCTGCTGGACGCGCTAGTGCGGGCTGAGGCGTCGGGGGAGGCGAATCTGTGGCAGCTTCGTCCCACCCGGCTCGCGTACGATCTGGGATTGTTCGCCGAACGGGCCGCTGCGGAGGCCCGAATCGCCGAACTCTCGTCGAGCGGTATCCCGGCATACAGCCTCGCAACCCCCCTCGAGGGACGCGCCGTTTTTCGCGTCTACGGGGGAGCCTACGAGGATGAGCAGGCCGCCCTGCCCATGGCCGGGATCCTCGAGGCCGCGGGCGAAGCCGCGACGCTGGTGCCTCGACGCGGTGACGAAACGCCCTCGACCTCGTGAGCGCGTGAAGATCAAGGCCCTGACGCTGCGCGGATTCAAGTCGTTCGCCGACCGGACGCGGATCGAGCTTCACGACGGGGTCACCGCCGTCGTGGGCCCCAACGGCTGCGGAAAGTCGAACATCTGCGATGCGCTGCGCTGGGTCCTCGGAGAGCAGCGCCCGACGGCGATCCGCGGCTCCCGCATGGAGGAGGCGATCTTCGGCGGGACGGAGGTACGCAAGCCGATCAATCGGGCGGAGGTCCTGCTGGAACTCTCCAACGAGGATGGGGCCCTGCCCGTGTCCTACGCGGAAGTGGCGATCGGCCGCACGGTGTACCGCGGGGGTGAGAGCGAGTACACCCTGAACGGCGCGCCCTGCCGACTGAAGGACATCCTCGATCTGTGCCGCGACACCGGCCTCGGCGCGAACGCCTACGCGCTCATCGAAGGGCGGATGATCGACGCGATTCTCTCCGACCGCGCCGAGGAACGGCGGGGGCTGTTCGAGGAGGCGGCCGGCGTTGGACGCTACAAGGACCGGCGCCGGATCGCGACACGGCAACTTGAGCAGGCGGAGAGCGACCTGGAGCGCCTCGACGACGTCCTTATCGAGGTCGGATCGAAGGTGCGATCGCTGGCCCAGCAGCGCGGCCGCGCCGAACGTCACGCGAGACTTCGGGATCGGCTCCTTCAGCTCGAGGTTGCGGTGGCCGGCGCACGCCTCGAACGGACCGGACGGCGGCTGACCGAGGCCCGGGCCGAACGCGAGGGCCTCGTACGGGAAACGCCGCCCGGGCAGGTGGACATCCGGACGACGGAGACCCGGGCGGAGACGCTCCGGATCCGGCACGCGGAGCGGGAGCGGGAACGGGCCGGGCTGGCCCGCCGGGTCGAGGAGGCCCGACGCGCTCTCGAGGAGCAGGAGCGCGCCCTGCTCCTGGCGCAGGAGCGCATCACGAACGCGCGCGACCGACTCTCCGCCGCCGGTGCCGAAACGCGACGCCTGGAACGCCGGCGGGCGGATCTCGTCGCCGGGCGTGCGGAAGCCGAAGCCGCACTCGAGGCGGCGCTGGCCCTCGCCGCGGAAGGGAGCCGGATCGAGGCCGAACTCCGAGAGGAGGCCGATACGCTGGCCGCCGAGGCGCGCGCCGCCGCCTCCGGGCGCGATGCCGCCCGGGGGGCCGTGGAGCAGGCGCGGCGCGAGGCTGAGCGCTGGAGGCTGGAGCTGAGCGTTACCGAGGCCAGGGCGCGCGACCGGAGCGAGGAACTGGAACGCCACCGACCGGCGCTCGACTCGCTCGCCGGTCAGGAGCGCGAACTCCGGGGACAGGCCGCGAAGGCGGCGGAACTCGAATCCGGGCTGGCGGAACGCGCGAGGAGCGTGAGAGACGGTCTGCAGGCGGCGCAGGACGCCGCCGCCGCGGCCGAGGAGGCGCTGCGCCGCGCCCGCGAGGCGCAGGCGGCCCTCGAGGGGCGGCTTGCCACGGCCAGCGCACGGGCTTCGAGTCTGGGGTCGCTCGTCGGATCGAGCGCCCTGCTACCGGAGGTCGTGGCCGGACTGCTCGAGGACCGGGCGGAGATCCCGGGCCTGCACGGAGTGCTGTCGGAGTTCATGGAAGCGCCCGCTCCCTGGGCAGCCGCCGTCGAGGCCCACCTCGGCCCCTGCCTCCACGGCGTCGTCGTCCGCGATTGGTCGACCGTGCGCGCCGTCGAGGCGTGGCTCGAGCGGAGCGGCGCGGAAGAAGGTGTCCTCGTGCTTCCGCTCGAGCCCGGCCCCCTGTCGGTCCCCGCCGCGGTGGACGCGCCGCTTCTGGACAGGGTGAAGGCGAAGGGGGCCGGCGCCGTCTGGGTGACCGCGCTCCTCTCGGGCGTCGGGATCGCGGACGACGGCGAACTCGCCCCCCGGCCCCACCCGTGGGTCGACGCCCATGGCCGGCATCAGGATCCGCGGGGCGCCGTGTACCTGGGGTGCGGTACGGGAGGCGAGGGCGTCCTGAGTCGACGGGCCGAACTCCTGGCCCTGCGCGAGGAGGTCGCCGGGCTGGAGCGCACGCGGGCTCGGTCGACGGAGACCGTGCAGCGGTTGGAATCCGAGGTGGCGCAGGCCCGGGAGCGGGTCGATGGCTCCCGGACGGCGGTTTCGGAGGCGGAGTCCGCGCGGCGGGAGGCCGAAGCCGACCGGGCGTCCGCGGAAGCCCGCCTGAAGCGGCTCGACCGCGAACGCCGCGAACTCACTGGGCGCATCGAGCAACTCGAGGCGTTCGGCGACGACGAATTGGCGCGCTCGGCGACCGGCGAGACGCGGGGGCAGGAACTGGAGCGGCTCGCGTCCCGGTCGGAGTCCGCCTGGAGCGCCGCGTCCGACACTGCCCGGGAGGCCCGAGAGGCGGCGGAGGCCGGGAGGGCCGACCTGCACCGTGCGCAGCTGGAGCAGGCTCGCAGGGAGGCGGACGTGGAGAACCGGCGCGCAGCCGCTGCACGCGTCGCCGAGAACCTGGCCGACGCGGAGGAGCGCCAGCGCGCGCTGGCACGCGACGAGACGCGCCTCCACGCACTCATCGCCGAGAGCGAGCGTCTGTCGGAGGAAGCGGAGGCATCCATAGGGCAGGGCCTGGAGATCCGGGCACAGCGTGAGGCGGAGCTGGCCGGGATCGAAGGACGGATCGCGGAGGGGAGGGAGCTTCTGGAGCGCCTCGACTCGGAGCTGAGGGAGGCGCGCCGGTTGGAGCGGGAGCGTGTCGAGGCCCGGCACCGGCTCGACCTGGAGATCACGCAACTCGAAGCGGCGGAGTCGTCCGTCCGCGGACGCCTGGAGGCGGAGTGGGACGCGCCGCTCGCGGAACTTCGCGGCCGCGTCTCGCCGGTCGACGACGCGGAACCCGACGAATGGGAGGCGGAACTCGAACGGGTGCGGCGTTCGATCGCGCGTCTCGGCCCCGTGAACCTGCTCGCCCAGCAGGAATACGAGGAAGAGCGGGCGCGCCTCGAGTTTCTCACCGGCCAGCGCGACGACCTCACCGGTGCGCGCGACGATCTGCGCACCTCCATCCGCCGGATCAACCGGGAGGCGTCCGCCGCCCTCTCCGAGACGTTCGAGGCCGTGCGCGCGAATTTCCACCGCACGTTCGTTTCGCTGTTCGAGGGCGGCGAGTGCGACGTCTGGTTCGAGGACCCCGAGGACCCGCTCGATTCACCGATCGAGATCTCGGCCAGCCCGCGAGGGAAGAGGACACAGCGCATCCACCTCCTGTCGGGCGGCGAGCGCGCCCTCACCGCGCTGGCCCTGCTGTTCGCGATCTATCTCGCGAAGCCGAGTCCGTTCTGTCTCCTCGACGAGGTCGACGCTCCCCTGGACGAGACCAACATCCTTCGCTTCGTCCGGATGTTGAAGGAGTTCAAGCGGGAGACCCAGTTCATCGTCATTACCCACAACCCGCTCACGATCGAGAACTCCGACTGGATTTACGGCGTGACGATGGAGGAGGCGGGCGTATCGTCCATCGTCGGCGTGGAATTCGACTCGGCTCCACAGGTGGCGTGACCGCCCGCGGGGTTTCGGCCGACGAACTCATCGTCGCCGGCTGCGGTACGGTGGTGCCCGAGGGAGACCGGGCGGGCTCCGCCTACTGGGTGTCCATGGATCGCGCGCGCGTCCTGTTCGACTGCGGTCCCGGGGCCGTGCAGGCGCTCGCGCGGCTCGGGCTGCCCTGGGGCGGTCTCACGGACCTCGTCATCTCCCATTTCCACGCGGATCACGTCGGCGCTCTCCCCGGTCTCTTGTTCGCGTTCCGACACGGCCTGGAGAGGCCCCGGGCGCGTCCGCTCACGATATCGGGGCCGAGCGGCACGCGGCGCTTCCTGGAGCGGCTCGCGGACGCGTACGGCGACTTCGTCCTCGATCCGGGCTTCCCCCTGCGGATCGAGGAAGTGGCGCCCGGCAAACCCCGTGCCCTGGACGGCGGGCCGCTGCTCGAAGCCCACAGCACGCCGCACACCGAGGAGAGCGTCGCGTGGCGGCTCGACGGCGCGGCGTCCAGCTTCGGCTACAGCGGCGATACGGGCCCCTCCACGGAGCTGGGACCGTTCATGCGCGGGGTCGGCGCTCTGGTGTGCGAGTGTTCGCTGGACGACGCGGACGCCTCCGACAACCACCTCTCGCCCCGCCGCGTCGCGGCCGTGGCGGCCGCCGCGCGGCCGCGTCTCCTCGTGCTCACGCACATGTACCCCGACTTTCGGATGCGGTGCGATGTCGCCCGTCTGGTGGCGGAGGCGGGGTATGCCGGCGACGTCATCCTGGCGCGGGAGGGACTTCGGGTCACGTTGACGAACGGTTGAGGCAGGCCGACTATCCTGCTCCTGCCGGATCCGGCCCATCCGGGCCGGCCGGGACATCGCCCACGCACGGGGGGGGACCCATGCTGGTGGTCATGAGGCACGGCGCCACGTCCGGACAGATCGGCGACGTGGTCCGCGCCATAGAGGACATGGGGTATCGCGCGCGCCCGATGCCGGGCGCCCAGCGCACGACCGTCGGGCTCGTCGGCAACGACGGACGCGTCCAGGAGAGCCGCCTCGTCGGGCTCGACGGCGTCCTGCGCATCATCCACGTCTCGCAGCCGTACAAGCAGGTGAGCCGGGAGTGGTGCCCCGAGGACACCGTCGTCGAACTCGACAACGGGGTGAAGATCGGGGGCGAGGATGTCGTCATCATGGCGGGTCCGTGCTCGGTCGAGTCGCGCGAACAGATCCTCGAGTGCGCGCACCGGGTGGGGGCGGCCGGGGCGACCGTGCTGCGCGGCGGAGCGTTCAAGCCGCGGACCTCGCCCTACTCGTTCCAGGGACTGGGCGAGGAGGGGTTGCGGCTGCTCGCCCGGGCTCGCGAGGAGACCGGGCTCGCCATCGTCACCGAGGCGCTGGACACCGACAGCATGGGTCTCGTGGCCGAATACGCCGACATCATCCAGATCGGCGCCCGCAGCATGCAGAACTATTCGCTCCTCCGCGCCGCGGGCCGGGCGGGCAAGCCGGTGCTCCTCAAGCGGGGCATGGCGGCGACGATCAAGGAACTGCTGCTGGCGGCGGAATACATCGTCGCCGAGGGCGAGCCGCGCGTGATGCTGTGTGAGCGGGGCGTGCGGAACTTCGACACGCACGCCCGGAACCTGTTCGACCTCACGGCGGTGGTCACGATCCAGGAACTGTCGCATCTGCCGATCGTGGCCGATCCGAGCCACGGGACGGGTGCCCGCGCGAAGGTCGGCCCCATGTCGCGGGCGGCCGTGGCCGCGGGCGCGGATGCGCTCATCCTCGAGGTGCATCCCGATCCGGCCTCCGCCGCCTCGGATGGGCAGCAGTCGCTCAACCTGGATCAGTTCGACGCCCTCATGGTCGAACTGCACGCCGTCGCGGGCGCGATCGGTCGCCGCATCGCCCGGGCCGTGGTCTCGGCCCACGGCTGAGCGGGCCGGCCGCGTCCCGACCCGGACGACCGGCGATCTCGGCGAGCGGCTCGCGGCCCGGTATCTCGCGGCCGAGGGATACGACATCCTCGACCGCAACTGGCGGGCCGGGCGTCTGGAGATCGACCTGGTGGCCCGTACCGGCGATACGGTGGCCTTCGTGGAGGTGAAGACGCGCCGAACGGGGGTCCAGCCGCCCTCCGAGGCCCTGGCGCCCGCGCAACGCAGGAGGATCCGCCACGCGGCGGGGGCCTGGCTGCGCCGGCACCCGGGCGTCGGCGCCGAATTCCGGTTCGACGTCGTGGCGGTCGAGCTCGAACGCGGTGGCGGCTGCCGAATCAAGCACATCCCCGACGCCTTCTACGGAGAGGACGCCGTCTGATTTTTCTGGCCGCTGTCGCGGCGGGCGGATAAGATACCCGTGCCCCAGGCCCGTGGGGCCGAAGCGCGTGAACCCCGTCAGGACCGTGAAGGTAGCAGCGGTAAGCGTGTGACGGTCGCCACGGCCCGCCTGGGGTCCATGATCCGGACGGCCCACACCACCCACGAGCCCGTGTACCGCACCGCGCTTGCCAGAACCTACCGGCCCCGTCGCTTCGCCGATCTGATCGGCCAGGACCACATCGGGCCTACGCTCACGGCCGCGGTCGGGTCCGGCCGGGTCGGCCACGCGTATCTCTTCTGCGGCCCCCGCGGCGTCGGCAAGACGACGAGCGCCCGGGTCCTCGCCATGGCGCTCAACTGCCCCGAACAGGCGGCGGGTGAACCGTGCGGCGTGTGCGAGTCCTGCGAGCGGATCTGGTCCGGCGGCGCCTCCCTCGACGTGGTGGAGATCGATGCGGCCAGCCATCGCGGCGTCGAGGACGCGCGCGACCTGCGGCGCCGGGCCGCGTACGCGCCCACGAGCGAGGACCGCTACAAGGTCTACATCCTCGACGAGGCGCACATGCTCACGCGCGACGCGTGGAACGCGCTCCTCAAGATCCTGGAGGAGCCGCCGCCGCGGGTCATCTTCGCCTTCGCCACCACGGAACCGCAGAAGATCGAGCGCGGGGCGGCCCCCGTCATGTCGCGCTGTCAGAGGTTCGACTTCCGGCGCGTCTCCGTCGGGGACATCACCGGACGACTCGAAACGGTCCTCGAGCACGAGGGCATTCCGGCGGAGCCCGGAGCGCTGCGGGCGATCGCCCGCCGGGCGGAAGGGGGGGTGCGCGATGCGCTGTCGTCGCTCGACCAGGTACTCTCGTTCCGCGGCGACGCGGTCGAACTGGCCGACGTGCGGCGCATGCTCGGGCTCGTGGACGAGGACCGATACCTCGAGTTCTTCGATATCGCGGCGCAGCGCGACCGGGCGCGGGTGTTCTCCTTCGTCCAGACGCTGCTCGACGACGGACACGACCCGGCGGAGTTCCTGCGCGGGTTGGGCGACGCGCTGCGCACGCTCCTCGTCCTGCGGCTCGATCCCGAAGCCGATTCCGTCGAACTACTCCCGGAGTCGCGGCAACGCTTCCTCGCGGCGGCCGCCGCCGTGGTCCCCGCGGATCTCCTCAGGATGCTCACGGCGCTCGGCGACTTCGAGGCGTCCGGCGCCCTGCAGCGGTCCTCTCAGCCGCGGATCCAGCTCGAGGTGCTGCTCCTGCGCCTCGTCCGCATGGAGTCCACGGTGGAACTCGAGGAGCTCCTGGCGGCCCTGGGAGGAGGGTTGGAGGAGGACCCCGCCCCGCGTCCGCCTTCGCCGAAGCCGAGTTCTCCACGTCCTTCTTCCCCGAGCCCCCGCCGTGGAAGGCCGGCTCCGCGACCCGACGGCGCCTCCCCGAAGCCTGCGGCGCCGGAGCCCCGGGCGCCGGAGCCCCGGGCGCCGAAGCCTGCGGCGGAGGCCGCGCCCGCCACGCAGGCTCCGGCCCGGTTGCGTGACGCGTGGGCGAGCGCCGTCGCCGAAACGCGCGGCCTCGGGGGCTCCGCGATCTCCCTCAGGGGCGCCGAGGTGCAGGGGCTCGTCGACGATCTCCTCACCCTCCGCGTGCCGTCCGGGTTGCGGGGCGACCTCGAGACGCTGCTCGCGGACAGACGGCGATCCGATCCGCTGCGCAGGAACCTCGCGAATCGCCTCGGACGGGAGCGGCTCGAAGTCGAGATCGTCAACAACGAAGGCGGGAGGATGACGGCCCGGGAAGCCGCCCTGAGCAGGGCGGAAGGGCTGATGGACGGGAATCCGCACCTCAGAGAAGCCGTGAAGGCGCTTGATCTCACCTTGAAGGAGTAGCCGTCGTGGAAGGAATAAACCTGCAGCAGATGATGCAGCTCAGCCAGCAGATGCAGGCCCGGGTGGCCGAGATGCAGGAGAAGCTCGAACGTGAGACGATGGTCGCGGCCTCGGGCGGCGGGATGGTCGAGGTCACCGCGGACGGGAAGGGGAACATCAAGGGCGTCTCCATCGACCCCGCCGTCGTCGATCCGGAGGAAGTGGAAATGCTCGAGGACCTCATCGTCGCTGCGGCTTCGGAGGTGCAGCGGCGGGCCCGTGAGCGGCTGGAACGGGAGATGCGCAAGGCCGCCGGCGGCCTCCCCCTCGGGGGGCTCGGCAATCTGCTCGGCGGGCCGTGAACGCGATCGAGGCCCTCGTCGGCGAGTTCGCGCGCCTGCCCGGGATCGGCCGCAAGACCGCGCAGCGGCTCACCTATCATCTCCTCAAGGGGTCCAGGGACGATGCGAGGCGGCTGGCGCGCGCCGTCGACCGGGTGGCCGCGGAGGTGCGCGTGTGCGGCGCGTGCGCCAATCTGAGCGACATGGATCCCTGCGAGGTGTGCCGCAGTCCGCGACGCGACCCGGCGCTCCTGTGCGTCGTCGAGGAGGCCTCGGACATCCCGGCGATCGAGAATTCCGGGAACTTCGGCGGACTGTATCATGTACTGGGCGGGCGGTTGTCCCCGCTCGACGGGGTGGGGCCCGAGGATCTCAACATCCGTGCCCTGCTTCGGCGGCTCGGAGACTCGGTGCGGGAGGTGATCATCGCGACGAACGCGAGCGTGGAGGGAGAGGCGACGGCGACGTATCTGCAGCGCCTGCTGTCGTCGGCCGCCGACGTGCGGGTCACCCGTCTCGCGCGGGGACTCCCGGTGGGGGGCGACCTCGAGTACGCCGACGGGGTAACCATCGCCGAGGCCTTCGCCGGCCGGCGGGACATGTAGAGGTACGATGACGACCCGGATCGAGTACAGAGACCCCGAGCGCGACACCTCGACGGCGTGGAAGATCGCCGCGACCGCCCTCCTCGGCGCCGCCGCCGCGGTCGGCCTCGGGATATACCTGGCGCGCGACCAGATGCGACGACACCGGCGGGAACTGTTCAGCCCGCATCCGCTCCGGCGTCTGGCGGCGCTCGGCTATCTCAAGTCACACCCATCGGTCGACGACCTGCCCCTGCTTCGCGACTACCTGGCCTGGGAGGAGCGCCCCCTGCTTCGGAAGCGGGCCTCCGCCATCCTCAGCCGTCTCGAGGGCGCGCTCGAGGGCGATGGATTCGTCGGAAGCGGAGAACCATCCTGAATCTCCCGAACGCCATCACCTCGGCGAGGATCCTCGCGGCGCCGGTGGTGACCGCGCTGCTCCTGCAGCCCCGCCCGCTGCCGCGGATCATCGCCTTCGCCCTGTTCATCGTCGCCGCCCTCTCGGACCTCTGGGACGGGCATCTGGCGAGAAGGCGCGGGCAGGTCACGTCGTTCGGGAAGATCGTCGATCCCCTGGCCGACAAGCTGCTGCTCGTCGCGGCGCTGCTCCCGGTCTACAGCATCAACCTCGGCCAGTCGGGAACGGGATCTCTCCCCCTGGTCGACGTCATCCCGCTCTGGGTCGTCATCGTGCTCCTCGGGCGCGAACTCCTTATCACCTTTCTCCGCTTCCTCGCGGCGCGGCGCGGCCGGGTCGTCGCGGCGCTGCGCCTGGGGAAGAGAAAGACGCTCGCGCAGAACATCTTCATCGCCTCGGCGATCCTCTGGGTGGCCTTCCTGACGCCGGGATTCGCCGCGCCATCCGGCCAGGCCTGGCGCTGGTTCTCCGCCTTCCACGGCTGGTGCACCACGGTCTTCCTCACGGTCGCGGTCGTCCTCACGCTGATTTCGGCCGTTACGTACGTGGCGACCTTCTCGCGCGTAATTGCGGGGCGCCATTCGTAACGACGGCTCCGCGCTGTTCGACGTGGCGGCCGCGCTCATCGGGCGCCTCGACCGGAAGGGCCACACGCTGGTGCTGGCCGAGAGTTGCACGGGGGGGCTCATCGGGGCGGCGCTCACCGCCGTGCCGGGCGCCTCGAAGGTGTTCCGGGGCGGGCTGATAAGCTACGATGACGCCGCCAAACGGGCGCTTCTCGGCGTATCGGAAGCCTCGCTCCGCCGGCACGGCGCCGTGTCGAAGGCCGTGGCCCGGGAGATGGCGGCCGGAGCCCGGCGTGCGGGGGACAGTACCTGGTCCCTCGCCGTCACCGGGATCGCCGGACCATCGGGCGGGACCGCCGAGAAGCCCGTGGGCACGGTGTGGATCGCCCTCGACGGTCCTTCGCGCGCCGTCCGGTGTCACCACTTCCAGGGCACCCGGGAGGAGATCCGCGAAGCCGCCGCCGAGGAGGCGATGCGTTGGCTGCGTTCGCGTGTACCGGGAGACTGACCGTTAGCCAGATCTTGCGAGGATAGTCGATGGTCAAGCGGGACAAGAGTCAGGATACGACGAGCGAGGAGCCGGCGGAGGCCGGCCCGGACACCTCGGACGCCGCGGCCGGGGATGCGGAGGGCGTGGAAACGCCCGGGCACATCGATGAGGTGGCTGCGCCCAGGGCCCGGGAGGAGGGCGACCCCGCCGACGAACTCGCCGCGCTCCACGACCGCCATCTCCGGCTCGCGGCCGAGTTCGACAACTTCCGGCGCCGGACGCGGCGGGAACTGGGCGAAGCCGGAGAGGGCGCCCGCGCGGGGCTGGCGAGCACGCTGCTCGAGGTCATGGACGACCTGCAGCGCGTGGCCGAAACACCGATCGATGGCGCGACGAGGGAGACGCTGCACGAGGGGATCGGACTCGTGGCGCGCAAGTTCGCCAAGGTTCTGGCGGACCACGGGGTGGAGCAGGTGAACCCGGCGGGAGAGCGCTTCGATCCGACCCTCCACGACGCGCTCATGATGACGCCGACGGACGACGCGGAGCAGGATGAACTCGTGTCGCACGTCGTCCTCGTCGGATATCGCCTTGGCGACCGGCTGCTCCGCCCGGCCCGCGTCACGGTCTTCCGTCACGACGAAGAAGATACCTGAGCCGATGTCGACGCAGGCGAAGGACTATTACAAGATTCTCGGGGTGGCCGAGAACGCGAGCGCGGACGAGATCCGGAAGGCCTACCGCTCGCTCGCCAAGAAGCACCATCCCGACGCGAACGCGGGGGATCCGGCCTCGACGGAGAAGTTCAAGGAGGTCTCCGAGGCGCATGGCGTCCTGTCGGATCCCGACAAGCGCCGGAAGTACGATCGGGTCCGCAAGTACGGCGGCCTCGGCCCGTTCGGCCCGGCCCCGGCGGGGGGCGCGCCGGGGGGTGCGGGCGGCTTCAAGTTCGAGGACCTTTCCGACCTGGGCGGGATCGGCGGGATCTTCTCTTCCATCTTCGACTTCGGGAAGAAGGCGAAGCCGGAGCAGGAGGGGCCCAAGCGGGGCCGCAACGTCGAGTACCTGGTCACGATCCCCCTGCGTACCGCGGCGCGCGGCGGCAGGGTCTCGGTCACCGTCCCGATCAGCGAGGAATGCGCGACGTGCGACGGCAACGGCGCGGCCCCCGGTACGTCACTGGATCGCTGCTCCGAGTGCGGGGGGAAGGGGGAGGTCACCTTCGGGCAGGGCGGGTTCTCCGTCACCCGCCCCTGTCCCGTGTGCGTGGGGCGGGGCATGGTGCCCGAGACCCCGTGCTCCAGTTGCTCGGGCCGCGGGCAGGTGAGTACGCGCAGGAAGCTGAGCGTCAAGGTGCCGACGGGCGTCGAGACGGGTTCGCGCGTGCGTCTGTCGGGCCAGGGCGAGCGCGGTCCGCGCGGCGGCCCGCCCGGCGACCTCATCATCAAGTTCCAGGTGGAGCCGGACCGGTTCTTCACACGCGACGGGCTGGATCTCGCCTGCGAGGTGCCGATCAACGTCGCGCAGGCGATTCTCGGCTCGAAGATCAAGGTGAGGACGATCGACGGGAACAAGGTCGTGCTGAGGATACCGCCCGGTACACAGAGCGGCACCGCGTTCCGCATCCGCGGCCAGGGACTCCGGCGGGGCGAGAACCGCGGCGATCAGGTCGTCAAGGTCGTGGTGGAGACCCCCGACCTCACCACCGAGGGCCTCAGGACCGTCCAGGAACTCGCGAAGCAGGAGGGCCTCCCGCACTGACGATGATGCCGCCTCCGAGGACGAGGTCGCTGCGGTAGAGCACGGCGCTCTGGCCCGGGGTGATCGCCGCCTGCGGCGTCGGCAAATCCAGCGAGAAGCCCGTCGACGTCGCTTCGAGCACGTCCGCGTCGACGATCGGTGCCCCGTGCCGGATGCGTACGCCGATCCGCTCGCCGCCGGCGGGGCGGTCGGCGAGCCAGTTCACGCCTCCCGCGACGACGCGCGAACGCGCCAGAGACATCCGCGGCCCGATGACCACGTCGCGCGACGATGGCCGGATCTCGAGCACGAACATCGGCTCGGCGAAGCCCCCCGGGAGCCCCTTGCGCTGGCCCACGGTGTAGTGCGCGTAGCCGGGGTGACGGCCGGCCTCGGAGCCGTCTTCGAGCCGGATCGCGCCCGGTGAGAGGGCGGGGTGGTCGTCGGGCAGGTAGCGGCGCAGCACCCCGGCGTAGTCGTTGTCGGGGACGAAGCAGATCTCGAACGACTCCGGCTTGTCCGCCGTGTCGAGACCGAGCCGCCGCGCCTCGGCGCGCACCTGCGGCTTCGTGAGGTCTCCCACCGGTAGCAGAAGGCGGTCAAGGGCCCGCCGGGGCATCCCCCACAGGAAGTAGGTCTGGTCCTTGCGGTCGTCCGCGCCGCGGTGGAGTTCCGGCCGTCCGGCCCCGGGTCCGACAACGCGCGCATAGTGCCCCGTGGCCAGCCAACGGCAGCCCAGCCCGTCCGCCCGCCGCAGGAGGTCGCGGAACTTCGTGAAGCTGTTGCAGCGCACGCAGGGGATCGGCGTCCGCCCCGCGGCGTACTCGGAGACGAAGTCGTCGATCACGTCCCGCGTGAAGTCCTCCTCCACATCGAAGACGTGGTGCGGCATGTCGAGCTGCGCCGCGACGGACTTGGCGTCGGCGATCCCGTCCAGACCGCAGCAGGTGCGGCTCGGCCCCTCGACGCCGGAGTAGCAGAACGTCTTCATCGTCACGCCGATGACCGGGCGGCCCTCGCGCGTAAGCAGCGCCGCGGTGAGGGACGAATCCACGCCGCCGGACATGGCGACGAGCACGGAGTCCTGGAAGCGGCCGAGGCGGGATAGCGCGATCATGCGGACGACCCCGTCACGCGGTGAGGGCGACGACGCGCGCCGCGACGCGGGCGAGCGCGTCCGCGGCCCGGTCGACGTCCGCGCGGGTGGTCTCGTGGCCGAAGCTGAACCGCACCGCCGCATAGGGCGCGTCGCCGGGGACGCCGATGGCGTCGAGCACGCCCGAACCGACACTCGAGTCGGACCCGCACGCGGACCCGCCCGAGGCCGCGATGCCCTCGAAGTCCAGAGAAACGAGGAGCGCCCCGCTGTCGCACCCGGGGATCCCCACGCTGACGAGGTTGGGCAGCCGCAAGGGCGCCTCGCCCCCGTGGATGCGGGTGTCCGGTATCTCCGCCAGGAGCCGCCCCTCGAGGTGGTCGCGCAGCGCGGTCCAGCGCGCCACCTCCGCCTCCCGCTCCTCGACCGCGAGTGCGAGCGCGGTCGCGAAGCCCGTGGCGCCGATCGGGTTCTGCGTCCCCGGCCACATCGACCGCTCCTGGCCGCCCCCGTAGCTCAACGGCTCCAGCGTCACCCCCGGCCGGCGGTAGAGCAGGCCGATCCCGACCGGTCCGCCCAGCTTGTGGGCGGTGGCGGAGAGCAGGTCGACCGGGGTGCGCCCCAGGTCGACGTCGACCTTCCCCATCGCCTGCACCGCGTCCGTGTGCACGAGCGCCCCGTGTTCATGCCCGAGGGCGACGATGTCGTCCATCGCCTGCACGGTGCCGATCTCGTTGTTGGCCCACATCACGGAGATCAGGGTCGGCGCGGCCGGGTCGGCCTCGAGCCGGCCCCGCAACCATTCAAGGTCGAGGGTCCCGGAGCGGTCCACCGGGATGCGGAACACGCGGGCGCCCTCCAGCCCGCCGCGATCCGCCGCTTCCAGACACGCCTTGTGCTCGATCTGCGACACGAAGACGCGCGGTCCCGAACCCTCGTGCGCCCGCACGAAACCGAGGATCGCAAGGTTGTCGGACTGCGTGCCGCCACCGGTGAAGTAGATGCACGACCGGGCGCACCCCAGCAGCTCCCCGATTCGCCCCCGGGCCAGTTCGAGGCACCGGTGGGCCATCCGACCGGGCGCGTGCGCGCTGGCCGGGTTGTAGCCGTGCCGCAACTCCGCGCCCATGGCCTCCCACACCTCCGGGCGCATGGGCCAGTTCGCCGCGTAATCGAGATAGAGACGCTCTTCGTCCGCCCGCATGATCGTCATCTTCAGCGTGGGTTCGCCCGGGATTCGCCCGGTCGGCAAAGACGGTCTATTGTGTCGAAGCTTCGAACGACGACGCAACTCGGAATGGAGTGCATGGAACCACGACCGTCCGCGTCGGGGCCGACCCCCCCGGCGCCACGCCCCCCGGGGCAGACTCCCGATGACCAAGCCCTGCCGCCGCTCGGGGCCCCGGTGTTCCGGACCACCGTACACGGCCTCGCATTCGAAGACCGCGCCCGCCACCTCGACACCGTCAGTCCCCGGGAGGAATTGCTCCTAATCCCCGATCCGCCTGGCGGCCAGCCCGACGACGTGTGGGTCCACGTCCGCGCGGGCGACCCGGTGGGCCACCTGCCGCGGGAGATCGGCGCCTGGCTCGCCCCCTGGATGCGGCGGGGCGGGTCCGCCCGTGTTCAGGTACTCAAGGTCGGTCCCGAGTCGGTCCCGAGCTGGAAGCGGCTGCTCGTCGAGGTTCGCTGCGGCGGCTGATCCCGGCGGCACGTGATCCCGGGGGCACGTGATCCCGGCGGCGGCTGATCCCGCGGCCGAAGGGGCCTACAGCGACCGGACGCCCAGCGCCATCACGTCCTCCACCCGCATCGTCTCGTCCGTATGAAACGGTTCGCCGTGGGGGGCCCGGATCAGCGAGCCGCAGTGCCGCGAGGCCGTCTCGATCCGCTCGATGAGCGACTGCCCGGTGGGGAAGATCTCACCCGCCGCCGTCGACCCCTCGAACTGTGACGCGTAACAGCGCGCCGCCTCGATCTTGCGCCCGAACTGCGCCTCCGTGAGCGGCACGACGAAGGTCGGCTTCACCGCGTCTTCGCGGTACGCCATGGCGTAGAGCACCTTCTCCGGTCGCCGCGCGGGGCCGCCATCGTAGCGGCGCAGTCCCGCCAGGAAACAGGCGTCGCGCGCCAGCTCCGAGGCGATCCGGTGGTCGGGGTGCCGCCCGCGCGGGTAGGGCAGGATCACGGTGGTGGGCGAGAGCCGGCGCAGGTGCGCGACCACGACCCGGCGCGCCTCCTGCGAGTTCTCGAGGCGCGCGTCGGGGAGTCCGGCGTTGGCTCGCACCGCGACCCCCAGCGCGGCCGCCGCCCGCTCCGCCTCCTCGGCCCGGATCTCCGGACTCCCGCGCGAGGCCATTTCGCCGCGCGTCAGGTCGAGGATGCCCGTCCGATACCCCTGCTCCGCGGCACGGGCCAGCGTCCCGCCGCAGGTGAGTTCGGCATCGTCGGGGTGGGCCGCCACGGCAAGGAGGTCCAGCGGTGTATCGGTCATCGGCGTGCGGACGCGCTACTCGTAGCGCAGTGCCTCGATCGGGTCGAGACGCGCGGCCCGCGAGGCCGGATAGAGCCCGAATCCGATGCCGGTCAATGCCGAGGCCACCAGCGCGGCCACGATCGACCACAGCGGCACGATGGCCGTGAGGGGTGTCAACTGGTTCACGGCCCATACGAGGCCGCCGCCGAGCAGCAGCCCGACCGCTCCGCCGAGCAGCGTGAGCGTGGACGCCTCGACGAGAAACTGCCACATGATGTCGCGCCGCCGCCCCCCCATGGCCTTCCGCAGCCCGATTTCCTTCGTCCGCTCCGTCACGGAAATCATCATGATGCCGATGACGCCGACGCCTCCGACCATGAGTCCGATGCTGGACAGCCCCATCATGGCCGCGAACAGCACGCCGGTGAGCTGCCCCCAGAGGCTCAGCAGCTGGTCCTGAGTGAGGATGGCGAAGTCGTCCTCCTCCCCCGGCTCCAGCCTCCGGAGCTGGCGCATCCGCGCGTACGTGACGTCGAGCGCCGCCTGTGCGTCGGCCCCGGGTTCCGGCCGCACGATGAAGCTGATCGTCCGGTCCCAGATGCCCAGGTATTTGTCCGCGGTCGCGAACGGCACCCACACGTAGTGCGTGGCCAGGCCGGCGAACAGGTTCGCCGGCAGCCGGTAGACGCCAATGACCTGGAACATGGCCCCGTCACGGCCCTGGCCGATCCGGATGTCCCGGCCGACCGGGTCGCGCTGCCCGAACAGGTCCACCGCCACGGCGGAATCGATCACGGCGACCGGCACCCGCCGCTGGGCTTCGGAGTGCGTGAACCAGCGGCCCGAGACGACATCGCCGCTGTAGATCTCGAGGTAGTCGGCACCCACTCCAAGAAAGGAGATCTCGGCGCGGTCCGACCCGACGCTCGCTTCGTACGCCCCCCCGAAGTCGCTGTTCATCTCGACCATCGGGGCCGCGCTCTGGATTCCCGGGAGCCGCCCGAGATCCCGGGCCCACTCCGGATCGAGCGGCGGATTCCTGAAGAACGCCGGCTCCTCCTCGTCCAGAGGGCCGCTGAAGCCTCCCGACGTGAAGTCCCAGTGCTGGACGTAGAACGTCGCGATGCCGTTGGGCGACATCGCCTCCTCGAAGCTCTTGTTGATGCCCGTGATCACGGCCGCCATGACCATCACCACGAGGACCCCGATCGTCACGCCCAGGATCGTGAGGCCGCTCCGGACCTTGTTGGCCCCGAGGGAGTCGAAGGCGACCGCGATCCCCTCCGCCATCGTCGCGAAGAACCCCATGCCGGCACTTCCACGCACGCTCATGCTACTCGAACCTCAGCGCTTCGATCGGGTCCAGCCGGGCGGCGCGGTAGGCCGGATAGAGCCCCGATGCGATGCCGACGCCGAGTCCGAGCACGAGGGAGATGATCATGGCCGGCACGGAAACGGCCGCCGGCAGGGGGGAGACACGTTCGATGAGCAGGGCGAGGCCGAATCCCGCCCCGATCCCGAGCGCCGCGCCGACGATCGAGAGCATCGATGCCTCCGTGAGGAACTGGAAGAGGATGTCCCGGCGCCGGGCCCCGAGCGACTTCCGGAGCCCGATCTCCCGCGTCCGGTCGGTGACGGAGAGCAGCATGATGTTCATGATCACGATCCCCCCGACCACAAGCGAGATTCCGACCAGCCCCGGCAGCGCCGTGACAAGCACGCGGTTGATCGTCTCCCAGGCCTGCAGAAGACCGCTCGACGTCTCGATCCCGAAGTTGTTCGGCTCGGCCGGACGAAGGCGGCGCTCGCTGCGCATCGCGCCTTCCACCTCGGCGATGGCCGGATCCAGCTCTTCCGCACGGTTCACCTTTACCGTGATCCCATCGACCTCGAGCCGCCGTCGGCTCAGCGTGCGCTGAAACGTCTCGAACGGAATGAGGACGGAGGCGTCCCGGATATTGCCTATGAACCCGCCCTGCTCCTCCAGCACGCCGATGACCCGGAACCCGTGCCCGCCCGCGCGGATCCGCTTGCCGATCGGCGACGTGGTCGGGAAGAGCCGTTCGGCGATCTGAGCCCCGATGACGGCAACGGAGAGCGCCTGCCGGTCGTCGATCGGTGTGAGTCCGCGGCCTTCCTCCACGTTCCACCCCTGCACCGCCTCGTAATCGGGCGACCCGCCGACGAGCAGCACGTTCCGGCGCTCGAGCTGGCCGTACCGGACCGCGGACACGAGGGTCCGCGCGAAGTACGCCAGATAGCGGGCGTCGGGCACTGCGGCGCGCACCACCTCCACCTCCTGCATGCGGAGTTCGGGGTTGCGCCGCCACCTGCGCCGCTCCGCCTCGTCGATGCGTCCCGTCTCGATCGTCGGTCGGCGGACGACCGAAAATGTATTCACGCCGAAGATCGACCCCGCGAAGTCCTCGCGCACGTAGCGGTTCATCCCCTCGACGATCGTGATCACCGCGATGAGGAAGGTGATTCCGATGATGATGCCGAGAAGCGCGAAGAAAGACTTGAGCTTCTGCGCCCAGACCTGCTGCAGCGAGAGGCGGATGCCCTCCCAGAATCGCATCGTCGAAGATCCTGACTAGCGCTCGACGCCGCTCTCGAAGGGCGGCTCGCGGGGCGGTGCCCACGGGTTGCGGAATGGCCTCCCGAGACCGCCGGGACCTCCGCCCCCGGACGGCGCCGGCGCCGCCGGGGGTGCGGCCGCCCCCTCGCCTGCGGAAGGTGCCGCGGGCGCCTCACGCGCCGCGGCAGGCACCGCATCGGCCTCTGTATCCGGCCGCGCAGCGGCCGGGCCGCCGCCGAACGGCCCGATGCCCCGCGTGAGGTAGTAGTCCGGGGACATCTCCGCTTCCACCTTCCCGTCGACGAGCGAGATCACGCGCTGCGAGCGGGCCGCGATGTCGTACTCGTGCGTGACCATGATGATCGTCTGGCCGTTCGCGTGCAGCGTGTCGAACACGTCCATGATCTCCTCGGAGGTCGAGGAGTCGAGGTTCCCCGTCGGCTCGTCCGCGAGCAGGATCGAGGGGTCGTTGACGAGCGCCCTCGCGATCGCGACGCGCTGGCGCTGGCCGCCGGAAAGCTCGTTGGGCTTGTGATCCATGCGGTCGGACAGCTGCACGAGGTCGAGCGCGTGCGCCGCCCTCCTGTGCCGATCCTTGCTCGATATCCCGGCGTAGATGAGCGGCAGCTCCACGTTGTGCAGCGCCGTGGCGCGCGGAAGGAGGTTGAAGGTCTGGAAGACGAATCCGATCTCGCGGTTCCGGATCCTGGCCAGGTCATCGTCCTTCAGGTGCTGCACCGCCTGCCCGTTGAGCACGTACTCTCCCGCGCTCGGTGAGTCGAGACAGCCGATCATGTTCATGAGCGTCGACTTGCCGGAGCCCGACGGTCCCATGATCGAAACGTACTCGTTGCGCAGGATCTCGATGTCGACGCCCGCGAGCGCGTGCACGACCTCGGCCCCCATCACGTAGTCTTTCCTGAGGTCGCGCGTGACGATCATCGGCTGCGTCCGGCCGTTTTCGCTCATCGTCCGTTCTCCCCGCTGCCGTTCGAGGAGGCCGCGTCATTCTCCGCCCGGTTGACTCTGATCCGACTCCCGTCCTCGAGTTCGCGGATCGCCTGGAACGAGCCCGACACGATCGTCGTTCCGACCTCGATTCCCGACACCACCTCGAAGTAGCTCTCCCCGGCGATCCCGATCTCGAGGGGCCGGAAGCGCACCCGGTCACCCTCGACCACGAACACGCCCTCGATGTCCCGGAGGGTCTCCGACTGCGGCCGGGGAGGCAGGTTCTCGCTGGGGATCTCCTCGTACTCGTCCGCGTCCATCAGAGTGAGCGCGGTGATCGGGATGCTGGGCACGTTGTCCCGGGTGTTCGTGATGACGTCGGCCGTGGCCGACAGGTCGGGCCGGATCCCCTCGGGAGGCGCGCGCAGTTCGATCTTCACCTCGAAGTCGATCGCCTGGGCCGACCCGCCCGCCTGGGACGGGTTCCGCGGCACGATCGAACTGTTGCCGATCTCGGTGACGGTCCCCACGAAGCGCTGGTTCGGGAACGCGTCGATCTCGATGTAGGCGGAATCGCCGATGACGATATCTGGGACATCCGTCTCGTCCACCTCGATCACGGCCTCCATCACGGACAGATCCGCGACGGTGAGGAGGAGGGACCCCGGGTTGTTCATCGTCCCGACGATGGCGGTCTCGCCCCGCTCCACGTTGAGCCGCGTGATCTTGCCCGACATCGGCGCGCGGATCGTCGTCTTCCCGAGCCGGTCCCGTTCCTGGTCGAGGTTCGCGTCGGCCTGCTCGACCTGATGTTCCGCGGCCTCGAGGAGCCGCCTCTGGACCAACGCGCCGGTCACCGCCTGTTCGACCTCGGCCTCGGTCACGAAGTCCGTGCCGCGCTCCTGCAGCGTCGTGAGCCGGTCCGCGTCCCGCTGCGCCTGGTCGTAGGCGGCCTGCTGCTGGGCCAGGCTGGCACGCGCCTGCGCGACGCCGGCCTCGGCGCGGTCCACGGCCGCTCGGAAGAGCGCCGGATCGATCTGCAGGAGAAGGTCCCCCTCCTCGACGTCCTGCCCCTCTTCCACGGGGAGGTCGATGATCCGCCCGGCGACATCGGTGGTGATGTCCACATGCGTCTTGGGCTCGATGTGGCCCGTGGCGGAGACCTCCGCCACGAGGCTCCGCTGTCCTACCTCCTCGACGCGCACTTCCACG
This sequence comes from Candidatus Palauibacter sp., assembly GCF_965222475.1. GTDB lineage: Bacteria > Gemmatimonadota > Gemmatimonadetes > Palauibacterales > Palauibacteraceae > Palauibacter. The sequence continues at coordinate 90,938 of NZ_CBDCUB010000006.1, read as the reverse complement.
ACACGGCCCGCCTCGCGCTGCGTAGCGAGATATCCCATGGCGCCGAGCACCCCGAGCACGACCACCGCGATGAACGCTTTTAACATCCTGCACCACAACCTTTATTTCGAGACCCTGGAGAACTGCGCGCGCGACCCGGCAACTCGCGCACCCCCGAGGATACGCCTCCGCCGGCAGCCCGGTTTCAGCTCAACAGGCTGGCCAGCGCCGCGAGGACGGCCACCACGATCAGATACAGTACGAGAAGATACGTCGTGCCGGCCGCCGCGGACCGCTCCGGGTAGATGCGGCTCACGGCCACGCCGAGCACCCCGCACGTCCAAACAGTGAAGATGTTGATTCCGTTTAGGAACCCGCCAATGAACCCTCCCACCTCCGGCAGGAAGAGACCGGGCGTCAGGATGGGAGTCTGGGAGCCGAGCGTCATGAGTGCGAGCCCGACGATCCCTCCCGCGGTATAGACGTAGGTCGCGTGGGCGGCGGCGCTGAACAGCTGCCTGAACCGGCCCTCGCCCCCCATGATGACGTTGAACGCGATGAGGATGAGGCCCGCGATGAGCGAGAGGAGGATCGGCGTGGCGATGACCACCGTGGCGATCCCGGCCGCCGGACCCGTGGACATCGCGGCCTCGACCTGCTGATCGAGCAACTCGGGATCCGCCCCCGGCGGGATGAACCTCCCGATCTGACTCTCGAACATCGCCCGCCGCACGTCTTCGGGGACCACGACCGGAGTCAGGAGTTGCAGCGCGGCGCTCAGCACGACGAGGCCCACCGCGGCCCCCAGCCACGCGGGCCGCTCCCGGATCGCGTCGAACAGCTTCGCCGGCGAGACGAAGACCTGCAGGATGCGGACGGGAAGGACGGGAATCGAGACCTTCTCCGGCGGCGCTTCGGACGACGCATGCGTGTGTTCCATCTTCATCTCCAGGTTATGTGCCGGGTTGAACCGTCGGCGGGTCCCGGCCCGAGTCGGTCAGCCTTCCACCGGCGCGCGGATCGCCTCGCGGCGGGCTCCGGGTTCGACCACGCGCAGGAGCTTGTCGTCCGCATCCAGCCAGACGCTCAGCCCGGCGCCATCGACTTCGAGGTCGTAGCGGGTAGCGGCCACGGAGCCTTCACCGATCGCGACGCTGTCCGGACCCTCACCCGTCAGCCGCGCCGGAACGGATCGCCCCGCGAGCGGGAGCAGCACCTCCAGACGCCCCTCCGGCGCCTCCCTCAGAGTGCGGACCAGGAGAAGATAATGGTGCGCCACGCCCGGTTCGACGATCGCCCCCACTTCCTGCACCATGTACTCCTTCCAGCCCTCGCCCCCGGCGGTCGCGAACTGGAAGCGGACCCGGTCCGCGAACCGTTCGCCGCTGACCAGGACCGAGCGGCCCTCCTCGACCTCGTACTGCATCGGGAGCAGGTCGGGATCCATCTGCAGCCCCACCTCGCGCGCCGGCCTTTGCACGATCTCGATTCTGGCCACGGCGTTGACGGTGGATCCGGCGCGCCAGACCCGGAAGCGCTCGCTCCCCACGCGCCGCCCGTCCACATGGATCTGGAGGTGGCCCGCGTCGAGTTCCTGGGCGCCTGCCGGGAGGGGACTCAGGAGGAGAACCGAGGCCGCCAGCGCGCGCCCTTTGGATCCAAAGGCTCTTTTCCGCAATCGCCCGCCTCGTTTGAGGGTCGGTTGAGACGAATGTCGATCATGACCCCTTGAGAACGTACAAGACTGTCCGGGCGGGAGCGAAGGACGGTATGGCGAAGTCAATGGGATCGGCGTGCGTGATGTCGGCCGCGGTCATGGGGCTCGACGTGCGGCCGGTGAGCGTGGAAGTGTCCCTCATCACCGGGACGCCCATCATACAGATCGTAGGTCTCGCGCAGAGTGCCGTGCGGGAGGGCCGCGAGCGGATCCGGGCCGCGGCGGCGCAGATGGGGCTGCACGTTCCCGGGCTGCGGATCACGGTGAACCTCGCGCCGGCGGACCTCCCGAAGACGGGTGCGGCGCTGGACCTGCCGATCATGCTCGGGATCCTGTGCGCCAACGGCGACCTCGCGCAGGACGCCCTGCGGGGGACGATGGCGGTGGGCGAACTCGGGCTCGATGGTTCGCTGCGCTCGGTCCGGGGCGCCCTCCCCATCGCGCTTTACGCGGCGGCGGATCCGAACGTCGACCGGCTCCTCCTGCCGAGCGCCAACCTGCGGGAGGCCTCGGCGGCGGAGGGCATAGAACTGGGGGCGTCGGACTCGCTGGGCCGGATCCTCGTCGCGTTGAAGAACGGCGGCCGCCGTCTGGCGCCGGGGCTGTTGTCGCCGGCCCGGGGGCTGCGGAACGATGAGACGCCCGCCGCCGGGGAGTTCGACCTCTCCGCGGTGAAGGGCCAGCCGGTCGCCAAGCGGGCGCTCGAGATCGCCGCCGCCGGCGGCCACAACCTCCTTCTGTCCGGCTGTCCCGGCTCCGGCAAGACGAGTCTGGCCCGTTGCCTTCCCGGGCTGCTCCCGCGACTCGCGCTCCCCGAGGCCGTGGACGTGACGGCGATCCACAGCGTGGCGGGGCTCCTGTCCGATGGCGCGGGGCTGAAGCGAACGCGCCCGTTCCGGGCACCGCACCACTCGATCAGCGAGGCGGGCCTGATCGGAGGCGGGAGTCGCCCGCGGCCGGGCGAGGCTTCGCTGGCGCACCACGGCGTGCTCTTCCTGGACGAACTGCCGGAGTTCGGCCGGCGTACGCTCGAAGCGCTCCGGCAGCCGATCGAGGAGGGGCAGGTGCGCATCGTCCGCGCGGCCGGATCGGCCAGCTTTCCGGCCGAGTTCACGCTGGTGGCCGCGATGAACCCCTGTCCGTGCGGCTACGGGGGCGTCTCCGGCCGCTGCCGCTGCCCCGATGAGTCGGTGCGGCGCTATCGCCGGCGCGTGAGCGGGCCGCTCCTGGACCGGATCGACCTGCTCGTCGACGTGCCCGCGGTGCGCTGGGAGGATCTGGCCGGCAAGGGCCGCGTCGAGGCGAGCGCGGCCGTTCGGCGGCGGGTGTCGCGTGCGCGCTCCCTCGCGGCACGCCGCCAGGGGAGCGCGAACGCGCGCATCCCGCCGGCCCGTCTGGAGCGGGTGTGCGCCATCGACCGGGGCGGCCGCGCGCTGCTGCGGAAGGCTGTGACGTGTCTCGACCTGACCGCGCGCGGCTACCACCGCGCGCTCCGCGTCGCCCGGACGATCGCGGACCTCGATGCGCGGGCGCGGGTGTCCGAGGGGCACGTCGCCGAAGCGATTCGCTTTCGCGGATCGATCTAGCACGGGCTGCTGGCGCGCGGTTACTTCGCGAGGACCCCGGGCGGGAGTTCGGGGCAGCGCCCGGCCTCGACCGGCGCCGCGGCCGGGGCCTCGCCCCTCCCGAGCGCGAGAAAGTTGCCCAGCAGGCGGTGTCCCCCGGCGGTCAGCACCGCTTCCGGGTGGAACTGCACCCCCCACACGGGCCACGCGGTGTGCTCGATGGCCATCACCTCGCCCGCCTCCGTCTCCGCCGTCACGCGGAGGCCGGGGCCGGGATCGGCGGGGTCGACGACGAGCGAGTGGTACCGGGTGACCTCCAGCGGCGAGGGCAGGCCGGCGAACAGCCCCCGTCCCGAATGGCGGATGTCCGAGAGGCGGCCGTGCATGGGCCGGCCCGCGCGGATGACCCGTCCGCCGACCGCGGCGGCGATACATTGGTGTCCGAGACAGACGCCGAGGATCGGGATCTCCGCGCCCACGGCGCGAATCACCTCGACCGAAGCCCCGGCCTCGGCCGGCGTGCAGGGGCCCGGAGAAATCACGATATGCGAGAGCCCTTCGCCTCGCAGCGCGCCCGGATCGACCTCGTCGTTGCGCCGGACGCGCACCGTCTCGCCCAGTTCCTCGAGATAGCGCGCGAGGTTGAACGCGAACGAGTCGTAGTTGTCGATGAGGAGGATCATGGCGGCAGGCATCGGGTCGGCTGGGTCGGCGCGGTCTTGACCGGCCCCGCAGGATACGGCGCCACTCCGGCGCGGTCGAGGCTCTTCGTCGCGCTTCGCTTACCGCTTCGAGTGCGCGAGGGCATCGCGCGCGCCACGGATGCCCTGCGGGCCCTCGAGGGCGTCCGTCCCGTACCCGTCGAGCGGTTGCACCTCACGCTGCGCTTCATCGGCGGGACGGAGCAGAGCCGCGAGGCGCCGCTCGCGCGGGAGATCGCTGCCGCCGCGGCGGACCTTCCCCGCTTCGACCTCCGGCTGCGTGCCGCCGGCGTCTTCCCGTCGCTCCGCCGCGCCCGGGTGATCTGGGTGGGCGTGGAGGACGCCCCCGCGCTCTTCGACCTCCACGGCTCCGTGGAAGCCGCGGTCGTCCGGGCCGGCATCGCCCCGGAGCCGAGGCCCTTCCGGCCCCATGTGACCGTGGGACGCATCCGCCGCCCCCCCGCGCCCCGCGGTCTGGCCGACGCGATCGCCCGGGTGCGCTTCGAGACTACCGTGGCGGTCGAAGAGGTGTCACTCATGCGGAGTAAACTTCTCCCGCGCGGTGCTCGTCATATAGAGGTGGCCTCGTGTCCCCTGGCGGGAACCGGCGCCTGACGCGGCCCGCGGGCGCGGGTGCTACGTTCCACCCCTGTACCGATTCACGTCGGAGGCGGTCGACCGGATGGGCATCTTCCGAAGACTCTTCACAGGACTTGGCTTCCTCGTCTTCCTGCTGGCCCTGCTGGTCACCGGCTGGATCCTGCGGGAGGACATCGAGCGCTGGCTCGCGAACGTGGACGGCGAGGACATCGCCATGCCCGAACCGAGTCCCGAGGCGGCCGCCCGCGTCGAGACCGTCCTGCGCGAGCTGGCCTCGGGCGGCGGCGGCGCCGAGACGCGGTTCACCGAGATGGAGCTTCAGAGCTACGTCGAATACAGCCTCGCTCCGCGGCTGCCCGCCGGCATCGGGGCGCCCGCGATCGAACTGCGCGACTCGACGGTGGCCCTCTCCGCCCAGGTCGATTTCACCCGGCTCACGATAGCAGGGGACGCGGCGGCGAGCCTCGGGCGCATGTTCGGGGATTCGGCTGTCGTCGCGGCGGAAGTCTTTCCGGAGGTGGGCGAAGTGGGCGAGGGACGCATCCATCTCGTCAGCCTCCAGGCGGGGGTCATTCCCGTGCCCCCCCTCCTGCTCGGCATGGCCGGGCAGCAACTGGGGTTGCGCATGAACGGGCAAGCCCTGCTCTTCGACATCCCGGCTGCCGTCGCGGACGTTCGCGTGGAGAACGAGGAGATCATCCTCCTCCTGCATCGCTGACGAACGGCCCCGGGGGCGGTCGGTCTGTCGACCCTTCCACCCGGCATCCTTTGCCGGACACCCGAACCACGGACCCATAGCGGACCCAGAGCGGAGTCTTCCCGGCATGACTGAGAAGTTCCCGAACCACATCGCGGGCGGATGGTCGGCGCCCGCCAGCGGCGAGTACATGGAGAACCGCAACCCGGCCCGCACGTCGGATCTGATCGGGCTCTTCCCGGACACCGGTCCTTCCGAACTCGACGCGGCGGTCGCTTCGGCGCAGCGCGGCTTCGAAGGATGGTCCAGGACGCCGGCGCCCGAGCGAGGGCTCGTGCTGAAGCGGGCCGGAGACCTCCTCACCCGGCACAAGGAGGAACTCGCGCGGACGATGACCCGCGAGATGGGGAAGGTCCTCGAGGAGACGCGCGGCGATGTCCAGGAGGCCATCGACACGGCCTACTACGCGGCGGTCGAGGGACGCAGGCTGTTCGGGCGCACGGCGCCGTCCGAGCTTCGGAACAAGTGGGCCATGTCCTTCCGCCGCCCGATCGGCGTGTTCGGGATCATCACCCCCTTCAATTTCCCCGTCGCGGTCCCGAGCTGGAAGATCTTCCCGGCCCTCCTGTGCGGGAACAGCATCATCTACAAGCCCTCCGAGGACGTGCCCCACAGCGCGCACCGGTTCGTGGAGATCCTGCTCGAGGCCGGCATCCCGCCCGAGTGCGTGCAGCTGCTGCACGGGCGGGGCGAGACGATCGGGCAGGCGATCGTCGAGCACCCCGGGGTGCCGGGCCTCTCCTTCACCGGCTCCACCGGGACCGGCAGCCGGATCGGCGAGATCGCCGGGCGCATGCACAAGCGTCTGTCGCTCGAGATGGGGGGCAAGAACGCGCAGATCGTCCTCTCCGACGCGGATCCGGATCTCGCCCTGGAAGGTGTGCTGTGGGGCGCCTTCGGCACGACCGGCCAGCGCTGCACGGCGACGAGCCGCCTGCTCCTGCAGGGCGACATCCACGACGAGTTCGTGGAAAGGCTGTGCTACGAGGCCCGATCGCTGCGGCTGGGCGACGGGCTCGAGGCCGGCGTCGACGTGGGCCCGCTGGTCCACGAGGCGGCGCGCGACAAGTGCGAGCGGTACGTCGCGATCGCCGAGGCGGAGGGTGCGACCGTTGCCACCGGAGGTCGCCGGCCCTCCGGCGGGGGCCTGGGCGATGGCTGGTTCTACGAGCCGACGGTCCTCACCGGGGTCGCGAGGGGACACCGAGCGGCGGTCGAGGAGATCTTCGGCCCCGTGCTCTCCGTGATTCGTTTCGATACCCTCGAGGAAGCGTTCGAAATCAACAACGAGGTGCGTTACGGGCTGTCGTCGTCGATCTACACGCGGGATGTGAACGCGTCCTTCCGGGCCGTGGAGGAACTCGACAACGGGATCACGTACGTGAACGCGCCCACGATCGGTGCCGAGGCCCACCTCCCCTTCGGGGGCGTGAAGAGTACGGGCAACGGACACCGTGAGGGCGGGTGGGAGGTGTACGAATTCTACACGGAGACCAAGGTCGCGTACGTCGACTACAGCGGTACGCTGCAGCGGGCGCAGATCGATGTCGATTGGTGAGGCCGGGTGGGTGAGAGCCCGTTGAGGCCTTCCCTCAAATCATTGGGAGAAGGTGCCGGAGCGGAAACCGGAACGGGTGGGCCGATCGGCGGGAGCGTGGAGAAGGGAAGGCGGGGATGGAGGAAGGACCGGCTGAGAGAGGGGAGCCGACCAGGGGCGGGGCACGGAAGCTCCTGACGCCCCCGACCCGCGCCCGCGCGGGCCGGGACGAGTCCGTCGGCCGATGGTTGTGGGAGTGGATGAAGTCGATCTTCATCGCGCTCATCCTCTTCCTCTTCGTCCGCACGTTCGTGGTCGAGGCCTTCCAGATCCCGACCGCGTCGATGGAGAACACGCTCCTCATCGGCGACTTCCTGCTTGTGAACAAGATGGTGTACGGCGCCGAGATCCCGGGCACCGACCTCGAACTCCCCGCGTTCGACACGCCGGCCCGCGGGGACGTGATCGTGTTCGAGCCGCCGGAATCCGCCGATCAACCCACCCGCACGCATTACGTGAAACGCATCGTCGGGATGCCCGGGGATACGTTGCGCATGCGGCGGGCGCAGCTGTTCGTGAACGGCGTCCCGCTCCAGGAGCCCTACGTGGAGGCAGCGTCGAACTTCCCCGATGCGCCGAGCTCGAAGTTCGAGTGGCAGCGCCGCTTCCTGACCGGCCGCGCGCCCCGCGCCGGGTACCTGCCCACCCGGAACAACTGGGGACCCCTCGTCGTCCCGGGCGACCACTACTTCGTCATGGGCGACAACCGGTCGAATTCCGAGGACTCCCGTTACTGGGGCTTCGTTCCGAGAGATGCGATCCGGGGCCGGCCCATGCTGGTGTACTACTCGTACGAGCGCGAGCCGAAGGGCCACTGGTCCTGGCTCACCGACATTCGCTGGAGCCGCATCCTGCGCGGCATCGACTGAACCTCCCGCCGCCCCGGCCGGCGGCAACCCGGACGCGAGCGAGAATGGTTCGAACCTTCGAAAGATACCTGGCGGACATCGGGCGCGAGCGATTGCTCGACATGGAGGACGAGGCGGAACTGGCGCGGAAGATGCGGGCCGGCGACCTCGCCGCACGACGACGCCTGGTCCGCGCCAACCTTCGCTTCGTCGTCTCGGTCGCGCGAAGCTATCGCGGGCGCGGCGTGCCGTTCGCGGACCTCGTCAACGAGGGGAATCTGGGGCTGGTCCGCGCGGCCGACCGGTTCGATCCCGATCGCGGCGTGCGCTTCGTCAGTTACGCGCATTTCTGGGTCCGGCGGGCGATGTTGCAGGCCATCGCGGGCCAGGACGAACGCCCCTCGAGCGGCGAACCGGCGCCGCTCCGGCTGTCGCTCGATCACGTCGCGCCCGGCGCCGCCTGCACGCTCGGGGAACTGCTCCCGGACGAGCGGACGCCGGAGCCGGGCGCCGGCGTGGTGCGAGACCGGCTTCGCGACGCGATCGAGGCGAGCCTCACCGATCTGCCGCCGCGCGAGCGCGAGGTCCTGCGCCGGTACTTCGGATTGGGGTTCGAGGATTCCCAGTCGCTTTCCGACATCTCCGTGGAGCTCGAGGTCTCCCGTGAACGGGCGCGCCAACTCAAGGAGCGCGCGCTGTCCCGGCTCCGTGCCGGCGCCGAGAGGCACGGGCTGCGCGGGTTCGTGGATTCCGGCGGTCCGGGCGGCGCGTGGCGGCTTCCCGCGACGAAACCGGAGAGGTGACGCGGCCGCTCCCGCCACGTCCGCCGTGATTGACTTCACACGAACGCCGGGGTAGCATTACGGGCTATCGCGCAACCCGCACGGGTTCCGCGGTCGTCACACGCTCGGCAACCAACCTGCCGGGCGGTTTTTTTGCGATAGGCAGAACGGATGAAGACGTATTCGGTAAAGGCGGGTGAGATCGAGAGGGAATGGTTCGTGGTCGACGCCACGGATCAGGTGCTCGGTCGTCTCGCGACCCGGGTCGCGACCGTCCTTCGCGGAAAGCACAAGCCGATCTACAGCCCGCACCTCGACACGGGCGACTACGTCGTCGTGATCAACGCCGGCCGCGTGCGGCTGACCGGAAACAAGGCCGACCAGAAAGAGTATTTCCGACACTCCGGATACATGGGCGGCGAGCGGTTCATCCCCTTCCGGCGCATGCTCGCGCGGTATCCCGACAGGGTGATCCGGCTGGCCGTGAAGGGCATGCTCCCCAAGAACACCCTCGGGCGGAAGATGCTCGGGAAGTTGAGGGTCTACGGGGGGCCGGAGCATCCCCACACGCCGCAGGGTCCGCGGCCCCTCGAGACGGTCGCGGGCTAGCGGACGAGTCGGCTCGCGCGGAACGGTCAGGGAGAAGAGAGTTGGCGGCAACGGAACAGGTCCAGTCGGTGGGACGGCGCAAGGCGTCGGTCTCGCGAGTTACGATGAAGGAGGGCGCGGGGACGGTCAGGGTGAACGGCCGGCCGTTCGACGAGTACTTCACGATTCCGCGGCACCGCTCCCTCGTCTCGGCGCCGCTCGAGGTGACGGAAGCCGCGAGCCTGTACGACATCACCGTTCGGGTGCGGGGGGGCGGAGTCACCGGCCAGGCGGATGCGACGCGTCTGGGTATCGCACGCGCCCTGCTCGCGATGGACGAGGACCGGCGACGCACCCTGCGTGCCCACGGCATGCTGACCCGGGATCCGCGGGTCGTCGAGCGGAAGAAGCCGGGCCGTCCGAAGGCGCGCAAGCGCTTCCAGTTCTCCAAACGATAAACGGAACGATAGCGGGAAGGCGGAAAGCCGAGCGCATGGGCGTCGCGTTGAAGGACCTGTTGAAGGCCGGAGTGCATTTCGGGCACCAGACGCATCGCTGGAACCCGAAGATGCGGAAGTACATCTTCGCCGAATCCGGCGGGATCTACCTGATCGACCTCAAGAAGACGCAGCGCGAGCTCGAGCGGGCGCACGAACTCGTCAGGCAGACGGTGGTGGCCGGCAAGTCCATCCTCTTCGTCTGCACGAAGCCGCAGCTCGCGCGCGTCGTGCGGGGAGAGGCCCAACGGTCCGGATCGTTCTACGTCACGGAGCGCTGGCTGGGCGGGATGCTCACGAACTTCCAGACGATCAAGAAGAACATCGCCCGTCTGAAGGAACTGGAACGCGGCACCGAGGAAGGGGCCTTCGAGTTCTATACCAAGAAGGAGCGGCTCCTGCTCGAGCGCGAGCGCGAGAAGCTCGACCGTTATCTGTCCGGGATCAAGGACATGACGCGGCTGCCGGGTCTCGTCTTCGTGGTGGACTCCAACCGGGAGGAGATCGCGGTGCGCGAGGCGAACCGTCTCGGGATTCCCGTCGTGGCGATCGCCGACACGAACGCCGATCCGGATCTGCTCACGATCGCGATCGCGGGGAACGATGACGCGATCCGCTCGGTCTCGCTCATCACGCGTTCGGTCGCGGACGTCGTCGAAGCGGCGCGTCGCGACATTCCCGAGACCGGACGGGAAGAGAAGGAATCGAAGGCGTACACCTATTCGAGCGATGCGGGCGGCGTGGCCGACACGCCCGCGACGAGCGATTCGCGCCGCAAGCGGCCGAGGCGCAAGCCGCGTCCGGAAGTCATCGCGCAACGACGGCACCACCCCCCGGTGGTCGAGGCCGACGAGGGATCGGCCGACCCCGCCGCGGGTGAGGGTGAGTCGGGGGCGAACGGGAAAGAAGCCCCCGCGCCGGTGGCGTCCTCCGCGGAGACGGTGGCTGCCGACGAGGGAGAATCAGGCCGCGAGTGAACCGGGGGCCACTTCGGTGGCCCTTTTTTTTGCCATCACGCGCCGCGGAGGTGCGGGGCCGGCGAGGAGCGCGAGAGGAGGAGGCGAGGGATCATGACGCAGATCACGGCCGGAGCGGTGAAAGCGCTCCGGGACCGGACGGGCGCCGGGATGATGGACTGCAAGAAGGCGCTTATCGAGGCACAGGGCGACGCGGAGCGCGCGATCGACCTGCTGCGGAAGGCCGGGGCCGCCAGGGCCGCCAAGCGCGTGGCGCGCACCGTGTCGGAGGGGACGATCCGGGTCGCGAAGCGCGACGGGTCCGCCTCGATGGTCGAGGTGTTGAGCGAGACGGACTTCGTGGCCCGCAGCGAGGCGTTCGAGAGCTTCGCCGGGGAGCTCGCGGAGCAGATGTTCGATCTGCCCATCGGCGACGGGGAGACCCTGGAAGGAGAGGCGCTCCTCCGCCTCGAGGGCGGCGGCGAGGTCGAGGGCCGGCTCAACCAACTGAGGGTGCAGGTCGGCGAGAACATCCAGCTGGGGCGCGCGGTGCGGTACGACCTCGGTGAGGGGGGCGCGTTCGCATCGTACGTCCATTTCGGCAACCGGATCGGCGTCCTGGTCGAAATCTCGGACTCGGGCGCCGCGGCGGTGGAGACCGCCCGCGGGGTCGCGATGCACGCCGCGGCCACGAACCCCCGTGGCGTGTCCCCGGACGATATCCCGGCGGAGCAGGTCGAGCGCGAGCGGGCATTGCTCACCGAACAGGCGCTCGAGCAGGGCAAGCCGCCTTCGATCACCGATAAGATCGTCGCGGGACGCATGCGCAAGTTCTTCGAGGAGAACGCTCTTCTCTGGCAGAGCTATGTGCGCGACCCCGACCGGACGGTGAAGGAGCTGCTGGCCGAGGCGGGCCGGGATCTCACCGTCCGACGCTTCGTCCGCTTCGAGGTGGGCGGCTGAGCCTCTCCGACCTGAAGTACCGGCGCGCCGTCGTAAAGCTCTCGGGCGAGTCGCTAGCGGGGCAGCGCGGGTTCGGAATCGATCCGCCCGTCATCGAGGAACTCACCCGCGAGATCCGGAAGGTTCACCGCAGCGGCGTCCGCCTCGGGCTCGTCGTCGGCGGAGGCAACATCGTGCGCGGCACGGTCGCGAGCGAGCGGGGGATGGACCGCGTGAACGCCGACTACATGGGCATGCTGGCGACGGTCATCAACGCGATGGCGCTCCAGGACATGCTCGAGCGATCCGGGGTCGAGACGCGGGTGATGTCGGCGATCCGGATGGAGGCGCTCGCCGAGCCCTACATCCGGCGCCGGGCCCTGCGTCACATCGAGAAGGGACGGGTCGTCATCTTCGCCGGCGGAACGGGGAACCCGTATTTTTCCACCGACACGGCGGCCGTGCTGCGGGCCATCGAGATGGAAGCCGACGTAATCCTCAAGGCGACGCGCGTGGACGGCGTGTACACGGCGGACCCGGAGACCGATCCGAGCGCCGATCTGATCGAGGAGATCAGCTATCTGGAGGTGATGACACGGGAACTCGGCGTCATGGACTCGGCCGCGATCTCCCTGTGCAAGGACAACAGCCTGCCCATCGTCGTCTTGAATATCAAGCGGCCGGGTGCAATCCTGGCTGCGTTGCGGGGCGAGAGGATCGGGACGCTCGTCGAGTAGCCGGAACGCGACCCGTGTCCGGGGCGCGCCAAAGATCGGAGGGACGGTGCCGGAGGAGACGCTCGAGAACGCGATCGAGGCGATGGACAACGCGATCGACGCCATCGCGAGGGAATTCGCCACGGTCCGTACCGGCAAGGCGACGGCGGCGATTCTCGATGGGGTGCGGGTCGATGCCTACGGAGGGCTGGTCCAACTCAGGCAGGTGGCCAACGTGAGCGCCCCCGAGCCGACGATGCTCGTGGTCCAGCCCTACGATCCGAACATCGCCACGCAGGTCGCGCGGGCGATCCAGAGCGGTGACATCGGACTGAACCCCTCCGTGGATGGGGCTCTCGTGCGCGTGCCCATCCCGCCTCTGACCGAGGAGCGCCGCCGCGAATTCGTGAAGGTTCTGCACCGGATGGCGGAGGAGGGCAGAGTGTCGATCCGCCGCGCGAGGCACGAGGCGCGGGAGCGGCTCCTCCGGATGCAGCGGGAGGGGGATGTCGGCGAAGACATCTGTCGGCGCACGATGGGCGAGGTGCAGGAGTTCACCGACGAGTACGTGAGGAAGATCGACGAACTCCTGGCCCGGAAGGAAGCAGAGGTGATGGAGGTTTGAGCAGAGCGCACAACGTCGCCGGGGCCCTCCGCGCCTACGTTCAGGGGCGCGACCGCGTGTGGGAACACGCGCGTAAGCGGGGGGCTGCCGGGAGCGCCCGGTCGGAGATCGAGTTCGGGCGCCTGCCCGAGCCGCCGAAGTTCGGAGTCGCTGTGGCCGAGGAGCTGGACTTCCGCCGCGGCCCGGCGGCCTGGCGGGATCGTGGCCCGCCCACCAAGTCCTAGCGCCCCGCGCACCGCGGGCGACGTCGGCCGCGACGTGGAGGCGCGGTTCCGACGCGCTCTGCCGGCCGCGCCGGATCTCCTGCCCGGGGGCTCTTCTGTCCTCGTCGCGTTCTCCGGCGGCTCCGACTCGCTGGCCCTGCTCCACCTGCTGTGCGGGATCCGCGAGTCCCGGCGTCTGCGGTTGACGGCCGCCCACTTCGACCACGGGCTGGGGGCCGGGAGCGCGGACCGGGCGGCGCGGGCCGCCGAACTGAGCCGACGCGCCGGGGTGCCGTGCCGGATCGGCCGGGCTCACGCACTGCGCGGGGGGCAGGCGGACTACCGGGCCGCGCGTTACGCCTTTCTCGCCGATGCACGGCGTCGCGCGGGGGCGACGCGGGTCGCGCTGGGGCACCAGCGCGACGACCACGTCGAGACCGTGCTGCTGAACCTGCTGCGGGGGACCGGCTTCCGGGGCCTGGCCGGCATCCCGGCCCGCCGCGGCGCGTTCGTACGCCCGCTGCTCGGGTTCGGGAGCGAAGAACTCCGGGACTACCTCCGGGCCGAGGGCCGCGAGTGGATCGAGGACCCGGCCAACCGGGATGCCCGCTATCGCCGCTCGAGGGTTCGCCATGGCCTCGTGCCCGCTCTGTCCGAGTACGCCGGGGAGGGTCTTCGCCCGTTGGTGGCCGAGCTCGCCCGTCACGCGCTCGAGGCCGACGGGGGTCTGGAGTCGCGCGCCCGGCGTCAGCTCGCGACCGCGGGATACCGGAAGACGCCCCTCGGGGCTCACTTTGCCCGCTTCGGGTTGCTCCGGTATGATCGAGCGGCGCGCGCGCGCATGCTTCGGAAGGTCGCGCGCGACGCGGGTTTTCGTCTCTCGCGGCGCGGGACCCGGGCCGGGGTCGCGTTCATGAGCGGCGGCACGAGCGGGCGCGGCGTGGACATCGCGGCCGGCCTTCGCGTGGAGCGCGAGTTCGACCGACTCCGGGTGCGGCGGCGCCGGGACCCACGGCCCGACCTGGAGGTGGAGATCGGCGAGACGGGCTCGGGACGCGAAGGGGCGCGGATCGGCGGCAGCCGTTACGAGGTCCGGTGGGGGACGCTCGAGGGAACGGAACGCTGGGCGACGGCGCTGCCCGGCAGCGCGATCCGGTTCCCGCTGCGCGTACGGGGACCGCGTCCCGGGGACCGGATCCGGATGCCGGTCGGCTCCCGAAAACTCACGAAGCTCCTGAATGAGCGGCGCGTGCCCGCATCGGAGCGGCCGGGAGTCCCGGTCGTCGTCGGCGCCGACCGGAAAGTCCTGTGGGTCGTGGGCCACGCCACGAGGGCCGTCGAGTCCCCCGACCCCGAAGGAACGTGGTTCGCCATTGGCGTCATCGAGCGCTGATCCGGCCCGTCCGGATGCACGGGAGGCCGAGGAGCGACAGTTCCTCGCCTGCGCGGGGGGCCGTCCCCTGGGGCGGGTGGTATACTCCGCGTCCGAAATCGCCGAGCGTGTCGCCGAAATGGGAGCCGAGATCACGGCCGCGTATCCACCGGAGTCCGATGTGCTGCTCCTGGGGCTGCTCAAGGGTTCGTTCGTCTTCATGGGCGACCTCGTCCGCCGCATCCGGCGGCCTCTTCAGGTAGACTTCCTGGTGGCGTCGAGCTACGGCGCCGGCACGGAGTCCTCGGGCGCGGTGGAGCTGCTCTACGATCCCAGGGCGCCGATGGAAGGGCGGCACGTCATCATCGTCGAAGACATCGTGGACAGCGGGACCACGCTGAATCAGCTGTGCGGCGGGGTTGCCGGGAGAGGCCCCGCCTCGCTCGAGATCTGCGCCCTCCTGCACAAGCGGATCGCGAAGGACCTGGCCTGGGAACCGCGATGGGTTGGCTTCGATGCACCAAAAGAGTTCCTTGTGGGGTATGGACTGGACTACGCGGAGGATTTCCGCCACCTGCCGTTCATAGCGAGTCCCGGCGCGTGAGGACGCGTTTGGATCCGCCGGAGTCTGGATAGATCGAGATGCGACAAGACGAACCGCAGCGCCCGGAGAGGAACGATCCCTCGGGGCGGATGAACCGCCTGCTCAGGACCGCGTCGTTCTGGGCCCTCATCATCCTCATCCCCGTCGCCATCCTCCAGTTCATGGGGGCCGGACGGGAAGCGCGGGAGCAGCTCAGCTACACGGATTTCCGCGAGCAGGCGACGCAGGGAAACGTGGCGTCGATCGAGGTCCGCCTCGGCACCGGGGAAGTGGCGGGCCGGCTCAGGCAGCCGATCGGTTCCGACGAGGCGCGGATCGAAGCGTTCCACCTCCTGCTCCCGACGCGGGAGATCGGCGATGAACTGATGGCCGAACTGCTCGCGGCCGACGTGACGATCGAGACGCTGCCGGCCGGCAGCAACTGGGTCGGCATCCTCATCTCCATCCTGCCCTGGCTCCTCATCATCGGCCTCTGGCTCTTCGTCTTCCGGCAGATGCAGGCGGGGGGGTCGAGGGCCTTCAGCTTCGGGAAGTCGAAGGCGCGGCTGCTGAGCGGCGACACGCCGAAGATCACCTTCGCCGACGTGGCGGGGTGTGACGAGGCGAAGGAGGAACTCCAGGAGATCATCGAGTTCCTCAAGGACCCGCGGAAGTTCTCGCGGCTCGGAGGACGTCTCCCGAAGGGGGCCCTCCTGGTGGGTCCGCCGGGAACGGGGAAGACGCTCCTCGCGCGGGCCGTGGCGGGCGAGGCCGCGCGCCCCTTCTTCTCGATGTCGGGGTCCGATTTCGTGGAGATGTTCGTCGGCGTGGGCGCCTCGCGCGTCCGGGACCTGTTCGAGCAGGGGAAGGCCCAGGCCCCCTGCATCATCTTCATCGACGAGATCGACGCGGTGGGGCGCCACCGGGGGGCGGGCCTCGGCGGCGGGCACGACGAGCGCGAGCAGACGCTCAACCAGCTGCTCGTGGAGATGGACGGGTTCGAGTCGAACGAGGGGGTGATCCTGCTCGCGGCCACGAACCGGCCCGATGTGCTCGACCCCGCGCTCCTTCGTCCGGGCCGGTTCGACCGCCAGATCGTGGTGGACAACCCGGACATCAAGGGACGCGAAGGGATCTTCCGCGTTCACACGCAGGAGATCCCGCTCGCCGAGGACGTCGACCTCTCGGTCCTGGCCAAGGGAACGCCCGGGCTCTCGGGCGCCGACATCGAAAACGTCGTCAACGAGGCGGCGCTCCTCGCTGCGAGGGACGACAAGGACCGCGTGTATATGGACGAGTTCGAGCGGGCCAAGGACAAGGTCATGCTCGGCACCGAGCGGCGAAGCATGGTGATCTCCGATGAGGAGCGGAGAGTCACCGCCTACCACGAGGCGGGGCACGCGGTGGTCGCGCTTCGCGTTCCCGGACTGGACCCCCTGCACAAGGTCACGATCGTCCCGAGAGGGCGGGCCATGGGGCTCACGGCGTCCCTGCCCGAGGAGGATCGCCACAACTACACCAAGGGGTGGCTCGAGGGCCAGCTGAAGATGCTGTTCGGCGGTCGCGTGGCCGAGGAGATGAAGTTCGGCGACAGCAAGATCACGACGGGCGCGGGCAACGACATCGAACGCGTGACGGATCTCGCCCGCCGCATGGTCACCCAGTTCGGCATGTCGCCTGCCGTGGGCGCGATGTCGGTGGGCGACCGTGAGCAGGAAGTGTTCCTGGGCCGCGATCTCTCGCAGCGCCGGGAAGTGAGCGAGAAGACGGCCGAACTGGTGGACAGCGAGATCAAGCGGATCCTCGATGAGGCCTACGCGGCGACGAGGACGGTGCTCGAGGCGAACCAGGACCTTCTCGAGAGAATCGCGGAGGCCCTGCTGGAGCGGGAGACGCTCGACTCGGAGGACACGAAGCGCCTCGCGGAGGGCAGGGAGTTGCCGGCTCCGGCGGTGGAACCCGCTCCGCCGGCCCCGGAACCCGCCGCCGAACCGGTCCCGCGGCGCGAGCGTCCGCTCGAGGGCGCCGGAGGCGAGCCCGCCCCGGCCCCGGCCTGACCGAAGGGCGCGGACCATGCTCTCGGCGACCGGGCCGGCGCGCAGTTGGCGACTGCTGGATCGCGAGATCCCGCTCGACGGACCCGCGATCGCGGGAGTCCTCAACGTGACGCCCGATTCGTTCTCCGATGGAGGGTGCTTCGTGGACCCGGGCTCGGCGATCGCGCGAGCCTGGGAGATCGTGGAGGAGGGAGCGGCCGTTCTCGACATCGGAGCCGAGTCGACGCGGCCCGGGGCGGATTCGATATCCCCCCGTGAGGAGTGGGCCCGGCTGGAACCCGTCCTCGGGGGGCTGCGGGACCTGCCGATCCCCATCTCCGTGGACACGTCGAAGCTTGCGGTGGCGGAACGGGCGCTCGACGCGGGCGCGGCCGCGATCAACGACGTGACGGCTCTGCGGCGGGATCCGGGACTCGCCGCGCTCGCCGCGCGGACGGGGGCGGGCCTCGTCCTGATGCACATGCGGGGGACGCCGAGGACCATGCAGCGGGATACGCGGTACGGCGATGTCGTGTACGATGTCCGGGCCGCTCTCGTCGCCGCCCGACGTGCGGCGCTCGAGGCCGGCTGCGCCCCCCGGCAGGTCGCGGTCGATCCGGGCCTCGGGTTCGGCAAGTCGGTCGAGGGTAACCTCGAACTGCTGGCCCGGCTCGATGAGATCGCCGCGATCGGCGCGCCGGTGTGGATCGGAGCTTCGCGGAAGTCCTTCCTCGGCGCGCTGCTCGATGTCCGGCCGCGCGACCGGGTCGCGGGCTCGGTCGCCGCCTGCCTGGCCGCCGCGCGCGGAGGTGCGGATGTGTTGCGGGTCCACGATGTCCGGGAGACCCGCGAGGCGCTGACCGTCGAGGCCGCGGTCGCCGCCCGGAAGGTTCCCGGGCCGAGCCGTGCGCGGGCGGCGGGGGGACAGGGCTGATGGGCGCGATCTGGAACTATGTCCGGCTCCTGCAGATCGACCTGCTGGATCTGTTCGAGATCACGGTCGTCGCGGTGCTCATCTACCGCGTGCTCATCCTGTGGTCCGGGACGCGCGCGTTCCAGATGCTGTTCGGCCTGGTTCTCCTCGTCGCGGTGTACGCGACGGCGGGCTGGTTTCGCCTCAGTCTCATCGAATCGATCCTCTCCCAGGCGTTCACGTACGGCGCCTTCGCGCTCATCGTCGTCTTCCATCCCGAACTGCGGAGTGCGCTCGCCCGGATCGGTCGCAGCCCCGTTCTCAGCGTCCTCACCCGGCTCGAGGAACGCAGCCAGGCGGTGGCCGACGAGATCGCGAAGGCCGCGGCGGAACTGTCCCGCGCCGGGACCGGGGCCATCATCGCGATCGAGCGGGAGCTGTCGCTGGAGGAGTACATCGAGAAGACGGGAACGCGCCTCCGGGCCGACGTCTCGGCCAGCCTGCTCGTCTCGCTCTTCACGCCGCAGTCTCCCCTGCACGACGGGGCCGTGGTCGTGCGCGGCGGAGAGATCGTCGCGGCCGGCGTGCACTTGCCGCTCACGCAGTATCCCCTGAGCGACAAGACGCTGGGCACGCGCCACCGGGCGACGCTCGGGCTGTCGGAAGAGACGGACGCGTATGTCGTCGTCGTGTCGGAGGAGACGAGCCAGATCTCCCTCGCGCGGCGCGGCGTCCTGCGCCGGAACCTGACGCCCGGGCAGTTGCGGGATCACCTGGCGGCCGGTGTGGCGGCCCCGGAACTGGGCCCCGCCGCGCCGGAGGCGGAGTCCGATACTTCCGACCCGCCGGGAGCGGACGGGCACGTGGTCACGGCCCGCGAGCAGGAGACGCCGTAGATCGTTTGACGCCGGTCGGCCGCATCCCTAAACTTGCGTGTTACGGCAAGGCCATCCCACCCCCACGGGCAGGTCATATGGACAATCAGTACGAACTGCTGACACTGTTCACGGACGGCGGATTCATGATGTACCCGCTGATCCTCTGCTCCCTTATCGCGATCGGCGTGATGCTGGCCAAGGCGTGGACGCTCACGGTCGCCCATCGCGACTCGCAGAGGCTCCTTCGCGAGATCGAGACACTGGGCATGAGCGGCCGGCTGAGCGAGGCGATCGCGACGGCCGAGGAGACGCGCGGGCCGGTCGCCGCGATCCTCCTCGCCGGGCTTCGCCGGCTCCGCGATCGGCGCGCCGGCGCCCGGGCGGACGGGAAGGATATCCAGAAGGCCATCGCCACGACGGGCGTGATCGAACTCGACTTCCTCGAGCGCGGCCTCACCGTTCTGGGCACGATCGCCAACGTCGCGCCCATGCTCGGTTTCCTCGGCACCGTGATCGGCATGATCCTCGCCTTCCAGGCCATCGAGATCGCGGGTCAGGTCGAGCCCGGCCTCGTCGCCGGCGGCATCAAGGTGGCGCTGATCACGACGGCCACCGGCCTCTCGATCGCCATCCCGGTCAACATCGGCTACAACTATTTCGTGACCCGGATCGACCGCCTCATCCTCGACATGGAGGAGGGCGCGCAGGAAGTGCTGGGGCTCATCTGGGACCTCGAAGACCGCGGCCATCGGCACACGGCCTGAGACACGAGACCACCGAAAAAGAGACGACCACATGGCGATCATGAAGCGCAAGCAGAAGGTGTCGGACGAGATTCCGACCTCTTCGATGGCCGACATCGCGTTCCTGCTTCTGGTCTTCTTTCTCACGACGACCGTCTTCAACGAGGAACGGGGGCTCCCGATCGTGCTTCCGGAGCAGTCCGAGGAAATGGATGTCTCCGGGAGGAACCTGATCTTCTTCATCGTGCAGCCCGATGGGCGCGTGGTCGTGCGACGGGGAGAAAGCGAGCAGGAACAGGTCGTCGCGCACACGCAGGTGGCGAACATCCTCCGCACCGAGCTGGCCGGGAACGCCAACCTCATCGCCGCGATCCAGACGCATCCGGATGCCGCGTACCGGCACATGGTCAATGTGCTCGATGAGGTCAAGCTTTCGGGTGCCGAGCGAATCTCGCTTCAGGAAATGGAGAACTAGATGGCCATCAAGGACAGCGGGTTCAAGAAAAAGTCGGGATCGGACAGCACGATCCCCACCTCTTCGATGGCCGACATCGCGTTCCTGCTTCTCATCTTCTTCATGGTCACGACCGTCTTCCGGAAGGAACGCAACCGCGACATCGAGTGGACGAACGCGGAGGCCACCGAGAAGATCGACGAGAAGCGGAAGAACATCCTCCATATCTGGATCCAGCGCGACGGCTCCGTCTGGATCAACGACGTCCTCACGCCTTTCGAGGAGATCTCGGAGGTGGTTCGCCCCATCTACGCCGAGAATCGTGAAATCGTAGTGGCGATTCGGGGCGACTCGGAGGTCCCGTATCAGCAGATCAACACGATCACCGAGGAATTGCAGGCGGCGGGCGCGGTTCGCGTGACCTTCGCCACTCGACTCGAGCAGCGCGCCATGCGGGCTCGGCGCTAGGGAACGCAGCACGGCGCTTGCCACGAGCTGCCAAACGACCGGGAGAAAATTCGATGGAAGACACCGGCATTCGGCTCACCGCGAACGACCAGTTCAAGCGTGCCAGCACGAACTGGACACAGATCGGCCTGCTGGCCGCGGTCGGACTCCACTTCGGCCTGTTCGTCCTCGTCCGGCCCTTCGAGGCCGCGGATCTGGGCACCGTCGCCACCGAGATCGAGGCGGTGAATTTCCCGCCGGAGGTGAAGATTCCGCCTCCGCCGGAGGCGATCGCCCGTCCGGCCACCCCGAGGGTCGCCTCGGTCGACATCTCCGAGGACATCACGATCGCGCCGACGACCTTCGAGTCGGTCCAGACCGAGAACCTGCCCCCGCCTCCCGCCGGGAGCAGCCCCGCGGACCGGCCCTCGTTCATCCCGTTCGACACGCACCCCGTGCTGATGAACGAGCCTGAGGTCACGCGGATTCTTGAGCGGGAATACCCGCGCACGCTGATGGACATGGGAGTCGGCGGCCGGGTCGAACTGTGGCTGTACGTGACCGAGGACGGGATCGTCGGGAACTTCGAGGTCAGGACGTCGTCCGGGAACCAGTTGCTCGACGAGGCGGCGGGGAAGGTCGTCCAGGCGATGAAGTTCACGCCGGCCAAGAACCGCGACAAGGTGACGGCGGTCTGGGTCTCGCAGGTGGTGACGTTCGAGGTAGTGTAGCAGTCCGACGGGGTCGGACCCGCCGACTCGACTTCGCGCCCGGCGCCGCTCCTGCGGCGCCGGGCGCTTTGTTTTTGCGTCCCGCCGCGGACGCCGGGCCCCGGTGGGGCGGCTCGCGTCGGCGCGCGCGCGCCCGTAGACTGTGCCGCGTGACGAACGACCACGTCGAGGCCCGGCTGGCGCGGGTGATGCAGCGGATAGAGGCGGCGGCCGGGAGGGCGGGGCGCTGCCCGGACGATGTCGAGATCCTGCCGGTGACGAAGGGCCATTCAGTCCGTGCGATCGAGATCGCGGAGGAACTCGGCCTGGGCCGGATCGGCGAGAACCGGGTGCCGGAAGCCGAAGCGAAGCGATCTGCGCTGGGCGCGACGCCGGGTGTCGCCTGGCACCTGATCGGTCGGCTGCAGCGCAACAAGGCGCGGCGGGCCCTCAGGCTGTTCGACGTGGTCGAGTCGGTGGACAGCGTCAGGCTGGCGAGGACTCTCAGCCGCATCGTCGAAGAGGAGCGGCTCGGTCCGGCGGAGGTGCTCGTTCAGGTCAACCCGTCCGGTGAGGCCGTGAAAGCGGGGTTCGCCGGCGACAGCGCGGTCGACGCCGTGCGCGAGATCTGCGCTTTGCCCGGGCTGCGCGTCCGGGGCCTCATGGCCATGGCGCCGTTCACGAACGACGAGGCGGTGCTGCGGCCGGTCTTCCGGGGCGCCGCGAGCCTGCTGGCCCGCTGCCGGGACGAGATCCCGGAGTTCGGGGGCGCTGTGCTCTCGATGGGGATGAGCAACGACTTCGAGATCGCGGTCGAAGAGGGAAGCACCCGGCTGCGGCTGGGGACCGTGTTACTGGGGGAGCGATGATCGACCTGACACCGCTCGACGTCCGCAACAAGAAGGACGACTTCAGGCGCACCCTGCGGGGGTACGATCCGCGGAAGGTCGACGCTTTTCTCGCCGTCGTGGCCGACGCCCTGGAGCGCCACATGCGGGATAGCGCCACCTTTGGCGGTCGCGTCGAGGAGCTGGAGCAGCAGCTCGAGACCTACCGCACGCGCGAACGAGCCCTGAACGACGCGTTGCTGGCCGCGCAGGAGTTGCGTGAGGAGACCCGACTTCAGGCGGAGCGCGATGCCGCCGTGCGGCTCCACGAAGCAGAGGCGCGCGCGCGCGCCGTCCTCGACGACGCGGAACAGGCGGTCCGTCTCTGTCAGGACAAGATCGAGGACCTGAGGGCGACGCGCGGCCAGTTCCTCGGATCGCTGCGGAAGTTGTTCGAGCGATTCGACGAATACCTCGATTTCGAGGACGCCCGGTTCGGAAGCGGACAGGACGATCTCGGCCATCTGGTCGAACGGCTGCGGTCCGGTCCGGATGAGGTGTCGACGGGGCAGGGTGCGACCGCGGCGGAAGAGATCGCATCGCGCGCCGCGTCCTCCGCGGCCCCCCCCATCGAGAATCCGTCGATTACCCGGGTCGACGCCGGCGGTTCGGGCACGGCGTCGACCTGACCGCAGTCCGCGGGATCGCCACGCCCGCCGTTCCCTGGACCACCTTTGCAGATTCGATGGAGCACCCCGATGGCCTACCGGCCAATACCGGAGTCCGTACGCGGGCTCGAAGCCGAAGTGCTCGGACGCTGGGACGAAGAGAAGACGTTCGAGCGGACCCTCGCGGCGCGCGCCGAGGCGAAGGACTTCGTGTTCTACGAGGGTCCGCCCACGGCGAACGCCGATCCCGGCGTCCATCACATCCTCGCGCGTACGATCAAGGACGCCGTCCTGCGATACCGGACCATGACGGGCCGCCACGTTCCGCGGAAAGCCGGCTGGGACACCCACGGGCTGCCGGTGGAACTCGAAGTCGAACGCTCGCTCGGGATGTCCGGAAAACCGGACATCGAGCGCTTCGGGATCCGGAAATTCAACGACGCGTGTCGCCGCAACGTGTTCCGATACCAGGACGAATGGGAACGGCTGTCACGGGACATCGGCTACTGGCTGGACTACGGCGACCCGTACGTCACGTATTCGTCCGACTTCATCGAGTCGGTCTGGTGGGCTCTGTCCGAGATCGAGAAGCGCGGCCTGCTGTACCGCGGCTATCGCGTCATCCCGACCTGTCCGCGCTGCGGAACCGGACTCTCGAGCCACGAGGTCGCGCAGGGCTACCAGGACGTGAACGAGCCCGCCGTCTACATGAAGTTCCACCTCGTGGACGACCCCGATGACGCCCGGATCCTGAGCTGGACCACGACGCCGTGGACGCTGCCGGGTAACCTCGGGCTCGCCATCGGTCCCGATATCGCGTACGCCCGGGTGCGCGTCCTCGCCGACCCGGAGGCCGGTACCGCCGCCCTCCGGGCTCACGACGGACCCGGAGGTGCCGCGCCGGGAGAGGTCCTCATCCTCGCGCGCGACCGGATCGAGGCGGTCCTGCGACACCCGTACGAGATCGTACGGGAGGTGCGCGCCGCGGAACTGGCCGGGCTGCGCTATCGGCCGCTCTTCCCGGGCGCGGTCGATGGCGAGGGGCACGAGGCCGCGTGGACGGTGGTCGAGGCGGACTTCGTGACGGTGGACGAAGGCACCGGCGTCGTCCATACGGCCGTGATGTACGGGGAGGACGATTTCCGGCTCGGACAGCGCGTCGGGCTCCCCATGCAGCACACCGTGGGGGAGGACGGCCGGTTCCTCGACAGCGTGCCGGGCGGGCTCGCCGGGCGGCACGTCAAGGACACGGAGACGGAGCGCGCGATCCGCGAGTGGGCCGTGGCCCACGACCAGCTATATCTGCGCGAGATGTACGAGCACAGCTATCCGCACTGCTGGCGCTGCGACAGCGCGCTCCTCTACATGGCCCGCGACTCCTGGTACATCCGCACGACCGCGGTGAAGGACCGGCTCCTCGAGTACAACGCGGCGATCGACTGGCACCCGCCCGAGACCGGATCCGGGCGCATGGGCGAGTGGCTGGAGAACAACGTCGACTGGGCCCTCTCCCGCGAACGCTACTGGGGCACGCCGCTGCCCATCTGGCTCTGCTCGGAGGATGAGGAACACCGGACTGTTCTCGGATCGTTCGCCGAACTCGGACGCCGGACGGGCGGGCTGCCCGACGACTTCGATCCCCACAGGCCGGGAATCGACGGCTACGAATGGAAGTGCGAGTTCGATGGCTGCGCCGGAAACATGCGCCGCGTCCCGGAGGTCGCCGACGCCTGGTTCGACTCGGGGTCGATGCCGTACGCCCAGTGGCACTACCCGTTCGAGAACCGCGACACCTTCGACCGGTATTTTCCGGCGGACTATATCGCGGAGGGGATCGACCAGACGCGCGGCTGGTTCTATTCGCTGCTCGCCCTGTCCACGATCCTCTTCGACCGGGCGCCGTTCAGGGCCGTCATCGTCAACGACCAGGTCCTCGACGCGAAGGGACGCAAGATGTCGAAGTCCAGGGGGAACGCGGTCGACCCCCGGGACGCGCTCGATGCGTACGGTGCGGACGTCACCCGCTTCTACTTCCTCTCCTCCTCCAACCCGTGGGTGCCGAAGCGGTGGGATCCGTCGGCGCTTCGCGAGACCGACCGCAAGCTGTTCGCGACACTCCGGCACACGTACCGGTTTTTCGCCCTGTATGCGAACGAGGAGGGTTGGTCCCACGCCACGCCGCGGGCGGCCCCGGTCGCCGAGCGGAACGAACTGGACCGTTGGGTGCTGGCCCGCCTCGACGGCGTCGTGAGGACGGTGGACGAAGCGCTGGACGGGTTCGATCTTACCGCGGGCGCTCGGGCGATCCAGGAATTCGTGCTGGACGACGTGTCGAACTGGTACGTTCGCCGCAGCCGCGACCGCTTCTGGGCGACGCGGCCGGACGCGGCCGCCGCGAGCGCGGACGCCTTCGCGACGCTCCACGAATGCCTGGTCACCGCGGCGCGGCTGCTCGCCCCCTTCGCTCCGTTCATGTCGGACTGGCTGCACCGCGCCCTCGCGGACGACCGGTCGGTGCACCTGGCCGACTTCCCGAAGGCGGAGGGCCGGGGCGAGCCGGAACTCGAGCAGGCGATGGGGGACGTCCGCCGCCTCGTGGCACTGGGCCGGGCCGCCCGGGACCAGGCGGGGATCCACACCCGGCAGCCGCTGCGCGCGCTCCAAGCCGTCCTCCCGGGGGGGCGGAGGCTCCCCGACTCGATGGCGGCGCTCGTGCGGGAGGAACTGAACGTCAAACAGGTTGTGTGGTTCGGGGAAAGCGAAGATCTTATCGGGCTGTACGCGAAGCCCCGGTTCGGGGTGCTGGGTCCGAAGCACGGGGCGCGCACGCCGGCCGTGGCCCGGGCGATCGGCGAACTCGAGACGCCGGCGCTGCGGCGACTGAAGGCGGGCCTGACGATCGAGATCGAACTCTGCGGAGATCGGGTTCGGGTCGAGCCCGAAGATGTCGCGATCCTCGAGGAGACGCGCACGGATCTGGCCGTGGCGAGCGACGGCGGGTATCTCGCGGCGCTGGACACGGAGATCGACGACGGCCTGCGCGCCGAGGGCTACGCGCGGGAGATCGTGAACCGTGTGCAGCGGCTGCGGCGTGAGGCCGCGCTCGAGGTCGCCGATCGCATCCGGCTCGGGATCGCGGGCCCGGAGGCGTTGGAGAGTGCGGCCGCGACGCATGCCGGATACATCGCCGGCGAGACGCTGGCGGTGGAGGTGAGGATCGGGACGGATGGCCTGGGCGGCCTGGAAACGAGATGGGTGAAGATCGGCGAGTTCGAGGTCGGCATCGGAGTCGAACGTACCCGCGGCGACAGCCGCGACATCGATGACTGGGGATGAACAGGGAACAGCGGAAGCACCTGGAGAAGAGGCTGCTGAAGGCACGCTCGCGCGCGACGAGGGAGATCGGGCAGTACGACGAGTCCTTCGCGAGTGCGCTGCAGGGTGGCGACAGCGATCTGGCCGCCTACAGCTTCCACATGGCGGACCAGGGAACCGATGCCATGGAGCGGGAGAAGGCGTTCCTCTTCGCCAGCAAGGAGGGTCGGCACCTCTACCACATCGATGAGGCGTTGAGGCGACTCTATCAGACCCCCGAGGTGTTCGGGAAGTGCGAGCACTGCGGTGAGGAGATCAGCTTCGAGCGCCTCGATGCCCTGCCGCATGCGAGGCTCTGCATCCGCTGCAAGGAGGAGGAAGAAACGAGTGCCGGCTGACCCCTCCGAGAGGGTGGACGGCCCCACCCCGGCTCCCGGCTTGCCGGGCGCCGCCGGCACGGGAAGTGCCGTCAGACTCTGGTTGACGCTGGTCCCGATCGCGGTCGTGCTCACGCTCGATGTCCTGACCAAGGCGTGGGTCATGAACACGTTCGAGCTCTACGAACAGGCGCCGGTGATCGGCGACTTCTTCCGCTTCACCTACACCCACAACCGGGGCGCGGCGTTCGGTCTCGACATCGGCGAGCATTCCCGGATCTTCTTTCTCTTCCTCTCGCTGATCGCGCTCGGCGTGCTGGGCTTCATCTATCGCGGCACGCCGTCTTCGGACCGGCTGCGGGTCCTGGCGATCTCGCTGGTTGCGGCCGGCGCCCTCGGCAACATCTGGGACCGCATCCGGCTCGAGCAGGGCGTGGTGGATTTCCTCGACTTCGGGATCGGTACCCATCGCTTCCCCGTCTTCAACATCGCGGATTCCGGCGTCACGGTCGGTGCGGTGCTCCTCCTCATCTCGTTCTGGCTCGAGGGTCGCCGGGAAGCGCGCGAGGCGGCCGAGGCTGCGGGGACGGACGACGGGTGAGGTGAGTCCGGCCGACTCCGGCGCTACAGGGGACGGCGACCGGCGACTCATCGAGCTCGAAGACGCGCCGGCCGAGCGGCTCGACCGGTTTCTGTGCGAGCCTCTGGCGCTGAGCCGCACCCGGGTCGCCCAGCTCATCGCCGACGGCCACGTGACGGTGAACGGCCGCGCCACGAGAAAGCGATACCTGCCCCGGGCCGGCGATCGCATCGAAGTCCATCTGCCGCCCGCCGTCCCCACCCGCCTCGAGCCCGAAGACATCCCCGTCGAGATCCGGTACGAGGACGAGCATCTGGCGGTGGTCGAAAAGCCGGCCGGGCTCGTCGTCCACCCGGCGCCCGGGCACCCGCGCGGCACGCTCGTGAACGCGCTGCTCTTCCACCTGGGCGGCCTCTCGAACATCGGGGGCGACCGCAGACCGGGGATCGTGCACCGTCTGGACCGGGACACGAGCGGGCTCATGCTGGTGGCCAGGCGGGATGGGGCGCATCGCCGACTCGCGGCCGCCCTCCGGCGCCGCGAGATCGAACGGGGATATCTGGCGGCGGCCTGGGGGCACTTGGAGCGAGACCGGTTCACGGTCGACCGGCCCATCGGCCGCGACCGCCGCGACCGGAAGCGGATGGCCGTGCGGGAGGGCGGCCGCCCCGCGACGACCCACTTCCGGCGACTGGAGCGGTGGAACGCGGCCGACCTCGTCGCGGTACGACTCGGGACGGGACGGACCCATCAGGTGCGCGTACACCTGAGGTCCGTCGGACACCCGGTCGTGGCGGATCCGATCTACGCGCCGGGTTGGGAACGGGGGTTCGGCGGCGCGGGCGGGCGCTGGGCGGAGGAGTTCCGGCGCCGGGCGGCGCGACTCTTCCTCCACGCCGCCCATCTGGCCTTCGAGCACCCCGTCACGGGAGAGGAACTATCGTTCGCATCGCCCCTGCCATCGCCCCTGCTGGAGGTCGTGGAATGGGCCCGTTCCACCTCATGATGCGGTTGACGAGTTGCGGGAGCGCGCCTAGGGTGCGCGCATGACACAGCGACGACGCGACCGGAAGACGGGACGGGCCCCCGCCCGCGGGCTCCAGTTCGGGCCCCCCAACTACGTGGCGTTCGCCCTGGGCCTGGCATCGATCGTGCTGGGGTACGTGCTGCTCGACGGCGGATCCGTGACCGCCGCGCCGCTCCTCCTCGTGCTCGGCTACGCCGTGTTCCTCCCCGCCGGACTGATTCTCGGCTGGCGGCGACTCGGCTAGCAGCCCGCCGGCGGGAAACCCAGGGGGCGAATAGCTCAGTCGGTTCAGAGCGCCTGCCTTACAAGCAGGAGGTCGGGGGTTCGAATCCCTCTTCGCCCATCCGCCAGAAAGAAGGCCCGGGCCCGACATGTGGTCGTTGATCGGAACGGTATCGCGCTGGGCGCTGTTCGCCGGCCTCCTCGCCGCGGTGGGGGCGGTGACCTTCCGGCTCGTGGTCCTCAGGCGGTTCCCCGGGTTCGGCCCGCCGAGCGAGGGTGACGCGTCCGTCGAACCGGCGGGACTCGCGGCCCGGATCGGCCGCGCGGCGCTCCTCCTCGTCGCGCTCGGGGCGCTGGGCCGGCTCGCGGCGGAGGTCGCCGTATTTCGCGATCCCTTCGAGCCGCTCTGGGCGGAGATCCGTCTGCTCGTGACCCGCACCTCGTGGGGCCGGGCCTGGATCGCGCAGATCACCGCGACCGCGATCTCGGCGTTCGCGTTCACGCTCGCCTCCAGGCACGGTCGCGTGGCGGAACCCGGCTGGGTGCTGGCCACCGCCGGCGTCGTCCTCCTCGCCTACACGCCGGCGCTCTCCGGGCACGCGACGGGCGCCGAACACTACGTCACGGCCGCGATCTCGGCCGACGTATTCCATGTCGCGGCGGGCGGCGTCTGGCTCGGCACGCTCGCCGTCATGGCGGGAGTCCTGCACCTGGGCCGACGGCACGGCGCCGTGGTCTCCCGCACGCGGCTCGTGGACTGGATCACGGCGTTCTCGCCGCTCGCCCTGAGCTCCGTCGCGGTCATCGGGGCCACCGGCCTGTTCGCGGCCTGGCTGCATCTGGGGGCGGTGTCGGCGTTGTGGACGGAACCCTACGGCCGGCGTCTGAGCCTCAAGCTCCTCGTCCTGCTCGTGGTCATCGGTTGCGGCGCGTACAACTGGAGGCGGTCCCCGGACCGGGTTCGGGCGTCCGGCGAGCCGGCTCGTCTTCCGCCGACCGTCGCCCTGGAACTGGGAGCCGCGCTCGCTCTCCTCCTCGTCACGGCGGTCCTGACCGTGACCCCGCCGCCCGCACACGAGTGACCGGTGGCTCCGGTGTCTGAACTTCGCGTCGACGGCGGGCGGCTCTGGCGTCGGCTCGAGGAGATGGCGCGCATCGGCGCCACCGCGGCCGGCGGCGTCCACCGCCTCGCGCTGAGCGACGAAGACCGCCGCGCGCGCGATCGGTTCCGCACCTGGGCGGGGTCGCTGGGTCTCGCCGTCTCGATCGACCGGCTCGGCAACATGTTCGCCCGCCGCGCGGGCACGGACGCCGCGCGTCCTCCGGTCGTTCTGGGGAGCCACCTCGACAGCCAGCCCACGGGGGGACGGTTCGACGGCCCGCTCGGGGTCCTCGCGGCGCTCGAGGTCGTGCAGACCCTCGAGGAGCACGGCATCGCCACGACGGTCCCCATCGAAGTCGCGAACTGGACGAACGAGGAGGGCGCGCGTTTCGCGCCGGCCATGATGGGGTCGGGCGTATTCTCGGGCCGGTTCGAATTGGCCGACGCCCTGAGGACGAGCGACCCCGATGGGGTCACGGTGGCCGAGGCCATCGACCGGATCGGCTACCGCGGGCCGACGCCCGTCGGCGGTCGTCCCCTGGCGGCGCACCTCGAGCTGCACATAGAGCAGGGGCCGATTCTCGAGGAGCGCGGCTGCGAGATCGGCATCGTGACGGGCGTTCAGGGGACCCGCTGGTTCGACCTCACGCTGATCGGCGAGGAAGCCCACGCCGGACCCACCCCGATGCCGAGCCGTACGGACCCCGTGGCGGCTCTCGGGCGGGCGCTGGTCGAGCTGTATCGCCGGGTCGAGAGTGAGTTCGCGCCGCACGGACGGCTGACCTTCGGCGTCCTGGCGGCGTCACCGGCCTCCCGCAACACGGTGCCCGGCCAGGTCCGCGTCAGCGTGGACATCCGTCATCCCGAGGACCGCGCGCTCGACGACATGGAAGACTGCCTGCGGGAGGAGGCGGCGAGCGCCTGCGCCGAACGCGGCGCGGAATGGCGTCTCGATCCGGTATGGCGGTCGCCCGCGGTCCGCTTCTCCGATCGCTGCATCGAGGCCGTGCGCGCCGCCGCCAAGCACTGCGGCTACACCTCGATGCCGCTCATGGCCGGGGCCGGCCATGACTCCGTCCACACGAACGACGTCACGCCGACAGGGATGATCTTCGTCCCCTGCGAGGGCGGCGTGAGCCACAACGAGGCGGAGCGCATCACCCCCGCGCAGGCCGAAGCGGGGGCGAATGTGCTCCTTCACGCGGCGCTCCGCCTGGCGGGCGGCCAGCGCCGCAGCCCCGTATCTTACCCCCCATCCAACACCAGCCCCGGAGGCAGCGCGTGACCGCCACTATGAACACGGCTTCGACCGACACCGCCACGTGGCGGGAAATCGATCGGCGCCACCACGTCCATCCCTTCGTCGACCCCCGCATCCTGGCCGAGAAAGGGACGCGGGTGATCGTGGGCGCCGAAGGCCGGCACCTGATCGACTCCGACGGCCGCCGCATCCTCGACGCCATGGCGGGCCTGTGGTGCGTCAACCTGGGCTACGGGCGCGAGGAGCTGGCTCGCGCGGCCTACGAGCAGATGGTCGAGCTGCCCTACTACAACACCTTCTTCCGGACGGCGTCTCCCCCCACGATCGAGTTGTCGCGCGTGCTCGCGGAACTCACGCCGGGCAGGATCGCGCACGCCTTCTTCTCGAGTTCCGGCTCCGAGGCCAACGACACCATCGTCCGTCTCGTGCGCCGGTACTGGGACCTCAAGGGGAAGCCCGCAAAGAAGACGTTCATCAGCCGCACGTACGCGTACCACGGGAGCACCATGGCCGCCGCCAGCCTGGGCGGATTCGAGGCCATGCACGCGGTGGGAGACCTCCCGCTGCCCGGGTTCGAGCACATCATGCCGCCGTATTGGTTCGGGATGGGGGAGGCTGGAGAAACCCCGGAGGAGACGGGCGCGCGGGCCGCGAAGGCGCTCGAGGACAGGATCGCCGAACTCGGGCCGGATCGCGTTGCGGCCTTCATCGGCGAGCCGGTCATCGGCGCGGGCGGCGTCATCGTGCCGCCCGACAACTACTGGCCGGAGATTCAGCGCATCTGCCGCGAGAATGACATCCTGCTCGTGTGTGACGAGGTGATCACGGGCTTCGGCCGCACGGGGGAGTGGTTCGGCGCGCAGAAGTTCGACATCGACGCGGATCTCATGACGATCGCCAAGGGGCTCACCTCCGGCTACCTGCCGATGTCGGCCGTCCTCATGACCGACGCGGTGTTCGAGGTGCTCTCCGAGGGAGGCGTGATCCCGCACGGCTACACTTATTCCGGACACCCCGCGGCCGCCGCCGTCGCGCTCGAGAACATCCGGCTCATGAAGGAGGAAGGGGTCGTGGAACGGGTCCGGGAGGAAACCGGGCCCTATTTCCAGGGCCGGTTGCGGGAACTGGCGGACCACCCTCTCGTCGGGGAGGTGCGGGGCGTCGGACTCCTCGGGAGCCTGGAGCTGTCGAAGGACAAGGCGTCGCGGGCGCTGTTCGACCCCATCGGCCAGGTGGGCGCGCTCTGCCACGAACACCTTTACGACGAGGGCGTCATCTTCCGGTCCATGCGGGACGTGATGTGCACGAGTCCGCCGCTCACGATCACCCGGGACGAGATCGACGAACTGGTCGCGAAGGCCCGGGCGGGGATCGACCGCACGGCGCGCGACCTCGGCATGATGTGATGGGGGCCGGCCGACCCCGCGCACGGCGGGTGGCCCTCGCAGCGGCTCTCGGCGCGAGCGCCACCGCCTGCGCGACGGCGTCCCGCGACGCGGGTCCGGGGGTCACTCCGGGAGCGGAAGCGCCCGAATACGCCTACCAGGTCGAGTACTACGTCTCGTGCAGCGTGAGCGATGAGTGCCGGGTACAGTACATTGACGAAGAGGGTGTGCTGCGGGCCCGGGACATCGTCGGCGAATGGGACATGGACTTCGGCGCCGACCCGGGCACACGCCTCTGGCTTCGCGCCGGGGCTGGAGGCTGCCCGCCCCGCCCCGTCCGGGCCGAAATCCGCATGGATGGCGAGATCGTCGCCGAGCACCTCGTGCCGTCGCCGAGGCGTTCCCGCTGCAGCTGGATCCTCGCCGAAACGGAGTTCCGCCTCCCGTAGCAGCGCGTGGTAGGAACCCTCCGACTGATCAGAGCCCCTCGATCGTCTCCCCGATGAGGTGCTTGACGACATCCCGGATGTCGCCCGTCTCTTCGAACACGGCGATCTGCCGGGCCGAACTCGACCCCTCCTTGAGGATGTGGAGCGCGTATTCCACTTCCGCCCGGCTGCCCAGTTCGTCGATCACATCGTCGAGAAACCACTCGAGCATCTCGATGATGAGGTCGGCGGCCGGGTGTTCGCTCTGCCTGCCGAAGTCGATGAGCTTTCCCGTGAGCCCGTATCGGGCCGCGCGCCACTTGTTCTCG
Source organism: Candidatus Palauibacter sp. (assembly GCF_965222475.1). GTDB lineage: Bacteria > Gemmatimonadota > Gemmatimonadetes > Palauibacterales > Palauibacteraceae > Palauibacter. The sequence goes on along the minus strand of NZ_CBDCUB010000006.1, from coordinate 58,208 downwards.
GCCAGGAGGACTTCAGGATAGAGGCGGAAGGTGAGGTTGTCGCGCCGCAGCTTCCACAGTTTCGCCACGATGGCCTGGAAGATCGCGGCGATGCAGACGACTTCCTCCACGCGCGTGCACATGTCGCACACGCGGAACTCCAGCGTCGGGAATTTGTGATTCGGACGGATGTCCCACCAGATCTTGCTCCGATCCTGGATCGTGTTCGAGCGCACCATAGTCTCGATGAAGTGCTCGTATTCGCTCCAGCTTCCGAAGGTCATAGGCAGCCCGGTGCGCGGAAAATTGCGCCAGATAATGCTGCGATACGAGTGGAGCCCGGTCTTCGAACCCTCCCAGAACGGGGAACTCGTGGAGAGTGCCAGGACGTGCGGTAGGAAATAGCGCGACACGTTCATGGCGTCGATCATGAAGTCGCGGTCCTCGATCCCCACGTGGATGTGGGTGCCGAAGATGAGATTGCGTTCGGCGACCTGTTGAAGGTCCTCCCTCAGTCCGGCGTACCGGTCGAGCGGCGTGATGTCCTGCTGCTCCCAGTTCGAGAACGGGTGGGTGCCGGAGGCCACGATCCGGAGTCCCTTCGCGGTGACCTTCGCGGTGACGAGTCGGCGCATGCGCAGGACCTCGGCGCGGACCTCGCCGACGTCCCGGCAGACGCGACTCGCCGTCTCCACGCAGGCCTGGTGCAGCTCCGGCTGGATCTCCTCGCGAGCCTCGTCGTCCCCCTCGAGGATCTCCGTAATGAACGACGTGAGTTCGCCGGTCTCCGGGTGAACGATCTGATATTCCTCTTCGACGCCGAGCGTGAGTGAAGGGGCTTTCATGGGGAGCCTCTCGAGTGGAGAGATTCATGCGTCGGTGGCCGGGTAGAGCGTCGCGAAGATATACGTCGCGTCTTCGGCCGTCGACACCCACGGCGGACTTTCGATGATCGCCGGGAAGACCATATCTTGCTGCGCCGCGATTCCGTCCCGCTTTCCCGACACGGAGGCTCCGTTGATCCCCTGGCTCATCGCAATCTGCGTCTTCTGGCTCGTGAGCGCCGTCTTCTACGGTGGCCTGTACGACGCGGAGACCGGCTCCGCCGGCCGGCAGGCGCTCGGCCTGCTGCTGAACTTCGCCGTCTTCCTCGGCATTTTCGCCCTCTTGCGATTCGGACTCGTCGGGCTCGTCGGGCTCTTCGGGCTCGGAGGGGAGAGCGGCTTCCTGAACACGGTGTGGGGCCTGGTCCTGCCGACCGCCATCCCGACCATGCTTCTCGGGAGGATCGGCAACGTCATCTTCGGGCTGGTCGGCGTGAGGATGGCCCGGAAGGTGTTCTCGGCCGACATGCACTAGCCGCGCCGTACCGCGCCCGGGTTGCGAGCCACGCCTCCCCGTTTGCGGGGCTTGCATGATAGGGTCACAGCGAGAATTATGGGCGCTTCGTATTCGCCCGCCGGAGACCACTTAGACAGGAGAAAACAGGATGACAAAGGACGATTTCGCGGCGAAGCTCGCCTCGCAGACAGGGCTGAGCAAGGCCGGGGCACGCGACGTCATCGACTGCATTTTTTCGACCGACCCCGGGAAGGGCATCATCGCAGGCGAACTCGATGCCGGCCGCGATTTCACGGTCACCGGTTTCGGCACATTCGGCACGCGTCACCGCAAGGCGCGCATGGGCCGCAACCCGCAGACGGGCGAGTCAATCCAGATTGCCGCCATGAACGTCCCCACCTTCAAGGCGGGCAAGGGGCTGAAGGACCGCGTCCGGGCCTGAGGTCCGCGGGAGCGGCGGGGCCCTCCAGCCCGGGCCTCGCCGCCCCCCCATCGTTGCCTGACCCCTACAACCTCAGCAGTCCCGGGAGCGCTCGCAGCGCTTCGAGGCTGTGTCCCGACTGGAAGTGATCCACGTACGGGAGGGCGGCGCGCATGCCGCGCGCCTCGGGCGCGTAGCGTGAGCTCTCGAGGAGCGGGTTCAGCCAGATCACGCGCCGGGCCCCGCGCTGGATCCGCCGCATGGCGCGTTCGAGCGGCTCGGTCTCGCCCTGGTCGAGTCCATCCGAGAGGATGAGCACCAGGGTTCGCCGCCCCAGCATGCGCTGCCCGTGCCGGGTCACGAACGTCTCCAGACACTCCCCGATCCGGGTCCCGCTCGACCAGCCCCGCGCGCGAAGGCGGTCCAGGGCGGGGTCGATGTTCTCGCCCGCCAGCCAGGGCGTGAGGTGTGTGAGGCGGGTGCTGAACGCGAAGGTCTGGATGTCACGCGCGCGACCACACCCCAGCAGGAAGCGCAACAGGAAGCGGCTGTAGCGCTCCATGGAGCCGCTCACGTCGCAGAGGACGACGAGCTGCGGGGGGACGTGGCGCCGGCGCCGTCTCGCGAGGCGGAGGAGTTCGCCCTCGTGCGCCACGACCGAACGGAGCGTCCTGCGGACGTCGATCGGGCCGCGCCGGCCGCCGGGCTCGAGACGCCGGCTGCGCCGGGTCGACAGCCGGACGATGAGCCGGTCGAGCCACGCATCGACCTCGCGGAGTTCGTCCCTGCCGATCGACGCGAACGAGCGCCGGGCGAGCGAGTCGGCCGCGCTGTACGCCGCGCCGACCGGCCGGATGCGCGAATCCGCATCGTCGCGGTCCGCGCCGCGCTCCTCGTCCCGCGCCGCGGCGCCCGGTCGATCCGGCGCCGACAGCCCGCCGGCGGGTGGCGCGGGCCCCGGCGCCGATCGGGCCTTCGAAAGGAGGTCATCGGCCGGCGTGGACGCGCGCTCCCTCCGCCACCAGGGCCAGAAGCACCGTTCGAAGACCGCCAGATCGGCGGGACCCGAGCAGAACGCGGCCCGGAGTCCGATCCGCACGTCCTCGGCGTCGCCGCCGTCCAGATGCTCGAGCGCGGCGAGCGCCGAGGTGGATTCGGAGAGCGCGCAGTCGAGGCCCTCTCCGCGCAGCCGCCGGCCCAGTTCGGCGATCCTCTCCGGCCTCACCTCTCCGCGTCTTGCGAGGGGGCGAGCAACGCCTCGAGGCGCTCCACCGTGAGCCCGGCGAGATCGTTGGGGTCCTTGACGAGCGCCCCGATCGCGTCGCGGGCCGTTTCGGGCCCCAGCCCATCCGCTCCGAGCGCCTCGAGGGCAGCGGCGAAGTCGAGGGTTTCCGCCACGCCCGGCGGCTTGGCCAGCCGCTCCCGCCGCAGCCGCTGGGCCAGCCCCACCGCCTCGTGCGCGCGAGTTCGTCCGATCTCCGGCCGCCGTCGCCTGAGGATCTCCACCTCGCGCTCCGGCTCGGGATAGTCGATCCACAGGTAGAGACAGCGCCGCCGCAGGGCGTCGGACAGTTCGCGCGTACCGTTGGAGGTCAGGAGGACGACGGGCCGCGTGCGGGCCGCGATCGTGCCCAGCTCCGGGATCGACACCTGAAAGTCCGACAGGAGTTCGAGCAGGAATGCCTCGAACTCTTCGTCCGCCCGATCCACCTCGTCGATCAGCAGGACCGGCCGCTCCTCGCAGCGGATCGCGCGCAGGAGGGGGCGTTCGAGCAGGAATCCGGGCCCGAAGATCGTCCGCTGCACCGTGTCCGCGTCCCCGTCACGGCCCTGAAGGCGTATGTGAAGGAGTTGCTTCTGGTAGTTCCATTCGTAGACGGCCGTGGGAAGGTCGAGCCCCTCGTAGCACTGGAGGCGTATGAGTTCCGTGCCGAGCCAGGAGGACACGGCCTTCGCGATTTCGGTCTTCCCGACACCCGCCGCGCCCTCGACGAGGAGAGGCTTCTCCATCGCGAGCGCGAGATGCACGGCCGTGGCGATGGTCCGGTCCGCGACATAGCCGGCCGACTCGAGTCCCTCGACGATCCTCGCGATATCGGGTCGCAAAGCTCCGTCCTCCATCTCGCGTTCACGGGGCCGGGCGGGGTGCCGAAGGCCGGCGGAGGTGCGTCGCCGGTTGCGGCCGCCCGGCCGCAAACTCAGCTTGCCCGGGTCTCCGGCCCGCGCGCCGCCCGTGCGCGGCAATATAACCGCTCCCCCGCACACCTGACGGGACCGGCGCGCCGATCGGCGCCGCCCCTTCTCGAGGCATACGCGATGGCGATCGAGATCGAAAACAGCTTCGACGTGCCCCAGCCCGTCGACCAAGTCTGGGGGTTCCTGACGGATCCCGAGCGGATCGTCGAGTGCCTTCCGGGCGCGAGGCTGATCGAAGCCGTCGACGAGCGCACCTTCCGGGGCGAGATCGGCCTCACGCTGGGGCCGATCGGGATGAGTTTCATGGGCCGGATCCACTTCGAGGAACTCGACGCCGAGCGCCATCACATGGTGATGACGGGTGAGGGAAGGGACAGACGCGGGAGCGGTAACGTGCGGATGAAGATGGAGAGCGATCTCCGGCGGCGTGAACAGGGAGGGACCCGCATCCGGGTCTCACAGTCGATCGCGCTCACGGGGCGGCTGGCCTCGTTCGGGCGCGGGGGGGTGATTCAGTCCGTCGCGAATGTTATGTTCAGCCGCTTTACGGGGTGCCTGCAACGGAAGCTGGCGCAATGAACGTCGAACAGGCACCCTGCACCCGGAGCGGTGGCGGCGGCGCCATGTGAACCCCGGCGACGCTGCGGGGTAGCCAAGCAGGTGTGGCCGCGTCTTGCGCACAGCGCCGACTCACGTTAATCGACCTTGATCCTCCTGTTACGAGGTGTCGCTAGATTGGTTGTGTTGCACGGCATTCCGGTCCGTGCGCTGTGTTCCGTACGAACGGTCAGAGGTACTCGATGAGAAGCACACGCAACATCCTGTCCTGGGTGGCAGCCGGGGTCGCCGTCCTCTCCGTCCCGACGGCGCCTCGCGCCCTCGAGGCTCAGACGGGCGGCCTCACCATCCTGGTTGCCACCGTGGCCGTGACCGAGCCGGTCGACCGTCGTTTCGGCGAGCGGATCGCCGAAGAGGTCCGGGAGGCGCTCGAGATCTTCCCCGGCTACATGGCGATCGAACGCGACGATGCGCGGGATATGATCGACCAGTTCGACCTCGACGAGAGAGCCATGACCGCCATCGACTGGCGGCAGTTGGCGATCCAGATGAACGCCAGCCTCGTCATGCTCGGGACCGCGGCCCAGGCCGGCGGCGGCGTCGAGGTGGACATCACATTCATGGAGCCGTCGAGCGGGGACGAGTTGCCCATGCGGTCGTTCGTCGTGGCGGACGATGACTCCCACGAGGAAGCGGCGGCGCATACGATGGAGCAGCTCGGGACCGCCGTCGAGTACGCGCGGTCGCTGGCGTTCTGCGCGGACTACCTCGCCTCCGAGCAGCCGAGCGACGCGATCAGCAACTGCAACGCGGCGCTGAGGCTGAGCCCGGAGAGCGAACGGGCTCACTATCTGCGCGGCCGGGCGCAGATGCTGAACGAGGCGTGGGCGGACGCGGCGATCGACCTCCAGTGGGTCGTGGACGAGAACCCGTCGAGTACCGAAGCGCTCGAAGCTCTCGCGTTCACGCACGCCCAGCTGGGCAACGGCGCCGAGTCGCTGCGCTACTATCAGGAGTTTCTCGGGTTCCAGCCGGACAGGGTCGAAGTGCGCATGCGGATCGCCTACGACCTCACGCAGGCGGGGCGCTGGGGAGAGGCCGTGCAGCTCCTCAAGGACGGCGTGGAGCGGGCCCCCGACAACGAGGACCTGCTCGAGTACCTGGCCGGCGCGGCGCTCCAGGCGGGGCAGACGGCGGGCGAGGTCACGGATGCCGACATGATCCGGGAGGCCGTCGACGCGTCCGGAAGACTCGTCGAGCTCCAAGGGGACGCCGTGAGTCCCTCCGTGCTGTCGAACGCCACGAACGCCTACATGCTCATCGAGGAGTACGACAACGCGCTCGCGTTCTCCGATCGGGCCCTCGAGTCGATCGCGGGGTCCGATGGCGCGAACGGCGAAGGCGAGATGTCCAGGGATGATCTCATGGCCCAGGTCCACTCGTCGCGCGCCAGGATCTACGATCGCCTGGAGGACCCCGCCACGGGTGTGGCGGAACTCGAGCAGGCGCTCGAGTACAACCCGGATCTGGAGAATGGGCGCCAACAGCTCGCCACGCTGAAGCTGAAGGCGGGAGATACCGCCGGGGCCGTGGAGGACTTTCGGGCCGCGGTGGCTGCGGGCGCCGAGCCGGATCAGGTGGCCAACGCCATCTTCTCCCAGGCCCATGTGACACACTTCGAGGCTCAGATGGGGGTCTATACGAATCCTGTGGCGATCGACGTGGGGGAGGTCGCAAAGGCGATCGAACTCTTCGCCGCCGCCGCCGAGTTTGCCCAGACGCCCCAGACTTCGGATCAGATCCAATTCTTCCTCGCTTTCGGCTACTACATGCAGGGAATCGCCTACGACGGGCGCAACGAAGCCGACGAGGCGTGCGGTCCGGCCCGGAACGCGCTGACCGCGTTCCAGAGAGTGACATCGCACCTGAACCAGTCGGGCAGCTATCAGGCGGCCAGCCAGCAGCAGATCCGCGACGCGACCGACCTACAGCTGTATCGCCAGGAGCAGATCATCGAGTCCTCCTGCGGCGGTTAGGACAAGGCAGCGCCCGTAAGGGGCGCTCCGCAGCCCGGTGCCCGGCTCGCGTTCTCCGCGGGCCGGGCACTTTTTTCCCCTCTTGATGGTACGAGATGGGGTAAATAGGGGTTGACACCCATCGCATAGGGGCCTAGAGTGGCACGCGGTGGGTGGAAACGGGGTCGTTCTGGGAGGAACACCCAAGCGAAATGTCGAAGGCACGATTTGCCGGGCTTTCTGGGGAGTTATCGACATCAACTCGACTCGCAGGGTCGGGTCAGTCTACCGGCCCCTTTTCGAAAGGGGCGGGAAGGCCAGCCGTTCGTCCTCCTCCGGACCGAACCCGAGGCGCTGTCCCTCTATCCCGACGAGGCATGGCAGGATGTGCAGGCCGACCTGCGGGAGATGTCGAGTCGACAGCCTCGTTTCCGGCACCATGTGCTGCGGGTCACGGCGAGCGCCGTCCAGATCGTGCCGGACGCGCAGGGGCGGATCCTGATCCCGGAGAGGATGCGGAAGGCGGTCGCGCTGGAGACGGAAGCGTTGGTGGTCGGCGCGATCAACCACGTGCAGATCTGGGATCCGGAGACGTTCGAGAACGTGACGAGCGCGAGCGATGAGGATTTCGAGCGGCAGATAGAGAAAGTGTTCGCCTGACGGGTCACCCGATCACCGCACGGTGGGGGCAGTCGAGGAAAGCCGACGCAGTGACGGAGGAGACGTTCCGGCATACGCCGGTCATGCCGGACGAAGCATTACGGTGGCTTCGTCCCGAACGGGGGGGCGTCTTCCTCGACGCGACGATCGGTGGTGCGGGGCATGCGATCCGGCTGTTGGAGACCGGGTCGGCCGTGCGAGTGATCGGAATCGACCAGGACGGGGAGGCGATCGAGGCCGCGAGGAGGCGGCTCGCGCCGCTGAGCGAACGGGTGAGGCTGATACGGGCGAATTTCAGGGACCTCGGTCGCCCGGAATTCGCGGGAGAAGTGGACGGCGTGGCGGGAGCCCTGATGGACCTGGGCGTCTCGTCGCACCAGATCGACACGAAGGCGCGCGGATTCTCGTTTCGTCCGGGTACTCCGCTCGGGATGCGGATGGATGAGACGAGGCGCGAAAGGTCTGCCGCCGACCTGCTGAATCGGGCGGACGAACAAGAGTTGGGCCGGGTCTTCCGTGATGGGGAAGAGCGCAGGTGGCGGGCGCTCTCACGTGAGGTGGTGCGGCGGAGGGAGATCCGGCCCTTCAGCATGAGCAACGACCTGGTGGCCGCGTTGTCCGCGGTGCTGGGTCGTCCGGTGCAGGAGAAGCGGAAGGCCAGGCTGTTCCAGGCCCTGCGGATCGCGGTCAACGACGAGCTGGCCGCGCTCGGCGGGGGGCTCGATGGAATCCGCGGACGGCTCGCCCCGGGCGGACGGCTCGTGGTTCTTTCGTACCACTCGCTGGAGGACCGTGTGGTCAAGCGGGCGTTCCGAGAGTGGTCCGCGGAGTGCGTCTGCCCGCCGCGTCTGCCGGAGTGTCGGTGTCGGGGAGAGTCGCTGGGCCGAGTGCTGACGCGCCGGCCGCTGCGGCCCGCGGAGGAGGAGGTGGCCCGGAACCCCCGGGCGCGGAGCGCGCGACTGAGAGCGTGGGAGAAGCGGCTGGCGGATGGGTGACGAAAGGGGAGGCGCCCGGACGGTCCGGCGACGGATCCTGCTCCGGTGGTCCGGCACAAGCCTCGCGGTTCTGGCGCTGGCCGCCTCTCTCGTGACGGTGGTTGGTCGCGGAGAAGACGGGCGGCGGCTGACCGAGGAGCTTCGCGGCCTCGAAGCCGAGGCGCGAATCGTCGAGGATCGGATCGACGTGGCGCGCACCAGGGTGGACTCCCTGACGACGCCGGCACGGATCGAACGCGCGGCGGGCGCGCTGGGACTGCAGCGGGCGGTGGAAGAGCAGCTGCTTCAGGTCGATGCGGCGAGCTCACGGGATGAGGAGGGAGGGGACAGGTGACGCGGTTCGGCATTCACGGCACCACGGAGGTCGCGGAAATCGCCGGCGACGCGCGAGAGGCGGCCCTCTCCCGCACGCACCGCCTCAGGCATCGGGTACTCGGGGTCGCGATCACCCTCGTCGCGCTCGGATACGCCGTACGACTGGGAGAACTCCAGATCGTCGAGGCGGATGAGCACCGCAGGGCCCAGCTGGAGCAGAGCGCCGAGTGGGAGGCGCTGCCGGCTCCACGGGGCAGAATCATGGATCGGCGTGGCCGCGTGCTCGCGGCGCCCGATACACGCTACCAGGCCTTCCTCGCCGTAGACGAACTGAGGCTCGAGCGGAGTGCCGCCGTCGAGGCGGTCGCGGCCGTCGTCCCCGTGCCGTCGGATCGCCGACGGGCCGTCACCGAGGCCGAGGGCGGGTGGTCGCTCGTCGCGAGCGACATCAGCGACGAGGAGCGCGTTCGCATGCAGCGGACGATCGGGCACGGCATATACTTCGAGAGCCGCGCCGCGAGGGACTACCCGCGAAGCATGGGCCGCCGGCTCATCGGCGCCGTGGGCGCGAGCGGGCGAGGGGGTACGGGGCTCGAGGCCGCCCTCGAGGGATGGCTGGCCGGCCGGGCCGGCCAGGCGGAAGTGCGGCTCGACGGCCGCCGGAACACCTACCGTCCGCCCGGCGGGCAGGTCATCGAGCCGGTCCCCGGACACGATGTCGTCCTCACCATCGACGCGGAACTGCAACGGATCGCGGAGAACGAACTCGCCCGCGCCCTGACGAAGACCGGGGCCAGCGGGGGGGACATGGTCCTTCTCGATCCACGCACGGGAGAGGTTCTGGCGCTGGCCAGCGAGCGCGCCGACGGGGCGCCCGATCAGATCTCGGCGCTCTCCGATCCCTACGAGCCGGGTTCCACGGCCAAGCCGTTCCTGCTCGCCTCGCTCCTGAGCGAAGGCGTCGTCGATCTGGACGAGGTTCTTGATGTGGAGGGCGGCGAACTGCGGATCGGGTCCAGGGTGATCCGCGATGTCCACGGCTATGACACGCTCCGGGTCCGCGAGATCATCTCGAAGTCGAGCAACGTGGGGGCAGCCAAACTGTCCGCGCGTCTGCCGTCTGCCGTTCAGCACCGCTACCTGCGCGACTTCGGATTCGGAATGCGAACGCAGGTCGGGCACCTCGCCGAATCGCCGGGGCGCCTGAGCCGACCGGAATCGTGGACTTCGCTCAGCCCGGCTTCCCACGCGATCGGCTACGAGATGTCGGCCACGTCGCTGCAGCTCGCGGCCGCCTACGGGACGATCGCCAATGGCGGGATCCTGCTGAAGCCGAGCCTGGTACGAGAAGTGCGGGACGCATCGGGACGCGTCGTCGAGCGCTTCGAGCCTCAGGCCGTGCGGCGCGTGATCCCCGAAGACGTGGCGGCCCAGGTTCGCGGCGTGCTGGAAGAAGTGGTCCGCGACGGGACCGGTACGCTGGCCCGGATGGCGCGCTTCGCCGTGGCGGGCAAGACCGGGACCGCTCGGCTCGCGGTCGATGGCCGCTACGCGCCGGGCCGCTACAGGGCCTCGTTCGTGGGCTTCGCGCCGGCGGACGACCCGAGGATCGTGATCCTCACGCGGCTCGAGGATCCGAGGGGTGGGGTCTACTACGGCGGCGCGATCGCGGCGCCTACGAGTCAGGCCGCGCTCGAAGCGGCGCTGGCGGCCGCTGGCGTGCAGCTCGATCCGCGCCTCGTGGTCTCGGACCCGCGCCCCCGGCCGTGGTCGGACTCGTCGCGCGCGGAGGAGGGGGCGGAACGGGCCATCTTCGCCGCCAGCGGCGCTGGCGGCGCCGGGGAGCCGTGGGGAGGGGATATCGAGACCGAAGGCCTCGTCCCCCTTCCGGACCTGACGGGCCTGTCCGCACGGGCGGCCGCGGCGCAGCTGCACGGACTCGGCCTGCGGGTGGCTTGGCAGGGAAGGGGCGTGGTCGCGTCGCAGAGCCCGCCGCCGGGCAGCGAATTGGCTCGCGGCGAAACCGTCGTGCTGAAGTGAACGGATCGGCCGGCCCGGCGGCCGGCAGGGTGGAAGAATCGGCCATTGCCGCAGCAGATCATCACAAGTGAACAGGTCGAACGTCGACTGGCCCGCGCGGGTCAGGCGCCGCGATGGCGGGGCCTCCCGCCGGCGGCCTTTCCGGGCCTTCGCTCCGACTCCCGGCAGGTCGGGGTCGGCGATCTGTTCTGCGCCATCCCGGGAATCCGGGTGGACGGTCACACCTTCGTCGGGGCCGCCGCGCGCGCCGGGGCGATGGCCGCGGTCGTCGAACGGATCGTCGAAGCGGAGATCCCGCAGCTGGTGGTCCGTGATGCTCGCGTGGCCGCATCGCACCTCGCCGCGCTGTTCGCGGGAGACCCCGGCGCCTCGCTTCGCCTGATCGGCATCACCGGTACGAACGGCAAGTCGACGACGGCGTGGCTCACGCGGTGGATCCTCGCGGACGCGGTCCCCGCGGCGGCCCTGGGCACGCTGGGCCCGGTCTCGGTCGATGGCGAGATCGGAACGCCGAGGCTGACGACTCCCGATCCCATCGACCTCGCGCAGGAACTCGCCGAACTCAGGGCGGGCGGGGCGGAAGCCGTCGCGCTCGAGGTCTCCTCGCACGCACTCGACCAGCGGCGCGCGGACGGCTTCTCCTTCGATGCGGTCGCCTTCACGAGCTTCAGCCGCGAGCACCTCGAGTACCACCCGGATCTCGAGGCCTACCGGGCCGCCAAGCTCCGCCTGCTCGAACTTCTCGCACCCGGCGGGGTCTGTGCAGTCAATGACGATGAAGAGGCCTGGCGAGGTATCGGACCCGACGGCGCCAAGACGCTCGGCTACGGCTTCGAGCCCACGGCGGACATCGGCGCGGACCGGCTGGTCCTCTCCGCGGACAGTTCCCGCTTCCGGCTTCGGGACCGGGGGGAGACGGCGGAGGTCTCGCTCCCGCTCCCGGCCGACTTCAACGTTCGGAACGCGCTCGCGGCCGCGGCCATCGCGCGGGGCCTCGGCCTCCCGCTCGAGCGCATCGCGGCCCGGCTGTCCTCGGCCCCGCCCGTTCCGGGGCGCATGGAGGTGCTCTCGCGGGAACCCGTCCTCGTGATCCGGGACTTCGCGCACAACCCCGACTCCTGCGAACGGGCGCTCTCCACGCTGCGTGCGATCGTGCCCGGGCGGGTCATCGCCGTCCTCGGCTGCGGCGGCGACCGCGACCGGGGAAAACGGCCGCTGATGGGCCGGATCCTGGCTCGACTGGCCGACGTCCCCATCGTCACCAGCGACAATCCGCGATCCGAAGACCCGCAGGAGATCTGCCGCGACATGGTCGCGGGCCTCCCGGCCGACGCCTGTGAGATCGTCATCGACCGCCGGGAGGCGATCGTCCTCGCCATCGCCCGGGCCGGGCCCGCCGACGCGGTCGCGCTCCTCGGCAAGGGGCATGAGACGACCCAGATCATCGGGGATGAGCGCCTCCCGTTCGACGAACGTCGGATCGTGGCCGAGATCGTCGCGGGCTCCGCCGGGGCCAACGCGAACGGCGGCCCCGCATGAGCGCGACGACCCAGGCCCCGGCGCTGAGGTCGGGGGAGATCCGGTCGGCGCTCGGGCTCGGCGGGGGCGCGCCGGAAGAGCGGGCCTACACCGGGGTGTCGTCCGATTCGCGGACGACGAGGCCCGGCGAACTGTTCGTCGCGCTGAGGGGAGAGCGGCATGATGCCGCCGACTTCCTCCCCCGGGCGGCGGCCCGCGGGGCCCGAGGTGCCATCGTTCGCGCCGGACGCGAAGATCCCGCACTGCCGCTCGAGTACTTCGCCGTGCCCGATCCCCTGCGCGCGCTCGGCGACCTCGCCGCCGCGGCCCGCCGGGAGTCCGCCGCCGCCGTCGTCGCGATCACGGGGAGTTCGGGCAAGACGACCGTCAAGGAGATGCTCGCCTGCGCTCTCTCCGAATCGCGGCGCGTGTACCGGACGGAAGGCAATCTCAACAGCCAGGTCGGCCTCCCCCTCACCATCCTGCGCGCGCCCGCCGACGCCGATACCTGGGTGCTGGAGGTCGGCGCGAGCGAGCCGGGCGAGATCGGTCGCCTCGCGGAGATCGCGAGGCCCGACCACGTCGTCATCACGACCGTCGGGGCCGCGCACCTCGAGTTCTTCGGCGACGTGGCCGGGGTGCTGCGCGAGAAGATGCGGCTCGCGCACGGCGTCTCCGGGTGCGGCGTGCTCGTCGTGGGGGAGGAGCCCGCCGCGCTTCCGGCCGCCGCGCGCGCCTACCGTCCCGACGCCATCGTGGCCGGTATCGGACCCGGGGCCGACTTCATCCCCGACGCGTATGCGGCCGGGCCGGATCGCATCGAGTTCCGCCGCCGCAGCGAGCGCTTCGTGCTCGGTGTCGGCGGCGAGCATCACCTCCGGGACGCCCTGATCGCCGCCGCCGTGGCCGAAGCGCTGGAGGTGCCGGCGGCCGCGGTCGCCCGGGGACTGTCGCGCTACGAGCCGCTCGGCATGCGTGGCGCAATCCGGCGCATCGGCGGACTCACCGTGCTGGCCGACTGCTACAACGCCAACCCGGACTCGTTTCGGGCGGCGATCGCCCAGGCCCGGCGTCTGCTCCCCGGCCGCCGCCGCGCCGCGTTCGCCGGCTCCATGCTCGAACTTGGTTCCGAGGAGGCCCGGGCACACCGGGAGATCGGGGACGAACTGCTCGCTGCGGGGTTCGATGTCATCGCCGCGACCGGACTCTTCCTCGAGGCCCCGTTCGACGGCGCAGAGGCCCCCTCGATCATCCGGAAGGAGGATCCCGCTGCGGCCATCGAGGCGTTCGGCGACGCCCTCAGGGGAGATGAGGTCGTGCTCGTGAAGGGTTCGCGCGGCGCGCGGCTGGAGCGGGTCATCGACGACCTGGAGGCCCGTTTCGGAGGGCGCGCCTGATGCTCTATCACCTCCTGTACCCGCTCGCGGACCAGCATATCCTGTTCAACGTCTTCCAGTACATCTCGTTCCGCGCCGCGGGGGCGATGGTGACGGCCCTCCTCACCGCGTTCCTCGTGGGCCCGGGCGTCATCTCGCGGCTTCGCCGACACGGAATCGGCCAGGTGGTCCGGGCCGACGGGCCCGCCACGCACCTCAAGAAGGCCGGCACGCCGACGATGGGCGGTCTCATCATCCTCGCCGCCTGTCTCTTCCCCACGCTCCTCTGGGCCCGCCTCGACAACACCTACGTATGGATCGCCTTCGGCGTCACCGCGTGGATGGGCGCGATCGGGTTCATGGACGATTATCTCAAGATCGTGCGTCATCACTCGCGCGGCCTCATCGCGCGGTACAAGCTCATCTGGCAGTTCGTGCTCGGTCTCGCGCTCGGCGGTTTCCTCCTCTGGCAGCCCACGTCGGCCTACGGCGCGACCCAGACCATGCTGCCCTTCTTCAAGGACCTGACCGTCGTCCTGGCGCCCGCCGTCTTCCCCCTCTTCGTGGCGGTCGTGGTGGCGGGGACGGCGAATACCGTGAACCTGACGGACGGGCTCGACGGACTCGCCACGGGGCTGGCGGCCATCGCCGCGCTCACCTTCGGCGCCTTCGCCTACGCGATCGGGCGGGTGGACACCTCGGCCTACCTCGGAGTCCTGTACCTGAACGGAGCCGGCGAGTTGTCCGTCTTCTGCGCCGCGCTGGCGGGGGCGGCGATCGGCTTTCTGTGGTTCAACGCCCACCCGGCGGACGTGATCATGGGCGACACCGGCTCCCTGGCCCTCGGGGGTGCGATCGGCGCCGTGGCCGTCCTCCTCAAGTCGGAGTTCCTCCTCCTCATCGTCGGGGGTGTGTTCGTGCTCGAGGGGCTCTCGGTGATGGCCCAGATCGGCTGGTTCAAGTTCAGCCGCTGGCGCTGGGGAGAGGGTCGCCGCCTTCTCCGCATGGCTCCGCTGCATCACCACTTCGAGAAGCTGGGCTGGCCCGAGCCGCGCGTCGTCACGCGCTTCTACATCCTCGGGATCATCTTCGCCCTCGTCGGCCTCGCGACGCTCAAGATCCGCTGATGGCGCGCAACGGCCGACCTCCGCTCTTCGCTCCCGGCGACCCCGTCGCCGTCCTCGGACTCGGCGTGTCGGGCACCGCGGCGGCCCGTCTGGTCCATTCCCTGGGAGCGGAGGTCTACGCCAGCGATGCGTTCGAGGGACCCCGGCAACAGGAGGCCGTGGAAGCCCTCACGGCCGAGGGCATCGAGGCGGAAGTGGGGCGGCACGATGTCGACCGCATTCTGGACGCGCGCCTCGTCGTCACCAGCCCCGGGATCGCGCCGAGCGCGGAGATCCGGCGGACCGTCGCCCAGGCCGGTGTTCCCACGGTGGCCGAGATCGAGGTCGCGTACCGGCACCTCGCGTCCCGCGTCATCGGCATCACGGGCACGAACGGAAAGACCACGACCACGGCGCTCTGCGGTCATCTCCTGCAGCAGGCCGGGATCGACGCCATGACGGCCGGCAACATCGGACGGCCACTCTCCGACGTCTCGATGATGAAGCGGCAGCCGGACTGGGTCGTCGTCGAACTGAGTTCGTTCCAGCTGGCCGATCTCCAGGCCTTCCGGCCGACGATCGGAGTCCTGCTAAACCTCGCCGCGGACCACCTCGACTGGTACTCGAGCATCGAGCGCTACTACGAGGACAAGGCCCGTCTGTTCGCGAACGCGGACGGGGATAGCCGCTGGGTTCTCAACGGGGACGACGCCGGGGTGCTTTCGATGGCGCGCCCCGCCGCGGGACGACGATACCTGGCCTCGAGCGAGGCTCACGAGGAACCCGGGGCCTGGCTCGACGAGGCGGGGAACCTCGTCCAGCGCCTCGAAGCGGGGGCGGCCCCGGAGACGTGGATCGCAGCCGCGGATCTCCCGCTCGTCGGCGCGCACAACGTGATGAACGCGCTCCTGGCCGGGCTGGCCGCGGCGCTCGCCGGGTGCGATGCGGTCTCGATCGGAGCCGCCCTCACTTCCTTCCGGGGACTGTCGCACCGTCTGCAGCGGGTGGGTGAGTTCGACGGCGTGGAGTGGATCAACGATTCCAAGGGGACGAACGTCTCCGCGACCAAGGTCGCCCTCAACGCCTTCCAGAGGCCGCTCGTGGCCCTTCTCGGAGGCCGGCACAAGGGGGAGTCGTATCGATCGCTGTTCCCCGCGCTGCGGGAGAACGCGCGCGCCGTGATCGCGTACGGCGAGGCCGCGCCGCAGATCGTGCGGGAACTCGGTGACGCGGCGCCGATCGACGTCGCCGGCAGCGTCCGGCAACTCGTCCGCCTCGCGCGCGAGGCCGCCGAACCCGGCGATGTGGTGCTCTTTTCACCGGCGTGCTCCAGCTACGACATGTTCCCGGACTACCGGGTCCGGGGGCAGGCCTTCGAGCGCTGTGTGCTCGAGTCGTACGGGGCGCTCGAAGCGGAAGGGAGGGAAGGGTGACGGATCACACCCTCGACTGGGAGCTTCCGCGCGTCCAGCGGACCGCGGGATCGCCCGCGTGGGTGCGAAACGCACTCCTCGCGATCACGCTCGTCCTCGTCGTGTTCGGGCTCCTGTCCGTCTATTCGGCCAGCTCGTTCGCGGCGCAGCAGAGCGGACGGCCCGGCAACTACGTGCTGCTGAGCCAGCTGGCGCGCGCCGCCGTCGGCGTCGTGGCGCTGATCGTGGCGGCGTTCGTCGACTACCGCGTGTACCAACGGCTGGCCTGGCCCATTCTCGCGGTCGCCGCGGCGCTGCTCCTCGTCCTCATCCTGCCCGGTACGACGGAGGTCGCGCCCGTCCGGAACGGATCGCGCCGCTGGCTGGAGTTGGGGCCGGTGACCTTCCAGCCCTCGGAGCTGGCCAAGGTGGCCGTGGTCGTCTGGACGGCGGCGCTCGCCGTGCGCAAGCAGGAGGCGTTCGACCGCTTCCGCGGCGGGGTACTCCCCTTCCTCCTCATCCTCGGGCCGGTACTCGTGCTGGTCGCCGCAGAACCTCACCTCTCCGCGACGCTCATCACGGGCGGGCTGGTGGCCACGGTGCTGTTCGCGGCGGGGATGCGCATCCGTCACTTCCTGCTCCTCGCGCTGCCGGCCGTCCCCGCCCTGTGGTGGCTGGTGCGCTCCAACAGCTACCAGCTCGCGCGCATCCTCGCGTTTCTCGACCCCGGGAAGGACACCTCCGGCGTCGGCTACCAGCTCCAGCAGTCGGAGATCGCGATCGGCTCGGGCGGCGTGACGGGCGCCGGATACGGCGAGAGCACGCAGAAGCTCCATTACCTGCCCGAGGCGCAGAACGACTTCATCTACCCCATCATCGCGGAGGAATGGGGGTTCGTGGGCGCGGTCACGGTCCTCGCGCTCTTCCTCATCTGGACACACCTCGGCCTCCGGATCGCCCGGTCGGTGCCGGACCTGTTCGGGCGGCTGATCGCGATCGGACTGACCGCGATCGTGGCGATCGGGGCGTTCGGCCACATCGGGGTCACGCTGGGGCTCCTGCCCACGACGGGGGTCAGCCTGCCCTTCATCAGCGCGGGTGGCACGGGCCTCGTCACGGCGCTCGGGATCACGGGTGTGCTGCTCAACGTGGCTTCGCGGCGGAGGGGCTGACGGTGGCGGCGACGCGCATCCTGCTCGCCGGCGGCGGCACGGGAGGCCATCTGTATCCCGCGCTCAACCTGGCCGACGCGTTCGGGCGGCTGGCGCCGGACCTCGAGTGCGTGTTTCTGGGTGGCCGGAGGGGCCTGGAGGCGCGCGTGCTGCCGGACGCCGGGTATCGGTTCCGGCTCTTGCCGCTGCAGCCGCTGTACCGTCATCGCCCGTGGCGAAACTGGCATCTGTTCGCCTCCGCCCCGGCCGTCCTGGCGGGAGTCCGGCGGGCGTTTCGTGATTTCGATCCGGCGCTCGTCGTGGGGACGGGAGGTTATGTCGCGGCCCCGGCGCTCGCCGGCGCCCGGCTCCGGCGCGTCCCGTCGGCGATCCAGGAGCAGAACGCGGCCCCCGGGCTCGTGACGCGCCTCTTCGCGCCCGGGGTCGATCAGGTCCACCTCGGATATCCGGAGGCCGAGGCCCGGCTGCGCGTGCGGGACCGGAAGCGGCTGCGTGTGCTCGGGAACCCCGTCGCTCCGGGCGGAGGCGGGGGGGGCGCCGCCGGCTTCGCTTGGCCTCCGGGCCGGAACCTGCTCGTCTTCGGGGGGAGCCAGGGGGCGCTCGGGCTCAACCGGGCCTTCCTGCGCGATCTCGAATCGTCCGCGCAGCGCTCCGAGGCGTGGCCGGACGGCGTGTCGGTGGTGTGGATCGCGGGTCCGGCGCATGCGGGTCGCGTCTCCGCGCGCGTCTCGGCGCTTCCCTTCGCGGACCGGGTGCGTGTCGTCCCCTACATCGACGACCTCGGGCGACAGCTGGACCGCGTGGCCCTTGCGCTGTGCCGGGCGGGCGCGATGTCCCTGGCCGAACTGTGCGCCGCCGGCCGGCCGGCCGTGCTCGTGCCGCTGCCCACCTCGGTCGGCGGCCACCAGCTGACGAACGCGCGGGCGCTGGCACGCGCGGGCGCGGCCGAGCTTCGCGAGGAGGCGGCGCTGGAGCCCGGCGACCTGTGGTCGACGTGCCGCGCGATCCTGGCCGACGACGCCCGCCTCGACGGCATGTCCGCGGCTGCCGTGAGCCGCGGCCGGCCGGACGCGGCGCTCGCGATCGCGCGCGAGATGCTGACCCTTCTCGACCGGGCCGCGGCATGATCGGGACGGCGGCGGACGCGCGTCGTCCGGCGGGCAGGGCGGACCTCCCGGGGCCCGGGGCCCGCGTGCACCTCATGGGCATCGGGGGCGCCGGCATGCGGGGTCTGGCCGTGCTGCTGCAGGACGCCGGGTACCGCGTCAGCGGCTGCGACCGGGCCCCCGGCGACGCGTTGCGCGATCTCACGTCGCGCGGCATCCGCATCGAGGGCTCGCACGACGCGGCACACATTGCCGGAACGGAGCTGCTCGTGCGCAGTTCCGCCGTCCCCGCCGACCTCGCGGAAGTCGCCGGCGCCGCGGCGGCGGGCGTGCCCGTCATGCGCCGGGCCCGCGCCCTCGGCGCCCTCCTCGGCGACCGCACCGTGGTCGGCGTCGCCGGGACACACGGGAAGACGACGATCACGGCCATGACCGGCCACGCGGCGGCGGCGGCGGGCCTCGACCCGCTGGTCCTCGTCGGGGGCCGCGTCTCCGCCTGGGACGGCTTCGGCCGCCTCGGGGAGGGGCCCGCCATCGTGGAGGCCGACGAGTACGATCGTTCGTTCCTCGAACTCCGTCCGACCGTCGCCGTGGTCAGCTCCCTCGAAGCGGAGCACCTCGACACCTACGGAGACGTCGCCAGCCTCCGCTCGGCCTTCGCCGACTTCGTCGAGCGCGCGCGCCACGCCGGCGGCCTCATCTACTGTCACGACGACGACGGCGCCCGTGCCCTGGCCGAGTCCACGGGGTTCGGCCTCGGGTACGGGTTCGGGCCGGGCGCCTGGTGCCGAATCGAGACGGCGGGGCCGCGCGCCTGCAGGCTGAGATGGCCGGACGGCGTCGCGGAGATCACGCTCCGGGTTCCGGGACGCCACAACCGGCTCAACGCCGCGGCGGCCTTCCTCTCCGTCCTGAGGCTCGGGGGCGATCCCGGCCGGGCGGCGCGCGGGCTGGCGAGCTTCCGGGGCGTCGCCCGCCGGCTCGAACTCATCGCCGACTGCCCGGGTCTGAAGGTGTTCGACGACTACGCGCACCATCCGACGGAGGTCGCGGCGTCGATCGCGGCGCTCAGGGAGGCGCACCCCGATGCCCGCCTCACGGTCGTCTTCCAGCCGCACCTGTTCACGCGAACGCGCGACTTCGCGGGGGCGTTCGCCGACGCCCTCTCGGCGGCGGACGAAGCGCGCGTCCTCCCCGTGTATCCCGCCAGGGAGGCGCCGATCCCGGGCGTCGGCTCGGGGTTGATCACCGGCGCGGCCCCCGCGGCCGAGGCGATCGAACGCGACGCCGCCCTCGAACTCGTCTCGCGGGAGCGCGCGGCCGGCGATGGGGAGGCGGTCCTGGTTTACATGGGCGCCGGCGACGTCACCGACCTCGCGCACGCGGCCATCCGACGACGGACGGGCGATGCGGTGGGAGCGTGATGTCCCGCTGGGGCCGCTCGCCCGGTACCGCATCGGCGGGCCCGCCGCGCGGCTCGCCCGGCCCCGCTCCGTCGGGGAACTCGCCGCGGCTCTGCGCGACGCGGCCGGACGGGGACACCGCGTACTCGGGACCGGCGCCAACGTCCTCATCGGCGACGAGGGGTCCGCGCAGCCCGTCCTCGTCCTCGATGGCGAGTTCGCCTCCCTGCGGGTCGACGACGGCACGATCGAAGCCGGGGCCGCCGCCCGCCTCCCCGCTCTGGCCGGCGCCGCGCGTCGCGCCGGCCGGGACGGCTTCCACTTTCTCGAGGCCGTGCCCGGCACGGTCGGCGGCGGTCTGCGCATGAACGCCGGATCCCGGGAGGACTGGCTCTGGGACCGGGTCCGCTGGGCGGAGGCCGTGACCCCCGAGGGTGAACTCGTGCGGCTGCGCCCCGAGGAAGCGGCGCCCGCCTACCGCCACGTCGAGGTGCCGGCCGACTGGGTCTTCGTCCGCGCTCTGTTCACCGCGACCCCCGGTGACGCCGAGGCCATCCGCCACGCGCACCTGACCTTCCGCGAGCGCAAGGTGAGGGATCAGGTATACGAACTCCCCTCGGTCGGGTCGACGTGGAAGAATCCCGGCCCGCCGCACCCCGCCGCCTGGAGGATCGTCGACGAGGTGGGGATGCGGGGGGCCAGGGTCGGCGGAGCCCAGGTCGCGGAACGCCACGCCAACTTCATCGTGAATCTGGGCGGGGCGCGGGCCGGGGACGTGCTCGCGCTCATGGCCGAGACGCGCCGGCGCGCGCTGACGCGGTTCGATGTCGCGATCGAGCCCGAGATTCACCTGTGGGGGTTCGCGCCCGAGCAGCGCGCCCGCGTGGGGGCGGCGTGATTTCTCCCGTGTGGGACCCGGATGATCTCGCCCGCCCGGCGGCCGATGAGGACGGAGAGCGCAGGGCGCCGCGCTCGCGGCGGATGACCCGCCGGGGACGCCGGCAGCTCCTCGTCGTCCTCATCGCCGTCGCGACCGGGTTCTCGGTCCCCATCTGGGTCCCGCGCATCCTGGCCACCCTCCCGGCGTTCCGAATCGAAGAGGTCCGGGTCGTGGGGACGAACCACGCGCGGCCCGACGAGGTGAGGATGCTCGCCGCCATCGCCCCCGACGCGTCCGTGTGGGACGACCCCCGGACCTGGGAGTCGCGGATTCGCGAACACCCGCTGGTCCGCGAGGCGACCGCCCGGCGCAGCGGCTTCCGGGCCCTCGAGATCTCCGTGGTGGAGGAGCGCCCCGTCGCGCTGGTCGCGACGCCCGAGTTGCGTCCCGTGAGCCGGGACGGCCGGCTGCTCCCGCTCGATCCGTCGTCCGCGCGACTCGATCTCCCGATCATCCCCGGCCCCGTCGAGACAGACGGAGACTTCGTGACCGATCCCCGAATGCGCGAACTCATCGCCACCCTCGAACGGATGGATCGAACCCGTCGCGACTTCATCTCCCTCGTCTCCGAGGTCGGGCCGGCCGACCAAGGCGGCTACCGATTCCTCCTGCTACCCGGCGCCGGGGCGGATGTCGTGCTGCTGCCGCGGGAGGACCCCCTCGGCGCGCTCGACCGGGTCTCGATCGCGCTCGGCCAGATCGAGGATCGACGCGTCGCACGTGCGGACGCGCGCTTCACGGGCCAAGTTGTCATGACACGGGCGGAGGCGAGATGATCCAGGGGGTGGGGAGCATTGTCGGGGTGGATGTGGGATCGACGAAGACCGTCGCGGTCGTCGCCTCCGTGCCTCCCGGCCGCGAATCCACGGACCCGCTCGAGATCCTCGGGCTCGGCGTCACGGGATCGGAGGGCTTGAGCGGAGCGTCCGTCACCCATCTGGAGGCCGCCACGCGGGCCGTGCGCGCCGCCGTGGGGCAGGCGGAGGCGGTCGCCGGCCGCGAGGTGGAGGTCGCCTACGTGAGCGTGCCCAACGCCTGCGTGCGGACCGCGCGGTCGAAGGGCGTGCTCCCCATCTCCGGCTCGGAGGTCACCGCCCAGGACGTGAAGCGCGTGCAGGAAGTCGGCCGCGCCGTCCCGGTCACGTCCGACCACGAGTTGATCCACGCGCTGTGCCAGCAATACGCGGTCGACGGCCGCGATGCCGTACGGAACCCGGTCGGGATGACCGCCGCCCGCCTCGAAGCGGACCTCTGCATCGTGACCGCCGAGGTCGCGATCCTGCGCGACCTCTCGAAGATCGTCGACCGGGCGGGATACCGTGCCGACGAACTCGTCATGGGGCCGCTGGCCACGGCGCTGGCGGTGCTCGATGAGCGGGAGCGGGACGCGGGCGTGGCCCTGATCGAGATCGGCGGGGCGACCACGGACGTTCTCGTGTACCGGGACCACCGGATACTCCACGCGGCCACGCTGCCCTGGGGAGGGTCGACCGTGACGCGGGATATCGCGCGCGGCCTCGGAGTTCACGAGGATGAGGCGGCGCAACTCAAGGAGCAGTTCGGCGCGGCCCGGCGGGACGCGGTCGATGCCAGGGAAATGCTCGACGTGTCGGGGGCGCGCCACGGCGGCGCCCGGCGCGTATCGCGCGAGTTGCTGGCGCACATCATAGAACAGCGGCTGGACGAGATCCTGGGGCTCGTATACGAGGAACTGGAGGGGAGCGGGACGCTCGACCGCCTCGAGGCGGGGATCGTCCTCAGCGGCGGCACCGTCTCGCTCCCCCACATGGATGATCTGGCCAGGTCGGTGTTCAACCTGCCGGTGCGCATCGGCGTTCCGTCGCTGGGCATCACCGGCATGGTGGAAAGCGTCGCGCGCCCGTCCTACAGCACGGCGGTGGGGCTGGTCCTCTACGGCGCGGCGCGGGTTCCGGCTCGTGGGCTCGCGGGAGCGACACGGGCGTTCGCAAGGGTTGGAGGGTGGATCAGAGGATTCTTCTGATGGGAGGGGGGGGACACATGGTATTCGAATTCGACGACGGGATCCCGCGCAACGCGCGGATGAAGGTGGTGGGCGTGGGTGGCGCCGGCGGCAACGCCGTCAACCGAATGATCGACGAGGAACTCGAGGGCGTCGAGTTCATCGCGGTCAACACCGATGCCCAGGCGCTCAACGGGTCCGAGGCCCACCTCAAGGTCCAGATCGGGAAGGCGCTCACGCGCGGTCTCGGAGCCGGGGCGCGACCCGAGATCGGACGGCAGGCGATCGTGGAGAGCGAGGAGGAAACGCGCGCGGCGATCGCCGGGGCGGACCTTGTCTTCGTGACGGCGGGGATGGGCGGAGGCACCGGTACGGGGGCCGCCCCCGCGATCGGCCGCATGGCGCGCGAAATGGGCGCGCTCTGCATCGCGATCATCTCGCGGCCCTTCCACTTCGAGGGCAAGAAGCGGATGCGGCAGGCCCAGCTTGGCCTCCGCGAACTCCGCCGCGCCGTGGATACGATGATCGTCGTGCCGAACGAGCGCCTGCTCGCGGTGGTCGGCAAGGACACGACGTTCGGCCAGGCGCTGAAGAAGGCGGACGAGGTGCTCCTGCAGGCGACGCGGGGGATCTCCGACCTCATCTCGGTCACGGGCGAAGTCAACGTCGACTTCGCCGATGTGAGGACCGTGATGTCGAACCGCGGCGCCGCGCTGATGGGGACGGCGACGGCGAGCGGAGAAGAAAGGGCCGTCGAGGCGGCGCAGCAGGCCATTTGCTCCCCCCTGCTCGACAACGTATCCATCAACGGCGCGACGGGCGTCCTCATCAACATCAGCGGCGGCCCCGACATGACGATCGACGAGGTGACGACCATCAACTCGATCATCCACGAGGCCGCCGGCGAAGAGGGCGAGTTGATCTTCGGCGTCGTGCACGATCCTGAGCTCGAGGGTACGCTGCGCGTGACCGTGATCGCGACCGGATTCGGGGAGACGGAGGAGGAGAGGGACGAGCCCCGCGCGGCGGCGAAGGTCGCGCCGGCGCCACCGAACGGCCGGATCGTTATCGGATCGATGTACCAGGGGCCTTGCCTCTTCGACAACGAGGTGGAGAAGGTCGCGCCCCGGGCCACCGAGGTGGCCGGGGAAGTGGCGACCGGGGAAGTGGCGACCGGGGAGGTAGCGACCGAGGCAGTGGCGACCGAGGACGCCGCGGAAGAGTCGTGGGTCGGCGCCCGTCCCGATTTCGAGGATCTCGAGATCCCGACCTTCATTCGACGGCAGATGGACTAACGCGGTTGAACACGAGACGTCTCATAGCGGCCGGAACGGCCTTCGCGTGCCTTTCCGCCATGGGGTGGACCGCGTTCCGTTTCCGCGCGGGTCCCGCCGACGAGGTCAGGGTCGTCGAGGTCCCGACGCCCCCCGCCCCGGTCGCGCTCGTACACCGTCTGGCGTGGGGCGAGACACTCGGCGGCGTGTTCGAGAAGTACGGGCTGGATCGCGGCCAGACGCACGGGATCGTCGAGGCCATGGGCGCCTTCGAGAACCCTCGCCGGTTGCGCCCGGGCACCGAAATCCACTTCGTCCGACGGCCCGGTGAGACTCCCGCCCGGATCCGGATCCAGCTCGACCTGGACCGCGTGCTCCACATCTGGTCCGAGAGTGAGACCGCGCGGAACTGGGCGGCGCGGCTCGACTCGGTCGCGGTCACCCGCGACACCATCCTCCTCGCGGGACTCATCGAGACGAACCTGTTCGATGCCGAGCTGTCGGGTGACGTGGACCGGCTGGGCGACAGAGAACGTTTCGAGGTGGCGCACCGCCTCTCGCAGGTCTTCGCCTGGCAGATCGACTTCTGGCGGGACCTGCGGAGGAACGACGCCTACCGGATCCTCTTGGCGCGCGAGGTGCGGCCGGATGGTTCCGTGCGCAACGCCACGGTGCTCGCGGCCGACTTCCGCAACGACCGGCGTACCCTCACCGCGGTCGGATTCCAGCCCGAAGGGCTCGCGGGGGGCGTGGAGTACTACGACGCTTCGGGGGAGGCGATGCGGGGTCAGTTCCTGCTCGCGCCCCTGGACATCGTCCGAGTCACGAGCCGCTTCAACCAGCGACGCTTCCATCCCGTTCTGAGGCGTACGCGACCGCACCTCGGGGTCGACTACGGCGCCCCCGGGGGCACGCCCGTGCGGGCGACGGGAGCTGGCCGCGTGAGCCGCGCGGGCTCGTGGGGCAACTACGGCACGGCGATCGAGATTCGCCACGCGAACGGCATCCGCACCCGGTACGCGCACCTGAGCGGGATCGCGCGCGGAATCGGGAGCGGGATCCAGGTGGAACAGGCACAGGTGATCGGGTACGTCGGCGCCACCGGCCTCGCCACCGGGTCTCACCTGCACTACGAATTTCTCCGCAACGGGGCGCAGGTGAATCCGGCCCGTCTGCGGCTGCCGCGCGCAGAACCCGTCCCGGATGAGCTGCGCGCCCTCTTCGGGACCGTGCGCGACGATGTCCTCTCACGCCTGCGACGAGTTCCGATGCCGCTCCACACCGAGCCGCGCCTTCGCCGCACACAGGATTGACCTCCGGCCTCTGGGTTCTGGTCGCGCTCGGCGCGGTCGCGATCGCCGGCTGGGCCTATGGCACGCGAGAGGAGCGCGTGGCGGGGCGAAGCGGGCCGGCGGCGGTTCGGGCGGCGGCGATCTTCCTGATCCTCGGTGGCCTCGCCCTCCCCGCGCTGCGCGGGACCGGCCTGGGCGCTCCAGAACGCGTCGTGCTGCTCGACCTCTCGCGGAGCATGACGCTGCCGGTCCGGCCGGGGCACCCCTCGGCGCGAACCCGGCTGGACTCGGCCCTGGCGGTGCTGTCCTCCTTCACGCCGGACCGGGTGTACCTGTTCGGCGAGAACCCCGTGCCCGCGCCGCTCGACTCGCTGGCCGCGCTCATCGCCCGACACGACGCGAGCCGCCTCGAACCGGCCCTGCAGGCCGCGCGGCTGGGCGGGGCCGACAGCGTCCGGGTGCTCACCGATGGCGACCTCTCCGACCGGGCGGCCGCCATCGAGGCGGCGGAAGGCCTCGGCCTCGGCGTGCGCGAGATCCGGGTGGCCGCCCCGGCGCCCCGCGTCGGTTTGGCTGCGCTGCGTGCGCCGGAACGGGCCCGGGCCGGCGACACGGTCCGCGTCACGCTGGAGTTTCGGTCGGGCGGAGGTGGGGGTGAGCTGCCCGACAGCGTGAGCCTCCAGCTGGAACGCGAGGGCGAGGTCGTCGCCTCCTCGCGGGCCGCGCGTCCCGCTCCGGGGCGGACCGGCCGCGCCGAACTCGCCTTCGTCCCGCGGGACGAAGGCGGCGGGCCGGCCTGGCGGCGCTACGAGGCCGTGCTCGCCGACCCCCCCGATCCCTTCGGCATCTCCGGCCGGATCGGAACCTGGATCGAAGTCTCCGAGGCCGCCGCGGGCGCGCTGCTCGTCTCGACCGTCCCCGACTGGGAGGCGCGCTTCCTCGTCCCCGCGCTGGACCGGCTCGTGCTGGGCGGGGCGCGGGGCTACCTGCGGCTCTCGGACGGGCGCTTCCTGGAGATGGGAGCGACGCCCAGGGTCGTCGAGGAGTCCCGGGTGCGGGCCGCGGTCCAGGGCTCACGGCTGCTCGCGGTGCAGGCCGTCCCCGGGGAGATGCCGGCCTGGCTGGCCGCGGCGTTCGCCGCGCACCCGCGGACGCTCTTCTTCGCGGAGGGGGCGGGGGATGTGCCGGGCGTGGGCTCGCGGCTGACCGGGCCGCTGCCGGGGGAGTGGTACGCCGCCGGGCCCGTGCCCGCGAGCCCTTCGTCGGCGCTGCTCGCGGAGGCCGATCTCGACCCCCTGCCGCCGGTGCGCGAACTGTACGCCGTCGAGCCGCCGGGCCGCTGGTCCGTGCTCAACGCGAACCGGAACCGCCGAGGCGAGGGACGGCCTCTGCTCACGGCGGGAGAAGACGGCGCACGCCGGTGGGCGCTCTCGGCGGCCTCGGACTGGTGGCGTTGGTCGCTGCGCGGCGGCGACCCGAGACGCGTCTACGAGGGCGTGTTCAGCGGTATCGTCGGGTGGTTGGTCGAAGACGCCACGCCGCGCCTCGCATCGCTCATCCGCCCGCCGGCGGTCGGACGGCCCCCGGTGTGGCGCATCCGCCCCGGCTCCACCGACCTGTCGATCCGCCTTCTCGACGGGGAGGGTGCGGAAGTGTGGAGCGAGTCCGCCGCCGATCCGCCCCCCGAGGTCATCGGGCCCGCGCTGCCGATGGGGAGCTTCGAAGCCGTGGTGACGGCCACGGGCCCGGACGGTCCCGTCGAACTGCGGCGGCCCATCGACGTCGCGGCGGATCCGGCGGAGTTCCTGCCCGGTCCCGTGGCCGAGCCCCTCGCCATCGCGGCGCAGGCGCCGCCGCGGGCGCCGATGGAGGTTCGCCCGCCCAGGCCGGTGTGGCCGTTCCTCTTCGCCGTGCTCCTCCTGTGCGGGGAGTGGGTCTGGCGTCATCGGATCGGACTCCGGTGACCCCCGCCGTGTGCCGCCGCAAACGCGGCCTGTGGCGCCGGATCGTCGATTTCGCCCTCGCCGATGTGAACACACTCGTCGACGGGGGGCTGGACGACGCCGCGATCGAGGGTCTCGAGCAAGTGCTGCTCGAAGCGGACTTCGGGGTCGACATCACGCTGGAGCTGGTGGAGGAGCTCGAGAGGGCGGCGAGTCGCGGCGCCATCGCCACGGAGGACGATCTGCGCGACGTGTTGCGCGCCCGCCTCACGGATCTCCTCGCGGCGGCCGATCCCGGCGCAGATCCCGGCGCGGCGCCAGCGGGCCGGGCCGGACTGTGCGGAGGAGAGGAGGGGCCCGGCGTCGTCCTCGTCCTCGGCGTGAACGGAGTGGGGAAGACGACGACCGTCGCGAAGCTCGCGGCCCGCCTGCGGGGGGAGGGCCAACGCGTGCTCCTCGCGGCCGCGGACACCTTCCGGGCCGGGGCGCAGGCGCAGCTGCGGACGTGGGCCGAGCGGCTGGAGGTCGACTTCGTGGGCGGCCCCCCCGGGGCCGACCCGGCGTCGGTGGCGTTCGACGCCGTGACGGCGGCGCGGGCCCGGGGCGCGGCGTGGGTCCTCGTCGACACGGCCGGCCGTCTGCACACACAGGACGACCTGATGCGGGAACTCGGGAAGATCGACCGCGTCCTCGGCCGGCAGGTGGAGGGGGCGCCGCACGAACGGCTCCTCGTCGTCGACGCCACGTCCGGGCAGAACGTGGTGCGGCAGGCCCGCCGGTTCGGCGAGTTCCTCGATCTCACCGGGCTCGTGCTCGCCAAGTTCGACTCCACGGCGCGCGCGGGCACCGTCGTGTCCGTGGCGCGCGACCTCTCCGTGCCCGTCCGCTTCCTCGGGGTGGGAGAATCCCCCGAGGACCTCGAGGCCTTCTCGCCCGGCCGCTACCTGGACAAGATCCTCGTCGCGGACCCGTGATGCCGTGACGTCCGCGCGATCCCTCCTGCGGGGGCCGGTGCAGTACCTGAAGGGCGTGGGCCCCAGGCGGGCGGAGCGGTTCGCGCAACTCGGGGTGCACGCCGGGCGCGACCTCCTCTACCACCTGCCGTACCGCTACGAGGACGCGACGACCGTCGACGCGATCGCGGGGCTGCAGGTCGGCCAGGACGCGACCGTCATCGGTCGCGTGGTCTCGAAGGGCGTCATCCCCACCCGCCGGCGCCTGCGGGTGTTCCGGGCCGTGATCCGCGACGACAGCGGGCACATCGAGTTGGCCTGGCCGGGGCGGCCGTGGCTCGACCGCACGATCGACAAGGGCGACCTGCTCCTCGCGGCCGGGCCGGTTCGCTTCTACCACGGTCGGCAGCTCCAGCCGCGCGAGCACACGGTGCTGGCCCGAAGGTCCGACGATGCCGCCGCGTCCGACGATGGCGCGGCGGCCGCCGAACGGCCCGCGGCGGGCCGCGTCTTCCCGGTCTACGGGGCCACGCAGGGGCTCACGCACCGGCAGGTCCGGGCGGTCGTCCGGCTCAACCTGCCGCGCCTGCTCGCCGAACTCGGGGATGACGACCCGATCCCGCGCGCCTGGCTGACGGAGTTGTCGCTCCCGCCCCTCGCCGAGGCGCTGCGCACGCTCCACCGCCCGCCCGCCGTGGACCGGGTCACGCCATCACAGCGCCGCCTCGCCTTCGAGGAACTGTTCTTTCTGCAGCTCCTGCACGCCCGGGCGCGGGCCCGGCTGCGGCACGAGAGCGAGGGGATCGCCTTCGACGCCGCGCCCACGCTGACCCGCGCCCTGCCGCGCGCGCTCCCCTTCGAGCTCACCCGCGCCCAGCGGCGCGTGTGGGCCGACATCGAAGCCGACATGCGCCGGCCCACGCCCATGAACCGCCTCCTTCAGGGCGACGTCGGGAGCGGCAAGACCGTCGTGGCCGCGCTCGCGATGCTCAAGGCGATCGAGGGAGGCCGACAGGCCGCGATCATGGCGCCGACCGAACTGCTGGCGGAACAGCACCAGCGCACCTTCGTCGACATGCTGGGCCCGCTCGGCGTGGAGCCCGTCCTCCTCACGGGATCCGTTACCGGCAAGGCCCGGCAGGACGCGCTGGAGCGCATCGCGGACGGTCGCGCCCGCTTCGTCGTCGGCACCCACGCCCTCATCCAGGACGCCGTCGAGTTCGCGTCCCCCGGCCTCGTCGTCATCGACGAACAGCACCGTTTCGGCGTCGAGCAGCGCCGCCGCCTGCGCGAGAGCGGCCAGGCCTCAGACGCGCTCGTCATGTCGGCCACGCCGATCCCGCGCAGCCTCGCCCTCGTGCTCTACGGCGATCTCGACCTCTCCGTCATCGACGAACTGCCACCGGGCCGCCGCACGATCAGGACCGCCGTCCGCGGCCCCGGAAGCCGGGAAGCCGCGTTCGACTTCGTGGGCGACCAGATGGCCGCGGGCCGCCAGGCGTACGTCGTCTACCCGCTCGTCGAAGAGTCGGAGACCCTCGAAGCCCGCGCCGCCACCGTGATGTTCGAGCGTCTCCAGACCCGCTTCGCGGACTTCAACGTGCGGCTGCTCCACGGCCGGCTCTCCTCCGCCGAGAAGGAGGAGGCGATGCGCAGCTTCCTTGCCGGCGACACGCAGTTGCTCGTCGCGACGACGGTCATCGAGGTGGGGATCGACGTGCCCAACGCGACCGTGATGCTCGTCGAGGACGCAGAGCGCTTCGGCCTCGCGCAGCTGCACCAGCTCCGGGGGCGCGTCGGCCGCGGCGCGGAGCAGTCGTACTGCATCGTGTTCCACGCCGCGGCGGAGCCGTCAGAACGCCTGCTCGCCTTCGAGAAGACGTCGGACGGCTTCAAGCTCGCGGAGGACGATCTGCGGATCCGCGGGCAGGGCGACCTGTTCGGCAAGGAGCAGCACGGCACCCCGCTGCTCAGGTTCGCCCAGCTGGACCGCGACCACGATCTGCTCGAGGACGCCCGGCGGCGGGCCCGCGCCATCGTCGCCGACGACCCCGGGCTCACGAAGCCCGCCCACCGCGCGCTCAGGCACGCCCTCGACGCCCGCTACGCCCAACGCGAGGCGCTCTATCGCGTAGGCTGATTCGCGGCCTGCAGGCGCACAGGCTTCGTCACGGGCTTTCCCGACCCGTCCAAGACCAGGAGCCTGAGGCCCGCTCCCCGGTTGTCCGGATCCCGGCGAGGGCGATTGCTCCGTCCGGGGGAGGGGACGCAACTTGTCGCCGGCTCGAACCCCGTCCCTCGATCATCCCTCAACGGAATCATTCATGGCAGAATACTCCAGCGCCATTCGCGGGTTGCCCGCGCGGGTCGGCCATGAGGTGCGGCTCCGCGGGTGGGTCCGGCGTCTCCGCTCCAGCGGCAGGATCTCCTTCCTCGTGCTGAGGGACGGGACGGGCGAGGTCCAGTGCGTGTTCGTGAAGAACGAGGTTTCGCCCGAGGCCTGGGAGCGGCTGGCCGAGGCCGGGCACGAGGCGTGCGTCGCCGTCACCGGCACCGTGCGCGCCGACGACCGGGCGCCGTCCGGCGTCGAACTCACCGCCTCCGACATCGAGGTGCTCGGGCCGTCGGAGGATTATCCGATCCAGCCCAAGGAGCACGGGATCGACTTCCTGCTCGAGCACCGCCACCTGTGGCTGCGCAGCCCCCGTCAGATCGCGATCATGCGCGTCCGCGACGAGGTGATCCGCGCCATCCACGCCTTCCTGCACCACGAGGGCTTCGTCCACGTCGACACGCCGATCCTCACCGGGGCGATCGGCGAGTCCGCGGGGACCCTGTTCGAGACCGAGTACTTCGACCTCGGCACGGCCTACCTCGCGCAGACCGGACAGCTCTACGTCGAGGCGGCGGCCGCGGCGCTGGGCAAGGTGTACTGCTTCGGACCCACCTTCCGGGCCGAGAAATCGAAGACGCGCCGGCACCTGACCGAGTTCTGGATGGTGGAGCCCGAGGCCGCGTGGCTCGACTCCGAGGGCAACATGGCGCTTCAGGAGCGGTTCATCTGCTGGATCGTGATGCGCGTCCTCTACAACCAGCGCGAGCAACTCGAGATCCTGGGCCGCGACATCTCGAAGCTCGAGGCGATCGCCCCGCCCTTCGACCGCATCAGCTACACGGACGCCGTCGCGTGGCTGCAGGCGCGCGGGAGCGAGATCGAGTGGGGGGCGGATCTGGGGGCCACGGACGAGACCCGCCTGGTGGAGGGCCGCGAGAAGCCGCTGTTCGTGTTCGACTATCCGAAGGGCGTGAAGGCCTTTTATATGAAGGAGAACCCGGAGGATCCCCGGACCGTGAAGTGCAACGACCTGCTGGCCCCGGAGGGGTACGGCGAGGTTATCGGCGGAAGCCAGCGCGAGGACGACCACGACAGGCTGCTCGCGCGGATCCGGGAGGAGAAGCTCCCGGAGGCGTCCTACGACTGGTATCTCGACCTGCGACGCTACGGGACGTTCGTCCACAGCGGCTTCGGGCTCGGGATCGAGCGCACCGTGACCTGGATGTGCGGGATCGATCACCTTCGGGAGACGATCGCGTTCCCCCGGATGATGACCCGTATCACCCCATGACCCGTATCGCGCGACAACCCGGATCACGCAGCGGAATTGTGCTGAAGAAGGAGGACGTATGACGCGGAAACAGCTTCTGGTGGCGACCCTGGCGCTCGGACCGGCGCTGGCGCTCGGCGGGGCCGTGGCGCTCGCAACGCCGCTCGCGGCGCAGGAACACGACGAGATGGCCGAGATGATGCACTCGGTCGAGTACCTCGGCGGACGACCCAACTCGCCCTTCTCCGAGGCGGTGCGGGTCGGGAACGTGCTCTACCTTTCCGGCAAGCTCGGCACTGTGCCGGGGGATGGCCTGGTCGAGGGTGGCATCGTCCCTGAGACGGAGCAGACGCTTCGCAACATCGCCGACGCGCTCGAGCGCTACGGATCTTCGATGGACGAGGTCGTGAAGTGCACCGTCTTCCTGGCCGACATCGCCGACTTCCGGGACATGAGCCAGACGTACTTGGGCTTCTTCCCGAACCACCGGCCGGCTCGCAGCGCGGTCGCGGTGGGCGCCCTCGTGCTGGACGCGCGCGTCGAGATCGAGTGCATCGCGACCATCGGCCTCCCGGGCAGCCCCTAGCCGCCCGGGGCGTCGCTCCGTGATCCGGCTCACCTGGCTCGGCTTCGTCATCGGGGCGCTCGTGTTCGCGGTGCTCGGGATGTGGATGAACACCCAGATCGGCGCGCCGATGTTCTCGAACCCCGGCCCCGTCGGGATCCTCGCCCTCATCGGCGGCACGACGTCGGGCCTCGTGAGCCCGCTCCTCTTCCGGCGCGCCGACGCCCGTCGTGCCCGCCGTTGTCGCCGCGGGGACCGCGACCCGGAGCGCTAGCTGGCCAGGCCGGAGACGTTCCCGCGGGAACGCCGGGACCCGCCAGTCGGGCAACTGGCTGAAGCGGACGTTCCCGCGGGAACGTGCAGATCTGGAGTTCACGGCTCTCGAGGCAGGTCCCAAGGGGTGCGAGAAAGGTCGAACCAGATGCTCGTCGTGTACGGGCCATTCCAGATGTTCCCGCTCATCCGGTGCCCCTTTTCGTCAACAAACCCCCGGTAACGGGGTGACGAGCCGGTCAGGGCCATCAACACCTCGCGCGTGTTCGGGCTGTAGAAGCCTTCGACAGGGTAGCGGCGAGCGTTGTCGATGCTCCCGGAACCGGGGTCGACAAGTATGGACCCGGTGAACCTCTCGACGCCTATCGCCGGCCGGTGCGCCGTCACCTCGAGCCTTAGCCTCGTACCCGTCCCCGTACCCGGACTCCCCCCATCGTCTCCCAAGCTTCCCATCCACGTACCGTTGAGTACTACTTGGCGGGAGGTGGGCTCGTGAACGCCGCCACAGCTCGAGGCGAGGAACGCCCCGATCAGCACCAGGGAGCGCGTCGCCCTCGGGCGCGACACGGTTTCGGAACGTACGCGCTTGAACTTGAGAAGCTCGCGCCCTGTCATCCTCCGACTCCTGCCCGCCGTTGGGTCGGCGCTGGATTCGGGTGGGAAGCTAAGTGCCGCTCGTCTCTCCAGGCAGGGTGAGGCCCCGCAGGGTGCCGGCGTCGAGACGGTGTCCGCCGGCATAGGTGTGTGAGGTGAAGCCGACGCCGACCGCCCGAAGCCGCGCCTCGTGGGCGTCGACGGCGGCCGCATCGTAGTACTCGTCCGCATCGCCCACGACGAGGTGTAGGTCGGCGGCCGAGAGCGTGGCCCCGTGCTCCGCCAGGTCCA
Organism: Candidatus Palauibacter sp.; assembly: GCF_965222475.1. Lineage (GTDB taxonomy): Bacteria > Gemmatimonadota > Gemmatimonadetes > Palauibacterales > Palauibacteraceae > Palauibacter. The sequence continues at coordinate 24,884 of NZ_CBDCUB010000006.1, read as the reverse complement.
GGTCGGGCGGGACCGTGCCGCCCCACAGCATCGCGCGGTCGATCCGCGCGCGGCCGAACGCCAGCCAGCGGCAGAGCGTGTGCACGCCCTGGGAGAAGCCGAGGCCGACGATCCGTACCGGCTTCGACCCGCCCGTTCTCGGTCGCGACTCCTCGGCGAGGATGTGCGCGTGGAGGCGGTCGAGGTAGCCGACGTAGTCGTCGATATCCGTGAGGCGGTCTTCGCTCGTCATCCACGAGGCGCCCACCCTGCGCGACTCGTGGTCGATGTACTGCCGGTGCAAGCCCTCCGGGGCCACGATGCACCGCGCACCCGTGTGGATCGGCTGGAAGTAGCGCAGGAATCGATGCGCGAGTTGGTTATAGCCGTGCAGGGCGAACCAGATCTCGGTCGCCGGCCGCTCGTGCGGCTCGAGGACGGCGTATCGCACGCGCCGTTCGATCGTGATGTGTCTGGGTTCGACCGCCACCGCACCTCCGGTTGCAGAAGGAGTGATAGATTGCCACTCCCGGGGGGACGGGGCCACGGCCAGCGGCCGTGCGACCCCGGGAAACCAGTGCAACGAGTAGCGGCGGAACGAGCATGGCTTCCGAGTTCGTCTACAGCAGACGGGTCGAGTTCGCGGATACCGACACCGCGAACCTGATCCACTTCACGGCGCTCCTGAAGTTCATGGAGGAGGCGGAGCACGCCCTCTACCGGTCGTTCGACTTCGTCGGCTATCGCTGGAGCGAGGATTCGGTGTTCGGGATGCCGCGCGTCTCCGTCTCGTGCGACTATCTGGGGGCGGTCCGCTACGGCGACGAGGTCGACGTGAGACTTCGGGTGCTCGAAGTGCGGCGCAAGGCGATCCGCTACGCCGCCGAGTTCACGATCGAACGTTCCGGAGAAAGAGAGGTCGTGGCCCGCAGCGACTGGACCGTCGTCTGCGCCCGCCGCGACCACGGCAGCCTCGACTGGCGCGGCATCGAGATCCCGCCGCCGCTCAAGGCCAGGCTGGAGGCGCTGCTGGCTTCCCTCTGCTAACGGTGCGTAACAAGGACGTTGGTGACCGGTAGCTCCACGAGACGCTGGAAGGGAGTACGGCGCGTCCAATGCGCGTATGCCGCCGTCGATCTGCCGCCGCCCGGCACCGCCCGAGGGAGCAACCTGAGGCGCCCGGGGGTTCCTGGGAGTCCCTGTGAAGCGTTAAGCCAATTGAAGATTGAACTTTCAATTGGCTTAAGCCGATGCAGGGGTGCTGACTCCTCCCACGAGTGCTTGAGATCTCGCGCCGTTGCTCAGGCGGGCCGCGGCGAGCCATGCCCGTTGTGACGCTGGTGTGAGGTCCTTGCCGGAAAACTCTCTTCCTACTCGTAGATTCGGTGAACAACTATCCTGAAATCCAGACCTAACGACGGCCTTCATCGCGAAACGCGAGAATCTCCGCGACCGAGAGGTTGCCGTGTCGGTCGCGCAACTCTCTCAGCCTTCTCACCGCCGTGTCCTCCCGCTGCGCCTGCGGATTCGTAGCTGCGTCGAGCACGGTCACGACATTGCGGCCGTGGGCGTCGGCGAGGTCGGCGACCTGGTGTCGGCAGCTCGTGCCGTTGGCCACCAGCCATTCGTCGTCGGCGAGGACGCGGACGGCGGGGAGCAATTCGAGTTCGGCGACGCGACGGGAGACATCTGCATGCTCCGACTCGTAGCCGAACGAGCCGGCCATGCCGCAGCACCCGGCAAGGATCGCTTCGACCTCGAGGTCGGGTATGGCGCGGAGGACTTCAAGCGTCGCTCCGTCCGCGCCGAACGCCTTCTCGTGGCAGTGGCCGTGGACGCGAACGCGCCGGACGGGCAGGGGAGCGAGGGCCAGCCGTTCCAGCGCGCCCGACTCGACCAGCCATTCCGGGAGGAGCCGGGCCTGCTCGGCGATCGCCGTCGCCTCGGGTCCCGGATCCAGCGCGGGCAGTTCGTCGCGCAGCGTGAGCAGGCACGACGGTTCGAGACCGACCACCGGGACTCCGTCCGCGACGAACCGACTCAGCGCTCGCACGGTGCGGTCGAGTTCGACGCGCGCCTCCTCGACCAGCCCGGCGTTGAGGAAGGTTCGCCCGCAGCATAGCGGCCGGCCCGCCGTGGAAGCCTCCTCCACACGCCACCCCGCTCGCCCCAGCACGCGCATGGCGGCGCGGGCGATCTCGGGTTCGAAGTAGCGCGTGAAGGTGTCGACGAAGAGCGCCACCCTCGGCCTGCGCGCCGCTTCCGCGGAAGGCCAGGACGGGGCCGAGAACGGTCGAGACGACCAGCGGGGCAGGGGGCGGTCGGCGGCCAGGCCGGCCACCCGCTCCCCGAGGCGCGCGAGGGCCGGGACCCGGTTCCGGAGGTTGACGAGCGGTGCGACACGGGAAGCCAGCGGCGCGTAGCGGGGGAGATACGCGAGCGCTCGCTCCCGCGGAGAGAGCGGGCGCTCGGCGCGCAGGCGGTGCAGGAACTCCACCTTCATGCGGGCCATGTCGACCCCGGTCGGACACTCGCGGCGGCACGCCTTACACCCCAGGCAGAGGTCCATCGCCTCGTACAGTTCCGGCGACGTCCACGGGTCCTCCCCCAGCTGTCCCGAGAGCGCCAGCCGCAGTGCGTTGGCGCGCCCCCGCGTGGAATGCCGTTCGTCGCTCGTGGCGCGGAAAGACGGGCACATCACGCCGGGGCTCCGCTTCAGGCAGGTGCCGTTGTTGTTGCACATGTCGACCGCCGGCGAGAAGCCGCCCCACTTCTCCCAGTCGAGCGCCGTCGGCAGCTTTCGGGTCTCCAGTCCGTATCGGGCCCGCAGGAGCGAGGGCTCGTTCATGCGGGGCGGGGCGACGATCTTCCCGGGGTTCAGGCGGTCCTCGGGATCGAAGCGGCGCTTGATCTCTCCGAAGGCGGAGACGAGACGCGTCCCCAGCATCGGTTCGAGGAACTCGGAGCGGATCCAGCCGTCGCCGTGCTCGCCCGAATGCGAGCCCCCGAGTTCGCCCGCGAGCGCGAACGCGTCGGCGGCGATCGCCCGCAGCCGCTCCACATCTTCTCCATCCCGCAGGTCGAGCGCCGGCCGGACGTGGAGACAGCCGACGGAGGCGTGCGCGTACCACACCGCGTGGGTCGCGTGGCGCTCGATGACGTCCGTCAGTCGGCGGTACCACTCGGGCAGACGCTCGAGCGGGATCGCGCAGTCCTCGATGAAGGCGAGGGGTTTGCGCTCGGCGGGCTGGGACATCGAAATGCTCAGTCCCGCCTTCCGCAGCGCCCAGATGCGGGTCTGGAAGGCGGGGGATTCCGCGCGGGTGACGCCCACCGCGACCCCGCCCAGCGCGGACTCGAGCCGCGAGAGGGAGGCCGAGACCCGCTCCGGGTCGTCGTCGGCGAACTCCACCACGAGGATGTCGCGAGGCTTGCGGCGACCGTCCTCGCCGAGCTGGCGGAGCACCCGCTCGAAACTCGGCATCTGCGCGGCCAGCCCGAGTACGGTCGCGTCGAACAGTTCGACCGCCGTCGGTTCGAGCGCGACGATCGCCGGGACGGCAGCCAGCGCCTCCGCGGTACCAACGAAGCGACACACACCGAGCGCGCGTACGGCGGGAATAGGCTGAAGGTCGAGTTCGAGCGCGGTGAACAGCGCGAGCGTCCCCTCCGAGCCCACGAGAAGATCCGACAGCCCGGCGCCGTCCCGGCCCAGACGGTGCAGCGCATAGCCGGCCACATGCCGGGGGACGTCCGGAACCTGCCGCGCCAGCTCGCCGGCCTCCCGCCGGTAGAGCGCCCGCATGTCGGCTCCGAGGCTGTCCCCGGGCGCTGTGCCCGGCGTGGCGTCGCGGGCGAACTCGGCGCGCCGGCCGTCGGCGAGCACCGCCTCGATGCCGCGGACGTGCTCGACCATGTGCCCGTACCGCACCGACCGCGCCCCGGCGCTGTTGTTGCCCGCCATGCCCCCGAGCGTCGCGCGGCTCGCCGTGGCCACGTCGATCGGGAAGAAGAGCCCGTGCGGCCGCAGGAACGCGTTCAGCCGGTCCAGCACGATGCCCGGCTCGACCACCACCCTCCGAGCGGCCGGATCGAAGTCCAGCACGCCGTTCAAGGCGCGGCTCGTGTCGGCGATGACCCCGCGCCCGATCGACTGGCCGCTCTGCGACGTCCCGGCCCCCCGCACGACGACCGACGTATCGTGTTCACCGGCGACCTCGATCATCCGCCGCACGTCCTCCGCCGACTCCGGGAACACGACCCCCAGCGGACGCACCTGGTAGATCGACGCATCCGTACTGTAGAGTCCGCGCGTGAAGCGGTCGAAGCGGACTTCCCCCCGCAGGCCGGCGCGCAGCCGCGCCTCGAGTCGGGGGCGGTGCCGTTGCGTACCGGGGCGGTCGTGAGAGATTGGGCGGGTCACGAGCCAAGTTGTATCGGCGAAAGCCCCGACCTGACAAGAGCGTCACGAACGAAAGAACCGCCTTGACCTACCGCAGCGGCAGCCACTTCCTCCAGCTTCCGGGCCCCACCCAGGTCCCCGGGCGCGTGTTCCGCGCCATGAACCGGGCCGTGATCGATCACCGCGGGCCCGAGTTCGGGCGCATGGCGCTCGGACTGTTCGAGGGTCTGAAGCGGGTGTTCGGCGACCCCGCGCACGTCTTCATCTTCCCCTCCTCCGCCAGCGGCTGCTGGGAGACCGCCCTCGTGAACACGCTCGCCCCCGGCGATCGCGTCCTCCTCTGGAGCAACGGGTTCTTCGCCTCGAAATGGGGGGATTTCGCCCGCGAGTTGGGGTCCGACGTCGAGATCCTCGAGGGGGACTGGCGACGCCCCGCCGACGCGGAGACGATCGCTGCCCGGCTCGCCCAGGACCGGGAGCGGCAGATCCAGGCGGTGCTCGTCGTCCACAACGAGACCTCGACCGGCGTGACCAGCGACATCGCCTCCGTCCGCGCCGCCCTCGACGAAGCCGGCCATCCCGCGCTCCTCATGGTCGACGCCGTGTCGTCGCTCGCCGCCACCCCCTACCGGCAGGCGGAGTGGGGCGTGGACGTCACCGTGTGCGGGTCCCAGAAGGGGCTCATGCTCCCCCCCGGACTCGGCTTCTGCGCCGTGAGCGAGAAGGCGCTCGACCGTCACCGGGAGGCCGCGCCGGCGCCGCGCGCCTACTTCGACTGGACGGCGATGCTGGGGGACAACGAGTGCGGCTACTTCCCCCACACGCCGCCCACCACGCTCCTCTACGGCCTCGAGGCGTCGCTCGCGATGCTGCGGGAAGAGGGAGCCGACGCCACCTTCGCGCGGCACGCCCGCCACGCCGAGGCAACGCGCCGCGCCGTCGCCGGGTGGGGCCTCCGCAACTACTGTCAGGATCCGAAGGCGGTGTCGAACGCCGGGACCACGGTGATGGTGGGAGAAGGGGAGGACGCCGAAGCGTTCCGTCTCGCCGTGCTCGAGCGCTTCGACATGTCGCTGGGGACGGGCCTCGGTCCCTTGAAGGGGAAGGTGTTCCGGATCGGACACCTCGGAGACCTCAACGAACTCATGCTGATGGGGGCGCTGGCCGGCGTGGAGATGGGGCTGAAGACCTCCGGGATCGCGCACACGACGGGCGGGCTGGCCGCAGCCGCCGAGTTTCTGGCCGAGGTATGAGGCGGCCCATGAGAAGAGTTTCGCTCGTGCGGTCGACGCCGCCCGCCCGCCCGACGCCGCCCGCCCGCCCGCCGCCGCCCGCCCCGCCGAGACTGGCCGCCACGCTGACGACCGTGGCCGCGCTGTCCTTCGGGTGCGGAGGAGGGAGCGGGGAGCCGGGGGTCGTCGAACTCTCGCTGGGCCACGTCGGGTCGCCCGGCTCGCTCTACGACGTGACCGCCAACGAGTTCGCGCGCCGCGTGAACGAGCGCCTGGCCGGCCGGGCCGAACTCCATGTGTACGGCGCCAGCCAGCTCGGCGGCGACGATGCGATGCTGCAGCGCCTGCGTTTGGGCACGCTGGACATGTCCATCCCCTCCACCATCATGTCCTCGATGGTCGACGCCTTCGGCCTGTTCGAGATGCCCTACCTGGTCCACGACCGCGAGCACATGAAGCGGATCGAGGAGGCCGTCGTGTGGCCCGACCTCGCGCCGCGCGCGGAGGCGGCGGGTTACCGGATCCTCGCGGTGTGGGAGAACGGGTTCCGTCACATCACCAACTCCCGGCGGCCCATCCACGGGCCGGAAGACCTCAGCGGGATCAAGCTCCGGACGCCGCGCGGGGTATGGCGGGTGAAGCTCTTCCAGGCGCTGGGCGCGAACCCGGCGCCGATGCCGTTCTCCGAGGTCTTCGTCGCGCTCCAGACGGGGGTGATGGACGGACAGGAGAACCCGCTCACGCAGGTGACGAGCGCCAAGCTGCACGAGGTCCAGGACTACCTCTCCCTCACGGGCCACGTCTACAGCCCCGCCTTCGTCACGACAGGCGCGGGGCGGTGGGAACGCCACCCTCCGGAGATCCGCGCCGAGGTGGAGGCGATCGCGCGCGACATGCAGTCGTTCGTGTACGAGACGGCCGCGCGCATGGACGAGGAACTGCTCGCCGAACTCGAGGCGACGGAGATGGCGATCAACGAAGCCGATCCCGCCCGCTTCGAGACCGCGAGCGAGCCCGTGTACGAGGAGTTCGCGGCGAGCGTCGAGGGCGGACAGGCGCTGATCGACAAGGCCCGGGCGGTCGCCGGCCCGGAGGCACCCGGCTCGGAGGCCGACGGGCCGGAGGGCGGCTCATAGCCGGGCCTCGGGCCGTGAGGACGGGCGTCCGCCGGTTACTCGAGGGGGCGGTGCTCGTCCTGCTGGCCGCGCTCGCGGTCGTCGTCGTGGTCGGGGTCGGGTTCCGCAAGGCGGGGGCGGCGCTCGTGTGGTACGACGAGGTCGCCTCCATCCTCCTCGCCTGGCTGACGTACTACGGAGCGGCGCTCGCCGCCCTGCGACGGGCGCACATCGGCGTGCCCACGCTGGCGCAGCGTCTCACCGGGCGCGCACGGCTCGTCGTCGTGCTCGCGGCCGAGACCGCGGTCATCGCCTTCTTCGCGGCGGTCGCGTGGGCCGGGTGGCAGGTCGTCCGCGTACTCGAGGGTACGTCGCTGGTGAGCCTGCCCTCCGTGCCCGCCGCGCTCGCGCAGTCCGTGATCCCGATCGGGGCTGTCCTGTTCATCGTCGCACAGCTTCTGGGGCTGAGAGACGCCCTCGCCGAGGGGGCGGGCCGCTACGCGGGCGCCCCGGTGGAGTCGGGGGTGGCGGGGTCGGCGGGTGAGACGGCGAGTGAACCGACCGGGGAGGGTGAGCCGTGACGCTCCTCCTCCTCTTCGTGGGACTGCTGCTCCTGATCGCGATCGGCATCCCCATCGCGCTCGCGCTCGGCATCGTGGCGCTCGTGGCCATGCTCGCCTCGGGCGGGGTCGCCATGCTCCCCAACGCCGGACTCGTCCTGTTCAACGGGGCGACCTCGTTCCCGCTCATCGCCATCCCGCTCTTCATCCTCGCGGGCGCGATCATGAACGCGACCGGGATCTCGCGCCGGCTCATCGCGTTCGCCTCCGCGCTCGTCGGGTTCATCCGCGGCGGCCTCTCGATGGTCGGCATCTCGGCCTCCCTTTTCTTCGCCGAGATCTCGGGCTCCGCGGTGGCCGATGTGGCCGCCCTCGGCTCGATCCTCATCCCCGCGATGAAGAAACGCGGCTACTCGACGCCCTTCGCCGCGGCCGTGATGTCCTCCTCGGCCACGCTCGCCGTCATCATCCCCCCGTCCATCCCCATGATCCTGTACGGCGTCATGGCCGAAGCCTCGGTCGTGGAGCTGTTCGTCGCGGGCATCGTACCCGGGGTGCTCGGCGGGCTGCTGCTGATGTTCGCGGCCTGGCTCTACGCCCGCCGTCACGACTTCCCGGTGGAGGGCAGGTTCGAACTCCGCCGCGTGTGGACGACGATGCGCGAGGCCGGCTGGGCCCTCCTCCTGCCCGCGATCATCCTCGGCGGGATCTTCAGCGGCTGGGTGACGGCCACCGAGGGGGCGGGGCTCGCCGTCGTCGCCGCGCTCGTCGTGGGCGGGCTCATCTACCGGGAACTCGACCTCGCCCACCTGCGCGAGGCGATGCTGGAGGGCGGCGTGCAGACCGCCGTCGTCATGCTCCTCGTCGCCACCTCGGCGCTCCTCGGCGACTATCTCACGGAGCAGCGCCTCCCGCAGCAGGTCGCGGCCGGGATCATGGAGCTGACCTCGAACAAGTGGCTCATCCTGGCGCTGCTCAACGTCTTCTTCCTCGTGATCGGGCTCTTCCTGCACTCCGCGGCCGCGATCATCCTCGTCGTCCCCATCGTGATGCCGCTCGTGCGGGCGGCGGGCATCGACCCGGTCCACTTCGGGCTTATCGTCACCCTGAACCTTGGGATCGGCCAGCAAACGCCGCCGGTTGCGAGCGTGCTCGTGACCGCCTGTTCGGTCGCCAAGGCGGACATCTGGGAGGTGAGCAAGGTCAACCTCCGCTTCATCGCGGTCCTCGTCGCCGTACTGCTGCTGGTCACGTACGTCCCGGCGATCCCCCTCGCGCTGGTGGATGTCTTCTACCACTGATGTGACGTTCCGCCGACTTGCCGCGTCGTAAAATGGAGATGTATGCCTTCGGCTTGAGCACACCCACGCGGGACAAGGCGAAAGGACTGTCCATGAGCGAGGCGCCGGCACGGCATCGATCACTCCGATCCACCCTGTTGCTTGCCTTTGGCCTTACACCCGCCGCGCCCTTGCAAGCCGCGCAGGGGCAGGAGGTAGACTGCGGTGCGGAGGCATCGCTTCAGGTCACAGTGACCGACGACGCGGGGACCATGCTGTTGCCCGGTGCCGTGGTAATCGTCCGCTGGTCGGACGTGGCCGAGTTGCCGGTCAGGGAAATCGTCGGAGCGAACGGCCGCCTCTTCCTATGTATCTCCGAGCACGCTGAGGAGGCGACGCTATGGGCGGAGTTCGGCGACGATTCCAGCCAGCAGGCGGTCGTCGGCTTCGACCCGGGAGCGACGCGCGAAGTCGTGCTCCGCGTCCTCTCGGAGACCGTGCGGCCGGGACGGCTCATGGGTCAGGTCCTGGACGCGCTGACGGACGATCCCGTGGCTACGGCGGCGGTGTCGGTACGCGGCCGTCCGGTCACGGTCGACACGAATCGCCAAGGCCGCTTCGTCCTCACCGGCGTGCCGGCCGGCGAACACGACCTCCAGGTGCGGCGGATCGGCTATGCGCCCCTCACGTACCCGGTCACGGTGGAATGGGGGCACACGACGGAGGCGGAGATCGGTCTGGTGCCCACCCCGGTCGAGATGGAACCGCTCGTCGCGACCGCGATCAGGGTACGCCGGCTGGAAATCAAGGGCTTCTACGAGCGCAAGCACTGGGGCGAACTGCTCGGGCTCGGCTATTTCTTCACGGCCGAGGATATCGACCGATGGCGTCCCAGCAGCGTGGCCAGCTTCGTCGCCATGATGGTTCCGGGCACGACACAGAAGCTGGGGAACCGGCGCATGTCCCGGGGATTCTCGGGGTGTCCGATGGCCGTGTACCTGGATGGCATCCGCCTGAAGCCGGGCGAACTCGACGGGTTCGCGAAACCGTTCGAAGTCGGCGGGATCGAGGTGTACAAGGGACCGGCGTCCCTGGCGGCCGAGTTCGGGGGTTCGGACGCGGCGTGCGGCGCCGTCGTAATCTGGATCAAGTGATGTCCAGGGCGCCGATGGGACCCACCCGCTCGTTCGTTGGCGCGACGCTCGCCGCGCTGTTGCTGGTTGGCACCGCCGATCGCGCCGCTTCATTGCAGGACGCGCCGCAGGATGCGCCGCCGGGGGACGAGGACTGCGGGGAATGGGCCACGATCATGGTCACCGTCCTGGACGACACCGGGCTGATCCCGATCCCCGCCGCCACCGTCGTCCTGCGCTGGACGGACGCCGTCGAAAGGCCGGTTCGTGAACCGGTGGGCTCCGAAGGGCGGCTCCTTCTGTGCGTGCCGCCGGACGCCCGGCAGGCCACGCTGTGGGCGGAGTTCGGCGACGCTTCGAGCGAGGAGCAGGTCCTGACCCTCGAAGCGGGATTGGCGCATGACGTCGAACTCCGGCTCCTGTTCGCGGAGGCGACGACGGGACGGCTCGTCGGCCGCTTGCGGGATGCCCGGAGCCACCGTCCCGTGGCGGCGGCCGCCGTGTCCGTTGCCGGTCGCCGGGAGGAGGTGCAGAGCAACCGGAGGGGCAACTTCGTCCTGAGCGCGCTACCTGTAGGAGAGTACGAAATCTCGATCCGGCACATCGGCTACGCGCCGCTGATGCACACCGTGACGGTGACCCGGGGTCACACCACCGAGGTCGATGTGCGCATGTCTCCCGACCCGGTGGAACTCGCGCCCCTGGTGGCGACGGTCACGAGGCTCCGGCGGCTGGAGACACAGGGCTTCTACCAACGCAAATACTGGGGCGAACTCATCGGTGGCGGCACGTTCTTCACCGTCCAGGACATCGAGCGCCGGAACCCATTCCTCATCACGAGCCTGATCGCGGACGCGTCAGGGGTCCGCGTCAGGTGCGGCGGCAGGGCACGGTCGTGCAAGGTGTACAGCGGGAGGATCTCGACCGGATTCGGAGGCCGCCCCTGCGAAATGACCGTGTATGTGGACGGGACGCCCGTCATTCGGCCGGGCAGGTCGAACGTCACGACCATCGACGAGTTCGTCCTCCCCATCGAGATCGGGGGGGTCGAGGTGTACCCGGGCGCGGCGTCGCTCCCGGGGGAGTTCTCCGGCTCCGACAGCCGGTGCGGCGCCATCGTGATCTGGACGAAATAGAGCGTGAACTTCCGTCCCCCCGGTCCCCGCCCGACAATCGACCTGCCGCAATTGATTTTCCACGACATGGGGATATTGTAATGGATACGCCACCCGCATAACCGTCTTGCCACGGCGGACCCATGAGCAACGACGCCCGTAGACCTGTCGGCCAGGCCTGGCTCTTCCGCCACTTCGCTCTGGCGGTTCCGAGGCCAGCCGTGCGGAGCTACGTCGTCGCGGGTGCCCGGCGGACCGAAAGGGACGGCCCTCGAACCACGGAACTCTACCCGCTGCGGTACGCGGCCGAGGACTCGATCGTGGCGCACCTCCGCTTCGCGCTGCGCCACGAGGCTTTCGACCTCGGTGTCCTGGTCGCGGCCCTCCGCGAGATCGACCCGGCGGTACTCGAAACCTGGGTACGGGCGCAACCGACGGGCGCCTTCAGCCGGCGGGCGTGGTTCCTGTACGAGACCTTCAGCGGCCGAACCCTGGACCTGGAAGACGCGAAGGCGGGAAACTACGCCGGTGCCCTCGATCACAACCGTCATATGGTCGCCACCCGCCGCAACTCCAGGCGTCACCGGGTCGCCGACAATCTCCTTGGGGGGGCCGAGCTCTGTCCCGTCGTGAGACTCACCTCGAGGCTGCGGAAGGCGATGAAGTCGGGCCTGGACGAGGAAGCGCGCGACCTCATGGAGAGCTACGACCCATCGATCCTCGCCAGAGCCGTGAACTACCTCTTCGCCAAGGAGACGCGCTCGTCGTTCGCGTTGGAAGGCGAGACGCCGAGCGGAGGGCGTGCCGAAAGGTTCGCCCAGGCGCTGAAGTCGGCGTCCGCGTTCGACCCCGCCGACAAGGCGGACCTCCTGCGCCTGCACGCAGCCATCGTCGATCCCCGCTACGCCGCGGACGACTGGCGCACGATCCAGAACTTCGTCGGCGAGACCATCGGCGGATACCGGGAGCGGGTTCACTTCATTTGCCCCCGCCCGGCGGATGTCCCCGGCCTCATGCGTGGCTGGACGGCGTTGACCGGGCGCGTCGTCGACGGCGGCGTGGACCCGGTTGTCGCGGCAGCGGTCTCGTCGTTTGCCTTTGTCTTCGTCCACCCCTTTGAAGACGGCAACGGCCGCATCCACCGCTTCCTCATTCACCACGTCCTCGCCCGGCGCGGATACGGTCCCCCCGGCACCATCCTCCCCGTCTCCGCGGCCATCCTGCGCGACCGGCAGGGCTACGACGACATCCTCTCCGGCTTCTCGCGGTCTCTGCTGGACCTGATCCGATGGGGATGGTCGGGTGGGGGCGCCGATTCTCCCAGCCGGGAGATGGTCGTCGAGAGCGACAGCGCCGACCTCTACCGCTATTTCGACGCTACCTCCTTCGCCGAATACCTCTACGGCCGGGTGGCCGACTCGGTGCGCCGCGACCTGAAGGAGGAACTCGGGTTCGTGGCGGTCTTCGACCGCGCCTTCAAGGCTGTCCAGGAGATCGTGGACATGCCCGACCGGCGTGCATCACTGTTCGTACGCCTGTGCATGCAGAACGGAGGGCGGCTCGCGGCGAGGAAACGCGGGAGCTTCGCCGAGCTGACCGATGACGAGGTCCGTGCGATGGAGGCGGCGGTCCGGGAGGCGATGGCCGCCCAAGGGTCCGCCTGACATGTCGTCGGTCGGCATGCAGTTCCGGCGCCGTGATCACGGCGGCGCGCTTGGCGCCATTGGAACTCTCACGATCCCGAGGCATATTGGACTCAGTCGCGCGGCCTCTACCTGCCCCCCGCGCGCCCGCGAAGGAGTGTCCCATGGGCTACGAACCGGGACGGACTCGATTTTTTCTGGCCGCCCTGTTTCTTGCCGCAAGCGCCGGCCCCGCCGCGGCACTCCAGGCTGAACCCCCGCAGCAGTAGACAAGCTGCGGCGAGCGAGCCTCTCTCGCCGTCACCGTCCGCGACGACTCCGGGCTGATTTCGATCCCCACCGCGACGGTCGTCCTGCGCTGGACGGACGCGGTGCGGAGACCGGTGCGACAAGAGGCCGACGGTGAAGGGCGTTTCTCGCTCTGCGTCCCGCGGGATGCCGGCCGGGCCACGCTGTGGGCGGAGTTCGGCGACGCGTCGAGCGAGGAAGCGAGCATCGTCCTCGTACCGGGTTACGCGCACGAGGTGGAACTCCGGCTCCTGTTCGGAGAGATGCGGACCGGACGCCTCATCGGCCGGGTGCTCGACGGCCGGTCCCACCGGCCCGTGGCGACGGCCGCGGTCTCCGTGGCGGAACGCGAGGAGGCGGTCGAAACCAACCGGAGGGGCCGTTTCATCCTCAGCGGCCTGCCCGTCGGCGAATACGAACTCTACGTCCGGCATCTCGGCTACGCTCCGCTCACGCACCCGGTCTCGGTGAACCAGGGTCTGACCACCGAAGTCGAGGTCGACCTCACCCCGGATCCCGTGGAGCTGGAGCCGCTCGTGGCGACGACCTCCCGGCCCCGCCGCCTGGAGATGAAGGGCTTCTACGAGCGCAAGTACTGGGGGGAGTTGAGCGGGGGCGGCACCTTCATCACCGACGCGGACATCGAGCGCCGAAATCCGCTCCGAATCACGCACATGATCGCGGAGGCCCCGGGAGTCAAGCTCGCGGGCTGCACGCTCCGCGGACACGGCTGCAAGCTCTACAGCACGCGGTCCGGCGTCGGGACCTCGACCGGCGGCTGTGAGATGACGGTGTATCTCGACGGCCACCCGGTCGTCCAGGGGAGCAGCCGCTTCCGGACCTCCGCATCGACACGCACCTACAACGTCCACCTGCCGGGTTTCCAGATCGAGGGTGAATCGCTGAACGACTTCGTCATGCCGGTCGAGATCGCCGGGGTCGAGGTCTACCGGGGACTCGCGAGCCTCCCGGCCGAGTTCGGGGGACACGCCAACCGCTGCGGCGTCGTCCTCGTCTGGACGAAGTAGCCCTTGTCCTTCCGCCATTGATGTGACGTCCGGCCGACGCGCGGCGTCAGACATAATGGATACGTACGTCTCTGGCCTGTGCGCCCGCCGCGACCGGAGGAGGATGTCTATGGGGAATGGACGGGGACTACCTCGACCACTCAAGCGGCTCCGGGTGCCGGGAACCACTCCATCCCGGTTCCGAGTCCTCGCCTCGACCGTGCTCCTGCTTGGCGTGGGTGCCGATCCGGCCCTGGCTCTGCAGGCCCTGGAAGCGCGGGACGAGAGCTGCGGTGACCGCGCCTCGCTCGCCATCACCGTCCGGGACGACTCCGGACAGATTCCGATCCCCCACGCCACCGTCGCACTGCGCTGGACCGATGCGGTCCGGAGGCCCGTGCGCGAAGCCGCGGATGTCGGCGGCGAGTTGCTTCTCTGCGTTCCCCCGGACGCCGCCGGGGCCACGCTGTGGGCCGAGTTCGCCGACGCTTCGAGCGAGGAACAGCTGGTGGTCCTCGAACCGGGGATGAAGCACGCCGTGGAACTTCGGCTCCTGGTCGCGGACATCAGGACGGGCCGCCTCATCGGCCGGATACTCGACGCCCGTACCGGCCGGCCCGTGGCCGCGGCCGCAGTCTCCGTACCGTACCGCGCGGAGGTGGTCGACAGCAACCGCATGGGCCGCTTCATCGTCAGCGGGCTGCCCGTCGGCGAGCTCGAACTCTCGGTCCGACACCTCGGCTACGCGCCGCTCACACACGCGGTCACGGTCAGGCACGGCTTCACGACGGAAGTCGAGATCGGTCTGTCGGCGGATCCCGTGGAAGTGGCGCCCCTCGTGGCAACGGTGGAGAGGCCGCGGCGCCTGGAGATCAAGGGCTTCTACGAACGAAAGTACTGGGGTGAGCTGACCGGTCTCGGAACGTTCATCACCGCCGACTACATAGAACGGTGGCATCCCAACAGCATCGGCCGCCTGGTTGCGGACCTGGTTCCGAGCATCCGGTGTCACGGCGGCCGGGGATGCATCCTCGCGAATTCCCGCATGTCGGCGGGTTTCTCGAATCGGCCCTGTCCGATGAGCGTTTACCTGGACGGTATACTGCTCCGCGGGGCAAGTGTGGACGAGTTCGCGCTGCCGATCGAGGTCGCCGGAATCGAGGTGTACAAGGGACCCGCTTCACTCCCCGCCGAGTTCAGCGGTTCCGCTTCCCGGTGTGGCGCCGTCGTCGTCTGGACAAAGTGAAGCCGGTGTGGTCCCGGCGCCTCCGGGCGTTCGCGACGTTCGGCGCGGTCGCCGCGCTGTTCGCGCTTCCATCGGTGGCCACCGCGCAGCGGATCAACGGGACGGTGCGCGAGGCCGAGGGGGGTCGGCTCATCCCGGGCGGCTTCGTGAGCCTGCTGGACGCTGCGGGCGAGGCGGTGCAGGCCGACTTCACGGCGGCCGACGGCGCCTTCTCGTTTGCGGTGCCGGGGCCCGGCGAGTACCGGATCCGGGTGCAGCGGATCGGATACGCGAACTGGGTCACCGAGGCTCACGCGCTGGCGGCCGGGCAGTCCCTCGCGATCACCATCGAAGTCCCGCGCCAGCCGGTGCGGCTCGGCGACCTCCGCGTCGAGGTGACGGGGTCCTGCCTCGACGATCCGCGCCAGGGAGAGGCGCTCGCCACCGTGTGGGAGGAGGCGCGCAAGGCGCTCGAGACGGCGGTCTGGGCCGAGGATCGGGGCGAACTCACCTTCACCCTCACCGAATACGAGCGCACGCTCGATCCCCGCTCTTTCGTCACCCTCGGTTCGCAGACCCGCACGCGCCCCAACGTGCGCCTGCCGCCGTTCCGAAGCCTCCCCGCACCCAGGCTGGCGGCCGAGGGCTACGCCGTCGTGGACCGGGACTCTTCGGTGTTCTACGCGCCGGACGCGACCGTCCTCCTGTCGGAGGAGTTCAGGGATGCGCACTGCTTCGGCCTGCAGCGTGACGAAGCGGAGGGCGAGGCGAGACTCGGCATCACCTTCCGCCCCCAGCGGCAGAGTGCCGTAATCGAGATCGAAGGGACGCTGTGGCTCGACGAGGCGAGTGCCGCGCTGCGCGAGGTCGAGTTGCGGTACCGCAACGTCCCGCTCCCGCGGGGGGCCGAGCGGCGACGGATCGGCGCGAACCTCGTCTTCGACCGGCTGCCGGACGGCCCGTTCTACGTCCGCGACTGGTGGATCCGTTTCCCGATCGCGGGTCGACCCACGCAGCTTGGCTTCGCTGGCCTGTCCGTTCCTCGACAGGCCGTGCTCGTGGCGTACCGTCAGACCGGCGGCAGCGTGGCGGACGCCTTCGTGGGAGGCCGCTCGTTCGGGACGGGGGCGGGCGTGGTCGCCGGAGTCCTGCGTGACAGCGTGAGCGGCGAGCCGCTGGGCGGGGCGGATATCGTCCTCCGGGACGGGGACGACGCGGCGGCGTTCCTGCCCCGGCCCACGGCTGCGGAGGCTCGCTTCAGCGGGGTCACCAACGAGGCCGGCGCGTTCCGGGTGACGGGGCTCCCGGACGGGGTCTACGCCCTCGGCGTGGACCACCCGAGGCTGCGGACGGTGGGAGTGCGGCTGAACGAAATCCGCGTGGTCGTCGAGGGCCGGACGAGCGCAGCTCTGGAACTGTGGACGCCCTCGGCCGAGACCGTCTTCACGCGGACCTGCCCGGGTTCAGCCCCATACGGCACCTCGGGCGCCGTGGTCGGAGTCGCGCGCGACGCAGCCACCGGGCTCCCCGTCCCGGGGGTCGAGATCGAGGTCCTGTGGCGGGTGCGGAACGTCCAGTTCGCGGGACGCGAGGTCCTCGTGAACGACCGGACCGAAAGTGCCGGCGACGTGTCGGGCGAGCAGGGCGAGTTCGTGATCTGCCGCGTCCCTCTGGGAGAGACGGTTCTCCTCCGGCAGAAAGGAGCGGGCGAAGGCGTCGGGTTCGATCTGGTCACCCGCGTCGCGTGGCGGGACGTTGAGGCGGACCCCGGAAGGCCCGCGGATCCACCGGGCGAAGCCGCACTACCACACGTTCCGGCCCGGGAGGAAGTGTGTGGGGGAGGAGCCTCGCTCGCCGCGACCGTTCGGGCCGATTCCGGACTCATGGCGATGCCGAACGCCACGGTCGTGCTGCGCTGGACCGACGCGGCGCTCAGGCCGGTGCGCGAGGACGCCGATGCCAACGGACACCTGCTCCTCTGCATCCGGCCGGAAGCCCGGCAAGCCACGGTTTGGGCCGAGTTCGGCGACGCTTCCAGCGAGGAGACTCTCGTCGCCTTCGAGCCGGGGCGGGTCCACGAGGTCGAACTCCGGCTCGCGTTCGCAGAGGGGACAACGGGACGGCTCGTGGGCCGGTTGCGGGATGCCCGGAGCCACCGTCCCGTGGCGGCGGCCGCCGTGTCCGTCACCGGTCGCCGGGAGGAGGTGCAGAGCAACCGGAGAGGTCACTTCGTTCTCAGCGGACTCCCCGTTGGAGCGTACGAACTGTCGATCAGGCACCTCGGGTACGCCCCGGCTGACGCACACCGTGACGGTCACCCGGGGCCACACAACCGAGGTCGATGTGCGCATGTCTCCCGACCCGGTGGAACTGGAGCCTCTGGTGGCGACGGTCACGAGGATCCCTCGGCTGGAGACGCGGGGCTTCTACGAACGGAAATACTGGGGTGAACTCATCGGTGGCGGCACGTTCTTCACCATCCAGGACATCGAGCGCCGGAACCCTCTCCGCATCACCGACCTGATCGCGGACGCGCCGGGGGTCCGCGTCAGATGCGACGGCAGTGGATTCCGGTGCAGCGTGTACAGCAGGAGGGTCTCGACCGGATTCGGGGGCGGTGGCTGCGAACTCAACGTGTACGTGGACGGCACCCTCGTCGTTCGGTCGAGCGACAGCCGCTGGGGCAAGAGCCCCGTGTCCGTCAACGAATTGGTCTTCCCCATAGAGATCGGGGGAGTCGAGGTCTACCAGGGCGCGGCGTCGCTCCCGGCGGAGTTCTCCGGCTTCGACAACCGGTGCGGCGCGGTCGTGATCTGGACGAAGTAGCGGATGCATCGTGGACGTGGGGTGAGGTTACGAATCGCCGGCCGGAGTGGGCCGTTGATCGTCATCGCCGTGGCCTCCGGGTGTGGCTGGGCCGGTTCCCCGTCAGGTGGGGACACCACTCCCTCGGTCGCCCCCGCCGCGGCATCGGTCGCCGGCTACCGCGTGCTGGAACCCGGCGCGTTCATCGCGGGCTTCCCGGTCGACCCTCTCGACATGGAGTCGGAATCCCTGATCGAGCGGGGGTGGGATCTGGCCATCGGCGCCGGCGGCTTGGACGAAGTCTACGTCCTCGACACATTCGCCAAGCATGTTCTGCGGCTGGACCGGGACGCGAAGCTGCAGGCCGTGATCGGGGCGCCGGGCAGCGGCCCCGGCGAATTCGAGAACCCCCATTCGATCGAGGCCGATCCCCGAGGCGGCGTGTGGGTGGCCGATCTGCAGCTCGGCCGGCTGACCCGGTTCGATCCGGACGGACACGTCCTGCGGGAGATGCGGATGCCGGCACTCACGCGGGGCTTCACCGTGCTGCCGGACGGCGCGGTCCTGTACCGCAGTACCGAGAGCGGGACGGCCTCGCTTGCCGTGCAGTCCGGCGACGGCGTGGTGGATCTCGAGGGGGAACTGCCGCCGGAGCTCGCGCCGGACGACTTCCAGGCACTCTGGACAGAGTACGATCTCGAGTTCGCGGTCATCGCGCCCGACACGGTGGTCGCGTTACGGAACACCGACGTGCGGGCCTACGGCGCGTGGCGCATCGCGCTGGACATCGCGTCGGCCCGGATCACCGATATCGCCCCGATCGCCTTTCCCGGCTGGCTTACGGAGATCATCGCTGCCGATGCGGAGGCGATCGAACCCGAGTCCCGCGAGATCGACGGGCGCGAGGAGCGCCGGCCTGGCGCGGTGAGGTCGATCATCCCCTTCTCGCGGGGCGTGCGGATGTCTCTGGGCGATCTCTGGGTTGTGCCGCATTCGGCCGGCCACCTCGCGCTCGCCATGTCGATCCCCCTCTCGGCCGCCGACACGGTGTCCGTGGTCGTGCGCGGGGACCACCAGCGCCCCTCGGGCTGCATCGCACTGGACTATGCCGTTGTCGACGGCCGGCTGGTCGAGCTGTGCATGAACCAGCTGCGGATCCATGAGCTGCTGCCGTCGGCACCCGGCCCGCCCCCGTTCGCCGCCGGTCCCGACGTGACCCCGTGACCCCCGAACGGCTGCGGTTGCCCCACGTCCACCGGCGGGTGCTCTCGATGTTCGATTCGCTGGCGGGCGAACCCGTGTGGCGGCGGGCGCTGATCGTCTACCTCGTAGTGAGTTCGAGTCTCTGGGTGATCGCCGGACTCGTCCATCATGAGCATGGAGTCGCGGCGCTGGTGTACGCGCCGGTCTTCGCCGTCCCTTTCATAGTAGCCGCGAACGTGGCCAATTCCGTAGTTCGAGAGGTCCTCCACACGCCCCTGTACTTCGCTGCGTTGCGCGGGGATCCTCCTGGCCGTGTCGCGACTCAGGCCGGGGAAGCGAGTGTCGTTCCGACAGCTCTTCAGCCTGGCGGTCCACGCAGGGTACATCCTGCTCGCCGGCCACGCGCTCCGAATCGCCCTGGCGGCGAGCCGCGTGGAATTCGCCGGACCCGCGTTCGCCTTTCTGCCGGATCGAGATGCGCTGTTCCTGCCCGATTCCGCCGTGGTGGTCCCGCCGGAGTTCGCCAACGCGGGGGAAGTGCGTTCGGACACCATGGCTTTCGCGACACTCTCCGACTCCCCGGCCGACATCCCGGCAGTGGGGGTGTTCGACACGGCCTTTCACGCGCTGCTCGGCGTCGCATATTGCCGGCTCCGTGGCGGGACGCGTATGATCGTGGGGGCGGCGTGGGGGACCGGCCTCTCTCTCCTCGTCGACATCGTCTGGCTGCTCGTGAGTGCCCGGGTACTGAGCTGACGGTGACGGCGTAAAGTCGCCGCGGGCGTTCCGGCTCCCGCGAACTTCCACCGACTTGAGGCGTATCAGAACCAAGGGCGCCGTTCTTCACCCGCGTCCTGCCCGCCTCAAAGGTCGGATGCTGGAGGCAGCGGCCTCCAGCCGTCTGGCCGCCGGAAAAAGGGGGAAGCCATGGACATGCGCGACCGAGCCGGCCCCTCCTTGCTGATGACGGTCTCGGCCGTGCTGATACTCGCCGTCGTTGCCGATCCCGCCGCAGCGCTGGCCGCGCAACAGCAGGAGCGACCCTGCGGCGAGCGGGCGTCTCTCGCCGTCACCGTCCGGGACGACTCGGGGCTCGTTCCGATGCCGAACGCCACGGTTGTGCTGCGCTGGACGGACGCCGTCCGAAGGCCCGTGCGGGAAACCGCCGACATGACCGGGCGCCTCGTCCTCTGTGTGCCGAGGGACGCACGGCAGGCCACGCTGTGGGCCGAGTTCGGCGACGCTTCCAGCGAGGAGGCGATCCTCGCCCTCGACCCGGGGTTGGCGCACGAGGTCGAACTCCGTCTCCTGTTCGGGGAGATGCGGACGGGCCGGCTCATCGGCCAGGTGCTGGATGCCCGCACCCATCAGCCGGTTACCGCGGCCGCGGTCTCCGTCGCCGATCGGGCGGAGGTGGTCGAGAGCAACCGGAGGGGCCGCTTCATCCTGGCCGGGCTGCCCGTCGGCGACTACGAACTTTCGATCCGACACCTCGGGTACGCCCCGCTCACGCATCCGGTCACGGTCACGCGGGGGCTGACGACGGAAGTCGAGGTCGACCTGTCGCCGGATCCCGTGGCGCTGGAGCCCCTCGTGGCGACGGCGACGAGACCCCGCCGCCTGGAGATCAAGGGCTTCTACGAGCGCAAGTACTGGGGCGAACTGGTCGCTGGCGGGGCGTTCTTCACGGCCGAGGACATCGAGCGCCGCAACCCCCTCCGCATCACCCACATGATCGCGGACGCCCCCGGGGTCCGGCTCGCGAACTGCGACATGTGGGGACACGGCTGCAAGCTGTACAGCACGACGCACTCGCGGGGGTTCTCGGATCAGGGTTGCAAGCTGAACATCTTCCTCGACGGCAACCTCGCCATCCGGGGCAGCAAGGAGCGCTGGAGCCTCACGTCGGGAGGCGGTACCGACATGAACCCCCGGGAATCGATCAACGATCTCGTCCTCCCGACCGAAATCGCCGGAATCGAGGTGTACACAGGCGGCGCGTCGCTCCCGGCCGAGTTCGGCGGACACGACTCCCGCTGCGGCGCCGTCGTGATCTGGACGAAGTGAGTTGCGACTTCTCGACCGTGCTGCAGGAGTCCCGTGGGAAGCGACGGCGATGTCAAAGTCCTCTCATGGGCATGTAACCTCTTCGGCTCCCGCCGACCCACGCAATGCACCAGGCATCGACCGATAAAGGGTAAGGCAGAGAACCTCAGTGCGACGAACTGATCTCGACAACCCGGTAAACGCAGCGCCCTGTAGTACGCTCGGCACAAGAAGGCCTAGGCGGCGGTCCCCCGCCCAAGTAGTCGGTGGGGGTCTCCGTATGCGGGTCGGTCTCGGTGTCGTGTTCCTTGTACTCTTGTTGGGCTACTGGAACGATTCCACAGCAGAGTTGAACACCAACACCCAGCTGTGCTTGGAGCAAGTGTACGAGCACTCCCTGGCCGATTTCGAGCCAATAGGCCTTACAGCGTCTGAGCATGGCGTATCAGCTGCGGTTTCAGCATGGATTTTGTGATAAGCGAGTTCTATTGCATACAGTTGCAGGAGGGCGGCATTCACTACATGGCGGGCGGTCGGTGCACCTAAGCCGTGAAGTAGTGTCCGGCCGACGCGGCGGCTCGGCAGGCGGCGGGACTCTCGGGCTTATCTTCAGCGCTCTCCTGTTCGCCCTCTCGCACCCATCGCCGACGCTGGGTCTCGTCCTTCAGGACACGCGGGTGGACATCCTGCACGGGGGGCGGATCGTAGTCTCCAACCCCGCCGCCACTCGGAGCCGGAACGAGGGCGAAGACGGCTGGCGGTTCGTCGAGGAACTCCGGCTCGGAAGATTCCAGGGGAGGGGACCGGACGTCTTGGGCGACGTGGGTCACATTGCCGTGGACGAGCAGGGACGAATCTACGTACTTGACATCGGCTCGCAGGAGGTCCGCGTCTTCGCCCGCGATGGCCGGCATCTGAGAAACATGGTTCGCGCCGGCGAGGGACCGGGCGAGATTAACTACCATCCGTACGGTCGCGACATCCGGGCCGACTACATGCGGCTTCTCTGGCAGCCGCCCAGCCGCCTGTGGGTCGAGGCGGGCCAGCAGGCAACCTTGACGGTGGACTCGCTCGGAAACCATCTCCGCCGCACGCGCTGGAGGTTCCCCTACTTCCCCGAGGGTCAGCTGGCGACGTCATCCAGAGTGACCGCCGCCGACACGGTGGGTTCCATCTACGAGCAACTGATAGTGGAGGACTGGCCCGATCACTCCATCCGGGAGTTTCCCCGGATGACCTACATCGTGCGGCGGCCCGTGACCGCTGGTCACGAACTGCTGGCGGGGGACACGCTCCTGATCGAGGACGAGGCGGATCGAGATGGGGCTCCCGACGGTGGAGCGCACGGCGGATGGGGGGCGGATCGAGATTGAGAGACCGGTGCGCGCCGACGCACGGCAGATTGCGTGGGCGGCTGGACCCGGCGGAGAGCTGTGGTTGGCCAACCGCGCGGCGTACCGCCTTCACCAAGTGACGATCGAAGGGGACACGATCCGCACGGTCGAACTCGGGACCAAACGCCGCGGCCGCGACGTCCGGGGCACTTCGTCGTCGGTGCCGTGCCTCGCCACGAGGGTGGCCGCCCTTGAGGACGGCCGCGCCCGTTACCTGCCCCCGCCAACCGCCCACGGCGAGCCCGTTCGAGCACGAACGGCCGCTCCGGTCGCTGACCCCCGTGGGGCAGCCCTGGAGTCCGCCCCCGGCCACGCGGTAGCTGCCCGACGATTCCGGCGGCGCGGCGGCCCCGCGCAGATCGTCGCGACCGGACGCGCCCCTCCTGTCCGCGTTCGACTTCGAGCGCCGCGACGCGCCGTCCGCCCCCGCGGGCGCCTGCTTGGACGTGAGGTGCCGGTCCCGGCGGTTCCGGACCGGCTGGAGGCCCTTTGGAGATGCGACGGCGAGAAGCGCGCCGATGATGCGCCACCCGAATCGGCCTGCGCGTCCTCAACTTGGCCGTGGCCTGGTGCGCGGATGAACCGGGAGCCCTCGCCTGTTGCTGCGGGTGCCGACCGGCGGGCCATGGTGGTCGGCGTCAGAGACGGGGACTGGTGCTTGCGCTCCACGGCAGCGCGGTGTCCGCTCGGCGAGGCCGGCCCAGCGCACCGGTGGCTCGCGTCGGACGGCCGCTCCGCGTCCCCTGTTCCGAGCTTCGTCGCCTTCGGAGCGCGACCGACCAAGACAGTCTGCCGCCGGACTGGTCTTGATGCAACAATACTGGGGTGTAGATCGATTTCGGACCATCCCCGCACGCCAGCGTTGGAACCGGCGCGGGGGGAACCTAGAGCAGCGCCATGGCCAAACCCAACCGGCTCTACTACGGCGACAACCTGGACATCCTGCGGCGCTACATCCCAGACGCAAGCGTCGATCTCGTCTACCTAGACCCGCCCTTCAAGAGCAACCAGGACTACAACGTGTTGTTCGCCGAGCGCGACGGGACGCAGGCCGCCGCGCAGATCAAGGCGTTCAAGGACACCTGGCACTGGGACCAAGCGGCAGCGCTTACCTATCAGGAAGTCGTCGAGCGCGGCGGCACCGTCTCGCAGGCGATGCAGGCATTTCGCACCTTCCTCGGCGAGAACGACATGTTGGCCTACCTGTCGATGATGGCCCCGCGTCTCGTCGAGCTGCGACGGGTGCTGAAGTCGACTGGCAGCATTTACCTTCACTGCGACCCGGCCGCGAGCCACTACCTGAAGTTCCTATTGGACGCAGTATTTGGTCCCGCAGCATTCAAGACCGAGATCATCTGGAAGAGATCGAGTGCCCACAGCGACGCGAAACAAGGCCGGCGGCAGCATGGTCGCATTCACGACGTACTTCTGTTCTACGCTAAGGGTGCAACGTGGACGTGGAATCCTGTCCACGTCCCTTTCGACGACGACTACGTGAAACAGCGCTTCAAGCACATTGATCGTCGGGGTTCGTACAAGGATACAGATCTATCGGCAGCTAAACCTGGCGGCGACACGTCATACGAATGGCGGATTAAGCGACGGCGGGGCGGCGAGTGGACGAGTGACCTTGAAGACGAGTGGATGACGCCGCAACCGGGTTGCGATTACAGAGCCATGAAACCACCACGAGGACGGTATTGGGCCTACAGCCGCCAGAACCTGTTGAAGTTCGCTAAGAGTGAAAAACTGCACTACTTTTCGTCAGGAACGCCAAGGCTGAAGCAGTACGCGGACGAGTTGGCTGGTGTGGCGCTCCAGGATGTATGGACGGACATTCCTCCCATTAACGCTATGGCTGCAGAACGTTTGCACTACCCGACTCAGAAGCCCGAGGCGCTCCTCGAACGCATTCTCAACGCCAGCAGTAGCAGCGGGGATGTGGTCCTGGATCCGTTCTGTGGTTGCGGTACCACGATCGCGACGGCGCAGCGACTCGGGCGTCGCTGGATTGGCATCGACATCACGCACTTGGCGATCGGCCTAATTCGCCATCGTTTACGCGATGCGTACGGCGACCAAGTGGCAGACACGTACGAGGTAATCGGTGAGCCGGTCTCCCTCGCCGACGCCCGGACCCTCGCTGAGGCAGACCCGTATCAGTTTCAGTGGTGGGCTCTCGGTCTCATTGGGGCGCGACCGGTTGATCAAAAGAAGGGCGCTGACAAGGGAGTCGACGGACGTGTGTTCTTCCACGATGAAGGCCCCAGAGGGAAAACGAAGCAGATCGTGATCTCGGTGAAGGCAGGCAAATTGCACGCACCGTACGTGCGTGATCTACGGGGCGTCATGGAACGCGAGAACGCGGAAATGGGCGTGCTGCTCACGCTAGAACAGCCGACCGCAAAGATGCGCACCGAGGCAGCTAGCGCGGGTTCTACGAGTCGGCGTGGGGGA
>NZ_CBDCUB010000005.1:0-30193 GCF_965222475.1 Candidatus Palauibacter sp. | reverse complement strand
TCGATTTCATCATCCCGTATGACGGTTTCATGGCAGGCGGCCGGGTGGCCTCCGCCGACGACGGACGGGCCACAAAGTCGGGTGGAAGCGCGGCTCGGGCAATCCGTCCGTCATCCACCGAAAGGGTCGCTAGCGGGCGCGGAGGGCGACTTCCGGCGCCCGTAGCGACGTGAGGCCCGGGAACGCGACCGGGAAGGCGCGTGCGACCGCCTCGCCCGCCTCCTCGAGCGTGAGGGGGGCGCCCTCCGACGCGAGGCTCGTCATCTCGACCCCGCGGATGCCGCACGCCACGATCCCGCGGAAGTTCTCGAGCGGCTCGGGCGTGACGTTGAGCGCGAACCCGTGCCAGGTGATCCAGCGGCTCGCGTGCACCCCGATCGAGGCCACCTTGCGGATCGCACCCTCGCGGAGGAGAGGGTCGGCGTGCCCCGAGACGACCGTGCCGAAGCCGTCATCCTCGACCATGACCACGGCTCCGGCGGGCGCGGTGCCCGTCCACACCCCCGTGTAGGACTCGACCCGGAAGCCGGGCAGCCCGCACTCCGCGAGCACGCGCAGCAGCACCTCCTCGATGCGCCGCAGATACCAGTGCAGGTCCATTCGGTGTGCGCGGAGGTCGAGGATCGGGTAGCCCACCAACTGGCCGGGGCCGTGATAGGTCACGTCGCCGCCCCGCTCGATCTCGACCACGTCGAGGCCGCGGTTCTTCAGCCACGCCGCGTCCGCCGGGAGGTGGCCGGACTCCGACCCCCGTCCGAGCGTGATCACGGGGAAATGCTCGACGAGGAGCAGGAGGTCGTGGTCCGGCGGAGTGGCGCGCCGCCAGCGCGCGACGGCGCGCTGCAACTCGAGGACTTCCCGGTATTCGCGGCGGCCGAGGTCGACCACCCGCAGTTCGCGCCCCCCGCTCACAGGACTTTCCACCGGATTCTCCGGCTGCCTACATGTGGATCGCGCGGCCCAGGGCGGCGAAGGCGGCCTCCATCACGGCCTCCGCCATGCTGGGGTGCGCGTGCGCGTGCGAGACGATCTCGTCCAGGGTGGCCTCGAGTTCGCGCGCCATGCCCACCTCCGCCACGAGTTCGCTCACGTTGTGCCCGATCATGTGGACGCCCAGCACCTCGCCGTACTTCGCGTCCGCCACGATCTTCACGAAGCCGTCGGCGGATTCGGCGGTGAGCGCGCGCCCGTGCGCCCCGAGCGGATATTTGCCCGTCACCACCTCGTGCCCCGCCTCCTCCGCCTGCGCCCGGGACATGCCGATCGAGGCCACTTCGGGGTGGCAGTACCCGACGGAGGGGATGTTGCCGTACGTCACGGGGTGTTTGGCCACGCCCGCGATGTGCTCGGCGGCGATGATGCCCTCGTGCGATCCGACGTGCGCGAGCATGGGCTGCCCCGCGACGTCACCGATCGCGTAGACCCCCTCCGCGCTCGTCCGGCACCATTCGTCGATCCCGATGAAGCCGTCCTCGAGCGCGACCCCGTTCTCCTCGAGACCGAGGTGGTCCGTCACGGGCCGCCGTCCCACGGCCATCAGGACGAGGTCGGTCTCCCCGGCGGTCTCGCTGCCGTCCGGGTTCACGACCGTAAGCACCATCGGGCTCGCGTCGCGGTCCAGTTGCTTCACCCGCGTGTTCACGAGGTTGCGGATGCCCCGCTTCCGGAACGAGCGCTCGAGCGTCTTGCCGATCTCCGGGTCCTCGAGCGGGACCAGCGTGTCGAGCGCCTCGATGAGCGTGACTTCGACCCCGAAGGCGTTGAACACGTCGGCGAATTCGACCCCCACGAAGCCGGCCCCGACGATGGCCATCCGCCCCGGCAACTCCTTGAGTCCGAGCGCTTCGCGGCTCCCGATCACCCTCTCGCCGTCGAGTTCGAAGCCGGGGAAAGTCTTCATCACGGAACCCGTCGCGAGGATGACGTTCCGGGTCGCGAGTTCCCGGTCGCCGCTGTCCGAATCCACGGCGACCCGGCCGGGCCCCGCCAGCCGCCCGCGGCCCTCCACGATGTCGACCTTGTTCTTTCCGAGCAGGTACTTCACGCCGGCGGTGAGCTTCCGCGTGATGATGCGGCTCCGCTTCACGGCCGCCGGGAAGTCGTATTCCACCTGGATGGGCTTCACCCCCATGCGGGCGCCGCGGTGCTGGAGGTTGTGCGCGAGCGCCGCGCTCTCGAGCAAGGCCTTGGCGGGGATGCAGCCCCAGTTGAGGCAGGTGCCGCCGAGCCCGCCCTCGTACGAGCCGCTCTCGACGCAGGCGGTCCTGAGTCCGAGCTGGGCGGCCCGGATCGCGGACACGTAGCCCGCCGGACCGGCCCCGATCACGACAACGTCGTAGGTCTCCGACATTCTATTCCCTGACTGGAGCCGCTAGAGCAGCATCTCGAGGGGGTTTTCGAGCATCGCCTTGAAGGTGCCGAGGAACGCCGCGCCCGTGGCCCCGTCGATGACGCGATGATCGCACGACATCGTGACGCGCATGCGCTTGCGCACGACGACCTCGCCATCCGCGACGACCGGCTTCTCGACCGTCTGCCCGATGGCGAGGATGGAGGCTTCCGGCGGGTTGATGATCGCCGTGAACTGGTCGATCTCGAACATGCCGAGGTTGCTGACCGAGAACGTGCCGCCCTGGTATTCCTCCGGGGCGAGCTTCCGCCCGCGCGCCCTCGCGATGAGGTCCCGCGCCTCGGTCGAGATCCGCCGCAGCCCCTTGCGGCCCGCATCCCGCAGGACCGGGGTGATGAGGCCGCCGTCGATGGCGACCGCGATCCCGAGGTGCACGGCTCCGTGATAACGGATCGCGTTCTCCTCCCAGGAGGCGTTCACCGCCGGATGACGGTTGAGCGCCTCCGCGGTCGCCTTCAGGAGGAGGTCGTTGACCCCGATCCTGCCCTCGGCGAAGCGGGCGTTGAGGTCCGCGCGCAGTTCCAGCGCCCGTCCCATGTCGACCTCGGTCGTGAGGAAGAAGTGGGGCACGGGGCCGATCGACCGGGCGAGGCGGCGCGCGATCGCCTTGCGCATCTGGCTCGGCTCCTCGACCCGATCCTCGAGGTGCGGGAGGGGCGGCGGCGGTGGGGTGAGCGGCGGGAGGACCGGCGTCGGCCCGCGGGGCGGTGCGGCGGCGGTGCGGGAGGCCAGCGCGGCCTCGACGTCGGCCTTGACGATGCGGCCGCCCGGGCCGGAGCCGGTCAGGCCGGCCAGGGCGATCCCGCCCTCCGCGGCCATGCGACGCGCCACGGGCGAGGCCTTGATGCGGCCCCCGGCCGCGCGCGTTGCCGCGCCCGCGCCCGCCCCGTCGGGCTCGTAGGCCGTCCGGGCTTCCGTCGCCCCGACCGGCTCCTCGGCTACGGCTGGCTCGGGCGGCGCGGCTTCGGCCGTCCGCGCGGCCGCCGCCTCGGCCAGCAGCGCGTCGATCGACTCGTCCGGCGCCGCGATCACGCCGATCAGCGCGCCGACGGGCACCGTGGCGCCCGCCCGCACGACGATCTTCCGCAGCACGCCGCCCCCGAGCGCCTCGACGTCCATGTTCGCCTTGTCGGTCTCGATCTCCGCGACGATGTCGCCCTGCGAGACGGTGTCGCCCTCGGCGACCTTCCACTCGATGAGCTTGCCCTCCTCCATCGTCGGGCTCAGCTGCGCCATCACGACCTTCGTCGCCATCGGGGCCCCTGGGCTGCTAGCTCGCGTAACACACGTGGCGCACCGCTTCCGCCACATGCTCCGCGTTGGGAATCACCAGCTTCTCGAGGTTCTTCGCGTACGGCATCGGGACGTCCAGCCCGTTCACGCGCGCGATCGGAGCGTCGAGCGAATCGAACGCCTCGCGCTGAATGTCGTCCACGACCTGCGCGCCGATGTTGCACATCGGCCACCCCTCCTCCGCCACCACGGCCCGGTTCGTCTTCTTCACCGAGGCCACGATCGCGTCCACATCGAGCGGGCGGACCGTGCGCAGATCGAGCACCTCGGCGTCGATGTCCTCCTTCTCCAGCGCCAGCGCCGCCGCCAGCGACTGATGCACCATCTTCGAATGGCACACGATGGTCACGTCGGACCCCTCTCGCTTCACCTCCGCCTTCCCGATCGGGGTCAGGTATTCCTCTTCCGGCACCTCGTCCCGCACGAGGTTGTACATCATCTCGCTCTCGATGAAGACGACCGGATCGTTATCGCGGATCGCGCTCTTGAGGAGCCCCTTCGCGTCCCGCGCCGTGGCGGGTGCGACCACCTTCAGCCCCGGCACGTAGCTGTACCAGGGTTCGGGCGACTGTGAATGCTGCGCCCCGAGCTGCAGCGCGGCGCCGCCCGGCCCCCGGAAGACGATGGGCACGTTGTACTGCCCACCCGACATCTGGTACGTCTTCGCCGCCGAGTTCACGACCTCGTCCACCGCCAGGAGGGCGAAGTTCCATGTCATGAACTCGACCACCGGGCGAAGGCCGGCCATCGCCGCGCCCACGCCGAGTCCCGCGAACCCCAGCTCCGCGATCGGCGCGTCGCGCACGCGCCATTCCCCGAACTCGTCGAGCAGGCCCCTGGTGACCTTGTAGGCGCCGTCGTACTCGCCCACCTCCTCGCCGATGATGAAGATCGAGTCGTCGCGCGCCATCTCCTCGCGGAGGGCTTCGTTCAGCGCTTCGCGGTAGGTGCGGATGGCCATCAGCGGAGCTCCTTCCGCCACGCGTCGCGCCGCCGCACGTCGTCCGGATACCCGTCCGAGTACACGTAGCGATAGGTCGCCTCGGGATCGGGGAAGGGGCTCCGGTCCGCGAACCCCGCGGCCTCCTCCGCGACCTCGATCGCCTCGCGGTCCAGCGTCTCGTACTCCTCCTCCGTGAGCCTGTCCGCCTCGATCAGCCGGCGCGAAAAGGAGAGGATGGGATCGTCCGACCGCCACTTCTCCACTTCCTCGCGCGTCCGGTACGTGCCGTGGGTCGGGTCCGCCATCGAGTGGCCCATGTACCGGAAGCAGCGGGCCTCGATGAAGCTCGGCGTCTTCTCCTCCCGTGCTCGTTCGATCGCTTCCTCCACCGCCCGTCGCATCGCGAGCAAGTCCATGCCGTCCACGGCGAGGGTGGTGAGTCCGGCGTATCCCCGCCCGCGGTCCTTGAGTTCCTTCACCGCCGTCACGCGCCGGAAGTCGGTGCCCATCCCGTACTGGTTGTTCTCGAGGAGGAAGATGACGGGGAGCTTCCAGCGCGCGGCCATGTTCACCGACTCGTGAAAGGCCCCGATGTTGACGACGGAATCGCCGAAGAAACAGAGACACACCTGGTCTCCTCCGCGGTAGCGGATGGCGTAGCCGGCCCCGATCGCGAGCGGCAAATGGCTGCCGACGATGCCGTGTCCGCCCATGAAGTTGAGCGAGGCGTCGAACATGTGCATCGAGCCGCCCAGGCCCCTGGAGCACCCGTCCGCGCGCCCGTAGAGCTCGGCCATGACCGCGTTCGGCGTAATTCCGCGGACGATCGCCTGGGCGTGTTCGCGATAGGCCGTGATCATGTAGTCGTCCGGGCGCAGTGGCGAGATCGCCCCCACGGCGACGGCTTCCTGTCCCGTGTAGAGATGACAGAAGCCGCCGATCTTCCCGGTCTGGTAGACCTCCGCCGCCTTCTCCTCGAAGCGCCGCGCAACGATCATCTGCCGCAGGAGTTCGACGCACTCTTCCCGCGAGAGCCCGAGAAAGGCTTCGAGGTCCTGTCGCGGCCCGGCGCCTGTCCCGTCCGATACCGCGGCCACGGACGGGCCGGAACTCGACGCGGGGCTCATCCGGCCGCCGCCAGCGCCGCGACCCGCTGCCGCAGTTCGAGCACCTGTTCGCGGGCGTGGTAGCTGGAGCGGACGAGCGGTCCGCTCTCGACGTGAAGGAAGCCGCGCGACTCGCCGATCTCCTTCCAGCGGTCGAATGCCTCCGGCGTCACATACCGGTCGATCGGCAGATGGTCCGGAGACGGCCGCAGATACTGGCCCAGCGTGAGGATCTGGACGCCGGCCTCCAGCGCGTCCCCCATGAACTCGTCGATATCCGCGGCGGTCTCGCCCAGCCCCAGCATGATGCCGGTCTTGACCAGCACCTCATCGTCCAGTTCGCGGCCCGTGCGCAGCACCGCGAGCGAGCGGTCGTACCGTCCGCCCGGCCTGGCGACCCGGTGCAACCCGCGCACCGTCTCCACGTTGTGGTTGAAGATCTCCGGTCTGGCGGCGATCACCGTGCGGATCGCGTCCGGGTTGCCCCGGAAGTCGGGGGTGAGGACCTCGATCGAACACTCGGGCCGCCGCAGACGGATTTCCCGGATCATCTCCGCGAAGATCCAGGCGCCTCCGTCCGGCAGATCGTCCCGGTCGACGGAGGTGATCACGCAGTGGTTCAGCCGCAGCCGCTCGATCGCCTCCGCGACCCGCCGCGGCTCGTCTTCGTCCAGCGCTTCGGGCCGTCCGTGCGCGATCGCGCAGTACGGGCAGTTGCGGGTGCAAACGTCTCCCATGATGAGGAACGTCGCCGTCCCCGCTTCCCAGCATTCCCCGATATTCGGGCACTGCGCCTCCTCGCACACGGAGCTGAGTTCCAGTCCCCGCATCAGCTCCTTGAGGCGCATGTAGTTGGGCCCGCCGGGCGCCCGCACCTTGAGCCAGCGCGGCTTGCGCGACGGCCAGGCGTCCGGCGTCCCGTTTCCTCCCTGTATGACTTCGAGCGGCTTCAACCTGCGGCCCTCTCGCTCCTCGTTCGGACGTACACTCACGCCTCGCGCGCGAAACTTCAAAAGATACCGGGTCGCGCGCGACGCACCAACCCGCCGGGTCCCGGCGCGCCCTGTCTCGGCCCGATTGCTCCCCCCGCACCCCCCCGGTATCTTCTCGCGCATGACCTACATCATCACCGAACCGTGTATCACCACGAAGGACGCGTCATGCGTCGACGTGTGCCCGGTCGACTGCATCTACGAGGGCGAGGACCAGTTCTACATCCACCCCGAAGAGTGCATCGACTGCGGAGCCTGCGTCCCCGAATGTCCGGTCGAGGCGATCTTTCCGGACGACGAGGTGCCGGAGCAGCACGACGCCTTCACCGAGAAAAACTACGCCCACTTCGACGTTCCCTTCCCGGGCTGAACCGGTGCGCCGCACCGACCCCGGGGCCGGACTCTGACGGAAGCCGCATGAAGGGATCCAAAACCGGGTTCGCCGCGGCCGCGCTCCCGGCCCTGGTCTCATGCCTGCTCTCTCCCCGGCCGCAGCTGGCTCAGGTCCACGGGCACGGAGCCCAGGCGCACGAGCATGATGCCGCCACGCCGGAGACGGGGGAGGTGGAGACCCCCGAGGCCGGACCTCCCCGGCTTCCGCGGGAGAACCCTCTCATCGATGTGCGACTGCGGGAGGGGGGACGCGAGGCGGAGATCGTGATCGGTCCGGTCGCGCTCCCTGCCGCCGGTCCGCACCTGCGGCCTCAGGTCCAGCTCGCGGAGCTGCCGCTGGCCGGCTGGCTGCACGGCTTCTCGTGGGACATGCGGGACCGCAACGGCAACCCGCTCCCGGACCGCCTGCTCCATCACGTGAACGTCATCGACCCCGACAATCGCGAGCTCTTCTCGTCCGTCCCGCGGCGCGTGCTCGCGGCCGGGCGCGAGACGAAGAGCGTGCGCCTGCCGAGCGTGCTCGGGATCCCCGTCGCCTCGGGCGCCCGGGTGCTGGTGAGCGCGATGTTCGCCCCGCTGCCGGACCGGTCGTTCGAGGAAGCGTACCTGCACGTCGTGCTCCGCTATCGACCGGCCGATGAACCCGGCCTGCTCGGTCCCTGGGCGGTGTACCCGTTCTACCTCGACGTGATGGGACCGGTGGGCGAGAAGGAGTTTCCGCTCCCGCCCGGCACCCACGGGATGAGTTGGGAAGGCAGCCCTGCCGTCGATGGCCGCATCTTCGCGATCGGCGGACACATGCACGACTACGCGGACTGGTTGCGGCTCGAGGACGCGACGAGCGGCCAAGTGCTGTGGGAGGGCCGGCCCGAGGTGGACGAGAACGGCCGCACGGTCGGGGTCCCGGTCAGCATGGTGTGGTGGCGCGGCGGGCTGAGGATCCGGAAGGACCACGTCTATCGCGTCGCGGTGCAGTACACGAACCCGCTCCCCGCCCCGGCGCCGGACGGCGGCATGGGGGCGCTCGGCGGCATCATCCTCGCCCCCGAGGACGCCTGGCCGGCGTTCGACCGCGAGCACCCGGACTACGTACAGGACCTGCGGAACACCCTCGACAAGCCGAACGAGGCCGGCCATGGGCACGGCCACGCGCACGGTCCCTCACTCGGCTCCGGCGGCGGCTGCTAGCGGTCGAAAGCGCGGAGCCGCGCTGTACGGCGACTCGCCGCCGGGAGGGCGCCGATGCCGGAACTTCCCGACATCACGGTCTATCTCGAAGCTCTCGAGGCGCGAGTCCTCGGGCGCACGCTCGAGCGCGTGCGGCTCGTGAGTCCGTTCCTCCTGAGGAGCGTGGAGCCGCCGCTCGCCGAGGCGCATGGACGCGAGGTCGTCGAGTTGCGGCGCGTGGGGAAGCGCATCGCGATGGGTCTGGGGGCCGCCGCACCGCAACTCTGGCTCGTGCTCCATCTGATGATCGCGGGACGGCTCCGGTGGCGCGACCCCGGCGTGAAGATCCCGCGCCGGCTCGGTCTCGCCTCCTTCGACTTCGCGCACGGGAGTCTCCTCCTCACGGAGGCGGGCACGAAGAAGCGGGCCTCCCTCCACGTCGAGCGCGGAGAGGAGGGGCTCGCCCGCCACGACCCCGGCGGCGCCGAACCTCTGCGAATCGAGCGGGCCGCGTTTCGCGACGTGCTGACGACGCGCAACCACACCCTCAAGCGCGCGCTCACCGATCCCCGGCTCTTCTCCGGCATCGGCAACGCCTATTCCGACGAGATCCTCCACCGGGCGAAGCTGTCGCCGATCAAGTGGACGCAGCGGCTGGATGAAGACGAGATCGCCCGGCTGTTCGACGCCACGCGGCACACGCTCGAGGCGTGGGTGCGGCGGCTGCGTAACGACCTGGAGGGGGAGTTTCCGGAGAAGGTGACCGCGTTCCACGACGCCATGGCGGTGCACGGGAAGTACGGCCGGCCGTGCCCCGGCTGCTCGGCGCCGATCCAGCGGATCCGCTACGCGGACAACGAGACGAACTACTGCGCCGCCTGCCAGACCGGCGGGAAGGTGCTTGCGGACCGGTCCCTCTCCCGGCTGCTGGGGAAGGACTGGCCGCGCAGCCTGGAGGCGCTCGAGGACCTCCGCTCGGGCACGGATCCGCCGATCTCCGGGCCGTCTCCGTGATCCGCTACCACTACCACACGGCGCGGAGGGAAATCC
The DNA here is from genome assembly GCF_965222475.1 of Candidatus Palauibacter sp. Taxonomy (GTDB): domain Bacteria; phylum Gemmatimonadota; class Gemmatimonadetes; order Palauibacterales; family Palauibacteraceae; genus Palauibacter. Next base: position 20,839 of record NZ_CBDCUB010000005.1, on the reverse strand, counting down.
CCCGGCTCGGCATCGCGAAGGGGGATCCGCTGTGTCACGTGTACAGCGATGTCTCGCGCGAAGAACTGGAAACGTGGGGCAGGAGCCACGGCCTCGAGCCGGCGTGGATCCACGACTCGACGCTCCCCCACTTCGACGCCTTCGGCCCCCGCCTCGACTGGTGCGGCCCGAGCGTGACGAGGGCGGAACTCAGGGAGCACATCCGCGCGTGGCGTACCGGCCGCCGCACGGCGGTCGACTGAGCCAGAGGCCCCGGCGCGGCCGGACTACCAGGTCGCGAGTTCCATGATCGCTTCGGCGATGTCGTCGACCTGGGGCAGCGACGCGTTCTCGAGCGATGGCGCGTAGCCGATGAAGGTGTCCGTCGAGGTGATGCGGCGGATCGGCGCATCGAGCCACTCGAACAGTTCGTCGGCCAGCCGGGCCGAGATCTCCGCCCCGTAGCCCCACGACTTCGCGTCCTCGTAGGCCACGAGCACGCGGTTCGTCTTCTTCACGGAGCGCGTGATCGCGTCCATGTCGACCGGGTTCAGCGACCGCAGGTCGATGAGGTCCGCGCTCACCGGCTCACCGGCTCGATCGAGCTTCGCGAGCGCCTTGCGGGTGCGTTCCACCATGGCTCCGTAGGTCACGATCGTGAGATCGTCCCCCGTCTCCACGAACGTGGCCTTCCCGAACGGGATCATGTAGTCCGGGCCGGGATAGACGCCCTTGTTGTACGTCTGCCGGTACAGGTGCTTGTGCTCGAGGAAGAGCACCGGGTCGTCGCAGCGGATCGCCGTGCGCAGCAGCCCGTTCGCGTCGACGGCGTTCGAGGGGCAGATCACATGCATGCCCGGCGTGTGCGTGAACAGCGAGGCGCCGGTCTGCGAATGGTAGATCGCGCCCCCGGTCAGATACCCCCCGTAGGTCGTACGGATGACGAGCGGACACTTGAACGCGCCGTTGGAGCGCCAGCGGAAGGTCGCGACCTCGTTCCGGAACTGGTGGTAGGCGGGCCAGATGTAGTCGAAGAACTGGATCTCGGCGACCGGTTTGAGACCCCGCACCGCGAGCCCGATCGCGCGTCCGACGATGTTCGCCTCGGCGAGCGGCGAGTTGTACACGCGGACCGAGCCGAACTCCCGCTGCAGGCCGTTCGTGACCTTGAACACGCCACCCTTGCCCTTCACCTCCTCGAGGATTTCCTCGCGACTCGCGTCGGCGACGTCCTCCCCGAACAAGACGATCGCCGGATCGCGCCGCATCTCGTCGCGCAGGCAGGCGTTCAGCAGGTCGACCATCGTCGTGGGCTTCCCCTCCGACTCGAAGCGGGGCTCGGTCTGGAAGGCGCTCGAGGTGGGGTCGACATCGGGCGAGTAGACGTGGGTATGGATGGAATCCGGGCTCGGCTGGGGGCGGGTCGCGGCCCGGTCGGCCGCTTCCGCCACCTCGTCCTTGATCTCCGCCTTGAGGCTCTCGAGTTCGTCCGACTCCAGCACGCCCTCCCGCACGAGGTAGGCGCCGAAGGTGACGAGCGGGTCGCGCGCGGCCTCGAGTTCCCGCTCGCTCTCGGGCTTGTAGAGCCGCTCGTCGTCCGACATGGAGTGGTTGTAGGGGCGGGTCACGTGCGCGTGGACGAGCGCCGGACCGCGTCCGGATCTCACATGGGCCGCGGCCCGCCGCACCACATCGTAGCTCTCGAGCAGGTCGGTCCCGTCGACTTCCTCGACGTAGAGGTGGGGGAACCCGCGCACGATCTTCGAGATGCTGCCCCCGGCCGTGTTCACCTCGACCGGGACGGAGATCGCGTACCCGTTGTCCTCCACGAGGAAGAGGATGGGAAGTTCGAGGGTGGAGGCGCTGTTGAGCGCCTCCCAGAACTCTCCTTCCGACGTGGTGCCGTCCCCCGTGCACACGAGGACGATCTCGTCCGGCTGCACGTTCGGGACCCGCGAGTCGAGCCGGCCTTCCAGGCCGGACACCCGGGCGCGAACGATCCCCTCCGCGCACCCCACCGCCTGGTTGAACTGCGTGCCGGTCGGGCTCGAGGAGGTGACGATGTTGAGGTCCGTGCGGCCGAAGTGCGCCGGCATCTGCCGGCCGCCGGTCGACGGGTCCTCGGCCGCGCCCACGTCGGCGAGGAAGATTTCGTACGGGGTCATGCCGAGTTCGAGGCAGAGCGCGCGGTCGCGGTAGTAGGTGAAGAACCAGTCGTGGCCCGGCCTCAGCACGCGCCCGGCCGCCACGCAGACCGCTTCGTGTCCCGCGCTCGAAATCTGGAAGAAGATCCGGTTCTGCCGCTTCATCGCGATCTCGCGGTCGTCGATCATCCGCGACGTATACATGACGCGGTACATCGCGATGAGATCCTCGGCCTGGAGGCCCCGCCATTCGGGGCGGGTCAAGGCCCGGAGGGCACGCTCCAGATCGTCGGTCTGCTCGATAGGGGTTGCCATGTACGTCCGGGTTTTGCAGGAAGTGTCAGGCGAAGGGCCTCCACGCTTCCGAGAGGCTCGCCACGAATGCCGCCTTCGCTCCCTCGACCACCCCATGTCACCCCATCCGACGAAGACCCGGTGAGAGAATCTAGCCTCCCCCTCGGGTCCCGACCACCAACGCAGGTTTAAGCCACGGACTGCCGAAACCCGACGAGTCGATGACGACGGAGGCTCGGCAGGATCGAGGCGGCGTGGTCGCCGATCGGGTCGCCCTCGCCGCTCTCCGGCATCAGCTGGCTCAGCGCGTGCAGCATCGCGACGGCGTAGTCGGAGAAGGCGCGATAGGGGGGCGCGCGACGAAAGCCCCACGCCCCCAGCGGGAGGAGGAGGAGCCAGCGCAGGTCGCCCGCCAGATCGAGCAGACGCCGCTCGTCCAGCGCCATGTCAGGCTCGCCCATGGCCAGGCGCGTCAGCGCGGCCATGAACACCGCCGAGGCTTCGGGCGAGAGGAGTTCGAGGTCGGGATACCGTTCCAGAACGCGGGCCGCGAATGACGAGCCTTCCGCGGCCGGCTGCCCCGCCTTGATCTCCAGCCCCTCGGGCGTGGCGAGCCGCTCCTCGACGATCGTCGGCGCCCCCTCGCCCAGAATCAGCCATTCCAATCGGAGGTGAGGGAAGGCCCGTTTGAGTGCGGCGAGGAACTCGGTCCGCGGCCCCGCCCTGGGCGATCCGTCAATCGCCCGTTCGTAGTTCGAGAGCGTGCCGAGGCTCACGCGGGCGCGTTCGGGCAGCTGAGCGTTTATCCTCTCTCGGAAGTTGCGCAAGGACAGCCCCTGAACGTCTTTACGGAAGTGGCGGAGACGTAATTGAACATTGTTCATAATATTAAACATACGATCCCGATGGTGACCGTCGCAACCGAGTCGGGCGTTCGCGTGTTGATTCTCAGTGTTCGCCGATCCTCGTGGATCGGCGTATGTTTTGGGGTTTGGCAGAGACAGCCCCAACGTTCGAGGTATTCGGTATATGAGCTCTCAGGGAACCCAGGGTCCTCGGCGCCGTCTGTTCGGCTTCGGGACGGCCTGCTTGATCGCGCTTGCACTCCCGTCGGCCGGATTGCACGCGCAGGACGGGCCGGGCCGGCACGAACCGGAGGAGGAGCCGCCCGCGCCCCTCGAAGCCCTGGCGGTTCGCACCGGACAGTCACCCGTCGTCGACGGCGTTCTCGACGACGCGGCCTGGGACGGTGCGCCCGTCATGACGGATTTCGTCCAGCGGGAGCCGTTCGACGGACAGCCCGCCTCCGAGCGCACGGAAGTGCGCATGGTGTTCGACGATGAAGCCATCTACATCGGCGTGTGGGCATGGGACGAGGACGCGGACGCGATCATCCCCGGGGACCGCATCCGGGACACCGAGGTCTCCGAGTCCGACGCGATTCTGCTCGCGTTCGATACGTACCACGACTACCAGAACGCGTTCGTGTTCGGGACGACGCCGGCGGGGATCGAGTACGACGGCCAGGTCGCCAACGAGGGACGGGGCGGCGGCTTCTTCCTCGGGGGCGGCTTCAACACGCAGCGGCGGATGCAGTCCGGCGCCGGCGGAGGGTTCAACAAGAACTGGGACGGGTCCTGGAACGTCGCGACGGGCCGCGACGGCGAGGGCTGGTACGCCGAATTCCGGATCCCCTTCAACACGCTCCGGTACGGGAACGATCCGACCTGGGGCTTCAACGTCTCGCGCCAGATCCGCCGGCGGAACGAAGAGTCGTTCTGGTCGGCGGTCCCGCGCGAGTTCAACCTCTACCGCCTGAACTATGCCGGCCACCTGACCGGACTCGAACTCCCCTTCCGGCGCTTCGGCTCGGTCACCCCCTACATGCTGGGCTCGACCGCGCGCGATTACGCCGGGGGCCAGACCTCATTCGACCGGAACTACGAGTTCGGCGGCGAGGCCAAGCTACAGATCACCCAGGGGCTTACCCTCGACGCGACCTACAACACGGACTTCGCGCAGGTCGAGGTGGACGACCAGCAGGTCAACCTCACCCGGTTCAGCCTGCTCTTCCCCGAGAAGCGCCCGTTCTTCCTCGAGAACGCCGGGTTCTTCGCGGTCGGCGGGGGCGGGGCCGATCTCTTCTTCAGCCGCCGTATCGGGATCGAGGACGGGCGGCAGGTTCCGATCGCCGGCGGAGGGCGGGTCTCCGGGCGCGTCGCCGGGTTCAACGTCGGGCTGCTTCAGATCGCGACCGAGGCGACCGGTACCGGCCAGAATGCGAACGCGTTCTCGGTCGCCCGCGTGGCCCGCGAGCTTCCAAACCGGTCGCGGATCGGCGCCGCCTTCATCAACCGGGATGGGGCTGCCGGCGGCGACTACAACCGGACGTACGCGGTGGACGGACAACTCGGCCTGGGCGAGGCCTGGACGATGACGGCGTGGGGGGCGCAGACGGTGACGCCGGGGCTTACGGGCGCGGATCAGGCCTTTGACGCGACCTTCGGTCTCACGACCCGGAAGTGGCGCGGGAACGTCCAGTACCAGCACTTCGGCGAGAACTTCAACCCCGAGGCCGGCTTCCTGCGCCGGACGGGGCACAACTACTACCAGGTCTTCCTGATGCACAACGTCCATCCGGGTGGGATCTTCCGCGAAATCCGCCCGCACGTCTCCTACTTCACCTTCCGGAGCGACAAGACCGGGGTCGAGCGCGGCTTCGAGGAATCGGCGCGGCTCCACATCGACACGCACTGGGAGTTCAATGACGGGATGGAGGCCCACACCGGCGTCAACTGGGTCCGGGAAGGGCTGTACGAGCCGTTCCCGATCTTCGGAACGGACGTCACCGTGCCCACCGGGACGTACGACGGCTGGGAAGGCCAGATCCGCTTCTGGACGGACGAATCGGCGAAGGTCTCCTTCAACAGCGGGGCGAACGCCGGCTCCTTCCTGTCGGGGGCGCGCCGCAGCGTGAACGGGACGTTGACCGTGCGGTCGGGTTCCTCGTTCAGCACGTCGCTTCGGCTCGACCACAACGACGTCACGCTGGAGCACGGGGACTTCGTCACGACGCTGGCCGGGGTCAACTTCGGGTATTTCTTCACGCCCCGGATCTACCTGCAGTCGCTCGTCCAATACTCGACGCAGCTCGACACCTTCTCCGCCAACGTGCGGTTCGGGTGGCTGAACACTGCGGGGACCGGCCTGTTCATCGTCTACAACGACATCCAGGGCATCGAGGATCTGCACGGGCCCCAGGGTCGCTCGCTGATCGTCAAGTTCAGCCGCCAGTTAAACGTCCTCGGGGGCTGAGCGCGGTGGGCGTGAGCCGGACGCGCCCCCGGCTCCTCTTCGTGTGCGTCGAGAACTCCTGCCGAAGCCAGATGGCCGAGGCCTTCGCCCGCATGGCGGGCGACCGCGTAGAGGCGGCGAGCGGGGGCTCGCGGCCGTCGGGGGTCGTGAACGCGCGCGCGATCGAGATCATGTCGGAACTGGGGTACGACCTGCGGGCCCACCGGTCGCGGGGCCTGGATGAGTTGTCCGCCGGCGCCTTCGATGCGGTCGTCACGATGGGCTGCGGCGACGCTTGCCCGCACGTTCCCGCCCGCCGGCGGGAGGACTGGGCCATCCGCGACCCGAAGGACCTTCCACTCGACGAATTCCGAGCGGTGCGCGATGAGGTGGGCCGGCGGGTGTCCGATCTGCTCCTGGAGTTCGGGGTGAAGCCCCCGGCGTGCGGCCGCGGCGGCGCCCGCGGCCGCGGAGTCCACCGGCGCGTGACGACCGCCACCCGGTCGCTCGTCATCGTGGCCGGCGGGCGAGCGCGCCGCCTCGGTCGAGACAAGCCGCTGGTCGAGATTGGAGGCCGCGCGATCCTGTTGCGGATCCTCGACGCGACCTCGCACATCGCGGATGTGGTGCTCGCGGTGCGCGACGTACCCCCCTTCCAAAGCGCCCTCGCTGCGGATGGCTGGGAGCCCCGCGCAGAAAGCGCCGACCGACGGCCCGGATCTGTCGCGCTCCGGGACCCGAGTGGCCGCGAACTCGTCGTTGTCCCCGACCCGGTGTCCGACCTCGGCCCTCTCGCCGGCCTCGCCTCCGGGCTGGACGCCGCGCGTGGCGCGATCTGTGTCGTTCTGGCCGGCGACCTTCCCTTCGTTGCGCCGGATCTCGTCGACCGGTTGTGCCGCGAACTGGCGGGCGACGGCGGGCTGGATGCCGTAGTGCCGCGCGCCCGCGGTCGGGCCCAGCCGCTGTGCGCCGCCTATCGGAGGGAGGTCGGCCAGCTGGCCACGCGCCTTTTTGAGGGCACCGCCGCGCGCTGCGATTCGGCCCCCTCGATGATGAAGTTTCTCGAGCAGTTGCGCGTGCGATTCGTTACAACCGAACAATTGGCCGGAATCGGCGACCTTGAAGCCATGGTCCGCGGCGTAGACAGTCCGGATGACCTGGCTTGGGCTGTGCGTTGCGCCGCCCGCGCCGGCTAAGGCGAGCCAGCTCGGCCAAGGCACTCCTCGGGCCGTCGAGGGCCGTTCGCCTGTTCACGTACCTGGCTTTGGCGATAGGCCACGTTGTGACCCCTACGGGATCCGATCGCAAGATCATTTCTTCCTTGCTCGTCGCCCTCGAAAACAGCGAGATCATGGAGAATGAGGGGCACCTCCCGTTACCTTCCAGACAATTCAGCGCCGTGGTCCGAGCTGGCATCACGTTCGGGTTCACGGGGGCCTTCATTCGCCTCTACGTCGTCATCAATACGCTCGGCGACGATCATGTAATCGGGGGGGTCGCCGCCGGCTTGACCTTCTGAGGCCTGCGTACCGAACTGAGCACCGCGCACGCGTACCCATTCCAGACGCTGTGGGCCGCTTCTCCGAGGGCAGAGACCGCGTCATCCAGTTGCCGGTCGCTGAGGTAGGGCGCCGGACCGAGCCGCAGCAGGTCGTCGCGGAAGTCGGTGGCGACGCCGCGCGCGGCGAGCGCTTCGTGGAACGCGCCCGCCCAGGGCGTCCGGAGCGCGAGGAAGCCCCCCACCGCCTCGAGCGGCGTCTCCCGGTCGCGCTCGATGAGACGAGGGTCCACATCGAGCGCATCGAACCCGGACGCAAGCCGGTCGACCTGATGGCGGCTCACGGCGCGAAGGAAGGCCGGCGCCAGTCCGTGCCTGTCGAAGAACGCGAATACCCCGGCCGCGCGGTAGTGGCTGGTCGGGTCGTAGGTGCTGCCCGCGAACCGCTCCGCGCCCGGGCCGTAGCGCACCCGCCCCTCGCCGGCCGCCGCGCCGAGCGCGGAGAACTCCGCGAACCACCCGGTCACGGCCGGGCGCAGGTCGCATCCCGGGGGGATGCGGAGGAAACAGTTCCCCTCGCCGAGCTGGCAGTACTTGTAGCCTCCCCCCACCACGAACGCCCCCTCGAGCCCCAGTCGCGAGAGATCGAAAGGGATCGCGTCGAGCGCGTGGTAGGCGTCCACGAGGAGCGGCGCGCCGACCCGGTCGCACGCCTCCGCGACGCGCCCGAGTCCGGGGACGATGCGCGCGTCGCGATACAGGACCGCCGACACCAGGACGCCCGCCGTTCGGTCGTCTGCGGCCCGGCACAGCCGCTCGGAGAGCGAGTCGATGGGATCGGTCGCGACGCGCGACACGGCCAGCCCCTCCTCCTCCAGGCGCTCGAGCTGGCGTCGGATCGAATGGAACTCGCCGTCCGTCGTCACCAGCCGCGGACGGGCGCGCAGGGAGAGCGCGGAGAGGAAGCGGATCACGAGTTCGTGCGTGCTGCCGCCGAGGGCGTAGTCCCCGCCGTCCGGCTGCCCCGGCGCCCCGAGTAGCGCGGCGAATCCCGCCCGCACCCGATCCGCCCGCGCGAAGGCTTCCTCCCACTTCGCGTCGACGAGGCGGGCCGCGTCCTCCCACGCCCGGCGCTGGCCATCGAACCCGCAGTCGGGCCACGCCTGGTGCGAGTGCCCCGTGAGCAGGAGTCTCTCGGCCACCCGGAAGCGGGAATAGTGCCGGGCGAGGGCGTTGGGTTCCCCGTACAGTGCCTCGGGTTCGAGCGCGGGCGCGGCGGCGGACGCCGTCACAGGTCCGTGCGGATCGCCCACAGGTCGGGGAACACGGGCTTGTTGAGCGACCCCCTGAGATACGCGGCCCCCGCCGTCTCTCCGGTCCCGGTCCTCGCTCCGATCGTGCGCTCGACCATCTTCACGTGCCGGTAGCGCCATTCCTGCAGCCCCTCGTCGAGATCGACGAGCCGCTCGCACAGCTGGACCAGCGCCGGGTCCTGGCGGTAGAGCCGGACGAGCGCGGCCTGCACGCCCGCCGACGGCTCGGTCGGCGCCGTGACGTCGCGGCCCAGATCTTCCTGCGGGATCGTGTGCCCGCGCGCGTCGAGAAACCCCAGAAATGCGTTCCATAACGAGGGTTCCCGGTAGCGCCGTTCGAGACGCTTCCGCGCGTCACTCCCGTCGGGGTATCGTTTGAACACCGACGTCCGCTTGTGGCCGAGCACGAACTCCAGTTCACGGAACTGGTACGACTGGAGTCCGCTCGCCTGCTCGAGCATCTGCCGGAAGGCGAGGAATTCGAGCGGCCGCATCGTCTCCAGGATGTCCAATTGGGCCACCTGGACCTTCAGGATCGTGAGGATGCGCTCCATGGTGTGCAGGAGCCGCGGCACGTCGTCCGCCCCCATCCGGCCGCGCGCGAACTCGAGTTCGTGCAGGAGTTGTTTGAACCACAGTTCGTAGACCTGATGGATGATGATGAACAGCATCTCATCGTGTTCGTGGTCCCCGTTCCGGCCCGACCGCTCCACCTGGAGCGACAGCAACTCCTCGAGGTGCAGATAGCCGGAGTAGGTGGTGTATTTCTCGTGCGCCATGGATCTCCCTCAGTAGCCCCACTCGAACCTCGGGGTGTAGCCGTCCAGCGTCGAATACTGCGGCGGCCAGGGGATCGGCGCCCCCGAGGCGTAAGCCGCGTGCCGCGTCCAGTATGGGTCCCACAGGTGGGCACGGGCGAGACAGCACAGGTCGGCCCGCCCCGCGGCGAGGATCGTGTTCACGTCCATGAAGGAGGAGATGTTGCCCACGGCCATGGTCGCGATTCCGACCTCGTGCCGGATCCGGTCCGAGAACGGCGTCTGGTACTGACGGCCGTAGACCGGCTCCTGCCAGGGCACCGTCTGCCCCGCCGACACGTCGATGATGTCGACGCCCGCGGTCTTCAGACGCCGGGTGACCTCGACGGCTCCGTCCGCCGTCATCCCGCCCTCCGCCCAGTCGACCGCCGAAATCCGTACCGAGATCGGCTTCTCCGCCGGCCACACGCTCCGCACGGCGGCCAGCACTTCGAGCGGGAACCGCAGCCGTCCGTCCACGTCTCCCCCGTATTCGTCCTCCCGAAGGTTCGTGAGGGGGGAGATGAAGCTCGCCAGCAGGTATCCATGCGCGAAGTGGATCTCCAGCAGGTCGAAGCCCGCCTCCTCGGACATCTCCGCGGCGCGGCGGAACTGGCCGGTCACCGCTTCCATGTCTTCGCGCGTCATCTCGCGGGGCGCGGGGCTGTGCTCGAACCAGGGGACGGGCGACGCGGCCATGATCGGCCACCCGTCCTCCTCCAGCGGCTCGTTGTCGCCTTCCCAGGAGAGCCGGGTGGACGCCTTCCGGCCCGCGTGCCCGAGCTGCATGCCGATCGCGGCGTCGGAGTGGCGGTGCACGAAGTCGACGATCCGCTTCCACGCGCCCACGTGCGCCGTTTCGTACATGCCCGTGCAGCCGAGCGAAATGCGGCCCGCGCGGCTTACGTCGGTCATCTCCGACATCACGAGCCCGGCCCCGCCGATCGCGCGGCTGCCGAGGTTCACGAGATGCCAGTCGTCCGGCGTGCCGTCCTCGGCCGAGTACTGACACATGGCCGAGACCACGACCCGGTTCTTCAGTTCGAGTCCCCGCAGCCGGAACGGCGCGAGCAGCGGAGGCGGGGCGGGGTCGCTTTCGACCGGAGATGTTCCCGCCGCCGCCGCGGCCCGATCCGCGAACCGGCGGTCGACGCGCGCCGTGAACTCCGGGTCGCGCACAGCGAGGTTGGAATGGGTGATGCGAAGGCTGCGCGTGATGAGATTGAACGCGAACTGGAGCGGTTCCGTTTCCATGAACCGCTCCGTGCCCTCGAACCACTCGAGGCTGGCCTGCGCGGCGCGCTGCACGCTCTCGACCTCGGGCCGCCGGGCCGTCTCGTAGGCCTCGAGCGCGGGCGCGACCTCGAGGTCGTGAGCGAGGAGCGATTCGTGGAGCGAGATCGAGTCGATCATGGCGAGACGGGTGCCGGACCCGATGGAGAAGTGCGCGGAGTGCGCGGCGTCGCCCACGAGCACGATGTTGCCGTGCCGCCAGGCGCGGTTCCGGACGGTGGGGAAGCCGCGCCAGATCGACCGGTTCCGGATCAGCCGGTGCGATCCGAGTTCTTCCGCGAAGACCTCCTCGAGGAAGCGGGCCGTCTCCCGCTCCGAGGCGGTGTCCAAGCCGGCCGCGCGCCAGGTGGCATCCGTCGCCTCGACGATGAAGGTGGAGATCGCCTCCGGGGCCGGGGTGGCGCTCCGGTACTGGTAGGCGTGGACGCGCCACAGCCCGTGTTCGGTCTCCCTGAAATGGAAGGTGAAGGCGGGGAAGGGTTTCGTCGTCCCGAGCCACACGAACCGGTTGGGGCGGACGTCGATGCGGGGGCCGAACGCGTCGGCGTACCGCGCACGCATGGCGCTGTTCACGCCGTCCGCGGCGAGGACGAGATCGGCGCCCGCGCAGGGTTCCTCCGACGCGACCTCGACCCCGTGGCGGAGTTCGACGCCGAGCGCCCGGGCCCGCGCCTCGAGGATCTCCAGCAGCGCGGCGCGCGCGAGCCCGCTGAACCCGTGGCCGGTCGAGGTGAGGCGCTCGCCCCGGTAGTGGATGTCGATGTCGTCCCAGTGGTAGAACGACTCCGTGATCGCCTCGTAGCTCTCGTGGTCGGCGGCGGCCAGTTCCTCGAGCGTGGCGTCGGAGAAGACGACCCCGAAACCGTAGGTGTCGCCCGGGCGGTTACGCTCCAGCACCACGATCTCGTGGTCCGGATGGGAGCGCTTCATGAGGATCGCGAAATAGAGCCCGGCGGGGCCGCCGCCCACGCAGACGATCCTCACGGTCCGGAAGGCCTGTTCACCCCGGCGGCCCGTCGCGTCCGGCCCGCGCCGCATCGAACAGGTGGCGCGCGATGATGAGGCGCTGGATCTCCGTCGCGCCCTCGTAGATGCGGAGGGCCCGCACGGAGCGGTACAGCCGGTCCACCGGGTGGTCCGCCAGCACCCCCCGGCCCCCGAGAATCTGCACCGCGTCGTCCACCACGCCCTGCGCGATCTCGGTCGCGAACGACTTCGCCATCGCGGCCTCGAGGTCCGTTCGTTCCGCGCCGCCGTCTCGCTCCCAGGCCGCCCGGTAGACGAGGAGCCGCGCGGCGGTGAGGTCGGTGGCCATGCGGCCCACCTTCTCCTGCGTGATCTGGAAGTCGGCCAGCGCCCGCCCGAACTGCCGACGCGCCAGGGCGTGGTGTATCGCTTCGTGCAGGGCGCGCCCCGCCATCCCGCATGCAGCCGCACCGACGGTGGGCCGCAGGCGGTCGAGCGTGGCCAGCCCCAGGCGGTATCCTTCGCCCTCACCCCCGACCCGCGCCGACGCCGGCAACCGGCAGTCTTCGAGCGCGATCTCGCCCAGCGGGTGCGGATCGGCCATGAGCAGCGGCCGCACGAAGCGGAACCCCTGCGTCTCCGTGGGGAGCAGGAAGGCGGAGATGCCCTCCGCGCCCGCACCGGGGTCCGTGAGCGCGAACACGAGATAGAAGTCCGCGATCCCGGCGTTCGAGATGAACGTCTTGATGCCGTTCAGGACGTAACCGTCGCCGTCCCGAACGGCCGTCGAGCGCATGGCCGCGATGTCGGACCCTGCCTCGGGCTCGCTCATCGCGAAGGCGGCCACGGCCCGCCCGCGAACCGCGCGATCGAGCCACAAGCGGCGCTGCCGGGTGTCCCCGGCGAGCGCGATCGGAGTCGAACCCAACGCCTGGAGCGCGAACATCGCGTCGGCCAGCGGCGAATGGAAGGCCAGCGTCTCGCGAGTCACGGCGCAGGCCCGGAAGTCCTGTCGGGCGATCGCTTTCAGCCAGCCGCCGCTCCCCAGGGAGGCGCAGATCTCCCGTGCGTAGCGCCGCACCACATCGTCGTCGTCGTGGCGCGCGTGCCCGGAGAACTCCGCCGCGGCGTAGCCGCCGATGCCCTCCGCGAGTTCGAGGTGCGCCGGTTCGAGGAAGGCCCGGACGGGGTGGAAATCGATCACGAGAACACCGGGCCCCGCTTCTCGACGAAGGCCCGGTAGCCTTCCCGGAAGTTCGGGTCCTCCATGCAGACCGCCTGGACTCGGGCCTCCTCGTCGAGCGCCTCGCGCAGCGTCATGTGGGCTTCCCGCTCCAGGGCCCGCTTCGTCACGGCCAGCGCAGCCGACGGGCCGGCGGCGAGCCGCGCCGCGAGGTCGGTGGCGGCCGCCAGCGCCTCCCCGTCGGGCACGACGCGGTTGTAGAGCCCGATCCGGAGCGCCTCGCGCGCATCGAGAAAGCCCCCTGCCATCAGCAGTTCCGTCGCCCGGCCGAGACCGATGATGCGCGGGAGGAGCCACGCGATCCCCATGTCGGCGCCCGAGAGTCCGACTCCGGTGAACAGGTAGGCGATCCTGGCCGACTCCGTCGCGATGCGGACATCGCAGGCGGTCGCGATCACGGCCCCGGCGCCCGCCACGGTGCCGTTGAGGGCGCCGACCACGGGCCGGCCGCACTCCCGCATGGCGGCGATCAGGTCGCAGGTCATGCGGGTGAACTCCAGCAGCTCGCCGGAGTCCATCTCCAGGAGAGGACCGATGATGTCCCGCACGTCCCCGCCGGTGCAGAAGGCGGAGCCCGCTCCGGTGATCACGACCGCGCGGACCTCCGGCTCGGAGTCGAGCGCGCGGAAGGTGTTCCGGAGTTCGTCGTAGACCTCGAACGTCAGTGCGTTCCGACGCTCGGGACGGTTCAGGGTGATCGTCGCGACCGACGTGGCCGCGTCGAGCTCGTAGAGAAACGAAGCTGGGTTCAACGGCACGGCAGGGCTCCTTGCGATGGCTGGCTACCTGTTCCTGAACTACTCACGCGGGCGGTGCGCGGGGAGGACGGCGGTCGCCTCGATCTCGACCCGCGCCCCGCGTTCGACGAGTCCCCGCACCTCCACGAGCGCCATGGCCGGATAGTGACGCCCCATCCGGGCGCGCCAGACCGCGCCCAGCTCCGCGCGCGCGTCCCGGTAGGCGGCGAGGTCGGTCACGTACACGGTCATGCGCCCGACGTGCGCGGGTTCACCGCCCGCCGCCCGCACGACGGCGAGCACGCGATCGAGCGCGAGCGCAAACTGCGCCGCGAAGTCCGCTGCCTCGACACGCCCGTCGGGCCCACCGGCGGTCTGGCCGGCGACGAAGAGGACTCTGCCGCCGGCCGGCGCCAGCAGACCGTGGTTCCAGCCTCTGGGCTCCGCCAGCTCCGGCGGGTTGAAGACGTCGTACGCGTCCGTGCCGTCCATGCGTCCCGTCCCTAGAGGGCCGAGGTGGCGCCGCCGTCGAGGACGACGGTCTGCCCGTTGATGCTGCGCGCCGCCTCCTCGCACAGGAACGCGACCGCAGCGGCGACCTCCTCCGGCGCGATGAGCCTGCGCTGCGGCGTCGTGGCCAGCACCGCGTCGAGCGCCGCGCTCTCCTCCAGCCCCGTGCGCCGCACGATGTTCGCGATCGTCGCGTCCGTCATCGGCGTGTCGACGTAGCCCGGGCAGACCGCGTTGACGGTGACCCCGCTCGCCGCCACTTCCGCCGCCGCCGAGCGCGTGAGTCCGAGCAGCGCGTGCTTGGAGGCCGCGTAGCCCCCGATGTATCGCGCCCCGCGCAGCGCCGCGACCGACGCCACGTTCACGATGCGTCCCCAGCCGCGTTCGATCATGCCGGGAAGCACCCCCTGCATGGCGAGGAAGGCGCCGGTGGCGTTGACCGTCCACAGCCGGGTCCACTCCTCCAGGGCCAGCCGGGTCACGGAGGCGGAACTGGCCACGCCCGCGTTGTTGACGAGGATGTCGACGGCGCCGAGCCGCCCGGCGGCTTCCCGGCACAGCGCCGCCACATCGGCCGGTTGCGCGATATCGCACGTCACGGCCCAGGCTTCGGTCCCCCGGGCCCGGAGTTCCGCGGCGACGGCCTCGATCTCGTCCGTGCTGCGCGCCGAGACGACGATCCGGACGCCCCGGTCGGCGAGCGCACGGGCCGCGGCCGCGCCGATGCCCCGGCCGCCCCCCGTCATCAGGGCGCCGCGACCTGCGATGCTCATGGTTCGCTCACAGTTCGCTCACAGTCCTTACACGCTCCGCTCATGACTCGATTCCCAAGGCTTCGATCACCGCCTCCGCGAGGATCTCCCCCAACACCTCGATCGTAGCGCGTCCTTCCTCCGCCGTCGCCCCCGCGGGGCTGCCGAAGTAGGCTCGCGCCCCCCCGGCGGCCACGAAGTCCGCCGCCCCATCGGCGATCGCCGACGAGAGCGAGACGGGGTTGTCCTCCAGCTCCAGCATGACCTCCTCGCGCACGCGCTCGGGGCTACGAGCGAGGACGATCGACCCTTCGTACCGGCCGGCGTGGCACGCCCCGCTTCGGAACTCGGCGGTCAGCCTGCCTCCCCACGGTCGGCGGGTCACGTCCGGGAACACGGCCCGCATCGGGGCGTCCTCGTTGATCGAGGATACCGCGCCGTGGAGGGCCTCGAGATGGGCCGGGTCGAAGTGTGCGTTCGCGATCGCCAGCGTCCCGATCCCGGCCCGCCGCAGGCTCGTCGCGATGTCCGTGAGGAGCGCCGCCAGCGTCGCGCTCCCGATGTCGATCGTACCGGGGAAGCTGGCGGCGAACGTGGCGGGCGTGTATCGCAGCGCGTCGAGTAGCACCGGTTCAAGGCCCTGCGCCGCCAGTCGCCGCCCGCCCGCCTCCGCCATCGCGACCGCGATCGTGACGTCGGTGTCGAGCGGCAGGTGCGGTCCGTGCGCCTCCGTCGCCCCGACGGGCAGGATGGCGACCGCGCGATCGAGGTCGAGCGCCCCGACATCCTCCCATGTGAGGTCCGGCAGCCGGTGAAGGGTCATGGAGTGTGGCTACGCCGACCCTGCTGAACGCGCAAGGGTCCGCGCCGGGGCCGTGTTGATGGCGCGGCGGTCGGGGAATACCGTGCGAGACCCGAGTTCACGCCACGAACGGCCCGTGCAGCCGATGGAAATGCGAGATCCCGATCCGCCGCCGAGGTTCGTTCCGCCCGAGCGCTTCAACGTCGCCGAGTATCTGCTCGGCGACCGCGTGCGGGAGGGACGCGGCGCTCGGCGCGCCCTCCTGACCGACGAGGGCGAACTCACCTACGCCGAGGTCGACGCCCTCGCGAACCGCTACGGCCATCTGCTTCTCTCGGCGGGCGTCCGCCCCGAGGAACGCGTCCTCATCGCCCTCCCGGACGGCCCGGCCTTCGTCGGCGTCCTGTTCGGCGCGCTCCGGATCGGGGCCGTCGGCGTGATGCTGAACCCGTACCTCCGGAGGGAGGAGATCGAGTACTTCCTCCGCTATACGCGCGGCGCGGTCCTCTTCACGGACTCCGAACGCGCGCCGGCCTTCGCCGAGGCGGCGCGAGGCGGGGACCGAGACCGGCATCGAGACCGCGACAGGGCCGGCGACGGCCTTACCTGGGGTCCCGGGATCCGGGGTCCCCGCGAGACCTTCATCATCGATGAACCCGCCTTCGGGGAGCGGCTCGCGGCCCAGCCCGCCGCGCTCCGACCGTTCCCCACGCACCGAGACGACCCGGCGCTGTGGCTGTTCAGCGGCGGGACGACGGGGCGGCCGAAAGGGGTCGTGCAGACGCACGCGTCGTTCGCCAACACGACCGAGTGCTACGGGAAGCGCGTCCTCGGTCTGACGGAGTCCGACATCACGCTCTCGGTGCCGAAGCTCTTCTTCGGATACGCCACGGGCTCGAACCTCTTCTTCCCCTTCTCGGTCGGGGCCGCGGCGGCCCTCTTCCCGGAGCGGTGTACACCGGAGGTCCTGTTCTCGAAGATCGAGAAGTTTCGCCCGACCGTGCTGGTCAACGTGCCCACGATGATCCGGCACATGGTGGCGGACTCCGACGCCGCGCGCCGGGATCTCTCGTGTCTCCGGCTCGCCACCTCCGCCGGCGAGGCCCTCCCCCCCGACCTTCACCGGCGCTGGCGGGATACGTGGGGGGTGGACCTCCTCGACGGACTGGGGACCGCCGAAATGTGGCACATCTTCCTCAGCAACCGGCCGGGAGACGTACGCCCCGGTACGCTGGGCCGCGTGGTTCCCGGCTTCGACGTGCGGGTGTGCGACGACGAGGGCCGGGAGCTTCCGCACGGCGAGGTCGGCTGGCTCCGGGTGCGCGGCGGGTCGCGCGCCCTGGGGTACTGGCAGCGGGCGGAGGCGACGGCGGAGGCGTTCCGGGGTTCGTGGTACGTGTCCGGGGATATGGTCGTGCGCGACGCGGACGGGGTCTTCACCTACTGCGGGCGCGGCGATGACATGCTCAAGGTGAAGGGGAAGTGGCTGTCCCCCGGCGAGGTGGAGGACTGCCTGTCGCAGCACCCGGCCGTGGCCGAGGCGGCCGTGGTCGGCGTGCCGAATCGCGCGGGCCTCGTCGAACCCGTCGCGTGGGTCGTCCCGACGGAAACGGCTTCGGCTCCGGACGCGGGATCACGCCCCACCGAGCCATCGGAGCTGGCGGCGGCGTTGCGGGAGTTCGTGGCCTCCCGCCTCGCGTCCTACAAGGCGCCCGCCGCGACCCACGTCCTTGACGCGCTGCCCCGGACCCACCTGGGGAAGGTCGACCGCGCCGTCCTCCGCGCGCGGGCGGAGTCGCTCAGAGATCCTCGAGCACGACCATGACCAGCCCGCTGCGGATCTTGGGTTCGAACCAGGTCGACTTGGGCGGCATCATGCGGCGCTGCCGGCACACCGCGATGAACTGACGCATCGTCACGGCGGGGAGTGTGACCGCGAAGGCGGCCCGGCCCGCGTCGACCTCCGCCGCGAGCCACGCAGCATCCTTGTTGGCGCCCACGAACGTCAGGCGTTCGTCCCCGGCCTCGACGATCCCGAGGTCGGCGAAGAGCGTCCGCTGCACGATGTCGTGGTCGATCGACGCCGACGCGTCCTCCTCGCGCAGGACCTTCTCCCGGGGCATCGCCCGCCGCCACCCGGCTCCGGCCGTGTACACGCCGATCTCGTGGGTGGTCTCCGGCTGAAGCGGTCCCTCTCCCTCGGAAGGGACGGTGACGGCGAAGGAACGCCCCAGAGCCGACGCCACCGCCGCCTCGACGGCCTCGGGGGAATCGCCGGGAAGCCGCACGAGACGGTTGTAGGGGGCGATCCCCATCCGGTCCGCGGGGAAGAACACCGCGAGGAAGGACTCGTGCCCCAGCATCGCGGCGGCCGCGCTCCGGTGGTTGCCATCGGCCACGTAGGCCTCCGGCTCGTCGGCGAGCAGCCGCTGAAGGCGCGCCAGGGCGCCGGGCTCCCGGACGAGCCAGATCCGATGGGTGGTACCTCCCGTGCCCTCGACCGCGAAGTCGGGCGCGACTCCGTCGACCCGTCCCTCCAGCGTCCGCGCGAAGGCCCCGGACTCGTCGGGCACGGCGTTGTTCACGGTCCCGATGATGGCGCGGGTCGCGTCGATCAGCCGCGCGCGTCCACGCGCCTTCGGGGGACGGACGCCCTCGTTGCGGATGATCGGTCCGTCGGGCGTCGCTTCGGTCAGGATCTCCGCCGTGCGCGCCAGCCCGCCGAGGCCGATCTGCCGCACCCCCGGCCGCCCCGGGTCCACGATCTCGTAGATGAAGAGGATTCGCCCCGCTTCGCGCGTGAGAGGGGAAGCCCGGAGCCGGTCGAAGTTGAGTCGCGCGCGCCCCAGCGCCGCCTGCGAGTCGCCCTCCATGATCCGATCGGAGCGGACCACCGCACAGTGCGCCATGGTGACGCTCAACACCGAGTCCGACGCCTCTCGAATCGCCTCCCAGATCTCGAGATCTCCCTGAAACTCGTCGTAGTTTCGGGCCGACACCCGGCGGGCGGCGTCGGAATCGACGGGTACGAGGGCGCGGTGGATGGGGCGTATCGTGACCATGTCAGCCGGAGCCGGGCTCGAGTGTTCGCTGGGCGCGCGACACCCTGCCCATCCGCCGCCCGGCGCGCAACGCCCCGGTCCGGGGGGAGGGGTGTTTGCCCATCTGGGTTGCCACCGGCACCCCGGAATTGTTTCATTAAGCCTGGACGTGGTGAAGTCCGCCACGCCAAATGTCCCGCCCGGCGGTTCCATGAAGGATCCCGGAGGACGTTCTATCAGTGTGGAGGGAGCTGTGAAATATCTGCGACTGCGGGAAGTCGCGCGCGCGGGCCTGGCCGTTGGCCTCCTTGCCGGAACGGTGGCCTGCGAAATCGACAACAATCCGTACGGGCCCGCGTACCGAAACCTCCATCCCACGATCGTCGGAGTGTACCGCCCGGTCGAGCATCTGAGTCTGCGGAACTCCCAGATCCCGGGTAACATCCGCCCCGCCCCGCCCGGTTCGGACATCCGCCTCGTATTCGGGTCGGCGATGACGCTGAGCGGCCGGGTGTTCCTGCCAAGCAGCGGGCCGGGCGGGAGTACGGTCGATGTCCGGTTCTACGGCATGTGGGAATATGACAGGGTCTCCCGCCGCATCACGCTGAACATCGACCCCTCGCCGGCGAACCCGGCGATCGAGGCGGTCTTCCAGATCACGATCCTGGACAACTGGGTCCGTCTCGAGGGTGCGACGGAAATCGCGGGATTGCTGGTGTCCTTCGATCTCGGCAAGTCGCTCCTCGAGCCCGAAAGCCCGAGTACCGGCGGGCCCGGGTTCGGCAACCGGGTTCCAGTTCGGAGGGGATAGCAGCCGGTGGCGAAGAAGGCGAAGCCGCGGCCGAAGCCGGCCGCGGGCATCGATCTTACCGCCTACCGGGTCGCGGATGACGCGCTGCCGCTGGTCAAGGGCACGCAGCAACGCGACTGGATGGACGACACCCCGGGTCGTTTCGCGTACCGCTGCCTCCCGCTGCTGATCGCGAACCAGGCGGGGTGGGATCTCCTCTGTCCGACGCGTTTCCGGGTGCGCTGGAACGGAGAGGCCGGCCTGGACGCCGTGAAGTTCCGCTGGGACGACGAGCCACACGCCGCGATCGCCAGCCATTTCGGCAGCGGTGTCGTCACCTTTACGCCCGGTTACCTGTTCCGGACCACGAAGGACCACAACCTGTGGGCGCGAGGCTGTCCGAACCTCCCCAAGGACGGGATCATTCCGCTCGACGGGATCATCGAGACCGACTGGGCGCCGTTCTCGTTCACGATGAACTGGAAGATCACGCGGCCGAAGCACTGGATCCGCTTCGATGAGGGCGAACCGATCTGCCGGATCCTGCCCATCCCGCGCCACTACCTGGAGAGCGTGCGCCCCCGGGGCCGCGACCTGTGGGACAACAGGCGGCTCGCGAACGAGTACGTCGCATGGCGCGAATCCCGCTCGCAGTTCATCGACGATCTGAGCGCCGGCGAGCAGGAGGCCGTGGACGAGGGGTGGCAGCGCACCTACATCCGCGGCCAGGACATGAAGGGTGTGCGGAGGAAGGATCACCAGACGAAACTCCGCCTTCGCGACTTCCTGGCGGTCAGGAAGTAGAGCGCGCCGGCCGGGACCCTCCGGAGCCGGACCCGCCCGCATGGACAACGGGAATCCCGCCATGTATTCTGGGCCGGGCGATGGTCGGGGTTGGCGGGCACGGTAGCAGGCATGTGCAGCAGGCCCGTACTCTCGGCGACACCAATCTTTTTCAGGAGCACGGGTAATGCGCAGAAGCGGCACGGTGAAGTGGTTCAACGACCAGAAGGGCTTCGGATTCATCGCTCTCGACGATGGATCGGCGGAGGTCTTCGTGCACCACACGGCGATTCAGTCGGAGGGATTCCGAAGCCTGGCGGAGGGCGAGAAGGTCGAGCTCGATGTCGTGGATGGTCCCAAGGGTCCGAAGGCGGAAAACGTGACCAAGCAGGCTTACTGAGGCCCCGGGGGGACCGGGCAGGCGAAGAGAGGGGCCGTACCGGATGGTGCGGCCCCCCTTTTTTGGGCGGTCGTCCATCCTCTTTGTATCCGGTTCGTATCCGGTCGCATCTGGCGGCGTTGACGAAGCCGGGCCAAGTTGCCAGAGGTCACCTTTTGCACGCTGCCAGCGCGGGGAGAGATCATGGAAATCGATCGTAGAAA